>CAVPSC010000004.1:0-1890473 GCA_963708265.1 uncultured Actinomycetes bacterium | reverse complement strand
GTTACATCCGGTTACGTTTTTTTGGCATCGCAGCTTGGGTTTTTGGCTTACGCGCAGGGTTTGTGCGTCACACGGGTCCGCCTCGCGTTGCACCTCCATATGTCCCACGATATGTCCCATCACAGTACGATCAGGGGGTGGGCGCGCCAGCCAAGCTGACCGATGTAGACGTCAAACGGATCCGCCGCCGCGTTAGTGCGGGCGAGCAGCAGATCGACCTCGCGCGCGAGTTCGGCGTCAACAGGAAGACGATTCGACGGCGACTTGACGAGCTCGAACGTACCGAAACCGAGCGGGCTGAGCGCATCGCTGAGAAGCGTCTCCGCCGTCAGGCCGCGCGCGAGAAGAGGAAGCTGTTCGAGCGCGAGCGGGACGCTTGGGTTGCGGCCCCAATCGAGCCCAGCCGGTCGAACGGCCAACGTTCTGAGCAACGCACGCCGGTAGGGGATCCCTACCTTGAATGGCTCGACAGGCCGAAGAACCTGTCTGGCCGTGCAGCTTCCGAAGCGAGTGGGTTCGCCCGTGTTTGCCTACCAGATGGCTCCATCCGAAAAGCGGTAGAGCGCGAGGACGTCGACGCTTTGCTTGACGCCGGCTGGCTCCTCGACGAGTCGTTCTGGGAACGGCGAGTGCGCTGAGATTGCAGCACCCAGCCGCCGGAGTCGATCCGATACGCCCGAGTGCGTCTTGCCTGCACTGCCGGAAGCACACCTATCGTGGCGGGCGGCGCCACGACCTCCAGCTCATAAGCCGAAAGCTCGGACAGCCGCGGGGGAGGTACCGGGGGCGAGCAGGCGGTTCGGTCCTTCCCGCTGAGGTCGTCAGGCGTCGCGCTTCTTGTACCTCTCCGGCACGTTTGGCTGGGGGAAACTGATCAGCTCGGGGTCATCCTGGACGAACCGACTCAGGTCGTCGGTGCGGGAGCGCTCGACGGGCTCGTCGCGGTCAGAGTTCGCCACGTCGTCCCGCTCCGCTGGCGTCTCTAGATCGACGCCGAGCCTGGCCGCAATCTCGCGCGCCTCGTCCTCGCTGACCTCCCACGGCTCGAGTTGGCTACCCCAGGCGCCGACGAAGTATTTACTCGCGTTCGCGTTCTCCACGAATCCGACGTTGCGAACAAGGGACTCGATCAGCTCGCCGCGGCGCCTGAGGAGCCCCTTCCCCTCGAGCGTGAAGTACCGCACCGGCGCGGTGGCGTCGAACGTCTGCAGCTCGGGGACGATCGTCCCTGCCGGCAGGAGCTCGAGGAGGTAGATGCCGCCCCCAAGCGTCCGTCGGTAGAGCCCGTCGGCACCTCGGGCGTGGTCGACGGTGACCGTCGACGATCGGATCCTCTCTCGCAGCTCGTCGTCGTCGAATGGAGCCATGACGAGGTCCGTATCACTCACCGCATCACCCTCCCTCGTGGTAGTCCATGAAGTGGCTGGTGTATGCCGTCATCCCGTCCGGCGTGTGAATCTCGCAAAGCTTCCCGTCTAGCCACACGCCCGAGTACGGCCGCGCCTCCTCGCCAGCGGCGGTCAAGAAGGAGCCGCCCTCGCGTCCACCCCCGAGCCGGCATCAACGAGCCCGTAGGGGATCGCTTGTGTCTCGCGGACGCTGAACCCAGCCTGGGCCGCGACCGTCGTTACGTTTCGCGGGGCATCTCCAGCGCCATTCAGGATCGACGGGATTCGCTCCTGCGGTTCCGTCATGCCGCCACCTCCCTCACTTTCAGCTTACGTCTTGCGGAGTAGCGCAGCGTGTCTCGATTTGTCCCGGCATGACCTGGCCGTCCCGCCACTGGTGCCGTGCCGCATGTGACGTCCGGATACGGCTGTGCGTTCCCGACTCGACGTGGCCCCCGCCGGTTTTGAAGACCAGCAGTGTTTCAGCGCAAACCTGCATGAATCCTAGGATTGGAGTCCGCCAGGATCGGGTGCGCGATAGTAATTGCGATAGTCGAGATGTGTGTCTTGAGCTAGAGCGCGCTCGCGATCGTGTTTCTGGGGTCTGCATCTAGCAGTCCTCTCTACCAGAGCGAAAATGACTATGGCGTGAAAGACCCGGACCTCGTGATCGTCGGCGGTGGAATCGCCGGCGGCGCTTTGGCCCTGGTGATGGCGAGGGCAGGCGCAAACGTGTTGATGCTCGAGCGGCAACCCGAGTATCGCGACCACGTCCGCGGAGAGATCGTCTGGCCTTGGGGGGTCCGCGTTGCGAAGCTCCTCGGGGTCGAGCAGACGCTCCTCGGCGGCGGGGCGCAGGTCGTTCACGGTTTCGAGTTCTATGACGAAGGTGCGTTAGGCGCCACGACGGTGGACGTCGCTGGTGCAGTCGTTGGAATCGAAGGCTCACTCAACATCACGCATCCCCGCGCGTGCGGGACCCTGACCGAGGCCGCTGGCACGGCTGGGGCTGACGTTCGTATGGGGGTTCGCGACGTCCGCATCGCGGTTGGTCCGCAACCCGGCGTGCGCTGGTCGGAGAGCGATGGAACCGAGCGCGAGGTGCGCTGCAAGCTCATCATCGGTGCGGATGGGCGTCGCTCGTCCGTTCGCTCACAAACGCACATCCCACTCGAGGTTGATCCACCGGCCCATCTCATCGCTGGGATGCTCGTCGAGGCGGTCCCTGGAATGGACGGCGACGTCAACGTGATGGCGAGGGAGGCCGACCTGATCTTCTACTCGTTCCCCCAGCAGGCGGGGCGGTCGCGGCTCTACCTCTGCTTTCCGACGAACCAGCGATCTCGTTTCGCCGGGCCTGGCGGCCGGCGGCGATTTCTCGGCGACTGCAGGCTGCGCTGCGTGGAAGACGTGGCCGACTGGGCGGCCGCAACCCCGGCCGGACCGTGCGCGACGTTTCCCGGCGAAGACAGCCGAGCGCCCCACCCGCTCGCGGAAGGAGTCGTCCTGATTGGAGACGCCGCGGGTTACGAGAATCCGCTGCAAGGACAGGGCCTCTCGATGGCGCTGCAAGACGTCCACGACGTCTCCGAGGCACTTCTCTCGGGTTCCCTGGCAAGCATCGACCTCTCGGCGTATGCGTCTGCCCGTGCCACCCGTCAGAGGCTCGCCAACCTGGGCACCGTCCTCGAGGTCTGGTTAAACGACGGATGCGCGATCCAGGATCCTGACGAGCGGGCCGCCCGCACCGGGTACATAGAACAGGACGAGGTGCTGGCAGCGCTCAACGTGTGCTTCATGACCGGATTCGACACGCTGCCTCAGGATCTGACCCACGCCGAGCTCGCTGGTCGACTTGCTGCCCATCAGTAATGCCTCCCCCCACGGCTTCGACCGACCGCTCGTCCAGCGACACTTCTGAACGCTCCGCACACAGGAGCTTGTGACCGCCGAAGCTGCGGCTCGCCGGGCTTAGCCGAGCGCCACCCGACTCGGAAAGACCAACGTAGGTGTCGGCGCAAACGTGCATGAATCCTAGGCTTTAGAGGTCTCAGGGGATGGCGTGCGCGATAGTGATTGCAATAGTCGTCCGGAGAGGAGTCCCGAGTGAGCGCGAACACTCCTGACGTCCGCCCGACCGTCGCGGTGATCGGCGGGGGCTACGGCGGCTTCGTCGCAGCCCAGGGTCTCGACGAGTTCACCGATGTGACCCTGGTCGAGCCGCGCGATGCATTCGTCCACAACGTCGCTGCTCTCCGGGCGCTCGTCGAGCCGGACTGGCTGGAGACGATCTTCCTGCCCTACGACAAGCTCCTCACCAGCGGGCGCGTACTTCGCGAGAGGGCCGTCCAGGTCGAGTCGGATCGGATCGTGCTCTCCTCCGCAAGCGAGCTGGCTTCCGACTTCATCGTTCTCGCAACAGGCTCCACGTACCCATACCCGGCCAAGACGGGCACCGACGACACGGCGACTGCCGTCAGCCGCTACCGGCAGAGCCACGAAGAGCTCGCTCGCGCCGAGCGGGTCTTGATCGTCGGAGCGGGACCGACCGGGCTCGAGCTCGCGGGCGAGATCGAGGCCCGTTGGCCGCGAAAGCGGATCACGATCCTCGAGCCTGAGCACGACATCCTCGCCGGCCCGTACAAGCAAGAGCTCCGCGACGAGGTGCGCCGCCAGCTCGTGGAGCGGGGAGTCGAGCTCGTCCTTGGTGACGCGCTCACCGGCGAGCCGGAGAGCCCGCCGGCCACGTTCGGCCGCTTCGCGGTCTCGACGGTCGCGGGGCGGTCGATCGAGGCTGAGATCTGGTTTCGCTGCTACGGGCTCAGGCCCGTGAGCGACTACCTGAGCGGCGATATCGCAGCCGTGAGGCTGGCCGACGGGTGGATCGAGGTGGAGCGAACGCTCCAGGTCAAGGGGCAGTCAACCGTCTTCGCACTCGGAGACGTCGCCGCTGCAGACCTGAAGGGCGCGGCCCGTGCAGGTCGCCAGGCCGAACTCGTCGTAGCAAACATTCGGGCGCTCGTCGAGGGACGCGAGCTCGAGGCGTACGAGCCGTCCCCTCCCGCGATTGTCATCCCGCTCGGCCCTACCGGCGGTGCGTCGGAGCTCCCGGGACAGGAAGAGATCATCGGTGCCGAGGCGACCGCGGAGATCAAGGGGACGCACATGTTCGTCGAGCGCTACCGCGAGCTCTTCGGCCTCGAGCCGGGCGAATACGCAGCTGTGGAGGAGACGAGTTAGTCCTATGCCGTTCCACGGCTTCCGCCAGGAGCTCCTCCACTCCTCCGGAAAGGTCGATCATCCGAAGAGCACCCTCGCGCACGCCACCCGCTCCGTAACGGGACGTTCATCTCGCTCTCAGGCGCCTCTTAGCCTTCCTCCATAGCTTCGGTGCCGTGCTCCGGCGGACGACACAAATCGTTCTGCTCGCATCGCTGGCTCTTCTGGCCGTAAGCGCCGCGAGCGCCGCTTCGTCCACGACGTCGGCCACCACGCTGCGGTTTGGCTCACGCCGCCAGATGGACACTGCGGTCAGCGCGAACTGGGCCGGCTATGTCGCGACGGCTCCAGCCGCTCAAGAACCGACCACAAGTGCTCTGTCGTTCACCGACGTCGCCGGCTCGTGGGTTCAGCCAAAGCTGACTTGCGTCGCGGGCGAGGTTGGCTCGGCGGCGTTCTGGGTTGGACTCGGCGGCTCGCAGGACGCCTCGTCCGCGCTGGAACAGACCGGAACCGAGGGTGACTGCAACAAGAGCGGGAAGGCGATCTACTCGGCCTGGTACGAGTTTGTCCCGGCAGGACCAGTCGCCATCAAGCTCAAGGTTCGTCCGGGAGATCGGATGACCGGCGCGGTACTCGTGTCGGGCACAAAGGTCACCGTCAGCCTGAAGAACCTGACCACGCACAAGCGCTTCTCGAAGACGTTCAGTGCGGTCTCGCCGCTCGACACGAGCTCCGCCGAGTGGATCGCGGAGGCACCCTCGCTCTGCTCGTCGAACAGTCGCTGCACCGTTGTCCCGCTGCCAAACTTCGGCACGACCTCGTTCACCAATGGGAGCGCTATTGCGAACGGTCATCCCGGCCCGATCTCCGACCCGACCTGGTCGTCGGCCCCGATCGCGCTCGCTCCCGATCCGGCAGCACAGGCGAGCTTCGGGCTTGCGGCGAACACGCATGGCGTGCTCCCCTCGTCGATCTCCGCGGACGGTCGCGCGTTCACCGTGTCTTGGCAAGAGAGCTCGAGCCCGAGCGGCTGATCGAGCCTGTCTGCACCCGCTCGCGAGCGGTACACCGCGTGATCCTCCGCCGGGATCGGGCTCGCGTCTAGTTCCCCCGTCCACGCTCTCGCATCATCGGACGCGCCGGGGGCCCCGGCTTCCGGATACCCCCTCGACGGAGAGGAATGGGCGGTTGCCTGGGCGGGACTGCTTCCCGGACGCAAGTCGGGCATCTTGGCCCAAGGTCTCCTAAGATCGGCTCGGTCAGGCTGCGACTTCGGCCGCGAAGAGAGGAGAGGCAATGGCGTCCATGCTCATCCACTTCGACGCCCCTTACGACGAGTGGAAGCCCATCTTCGACAGCGACCCCGCGGGTCGTGCGCAAGTCGCGAAGGCATACACCGTCTCGCGCGGAGTCGACAATCCCAACGACATCTTCGTGCGAGTCGACTTCGCCTCAGTCGAGGAGGCCCGGAGCTTCCGGGAGAAGCTCATCGGCTCCGGCGTGCTGGGGAGGTTCCCCGTCAAGATGGAGCCGACAGTCGTCGAGGTCGCCGACCAGCACACCTACTAGCGACACGTCGCGATCGAGCGGATCCCGACTAGCCCATCCGAACAGGCTCAGGCTCAAGCGACATTCCCGCACACTCGCGCGGGCGAGTCGACCGTCGCCTGCGGGGACATGGAGACAGGCGAGGGCGTTGCGTAGAACTCGAGTTAGTCCGCTATCTCAGCGGAACGCTCGGGAAGCTCTTGCTTGTGGATCTTCAAGTGCCTTAGACAGATTTGAAGTCCCTAGCGCCGCTCACGCGTGTCGGCTTCCGGACTCGACAGTCACCGCTTCACAAGGCTGCGTGAGGCCGTGAAGCAACGACCGGATGGTCGGTACGAGCCGGTGGACCTCGGGCTCGCGCTCGAGGCCAGGCGCTTCTGCTGCCCTCTTCCGCGCGGTCTCGATCGCCGAAGACCCCGACTCGTAGCTGGTCCGGCTCAAATAGCCAGCAGCGGTCATGAGAACGCGCTCGTTTCTGATAGGCAAGATCGGATAGTTGTTCTCACGGGTGTCCGAGACGAAGTAGCCAAGGACAGTTCCGCCAGCACTTCCGATTGCCGGAACGACGACATCTTCGAAGTAGGTGATCAAGCTGTCTTCATCTCCATCGGGCTCTTGGTAAGAGACAGTGATCTCAACAGCTCCGTCCGGCTCGCCGTCTGATCCGATCGGCGGACGAGCTCCGGTAAGAGCGAAGGTGGAGTTCTGTCGCGCTGGACGCATCATCAGCACGTTGTCGGAGTCGACCATCGTGTCATTGGCTGTGTCACGGTTTTCCCTCCAGATCGGGCCACCGTAAAAGCCGCTCAGACTCTGCGCCCGCTGGTCGAAATCACCGAAACCACGGAGCCAGACGAACAGATCCGCATCATCGAGATCGCGGAACTGGCCGATGATCTTCATACCCGCTTGCTCCTGGCTTTCAATGAACTTGGCTTCGAAGAGCTCGATCAAAACGTCGCGCTGATTCGGGCGGAGCGTGTATTGGCGCAGCTCGATGATGGGTGAGTAGGAGGTCACGTTCGAAGACTTGCATCGCACCGGACTCGCGAACAGGGCCACGCTCCGAAGATCGGGCAAGGCCAACGCAGAGCGTCGACAAGTGCGACTCCTATGCCCCCCATAGCTTCGCGAGCACCCGCGAGCCTTGCCTGCGTTCGACTCGCACGGTGTGCCGCAGAATGTCGGGCACGCTCTTTGCGACGGTGAGTTCCACGACGGCCGTTCGTCGACTACGTCGCCGGCACCAGTCCTCGAAGGGATAGTCGGCGATTGGCAGAAAAGTGCCAACGCCGCGAGGCTGGGCCTGCCGTGTGGCCGAGCCGCTGTTGAGAGCACATAGCGCTATCGCCTCGTAGTGCGCCTCTACGAGGGAGGCAGTGCTCACGATCAAGACGTCGTGCGGGTGATCGCGATTCAATCGAGCGCCGAGTAGGCGAGCCAGGCGTTCCTCGCTGACCCAGAAGAAGAAGTGCCGATGTTGAACAACGAGTGTTCCGTGCCGGCGATATTGCCATCCCGATTAGGCGCCTGCTGCACCGGCGTGGTAGAGAGTCGGGTGAGCGTCGAGGAGGTCCTGGACATCCATTGAGGAGTACTACTGCTTGATCACAGGTCAACATGCGGGCGCCTCGGCAAAGAACTGCTCAGGCCACGCGCGAACGGACGTGCCGCGTCGCCTAGGCCATCGGCAGCCGGCGCTCCAACTTGGCGGGGAGC
Source organism: uncultured Actinomycetes bacterium (assembly GCA_963708265.1). GTDB lineage: Bacteria > Actinomycetota > Thermoleophilia > Gaiellales > Gaiellaceae > GMQP-bins7. The sequence continues at coordinate 1,882,596 of CAVPSC010000004.1, read as the reverse complement.
GAACGCGCACGCCTACCCGGCCGAAGAGAGCACTCACCGAGAACGTTCGCCCCTGGCGTGCCAGCACCGGTACCGGCTCCGTCGAATCAGCGTTCGCGCTCGAACTCCATCGTCCAGTTGGGAATGAAGCTCGCGCCGAGATCGAATGAGAACCGCTGCTCCCATCGAAACGACTCCGGGGTGATGTCGGTGTAGCTCGTGCTTACCTGGACCGACTCACCCAGGTATGTGTCGCACCCGGCGAAGTGCCCCTCTCCATCATCGAAGCCTCCGATCAGCGGAGAATCCAACGCTCCGTCGGTAGTGCTCGACGCCCACCAGATCCGCCAGCGGTTGTGATCGTCGACCAGACGAAGGCAGAGGCCGTGGAAGAAGCCAGACTCGGCCGCGAGAAATGGAAAAGTGTAGCAATCGAAGTAGCCGCGTTGGGCGAGGATGGAACATCCTTCGACGAGCGAGTCAAATTCGAGCCAGTCGTCGTTAGCACTCGGGATATAGCTTTCACGTCTTCGGTTTCGCACTCGCCAGCGCCCAACGATGAACTCGAAGCCCGACGGCTTCGTTGGCGTCCGACTCTCTTTCAAGAAGTCATCGCTCATGGTTGCCCGAGCATCTCATCGCCCCTCAGGGCGAACCAGATCCACGTCAGGACGAGGTCACAGAGCCACGACGCGGCACGACTCGCTGCGGTGGTGGTCAGGCGGCGCTACGGAAGAAGCGCCCTCGCCTTTCCTAGATCGCCGATGCGCGCTTGGGCTGACTTGCCCCCGCAAGCTCGCGCACAACGACGTCTGTCGAACAGACGTGACCGAGCCGCGGAAAGATCTCGTTGCAGGCGAAGGCATGCGCTGACGGGCTGAAGCTGGCCATCCCATCCTCGACACAGACAACGCTGTAGCCGAGTTCGTCAGCCGCCCGCGCAGTCGTCTCGACACCGAAGTTCGTCATCAGACCGCACAGAATCACGGTTCTGACCTCGGACCGGCGGAGATAGAGATCGAGCGCCGTGCCGTGGAATGCGCCCCATTGGTGTTTGACGAGCTCGATGTCCTTGTCTTCCTTTCTGAGCTCAGACACGAGTTCGTCGCCGTCCGAATCCGGACGATCGAGGTTGACCGTGCGGACGAATACCACTGGGCCGCTCACCGCGCGCATCGCACCAATGAGATCGTTAGCTGCACCAACCACCGACGCGCTCGGGTGCGGAAACGACCGTTCTTGAACGACTCGCCGCTGGAGGTCAATGACGATCAACGCGGGTGACACGAGCAGTGTCAGCCGAGACGCTCCAACTTCATCGTCCAGTTTCGGGTCCAACTCGTGGCTTCGTCGAACGAGAATGACTGCTCCCAGGTCGCCGAATCTGGCGTGATGTCCTTCCAGTCGTAGCGGACGCGGACGCGTCGGTCATTCAGTTGGTCGATGCACTCGAAACTGCCCGATCCATTCTCGAACTGACCAACGACTGGAGTGTCGAGCTCACCAGCGCCGCTGGTCGATGCCCACCAGATTCGCCAGACGTTCGACAGCGGCGCGTACAGGCGAAGCGTCATCCCTTCGAACTTGCCGCGTCCAGGGAAGTCGGGGGACGAGTAGGTCTCGATGTTCCCGATCCCGCCAAGAATCGGTCTGCACTCGGAATATGACTCGAATGTGTCCCACCGAGGCGGCCCGTCGACGAAGGGATCGCGGATCCGTTCGTTCGAGACGTGCCAGCGTCCGAATAGAAAGTCGAACCCGTGGCTACCTTCCATCGAGCTCGCCACGGATCCTGCCGAATCATCGCTCACGGTTCCTCCTAACCGCCGGTTTCTGCTCGCGCCGAGAAGAGGCGTTGGGATCTCGAGATCGCGGAAGTGATCGGGCACGTTCACCGATGATCCGCTTGGCTCTCGACGAGGTCTCGAACACGTGGACCAGTTCGACTCTCGAGCCGGAAGGGCGCGTGCATTGGACGGAGCTCGACGCCGGCGACGAAGCTCGTCATGTCCAACACCCTTGCAGCCGAGTGGCCCTGCTGACAGATCCACCCTGCACGCGTCATGTGAGGCCAGAGTCGTGAGTGTGAGGCTCTCGCCTCGCCTCTCCGGGTCCACGTCTGGTCTTTTAGGATCAGCGATCCAGTGGACGTTGATGAGTCCAGATGGTTGTCGCTCGAACGCCGTTCGGGAGAGACGCTTCGCGCCGCCCTTGAGCGGACGTTGCGACAGGAGATCCGCTCCGGGGCGCTCAGGGCGGGTCTCCGTCTTCCCGCCTCGCGGCATCTCGCAGCGCAGCTCGGCGTCTCTCGCGGAGTTGTGAGCGACGCGTACGGACAACTCGGGGCTCAGGGGTTCCTGATGATCCAGCCTCGTGCGGCTCCGGTCGTGGCAGCGGTGGCGCAACGCGAGCCCGAGAGGCCGGTCTCACACGAACGGGTCCGGGAGCCTCGATACGACTTCACCCCCACGACCCCCGATGTACTGCTCTTTCCGATGCGGCGGTGGCTCCGGGTAGCCGACGAGGTCGCGCGGCGCGTCCCGCTCCTCGCGGTCGACTATCGCGAGCCGCAAGGTGAGCGCGAGCTGCGCGACGCGATCGCCGATCATCTCGCCCGCACGCGTGGTGTGGTCGCCGAGTCCGAACGGATCGTGATCGTTCAAGGAACCGCCCAGGGCGTCGACCTCGTCTTGCGTGTGCTCAAGGAACGGGGCGCTACACGCGTCGCGGTCGAAGACCCCTCGCACACAACCCAGCACGAGCGCATTCGCGCTCACGGACTCACGCTCGTTCCGCGCGTGGTCGACGAGGAAGGGGTCACCGTCGAAGGGCTCGCTGCCGACGCGGTGCTAGTAACGCCGGCGCATCAGTTCCCAACCGGAGTCGTGCTGAGCAGCGATCGCCGGCGGCAGTTGCTTTCCTGGGCGCAGTCGTGCGATGGCCTCATTCTCGAAGACGACTACGACGCTGAGTTCCGCTACGACCGTGCTCCTATCCGAGCACTTCAAGGAATCGCTCCTGAGAGCGTCGTCCAACTCGGCACGATCTCGAAGACACTCGCTCCCGGCCTGCGCCTTGGCTGGCTCGTCCTGCCAGCGACGTATGTGGACGACATCACGCAGGCGAAGCGTCTGGTCGATGATTTCTCGCCCTCGCTCGACCAGCTCACGTTGGCTGAGTTTCTGAAGCGCGGCGACTACGACCGGCACGTTCGACGAGCTCGGGGAATCTATCGCCGCCGCCGCGATCTCGTCCTGACGGCGCTCGAGCACGAGCTGCCGTCCTGTCCCGTCGAGGGAATCGCCGCGGGAATGCATCTCCTCGTCCGTCTCCCACAAGAGATCGACGACAAGGCAATCGTCGATGCTGCGCTTGTCCGACGCATCCGGGTCCAAGCCCTGTCCGCGTTCTACGTGCAACCGACACAGAAACGTGGACTGATTCTTGGCTATGGGCGGATACACGAGGCGACCATCGGGCAAGCGGTGCGCGAGCTCGCCGACGTCATTCGGAGCGGGTCGACCTGAACGGCATCGCGTCTGGTTAAGGAGCCCTCGCCGGCTCCGTCGGCCGTCTCGCGCTCAGCACGGCTGATCTCAGCTTGCACGCGCCTGGCTCTCCTCTTTCTTGGTCGCGTGGACCTTCGGCGGTCGGTCTCTGCGAGAGAGGGTCTTGGTTTTGCACAACGCTCGGTGGAAGTCCGCGCAAAGGGGAAAGGAGTGGACACCGTGGGAGGGACGAACGTCTGGCGTGATGAGTGGGAGTTCTCAAGTGATGAGGAGTGGACCGCGAGTCGTGCGACCCGGCTTCCGCGAGGGAAGATGATCAGCGCGTCGGTCTACGAGATCGATCCAGGGACGACCGGCGGCTCCTATCACTTCCACCACGGCGCAGAGGAGATCCTGCTCGTCCTCCGAGGCAAGCCAACCCTGCGAACGCCGGAGGGGGAGCGGGTGCTCGTAGAGGGCGATGTCGTCCACTTTCCGGTCGGCCCGGAGGGCGCGCACCAACTGATCAATCGCATGCCCGAGCCCGTCCGTTATCTGATGGTCGCGAACCGCCCGTCCCCCGAGGCAGTCGAGTACCCGGATACGAACCAGATCTCCGTCATGGCCTTCACGGAGTCACAGGTCGGACGTCCACTGTGGGACATCCGCACGATCGAGGACTCAAGCGAGACCGACTAGTACGACGCAACGGCGGCGCTCCCGGCAGGCGCTCCGCTTACGAACGGTCGATTGCAAGCGAGGTCACGATGGCTAGCACCGACCTCAGGCGAACCGCGTGAGTCAGAACGTTCAATTGGGAGATTCGTCTCTAGACGAATATCTTGCTCGGCCAATGCCCGCATCGCGAGGGTCATCTCATGCACCAGGCGGAGAGAGTCGTTGTCATTTCGGACGTGCATGGGAATGCTCCGGCGCTTGCGGCGGTCCTCGAGGAGGCCATGGACTCGGACCCCGACCTCTACGTCTTCGGCGGCGATCTCACGTGGGGTTCACTGCCTGAGGAGACCTACGAGCTCGTCGCGCCGCTCGAGCAGCGCTCAATGTTCGTTCGTGGAAACGCCGATCGCAGGCTGCTCGAGTGCTGTAGCGCAGTCGCCGCCGGAGAGGACGACGGATTGACTCCCCGGGAGCACTGGATGGTGACAGCCCACTCAGATAAGACCCGTGATCTTCTCGGTCGTTTTCACGCCACAGTTGCCGTGGACATACATGGTCTCGGGGTGACGTGCTTCTGTCACGGTTCCCCACGTAGCGATGAGGATCTCATCACCCCCGAGACGCCCCCAGCACGCATTCGAGAGCTCACAAGCGACGTCGATGCATCAGTCGTTGTGAGCGCGCACACACATGTGCAGTTCGACCGAGCTGTGGCGGGGATTCGCAGCGTCAACGCGGGGAGCGTCGGGATGGCATACCACGGACCGGACCGCAGAGCCTATTGGGCGGTGCTTGGCCCCGATGTGGATCTTCGCCAGACCGAGTACGACGTCGAGGCGACTGCGTTTCTCTACCGAGAGAGTGGCGATCCTCTGGCTGAGCGGATGGTCGAGATGCTCTTTGACCCGCCGACGCTTGATGAAGTCATCGCTGACGCGGAGACCCGCAAGTCAGCCGACTGAGCATCGTCGCCCGGAATCGCGTGATCGCGGCTTGGGGGTCCTGAAGCGTCTCCCTGCGGCCCAACGGCGCCATAGAAACGTAAGCGAGTCGACCTCTGGCTCCCCGGTTCGGTGTCACTCTGGCGCTTGTCGGGGAGCGTGTTCGGGGAGATCCTCGCGAGAGTGATCTCTGGACAGCCCGCATCGCCACGCACGCGAGTCAGACGAGGACCGGCCAAGGGACGGTACGACCGCGACACGGTGAAGCGCATTCTTGCCTCGGGCCTCGTCGCGCACGTTGCTTTTGTCGAAGAGAGCCAGCCGTTTTGCATCCCAATGCTGTATGCGCTCGTTGAAGAAGACATTCTCATCCATGGTGCGCGGACGAGCCGCCTGGTGCGGATCCTCGCGGCAGGGACACCGGCCTGTCTCACGGTGACGAACGTGACCGGTCTCGTCCTCGCACGCTCGGCATTCGAGCACTCCGCGAACTATGAGTCAGTGACTGTTTTGGGTTCGTTCGCGCCAGTCAAGGACAGAGCTGAGATGGCGGTCGCATTCGAAGCATTCGTCGAGAAGCTCTTGCCCGGGCGCTGGGGGGAGATCCGGCATCCGAATGGGGTGGAGACGAGAGCGACATCGGTTCTCGCCCTTCCGCTCGATGAGGCAAGCGCAAAGATTCGCTCAGGGCCGCCAGACGACTCTGACACGCCTGATGCGGCGCTTGATGTGTGGGCCGGCGTTATTCCGCTTCGGACCACCATTGGGACCCCAGAGCGTGCTCCCGGACTTCGCGCCGGCTACGAACTCTCAAAGAGCGTCCTCGACGGCCTCGCGAAACGCTGAACGACTCGAACTCGGACGCACAGCGGCGGAGCGCCTTCGCACGTGGCGATTCTGCACCTCTTCAGCCCAGAAGGACCGCCTCCGAATGTCGAGAGTGAGGGTTGTCCGACAACCGTTGGGCAGCGCTGCGGTGCCGACGAAGAGTCATCGGCTCGAGGCCCTCAGACGTTGCCGATCATCGTCTCAGCGAAGCTCGTGATGAGCTCGTCCGTCCCTGATCCCGTTGCCGCCCGTGGGACGAGCACGAGTCGGTGCACACCCAGGTCTGCGTAACGACGCGCAGTCTCGACATCCAGCACACCAGACGGCGTGATTGTGATCTCAAGCTCGCCGAGGTCGGCCGATCGCGTCTCTTGTTTGAGAGCTTCGTCAAGCGCGCAAAGAGCGCGTTTCGTTTCAGCGATATCCAGATCCCAGCCGTACCATCCGGCGCCGATTCGCGCTGCACGACGAAGCGCCTGCGCCGAATGGCCCCCGACGACAATCGGGGGATGGGGTCGTTGCACGGGTAGCGGACGCTCGACCACATCCGAGAAGGAGATGAATCGTCCCGACACGTTCGGAGTCGGCTCGCTCCACAGGGCTTGCATCGCCGCCACGTACTCGTCCGTTCGTGCACCGCGGTCCATCAACGAGACCCCAAACGCAGTCAGCTCGGACTCGATGTGACCGACACCAATGCCGACGATCAAGCGTCCTTCCGAGAGAACATCGATCGTCGTGAGCTGCTTCGCGAGGAGTACGGGTTGGCGTTGAGGGACGACGACGACGCCTGCGGCGAGCCTCACTTGGCTTGTCACTGCCGCGAGAAATGACAGAGTCGAGAGCACCTCGAGGCGAGGTTCGAGCGCCGAATTGGCAGAGGACGCCCCGTTGGTGACGGGGAGAGCGACGTGATCTCCGACCCAGATCGAGTCGAATCCGACATCCTCTGCGCGCACCGCCAACTGGCTGAGGATCGCCGGGTCGGTCCCTGCCGCACGGTGCAACCCATGCAGCCCAAATTTCACGCGGCGATGACTCCGCGTGACCGTGTGGATGAAAACGGAGGCAAGTACCTCGACTTCGATGTTCTCATCGGCTCACCCGCTGTTTGGTCACGTTCGTCACTCATAACGGACACGCGGATCGAGGTAGGAGTACGCAATGTCGGCAAAGAGGTTGAAGACGATGACGATGACCGCGGTCACCATCAGCCACGCCATCACCGGGTACGGGTCGCCGGCGTTCAGCGCGTTGATGAAGTAGAGCCCCATGCCGTCGAGCCCGAAGACCGTCTCGGTGACCACCACCCCGCCGAGCAAGGCGCCGAAGTTCAGAGCCACGAGCGTCACGAGCGGGATCAGCGCGTTGCGAAAGGCGTGCCCCATCGTCACCCGGCGCTCCGGGAGGCCCTTCGCGCGCGCGGTGCGCACGTAGTCGGAGTTCACGACCTCGAGCATCGTGGCGCGCATGTACCGGGAGTAGGTCGCGATGCTCGCGACCATCAGGACGATGATCGGGAGTGCGAGGTGCCACATCCGGTCGAGCACGAAGTGGACCCCGGTGCCCGGGTTGACGGAGCTGAGGCTCGTGACGGGGAAGATCGTGTGCCCCGTCGTCTCGTAGACCTTGACCACCAACACCTGAAGCATCAACGCCAGCCAGAAGACGGGCGTCGCGAGCCCGATGAAGCTGAAGGTCGTCGCGGTGTAGTCGAAGGTGCTGTACTGGCGCAAGGCGGAGAAGACGCCGATCCCTACGGCGATGAGCACCGCGAGCATCTCGGCGATGAACACGAGCTGGATCGTGTGCCCCATCGCACGGAGGAGATTGGGGAGGATCTTCTGGTTGCCGTTGACCGTCGTGCCGAACTCGTTCGTCACTGCATCCTTGACCCAGTACACGTACTGCACGGGCAGCGGCTGGTCGAGGTGCTTCCTCTTCTCGATGTTCCGGATCGTCTGCTGCGAGATCCCGGGCTGCATCCTCAGGTAGCCGAGGGGATCGCCGGACACCGAGACGAACGTGAAGACGATGATGCTCGCCGCGATCAGCACGACGACGCTGTAGAGAAGACGACGGATGATGTAGGTCAGCATGGCCCTCGCCCCTGCATCGATGAGAAGGTCATGTCAGGAAGACTGGCTTCTCCCTGGACCGCTGAGAAGGGCCACGACCTCGGGATCGAACAAGGCCAAGTCGATCGGTGGGTAATGAGGGCTCTATCGGTCTCCGGAGCACCGACTCGGCGCTGGAGATAGATGACGAAGTTTGCCGACACAACAGCGCGAACCTCCGAGGCGAGCATCTCGATCACCTTTGCGCGGCGACTCGGGTCGGAAGCACCAGGCTCGGCCATCCCAGGCATCACTGCGATGCCCTTTGGGCTCCCTCGGCCCTGCTTCCTTCCCGGTCGCCTCTTGAAGGGCGTCCCTCCCCCGCTCGGAAGCGGGGGAGGGACTTGAGACTGCAGGCGCCTCGCACTCGGAGTGCAGCCGTTACGACACCGTCCAGGTCTCGGCGTTCCAGGTCGAGCCCTGCTGGGTCGGGTTGAGGATCGCGCCCTTGACGTTCTTGTTGTTGATCAAGAACAGCGGGGCGACGAACATCGGGATCGAAGCGACGTCCGGAACCATCAGCTTCTCGGCGGTGTTCAGGAGCCCGGCCCTGACAGTGGGATCGGGCGTGAACTGCGCCTTGTTGAAGAGGGCGGACGACTTCTTGTTGCAGTAGTTCATGTAGTTCTGGTCACCGCCGCACCCGTACAACTCGAAGTTGCTAGACGTATTCGACGGGCTTCCCGACCAGTTGAACATGAACAGGTCCCAGTCCCCGGACGGGAGGATCGACCCGAAGACGGTGGCCGAGGGGCCGAACCGGGGCACGAGCTCGATGCCGACGCTCTTGAGCTGCTTCTGGATGATCTCGAACGTCAGTGCGCGGAGCTGGTTACCGCTCGTGGTCGTGAAGCGGAAGCTCAGCTTGCCGACGCCTGGGCAGCTCCAGATCGAGTTGTTCGAAGCCGACGGCGTATTCGGGCCACCGGTGCAACCGTTCTTCTTGAGAAGAGCGATGACTGCCTTCTGGCTGAACTTGTAGACCGCGTAGTTCGGCTGGTAGTACTGCTCGAACGTCTTGTACTGGTTGGACTGCAGGACCGGCAGGTCCTTCGCCGACCCGACGATGCCGGGCGTGACGTAGAGGGCCTGGCGGATCTGCGCGCGGTTCATGCCAAGGATGAGAGCCTGGCGGACGTACTGCTTCTTGAGCGCCGGGGCGCCCTTCGGTCCGAACTGCATGTCCACGTGCGCCCACTGGTAGCCGGCGCCGTTTTGGACGTTGAACTTCTTGTTCTTGCGGATGTCGTTGATCTGGATCTGGGGCTGCGGCTCGGTGACCTGAACCTCACCGGCCTGCAGCGCCTGGAACATCGACGCCGTCGACGGGATGAAGCGGAAGACGATCTTGTCGATCTTTGCAGGCGTGCCGGCCTTGAACGCCGGGTTCTTCACGAGCGTCAGCTGCGTGCCCTTCTGCCAGCTCTGGAACTTGAACGGGCCGCTTGCGATGGGCACCGAGTTGTCCCAGATGTGGTTGAAGTCCTTACCGGCGATCTCGTGCGCGGGAACGATCGCATTGCCGACGATCGTGTCCCAGGCGGCGAAGGGCTTGCCCTTCTTCCAAGTGACCGTAACGGCCTTGCCCTTCACCTTGACGGACTGGATGTCCTGCCACCCGGTCCGCGCCGTGATGTCGTAGTTCGGGTTCATGATCGTCTTGTAGGTGGCGAGGAAGTCCGCTCCCGTGATCGGCTTGCCGTCCGACCAGTTCGCATCCTTTTTGTAGGAGAAGCTCACCGTGAGCGGATCGTTCTTCAGGATCTTCGGCGGAGCGGCGAACAAGTACGGGATGAGCTTGGCGTGGTTGTTGTAGATCGAGCCACCGGCCAGCACCGGGTTGATCTCCTCCGCGGTCGTGACCGAGTTCCCCGCGGTGAGGAAGATGTTGAGGATCGCCGGCTCCTGATCCTGGCCGATAACCACGGTCCCGGCCGACGCCAGCGACGGCTTCGCGGTCGCAGCCGGGCCGATCACGAGCCCCGCGACGAGCGCTACTGCGCTCGCCAAGATAAATATCGAGCGTCCCTGCACTGATGCACCTCCAAACCACTTCGTGTGGGCTCGCCAGCGACACGACTCCGACTCGGGCTGGCGATCGTCTACCTGATGAGACGCGCAGCGCCCTGGAGGAGCGGTAATGGTTAGTGCTCGCGTGAGAAGTGTCAGTGATCGCTGCTCTCCTGATCCGTGCGCGCCAACTCTTCTCCGAGGGTGAAGTCGCGCCGCTCACACGACAGGGTGCAAACCGGAATCGGGTGATCTGTCTTCCTAATTGCCAACGAAGACTTCCGCCCGTAGGTTCAACGCACTCCATCCGAGTTTCCGCTCAGATGTCTCCGGAACGGTTGTGCCCTGAGGAAAGCTCGCGCTATCCCTCCCTCGAGCACCGGAGACTCTGAGCGGAATCTCACCGGAGGGAAGCCGTCCTCCCCGCACTTTCATTGCGGAGTCGGATCAGATGACGGAAGAGATGGCGGGTCTTGAAACTCTGCGTCTCGTCGCACCGCCCGCTTGAGCCGCAAGCGTCGTTTCGACAAACGCCTTCGCAGTAGGACGAAGCCGTCTGCCCTTGTGCCAGACAAGACCGATCTCGCGGGGTGGGAAAGGTGGCACGGGCTCTATCGCCTGCGTCCGGCCGTCGCTGGCATCGAACGCCAGCCGCGGGACGAGCGCAATCCCAAGCCCACCGGCAGCAGCAGCTTGGAGTGTGGAGGAGTCATCTGATCTCAACGCGATCGTCAACACGCCCTGCGCGTGACGCAGAACGCCCAGAACTCGATCAAGCGATCGTCCGCTCCGGAAACAGAGGAGCGGCATCGTCGCGATCTCCTCGAGGGTCGGAGGCGACGCCGATAACGCGAGCGGCGACTGGGCCGAGACGACTGCGACGTACGGATCGCTGGCAAGTTCGATCGCTTCGAACGGACCGTCTGGTACTGGCAGGTCGACGAGCGCAATGTCCACTTCGCCAGCCCCGAGTGCGCGCAGCAACTCTTTGTCGCTCGTCGCGTCACAGAGTTCAACTTCTGCCTCGGGACGCGATCGCATGAATCCACTCAGAAGAGACGGAACGAGCCCAGCGCCGCCGCGAAGGAAGCCGATGCTGAGCGTCCCGGACTCACCTTCACGGAACGCAGCGATGTCCGCCTCGGCGATCGCGATTTGAGCGGCGATCACGTTTGCGTGTCGGAGGACGAGCGCGCCCAGTTCGGTGAGTCCGGTAGGAGTGCGACCGGGCGGCCGCTCAACGAGCTTGTCGCCGACGATCCTCTCAAGCGCAGCGAGCTGCTGGCTGATGGCGGGCTGCGTATATCCAAGACGACGAGCGGCGCGATGAAACGACTCCTCCTCTGCGATCGCGCGAAGTGCCATCAAATGGCGTACTTCCACGGTGCGCATCGTCTTCGGGACCTCGGTCACGGGCGCGCCCGAGCAGCGACGAAGGCGCGTGAGTCGAGGAGTGGTTCTCCGCCAATCTCGTCCGCGAGCTCAGTCGCGCTGAAGTAGCGCTTGTACACACGATGCGTGCTCCCATCGCGGAGCTCGCGGAGCTGCCACTCATCCGAAGCATGCCCATCGAGCGGCGCCTGCTCGACGAGCACGATCGAGCGCCCGATTGGCCGCAAAGACTCAAGAAACACGGAAGCAGCGTCGGGCGAGAGGTGACCGTAGACGTGACTGGCGAACACGAGATCGAACGAACCTCGAGCGAAAGGCAGTTCAAGGAGGTCGCCTCGGACGAAGACAGCGTGCGGAGCGCGCTTGCGAGCGATGGAGAGCATTGACTCGCTCTGATCGAGAGCGACGACAACCGAGCCGGCGAGATAACGCGTCAGCCAGCCGGTTCCACAGCCCACGTCGAGCGTCCGCTCGCTCTCGAGCGATGCGACAAGTTCCTCGAGTTGAGCGAGATCGCGCCTGAACCCTCGTCTCTTGCCGCCTGCAAGATAGGTCGTCAGGTCGTACTCAGGAGCGCGACGGTCGTAGTACTCGCGCATCCCTTTCATCCCTCGCATACGCCGACGAGTATCGGGTCGTCGCTCGCACGCACCAGAGATTCGGTTCAGGACGAAAGAAGTGACATGTGTAGATTCGCGATGCAACGAATCCTCTGCTGTGGTCACCTTCATCTTTTCGGTCGATTCGATCGTCAACTGCCGGTTCGGTATCTCGCCGCTCGGCGAGGTCATGCAAGCCGCCAGAGCGATCGACTTCGCGTCTCGCGTCACGCCTCACTTCGCCTGGTTGAGACAGCGACTCTCGATCATCGAGAGGCTTCATCGCGAGCACGATCTCGAACCCCTCCGTGTTCTCCTGCCGGAACGCGGGTACGTCCCCGACTTCTTGACGCCACCCCCCGGATCGCCGATCGCGGCCATCGAAGACGAACTAGAGCGCATTCGGACGACCCCACCCGACCGCGCTCGTGCCGAGATCTCCCTTGCCCTACGCGGCCGGCGGGTCAATGTGGCCACGTCGCGACGCCTTCTCGATCCTCAGGCGCCACGGCTCTTGGCCGACTCGCTCGAGATCATCTGGAACGATCTCGTCGCTCCAGCGTGGCCCGAGATCCGGGATCTGCTGGAGCGTGACGTCGCCTATCGCGCGCGACGACTCGCCGATGGTGGGCTGGCGCGCCTGTTCGCCGATCTCTCCTCCGCCGTTGAGCTTCGCGGACGCCGACTACGCGTTCAGCAGCGCTCGACGCAGACGATCGAGCTCGGGTCGTCCGGCCTGCTCCTGATCCCCTCTGCCTTCATTTCGCCGCGCATCGCCACGATGAGCGAGCCGCCCGGAATCATCTATCCCGCGCGTGGAACACGGGCGCTCCTTGGACACGGGGAGCGCGCACATCGTCGTTCCCTCTCGAAACTGATCGGTGCGACCCGCGCGGAGATCCTCGCGGGACTCGACGAGCCGGTCAGCACAACGAGCCTCGCGCGACGTATGCGCCGCTCGCCCGGACATGTCGCCGACCACCTCAGCGTCCTGCTGCAGGCTGATCTCGTCAGCTGCCGCCGATCGGGCCGCAGCGTCCTCTACTCGCGCACGAAACTCGGAGACGAGCTTGTCGGGAGCTCTTCCGGTCGACTCAGATGAATAGGAATCGGAAGCTCGGCAGAGGCAACGCCGGAAGGGTGTTGTAGCGGCTCGTTGCCAACTCGGTCGGCAAACGGCAACCTCCCTGCGATGACCCAGTACGGAGCTTTCGCGCGCTTCTACGATGCCGTTCAGGAAGATCGCGAGGGGCAGATCGCATTCCTTCGCAGGCTGATCGAACAGCATCACCCTTCCGCCCGCACGCTCTTGGAACTCGCATGTGGCACCGGCTCAATCCTTGGACACTTGCAGCAGGACTACGAGGTCACTGGGCTCGATCTTTCGGCCCCCATGCTTCGCGTCGCGGCTACCAGGGTGCCGGGTGTCTGCCTTGTCGAGGGCGACATGACACGATTCGCCCTAGGAGGCTGTGTCGCTCAACCCCAGTATTCGCTCGACGCGCTCAAACGACAGATCCGCTGTTGGCTGCTCGACCCTGGATACGGCACTGGAAGCATCCGTTTTTCGCCGAGCGCACATCGACAAACGCGACTCGCGGATCATCGAACATTGCAGTGGCAATCTCCGCAATCCGATTCGTTGACACGATTGCCCCCGTGCCATAGACAATGCGCTCGTCGGCATCGTAGCCGCGCACCATCATCTCTTCTTGTTGCCGGAACAACTGCGGCGCTTCTGGTGTGTCCGGGTGTCTGGCGCATGCTTTGGCGTGAAGAAAGATGGGGCCTGTCTCGGCATACGGCTGTATGAGCGAGAACGGTCGGTGCGCAAGGATAAGGTAATCCTCTCCGACGTCGACGTCGGACAAGCAATGTCGACATGGGAGCCCGGGACCCGTCGAGGTTTGCCGTTCCGGGGATTGCCCGTAGGCGTCTTTCTCACCGCGTTGATAGGCGCGCGCGATTTCTGTTGACAAAGCTACAAAGCGGATGTGCGTCATCGTGCTCTCCTCTCCGGTCGTCCTTTGTCGGATGACGCCAGTGAAACGTGGGCGGCGTCAATCCTGTGAGTTGCCAGCGCTTAACTGATCGAGACCGAGGATCAGCAGTCCGCGCGTCTCGTAAACCGACCCGAACTCCCGTTGCTCGGTCGCTCGGTCATAGGCGATGACCGCGGCGACCGCGAGGTCGATCTTGCGCGAGGAGTGGCGGTGCTCCTTCGTGATGTACGCACCCTCGGGCGTCTCCTTGACGACGGCGTTCGCGATGTGCCGCGCGAGGCGGGGATCGCCGTCGTGTGTCATCTGTCCGGTCACGACCGCCGAGTGGAGCTTCGCGCACGCCCTCGCCATGAACTTCCGCAGGTTCGTCCGGTAGTCGGCGGTGACGATGTCCTCGTAGCGCTCGGCCCAGGACTCGATCTCGCGATGCCAGCCGGGCGGGTCGGCGGCGAGCTCGCGGACGAGGAAGCGGCGCATCGCCTGGTCGACCGCAGCGTCGACCTCGTCGCGGGGAACGGTCCAGTCGTCTCCGAGGTAGCCGGCGGGCTTCTCCCAGGCGCCGACGACGAAGAGGTGCGGGCGCTCGGCGAGCGTGCAGGCGACGAGGGCGGTCGAGTCGTCGTTGTAGGAGCCGTCGAAGCCGAGGACGATCTCCGTCCCCTCGGGGATCGACTCGAGCGTCCGTGAGGGATCGGCGCAGGCGGCCCACGCCCCCTCGCGAAGCCAGGCGCTCGCCGGGCGCACGAACTGGGCGAGGTGGTAGCGGCGAAACTCGTGCTCGGGGATGCGGTCGACCTCCCAGCGGGCGGCGACGCGCTCGAGGTCGAGCCAGGAGGCGGGGTGGCAGGCGCGCAGTGCCTTCCGAAGCGCGACCGGGTCGTCGAGCGGCGTCTCCAGCGGCGCCGAGTAGCGGACGTAGAGGAACGAGGGATCGACGACCTCTCCCGAGAGGATGCGATCGCCGTAGCCCGCAAGACGGCCAAGGAGGGAGTCGGGGTCGGCGTCGTCCGGGGTCGAGAGGTTGATCTCGAGCCCGCCCTCTCTCTTCGCGAGCGAGTTCCCGATCACGAGGTGGACGCGTGCTCTCCTGCCGACCCACTCGTGGATCTCATCGGCGAGGAAGGCGGTCGGAAGGCCGCCGTCGTTCGTCCCCGCCTCGGCTGCGACCCGGAACATCGTCCCCACGTCACCCCGAAGCTGCATCTGCGTGTCGTAGATCTCGAGGAACTGCGAGAGCGGCCCGCGCTCGGCGATGAGCTTGGCCGCCCCGTACAGCTTGTTTGCCTGCTCGTAGCTCGCCGCGGCGACGGGGATGTTCGGAGCCGTCCGCCGCGCCGGCTTCCCGTCGGGCCCGAGCGTCACCGGCCCGCAGAGCTCGGCGAGCCCGATCGCCGCCGTCAGCTCGGTCTTCCCGCAGCCCTTGGGGAGGATGATGAGCGCCCGGCGGACGATCCTTTTCTGTGTCTGCGGGTCGTACTCGTACAGGCGGTAGATGATCTCCCGCTGCCAGCGCTCCAAGAGGAACGGCTGCCCGAGGAAGTCGCCCTCCCCGTGCACGAGGTTCTGCTCGATCCAGCGGCAGACGACCGGGCCGAGGGTCGGCGGGAGCTCAGGCGAGGGCGAGGCGGGGGTCGTCGGCCTCGTCTTCTCCATGCCCCGGCTCCGAGAGCGAGAGGTTTAGCTCGTCGAGTGAGCGGTAGCGCTCGGCGAGCGCGATCCCGAGCCGCTGTCTCGAGAGCGGGGTGAGCCCGAGCTCCTCCTCGAGACGGAGGATCTGCCCCGAAAGCTTGAACGCGTAGTCGGCGAGCGGGTTGACCCTGATCTGCCCGGTCGAACCCCGGACGACGATCGCCTTCCGCACGACCTCGAGCGCCTGCTCGTACTGCTCGTACATGCGAAAGAGCCGGCGGACGACCGGCAGGTCGACCTCGCTCGCGACCCGTGCGACGTCCGAGCGCCAGTACGCCTCCCAGGCCGTAGCCACCTCTTCGCTCAGCTCCACCGGCGGCTCGGGAGCGGGGGAGGGCTCTGAGACGAGCTCGAGCGCCGGTCCCGCCTGTCGATGACCGGCGAGGCGCTCCTTCGGCTTTGGAAGTGGGCCACGCCTACCCACCGGCGAATGCCTCGTAACGGCGGCGGATGACGTCGCAGTAGCGCGGGTCGAGCTCCATCGCGAAGCAGCGCCTGCCCGTGAGCTCGCTGGCGATGAGCGTCGAGCCGGAGCCTGCGAAGAGGTCGAGCACGGTCTCGCCCCGGCGGCTCGAGTTTCGGATCGCGCGCTCGAGGAGCGCCACCGGCTTTTGTGTGGGATGGAGATCGTTGACCCGCGGCTTCGGGTGCTCCCAGAGCGTGACCTCGTTCGTCGGCCCGAAGAAGCGCGGCGCCCGTGAACCAGGGGAGGCGTACAGGAGGGGCTCGTGGCGGGGGATGTACTGAGCCGTGAGCGAGCCGGTGGGGACGTCCTTCGCCCAGATGAGGACCGCTCGCTGCCGAAAGCCGGAATCGGCCACCGCCGCCAGCACCTCGCTCGCGCGCGAGTCTGAGAACCAGAGGTAGAGCGCACCGTCTGGGCGCAGTAGCTCATGCATGAGCGGGAGCGTCGCGGCGTACAGGCGTGCATCGCCGTCGCCCGCAACTGTGCGCACCTTGCGCTTGCCGGTCCGGGCCGAGAACTCCTGCGCCCCGCCCTGGTAGGAGACGCCATACGGCGGATCCGTAACGATGACGTCGACGCGCGCGCCTGCGACAAGCCTCGCCACCTGCTCCCGATCAGTCGCGTCCCCGCACATAAGCCGGTGCGGGCCGAGCTCGTAGATCTCGCCCGGCCTCGATTCGGGCTCTGCCTGATCCTCGAGGGCTGGCGCCTCGTCGGGATCGACGGGGGACGGGTGTGCGCGCTCAAGGAGCGCCTCGAGGGCGTCGTCGGGGAAGCCGGTAAGCGCGAGGTCGGAGCCTCCTCGCTCGAGCTCTGCCAGGAGCTCCGAGAGCGCGTCCTCTTCCCACTCGCCATAGGCGTTGTTGTCTCGGAGCATCCACAGGCGCGCCTGCTCCGGGCCGAGGTCCGCCGTCACGGTCGCGATCTCATCCCAGCCGAGCTCGCCCGCGGCGCGGACGCGCATGTTTCCGCACACGACTGTCCCATCGGGGAGCGCGACCACGGGGCGCGCCTCGAGCATCTCGGGATCGGTCGCGAGCGAGCGCTTGAGTGCTTCCAGGCGCTCGCGCTCGATGTGGCGGGGATTCTGCTCGGAGAGGCGGAGCGCCGTGAGCGGTGTCCGCGTGAGAGCCGAGACGCTCAAAAAACGGAAACTCCAAAAGTCACCGCGAAACTCGCGGTTTCTTGAAGAGACCGAGCGACGGGTCTGGGGGGCGGCGCAGCGAAAAAAACGCATCCCGCCTGCCCCCGTCCTGTCGGCCGTGACAGGAGCGGCAGAGGACACGCAGGTCTTCGACGTGGGCTGTGCGGTGGTCGCCGCCGCCTATGAGGTCGACCGTCAGGTCGTGCGACGAGCCGCAGCGAGAGCACCAGGGCTGGAGGTCGCGAGCCCATCGGCTGAGGCGCTGCCAGTGCGCGTTGCCTCGGCCAAGGATCTGGTTGCGGTGCCGTCTGCGGATTGCCTCACGGTCAGTGCATGCGCACGGACGGATGCGCTGGCAGCGAGAGCAAATGCGGGCGACCCGCGACATCGCTCGCGCCTATCGGCGTCACGGTCGTGAAGAGACGCCGTCTAAGCCGACGATCCGAATGTCATCCGGGGCCCAGGATTCAATCTCTCCATGATCGAGACTAAGAAAGCAGTCGCCATCGAAGCTCGGCTGGCGAGTCTTCTCGAGGTCGAGCCCGAGGATGTCCGGGACTACTTCCACGGAAACATCCGCGCTGGTGGCAAGCGCCGCACCGGATACAAGTTCGTCCGGGGGACGCATGGGGGCAGCTTCGTGCGCGATCCCGATGGCACTGACATTCTCCCGGCCGGCTATTCCATTTCGGCGTAACCGGGCCCCGCTCGCGCGGGCGCTGCGAAGCCAGCTCAGCTAGGCGCGGGCCTTGCGAGGTTCGGTCGGCGGCAAGAACCCTCGGCGCCGAGCCTCGACGATCCGGCGACCCGCAGTCGAACGGGACAGGTGGAGTTCCTCGACGACGCACTCGACCGGGTCGCGGCGACCGTTCGCAAGCGCTGCGCGATAGACAGACGCGGCGCGCTCGAAGTCTTCGTCAGCCAGCGTTCGCCTCGCCGCTCGTCGCATCGGCTCGTTCAACGCCTCGGTCACCGAGCCTGAGTCCGCACTCGCCGCCCCCCGACGCCGGCGTCCGGCGATGACGGCGTAGCGCATCAGGGCTCGGATGCTTTCGGGCCGATTGGGTCACGTTTCGCCGTACTGCCGCGCTAGGTACGCAATAGAGTCGCGCTTTCAGGCGAAACCGTGACCGACCATCGCGAGGGTGGACGAGCGGGAAGCTCCCTGATCCGAGCGAGCGTTCGCTGCTGACGGCTAGCCCAGGTACGCATTGATGAGCGCGCGACTCTCTACGTCTACCGTGCCTGCGGACTCCTCCATCGCGACCTCTCCACCCGCCAGCACGTACACCCGATCGCAAACCCTAAGCGCAAGGTCCACGCGCTGCTCGACGAGGAGAAACGACTTACCCTGGGTCCGAAGCGCGGCCAGCGCATCAGCTACGCCGTCGATCGCAAGCGGAGCAAGGCCGAGTGAAGGCTCGTCCAACAACAGGACCTCCGGGTCGCTCATGAGCATGCGGCCGATCGCCACCATCTGCTGCTGGCCGCCGCTGAGTGCCGCAGCCGAGCGCTTGCGAAGGTCGGCCAGAGACGGGAATAAGTCATACACCGAGCCGAGAAGACGTGCCACGCGCTCGTGATCCCGCCGGAGATGGAGTGCGCCGAGCATCAGGTTGTCCTCGATGGACTGATCCAGGAAAAGGCGTCTTCCCTCGGGCACCATCGCCGCGTGGCCACGTGCGATCCGGTGAGTGGCCATGCGCGACAACTCGACGCCGTTGACACGGATCGAGCCGCGACGATTCTTGACGAGACCCATGATCGCTCGCAACACGGTCGTCTTCCCGGCACCGTTCGCTCCCAGGAGAGCTACCGCCTCGCCACTCGCGACGTGTAAATCGACGTTCTTGAGCACGTCATAGCGCCCGTACCCCGCGGACACCGTCGACAGCTCGAGTGCATTTCCCGCCGCCGCGCTCATTGGCCCAGATACACCTCGCGAACCCGTTGGTTCTCGCGTACCTCGGAGGCAGGACCAGTCACTACAACCTCGCCAGCGTCGAGAACCGTAACGGCGTCGCAGAGCGCGAACACAAACTGCGGCTGGTGTTCGATCAGTACGACGCTCACGCCCGAGCCCTTCAGCTCCGCGAGGATCGCGGCGGCATGCTCGACCTCGCTCGGCGAAAGACCCGCGAGCGGCTCGTCGAGGATGAGAGTGCTCGGGCCCGACACGCACGCGGCGGCCAGCTGGGTCAGCTGCTCGACGCCGTGTGGCGCATCCCCGACACGACTCCCGGCCCATTCCGCTCCACCGACGAATGAGAGCGAGTCGAGGGCGCTCTTGCGCATGCGCCGCGCTTGGCGACGCGCAGTCGGCAGAGCCGGCCAGACGGGTGCGCGCAGTGCGATGCGAGGCACACGACTGTAGAGACCGACGAGCACGGTCTCGAGCACCGGGAGTTCCCGCACGAGCACGGGTGACTGGAACGTCCGCATCATTCCGTTACGCGCCCTCGCCTGCGGCCCGGCGTGATCGAGCCGGTTCCCGTCGATTTCGATCGTGCCGGATTGCGGTCTCAGGCGACCAGCGATGAGATCGACGAGCGTGCTCTTCCCGGATCCGTTTGGCCCGATCAGTCCGTGGATCGTCCCACGCTCGACCTCGAAATCGACGCCGTTCAGGACACGCGCCTGCTTCAAATAGCCGAACACAACGCCCCGGCACCTAACAGCGGGGACCGTCGCGCCGGTGATCTCCACGGGCGGCAGCGGTGCTTCGTTCTGGACGCCCCCACGCGCGGCGGCCTCGACCGCTTCGATCTCGACCGGAGCCGGCTCGTCCGACGGTCCGGCGCGGGATCGGGTGAGCGTCTGGGGCGCTACGCCCGGTCGGACCCAGCTAAGCACACCCCGGAAGACGGCCCTGACGAGACCTACGAAACCCGTCGGGTAGAGGACCACCACGAGGACGAAGAGCAGACCGAAGATGACCTCTTGCCAATACGGGTTGATGTTGACCTGGGCGGGGAAGATGGTCACGAACGCCGCTCCGAGCACGGGCCCGAGCGTCGTGTTGATCCCGCCCAGGATCACCATCACGAGAATGTTGACTGAGACCGTCCAGTTGAACTGGCCGGGCGAGACGATCCCTTGGAAGGCGAAGATCCATCCGGCCGCGCCTGCCATCGCGGCAGAGAGCCCGAACATCCCGATCTTCACGAGCGCCGTCTTCGCGCCGGCGGCGGCCGCGAATGGTTCTGCGTCGCGTGTCGCGAGGAGGACCGGGTAGAAGGGCGAGTGGCGGATTCCGAGGGCGATGAGCATCGCAACGAGCACGCCGACCATGCAGCACCAGGTCAGCGAGTCCCCGAGCCATGAAAGCCTCCCCGAGAAAGTCGGGAAGAGCGGCCCGATCAGCCCCCCGTACCCGCCGGTAAACGCCGAGTCGCTCGCGACGACCGTCAGCACGAGCGTGAACACGAACGTCGTGATCGCGAAGTAGAGACCGCTGACGCGGAGCGTGAGCGAGCCGAGGAGGAGCCCGACCACCCCAACCCCCACGATGCAAACCGGGAGCAGCACCCAGATGCTCCAGCCGCGGTCGTTGTAGAGCAGGGTCGTTGTGTACGCGCCGATCGCGAACAGCCCGGCGTGCCCGAGCGAGTAGAGGCCGAGCATTCCGGCGACGAGATCGAGGCTGACGGCGAGCATCCCGAACACCGCGGCGACCACGGTCAGGCCTTGGACGTACAGGGTTCCGTGTGCGAGCCAATACGTCAGGGCGAGATACGCAACGAGCGCGCCGCCATATGCAATCGGCCTCCAGGCGGTCGCCGCCGAGCTGATAGCGGGTCGTTGGCCCGCGAGATCGCCAGCCGTCACGACGAAGCCTCCTGGGCCCCCTGCATGCCCCGCGCCTGCGTCCAGAGCCGGCTTCCGGCCGAGAACAGGCCGTCGGGCATTAGCAGAAGGATGAAGACCACGACGACGAACGGGAACCAGTCGGACGCCTGCGTGTTGATGAGCTTGTTCGCCGCCTCCCCGAGGACTCCGAGGAGAAGCCCACCCACCATCGCTGCAGCCGGACGCTCGGTGCCGGCGATCATCAGCGCAACGAAACCGGCGATGCCGTAGGTGTCTCCAAGGTACGGGTTCGAGTAGGTGATCGGCCCGATGAGGACACCCGCGACACCCGCGAGGACGCCGGCGAACGCGAACGCGAAGATCGCGAAGAAGAGGGTGTTCGCGCCGAGCGACGACGCCATCTCCGGGTCGTAGGCGATCGCCATCCCCACCTTCCCGAAGAGCGTGTGTCTGCGAACGAGCTCGACGACGATCGCGAGGAACACGGCGAGGACAATTGCGAGGACCTCCTGCAGCGTGAGCGTCGCGCCGCCGATGTGAACGCTCGTGCCATTCAGAAGCGCAGGGAAGGACCTCGACGTCGGGCCCCAGATGATCGCCGCCAGGTTCTGGAGGATGAGGGCGACCCCGAGCGTGCTGACAAGCCAGGCGAGGCTGAAGCGGTCGAAGGCGATAACCGGTCGAACGGCGACCACGTACGTGAGTGCGCCGACACCACCCGCTGCCAGAATCCCGAAGGCGACCGCGGCCACCGGTGAGATCCCCGCGCGGGCGACAGCCGCTGCGACCATCACCGAGACCATGAGCAGCTGGCCCTGCGCGAAGTTGATGACCCGCGTCACGTAGAACGCGATCGCGAATCCCATGCCCACGAGGCCGTAGATCGAGCCGATCGCAAGCCCGCTCAGCAGCACCTGGAGCATGCGGGCTAGAACACTCCGGCGTAGTCGTCGTCTGAGACTGGCTCGAGCCAGCCGGTGCGGCCGATCGAGACCGCGACATGCACCAGGTACGAGTCCGGTGCAGCGCCGTGCCAATGCTCCTCCCCGGCTGGGATGTGCGCAACGTAGCCCGCGGTCAGCTCACCGCCTTCTCCTGAGCGGCTCTGGAGCCAACCTCGCCCGCTCGACACCTGGAGCACTTGGGCGATCTCATGCGTATGCCAGTGTGTGCGCGCTCCCGGCTCGAAGAAGACGGTGTTGACCATGATCCCGTCAGCTTCGCCGAGGAGCGGGTCGACCCAGACGCTCCCCGTGAATGTCGCCGTCCGCTGCTCGGAGGTGCTTCCCTCGACTCGGCCTCGCGCGATCCTCATGAGCCCTCCGTCCCGTCGGACTGCAGTCTGATCCCTCCCGAAATGTCGCCCAGCGCATCCACGACTCGATTGCTGATCTGCTCGCCGTATCCGAGCGCCGCCGCGAGGTGGAATGCACCCAGACACGACGGCCCAGCGAGGCTCGTGACCTCGAGTCGCCGCGCAAGATCGAGGTACAAGGTCAGGTCCTTGGCCATGAGGTTGCTCGTGAGGCCGCCCTCCAGGTAGTCACCCTCGACGATCCGCGGGAACCGGTTGAGCGTCGCGAAATTGACGCCGCTCGAGTTGTTCACCACATCCAGGAACTGCGCGAGGTCGAGGCCTGCCTTGCGGGCCGCGAGCATGACCTCGGCGGTCGCGGCCAGGCTCACGCCGTTCAGGAAGTTGTTCAACAGCTTGGCTACGTGCCCTGAGCCCGATTCGCCCATGTGGTAGATGCGATTCGCCGCAGCTTCGAGAATCGGCGTTACTGCCTCAAGCGCGTCTCGCGAGCCCCCCACCATGATCGTGAGCGTCCCCGCCTCGGCCGCCGCGGCGCCGCCTGAGATGCCCGCGTCGACGAACTCGACTCCCTTGCCTGCGAGCGCGCCGTGAATCTCGACGGTCGAGTCGGGCGCCGCCGTGCTCAGGTCGACGACGATCTGCGCTTCTCGACAAGACGCGAGGACGCCCTCTTCCCCATAAACCACAGCTTCCACGACGCGGCTGTCCGGAAGAGAGAGGAGCACGACATCCACCTGCTGGACGAGGTCCGCGATCGACGCGGCACCCGGCACGCCAGCCCTCGACATCTGCTCCGCGCTGACGTCGAATCCAACCACCGGGAGATTCCCATCGCGGATGCGCCGTGCGATGCGGCCCCCCATGTTGCCGAGGCCGACCATTCCTGAGCTGAGGTCGGCCATCTAGCCTGCCGCTGCGCCGGCTGCAACACGGCTCGGCTCGCCCGCTGCGAGCGAGAGCTCAGCAACGTGCAGCGTGTCGTCGAACCGGTGGGTCGGGAACACGTCCCAAAGGCCCTGCTCGTGAAAGGGAATGATCCGCGTCACGTCGGCGTCGACGGACTGCCACATCTCCTCCATCGTCAGGATGCAACGCTCGTAGCTACCGAACACGAGGCCAATCGGGATGAATTGGCCTCCGTCCTCGGCGGCGGAGAAGCTCTCGTGGACGTAGCAGTTGTCCCCGGCCATCAGCCACTTTCCGTCGCGCTCGTTCTCGATCGTGACGTACTGCGAGCCGGCGGTGTGCGTGTCGTGGGCGGGGATGGCGCGGACGCCTGGGAGGACCTCGGACTCCTCGTTCAGAAGCGTCAGCTTGCCGGTCTTCATCCTGTTGACGAGCCAGAGGACGAGGTCCGGGTCGGTCGCCGTCGTCAGCCACTGCATGCGGTCCGGGAGCCCCTTGGCCCACAGGTAGCGGGAGACCTCCCGCTCCTGGATGTACACGTGCGCGTTCGGGAAGAACTCGACTCCGCCGGCGTGGTCGAAGTGGTTGTGCGTAAGGATCATCGTGTCCACGGCTGCAGGGTCGACGCCAATCCGGTTGAGCACGACGTCAGGTGCTTGCCAGTCGGATACGCCGTAGGACCGTCCGAGCTCGGCACCCAGCTCGACGTTGTCGAAGCCGCAGTCGACGACGGCGATGTGCCCCTCGCCCTTCAGGACGGCGTAGCAATACGGGGCAATCTTCGTCGGCGTGTTCCAGCGACCCTGGAGCAGGATGCCCTCGGCGAATTCGTTCACTCTCGCGTACTCGACGACCCAGATCGAATAGTTAGCCATCGTCCTCTCCTCACTCGTGCTCGTGACTCGCGGCCGCACAGCACGGGACGTACTCGCAGGGGATCACTTTCCAGACCTCGCGGCGGAAGCGCTTATGGGTGCTGCGGACGGCGCCGACGTCACCGCCTCGAACGAGCAACGCCAGCAATTCCGCCGCAGCCTCGACGCATGCGCCGAGCTGCGCCTCGTGCCTCAGCCCGTCGGCGAGCGCACTGTGCGCATCGACGAGGAGTTCCCTCGCTTCTTCCTCGAGGGCGTCGTGCGGAGCACCGAGCACGAGCGCCGCGCCTGAGGCGAGAGCGAGCTTCTTATATCGGCCATAGAGCTCGCCGAGTCGGGAATCCTCGTCCACCGGGACCGTCTCGACGCTCACGGCTGCCCGGTTCCGCTGGCGAGCTCCTCGACCAGAATCGGCACTCCGACGGTGCACGAATGGATGCCGATCACGCTCGCGAGCTCGATCACTTCGAGCACCTCTTCCTTCGTCGCGCCGTAGTCGAGCGCGTTCCGGATGTGCTGGCGAAGGCCCGAGACATAGAGGTGCGTCGCCGAAACGTCGAATGCGGTGTAGATGAGTTCCTTAACCTTCGGCTCGAGCGTCCCGCTCACCCAGGGAACGGACGAGAACTGCGTGTAAGCGGCGAAGAACTCCGGGTCGAGCCAGAGCATCTCGTCCCAGAACGGGTTCCAGTAGCCCCGCTTCTCCGTGAACTCCGCTTTGATCTCCTCCTGTCGGTCGGACAGCTCGCGGGAGACCGGCTGCCCCGCGGCCTCGAGCTCCTCGACGAGGATCGGCACCCCGATGTTGCAGGCATGGATGCCGAGCGTCGCGGTGAGTTCGAGCACCTCCATGATCTCCTCGGCGGTCGCTCCGAGCTCGATCGCCCTCTGGGTGTGCTGGCGGATGCCGGGGACGTAGAGATGCGTCGCAGCCGCGTCCACCGCGATGTAGACGAACTCCTTGATCTTCGGATCGAGCGGCCCTTGCCGCCATGGAACGGACGAGAAGCGCGTGTACGCCTCGAAAAAGTCGGGATCGAGGTCGAGGAGGCTGTCCCAGAATGCGTTCCAAAACCCGCGCGCATCGATGAACTCCTCTCGGAGTCGCCGCTTCGTGTCGTTGGTCGCCGTGCTCATGCGTCCTCCTTCTTGAGCTGCCGGAGGGGACGGGGGGCCGGGATGATTCCCGGCCCCCCGTCGGCGGCTCTACCAGTTGAACGGCTTCCAGGTCTTGGTCTTCGCGTCGTACCTCGTGAGCGTCAGGTTCGGCTCGGTCACCGTCGCGTGGTTCTGAGCGCTGAAGTTGACCGTGCCCTGCAGGCCCCTGTAGTTCTTGACGGCGTTGAGGCCCGCTTGGAGCTTGCTCGGGTCGGTCGACCCGGCCTTCTTGATCACCTGGCCCAGCAGCATGATCGCGTCGTAGTTCGCGACTGCGAACGGCGTCGCCGCGATGTGGAACTGGGCCTTGTAGCGCTTCTGGAAGCTGAGGAGCGCCTTGCTCGGATGGAGCTGCGTCGTGAGCTCCGCGCCGATCGCTCCGTTCGCGTCCTTCCCAGCCAGCGAAGCGAACGTATTGTCGGCGTTCATCTCGTCGTTGCCGAGGACAGTCAACTTCGCCCCGGTCGACTTGAGCGTCTGCACGAAGCGAGCGGTGTCCTGCTGTGTCAGCCAGACGACGACGCACTTCGCGCCCGAGCTCTTGATCTTGTTGATCTCGTTCGTCAGTCCGACGGTCGCGCCGGTCGACCAGTCCTCGCTGATCGCGTCGTCGAGGGAGAGTTTCTTGTGTGCCTTCGAGTACGCGAGCTTGATGCCGGCCTCGCCACCTTCACCGTACGACGCCGGATCGTGGAGGACAGCCAGACGGCCGCCGGGGCAGTGCTTGAGTGCGTAGTGCGCGTCGATGCCGCCGTAGCCGAACGTGTTCAGACCCCAGCTCCAGACCCACGGAAGCGGTGGCTTGGCAGGGCCGTTCGGATAGATCGTGAGACCGGCGTCGTCGACGGCCCCGATGTTCGGGATCCGTAGACGGTCGGCCATCGCGGACGTCGCGGGGCCGGTGTCACCCGATCCGGCGATCGCAACCGCGCCGGCGCTCACGAGTCGCTTGAAGAGCTGCGAGGACAGCGTCGCCGACGCCTGGTCGTTGTACGACTGGAGCGAGAACTTCTTGCCGAGCGCTCCTCCCTTGGCGTTGAGGTCGGCGACGGCCATTTTCGCTCCATTGACCATTGCGACGCCGGTGCTCCCATACGCGCCAGTCGTGCCTGCGATCGATCCGACGAGGATCGTTCCGCCCGACGGGGCGGCGGTGCTGGTGGATGCTGCGACTGCGGCGGCTACGACGCCGACACTGAGCGCGGTCGCAGCTGCTGCCCTCCACGCAAGCGATCGAGACTTCATCGTTGGTTCCCTCCTCCGTTGGTGTCCACTTGACGTCCGCCTCAGGCGAGGCGCACTGCCCTTCCTTCCGAGCCATCCACAGCCGCGTAACGGCGGAGGACGTCCGGGTCGTGACCGGGGACGACCGCGGCGCCTGCCTCCGCGAGGTCCTTCAGTAGGTCGTAGGCCAGATACATCTGAGCAAGATCGGCGATCACTCCGAACGGACGATCGAGCTCGAGCTCCTCGTAGAAATGCACCGCGTCTGACGCGAGGACGACCAGGCCACTCGCGCCCACGACGGTTGTCACCTGCTGACCCGGGGAGTGGCCGCCCGCAGTCATTGCGGTGACGCCCTCGAGGATCTCCTCTGTTCCGTCCGTCAGGCGAACACGGCCGTCGGCCATCCAACGCTCGATCTCGGCTATCTCGTCCGCCTCGACGTGTGCGGCGAACTGCATGCGATCAGCAATCGGACCAGTCCAGAAATCGAACTCCTTTCTCGGGGCGACGATCTGCGCCCGCGGAAACGCGTCGAGATTGCCCGTGTGGTCGTAGTGGAAGTGGGTGAGGACAACGGTGTCCACGTCCTCCGGCTCGACTCCCAGAGACCGGAGCGCGTCGATCGGAGGCCAAGTGCATGTCCGACCCCGCCTGGTCCCGACTGCAGGATTGAACCCGGTGTCGACGAGAACGGTCTCGCCCGGACGGCGAAGAAGCCAGAAGTAGTACGCCATCTCCACCGCGGCGTCCGGCTCGCCGTAGCTCTCGTAGCGGTACACGAGCTCGCCCTTGCGAGCAGTCAGCGTCCCGTACCGGATCGCCAGGATTTCGTACGGATCACTCATCGGCGGCCCCTGCCGTCGCGGCCACGGTCACGCCACCCCAGCTCTCGAACATCCGGACGATCTCCGTGTGATCGGCGTCCTGTCCGGCATCAGCCGCAGCTAGCGTCCAAAGCTGCTGGACGAGCCCTCCGACGAGCATCGGCGTCCCGCGGCGGCGCGCCTCGGCGAGGCATAGCTCGAGGTCCTTCGCCATCAGCGCGAGCCGGAACCCCGAAGCGAACCGTCTCGAGAGGACGTGCTCAGGAAACTTGTTCGTCGTCGCGCTGTTTCGGCCACTGCTCGCGCTGACCACCTCAAGGAGGGTCGCCGGGTCGAGTCCGCCGCGCACGGCGAGCACCGTTGCCTCACAGGTAATCGCGAAGGCGGTCGCGGACAAGAGATTGTTGAGCAGTTTGGTGAGCTGACCTTGGCCCGGGACCGGACCGACAAGGAAGACGGATCCGCCGAACAATTCGAGGAGCGGACGAACCGACTCGAAGACTGCGGAGTCGCCTGAGGCCATAACGGCGAGGGTTCGCGCCTCTGCTCCGGCGACGCCGCCGCTGACCGGCGCATCCAGGTACGCCACTTGCGCCTGCTGCGCAGCGCGAGCGAGATCCTGCGTCGTCGTCGTCCCCGTCGTCGAGAGATCGACGAGCGTGCGGATCGCGCTCCCGCCGAGGAGACCGTTCTGGCCGATCACGACTTCGCGCACGATCTCGGGAGTGGGCAGGCTGACGAACACGATCGCGGCCGAGTCGGCGACGTCGCGGACGCTCGAGCACACGGTTGCGCCGTCGGCACCGAGGGAACCGGCCGCGTCCGGGTCACGGTCGTAGACCGAGACAGGACGGCCGGTCTCGAGCAATGCCCGGGAGATCGGCGCGCCCATGGCGCCCACGCCAACGACGCCCACTGTCTCGACCCGGCTCACGCGCCGTCGCGCCCCGCGTGTTCCTCGCGCACCTGCTCAAGGACGCCGTTGGCGACGCGAAACGCCTCCATTCCTGCGGGTACGCCTGCGTACGCGGCGACCTGCAGCAGCGTCTCCTGGATCTCAGTGGTCGTACAGCCGTTGTTGAGCGCGCCGCGGACGTGCACGGCGATTTCGTGCGAGCGGTTGAGCGCGGCCAACATCGCCAGGGTGATCAAGCTACGCTCACGCCGCGCAAGGCCGGGGCGAGACCAGATCTCGCCCCAGCAGTATTCCGTCACGAACTCCTGCATCGGGCGCATGAACTCCGTCGCGTTGGCGAGAGAGCGCTCGACGTGATCCGCGCCGAGGACCTCGCTCCGCACGCGCATCCCGTCGTCGTAGCGGCCTTGGTCGGTCACTCCAACTCCCTCTTTTCCCGTGGGTCGACCCCGAGTTGGGCGAACAGCGTCGCCGCTGCCTCGCGTACGTGGTGGGACATCGCGGCCGCGGCCGCCTCAGGATCGCGGCGTTCGATCGCCTCGACGATCGCTTCGATCTCTGCGACCGAGTTCTTCGGACGCCCAGGCGCTGCGACCGTCGTCGCGCGGAGGACGGCGACACGCGCTTGGAGCCCCTCGAGAATCTCACGGATTGTCGCGTTGTCCGCTCCGTCGAAGAGCACTGCGTAGAACCGATCCTTTGCTTGCAGGAACAGCCCCTCGTCGACGGCGTCCTGACTCTCCTCCACTGCACCGAACACCTCGCGAAGTGCCCGCACCTGGGTGTCCGACGCGCTCAGCGCGAACTCCTTCGCAATGGCGGCCTCGAGAAGAGCACGGACCTCGTAGAGCTCTGCCGCCTGCTTCGCGGACGGCGCGGCGACGATCGCGCCTTTCTGCGGGATCGTAGTGACCAGCCCCTCGGCGGCGAGCTGGCGGAGCGCCTCACGGATGGTCGTTCGCGAGACGCCGATCCTCTCGATGAGCTCGCGCTCGACGAGTCGCTGGCCCGGACGGAGCCGCATCTCGACGATCTCGCGGCGGAGTACATCGAGGACCTGCTCACGCAGAGGCGCGGCGACGCGCTCGACCTGCGAGGTGAGGTTGTAACCGCCATCCCCTGCGGCTATGCCTCTTTGCTTCGATGCGTCTGGTGCGGCGACGCTCGACTCGTTCCTGTCATCTCGTACGCTCGTCATATCGTCATACAATCAGCGGCGAGATACTCGGACATCGCCGTCGCGATGTCAAGCGGCATCGGAACGAAAAGGAGCTTCGTGGGCGCGTTCGACGGGAAAGTGGCGGTCATCACGGGAGGTGCAGGTGGGATCGGCGCGGGAGTCGCCCGTCGGCTCGCGGAGGACGGCGCGACGGTAGCGATAGTGGATACCGACGGTGCGGGGGCTACATCGCTCGCTGCGGAGATCGGAGGCGACGCGATTGGCATCGAGGCGGACGTCTCATCCGAGAAGGACGTCGTGGGCTACGTCCGCCGGATCGTCGAGGTGTTCGGGCGCATCGACGTCCATCACCTCAATGCCGGCATCGCTGGAGCGCTCGTCGAGCTCCCGGACGTTCCGGCGGACGACTTCGATCGCGTGCTGGCCGTGAACGTGCGCGGCGTCTTTCTCGGCTTGCGGGAGGCATTCCGCCAGTTCGCGGCGCAGGACACCGCTGGCGCGATCGTCGTAACCGCGTCCATCTGCTCGTTCGGCGGCGGCGCAGAACTCGTTCCGTACCACGCGAGCAAGCACGCGATCCTCGGATTGATGCGCTCGGCCGCCGTCTACGGCGGCCCTCGTGGCATCCGGGTGAACGCCGTGGCTCCAGGCATCGTTCCCACGGGCCTCCTCGCGACCGCCGGAGGCACGGCCGCCGGGGGAAGCACCGGCGACCGTGCCCTACTCACACCGATGCGTCGGACTGGAACCTCGGAGGAGGTTGCCGACGTGGTTGCGTTCCTGCTGAGCGATGCCGCGTCATTTGTAACCGGCAGCGTCTACTCCGTCGACGGAGGCGCGATTGCCGTTAACCCGGTCCGGCCGTACGCAGGCTAAAGCTGGTGTTCGTATTCCAAGGCCTCGTTGTGAGAGATCGCGAGAGCCTCTCGATCAAGTGGTCGAGTATGAGGGTCAGCCCATACGGGATTCGAAACGCCAAATGGGGATCGAGTGGTTGCCACAATGCGCCTCGAGCTCGAAGAGTCACAGATACACGCATAACCGTGACCCGAGCTGACTGGCTCCGATTGACAGGTCGAGCCACGGCTCTCCCAACTTCGACGGTTCTTCCCGATCCCCGTCGCTCTGTCAGGTGCTTATGTCTGCCGGCGCCTATGCGGCACTTTGGGCGGTCGGCCTCGTTGAACCGGAGAACCTTGCGCCCAGTCCAGCACGTCTCTTTCGAGCCAAACGGGTCCGGAGCGGAGTCGGGAGACCGGTGCCGGAAAGTCGGGCCGCGTCGTGTAGCGACTCGCGGTGCGCCTACTGACCCGAAGTAGTTCAGCGACCTCCGCAAGGCCGGCGAGTTTCAGCTCCACGGCGGAACCGTAAGAGCGGGGTCGGATCGAACGAGCCCAGGGTTTGCCAAAGTGACTATGATGAGGTCTGTATATGACACGATCAATGTCACTTTGCGATGCCTAGTCTGCAGGCGAACCACACGCGACGGTGCGCTCTTGGACGGGTCTGGACGCCGTTCCATCAGGCCACAGACGGCTGCACCTGCCCGGAGGGCCCTTTCTACTACGTGGTCATACGTGTCGGTGAGCACACGCACAAAGAGGCCGTCGGACGCGACCGCCAGCAAGCTGAGATCGCGCTGTATCGCCTGGCGGCCGCCGTAGAAGATGGCGTCTATCGTCCTCGGCCGACGATCGGATTCGTCGAATGGGCCGACCGCTGGCTTGCCTCGCTAGAGCGCAAGCCGTCGACTGTCGGCTCGTACCGCTCGACAATCGTGCACGCAAAGCAGACGTTCGGAGGCCAGCGAGTTCGGCGACTCGGCGCCGAGGACATCGCGCGCTTCAACGGGGATTTGCGTGAGCGAGGCTGCTCGCCGTCGACGCGCGCTAAGCATCTGCGGGTTCTGAGCGCGTGCCTCCAAACAGCGGTTTTCTACCGCTATGCGGACTCGAACCCGGTCCGCGAGCTCCCGTCGGCACAACGGCCTCGCCCGGAGCGGAAGGAAGCAGCGTACTTCGAGAACGCGGAACTTCCCCGGCTCTTCACGCACCTCCAGGATGAGCCGTACCGGACTCTGTGCTTGGCTGCTCTCAAGACAGGGATGCGGCAGGGAGAACTGCTCGCGCTTCGCTGGGGCGACGTCGATCTCGAGCAAGCGGTGGTGCGTGTCCGCTCAAGCTACACGGGCGGCTTGTTGGGAACACCAAAGAACCGTGAGCGCAGAGACGTCGATCTGATCTCCGATGTCGTACAGCTCCTCGCTGCCTGGTGCGAGGAGCGAGGAGGTCCGGTCGAGGACATGGTCTTCTCGGGTGAGAACGGATCCGGCTTCCTCTCACCAACGGTCTTGCTTCGGCGTCACCTCTACCCGGCGATGGCTGCCGCCGAGATCCGACGCATAGGGCCGACGCAAGAGAAACGGACGTTCCACAGCTTCAGGCACACATTCGCGAAGCGCGCGCTCGAGAGCGGTGCTCAGATCACCTGGCTCTCCCGCCATCTCGGGCACTCCTCACTCAAGGTGACGACCGACATCTACGGCCACTGGGAACGCGCCGAGCGGAAACTCCAAGCGGCCAAGATGGAGGGCGCCTTCCCAGTCTGAAGACCGCCGTGCTGAATCCGTACTGCCACGCGAGTGGAAGGGCCAGGGCTGAATGGCAGAAAGTGCTAATTTGCAGGTATTTACATGATGGGCCGGGTTGGATTCGAACCAACGACCTTGGGATTAAAAGTCCCCTGCTCTACCAGCTGAGCTACCGGCCCGCGCGGTGCCAGTGTAGAAAGCACGCTCGCCGAGCGTCAGCAACGCGTAGCGCAGCCGAGTCGGACTCTCCGTGACCGAACTAGTCGCGGCGGGCGGCGCTGCGAACGCTCTCGACGGCCGCGTCGCTCGTCAGCAGCGCGATCAGGAAGCCTGCTCCGACCGGCTGCTTCTGCTGAGCGTGGGCGACCACGTCGGGCACCCTCGACAGAACCTCGTCCGGCATGCCGAGCGCGTCCAGAACGGGCTCGACCGCAGTCGAGTCGATGCCGGCCGCGCCGAGCACGTCGACGGGATCCGTCTCCAACGCGGTGCGATAGGCGTCGTCGGCCGCTACCCGCTCGGCGAGTGCGACGAGCTCGCGCAGCTCCCGCTCGAGCGCGGCTCCGACCTCCGGCATCCCTGCGCCCTCGGCCGCGGCGACGGGATCCGCGTCGAACCGCGCCCGGAACCCCGCGTCACTCTCCAACGCGCGCTGGAGTTGCGCGAGATCGCGGGCCGTCAGGGTCTCCACGACGGGTGTCTCCGCGACGCCGAGTCCGACGAAGATGCGCTGCGCCCGCAGCACCCACTCCTCGGGAGCAGGGCGGAGGAGCCCCAGGAGGCGCCCGAGACGCTCGTTGCCGTATCCATCCGCTGGCATGTCGGACAAGACGGCCGATCGCCGGCGAATCTTCCTTGCTCTCGTGTTGCGTCGGTTCGAGCCGTGGGGAAGATCGCACCCGCGTCGTGCGTCTTGTGAGTGACAGGCGATACGAGGTCGCCGCTCGGCGGAACGGCCGATCGAGGAGAAAGGGAGTCCCATGCGCGAGGTCCTGGCAGAGGCAACGCTCGTCGAGAGGGAGTCGATCGAGACCGGGAGCCTGATCGGCGCTGTGATTCCACGGGCCGAGCTCGAGCAGCACCTGCACGACGACGACGCGCTCGGGCTCTGGTTCGATCTCGCAGAGGACGGAGGGGAACACCTCCGCCTGACCGTCCAGCTCTCCGCCGCCGATGCGCGCGAGGCGCTGAAGCTCGCGGGAGACGACGACGTCGCGTTCGCGCTCGACGGCGAGTCGCTCCAGGAACTGGTCGACGATCCGGATGTCGAGGCGCACGGGATGCGCGGAGCGCTCGCGATCGTGGTGACGACCGCGGCGATCGCGGCGCCTGCGGGCGTCGCGGCGAACAGCACGCAGGTGGTCCGCACCGACGTGAGCTCGCAGCTCGCGAAGCCCGCCCTCACGCGACAGGTCGTGAAGCCGGCATACAAGCCGCAGGTCGCTCGGACCGCCTTCAAGCCGCAGGTGGCGCGCACGGCGCTCTCCCGCCAGATCCATCTGGTCGTCCTCGCGGCCGGCATCCACATCGTGCGCTGAGCACGTGCGGCGCGGGCGGGGCAGCCTACGAGGCGGTGTGCTCGAAGCGGAGCACGCGGCGAAGGCGTCCGCCGAGGTCGTCCAGCAGGTCGCTCGCCAGCACGGGCGTGGTACGCAGGACGAGGCAGCGGTCGGCGAGATGGATTTCGTCGACCTCGTCGATCGGGACGAGCAGGAGCTGGCGCCCGAAGCGGCCGCCTCGCACCTCGAGCACGTCGGGGCAGTCGATGCGCGAGCCGAAACGGAGGCCCTCGACGAACCCGACCGGCCCACCCGGCGCGTCGACGTCGAAGCCCTCGCAGCGTGCGAGGAGACGACTGCGGCGATCCGGTGCCGCGCCGTTCCCGTCGATGCTTCCGGGCCTTTCGCCGTCGAGCGATGTGGAGCGGGGATGCGGGAGCGTCGGGCGCTCTCG
Organism: uncultured Actinomycetes bacterium; assembly: GCA_963708265.1. Lineage (GTDB taxonomy): Bacteria > Actinomycetota > Thermoleophilia > Gaiellales > Gaiellaceae > GMQP-bins7. The sequence continues at coordinate 1,848,505 of CAVPSC010000004.1, read as the reverse complement.
CCTCGGAGGAGACGGCGGCGGCGTTTGCTCTGCGTCGGTAGAGGCGGTGCCCGTCAGCTCGCCGAGCCTCCGCTCGAGGTCCGCGATCCGTGCGAGATGGAGGTCGAGCGTCTCGTGCAAGGCCGCGAGCTCGACGCGTTCGGTCTCGAGCTCGGCGACGACCGTGGCGAGCTCCTGCGCTCGCACACGCTCCTCCGGTGAGCCGAAGAGAATCTCCTCGTAGGCCCACGGGCGCAGCCGGCCCCACTCGTCGGCGGCGAGCCAGTCCTCTCTCCCGTTGGCCCCTTCCGGGGAGCTGCGCCTCGCGTGCGGCATGCGCGGACTCCAGTGAGCTCATGCCCATGGTAGACCCCTTCTCCGGGAACCGTGAACCCGCGGCCGGGCCGCTCTACCGCGCGTTAACGATCGAGGCCGGCGTGGTCGGCGGCGGTTCCGGGAGCGTCGGTGCACGTCCCTCTACACTCGGGCCGGGCCCCCATCGACTAGCGGCCCAGGTCACGGCCCTTTCAAGGCCGTAGCGCGGGTTCGAATCCCGCTGGGGGCATCCTGGCGCCGAGCGTCCCGCCTAGCGGAGAGCGTCGATCGTCGCCGTCGGGACGACGTCACCCCAGCGGTTCAGCACGGCCACGTCCGTGCTCACGAGGATGCATTTCTGGAGTTGCGCGAGGGCCGCGTACTCGGCCTCGTATGTCGTCTTCAGCTCGAGCTGCTCGGCGAGCTCCCAGGCCCGACGCCGGAGGACAGCGTCCCCGAGGAGCCGGATCTTCAGACCATTGACATAGCGGAGCCGCTCCAGGGCCTCGTCGGCCGTGAGCTCGCCGCGCCCGCGGGCCTCGTACACCGCCGAGAGCGTCTGCGAGCGCCAGAGCGTGGGGGCATAGAGCTCGTGCTCTGGCGAGACCTCCACGGAGTCTTCGGCGAGCGCGAGCGCCGTCCCGCTGTCGATGACGAACCGGGTCACGGCGAGGTGACCGCGCGTCGCGCGCCTGCGCGGAGGACGAAGGCGGTCAGCGTGTCGAGATAGCCATCCGCGAGCTGCGGCGGATCGCCGACGAGGACGCGGTGGTCGGCGCCCCCGAACACCTCGACGTGCAGGAGCTCCGGTCCGACTGCGTCGCGAAAGACGGCGACGCTCTCCGTGACCGGGGTGATCGGATCGTCGGCGCCGAAGAGCGCGAGCACTGAGACTTCGATTCGCTCGAGGGACGGCCGCGGGTCGTAGTCGATCAACGCGGCGAGGAGGCGCCACTCCGCCTCGTCCTCGGGGAGCACCGGCAGCGACAGGGTCTCGAAGGCCTGCGGGAAGCCGTCCGCCTCGATCGATGCGCGTGCATCCGCGAGCGAGCCTCCCGATCTCAACATCGAGACGATGCGGTCGTAGTAGCGACTCACCTCGCCGATCTCGGACTCGGAGATGCCGGCCCGTTCCATGTACAGGCGGGTCGCGTAGCGCTCTTGCTGCTCCGGCGTGACGCCCGGGCCGGAGCTCGTGACGACGAACGCCGCGTCCGGGCAGCGAGCTGCTGCGTCCACGACGACCCAACCGCCCTGGCTGTGGCCGTAGAGGCCGACGGGCCCGTCGAACGACTCGTCCGTGCGCAGCGCCTCGAGACAGGCGATCGCGTCGTCTGCCTGCTCGCCGATCCCGGCGTCGAGCCAGCTCCCCGTCGACCCGCCGACCCCGCGTTTGTCGAACGAGGAGACGGCGACGTCGTTCGCGAGCAGGTGTTCTCTGATCGGCGGGAAGAAGACGTCGTTGTCCCGATCGGACGGGCCGGAGCCGGGGTGCATGAGCACGGTCGCGACTGGCGTCCCGGCGGGAAGCCAGATGGAGCCGGCGAGCTCGATCTCGCCGTTTCGCACCGTGAGGTCGCGTCGACTCGGGTCGTCCGGCACGCGGCCATTCTGCCGACACACTGTCCGGGCGCCAGGGAGTCACGCTGGCAGACTTTCCGGGTCGGGCGGTTAGCTCAGCTGGTAGAGCGCCTGCTTTACACGCAGGTGGCCGCAGGTTCGAGTCCTGCACCGCCCATCAGAGAACATTCTGCAGATCGCCGTTTCCCGTGTTCTGGCCCGCCTACGAACCGGCCTCGGAGAGGCGGTTGGTCAACTCTTGGTCAATCGCATGGAACATGCCCCTGGTCAGGTTCGAGACGAGACCGGGAGTCCGATGGCCGAACGGTCGTCGCCGTCTCGCGCTCTCGACGCTCAGGAGCGGATCGACGCGCTTTCCACGCCGATCCGCTCCCACATGGGCCGAGGCGAGTCCTCAGTTCCGGTCGATCCCCTTCCCAGCCGTGGAGACCGCGTCCCACCGCGCACCGAAGTCGGTCAGACCCTCGCCGTTGGTCTGGCCGCGCTTGCTGTCGCCGGAGAAGAAGTACAGCGGGTGCCCAGCGTAGGTCACCTGGCGGCTTCCGTCCGCCCGCCGGATGCTCGCCAGTAGTGAGCGCTTCGCCCCCTTGCTCGCGAGCGACCTGCCCTTCGTGAGGAGGGGTGGCCAGTAAGCGGTGCAGAGGCCCGAGCACGCACTCATTCCGCGCCGGTCCTTCTCGAACAGGTAGAGCGTGCGACCTCGGCCATCGACGAGGATGCGCCCCAACCCGCTCGGGGCGGTCGCCACCGTCGTTGCGCGAGGTGCTGAACCGCTCGCGGCGAGTGCGCTACCCACCCCGACGAGCAAGAGGGCCATGACGATCGCAATACCGAATCTCGAAGCCTTCATTTCGGACTCCTCCTTCCGTTACTTTATTTTTTGAAGTACGGAAGACAGTCCATCGTGGTTTGGAGAGCTATGTCGTCAGTCCTGGCGACGAACTGGTCAACTCGCTGGTCTCGTGCGCGATCGACGCACGGCCGGTACCGCTTCACGAGAAAGTCGTTGTAGGCTCAGGGCATGTTCGGCTTCGTCGCACGGACAAAGTCCGTGAAGCAGCGAGCGGAGTCGCTCGTACGCCTGAATCTGGAGCTGGCGAAGCTCGAAGCGAAGAAGAAGGCAGCGGCACTCGGCGTCGCTGCGGGGCTTGCAGTCCTCGCTGTTGTTCTCGTCGTCTATGCAATCGGCTTCGCCTTCGCAACGGCGGCTGCGGGGATCAGCGAAGCGCTCCCCCTGTGGCTGTCGCTACTCATCGTGACCGGACTGATCCTGCTCTTCGCTGCAATCGCTGGACTCCTCGCCGCTCGCTTCGCCAAGAAGGCCTCTCCTCCCAAGCCAGCGCAAGCGATCGAGGAGGCAGAGCGCACGGTCGAGACGCTTCGGAGCCATGTCTGAGCGCACCGTCGAGGAGCTCCGCAACGAGATCGCTGCTGAAAGGCAGCGCCTCGACGACGATCTCCGGGCGCTGCAATCCGAGGTCCGATCGCTCGGGCTGCTCGTGGTTGCCGGTCTCGTCGTCGTCGCGCTCGTGACGTGGCGGAAAGGGTCACTGAAAGGCGTCGCGATGGTGTGGAAGCTCCTCAGGTAGCCCCCGCGGATCCCACCCCCATCCGTGTCGCGATGCGTGCGGGCGGTGGGGGCCTCGCTTGTGGCTCGTTGCAGGTCAGCGACGCTGGCCCTGCATGTCACGCAGCAACGTCTCGACCGTCGAGAGGCGACCGGAGACGTCTTCCAGCAGGCGGCGCGTCTCGTCTTGGGAAGCCCGTTGGGCATCCTCAACGAGCGTGCGATGCGTCTTCTGTTCCTCTTCGACGAACAGCGACGTTACGACTGCCGTCAGGAAGGCGATGAAGGTGACACCTACGATGATGACGACGCTGCCCACGACGCGGCCCCACCCCGTGTGTGGAACGACGTCGCCATAGCCGACCGTGCCGAGCGTGACGATGGCCCACCACACGGCCGTGCCGAAGTTCGGGAAGTCCTCCTTGTCGATGATCGTGACGACGAAGCCAGCGACGAGCGCGACCGTGAGCGTGGTGAAGGCAAGAAACGGGAAGACTCGTCGATCAGACACGGCGCGTTGCGTACGCGTGCGGACGAATGAGCGTCTCGTCTCCGTCACCCTGTGGAGTGTGCTGGTCGCCACGGATGCCCTCGGAATGCCGCCGGGCGACATGGGTCGGTGCACCCTCCCTCTCGCGCAGTGCTCGGGCCGAGGGGCCCGTTTTCGGGGCGTCACGTAGCCAGCCCTGGCGACGAACTGGTCAACGTGCTGGTCAACTTCTCCGGTTCGACCCAGTAGCGCGGAGTTACGTCGAACCGCTTGTTCATGCGATCTCGTCGCGTCAGGTAGCGCCCAGAGGCGCCTCGGATCTGCTTTACACGCAGGTGGCCGCAGGTTCGAGTCCTGCACCGCCCAGCGGCCCGCAGATCGGGGATCTGCAGAAGCAGATCCCCGATCGCGAGAACCCCTGACGCGCGACGGCTGCCGCCGTCGCGGCGTCCGCTGGGAAGCCAGGAGCCGCTGAAGCGGCTCCGACGGGTTTGAGAGCTGTCCGATTAGGTCCATCGGAACCCGAGTAGCCTCGCGAGTCGGGCGGAACCCTCGTGCGGAAGCACCGGCTCGTGCAGCCAGATCCCGGTTCGCGGGACCCTGGCAAGTTGTGGGGAAGGCATCTGTCCTGACATCGCGCGGTCGAGGTGGTTCCGAGGACGTCAGGTCGGGAACACTTACGGCATGCGCCGGAGGCTCTACTGGATGCTCGTCGTGCTCGCCTGGAAGATCGGGCGCTGGGCATGGCGTCGTCGGATGCGGGTCCCGGACCTCTAGGAAAGGAGTCTCGTGGCAACCAAGGCTGATTTCACCGAGGACGAGTGGGAGGCGTTGCACAAGGGAGTGACGGGTGCGGGTCTCGTCGTCTCCGTCGGAGACCGCGACTTCACGGACACGTTCGGCGAGGCAGGTGCGCTTGCGAAGCAACTGCGTGAGGCGCACGAGCAGAGCGCCAGCGAGTTGGTGCGGGAGCTCGCCGGCGCCCATGGGACCGGGTTCGGCTTCACGACCTCGCCCGAGAAGGCGGAAGCGGAGACGCTCGCCGCCCTGCAGTCGGCGCTGGCAGCGCTTGCCTCGAAGGCGCCGGACGAGGCAGATGCCTACCGGCAGCTCGTTCTCGACGTCGCCAATGCCGTGGCGAGCGCGAAGGGAGGCGTCAAGCCGGGCGAGACCGAAGCGATCGAGAAGATCACGGCCGCGCTCGATACCCGCTGATCGGTCTCGAGGTCGGCGCGTGCCGAGTTACGGCTCGACCATCCGGCTCCAGCGCTCCTCGATCCGCCGCGTTTTCCAGAGGAACAGCGAGAAAGCCCAGGTGACGACGAAGAGTCCGACGACGACGTAGCCGATCCGACCGAAGCCGAGATTGTCGAGGAGCGACCAGAACGGCCCCTCGAGCGAGAGCTTCGCCGCCACGACCTGCAGCAGCTCGATCGAGCCGATCAAGAGTGCGACCGTGACGGACAGGCTCGTGACGGTGAGGTTGTAGTAGACCTTTCGAATCGGGTTCGAGAAGGCCCACCCGTAGGCCTGGCTCATGAACGCGCCGTCGGCCGTGTCCATCAAGCTCATCGCCGCCGCGAAGATGAGCGGCAGCGAGACGATGGCCAGGAAGGGGACGTGATGGGTCGCGATGCCGGCTGCGATCGCGAGCAGGCCGATCTCGGTCGCCGTATCGAAGCCGAGGCCGAAGAGGACGCCGAGCGGGTACATCTTCCAGCTCGCATCGATGCGCTCGCCCACGCGGCGCAGGAAGAAGCGGCTCATGAGCCCCTGATTCAGGAGCGCCTCTTCGAGTCGTTGCTCGTCGTAGTGCCCGTGCTTCATCCGCCGGAAGACCCCGAAGATGTCGAGCAGCACGAGCAGGTTGAGGAGGCCGATCAGGAGCAGGAACATTCCGGAGACCGATGCCCCGATGTAGCCGCCGTAGCTCTGGAAGGCGGGGATCTTCGAGTTGACCGTTCTCGTCGCGAGCGCGAGCCCGGCCGCGAGCGAGAAGACGATCGTCGAGTGCCCGAGCGAGAAGAAGAAGCCGACACCCAGCGGGCGCTTCCCGTCCTGCAGGAGCTTTCGGGTGGTGTTGTCGATCGCCGCGATGTGGTCGGCATCGAATGCGTGGCGGAGGCCGAACGTGTACGCGAGCGTCCCCAGGCCCGCGAGCGCCGGGTTGTGCCGCGCGTAGAAGAGGAAGAGCCCCCAGCCGAGCAGGGTCAGGAAGAGCACGCCACCGGCGAAGCCGCCGAGCCGTGCCCACTCGCGCGGCGTGAGCGCGTCTCTCCACGGCCGCCTCCTCGCCGTCGTGGATCTCTTTCGCGCGACCGCGAGCTCGACCTGCGACATCGCTGCCTCCCTCGTACCTCGTGCGCCGGCCCGACGACGGTGAGCGCTCGTTGGCCCTGTCGCGGCTTGTTCGCCGCGACGTTCGGAAAGGTTCGGTCGCGCGGCCTACGCGGCGGCCGGGACCCCTGCGGGCTCGAACGCGCCGCGGAGTCGCTCGATCGCCTCCGGCACGAGCCGGTAGTACGCCCAGGTCCCGCGGCGGTCGGTCTCGACGAGCCCGGCTTCGCGGAGGATCCGCAGGTGGTGCGAGACGGTCGGCTGCGAGAGGGAGAACGCCGCCGTCAGGTCGCACACGCAGCACTCGTCCGCGCACGCGAGGCGGTTGACGATCGAGACCCGCGTGGGATCGGCCAGCGCCTTGAAGACGGCCGCGAGCTCTTTCGCGGCCGCTGCCGCGAGCGGCGGCGTGTCGGGGCCGCAGCAGAGGGGCTGGAGAACGGGCAGCGTCTTCATTGACGTTCGTCAATCTAGCATCTAGGCTGTCTTGAATCGATGAACGTCGATGAAAGGAGGTCCGGGATGTTCGCCAACGGCTCGTGTTGCGACGGCGGCGACTGCTGCGACGGCGACGACTGCTGCTAGCCGTCGGTCGTGTGGGAACCAAGGCGGCACGGCGGGGCTCGCGTCGCTAGTCCTCCGCGACGCGCAGGTCGAAACCCGCGGGAGCGTGGAGGTTGAGCATGCGAACCGCCGTGTCGCCGTGGTTCGCAAACGTGTGCCGGATGCCCGGCGGGACGAGGACGAACGTGCCCGGGCCGGCGACGAGCTCCTCGTCCTCGACCTCGAACGTGAGCTCTCCGTCGAGCACGTAGAACGCGTCGTCCTCGTCGCGGTGCTCGTGGACCGGCGGCCCGTGGCGGTGCGGCGGGATGGTGATGAGACCGAAGTTGAAGCGGGGAGTGTCCTCACTCCGCGCGAGGAACTCGATGTTCCCGACACGATGGCCCTCGCCCGGTGCGACCACGATGACGCGCTTCCCGTCCACCGACATGCGCACCCTAAAGCTCTCCGCTCCGTTGTCGCAGCGACGGCCATGCTCGCGGGACCGTCTCGCCGAGGCGGCGACCTGGCCGTCGCGGCTCCGGCGTCCACGACGTCGCGGCCCTCGAGCTCGCGACCGGCCGACTAGTCGAGCGGCTGGCGCTCGTCGCTCGAGGCGACGCGCTTGGACTCGGTGGCCGCGTCGGGCTCCGACGTCGTCAGCATCGAGTCGATGCCCGACACCGATTCTCGGAACTGGCGCAGGCCCTTGCCGAGCGAGCGGCCCATCTCGGGGAGCCGCTTTGGTCCGAAGATGAGGAGCACGGCCAGGGCGATGATGAGCATCTCGGGCAGCGAGATGTCGAATGGCATGGGGCAACCTTACGCCTCCCGAGCGCCACGGCGCGGAGGTGGTGTGAAGCTTCTGTTACAGAGCCGGCCAGGGCGAGCGGCGTCAGCCGGCGAGCGCTGACGTCTCCGCCACGGCGCGCCGAGCTTCCTCCTCGTAGGGATTCCGCTCGTAGCGGGTCGTCGCGTATGTGTAGAGCATGTGCCAGCGGCGTTGCTGTCCCTGCCAGACGTGGCAGAGCTCGTGCGTCAGGAGGTCGTGCGAGACGTCCCGGTGGCGGAGCAGGATGGTCCGCCAGAGCGCGTAGCCGGTGAAGCGCCGGAAGAAGGGCATCCGGAAGAACCAGGGTGCGATCACCACGCGCACGCGTCGGATCGAGACCGGCACGGGGTAGTAGTCGAGGCGGTCGAGCCTCGCCTTCGCCCGCTCGACCGCCGGCCCGAACTCGGGCGCGGCCCTCAGGAGCCGAGGACGGGCGTGAGCACCATGATCGGGCTCCCGTCCTGACCTTGGACGTAGCTGTACGTGTACACGCGCGGCCGCGTGATGCGCTCGATGACGCGCAGCTCGGCGGCGTCGATCTCGCCGATCCCGGGCGTGAGCGGTGCGCTCAGCGTGGCCGAGAGCGGGTGTTTCAGCTCGGGTGCGATGTCCGAGTGCTCGAGGAAGACCGCCGTCGCCACCTTCCCGTCTGGCCGCGGCGGCAGGAGCACCAGCACCGAGTCGGTGCCCTTCACGTACTTGAACGTGTACAGCGCGAGCTCGAGCGCCTCCCGGCGCAGGAGCGTCCCGCGCGCGACGGTCGCCTTCCCCTCCGGGATCGAGCAGGACTTGCCGAGCCCGCAGAGCTGGTACATGACTGCTCCCGCGGCGTTGATCGCGGAGATGTCGCTCGCGTCAGCCTGTCCCCTCGACGTGTCGGGGCGGACGGCGATCGCGTTGACGCGGAAGCTCGTGCCGTCGGGACCGGTCACGGACGGGGAGCCGGCGGTGACGGTCACGAGCTGGTCGCCGCTCGGGAGGTGGTACTTGGCAGCGATGTTCGCCGCGATCTGTGCGACCTCCTGGTCGTTGGTGCCGGTCGGCTGGAAGCTCGACCAGGCAGCCGCGGGCGCGGGGCTTCCCCGGCTGACGAGCACGACGAGGGCGCCGAGCGCGCCTCCCGCGACGATCGCGAGGAGCACGTACAGGAGCGCGAAGCGCGAGCGGTAGGCGGCTCTCCGCGCGCGCTCCGCGCGTGAGTCCACGCGCGCCGGCTTCGTTCCAGCCACCGCAGGCGGCGAGGACGGAGTCTGTGCCCCCGTGGCGATCTTCTTCACATCGTCGGCCACGCGCTCTCCTCCGAGAGGTCGACCTCGGGAATCTGGATCTTCGAGCCCTCGAGCAGGTTCAAGAGCTCGTCCCCGAAGATCTCGCGGCGTGCCTGCAGCACGGTGGCGATGTGCTCCACCGCTTCGCGGTTGGTGCGTACGAGGTTGTGGGCGGCGACGTACGCCTGGCCGATGAGCTCGGCGGCGAGGGCGCGCTTGTCCCGGTCCCCGAGCACGGACGCGACGGGATTCTCGCTGAACGGCCCCCCGCCGCCGGTCCGGTTCATGATCTGAAGGCCGATCTTCTCGAAGCGCTTGAGCACCCGCTCGTGCGCCTCCTCCTCGCTCTCGCCCTTCTTCGGGGTCACCTCGAACGGCTGCGGGCCCATGGCCGAGGCGCCGACCATGTATGCGGCCTGGGCGGTGACGCTCTGGACGTCGCCGCCGACGCCGTTCGAGTTCTCGCCGTAGAACACGCGCTCGGCGGCCATCGCGCCGAGGGCCCAGACGAGTCGCGCGAACTCCTCGCTCCGGAAGCGGCTGAAGCGCTCTTCCTTCTCGAGCGCCTGGTGGTGCCCGAGCGCGCCGCCGCGCATGCGGATCGAGAGGCGCGTCGACTCGGCGCCCTCGAGGTAGACGTGTCCCGCCGCGGCGTGTCCCGCCTCGTGGATCGCGACTGCGCGGCTCTCCGCGGGGACATAGTCGATCCCGACGGCGGTTCCGGCCTCGAGCGTCGTCATCGCCTCGACGAGGTCGTCCCAGGCGAACGACGTTCGGCCCGAGTGGTGCGCGATCGAGAGCGCCATGGACGTGACCTGCTCGAGCATCGCCGGGGAGTAGCCGTTCGTGACCCGGGCGATCTCCTCACGGCGGTTCGTCTGGTCGAGCTCGGGCGAGTGCGCGACCTTCCCGATGTAGAGGTCGAGGATGTCGAGCCGGTCCTGCTTCGTCGGCGTCCGGAACCAGACGTGGCGGCCCATGCGGCCCGGTCGCGTGAGCGCGGGGTCGAGGACGTCGATCGGGACGTTCGTGGCCCCGATGAAGTAGATCTGCTCTCGACGCGGCTTCGCGGCCGGCAGCCGGAACGTGCGCTTTCCGATGCGACGCGGGACGATGTAGATGCCGTCGAGGAATGCGTTCAACTTGTTCGTCGAGAGCTTCCGCATGAAGGGTGGGTTGTCGATCCCGTCCATGACGACGAGGAGCTGGTTCAGGGCAAGCGAGCCCATCCCACCGCCGAACATCCCCGGGAACATCTGGTAGACGATCCCCGAGAGACGGGCGCCGAATCCCGGATCGACGGCGCGCTGCGGCGCTCGTTCGGCGAAGAGCCGCTCGCGCCACTGGCGATTCTCGAGGATGAGATCGCCGGACGCGTTGAGCGCGCCGAACTGCCCGTAGAAGAGGAGGTCGTGGAGGCTCGGCGGTGACGAGGCCGGCGAGTGCCCACCGGCACCACCGTGCCCTCCCCCGAGCGCGTCTCGGCGCCGACCGACGGCGTCGATCTCGTCGATGAAGACGATGCACTGCCCGCCCCACTTGCGCGCGAGCCGCTTCGCACGGCGGGCGAGGATGCGGACGATGATCGCGTCGATCCCGATGAAGGTCGCGGCGAAGCCCGACCCGGGGATGGAGATGAACGGCGAGTTGAACCCGGTCGCGAGCGCCTTCGCGAGCATGGTCTTCCCGGTGCCCGGCGCACCCAGGAAGAGCAGGCCGCGCTCCCGCTTGCCTCCCGCCCGCTCGAACGCCTCGCCCGACTGCCAGATCGCGACGACGCGGCGCACCTCCTCCTTCGCCTCCGCTTGCCCGCGAACGTCGGAGAGCTTCACGCCCCACTCGGCGTCGCCCGGCTCGAAGGACTGGATCTGGGCGAGGTTCATGAACAGGAGCGGCCCGAAGAGGATCGCGAAGTTCATGAGCATGTAGAAGGGGAAGATGATGAGCAGGGGCAGGATCTGGACGAAGAGCGACCCGTGGATGTGGAACAACGACGCGAGGAACGCGACGACCGCGACCGTGATCGCCACCTTGAGCCAGAAGCGCCAGAACCACACGCGCCGGTGCGCGACCACGTCCTCCTCGCGGAGCTGGGGGCTCTCGAGCCCGAAGAGGCTCGGCCATGGGATCACGCGGTGGAAGACGAGGTCGATGACCCCGCGGAAGGCGATGACCGCGCCGAGCGCGGCCAGGATCGACCAGTACCAGGCCCAGCCCTGCGTCTGATTGAGCCAGACGACGATCGCCGGAGCGCTGAGGAGCGCGACGACCGTCGCCGCGCGCGCGAGCGTGCGCCACTGGCCCGCGAGCTCGCTCGAGAGCTCGGTCGGGCCCACGCCGGTCAGCGGCTCGACGTCCGTCGCCATCGTCGAAGGATACGGACGCGATTCTGGCCTGGATGTTGGCGTTCGTCCGTACTCGGCGCGCGGCGTGGACCGGCGCTGGTAGCGTCGCGCCGATGTCACGCGCAGTGATGAGTACGAGCGAGGGCCTCGTCGAGCTCGAGCTCTTCGACGACGATGCGCCGCAGACGGTCGCCAACTTTCAGAAGCTCGCGGGCGAGGGGTTCTACGAGGACGGCACGTTCCATCGCGTCATCCCCGACTTCATGATCCAGGGCGGCTGCCCGCGTGGAGACGGGACCGGTGGCCCGGGGTACTCGTTCGAGGACGAGTTCAACGAGCACAAGCTGGAGCGCGGCGCGCTCGCGATGGCGAACTCCGGCCCGAACACGAACGGCTCGCAGTTCTTCATCGTCACCGCGGACGCGTGCTCCTGGCTCGACGGGAAGCACACGGTCTTCGGGCAGGTCGTCGAGGGACAGGACGTCGTCGAGCGCATCTCGCTCGTCGATCGCGACTCGCGCGACCGGCCGCGCGAGCCGGTCCTGATCGAGTCGATCGCGTTCTCATAACCGCGTATTGACACGCTTCCGGCCGGTGCTACGGTCGCCGGGAGATGAGGCGTGTCGCCATCGCGCTCGTGGCTGTGTGCGCAGCGTCGCTTCTGCTCACCGGCGAGAACGCACCGGCGCAGCGCCCGCTCAGAGTCGGATACGTCGTCGCCTACGGCGCGACTCCTGATCCGAACCAGCTCTTCGGCCTGCCGTACAGCGCCTTCGTCCGGGCAGTGAAGAAGTTCGGGATCGAGGGCCGAGTGCTGCAGGTCGCACCGAATCAGGACTCCACCCCTGTCCTCAACCTGCTCGCGCGCCAGGGCTACGACCTCGTGATCGTCGGGCTGCCCGAGTATGCCGCCGCCGTCGCCGAGGTTGCGTCGGCGTTCCCTCGGACGAAGTTCCTCATCCCGGACACCCTCTTGAGGACGCTCTCGGGTCACCCGCCGAACGTCGAGGGGACGGACTTCCGCGCCGGCGAGGCCGGATACCTCGCGGGCTACCTCGCCGGGCTCATGGAAAGAAGGCGTCCGGGCCGTGACGTGGTTGCCTCGATCGGCGGCTACGCGTTCCCGGGTGTCGACCGCTGGATCGTCGGCTTCCAGGCAGGCGCACGCAAAGCCGATCCGCGGATCGTGACGTTGAAGACCTATACCCAGGACTTCTCGAATCCCACCGTGTGCCGGACGGCCGCGCTGAGCCTGATCGCGAAGGGAGCGGGCGTCGTCTTCAACGTCGCGGGCGCCTGCGGCGTCGGTGCGCTCGCCGCTGCGAAGGAGAGAGGCGTGTGGGGGGTCGGGGTCGACGTCGACCAGTCCTTCCTCGGGTCGCAGATCCTGACGAGCGCCGTGCTCAGGCTCGATCGGGCGGTGTCCGACGCGATCGAACGGCTCGTCCACGGCACGTTCCGGACGGGCGGGGACACGGTCTTCGACCTCCGAAACGGCGGCGTCGGCCTCGGGAGGATCAGTCCGCTGGTGCCCGCGGTCTACCTGCGTCGCCTCGACCAAGTTCGGCGTCGGATCGTCGCGGGCCGGATCCGGGTCCCGCGGGTCGGCTAGAGCCCCCGAGCCTGGACGCCGACCCAGATGGCGTCGTCGCTCGTAGCGACGGAGATCGGGTGGTGCGGTAGACGCGCGATCCTCGCCAGCCGACCTCTCGCCGGGCGAACCGTCCAGACGACACCGCCAGCGTTGTCGATCGCTGACACGACCCCGTTCCCTGCCGAGAGCGCGAACGGGAAGCTCCCCGGCGGGAAAGGCACCGTTGCGCGCTGGACGACCGTGCTCGGGTCGAACGTCGAGAGCTGCGGCGAGTCCGCATAGACGATCAGCCGAAGTCCGTCGCCCGTGACGATCGGAGACGCTCCAGCGCCCGGCAGGGGCTTCACTGCGGTGATCGTCGCCGAGCCTTCGTCGACGCGAACGAGGCGCTCGTCCTGGGTGGTCACCCACACGTCTCCCGCCCCCGCGCCGAGGTCCTCGGGCGTGTCCGGCATGCGGGTACGCGAGGTGACCTTGTTCGTCGCCGGGTCGATGCGCAGCAGCGTGTCGCCCTGTAGCGCCCAGACCGCCTTGCGCCCCGTCACGACGAAGAACACGGGCCGGGGGCGGAGCGGATCCGCCCTCCCGAGCTCGAGCGTGGCCTGGACGGCGTTCTGACGCGGATCGATGCGGAAGAGCTTCTCGTCGTTCCCGCCTGCGACCCACACCGAGCCGAAACCGACTGCGACGTAGTCGACGTCGGCTCCGAGCCCGATCGTCCTCACGACCTCGTAGCTCTTCGGGTCGATCCGGGACACTGTGCCGTCGTCTGCGTTCGCGACCCAGATGGCGTTCTCGCCGGCAGCGAGCGAGACCGGTCGGCCGCCCATCGAGATGTCAGCCACGACATCGCCCTTCGTCGGGTCGATCACGGCGACCGAGTTCGGCAGCACGGCCACCGACTGCGTCCTGTCACGGGTGGTCAGTGCGACCGCGAGCGCCGTCGCCGAGGCGGCGAGCACCAGCACCCCGAGCGCCACGAGCACGCGCGAGTGTCGGATCCAGCGTCCGCGGCGCTCCTCGCTCTGGAGCGCGGGACTCGCCGCCGCCGGCGTGCCGTCGGTTCCGGGAGGTTCCGGGCCTGCGTTCGGTGCCGCCAACGACCGGTCGTGCTCGAGGATCGCGCGCTCGAGCCGCCGCAGCTCCTCGCCTGGCTCGAGACCCAGCTCCTCGTCGAGCAGCCGGCGTCCCGAGCGGTAGGTGTCGAGGGCCTCGGCCTGTCGACCACTCCGATAGAGCGCGAGCATGAGCTGTCCGCGGAGGCGCTCGCGCAGCGGATGCTCGTGGACGAGCCGCTCGAGCTCGGGGACGAGCTCGGCATGACCCCCGAGCTCGAGGTCCGCCGCGATCCGCTGCTCGAGCGCCGCGAGCCGCTGCTCCTCGAGCCGCGCGCGTTCGGGGCGGGCGAATGACATGTCGAGCTCGGCGAGAGGCGCACCACGCCACAGCGCGAGCGCGGAGCGGAGCGTCGCGGCAGCTCGCGCCGGTTCCTCGGTTCGCGCCTGCGCGACGAGCTGCTCGAAGCGCTCGAGATCGAGCTCGCCGTCCTGCACGCGCACGAGGTAGCCCGGTGCCTGGGTGACGATGACCTCGCGGCCGAGCACCTTCCGGAGCTGGGAGACGTACACCTGGACCGCGGTCGCTGCGGTTTCCGGAACGTCCTCGGCCCAGATCTCGTCGATCAGCCGGTCGCGGGGGACGACCTCATTCGCGTGCAGGAGCAAGAACGCCAGAACCGCGCGCTGCTTCGCGCTCCCGAGCTTCAAGACTCGGCCGTCCTCCTCGACTTCGAGCGTCCCGAGGATCCGGAACTCCATGCGCTTCTTCGCCTCTCGTTAGCGGTCCTGAGGACCCAGCAAGCGCGTTTTTAGCCCCCTCGCGTCTCGTATGCAAAGCCGCGATTCGCGGCGGAGACCGAAAGGAGCGGACATGAAGCTTCGGAAGACACATCTCGCACTCGTCGCGGCGCTCGTCGTCTCGGCGATCGCCATGCCGACTGCGCTGGCGGCGAGCCCGAGTCCGGCCCTCCTGCAGGGACTCGAGACGCGTGGCCAGGCGCTCGACAACCTGTGCGGAAGCGTCACGCTCACCGGCCCTCGATACGAGGCGGTCTGCGGGACGGAGGGCGTTCGCGCTTCGATGACGTCGAGCGAGCTGCGCGCGCAGGAGGTTCGCGGTCAGGGCATGGACCGCCTGTGCGGCGAAGGCAACGGCCTCTCGTCCGACGCGTTCACGGCTCTCTGCACGTCGGGCGGCCTGGCCACCGGCCGGCTGACCCAGGTCATCAGGCCTGCCGGCTTCCAGTGGGCCGACTTCGGGATCGGAGCCGCCGCGATGTTCGGGCTCGCGCTCCTCGCCGGCGGCCTCGTCGCCGGTGCGCACTACGGCCGCCAGAGCGGCGTGCGATCTCGCCCTGCGCCCTAGTTGGACCCTCGGCAGCAGGAGTGAGGCGACGGCGCCCGGCCCTCGTGGCCGGGTGCCGTTCGTGGGTGCGGGACGCAGCGACGGCGCAGCGCGGAGACTGACTAGGGTCTCGGGATGGAGCTCGAGGGCAAGACGGCCGTCGTCACGGGCGCGTCCAGCGGGATCGGTGCGGCGACCGTACGGAAGCTGCGCGACGCCGGCGTGCGCGTCGTCGGCGGGGCGCGCCGCGTTGAGCGGATCGAGGCCGACCTCGCGCTTCCGCTCGACGTCACCGATCGTGAAAGTGCGGAGGCGTTCGTCGGGCGGGCGGCAGCGGAGCTCGGCGAGATCGACGTCCTCTTCAACAACGCCGGGCTCGCGCTCGGCCGCTACCCGTTCTGGGAGTCGAACGAGGAGGACGAGTCGACCGTCCTGCACACGAACGTCGACGGCGTCATGCGGATGACGCGCCTCTGCCTCCCGCACCTGCGCGACGAGGGGCACATCCTCTTCATGGGCTCGGTCGCGGGCCGGCAGGCGTATGCGAACGCCGCCTCCTACGTCGCCGCGAAGTTCGGCCTGCGCGGATTCGTGTACGCGCTGCGCGAGGATCTCCTCGGGCGGCCGATCCGGATCACCACGGTCGACGCCGGCCTCGTCGAGAGCGAGTTCTCGCTCGTCCGCTTCCGCGGCGACGCCGAGACGGCGAAGGCGGTGTACGACGGCGTCGACCCGATGACCCCCGACGACGTCGCCGAGTGCGTGGTCTTCGCCCTCACCCGGCCGTTCCACGTGAACGTCGACGAGATCGTGCTCAAGGCGCAGGCGCAGGCGAGCGGTGCGAGGATCCACCGCCGCGAGAGCTAGTAGCGGGAGCGACGGGCGATGCTGACGATCCTCGAGGGATCCACCTTCTGCATCAGCGACGACCTCGGTGACGTCTCGGGGGACACCGCCGGTCTCTTCGCCTCCGACACGCGGTTTCTCTCACGACTCGTGCTGCGCGTCGACGGCGAGACCCCGCTCCTCCTCTCGTCCGGGCGCGTGGAGCACTTCGCAGCCGCGTTCTTCACGCGCAACCGCGCCGGCGGGAGCCTCCCGCACGACTCGGTCTCCATCTCGCGCGAACGGTTCGTCGGCTCCGGGCTGCAAGAGCGGATCGGGCTCCGGAACGAGAGCATGGACCGCCTCGAGTTCGAGCTCTCGCTCGAGCTCGCGGCCGACTTCGCGGACATCATCTCCGTCAAGAACCACGACTTCGCGCTCGGCGACCCGGAGAACGCGGATCCCTTGCCGCCCGCGGCGCCCGCGACGCTCGAGGACGGCGGTCACCGCATCACGATCGAGGACCCGCGGGGTGATCTGCGGACGCGTGTCCGGCTCTCGCGCTCGGGCCGGGTGGAGGACGACGCGCTCGTCTTCGACGTCGCACTCGACCCCCACGAGCGCTGGGACCTGAGCGTCGACGTCAGCCCGGTGCTCGACGGCGAGCCGAGGACGGACGCCGAGCCCCGCGACGAGGAGCGCGAGACGATCGGCGACGCCGTCGCCGCCTGGACGCTGCGCGTACCGCGCGTCCGCGGCGGCTGGGAGAGCCTCCGCCGCTCGTTCGACCGTTCGATCGCCGATCTCGCCGCGCTGCGGATGCGGACCGGCGGCGACCGCCGGCCGCTCTTTGCCGCTGGGATGCCGTGGTTCATGACCGTGTTCGGTCGCGACACCCTGATCACGTCGCTGCAGACGCTCCTCCTCGGCCCGGAGCTCGCAGTCGGGGCACTCGACGCGCTCGCGGAGCTCCAGTCGGAGGTCGACGACCCGTCGCTCGACGCCGAGCCGGGGAAGATCGTGCACGAGGTGCGGCGCGGTCGCGCCGCCGAGTTCTGGTTCGCGCGCTACTACGGCACGGTCGACGCGACACCGCTCTTTCTCATCCTCCTCTCGGAGACGTGGAGATGGACGGACGACGCGGCGCTCGCCGCCCGGCTCCGCGAGCCGGCGCTCGAGGCGCTCGCCTGGATCGACCAGTACGGCGATCTCGACGGCGACGGCATCGTCGAGTACGTGCGGCGGTCCGGCCGCGGCCTCGTGAATCAGTCGTGGAAGGACTCCGGCGACTCGCAGCGCTTCCACGACGGGCGCCACGCCGAGCCGCCGATCGCGCCGGTGGAGGTGCAGGGCTACGTGTACGCCGCCAAGCTCGGCCTCGCCGAGCTCGCGCGCGAGGTCTGGCGCGACCGTGGACTCGCGGACCGCCTCGAGCGGGAGGCCGGGGAGCTGCGCGTTCGCTTCGACGAGGCGTTCTGGGTCGAGGACCGCGGCGGGTTCTACGCTCTCGCCCTCGATCGCGAGAAGCAGCGTGTCGACGCGCGCTGCTCGAACATCGGGCATCTCCTGTGGAGCGGGATCGTGCCGCCCGAGAAGGTGGGGACCGTGGTCGACCAGCTCCTCGCCGAGCCGCTCTGGTCGGGCTGGGGGGTCCGGACGATGGGGAGTGACGAGGCCGCGTACAACCCGATCAGCTACCACAACGGCACGGTGTGGCCGCACGACACGGCGCTCGCCGCCTGGGGGCTTGCCCGGCACGGCTACGTCGAAGGCGCGCGGCGGATCGGACGCGCCCTGATCGAGGCGGCGGGGCACTTCGAATGGTCTCTGCCGGAGGTGTTCGCCGGCTACGCGCGTGACGAGACGCCGTTCCCGATCGCCTACCCCACCGCGGCCCGGCCGCAGGCGTGGGCGGCGGGAACCCCGATCCTGCTCGTCCGGGTCCTCCTCGGCCTCGAGCCGGACCGCGCACGGCAGCGGCTCGTGACGACGGTACGCGACGAGCTCCCGAGCTGGCTCGACGGGCTCCGGCTCGAGGGGGTGCGGGCGTACGGCCGGGTGTGGACCGTCTCCGTCGAGCGCGGCCAGGTCTCCATCGCAGAGGGTGTCTAGAACGACGAAGATGCGGGGTCTGTGATGAAGATCGGGCTGCTCTGTCCCGTCTGGTTCCGCGTCCCGCCCGAGGGCTACGGCGGGATCGAGCGCGTGGTCGCGATCCTCTCGGACGGTCTCGTCGCCGCCGGCCACGACGTCACCCTCTTCGCTTCCGGCGACTCGCAGTCGCGGGCGCGCGTGGACGCGATCTTCCAGAACGCGCCCAGCCAGTGGATCGGCCACACCTTCTGGGAGCTGCAGCACGCGGTGTTCGCGCTGCGCCGCTCGCGCGAGTTCGACGTCGTGAACGACCACACCGGCCTGCTCGGCCTGGCGCTCGGCGGCCTGCTCGACGTTCCGTTCTGCCACACCGTGCACGGCCCGCTCGAGGGACAGCCCGGGGGTCTCTACGAGGATGTCCTGAGCCTGGTCCCGCGCGCGAAGCTGATCTCGATCTCGCTCAACCAGCGGAATCCGAAGCTCGGGTTCCCGTGGGTCGCGAACTGCCCGAACGCGCTCGACCTGTCGATGTACCCGTTCCGGCGCAAGTCGGGGGGCGACTACCTCCTCTTCCTCGGACGCATGAGCCCGGACAAGGGCGCCCACCGCGCGCTCGCGGTCGCGCTCGAGACCGGGCTGCCGCTCAAGATCGCCGCAAAGTGCCGCGAGCCGGAGGAGATCCGCTACTTCGACGAGTTCGTGCGGCCGCACCTCGGCGAGTCGATCGAGTACGTCGGCGAGGTCGGGCACGCCGACAAGGTCGAGCTCCTGATGGGCGCACGGGCGCTCATCTTCCCGATCGACTGGGAGGAGCCCTTCGGCCTCGTCGTGATCGAGGCGATGGCGTGCGGGACGCCCGTGATCACGACGCGGCGCGGCGCGATGCCCGAGATCATCAGGCACGGGAAGACCGGCGTCCTCGTCGATCACTACCGCGAGATGGAGGACCCGCAGGTGCTCGAGCTCGCGGACAGCCTCGACCCGCAGGTCCTCCGGCGTGAGGTCGAAGAGCGATTCTCGCCCGAGAACATGGTCGCCGACTACGTCGCGGCGTTCGAGGCGACGATCGCCGCGACTACGTGAGATTGCGGTCGCCGTACGACGGCGAGATCGTCAAGCTCGCGCTCCCGGCGCTCGGCGCGCTCGCCGCGGAGCCGCTCTACCTCCTCGTCGACACTGCGATCGTTGGCCACCTCGGACGGCCGCAGCTCGCAGCCCTCGGCATCGCGGCGACGATCCTGGGTGCCCTCTTCGCGGTCTTCAACTTCCTCCAGTACGGGACGACCGCGCAGGTCGCGCGTGCAGGAGGTGCGGGGGAGCACGAGGCGGCGCGGAGGCTCGGCGCGCAGGCGGTCTGGCTCTCGCTTGCGTTCGGGATCGCGGTCGCGGGCATCGTCGCGGCGCTCGCGGTTCCGCTCGTCTCGCTGATCGGCGGCGAGGGAGACGCCGCCTCGTTCGCAGAGACGTACCTGCGGATCGCCGCGGTCGGGCTTCCCGCGGCGTTCCTGGCGCTCGGCGCGTCCGGCTACCTGCGCGGGGTCTCGGATCTGAAGACGCCGCTCGTGATCGTGGTGCTCGGAAACGCGCTGAACGTCGTGCTCGAGGTCGTCTTCGTGTACGGGCTCGACTGGGGGGTCCGCGGATCGGCGTGGGGGACGGCGATCGCGCAGCTCGCGATGGGCTCGACGTTCCTCGTCGTGATCGTGCGCAGCCTGCACCCGGCGGAGGCGAGGCCGGACTTCGCGCTCGCGCGGCGTGTGCTCTCCCTCGGCAAGTGGATCTTCCTGCGGACGTCCGCGCTCATGCTCTCGTTCGTGCTCGCGGGCGCGGTCGCGACGCGCTTCGGCGACGCGGCGATCGGAGCGCACCAGGTCGCCTTCCAGCTCTGGATCTTCCTCGCGCTCGTGCTCGACTCGATCGCGATCGCCGGCCAGATCATCGCCGGACGCGAGCTCGGTGCGGGACGGCGGGACGACGCCTATGCCGCGGGGGAGCGGATGATCTGGCTCTCGGTGACGCTGGGCGCGGCCTTCGCCGTGGCCATGCTCGCGCTCGCGGGAGTCCTTCCGCACGTCTTCACGAGCGACGAGGACACGCTCCACCAGGTCTCGCTCCTGTGGCCGCTGTTCGCGCTCATGCAGCCGTTGAACGGCGCGGTCTTCGCGCTCGACGGGATCCTCATCGGCGCGGGCGACGGGCCGTTCCTGGCCGGCTCGATGGTCGCCGCCTTCTGCGTGTGCGCGACCGTTCTCCTCGCCTCGCTCGCGGGTGACTGGGGCATCCGCGGGGTGTGGGCGGCGCTCGTCCTCCTCATCCTCGTCCGGCTCGGCCTCATGACGGTCCGCTTTCGGCGCGGTCGCTGGCTCGTCACCGGTTGGGCGTCGTAGGCTGCACGCGTGAACGTCCTCGGCGGCGAGCTCGAGCCCTGCTCGTTCGATCCGCTGACGGGGTTCTTCCGGGACGGCCGCTGCCGGACGGAGGGTCGCGACCCCGGATTCCACGCAGTCTGCGCGGTCATGACGGAGGAGTTCCTCGCGTTCTCCACGTCCGTCGGGAACGACCTCTCGACGCCGCGGCCGCAGTGGCGGTTCCCGGGGCTCGAGCCCGGCGATCGCTGGTGCGTTGTCGCGGCGCGCTGGCAGGAAGCGCTCGAGGAGGGCGTTGCGCCGCCCGTCGTCCTCGAGGCGACGCACGCGTCCGCGCTCGAGTTCGTTTCGCTCGACGATCTCGAGGCGCACGCTCACGTCGAGTGATTCCGGCGGGCGGCGGCGGCGTTTGGAGCCCCGCGCCGAAGGGGATACTTGCGCCGTGAGAGCCCGGATGCCCGCGGAAACCGGACTTCAGGGCGTATCCTTATCTTCACCCGTTGGACACATGTCCTCGCGGGTCTTCATTGAGGCAAGAGGGAGGTAACCCATGCGCCGAGTATTCGCAGCGTCTGCGGCGTTGCTGAGTCTCGCGTTCTTCACCGTTGCAATAGTCGCGTCCGGTGCGCAGGCAGGACAGAGCCGGCCGCAGGTAACGAACATCACGCTATCCGGCTGGTCGGCAGGGAAAGACGAGGACGATCTCCTGCAGGGGATCGTCGACACCTTCAATCGCACCCATCCGGCCATCCACGTCGACTACTCGATCATCAACGGCGACTACCCGACGGCGATGACCGCGCGGTTCGCCGCGCACAATCCGCCCGACGTCTTCTACGTCGACTCGTCCGTCGCGCCGACGTGGATCAAGCAGGGCGTTCTCCAACCGCTCAACCCGTACATCACGAAGAGCAAGTACAACGTCTCCAAGTTCTACCCCGGCTTGCTCAGCGCGTTCAAGGTCGGGAAGACCACCTACGGCTTCCCGAAGGACTGGTCGCCGCTCGCGACGGAGATCAACAAGTCCATGTTCGCGAAGGCAGGGATCAAGAAGGCGCCGCGGACCTGGGCGGAGCTTGCGGTCGACGCACAGAAGCTCGCAACGTCGGGGGCAGTGCCGGGCGGGAAGCCGGTTTGCCTGCCGGCCGACTGGGCACGCATGCTCGCGTTCGTCTACCAGAACAAGGGCTCGCTCGCGAAGGTGCAGTCCCCGGCCGTCGCCGCGGCGGTGAACTTCTACGTCGGGCTCTTCAAGAAGGGCCTCGCTGCGACGCCGACCCAGCTCGGTGTCGGGTGGCCGGGTGAGGCGCTCGGCAAGGAGAAGGCCGCGATCATCTTCGAGGGCAATTGGTTGCTCCCGTATATGACGTCGACCTTCCCGCAGGTGAAGTTCGGCGTCGGCCCGATGGTCAAGGGCAAGGTCAACGGCAACCTCGGGTTCACGGTGTCCTACTCGATGGCGAAGGACTCCAAGAACAAGCCGGCCGCCTGGACGCTCCTCAGCTGGCTTACCGGCAAAGTCGGGATGACGCTGTGGATGTCGAAGGGGCTCGCGCTGCCGTCGCGCTCGGACGTGAAGGCGATCGGCGGACGCGCGCCGTTCCTCGCTGCCGGTCCGTTCGCGCACGGGTGGGGCTTCCCCAACTTCACCCCGACATACACGATCATGAACAACGATCTGCAGGCGGTGATCAACGGCTCGATGTCGACATCGCAGATGCTGACCGACATCGCCAACTCGCTGAAGGGCTAGACGCCCATCGGTTCGACCCCTCCGCGCGGTCAGCCGCGCGGAGGGGCGAACAGCCGCTCCGACGATGACGACGACGCCCGCGACGGACACCGCCCCGCCGGCCGAACGAGGCTCGCTCCTCGGCGCGCGCGTGCGTGAGGCGGGCTGGGGCTATGCGTTCGTCCTGCTGCCGATGGCGGTCTTCGGCGTCTTCTTCATCTACCCGCTCGTCTACGCGATCTACATCAGCTTCTTCGAGTGGGGGATCCTCGGGAAGGTCCAGGGAGTCGGCACCGCCAACTACCACACCCTCTTCCACGACTTCGTCTTTCGGCGGTCGGTCAAGAACATCGTCGAGTACACGGTCGTCGTCGTGCCTCTCGAGATGGCGCTGGGCCTCGTGATCGCGCTCGTGATCAACGCCAAGATCCACGGCCGCGCGTTCTTCCGCTCGGCCTTCTACTTCCCGTCGCTCGTCTCGTCCGCCGCGATTACCGCGATCGCGATCTACATCCTCAACGCAGACGGTCTCCTGAACGCGATCATCGGCGGCCACCGCTCCTGGTTCGGCGACCCGAGCACTGCGCTCTGGTCGATCGTCGGCCTCAACGCGTGGACGACCGCGGGCACGGTCATGCTCTTCTACCTCGCGGCGATGCAGTCGATCTCGACCGACGTCTACGAGGCGGCGGCGATCGACGGGACGAGCACCTGGCGTACCTTCTGGCGCATCACCTTCCCGCTCCTCAGGCCGGCCCACTTCTTCGTGCTCGTGGTGTTCGGTATCGGGGCGCTCAAGCTCTTCGACCAGTCGTTCATCGTCTCCGGCGGGACCGGGGGCCCCGTGTACTCGACGTACACGCCGGTGCTCTACATCTACAACACTGCGTTCAAGTCGTCGAACTTCGGGCTCGCCGCCTCGGCCGGCGTCGTCCTCTTCGTCGCGATCTTGCTGCTGACGATCGTCCAGCGGGCGACCATCGGCCGCTCGGAGCTCGGGTGATGCTGCAGACGTCCGCCGCAGCGACCGAGCGGTACGTCCCGCACCGTCCACGCGCCCGCGTTGCCGGGCGGACCATCGTCTACGTCGTGCTCGTCGGCGTCGCGCTCCTCTACTTCGTCCCGTTCGTGTGGACGCTCTCCACTTCCTTCAAGACCCTCCCGGACACGCAGACCTACAACTTCATCCCGCACCCGTTCACGACGGCGGCGTGGACGAGCGTATGGACGGACTACGACTTCAAGCGCTACGCGTTGAACAGCGCCTTCCTCGCGACCGTCATCACCGTGATCAACCTCTTCCTCGCCTCACTCGGTGGCTACGCGTTCGCGCGGCTCCGCTTCCCGGGCCGGGAGCTCCTCTTCCTCCTCGTCCTCGGCACGCTGATGATCCCCGACCAGCTGCGCCTGATCCCAGTGTTCGTGATGCTCACGAACTGGCACCTGATCGGGAACTTCTCGGGCTACATCCTCATCAGCATGGTCAGCGCGGTGAACCTCTTCTTCATGCGCCAGTACTTCTTCACGATCCCACGGGACTTCGAGGAGGCGGCGAAGCTCGACGGAGCGGGCTTCTTCAAGACCTTCTGGCGCGTGATGCTGCCACTCGCAGGGCCGGCGGTCGCGGCCCTCGCGATCCTCCAGTTCCAGGGGACGTGGAACGACTTCTTCTGGCCCCTGATCCTCTTCGGGCAGGGCAACGAGCACCTGTACACGATGCAGCTCGGTCTCGCCCAATTCACCCTCACGTACCAGACGCTGTGGCCGCAGCTGATGGCCGGGAGTCTCATCGCGATCGTCCCGATACTCGCCATCTTCCTCGTCTTCCAGCGCTTCTTCATCGCCGGCGTCACGGCCGCGGGGGTCAAGGGATGAGGCCGGCGCAGGCGATGCGGCTCGCGCTGCGCGACTTCTACGCGCACTCCTGGCGCCTGCTCGTCGTCAATGCAGGCCTCGGTGTCGTACTCTTGACCGCGATCCTGGCGGCTCTCGCGTTTCCGCTCGCCGCCGTCCTCGTGGTCGCCGTCGGGCCGTTCGCGGCGGCGCTCGTCCATTGCACGGTGACACTCGTCCGGACCGGCGACCTCCGGCTCGCCGACGCGCTCGACGGCCTGCGACTTCACTGGCGGCGCGGTCTCGCCCTCGCCGTGGCGGGGTGCGCTCTCGCCGGATTCGCCGCGATCGCCTTTCGGGCCTACGGGCACTCGGGCCTCTGGCCGCTCGCCTTCCTCTCGTTCTACGTCCTCGTGCTGCTCGGGATCTACGGGCTCGTCGTGTGGACGCTCGCGATCGCGGAGCCGAGCAGGTCGCTGCGCTCGGTCGCGCGGGAAGCCGCGTCGCTCTCGGTGTCGCGTCCGGGGGCGACGCTCGTGCTCGGCCTCTGCCTGCTCGTCGTCAACGTGGCCGGCATCGCGGCCGCGGTCATGCCGTTCCTCACCCTCACGATCGCCTACACCTTCCTCGCAGTCGCACACTTCGTCCTGCCGACGCCGACCTCGGAGGAGACCGCCTGATGGCCACCATCGCGTACGAGCACGTGACGAAGCGCTTCGGCGACACGATCGCGGTGAACGACGTGTCGATCGACGTCGCGGACGGGGAGTTCCTCGTGCTCGTCGGCCCGTCAGGGTGCGGCAAGACGACAGCGCTGCGCATGCTCGCCGGGCTCGAGGACATCTCCGAGGGTCGGATCCTCATCGGCGACCGGGTCGTCAACAACGTCGCCCCGGGCAAGCGCGACATCGCGATGGTCTTCCAGTCCTACGCGCTGTACCCGCACATGACCGTGTACGGGAACCTCGCCTTCAGCCTCAAGAACTTCGGCGTCCCGAGGCGGGAGATCGATCGCCGGGTGCGCGAGGCGGCGGAGGTCCTCGAGCTCGACGAGCTCCTCAAGCGGAAGCCCAAGCAGCTCTCCGGCGGACAGCGGCAGCGGGTCGCGCTCGGCCGCGCGATCGTTCGCGAGCCCGCGGCGTTCCTCATGGACGAGCCGCTCTCCAACCTGGACGCGGCCCTCCGCGTGCAGACGCGCGCCGAGATCCTCAAGCTCCAGACCCGCCTCGGCACGACGACGATCTACGTCACGCACGACCAGGTCGAGGCGATGACGATGGGTGACCGGATCGCCGTGATGAACCTCGGCGTGCTGCAGCAGATCGGGTCTCCCGTCGACCTGTACACGAGCCCCGCGAACACGTTCGTCGCCACCTTCATCGGCTCGCCGGCGATGAACCTGCTCCCGTCCGAGGCGCTCGGGGTGGGGATCGGCGGCGCGGGCAGGCTTGTCGGCTTCAGGCCGGAGGACGTTGAGCTCGCGAACGGCAAGCGCTCCGACTGCGCCGAGTGTGACGCGACCGTCGTGGTCGTCCAGTACCTCGGTGACGAGCAGCTCGCGTACCTCAAGCTACGCGACTCCGAGATCGTCGCCAAGCTGCCGCTCGACGCCGACCTCCCGCAGGGATCGCATCAAAAGCTCGTGGTGCCGCTGCGAAAGGTGCACCTCTTCGACGCCGAGACCGGCGCGGCGGTCGGCACCGTCGCCTGAGCGGCCGGACTCCCGGACGCCGAGCGGCACCCCGATGCTGGCCCTGGGGGTAATGTCCGCACGCCGTCCACACGACGAGGAGAGGAGATCGCACATGGCTGTCGGCATGCTCCTCGCGGGTCCAGGCATCACCCGCGACAACTACGTGAAGGTCACCGAGAAGATGTTCGGGGCGTATCCCATGCCGTCGGACAAGTCGCCCGACGGGCTGATCCTGCACACCGCCGGCAAGACGCCCGAGGGCTTCTACATCTACGACGTGTGGGAGTCGAAGGAGCACTTCCAGCGGTTCAACGAGGCGCAGGTCGGGCCCGCGATGCAGGAGATCCTGGGGGACGCTCAGCCGGAGGGGCCGCCTCCCGAGCCGCAGTTCTTCGAGATCGAGGTGATGTCAGGCCCGGCCTAGCCGCGTCTCACGCCACGGCTTCGCGGCGCTTGCGCCAGTAGCGCTCGAGACCGCGGAAGTGATGCCAGTAGGGGGCGGCGCGGTCGTAGTCCTGCGCGAGCGCGTCGCCGTCCACCTCCGACACGTCGTACCGAGTGGCGGCGACGAAGGTGTCTTCGTCCATTCCGTTCTCGACCCGGTTCGACCAGCTCCGGAGTGTGTCCCGGAGCGCGGTCAGATGGTCCTCGACGTCGTGGAAGACGCCGAAGTGGATGAGCGCGAGCGCTCCGGGCGCACGGCGCTCGATCTCGTCGAGCGACCGCTCCCACGCCTCGAGGTCGATCTCGGGTGGCGGACAGGGCGGGAGCACGAACCGGCCGGGCTCGATCCGGACGCCGGCGGCATCGCCCGCGTACAGCGTGCCGTCCGGATCGAGGTACGAGACGTGGTGCCACGCATGGCCCGGCGTCGAGAAGCAGTCGAGCCCGACGACGCTGTCGCCGACGACGTGGACGTTCTCCCTGGGCACCGGCGCGAGCTCGCCCCAGAGCGCGTCGAACGCGTCGCCGTAGAGCCGTCGCGCGCTCGACTCGAGCTTCGAGGGGTCGATCAGGTGCGGTGCTCCGACCTCGGAGACGTGCACCTGCAACCCGGGATGCTCCCGAACGAGGACGCCGGTCGCGCCGGCGTGGTCGAGGTGGATGTGGGTGAGGAGGAGATGGCGGACGTCGGTGAGCCGGACGCCTCGTTCCGCGAGCCCCGCCGTCAAGTGCTCGACGCACGTCGTCGGCCCGCAGTCGAGAAGGGCGGGGCCGTCTTCGGTCTCGAGCAAGTAGGAGCCGATGATCTTCGGTGCCTGGTGGTGGAGGTCGATCGGCTGGGCGCCGCCGGGCACGCTAGAGCTCCAGCGCCTGCTCGAGATCCGCCACGAGGTCGTCGGCGGCCTCGATCCCGACCGACAGACGCACGAGCGACGGCGGCACGGGGAACGGCGACTCGCCGGTCGCAGCGTGCGTCATCCGGGCAGGCAGCTCGATCAGGCTCTCGACGCCGCCGAGGCTCTCCGCGAGGGTCCATACCTTCGTCTGCGCCACGGCCGCGGCTGCTTCCTCCTCGCTTCCGAGCGTGAACGAGACCATCCCGCCGAAGTTCCGCATCTGGCGAGCCGCGATCGCATGGCCGGGGTGGCCCGGGAGCCCGGGGTAGAAGACGCGGTCGACCCGTCCGTGACGCCCGAGGAAGGCAGCGACGACGGCCGCGTTCGTGCAGTGGCGGTCCATCCGAACCGCGAGCGTCTTCACGCCGCGGAGGACGAGCCAGCAGTCGAACGGGCCGGGCACGGCGCCGAGCGACTTCTGCAGGAAGGCGAGCTCCTCGGAGACCGCGTCGTCATTCGTCCCGACGAAGCCGCCGATCACGTCCGCGTGTCCTCCCAGGTACTTCGTCGTCGAGTGGAGCACGAGGTCGGCGCCGAGCGCGAGCGGCTGTTGCAAATAGGGGCTCGCAAACGTGTTGTCGACGACGACGAGGGCTCCCGCCGCGTGAGCCGCGTCGGCGGCGGCGCGGACGTCGATGACGTTCAGGAGCGGGTTCGTCGGCGTCTCCAGCCAGACGAGCCGCGTGTCGTCGCCGAGGTGCTCGGCGAGCCCGGACGAGATCTCGTCCGGCGAGAGGTAGGTGAAGTGGTAACCCTTCGGCTCGTACACCCGGGAGAACATCCGGTACACGCCGCCGTAGACGTCGTTCACGCACACCACGCGTTCTCCCGGTGAGACGAGGTGCATGAGCGTCGTCGCCGCGCCGAGGCCCGACGAGAAGGCGTGGCCGTGGGCCGCGCCCTCGAGCGAAGCGAGGCATTCCTGGAGCGCCGTCCGCGTCGGGTTCGCGACCCGCGCGTAGTCGTACCCCTTGTGGACGCCGACCGCCTCCTGCGCGTACGTGGAGGTCTGGTAGATCGGCGTCGTCACCGCGCCCGTCGTCGGGTCCGGCTCCTGCCCTGCGTGGATCGCGCGCGTCTCGAACTCCACGGCGCGATCCTAGAGGCTCAGTTCGCGCGCCCGATGCGCTCGGCTCCGAGCCACGCGCCGAGCCCGGCGAGCGCCTCGTCGAGCCGAGACGTGTCGCCCCACGCGCCGAGGAGCTCGAGCGTCTTCGTCTGCTTGTCGAAGCGGGGCTCGGCGCGCCCGACCAGGCGGTCGCCGACGAGCAGCGGCAGGACGTAGTAGCCGTACTCGCGCTTCGCCTTCGGCACGTACATCTCGAGGCGATAGAAGAAGTCGAAGAGCGCGTGGGCGCGATCGCGATCGTGCACGAGCCGGTCGAAGGGGGAGAGGAGCGTGGCGCGGTCGGGGATCGGTCCGTCGCCTACGTCGGGGTGCGCCTCCCAGCCGCTCTTCGTCAGCCGGACGCCGAGTGCCCGGAAGCGGCGCTCTGCGATCTGCCGCTCCGCTTCGCGCCAGGGGAGCTTCTCGGCCTCGGGTGGGTACCAGCGCTCGGCGAGGTCCCACACCCGCTGCTTGCTTCGCCGTCCGACGACTGCGACGTCCCCCTTCACCGCGAGGATCTCGAGCATCAATCCCATCTTCCGCGCCCCCCACCACTCGTGGTCCTCGCGATCATGGCCGGTGTGGTCCTCGATCTCACGCGACAGGAGCGGGCCACGCCGGTCGAGCTCGCGGAGCACGTAGCGCCGGAACGACCGGTTCTCTGCGAGCCACTCCCGCGCATTCTTGTTGACTCCCCGTCGCATGCGCGCCCGGACGAGAGGCAGGTCCTCGGTCGGCCAGATGAACGCGTTCCATTCGAAGAGCGTCCGCTCCTCCCACAGGAGCCGGTCGAGCTCGGTCCGGTCGTAGCTCCCGAGACGGCTCCAGAGGACGAGCTGCTGCGGCGGGGCGACGGTCGCGATCGGGTCGAGCTGGAGGAACCCGAGCCGGCGGACCGTGTCGAGGACATCGGTCGCCGAGCCGTCGAGGAGCTGCGAGCGAACGGCGATCCGGCGGGCTTCCTCCGGCGAGACGATCATCGGCTGCAACCTACCGGCGTCCCCTCGGGCGTTCGTGGGGGCTCGGGACTCTTCGGGGACGAACGGCAAGGCCCCGAAGACCGGTCCCGAGCTCCTCGTCCCCTCCACCCTCTACCCGCGCGCCGGTCGGACGACTCCGTCGGCGACGGCCGCGCCTCAGTCCGGCACTCGGCCGGCGAGGATCTCCTGGAGCCGCGAGCCGTCGATGTTCCCTCCGGAGACGATGCAGACGATCCGTCTTGCATCCACCCGACCGGAGAGCGCGGCGGCGACGGTGAGCGCGGCGGCGCCCTCGGCGACGACGCGGGCGCGCTCCACGAGGAGGCGGACCGCGGAGGCCGTCTCCTCGAGCGTCAACGCGAAGGCGCCGGCGACGAGGGGTCGCGCGCGCTCCCACATCTCGGGAAGAAGCGCGCCCGAGCCGGCTCCGTCGACGAACGAGGCGCGGTACTCGATCTCCGCGGGCTCGCCTCCGTTCGCGAGCGCGGCCGTGACCGGGGCGCCGGTCTCGGGCTCGCACACGTAGACCTTCGTCTCGGGGCTTCGAGCGGCGAGCGCGCTCGCGATCCCGGTCGTGAGCCCGCCGCCGCCCCAGGGGATGAGCACGGCGTCGATCCCGTCGAGCTGCTCGGCGAGCTCGAGGCCGATCGTCCCGTTCCCGGCCATCACCGGCACATCGCGGACGGGGTGGACGAAGAGCGCGTCGATCCCCTCGGCATGACCGGCCTCCATCGTCGCCCACCACTCGTCCCACGGCACGCGGACGACGCGCCCGCCGAGGCGCTCGATCGCCGCGACCTTGGTCTCCGGCGCGTGGTCGGGGACGATCGCCGTCGCGGGAACGCCGAGCTCGCGCGCCATCCAGGCGACGCCCTGGGCCATGTTCCCGGCGCTCGTCGTAACCACGCCTCGGGCGAGCTCGTCCGGCGCCGCGGAGAGCATCGCGTTCCCCGCGCCGCGGAGCTTGAAGGAGCCGATCGGCTGGAGGCTCTCGAGCTTGAGCCAGATCTCGCTCGGAGCGTCGACCTGGAGCCGCACGAGCGGCGTGCGGATCACGGTGCCGGCGATCCGCTCGCGTGCGCGCTCGATCTCGTCGAGCGGGATCAGAAGTCGATCTCCGTGCCGACGCGCTCGGCTTTCGCACGTCGGACCACGAGCTCCGCAGCAGCGAGATCCTCGACGCCGATCCCGAGCGACTTGAAGACGGTGATCTCGTCCTCGTGCTCGCGCCCGGGGTGCATCCCGGCGAGCACCTCGCCGAGCTCGGCCTTGATCGCGTCCGGGCCGATCGCGCCCTCGGCGGCGGCGAAAAGGTAGTCGCCGGACTCGTTGAGCGTGGACTCGCGGCGGTCGACGAAGAGCGACGAGTGGGCCATCGTCTCGGTGTCGAGCTCCCGCGTCGTCTTGATGCTCGACCCGACGGCGTTGACGTGCGTGCCGTGCGCGAGCCAGCGACGCTGGACGATCGGCTCCTTCGCAGCCGTCGTCGTGCAGACGACCTCCGCCCCGAACACGGCGGAGTCCGGCGACGGGTCGACGATCGCCCCGACCTCGGCCGCGAGCTCCTCGGCGGCCTCGAGCCGCCGCGCCCAGATGCGGATCTCGGGGTCGTCGAGCACGGTGCGCATCGCCTCCACGTGCGCGCGTGCCTGGACGCCCGCCCCGAGGATCGCCACCCGCTTCGCATCCTCGCGCGCGAGCGCGCGGGTCGCGACAGCGGAGACGGCGGCTGTCCGGATCGCCGTGATCGGCGAGGCGTTCATGATGGCGACCAGCGCTCCGGTCGTCCCGTCGTGGAGCAGGACTGCGCCCTGGTGTGCGTCGAGCCCCCGCATCGGGTTGTCCGGGGTCACGACGATCTCTTTCAGCGCGTACGCGGGCGCGTCGCCGCCGCGGTACGAGGGCATGAGGCCGATCCCGCCGTTGGCCCCCGGCGGGAACGCGATCGAGCGGAGCGGCTGGTAGAGCTCGCCGCGCGCGAGCGCCGTGAGGATCTCCTCCATCGTGGCCACGCACGACTCCATGTCGAGCAGCCCGCGGACCTGGTGTTCGGAGAGGACGATCACGGGAAGAGGGCTCCGAGGCTAGCGCGCTCGGCCGGCGAGAGGGTGAGGTCGAGGGCTTCTCGTACGGGCTCGAGGTGCTCTGCGCGCGTCGGCCCGACCACGACGACGGTGACGTCGGGTGTCGCGAGCAGCCAGGCGAGCGCCAGCCCCGACATCGAGACGGCGCGCTCTCTCGCCTGCTGCTCGAGCGCCTCCAGCGCGTCGAAGATCTCGTCGTCCGCGTAGCGGAGGTAGCCCTCCGGCCGCTGCGTCATGCGCGAGCCCTCGGGATACTCGGCGCCGCGGCGGTACTTCCCCGTCAGCCATCCACCCGCGAGCGGGCCGAAGGCCTCGAAGCCGAGCCCGTGCTCGTGGCACACGGAGAAGACCGTGGCGGCGCCGTCGTGCCGGTCGAGGAGCGAGAACGAGTTCTGGACCCACTCGTAGCGCGCGAGCCCCTCGAGCTCGCTGATCTCCACCGCCTCCGCGAGCTGGTCGGCGGTGAAGTTGGACGCGCCGATCGCTCTCACCTTGCCCGCGCGAACGAGCTCGTCGAACGCCCGGATCGTCTCCTCTTGCGGGACATCCGGGTCGAAGTCGTGCGCGGTGTAGAGAGCGACGCGCTCGAGGCCGAGCCGCTCGAGGCTCGTGTCGATCTGGCGCAGCACGCGCGCGCGAGAGAGCCCGCCGTCCTGGCCGGTGTCCATGGGGTTGAAGGTCTTCGTCTCGATCGCGATCGCCTCGCGGACCGAGGAGCCCTTCGCTTCGAGCCACTCGCCGATCCATGTCTCGCTGCGTCCGCCGCCGTAGGCGTCCGCCGTGTCGAACGTCGTGATCCCGAGCTCCCACGCCGCGTCCATGATCCGGAACGCCTCGTCTCGAGGGATGCCCTGGCCGAAGAACGCCGGCGCCGAGCCGACGCCGCCGAAGTTCCCGCAGCCGAGCGCGACCCGCGAGACCTCGACCCCGCTCCCTCCGAGCTCCCTCCGCTCCATCGCGCGATCGTACGCGCGGCGAGGGAGGCAGATCGACCCCGCCCGCGAATACGCGCTCGTGTCCGTGAGCGAGACCGAGGCTCACGCCGAGGCGCAGCAGCAGGCAGCGCCGGTGGTGGCGGTCGCGCTCGGCCTGCTGATCCTCCTCGCGGTCGTGAGCGAGATCGAAGGCTGGCGGCTCCTCGACTGGCTCCCCTGGTGGGCGTGGCTCGTGCTGGCGATCCCGGAGATCGTCCTGATCGTGGACTTCGCCATTCGCAAGGCCGGCGTCGGCGGGACGAGAAGCCGGAGACTCGCGATCGCGCTCCTCGTCCTCCTCGTGCTCGGGAACGTCCTTGCGCTTCTCGTCCTCGTCGCCGGCCTCATCACGACCTCGACAAAGGACCTCGGCGGGGGTGAGCTCCTACTCACGGCCGCGGTCATCTGGTCGACGAACGTCATCGTCTTCGGCATCTGGTTCTGGGAGGTCGATCTCGGCGGCCCCGTCGAGCGGGCGATGCGCGGGCACACGCGCAAGGCGCCCGACTTCGAGTTCCCGCAGGACGACAACCGAGATGTCATGAGGGCAGGGTGGTACCCCAAGCTGTGGGACTACTTGTACGTGTCGCTGACCAACTCGATCGCGTTCAGCCCGACCGACGCGATGCCGCTCACGCGTCAAGCCAAAGCGCTGATGGGGCTCGAGTCGGCGATCTCTGTCGTAACCGTGCTTCTCGTCGCCGCCCGCGCGGTGAACGTGCTGGCCGCGTAGCTTCGGTACGGTCACGTTGTGTTCGAGGGAATCAGCCTCGAGGAACTGCAGCTCGCGGCCCGGAATCACGGGATGCCGCTGGAGGCTCTCCGTTGGGACCTCACGCCGGTCGGCCTCCACTACCTGCTCGTCCACTACGACATCCCGAAGGTCGACCCCGAGGGCTGGCGGCTCGAGGTCGGCGGGGCCGTCGAACGGCCGCTCTCGCTCTCGCTCGAGGACCTGCGGGCACGCGCGGCCGTCGACGTCGCGGTCACGCTCGAATGCGCGGGAAACGGGCGTGCGCGGCTCGATCCGCGGCCGGTCAGCCAGCCCTGGCTCCTCGAGGCGGTCGGAACGGCACGCTGGACGGGAGCCCCGCTCGGGCCGATCCTCGACGAGGCGGGCGTTCGCGACGGGGCCGTCGAGGTTCTCTTCACCGGCCTCGACCGCGGGGTCGAGGGCGAGGAAGAGCAGGACTACGAGCGGAGCGTCTCGCTCGAGGAGCTCGCCCGGGGGGACGCGTTCCTCGCCTACGCGGTCAACGACGTGCCGCTGCCCCCGCAGCACGGCGCTCCCCTCCGTCTGATCGTGCCCGGCTGGTACGGGATGACGAGCGTGAAGTGGCTCTCGCGCATCGCGGTTCTCGACGAGCCGTTCGACGGCTACCAGATGCGACACGGGTATCGCTTCCGCCAGCACGAGGACGAGCTCGGGGAGCCCGTGTCCCGCATCCAGCCGCGCTCGCTGATGGTGCCGCCGGGGATCCCCGACTTCTTCACGCGAGCCCGGATCGTCGAGGCGGGCGAATGTGCGGTCGAGGGCAGGGCGTGGTCGGGCGAAGCCGAGATCGTGCGAGTCGAGGTGTCTACCGACGGGGGCGAGACGTGGTTGGACGCCGAGCTCGGCGAGGATGTGCTCGGGCGCTGGGCCTGGCGCTCGTGGACCTTCACGTGGAGCGCGAAGCCCGGCGAGCACGAGCTCTGCTGCCGTGCTCGGGACGCGACCGGCAACGAACAGCCGCTCGAGGCACGCTGGAACGTGGGTGGCTACGCGAACAACGCCGTGCAGCGCGTCGCGGTCACCGTTACGGGCTGACGGCTCAGGACGCGGGCGTCGTGCCCCGAGAGCCGCGACGCGCCCGCCGAGCGTCGAGCGCTCTCCACACGGGCGCCACGATCGGATCCGTCAGCCGACTCAGGAGCGACACGACCGGCGCCCAGCGATCCCGGCCGACGTAGTAGACGACGAGTGCGGCTCCGAGGCCGACGGCGAAGCCGCCGAGCACGTCGCCCGGGTAGTGCAGGCCGACGAAGATGCGCGAGGCGCTGAGCACGCTCGCATAGGCGAGGAAGAGCGCGCCGGCGATGCGGCCGCCGACGAAGAGGACCGAGAACGCGATCGCGAACGACGCGACCGCGTGCTCGCTCGGGAAGGACGGGTCGTGGGAGGCCGGGACGAGCAGGAGCGTGTCGGCCGGGTGGGCGTCGGCAGGGCGGGTGCGTTCCCAGATGTGGTTGATCACCTGGCTCGTGGCGAGCCCGACGGCTGCGGACGCGAGGCCGGAGAGGACAGCCACCTTCCAGCGGGAGGGCGAGCCCGGCCGATCGAGAAGCCAGAGCGCGAAGAACGCCAGCACGAAGACGGGCACGGCCCAGGTGTCGACGAAGCTCGCGAGCGCGTCGGCGATCGTGTCGTGGCCCTGCAGCGAGCTGTTCAGGGAGTGGAAGAGCGACCAGTCGATCGGCCCACCGTACCTCGTCTCTCGGGCAGCTCTCGACCGGACCCGTCCCGTCGGCCCGCCATAAGGTTCCGGCGTGGAGCGTCGGCCGCTCGGGACGTCCGGAATCGAGGTCTCGGCGCTCGCGCTCGGGTCCTGGCTGACGTTCGAGCGGATCCCGCGCGAGGAGGGCATCGCCGTGATGACGGCGGCGCGGGAGGCCGGCATCAGCTTCCTCGACGACGCCCGCTACGACGACCACACGGGAACCGCGCCGATCCCGACCGGGTACTCCGAGGTCGTCTTCGGCGAGCTCTTCCGTGCATCCGGCTGGAAGCGGGACGAGGTCGTGGTCGCGAACAAGCTCTGGTGGGAGCACTGGCCCGAGCAGTCGGCCGCCTGCGAGCTCGACGGGTCGCTCGGGCGGATGCGCTTCGACCACGTCGACCTCGTCTATGCCGAACGTCCGCCGGAGGGACTGTCCATCGGGCAGCTGATCGAGGAGGTCGCCGGCCTGATCGCGGCCGGGAAGGCGCGGGTGTGGGGCGTGCTCAACTGGACGCCGGAGGAGATTGCGGAGGTCGCACGCGTCGCCTCGTCAGAGGCGGCTCCTGCTCCGTGCGCGGCTCAGCTCCCGTACAGCGTCGCCGATCCGGAGATGGTGGAGGACGGCCCGATGACCGCGGCGCTCGACGCGGCCGGCGCGAGCGTCGTCGCCTCGTACGTGCTCGCGGGAGGCGCGCTCACGGGCAAGTACGCCGAGGAGGGCATGGCGGGGAGGCTCGGCGGAGAGCGCGAAGCTCCGCGACGACAGAGGGCGTTCCGTGCAGGCGAACGACTTCGCGAGCTCGCCGTCGAGCTCGATACGACCCCGGCCACGCTCGCGCTCGCATTCGCACTCGCGAACGCGCGGGTTGCGAGCGCCCTCTTCGGTGCGACGCGCCCGGACCAGGTAGCCGACAACGTCGGCGCCCTCGAGCTCCTCCAGCAGCTCGACGAGAGCGGCCTCGCGCGGCTCCGAGGGTAGCGCTGCCGCACGACCGTAGAGGTATCGGCATCCGGGCCTCGCGACTTGAGCGTCCCGACGCGGCTATCGTCACGGCATGAGCGAGAGCAGCGCCGGCGATCCCGTCTCCTGGCTCCTGATCCGTCCCGGCTGGAAGGTGATGAGCTCCGACGGTGTCGAGCTCGGGGGGGTGGACGAAGTCGCGGGGGACGACGAGCAAGACGTCTTCGACGGCCTCGCGGTGGCGACGAGCGCGCTCGGCAAGCCCCGTTACGTGCCCTCAGAGGACGTCGGCGAGATCACGCAGGGGGTGGTCAACCTCTCCGTGACGCACGCCGAAGCGGAGCTCTACGGCGAGTACCTCGAGCCGGCGACGACCGCGCAGATCGAGCCCGACAGCAAGGGCGGCGCCGGAGAGACGATCGGCGCGGATATCCGCGAGGTCGAAGGCAAGGTGCTCGCGCCGACGCAGCGCCACGAGCACTCCATGAACGTCTGGCGGCGGATCGCCTTCTGGTTCCGCCGTA
This sequence comes from uncultured Actinomycetes bacterium, assembly GCA_963708265.1. Lineage (GTDB taxonomy): Bacteria > Actinomycetota > Thermoleophilia > Gaiellales > Gaiellaceae > GMQP-bins7. The sequence continues at coordinate 1,812,257 of CAVPSC010000004.1, read as the reverse complement.
CCTTCAGCCGCGGCTGAGCTCGGCCGCCGCCGGCGCCTGGCGCCAGTCGACGGCGACGACCTCGATCGGCTGCTCGAAGCCCTTGAGCGACTCGGCACGCGGCGCCGAGAGCGGGAATCGTCCGTCCGTGCCCTCGAGCGTGTCGCGGCTGACGAGGATCTCGCCCGCACCGGCAGCAGCTCCGATGCGTGCCGCGATGTGGACGCTCTGCCCGCCGTAGTCCGTGTAGTTCGCGCCGGTCTTGAACGCGCCACCCGTGTGGGCGCCGATGCGGACCTGGGAGGCGAGGTCCTCCGAGGTGAGCGCGCGCTGAACGTCGATCGCTGCGGCGATCGCGGCGGCCGGGTCGTCGAAGCGGGCGAAGAAGCCGTCTCCCGTCTGCTTGATCACCGAACCACCGTGACGGACGATGGCGTCGCGCACGAGCTCGTCGTGACGCGCGAGGAGCTTCCGCCAGTCCGCGTCGCCGAGCGACTCGAGGAGCTCCGTGGAGCCGACGATGTCGGTGAAGAGGAACGTGCGCTGACCCTCGACTCGGCCGAGGAGCTCCTCGACGCGCTCCTGGTCGAGCCTCGCGCCGAGCTTCTCGAACGTGGCGAGGGCCGCCTGCAGCTCCGCGGTCGCACCGTGCTCGTCACCCTGCCGACGGAACGCGACTGCGAGAGCAGTGCGCGCCTGTGCGACCTCGTACGGCGCGCCGACCCGCAACCACTCGTCCCGTGCTCTGGCAAGGGAGCTTGCAGCGCCGCCCCAGTCCTTCTCCGCGAGCTCGATCTGACCGCGGGCGAGGTGTACCTGTGCGTCGAACGCGGGCGCACGGTGATCTCCGATCTTGAAGGCGTCGACGATCTGCTCGAGCTCGTCCACCGCGGCGCGTGCGGTGTCGACGTCCGCGGCGGCGATCGCGATCTCGACCTGCGCGGGCAGCGCTCGTAGACGCAGCAGGGGCTCGTGTGTCTCCGAGAGCGCACGCTGGATCCCCGCCACGGCGCTCTCCACCTTCCCCTCCGTGAGATGGAGCAGGGCGAGGCCGGGCTGCGGTGGCCGGCCGAGCTCGTTCGCAGTCCGGAACGCCTCGTCCGCCGCGGCGAAGTCGCCACGCCTGCGCCGGATCTCACCCACCTCGTAGTAGCCGCCGGCGGTGACCCGGCGGTCGAAGTCCTGGAGCTCACCGCAGGCGGCGAGGGCCGTCTTCTCCGCCAGCGGCCAGTCACCGTTCAGGCGGAGGATCTCGGCGCGGTGGACGCGGCACGCGCCGGGGAAGCCGTTCATGTCCTCCTCGTCGCACCAGCGGTTCGCGGCCTCGGTCCACTCGGCGGCCCGCCGGAAGTCGCCGACGTCCTGGCAGGACGAGATCGTCACGCAATAGACGAGACCCGTCGCGAACGGCCGTAGCTCGCCGGACACGGCCGAGGTGCTCGCCTCGTCGAGGATCGCGAGCCCCTTCTCGACGTCTCCCGCCTGCACGTACGCTCGTCCCTGCCCGACGAGCGCGAGCACCTGCGTGTCGCGATCGCGCGTTCGCCGGGCGATCTCGTGCGCGCGCCCGAGCTCCTCGAGCGCATTCGGGACGTCCCCCTGGGAGAGGAGCAGCGTGATGCCCCGCGAGAGAGACAGGTATCCGTGCTCGGCCGTCTCCGGAAGCCCGTCGAGCTGTCTCTCCGCGTTCGCGAACCAGCCGCGGGAGATGGCGAATGCGCCGCGATTCAGGTGATCCCAGGACAGGGTGAGTGCGAGCCGCGCGGCACCCGGCTTATCGCCCGCGGCGCTGAACGCGGCATACGAGCGCTCGCGCAGGGCGATCGCCTCGTCGAGCCGCCCCGTCCACCAGGCCGCGTCCGCGTAGCGCTCGAGATCGTCGGGAGCGAGATCGGCGCCGCCGGCGTCGGCGTACGCCTCGTACGTCTCGCGCCAGGCATGGCGCCCGGCTGCGTTCCGCGCGATCTCGACGGAGGCCATCGGCTAAAGGTAACGGACGTCCGGCGGCTGAACAGTGCGGTTTCCCTACCCGTCGCCCCGGCGCCGCGGCGCCGCCATGCCCGGCGCCGAGCGCTTCGTCCGATTGCGCGACTGTGAGAAGCTCGCTGCCCTGACCGCTGCACCCTCCATCCTCGGTGCGCCCGATCTCGCTGGAAGCCCGGCCGTCCGCTGGACGCGGCTCGGTCGCTGGGCGGCCGCGGCGACGCTCGTGCTCGCAGCCTCCTGTCAGCTCGCCGCCTTCATGACCGAGGTGCAGCACACGAAGACGATCGAGCGGCTCGAATGGATCGCCGACCACCCGGTACGCGCGAACGTCGCGAAGACGTTCGACCTGCTCGCGACGCCGTTCCTCTTCGGCGTCGTGATCGTCTACGTGCTGCTTTCGCGCGAACGCTCCCGCCGCCTCGCCTACGTCGCCGGGATCGTCCTCGCATGCGGGATGGTCGGGCTGACGGCGGCACAGGGGTTCGAGACGCTCGAGTTCGCGCTCGCACAGGACGGCCGCGTCGACCTCGCCTCGCTCGCGGATGCGGTCGACAACGTCTCGATCGCGCCCGCGATCGCGATGCTGCTCCTCTTCATCCCGGGCGTCCTCGTCGGCCTCGTGACGATGACGGTGGCGCTCTGGCGCTCGCAGGCGGTCCCGCGAGGAGCGGTCGTGCTCATCCCCGTCTTCATCGTCACGGACATCTTCCTGCAGCAAGGCGTCCTCGCCCATGCGATCGCTCTCGTCGGCGCGATCTGGATCGCCTCCGCCGTCCTGCTCGCCGGCCGCGTCGCTCGTGCCGGCGAAGATGCCGACCCGGCTGCGCCTCGAGCCGCGCTGTCGGTAGCTTCTGGCCCATGACCGACGAGACGAAGGACACCGCGCAGGAGCCGAAGCAGGACGCGAAGCCGCCGTACGAGCCACCCGCCGGCGCCGAGACGAGGGGGACGTGGGGCACGGGCAGAAGCCGCATCGCCTACACCGCGACCGCGAAGTGGTTCGTCCTGCGGAAGAAGGAGAAGCCTGCCGCGGAGATCTTCTCGGTGTCCTACGTCGCCGACCACGGGGGCGAGGACCGCCCGGTCACGTTCGTTTTCAACGGCGGTCCCGGAGCGTCGTCGGCGTTCCTGCACATGGGCGCAGTCGGGCCGCAGCGCGTCGCCTTCCCGCCGGACGGCTCACTCCCGGAGATGCCGGCCAGGCTCGTCGAGAACGAGTCGTCGTGGCTCACCTTCAGCGACCTCGTCTTCGTCGACCCCGTCGGCACCGGGTTCAGCCGCATCATCGAGAAGGAGCCGAAGAGCGACGGCAAGGACGGGAAGGACGCCGACCAGGCGGACCCGAAGGAGTACTTCGGCCAGAAGCGCGATCTCGAGTCGCTGTGCGAGTTCATGAGCCGCTGGCTCTCGACCCACGGTCGCTGGGCGTCGCCCGTCTTCATCGCCGGCGAGAGCTACGGCGGCTATCGCGTCGGCCGGCTCGTGCGCATGCTCCAGGAGACGACCGGGGTCGGGCTCAACGGCGCGATCCTCATCTCTCCTGCGCTCGAGATCACGACGCTCAACCCGACCGACTACGACGTCCTCGGCTGGATCGACACGCTGCCGACGATGGCTCTCTCGGCCGTCCACTTCGGTCGCTCGCGCGCGTTCCGTTCAGGGACGTCGCAGGCGAAGATCCTGAGCGAGGCGGAGGAGTTCGCGACGGGCGATCTCGCCTCGTTCCTCGCCCGCGGCGCGTCGCTCCCGGCGAAAGAGCGCGAGCGCATCCTCACCCGACAGGCCGACCTCATCGGACTCCCGGTCGACCTCGTGGTCCGCGCCGAGGGCAGGATCGGCATCCGCACGTTCTGCCGCGAGCTCCTCCGCGACGAGCGCAAGGTGCTCGGGCTCTACGACACAACGATCACCGTCACCGACCCGTTCCCCGACCGCGACTCGTTCCTCGGTCCGGATCCAACCCTCTCCGGCTTCAGCCCGGCGTTCACGATGGGCGTCAACCGGATGCTCCGCTCCGAGATCGGAGTCGAGACGGACCGCGAGTACACGCTCCTGAGCTACGAGGTGAACATGGCCTGGAAGGACGACGCGCAGCAGCACGCGTTCGCGCCTCCTCCCGGGGCCACCGACGACTTTCGCTACGGCATGTCGTTGAACCCGCACATGAAGGCGTTCATCACGCACGGGCGCTACGACCTCGTGACGCCGTACTACGCGAGCGACCGGCTCCGGAACCTGATGCGGCTCGACCCCGCGATGGCCGACCGGGTGACGGTCCAGCACTTCGGAGGCGGGCACATGTTCTACGCATGGCAGTCGAGCCGGCACGAGTTCACCGACGCGATCACGAAGTTCGTCGCCGACGCGACCGGAGGCGGTGCTAGCGCTCGGCCACGTACGCGTCGACCAGCCGCTTCGGCGCCAGCTGGAGCCAAGAGTCCTCGATCCGCGACTCGAGCTCGCCGCGGGCGATCCGGTCGAGCCTGACCAGCACGACCGGGTGGCCGTCGTAGTGCGGCACCGTGAAGTACGCGTCGGCGTCTGACGCGAGGATCAGCTCCTTCTCGTCGGGCTCGACGCGAATCGCGAGCGCGCCCGCCGCGTCCCGGTTCGGGCTCAGCCAGACGAGGAGCCTGCCGCCGACCTTCACCGCCGGCTGCCCGTACGTCGTGCCGACCTCCGCTCCGGGGAGCGCGGCCGCGATCGAGAGGACGGTGTCCCAGTCGGGCACGGTCGATCAGTCGGGCGAGCGCGCCACGTACTCCGCGGCGAGCCCCTTCGGTGCCTGGATCAGCCAGGCGTCCTCGAGCCGCTCGCGGAGCTCGTCGTTCTCGATCTCCTCGAGCCGCACCTGCACGGCGGGGTAGCCGTTGTAGTGCGGGCTCGTGAAGTAGACGTCGGGGTTCGCGTCGAGGATGAGCTGTTTCTCCTCGCGATCGACGCGAACGGCGAGCCCGCCGCCGTCACGCTCGCGGGCGATCCAGGCGAACGCCTTTCCGTGCACCCGGAACCGTGGTCTGCCGGACGTGTCTTCCTCGACATCGGGGAAGGAGCGCACGAGCGTCCGGACCTGCTCCCACTCGACCATCTCTCTCACCCTAGCCCGACGCGCTCGGGTCCCCGAGCTCGGTGGGCTCCGGGCGGGCTGCGTCAGATCTGAGCCGCCGCCGGAGCGCCCTCGCCGACCGCGACGACGTCGCGCCGGCGCAACAGCGTGGCGAGGAGTACCGCTCCCGCGGCCACGAAGACCGCGCTGCCGAGGAAGGCGACGTGGAAGCCGTCCACGAGCGCCTGGGACTGGTCAGCGGGCGTCGGCCGGTGCCCGAGAGAGTCGAGCGTGTTGGTGGTCGCGGTCGCCGCGAGCGTCGAGAGGATCGCGAGCCCGAGCGCGCCGCCGATCTGCTGCGAGGTGTTGAAGAGACCCGACGCCAGCCCGGCGTCGTCGTGCGGTATCCCGCTCGTCGCGATGAGCGTCACCGGGACGAACGTCAGCCCCATGCCGATCGAGACGAGCAGCATCGCGGGCAGGAGATCCACGACGTAGCGCCCGTCGGGCTGGAGCCGCAGGAAGAGGAGCAGCCCGACGACGGCGAGCGCCATCCCGATGAGCGGCACCTCCCGGGCGCCGAGCGCCGGCACGAGCCTCTGCGCGAGACCGGCGCCGATGATGATCCCGGCCGTGAACGGGAGGAACGCGAGCCCTGCCTGGATCGGCGAGAAGCCGAGGACGCGCTGGACGTACAGGGTGTTGAAGAAGAACATCGCGAACAGGCCCGAGGCGACGAACAGCATCGTCAGATTCGCCGCGCGGATCGTCCGCACGCGGAAGATGCTCAGCCGGACGAGGGGCTCCACCGAGCGCCGCTCGATCACGACGAACGCCGTGAGGAGCACGGCCGCGAGCAATCCGAACCCGACCGTGTGCACCGAGCCCCAGCCCTTCTCCTGCGCCTTGACGATGCCGTAGACGAGCGCGACGAGCCCGGCCGTGACCGTGCTGGCGCCCGCGACGTCGAAGCTCTTGTGCACGTGCTCGTCCTTGGACTCGGGGACGATCCGCATCGACGCGATGAAGACCGCGATGCCGACGGGGATGTTCACGAAGAAGATCCACGGCCACGAGAGCCACTCGACGAGCACGCCGCCGAGGACGAGCCCGACCGCCCCGCCGCCGACGGCGATCGCCGCCCAGACGCCCATCGCCTTCGTCCGCTCCGCCCCCTCCTCGAACGTCGTCGTGATGATCGAGAGCGCGGCGGGTGCGATCATCGCCGCGCCGAGGCCCTGGACGCCACGGAAGACGATCAGGAACTCCGAGCTCGGCGCGAACCCGTTCAGGAGCGAGGCGGCCGTGAACACGACCACGCCGACGAGGAAGATCCGCTTGCGTCCCACCAGGTCCCCCGCACGGCCGCCCAGGAGGAGAAAGCCGCCGAACGTCAGCGCGTAGGCGTTGACGATCCACTGGAGATCGGCCTCCGACATGCTCAGGTCCTTCTGGATCGACGGCAGCGCCACGTTCACGATGGTGGCGTCGAGGATCACCATGAACTGCGCCATACAGACCAGGACGAGGACGAGCCACGGGTTCCGGTGTGCGGTCACGAAGGGGTCACCCTAGCGATGTCGTTCGAAGCCGCGTCGAACGCGCCTCCACCCCCGAGGCGGGTCGTCGTTCAGTCAGCCAGCCCCGGTAGCGAGTGGGTTCTCGCCGTCGGCGGTCGCGACCTCGTCGACGGTGGAGCCGCCCAAGTCGGGCCCGTCCTGGTTCGCACGGGCGCCGCCCGCGACGACGAGGAAGTCCATGTAAGGCGGTCCGCCCTACGATCGTCCGATGAGCTGGGACGAGTCCTTCTCCCACCGTTACGACGAGTGGTCGGCCGGAGTGACGGAGGACGTTGCGTTCTACGTCGATCTCGCCCGGGAGGCGGACGGCCCGCTCGTCGAGGTCGCGGTCGGAAACGGCCGGGTCGCGATCCCCGTCGCGCGGGCAACGGGAAGGCCGGTCATCGGCATCGATACCTCGCCCGCGATGCTCGAGCAGGCGCGCACCCGTGCCGCGGAGGCGAACGTCGAGCTCGACCTTCGCCTCGCTGACATGCGCGACCTCGAGCTCGACGAGCCAGCGGGGCTCGTCTACTGCCCGTTTCGCGCGCTCCTCCACCTGTCGACCTGGGCCGACCGACGGCGCACGTTCGAGCGCGTGGCGGCGTCCCTGCGACCGGGTGGACGGTTTGCGTGGAACGCGTTCGCGTTCGACCACCGCATCGCGGCGAGCCTCGACGGCGGCCATCACGACGCACCGGTGCCGCACACCATCCGCTACGAGGTCGCCGACAACCGCGTCGACATCACGCTCGACGACGGTGGCACGACCTCGCTCTGGTGGGCCACGAAGAACGAGTGGCTGGGGCTGATCGACGTCTCGGGGCTCGAGCTCGAGGCGCTGTACGGCGGGTTCGCCGGTCAGCCGCTCTCCGACGAGAGCCGCGAGTACGTGTTCGTCACGCGGCGCCGATGAGTTCCCGCTGCGTGAGCGGTCGAATCTCCATGCAGTTCGTCACCCGCTCGCCCCTGGACCCGGAAACAGGTCCGTAGGATGGGTGCCGTGCCAGACGCGTCCGTCGCCACTCCCGCGGTCGAGGAGCTCCTGGAGCAGCACCGTGTCGAGCTGACCGCCTACTGCTACCGGATGCTCGGCTCGGGCGAGGCGGAGGACGCCGTGCAGGAGACGTTCATCCGCGCCTGGCGGGCGTACGACCGCTTCGAGGGCCGGTCGGCGCTTCGCTCGTGGCTCTACCGCATCGCGACGAACGTGTGCTTCGACCTCCTCGAGAGCAGGAAGCGGCGCGCACGGCCCATGGATCTCGGCCCGGCGCAGGAGCCGATCCTCGAGAACCTGCACACGCTGCCCGAGGTCACGTGGATCGAGCCCATGCCCGACACCTCGCTCGTGTGGGAGTCCGATCCGGCGGAGGTGACACTCGCGCGCGAGTCCGTCCGGCTCGCGTTCGTGGCGGCCCTCCAGCATCTCCCGCCGCGTCAGCGGGCGGTGCTGATCCTCTGCGAGGTGCTGCGCTGGAAAGCCTCCGAGGTGGCGGAGCTCCTCGAGACGAGCGTCCCGGCCGTGAACAGCGCGCTCCAACGCGCTCGGGCGACCCTCGAGGCAACCGACGTGGGCGCGGCGACCACGGCGCCCTCGGTCGAGACGGCTGACGCCGAGCTCCTCGCCCGCTACGTCGACGCCTTCCAGCGTTACGACCTGGAGGCGCTGACCACGCTCATCCACGAGGACGCGACCCAGTCGATGCCGCCGTTCGACATGTGGCTCGCGGGACGCGACGACATCCTCCGCTGGTGGGTCGGTCCCGGGATCGGCTGCAGCGGGTCGCGCGTGACCCCGGTCGTGTCGGCGAACGGCTCGCCCGCGTTCGGCCAGTACAAGCCGAGCGAGACGGGCGACGGGTTCGAACCCTGGGCACTCCAGGTACTCGAGATCGAGAACGGAAGGATCGTCGAGTTCACGTTCTTCCTCGACACGGAGACGATGTTCCCGCGCTTCGGGCTCCCGCTCGAGTTCGAGGCATAGGCGCCGCCCGGCCGCGGCCGTGGCCGCGCGCTGCGGCGCGCCGACCAGTCGGCTCAGCCGGGCAGCACGTCGCTGAGGCCCATGAAGGCGACGAGCTCGCGGAGCTCGTCGGATGCGTGCCGGAGCCACACACGGCAGCCGTGTCGTCGCGCCGCGAGCTGAAGCCGCGCGAGCGCATCGACCGTCACCGCGTCCGGCTCGATACCACGCACGTCGCAGAGCACGACGCCCGCGTCGTTCGCCAAGAGCAAGGCGCACACGCGGTTGCAGAGTCCGGGGAGATCGCCGCGTGCGATGGGGCCGGTGATCGTGAAGTCGACGAGAGTCGGCCCGCTTTCGGCCATCGCAGACACAGACGGCCGGCCGGTCGGTAACTCATCGGCTCGCGGACGATGACTTCCGGTGCGCTCCCCGGTCTGAGTGCCATGAGCCGAAACGATGGGAGGAAGCCATGACGACGATGGACACTCGCGCACGCTGGATCGCACTGCTCGTCGTGTGCCTCGGAGATCTCATGATCGTCCTCGACGTGACGATCGTCGGTGTCGCGCTGCCTTCGATCCGCGGAGACCTCGGCTTCTCGGAGAGCTCGCTCGCATGGGTCGCGAACGCCTACCTGCTGACGTTCGGAGGGTTCCTCCTGCTCGCCGGCAGGCTCGGCGACATCTTCGGCCATCGGAAGCTCTTCCTCATGGGACTCGTCCTGTTCACCGCGTCGTCGCTCGCGTGCGGCCTCTCGACGACACAGTGGATGCTCGTCGGAGCGCGGGCGATCCAGGGCCTCGGCGCAGCGGTCGTCTCGGCGGTCGCGCTCTCGCTGATCGTGACGCTCTTCACCGAGCCGGTGGAGCGGGCGAAGGCGATGGGCGTCTTCGGATTCGTCGCGGCGGGAGGCGGCACGATCGGCGTCCTCCTCGGCGGGGTGCTGACGGACGTGCTCAGCTGGCACTGGATCTTCCTCGTGAACGTCCCGATCGGGATCGCGGTCTTCGTCCTCTCGCTCCTCCTGCTGCCGACCGGCCGCGGCCAGGGGCAGGAGGGACGGCTGGACATCGCCGGCGCGGTGGTCGTGACCTCGTCGCTGATGCTTGCCGTGTATGCGATCGTCAACGGCAACGGGGCGGGGTGGACGTCGGCTCGGACGCTTGGCCTGCTCGGTGCGGCGGCGGCCTTGCTCGGCGTCTTCGTCCTCGTCGAATCGCGCGTGTCCGCGCCGCTCGTGCCGCTCCGCCTCTTCCGGCTCCGCAACCTCGCGGCGGCGAACGTCGTGGGGATCCTGTGGGCAGCCGCGATGTTCGCCTGGTTCTTCCTGTCGGCCCTCTACCTCCAGCTCGTGCTCGGGTACACGCCGCTCCAGGTCGGCCTCGCGTTCCTGCCGGCGAACCTGATCATGGCCGTGTTCTCGATCGGGCTCTCGGCGAAGCTCGTCATGCGCCTGGGAATCAGGCTGTCGCTGGCGGCGGGGCTGACGCTCGCCGGTGTCGGGCTCTTGCTCTTCGCGCGCGCACCCGTCGACGGGGACGTCGCGCTGGACGTCCTCCCGAGCATGGTGCTCCTCGGCATCGGCGCCGGGATGGCGTTCAACCCGGTGCTGCTCGCCGCAATGGGAGACGTCGATCCGCGGGAGGCGGGCCTCGCGTCGGGTGTCGTGAACACGTCGTTCATGATGGGCGGCGCGCTCGGGCTGGCGGTGCTCGCGAGCCTTGCGGCGTCTCGCACGGACACGCTCCTGGCCTCGGGTGAGGACCAGGCTTCGGCGCTCGCGGGCGGCTACCACCTCGCATTCGTCGTCGGGGCGGTGTGCGCGTTCGCGGCGGCGCTGATCGGAGGGCTCGTCCTCCGGCCGGCCGATCTCCCGGCGGCCGCTACCGAGGCCGCGCCGGAGTCGCAGCCGGCGTGCGAGGCTGCGTAGCGAGGAGAGGGTGATGGGAAAGGTCTTCGCAGAGCTGTCGACATCCCTCGACGGATTCGTCGCCGGGCCGAACCCGACGCTCGAGCACCCGCTCGGCGAAGGGGGAGAACTGCTCCACGAGTGGCTCTTCGTCCTCGCGAGCTGGCGCGAGGAGCACGGCCTCGAGGGCGGCGAGACAGGTCCGGACTCGGACCTCGTCGCCGAGACGATCGCCTCCGCGGGTGCCGTCGTCATGGGAAGGCGGATGTTCAGCGGCGGCGAGGGGCCGTGGGAGAACGACCCCAATGCGGGTGGCTGGTGGGGCGACGATCCTCCGTTTCGGCCGCCGGTGTTCGTCGTGACCCATCATTCACGCGAGCGCTTCGACTTCCCGGGGGGGAAGAGCTTCACGTTCGTGACCGACGGCGTGCAGGGCGCGATCGAGCAGGCGAGGCGGGCCGCAGGCGAACGCGACGTGCAGATCGCGGGCGGAGCGATGGTGGTGCAGGAGGCGCTTCGCGCCGGCCTCGTCTCGGAGCTCCGGATCCACGTCGCGCCCGTCCTCCTCGGGAGCGGGACCGCGCTCCTGGATGGGCTCACCGGGTCGGATGTGATGCTCGAAGCGGCGGAGGTCACTCGGTCGCCGCGGGTCGTGCACCTCCGCTACGCCGTCGTCTCGTAGGATCGGTCGGGAAGCAACGGCGGCTCGAGGTCCGGCCGCCGCCCCACCAGCACTGCGCGGGTGATCGAGTTGCTTCCGTGGCGATCGCGGACCTCGTCGACGGCGGCGTCGAGTGCCTGGGACCGCCAGTCCTCGAACAGGCTGAGCTGAGCGCGGTCGGCCGACTCGAGGTTCGTGAGGGAGATTCCCACGAGGGTGATCCCGCGGCGTTCGATCAGTGGCCGCGCCTCGTGGAGGAGGACGCGGGCGGTGTGGAGGATCTCCTGTGATTGATCGGTCAGTCGAGGCAGCGTCGACGACCGGGTCGCGCGTGTGAAGTCGTCGAACCGAAGGCGCAAGACGACGGTGCGACAACACCTCCGACCGGTCCGTAGCCTCCTCGCGACACGATCGACGAGCGCGATGACTGACTGGTCAATCTCCCACGGCGGCACCCGCCGCCGGCCGAGCGCCCGCTGTGACCCGATCGAACGTCGTCTTCGGCCGGTCTGGACGCGTCGTGGATCGCGGTTGTGGGCGAGCGCATGCAGATGTCGCCCGGAGGCGCGCCCGAGGAGCCCGATCAGCACGTCCTCGTCGAGCGCCGCAACCTGCCCCACGGTCGTCACCCCGCACCTTCGGAGCTTCTCGGAGGTCACCCGCCCGACACCCCAGAGTCGCTCGATCGGCAGCGGATGCAGAAACCTGAGCTCGTCCTGCGGCGGGACGAGGAGGAGACCATTGGGCTTCGCGACGCCGCTCGCGACCTTGGCGAGGAACTTCGTCCTCGCGACACCGACCGTGATCGGCAAGCCGACCTGCTCGAGCACCTCGCTGCGGAGCTTCGCTGCGATCGCGACCGACGGTCCGGCTAGCCGTCGAAGCCCGCGGACGTCGAGGAACGCCTCGTCGATCGAGAGCCCCTCCACGAGCGGCGTCGTGTCTTCGAACACCTCGAACACCGCCTTGCTCGCCTCCGCGTACACCGACATCCGAGGAGGCACGACGACGGCCTGCGGACACAGCCGTCGCGCCTGCCGGCCGCCCATCGCGGTGCGGATGCCGTACGCCTTCGCCTCGTAGCTCGCAGCGAGAACGACGCCGGCGCCGACGATCACCGGCCTGCCGCGGAGCCGCCGATCGTCTCGTTGCTCGACGGACGCGTAGAAGGCGTCGAGGTCGGCGTGCAGGATCTGCGGTTCGGGCGACAGGAACACATGTTCCCATCGGCTGCGATCGGCGACAAGCTGTTAGGCGGGTCGCGGCGGCACCGGGCGATCGGCGGGAACGCGCTCCGCGCCCGCCCTCGAGATGCCGAGCTCCTCGACGAGGAAGCGGGTTCGGATCTCTCCCTCGAGCGGCGCCGCCACGTGCGAGCCGTCGGCCTTGAAGACGTAGCGCTGGCCGCGAGCCGCGCCGATGTTTTCTCCGCCGCGGAGGAGTCGGGCGTTGAGCACGTAGTTGAACGGGCTCCACGCGGCCGTAGCCTGGTGGAGGGAGTCCCACTCGGCCCAGCTCGCACCGATCCGCTCGAAGCGACACGGGAAGCCCTCGGGCGCGTTCAGCGCCCGCCAGCGCACCGCTGGCTTCTCGTCCAGCCACTCGAAGCGCGGCAGCTGCCCAGCGTCCGGCGGAACCCCGGGCGCGGCGATGCCGATCGGCTCGCCGCTCAGGATCGACGCATCCGCGATCCATCGCTCACCGTCGACGGCGACGATGACCGAGCCGTGATTCGGGCCGATGACGTCCGGCACGGACAACATCGTTGCGATCGCGCGCTCGACCTCGAATCCGAGCGCCGTGAGGAGGTCGTGGAGCGCGCCGTTCGCCGCCCAGCAGGTGCCGCCGGTGCCGTCTTCGAGCCAGGCTGCGAAGAAGTCGTCCGCCGTCGATCCTGGAAGCGGAGTCCCGAGGCCGGCGCCGACGTGGATCAGCTTGCGCGTGTTCTCGTGCGGCACCGACTCGCACCAGGCCGCGTACACGGATCGCAGCCCCTGGAGATCCAGCGGCGGTCGACCGATCCGGAACCGATCAAGCACGGCGTCGACGAGGTCGCCGCGCACGCCCCGCTACCGCTCGCTCGGCTCCGTGTCGCGAAGCGTCGCCACGAACGCCTCGATCTCGCCGCGGTCGTACGAGGTGAGGCGCCGCCGAACGCCGGCAGGGTCGTGATCGAGACCCGTCCCCTCGCGCCATGCGCTCCTCGGTCGGATCGGCCGCGGCTGGAAGCCTCCGCCGCAGTTCGGGCAGACGCCATGGAGCACGTCCTCGACGCACGCAGCGCAGAACGTGCACTCGTACGAGCAGATGCGGGCGTCGAGCGCGCCCGGCGGGAGGTCCTTGTCGCAGAGCTCGCAGTTCGATCGCAGCTCCAGCATCGGAAAGCACGCTAGCGAGAGCTGCGCCCGGGAGCCTCGCAGACGTCGACGTAGCGTCGGGGTACTAGGCTGCCGAGCACAACGTCATTCCGGACGACACCTCACGGGATCAGCGTGCCGCTGCACCGCGTTCGACAGCGGTAGGCGCTGCTTGCGGACGAGAGGCTGCGTCGCGGAGACGCCGTCGGAGAAAGGGAGGTCTCGGATGAGATTCCTTCGGAACGCCAAGCCGTCGCCCGCGCTGGTGGTGGCCACTCTCGCCTTGCTCGTGGCGCTCGGCGGCACGAGCATCGCCGCGGTCTCGGTCGCGCTGCCACGCTCGAGTGTCGGCACCGCGCAGCTCAAGAACAACGCTGTCCTCTCGAGCAAGGTCAGGAACGGCTCGCTTCTGCGAGCCGACTTCAAGTCCGGGCAGATCCCCGCAGGGCCTCCCGGACCCGCCGGCCCGGCGGGGGCGCCGGGTGCCGCGGGGCCGGCCGGGCCGGCCGGGCCGGCCGGCCCTGGCGCGAAGTGGGCGCTCGTACGGCCTGATGGCGGCATCGCGGCCCAGTCTGGCGGGATCTCGCTGTCCGCGAAACCCGGCGCCGGCCAGTACGTCCTCGACTTCGGGAGCCAGGTGACGGGGAAGCTCATCCTCGCCTCGGACGGGGTCGCGGGCGACGCTTCCGTGCGCGGCGCGGTGATCGCCGGACCGTGCGGCGGCCCGCCCGAAGGGCTCGCCTGCTCGGCCGGAAACGACGCCAACCACGTCTTCATTGCGACGACGCCCGCCGGTGAGGTCGGGACTGCCGACCACTCCTTCTACATCGCGGTGATCGGCTAGATCGGGCTCGGTCCACGGAGCCCGGCGCGCGACGCCGGGCTCCGGCCCGCCGTCAGCTCGGGCCAAGCGCCGACGGCGAGCCGGTCTACGGTGTCCTGCCAGCCCTCGCGGACGCCCACCGACAGCCCCTCGACCTGCGCCTCGGAGAAGTGCGCGGGCAGCCGGCGTGAACGGTCATCTCCGTGCGGTCTCCCGAGCGCGCAAGCGTCACGATGACCTGTAGGCCCCGCCGAACCGGGCGAGGTCGAGCTTCGGCCAGCCACGCGACTCGCCCCCGCGCGAGGGCGTCTACTGAGCCTGCAGGCCGTCCCAGCCCCAGTGGGGCATGGCAGCGCCGGACGGGACCGTGGCCGGATCCTCGTAGGCGAGGACGGTGTCCACCGCCCAGCGCATGTATCCGCTCATCGCGTCGCGGAAGTCGGGGTCGTCCGGGAGCCCCGCGTCGTCGAGCGCCTGGGCGAAGCACGCGAGGAAGCGCTCGCCGAGATCCCCCATGTTGCCGTTGCCGGAATGCATGTGCAGGACCTGCGACTCGTCGCCGCACTCCCGCGAATAGGTCGGCGGGCCGCCCAGCACCTCGCCCCAGTACACGGCGAGACGCTCGACGTGCTGCGGGTGCTGGTCCGGATGCGAGAACGGATGGTTCAGCTCCGGATCGGCGAGGCAGCGTGTGTGGTGCGCCCGTGCGAGAGCGAGGAACGCCTGCTCTCCGCCGGCGAACTCGTACAGCGTCGGTCGCACGGGGAGAGGGTCGCACATGGCCGGCGGCGGCGACGGATCGATGCCTACGCTTGCCGGGTCGCGGAGAGGCTCTCCAGCGCCTGCCGGTCGATCAGCTCGGCTGGGATCACCGCGATGCGGCAGGTGGTTCGGGCACGGAGGGTCGCTGTCCGCAGACCGCCCTCGAGGAGCGCGCGTTCGCCCACGATCGCCCCGGGGCCGATCTCGGCCACCTCCTCGCCGTCGAGGACGACGGCGAGGACGCCGTCGAGGACGAGGTAGAGCTCGTCGCCCGGAGCGCCCTGCTCCACGAGCGTCTCGTCCGGTGACAGCGAGCGCCGTTCGGGGATCTTCTTGCCCGCCAGCAGCTCCCGGGAGATCTCTCGCTCGACCGCGCTCTCCGCGGCAGTGACGAACGAGTCGGACTCCTCGTCGCCCCAGGGAGTTCGCTCGCTCTGCGCGTCGCGGTACCAGGACCTGAAGTCGATGACCCCCGACTTGGAGACGAGGTTGCCGCCGCCGTCGTACACCCAGTGCCTGGGGAAGGTGCTCGCCCCGGCGAGCTCGCTCTCGGACGAACCGTCCGCGCGGATCGTGAGCGCGAGCGCCGTCCACGTCGTCGCCGACTCGATCCGGAGAAAGGGCTCCCTCACGACGCGCCGCGGGGCCGGGAAACCCGCACGGCCGCCGACCGTCTGCACGAACCGGACTGCGCCGGCTTCGACCTCCGGGTCCTGCCGCAGCACTTCGAAGACGGCTCCCGGAATCGTGATCGCACCGCCTCCGAGCCTGACCGTCGTCGAGCCGACGAGCCCCGTCCCCTCGTACCCGTGGCCGACGATCTCCTCGCCCTCGACCTCGATCCAGGCGGCGAGGCGATTCGCCTCGCGAAAGCGGTCTTCGGCGCGCAGCCGTTCGACGTCGCCCTCGTCGAGGCGCTCGGGCGGCGGGTCGTCGTAGTGCGCGACGCCGAGCTCGAACGGGAGCTTCGGCATCCCCTCGATCGCGTCCGACGGAATCCAGGAGATCGCCGTGACCGACGACTCGATGCGCATCTCGCGCCCCCTTCCCTCGACGCCTCCACGCTAGAGCATCCGGGGGCCCTTGCCTAGTACCGACCGTCCCGACGTGCGCGCCGCGCCCGGATCGCCGGCTACGCGGTCTCGTACTCGTCGTGTCGCCGCACCCAGAGCGGCTCCGTATCGCTCTCGGCGCGGCCCTTGGGCGTCCGGTCGAGCAGCGCGTAGTACGCCATCCCCGGTGCTTCGAGGCCGCGGGCGGTGGTCACGTATGTCCGGTAGACGGTCTCATCGGCGAGCGTGTACGCGCTCAGGCCTGGTCCTTCGGCGACGTAGCCGACGACGTCGGTGCCGCACATGTTCGCGTTGAGCTCGACCGTGACCGGGATCCCGCCCTCGAGCCACGGCTCGAGCTCCTCCTCGGTGTGCAGGAAGCCCAGATCGCGGTTGAAGTCCGTACCTGCGCTCGAGACCCAGTCCATGCGCCAGCCCATGCGCTCTCTGTAGGCAAGGAGCTTCGCGAGTGGCCCGCGCGACGAGAGGAGCAGAGTGGTGTCCCGGGCCTTCAGGTGTGGCACCTGTGGAGCGAGCGTGTCCGCGATCGACGAGCAGACGGGGCAGCCCGCCTCGTAGGACGGCCCGAACATGAAGTGATAGACGAGGAGCTGGGAGCGGCCGTCGAAGAGCTCGGCGAGCGTCTTCGGGCCACCCTCCGTCTCGAAGCGGTAGTCCTTCTCGACCGGGACCCAGGGCAGCTCGCGCCTCTTCCTCGTCAGTTCGTCCCCTCGGCGCGTCAGCTCCTTCTCCTCGGCCAGCAGCTCGTCACGCTCGGCCTGCCATCCATCCTGCGTAGCGATCCTGTGCTCCGTCATCACCGCCACCTCCTGTCTCGCTCTTCCCATGGCGTTCCCCGATGCGAAGCGAACGAATCGCTCGACGCCTACCGGCGTCCGTATGATCGCGTCGTGCGCGAGCTCGCCCCCGGCATCTGGCACTGGCAGGGGCTGCATCCCGGGTGGCAGGAGGGCGAGCCCTGGGATCCGAACGTCTCGTCGTACGCGATCGACGACGGCGAGAGGCTGCTGGTCTTCGACCCGATCGCGCCGCCCGACGAGCTCCTCGCGCTCGCAGCCGAGCGCGCTACGGTGATCGTGCTCACGTCCCCGTGGCACGAGCGGGACCTGCAGGGTCTCGTCGAGCGGCTCGGCGTCGACGTGTACGCGCCGCGGCCGGATTCGGCGCAGGATCTGATGGACAAGTGGGGCATCACCCGGGAGCAGGCGGGAGACGGCAGTCCGGACCTGGTCTGGCTGCGCGCGGACGCGGCCGATCACTGGCGCCCGTACACGGCCGACGGGCCGTTGCCCCCTGGCATCGAGGCCTACGAGGGCCGGGAGCCGAACGACATCGTCCTCTACGTCGAGAGCCACGACGTCGTCGTCGCCGGCGACACGCTCGCCGACTTCGGCGAGGGCCTCGAGGTCTCGTCGCGTTGGCTGCGTCCGGGGATCACCCACGAGTCGCGCGTCGAGCGGCTGCGCCCGCTCCTCGACAAGCCGGTCGCGCACGTGCTCGCGACCCACGGCGGGCCGTTCGAGCCGGTCGACCTCGAGCGCGCGCTCTCCTGAGGCTCAGCCGGCCCGCGCGAGGAACGCGAGCACGCGCTCGGTGAGCAGCTTCGTCGCAGCCTCGTCGTAGCTCGGGAGGCTCGAATCGGCGAAGTAGTGCTGGTCGCCGGAGTAGAGGAAGAGCTCGCCGTCCTCGGCCAGCTCGACGAGCTCGCGGGCGGCGTCGATGTCGCCCTCGTCGACGAAGATCGGGTCGGCGTCCATCCCGTGGACCTGCACCGGCACGTCGGCCGGCCACGTGCCGAATTCGGACACTGGCACGCACGAGTAGAAGAAGAGCGCCCCGCGCGCTCCCGGTCGGGTCTGGGCGAGCTTCTGTGCCATCACGACCCCGAGCGAGAAACCGGCGTATACGACGTCGCTCGGCAGCGTGTCCGCGATGCGCGTCCCCTGCTCGATGAGCTCGCCGAAGCCGATCTCGCTCGCGTACGCGACACCCTCCGGGATGCTGTCGAAGAGGCGCCCGCCGAAGAGGTCCGGCGTGTGCACCGTGTGACCCGCGTCCCGCAACTCGTCCGCGAAGGCGTGGAAGCCCGGTGTCTGTCCCTGTGCGTGGTGGAAGAGCAGTACGTCGGCCATCTCGCCTCCTCGGTGGTACAGGGTCGTCCTCGATCCAAGCTCAGGATCGCCTTCGTCGACGAACCTAGCGAAGACGGGGCTGGACGCGAGGGCTGTCTCCCAGGGATGATCGACCCGCACCGGCCCATCGACACGACCGTGTGCAGGAGGAGGTCCGATGACACACGACCGGGCGGACGTTCGAGAGTTCGCGCGCAGCTACACCGAGGCGTGGTGCAGCCACGACCACGCTAAGGTCGCCGCGCACTACGTCCCGGGCGGGACGATCGCGATCAACGACGGTGAGCCGACGGAGATCGCCGAGGTCGCGCGGTCCTTCATCGAGGCGTTCCCGGACATCGAGGTGTTCATGGACGACGTGGTCTTCGAGGACGACACCGTCGAGTACCGGTGGACGTTCACCGGTACCAACTCCGGACCGGCGGCACCGGAACGGCCGTTCGAATCAGCGGCTTCGAGCACTGGGTTCTCGGCGACGAGCTGCTCGTCGCCGAGGCGCAGGGCCACTACGACCAGGACGAATATGACCGCCAGCTCGAGAACGGGGCGCCGTCGGTGTGACGGTCAACGTGCCGGGCGGACGTAGGCTCGTTGGTCGGCGTATTGAGGTCGGTGAACGGGGGTGAGATGAGCGCATATGCGATCCGGGCGCTCGATGCGTCGACGTGGGAAGCCTTCGCCCGTCTCGTCGAGAAGCACAACGGCTGTGGGTTCGGCGGCTGCTGGTGCACGTGGTTCCACTCGCGAGAGGGCAGGCCGGAAGGCGAGAAAGGCCGCCCCTGGAAGGAGCGTCTCGTTCGCGAGGGGAAGGCGCACGCCGCCCTGGTCTTCGAGGGCGACGCGGCGATCGCATGGTGCCAATACGGCTCACCCGAGGAGCTTCCGCGGATCAATCACCGTAAGGAGTGGGAGGCCGGCCTCACCGGGGAGCCGCCTGCGTACCGCATCACCTGCATTTTCGTCGACAGGGACTATCGGCGGCAGGGCGTCGCAGCCGTCGCCGTTCGCGGCGCACTCGATCTGATCGCGAGAGCGGGCGGCGGCGTGGTGGAGGGCTATCCGCACGACGTGCGGGGCGAGAAGATGCGGTCACAGTTCCTCTACAGCGCCACGCGCACCCTCTTCGAGGAGGTCGGCTTCGGCTACGAGCGTCCCAAGGGCAAGAAGAACTGCGTGATGCGCACGACGGTTGCACCGACGAGCGCGCGCCTACGCGGTCGCGTCGGGTGACGTTCGCGAACACCGGCCGGGACGGAGACCGTTCGTCGAGCTCCCGTCCTCTCACGCCCGGAGCTGGCAGCAGCGCGCGCCGGCCGCTTTCGGATCGCGGCTCGATGTCCTAGCCCCACCGTGCTCAGCTGCACGAGCTGCGGTCAGGACAATCAGGCAGGCGCCCGCTTCTGTAGCCGTTGCGGTGCGGTGCCGGAAGCGACGGTGGCGCGCGAGGTCGTCGCGACGGTGCTCGACCGCGCGGGCCGGATCGACGAGGTGCGGGAAGCGCTCGAGCAGGCGCTCGTGGTGTGGGAGCGGAAGCGCTGCGTGCTCTTCGTGCGCCGGACTCGCGAGCAGATCGAGCCGCTCGAGCGGACCTCGGCCTGACGATCGCCGCGGAGAGCGCTTCGCCACTCGTGTGCGCGCCGCGCGTACCTTGTGCTTCTATGTATAGCGCTTCAAGTTATGGAGACGGCGTGCGCATAGACAAGGACCTCGTTGCGGCCTCGGCGACACCGCTCGTGCTCGCGATCCTGGCCGGAGGCGAGAGCTACGGCTACGCCATCCTCAAGCGGGTTCGTGCCCTCTCCGAGGGCGAGCTCGCGTGGACCGACGGCATGCTCTACCCGCTGCTCCATCGCCTCCGTCGGCTCGGGTACGTCACGACCGAGTGGCGAACGCCACCGGAGGGCCGTCGTCGCCAGTACTACATGCTCACCAATGAGGGAAGAGCCGCACTCGCCGATCAGCAACGGCAGTGGCTCGCCGTGACGCGTGCGCTGAACGACGTCTGGCCGGGCTCCGGTGGGCTGCTCGCGCAAGCCGGGGAGGTCTGAGCGTGGAGGACGTCGAGGCGCAGATCGCGGAGTGGCGTGCCTACGTCGCCGGTGCCCCTGCGGTCAACGGCCACGACGTCGACGAGCTCGAGGACCATCTCCGTCACGAGTTGGCCGAGCTGACGGAGGCCGGTCTCGCGCCCGATGAGGGGTTCCTCATCGCCGTCAAACGGATGGGCGACCTCGACGCGCTCTCCCGCGAGTTCGCGCGCGAGCACAGCGGCCGGCTGTGGAAACAGCTCCTGGCCACCGACGACGAGCCCGCATCGTCGTCGAGCGGCTGGCTCGAGGCGTTCGCCTTTGCTGCGGCTGCGGCCGTCGCGATCCAGGTCGCGCGCCTCGCTGCCGGCTTCCCGGACGAGAAGCCCGCCTGGTTCGCGGTGAACGTCGGCCTGTTCGTGCTGCCGTTCCTCGCCGCGTACTTCGCTCGCCGCCGGCAGCTCGACGTCCGGGGATGGATGCTGACTGCGGCGCCGTTCGTGCTGGCCGCGCTCGTCGTGAACCTCTACCCGTACGACGCGGACTCGGACACCGAGCTGCTCGTCGCGCTTCACCTGCCTGTCGTGCTGTGGTTCGCGATCGCCTATCCGTACATGGGCGGAACGATCCGATCGCACGAGCGGCGTATGGACTTCGTCCGCTTCACGGGCGAGTGGTTCATCTACTACGTGCTGATCGCTCTCGGGGGCGGCGTGCTCATGGGGCTGACAGCGGGGATCCTCGGGCCGACGGGCGTCGACGTCGATCGGGTTGCAGCGTGGATCCTGCCGGCGGGCGCCGCGGGCGCCGTCGTCGTGGCCGCCTGGCTGGTCGAGTCGAAGCAGCGTGTCGTCGAGAACATGGCGCCGGTGCTCACGATGCTCTTCACCCCGATGTTCGCTGTGATGTTGGTGTGCGCTGCCGTCGTCTACGCCGTGACCGGGCTCGGCGGCGCATTCGACCGCGAGCTCCTCGGCGTCCTCGACGCCCTGCTCGTGGTCGTCCTCGGGCTCGTGCTGTACGGGATGTCTGCGCGGGAGCCGTCCTCGTCGCCCGGTTGGATGGACCGGATCCAGCTGGTCGCCGTCGTCGGCGCGCTCGTGCTGGATCTGATGGTGCTGGGCGCGATGATCGCCCGGATCGGGGACCTCGGGTTCACTCCGAACCGGACAGCTGTGGTCGGGCTGAACCTCGTCCTGCTCGTGAACCTCGTCTGGGCCGCGTGGCTGTCCGCCCGATTCTCGAGTGGACGTGTCAGGTTCCACCGGCTCGAGCGCTGGCAGACGACCTACCTTCCCGTCTTCGCCCTCTGGGCGGCGGCGGTCGTGGTCGTCCTCCCACCGCTGTTCGGCTTCTCCTGAGTGAAGACAGCGGATTCGGCGCCGCGACTCGCTCGTCGAGATCGCGCCGAACCGGGTCTAACCGTCCTCAGGTCGGCTTGAACGGCGGCTCGAAGGCTGGAGGTGCTCGTTAGACTCGCAATCGTGGCGTACCCGGCCTAGTTGATCCCATCGTCACGTCTCTCAGCCGTGGCTCCCCCGCCTCGGCTGCTGCAAGCTGGATCAACTAGGAGGGAAGACAGATGCTGTACGAGCCGACGAGGTTCGATGCTCTGATCGACGAGCCCTGGGTTCCGGCGCGCGTCGAGGACGCGATCGCTGCGATCGTCGCCGACGCCGACGCTGCGTTCGATCTGGAGGCGCTCTGGCCCGCACACGAGTGGGATGCGCAGGAGAAGCCGCTGCCGCTATCCGGCCTGTACGTCGGTGCCGCCGGCGTGATCTGGGCACTCGCTGAGCTCCAGAAGCGGGGCCATGCCGACTCGTCGCTCGACCTGGCCGGTGCCGTGGTGCGTTCGGTCGAGTTCGAGCGGGCGACGCCGGACTTCTCTGCGGACGACCACTACCGTCCTGGTGCGCTCGTGTCCGGCGAGACGGGAGCACTACTCGTTGCTTTCCGGCTGACTTCCGACGCGGGGCTTGCGGACGACGTGCACGCGCTCGTTCGTCGGAACGTCGACAACCCGACTGACGACATCAGCTGGG
Source organism: uncultured Actinomycetes bacterium (assembly GCA_963708265.1). Classification (GTDB taxonomy): domain Bacteria; phylum Actinomycetota; class Thermoleophilia; order Gaiellales; family Gaiellaceae; genus GMQP-bins7. Next base: position 1,789,932 of record CAVPSC010000004.1, on the reverse strand, counting down.
GCGCGCCCGGGACGCTGCTGGCGGCGCTGGCGATGGGCGAACGGACCGGCGAGCCGCGATGGGAGGAAGCGGCACGCGAGACGGCGACGGCGCTACGTGCCCGCCGCGGCGACGACGGGCTGTGGCGGCAGGACGACGACTACCGCGGCCTCAGCACGCTGCACGGCGTCGCGGGAAACACCCTCGCTCTGCTCCGTTTCGAGCCAGACGCCACCGTTGCGACCGAGAGCGCGTCCGTTCTCTCGCGACACGCGTTCCGCGAGGACGGCCTCGCGAACTGGCCCGGCTCGCCGCGTCCGCAGCTCGCGCGGCCACGAGACGGCCGGATCTGTCTGCAGTGGTGCACCGGCGCGCCGGGTGTCGTCGGCGGCGCCTGGGAGTATCTCGACGAGGATCTCCTGCTCGCCGGCGCCGAGCTGATCTGGCGGGCCGGCGCCCACGGCGACGAGAAGGGCCACGGCCTCTGTCACGGCACCTCGGGTAACGGCTTCGCGCTCCTGAAGGCATTCGCGCGCGCCGGCGACGAGCGCTGGCTCGAGCGTGCGCGCCGCTTCGCCGTGCACGCCCTCGCCCAGGCTGAGCGGATCGCCGCCGCGAACGGCCGCCGCCGCTACTCGCTCTTCAACGGAGACGTCGGCACCGCCCTCTTCGCCGCCGCCTGCCTCGACGCCGATCCTCGCTTCCCGATCGTCGACGTCATGTAGAAACAGCTAGCAACCGCGACCCGGCTTGCGGGTCGGGGCTACGTCACGCGGGGAACAGCCGAACTCTCCGGGTGGCTTGGAAGGTCGGGTTCTTGTAGATCCGTCGTCGGCGACTTCGTAGTCTCCCGTCGCGATGTCGGTCTACGGTGACAAGTACGTTCTCGATGCTGGCAAGTCCGGTCATGCGCGGCTTCGGGTCATCGGCGAGATTCACGACGAGCGAACCCGTGCGCAGCGGCGCATCCCCAGGGCTTGGCTAGGCTGGGCTTCGTGGTCGAACCGGCGTACACGGTCAAGGCTCTCGATGAGTCGACGTGGGCGGCGTTCGCCGCGTTGGTGGAGCGCAACAACGGGATCTTCGGCGGCTGCTGGTGCATGGGGTTCCACGAAGACAGCAAGGGCACAGTGCCGCCCAAGCGCGAGCGGAAGCTCGCTCGCGTGCGGGCAGGAACGGCCCACGCGGCGCTTGTCTTCGACGGGGACGACTGTGTGGGCTGGTGTCAGTTCGGTGCGCCCGAGGAAGTGCCGCGCATCAAGAACCGCGCGGCCTACGAAAGGGGTCAGACCACCTCGCCGGACTGGCGGATCGCGTGTTGCTACGTCGGCAAGGGACATCGGCGTCAGGGCGTGGCCACCGCGGCGCTCGCCGGCGCGCTCGATCTCATCGCGGGCCTGGGCGGGGGGACCGTCGAGGGATATCCGGAGGACGCCGGTTCGGTGCCCGCCGGCTTCCTCTACCACGGTGCTTTGTCGACCTACGACAAGCTCGGGTTCATTCGGGACCGCATGATCGGCAAGCACCGCTGGGTCGTGGCCAGGGTCGTCGAGCCGACTGTGTGACGAGCCGCGTCAAGAGACATTCCTGAACGCTCGGGCAGCCGAGGATCTTGCGGCCGTGGCTCGGAGACTTCGTTGAGCAGGTTGCGACCCGCCGGTAGCGCCGCGCGTCCCAGACCGGTCGTCAGTACCCGAGAGCGCCGAACGCGGCCGGATAGACGATCCGACCGGCGAGGTCGGGGCTGTATCCCGGGAGCCGCTTGACCATGAAAGCCTCGTCGGGGATCTTCGGATGCGGGGAGATGAAGCCGAGCGCGCTCGCCCGCTCGAAGCCGAAACGAGGGTAGTACGCGGCAACGCCCTCGACCATGACGGCAGGCTCGTCTGCTTCTTCGGCGCGGCCGAGCGCGTCCCGGATCAGCCGTGTCCCCACACCGATGCGCTGGCGGTCGGGCCGAACCGACATCGGCGTGAGATTGAGGATCCTCGTCCGGGATCCGCCTTCGACGCCGACCCAGCTCAGCAGCACGTGAGCAATCACACCGGAGGAGTCCTCGGCGACCAACGCCAGCTCCGGAATGAACTGCTCCGACGCCCGAATGCGCTCGACGAACGACGCGACATCGTCGGGGTGTCCGACGAATGCCGCGCGGACCACGTCTACGATCGCGGGATGGTCCGCGTCGCGCTCGGGACGGACGACGACGGTCTCGGCCACGGGTGGCGATGGTATCGGGCACGCCGTTCGCGCCTCCGGCCACGCGCCTGCACCGGAACGCTGGGAACGGTGCTGGGTCAAGGCGATGCGCCCCGGCATCACCATCGCGACGCGGTCAGGTCATCCCCGAACACTGACCCAGCGCGCCGTTTAGCACTGACCTCGCGACGAAGATCGTCGTGACCCAGCTAGGCGACGTCGCCAAGCCCCGTTCTGTCGCGCCGCGCTCGCTTCCTTGACTCATGGCGTAAGCGAATCGGCGGACTGGCGGCGAAGGTCTCCGCCTCGATGCCGAGGACGTGACCGACTGCTCCCGCACGGTTCCTCACCCCGAGCTTGTCATACACGTTGTCGAGGTGTTTGCGGATCGTTCCCGGCGCGAGATAGAGAACTGCGGCGATCTCGCGGTTCGATTTCCCTCGCGCAACCCAGAGAAGAATCTCGCGCTCGCGGGGAGTGAGCGCCGCGAGCGACCTCGACTCCCGTTGACGTGCGGCCGCGTTGCGCCAGAGCTGGACGAGGTGCGGTTGGAGGGTGTCGAGAACGAGCTTGTCGCGTTCGCTGAAGTCGCGCTTGAAGCTGTCGAAGGCGAACCCGCCTGCTGTCCCGTCCGGCGTCGCGAGCCAGAGCTCGAGCTCGTACTCGCCATCGAGCGGGCGACAAACCTCCCAATACAGGTCGAGAGCGTGCCACTCGCGCCGTGAGAGCAGGTCAGACCAGCGCAGCGGGCGCCTTGCTTCCGTGCTCCACGGCCGATATGGATACTGGTAGGCGAGCTGGGCGTGAGCTTCCCGGATGGCGGGCGTAACCGGCGCACGCGGCTCTCCCGAGTAGCGGACACCGGTGCGCCAAACGTGGCCGTGGCGGTCGAAGTCGCCGTACGACACGGTGTCGCAGGGGACGAGCTCGCGCAACCGGGCGAGCACCTGCTCTGGAAACGGGTCGGATCCTTCGACCTCACCGGCCGCGTGGACGAACTCGAGGAGGCCTCGGTAGTCCGATCCTGATAGCCGCGCCACGCTCCGAACATACGTCGAACGACGTATGGCCACAACCTCGCCCTCCGTCGAAAATGGAGGGGACGTACAGCTTCAGCCCTCACTGACGGTCCTCATCGCTGAAGGGCGGCCGCTGGTGTCGGCTCAGAGGGAGGCGGTATGAGTCGTGGAGCGAGCGCGGCGCTGCTCGGAGCACTGTTCCTGGTCGGAACTTCTGCAGGGATCTTCGTTGCCGGGGGCACGGCCAGTTCCGAGGGTTCGCATGCGACATCTCGCTCGGCAGCGACGACTCGCGTGACGGTGACCGCGACGGACTCCAAGTTCAGGCTGTCGAGGCGCAGCGCTCCCACGGGGAGGGTGATCTTCACGGTCACCAACAAGGGCAAGGTTTCGCACGATTTCAAGATCGCCGGGAAGAAAACGCCGCTTCTCACGCCGGGGCACTCTGCAACCCTGCGGGCCACGTTCTCGAAGAAGGGCCGGTACCCCTACCTCTCCACCGTTTCGGGCCAAGCAGCGGCCGGCATGAAGGGCATCTTCGTGGTTGTCGCGCCAACGCCGCCGACCACGTCTACGACGACGTCCACGGCTTCGACGACGACCACGGTCGGTAACGCCAACACCACGGTCACCGTCGAAATGACGGACTCGAGCCTTCCCGGCAATTTCAAGCTCTCTCAGACGACGATCCCGTCAGGAACGGTCACGTTCGTGATCACGAACAAGTGCCAGGATCTCTGCAGCTTCGATCTGGAGGGCATCAAGGCGGGGGCGATACTCAAGCCCGGGGAGTCCGAGACGTGGACGGTCGCGCTCGCCCCCGGCATCTACCACTTCCATTGCGACGAGCTCCCCGCGATGAGGGGGACGCTCTTCGTCACCGCCTGAGCGCGAGCGCGGTTCGACCGGCTCGGCGTGGCACCTGAAGCCGCGTAGCAGTCGGTCCTGCTTCAAGGAACATTCCCGCAACACTCGCGCGCTCGGATGACTCCTCGTCGCAGCGAAGTCTCGGCTGCCGGTTTCGAGAAGATCGCTCGGAGCTACTCCTCGCCTTCCCAGTACTCGACGGCCGGTCCGGGCCTCGCGAACATGATGTCTTCGTCCTCGGCGTCCTTGGCGAGGACCTTCCCGGTGTCGAGGTACTCGACGATCTCGCCGCGGATCATCGAGGAGAGCATGAGTACGCGAATCGGCGAGTCTGTTCGGTTGATGATCTGATGCGCACCGTCCTTGCCCCGCCGAAAGCAGACGACGTCGCCTTCCTTCAACACGTGCTCACCTTCGGACGTGCGCAGCGTCGGCTCGCCGAGGAGGACGATCACCCATTCCTCGTTCAGGTGGTGCGTGTGGTAGGGCCAGAGCTTGTTGTCGGGCTCGACCTCGTATATCCCCGCGCCGATCAGCTCACCGCCGATGCGCTGGCCGACACGGGCCCCCTTGACGCGCCAGCCCTCGCGGTCCGTCGTCCCGTCCCATTCGTCGCTGTTGAGGTTGAAGGTCTTCATTCGGTAAACCGTAGCCTGCGTCTGAAAGAACATTCACGCACGCGCGCGGGCTCTTCGCGGCCTGCTCGTGCACGGCGTTGGGAGGAGACTCGTGCGAGAGGAGTTGCTGACCTTCGAGGAAGAGTTCTCGCAAGCAGTTGCGGCCAACGATGTGGCAGCAATAGGGCGGTTCGTCGCCGATGACTGGGTGATCGTCGATGCGGACGGAAGCGTCATCGATCGACCGCGATTCACCAGCCTGATCGAGTCGGGCGCCTTGACTCACGAATCGATGGAATCGACCGACGTCGAGGTTCGCGTTCACGGAGACACCGCGGTCGTCACGGGCATCACGACGAGCAAGGGCCGGTTCATGGGACAAGGCTTCACCACGCGGGAGCGCGCGACCGATGTTCTCGCCCGAGTGAACGGGCGCTGGCTGTGCGTCTTCTCACAGCTCACTCGACTCGCGTCGCCTTGACGCAGCGGAGCGACATTCCCCGCAGGCTCGCGTACGCGAAGTTCGCGTCACCCGATCCCCTACGATCCTTCCGATTCACGACGGCGAGGCGCTCTCATATCCCAACCCGGGTTCATTGACCACATCGGTATCGGCGTTCCGGATCTCGGCGCTGCCAAGGAGTACTACGACGACCTCATGTCCGTCCTCGGGCTCCGCGAGTGGTTCGCGACCGTCCCCGGGGGACCACTGAACTACGGGCCTGACGGCGCTTCGGGCTCGCAACTGTTCTTCTACCAAGCAGAAGACTCGGGCGCCTACTCACGTCTGCACACAGGTCTTCATCACCTCGCGTTCCTCGTCGCGACCAGAGCGGTCGTCCGGGAGGCGCACCAGTGGGCATCCTCACGCGCAGCAGTCATCCTCGACGAACCCCAAGCATTCCCTCAGTACGGGCCACACTGCTTTGCGACCTACTGGCTCGACCCGCACGGATTCAAGCTGGAGGCACTCTGCCACGATCCCGAGGAGAGCTAGCGGTCGCGCCTCGAGAGACGTGCTCGCTCACTCGCGTACGGGCGAGGATCCCGTGCCACCGGCCGCCACAGCGAGTGCGGTCTCGTATTCACAAGCCGTGATCCTCACGACGCCCGCTTCGAAGTCGGCCCGCGCGTTCTCCGACGGGCCGATCTGCGCAAGCACGGTACTCATCGGTACGGGCGGGTCCCAAGCCTCGACCTGGGCCAGACGCGTCGCAGTGCGGCTCGTCGGCGTGGATACCCCACATCCCGACTCGCATGAACTCCGAGGCCCGTTCTCGCGCCGAAGAGCCCTCCTCCGAGCCGTGCCTCGCGACGTTGAAGATGTAGTGGGCCACGCAGTCAGGGGGCAGACCTGTGAGTCCGCGGGCCTGGCTAATAGATGTGCAGCTTGTCCAGGAGCGCGAGCGGGTCGTCGAGGGACTCGAAGAGGTCTTTGTTGTGCTTGATCATCTTGCTGCGCATGTAGACGCGAAGCCACTGCTTGTAGCTGTACAGCTCATAGCGATCGAGCATCTCCCCGAGTGGTAGATCAGGCTGCGCGATCAGCCCTGCCAGGTACATCGCACACTCGAATCCGAGCGAGATCGACTGAAAGTACGGAGACCCGATTGCCGAGTCGCCGGCGAGGAACACCGGTGAGGTGGAGAACGGGTGGTCGGCCGGCGCCGCTCGGAGCCACTGCCGGTTCGTCGCGTTGCGGGCCCGGTAGAGATCGAGGGGAATGCGGACGATCTCGAGGTCGCCGAGCAGCTCGCCGCCCTGGGTTTCCTCCCTGATCTTGTCGATGAACCGGTCCATCGACTGAGCGACGCTCGGAAAGTTGACACGAAGCCAGTCGCCGTCGAATCGGGACGGCATCGCCTCGTACTCCTCGGCAGAGATGTTGACGATCCCGGTCACGTGGCTGACGCTGCCGTCGTAGTGCGTGCGGTGAACCATGGGAATGAACTTGTAGTGGGCGTTCTCGGCGTTCTTGTAGTACTTGCAGTACTCGTTGCAGTCGTACGGCTGGCCGTACAGGAAGGTGATGACGAGCGCGTACTCGAGCCGAATCTCGAGCGTGTTCGCGCTCCGATCCCCCTCCCCGGGGCCGATCGTCAGGTGGTCTCGGAGCAGTGACCTGCTGCCGGTGCAGTCGATCAGGACGTCTCCCGGCTCGAGCATTGCCATTGCGTCCTCCGCGGTCACGACGGCAGCAGTCCGGTGCACACCATTCGACGTTCGTGCATCGATGAGATCGCTGACGGCGCGCTCGATCGAGTTGAGCGGGCAGAACCCCACGGTCCAGTCGCGGAGGAGCGTCATCAGGTCCGGAGGAATCGATCGCCTGAAGGCGAGGCCTTCGTGCAGCTCGGCCGGCTCGAAGACGGCGTCGACGTTGTCTCCGTCGATGTAATCGGTGCGGTAGCCGTCGACCGAATCCGCCACGAGATATGGCGCGAGCTGGACCATCCGCGTGCGCGTGTACTCGTGCCGCTTCTCGTAGAGCCGCACCGAGAGCCCCTCGAGCGGCTGGAGCAGCGCGGTCAGCATGAGACCGACGGGTCCTGCGCCGACCACGTGGACTCGCCCCGTGGAGGGCACGGTCTCGAGAGCTCTGGATTCGGAGACGGGGGCCAGGGCCAGTCGCGTCCTCGCTCGATCGCTGATCAGATGTCCATGAGCCGGACAGACCCTACCGTGAGCCAACGCGGCGACCCGAGCTAGCCGGGGATAGGAGGACGTCGGAAGGTCTCGCACGTGACGACGGCGCGGTGCCGAGAGTAGCTGGGTCAGATCGTCGACGTGCTGCGATCATGAGGTCGTGAACCAGGTCCGGATCGACAAGTGGCTCTGGGCCGCACGCGTGTTCAAGACGCGGAGCGCGGCGACCGAGGCAGTCCTCGGAGGGCGGGTGCACGTGAACGGGGAGCGCGTGAAGCCCTCGAAGGCCGTTCGTCACGGAGACAGAGTCGACGTCACGATCAAGACGGTTCGGCGCACCCTCGACGTCGCCGGGGTCGCCGAGCGCCGAGGACCCGCAAGCGTCGCGGCCACCATGTACGTGGAGACCCCGGAGTCACGAGCCAGTCGCGAGCAGCAGGCGGCCGAGCGTCGTCTGTCGCGCCCGCTCGGAGCCGATCTCGGAGGCCGCCCGACGAAGCTCGCGCGACGCCGGCTCGACGCCCTCCGTCGAGCTCAGCGCCGCGAACGCTGAGACTCGGGCTCGAGCCGTCTCGCAAGACCGCGTTCCTGCTTCGGAGCCTTGAAAGCTGAGCCCCGCGGTCGGAGTCAGCCGACAGCGGGGCTGCCGCTCCAGATTCGAGGCGAGCGTTCGGACGGCGTCGACCTCCTCCCTCTCACCGTCCTCGACGGTTGAGCAGCCGTCGTTCCTTTCGTGCGACTCCGACAGCTGCCAGTACTCGTGCGAGTCGAGCGCCTCGATGAGAAGTGCGATCTCGCCTGACGTCAACTGGACGGTCACCGCTCGTTCGGACATCACGGCCTCCCTCTTCCTATGACGATCGAGCCTATTCGGGTCAGGCCGCCTCGAACCGCTCGAAGCGAGCTGCGAGGCGATTCGGATCCGGACGCCAAAGCCGTTTCGCAGGCGCGTCGATCGTCGCGCCGTGGAACTCCTTGAGAACGTCGAGCATCGGCCCGTCGGCCTCGTCTAGCAGGCGGCGCGAGACGTGGACACGCAGGTCGGGCGCGACTCCGACGAGGTCCTCGTCGAAGGCGCGGTGGTGGATCGAGCAGAGGCTGAGGCCGTTCGAAACGACGGGCACGCCCGTTCCCTCGGCGTCGGCGACGATGTGCGCGGCGTCGAGGAGCCGCACCTCGCGGAGCCGACAGATCGCGCAGCGGTCGTGGTACGCGGGCAACACCGCGCCACGGAACTGCGCCTGGTGGATCCGCTGCTTGACCTCGCGGACGACGTAGCGGCGCTCGATCACGTCGGGGATGTGGACGGGCTCGCGCTCGTCGTACGGCCCGCGCATTCTCCCGAAGGTCAGGAGAACGCGGAGCTCTGCGGGCTCGTCCTCTTCGACGTACGTCGGATAGATCGGCCGGTACCAGCTCGGGCGCGTGCCGACCAAGTAGACGATCGGCACGTCGAGGAGGTGGGCGCTCCGCAGCCAGCGGTTGTAGTGATTGTCCGGGTCGTCGCCCTGATAGCGGTAGAGGACGCCGTCCGGGGTCTGCTCGTCGCGGTAGCGGATCTGCTTCGGCGAGCTATTGACAGAGAGCGCCGCCGGCCCGCTCTGCAGGCGTGACCGGTAGATCCCGTATGCCTTGTTGAGGAACGGAACCTTGTGCCCGCGGAAGTTGAACCCTTCGGCGAGCGCTGCGTATGGGACATCGGCTCCCCACTTGGCCTGGAGCACGTCGAGTGCCGCGAAGCACGCACTCCTGACGTCGTCGTCGCGCACGAGTCGGATTCTCAGTTGTCGCTCGAGCCGCGTCAAAGGCGCGTGCACCGTGCCACGCGACGACAGCGCCCTGACCCTGTCGCCCGACCGACGAGCTTTGTTGCGCGACGACGAGCGAGAGAGCCGCGGCGACGCGACTCTCTCGAGTCTTCGAACCGGCGTGACGGCTAGGTGTAGGGCGACAACCGGATGTCAGCGGAAACAGACGTCAGTGAGTTCCAAGTCGTAAAGGCCAGGCCCGGGTCGCCTATTCAAGCCGTTCTGTCGACGGCGCGGCCCTCGTGGAGCGTCAGGGTGTGGCACTTTCAGCTCAGTTGGCGGAGTAACCCCTGAGCGCCGATCTCCTCAAACCGTGATGACCAACATGGGCGCCTGCCGGAGGCCTACGCATCGGCCAAACCGGCGGGCCGCCTTCTGGCAGTTCAAACACACCCATGTGCAGGAAGCCGAGCCGCTCGTACAGTGCCGCGCTACGCTCGCTGCTGGCCTCGATGTACGTCGGTAGCGCAGCCGAATCGGCTCTCTCCAGCGTCGGCTGCATGAGCATCGATCCCACGCCCTGTCCCTGCAGAGCGGTGCGCACCCCGACCGTTCGGACGTAGAAGTGAGGCTCACGTAGGTGTTGCTCCGCCATCGCGCGCTGCACTCTTATTGCGCGCGGCAATCGCGTCCTGAACGCCCACATCCACTTGAGTGTCTCCTTCCCCGTCGCCGACTTCGGCATCTCCCAGGCGCCGGGTGGCAGCTCGGCCACCGCGCCGTCGTACCCGGACGTCGTCCACACGGTCCCCCCGTTTGCCAGCACGTACTGCTCCATCTCAACCACAAACATCGTTCGGAGCCGCGCCCTCTGCCGCAGACGGCCCGGCCGAAGGAACATGAACACGGGGTCGTTGACAAACGCGTCCGCCAGCACCGCCGCCACCTTCGGCACCTCCTCTGCAGCCGCTGTCCGGACTTCGATCGGTCTCAACGCGGCGATCATATGCTCACTTCGAAGATCGATCGGGCAGCCGGTTGCATGACCGTCTCAACGACCTCGGGGCGGAGCAGTCGCTCATGGCGGTGCTCGATCTTGTTGCGGAAGCCGATGAAGTACTCGAGGTTGCTCCGAACGGGTCGTTTCGTCTGAGGGAGCTGCTCCTTGATGCACCGCGCGAGCTCCCACGTCCGCAGCTCGCCGTCCTTGCCGCGCACGCGCCGGCCACGATCGTTGCGGTACCAGAAGTCGATTCCGTCACGCTCGAACCGAACCTGGAGCAAGTAGTGCCAGGCCATGTGCATGTGCACGACGAATGCGCCGAGCCGGCGCTGACGGTTAACTGGTTGTACAGGTCCACCGCGAGGAGGGCCTCCTGCTTGCTCGCCTGGAGGTGGTGCCACCAGTGCGGACGCGGAGCCACGCGCTACCGGGGCCTAGAAACGCACCGGGCGCATCTCTGCGCCCGGTGCTGACTGCCTTCCGCTGCGATCCACTGACACTTTCGTGTCGTTTCTCGCTTCTAAGCCTGTCGTTTCCACTGACACTTCCGTGTCGCCCTACAGCTAGGAGCAGCCGGTGTTGGTGCCGCAATCGCGGCAGGTGTAGCAGCTCCCCGTCCTGACCATGCGGCCGCCGCACTTCGCGCACTCGACGGCGTCCTCCCACTGGTTGAAGAGGGCGGTCTGGCCGGGGGTGGCCTGCTCGACCGCCGCCACCGCGCCGGCGTTCTCGCCGGCGTCCTGATAGGCGGCGGCGAGCCGCTGCTTCACCTCGGCGGTGAGGATGCCGGCCTCCTCCTGCTGGTCGGTGGAGAGGAACTTCTTCCCCATCCAGCGGAAGATGTAGTCGACGATCGACTTCGCGACGCGGATGTCCGCGTCGTTCGTCATGCCCGAGGGCTCGAAGCGCATGTGGCTGAACTTCGAGACGTAGACCTCGAGCGGCACGCCGTACTGGAGCCCGAGGGAGACGGAGATCATGAACGAGTTCATGAGGCCGGCGAGGGTCGTCCCCTCCTTGGCGATGTCGACGAAGATGTCGCCGGGGGTGCCGTCCTCGAACAGGCCGACGTGGATGTATCCCTCGTACTCGCCGACCTTGAACTTGCGGCCCACCTCGGTGCGGTCGTCCGGGAGCCGGCGGCGCTGCGGGTGGCCCGCGATGGCCGCCGAGATCGGCTCGAGCGTCGTCGCACCGGCGTCGCCCTTCTTCGAGAGCGGCTGCGCGACCTTGCAGTTGTCGCGGTAGATCGCTATCGCCTTCACGCCGAGCTGCCACGACTCGACGAAGAGCTGCGAGATCTCGTCGACCGTGATCTCCTCGGGGAGATTCACCGTCTTCGAGATCGCGCCCGAGATGAAGGGCTGGACGGCGCCCATCATCTTCACGTGGCCCATGTAGTGGATCGCGCGGTCGCCGATCGCGCAATCGAAGACCGGGAAGTGCTCGGTCTTGACGTACGGCGCGCCGACGACGGTGTTCCGGTCGTCGATGTAGGCGACGATCTCCTCGACCTCGTTCGGTGCGTAGCCGAGCTCCTCGAGCGCCATCGGGACGGTCTTGTTGACGATCGTGATCTCGCCGCCGCCGACGAGCTTCTTCGACTTGACCAGCGAGAAGTCCGGCTCGACTCCGGTGGTGTCGCAATCCATCATGAAGCTGATCGTTCCGGTCGGGGCGAGAACGGTCGCCTGTGCGTTTCGGAAGCCCGAGACCTCGCCGAGCTCGAGTGCGTCGTCCCACGCATGGCGGGCCGCGTTGAGGAGGTCGTCGGGCACCGAGCTCGCGTGGTCGATATTGCCGACTGCGGCCCGGTGCTTCGCGATGACGCCGGTCATCGCGGCCGCGTTCGGCCGATAGCCGGCGAACGGGCCCATGCGCTTCGCGACCTGGGCCGACTTGCGGTACGCGCGGCCGGTCATGAGCGCAGTGATGGCGGCGGCGTAGGCGCGACCCTCTTCGGAGTGGTACGGGAGCCCGCGCGCCATCAGGAGCGCACCGAGGTTCGCGTACCCGAGGCCGAGCTGCCGGTACGCCTTCGCGTTCCGCTCGATCTCGGGAGTCGGGTAGGACGAGTAGCCGACGGCGATCTCCTGCGCGAGGAAGACGACGTCGACCGCGTGCTCGAACTTCTCGACGTCGAACTCGCCGTCCGCGCGTCTGAACTTCATGAGGTTGAGCGAGGCGAGGTTGCAGGCACTGTCGTCGATGGACATGTACTCCGAGCACGGATTGGAGGCGTTGATGCGGCTCGTGTTCGGGAGCGTGTGCCAGGTGTTGATCGTCGTGTCGTACTGGAGGCCCGGATCGGCACACTCCCACGCGGCCTCGGCCATCTGGCGAAGGAGGTCGCGGGCGTCGGTCGTCTCGACGACGGTGCCGTCGGTGCGCGCGGTCAGGTTCCACTCCTTGCCCTCGATCGCGGACTCCATGAACGCGTCTGTCAGGCGGACCGAGTTGTTCGCGTTCTGGTACTGGATCGAGGCCCAGTCGGGCGAGTCGAGCGTCATGTCGTAACCCGCCGCCTCGAGGACGCGTGCCTTGCGCTCCTCCTTGGCCTTGCACCAGATGAACTCCTCGACGTCGGGATGGTCGACGTCGAGGACGACCATCTTCGCCGCGCGCCGCGTCTTGCCGCCGGACTTGATCGTGCCGGCGGACGCGTCGGCGCCGCGCATGAAGGAGACGGGGCCGGACGCATAGCCGCCCTTGGAGAGCTGCTCCTTGGAGGAGCGGAGCCGGGAGAGGTTGACGCCCGAGCCCGAGCCGCCGCGAAAGATGATCCCCTCTCGCCTGATCCAGTCGAGGATCGACTCCATCGAGTCCTCGATCGAGAGGATGAAGCAGGCGCTGCACTGCGGCCTCTTCTCGAAGCCGACGTTGAACCAGACCGGGGAGTTGAAGGAGGCGTACTGGTTGACGAGGATCGCCTTCAACTCGGCCGCGAAGGTGTCGGCGTCGTCGTCGGTCGCGAAGTAGCTGCCGTCGCGACCCCAGCCGCTGATGGTCTCGACGATGCGGCCGATCATCTGCTTGACGGAGCGCTCGCGCTCGGGCGAGGCCATGCGGCCGCGGAAGTACTTCTGCGCGACGATGTTCGTCGCGGTCTGCGACCAGAACTTCGGGAACTCGACGTCCTTCTGCTCGAAGGCGGGGCCGTCCTTGCCGGGAATGTGGGCGTTGCGGAGCTCCCATTCGATCTCCTCGAACGGGTCGCGGCCGGAGACCGTGAAGTAGCGGGGCGGAGCGACGCTCGCTTCCTCCTCGACGACGGTGTTCACGATCTCCGAGGCGGCCGCGGGGACCGTCTCGCTGACGTGCGCCTGCTCCGTTGTTGCCATCGCTGCCTCCCGAGCCGAGTCCGACATCAAGACCTACCGCCCGGGGAACGACGAACGTCGAGCGAGCGGACGTCGGATGCTAGGACGGGGGTCGGATGGATCGGAGGGCTCGGATTTCTGCGCAATTTGCAGGGATTTCGGAGCGCTGCCACGCTGTTCATTGTACCCGTGTAGGCGTGTGTGCCACCGCCCGGCACTTGGTCTCGGCCCGTGTGCATCCTTCGCCGGATGAACGAGTGGACGCTCCGCCCGGCACATCCGAGCGACCGTGACTTCCTCTACGCGCTCAACGAGTCGACGATGCGCGAGTACGTCGAGGCGGTCTGGGGCTGGGACGACCGTGTTCAGACGTCCTACTTCGACGCTCGGTTTCGACCCGAGGCGTGGCAGGTCGTCCAGGTCGGCGGCCGCGACGTCGGTGTGCTGGTCGTCGAGGAGCACGACCGGGAGATCTACGTGGCGCGCATCGCCATCGTTCCCGAGTGTCAGGGACGTGGATTCGGTTCTGCAGTGATCCGGTCGCTCATGGACGAAGCTGTCACCTCGGGCAGGGAGTTGACGTTGGACGTGCTCCACGTCAACGAGCGTGCACGCTCCCTCTACGAGCGGCTCGGGTTCGTGGTGCACGCGGAGAGCGACACGCACGCGTCGATGAGGTGGTCGCGGCTCGACGCGCGTGCGTGATGGTCCGGCGCCTCGTTCGCGCTGGGGCCACCCCGCGCCTCCACCCGCTTTCGAGCGTATCGCGCAAGGCGTGATGTGTGGGACACGGCTTCGCGTCGAATCCGTCGCGCCCGACCCGCCCGGCGTGCGCGACCGCTGCCTCTAGAATCGCCCCGGTGATCCCACGCTACTCCCGGCCGGCGATGGCGCGCATCTGGTCGGAGGAGGCGACCCTCGAGCGCTGGCTCGCGGTCGAGCTCGCGGCGCTCGACGCATGGGCGCAGGTGGGGGTCGTCCCGCGGTCTGCGGCCGTCGAGATCCGCTCGCGGGCGAAGGCCCCGACCCCGGCGCACGTGGCGGAGCTCGAGCGCCGGATGAACCACGACCTGGCCGCCTTCGTCGACGCCGTCTCCGAGACCCTGGGCGCAAACGGTCGCTGGCTCCACTACGGACTCACCTCGTCGGACGTCATCGACACGGCGCTCGCGCTCGCCGTGCAGGAGGCCGGCAGCCTGCTCCTCGACGAGATCGACGGAGCGTTCGAAGTCGTCGTCCGGCGCGCCGAGGAGCACGCCGCGAGCCTCACGATCGGCCGCACCCATGGGGTCCACGCCGAGCCGACGACGTTCGGCCTCAAGCTCGCGGGCTGGGCGTTCCAGATCGCCCGGGAGAGAGAGCGGATCGAGCACGCGCTCGCAGGACTGCGCGTGGGCAAGCTCTCGGGCGCCGTCGGCACCTACTCGGCGACGAGCCCCGAGGTCGAGCGGATCGCCTGCGAGTCGCTCGGCCTGGATCCGGCGCCGAGCTCGACCCAGATCCTTCAGCGCGACCGCCACGCCGAGCTGCTCTCGGCGCTCGCGCTCGTCGCGTCGTCGCTCGACCGGTTCGCGCTCGAGATCCGCCATCTCGCCCGGACCGAGGTCAGGGAGGTCGAGGAACCGTTCGGGCGCGGCCAGAAGGGCTCGTCGGCGATGCCGCACAAGCGGAATCCCATCGTCTCCGAGCGCATCTGCGGGCTCGCGCGCATCGTTCGCGGCTTCGCGGCCGTCGGGCTCGAGAACGTCGCGCTCTGGCACGAACGGGACATCTCGCATTCGTCGGCAGAGCGCATCGCGCTTCCGGACGCCTTCCTCGCGGTCGACTACATGCTCGACCGCTTCACATGGCTCGTGGACGGCCTCGTCGTCCGGCCCGAGCGGATGCGGGCGAACCTCGAGACGACGGGCGGTCTCTTCTTCAGCCAGCGCCTCCTCCTTGCGCTCGTCGAGTCCGGATGGGAGCGGGACACCGCGTACCGCGCGGTACAGCGCCATGCGATGCGGGCATGGGACGAGGGGCTGGACTTCCGTGGGCTCGTCCGAGCCGACGCGGAGCTTGCCCAGCGGGTCGATCTCGACGACGTCTTCGACGTGCGATCGTTCACGCGACATGCGGACGTCGTCATGAGCCGCCTGCGCGACCTCGCCGCCGAAAGGAGGAACTCCGTGCCTGAAGCAGTCCACGTCGCGAGCGGGAAGGTCCGCGACATCTACGCACTCGACGACGAGCGCCTGCTCCTCGTCGCGAGCGACAGGATCTCGACCTTCGACGTCGTCCTGCCGACGCCCGTTCCCGACAAGGGCCGCGTGCTCACCGGTGTCTCGGCGTTCTGGTTCTCGCGAACGCGCGACATCGTCCCGAACCATCTGCTCGAGCTTCGGTCGGACGGACGGTCGATGGTGTGCAGCAAGCTGGAGATGCTCCCGATCGAGTGCGTCGTGCGCGGGTACCTCGCAGGCTCCGGCTGGAAGGACTATCGGGAGACGGGCGCGGTGTGCGGGCACGGCCTGCCGGCGGGGCTACGCGAGTCGGACCGGCTCCCCGAGCCGATCTTCACCCCCGCGACGAAGGCGGTCGAGGGGCACGACGAGAACATCGACGAGGATCGGGCCGCTGCGCTCTGCGGGGAAGAGCTGTACGAGGCCGCGAAGAAGGCGTCGCTCGCGCTCTACCGGTTCGCCCAGGAGCACGCCGAGTCGCGCGGGATCATCGTGGCGGACACGAAGTTCGAGCTGGGGACGACGCCCGATGGCACCCTCGTGCTCGGCGACGAGGCGCTCACCCCCGACTCTTCGCGGTTCTGGCCGATGGACGGCTACGAGCCCGGCGGACCGCAGCCGTCGTTCGACAAGCAGTTCGTCCGCGACTGGTGCGAGGAGACCGGCTGGGACAAGACCGCGCCTGGCCCGGGGCTCCCCGACGACGTCGTTGCCGGGACGCGCGCTCGCTACGCCGAGGCCTTCGAGCTGATCACGGGCATCCCGTTCGAGAGGTATCTCGCCGAGCCGGCGGTGGTGCTCGCGTGAGCAAGCCGCGTCGCGACAGGTCGAAGCTGATGCGAGCGACCGTGCTCGTGCGCCCGAAGCAGGGGATCCTCGACCCCCAGGGACAGGCCGTGCAGGCGTCGCTCGAGAAGCTCGGGTTTCCGATCGACGGGGTCCGGGTCGGGCGCGTGATCGATCTCGAGGTCGAGGCGAAAGATGCGGACGACGCGCGCAAGCAGCTCGAGCTCATGTGCGATTCCCTGCTGGCGAACCCGCTGATCGAGAGCTTCGAGGTCAAGCTCGCGAAGAAATGAACGACCGGCCGGTCGTCGCGATCATCCAGTTCCCCGGCTCGAACGACGACCGAGACGCGGCCTGGGCACTCGGAGCGCTCGGCGCCGAGGCGGTCACGGTCTGGCACGGCGACCTCGAGCTTCCCGAGGCGACGGGTGCGGTCATCCTCCCCGGCGGCTTCTCCTACGGTGACTATCTGCGGAGCGGGGCGATCGCGAGCCAGGCGCCCGTCATGCCGGCTCTCCGTCGATTCGCGGCGGCCGGGGGCCCGGTCCTCGGAATCTGCAACGGGTTCCAGATCCTCTGTGAGGCACGGCTCGTGCCGGGCGCCCTGCGTCCCAACCACCAGCTCGAGTTCGTGTGCCGCGACGTCGGGGTCCGGGTCGAGAGCACCGACAGCATCTTCATGCGCCGCTGCGAGGTCGGCCAGGAGCTCGTGATGCCCGTGAAGCACGGCGAGGGTGCGTGGTACGCCGACGATGGCCTCTTCGTCCAGCTCGCCGCTCGTCGCCAGATCGTCCTGCGCTACACCGAGGACGTGAACGGCTCGCTCGGGAACGTCGCCGGGGTCATGAACGAGAGCGGGAACGTTGTGGGCCTCATGCCGCATCCCGAGCATGCCGTCGACTCCCTGCTCGGCTCAGCGGACGGAGCGCTCCTGCTCGCCGCGCTCGTCGATGCCGCCGCCGAACGGACGCTCGATCTCGACGTGGATGTCGGCCGCGACGTCGTCGAGGACGTCACGTAGCCGACGACCCCCAGGTGGGCACGCGCTCGCCACGAGGACAGGTGCGTTCGGCGAGTCTCTCCATCAAGTCCGGACCGCGTCGAACCGAAGTCGTCGTCGATCACATCCTCAGCACCTGGCCGAGGACGGGCGCACGCTCGAGCGCCGCCCGCAGTCGCTCGAGATCGCGCGCCCGCATCGTCACGGGACCGCGCCGCGCGGACCCGTCGGTCGTGTACGCGAAGCGAATGAGTCGCTCGCCGCCCCGCGTCTCGAGCAGCTGCGCCACGACCGCGAACCGTCTATCCCCTGCTCGCTGCGGGACACTGACCTCGTCGACGACGACCGCTGCGCCCCAGGGGGTCGCAACCGTGGGCGTCTTCGCGCCGCCGCCGTCCTTCCCCTTCCCGTTCGCCCTCGGTTGGCCAGTCTCGCCGCCGCCGGCACCTTTCGAGCGAGGTGTCGTCTGCGCGCTGGGCATGCAGCCACGCTACGGCGGGAGGCGTCACGCGTGGGAAACGGGTCCGCGCCGAAACGATCACAGGCCCGGACTCGTGCTTCTCGCCGGCTTAGCCCCTGGACTTCCGGCTCGCCGAACGTGCTGGAGCTACTCGTCCACCGCGGGGGTCGGCGAGGGTGCGATCGACGTCTCCGGCATTGACGCCGCGAGCGGCTGTCCTGCGTCTGCCTTGCCCTGGAGCAGCCGACGCCAGCCGCCGAGGAGCGCGTGCACCGAGGCTGCGCCGACGAGCGGCTCCTCGGGGAGCGGCAGCTCGGCCGGGTAGAGGACGAAGGGACGGGTCTGCGGTCCGCCGATGCCACCGTGGAAGGAGATGAGCTCCTCGAACGCGCAGCCCTCGTCGAGCTCCGGGTCGTAGAAGCTCCCGATCATCAGGTCGCCGACGTGCTCGAAGCCGTCCGTCCGGCGGAGGTGCTGCGGTGCGGTCGGGGAGAACGGCGCCAGCGGGTCGTCGCCCTCGATGCGCCCGTGCGTGAGGTAGTGGGCGCCGCTTCGGCCGAGGACGACCGGCCCGTGCTGCTCGGAGCGCACGAGCACCCAGCCCACGTGAGGATGCTCGGTGAGCGCGGGAATGATCCGCGGATGCCGCTCGTCGATCTCCTCGAGCGTGAGCCTCCGCTTCTCGTCCAGCAGATAGACGAGCCCGAGGTTGCCGGATCCGAGCACCACAACCTGTCGGTCCGAGACGTCGTTCTTCGGCTTCTTCTTCTCGCTCGGAGTGCGCCCGGTCGCCTCGGTCAGCGCATGGCCGACCATGGAGCTCTGCTCGTCGCCGCCCGAGAAGTCGGAGACCTCGCCCGTCTCGAGCGAGCGCTCGACGAGATCGTCGAGGCCGTACCCGTTCCGCTGCTTGAAGGTCGCGCCCTGCGTCTGTCCGTGATCGGAGAGGACCACGATCCGGTACGGACGCGACGCGTACCGGCAGGCGCGCTCGATCCGCCCGAACTGCTGGTCGAGCTTGCGGAGCGCCTCGAGCGTGTCCGCCCGCTCGAGGCCGGAGTGATGCGCGACCTCGTCGTAGCTCGAGAACGTGGCGTAGATCGCGGGCCGGCCCTTCATCAGGTCGGTGAGGACGCCGAACACGATCAGGTCGCGGACGATGATGCACATCGCAGCGCGCATGAACGGATAGATGCCGCCGCGGTGGCCGCGCGGATGTACGTCGCGCCGGATCGCCCGGAGCGCGGCGACCCACTCGAGGATCAGCTCCCAGAAGAAGAGGACGAGCACGCGAGTGACGTTGAATGCATTCGAGAAGAACGCGCGATAGCCGGGGTTCGCTCCCTTCTCGGCCTCCATGCGGCTCACGGTGAGGATCACGTGGTCGGCCTCGCCCGAGAGGAGGTTCCCGCGACTCGCGCCACCGTCGCGGAGAAGCCCGTTGCCGGCGTGGCGCCGCTCGATCTCGGCGCAGTCCGCCGGGGCGGAGCACGTCATCATCGTCCCGGTCTCCTTCTCGACCCAGCGGAAGGCGGGAATGTTCTCGTTCGAGCCGAGGAGGATGCCCGCCTGGCTCGCCCCGGTCTGGGACGAGAGATCGGGCTCCCACTCGACGAAGCGGTGGGAGTCGTCCGCGAGCCAGCGCGCCATCGTCGGCGCGTTCCCGTCGCGCATCGCGCGCTGCAGCACCGGCCGGGCGAGGCCGTCGATCTCGAGGAAGAGGATCCCCGGGACCTCCGTCTCGAGGCGCTCGCCGGATTTGCGTGCGATTCGCTGGATGACGCGGATCATGAAGGCGTCGTCGTCGTTCGTCCCCACGATCACCTCGAGCACCATCGCGATCGCCGAGATGACGAGCGCCGCGACTAGGGCCGCGCCGAATCCGCCCACGACGATCGCGTTCGTCGTCAGCGCGTCGGCGCCACGCAGGAGGACGACGTCGAGCGCGAGCACGAGGATGAACGACGTCGCCACCGTGTACGGAAGTTGAATCGCCGACACGAGCGGAGCGAGCACGGCGTTCAGAGCCGCGATGATCAGGACGACGCCGAGCGCCGACCAGAAGTCGCCGACGGAGAATCTCGGGAGGATCGCGGCCGCGAAGAACACCGCGGCCGTGTTGACGAGAAGTGCGAGGAGCAGCCGTCCCGGCCGCAGCGGCGGGCGCACGTCCAGGCGGCTCGGAGCCTTTCCGTAGTCGACTGCCGCGGCGTGAGCCATGAGGTCGCCGGACGGGAGCCGCCGCGAGATCGGCGGCTCCCCCCCGAAGCGCTAGGAAGCCAGCGCCTTCGCCTTCATCGAGTCGAACTCGGCCTGCGTGATCGCGCCCGAGTCGAGGAGGCCCTTCGCCTTCTCGATCTCGGCGGCCGCGCCGCCGGAGCCCGCGACGGACTTCACGTAGTCGTCCATCTGTGCCTTCTGGGCTTGCGCCTGGTCGATGCTCCGCTTCGTCATCCCGTCGTGCTCGGCGATGAGGTAGATGAACACGCCGAGGAACGGGAGGATGATCACGAAGATGATCCAGAGCACCTTTGCGAAGCCCGAGGTGTCGTGGCGGCGGAACAAGTCCGAGAAGACGGTGATCAGGAGCCAGAACCAGATCACCCACGCGAAGAAGATGAACATGTCCAGCAGGAAACTGTTGTTCGATACGGCTAGCAGCACTACTGACGCCTCCTAGGTCGAGGATTCCGCTGAATACATATCCTGTTTGGCGCCTCGCGACAACCGAGGCCGCCGAATCACTCGGGTGAAGTGACAGCATCGATGCTCGCGATACGCGACAGTTGCGAAGACAGGAAACCGAAGGAGGAGAGCATGGAAGAGATCGGCCCCGTCGATTACGCGATCATCGCCTTTCCGGGGAACAGGTTCAGGGGGGAGATCGCACCCGCGATCGCCGACCTCGTCGAGGGCGGGACGATTCGCATCATCGACATCGCGTTCGTAGGCAAGGACGCGGATGGCAGCACGGTTGCGATGGAGATGACCGAGCTCGACCCCGACGTGCAGGAGGGGCTCGACAAGCTAGGGATCGAGGTCAGCGGCTTGTTCAGCGAGGACGACCTCATCGGGGTGGCAGACGGCCTCGAGCCCAACTCGTCGGCGGCCCTGCTGATCTGGGAGAACGTGTGGGCGCGCAATGTTGCCCAGGCGATGCGCGATGCCGGTGGCGTCCTGGTGGCGTTCGAGCGAATTCCGCACGACGTCGTCCAGGAAG
This sequence comes from uncultured Actinomycetes bacterium, assembly GCA_963708265.1. Taxonomy (GTDB): domain Bacteria; phylum Actinomycetota; class Thermoleophilia; order Gaiellales; family Gaiellaceae; genus GMQP-bins7. The sequence continues at coordinate 1,768,846 of CAVPSC010000004.1, read as the reverse complement.
CGCGCGAGTTGGCGCTCGAAGCAGCCAAGGCCTAGGAAAGAGAGGAAGAGCTCAGATGATGCGACGCAGAGGTATGGGAGTGGTTGGGACGGCTGTCGTGGTGGGCGGGGCGGCTCATTACGGCGCGAAGAGAGCCAATCAGCAGGCCGACGCGCAGGATCAGGCTCAACAGGCCGCCTACGACCAAGGGGTGGCCGCCGCTCAGCAGCAGTCAGCCGCTCCGGCAGCGCCCGCAGAGTCGGACGATGCCGCCGAGATCCAGAAGTACGCAGCGTTGATGGGGCAGGGCCTCATCACCCAGGAGGAGTTCGAGGCGAAGAAGAAGCAGATCCTCGGGATCTGAGACGAATCGATGAGGGAGCGGCATTCCGGCCGCTCCGCCGCCCACACGCGGCCCGGTCGACGTTCGGCAGCCGGCAGGACGGGCGCTGCCGTCAGCGACTCGTCGGCGTCACGCGCCGCGACTCGATCCGGCCGCAGGCCGGGCAGGCGAAGATCTCTTCGATGACTCCGTCGAACGCCTCGGTCAGGGTTGCGGCCTCCTCCTCGGTCACCGCGTACACCAGCTTGGCGGCTTGATGGTTCATTGCCGAGCCGCACTTCGGGCAAGTCATCCCGGCCGGCATCAGCTCTGGCTCCCGAGCGTGACGTGAGAGCGACCGTGCCGGAGTGTCTCGGCCATCCACAGGAGCTCGTCGAGGAACATGTCGATGCGGGGGAGGAAGGACTCGTCGGTCAACGCCCCGCTCTCGTCGAAGCGGCTGCGGACGGAGGTGAAGTTCACGTCCCAGAAGATCGTGACGAGACCGAGCTCGCGCAGCACCGGAAGCATGTTCTCGATCACGCGCGCCCCGCCGAAGATCCCGGCGGAGACGCCCACGAGGCCGACCGCCTTGTGGATGTACTCCGCGAGGTTCGTGTCGAGCACGTGCTTCAGGAGGCCTGGATAGCCGCGGTTGTACTCGGGTGTCACGAGGACGAGCGCGTCGGCGCGGTTCATCTGCTCCGAGAAGACGGGGTCCTTCGCCTGCTCCCCCGCGTCGTCGACCGGGATCGGGAGCATCGCGACGTCGATGAGCGCCGTCTCGACGCCCTCCCGCTCCCCGATGCGCGAGGCCATGAGCCGCGCGGCGTACTCGCTCATCCGCCCCTTGCGGGGGGTTCCCAGGATCACGGGGACGTAGAAGGGACGGTCGCTCGCCACGCGGGGAGTCTGACAGCGGCGCGCGCCGCTGATTGACGACGGCGCCCGGATCGCGAAACTGTCGCCACGCATGATCCAGCAGGCGATCGAGCAGCTCCTCGACGGCCGCGACCTCGGCCGCGAGCGAGCGCGCGAGGTGATGGACGAGATCATGCGAGGCGATGCGACCGAGGCGCAGATCGGCGGGTTCCTGGTCGCACTCCGCGCGAAGGGCGAGACGGTCGACGAGATCACCGGCTGCGCGGAGGCGATGCGCGAGCACGCGCTGCCGGTGCGCGCGCGGCGCGCCGAACTCGTCGACACGGCCGGGACCGGCGGCGACGGCGCGCGAACCCTGAACATCTCTACCGCGGCGGCGATCGTCGCGGCGGCGGCGGGGGCCGCGGTCGCGAAGCACGGGAACCGCGCCGTCTCGTCGGCGTGCGGCTCGGCGGACGTGCTCGAAGCGCTCGGTTTCGAGCTCGAGCTGCCGCCGGAGCGGATCGCACGGTCGATCGACGAGCTCGGCTTCGGGTTCATGTTCGCGCCGCTCCATCACCCGGCGATGAGGCACGCCGCCCCCGTGCGGCGCGAGCTGGCGACGCGTACCGTGTTCAACGTGCTCGGCCCGCTCACGAACCCGGCCGGGGCGCGTGCGCAGATCGTGGGGGTGTATGCGCCGGAGCTCGTGCCGACGGTCGCCGGTGTGCTCGCCCGGCTCGGCGCGCACCGGGCGTTCGTCGTCCACGGGGCCTACGGCGTCGACGAGCTCTCGCCCGCGGGGCCGAACCTCGTGTGCGAGGTGGTCGAGGGCGAGGTGGTCGAGCGGACGATCGACCCGCTCGAGCTCGGAGTCGAGCGCTGCTCGCCGGACGAGCTCCGCGGCGGGGATCCCGCCGAGAACGCGGCCGCGATCCGCCGTGTCTTCGCGGGCGAGGGCGGCGGGCGGAGGGACGCGATCCTCCTGAATGCGGCGGGCGCGATCGCTGCCGGAGGGCTCGCCGCCGACCTGCGCGAGGGGCTCGAGCGGGTCCGGGAGGCGGTCGACGCCGGCGCCGCCTCGGCACGTCTGGACGAGCTCGCGCGGTTCACCAATGCGGCTTAGGGAGGCACTCGCCGGCGACGGGCTCGGCGCGATCGCAGAGATCAAGCGCCGGTCGCCCTCGGCGGGCGACCTCCGCCCCGACGCCGATCCCGCCGCGATCGCGCTCGCGTACGAGCGCGCCGGGGCGTCGGCGGTCTCGATCCTCGTCGACGAGCGGTTCGGGGGCACGTGGGACGACCTGCGCGCGGCGCGGGCGTCGACGGGGCTGCCGCTGCTGGCCAAGGGCTTCTTCTCGACGGAGGAGCACCTGCGGACGGCTCAGGAGACAGGCGCCGACGCCGTTCTCCTCCTGCTTCGGGATCTCGACGACGGCGCTACGGCGCGGTTGCTCCAGGTCGCCGAGACGCTCGGGCTGGACGCGCTCGTCGAGGCACACGAGGCCTCCGAGCTCGAGCGTGCAGTTGCGCTCGGCGCCGCGATCATCGGGATCAACGCGCGCGACCTCGGGACGTTCGAGATGGATCGCCACGCTCAGCTCGAGCTCGTGGCGTCGGCGCCGCGGGACCGTATCGTCGTCGCGGAGAGCGGGATCGAGTCGCGGGCCCAGGGCGCGGCGGCCGAGCTCGCGGGCGCGGATGCGATTCTCGTCGGCTCCGCTCTCATGCGCGCGCCAGATCCGGGCGCGAAGCTTGCGGAGCTCGTGTCGCGGCCGCTCGTCAAGGTGTGCGGTCTCACGCGCGACGAGGACGTGGCGGCGGCGGTCGAGGCCGGCGCGGACATCGCCGGTTTCGTTCTCGTTCCGGCGAGCCCGCGCCATGTGCCCGAGGTGCTGGCCGTGCCCGAGACCGTGCTCTCCGTCGCGGTCTTCGTCGGCGACGTCCTGGAGCAGGAGGCGGATCTCGTCCAGCTCTACCCGCGCGAGCAGGGGAAGGTGCGCGGGCGGGATGCCGTGCTGCTGCGCGACGGCGAGGAGGTCGCCCGCGTCGTCGACTTGCCGTGGCAGGAGGACGACCCCACTCATCTCGAGCGCGCACACCGCGCCGGGGCGGCCGGCCGCATCGTGCTCGCGGGCGGGCTCGGCCCGGAGAACGTCGGCACCGCGATCGAAGCGATCCGACCGTGGGCGGTCGACGCGAGCTCGCGCCTCGAGCGCGAGCCGGGCGTGAAAGATCACGCGCGCGTGCACGCGTACGTCCAGGCGGCGCACGGATGAGCGCAGGCGTCGGGCTGTACGGCGAGTACGGCGGCCGCTTCGTGCCGGAGACGCTCGTCCCCGCGCTCGACGACCTCGAGAGTGGGTTTCGCGACGCGCTCGAGGATCCGACGTTCCGGGCGGAGCTCGACCGGCTCGGCGAGCGCTACATCGGCCGCCCGACCCCGCTCTACGAGGCGGAGCGCTTCGCGCCCGAGGGGCGCCGCATCCTCCTCAAGCGGGAGGATCTGTGCCACACGGGAGCGCACAAGATCAACAACGCGGTCGGGCAGGCGCTGCTCGCGATCCGCCTCGGCAAGCAGCGGATCGTCGCCGAGACCGGAGCGGGTCAGCACGGCGTCGCGACGGCGACCGTCTGTGCCCGGTTCGGCCTCGAGTGCGTCGTCTACATGGGCGCCGAGGACATCCGCAGGCAGCATCCGAACGTCGAGCGGATGCGGCTGCTCGGCGCCGAAGTGCGCTCGGTGGAGCTCGGGACGCGAACGCTCAAGGAGGCGACGAGCGAGGCGATCCGCGACTGGATCACGAACGTCGAGGACTCCTACTACCTGATCGGGTCGTGCGTCGGCCCGCACCCGTACCCGGCGATCGTCCGAGAGCTGCAGTCGGTGATCGGGCGCGAGGCGCGGGCGCAGGCCCTAGATCTGCTCGGGACGCTTCCGGACGCGGTCGTCGCGTGCGTCGGGGGCGGCTCGAACGCGATCGGCCTCTTCGCGGGCTTCCTCGACGACGACGGCGTGAGGCTCGTCGGGGTCGAGGCCGCCGGAGCCGCGAGCTTGTCGAACGGCCGCGCGGCGGTCCTCCACGGCGCCCGCTCGTCGGTGCTCGCCGACGGCGACGGCCAGATCCTCGACGCGCACTCCGTCTCCGCCGGGCTCGACTACCCGGGCGTCGGGCCCGAGCACGCGCAGCTGCGGGACTCCGGCCGCGCCGAGTACCGGATGGCGACCGACGAGGAGGCGCTCGAGGCGTTCCACCGGCTGGCCCGGAGCGAGGGGATCCTGCCGGCGCTCGAGCCGGCTCACGCTCTCGCGCACGCGCTCGACCTCGACGAGGAGGTCGTGCTCGTCGGGCTTTCCGGGCGGGGCGACAAGGACCTGGCCGAGGTGCTCGAGCGCTGAAGCGGCTCGTCGTGTACCTGATGGCGGGGAGCGACACGCCGGACCTGGCCGCGGCGGCGGTCTCCGGCGGCGCGGATCTCATCGAGCTCGGCTTCCCCTTCTCGGACCCGCTCGCGGACGGACCGGTGATCCGCCGCGCGGCGGAGAGGGCGCTCGCGGAGGGGATGCGCACTGCCGCGTGCCTCGACTGCCTGCGGGCCGTGCGAGAGCGCGTCGGTGTCGCGCTCGTCCCGATGACGTACGCGTCGCTCCTCGAGGCGTACGGCTGGGAGCGGTTCGCGCGCGACGCGCGGGAGGCGGGCGCCGACTCGCTGATCGTCGCAGACCTCCCCGTCGACGAGCGTCCGGACGTGCACCGAGTCCAGCTCGTCGCGCCGACCTCGACGGACGAGCGCATCGCGCTCGCGGCCAAGCGCACCGACCGGTGGCTCTACCTCGTCACGGTGACGGGGACGACGGGCGTTCGTGCCGAGCTGTCGCCCGCGCTGGCGCCGCTCGTCGAGCGCACGCGGGCGCTGACGAACGTGCCGCTGTACGCGGGTTTCGGGATCTCGACGCCCGAGCAGGCGGCGGCGGCTGCGGAGCTCGCGGACGGCGTCGTCGTCGGGTCGGCGGCGCTCGTCGCTGCGGAGGACGGACCCGCCTCGCTCGAGCGTTTCGTCACTCAGCTCCGGGCGGCGCTCGCGTAGCGCTCGAGCCACTCCCGCGCCACACCCCAGGCATCCGAGCCCGCGTCGATGTGCTCCAGGTGGCCCGTCTCCGGGAGGACGCGAAGCTCGCACGCGTCGCCTGCCTCGGAGGCCGCCGCCGCCGCGTAGCTCGCGCTGAGTCGAATCGACGCCGTCTCGTCACGATCTCCGTGGAGCACGAGCTGGGGGATGCCGAGGGGGATGCGCTCGCGCGGTGACGCGAGCTCGTACACGTCCGCATGGGCGTCCGGGTCGCCGACGAGTACGCGCGTCGGTTCGGCCGAAGGCTCGAGTGTGGCTGCGAGCCGGAGGTCGAGGATGCCCGCCTGCGAGACTGCGGCAGCGATCCTCACCGTCGGACCGGCGCCCGGCGCGCCCGGTGGGAGCGTCGGGCGGGCGGCGGCCCAGAACGCGAGCTGGCCACCCGCGGAATGCCCGACCGCGAGGACGTTCTCAAGGTCGAGCGGCGCCTCGAGCGAGGCGAGCGCGTCGACCCCGGCCGCGACGTCGAGGAAGGTCTCCGGCCAGCCGCCGCCTCCGCCGATCCGCCGGTACTCGAGATTCCAGGCGGCGAGGCCGTGCGCCGCCAGGTCGAGGCAGAGGTCGGTCATCAGCGAGCGGTCGTACCGCGCGCGCCAGTAGCCGCCGTGGACGACGACGACGACCGCATGCGGGCCGTCGGCTTCCGGCAGGAAGAGTTCGGCGACCTGGCTCGGATCGAGCCCGTATGCATGGACACCGTCGGCGCGACGCCGACGCCACCTCATGCGTCGGCGAGTTCGTGGGTGAGCGGCGAGACCGCCTTCTCGCGACGGTCGATGATCGCCATCGTCAACCAGGCCGCGGCTGCGGCGAGGACGGCTGCAGGCACGGCGTCGAGCCCTGCGGTGCCGACGAGGAGCGAGGCGAGAAGTGCCGAGGTGATCAGGAGCCGGGTTACCGCAGCCGTGCCCGCCGCGGCACCGATGGCGACCGCGAGTGTGGGGGACACGTCGAACCAGACGACTGCCAGCATCGCGAGTGCGATCCCGAGGAAGATGGCCGGGAAGACCGGGCCGCCCCGAAAGCCGCAGCCGAGGCTGATCGCGTAGGCGAGCGCTTTCGCGACGAGCAGGATCACGACGATCTTCGTCGAGTCCTCCGCGACCAGGGCGGGAAGCGAGGCCTGGCCCGAGAAGAGCACGTTCTGCGAATCGGCGCCGAGCCAGTCGGCGATTTGAGCCAGCAGCCCGACGGCAAGACCGCCCCCGACGAGGACGGTCGGCATGCCCAGCCGGTTCAGTCCCCGCCCGGCAACGCCGTCCTTCGCAGCCCGGCGCACGACTGTGACGACGACAGCTGCCACGATGCCGACGGCGACGCCCAGCAGCAGGTCGTACACGTGGGTGCCGTTGTACGGAGGGAGGTTCGGGACGGCGAGGGACTGCGTCGCCAGCCCGCCCCAGTCGCCGAGCCCGACGAATATGACGTAGCCGACCGCCGCGGCCACGAATCCCGGGAGGAGCAGCGGGAGGAGTAGCGATCCCATCTCCAGGCCGCCTTCGACCATGAACATGCCGCCCACGATCGGGCCCCCGAAGAGCGCTGAGATCGCGGAGAACGAACCGGCGCTCGCGAGTACCGCTGTCTCGCGCTGATCCAATCTCACGAAGAGCGTCACCACAACTCCCACGACCGACCCGAGAGCGATGAGCGGCGCCTCCGGTCCGAGCACGGCTCCGAAGGACAGGGTGCCGATGGCGGCGAGCGCGATCCCGGGCGCGTGCGCGAGCGGCGTGGCGCCGCCGCCGATGCCGTCGAGTGGGGAGTGGCCGCCGTCGCCGGGCAGCAGCATGCGGGCGGCGAGCACGATCGCGGCCCCGACCACCGGCAGCCCGATCACGAGGAACCACGGGGGCGACGAGTACCCGAGCGCGTCCGGGAGGTCGCCCCACAGCCAGTGCTCGAGGTCGTGCACGAACGCGAGGAAGAGTGCGGCGACGAGCGCCGCCGGGACTCCGATCGCACCACCCAGCACGACCAGGCGGAGATAGGCGCCGCCGCTGAGCTCGGATGTTGGGGGTTGGCTCACGGTTACCGCTAGCTCGAGACGTCCGCGATTGCGTCGCCGATGATCGGGCTGATCGCGACGCCGACCGCTGCCGGGAGCATGTCGCCGATCGCCTGACCCATCGCGTCGAGGACCCTAACCGGAGTGAGTGACGAGCTTTCCCGGAGCGAGCTCGACGACGCGCTCGCGTGGGCCGCGGCATAGTCCCGCGAGCGATGACGAGCTTCGTCCGTCCGTGATCGGCGAGCAGGTGGGCGCGTTCGCGCATTCGTTCGGGTCCCTGCCGCCACTCGCGACCGAGCTGACGCGCACCGAGGGCCGCTCGCTCGTCCTCGTCCTCCTCGCCTCGAGTCTCGGCGCGCTTCTCTCGAGACTCCACCGCCGGATCGTGCTGCCGACGGTCGTCGTCGAGATCGTCCTCGGGATCGTCATCGGCCAGCAGGTGCTCGGGATCGCCGAGATCAACCAGTACATCACGTTCCTGTCCAACTTCGGGCTCGCGTTCCTCTTCTTCTTCGCGGGCGTCGAGGTGGTCGAGCAGCGTGTGCCTCGCCGGGCGGTCCGGAGAGGGTCGATCGGCTGGGGGATCTCGCTCGCGATCGGCCTGGGAGTCGGCGTGCTCCTGCAGCAGCTCGGGCTCGACGCCGACTGGTGGCTGCTCGGCGTCGCTCTCAGCACCACCGCCCTCGGGACGCTCGTCCCGATCCTCATCGACGCCGGGCTCTTGCCGACGCCGCTCGGCGGCGCGGTTCTCGGCACCGGCGTGGCCGGAGAGTTCTGGCCGATCATCTTCATATCCGTCTTCCTCACCGGGACGTACGGCGCGCTCGAAGAGGTGCTGCTCCTCGCGGGCTTCGGCTGTATCGTCGCCGTCGCTGGCACGGTGGCGCTGCGCGCACGACCCCCGCAGGTCGTGCGCGTCCTCCAGGAGACGATCCACACGACCGGTCAGACGGCGGTCCGGGCGTCGATCTTCCTGCTCGCGCTGCTCGTGTTCTTCGCGGCCGGGGCCGGGTTCGAGTTCGTCCTCGGCGCCTTCGCCGCGGGCCTCGTCGTCGGCATCGCCCTCGACACGCCCGAGGGCGAGGTCGTGCGCATGCGTCTCGAGGGAGTCGGCTTCGGGTTCCTGATCCCGATCTACTTCGTCGTGACCGGGTTGACGTTCGACCTCGACAGCCTGCTGACGGCGAAGGGCCTCGGTCTCGCAGCCCTGTTCCTCGCACTCCTCGTCGTCGCGCGCGGTCCGTCGGCCGTTCTCTGGCGCCGCGACCTGAGCCGGAGCGAGACGGTGGCCCTCGGTCTCTTCGGGGCGACGGGGCTGCCGCTGATCGTGGCGATCGTGGGGATCGGCGCCGAGCGCGGCGCGATCTCGGAGGCAGTCGGCGCCTCGCTCGTCGGCGCCGGGATGATCTCCGTGCTCCTCTTCCCGCTTCTCGGCATGCGGCTCGCGCACGTCCGCGAGAGCCCGGCGAGTGCCCAGCAACCGCGGCCGGGCGTCACCGATGAGTACTGAGCGCGTGCGTGCGGGGAGCTCGTCTGGGGGAGTGGCAGCTCGTTCGCTCGACAGGCGGGACGCCGGTGCGAGAGAATGCCCGCGTGAGCGAAACGACTACGGAGTTCCTCGAGCGGCTCGGTCGACGCGGGCACGAACCGCTCCTCTCCCGCGCGAACGGGACGCTCCGCATCGAGCTCGTCGGCGGCAGGAAGACCGACTGCTGGCTCGTCCGCATGTCCGGGGGGGACGTCAAGGTCGAGCACGGCCAGGGCGCAGCGGATTGCGTCGTCCGCGCTCCGAAGGATCTCTTCGAGCAGCTCGTGTCCGGACGGGCGAATCCGGTCGTCGCGCTCCTGCGCGGAGATCTCGTGCTCGTGGGCGACTACAACCTGGTGATCCTCTTCCAGCGGGTGTTTCCCGGACCGCGGCGATCGCGCCGACGGAGGCCGGTGTGAGCGACGGCCTGGTCAAGATCCTCGACGGGAACACCTTCGTCGTCTCGGACGACGCGGGCGACGTCGAGGCCTCGCTCGACGATCCGACGGGCCTCTTCTCCTACGACACCCGCTTTCTCTCCACGTGGGTGCTGACCCTGAACGAGGAGCGGCTGAATGCGCTCTCCGTCGACGATCTCCAGTACTTCGAGACGCGGTTCTTCCTCGTCCCCGGCACGGGGACGGTGTACATCGACGCCAAGCTGTCCGTGATCCGGACGCGAGAGGTCGGTTGGGGGTTCCACGAGGAGGTGACGATCCTCAATCACTCCGACAAGCCGGTTCGCCTGACCGTGCGGATGGACGCCGGCTCCGACTTCGCCGACCTGTTCGAGGTCAAGGACGCGCTCAAGAAGAAGGGCCGGTACTCGACGCAGGTCAAGGGACAGGAGCTCCGGCTCCGCTACGAGCGGGAGGAGTTCCGCCGCGAGACCGTGGTCTCCGCCACCGCGCGCGCGAGCGTCGACGAGCGTGGGTTCACGTTCACCTGCCGGATCGAGCCGCACGGCGAGTGGACGACCGGCCTCGACGTCGTGCCCATCATCGGCGGGCTCGAGGGTGCGGCGCAGGCGCGAGGCACGCGGCGCATCTCGATGCAGCGCAACCTCGAGCGCTGGTTGGAGCAGGCGCCGCGCGTCGAGTGCGACTGGGAGCCGCTGGCCCGGATCTACCGCCGGAGCCTCGTCGATCTCGCGGCGCTCCGCTTCTCGCCGCCGATCGCGGGCGGCCGCGCGCTGCCGGCGGCCGGGCTCCCGTGGTTCATGACGATGTTCGGCCGCGACAGCATCTTCACGAGCCTGCAGGCGCTCCCGTTCGCGCCCGAGCTCGCTGCGACGACCCTGCTCGCGCTCGGCGACTGGCAGGGGAGCCGCGTCGACGACTTCCGCGACGAGGACCCGGGCCGGATCCTCCACGAGTTGCGGTACGGGGAGATGACGGCGTTCGAGGAGCGCCCACACTCCCCCTACTACGGCTGCGCCGACGCGACGCCGCTGTACGTCGTCCTCCTCGACGAGTACGAGCGCTGGACGGGTGACCGCAAGCTCGTCCGCGAGCTCGAGGTGGAGGCCCGGGCCGCGCTCAACTGGATCGACGAGTACGCGGACCTCCGCGGCGACGGCTACGTCTGGTACCAGCGTCGCAACGAGAAGACCGGGCTCGAGAACCAGTGCTGGAAGGACTCGTGGGACTCGATCTCGTATCGCGACGGGCGGCTCCCGGGGTTCCCGCGCGCGACCTGCGAGCTCCAGGGCTACGCGTTCGACGCGAAGGTGCGGGGGGCGAGGCTCGCACGCCTCGTCTGGAAGGACGACGCGCTCGCGGACCGGCTCGAGCAGGAGGCTGCCGACCTCAAGCGGCGGTTCAACCGCGACTTCTGGGTCGAGGACGACGAGTACTTCGCGCTCGCGCTCGACCCCGACGGCAAGCAGGTCGACGCGCTCGGCTCGAACAACGGCCACCTGCTGTGGAGCGGCATCGTCGACAAGTCGAAGTCGAAGGCGGTCGCGCGGCACCTCCTGGGCTCGAGGCTCTTCTCCGGCTGGGGGGTGAGGACGCTCGCCGAGGGTGAGGCCCGCTACAACCCGATCGGCTACCACGTCGGGACCGTGTGGCCGTTCGACAACTCGTTCGTCGCCTGGGGCCTGCGGCGGTACGGGTTCAAGGACGAGGCCGCGCGCATCGCGCACGGCATCCTCGAGGCGGCCGAGTTCTTCGACGGTCGCCTGCCGGAGGCGTTCGGCGGCTATGCGCGCTCGCAGACGAAGTACCCGGTGCAGTACCCGACGGCGTGCAGCCCGCAGGCGTGGTCGACGGGCGCGCCGCTCCTCTTCCTGCGGACGATGCTCGGGCTCGAGCCGCACAGCGACCACCTCGCCGTCGATCCGGCGCTGCCGAGCGAGATCGGACATCTCGAGCTGCTCGACATCCCGGGACGCTGGGGTCGGATCGACGCCTTCGGTCGCGGCCGCGTGGACGGGCCAGGCCGGCGAAGCTCGCGTCGCTGATGCCCCGGGCCGCTGCGCGCGTCCACGCGTGGCACGGCGCGGCAGCAGTCACTCTCTCCTCGGGTGAGCTCGACGCGACCTTCCTGCCCGAGCTGAACGTGCTCGGCGTCTCGCTGCGCCTCGCGGGGGAGGAGTTCCTCGCGCTCCCCGGCGGTGTCGCCGCCTACCGGAAGCAGCACACCACGGGGCTGTCCTTCCTGGCTCCGTGGGCGAACCGCCTCGCGGCGCGCGGCTATCGGAGTGGACGCACGCGCGTCGACCTCCGCGGTCTGGATCTACACGTCGACGGGCACGGCCTGCCGATGCACGGGACGCTCTCCGCGTCGGACGCGTGGGACGTCGTCGACCTCTCGACGGGAGGCTCACGCGCACGGCTGCGGGCGGCCTACGCGTACTCGGGTCCGACGCTCCTCGCCGCCTTCCCGTTTCCGCACCGGCTCGAGACCGCGATCGAGGTCGACCGCGGTGCCCTCACGATCACGACCCTCCTGACGCCGACCTCGAAGAGGCCGGTACCCGTCTCGTACGGGTACCACCCGTACCTCCGTCTGCCTCACGGCCGGCGGGAGGGCTGGGTCCTCCGGCTCCCGAAGCGACGCCGGCTGGAGCTCGACGACCGCGGGATCCCGACGGGCGCCGCGGTCGACACGCCGGCCGAGGCGCGGCCCATCGGATCGCGGACCTTCGACGACCTCTTCGAGCTCGGGCGTGGTCGGACGTTCGCGCTCGAGGGGCAGGGGCGCCGCCTTCGAGTGACGTTCGTCTCCGGGTACACCCACGCCCAGGTCTACGCGCCCTCCGGGGCGAGCTTCGTCTGTCTCGAGCCGATGACCGCGGCAACGAACGCCCTCGTCGCGGGGTCGTGCCGCCTCGTCCGGCCCGGCGAGACCTTCCGCTCGCGGTTCCGACTCGCTCCCGAGCAGGTCCCGGGATGAGCGGAGCGTTCCGGGATCGTCGCAACCGCTCCGCCGCGACTGCGGGGAATGTGCGAGCGGTCCGGGAGGAAGCGCCAGCGTGAATGTCGAGCGGGAGAAGCAGCTGGCTGCCGAGGCGGCGGCGGCGCTCGTCGAGGACGGCATGCTCGTCGGCCTCGGAACCGGGTCCACGGTTGCCTTCCTCCTGCCCGCGCTCGCCGAACGACGTCTCGACCTCACCTGCGTCGCGACCAGTCCGCGCACCGAGCAGGCAGCATGCGCACTCGGGCTCCGCGTCGAGCCCTTCGTCGGGGTCGACGCTCTTCCCCGGCTCGACGTCGCAATCGACGGCGCGGACCAGGTCGCGCCTTCGGGGTGGCTCGTGAAGGGTGGGGGCGCGGCGCACACGCGTGAGAAGGCGGTCGCTGCCGCAGCCGATCGCTTCGTCGTCATCGTGTCGTCGGACAAGCTCGTCGATCGGCTCACGCCGCCCGTCCCGCTGGAGCTCCTCGAGTTCGGGCTCGCGGGAACGCTCCGTCGCCTCGGGGAGATCGAGCTCCGCGACGCCCCCCGGAGTCCGGACGGCGGCGTCATCGCCGACTACACGGGCGCCGTCGACGATCCGGATGCGCTCGCGAGCCGGTTCTCGGCGACGGTCGGCGTCGTCGAGCACGGGCTCTTCCCTGCTTCGATGGTCGCCGACGTCGTGGTCGCCCGCGGCGAGAGCGTGGAGATTCGCGGCCTGCGCTAGCGTCAGCCGTCGGGCGCCGCGGTCTCGTCGGCGAAGATCAACGCCCGGGACGCCTCGACGCGGCCTCCCGGGATCGAGCGGTCGCCGGCGCGGAGGCGTCGAAGCGCATCGACCTTGTCCTCGCCCGTGACGAGCCACAGGATCTCGTCAGCCCGGTTCAGGACCGGGTACGTGAGAGTCATCCTCCGCCTCTCCTGGTACACGCCGGTGACCGCGACGTCACGATCCATGACCTGCAGCACCGGGTCGCCGGGGACGAGGGACGCCGTGTGGCCGTCGGGGCCGAGACCGAGATGGATCAGGTCGAACCTCTCCGGGAGCGACCGGGCGTAGTCGGCTGCCGCCGCCTCGACGTCCGACTCCTCGACCGGCATGGGGTGGACGTCGGCACCGCTCTCGGCGGGCAGGCTCGCGAGCAGGTGGGTCAGGTTCCGATCGGGGTCGCCGGCCGGTGCCACCCGCTCGTCCACCTGGTAGATCGCCGTTCGGTTCCACGGCTCGTCCTCGTCTCGGAGATCGGCGAACATCGCCCACGGTGTCCGGCCGCCGCTGACTGCGAAGGTGAAGCGTTCGTGATCCTCGACCGCCGCCCGCGCCCGCTCGGCGACATGGGCGGCGGCCCGGCGGGCGACCGCGTCCGCGTCCGGGAGGATCTCGATGCGCGGCTCCGGTGGCACCGATCAGCTCGTCTTCTCGTCGTGGCCGCCGAACTCTTTGCGCATCGCGGAGAGCAGCTTGTCCGCGAAGTCGTCGAGCCCACGCGAGGCGAAGCGCGAGTAGAGCGCGGTGGTGAGGACGGGCGCCGGGATGCCCTCGTCGATCGCCGCCACGGAGGTCCAACGGCCTTCGCCCGAGTCGGAGACTCGTCCCGCGAAGCCCTCCAGCTCCGGCGACTCGTACAGCGCCTGTGCCGTCAGATCGAGGAGCCAGGCGCCGACGACGCTACCGCGGCGCCAGACCTCGGCGACCTCGGTCGTGTCGATCTCGTACTGGTAGTACTCGGGGTTCTCGAGCGGGGCTGTCTCGGCGTCCATCTCCCGCTTGCGCACGCCCGCGTCGGCGTTCTTGATGATGTTGAGCCCCTCCGCGAAGGCGGCCATGAGGCCATATTCGATCCCGTTGTGGACCATCTTCACGAAGTGGCCGGCGCCGTTCGGGCCGCAGTGGTAGTAGCCCTGCTCGGAGGGTGACGGGTCGCCCGTGCGCCCCGGCGTGCGCGGTGCGGCGTCGACGCCCGGCGCGATCGAGGCGAAGATCGGCCCGAGCCGCTCGACGACCTCGTCCTCGCCGCCGATCATCAGGCAGAAGCCGCGCTCGAACCCCCAGACGCCGCCGCTCGTGCCGACGTCGACGTGGTGGATCCCTTTCTCCTTCAGCTCAGCGGCGTGGCGGATGTCGTCGTGGTAGTAGCTGTTGCCGCCGTCGATGATGACGTCGCCCTCTTCGAGCACGTCTGCGACGTCGTGGATCGTCTTGTCGGTGATGTCTCCCGCAGGGACCATGACCCAGACCGCCCGCGGCTTCTCGAGCTTCGAGGCGAAGTCCGCGAGCGACTCGGACCCGGTGGCGCCGTCGGCCGCGAGCGCCTTCACCGCGTCCGGGAAGACGTCGTAGCCGACGCAGCGGTGCCCGTCGGCCAGGAGCCGCCGGACGATGCCCGCTCCCATCCGGCCGAGTCCGACCATTCCGAGCTGCATTGGTGTCTCCGTTGCCACGGGCTAGCTCCTCTCTGGAAGGACGAAGCGCTCCACGGCCTTCGCGAAGCCTTCGTCGTCGTTGGAATCGGTGACCCGACGGGCGGCGCGCTGCACCTCACGGTCGCTCTGGCCCATCGCGATCGAGACGCCCGAGTGAGCGAACATGAGCACGTCGTTCGGCATGTCCCCGATGGTCGCGATCTCCTCGATGGGGATGTCGTACTCGGACGAGAGGAACCTGACGACGGCTCCTTTGTTCGCCTGCGGATGGGTGACGTCGAGGTAGTACGGCTGCGAGCGTGCCGCCGAGACGTGGTCGCCGAAGCGGTCGCGCGCCGCGTTCGAGGCCCTGGCGACGGCGTCGAGATCGTCGCTCACGCCCACGAGCTTGGCGACGTCCTGCATCCCGTCGTAGCTCTCGACCACCGTCGGATCGAACCGGACGGTCGCGGCCTCGCGGTCGACGTGCGGCCCGTTCGGGTCGCGGACGAACCAGTCCTCGCCCCGGTAGACCCAGACGTCGAGGTCGAACGACTCGCAGAGCTCGACGACCGGGACGACGAGGTCGTCGGGAATCGCCCGCTGCTCCAAGACGGCCATGTTGGGTTCCACGATGAGCCCGCCGTTGAAGGCGGAGATGGGCGACTCCAGCTCGAGCGGCTCGACGAGCATCTCCATCCCGCGGGGTGGACGGCCGCTCGTGATCGCGAACCGGATCCCCGCCTCGTGCAGGTCACGAACGGCGGCGACGGCGCGGTCGGTGAGCTTCTTCTCGCTCGTGACGAGCGTCCCGTCGACGTCCGCGAGGACGAGGCGGATGCGTCCGTCAGCGTCGCTCATTTGAGCGTCCGGTAGCGGCGGATGAGGGCGTTGGTCGAGCTGTCGTGCTCGAGCTCCGGCTCGGTCGGCGCCTCGAGCTCCGGGATGATCCGCTTCGCGAGCACCTTCCCGAGCTCCACGCCCCACTGGTCGAAGGAGTCGATACCCCAGATCGTCCCCTGGGTGAAGACGCTGTGCTCGTACAGCGCGACGAGCGTTCCCAGCGTGTACGGGGTCAGCGACTCCGCGAGGATCACGTTCGTCGGCCGGTTCCCCTCGAACACGCGGTGGGGGACGATCGCCTCGGGCGTGCCCTCGGCCCGCACCTGCTCCGTGGTCTTGCCGAAGGCGAGCGCTTCGGCCTGGGCGAACACGTTCGACATGAGGATGTCGTGGTGGTCGCGGATCGGGTTGAGGGTCTTCCCGAACCCGATCAAGTCGAGCGGGATCAGCTTCGTGCCCTGGTGGATCAGCTGGTAGAAGCTGTGCTGGCCGTTCGTCCCTGGTTCACCCCAGTACACGGCGCCGGTCTGGTAGTCGACATGTCCGCCGTCGAGCGTTACGTGCTTCCCGTTCGATTCCATGGTGAGCTGCTGCAGGTAGGCGGGGAAGCGCTTCAGGTACTGGTCGTAGGGCATCACGCCGACGGTGTCGGCGTCGAAGAAGTCGCCGTACCAGACCGCGAGCAGCCCCATGAGCACGGGCAGATTCCGCTCGAAGGGTGTCGAGCGGAAGTGCTCGTCGAGTGCGTGGAAGCCGGCGAGC
The DNA here is from genome assembly GCA_963708265.1 of uncultured Actinomycetes bacterium. Taxonomy (GTDB): domain Bacteria; phylum Actinomycetota; class Thermoleophilia; order Gaiellales; family Gaiellaceae; genus GMQP-bins7. The sequence continues at coordinate 1,752,604 of CAVPSC010000004.1, read as the reverse complement.
AGCTCGCGGAACTGCGCCGGCCCGATCGCGAGCATCGTCGAGAGCCCGATCGCGGAGTCCATCGAGTAGCGGCCTCCGACCCAGTCCCAGAACCCGAACATGTTGTCCGTGTCGATCCCGAACTCGGCGACGCCGTCGGCGTTCGTCGACACGGCGACGAAGTGCTTCGCGATCGCGGACTCGTCGCCGAGCCCGGCGAGGAGCCACTCGCGCGCGGTCTGCGCGTTCGTCATCGTCTCGAGCGTCGTGAACGTCTTCGAGCAGACGATGAAGAGCGTCTCCTCGGGAGCGAGGTCGCGAGTTGCCTCCGCGAAGTCGGTCGAGTCGACGTTCGAGACGAAGCGGAAGGTGAGCTCGCGCTGCGAGTAGTGACGGAGCGCCTCGTACGCCATCACCGGTCCGAGGTCGGAGCCTCCGATCCCGATGTTCACGACGTTGGCGATCGGCTTGCCCGTGTGCCCTCTCCACACCCCCGCGCGCACCCGCTCGGAGAAGTCGGACATCCGGTCGAGGACGCCGTGGACCTGGGCGACCACGTCGACGCCGTCGACGACGAGGATCGTGCCCTTCGGCATCCGCAGCGCGACGTGGAGGACCGAGCGGTTCTCGGACACGTTGATGCGGTCGCCTCGGAACATCGCCTCGGTCCGCTCTGCGAGGCCTGACTCCTCGGCCAGCCCGACGAGAAGACGGAGCGTCTCGTCGGTGACACGGTTCTTCGAGTAGTCGAGGTAGAGGCCTGCGCCCTCGGCGACCAGGCGCTCTCCCCGCTCGGGATCGTCCGCGAAGAGGTCGCGGACGTGGAGGTCGCCGATCTCCGCGTGGTGCTTGTCGAGCTTCTTCCAGGCTGTGCGCTGGCGGAGCGACGCCGGTGCTGTGGCTGTGGTGGCCATGCGAATCCTCCCGTGAGGCTCAGGTGCGGAGCGCCGCGCTCTGCTTGTCGATGATGGACATCAGGTCGTTCCACGCCTCCACGAAGCTCGTCGCCGCATCCGTCTGCAGCTTCGCAGCGAGCGCGTCGATGTCGATACCGGCGGCCGCATGCGCCGCCAAGGTCGCGTCGGCGTCGCCGCCGTCCGTCGGCATCGGCTTGCCGACGTGGCCATGGTCGTAGAACGCCCGCAGCGTCGCCTCGGGAATCGTGTTCACCGTGAACGGCGCCCCGAGGCAGTGCAGATAGAGGTCGTCGGGCGCCTGCGGGTCCTTCGTGCTCGTCGAGGCCCACAGCAGCCGCTGCGCCCGTGCGCCTTGGTTCTTCAGCTTCTGCCAGCGGTCGGAGTCGAGGAGCTCACGGTACGCGGCGTACGTCTTCAGACCGATCGCGAGCGCGAGCGTGTCCCGGAGCCCGTCCGGCACCTGGTCCAGCACCGCGGCGTCCCAGCGCGACATGAAGACCGAGGCGACCGATCCGACGACCGGGCTCAGCCCCGCCTCGACCCTGCGCTCGACCCCGCGCATGTACGCCTCGGCGGCCGCGACGTAGTGCTCGGGCGAGAAGAGCAGCGTCACGTTCACCGGCACGCCCGCCGCGATCGCCTCTTCGATCGCGGGCAGTCCCTCGGCCGTTCCCGGGATCTTGATGAAGAGGTTGTCGCGGCCCGCGTCGGCGTGGAGCGATTTGGCGGCCTCGACCGTGCTCGCCGTGTCGTAGGCGAGAAGCGGGGACACCTCGAGGGACACCCAGCCGTCGACCCCGTCGGTTCGCTGGTGGATCGGGCCGAAGAGGTCCGCGGCGCGGCGCAGGTCCTCGATCGCGAGCTCGAAGAAGATCGCCTCGCGCTCCTGGCCTTTCTCGGCCAGGTCGTGGATCGCGTCGTCGTATCCGCCCGACGCGATGGCCTTGTCGAAGATCGACGGGTTCGAGGTCAGGCCGGTGACCGAGTAGCCGTCGATGTAGGTCTGGAGCTGTCCGGAGTCGAGCAGCTCGCGGGTGATGTTGTCGAGCCAGAGGCTCTGGCCCAGCTCGTGCAACTTCTCGGTGGCGTGCATCGTGCTCCTCCTATGCAAGACCGGTATCCGCTCGTCGCGGATCCCGGTCGCGGAAACCCCTGAAGGCGGCCGCTTTGCGGCCGCGATGTGCGCGTTTCATCGAACCTCTCGTGTGTCCTGCGCCGCGGCGACTCGCTCGCGCGCGACCCGGGCGACGGCATCGGGCGTGAACCCGAACTTCTCGACGAGCATCTTCAGCGGCGCCGAGGCGCCGAACGTGTGCATGCCGACGATCGCGCCCCCGTCGCCGACGTAGCGGTGCCAGCCGAGCGTCGAAGCCTGTTCGATCGCGACGCGCGGCTTGACGGACGGCGGGATGACCGCTTCGCGGTACTCGATGGGCTGGCGGTCGAACAGCTCCGAGCACGGCATGCTGACGACGCGTGCGCCAATACCCTCCTGGGCGAGCTCGGTGCGCGCCGCCAGCGCGAGACCGACCTCCGACCCCGTCGCGATCAGGATCACGTCGGGGTCTCCGCTCTCCGCGTCGACGAGGACGTAGGCGCCTTTCGCGACCTCGGACGCGGGTGCTGCCTGCGACCGGTCGACGGTCGGCAGCGCCTGGCGGGAAAGCACGAGCACAGCAGGCTCGCGGCGGAGCTGCATCACGTAGCGCCACGTTTCGGCGACCTCGTTCGCATCCGCCGGGCGGAACACGAGCAGGCCGGGAATCGCCCGCAGCGACACGAGCTGCTCGACGGGCTGGTGGGTCGGTCCGTCCTCTCCGACGCCAATCGAGTCGTGCGTGAAGATGTGGAGCACGGGGATCTCCATGAGCGCCGAGAGCCGGATCGCCCCGCGCGCGAAGTCCGAGAAGATCAGGAAACCCGACCAGAAGGGCCGGAGCTTCGAGACCGCGAGCCCGTTCGCGATCGCGGCGGACGCGTGCTCGCGCACGCCGAAGTGGAAGTTGCGCCCGGTCCGGTCGTCCGCCTGGAAGTCGCCGGCACCGTCGAACGTGAGGCGCGTCTTCGTCGAGGGTGCGAGGTCGGCCGCGCCCCCGAGGAGCCACGGGACGCGCGCTGCGACTGCGTTCAGCACTTGTCCCGAAGAGTCGCGGCTCGCGATGCCCTTCTCGTCGGCCGGGAAGATGGGGATGTCGGCGTCCCAGCCGTCGGGGAGGTCCCGACGCTGCATGCGGTCGATCTCGTCCGCGAGCTCCGGATATGCGGCCCGGTACTCGTCGAAGAGAGCCTGCCACGCCTCCCGCGACTCCTTGCCGCGTGCGCCGATGCCCTCCCGGAAGTGCTCGTAGACGCCGTCCGGCACGAGGAACTCCGCGTCTTCGGGCCAGCCGAAGAAGCGCTTGGCCGCCTTCACCCCCTCGGGGCCGAGCGGCTCGCCGTGCGCCTTCGGCGTGTCCTCGACGTCGGTCCCGTAGCCGATGTGGCTGTGGACGACGACGAGGGTGGGCCGCTCGCTCTCGGCGTGGAAGTCGTGGAGCGCCTTCGCCACCTGCGTGAGGTCGTTCGCGTCGGAGACGGTCGTCACGTTCCAGCCGTACGCGGCGAAGCGCGCGGCGACGTCCTCGGTGAAGGCGATGTCGGTGTGGCCCTCGATCGTGACGCGGTTCGAGTCGTAGATCCAGCACAGGTTCGAGAGCCGCTGGTGGGCTGCGAACGACGCCGCCTCGGAGGAGATCCCCTCCATCAGGCAGCCGTCGCCCGCCTGGGCGTAGACGTCGAAGTCGAAGATCGTGAACCCGTCGCGGTTGTAGCGGGCGGCGAGCCACTGGCTCGCGACGGCCATCCCCACCGAGGTCGCGGCACCAGTCCCGAGCGGACCGGTGGTCGCTTCGACACCGCTCGTCCAGCGGTACTCGGGGTGCCCGGGCGCCTTGGAGTCGAGCTGACGGAAGTGCTTCAGGTCGTCGAGCGAGACCGCCGGCGTGCCCAGGACCTCGTAGTCCGGATCGACCGCCTGCACGCCAGTGAGGTGGAGCAGCGACCAGAGGAGCGCGGAAGCGTGCCCGGAGGAGAGCACGTATCGATCCCGGTTCGGCCAGATCGGGTCGGACGGGTCGAAGCGCAGGAACTGCTGCCAGAGCAGGTACGTGAGGGGCGCAATCCCGATCGGCGTCCCCGGGTGGCCCGAGTTGGCGGCCTCGATCGCGTCGACGCAGAGCATGCGGATCGTGTCGATGCACCTCGAGTCGAGATCGACGGTGGTGTCGGTCGTCGTCATGAGCTCCCCCCGTATCGTCGCTGTCAGTCGGCCGCCGCCGCGTACGCGCCGACCAGCCGTGCGTAGTTGTTCCCGATCGTCTCCGCCACCTGGTGGGGGTCGGTTCCGGCGAGCCACTCCTCGAGCGCGTCCCACCAGATCGTCCGCCCGACCGCGAAGCCGACGAAGCCCGGGACGGATGCACCGGTCCGGAGCCAGTGGACGACCTTGGCCTCGTCGCCGCCGCGACCGAGGACCACGCACTCCACCGCCTCGCGTCCTCCCGCCCGTGCCGCCTCGGCCACCCGGACGCAGTCCTCGCGTCGGTCGAGTCCCTCGATCTTCCAGACGTCCGGCTCGACCCCCGCTGCCTGGCACTCGCGGATCACGTCGATCATCAGGTCCGGTCGGAGTTCGAGGTCGTAGCGGTCGGGGTCGCCCCCGACGCGTTGGAGCTGGTTCGGCTCGGCCGGGACCAGGAGCTCGAGCAGGAACTTCCGGCCCGTCGAGTGAAGCCAGTCGCCGAGGCGGGCGAGCCGCTCCCTCTGACGACGATTCAGCTCCATGTCGCCCTCTGGGTTGTAGCGGACGAGGACCTTCGAGTAGGTCGGCTCGAAAGCCGCGATGTGCTTGCCGAAGTCGCCGCCGTACTCGAAGTCGAACTCTGCTTGGCCGCTCTTCTCGACGGGCATCGCCAGGATCACGCCGAGCTCGCGCGCGGCGCGTGCGATGCCCGCGCCGAACTGCTCGTCGACGAGGATGCCGGTGCCTTCGGGCGGAACCTGTCCCGAGCCGAGGGCGGCACGGAACCCGGCGAAGATGAGGCCCTTCGCCTCCTCGATCCGTGCGACCTCCTCGGCCGTCGGCTCACCCGTGATCCCGAGGAGCTTCTCCTGGAACGAGCCGCGGTGGTCGAAGGCGAGCAGGTAGATCACGCAGGCTCCTCCGTCATGCGGTCGCCCCCGATCGCCCACCGGGTCTGGATCTCCTCGAGCGCCCCGCCGCGAGCGCGCCGACGAGCGCGCCGAGCGTGACCCAGCTCGTGATGACCTCGCTCTGGATCGTCGACAGGTGGAGGTCCTGCTGCAGGAGCGGCAGCGCTCCGGAGATGATGCCCTGGTCGTAGCCGAACAGGAGCCCGGCGAGGAAGGTCACCACGCCGACGCCGATCAGCCAGCCCGTGATGCGCCTCCGCGCGGCGGGCCCGTCGACGGCGGCGACCGTCACTCGGGCATCCAGGGATCGCGCCAGCCGCGGTACTGGCGCACGAGGTCGTCGGCCTCCTCCGGGCCCCACGACCCCTTCTCGTAGCGGATCACCTGTGGCGGCGACTCGATCAGCGGGTCGACGACGCGCCACGTCTCCTCGAGCGCGTCCTGACGGGCGAAGTGACTCGAGTCCCCGTTCATCGCGGCGAGCAGGAGGACCTCGTACGCGATCGGCCCCTCCCCGCCCTGCTCGGAGAAATCGAGATCGAGGTGGACGCGACGGAGCGCCGCCTTGTCCGGGTCCTTCGACTGTAAGAGGAGGCTCGAGCCGGGCTTCGGCCCGATACGGAGCACGAGCTCGTTCGGATCCGGCCGCTGCGCGCTCTTGGCAACGAATCCGAGCCAGGGAGTCGTGTCGAAGACGATCCGCACCTCGGTCACGGTCACCGGCATCGCCTTGCCCGCACGGATGAAGAAGGGGACGCCGGACCAGCGCCAGTTGTCGATGTCGAGCCGCATCGCGCAGAACGTCTCCGTGGTCGAGCCGGCCGCGACGCCCGCCGTATCGAGATAGCCGTCGTATTGTCCGCGCACGTACTTCTCGGGATCGGCGTCCGCCATCGCGACGAACAGGTCGCGCTTGCGGTCGTTGATGATGTCGATGCCGTGGCCGGTCGGCGGCTCGATCGCGACGAGGCTGAGGACCTGGAGGATGTGGTTCTGGACGACGTCCCGCATCGCGCCCACCGGGTCGTAGAAGTGGCCGCGGTCTTCGATGTCGAAGTCCTCGGCCATCGTGATCTGGACCGACGAGACGAAGTGGCGGCTCCAGACCGGCTCGAGGACGGTGTTCGCGAACCTGAGGTAGAGGATGTCCTCGACGGACATCTTCCCGAGGAAGTGGTCGATCCGGAAGATCTGGGACTCGTCGACGAGCTCGTGGAGCTCCGCGTTCAGCTCGCGGGCGGACGCGAGATCGTGCCCGAACGGCTTCTCGATGACGACGCGTGCGTTCTTCGTCAGGTCCTGCTTCGCGAGGCCGGAGACGACGGTGGCGAAGAGCGACGGCGGGACCTCGAGGTAGAAGAGCGGCAGCTTCGCTCCCTCGATCGCCTTCGCGATCGCGTCGTACGTGGCGTCGTCCGTGAAGTCCCCGTGGACGTACGAGAGGCGCTTCGTGAAGCGGTCGAAGACCTCCTTGTCGATCTTCTCGCCCGTTGCGACGATCGAGTCGTGGGCTCGCTCGACGAGGTGCTCGATCGTCCAGTCGTCGAACGCGACGCCGATGATCGGGCAGTCGAGAAGCCCGCGCTGCTCGAGCCGGTAGAGCGAGCGGAAGGTCATCACGCGCGCGAGGTCGCCCGTGATCCCGAAGATCACGAGGACGTCGGCGGGCTTCGCCTTGTCCTCGTCCCCTGTCGCCCGGTTGCGTGCCGTCACTCGTCGGCCTCGATGCTGATCCGGCCCACGCGCTGGTGCGTCAGCTCGCTCCCGGCCCAGTCGACGATCGCCTTCGCCCGGTCCTCGTTCGTCGGGAGGAGCGCGAGGTGCACCGTTCGCCACGCGAACTGCGCCTTGTGCCCTTTCATCGTCTTCCCGCCGAGCATCTGCGCCACCGCGGCGTGCCGTCCGATCGCAGCCATCGTGCCCTTGTCGCGGTACCTGAACGGCTTCGTCGACTTGCCGGCGACCCGCCGGGCGATCGTCTCGCCCGCGTGCTCACCCGTCTGCAGCGCGACCGAGCCGAGCTGCGGGAGCACCTGCTCGGTCTTCGAGTCCGTGATCGCGGCGATGTCGCCCACGACGAAGACGTCCGGGTAGCCGGGGAGCTCGAGATCCGGTCCGACGGCGATCCGATTGCCTCGTTGCAGCTCGATCCGCGAGCGCCTGGACGAGCTCGTTGCCCTGCAGCCCGCGCCCCAGACGAGGGTGTGCGCCGGAATGATCTCGCCGGAGGCCAGCGTGACCCGGGTCGGCGAGACGGACTGCACGCGGGCGCCGGTCATCACCTCCACCGTTCGGTCCTCCAGCGCTTTGCGGGCGTACTCGCGCAGGTTCGGCTTGAACATCGCGAAGATCTCGTCGCCCGCCTCGACGAGGATCGACTCGCGCCTTCTCCTGCGGGAGGTTCGGGTAGTCCCTGACGAAGTTCGTGCGGTAGAGCTCGGCGAGGGCTCCCGCCGTCTCGACGCCGGTCGGCCCGCCTCCGACCACGACCACCGTCAGCGCACCGTCGTCGAGGAGCGCGCTGTTCTTGTCCGCCGCCTCCCAGCGCTCGAGGACGTGGTTCTTGAGCTTGACCGCGTCGACGAGCGTGTACATCGGAAACGCATGCTCGGCGGCGCCCTCCGTGCCGAAGAAGTTCACCTCGGCGCCGATGGCGAGCACGAGGTAGTCGTAGGCGATCGGCTCGAGACCCTCGAATCGCGATCTCTCTCGGCCTCGAGGTCGATCCCGGTGATCGGCGCCTTGTGGATCGTGACGTTGTCCTGGTCCTTCACCAGGTCACGGAGCGAATGCCCGACCGCCGTCGTCTCGAGCAGCCCCGTCGCGAGCTGATACAGCAACGGCTGGAAGGTGTGGTAGTCGTGCTTGTCGACGAGGACGACGTCGACGTCCGCCTTTTCCAGCGCGCGCGTGGCGCCGATCGCCGGCGAAACCACCGCCCAGCACGACGACGCGAGCGACGCGAACCTGCCTGCCCGCTCATCGCCAGCAGCATTTCACCGCTCAACAACTTCGGCAACCCGGACGGTGTTCAGACTTGGTGAACTCGCGTCGCCCGCATGCACTCGGGCCGCGCCGGCGCGGGAGGCTCGTTCCGGGGCGCGTCGAACTCGCTGCAAATGAGCTGGAGCATGCGCTTCCGGATCCGACGATTCGTGCGGGGAAGCCTCTGGCTGCTGCCGGTCGTTGGCGGCTTCGTCGGCTGGGCGTGCGCTGTCGCCGCGGCCAACACTGGGCCATGGGCGAGCTTGCCGGCGAGCTGGACGTACTCACCCGGGACCGCACAGGCCGTGCTCGCTGCCGTCGTCGGAGCGAGCGTCGGGCTCACGGGGTTCGTCGTGACCGTGGCCGTCCTGATCGTGCAGATGGCGACCGGGACGTTCTCCGCGCGGTACATGCGGCTCTTCTACCGCGACCTCGTACTGAAGGGGGTGCTCGCGGTCCTCGTCGGCACCCTGACCTTCTCGTACGGGCTGATGCGACGGGTCGAGGCAGGCTCGGTGCCGAGCGTCGGCGTGACGGCCGCGGGGTTCTTCCTCGCCGCCGGCGTAGCGCTCTTCCTCGTCTTCCTCAACCGCTCGATCCATCGCCTTCGCCCCGTGGCCGTCGCCGCGCTCGTCGCCAAGGCGGGACGGCGTTCGTTCGAGCAGGCGGTCGAGGCCGCTTCTGGCCCGGACACCCCGGACTACGTGCACGCGCCGTACGTGTCCAACGAGGATCCGACACTCGTCGTCCGGAGTCGCCGAGCGGGGGCGATCCAGGCCATCGACGATCGCGGCCTCGTTCGATTCGCGCGTCAGAACGACTGTGTGGTCGTCGTCCCGAAGGCCGCGGGCGACTTCGTCCCCGAGGACTCGGTGCTCATCGACGTCTACGGGGGCTGGGGACTCGGCGCGGCGGATGCGGATCGACTGCGCCGGATGGTGGTGCTCGGAGTCGAGCGCACCATCGAGCAGGATCCGACGTTCGCGATCCGCGTGATGGTCGACGTCGCTATCCGGGCGCTGTCTCCCGCGGTCAACGATCCGACGACCGCGGTCCAGGTCCTCGACCATCTCGGCGACACGCTTCGCCTGATCGGGACGTCCCCTGCCGGCCGGGGAACGGCCCCTCTGCGCGAAGACGGCGGTCCGCGCGTGGTGGTGCGCACACGACGCTGGGAGGACGTCGTCTCGCTGGCGATCACCGAGATCCGCGTGTACGGACGCTTCTCGATCCAGGTAATGCGCCGTCTACGAGCACTCCTCGAGGAGCTTCGCGACGGCATCCCCGAACACCTGCGGACGCCGATCGAGGCCGAGCTCGTCCGGCTCGACGCGACGCTCGAGCGCCACTGGTCCGACTCGGTCGATCTCGATCTGGCGCGGATCGCCGACCGCCAGGGCATCGGGGGGCCGAGCGCCGGGACGTCACGCGGATGAGACGTCGACGAAGGGTCGAACGTCCCCGGCGGGTGTGCGAGACTGCCGACGACGTGGTGTCGCCTGGGTTCCTAGGCTGCCGCTCGTGAGCCTCGCCGTCACCACGGTTGACCTGGCGCGCCTCCAGTTCGCGACGACCTCGCTCTACCACTTCCTCTTCGTGCCGCTCACGCTCGGGCTCGCGCCGCTCGTCGCGGTCATGCAGACCGCGTGGTATCGGACCGGGGACGAGGCGTGGCTCCGGCTGACGCGGTTCTTCGGGACGCTGATGCTGATCAACTTCGCGATCGGCGTCGCGACCGGGCTCGTCCAGGAGTTCCAGTTCGGGATGAACTGGTCGGTGTATTCGAAGTTCGTCGGCGACGTGTTCGGCGCACCGCTCGCGATCGAGGGGCTCGCAGCATTCATGCTCGAGTCGACTTTCCTCGGCCTCTGGATCTTCGGCTGGGACAGGCTGTCGCCCCGGATGCATCTGGCGACGATCTGGCTCGCTGCGCTCGGTACCTGGCTCTCGGCGTACTTCATCCTCGTCGCGAACTCGTTCATGCAGCACCCGTCCGGCTATCAGCTCGTGAACGGGCGGGCGGAGCTGACGAGCATCGGGCAGCTCCTCTCGAACCGCTTCGCTCTCTGGGCCTTCACGCACGTGATCTTCGTGGGGCTGACGACGGCGTCGACGGTCGTCTTCGGCGTTGCCTGCTGGCACTTCGCCCGCGGGCGCAACATCGAGCTCTTCCGCAAGGCGGCCAAGCTCTCGCTGATCGTGCTCGTGCCGATCTCGGCCATCAACCTCGGGGTCGGGAGCTACCTCGGAATCGTCATGACCGACGACCAGCCGATGAAGATCGCTGCGACGGAGGCTCAGTGGGACACCTGCCAGCCGTGCGCGTTCTCGCTCTTCCAGATCGGCGGCTTCACGGAGAGCGATCAGACGCCGAGCTTCTCGATCGAGGTTCCGAAGCTTCTCTCCTGGCTCGCCACCGGCTCGCTGAACGGTCAGGTGCTGGGGATGACCGAGGTCCAGGACCAGTACCGCGCGCAGTACGGACAGGGCGACTACATCCCGAACGCCTTCGCAACGTACTGGGCCATGCGCACGATGGCCTACCTGGGGACGCTCGTCTTCCTCGTGTCCGCCGTCGGGGCATTCCTCTATCGCCGCCACAAGCTCGAGACGACCCGCTGGTTCCAGTGGGTCGGCGTCGCCGCGATTCCGCTCCCGTTCCTCGCCGCGCTCGCCGGCTGGGTCCTCACCGAGGTCGGTCGGCAGCCGTGGATCGTGCAAGGGCTGCTCAAGACGACGGGGGCCAACTCGCCGAGCGTGGGCTCCACGACGATCTGGCTCAGCCTCGCCGTGTTCGTGACTCTGTACGTGGTCCTGGCGATCGTCGACTTCCTGCTCATGCGCCACTTCGCCAGGATCGACCCGCCCGATGTCGCCCGCACCGACGACGGCGCGCTGCCTGCCTTGAGCTATTGAGATGAGGCGCTAGTGGATCTCCAGACGTTCTGGTTCGTCCTGATCGCCGTCCTCTGGGCCGGCTACTTCCTCCTCGAGGGCTTCGACTTCGGCGTGGGGATGTTGCTGCCGTTCGTTCCTCACGACGAGGAGGAGCGAAAGACCATGCTCGAGTCGATCGGGCCGGTCTGGGACGGGAACGAGGTGTGGCTCGTGGTCGCGGGCGGTGCGACCTTCGCGGCCTTCCCCGCCTGGTACGCGACGATGTTCTCCGGGTTCTACGTCGCCCTGCTCCTCGTCCTCGTCTTCCTCATGATCCGGGTCGTCTCCTTCGAGTGGCGCGGGAAGCACGACACCCCACGCTGGCGCTCGGTCTGGGCCTGGGCCAACACGATCGGGAGTCTCGGCGCCTCGCTCATCTGGGGAGTGGGGCTCGCGAATCTCGTGTACGGCGTCCCGATCGACACGAACGGTGACTACGCCGGAACCTTTTGGGATCTCTTCAGCCCCTACACTGTCTTCGCCGGGATCGCAGTCGTCGTGCTCTTCGCGTTCCACGGCACGACGTTCCTGTCGCTGAAGGTGGCCGGCGACCTGCATGGCAGAGTCCTGGCGGCGTCACGTCTGCTCGCGATCCCGGCGGCGGCAGCGGCGTCCACGTTCGTGCTCTGGACCGTCAACGTGGCCATCGGCCACAACGACAAGGATCTCTTTCCGCCCGTGCTCCCTGCGGCGATCGCGGTCGCAGCACTCTGGCTCGCCGTCGTCTTCGCCTTCGTCGGTCGGCCAGGACGCGCGTTTGCGATGACGGCACTCGGGACGATCGGCGCCGTGGCGACGTTGTTCACGAGCCTGTACCCACGCGTGATGGTCTCGAATCCCGACTTCCAGAACAGCCTGACAGTGGACGGCGCATCCTCTTCGCACTACGCGCTGGCGGTGATGAGCGTCGTGGCGGTGATCTGCGTCCCGCTCATCCTCCTCTACCAGGGGTGGACGTACCACGTGTTCCGTCGCCGCCTCGGAGGAGGCGACGGCACGAAGGGCGCGGTCGACGGGCGGCCGCCGGCGCCCGCGGCCGGAAGCGGCCCGCCGGCCTGATCCTCGCTCGGGCGGGCCGCTCGACCTGCGGAGCTCGGCCCGCTACGTCCCCATTCCGCGATCGGTCGTGGCCCGCTCGAGCGGCGTCGAGGCGAGGCCGTAGACCACGAGCACGGCCAGCGTGATCATGGCGGCCGCGTACCACGGCGCGTAACCGATCACGAGGAACCCGTTGACGATGACGAGGATTCCCCAGATGTAGGCGACGAGGCGGCCGAACTCTCCGCCTCCGAGGAGCGAGTACGCGGCCCAGATCGCGAGCGCCGCGATCCCGAGGTCCCAGAGGCCCCAGGCCCACATGTTGTCTCCGAACAGCCCGAACGTGAAGTTGTTGATCTTGTGGCTGTTCGCGAGATAGCTGATTCCGGAGATGATCCGGAAGAAGCCGACGGAGAACATGACGATCGCCGCGAGCATGATCCAACCGGTCCGGCTTGCGTACGCCTGCATGGACGACATCTGCCTGCTCCCTTCTGCTTTAGCTAGGACGCGGCGAATCTAACACCGCCGGGCGACGGATCCCGTGGCCGACGGCCGTACACTCGCCCCCGTGCGCCCCGTCGACCCGCGCCTCCTGCGCCGCGCCCGGGCCGTGCGCGTGCTGCTCGGGGTGGATGTCGCGATCGGGCTCGTGGCGGCGATCCTCGTCCTCGTCCAGGCGAGCCTCCTTGCCCGCGTCGTCGCGCACTCCTTCGAGGGCGCCTCGCTCCGGGACGTCTCCCGCGACCTCGTCCTCCTCGTCTCGGTGTTCGCCTGTCGCGGTGCGTTCGCGTGGGCGTTCGAGCTCGCCGGTCGCGTGGGGGCGACCGGCGTCCTCTCGCAGCTCCGCCTCGACCTGGTCGAGCGGCGCCTGCGGGACGATCCGCGGGCGCTCGACGGCGAGGAGAGCGCCGTGCTTGCGACAGCCGCGGTCGACGGGATCGCCCCGCTCGAGGCGTATTTCAGCCGGTTTCTGCCGCAGGTGGTCCTGGCCATGCTCGTTCCGCTCGCCGTGCTTGTCCTCGTGGCGTCGATCGACGTGACGTCCGCCGCCGTGATGCTCGTGACGCTCCCGCTCGTGCCGGTGTTCATGGTGCTCGTGGGTCGGCACACCGAGCGCCGGACGCGTGCCCGGGCGCGTGCGCTCGCACTCCTCGCGAGCCACTTCCTGGACGTCGTCCGCGGGCTCCCGACGCTGCGGGCCTGCAACCGCGGCGAGGCGCAGGCGGCCACGATCGCCGACGCGAGCGAGGCGTATCGGCAGACGACGATGAAGACGTTGCGTGTCTCGTTCCTCTCGGGCGCCGTGCTCGAGCTCGCGGCCACGCTCGGGATCGCGCTCGTCGCTGTCACGGTCGGCGTCCGCCTCGCCGACGGCGATCTGGGTCTTCAGCACGGGCTCACCGTCCTGCTGCTCGCGCCCGAGCTCTACCTCCCGCTGCGCATGCTCGGGGCGCAGTATCACGCGGCGGCCGACGGGCTCGCAGTCGTTGAGCGCCTGCTGGAGCCGGTCTCGGGGGAGCCGGTCGCCGCCCGGCCGGCCAGCGGTGCCGGCACCGGCGTCGGCCCGGACGTCGTGGTTCGTCTCGAGGGTGTCTCGTACCGTTACCCGTCCCGGGAAGGCGAGGTCCTCGACGATGTCGACCTCGAGCTCCGTCCGGGCGAGACGGTCGCGCTGGTCGGGCCGAGCGGGAGCGGGAAGACCACGCTCGCGGCGCTGCTCCTCGGGCTCGTGGAGCCGAGCGCCGGCCGGGTGACCGTCGGCGGGCACGACCTCCGGAGCCTGGATCCCGACGGCTGGCGGCGTCGTCTCGCCTGGGTGCCGCAGCGGGCGACCGTCTTCCGCGGCACGGTCGCCGACAACATCCGTCTCGGCGACCCGGCCGCGGATGACGACAAGGTCCGCGCGGCCGCGCGTCTCGCAGGTGCCGACGCCTTCGTCGTCGCGCTCCCGGACGGGTATGCGACCGTGGTCGGGGACGGCGGCCGCCCCGTCTCCGCCGGGGAGGGCCAGCGCCTCGCGCTCGCGCGAGCGTTCCTCCGGGACGCCGAGCTCGTGGTCCTCGACGAGCCCACCGCCAACCTCGATCCCGCGAACGCCGCGGCCATCGGTGAGGCGCTGGAGCGGCTGGCGGACGGCCGCACGGTCCTCGTCATCGCGCACAGCCCGGAGCTCGCGCGGCGAGCGGATCGGATCGTGCGCCTCGAGAGCGGCCGCATCGTGAGCGCCGGTGCCGCGGTGGGAGCGCTGTGAACGGCACGGTCGCAGGTCTCTGGAGGCTCGCGCCGCCGCCGAAGGCGAGGGTCGCGCTCTCGATCGTCCTCGGCGCGCTCGCCGTGATCTTCGGGATCGGGCTGATGGCGACCGCCGGCTACCTCATCGCGAGGGCGGCGGAGCGGCCCGAGATCCTCTCGCTCACCGTCGCGATCGTCATGGTGCGGTTCTTCGGACTCGCCCGGCCGCTCGCGCGCTACCTCGAGCGGCTCAGCTCGCACGACCTCGCCTTCCGCGTGCTCGCGGGCTTCCGTGTCCGCTTCTACGAGCGCATCGAGCCGCTCGCCCCCGCCGGGCTCGAGGCGTATCGCCGCGGCGATCTCGTGAGCCGGATGGTCGGCGACGTCGACGCGCTCCAGGCGCTCTACCTCCGCGGGCTCGGGCCGCCGTTCGTTGCGCTCGCCGCCGGGGCGGTGGCGGTCGGGGTCGCCTCGGCGTTGCTGCCGGCGGCGGGAGTCGCGCTCGCGGTCGGGTTGCTCCTCGGCGGTGTCGCCGTCCCGCTCGTCGTGGGGCTCGCGGGCCGCGCGGCAGGGCGCGGCCGCGCGGCCGCGCAAGGACACCTCGCCGCCGAGCTCGTCGAGATCCTCCGCGGGGCGCCCGAGCTCGTCGTCTACGGGCGGTCGGACGATGCGCTCGCACGTGTCCGGGCAGGAGACCGCGCGCTCGCCAGACTCGCGCGTCGTGACGCTCTCGCCGCAGGGCTCGCCGACGGCCTCGGCGTCCTTGTAACGGGAGTGACGACCGCGGCGGTCCTCGCTCTCGCCGTCGCCGCGCACGCGGACGGGCGCCTCGACCGCGTGCTCGTCGCTGTTCTCGCCCTCCTCGCGCTCGCGTCGTTCGAAGCCGTGACGCCGCTCTCGCTCGCCGCCCGCGAGCTCACGAGCACGCTGGCAGCGGGCCGGCGGGTGCTCGAGCTCGCGGATCGCGAGCCGACCGTGCGAGATCCGCTCGTACCGGTCTCGCCGCCTCCTCTCCGGCCGGCGCTCGCCCTCGAGCACGTCAGCGCGCGCTACGCGGAGGACGGGCCGCCGATCCTCGACGACATCGGCCTCGAGCTCCGGCCGGGCGGGTCGGTGGCGCTCGTCGGTGCGAGCGGTGCGGGGAAGACGACGGTGGTCAATCTCCTCCTCCGGTTCCTCGACCCCGTGTCGGGCCGCATCACGCTCGCCGGCCGGGACCTGCGCGAGTACCGGCAGGAGGACGTGCGGCGAGCCATCGCCGTCGCCGGCCAGGACGCCTACCTCTTCTCCACGACGATCCGCGAGAACGTCCGCATCGGCCGCACCGGCGCGTCCGACGATGAGATCGAGGACGCCCTTCGCCGCGCGCGCGTGTGGGACTGGGTGTCCTCGCTCCCGGACGGGGCTGACACGCTCGTCGGAGAGGAGGGGATGCAGCTCTCGGGCGGCCAGCGCCAGCGGGTCGCGCTCGCGCGCGCTCTGCTCTCCTACGCGCCCGTGCTCGTCCTCGACGAGCCGACGGCGCACGTCGATCCCGAGACCGCGGAGCCGCTCGTCCGCGACATCCTCGCCGCGGCCGGCGACCGCTCGATCCTCCTGATCACGCACCGGCCCGAGGGACTCGAACTCGTCGACCAGGTCGTCGAGCTCGTGGCCGCGGGCGCTCGCTCCTAGGCCGGAGCGGGAGCAGCCCTGGTCGCGCCGCTCGGATCCGCGTGGTCCCGGCGCTCCCGCGCGACCGAGATCGCGATCGCGCCGAGCATCGCCAGCCCGAGCCCGATCGACGCGACGAGGATGTGCCATGCGGGCCTGGCGAGCCGCTCGTCGAAGAGCAGCGCCCCGAGGAGCACGGACACGATCGGGTTCGAGACCGACACCGTCGCCACGGACGTTGCGAGGTAGCCGCTCGAGAGCGACATCTGCTGGAGGACGAACGCGATGATCCCGGCGGCGGCCATCGCGTAGAACTCCCAGTGGGAGAGAACCTCGCCGACCGAGACGTGGAGCATGTCGATCGTCGGCTTGACGAGGCAGGCGGAGGTGCCGAAGAGGACGCCGGACACGACGCCGATGAGCGCGGCCTGGCGGGAGCCGTGAGCCCTGCGGCCGAGCACGAAGAGGAAGACGCAGGGGGCGGCGATGACGCCGAGCGCGATCGCCCACTCGTCGTTCGGCGCGTTCTCCTTCCCGCCCGCCGGGTTGCCGAAGAGCGCGAACAGCGCGAGCCCCAGCACCACGACCGCGGCTCCGACGATCTCTCGACGTCCCACCTCTTGTTGCGTCAGGAAGTACCCGAGCGGCAGTGCGAAGACGACCGTCGTCACGAGGAGCGGCTGAATGATCGCCAGGCGTCCGTGGTCGAGCGCGACCGCCTGCACCGCGTAGCCGACGAGCAGCGCCCCCGTGCCGAAGAGCCACCAGCGGCTGCCGACGAGCCGCGCGAGCGAGCGCGCGCTGTCAGCCGACACTCCGAGGTCGAGCGCGCCCTTCTGCTGGAGCGTCGCCGCGACGGCGAAGAGAAAGGCGGCGACGAGAGCGAGGACGCTCGACATCGGCGGGACTCTATGCCCCGGGTCGGCCCGAAAGCCACTTGCAATCCGAGCCCCCGGCTTTCAGAGTGTCCGGCGTGTGCTGCCTCGTCGCCGGTCTCGCGTTCCTCGGCCCGAGGTTCGTCCTGGTCTTCATGTGGATCTTCGGGAGCCGCGTCGATCTGGCGTTCTCGTCCTGGCTCTGGCCGCTCCTCGGCCTCTTCTTCCTGCCGTGGACGACCGTTGCCTACGTGCTCGCGTGGCAGCCGGGAGGGATCGGCGGCGGCTGGGACTACCTGCTCATCGCGCTCGGCGTCACGCTCGACATCGCGACCTACTCGGCGCGCTCGGCGAAGAAGCGCGCGGCTGCGTGGCAGTGAGAAACCCTGAGAACCACTAGGGTTGCGATCGGCGGGTCCGTGCTTCACCCGGGTGAACGGGCGGTTCTGCCCTCAACTCGACCTCTCTCGGGGAGAAGGATCGTGGAATGAGCAGCTCGGCAGGCGAGTCGACCGCTCCGGATCGGTCCGGCCTGGTCCTCGTCTCGCTGATCCTCGTCGCGGGGGTCGCGAACCTGAACCTCTCCGTGGCCAATGTCGCGTTGCCGTCGATCGGCCAGCACTTCGACTCGGGCCAGACGACGCTCGACCTGATCGCGGTCGGCTACTCGCTCGGCCTCGCGTGCTCGGTGCTCTGGCTCGGCGCGCTCGGTGATCGCTACGGGCGGAAGCTCCTGCTGCTGGCCGGGACGGTGCTCGCCATCCCCATGTCCCTGCTCGCGGCGTACGCGCCGAGCGACACCGTGCTCTTCGCGGCACGAGTGGGTGGTGGGCTCGCCGCCGGTATGGCCTACCCGACCACTCTCGCGCTCATCACCGCGCTCTGGGCGGGGCCGGGGAGGACGAAGTCGATCGCGCTCTGGTCGGGCATCGGGGGCGCGATCGCGGCGCTCGGCCCCCTTCTCTCGGGTCTCCTGCTCGAGCACTTCTACTGGGGCTCCGTATTCCTCATCACGCTGCCGCTGGCGGTCGTCGCGATCGTGATGGCGTGGTACTTCGTGCCCTCGCACGTGAACGAGGGGACCGAGCCGGTGGACAACCTCGGCGGGATTCTGTCGCTCGTCCTCGTGGGGGCGCTGATCCTCGCCATCAACTTCGCGCCCGTCCCGAACGCCGGCACGCTCACGATCGTGCTCGGCGTGATCGCGGTCGCCGCGCTCGTTCTCTTCTTCCTCCGCCAGCGCCGGGCGAAGAATCCGCTCTACGACCTCGAGATCGCCTCGCGGCCGACGTTCTGGGTGGCCGCGTGCGCCGGGCTCATCGTGTTCGGCTCGCTCATGGGCGCGATGTTCGTCGGCCAGCAGTTCCTGCAGAACGTGCTCGGCTACTCGACGCTCGACGCCGGGCTCGCCATCATCCCGGCCGCGCTCTTCATGGTGGTCGTCGCGCCCCGTTCGGCGAAGCTCGTGGAGGCATATGGCGCCCGTGTGACGCTCCTCCTCGGATACGTCTTCGTCCTGCTCGGGTTCGTCTCCATGCTCGTCCTCTGGAAGGAGGACATCTCGTACTGGAAGGTCGGGCTCGCGTATGCGTTCGTCGGGATCGGGGTCGGGCTCGCGGGGACGCCGGCGTCGCATTCGCTCACCGGGTCCGTGCCCGTGACGCGGGTCGGGATGGCGTCGGGCACGGCCGACCTCCAGCGTGACCTCGGCGGGGCGATCATGCAGTCGATCTTCGGCGCGCTCCTCACGGCGGGATACGCCGCGGCGATGACCTCTGCGATCGGCGCCTCCGGCAAGCACGTCACCGACTCGACGCAGGCGCAGCTCACCAAGTCGTTCGACGGCGCCGAGGCGATCGCAGCGCAGCATCCGCAACAATCGAGTGCGATCGTCGCCGCGGCGAAGACGTCGTTCCTGCAGGGCGACCAGTGGGCGTACACGGCGGGGATCGTCGCCGTGCTCGCGGGTGCGGCGGTCGTCTTCTTCCTGTTCCCGAAGCGGGACGACGAGCGGAGGCTCCTCGCCTCGTACCACGCCGAGGACGCGGGCATCGCGATCGGCGCGGTCGCGAGCGAACCGGCCCTCGAGCCGCTGCAAGCTGAGGCTTGAGCTCTTCCGGTCCAGTCCCAGCCACAGGAGGTGCGACGACATGAGCGACGACGTGCAGCGCACGACCCTTCCGATCCCCGATCTCGACGAGCCCGGCCCGACCGTCTTCGACGCGAAGGATCCTACCGCGATCTTTCCGCCGCTCGAGCCATTGCGGCCTCCGTCCGGGGCGCCCAACGTCCTCATCGTCCTCCTCGACGACGTCGGCTTCGGCGCTTCCAGCGCCTTCGGGGGGCCGTGCTCAACGCCGACGGCAGAGCGGCTCGCAGCAGCCGGCCTCAAGCTCAACCGCTTCCATACGACCGCACTCTGCGCACCGACGCGACAGGCGCTCCTGACCGGTCGCAACCACCACACGGTGGGCATGGGGGTCATCACCGAGCTCGCGACCTCCGCGCCCGGGTACACGTCGATCCGCCCCAAGTCGTGCGCCCCGCTCGCAGAGACGCTAAAGCTGAACGGCTACGCGACGGCGCAGTTCGGCAAGTGCCACGAGGTGCCGGTCTGGGAGACGAGCCCGCTGGGACCGTTCGACGCCTGGCCGACCGGCGGCGGCGGCTTCGAGTACTTCTACGGATTCATCGGCGGCGAGACGAACCAGTACTACCCGGCGATCTACGAGGGCACGACGCCGCTGGAGCCCGAGAAGACCCCCGAGGAGGGCTACCACTTCACCGAGGACATGACGGACAAGGCGATCCGTTGGATCCGCTCGCAGAAGTCGCTCATGCCGGACAAGCCGTTCTTCGTCTACTACGCGCCCGGAGCGACGCATGCTCCCCATCACGTTCCCGAGGAGTGGTCGGACAAGTACAAGGGGAGATTCGACCACGGCTGGGACGCTCTGCGCGAGGAGATCCTCGGCCGCCAGAAGGAGCTCGGCGTCGTGCCGCCGGAGACGCAGTTGACCGCGCGGCACGAGGAGATTCCGGCCTGGGACGAGATGCCGGATGAGCTCAAGCCCATCCTCGCGCGCCAGATGGAGGTCTACGCAGGCTTCCTCGAGCACACCGACCACCACATCGGTCGGCTCGTCGACGCGCTCGATGACCTCGGCGTCCTCGAGGACACGCTCGTCATCTACGTCATCGGCGACAACGGAGCGAGCGCCGAAGGGACGCTTCAGGGGTCCTTCAACGAGCTGATGATGCTCAACGGCGCTTCCGCGCTCGAGACCACCGAGTTCATGGCCGCCCGAATCGACAAGTTCGGAACGCCGGACGCCTACAACCACTACGCCGTGGGCTGGGCGCACGCCATGGACACGCCGTACCAGTGGACGAAGCAGGTCGCCTCGCACTGGGGCGGGGTCCGGAACGGAACGATCGTCCACTGGCCGAGGGGATTCGCAGCGAGCGGCGAGATCCGCTCCCAGTTCCACCACGTGATCGACGTGGCCCCCACGATTCTCGAGGCGGCCGGCATCCCCCAGCCCACCGTCGTCAACGGCATCGAGCAACACCCGATCGAAGGCGTGAGCATGCTCTACGCCTTCGACGACGCTTCCGCCGCCGAGCGGCGCACGACGCAGTACTTCGAGATGTTCTGCAACCGGGGGATCTACGACGAGGGCTGGACCGGCGTGACCCGGCACTCGACGCCGTGGGTGATGACGCCGGAGCTGCCGGCGCTCGAGGACGATGTCTGGGAGCTGTACGACACGACGACCGACTGGAGCCAGGCACACGACCTCGCGGCCGAGATGCCCGAGAAGCTCGCCGGGTTGCAGCAACTCTGGCTCGAGGAGGCACGCAAGTACAACGTGCTCCCGCTCGACGACCGCCGCGTCGAGAGGTTCAACCCCGACCTCGCCGGCAGGCCTACTCTCGTCAAGGGGAGCTCACAGCTTCTCTTCGGCGGCATGGGACGGCTGACCGAGAACGCGCTCATCAACATCAAGAACAGGTCGCACTCCGTGACCGCCGAGGTGGAGGTGCCGGAGAGCGGTGCCGAGGGCGTGATCATCGCGCAGGGCGGTGCATACGCCGGCTGGAGCCTCTACGCGATGGGCGGCAGGCCGACCTATTGCTACAACCTGTTCGGCATCCAACGCTTCAAGGTCGAGGGCGGAACCGCGATCCCAGCGGGATCGCACCAGGTGCGGATGGAGTTCGCCTACGACGGGGGCGGCCTCGCCAAGGGCGGCACCGTGACGCTCTACGTCGACGGTGAACAGGTCGGCGAGGGTCGCGTCGAGGGCACCGTGCCGATGGTGTTCTCGGCCGACGAGACAGCGGATGTCGGCTCCGACACGGCCTCGCCGGTGTCGGACGACTACCGGAGCGAGACCAGCGCCTTCACCGGAACCGTCAACTGGGTGCAGCTCGACATCGACGAGGCCGCCGAGGACCTCGATCATCTGATCACCCCGGAAGAGCGGCTTCGCGTCGCCATGGCTCGCCAGTGACCGAGGTCCTCGCGAACCGTGCGGCGCGGGAGGCGTACGCTCTTCGTCCGTGTTCGGGAGCGCCCGTCTACCGATGCGCGCGATCGAAGACCGTGTCATAACGTCCCCGAAGAGGACCCAACCAGTCCGAAAGGAGAGGTAATGGCAGAGGAGATCACCCAGACTCCCGTGCTCGACCTGCTCGGGAAGATGACGACGGACTCGCTCGAGGCGTCGAGCCTCGACGCGGAGACGCTGATGCTCGTTCGCATCGCAGCCCTGGCGGCGGTCGATGCGCCGCCAGCCTCGTACATGATGAACCTGGCTGCGGCGAGCGAGCTGGGCATCGACGAGGACCAGATTCGCGGCGTCTTCGCCGCGATCGCGCCGATCGTGGGCACGGCTCGTGTCGCGTCGGCGATGGGCAAGATCGTTCGGGCGCTCGGCCTGGCGATCGAGCTCGCCGAGCTCGAGGACGAGGACGGCGAGGCCTAGGCGTTGCATCAGGACGTCCCGGCCCGCATGCCGGAACCGGAGTGGAGGTCGGACGGCGTGACAGGCGCCGTCCGACCCGATGGCGAGGCGACGGAGGCAGCGATCGGGGAGGACGATCCCGGCACACGCGACGTCGACGTCACGTCGGCCGCACGCGCCGAGGAGCCGATCGTCGTCGAGCCACGCTGGCCCGTCGCGCTCGCCCTGTCCGCATTCATCGTCATCTCGATCGTGCTCCGGGTCGTCGAGCCGCACCGCGAGTCGCTGGGACCGCCGTGGCTCGTCCCCGGCATCGAGATCGGGTTGTTGCTCGTCCTCCTGGCCGCGGATCCCGCGCACGTGGGCGGGCGCCGGCGCTGGCTCCGCCCCGTCTCGATCGTGCTCGTCCTGCTGCTCGCCGCGGCCACGCTCGTCGCGACGAGCGTCCTGATCGTCGACCTCGTGCGCGGGGGGAAGGTGACGGAGTCGGCGACGTCACTGCTCGCGTCGGGGGCGGTCATCTGGCTCGGCAACTGCCTGGTCTTCGGCCTCCTCTACTGGCTGCTCGACAGCGGAGGGCCGTACGCCAGATACATGGGAGAGCGCCCGCATCCCGACTTCGCCTTCACCCAGCAGCAGAGCCCCGAGCTGGCGCCGCCCGGCTGGCGTCCGCAGTACGTCGACTACTTCATCCTCGGCCTCACGACGAGCACGGCGTTCAGCCCGACCGACGTCCTCCCGCTGGCCGCCTGGGCGAAGTTGACGATGGCACTGCAATCGCTCATCTCGTTGACCGTCGTCGGTCTCGTGATCGCGAGAGCGGTCAACGTGTTCTCCTAGGCTGACCATGGAGGCGCACGCCGTTCGAGGAGCACCGCCCGCCTTCCACCTGCTCGCGAAGCCGACCGGGGCCGTCTGCAACCTCGACTGCTCGTACTGCTTCTTCCTCTCCAAGGAGCTGCTCTACCCGGGATCGCGCTTCCGGATGGCCGAGGACCTGCTCGAGACGTACCTCCGCCAGCTGATCGAGGCCCACGCGCAGGTCCCCGAGGTGACGATCGCGTGGCAGGGCGGCGAGCCGACGCTGATGGGGCTCGACTTCTTCCGCCGCTCGGTCGCGCTTGCGCAGCGCTACCTTCGACCGGGACAGCGCGCGGCACACACGATCCAGACGAACGGCACGCTTCTCGACCGGGAGTGGGCGGCCTTCTTCCGCGAGAACGACGTCCTCGTCGGGATCTCGATCGACGGCCCGCGCGAGCTCCACGACGCCTACCGTGTGAACAAGGGCGGCAAGGGCTCGTTCGACGACGTCATGCGCGGCCTCGGGTTCCTGCGGGAGGCGGGCGTCGAGTGGAACGCGCTCACCACGATCCATGCCGCGAACGGCGACCGCGGACGCGAGGTCTACCGCTTCCTCCGCGACGAGTGCGACGCGCGCTTCGTCCAGCTCATCCCGATCATCGAGCGGGTGAGCGAGGCGACGGAGGACGGAAGGGTGCCGTGGACGTCGTGGCGCGACCGGCCGCTGTACGTCCAGGACGGCGATCGCGTGACGGGGCGCTCGGTGACCGCCGAGCAGTACGGGCGCTTCCTGATCGACGTCTTCGAGGAGTGGGTGAGGCACGACGTCGGCGAGGTGTACGTGCAGATGTTCGACGTCGCGCTCGCGAACTGGGTGGGCGAGCCGCCGAGCCTCTGCATCCATTCCGAGACGTGCGGTCTCGCGCTGGCGCTCGAGCACACGGGCGATCTGTACTCGTGCGACCACTTCGTCGAGCCGGGCTACAAGCTCGGGAACATCCGCGAGACGCACATGCTCGAGCTCGTCTCCTCGCAGCGCCAACGCCAGTTCGGGCTCGACAAGCGTGACACGCTGCCGCGCTTCTGCCGCGAGTGCGACGTCCGCTTCGTCTGCCACGGCGGCTGCCCCAAGGACCGCTTCATCTCGACTCCGGACGGCGAGCCTGGCCTCAACTACCTCTGCGCGGGGTACAAGGAGTTCTTCCACCACGTCGATGAGCCGATGCGGTTCATGTCCGAGCGGCTGCGCGAGGGTCGGGCGCCGTCCGAGATCGTCCGGCTCTACGCCGAGGAGGACGCGAGGCGCGGCCGGAACGACCCGTGCACGTGCGGTTCGGGACGGAAGTGGAAGCAGTGCCACGGCGCCACCGAGCGCTGACGGTCGGGCTCGACGCGAGGCTAGCCTGCCGGACTCGGGACGAACGGGTGCAGCTCGTCCTGCCCGTCCTGGATCACGCCGTAGCTCGACTCCGGCACCTCGTTCCAGGCGCCCGCGAGGTCGCCGAGCGGCTCCGAGACGACGAGCCGCGACTCGTCGGAGAGATCGTGCAGCACGGGGTTGTCGGGATGCTGGGCGCGGAGCGTCGCGAGGTCGGTCGAGTAGAAGAGCGAGCGCGACTTCCGCTCGCTCGAGTAGCGAAACGCCCACAGGCGCACGCCGTCGCTCGTCGCGACCGTCATCTGGATCGGGTGCTCGACGTCGTGCTGCGTGCCGACCTCCTCGATCAGGCCGACGGCGCGGGCGACGGCGGCCGGCGGGTCGTCCTCGAGGCCGAGCGTCAGCGCGAGGAAGAAGAACACCTCCGAGTCGGTCGAGCCTTCGACGAACGGGTACAGCCCGGGGTCGATCGCGAGAACGAGATCGCGCTTGACCTTCGCGAAGTCGCCGATCCCGCCGTTGTGCATCCACAGCCAGCGGCCGTGGCGGAACGGGTGGCAGTTCGTCTGCTGGACCGGCGTGCCGGACGAGGCGCGGATATGCGCGAACACGAGCGGTGACATGATGTGTGCGCCGAGGTCGCGCAGGTTGCGGTCGTTCCAGGCAGGCTCGACGCTCCTGAACACGCCAGGCGTCTCGCCGACTCCGTACCAGCCGATCCCGAAGCCGTCGCCGTTCGTCGTCTCCGCGCCCATCTTGGAGTGGAGGCTCTGGTCGATGAGCGAGTGCTGCGGCTTGAGGATCAGCTCCTCGATCCGCACCGGAGAGCCGGAGTACGCGAGCCATCTACACATCTCTATGCACCAGCCCGGCATTCGCGGCTTCGAATCCCGAGCGCGGCGACGATCGCTGAAGGCGTCCGCTTCGCGGCCGCTGCGCTCGAGGAAGACACGAGGCATCGGTTCTCCTTCGTCTAGTGGTGGAAGCCGGCGGCGCTGCCGGCGATCGTGCACCGGAGTCGGCTGCTTCTGGAGCCGTGGCAGCTGTCGCTGGATGTCGGCCACGAGCAGGTCGGCGAGGTCGTGGGTGAAGCCGCGGCGCACGACGACGCGGAGCGCCGCGAGGTCGGTGCGGTTCTCCGGGAAGGTGTATGCCGGAACCTGCCAGCCGCGCTCGCGGAGGGCGCTCGAGACGTCGAAGACGGTGAAGTTGTCGACCTCGTCCTTCACGGTGAACGCGAACACGGGGAGCTCGTCGCCGCGGGTCAGGAGCTCGAACGGGCCGAGCTCCGCGATGCGCGACGAGAGGGCCGTGGCGACCTCGCGCGCGTACGCCTGCACCTTCCGGTAGCCCTCGAACCCGAGGCGGAGGAAGTTGTAGTACTGCGCGACCACCTGCGCTCCGGGCCGGGAGAAATTGAGCGCGAACGTCGGCATGTTGTCTCCCAGGTAGTTGACCCAGAAGATCAGATCCTCGGGCAGCGCCTCCGCGTCCCGCCAGACGATCCAGCCGACGCCGGGATAGACGAGGCCGTACTTGTGACCCGAGGTGTTGATCGACGCCACCCGCGGCAGGCGGAAGTCCCACTCGAGCTCGGGGTCGACGAAGGGCGCGATCATCGCCCCCGACGCGCCGTCGACGTGCACGGGCACGTCGATCCCGGTCTCGCTCTCGAAGGCGTCGAGCGCCGCGCAGATCTCCTTCACCGGCTCGTACGACCCGTCGAACGTCGAGCCGAGGATTGCGACGACGCCGATCGTGTTCTCGTCGCAGAGCTTCACCGCCTCCTCGCCTGTGAGGTGGAAGCGGTCGCCCTCCATCGGGACGAGGCGCATCTCGACGTCCCAGTAGTTGGCGAACTTCTCCCAGCAGACCTGGACGTTGATGCCCATGACGAGGTTGGGCTTGTCCGCAGGCTTGCCGTCGGCGGCCCGTCGCTTCTGCCAGCGTCGCTTGAGCGCGAGCCCGCCGAGCATCGCGGCCTCGCTCGAGCCGGTCGTCGAGCAGCCCGTCGCCTCGTGGACATCGGGTGCGTGCCAGAGGTTCGACAGCATCGCGACGCAGCGCGATTCGAGCTCCGCCGTCTGCGGGTACTCGTCCTTGTCGATCATGTTCTTGTCGAAGCATTCGGCCATGAGCTTCTCGGCCTGCGGCTCCATCCAGGTCGAGACGAAGGTGGCCACGTTCAGGCGCGCGTTGCCGTCGAGCATCAGCTCGTCGTGGACGATCTGGTAGACGACGTCGGGCGGCATCTCGCCTGCCGGCAGCTCGTGGCGCGGGATGCGGGCGGTCTCGGTAACGAAGAGCGGGTCGAGCGCGAGATCGTCCGCATGCTTCGTCGCCGCCTTCGGATGCTTGAGCGTCACTGATGCACCTCCTGTGGGCGCTTCGACGTCCGTGGTCGGGGGGAGGTCGGGAAGTCGGTGAGCGGCAGCGTAGGCGCTCGAGTTCAACGGTGGTGCGATACCGGCACGTCGCGGTGACGGGCGAGGGTGAAAGCAGGACCCCGCCCGTCTCCGTAGAAAGCTGCGCGACCGTGTCCGCCACGAGAGAGTGCATGCCGTGAAGATCCCCGGGTTCAATCGGTTCAAGGGCGGGGGCAACGACCGCGACGCCGCGCCGACTGCGTCCGCCACCGTCGTCCAGATCGACGCGAGCTCGCTCTCTCGGGTCTTCTCGGCCCCGATCTGGCTGCGCGACCTCGGGCTTCTCTCCTGGTTCCTGGTCGGCGTCGGCGTGGTGCTCGTCGGGCTCGTCTTGCTCCTCGGCGTCACGTCGACGATCGTCGACCCGGTCGTGGTCGGAGCGATCCTCGCGACCGTGGCCGGCCCGCTCGTCACGTGGCTGCAGCAGCGGCGGTTTCCGCGCCCGGCCGGCGCTGCGATCGTCCTGCTCCTGCTCCTCGCGATCGGCGTCCTCATCTTCGCGCTCGTGATCGGCGGTCTCGTCGAGCAGTCGTCGGAGATCAAGGCGGCCGCCTCGGAGGCGCTCGACAGGATCGAAGGTTGGCTCAACGACACGGGCGCGAACGGGACCTCGCAGACGAAGAGCGACGTCGCTCAGGCGGTGCCGAACATCGGCACGACCCTGCTCACGGGGGTTGCCAACGGCATCGCCGGCCTCACCTCACTCGTCTTCTTCGTCACCTTCTCCGTCTTCAGCACGTTCTTCCTGCTCAAGGACGGCCCGAGCGTCCGCCGGTTCGTGAACCGCAGCATGGGCGTGCCCGTCGCGGTCGCGGAGACCATCACCGCGAACGTGATCAAGTCGCTCCGCCGCTACTTCCTCGGCGTCTCGATCGTCGCGGCGTTCAACGCGATCGTGGTCGGCCTCGGCGCGCTCGTCCTCGGCGTCCCGCTCGCGGGGACGATCGCCGTCGTCGTCTTCGTCACCGCCTACGTTCCCTTCATCGGAGCGTTCGTCTCCGGCGCGTTCGCGGTCATCCTCACCCTCTCGGCGCAGGGGACGACGGACGCCGTGATCATGCTCGTGATCGTCATCCTCGCGAACGGGCTGCTCCAGAACATCGTGCAGCCGATCGCGTTCGGCGCGACCCTCGACCTCAACCCGCTCGTCGTCCTCATCGTGACGATCGGCTTCGGCGCGATCTTCGGGATGATCGGGCTGATCCTCGCGGCCCCGCTCACCTCCGCAGCGCTCCACATCAGCCGCGAACTCGCGCAGGCGAAGGCCGAGGAGGCGGCGACCGCCGCCGCCGAGGGCCGCGCCCCGCCCGACCCTGGGCCGCTCTTCCCACCTGCGTCCGCGTAGTTCGACGCCGCGCTCGACGGTATCCCGAGTCGTTCGTCCTCGGGTTGACCGTCCTCCAGGGCGGCGTGGGCGTCTCGCTCTTCACCGGCATCGCGCTCTCGAACTCTCCCGAGGGCATGTCGTCGTCGAGCGGGCTGAAGCTCGCCGGCTGGCCGTTGGTGCGGCGCGGGCTAGACAGTGACGTTCGCCGGAAAGGTCGCGACCCAGACGAGCGTGCCGAGGAAGAGCACCCAGCCCACGCCGAGGACGAGCACGCGCAGGCTACGGACGTCGAGCCGCGTGCTGATCCCGGCGAAGAAGAGCGCGATCGCGAAGAGGACGACGGCGAGCAGGTAGTTGTCCGCACGCTGGATGTACGTCTTGACGAGCTCCGACTGGGCGTCGGACTTCGCCTCGAGCCGGTCCGCCTCGGCGCTCGCCTCGAGCTTGTACTGCGGCATCGAGAAGGGCGTGAGCGGAGCCTTCGGGTTCGTCCGCGGCTTCGTCGCGACCCAGGCGTCGAAGGCCGGCTCGAACTCCGGCCGGAAGCGGCGCTGGTAGAAGCTCGCGAGCTCGCTCTCCCCCCGCGCGTAGGCGTCGACCCACTGGGTGAAGACGGCGACATCGATCTGGACCTGGCGATTCGCGAAATCGGCCTGGCGGGTGGACTCGACCCTCGCCGCGATGGACGCGCTCTGTGCCTCGGCCTGCTTTCCGTGCCAGACCGCCGACTGGTAGCTCGACCAGGCGGTGGCGACAGCCGCCACGGTCAGGAGCAACGCGGCGGCGAGCTCGAGCAGCTTGTCGGTGCGCCCTTCGGAGGTCACGATCCCATCTCGCCGCGCCAGACTACGTTCTTCGCTGGAAGCGTCTCCACCGCGACGTGCCCTTCCGGCGCGTGTGCCGTGAACCAGCGCGCGTAGCGATCGGCGAGGGGGGCAGCGGAGAGCCCGTGCAGGAACACCGAGAGGCCGACCGTCAGGTACGCGGTCGTGAGCATCAGCCCGTCGTGCGGGAGCCCGCCCTCCTCGAGGACGAGGACGGCGAACACGATCGACGCGAGCCCGCGCGGTCCGAACCAGCCGAGGAACGCCACGGTCGGCCGTCGCGCGCCCGACCCGACCATCGAGAGCGCCACGGGCAACATCCGCACGAGGGTCAGGCTGAGGACGGCGTAGAGCGCCGCGGACCAGGTCATGGCCCCGAGCGCCGGCTCCAGCAGCACCGCACCGAAGACGACGAACGTGAGCGCGCTCAGAATCGAGCCGCTCTGCTCGATCAGGCTGCTCATACCCTCCTCCTGCTCCCGCTGCCGGAACGCGCCGAAGACGAGCCCGCCGACGAACGCCGCGATGAAGCCGGAGCCCCCGATCGGGTCCGCGATCCCGAACGCGAGGCCCGCTCCCGCGAGCGGCGTGATCCGGAGCCATCCCTCGTCCATGAGGCCCCACCGCCCGGCGAGGTCGACGACCGCGGCGGTCGCGAAGCCCGCGATCACGCCGGCGACGATGCCGTAGCCGATCTCCTCTGCGACGATGCGCGCGGCCGCGCCGTGGCCGAGTACGCCCTCCTCCGCCTGCGCGATCCCGAGGGCGATGAAGAAGAGCGGCACGCAGATCCCGTCGTTGAGACCGCTCTCGACGTTCAGTCCCTGGCGAACCCGCGACGGGAGCTTCGGGAGCGTCACGACGGCTTGGCCGAGCGCGGCGTCGGTCGGGGCGAGGATCACCGCGAGGACGAGGGCTTCGGGCCACGCGAGTGATCCGAAGACGAGCACGGCGACGGCGAACCCGAGAGCGAGCGTCAGCGGGAGACCGATCCCGAGGAGGCGCGCCGGCACCGAGATCTCGTTGCGCAGGGCGCGAAGGTCGATCCGGGACGCGTCGGAGAAGAGGACGAGCGTGAGGGTCGCCTCCGCGAGGAGCTTGACCGACCCACCGTTCGCGGCCGGGTCGACGAGTCCGAGCGCGTCCACGCCGAAGAGCAGGCCCGCGGCCGTGAACAGCATCGGCGCGGTGACGGGCGTTCCCTGGACGCGGCCGGAGATTGCGGCGAACGCGAGCAGCGTCACGGCGACGGTCGCGAGCGCCCAGGCCACGTGCGGACACTAATTCGGAGCGCCACCCGGCGCACTGGTTCCCGGGTGCACCGTCGGCGGGTCCCCGGATGAGGCGGCTAGCGCTCGATCAGCTCGATGCGGTAATCGTCCGGGTCGCGGACGAAGCAGATCCGGTTCCCGCCCTCCCGCACCTGGTACGGCGGGCGCTCCGGCTCGATCCCGTGACCCTCCTTCAGTGTCGCGAGCGTGCCGTCGAGGTCGTCGACGCCGACCGCGATGTGACCGTACGCCGTTCCGAGCTCGTACGTCCGCCCGTCGTGGTTATAGGTCAGCTCGAGCACGTTCTCGAGCTCGCCGATCGAGAAGAAGTAGTTCGTGGCCTCGAGCTCGCCGTTACGGACGATGTCCATGTCGCGGCTGAAGCGAAAGCCGAGTGCCTCGTAGAACGCCCGGCTCTGCTCCGGGTCGGTGATGCGGACCATGGTGTGGAGGAAGCGCGGCACCAAGGGAGATGCTAGTCCGAGTGCACGGCGGCCGGCTCAGGACCCCGAGCCGCCGTCTCCCGTTTCCGAGGCGTGCCGGCCGCTCGAGCCAAGACCGTGCCTCTCGCCGCCCGAAGATCTCGTCCGCTACGGCGGGCAAGCGGGTCGGCCTCGTCGGCACGCCCCTGCTCGATCAGCCATTCCGCGTGCTCGGGCAGCGTGCCGCGAGCTGGTGCACGGTCCCGGCTGGCGACGCCGAGCGTCTCCCGTGCGGCGATGATGTTTCGGCCCCGTCGAGCGCCTCGGCGAAGCGTCGAAGCCCTGCGAGCTCGACACCTCTCGACCCGTACAAGGCGCGCCGATAGTCCGGCGACACCGCAGTCGGCCCGCTCTGCACCGAGCGGGCCGCCAAGACATGGCTAGGCTGGATGGGTAGCGATGAGCTCGACGAGCTACGACGAGATCTGCGCAGGCCATCGCTGGGAGGTGCCGGCGCGGTACAACATCGCCGCCGACGTCTGCGACAAGCACCCACGCACCAAGCCGGCGATGGTTTGGGAGAGCTTCGACGGCTCGACCCGTGAGCTCGAGTGGGGCGAGCTGCAGGACCTGGCGAACCAGGCGGCGCACACGCTCGCCGCATGGGGTGTCACGCAGGGCGACCGGGTCGCGGTCGTCCTGTCGCCGACACCCGAGGCGGCTGCGATCTTCTTCGGAGTCTGGAAGCTCGGCGCGATCCTGCTCTCGATGTCTGTGCTGTACGGCGACGATGGGATCGAGCATCGGCTCTCGGACTCGGGCGCGAAGCTGCTTGTCACCGACCCCGGCAACGCGCCGCGCTTCGACCGACCGTGGGCGCCGGAAACGCTCGTGCTCGAGCCCGAAACCCTGCCGGCGGCTCCGACGGATGTCGTTTGCGCCGACACTGCCGCTGACGACCCTGCGCAGCTCTACTACACGTCCGGGACGACGGGCCTCGCGAAGGGGATCGTGCACGCGCACCGCTACATCCTCGGCCACGAGGAGTTCCGCTACTGCCACGAGCTACAGGACGGCGAGCGCTTCCATGGGATGGGCGAGTGGGCCTGGGCGGCGGGGATCGCGCCGCTGCTCGGCCCTTGGCGGCTCGGCGCACTGCAGTGCGTCTACCGGCGCGAGGGCGGCTTCGACCCGCACAAGCAGCTCGACTTCCTGAGCCGGCACGCGGTGACAAACGTGTTCACTACGCCGACCGCGATGCGCTCGATGATGGCGGTCGACGATGCGGGGGCACGCTATCCGCAGGTATTCCGCCGCGTGTGCTCGGCGGGAGAGCCGCTGAATCCGGAGGCGATCCGCTGGTTTCGGGAGCAGTACGGCGTGACCGTGCTCGACTACTACGGCCTGACGGAGTCGTATCCACTCGTGGCCAACTACCCGTTTCTCGAGGTGCGTGAGGGCTCGATGGGCAGGCCGATGCCGGGCTGGGACGTGCAGCTCCTCGACGAGGACGAGCAGCTCGTAGCACAGGGGGAGCGAGGCGAGATTTGTCTGCGCGCCCGCTCGAACCCGCACTATCCGCTCGGTTATTGGCGCAACGACGAGGCGAGCGCGGAGACCTTCGGCGGTGAGTGGTTCCACACAAAGGACGCGGCCGTCCGGGACGAGGACGGCTACATCTGGTACGTCGGACGCGCCGACGACGTGATCATCGCAGCCGGTTACCGGATCGGCCCGTTCGAGGTCGAATCGGCGTGCCTCGAGCATGCCGCGGTCCGCGAAGCAGCAGTCGTTGCGTCTCCCGACGAGCTCCGGGGAAACGTCGTGAAGGCATTCATCGTCCTCGCAGACGGATACGAGCCGTCGGAGGCGGTGGCCGACGAGATCAAGGGCCACGTCCGCGAACGCCTCTCCGCGTACGCGTACCCGCGCCGTGTCGAATTCGTATCCGAGCTCCCGAAGACGCTCACGGGAAAGATTCGCCGAATCGAGCTCCGCCAACTCGAGCTCGACCGCGCGCGCTCGGACACGAACTCCTGACACGCGGTCAGCGGCGGCGCAGCAGCGCTCGGTCTAGCACGGGTCCCGTCGCGCGACTCATCGCATGGCAGGGCTTTCGGTCTTGCGGACGAGCATTTGGGACCCGCCTTGGACGCAGTGACCTCGTAGCCATCGTGCCTGGGCAGCGTTACGCAGGGCGCGGGGCGACAAGTAATGCTGCGTAGTAGCGGCGGAGCCACGCCTCGAACGCGTCGGGCACGAGACCTGCATACGTGGTCAACGTCCGATAGGTGTTCCAGTCGAGGGCGACCCAGAAGGTTGCCTCAACGTCCCGCCGAGTCAGCCGAGGGCGCCGACCGGGCTTTGTCATGAGCGTCGTCGTCGCCCAGGCGACACCGTACGTGCGATTTCGGTTCATCTGTTCCCAGAGGTCTGCCACAGCGGGATCTGCGGGCGCCGCTTGTTCGACGACAGCCGCCATCCGAGCCGAGCGTTCATTGATCGTGCGCAGGTGGCGTGCGTGGAGTCGGAGCATCGCGGAGGCATTCGCCGCGCTCTCCATGCGGGCAACTGAATCGCGCTGTGGCATCGGAGTGTCCTCGATGTCGCCCCGAATGGCAAAGTCCACCGCTGCCCTCAGCAGGGCCGCCTTGGTGCCGAAAAGCGCCTCGACCGTCTTCTGGGAGACACGAGCGCCGTCGCTGATTTCACGGACGCGCGTTCCGGCCCAACCACGCTCCTCGAACGCGCTCTTCGCAGCGATGAGAATCGCCTCGCGGGTCCGTGCGGCGGCCGCCTGTCGGCGTGGTGCGTGGTAGCTCCGTCGCTGTTGGTGTTCGGCCGGACTCATATCTGATAGGGTCAAACCCTACGTAATATGTCGGTCGGTGTGGGTGAACTCGAAGACCTGAGCCATCTGCACGACCGCCGAGGCAAGGGGAGGCACGGTGAGACGACTCCTACCCGTCGTTGTCGCAACAGTGGTCTTCGCGGCATTCCCATTCGGAGCGCCCGCGGCAGGCCCAGACTCAGAGCTCGTTTACGCGGACGGGCAGACCTACACCATGGTTGGCGCGACGCTCATTACGAACGCCAGTCCGGGAATGCTGAAGGCACCGCCCATCTACATCCTCGGCTTTCCAACAGCCCCCGGAACGGATGGCCCGATCACGCTTCCGTCCGGATACCAGCCTCAGTGCAACCCGTGCCCGCAGGAGCCGGTCGCGTACCACGACCATCTCGTCACGGGAGCCCCGGGCAAGGGCACGAACGGAACCTCGGGCAGCGACTACAAGGCGCCGTGGAGAATCGTCGTGATGATGTACAACCCCGCCGTCGCCTCCCGCTCTGACTTTCAGCCAGTCACGAGCGACGACGATCTCGCTGCAGCGGAGGGAGCCGGCGAGTTCCTCAAGATCAACCCGACCGGATCCGACCCGTACCAGGTCTGGACGAACAACGTTCTCGTCTGCCCGATCGTCAGGCACAACCACCACTAGGGCGCCGGCGAGGGGGCCGAGGCCAGACCGCGAGCCCCTCTCGCCGTGCTCCCCCCAGGCGCCTGCCTCCGCAGCGAGCGGGAGGGCGGGATAGAGCCCCTCCTCGCTGCGGAAGGCATCCTTGATGCCCGCCGCACGGGGATGGGAAACACCGGCGGGCGGCGACGTCTGTCCTGTCGGGTTTGCGGGATGCGCCGCCGTGGCATCCGTATCGCATGCGAAACGCGCGAGCCTCGTGAAGCGGGTCGTCGTCGTCGCGAGCTCGGAGGTGCCGCAGGAGCTCCTCGACGAGCTCGTCGGCCCCGACGACGAGCTCCACGTCGTGGTCCCGGCTGTCGAGCAGTCACGGCTCCAGTGGCTCGCGAACGACGAGGACGGCGCGCGCGCCGACGCCGAAAGCGTGGGCGAGGAGATCGGTCGCGCGGCTCCGGCGGAGCCGTCCAGCGTGACCGTGAAGCAGGCCGATCCGAGCCAGCTCGTCGCGGACGCCGTCGCCGAGCACCAGCCGGACTTCATCATTCTCGCGCTCCGCCAGGGCGAGGAGGCGACGTGGCTCGAGAAGGGCGAGCTCAGCGCCGCCCCCTCGCAGATCGAAGGCGTCCCGCTCGTGCGCGTACGCATCTGACGGATCCGGGCGCCGTGTTTCCGCCCCCCCGCGAAAGGGAATGGAGGATCCGATCACGGAGGTGAGAAATGCAGACGTGGGGTTGGATCGTCATTGCCATCGCCGCCGCGCTTCTCGTCGCGCTGGCGGCGGCATTCGTCCAGATCCGTCGGAGACGGTCGCATCTGAAGGAGCGGTTCGGCTCCGAGTACTACCGCACGGTGTCTGAGGAGGGCACGGCGTCGGGGGAGAAGCGTCTGAGCGAGATCGAGCACGAGCACGAGGAGCTGACGATCCGTCCGCTTCCGGGCGCCGCGCGGGAGCGCTACCTCGAAGAGTGGCGAAACGCCGAGTCGCGCTTCGTGAGCGATCCGCGCGAAGCGGCGCGGGCCGCTGAGCGCATCGTCGAGCGGGCCCTCGACGAGCGCGGCTATCCGCGCGCGGACGACACGGAGGCCGAGAACGGGCGTGCGGCCGTCGTCGCGGTCGACCACGGGGACGTCGTCGATCGCTACCGGCACGGGCATGCGATGCTCGACAAGGTCGACGGCAACGAGGGCACCGAGAACCTCCGAAAGGCCATGCTCGACTTCCGCGCCGTCCTCGACGAGCTCCTCGACACGTCGTCGAAGGTCACCGCGTAACCCGCGGGGTGTCTGCGTCTCCGGCCGCTTCCAGCCCTGGACCCCCGGCCGGGGCGAGAGAGCTCGCTCGTGTGAGCGTGATCGCCACTGAGATGCAGCGCCCGCGCCTCGGCACCGGCGTGGGCCGCGTGCTCGCCGTGGCGTCGAGGCGAGTGGAGGCGATGCGGACGTGACCGCGACCGTTGGACCCTGGGCCGACATCCTCCTCGTGTGCCTGATGATGCTCCTGCTCGGCATCCAGTTCGACCTGCTCGCGTGGCGCCGGCCGGGCTCGACCAAGTGCGGAGCGTGCGGGAGGATCGTGCCCCGCGGTGAGACCTGTCACTGCGGCCGCGGTTAGACGAACGCCTGCCGCCGCCGCATCGCCGCCGGCGGATGCTCTCGCCGAGCGTCCCCATACGTGACAGGACGGCCGGTGGTGGGCCGGCCGTCCCTACGTTCCTGCCCGCACGCCGCTAGACGGTCGACCGACCGGCAGCGCCGATGAGTGCGAGCACGACCGCCACGATCACGAGGAAGAAGAGGAACTTCGAGACCACGACTCCTCCCCCGATCGCCAACAGGAGCAACAGCAACACGAGTAGCCAGATCATGTGCTCACCTCCGCCTTCGTCGTGTCCAGCCGTCGTACCCTGCGAGGGGCGTCCCTAATCCCACGGCTCGGCGGAGGTCGGAATGCGTCCCCGACATCGCTCGGAGGCGGTCTGTCCGCTCCGCGAGCAGGAATCATGTGAGCGTGGCGAGCAAGAGAGCCAACTCCGTGGGCGGAAGGGTCGCGAGCTTCGCGCTCACGTCGCGTCCGTGGCAGGCCCGCTACGGCGTGGCGCTCGCCGCGACACTCGGGTCGATCGTGCTCTCGCTCGCCTTCCTGCCTGCGAGCGACACGCCCGTCTACTCGCTCCTCGTCGGGGCGGTCGCGGTCTCTGCTTGGTACGGCGGCCTCGGCCCCGGCCTGCTGGCAATCGCGTGCGGGTGGGGGCTCGGCCTCCTGCTCTTCGTGGGGCCGGCGGGCCATCCCGAGGAGGGGTCGAGCGGCGATCTGCTGCGGTGGGGCGTGCCCCTGGTCGTCGTCGTTGCCGTCGTGTGGGTCAGCATCGTCATGCGCACGGGGCGTGAGCGCGCCGTCGGCGCTGTGCTCGACCTCGAGGGGATCCAAGGCGTCGCCGAGGCGCTCTCTGCGGCGCTGACGCCCTCGGACGTGGCGCACGTGCTGATCGACCGGACGCCACCGCTCATCGGAGCCCGCGGCGGGTCGATCGGGCTCGTCGAGGGCGACGAGCTCGTCGTCGTCGACCCCATGGTCAGCCCGCACGGCCAGACGCACCCGCCCGGCACCCGCCTGGCACTCGACGCACGCGCACCGATCGCGCGGGCGGCCCGGGACGGCCGACCTGTCGTCGTCCGCGACCGGGCGACGTTCGAGGACCAGTTCCCGGACGGAGTGCGCCTGACGGCGTACGCCCATGCGGGCGTCGCCGTGCCGCTGCGCGTCGCCGGCGAGGTCGTCGGCTCGCTGAGCCTCCTCTTCGACGAGTCCGACGCTGTGGAGAAGAACGACGAGGCGATCGTGGCGATCGTGGCCGACCTCGGCGGCCAGGCGCTCGAGCGGTCGCGGCTGTACCAGCGTGAACTCGAGTCCGGGCAGGCGCTCGACAGGATCCTCCGGGTCGCGCCTCGCTTCCGTGCCAACTCGAGGCAGGCGGCCATCGAGGCGATCTGCCGCGAGGCGACGATGACGTTCGGCGCCGACGTGGCGGCTCTGTGGAGTGTCGGCGAGGACCGGATGACGCTCCTGCACTGCGATCCTCCGACGGACACGCTGACTCCCGGCCTGGAGGCGTTCCTCGAGGACTTCCCGGAGCTCGCGGAGGCCGTTCAAACGCTGCGCATCTCCTTCGTCCCGGACCTCGAGGCCGAGGCACGGGCGGACGGACTGGCGCGGATCCGCCGGCTCGGGGTCAAGTCCTCGCTGCGGGCTCCGTTCGTGGTCGGAGATCGCGTGGAGATGATGCTCACGATCTCGTGGCGGACGGCGGTCGCGGAGCCGGATCCGTCCACGTTCCTGCTCGTGCGCCGCTTCATCGACCAGGCGGGGCTCGCGCTCGAGCAGGTCGAGCGTCGACGTGCCGAGCGCGACGCGGAACGCCGGGCGCTCGACGCCCGCCGGCTGCAGGAGGTGACGGCCGCGCTCTCGCAGGCGTCGACGCTCTCGCTCGTCGGCGACACCTGCCTCGAGCACGCATTCGAGGCCGTCAGCGCCGCCGGCGGGCTCATCGGCCTCGTGCGCGGCGGCGGCACCATCGTCGAGCTCATGGCGACCCGGGCGTACGACGACGACGAGATCGCGGTGTTGGGCGAGATCCAGCTCGAGTCGGAGCTCCCGCTGTGCAGGGCGATCCGAACGGACGCAGCCGTCTGGGCGCTCGACGAGGAGACGCGCGTCGGGCTCGCGACGATCCGGGATCCGGCGCACGCGGAGCCGGACGTCGGGTGGGTCGCCCTCCCGTTCAGGGCGGGCACGGGCATCCGCGGTGCCGTGCAGCTCTCGTTCCGCGAGCTCAGGGAGCTCGACGAGAACGAGCGCGAGTGGCTGCTCGCGCTCGTGACGCAGTGCGGTCAGGCGCTCGAGCGGAGTCGGCTCTTGGAGGACGAGCAGCGCCTGCGTCGTCGCTCGGAGCGGCTGCAGAGCATGACCGCAGCGCTCTCCGGCTCGCTTACGAGGAACGACGTCGCCGAGGTCGCGGTCGAGGAGATCGCCGACGCGGTCGACGCGGACGGCGTCGCAATCGCGGTCGTCGCGGAGGAAGGGCAGGCGGTGAGGACGCTCGTCTCGCGCGGCTATCCGCCGGAAGTGCTGGAGCAGTGGCGCGAGATCCGGCTCGACGAGCCGACGCCCGCGAACCGGGCGCTACGTCGCCGCCACTCGAGCTTCTACGGAAGCCTCGACGAGATCGAGGACGAGTTCGGAGGCACGCACGCGAGTCTCGCCGCAACCGGTCACCGCGCGTTCCTCTTCGAGCCGCTCGTCGCCGGGCGGCACGCCGACGGGCTCGTGACCATCTCGTGGGCCGAGCCGCCGAATCTCTCGCGCGACGACCGGACGTTCCTCGAGACGCTCGCGAGCCAGGTCGCCCAGGCACTCGATCGCGCCCGGCACTTCGAGTCGGAGCGAACGATCGCCGAGACCCTCGAGCTGGCCCTGCTCCCCGAGTCGCTCCCCCAGCTCGACGGTGTCGATCTCGCGGCCCGTTATCTCCCCGGCACGGCCGAGCTCGACGTCGGCGGCGACTGGTTCGACGCGATCGAGCTCGGCGGCGGTTGCCTCGGGCTCGTCATCGGAGACGTCGTCGGCAAGGGCGTCCAGGCCGCGGCGACGATGGGTCAGCTCCGGAACGCGCTGCGCGCGTTCTCACTCGACCAGATGAAGCCGTCCTCGACGGTTGCACGCTTGAACCGGATCGCCGAGGAGATCCTCGATACGGCGTTCGCGACCGTCGTCTACGCGATCGCGGACCCGGAGTCCCATGTCTGCCGGTTCACCGCCGCAGGCCATCCGCCGCCGCTGATCGCGTATGCGGACGGGCGCGTCGAGCTGCTCGAGGACGGCCGCGGGCTGCCGCTCGGCGCAGGCTCGGACGGCTCGTACCCGCAGGGTGTCGTCGACATTCCCGACGGCACGATCCTGCTCCTCTACACCGACGGGCTCGTCGAGCGCCGCGACCGGACGATCGACGCCGGCCTCGACCAGCTCCGAACCGCGGTCGAGACGGGGCCGAGGGACCCCGAGGGGCTCCTCGACCACGTTCTCGAGCGGCTCGTGGGCGCCGGCGAGCGCGGCGACGACACGGCGGTCCTCGCCGTTCGCTTTCTCTCGGTCGCGCCGAGACCGCTTCATCTGCGTGTCCCCGCCAACCTCGGGTCGCTCGCGTTCCTGCGCGACGCGCTCCGCTCCTGGCTCGATCGAGCTCCGCTCGAGGTGGAGGACGCACACGACGTCGTGCTCGCTGCGTGGGAGGCCTGCGCCAATGCGATCGAGCACGCGGAATCCCCCACCGAGGCGTTCATCGACATGTCTGCCGAGGTCGACGATGCCTGCGTGCGGGTGCGCGTCGAGGACACTGGACGCTGGATGCCCCCGAGCGACCGGTCGCATCGCGGGCTCGGTCTGCAGCTCATGCGCGCCGCGGCGACGGCTCTCTCCGTCGACACGGGCGACGGCGGGACGAGCGTCGTGATCGAGAAGGCGCTCGCGGTCGCCGGCGACGGCTCGGAACGCGCCCCCTGATCCGGCCCGGTCGAGGCACGTTTGCGCCCCCGCGCGGGTATCACGCAGCCACCCGATCCACCACGGAGACGGCCGGAAACGCCCTCATCGTGCGACGGAGCGCGTTTTGGCGCGGCTTCCCGAGGGTACGCCGGTGTCGTGACCGAAGCGCGTCATCCCGTCGCCGGATCGCCGGGCTCGGGCTCGATCCTGATCCCGTACCGCGGATCCGAATGCCTGCTCGCCGATCGCCTGGGGGCGGCAAGGGCTCTCGGCGCGCAGGATCTCGTGGTCGACTTCGGCGAGACGGAGACATTGAGCTCCGTCGGCCTCGAGGCCCTGCTTCGCACCGGGCGCGAGCTCAGCGCGAGGGGTGGACGGCTCGCGGTCGTCTGCCTGAGGCCGTCCCTCCGCCGGTTGCTTCGGCTCACGCTTCTCCAGCGCGCGTTCGCGGTCCACTCCAGCATCGAAACGGCGTTTCGCAACCCGGCATGATCGGGCCGAAGGCCGTTTTCAGCGGGGAGGTCCCTCTCTCCCGCCGTGCCGACGCGCTCGCGGCGTCGCGAGTAGCGGCGGTTCCGGCGGCCGACGACGTCGTGCTCGTCGTCAGCGGGCCGGGCGGGGACGACGCGTCTTTGGGTCGCGAGTCGAAATGCGTCGTCGCGAGGCTCGTGCTCGCGGCGATCGCCACCCGGCTCGAGCTGCCGGTCGATGCGATCGGGCGGCTCCAGTCCGCTCTCGACGGGTTGCTCCGCAGGCAGAAGCGCGACTCGCCTGCCACGGTCGAGTTCACGTGCTCCGAGGACGAGCTCACGTTCTCCGTCGGCCCGCTCGTCCTGCGCCTGCCGGACCGTCGCCGGCTCGAGCGAATGCTCGAGGCCTCGGCCGACGACGTCGTCTGGGGAGACGATCTGCGCGGCGCCTGGGTCTTGGCGAGAATGTCGCGGCGATCGAGCGACCAGACGAGACGATGACGCAGGTGATGACTGAGCGAAACGTCGACACGCTTCTGCGCGCCTACCACCACGAGGGCGACACGGCCGCGCGCGAGCAGGCGGTCGTCGAGATGATGCCGCTCGTGCACGCCCTCGCCCGGCGCTACGGCGGGCGCGGGGAGCCGCTCGAGGACCTCGTGCAGGTGGGCACGGTCGGCCTGATCAAGGCGGTCGACCGCTTCGACGTCGATCGCGGCGTCGAGTTCTCGAGCTACGCGGTGCCGACGATCGTCGGGGAGATCCGGCGCCACTTCCGCGACCGGGCCTGGGCGATGCACGTCCCGCGGCGCCTCAAGGAGCTCGGGGTGCGGCTCTCGCGCATCCTCGACGAGCTCACGACCGAGCTCGGCCGTTCGCCGACGATCCAGGAGCTGGCGCAGGCGACGGGCGCAGAGGAGGAAGAGGTGATCGACGCCCTCGACTCGGCGAACGCGTACTCGACGCGGTCTCTCTCGGCTCCGTTCGAGGAGGGCGACAGCCTCGCAGACAGGCTGGGGGAGGAGGAGGCCGGCTACGAGGAGGTCGAGCAGGACTCGCTGCTCGCCATCGGCCTCGAGGGGCTCGACGAGCGCGAGCGCCAGATCGTCGAGCTCCGCTTCTTCGACGAGCTGACGCAGTCCCAGATCGCCGCCCAGATCGGCATCTCGCAGATGCACGTCTCGCGTCTCCTTCGCCGCTCGCTCGCGGTGATGCGCGGGCGGCTCGAGACGCGCGCCGGGGAGGAGCTGTGAGCGAGTCGATCGTGACGCTCAGCTTCCCGGCGAAGGCCGACTACCTGCTCCTGGCCCGTCTGGCGGTCGGAGGTCTTGCCCGCCGGCTGCCGGTCGATGCGGACGCCCTCGCGGATCTCAAGCTCGCGGTCACCGAGGCGTGCGGCAACGTCGTTCGCCATGCCTACGCGGACGGCAACGGGGGACCGGTGGCGGTCGCGCTCCTCGTGCACGCGGATCGGCTGGAGATGATCGTCGAGGACCAGGGCGCGGGCATGGAGCGGCCGCGCGCCGACGAGTGGGACGTCAACCAGCTTCCCGAGGGCGGGATGGGCATGGCGATCATGCGCGCCGTCGTCGACGAGCTGGACGTCACCGCCGGCGCCGATGGTCGAGGGACCGTCGTGCGCATGACGAAGTACTTCGCCGCCCCCGCCTAGGAGTCGTTTTCGAGCTCCGCGAGCGCCGACTCGCGCGAGTTCGAGAGCGGGAGGACGCGGTCGAGCGTCGTGATCTCGAAGATGCGGCGGGCGTTGCCCTGCGGGAGGACGATCCGCGCGGTTCGCTCGTAGTCCTCGAGCCCGCGGATCGCCCGTGTCACCATCCCGAGCGCGGTCGAGTCGATGAACGAGACCCGACTCAGGTCGACGACGAGGAGCCCGTCGTCGACGGTCTGCGAGAATGCGTCCTCGAGCTGGGGTGCGAGGAACGCGTCCAGCTCGCCCGTGGCGCTGACGACGACTGCGGCTCGGTGTCGCTCGACGCGGATCTGCATGCTCGATCGCCCGACGCCAGGGCGAGTCACGCGCTTTCGCCCCGGCGTCGTGTCAGGTGATATCGCATTCCGTGTCGGGCGCCAGTCGACCCGGCGAGGAGTCGACCGCCGTCCTCACCGCTACCGGTTGCCGGGATCGTTGACGATCGTCGTCTGGCCGGTTCCGTCGCCGTGGTTGCGGGCGCCGAAGCCTCCCCAGCTCGACCAGAAGATCAGCGAGACCACGAGGCCGAGGATGCCCACGACCATGAGGATGACGCCGACCGCGACGAGATCGACACCCGAGACGGTCGCGGACACAGCCCAGGTCAGGATGGCTCCCACGGCGATCAGCAGGATGCTGACACTGATACCCATGGCTTCCTTTCGTCATACGACCGGCGTCATGCCGGCAGCGCTGCCTGGGTACCCGTGTCAGCGGCGCTGAAAACGTCTCGGTCCGGCACTCGGCCGGCAGGCACCTCATCCAGGGCTAGGTTCGGAGCTCCTCCAGGAGCTCGGCAGAGGACGGGCGGATACGCACGACGTCTCCCAGTCCCACGATCTCGAGCGTCCTCGCGATCGTTGCCCCTGGGTCGAGCACCATCCCGAAGCGCTCGTAGCCGAGACGACCGCCCACGCGGAAGAGGACGTGCAGCGCCGCGCTGTCGATGAAGGAGACGTGATTCAGGTCGAGCACGAGCGCCGTGGCGTCGGCCGATGCGTCCTCGAGCCGCTGCTCGAAGTCGGCCGCGTTCGTCAGATCCAGCTCGCCGGCGGTCTCGGCGAGGACGACGCCCGGGTTCGGACTCTCGCGCAGCTCGAGCTCGTACTCGGTCACCGATGCACCTCGTGTACTCGCTTCCGACGACTGGCGGGCGAGAGCATATCGGTGCGCTGGGGCCCCTCGTTTGCAAGACAGTCTCTCCCGGCGTGACTCGGACAGGGACATGAGCGGCGATCCGGAGGAGTCGAGAGCCGGCCGGAGCGTTCCCCGACTCGCGCATCCCGTGGAGCGGGAGGGGGCTCCATCGCCTCCTGCGGGTCGTGCCGAGTCGCGACTCGGTCGTTTAGGTCGGTCCGGTGGGGGGTATGACCCCGCCCAATGCGCCCCCGCGGGCCGATCTCGCAGGCTGTCGAGGAGTTCAGGATCGACGAGGAGCGGTCTCCCGCCGGGACCGTCGTCCTCGTCCTGCACGGCGAGGCCGACCTGCACGTCGCGCCGGCCGTTCGCGACCGCCTGTTCGAGGCCGTCGGGAGCGGCGCGACCGGGATCGTCGTCGACCTCACGGA
This sequence comes from uncultured Actinomycetes bacterium, assembly GCA_963708265.1. Taxonomy (GTDB): domain Bacteria; phylum Actinomycetota; class Thermoleophilia; order Gaiellales; family Gaiellaceae; genus GMQP-bins7. Next base: position 1,709,608 of record CAVPSC010000004.1, on the reverse strand, counting down.
CGTGACGTTCGTGGACTCGATGATGCTCGGTGCTCTCCTCGGCGCCCTCAAGCGGATGAAGGGCGGCGGCGAGTTCCGGATCGTCGTGCCGAGCCGCGAGATCCGCAGGCTGTTCGAGATCACGCTCCTCGATCGGGTTTTCTCGCTCGATCGGAGTCGAGCGGCGGCGCTCGAGGCCGTCGAGCAGCCGCGGCCGCGAACGGGGTCGTCCAGCGATCCTCGACACGACGCGGTTCGTCGGCGCTGAACGAGCCGGGTAGAACTTCCGCCATGACGAGGCAGCTCCGAGAGCGGCACCCCTCGTGAGCCGGCGACCGGCGCCACCGATCACCTTCGTCCGTGGGCGGGGGGGCGACGTGGGTCGAGCGAGGCGCCGCCGTCCGGTCGGTGGCCCTCGATGACCGACACGATCCTCCTCACGATCCCCGCGAACGAGCGCTTCCGAGACGTCGCGACGATGGTCCTCGGCGGAGTCGGCACGCGGCTCGACCTGTCGTACGAGCGAATGGACGACCTCCAGCTCGCCGTGTCGAGCGCACTCGTCGCGGCCAGCGGGGAGTTCGCGACGATGGAGGTCGAGGCGGGCGAGGACTGCGTCTCCGTCCGTGTCGGACCGCTCGTTTCCGGGAGCGGATCCGACAGGGGCCTCCTGCTCGTTCTGGAGCGACTCGTCGACTCGGTGACGACGGTGGAGCGCGACGGTGGGGAGTGGCTCGTGCTGGAGCTCGCGCGGACCGCGGCGCCGGTCGACTGACGTCGACCGCTCTGCGGGCGTTTCGCGTTCGCGACTGGCGGGCATTCCCGTGCGGTGACGTCGGTTCAGGTCACCGCGGACGAGCTCGCCGGATTGCCCGCGCTTCTGTTCTTCGCGCAGGCCCGCTCCGGGGCGTCGCGTCGGATGGTGTCGCTCGTCGCGTGGGTCAAGGTGACGCAGAAGCGGCGTCTGAACGTCATCGACGTCGACGCCGACTCGAATCCGGATCTCGTCTCGGCGCTCGGCCTCATCGAGTTACCGGCGCTCGTGCTGATCAAGGACAGCCGCGTCGTCGCGAGGCTCGAGGGGCGCACGACCGGTCGCCAGATCGACGAGTTCATCCGGGCTCATCTCGCCGCCTGAGCCGGAGCCTCACGCCAGACGCCCGTGGGCGTCGAGGAAGCCGAGGACGTCGTCGTGGGGCAACGCTCGCGCGAGGTGTCCGGAGCGGCCCGTCACCTCGGGCGCCGCCCAGAGCGCGTTCGCGACCGACTCCTCGGTCGCGTCCACGACCGCTTCGTACACGTCGTTCAGCGCCGAGTCGGGGAGCGGCGCTCGAGGGACGTCTCCGCGCTGCGATCGTGCGGGCGGAGAGAAGGCGAGGAAGATCTCGCCGCTCCCGTGGTGAGCGACGGATCCGGTGCGCCCGAGGCCGAGGCCGGCGCGGCGGGCCACCCGCTCGAGCTGTCTCGCGGAGAGAGCCGCCCCCACGGCGACGAGGACGATGCAGCTCCCCGCCTCTCTCTGCGGCCTCCGCTCGATCCCGAGCAGGGAGCCCACGGGTACCCCGTCGAGGACGAGGCCGGGCGGCGCGTCGAAGTTCGCGAGCGTCAGCACGCCTACGACGCCCTGCTCCACGACGCGGCTCGCGGTCCCGATCCCCGCCTTGAAGCCTTTCGTCAGCATTCCGGCCCCCGCTCCGACCGCGCCCTCGGCCACTGCGGCGCCCGTCCCGGCCGCAACCGCGCGTGCGGCGTCCTCCGCCGCGACCTGTACGACCCGCGCCTCCGACAGCCAGCTGTCGTCACACTCGGCGACGACGGGGATCACGACGTCGTCGACCCCGACGGCGGGATCGGCGGAGACCGCGGCGGCGACGGCGCCGTCGTACACCCGGCCGACCGCGTGCGTCGAGGTCAGGTAGACGGGCGTCTCGAGCAGGCCCCACTCGCGGACCGCGAGCGAGCCGGTCATCTCTCCGGCGCCGTTCAGGACGGCCATTCCCGCCGGCACGGGTCGGGAGAAGAGCGTCTCGGCCGGCGCCGGGAGGAGGGCGGTGACACCCGTGCGCGCCACTCCGCGGCCGAGCGGCGGCTCGGGCTCGTCGCGCCAGACCGTCACGTGCCCGACGGCGACGCCCTCGACGTCGGTGATCGCGTTCAGCGGCCCGGCTTCGAAACGCCCGATGCGAAGACCGAGCTCCCGCAGCCTGGGGCCGCGAGGGGTAGGAGCGCTCACGGCCGCGAGCCTATAAGGACGCCTCGCGAGTAGGCTCCCCGCCCGTGAGCGAGCGGAGCTTCTGGGTGGGGAAGGAGGAGTACGGCGGCGCGCCCGCTCCAGCCGTCGCCGACGCAGAATCCGCGCCGCACTGGACGCTCGAGGCGATCGCCGAGGTCGAGCGGCCGCGCTCTCTGTCCATCTCGGCTGACGGCCGTCGGCTCCTCTTCGTCCAGGATCGAGACACCTCCGACGTGTGGCTCCTCGACCTCGACGAGCGCGTTCCGCTCCGCGTCACGACCGGGCGCCAGCCGATGCCGTACTGGGAGGACGCGAGCCCGCAGCTCTCGCCCGACGGGACGACCGTGGCGTACGTCGACGAGGGACGGCTGTCTCTCGTGCCGGCGGCAGGCGGCCCACCGCGACCGCTCGTCGAGGTCGCCGACGTCGCCTGGGGAGGACCGAGGTGGATCACAGACGAGGGGCTGGTCGTACCCGTCGACGAGGGCGAGTACACCCGCCTCGCTGTGGTCTCGCGAGGTGACGCGGGGCCGCGTCCGCTCGCGCGCGAGCACGGCCCGCTCGACGCGCTCGGGGACGAGACCGAGGCCGCCGTCTCACCCGACGGCACGCGCGTCGCGTACACGTTCACGCCGCGGGCGGACCTCAACCGGAGCGAGCTTCGCATCGTCGACGTCGCGAGCGGCACGGTTCGCGCGCTGACGGGGACGCCGCTTCAGCACGATCGCGAGCCGACGTGGTCCCCCGATTCGACGCGCATCGCGTACGCGTCCGAGCGGAGCGGCTGGTACGAGCTGCACCTCGTCCACGCGGACGGAACCGGCGACCGGCAGCTCACTTCCGACGACGGCGACTTCTCGGAGCTCGACTGGCACCCGGACGGGATGCGGCTCGTCGCCTGTCGCGGGCGCGGCGGCCGCTTCGACCTCGTGCTCGTGGACGGGGATTCGGGATCGGTCGAGCAGATCGCCTCGGGTGGATGCTGGGGGCTGCCGGCGTGGACGGCCCGCGGCGACATCGTCGCCATGTACGAGGACGCGGAGACCCCTCCGCAGCTCCGTCGCGTCGATCCCGGCGGAGCTGTGCCTCCCGCGGTGATCCACGCGTCGACACCACTCGCCGTCCGCGCCGCCCCGCACGTCGTCCCGGAGGAGGTCTCGTACGTCTCCTTCGACGGGCTCGAGATCCCCGCCTTCCTCTTCCGCCCGCGCGACGCGTCTCGCGAGCGGCCCGTGCCCGCGATCGTCAACCCGCACGGCGGTCCGACGTCGTTCTACGGCGACGAGTGGGACGGCCACGTGCAGTACTTCGTCGACCTCGGCTACGCCTGGCTGGCGCCGAACTTCCGCGGGTCGACCGGGTACGGGCGGGAGTACGAGCGGGCGAATCACGGCGTCTGGGGCGTCGCGGACACGAAGGACTGCCTCGCGGCTGCGGACTATCTCTGCTCTCTCGACTGGGTCGACGGAGCGCGGATCGGCATCTTCGGGGCGAGCTACGGCTCCTACCTCGCGCTCCTCTCGATCACCGACGATCCCGAGCATCGCTTCCGCTGCGCGGTCTCGAAGTACGGCGACTGCAATATCGAGAGCTCCTGGGAGCAGGGCGACCGTGCGGGCGTGCTCGACCTCGAGCGCATGATGGGCGGGCCGGACGCCGCGCACGACGCGTACCGCGCCGGCTCGCCGGTGCATCGCCTCGAGAACGTCCGCGTGCCGATCCTCGTCGCCCACGGCGAGCGCGACATCCGCGTCAACCCCAAGCAGTCGGAGGAGCTCGTCGCCGAGCTGCGACGGCTCGGGAAGTCGTACGAGTACGTCACCTATCCGACCGAGGCGCACGGCTTCCTGCGGGCAGGCCCGCAAGTCGACTTCTACCGGCGGCTCGAGAGATTCCTCGCCTCCTACCTGCGATGACGCGAGATAATCCCCGGACGCGCAGGCCAAACCACGTCGGAGGGAGATCGTCTTGACACCCGTGAAGCTCGCCGTCGCCGCGCTCCTCGCCTCGTTCGTCGCCCTGACCGGCGCGTCCGCCTCGTTCGCGCAGGAGAGTCCGAAGACGACGGTGACGGTCGCCACCATTCGGCCGATCGACACCCTGAACCCAACCGTCGGCACGCTCGTCCTCGACTACGAGGTCTGGAACCAGGTGTATCCGACCGTTACACGGAAGGCCGCGGCGGACTTCGCGACGACTCCCGGCATCGCGTCGTCCTGGAAGAGCTCCGACAACGGCAGGACCTACACGTACACGATCCGGCCGGACCTCAAGTGGTCCGACGGGCAGCCGCTCACGGCCGAGGACGCTGCGTACACGATCAACCGCTCGCGGAAGGAGCAGTGGGCCAACTACACGTCGTTCACGGGCGACCTCGTCGCGACCGCGCCCAACGCGACGACGCTCGTCGTCCACTCGACGTTGCCGGATCCGAAGCTACCGTCGCTCGGTGACACGTACATCGTCCCGAAGCACATCTGGGACAAGATCGCCGCGAAGGACGTCTCCAAGTACAACGCGATGCAGGGCACGGGCGGCGTCGCAGGCGGGCCGTTCGTCCTGACCGAGGTGAAGAAGGGCCAGTTCGTCCGGATGGAGGCGAACCCGAACTGGTGGGCCGGGCGGCCGAAGGTCGACCAGGTGATCATCCGCCAGTTCAACAACCCCGACGCGATGGTCGCCGCGCTCAAGAACGGCGAGGTCGACGCCGTCTACGAGGTGCCGGCGGGATCGTTCAACAGCCTCAAGGGACTGAAGGACATCGAGACGACCCCCGCGATCCAGGGCTCGTTCAACGAGCTGGCGCTGAACGGCGGCGACGGCCTCGCCAAGCCCCACCCGGCCCTGCTCGATCCGAAGGTGCGCCGGGCGATCGCGTACGCGATCGACAAGCAGACCATCGTCGACAAGGTGTACTCCGGCAACGCGCAACCGGCCACGTCCATCGCGGCGTCGGTGGACCCGAAGTGGATTCCCGACATCCCGAAGTCGCAGCAGTACACCTTCGACCTGGCGAAGGCGAATGCGCTCCTCGACGCCGCCGGGTACAAGGACACGAACGGCGACGGCATCCGCGAGATGCCCGGAGGCGGGCAGCCTCTCGTCTTCCGGTACGCGCAGCGGAGCGACTCCGAGGTCGCAGCTCCGATCGAGGAGTACCTGTCGGGGTGGTTCAAGAAGATCGGGATCGGACTGAAGGTGTCGGTCTACAGCGACAACCAGCTCATCCCGGTCATCGGCAAGGGCGACTACGACATGTTCGTCTGGGGCTGGACCCCGTTCGTCGACCCCGACCCGGAGCTGTCGTACTTCCAGTGCAACCAGATCGCCCAGGACCCGAAGGACCCGACGAACTACTACAACGACGCGAACTACTGCGACCCGACCTACGACAAGCTCTACAAGGCGCAGCGCGTCGAGCTCGACCCTCAGAAGCGGACGCAGATCGTGCACCAGATGCTGACGCGGTTCTACCGCTCGGCGGTCTACGACGCGCTCGTGTACGAGCCCGACCTGGATGCGTACCGGACGAACCGGTTCACCGGCTGGCTGAAGCAGCCCGAGCCGAACGGTCCGGTCGTCTTCTCGAACACGTCGCCGAGCTATGCGAACCTCACGCCGCTCGCGAACTCGGGAGGGGGCGGGGGTCTCTCGACCGCGGCGATCGCCGCGGTCGTGGTCGCTGCCCTCGCCGGCATCGGGCTCGTCGCCGTCTGGCTCGTCCGGCGGCGCACCGTCGGCGAGCGGGAGTAGTGCAGGCGGACGCGAGCGTCGCCAGGGCCCGATGAGTCTCGGGTTCTTCAGCCGGAAGGTGCTCGGCGCCCTGGTGACGCTCCTGTTCGTCATCTGCTTCAACTTCTTCCTCTTCCGCGTCGTCGAGACCGATCCCGTCGCGACGCTCTTTCGCGGCCGGAACCTCACCCAGGAGCAGCGAGACCGGCTCACGCACCAGTTCGGGCTCGACAAGTCGAAGGGAGCACAGTTCGTCGCCTACCTCGAGCAGGCGGCGAAGCTCAACTTCGGACGCTCGTACGAGTCGAACGAGCCGGTCATGACCGAGATCAAGAACGCCGCCTGGCCGACGATCGCGCTCGTCGGCGTGTCGACGCTGCTCTCGACGATCTTCGGTGTCCTCATCGGCATCGTCAGCGCGTGGAAGCGCCGGTCGAAGACCGACTACGGCTGGACCGGCTTCACCATGGCGACGTACGCGATGCCCGACTTCTGGCTCGGGATGCTCCTCCTCGTCACGCTCGGGGTGTCGCTCGGCCTCTTTCCGATCGGCGGGATCGTCGACCCCGCCTCAGAGGCGACGGGCTTCGCGAAGCTCGTCGACCAGGCACACCACATGTTCCTGCCCTGCCTCACGCTGACGCTCGCCTATCTCGGCGAGTACGCGCTCGTCATGCGCTCGTCGCTCCTCGACACGATGCGCGAGGACTACCTGACGCTCGCCCGTGCCAAGGGGTTGCGCGACATCGCGGTCCGGAACCGGCACGCCGTCCCCAATGCGCTGCTCCCGGTCGTGACCCTCATCGCGATCAACTTCGGCTTCATCCTCTCGGGCGCGATCGCCGTCGAGACGATCTACTCCTGGCCGGGGCTCGGGCTCCTCACCTACGACAGCCTGCGCGGCCCGGACCTCCCGATGCTGCAGGGGCTCTTCATCGTCTTCAGCGCGGCCGTCATCTTCTTCAACCTCGTCGCCGAGCTGCTCTACGGCGTTCTCGACCCGCGGGTCCGGACGGGATGAGGCGAGGTCGGCGGTGAGCGCCGTCGCCGTCTCCCCGCGGCGAATCGCCTGGCGCAGGAGGCGCCGAGCGCTCGGACAGGCGTGGTCCGACTACCGGCGTCACGTCGCCGGGATGATCGGCCTCGTCGTCCTCGTCGCGATCGTCGCGATGGCGCTGACCGCGCCGCTCATCTCCGACAAGAACGAGCTCCAGGCGGTGAACACGGTCGACAACCCGGTGTGGGCGACGCCGTCGCAGTTTCCGCCGCTCGGCACCGACAACCTCGGCCGGAGCATCTGGACGCAGTTCGTCTGGGGAGCGCGGGTCAGCCTGCTCGTGGGGCTCGCCGCGACGCTCATCGCGATCGTGATCGGCTCCGTGGTCGGCATCCTCTCCGGCTACTACCGCGGGATCGGGAGCGCGATCCTCGGGCGCGTGACCGAGTGGTTCCTCGTCATCCCGTTCCTGCCGCTCGCGATCGTGCTCGCGGCGATCCTCGGGCCGTCGGTCCGGAACATCATCCTCGTCATCGGGATCACCTCGTGGCCGAGCACCGCCCGGCTCGTGCGCGCGCAGGTGCTCACGCTCAAGGAGCGTCCGTACGTCGAACGCAGCCGCGCGCTCGGGGCGTCGAACCGCCACCTCATGGGGCGGCACATCTTCCCGAACGTCTCGCCGATCATCCTCGCCAACCTCACGCTGACGGTGCCGATTGCGATCCTCTCCGAGACGACCCTCGCGTTCCTCGGGCTCGGCGATCCCACGCGGGCCTCGTGGGGGAGGATGCTCGACGAGGCCTTCGCCTCCGGTGCGCTCTCGCGGGACGCATGGTGGTACTACCTGCCGCCGGGGCTCGGGATCATGGCCGTCGTCCTCGCGTTCACGCTCATCGGGACGGCGCTCGAGGAGATCCTCGATCCGCGTCTCCGGGAGCGGCGCCGATGACGCAGCCACCGCTCCTCTCCGTCCGCGATCTCCACGTCACCTACGTGACCGACACGGGGCAGGTGCCGGCGGTGCGTGGGGTATCGCTCGACGTGGCACCCGGCGAGACGCTCGGAATCGCCGGGGAGTCGGGCTGCGGGAAGTCGTCGGTCGCGGGCGCGCTGCTCCGCGTGCTCCCGCGCGCGACCGAGGTCACCGGCGAGGTGCTGCTCGACGGTGAGGACGTCCTCCAGATGAAGCCCGGGCGGCTCCGCGCCGTGCGCTGGACGGAGCTCTCGATCGTCTTCCAGGGCGCGCTCCACACGCTCAACCCGGTGCAGCGCGTCGGGAACCAGATCGTCGAGGCGATCGAGCTGCACGGGCAGGCAAACCCCAAGGAACGCGTCGCCGAGTTGCTCGAGCTCGTCGGACTTCCGGCGGGGCGGGGCGACGACTACCCGCACCAGCTCTCGGGCGGTCAGCGCCAGCGCGTGCTGATCGCGCTCGCCCTCGCGTGCAACCCGCGGCTCCTGATCGCCGACGAGCCGACGACCGCGCTCGACGTGATGGTGCAGGCACAGGTGCTCGACCTGCTCGAGCGGCTCCAGCAGGAGCTAGCACTCTCGATGATCTTCATCACCCACGACCTCTCGACGCTGTCGTACGTCTGCGAGCGCACGGCGGTCATGTACGCGGGCCGGGTCGTCGAGGAGGGCTCGAGCGAGGACGTCTTCGGCCGCCCCGCGCATCCCTACACGGCTGCACTCGCGGCGGCGTTCCCGGTGATCGGCGACCACGCGTTCCGGAAGGCGCCCTCCGGGCTCGGGGGCGACCCGCCCGATCCGCGGGACATCCCGACCGGGTGTCCGTTCCACCCTCGCTGCGCCGTCGCCCGGCCGGAGTGCACGACCGCCGATGTGGAGCTGTGGCCGGCGGGAAACGGTCGCCGCGCCGCGTGCGTCCGGGTCCTCGACGGCGCGCCGCGATGAGCGAGGCCCTGCTCGAGCTGCGCGGGCTGCACGTCCGCTTCCCGGCGCGCCACGGTGCGGTCGCACGGGCGGTCGACGGTGTCGACCTCACGGTCCGGCGCGGAGAGGTGCTCGCGCTCGTGGGCGAGTCGGGCTGCGGGAAGACGACGCTCGCGCGCACGATCCTCGGGCTCGAGCGGCCCGTCGAGGGCGAGGTCAGCTTCGAGGGCGCCGAGCTTCGCTACGGGACAGGCGCTCTGCGCTCCTACCGGAGCAAGGTCCAGATCGTCTTCCAGGACCCGATGGGCGCTCTCAACCCACGCCAGACCGTGTACGAGTCGGTGGCCGAGGGCCTGCGCATCCAGAAGCTGCCGGGCGACGAGGCGGTGCGTGTCGCCGACGCGCTGGCGCGCAGCGGCCTCCGCCCGCCCGAGCGCTTCTTCCAGGCGTATCCGTACGAGCTCTCGGGTGGACAGCGCCAGCGGGTCGTGATCGCGGGCGCGATGGTGCTGCAGCCGTCCCTCCTGGTCGCCGACGAGCCCGTGTCGAGCCTCGACGCGTCGGTGCGCGGCGAGATCCTCGAGCTCATGCTCGAGCTCGTCCGCGACTCGGGCGTCACGATCCTCGTCGTCACCCACGACCTCGGGCTGGCGTGGAACATCGCTGACCGGATCGCGGTCATGTACCTCGGCCGGATCGTCGAGGAAGGCCCCGTGGAAGAGCTGCTCGAGCACCCCCGCCACCCGTACACACGCGCGCTCCTGTCCGTCGTGCCGGAGACGAAGGAGATGGAGCAGCAGATCCTGCAGGGGGAGGCGCCGGACCCCACGCGCATCCCGGCCGGCTGCCGCTTCCATCCGCGCTGCCCGCTCGTCGCCTCGGGGGAGGCCGCCCGTCTGGGGATCGAGGAGCGTTGCCGGACCGAGGATCTCGGACTCGAGCACGTCGCCGGGAGCGACGACGACCACGTCGCTGCCTGCCACGCGCTCGCTTCTGCTCCGGTGGGCGGCGCCTAGTGTCTACGCTCGGCCGAGGAGCCCGAAGCTCAGCCGGCGGAGGCGCTCGCGCCGGCGTGCCTCCCGCTCGTCCGCCCGGCGGTATCGCTCCTGCATGCGGGCGAAGATCTCCTCGATCCGCCGTTGCCGTGCGGCATCTTCCGCCCAGTACTCCGCGTCAGTCTGTCTCTTCGCCATTCCCGTTCTCGGCTGACTGCACGAGTCGCTTGAGTCGGGCGTCGATGCTCATGAGCAGGAGGATCACGCCGTTCATCTCCTCGCGCGTCAGCACCGGCTCGCCTCTCCGAAACACGATTCCATGATGCCGTTAGGTCTGCGCTCGACGCAAGGTGGCCAAAGCGATCGCGTCTACTGCAGCTGGCGCCGGATGGTGCGCTCGAAGCGACGCTCGATTCGCCCGATGCCGTCTTCTCCCTCCTCCTCGGCGACGACGTCGATGGTCACGCGGTACGTCTCCGCATCGGAGCGGAGATCGAGCTCCGCCGACGTCGCGACCGTCGCTTCCGGCCACGCGATCCGGTACGTCGTCGTCGCACGTGCCCACGCCCGAGCGGGGTCGGTCGTCGAGACACCGACCGAGCCGTCGTACCGCTCCGAGATATGTGCGCCGAAGGGCGCCTCGTAGGTCGAGCCGTAACCGGTCACGACACGCGTCTCGTCCTCCGCGTGTTCGACCCGTCGGACGACGGGTGGTCCGTCGGCGTCCTCGCCCGTAGTCCCGGTGGTCGCCGGCGGCGTGGGGAGAGCCGGCGCGGGGGTCGGCGACGGGCCGACGAGCGTCGGCAGCACGAGCTCGACCGAGCCTCGATCGACGACGAGCTCGCCGCCGTGTGGCGGCGGCCACGCGTTCGGCCAGTCGGAGCCCGCGAGCGCAAGTCGCACGCGATGGCCGGGCTCGAAGATCCAGGACGTCGCCTCGAGCTCGAGCTCGACGGCCGTCGGGACCCCGGGCTCGAGCGGCCGCGGATCGTCGTGCCCGAGCCGGTGCGCGAGGTTGAGGATCCCGCGCGAGACGAGCGCCGACGCGCCGTCCTCGAAGACGTCGCTGAGCTTCGCCGAGAGAAAGGCGACCGGGCTGGGGGCGGTCAGCGTCAGCCGTAGCCGCGGGTGCCCGAGCAGCTCGAGCTCGTCCTCGAACGGCTCCCAGTCGTACGTGAGCGAGCGCGCGTCGTCGTGGCGTTGGTCGTTCGGAAGGACCCAGGGCGGCTTCCCGGCGCACGAGATCCAGGCGGCGATGCCGACGTCGCCGCGGATCTCGACGGCGTCGGGTCCGGCGCCACGCGGCCGGAGGACGAGCGCGCGTCCCCGCTCCGCCGGCCACGTCGGTTCCGTCCCCCACTCGCCGCGCATCTCCGTGAGATCCGGGGCGGGCCTCGTCGAGCGGCGCCGGAAGACGACGATCGGCGGCTCCTCGTCGATCCCGTTCGGCTCGTCCCGGAGCCAGCGTGCGAACCAGCGGACGATCTCGGGAACGAGGTCGATGTGCGGCCCGGGGATCGAGGTCGCGGGCGACATGTGGCTCCATGGCCCGACCAGCACTCGCCGCGGGCAGCGCAGCGCCTCGTATCCGCGAAGCGCGATGTTCGTGTACCCGTCCGCCCAGCCGCCGACGAGCAGCGTCGCGCACTCGATCCGCTCGTACCGCGGCCGCACCGAGCCGTGCCGCCAGTAGGGGCCGTCGGACTGCTCGTCGAGCCAGCGCAGGAGCCACGGTTCGGTTCCCTCGATCCGGCGGAGCCACTCCTCGCGCCAGCCGTCGCCGTACACCGCGGGCGTCGGCGGGAGGACGTTGCACGCCGCCATGTAGATCTCCCAGTCGACGAGGTCGAGCGCCTTGAGCACGCCGCCCATGTAGTGGACGTCGTCCGTGTAGCGGTCGTCCGAGGCGTAGATGGGGACGATCGCGCCGAGCGCGGGCGGGCGTTCCATCGCGACCTGGAGCGCGTTGAACCCGCCCCAGGACGTCCCGTACATCCCGACGCGTCCCGTCGACCACTGCTGCGCCGCGAGCCACGCGATCGCCTCCACGAGGTCGGCCTGCTCCTGCGGCGGGTACTCGTCGACGGCGATCCCCTCGGAGGAGCCGGTCCCGCGGAGGTCGATCCGGCAGACCGCGAGGCCGCCCTCCTCGCAGATCCGCCGGTACTCCTCGTCGTACGACGCCGTGAGATCGTCCATGCGGTAGGGAAGCGCCTCGATCACGATGGGCGCCGGGAGAGCGTCCGGGAGGCAGAGCCGTGCCGCGAGCCGTACGCCGTCCGACATCGGGATCCACTCGTGGCGGTGCTCCATCGGGCGCGCATCGTACGCGGCTCGAAGAGCCGTGTCCGACCCCCGGTGTCTGACACCTGCGTCCGGGAAACCGCATGGTTGCGTGGGGTGGTGTCGGACACGACGTTCTAGGATCGCCGGATCGTGGAGCTCCGCCTCACCTCCGAGCAGGCTTCGCTCCGCGATCGGGCCGACGTCTTCGCGCGATCGCTCGAGCCGCTCGTCGACACGACCCCGGAGGCACGGCGCCAGGGGATGCCGTCTGACGGCGACTCGCGTGAGGTGACCGCCGAGCTCGGGCGCGCCGGCTGGATCGGTATGACCTGGCCGGTCGACGTCGGGGGCCGCGGCCTGTCGCACGTCGACACCGCGCTCGTGGAAGACGTCCTCGGCTACCAGTGGCTCCCGCTCTCCCTCTACCTCCTCTCGTACAAGACCGTCGGGTGTGCGCTCGAGCGGTTCGCGGAGCCCGAGCTCCGCGAGAGGCTCCTGCCGGAGATCGCCCGCGGTGGCCTGCTCTTCTGCCAGGGGTTCTCGGAGCCCGGCGCGGGGAGCGATCTCGCGGCGCTCGCGACGCGTGCGAAGGTCGAGCCGGACCGGTTCGTCGTCAGCGGGCACAAGATCTGGACGTCGAGCGCCTGGCTCGCGGACTGGATCTACCTCGCCGTGCGTACCGACCCCGCCGAGTCCAGGCACCGCGGGATCTCCGTCCTCGTCGTTCCGATCGACACGCCCGGGCTCGAGGTGAGGCGCTTTCCCGCGCTCGGCGGCGGCTTCCTGTGCGAGGTCTTCCTCGACGAGGTCGAGATCCCGCGCTCGAACCTCGTCGGTGAGCTGCACGGTGGCTGGGAGGTACTCATGGGGACGCTCGACTTCGAGCGGGTCACCGCCGAGAAGCTCGGCTCGCTCGCCTGGCTCGTGGACGCCCTCGACGAGCACCTCGTCGCGACCGAGCGCCTCGACGCGAAGGCGTCGGAGCGGGTCTCGCGGCTTCGCGGAGAGCTCGCCGCCGGCCGACTGCTCTCGCTGCGGGCGGCTCGCCTGCTCGACCGTGGCGAGCCGGCGAGCGCGGCGTCGGCGATGGCGAAGCTCGCCGGGGCCCGGCTGGCGCAGCGGCTCGCGCGCGAGGCGATCGACCTCCTCGGGCTCGACGGACTCCGCGACGGTGACGTCGACGCGCCGCTCCGTGGCCGCGCCGCCGCGCTCTACCGCGCGAGCGTCGGGTCGACGATCTCGGGTGGGACGACCGAGGTCCAGCAACTCGTGATCGCGCGCCGGGGACTGGGGCTGCGACTGCGATGAGCGGCCCTCTCGACGGAGTCCGGGTCGTCGAGTATGCGCAGTACGTCGCGGGACCGCTCTGCGGCGTCCTTCTCGCCGATCTGGGCGCGGAGGTGGTCAAGGTCGAGCCTCCGGCGGGCGACGGCTACCGCCGCGTCATGCCCGTCGCGCCCGGGCTCGGGCGCTACTTCCTTCCGCTCAACCGCGGCAAGCGCTCGGTCGTCCTCGACCTCAAGACGGAGAGAGGCCGGCGCGCTAGCGCTCGGCTCTCGACCACCGCCCACGTGCTGCTGCACAACTATCCGCCGGAGCGTGCGGAGAGCTTCGGTCTCGACTGGCCCTCGCTCCACGACCGGGCGCCGCAGGCGGTCGTCGGCGTCGTGACGTCCTTCGGGTCACGCGGGCCACTCGTCGCGGCGCCCGCCTACGACCTCGTCGCCCAGGCCAGGTCGGGGCTCTTGACGTCCCACGCGTCGCCGGGCGATCGAGTCCCGATGCGGGCAGCGGGTATCCCCATGGCCGATCTGACCGCCGGCCTCCTGCTCTCGTCCTCGGTGCTCGCCGCCTTGCTCCGGGCTCGCGAGACGGGAGTGGGGGAGCTCGTCGAGATCTCGCTGCTCGAGGCCGCGCTCGCGGTGCAGCTCCAGGACCTCGTCTGGCTCGACGGAGAGGGTGCAGAGAGTGCCCCTCGAATCGCCGACCGCGCCCACCTGGACGAGCGTGCTCGGGAGATCGTCGGGGGTGTCGCGATGAACCCCTACTACCGCTGCTTCGAGACGGCCGACGGCTTCGTGGCGGTCGCGTGCCTCAACATCGCGCAGCGGCTCGCGTTCCTCGCGCTCTTCGGGATCGAGGACACGACGGTCGACGCGCCGGACCTCGTCCCGGACGACCGTGAGGTCTTCGAGGCCAAAGCGGCGCTCACCGCCGAGATCGAGCGGCGGATCGCCGAGCGGCCGAGCGTGGAGTGGCTCGAGCGCCTCGCGCACGCGGGTGTTCCGGCGGGGCCGGTGCACGCCCGCGAGGGTGTCCACGCCGACCCGCAGGTCGTCGCCGAGGGCCTCGTCGCCGAAATCGAGCAGCCCGGGCTCGGGCCGCTGCGGCTCCTGGCGCCGTTCTTCTCACGAGGCTCGGGGCAGACCGGCGCGGCGCCGGCGCCGGAGCTCGGCGCGGACACCGACGCGGTGCTCGCGGAGCTCGCGTGAAGCTCGCGCTGTCCGCCGAGGAGCGGCTCTTCGCCGAGTCCGTGCGAACGGCGGTCGGTGACTGGCAGCCTGCGCGGGAGCCGGAGCTCGGGGCGTGGCTCGACGATCGCGACGACGCGCTCGCCGAGCGCCTCGCCGTTGCCGGTTGGAACGAGCTGTGGGCGGACGCCGCGCTTCTCGGCTCCGTCGCTGCCGGCGGGCTCGAGCTCGGGCGGGCCGCAGCGCCCGTCTCCCTCGTCGACGAGGTGACGCTCGGTGGTGCGCTGACGGTCTCCGGCCGCGCACGGCACGGCGCGGGCGCGAGCCGTCTGGCCGTCCCACGCGCCGGCGGCGGCCTCGGCCTCGCCGAGGCGCCGAGCGCGTGGGAGACCGAGCCGACACTGGACGGAAACGGGACCGTCCGCGTCGTCTCCGGCGTCGTCGACGAGCTCCCCGCGGGCGATGGAGCCGCGCGCTGGGAAGCCTGGAACGCCGCCACCCTCGCGTATCTCGCCGGGCTCGCCGCCGCTGCCCTCGATCGCTCGGTCGAGCACGCGCGGACTCGCGAGCAGTTCGGGGCGCCGCTGGCGGCTCTCCCTGCCGTCCAGGCGAGGCTCGCGGACGCGGCGCTCGCGGCCGACAGCCTCGAGCTCCTCGCCCTCGCCTCGGCGGAGCGCGCGAGCGGAATCGACGTTCCTGCACTCGTCTGGGCGGGGGACGCGTGCTGCGAGGTGACTGCGTCCGCGCACCAGGTGCACGGCGCGGTCGGCTTTGCCCTCGAGTCCGGGCTGCACCTCTACCACCGCCGCGCGCGCTCGACCCAGGCATGGGCTGCGGCGGTCTGCGTCGCGCTCCGCTGACGGTTCGGAGGGTCGCGCGCGCTCCCGCTCGAGCTGCTTCGCGCCTCCGGCCGGGTCGACGCCGCTCGCTCAGTCGCCGACCGGCGCGGGCGTGTCGTCGAGATCCTCCGCGACGAGCCCGTAGAGGACGCCGTCGACCCACTCGCCCTCGCGCCAGTACGCCTTCCGACGCACCCCCTCCCGGATGAAGCCGGACCGCTCCGCGTGGTGCTGCGCACGCTCGTTGAAGCCGTAGACCTCGAGCTGCAGCCGGTGGAGACCGAGGTCGCTGATCAGGTGGCGCTGGAATGCGCGAGCGGCGATGTCGGCCACATGCTGCCCACGGAAGTCGGGGTGGACCGCGAGTCCTCCGAGGTGGGCGATCCGGCTCCGGACGTTCGTGCGCTCGAAGCGCATCGTTCCGGCGGGCGCGCCGTCGACCTCGATCACGAAGACGCCGAACGCGTCCGGCTCGACCTTCGAGCGCTCCACTTCCGCACGGATCTCGTCGTGGCTCCGCGACCCGACCGCGGCGAGATACGGCTCGACCTGCTCGTGGGTCACGAGGTCGACGAGGAAGTCCACGTCTTTCTCCCGCGCCCGGCGGAACGTGACGGCCACGGTCGGCGACCGTATCAGCCTCGCCGCGGGGCTCGTCCCCACGCGCCGCGCCGACCCGGGCCAGCGGCAGCGGGGTCGGTCGGGCCTCCCGGTTAAGCTGGACGCCTGAGCAGCGTTGCGGATCAGCCGCTCCATCGCGCTCTCGGCCTGACGGACGAGGAGCATGACCGCATCCACTCGCTGCTCGGCCGAGTGCCGAACGACTTCGAGCTCGCCGTCTTCTCCCTCCTCTGGTCCGAGCACTGCGGGTACAAGCACTCGGCCAGGCTCCTGAAGCGCCTGCCGACGGAAGGCGAGTACGTCCTCCAGGGGCCGGGGGAGAACGCGGGCGTCCTCGACGTCGGCGACGGCCTGGCGGTGGCGTTCAAGGTGGAGAGCCACAACCACCCGTCCGCGGTCGAGCCGTTCCAGGGCGCTGCCACCGGGGTGGGCGGGATCCTCCGGGACATCGTCGCGATGGGTGCGCGGCCGGTCGCGCTCCTCGACGGGCTCCGCTTCGCCGAGCCGGGTCACGAGCTCTCGCGCTCCGTCGGCGGGATCGCCGCCTACGGGAACTCGGTCGGCGTCGCGACCGTCGGCGGCGAGACGGTCTTCGACGAGTCCTACCGACACAACTGCCTGGTGAACGCGATGTGCATCGGGCTCGTGCCGATCGGCCGCGTGCTCCGCTCGTCCGCATCCGGAAGCGGGCAGGTCGTCGTCCTCTTCGGCGCCACGACGGGCCGCGACGGGATCGGCGGCGCATCCGTCCTCGCGAGCCAGGAGCTCGACGACACGGCTCGAGACAAGCGTCCGTCCGTCCAGATCGGCGATCCCTTCACCGGCAAGAAGTTGATCGAGGCGGCGACGGCCCTCTCGCGCGCGGGGCTCGTCGAGGCGCTGCAGGACTGCGGCGCCGCCGGGCTCGCCTCGGCGCTCGCGGAGATGGCCTCGTCGTTCGGGATCGATGTCCACCTCGACCTCGTCCCACTGCGGGAGGAGGGCATGGAGCCGTGGGAGGTGATGATCTCCGAGAGCCAGGAGCGGATGGTCGCCCTCGTGCGGCCGACGATGCTCGACGCGGTCGAGCAGGTGCTCGACCGCTGGGAGCTCCATCACGCACGGATCGGCGAGGTGACGACGACCGGGGAGCTTCGCTGCTTCTGGGACGCGTCCCAGGTGGGGGCGATTCCCGCCCGCTTCCTCACCGACGAGTGCCCGCGCTACGACCTCCTCCGCGAGCCGCGTCCGGCGATCACCGTCCGGGAGCTCGCCTCGCCGCCGAAGCCGGAGCGGGCGCTCCTCGAGCTCATCGGCTCCCCGAACCTCTCGAGTCGGGAGTTCGTCTACCGCCGCTACGACCAGCTCGTGGGGTCGCGGACGGTCCGCCGCCCGGGCCTCGACGCCGCCGTGCTCCGCCTCCGCCCGATGATGCGCGGCCTCGCGCTCTCGCTCGACGGCCCGGGACGGGTTGCGCGGCTCGACCCGTTCCTCGGCGGTGCGCTCGCGGCGTTCGAGGCGGCGCGGAACGTCGCCTGTGCCGGAGGCGAGCCGATCGGCTTCACGAATTGTCTCAACTTCGGAAACCCGGAGAAGCCGGAGGTCGGCTGGGAGCTCTCCGAGGCGGTGGAGGGCCTGGCGAGTGCGTGCCGCGCACTCGCGGTCCCGATCGTCTCGGGGAACGTCTCGCTGTACAACGAGACCAACGGCCGCGCCATCAACCCGACGCCCGTCGTCGGCTGCGTGGGGCTCGTCGAGGACGTCCGGCGCGTCCCGAAGCGCTGGCAGGAAGGCGACGTCATCCTCCTCGCGGAGACGGCCACGCCGCTCTCGCTCGCCGGGAGCGAGCTCCAGGCTCGCTACGGCGCGCTCGGCGGGAATCCGCCCGCGCTCGACTTTCCCACCGAGGCACGGCTCGTATCGTTCCTCTGGCAGGCGGCGCCGCTCTCGACGCTCGTCCACGACGCCGCCGAGGGCGGGATCGCGCTCTGCCTCGCGGAGGCGGCGATCCACTCCGGCTGCGGAGCGGAGCTCGCCCTGGGCGACGCCCTCGTGGAACTCTTCGGCGAGGTCGGAGGGCGGGCGATCCTCGCCTGCTCTCCGGATGCGTACGCGCGCGTGGGCTCACTCGCGCTCGAGCTCGACCAGCCGCTGCTCCGCATCGGCTCGGCGGGCGGAGCTACCCTGCTCGGAGTGGAGCTCGGGGAGCTCCGCGAGGCCTGGGCATCGAAGCCCGAGACCGCATCCCGGAAGGAACGCTGACATGTGTGGAGTCTTCGGCATCAGGTCGGAGGAGCGGGACGTGTCCCGTCTCGCGTACTTCGGGCTGTTCGCCCTGCAGCACCGCGGCCAGGAGTCCGCGGGCATCGCGGTCTCCGACGAAGGACGTCTCACCGTCCTCCGCGACATGGGCCTCGTCGCCCAGGTCTTCAACGAGCAGCAGCTCCAAGCGCTCCCCGGCGAGGTCGCGATCGGCCACACGCGTTACTCCACGACCGGCGCGAACCGGTGGGCGAACGCCCAGCCGCTCATCCACCACGGACGGGAGCGCACCATCGCGCTTTGCCACAACGGCAACCTCGTCAACGTGGAGGAGCTGCGTGCGGAGTTGACGGCCGACGGCGTCCGACTTGCATCCGGCTCCGACTCCGAGGTCATCGCCGCGCTCGTCGCACGCGATCCCGCCCCTCTCGAGGAGGCAGTCGCGAGCGCGATGGCGCGGCTCGAAGGCGCGTACTCGGTGACGGCGCTCGCGGAGGGCGTCCTCGTCGCGTTTCGCGATCCGCTCGGCTTCCGGCCGCTCACACTCGGACGGCTCGGCGACGACTGGGTGGTCGCGTCCGAGACGTGCGCGCTCGACCTGATCGGCGCCGATGTCGTCCGCGACGTGCGCCCGGGCGAGGTCGTCCGAATCGACGAGAATGGCCTCAACGGCGTGCAGGCCGTGCCCTCGGGGCGGAACGCGCTCTGCATCTTCGAGCACGTCTACTTCGCGCGCCCGGACTCGCGCGTCGGGGGCATCGAGGTGCACGGCGCCCGCATCCGCATGGGGGAGCGGCTCGCGCGGGAGGCGCCGGTCGTGGCCGATCTCGTCATCGGCGTCGCGGACGGCGGAACCCCCGCCGCTATCGGCTTCGCGAACGCCTCGGGCATCCCCTTCAACGAGGGCTTCGTCAAGAACCGCTACGTCGCGCGCACGTTCATCCAGCCCGATCAGGCCCTGCGCGAGCACGGGATCCGGCTCAAGTTCAACCCGCTCGCCGAGGTCGAGGGGAAGCGCATCGTCGTCGTCGACGACTCGATCGTTCGCGGGAACACCATGCGCCAGCTCGTCGCGATGCTCGACGACGCGGGCGCTGCCGAGGTGCACGTGCGGGTCTCGTCGCCGCCCGTCGTCTCGCCCTGCTTCTACGGGATCGACATGGCCGACGAGGATGAGCTCGCCGCCGCGCACCGTTCGGTCGAGGAGATGCGCGCTCACATCGGCGCGACCTCGCTCCACTACCTCTCGGTCGAGGGGATGCAGGAGGCGACGACGCTGCCCGCGGACGCCGTCTGCCGCGCGTGCTTCACGCGCGACTATCCGACGCGGACTCCGACGACCGCCGCGAAGCTCCGCTTCGAGAGCGCACCGGCCTGACTGGCAGCGGGCGCTACGTGAGCTCCTGCCAGCGGCGGTAGCGGACCGCACGCCGCGCCGTCCGCTCGTCGATCCCCTGCTCGATCAGCTCCTGGCGCACCTCGCCCTCCTGTGCCATGCGCAGGAAGAGCCACGCGATCGCGACGATGGTGACGACCGAGCCCTCGAGCATCATCACCGACCCGGCGAGGCTCTGGTCGGCTGTGGCGGAGAGCCCCAGGTAGTCGCTCCCCCGATCGTACACGCTGTAGAACGGCGACCCGGCCCAGATGAAGACGTTGCCGATCGCCGTGGCGACGAACCGGACGCCCAGGATGTAGCAGAGCTTCGCTCCCGTCCCGAACCACTCGGGGGCGGGCAGCGTCTCGAGCACGGGCAGCCAGAGGACGAGCCCGCCCGCGAAGAACGCGATGTGCTCGACCGCGTGCACGGCCTCGTGCCGTACGGCCGCGTCGTACAGCACGGGGAGATGCCAGAGCCCGAGGTTGATCGCCCACACCGGGAGCGCGACGAACGGGTTCGAGAAGACGCGTAGGCGCATCACTCCGGGGAGAGCGAGGATCGGGCGCAAGAGCGGCCCCGTCAGCCCGGCCAGGATGCAGAGCGGCGCGAGATCGCCGATCAGCAGGTGCTGGGCCATGTGGAACGAGAAGAGCTCCTCCTCGCCGACCGTCGCGATCGGAGATGCGACCGCCACGAGGAGGAGCGCGATGCCGAGCGAGAAGAGGCCGATCCGCCAGCCCGGGACCGGCTGCCCGCGTTGCGCAAGGGTCCGCGCCCGCACCGCGTAGGCGATCGCGATCACGAGGATGGGCGCGAGCTGCAGTGGCTCGAAGCTCCAGCTCGTGAGGAGCGACGGCTGGTCCACGACGTCCACTGTAGGGCCGTAGACTCGGCTCGTGGACGCCGAGAAGCCGACGTATGCCTCGTCGGGCGTCTCGCTCGCGACCGCGGACGCGATCGTCGAGCGGCTCCGCGCCGCCGCGGAGTCGACCGGAGCGCACGGATTCGGAGCGTTCGCGGGGCTCTACGACATCGGCGGAGGCAAGTCGCTCGTCGCATCGACGGACTCCGTCGGCACGAAGCTCATCGTCGCGAGGCAGCGCGGCGCGCTCCGCAACTGCGGCATGGACCTCGCGGCCCACTGCATCAACGACGTCCTCACCTCCGGCGCCGAGCCGCTCTTCTTCCTCGACTACGTCGCGGCGAACAGGATCGAGCTCGATCCGATCGTGGAGCTCGTCGAGGGCGCGGCGGAGGTCTGCCGCGACGCCGGCTGCATGCTGCTCGGCGGCGAGACCGCCGAGCTTCCGGGGATCTACCGCGACGAGGAGCTCGACTTCGCGGGTACCTGCGTCGGGCTCGTCGAGAAGGACCGGCTGGTCGACGGTTCGCTCGTCGAGGCGGGGGACGTCGTCGTCGGGTTCGCGTCGGCCGGCGTGCACGCGAACGGGTTTTCCCTCGTCCGGCGCGTGCTCGAAGAGGAGGAGTACGACGGCGCCGATCTCCTCGCACCCACCCGGCTCTACCTCCGCCACGTGCGCACGCTTCGTTCGCGCACCGAGGTGCGGGCACTCGCGAACGTCACGGGCGGCGGCATCCTCGGCAACCTCAAGCGTGTGATCCCGGAGGGGCTCCGCCTTCGGATCCAGTGGGACGCGTGGGAGCGCCCGCCGGTCTTCAACTGGCTCGCGCGTCACGTCGCCGAGGAGGAGCTGCGCCGGGTCTTCAATCTCGGGATCGGGTACTGCGCCGTCGTCCCAGAGCCGGTCTACGGTCTCGTCATCGGCCGCATCGAGCGGGCGTGATCGGGGTCCTGGCGAGCGGCGAGGGCACAAACCTGCAGGCGCTGCTCGACGGGGGGCTCCCCGTGGTCGCCGTCGCGTCGAACGTCCCGGGTGCGCGCGCGCTCGAGCGGGCCGAGCAGGCGGGCGTTCCGGCCGCGCAGTTCCCGCTCGAGGACTTCGAGAGCCGCGCTCTCCGCGACGAGGCGATGGCCGACTGGCTCGGGGCGCACGGCGTCCGACTCGTCGTCTGCGCCGGGTACATGCACCTCCTCACCCCGGGGTTCCTCGAGCGCTTCGGCGGGCAGGTGGTGAACGTTCACCCGGCACCGCTCCCCGCGTTCCCGGGGGCGCACCCGCTCGAGGACATCCTCGCCGCCGGCGCAGAGGAGGCCGCGGCGACCGTCCACTACGTCGACGAGGGAGTCGATACCGGCCCGGTCATCGCGAGCGAGCGTGTCCCGGTGCGCCCCGGCGACACCGTCGAGACGCTCCGCGAGCGGGTCCACGCCGTCGAGCACCGGCTCCTGCCGGAAGTCGTCCGCGAGCTGTGCGCGCGCTGATCTCCGCTTACGACAAGACGGGCGTCGCGGAGTTCGCGAGCGGCCTCGCCGAGCTCGGCTTCGAGGTCGTCGCGAGCGGCGGGACCGCCGCTCTGCTCGACGAGGCCGGCGTCGCCGTCATGCCCGTCGAGTCGGTGACCGGCTTCCCGGAGCTGCTCGACGGGCGCGTGAAGACCCTCCACCCGCGGATCCACGCCGGGATCCTCGCGCGTCGCGGATTCGAGAGCGACCTGGCGCAGCTCGACGAGCAGGGAATCGAGCCCTTCGACCTCGTCTGCGTGAGCCTCTATCCCTTCGAGCAGATCGCCGGATCGCCCGGAGCGGACGAGGACGACGTGATCGAGATGATCGACATCGGCGGGCCGGCTCTTCTCCGTGCTGCCGCGAAGAACCACTCGTGGGTCACGCCCGTGTGCCGCCCCCAGGACTACGACGCCGTGCTCCGCGAGCTCCGATCGCGCGGCGGCGAGACCTCGCTCGAGACGCGCCGCCGGCTCGCGGGGATCGCGTTCGCGACGACCGCTGCGTACGAGGCCGCGATCGCGCGCTGGTTCGAGGAGGGGGAAGGAGGGTTCCCCGAGACGTTCACGCCCGTCTTCGACAAGGTCCTCGACCTCGCATACGGCGAGAACCCGCACCAGCGCGCCGCGTACTACGAGGAGCGCGGCGCCCGGCGTCATCTCCTGTCGCGGGTCGAGCAGCTTCCGGGCAGGGCGCTCTCGTTCAACAACCTGAGCGATCTCTCCGCCGCGCGGATGCTCCTCCGCGAGCTCGACCCCCCCGCATGCGTGATCGTGAAGCACGCGAACCCCTGCGGGGTCGCGGTCGCAGACTCGCTCGAGGAGGCGTATGCGAAGGCGCTGGCCGCCGATCCCGTCTCCGCGTACGGCGGCGTCGTCGTGCTCAACCGACCCGTGTCCGCGGAGCTCGGCGAGGCGCTCGCCGGGCAGTTCGTGGAGGTGCTCCTCGCCCCGCGCTACGAGGAAGGCGCCCTCGACGCGCTCGCACGGAAGACCTCGCTCCGGATCCTCGAGGACACGGAGCGGCGTGCACTGGTCGAGACCGAGCGAGACTACCGCCGCGTCCTGGGCGGCCTCCTCGTCCAGGATCGCGACCTCGAGCTCTCGGACCGCACACGCATGGACGTGGTCTGCGGGACCCCGACCGAGGACCAGTGGGCCGATCTTCTCTTCGCCCGGCAGGTCGTGAAGCACGTGAGCTCGAACGCGATCGTCCTCGCCCGTGCAGGGCAGACGATCGGGATCGGCGGCGGGCAGACGAGCCGCGTCGACGCGGTGCGCATCGCGCTCGAGAAGGCGCGTGCGCTCGGCCACGACCTCGACGGCTCCGCGCTCGCCTCGGACGCCTTCTTCCCCTTCGCCGACGGTCCGCAGCTCGCGCTCGACGCGGGCGTCTCGGCGCTCATCCAGCCGGGAGGCTCGAAGCGCGACGACGAGGTGGTCGAGGCCGTGTCGGCGGCAGGCGCGGCGATGGTGCTGACGCACGAGCGCCACTTCAAGCATTAGCACTGGGGCCGCCGGAGAGACGGAGACGGGGGCGGTTGCGCCGCCCCCGTCTCCAGCCTCATCGAGCTCCGCGTGCTACCCCGCCAGGCGGACCTGCACGAGCCGGTAACCGGCGATCCCGCCGAGCGGCGGATCGCCCTGCCGGTACGCCTTGACGAAGAACTGGACGTTGAAGCCCGAGCGCGGCTGCGGGAAGTTCGCGTTCGGGACGAGCTCGAACGCCGCCCAGCCCGTGCCGTCTGTCGCCGTGCGCGTTCCGCTGGTGACACGCGGAGTCGCGCGCATGAACACGACGGCGCCCCGGATGAGCAGCCCGCGCGAGTCCTTCACCAGCACGCGAATGCTGATCGGGGCCGTACGCGAGCGCACGGGGTTCGGCGAGAACTGCACCTGCGACACGATCAGCCGCTCGCCCTTCGGGACGCTCGTGACCGAGACCGCCTGTCCGCCGCCGGGCGGAGGAGGAGTCGTGCCTTGGCTCGAGACGACCCTGAAGTCGGACACGGCCGAGCGCGTGCCGGAGTCGTTCCTCGCGGTGACCCGGGCGCGCAGCGCGCGGCCGGCATCGTTGTCGACGACCTGGTACTGGTTGTCGGTCGCGCCGTCGATCTCGCTGCAGTTGGTGCCGTCCTTGGCACAGCGCAGCCAGCGGAAGCTGTACGTGATCGGCTGCTCGCCGACCCACGAGCCGCGGTTCGCCGTGAGCTTGTTCCCGACGCTCGCGGTGCCCGAGATCGTCGGCGGGCTCGAGTTCGCAGGCGAGGCCGAGGTGACGACGCTCGTCGGGTTCGACGTCGAGATCGCCTGGCCGGCCGAGTTGGAAGCCATGACCTGCGATCGGATGCGGAAGCCGGCGTCCGCCTGACGCAGGACGTACGTGTTGTCGCTGGCGTTCGAGATGCGCGTGCAGTCGGAGGCATCCGGCTGCCCGCGACCCTGGCAGCGCCGCCAGTCGTACGAGTACGAGATCGGCGCGGTGCCGGTCCACGTTCCGCGGGTCGTGCGTAGGACCTCACCGACCCGCGTCGTGCCGCTGACGCTCGGCTCGCCGGTCGACTTCGGAGGGACTGCGACCGGGACGCCGACCGCGTTCACGCGCGTCGTTGCGGGGGACAGCGCCTCGCTCGTCGCGACCGCGTTGTCCGCGGCGACGAGGACGCGCAGGGTCGATCCGACGCTCTGGCGACGCAGCGTGATGGTCTGCCCGGTGCGCGCGAGGTCGCGGCAGGTGCCGCCGAGCTTCGAGCACAGCCGCCAGCGGTAGTCGAACCGGATCGGCTTCTTCCCCGACCACGTTCCGGCGTGAGCCGTGACCGCCGCGCCCTGCTCCGTCCGTCCCGAGACCGTCGGGCGAACCGTGTTCACGGGCGCGTTCGTATTCGCGGCGCCGACCTTGTCGGTTGCTTCCGACGTCGCCGACCCCGACTGCTGGCCCATGGTCGCGGTGACCTCGACGCGGATCGAGTTTCCCGCGTCGCCGTGGCGCACGGCGTAGAGCACGTCCGTCGCCCCCGGAATGTCCGAACATGACTGGCCACCGGCGTCGCACAGACGCCACTGGTACGAGAAGACGGCGCCGCGCACCGTCGCGCTCCGCCAGTGCCCGTTCGTCGCACGCAGGACCTGCCCCTCTTGCGCCTGGCCCTTGACCTTCGGCGGCGCAGTGCTGTCGGGTGGCGCGACGCGCGTCGAGGCTCCGCTTGCGGCCACGACGCTCATGAGAACCGCTGCGAGCGCGGCCACCACTAGCGCGACCCCACTTGCCGCCAGGCCCACCCGGCGACGTCTCGTCTGTCTCTCTCTCATCTCTCCGACCTCCTCGTTTTCAGGTTCCAACCAGTCTTCCCGGATCCGGAGGCGCAGGAACATGCGTACGGGAGGACTTACGAAAGGCTTACCGCACCCACAGAACTCTTCACACGGTGAACTGGGGCGCGTTCGGCGGCGGAAAGCGACGAAGTAGGCTTCCGCCGCGATGGCGCGCCGCGAGTACCCGACCGTTCTCGAGCTCGTCGGCCGGACGCCGATCGTCCGTCTCGACCGCCTCAGCCGCGAGGTTCCGGGCGAGCTGCTCGCGAAGCTCGAGTACCTGAACCCGGGCGGCTCCGTGAAGGACCGAATCGGACTCGCGATGCTCGAGGCGGCCGAGCAGGACGGGCGGCTCCGCCCAGGCGGGACGATCGTCGAGCCGACCTCGGGGAACACCGGGGTCGGGCTCGCGATCGCGGCGGCGCTCCGCGGCTATCGCTGCATCTTCGTGATGCCGGACAAGATGAGCCAGGAGAAGATCTCGATGCTCCGCGCGTACGGCGCCGAGGTCGTGATCACCCCGACCGCCGTCGAGCCGACCTCGCCCGAGAGCTACTACTCGGTCTCCGACCGGCTCGCCGAGGAGATCCCGGGAGGGTTCAAGCCGGACCAGTACTCGAACCCGGCGAACCCCGAGGCGCACTACGAGACGACAGGCCCCGAGATCTGGGAGCAGACGGACGGAGGCGACGTCGACGCGATCGTCATCTCGGTCGGGACCGGCGGGACGATCACCGGCGTCGGGCGCTACTTCAAGGAGCACGGCTCGCGTGCGCGGATCGTCGCGGTCGACCCCGAAGGCTCGGTCTTCACCGCCGACGACGCGCACCCACAGGGCCCGTACCTCGTCGAGGGGATCGGGAAGGAGCGCTGGCCGGAGACGCTCGACGCCGCCGTCGTGGACGAGTGGGTGCGCGTGTCGGACCGCGACTCGTTCCTGATCGCGAGGCGGCTCGCGCGCGAGGAAGGGCTCCTCGTCGGCGGCTCGACCGGAACGACCGCGTGGGCGGGGATCCAGGTCGCGAAGACCCTCGGGCCGGACGCTCGGATCCTCATCCTCTTCCCCGACAGCGGTCGCTCGTACCTCTCGAAGTTCTACGACGACAACTGGATGCTCCAGTACGGCTTCCTCGAGCGCGCGGCGCCGACCCCCGCGGTCGAGGAGGTGCTCCGCTTCCGACGGGTCGGCCACGAGACTCCCGCGCTCGTCACGATCGGGTCGCACGAGAAGGTCGGCGCCGCGATCGAGGCGATGAAGCTGTACGGGATCTCGCAGCTCCCCGTCGTCCGGAACGAGCCCGTGGAGTCGCTCGCGGACGTCGTCGGGTCGCTCCAGGAGCGCGAGCTCTTGGACCGCGTCTTCCGCAATGCGGACGCTCTGAACGAGGACGTCGCCGTCGCCATGCAGCCGCCGCTCCCGGCCGTGGCCGCGGAGGCGTCGCTGGACGAGGTCTACGCGGGGCTCTCGGGCGGGACTGGCGCGGTCGTCGTTGCGAGCGCGGGCCGGCCGACCGGGATCCTCACGCGGTCCGACCTGCTCGAGTTCCTGTCGGCGCAGCGGTCTCGGGTCGAGCTGAGTTGAGCCAAAATGTGCTACTGCCCGACGCACAATGGCGGACAGGGCGGGCATCCGTGAGCTGCGTCAGTACCTCTCGCGCTACGTCGACCGCGTCAAGGCCGGTGAGACGATCGAGGTGACGGAGCATGGGCGTCCCGTGGCCGCGCTCGTCCCCTGAGGGAGCGCGAAGACCCGCTCGCGGAGCTGGAGCGAAGCGGGCTCGTCGTGACCCGTGCGAGCCTCGACCTGAAGAGTCTCGCGCCGGTGCCGGAGCCGAAGCCAGGCCAGAAGCCACTGAGCGAGACGCTTCGAGAGCTTCGCGACGGCGAGCGGTACTGACCGAGCGGCGTGCTCTACGCCGACACCTCGGCCATGGTGAAGCTCGTGCTCGTCGAGGCGGAGACGGACGCGCTCGTCGCCTATCTCGAGTCGGTGGATGCCCGGCTCGTGACGAGCCGAGTCGGGATCGTCGAGCTTCGACGGGTCGGGCGTCGCCCCGGGGCGGATCCCGACCGTGCCGACGCCGTCGCCGCCTCTCTGGCCGTCATCGAGCTCGACCCGCGCGTCGAGGGCGTCGCGACCGATCTCGACTCGGCGGTGGGACCGCTCGACGCGGTGCACCTCGCGACGGCGCTCGCGGTCGGCGACGGGCTCGAGGGGTTTCTCTGCTACGACGCTCGTCTGGCGGCCGCGGCGTCGCGTGCGGGTCTGAGCGTCGTCGCCCCCGGAGCTGCCGGAGCCTGACGCGGCTCCGCGGCCGCGCCCGGCGTCTCCGCGCGGATCGCGAGGTAGACCGCGGCGACGACGATCAGCGCGCCGGCGATCGACCACGGGCTCGGCCGCTCGCCGAGGAGGATCACCCCGAGCGCGATCGCGACGAGCGGGTTCACGTACTGGTGCGTGACGACGAGCGAGATGGGCGCCACGCGAAGCAGCCAGCCGTAGACCGTGAACCCGACGAGCGAGCCGGCGACCACGAGGTACGCCCAGGCGGCGACCGAGCCTGCGTTGAGCGCCCCGCCGCCGAGATCGCGCCACTCGCCGAGCGCGAGCGCCGCCGCGGTCAGGAAGACGCCGCCTGCCGCCATCTCCCAGACCGCGGCGACTGCCGGATCGCGGGGCAGCGCCAGGCCCCGCGAGAGGAACGAGCCGAGCGCCCACGAGAACGCCGCCGAGATCGATACGGCCAGCCCGAGCGCCGTCGAGCCCGACCCGAGGCCCGGCGCGACGACGAGCACGAGCCCGGCGAGCCCCGCGAGCGTGCTGAGACGTGTCGCGCGCGCCACGCTTTCCCCCGCGACGAGCCGCATGAGGACGATCTGCAGCGGGACGGTGCCGGCGATCATCGCGGCGATGCTCGAGTCGATCCGCGTCTCCGCGACGTGGACGACGCCGACCCCGAGCGCAAGCAGGAGGAGTCCCGCGAGCGCACACCCTCGGAGCTCACGCCAGGTGACGCGCAGGCTGGTGCTGCGGGCTGCGAGGACGACCGCGAGGATCGCGCTCGCCACGAGGAAGCGCGTCCCCGCGGTGAGGAGCGGCGGGAGCGAGTCGACCGCGATCTTGATTGCGACGTACGTCGACCCCCACACGAAGTAGATGACGGCCAGCCCGGCCCAGACCTGCCGAGACGGCGCGGTCATGCGAGGGAGAACGGCCGATTGCGCATGTGCGTGAGAACGACGAGCATGCGCCTCCTACTCCGCCCAGGACGATCGCACCTGCTGCTGGACTCGACCGGCCCCGCTAATGCGGCGAGGCGCCGTCTCCTGCGGCGGATGAGCTAGTCCCAGCGCCGCGACAGCCGGAACGCCGCGTTGATCAGCCCGACGTGGGTGTAGGTCTGCGGGAAGTTCCCGCTCTGCTCGTAGGTGTCCGGGAGGATGTCCTCGCTGTACAGCCCGAGGCCGTTGTGGAGGGAGAGGAGCCGCTCGAAGAGCGCTCGCGCATCTTCCGTCCGACCGAGGAGCGCGAGCGCCTCGACGAGCCAGAACGTGCAGACGGTGAAGACCGCGTGGGGGACGCCGAAGTCGTCGGGGGTCGCGTAGCGGCGCAGCAGGCCGCCGTCGACCGACAGCGCCTTGCGGATCGCGTCGACGTGGCGCTCGGCGCGCGGATCGTCGGGCGGGAGGTACCCGAGGTGCACCGCGAGAAGGAGTGATGCGTCGAGCTGCGGCTCGCCCGCCACCTGGGTGATAGCGCCGATGTCCTCGTTCCAGCAGCGCGTCTCGAGGATCTCGGCCGCGCGCTTCTCGATCGAACGCGCGCGCGCCGCGACGTCCTCGGCCTCGAGCGCTTCCGCCACCTCGACGGCACGGCGCGCTCCCGCCCAGTGCATGAGCACGGAGAAGCAGTGGAGCCGGGTGCGTCCGCGGAACTCCCACAGACCTGCGTCGGGCTCCTCGAGGCGCGCGTCGATCTGGTTCAGGAGCCCGACGACGAGCGCGACCGCGGTCTGCGGCGGAATCTCGCCGACGAAGCGCGTATCGAGGAAGAGCCGGCTGACCGCGAGCACCATCTCCCCGTAGACGTCGTTCTGGACGTGCTCGAACGCCTGGTTCCCGATGCGCACGGGGCCGTCGCCGTTGTAGCCGGCGAGGTGCCCGAGCTCCCGCTCGGTCGCCTCCGAGTCCCCGTTGATCCGGTACGCGGGCTGGAGCACGCCGCCGCGCTCCTCCGCGAGGTTGCGCAGGTAGTCGAGGAAGAGCTCCATCTCCTCCGAGTGGCCGAGGCGCTCGAGTGCGTTGAGCGTGAAGTAGGCGTCGCGCAGCCAGCAGAAGCGGTAGTCCCAGGTCCTGCCCGAGCCGGGGTGCTCGGGGAGGCTCGTCGTCGTCGCCGCGAGCAGCGCGCCCGTGTCCTCGTACTGGTGGAGCTTGAGGGTGAGCGCCGAGCGGATCACCTCGCGCTGGTAGTCGCGCGGCACGCGCGTTCCCTTCACCCAGCGCCGCCAGTAGTCGAGCGTCCGCTCGAGGAAGCGCTCGGCGGTCTCCTCGAGCCCGGCCTCGAGCGGCGCGCCCCAGGTCAGCACGAGATGCCGGTCCTCCTCGACGAGGAACGGCCGCTCGTCCTCGACGTAGGTCAGCGGGACGTTCGTGGTCAGGCGGACAGGGGAAGGAAAGCCCGTGTACTCGATGTGGTTCGACGCGCGCCAGGAGCCGAACTCGTGCAGGCCGTACTCGTAGGTCGGCCGGCAGCGGACGCGCGCGCGCGGCTCCCCCGAGAGCGGGCGCAGGATGCGTACGAGCATCGACGGCTTGAAGAAGCGGTCGTAGAGCTGGAACCGCGGCGCGAAGTCGAGGAGCTCGAAGGAGCCGGTCGGGCCGCTGAAGACGGTGCGGAGAACATTGGTGTTCTCGACGTACTCCTGGTGGACCTCGGTCGCGTCCACTCCCTCGATCGCGAACGCACCGCCCTTGTCGCGGTCGAGGAGCGGCCCGAAGACGAAGCTCGAGTCCGGCCGCGGCCAGCACAGCCACTCGACCGAGCCTTGGCGGAGGAGCGCGCTGTACGAGCAGTTGCCGATGATGCCGAGGCCGTATGCCATGCGTAACTCGTTCGCGGGCACGTAGTTTGTACCTACCTACCGGGTAGAACTCGCCGAGGAGGTGGAACCGGTGGCGCGGCGCATCGGACATTCGGGCCTCGTGATCGCCAGCAACCGTCTGCCGGTACGGCTGACGGTGGGCGGAGGCAAGTTCGACGTCCAGCCGAGCTCGGGCGGCCTGGCCTCCGCGCTCGGAGCGATGCGCGGCGACGCGGCCTGGATCGGGTGGCCCGGCACGGTCGTTTCGACGAGCCTCCGCGACAAGGTCGAGAAGCGTCTCGCGGAGGACAACCTCTACCCCGTCTTTCTCTCGCGGGCGGAGGAGGAGGACTTCTACGGCCGCGTCTGCAACGACACGCTCTGGCCGCTCTTCCACTACTTCACCGGGCAGCTCCGCATCACGCCCGAAGCGTGGGACCGCTACGTCGAGGTGAACCAGCGCTTCACCGACGTCATCCTGGAGCACTGCGAGCCGGACGCGCGCGTGTGGGTGCACGACTTCCATCTGATGCTCGTCCCGGCGATGCTCCGCAGGCGCTCGCCGGGCCTCTCGATCGGGTTCTTCCTGCACATCCCGTTCCCGTCGTCCGAGGTGTACCGCCTGCTGCCCGCGCGCGAGCAGCTCCTGCGCGGCGTTCTCGGCGCCGACTACATCAGCTTTCAGGTCGGCGACTACGCGCGGCACTTCCGGTCGTCGTGCCTGCGCATGCTCGGGCTCGACTCCTCGCCCGACTGGCTCGAGCTCGACGGCCGCCGCATCGGCATCGGGGTCGACCCGATCGGGATCGACGTCGAGGGGTTTCGCGAGCTCCTCGCCGACCCCGAGACGGGGCGGCTGCTCGAGGGGCTCGAGCAGCAGTACGAGGGCCGCAAGCTCGTCCTCGGCGTCGAGCGGCTCGACTACACGAAGGGGATCCCGCAGAAGCTCCACGCATTCGAGCGCTTCCTCGAGGAGGACCCGGAGCGGGCGCTGACGACGACGATGATCCAGGTCCTCGTCCCGTCGCGGCTCGAGAGCCCCGAGTACATCGCGCAGCGGAACGAGATCGAGCTCCTCATCTCGCGCATCAACGGGCGGTTCGGGCAGCCGGGAACCACCCCGGTCGAGTACCTGCACCGCGACGTGTCGAAGCCCGGGCTCGTGGCTCTCTACCGGCGCGCGGACGTGATGATGGTGACCGCGCTCCGCGACGGGATGAACCTCGTCGCCCAGGAGTTCGTGCTCTGCCAGGCCGAGCCGGGTCTTCCGAGCCGCTGGCGTGGAGCGCTCCTCCTCTCCGAGTTCGCCGGATCGGCGCAGGTGCTTCCGGGCGCGCTCCTCGTGAACCCGTGGGACGTGGACGGGGTCGTCGAGCACCTCGCGACCGCGCTGGAGCTGCCCGCGCGAGAGCGCCAGCGGCGGCTCGAGACGATGGCGAAGCGCGTCGAGGCCCTCGACTCCCGGCGCTGGGCCGAGGGTTATCTCGGACGGCTCGGGAGGTACTCCCGGAGGATGACCCGACGCGGGCGTCCCCCCACCGTCGACGAGACCGTCGAGGAGCGGATCAGCCGTCGCTTCGCGCGCGCCCGTGCGCGTACGATCATCCTCGACTACGACGGCACGCTCCGGGAGCTCGAGGTGCACCCCGACCTCGCCTCGCCGACGCCCGAGATCCGCGGCCTCCTCCGCGAGCTGGCCGCGCTGCCGCAGACCGACGTCCACATCGTCAGCGGCCGCCGTCGGCGCAATCTCGAGCAGTGGTTCGGCCGGCTCCCGATCCATCTCTGCGCGGAACACGGCTACATGGCGCGGGCACCGGGTGGTGACTGGACGACCCTCGTCGATCTCGACCTCACCTGGCTTCGGCCGATCGAGCGGCTCCTCCGGAAGGTGGCCGCGGACGTCCCCGGCTCGCACGTCGAGAGGAAGTCCTGCAGCGTCGCCTGGCACTACCGGCAGGCCGAGCGCGAGTACGGCGCCTGGCGTGCGCACGAGCTCCTGAACGACCTCGGCCAACACCTCGCAGGCGCGCCGGCGGAGATCCTCCTCGGGCACCAACTCGTCGAGGTCCGCGCGCGCGGTGTCGACAAGGGTGTGTACGTCAAGAGCCTCTTCCCCGACGGGAAGGAGTCGACGCACTTCGTGATGGGGCTCGGCGACGACCGCACCGATCACGACCTCCTCGACGCGCTTCCCTCCGGTTCGGTCGCAGGCCACGTGGGCGGGCTCCTCCCGAGCGCGCGCTCCGCCGACGGCCCGCGCGAGCACATCCACGTCGTCGGGCCCGGGGAGGTGCGCGCGTTCCTGCACGACCTCGTGACCGCGTACCAGGCACGGCACGGCGGCGACGGGGACGGACGGGCAGCGTCCGCCCGGGCGCAGTCGGCGGCGGCGGGCGACTAGCTCGACGTCTGCGCGAAGACGTGCGTGCGGCGGCCGAACGCGGCCGCATGCCCGCGTGCGTTCGCCTCGCGGAGCTCGTCCTCGTCCAACGCACCAATGCGGAGGAGGAGCTCGAGCTCGTCGCGCAGGTGGGTGCGCATCATCTCCGGCCCGTCGGTCGCGATCGTGAAGAGGACGCTGTGGTCGACGAACCGGCGGACCGTCTCGCGGACGGCGTCCTCGCCGGGGAGTGCCTTCGTCAGCAGGTTCGACGTCGGGCAGATCTCGAGCACGATGCCGAGCTCCCGGAGGGAGCGCTCGAGCTCCGGCTCGCCGGCGGCGAGGATGCCGTGCCCGATGCGATCTGGGCGGAGTGACTCGATGACCTCGCCGAGCTCCTCGCGGCCCATGTCTCCGCCCTCCTCTCCGACGTGGATCGTCACGCCGAGGCCGGCTTCGCGGGCGGTCTCGACGAGCGGCGCGATCTGCGTGTAGTCGTACCGCCCGCCGCCCGGCCTCGGCCCCGCGATGTCGATGCCGACGACTCCGCGCGAGGCCCAGCGGATCGCCTTGTCGACGATGATCTCGTTGAGGCGCAGGTCGAAGGTCCGGTCCATCATCAGGATGAGCCCGGCGCGCACCTGCGGATACTCGAGGCCCGCGAGGTCGAGGCCGCGGATCGCGGCGAGAATGATGTGATCGAGGTCGCGCTCGCCTCCTCGGTTCCGCTTCATCGGGTTGAACCGGAGCTCGAGCGTCGTGATCCCCTGCGAGCGGTACGCGCCGCCGATCGCGCCGTGCACCGAGCGCTCGACGGCGAGTGGCGAAGACTGGATGAGCTCCGTCCAGTGGTAGATGGCGTCGAGCTCGTCGAGACCCTGGACGCCGTGCGGGTCGGAGACCGTGACGAGCGCGTCGAACTCCCAGTAGTCCTTGACCGGGAGGGCGATGCCCTGCTCGTGGGCGAGGCTCCAGAGGATGTCCGAGGCGACCGAGCCCCCGAGGTGCGTGTGCAGCTCCGCCAGGCCTTGGCCCTCCAGGGTCACCGCGCGAGTCTACGCTCGTGGCGAGCGTCGGCTGGAGCGACACCCCGGCGTTAGGCTCGGGGTGTGGGAGTGAACGCACTGGCTGCTCGGGCCACGAACCACTGCCTGACGGGGTGTGGGATCGGCGAGGTGCTCGGCCTCGTCCTCGCGACCTGGTGGGGCTGGGGCAACGCGGCGTCGATCGTCCTCGCGATCGTGCTCGCGTTCGTCTTCGGTTACTCGCTCACACTCGTCCCGCTGCTCCGGGCGGGGACGGAGCTGCGCTCGGCCATGGGGACGGCGCTCGCTGCGGACACGCTCTCGATCACGACCATGGAGATCGTCGACAACGCGATCGTGCTCGCCGTTCCGGGTGCGATGGCCGCGGGGCTCTCCGACGCGCTCTTCTGGGGTTCGCTCGCCCTCGCGCTGGCGATCGCCTGGGGGCCGACGTTCGTCGTCAACCGCGCGTTGATCTCACGGGGCCGCGGCCATGCGCACGTCCACGGCGCGCACGGCCACGCACACTAGGACATCAGGGTTCGGACGTCGCCCACGGCCGCGGGTCGGGCAGCGGCGTGAGGATGGGGCCGAGCTGGCCCCGGAGGTGCTCGAACGCGGGCGGGAGGACGAGCGTCTCACCAAGGTGCTCCGAGTCCTCGTCGACTGCGAAGCCCGGGCCTTGGGTCGCGATCTCGAAGAGGACACCGCTTGGCTCCCGGAAGTAGACGGACCGGAACCAGAAGCGGTCGATGACCGGCGTCGGGTGCGCGCCCGCCGCCGCCACCCGCTCGCGCCAGGTCTCGTGCTCGTCCATCGTCGAGGACCAGGCCACGTGATGAACGGTTCCCGCTCCGGGGACGCCGCGCTCCCCGGGCGGAGGGTCGTATGCGTACTCGCTCCCGCGGCTCGGCCCGTGGATCTCCCAGCCCGAGTCGCCGAATCGCTCGAAGGCCATCGCGCTCTCGAGCAACTCGCGACTCGCCTCGGGATCGGCTGCGAACGCGCGCACGCCGTCGAAGCCCTCGAGCGCGAGCTCCTCCGGGATCTCCGGGTGCTGCGCGACGAGCGGCTCGTCGTCGGCGTCGCTTGCCCGAAGCGCGTGGCGCAGTCCTTCCGGGTCCTCGAACGCCAGCCGTCCCTCGCCGCGCGCTACGGCACCCGCCTCGCCCACGAGACGGCGCTCCCAGAAGTCGAGCGCGTCGCCGGAGGCGACACGCCACTGGACCGTGTGCACCATCCCGACGCCCGCGCGCCCACGCCGGATGCCCGGATACTCGAAGAAGGTGATGTCGCTCCCCGGCGAGCCCTCCTCGTCGGCGTAGAAGAGGTGGTAGACGGTCGGGTCGTCCTGGTTGACGCTCTTCTTCACGAGCCGGAGCCCGAGGACGCGCGTGTAGAAGTCGACGTTGCGCGGAGCGTCCGCGGTGATGCAGGTGACGTGGTGGATCCCGTCGAGACGCATTCGGCCCAGGGTAGCGCCCGCTAGTCTCCCCGCC
Source organism: uncultured Actinomycetes bacterium (assembly GCA_963708265.1). GTDB lineage: Bacteria > Actinomycetota > Thermoleophilia > Gaiellales > Gaiellaceae > GMQP-bins7. The sequence continues at coordinate 1,674,270 of CAVPSC010000004.1, read as the reverse complement.
GTGAAGGTCGGCATCGTCGTCCCCTTCTCGTGGTCGTTCTGGGGGGCGGTCGTCGAGCACGCAGAGCTGCAGGCGGCCGCGCTCGAGGAGCTGGGCCACGACGTGCGTCTGATCATTGGGAACGACCCGCCCGGCCAGTTCACGCGCGTCCTGCACCCTCGCGTCGGACGGCACGGCGACCCGCCGGAGAGGGTCATCCCGGTCGGGCGGTCGGTGATCGTCCCGGCGAACGGCTCGCTCCCGAACATCGTCCTCTCCCCGCGCACGTTCTTCCGGGTCCGGCGGACGCTCGAGCGCGAGCGCTTCGACGTGCTCCACCTGCACGAGCCGATGACGCCCGTGATCTGCACCGCTGCGCTCGTCCTCGCGCGGACTCCGATCGTCGCGACGTTCCACGCGTCCGGCGAGATGGGGTGGATGCGTATGGGCAGCCCGCTCTGGGGATACCTCGTCGACCGGGTGGATCATCGAATCGCGGTGTCGGAGAGAGCGCGCGTCTCGCAGCAGCGCTGGCTCCCGGGCGAGTACGAGGTGATCCCGAACGGTGTCCTCGTCCCGGCGTCCGCGCCGGCGGGTGGGCGCGAGCACCGGGTCGTCTTCGCCGGGCGCCAGGAGCCGCGCAAGGGGCTGCACGTCCTGCTCCGCGCCTGGCGGGCGATCCGCCGGCGTACGGGGCTGCGGCTCACCGTCGCCGGAGCCGACCCGCTCGCGGTCCGGCTCCTGCTCACGCGGCTGCGAGTGTCGGACGACGGCATCGACGTCGTCGGGTTCCTGAGCCAGGAGGAGCTGACGGAGACGCTGCTCTCCGCAAAGGCGCTCATCGCACCGTCGCTCGGGCGGGAGAGCTTCGGCATGGTCCTCACGCGCGCGTTCGCATGTGCGCTGCCTGCCGTCGCCTCGGACATCCCCGGGTACCGGGAGGTGCTCGATCCATCAGCATCGGTCGCTGTCTCGCCGGGCGACGCCGACGCCCTGGCCGACGCCGTCGTGGCGATCGTGGGCGACGAAGACGCACGCGAGCGGATGGGCTCGCGGGCGAGGGAGATCGCGGTCGAGCGCTACTCGTGGCCGACGATCGCGGCGCGGCTCGAGCGGATCTACGAGTCCCTCGCGGGACGGGAGTTGCGCGAAGCGGCATGAAGCTCGGGCGCGCACTCCGCAGCCCCTGGCTCCGCGGCGGCGTCGCGGTGCTCGTCCTCGGTTTCGCGGTCGCCGCGATCTGGTGGCGCGGGCCAGACTGGGGCGCCGTGTGGAACGCCTTCGACGTCGTCGAGTGGCGCTGGGTGATCGTCGCCGTCTTCATCAACCTCCTCTCGGTCGTCGCCCGCTCGATCGCGTGGCAGCTCACGATCGACCAGGCCATACCCGAGCCCCATCCGCGCTACCGACACGTGTTCTCGTCCTTCTGCGTGGGCTTGCTCGGAAACGCCGTGCTGCCGGCGAGGGCCGGGGAGCTCGCGCGCGTCGCGGTGCTGCGCCGGCACATGCCCGAGCACGGTGAAGGCACGAGCGCGCGGCTCGTCGGGACCGTCTTCGCGCACCGGCTGTTCGACCTGCCCGCCGTCGCCCTCCTCGTCGTCTACGTCCTGCTGACCGCGAAGATCCCCCACTGGGCCGTCACGAGCCTCGTGCTCTTCGGGCTCGTCGGCATCGCGCTCCTCGCCGTCGCGATGCTCTCCGCGCACCATCGCGACCAGCGACTCCCCTCCCTGGACGACGCGGGGTCGGTGCGACGGCTCGTGACGATGGCGCGGCAGGGACTCGCGGTCCTCCGCGCGCCGCTGCCTGCCGCCGCGGCGATCTTCTTCCAGCTCATCGGCTGGACGCTCCAGCTCTTCGCGGTCTGGACGGTGATGAGAGCCTTCGATCTCGGCGCGCCGCTCCCGGCCGCCGGCGTCGTGCTCCTGCTCATGAACATCGCGATCATCTTCCCGCTCTGGCCCGGGAACGTCGGCTTGCTCCAGGCTGCCGTCGCCCTCCCGCTCCGCGACTACGGCGTCCCGTACGCGACAGGGTTCGCCTATGGGCTCGTCCTCCAGGCGGTCGAGGTCTCGGTCGGCGTCGGTCTCGGGCTCATCTTCCTCGCGCGCGAGGGGATCTCGTTCGCGGTGCTCCGCCGCATGCAGGACGACGAGGACTCGGCCGGGGACGCGCTCGAGGCCGTGCGCGAGATGGTCGACGACCTCGACCACGAGGAGGCCCGTGAGGGCGCTCCTGTGTCCCGCTAGCCTCAAGGGCGTTCTCTCCGCACGAGCTGCCGCCGGGGCGCTCGCCCGAGGCGTTCGCGACTCGGGAGGCGAGGCCGTCGAGGTGCCCGTCGCCGACGGCGGCGAGGGAACGGCGGACGTGCTTCACGGCCTGCTCGGCGGCGAGTGGCGGGAGGTGTCGGTTGCGGACCCGCTCGGCCGTCCGGTCACCGCGCGGTGGCTCTCGCTCGCGGACGGTCGCGCGGTCGTCGAGGCCGCGGCGGCGATCGGCCTCCCGCTCCTCGATCCGGACGAGCGCGCTCCGCTCCGCGCTTCGAGCCGCGGGCTCGGCGAGCTCCTCGTCGCCATCGTCGCGGAGCGGCCGTCGGCACTGATCGTCGGTCTCGGCGGGGTTGCGACCGTGGACGGCGGCAGGGGTATGCGCGAGGTCGTCGACGGGCTCCCGCTTCCCACCGAGGTGCTCTGCGACGTCAACACGCGCCTGCGAGCTGCCGCCCGGCTGTACGGGCCGCAGAAGGGAGCCACGCCGGACGAGGTCGAGACGCTCGAACGCCGGCTCGCCTCCATGCCCGAGCTCGTTCCCTACGCCGACCTGCCCGGCGCCGGAGCCGCCGGCGGCCTCGGCGCCGCGCTCGCGGCGCTCGGCGCGAAGCTCGTTCCCGGCGCGGGACGGGTCCTCGATCTGGCCGGCTTCGACGAGCGGCTCGCCGGCTGCGACCTCGTCGTGACCGGTGAGGGAGAGGTGGACGAGACGACGAGCCAGGGCAAGGCGCCCGGCGAGGTCGCGCGGCGCGCGGTCGAGGCGGGGGTGCGCTGCGTCGTCTTCGGCGGGCGCGTACGCGCCGAGATCCCCGGAACGGAGTCGGTCGAGCTGTCGGGAGATCCCGCGTACGCGGAGGACGATCTCGTCGGCCTGGGGCGGGCCGTGAGCGGCTCGTAGGGCAGCCGTGCGCTGACGACTCGCACTGCGCCGAGGCCCAGAAGCGCTTGTCTTCAGGATCTTCGCGCCACCGGAATCTGGGCGGTGCGCGGACGCGGCCCGAGATTCGTCCCCTCGGAGAGGACGCGGACGGCGACCGTGTCGCCCTCCTCGACGACCGCCTCGACGGTCATGCGCAGGTCCGGGAACTTCCGGTACAGCCACTCGACGACGCCGCGCATGTGCTCGGGGCCGTTCACACGACCCGGCCCCTCGCGCCCGAAGGGAGCGAGCGCGTGCTCGACGTAGTCGTCGGCGTGGATCTCGTCGCAGACGGTCAGGTCGCGTTCATTGAACATCGTCTCGAAGTGCCTGCGGACGAGCTTCTTGCCGACGTCGGACATCGCAGCCGCGCTCCTCTCGTCGCCTGCTCGGCGGGTCGCGCGCTACCGGGACTCGGCGGCTTCGAGCCGGTCCGCCATCGCTTCGAGGAGCTTCCACGCGACTTCCGGGCGGGACTCGACGAAGGGCCGGAAGACGAACACCGGGAGCCCATAGCAGACGAGATCCGAGAGTGCGGTCACCGTGGCCGTCCGTGGGCGCCGGTCGATGAGCGCCACCTCGCCGAACGCGTCTCCGGGGCCGAGCTTCCCGACCTCGTCGCCGTGGACCTCGACCGAAGCCTCTCCGTTATGGACGACGAAGAACATCAGGCCGCCCTCGCCCTCGAGCGCGATCCGGTCGCCTGCGGAGAAACGGCGCTCGTTGAACTCCTCGGCGAGGCTCTCGAGGTCCTTCTCGTCGAGCTCCGAGAAGAGGCGGATCTTGCGGAGCAGGTCAGGCGAGGGCTTGGACATGGGGCGATTCATACACCAAGCGGGGCGGTCCTGTCACGCGCTCGGCTCGGGTCCTGGCCGGCCGTCGCTCCCGGGAGAGAGCTCCTCGATCCGGAGCTCCGCGGCCTGCAGGCGCTCTGCGCACGCGCGGTAGAGCTCCTCCCCCCGCTCGAAGAGGGCGATCGCGTCGTCGACCGGCACGTCGCCCCGCTCGAGCCGCGTCACGATCGCGTCGAGCTCCTTCTGGAGCTCCTCGAACGAGGCTTCGTCGGTCACGGCCGAATCTCCTCGACCCGCGCCGCGAGCCCACCGGCCGCGAGCTGGATGTCGACCCGATCGCCGGGCGCCACCCGGGTGGGCTCGCGGAGCGCGTCACCGCCCGCGCGCACGATCGCGTAGCCACGGGCGAGAGTCGCGCGCGGTGAGAGCGCCTGCAGCCTCGCGCCGGTCCGGTCGAGGGCCGCGCGGCGTCGCTCGAGCATGAGCCTCGGCGCCTCGCGCAGGCGGAGGCGAAGCCGGGCGACGTGCTCCTGCGAGCGCACGAAGCGGGCGTGCACGGCGACCGAGAGGCGCTCGCGCGATCTCTCGAGCATGGTGCGAAGCTCCGCTCGGTCGGGGACGACGAGCGCTCCCGCGGCGGTCGGGGTCGCGGCGCGGACGTCCGCCGCGAGGTCGCAGAGCGGGGTGTCCTGCTCGTGGCCGACGGCCGAGACGACCGGGACGCGCGAGGCGGCGAATGCGCGGACGACGGCCTCGTCGCTCCAGGGCAGGAGATCCTCGAAGCTCCCGCCGCCCCGGGTCGCGACGACCACGTCGACCTCGGGGTGGTTCTCGAGCGCCCCCAGCGCGGCGACGATCTTCCGCGCCGCGCCCTGTCCCTGCACGCGTGTCTCGCAGACGACGACCTTCGTGACCGGGAAGCGGCGCGCGATGGTCGCGACGACGTCTCCGCGCGCGGCCGCGTCCGCGCCCGTCAGGATCCCGACCGCGCGTGGAACCCGGGGGAGCGGACGCTTTCGCTCGGGGGCGAAGAGGCCCTCGGCCGCGAGTCGGCGTTTGAGGAGCTCGAGCGCGACGAGGTGCTCGCCGAGCCCGAGCCGCTCGATCGTCGTCACCCGGAGCGCGAGCTCTCCCCGCGCCTCCCAGACCTCCGCGCGACCCTGCGCGTGCACCGTCTCGCCCTCTTCGAGCCCGAGCTCGAGGCCGTCGTAAGCTCGCCGCTTCATGGTCGCCTCGAGCGTCGCTCCGGTGGCGGGATCACGGAGCGTGAGGAAGACCGTCGCCCAGGCCTCGTTCCGACGCAGCTCGGTGACCTCGCCCTCCACCCAGACGGCTGGGATGCGCCCGATGTACCGGGAGACGCCGCGGTTGAAGGCGGAGACCGTGTAGACCTTGCGGTCACCGTAGAGGATCGGCTCGACCTTCACCGCAGGAGCGTACAGCCGCCCTCCGAGGCGCCCGGTCGCGAGAGCTAGAGCAGGATCTCAGCCGCAACGACGGGAGCGCAGCCCCGTCGGATCAGCTCGACCGCGTCGTGCAGGTCGACGTCGCTCCCCGCGATGCGCTCGGCGAGCGGAACGGGATAGCCGGCTTCGAGAAGGATGTGCAGGCGCCAGCTCTCCACCTTCGCGGACTCGTTCTCGCTCCAGAGCGGGATCTCGGTCTTCTCGGCCATGTGCGCGTGGATTCGCCTCGACTGAGACGTTCCCTGCCGACGAGAGTTGGAACTCGCAGCGGGCCGCTGTTGTGGCCGCGACGGCGGCCTAGACGCTCGCCGACGAGCGCGCCGCCTCGTAGCGCCGCGCGATCTCGAGGATGCGGTCCTCGATCCGCTGCGTCGCGACGTCGACCGCCCGCTGGAACTGCTGGGCGAGCATCGGATCGGCGCGGCGGAGGAACGTCTCGGACGTGCGGTCGAGCTCCTCCCGCAAGCGGTCGGCGGCCTCCTCGCGGATCGCCTTCATCCTGTTCTCGAACTCGAGGGCGCCCGCCTCGCTGAGCCGTTCGACCTCGCGCGCCGTCGAGCGCTCGAGCTGCTCGACCTGTCTCCGCTCGAGCTCGGCGAAGGTGACTTCGATCCTGGTGCGGACGTCGCTCTCCGCTCGGTCGACCTGCTCCGCGATCGCCTGCTCTCGCAGCCGCACGCGCTCGGCCATGTCCTCCACCGCCCGGTGCCGGTCCTCCGCCTGGGACTGGAGCTCGTCGAGCGCCTCCGAGAGCGCCGCCTTCGCAGTCTGCTCGAGCTCCTCCCGATGCCGGACGGCCGCAGCGCGCTGCTGGTCGATCGTCGTTCCGAGCTCCGTCGCCTCGGCATCGATCCGCGTCTCGACGTCTCCCATCCGCTGGCGCAGGCTCTCCTCCAGCACAGAGACCTGACCCTCGAGCCCGCGCTGCGCGCGCTCGAGGTCCGTCTCCCAGGCTCTGAGGCGCTCTTCGACGCGTTGCTCCACCGCTGCAAGGGTCTCCGCGAGCCGGTCCGAGAGCTCCCGCTCGCGCACGGTCAGCTCCCCGCGGCGCTCGTCCGAGAGGCGGCGCTCCTCGATCGCGTAGGCCGAGAGGGAATCGGCGCGCGCGCGCGCGATCGTGAGCCTGAGCTGTTCGGCCTGGGTGCGCGCCTCCTCCTCCGCCGCCGCTCGAATCGCGCGCCGTGCGTCGGCGACGAGCTCGTCCGTACGGGCGGCGCGCGCGCGGGCGCGATGGAGCGAGAGAGCCAGGATCGCCGCGACGACGAGGGCGGCGGCGAGTGCGGCGACTAGGATCCAGGCGACGAGCGGCACTCGTCCATGCTAGTCGCCTGCCGGGTGCGCCCACGGCGTCTCTCTCAGCGGTCCCAGCTCGCGGTGAGCGCGCGCAGCTCCGGCTCGACGCTGGTCGCGAGCCCGCGTGTCTCGCCCGCTTCGTAGAGCAGCCCGTCGACCGCGACTGCGAGCGCGCGGAGCAGCTCGTCGCGGTCGAGCGACCGGACGAGCGCGTCGTCGAAGCGATCTCGTGCCTCCGCAGGGAGGTCGTCGGAGCCTCTCGCGTGGACGGCGGGGAGCGAGCGGGCACGACACGCGAGGGCGAGTGCGGTGTCACGCACTCCGCTGATCCAGTATTCCGCCTGCAGGTGGCGGCCGCGCTCGATGCAGAAGCGCGCGCGAAGCGCGTGGTGGACAGCGTGGCCGAAGAGCTCCTCTGGATCGGGCGGCTCGACGTGCGGCTTCTCGGCCGCCTCGCCGAAGAGCAGCCGGAACCGGGGACCCGCGGCCCCGAACGACCCAGCGGGCGTGAACGAGAGGTCGAGCTGGAGACAGCCGGGGAGGAGGAACACGCGGTACGTCGAGTCGCCGCTCGCGACGTCGAAGAGGTGGACGCCAGCGAGCTCGGCCACGACCCGACGGGTCCAGTCCTCGAGGACATCCGTCACGGAAGCGCGATCCGAGACGGCGAAGGTCAGGTCGAGGTCCGACCAGCGGTCGCCGTCGTCGTGCGCGAGCGAGCCGATCACGGCTCCTGCGACGACGCGCTCGTCGGCCGCCGCGAGCTCGAGGACCCGGTCGCGCACGCGGTCGCGCTCGTCGACGGTGAAGACGTCCGGCACTCGACCGACCGCCTAGAGTCGGGTGACCACGAGCGCCACGGCGAGGGCGACCGTCGCAGCCGCGAGCAGGCGGAGCGCGGGCTCGGAGGGCGAAATGAGCGTCGCGGCGTCGAGGTGCACCGTGCTCCCGTCCTTCAACTCGAGCTCTCCGCGCACGGCCGAGACCTCGCGACGGACCCGGCGCACGTGGCTCGAGAGAGCGCGCTGGGCGAGCGAGAGGAGGACGGCGAACGCGGCGGCGACGAGCGCGCTGGCGTCGATCGTCCCTGCGACAGCGGCATACCCGCAGAGGAGCGGGAACCCGCCCCAGGCGAGCGCGAACCAGAGGTCGGAGTGGAACCGACCCCCTGCGAGCTCGAGGTTGTACGCGACGACGAGGAACACGCCGACGGGGACGAGGAGCACGATCCAGGGCCGGAACGAGAGCGCGCCGGCGACGCCGATCGCAGAGGCGGTGCCGATCGACACGGCAGCGAGGCCGATGAGGACCGCGTCGGGGATCCGGGTCCCGAGAGGACGGCTGCGGAGCTCGTCGAGCGCGTGCGCGCCGACGCCCACGGCGAGCGCGAAGGCCGCGGCCGCCGCGCCGAGCCGCCCCCACGCGATCGCCGAGGCCAGGCAGCCGCCGATCACCACGTAGGAGACGTGCCAGGCGGTGTACGGGAGATGGAGGAGGGTGACGTAGTCCCGCCAGCCACCGCGCTCGAGCGCGTACCACGAGGGCCGCTGCCGCGGGGTCGGGCCAGGTGTCGACTGCGGCTGCACGGTCATCGCCGCGTCCCCCAGATCACGACCCCCCCGCCGAGGCTCAAGCGGCGTACCTCGATCCCGTACAGGCCCGCAGCGCGCCAGAGCGCGAGCTGCCGGTCGATTGGATAGTGAGTCCAGAAGTCGCGGATCGACCCGCCGAGGAACCGGCCCACCTCGAACCAGCCCGGCGAGACGAGGCGCCCCGCGAGCGGAAGGCCGGCGTCGACGTACAGGTCCCAGAGGGGCCTCGCGAGCCCGCGCGGGACGCCGAACTCGAGCGAGGCCACGGTCCCGCCCGCGCGGACGACGCGCGCGAGCTCGGCGAGCACGGCGCCCGGGTCGTCCACGTAGCGCAGGAGGTACGTCAACGTGACGTGGTCGAAGATGCCGTCGCCGAAGGGCGTGTCCTCGGCGGACGACTCCACGAGATCGACCTCGGCGCCGAGCCGAGCGTGTGCCGCGTCGAGCATCCCGGCGCTCTGGTCGAGCCCGGTGACGGAGAAGCCGCGGCGTCGCAGCTCGGCTGCGACCAGGCCCGTTCCCGTGGCGACATCGAGCACGTGACCGCGATCGGGTGGGAGCCGGGAGACGAGGAAGCGGCGCCAGAGCGGGTCCTGGCCGAGGGAGAGGACCGCGCCGACGCGGTCGTACGTCGGCCCGAGCGGGGCGAAGAGCGCTCGTGCGTGGGCGGTCCGGGCCGACACGGGTCCCTATTCTGCGCGGTCGTGGCGCTCGCGGACGAGCTCGAGACGATCGTCGGCCATGCGACCGGGTACGTCGACGAGGGCGACGCGGTTTCGGCGGTGATCCCGACCGAGCCGTCGGCGGGCATACGCGTCTACCTGTGTGCGGTCGACGGTGCCGACGGCTACCGGAGCTGGATCGCCCTCGACGGCGAGGGAGGCCCCGTCACGGGGCGCCGCGATCTGCGCGAGGCGATCTCCATCGCCGCGCTCTGCGAGGTCGCGGTCGACGCCGCGGGTGGCGGCGACCTCGACGGCCTGATCGACGAGCTCGCCGCCGTGCGCGAGCGGGAGGCCCCGGAGGGGATCGACGAGGCCGAAGCTGCGGCCCGCGAGCTCCGCGACGTCGTGGGCGAGCCCCCGCAGCTCGCCACGCCTGCGCGGCTGGACGAGATCGGCACGGCGACGCGGAAGCTCGAGCGCGAGCTCGACCCGACGTCGGCCTCGCCGTTCGCGGCCGCGATGAAGACGTCCCAGGATGCGGTCGCCGAGCTACAGCGCGAGATCGAGGCGGGCTACCGGCTCGAGCTCGACTCCTGAGCCCTGTCCGTGGCGTCGCCGTGGCCTCCGCTCCGTCCAGGTCGCCGACACACGAGTGGCGTCGTCTACCGGCTCGCGACCCGAACGGGAGCCCGTGGGTATCGCGTACCCTGGGGCGATGGAAGGCAGCGGCGGCTTCTTCCCGTTCGGCGGCGATCCCGAGGACCTGCTCGGGGCGCTTCGCGACTTCGCCGAGCGGCAGGCCGAGTCGGTGCAGGACACCCAGCGCGAGCAGTTCGCCACGCTGACCCTCAACACCGCAGTCGAGCTGACCGCAGCGGCGCTCTCTCGTGTAGACGTCGACGGCCCGTCGGACGCGCAGGCGCTCGCGCTCCGCGACGCGATGCGCGTGCTCTTCCCGGAGGCGGTCGCGCTCGTCTCAGCCGCCCGTCAGGGCTTCATGCGCCAGTAGCCGGCGCATTCGCGCGCTCCCGAGGGCGTAGGCGTCAGCTTCCGGCGGAGCCGGGCTCTGCCCGACGGAAGCCGGAGGCGGCCAGGGACGCGAGCAGGGACCAGCCGCCGTCGACGACGAGCGTCTGCCCGCGGATCATCTCGGCCTCGGGCGAGCACAGAAACGTCACCGCCCCCGCGACGTCCACCGGAGAGACGATCCGGCCTGCGGGATTGCGCGCGCCCAGCTCGAGCATCTCCTCCCTGTTCGGGAAGTGCTCGAGCGCGCCCGTCTCGACCACGCCGGCGGACACCGCGTTGACGCGGATCCCCTGCGGGGCGAGTTCGACCGCGAGGTAGCGGACGAGCGCCTCGAGAGCCGCCTTCGAGGCGCCGACGAGCGCGTAGTTCGGGAGGACGCGCGTCGAGCCGAGGCTGGAGAGCGCGACGATCGACGACCCGGGCGGCATCGTCGGCACGGCCGCTCGCGAGAGGGACAGGAAGGCCCGCGCGTTCGCGTCGAGGGTCCAGTTCCAGTGCTTGTCCGCCGTGTCGAGCGCCGGGCGCATGACGCCCGTCGCGGCGGCGTGGACGAGGGCGTCGAGCGAACCGAGAGCCGCGACCTCGTCGGCAATCCGAGTCGACGCGACGCTGCCACGGACGAGGACGGGCTCGGCTCCCAGCGCCGAGAGCTCGGATGCCGTCTCCTCGGCGGCCCGGTCGCCGCGCAGATAGCCGATGGCGACCCGGCGCGCGCCGAAGGAGGCGAAGCGGAGCGCGACCGCCTTGCCGATGCCGCGCGACCCTCCGGTCACGAGGACCGAAACGCCCTCGAAGCTCATGCGCCGCGTCTCCGCGCCTGAGCGGCCGCTCGCACTCGGCGAGCGCTCATTCGGACCGAAGCGGGTCCGAGACCGGCGCCGACGACGGGATCGTCTCCCAGCCGATCCGCGAACGAGGCTCGGCCGGACCGTTCTCGGCCTTCGACGACGCGTGTCCGAGGCGGTCGAGGAGCTCCATCTTCTCCTCGCCGTAGCGACGGACGGGATGGTCGGCCGGGAGATCCTGGACGAGCTCGCGGACGCGCGCCCGGAGCTGGTACGCGAAGTGGGGTGTCGCCGGCCCGACGAGGGCGTCGATGTCGTCGCGCGTCGGCTCTGCCATGCGGCCGAAGCCTACCGCCGCTCCCTCGGCGATCGCCTCTGTAGCGTCCTCGCGATGCGCCGTCCGACGACCGTCGAGCTGATGTTGCTGTCGACGATCCTCCTCTGGGCGCTCAACCTGAGCGTGACGAAGTACATCCTCACCCACGGGTTCGAGCCGCTCGCGTACGCGACGGTGCGGTACGGCTTCGCCGGGCTCATCTTCGTCGTGCTCACGTTCTACGTGGAGAGGACGCTGCGCGTCGAGCGGCGCCATCTACCCGTGCTCGGTCTGGCGACCGTGCTCCTCTGGCTGAACCAGCTCTGCTTCGTCTTCGCGCTCGACATCACCACCGCGTCGACGATCGGGCTCGTCCTCGGGGCGATCCCGATCTTCGCGGCGATCTTCGGGCTGATCGTCGGAACCGAGCGTCCGAGCAGGCGCTTCTGGCTCGCCGCCGCGGTCTCCGCACTCGGCGTCGGGCTCGTCGCGGTCGGCTCGGGCGGGGAGCTCGGCCACGACCTCGGCGGAATCCTGCTCGGGCTCGCGACCGCCGCCACCTGGGCGGCGTACTCCGTCGTCGTCGGGCCGCTCATGCGCTCGTACTCGCCGTCGCGGATGAGCGCGATCGTCGTGCCGGGCGCGTGGGTGCTGATCGCGCTCACGGGGATCGGCCAGACCTCGAGCCAGAGCTGGGATCTCGGCTGGCAGGTCTGGGCGTTGATGGTGTTCGCGATCGTCGGCCCGCTCGTCGTCACGAACGTGCTCTGGTTCCGCTCGATCCACCGCATCGGAGCGAATCGCGCGACGCTCGCGGCGAACCTGCAGCCGTTCGTCGCGGCCGTGCTCGCCGTGATCCTCCTCTCGGAGCCGCTCTCGGTGCTTCAGATCGCAGGCGGCGTGCTCATCGCGTGCGGGATCCTGATCGTCCGGCGCCGGGCGGTCGCTCCCCAGGCGGCGTAAGCGGCCTAGAATCGGACCCATGAGCGACCACGACTTCATGCCGATCGACAACTGGGACCACATCGAGATCTGGGTCGGAAACGCGAAGCAGGCTGCCTACTTCTACGAGCAAGCCTTCGGCTTCAGCCGCACCGCATATGCAGGGCCGGAGACCGGGGTCCGCGACCGCGCTTCGTACGTGCTCGAGCAGGGCGACATCCGGCTCGTCCTGACGAGCGGCCTGCGGGCGGACGGGGAGGTCTCGCAGTTCGCGTACCGGCACGGGGACGGCGCCCGTGTCATCGCCCTCCAGGTCCCGAGCGCGGAGGACGCCTACCGGGGAGCCGTGCAGCGCGGCGCCCGCGGCGTCGTCGAGCCGCACCGCCTCGAGGACGAGCACGGCTCGCTCGAGCTCGCCACGATCGCGACCTACGGCGAGGTCGTGCACACGTTCGTCAACCGCGGGGACTATGCCGGCCCGTTCGCCCCCGGGTTCGTCTCCACGTCGACGAACGGGCAGCGGGACGGCGTCGGCCTGATCGCGCTCGACCACGTGGTCGGAAACGTCGAGCTCGGGCGCATGAACCACTGGGTCGAGTTCTACGAGCGCGTCTTCGGGATGACGAACATCGTCCACTTCGGGGATGACCAGATCCAGACCGAGTACTCGGCGCTCATGTCCAAGGTGATGGCGGACGGGAGCGGGAAGATCAAGTTCCCGATCAACGAGCCCGCCGAAGGGAAGCGCAAGAGCCAGATCGAGGAGTACCTCGAGTTCAACGACGGCCCCGGGGTGCAGCACATCGCGCTCCAGAGCGACGACATCGTCAAGACGGTCGAGGCGATGCAGGAGCGGGGCGTCCTCTTCCTCGACACGCCGGACGCGTACTACGACGAGGTCGAGGGCCGCGTCGGGGAGATCAACGAGGACTACGGCGATCTCCACCGGCTGGGTATCCTCGCCGACCGCGACGACGACGGCTATCTGCTGCAGATCTTCACGAAGACTGCACAGGACCGGCCGACGGTGTTCTTCGAGGTCATCGAGCGGCACGGCGCGACGACGTTCGGGGAGGGCAACTTCAGGGCCCTCTTCGAGTCGATCGAGCGCGAGCAGGCGCTACGCGGGAATCTCTAGGCCCGCGCTCGCGAGCACGTTCTCGGCCCGCCGGACGTAGCTCGTCGCACCAAGCCGTCTGAAGAAGGCGATCGCCTCGCGGAGGTCCCCGTTCGCCTCCGCGCGGCGACTCTCGGCGATGGCTCGCTCGCCCGAGCGCAGCCTCGCGTACCCCTCGTCCACGTGGCCGAGCTGCGCGAGGACACTCGCTGCGCGATCGTAGTCCTCGTCGAGGATCGCGACGACCGCGACGCGCCAGATGTGACTCTCCGGTGCGGTGAACGTCAGCCGGCGAAGAGGCTCGACGCAGTCGAGGCGGCTCGCCACCCACGCGATGTCGATCGCGCGATGGATGTTCATCGGCGACAGGTCTCCCACGAGCGAGGCGAACTCTCGCGCCGCTGCCGTCGCCTCGTCGAGCAGGTCGAGCTCGGCGGTCACGAAGGCCAGTTGCGAGAGGACGGGAACGAGGACCTGGCGATCTCCCGCCGCGCGCCCGACCTCGGCCGCGCGCCTCACGTCCGCGAGGGCACGCTCGTTGTCGCCCTGAGCGAGCGCGATGCGGGCGCGGGCCGTTAGCGGGTGGTACTCGAAGTAGTTCACGCCGAGATCCTGGAGCTCCCCGATGAGCTCGTTCGCGAGGGCGAGCGCCTCCGGCCACGCACCTGTCGGGTACAGGGTTCCGCAGAGCACGGAACGGCTCGCGAGAGCGGTCTGCAGCACGCCGAAGTGCTCCCCCACACGGACGGCCTCGGCGAAGTGTGCCGTCGCGGGGGCGAGCTCACCGCGAAACCAGGTCGCGGAGCCGAGGTTGTGCCGGGCGCGCGCCTCCTCGGGCGAACTGACGGAGCGCGCCAGCTCGATGCTGAGCTCGGAGTCGACGATGGCACCGTCCAGATCGAAGGCGTTCGTCTTCACGATGCCGCGGTTCGCGAGCGCGCGGGCCGCGAGGTCGACGAGCCCCAGTGCGGTCGCCATCTCGTACGCCTCTTGGGCAAGTGCCTGAGCATCCCGTCCCTCGCCGAGCGCGAGGACGCGGGAGGACTCCGCGAGGACACGGACCTTCGCCGCCGACGGCGGTGCATCGCGTACGAGCTCGAGCGCCTGCTCCATGTGCCCGTACGCGGCCTCGCCTCGACCCTGCAGGTGGAGCGCCTCCGTGAGGAACGCATGCGCTTCCGCCGCAGCCTCCCTGTCTCCGGCTGCCATGAGCGCGCCGGCGGCCGCCTCCAGGGTCTCCGTGGCGCGCTCGTCGCCTGCCACGCCGAGCGCCCGTCCGTAGTGGAGGAGCAGCTTCGGGTCCGCGTCGTCCGAGAGCTCGAGCGAGCGCTCGTAGAAGTGTGCAGCCCGCCGGAAGGCGTGCAAGGAGTAGGAGCGCTCGCCGGCCTCTCGGAACACAGAACGAGCACGCTCCTCGAATTCGTCGGTACGGCCACCCGTTGCCCGCGCGTACTCGAGCGCCGCTCCCCAGTGGTGCGCGAGCATCTCGGCGTGATCCTCGGGTCTCCCGAGCGACTCGATCCAGTCGGCGGTGCGACGGTGCTTGTCGGCCCGCTGCGCTCGGGGGATCTGCTCGTAGGCGACGTCGCGCATCAGCGCATGGCGGAAGCTGTACTCGATCTCGCCGGCCACCGAGCTCCGACGCTCGCGGCGGACGAACTCGGCACGCTCGAGGCCGTGCAATCGCTCTTCGAGCTGCCAGCGCTCGTGGCCGAGCGCTCCGAGCCAGAAGCCTCTCCCGATCACCGCCGCATCGCAGAGAAGGCCTTTGTCCTCGGGTGCAAGGGTGTCGAGGCGCGCTGCGATGAGACCCTGGACGGTCTCGGGTACGAGCGTTTCGGCCGGCCGCTCGTTCAGCATCCGGATGAACTCCTCCGCGTAGAGCGGGTTGCCGCCCGCGTGCTCGAGCAGACGCGCCTGCAGCGTCGCGTCGATGACGACTCGGCCGAGGAGCGCGTGGACGAGCGCGGCGGTCTCGTCCTCGTCGAGCGGGGAGAGCTGGATCGTGGCCGAGTTCACCTTGCCACCGCCCCATCCCGGTCGCCTCGTCAAGAGCTCCGGCCGGGCCGTGCAGAGCACGAGGAGCGGGACGTCGCCCGCCCACTCCGCGAGGTAGTCGACGAAGTCGAGCATCGCGTCGTCGGCCCAGTGCAAATCCTCGAACACGACCACGAACGGTCGCTCCTCGGCGATCCCTTCGAGGAAGCGCCGCCACGCGCCGAATGCCTCGCCACGTTGAGCATCGCCCAGGGACGTCTCGGCATCGAGCCCTGCCAGTGCCCGCGCGTGACGCTCGACCCAACCAGCCTCGGCCCTGTCCGGGACGACCGAGCGCACGGCCCGTCCGAGCTTCTCGGCAGCCGCGACCGGGCCGTCCGACTCGAGGATCCCGGCCTGAGCCTTCACGACTTCGCCGAGCGCCCAGAACGTGACGCCGTCCCCATACGGGAGCGAGCGCCCGTGGCGCCAGTACACGAGACCGTACGCCCCGGTCTGGATCGTTCCGAAGAGCTCGAACACGAGTCGGCTCTTCCCGATCCCCGGGACTCCGACGAGGGTGACGAGCTGCGGGGATCGCTCGCGCGCCACGCGGGCGAATGTCTCGCGGAGGAGCGTCAGCTCTCTCTCGCGGCCGACGAGGGCCGCGCCGCCGACACGCTCCACGCCGACGCGCGCACGGGCGTTCTGCGCCTCCCAGACGGAGACCGGCTCGCTCTTGCCTTTCGCGTCGATCGTCCGCATCTCTCCATACTGGATCGCGCGCTCGGTCGTCCTGAACGTGGTCTCGTCGACGAGGATCCCGTTCGTCGGTGCGCCGACCTGCAGCCGAGCGGCGGTGTTGACGACGTCGCCGGAGGCCATGGCTTCGCCGGTCTCGGGCCGTGCATCCAGTGCGACGAGTGCCTCTCCGGTGGTGACGCCGATTCGGATCTCGAGCTCGTTGTCCTCCTCCGTCAGCGCCTCGCGGATCGCGAGCGCTGCGCGTACGGCCCGCTCCGGGTCGTCCTCGTGCGCGACCGGAGCACCGAAGACCGCCATCACGGCGTCGCCGACGAACTTCTCGACCGTGCCGCCGAAGCGCTCGAGCTCCGCGCGCAGGGTCGCGTGGTACGGCTGGAGAAAGCGGCGCACGTCCTCGGGATCCATGCTCTCCGCCCGCGCCGTGAACCCGACCAGGTCGCAGAACAGGCAGGTCACGACCTTCCGCTCCTCACGCGCCGACGTCTCGGCTTCGAGCGGCGTCGCACATTGCGAGCAGAAGCGCGCGTCGTCCGCGTTCTCGCGGCCACACGACGGGCAGACGCGCATCCGCAGAGGATAGGACGGCGCTCTAGCCTTCGCGCATGTCCCCGCAGCGGCGCACCGCGCTCGTCTCGGTCGGCGCTGCCTGCCTGCTGATCGCGATCAAGCTCGCGGCCGGCCTCGGGAGCGGGAGCCTCGGGCTCCTCGCCGAGGCGGCGCACTCCGGCACCGACCTCGCTGCCGCGCTGCTCACGTTCTTCGCGATCTCGGTCGCGGTCCGTCCGGCCGACGAGAGCCACCCGTTCGGGCATGGGAAGGCCGAGAACCTCGCGGCGCTCGGCGAGGGTGGCTTCCTGATCCTGGTCAGCCTCGCGATCGCGGTCTCGGCGATTCTCCGCCTGACCGGGGCGATCGACTACCAGCTCGACGTCACGGCCTGGACCTTCGCCGCTGTCGGCCTCGTCATCGTGATCGACGCCTCGAGGACCGCGGTCTCCTACCGGGTCGCCCGCAAGCACCGGAGCGAGGCGCTCTTGGCCAGCTCGCTCCACTTCGGGAGTGACCTCGTCGGGACGCTCGCGGTCCTGGTCGGTCTCATCGCGGCGGCGCTCGGACACCCGGGGTGGGACGCGATCGCGGCGCTCTTCGTCGCCCTGCTCGTCATCTCGGCAGCGGTCCGGCTCGTTCGCCGCAACGTCGACCCGCTCATGGACCAGGCACCTGTGAGCGCGGAGGAGGATGCGCGACGTGCGATAGCTGCGCTCGATCCGCCGGTCGAGCTGCGACGGCTGCGAATGCGTCGCTCGGGCGCCGGGTACTTCGCCGACGTCGACATCGTGGTCGCCCCCGGTGCCGTGGTCGGGCAGGGCCACGCCGCAGCGGACCTCGTCGAGCGGGCCCTCCACTCGGTCTTTCCCGACGCTGACGTCGTCGTGCACGTCGAGCCTCGGGGGCCCGAGGGGGACGTCCGTGAGCGTGTTCTCGCCGCGGCGCTCGGCGTCTCGCACGTGCGCGAGATCCACAACCTGGCCGTGCTCGAGGTGAACGGCCGGACGGAGGTGTCCCTGCACCTGAAGCTGCCTGGCGAACTCACGCTCGAGCGGGCGCACGAGATCGCCGAGTCGGTCGAGGACGCGATCCTGCGCTCGGTCCCGGAGGTCGAGGACGTGCGCACGCACCTCGAGCCGCTTGCCCGAGAAGCCGCCGGCGAGGAGGTCGCGGTCGACCCCGCCGCGGTCGAGGCGGCGGTGCGCGCGGAGACGGGCGCCCCCCCGCGCGAGCTCCGGTTCGTGCGGACGGACGACGGCCTCGTCGCGTTCCTCACGCTCGGGCTCGCCGGTGAGGACACGCTCGCCGACGCCCACGCCCGAGCGAGCGCGGTGGAGGAGCGCGTGCGCTCTGCCGTCCCGGGGATCGCCGAGGTCGTGGTACATACCGAGCCGTGACGACCCGCCCGCGGCCGGCCGCCCCGTGAAGCTGTGCATGTTCCATCCCCTCGACCATCCGCTCGAGCGCGGCTGGGTCGGACGGGTCGACGGCGATCGCGTGGTCCAGCTCGCCGCGCAGACGCTGCAGGCCTTCTTCACGGGCGGCGGCACCGCAAGAGAGCACGCCGTGTATCCGCTCGCCGGCGTCCGCCTGCTCGCTCCGATCCTGTATCCGCCTGCAGTGCGCGTCTTCTCCGACCAGTCGACGTTCGAGTTCGCGAACCCCGCTGCGGTCGTCGGGCCGGACGCCGAGATCCCGGTGCGGGGCGATTCGGTCGCGCTTGACCCGCGCATTGCGGCGGTCATCGGCGCCGATGCGCAGATCGCAGGCTTCTCCGGCTTCGCGGACTGGCGCCGAGGGCCGGCGCTGCCGCCCAAGGACCGCGATTTCGCCCTCGGCCTCGGGCCGCTCGTCGTCACCCCGGACGAGCTGTCTAGGGCTCCGGAGATCGTCGTCCACGTAGACGGCGACAACCGCTGGTTCGGATCCGGAGAGTTCGCGACGAGGTGGTCGACGTTCGACTGGGAGGCCGCGCGTTCCCTGGCCGCCGATGGAACCGTCCTGCGTCCGGGCGATCTCCTCGCCGGTCCCTTCCCGGGCACCGTAGACCCCATCCCCGCCGGCTCGGAGGTCGAGATCGAGTTCGAAGCGATCGGAACGCTTCGCCAGTCGGTGCAACCGCTGATCGAGCCGGCGTGAGAGTCGTCCTCGACTGGGACGGCACGGTCACCGAGGTGGACGGGCTCCATCTCGTGCTGCTCGAGTTCGGCGACCAGGGCACCTACGCCGAGCACGAGGCTCGGCTGGGGCGCGAGCTGACGCTCCACGAGGTCATCGCCGGCGAGTTCAGGACCGTCCACGCACCGCTGCCCGAGGTCGCCGGGTGGCTGCGCGAGCACGCGCGGCTTCGGCCGGGCTTTGCCGAGCTCGCCCGGACGCACGATCCGCTGATCGTGTCGAGCGGGTTCCACGAGCTGATCGGGCCCGTCCTCGAGCGAGAGGGCCTCTCACTCGAGGTCGTCGCCAACCGTCTCGATCCCCGGCCCGGCGGCTGGCGGGTGCTCTTCCGCAACGATCGGCCGTGCCGCGTGTGCGGGGAGCCGTGCAAGCGCGCGGACGTCGGTGAGATCGGGCCTTTCCTCTACGTCGGAGACGGGTTCTCGGACCGGTGCGTCGCCGCCGCAGCGGACCGCGTGTTCGCGCGGGACGGGCTTGCCGAGTACCTCGCCGCGGAGCGGGTCGCATTCGAGCCGTTCGAGGACTTCCACCAGCTCGCGCGTGCGCTCTGAAAGTGCTTCTCGCGATCCCCGAGCCGTACGACTTCGAGCTCTCGACCGCGCGCTTTCGCGACTACGGCACGGACGGGGCGACCGTGTGGCACGACGGCGGGCTCCAGCGGGTGGTCCGGGGCAGGGAGGTGCGAATCGTGGCGGCACTCGGCGGGGTGAGCGTTGAGCCCGCGGACGGCCTGATCGTCGACGAGGTCGGCTGCCTGCTCGGCCTGCCGTTCGACCTCGAGCCGTTCCACGCCTGGGCTGCCTCGGAGCCCGTGCTCGGGCCGATTGCCCGCGAGCATCTCGGACTCCGGCCGACCCTCCATCCCTCGGCGTTCGAGGCCCTCGTCGTGGCGGTCACGACGCAGCAGATCTCGCTGCGCGCAGCCGCGGCCATCCGCGGTCGTTTCGTTGCACGCTACGGCGTCCGGCACGACGTCGCCTGGGAGTTCCCTTCGCGCGAGCGCGTTGCCGGGATCGACCCGCTCGAGCTCCCGGAGATCGGCTTCTCGCGGAGCAAGGCGGCGTACGTCGTCGGGCTCGCCCGCTCCGACCTCGACCTCGACTCGCTCTCGACGCTGCCCGACGACGACGTGGTCGCCACGCTGACCGCGCTGCCGGGGATCGGCCGCTGGACCGCCGACTGGTTCCTCGCGCGGCACCTCGCTCGTCCCGGCGCGTGGCCGGCGGGCGACCTCGGTGTGCGGAAGGCGGTCTCCACGTTCTACGCTCCCGGCCGTTCGCTCTCGATCGAGGAGGTCCGGCTGATGGGTCCACGCTTCGCGCCGTTCCAGAACCTGGCAGCGCACTTCCTGCTCGCCGGGCTGAGGATGAACGGGTGAGCACGCCCGCCGTCAGGCGCGCCGGCCCAGACGACCTCGACGCCGTCTCCGCTCTCTATCGGGAGTTCGCGCTCGAGGTCCCGCCGGCGCCGTACGAGACGGTCGAGGACGAGCTCCGCGAGGTCGCGGAGATCCTCGAGGCAGAGGTCGGGTTCGTCGCCGAGGACGGCGACGGCGTACCCGTCGGCTTCGCGCTCGCGCGCCCTCGAGCGCCGGGGTACGGGCGGGTCACCGACCTCTACGTCGTTCCGGCCGCGCGGCGAGCCGGGATCGCGACGGAGCTGATGCGCGAGGTCGTCGCTGCGTTCCGCGAGCTCGGGATCGAGCACCTCGACCTCGACGTGCGCACGTCGAATCCGGTTGCGCACACCCTGTACGCCAGGTGGGGACTGCGCGAGGAGGTCGTCGTGATGACGACGACGCTCGCCGACCTCGATGCCAGGCTGGGGCGCAACGTGGCACCGTCGTTCGGCTCGGCCCACATTCAGTCGGACGACCTGACGGCCGTCGAGACCGCCGTTCGTCAGTTCGTGCCACGGCTCTCGGGCGACTCGCGCGGGTCCGTGATCGCCCCACCGCGGAACGGCTGGATCGCGGTCTACGACGACGTCTGCGACCGCGAGCCGGAGATGCTCCAGCGCCTGACCCGCGAGCTTTCGGACCGGATGGGCGCCGTCTCGGTCCAGCTCGGCGTCGAGCGTGAGGACGCCGTGCGGATGATCCTCTTCGAACACGGACGTGTCGTCGACGAGTACCTCTCGCTGCCCGAGTACTACGGGCCGCTACCCCCCGGGGACGTCGTCGGGCTCGAAGCGAACCCGACCGTCGTCGCACGGCTCACCGGAGCAGACCCGGCGGCGTTCCGCCGCATCGCCCGCACCGCATCGTCCCGCGACGAGCTGCCGCCGCCGCGCGAGCTCCTCTCGGCGCTCGCGCAGGCGCTGGGGGTCGAGGGTGCGGAGCACGGCTGGCAGGATGCACCCGATCTCGACGGGGCTGTCAGGATCGACCGCTCATGATGGTCGTCTTCCTCCACGCGTGGCCCGAGGACGAGCGGATGTGGTATCCGCAGCTTCCCATCGTCCGTGACCTCGGGTTCAAGGAGTTCAGCCCGAACCTGTACGGGCGGGGCTCCTCGATCGACGGCTGGGCGGCGCAGCTGCTCGGGGAGATCCACGAGTCGTTCGTCGTCGTCGGCGCCTCGATGGGCGGCTACTGCGCGCTCGCTCTCGCCCGACGAGCGCCGGAGCGCGTGGTCGGGATGGTGCTCGCAGGCGCGAGGGTGGCTGCGGACGACATGCTCCGCCGCCGCTTCCGTGAGGAGCAGATCTCGAGGCTCCGAACAAAGGGTCTACCGCCGGAGCTCGAGGACTCGACGGTGCCCGCCGAGCACTTGGCGGCCGCCCAGGAGGCGATGCGCGACCGCATGGACCTGACGGGGATCGCAGCGTCCTTCGGTGGGCCGCTCCTCGTCTGCGTCGGTGACGAGGACGCGATCATGTCCGTCGAAGAGGGCAGCGAGATCGCCGATTCGGCGCTCGTCGGCAGGCTCGAGGTGTTCGAGGGCGCCGGGCACTTCCTCACCCTCGACCAGCCGGACCGCTTCAACGAGGTGCTGAAGGACTACCTCGCGCAGTGGGCGACGTGACGCTGGATGAGCTGCGCGGCAGGCTGGGCGACGAGAGCCTCGTCCTCCTCGACGTCCGCACGCCGCGGGAGTTCGACGGTTCCGCGCCGACGCCGTGCGACGCCCGGCACGGGCACATCCCCGGCGCGCGGAACCTCCCCCTCGAGCGGTTGCTGGACGCACGCTCCGCGGAAGACGTGCGCGCGCTCGTCGCTGCCCCGGAGGACGCGGAGGTCGTCGCCTACTGCCACAGCGGCAGCCGCTCGGAGTTCGCGGCCCAGGTGCTTCGGGCGGCCGGCTACGAGGCGCGCAACTACGTGGGCTCCTGGCACGAGTGGTCGCACGACCCGTCGCTCCCGGCTGAGTAGTGCGCAAGACCGGCGAGTCCGCTAGCGCGGACTCGCCGGTCGCGCGGAAAGATCCCTGAAGACGGCGGCTTCGCCGCCTTGTCGTTCCGGCTCGCACAGCGCTCCTTGATCCCACGAGCGGACTCGCCGGTCGCGCGGAAGATCCCTGAAGACGGCGGCTTCGCCGCCTTGTCGTTCCGGCTCGCACAGCGCTCCTTGATCCCACGAGCGGCAATCCGCGGGCGTGGACTCGGCGGTCGCGCAGAAGATCCCTGAAGACAGCGGCTTCGCAAGCCTCGTCGCGGTCGTCCCCTCACCCGGGTGCCGACTCGTCGAGGAAGGCGCCGCACAGCCTGCGGCCGCTCTCGCTCCAGGCCGCGATCCGGGTGGAGGTCTCGGCGAGGAGCTCCGCCGCGGGCAGCGGCAGCTCGGCGGCGTCCTCCACGGCCCACGCTTCCACCATCGCCTGCGTGACCTCGGCATGGAACTGGATCCCCCACGCGCGGCCGCGCCGGAACGCCTGCGTGCAGACGGCGCTGCGGGCGAGCTCGACGGCGCCGTCCGGCAGCTCGTACGTGAACGAGTGCCACTGGAACGCGTGCGTCCGGGGCGCAAGCGTCCCGAGGACGGGATCGTCGATCCCCGCCTGCGTGAGCTCGATCTCGTGCCAGCCGATCTCCGGCGTGCTCACCGGCCCGACCGCCGCTCCGGCCGCCCGCGCCACGAGCTGTGCGCCGAGGCACACCCCGAGCACCGGGACGTCCTCCTCGAGGACGCGCGCGAGGAGCTCGGCCTCGCGCGTCAGCCACTCGAAGTGCTCGTCCTGATCCGGGTGCATCGAGCCGCCGAAGACCATCACCGCGTCGTAGCTCGCGGTGGGTCGCGGGGCGCCGCCCATCGGCACCACCCAACGATCGAGCTCGTGCCCGCGCGCCTCGACCTCCTCGTCGAACACGCCGCCGGGGACGCTCGGCCCGTGCGTGATGGAGAGGACGCGCATGGCCTGACTCTAGGCCGAGACGGAAACCGGAGCGCCAAGGCGAAGCAGCCGTTTGCAGTCATGTTCCGGACGCGCGCGGATCCGAGCGAGCGGCAGGCTTGCGGATCAGAAGAGCGTCGGCCGGAGCGGCGGCGGCTCGATGCCGCCCTCGGCGGCGATCCCCGACTCGTCCAGGAGCCCGCGCAGGAGCAGCGCGCTCCGCGGCGCGAAGTCGTCGCGGTTGTTGTTGAACATGGCGTACACCTCGTCCGCCTCGCCTGCGAGCCGGCCGAGCTCGGGCACCCAGTCGGAGAGCTCCTCCGCCGAGTACATCCAGTCGAAGCGGTCGGCCGAGCGCTCGGAGCGGATGTTCCAGGTCTTCGCGTTCCGGCCGTGGAAGCGGACGTAGGCGACCGGGCCGGTCGCTGCGGCGACCCGCGGCACCACGTTGGACGCCCGCGTGCGCGGCGCGTCGACCGAGACGTACGAGAGCCCGTTCCGCGTGAGGAAGGCGAACGTGTCCGCGCGCTCGTCCTCCTCGAGCCACGAGCGGTGTCGGAACTCGACGAGCGGGACGAGCGGCTCGAGGAGCGCGGGTACGCGCGCGAGCTGCTCCTTCGCCTCGTCCGACTTCACGAACCGCGGGTGGTACTGGAGGAGGATGCCGCGGAGCTTCCCCGACAGCTCGAGCGGCTCGAGCGAGGCGCGGAACTCGGCGAACGCCCGCTCTTGGTCGGCCTCTTCATGGTGCGTCATCGTCTTGTGCGCCTTCACGTGGAAGACGAACTCGGGCGGCGTCCGCTGCGCCCAGCGTCCGGTCACGGCCGGATCGGGCAGGTGGTAGTAGGGCGAGTCCACCTCGACCGTGTCGAAGCGCTCCGCGTAGTGCGCGAGCCTGGCCTTCGACGTCGAGACGCCGCGCGGATACCAGGTCTTGACGAGACCCTCGTCGGCGAAGCTGCAGGTGCCGAGGCGGACGGTCGCAGGCACGGGGGAAGCGTACGAGGAGCGCGAAGACCGGCGTCTCGACCCGACCGTCCTTTCACGCTCGGGCACGGGAGCCCGAGGAGTCAGAACTCGTGTCGAGAAACGTTGCCTTTAGTTCCGAGATGCGAGTTCTGACTCCTCGACGGCCCGGGCGCCGCGCTTCTCCTACTTCTTCTTCGCGACCTTGCTCTGCGCCGTGAAGCCGTTCACGGTCGGGTTGACGCAGGGGAGCCCCTGGAGCTGTGGCGCGAGTTGCGTGCAGAGCGGGGCGGCGGCGCCGGGCGCTGCGGTCGCGGCGGCGCGGAAGTACGTCCCACGCTTCGCCGTGAAGTGGAACACGCCGTTGTCGTTCACGCTCGCCTTGCCCAGTCGCTCGAGTCCGCTCTTCTTCGGACCGCCGAAGATCGCCACCGTCGCGCCCCCGCGCGGCTGCCCGGCCTGCGTCACCCGTCCGGTGACGGCGGCGCCGAGCCCGCGCTTCCTCGCCGTGAGCGTCACCGCGCCCGGAGCGATCGCCGCGGGAGCGGCGACCGTGCCGGCCAGGTTGACCGTGCCGACTCCGGGGTTGTACGGCGTCCAGGTCGAGACCCAGGCTCCCAGAGGAACATTGTGGAAGACGC
This sequence comes from uncultured Actinomycetes bacterium, assembly GCA_963708265.1. GTDB lineage: Bacteria > Actinomycetota > Thermoleophilia > Gaiellales > Gaiellaceae > GMQP-bins7. Next base: position 1,649,696 of record CAVPSC010000004.1, on the reverse strand, counting down.
CGACGATCGAGAGCTGCGCGCTGTAGAGCTTCGCGCCGAACGTCGCCTTCGCAGGATTGCTCGCCGGCACGTCCGGCGGCGGAAGGCAGACCTGAATCAATGCAGGGCTCGCAGCCGAGCCCGTCGGAACCAGGAATGTGGGCACGCTCAACGTCTGCCCGGCCGCGTTGAGGACCATCACCCAGGTCGCGAGTGGTGTCGTTCCCTGCAGGCATTGGGTCTGCGCGGCGGCGGGGACCTGGCCGGGCGCCGCGACGACGAGCTGCCCGTCGAGCGCGAGGTCGGCGCCGCCGAGGTCGAGCGCCTTGACGAGGGCGTGGACCGGCCCGAGGACCGTCCCCGGCGCCTGGGTCGTCGTGAGCTGCGTCCCCGTCGGGGCGGAGATGCGTACGACCGCCGTCGGGTCGTCGTCCGGGCTCAGCGACGCCTTCACCGTGACGACGTTCGGCCCCTGTGTCACCTGGAGCTTCGGCGACGTGTACGCCGCGAGCGCCGACGGGACGGCGACCAGGGCGACGACGGCGGCGAGCCCTGCGACCACCGTCCACATTCGTCGGTGCATGGGGTGTCCTCCTCGGTGTTCCGTGTTCGAGTTCGGATGGCGGGACACGAGCCGCGATCGAGTGTCGCACACCCTGCCGCCCGAACGCCTCGAGCCACGCGGGCGCTCGCGGCCCGCCATCACTTCGTGATCGGCGTCCGGAGCCCCGGGATCGTGACGACGGCGTTTCCCACTCGCGCACGCGCGCTCGCCGGCAGCGGCAGGTCGAGGTAGAGGAGGTTCGTCGGGCTCTGGGCGAGCGAGGACGAGCCGAGCGTGAGCGTCAGCCGCGAGCCCTTCGGGAGGTACGTCGCCTGGTCGATCAGCTCGATCGCGACCTTCCTCGCGCCCTTCCGGGCGGGTACGCCCCCCGCGCTGACGACGATCTGCTTCCCGCCCGGTGTGCGCGCGGTGAGCACGGCGACGAGCCGCGACCAGCCGCCGCTCGCGGCGAGCGGCACCGTCACCGTCGGCGAGCCGAAGATCTCGAGCGGGCGCGCGAGGCGTGCGCTCGTCCGCACCGCCTTCCCCGTGCGCGCGAACGTCGAGACGCCTGGGAAGACGACGGTCGTCGTCTTCGTCTTCGGCAGAGCCTTGAACGCGTGCGTTTTGCCGGCGAAGCTCTCGGGCACGACCTCGACGCCGGTCGGCAGCGCGTCGCAGCCGACGCTGCGGAGGTAACAGTCGAACCACGCGCGCACCTGGCTCATGAGGAGACCGGTGTCGCCCGCGGGGAACGTCGACGGCGGATGGCCGTGAAGGCCGATGTAGAGCAGCTTCGGGCCGCGCAGCTTGTCGTACGCACGCACGCCCTGGTCGATCCCGAAGAGGAAGTCGCGTCGTCCCTGCGCGAGGAACACGGGCGTCGTGACCGTGCCGAGGCGGGGGAGGCTCGACCGTGCTTCGGCCCACGCCTTCACGGCCGCCGGGTCCTGCCCGGAGAACGCGAGGGACTGGATCTGGATCAGGTCGGGGCTCTTCTTCTGGTCCGGGATGGAGCCGGCGAGCGCGGCGACGAGCCCGGACTTCAGCAGCCCCTGCGGGACGAGCGCGGAATAGAGGTCGCTCCACGTCTCGACGGTCGCGACCGCCGCCCACGGCACTCCCGCTGCCACGGAGTCGAGCACCGCGCCGCCGCCGTAGGAGATGCCCCACGCTCCGATCTTCGCGTCGGCGACGTCCGGGCGGGCCGCGAGCCACGCCTCGACCTCCTTCACATCTGCGATCTCGCGGGGGCCGTCGATCGAGACGAGCCCGCCCGAGTCGCCGTGGCCCCGCGCGTCGAAGGTGAGCACGGCGTAGTCCTGCCCGACGAAGCCGTACGCCAGGGCGAGCGCGTTCATCTGCTCCCGGTTCCCGCCGAGCCCGTGCAGGAAGACGATCGCGGGCCAGCCGCCCGCGGGCGGCTGGCCGTCGGGGAGGTAGAGAGTCGCCGCGAGCGAGACGCCGTCGTCCATCGGGATCGAGACGTCCCGGCTCGAGACCGCGCTCCCCGGCGCGTTCCCGACGAAGAGGAGGAGGGCGAGCGTGAGGCCCGCGAGCCACGTCTTCACCACGGCCGCCAAGGGTAGAGCCTTGATGCGAGATTCGCACGGGCCGGAGGACGTCCACGACACGTCGCCGGATCGCCGCCGGTGTTCCTCGCACAGGCTTCCAGCCTGCACGAGTCCGCCGTCGGCGCCCGGCTTGGTCGTGACCGCCCTCGACGACGTGGGAATCTCGCACCAAGCCTCCGCCGGTGCCCGTCCCTAGAATCCCGGCCGATGGATGCGCGCGCGATCGGCGTCTTCGACTCGGGGGTCGGCGGGCTCACCGTCCTGCACGAGTGCCTCGTCACGCTCCCGCACGAGGACTTCGTCTATCTCGGCGACGGCGCGCGGCTGCCGTACGGGCCGCGGCCGCTCGAGGAGATCAGGCGCTTCGCATCCGAGATCGCGGGCTACCTCGAGGCGCAGGGGGTGAAGCTCGTCGTCGCCGCCTGCAACTCGGCGACGGCGGCCGCTCTCCCCGACCTCCAGCGGCAGCTCTCGGTCCCCGTCGTGGGCGTGCTCGCGCCCGAGGCGCATGCGGCCGTGCTCGCGACCCGTAACCGCCGGATCGGCCTCCTCGCGACGGAGGCGACCGTCGCGAGCGGCCGCTACGCCGAGCTCGTGAGCTCGCTCGACGCCGGCGCGGAGCTCCTTCCGGTCGCGTGCCCCCGTCTCGTCCCGCTGATCGAGGGAGGCGATCCCTTCGGCGAGGAGACGACCGCTGCGGTGCGCGAGTATGCGGCGCCGCTGAAGGAGGCGGACGTCGACACCGTGATCCTCGGCTGTACGCACTACCCGCTGATCCGGCCCCTCTTCCAGCGCGTCTTCGGGCGCGGGATCACTCTCGTCTTCTCCGCCGAGGAGGTCGCACGCGAAGTGTCGGCGACGCTCGCACGCAAGGGCATCGAGAACGACGAGGCCCGTGAGGGCCGCCACCGCTTCCTGACGACCGGCGACCCCGTCCAGTTTCGCGAGATGGGCCGGCGCTTCCTCCAGCTCCCGATACGAGCGGCGGAGCATGTCGAGATCGCCGCGCTCCAGGCGGCGGCCGCGTGAGAGCGGACGGCAGGCGGCCGGACGAGCTGCGCGAGCTCGAGGTTCGGGTCGACTTCCTCGAGCAGCCGCACGGCTCGGTGCTCTACCGCCAGGGGAAGACGCTCGTCCTCTGCACCGCGACGGTCGAGGAGGGCGTCCCCCGCTGGCTCAAGGGGAACGGTCGAGGGTGGATGACCGCCGAGTACTCGATGCTCCCGGCCTCGACGGGAGAGCGCACGCAGCGCGGCGTCTCCCGCGGCCGGCCGGACGGGCGGACCGTCGAGATCCAGCGGCTGATCGGGCGGGCGCTTCGCGCCGTGTGCGACTTCGAGGCGCTCGGCGAGCGCACGCTCTGGCTCGACTGCGACGTCCTCCAGGCCGACGGCGGCACGCGCTGCGCCTCCATCACGGGCGCCTGGATCGCGGCGAGCCGGGCGCTCGAGCGCTTCGGCCTCTCGAAGGCGCTCGCCGGCTCGGTCGCCGCGGTCTCGGTGGGGATCGTCGACGGCGAGGCCGTGCTCGACCTCGACTACGAGGAGGACTCGGGCGCGGAGACGGACATGAACGTCGTCATGACCGGGGGCGCCGAGCTCGTCGAGGTCCAGGCGACCGCCGAGCGGGACCCGTTCTCGCGCGACCTCCTCGACGAGCTCCTCGACCTCGCGGCAGGCGGGATCGAGGCGCTCGTCGCAGCGCAGCAGGACGCAGCCGTCGCGCCGCGCGCGTGAGGCTCCTCCTCGCATCGACGAATCCGAACAAGCTTCGCGAGCTGCGCCTGGCGCTCCCGGAGTGGGAGATCGAGCTCCTCGATGTCGACGAGGAGCCGGTCGAGGACGGCGAGACGTTCCTCGAGAACGCCTGGATCAAGGCGCGACACGGCCGCGGGCGCGCGCCGGCCGCTGACTGGGTCGCGGGCGAGGACTCGGGGATCGAGGTCAGAGCGCTCGACGGGCGTCCGGGAGTCCACTCCGCCCGCTGGGCGACCGATCCGGTCGCGCGTCTTCTCGAAGAGCTCGCGGGCAACGACGAGCGGCGCGCCCGCTACGTCTGCGAGCTCGTCGTGCTCTCGCCCGCGGGGGACGAGCTGCGTGCGACCGGGACGCTCGAGGGCGAGATCGCGCTCGAGCCGCAGGGAGGCGAGGGCTTCGGCTACGACCCGGTCTTCGTGCCGCTCGGCGAGCACTCGACCGTCGCGGAGCTCGGAAACGCCTGGAAGGCGCAGCACTCGCACCGCGCCCGCGCCGCTCGCTCCCTCGCGGAGCAGCTCGCCGCGGATCGCTGAGTGCTAGCGTCGCCAGCCATGGACGTGGCCCAGGCGCTCGCCGAGCTCACGCAGCTCTCCTCGCAGGTCCGGCGCGCGATCGTGCTGGACGCGAGCGGCGCCGTCGTCGGCTCGACCGGTGAGGACGAGGGCACCGCCGAGACGCTCGCCCGCGCGGCGCGGGAGCTCGTGGCGGCAGCCGCCGGGCTGCGGGGATCGGGAGACGAGGTCACCCGCGTCGAGGTCGAGCTCGAGGAGGGGGCGGTGTTCGTCCTCAGGGAGGGCGAGCGCACGATCGCCGCGACGACAGGGCCGCAGCCGACCGCCGGTCTCGTCGCCTACGACCTGCGGACCTGCCTGAACGGGATCTCCGAGTCCGAGAAGCCCAAGCGCCGTAGGGCTCCCCGCAAGCCGAAGGCGGAGGAAGGCGCGACGGGGTGATGCGCAAGCTCGTTCGCCTCGCGGTGCTGATCGGGCTCGCCGTCTGGGCGTGGCGCTTCTTCCTGGGGCGGAACGAGCCCCTCGAGCGCGCGACCGTCGCCTATGCGGACGGCTCCGCCGTGGTCGTCGAGCCCGGCTCGCCCGGGTTCGACCGCCTGGCCGCGACCGCGCGCACCGCGCTCCGGTGACCGACGCCGAGCTCGCGCGCCTGATCGTCGACCGGGCGCTCCTCGAGGGCGATTTCGTCCTCCGCTCCGGCAAGCGGTCGACCTGGTACCTCGACAAGTACCGCTTCGAGACCGACCCCGAGCTCCTGCGCGCCCTCGGCGAGCGGATCGCCGCCGTCGCCGCGGAGCACGAGCCGGACGCGACGCGGCTCGCCGGACCTGCCCTCGGCGCGGTCGCGTTGGCTGCTTCGGCAGCGATGGCGTCCGGTCTCCCGTTCATGATCGTCCGCGGTGAGACCAAGGAATACGGCACGGAGAAACGCATCGAGGGCCCGTTCGAGGCAGGCGAGCTCGTGTGCCTCGTGGAGGACGTCGTCACGTCCGGAGGAGCTCTCGCCGAAGCCGTGTCGGCGCTGCGAGAGGCAGGCGTCGTCGTCCGTACGGCCGTCTGCGTGGTCGATCGCGAGGAGGGGGGATCCGACGCGCTCGCGCGCCTCGGCGTCCGCCTGCGGGCGCTCTTTCGCGCCGAAGAGCTCCTGGAGTTGCACAAAACTGCCGCAAATCGGCGCGGTTGAGCCAAATCCGAAGGGCTGTTAGGCTCCTCGGGTCCCAATGCACGAACCCCGACGTCAGGAGGAGGGACAGTGACCAAGCAGGATTTCGTGGACGCCGTAGCCGATCGGGCCGGCATGTCCAAGCGTGATGCCGGAGCCGCGGTCGATGCGGTGCTGGACACGATCACGTCGACGCTGAAGAAGGGCGACGCCGTCACCTTCACGGGCTTCGGCAAGTTCTCGACCTCGGCGCGCGCTGCGCGCATGGGTGTGAACCCGCGCACCGGCGCGAAGGTCATGATCCCGGCGACCACTGTTCCCAAGTTCTCCGCCGGGAGTGCGCTCAAGTCCGCCGTCAAGAGCGGCTAACGCGTTCATCCCATCGGGTTTGAAGGGGCCGCACCCGCGGCCCCTTCTTCGTTCCGGCCACCGCCCGGCGGACACGTCGGATCTCCGGTGTCCGACACCGAGGCCCGCGGATCCCGCATTCCTCAGTGGGGCGGTGTCAGACACCGTCCCTTGAGATAGAACATATGTTCGTGTAGCGTCGAACGGGTGCAACTCTCGTTCGACGCCGCCGATCGCCTCGTCGAGCTCGTCCAGGCACGGCACGGGCCGGTCGGCGCCGACGAGGCGGCGCGCGTCCTCTTCGCACTCGAGAGCGCCCCGCTCGCGCTCGCGCTCGCGCGCTCGCTGCTCGCGGACGTCGTCGACGGCGACGTCCGCCTCGCCTGGCTCGGCACGCGCGTCGGGCTCGCGGACGCGCCTCACCTCGGCACGCCGATCGAGGACGCGGAGCTCGTCGTCTTCGACCTCGAGACGACGGGGCTCTCGGCGTCGAACTGTCGCATCTGCGAGATCGGCGCGGTCCGCGTGCGCGCGCTCGAGATCGCCGACACCTTCGAGACGCTCGTCAACCCCGGCGTCGCGCTGCCGGGGTTCGTGAGCGCGCTGACGGGGATCCGTGATGCGGAGCTCCGACGAGCGCCGCGGCCCGAGATCGCGCTCAGGCGGTTCCTCGCATTCGCGGGTGACGTGCCGCTCGTCGCGCACAACGCGCGCTTCGACGTCTCGTTCCTCGATCGCGGGGTGGAGCGCCTCACCGGCCTTCGCTGCGCCGCGACGGTGATCGACACGGTCTGGCTCGCGCGCCGGCTCCTCGACCGCAGGAGCGAGCGGGTGTCGCTCGCACGCCTGGCGCACTTCTTCGGAGTCTCCGTGGAGCCGTGCCATCGAGCGCTGCCGGACGCGATCGCGACCGCCGAGATCCTCGTCTCGCTCCTCGGGCTCGCCCAGGAGCGGGGCGCGCGGACGGTCGGCGACGTCGTCGAGCTCGCGGCGCCTCGCGCCCGGCGGCTGCACGGGAAGCGGTCGCTCGTCGCGGGCGCGCCGACGACGCCGGGCGTGTACCTGTTCCGGGACGCGAACGACACCGTCCTCTACGTCGGAAAGGCGCGCGACCTGCGCGCGCGCCTGCGCTCCTACTTCGCCGGAGCACGGCAGCGACCGGCCGTCGAGGCGGCGCTCGGAGCGCTCGCACGGGTCGAGTGGCGCGTTCTCGGCTCGGAGCTCGAGGCCGCGCTCGAGGAGCTGGCGCTGATCCGCGAGCTCCGACCTCCTGCGAACGCGCGCGCGTCGCGGCCCGACCGCTACGTCTACCTCGTGCGCGGCGACGCCGGCTGGCGCGTCGTCACCGAAGCCGGGCGCTACGGGCCGATCCGGAGCAGGCGTCGCGCGCAGCTCGCGGCTCGCGCGCTCGACCGCTTCGACGGAGACGATCTCGAAGAGGCGATTCCCCCCGCGCGGACGAAGCTCCGGAAGCTCGCCGCCGACCTTCGCTTCGAGGACGCGGCGCGTGTCCGCGACCGCGTCGCCGCCCTCGAGGACGTCGCCGCGCAGGTGGCGGAGCTCGACCGGCTCCGGGAGCTGCGGCTCTGCGTCCTCGCTCCCGCGCGCGAGCCGGGCTTCCGGTGTGCGTTCTTCGTCGCCGGCGGCCGCGTCGCCGCCGTGCGGACGATCGCCACCGGGCCGGCGGGTGACGTCGAGGCGCGGGCCGGCCTCGCGGACGTCGACCGGGCCATACCGTCCTTCGCGCCCGAGCACGCGGACGATCTCCTCGTCGTGGCCGGCTTCCTTCGTCGCCCTCCGCCGGAGCTTCGCATCGTCTCGCTCGAGGCGCGCGAGATCGTCGCCGCGTAGCGATCCCCTCGGTGAACCCTGGCGCTACGGTGTCGGGCATGGAGCCCCTGCCCCGCGTGGACGGTGCGGTCGGGTTCGCCGACCGCCTCGGCGAGGCCGTCGAGCGAAAGCACAGCCAGCTCCTCGTCGGACTCGATCCGCGGCTCGACCTGCTCCCGATGGAGCTTCGCGGCGAGGCAGTGCTCGGACGCGCGGCGGCCGCATCGGCGGTCGCGCGCTTCTGCAAGGGAATCGTCGACGCCGTGTTCCCGTACGTCGCCGGGGTCAAGCCCCAGTCTGCGTTCTTCGAGGCGCTCGGCGCCGACGGCGCCCGGGCGCTCGAGGAGGTCTGCGACCACGCGCGCTCGATCGGACTCCTCGTCGTCCTCGACGCGAAGCGCGGCGACATCGGCTCGACGGCCCGCGCGTATGCGACCGCGTTTCTCGAGCCGCGCGACGGCGGACCTCCGCTCGCCGACGCGATGACCGCGAGCCCGTACCTCGGACACGACGGTGTCGAGCCGTTCCTCGCCGCCTGCCGGCGCCACGGCGCGGGAGTCTTCTTCCTCGTGCGCACGTCGAATGCGGGAGCCGCGGACGTGCAGGACGCGACCATGTCCGACGGGCGACCGCTGTGGCACCTGCTCGCCGAGCTCACCCGCGAGTGGGGCGAGCCGCTCGTCGGAGAGCGCGGACTCTCGAGCGTCGGCGCGGTCGTCGGGGCGACGATCCCGCGCGCGGTCTCGGAGGCACGTCGACTCATGCCCCAGACACCGCTCCTCCTCCCCGGTGTGGGCGCGCAGGGAGCGACCCCCGCGGACGTCGCCCGCGCGTTCACGAGCGGTCCCGCGAGCGCGCTCGTCACGGCCTCGCGGTCCGTGATCTACGCGTTCCGGGACACGGAGGACGACTGGCGCGCGGCGGCTGCCGCGGAGGCGGAGCGCCTCGCGGCGCAGGTCTGGGCCGCATCCGGCTGGTAGGGGTTTTGCGGCAGGCCGAGGAGCCGGATCTTGCCTTCGGGCACGAACTGCAAGGTCCCCGAAGACAAGATCCGGCTCCTCGCTCGGCCGGGTGCGGGTGGAATGCTCGGCCACTCGCGCCCGATGTGGGTCGGGAGCTGAGTGAGAGCGAGGAAGCTGGCGCTTGGCGCTTCGGCTAGCGTCGCTCCGCCCTGAGTCAGACCACCTCTCCTCTCAGTCGCAATCGGGACTTCCTGCTCCTGCAGGCGGGGCAGCTGTTCTCGCAATCGGGAACGCAGGTCGCCTCGATCGCGTACCCCCTGCTCGTCCTGAGCCTCACCGGCTCGGCGACCAAGGCAGGAGTCGTCGGCTTCGCCCGCCTCGCCTCTGCCGCGCTCTTCGCCCTCCCCGCGGGACTCGTCGCCGATCGCTGGAACCGCAAGCGCCTGATGATCGCGTCCGACGTCCTGCGGTTGCTGACGATGGCGGCGTTCGGCGGCGCGATCGTGAGCGGGGGGCTGGTCTTCTGGATGATTCCGCTGGCCGCCTTCGTCGAAGGGATGGGCGGGTCCTTCTTCCAGGCGGCCGAGTCGGGAGCCATCCGCTCGGTGGTGCCCGCCGACCAGCTTCCCGCGGCGATCAACCTCGTCACGGGTCGCCGGGCGGCGATCAACGTCGGAGGCCCGCCGGTCGGCGGGGCGCTCTTCGGCCTCGCCCGCTCGTTGCCGTTCCTCGTCGATGCCGTCTCGTACGCGTTCTCGACGGTGTCGCTCCTCGCCATGCGAACGCCGTTCCAGGAGGAGCGCGAAGAGGAGGCGCCGCGGCTTCGGGAGCAGCTCCTCGAGGGCTTTCGCTTCCTCTGGCACAACCCGTTCCTGAGGACGACGACGCTCGTCTTCGCGCCGCTCGGCTTCGTGGCGCTGGGGTACACGTTGGCCGTCGTCGTCATCGCCGAGGAGCAGGGGCTGTCGGGGCTCGCGGTGGGTGCGCTCGTCGCCTCGTTCGGCGCGGGCGTCCTCGTCGGCTCCGCGATCTCGCCGCGGGTGCGGCGGTCGCTTCCGACGCGGGCAGTCCTCTTGCTCGAGCTCTGGATGTGGCCGATCCCGCTCCTCTTCCTCGTCTGGCCGAACGTCTACGTCCTCGCCGTGAGCCTCTTCCCCGCAGCGCTCGCCATTCCCTCGACCGACTCCGTCGTCCTCGGCTACCAGCTCGCCCTCACGCCGGACCGCCTCGTCGGCCGCGTGGGGAGCGTCTTCAGGACGATCGTCCTCCTCGTCGCTCCGCTCGGGCCGCTGCTCGCCGGATTCCTGCTCGGCCAGGCGTCCCCCCGGCTGGCCGTCGGCTGCTTCGTGGCCGTCGCGCTCCTCGCCGCCGTCGTCGCGACGCTGAGCTCGGCGCTCCGCTCGGTGCCGAGCGTCGGAGACCGGGTGGCGGAGCCGCTCTCCGAGTCGGCGAGCTGAGCGCCTCGCCCGAGCAGCAGCAGGTCAGCACGGCCCCCGGGCGGCGGCGCTCGGTGTAGAGTGCCGAGCCGGTGATGAGCAGATCCCTGCTCGCGATCGTCGCCGTCGTCGCCTTCCTCGCCGCACCGGTGCAGGCCTCGAGCGTCGAGGTGACGCGGTCCGCGCCACTGCACGTGGGCGCCGCCGCGTGGTACCTCGTCGGATCCGACGGCGCGGTCCTGGCACAGAGCAACGCGCGCCTGCGACGTGCGCCGGCGAGCATCACGAAGCTGATGACGGCGATCGTCACTCTCGAGCACGCGCGACCCTCCGAGGTCGTGCGCGTGAGCCCGGGGGCGGCGCGGATCGGCGAGTCGACCGTCTACCTCCGTCCGAACGAGCTTCTGAGCGTCGGTGAGCTGATCCACGGGATGCTCGTCCGCAGCGGGAACGACGCGGCCGAGGCGCTCGCTCTGTACGTCGGTCACGGGTCCGAGAGTCGCTTCGTCTCACTCATGAACGTCGAGGCGCGCCAGCTCGGGCTCACCGACACGACGTTCGAGAACCCGCATGGGCTCGACCAGGCGGGGCACCTCTCGAGCGCGCGCGACACGACGCTCCTCGTCCGCTATGCGCTCGGGATCCCGTTCATCAGCGACACGTTGCAGCGGAGCTCGGTCTCGATCCCGGGGAGCGGCGACTTCCCCACCACGGACGACCTGCTCGAGAGCTGGCCGCCGCTCGTCGCGGGCAAGACCGGGCACACGGCTGACGCGGGCTGGAACGAGGCTGCGGCCGCGAGCAAGAACGGGGCCACCGTGTACGGGTCGGTGCTCGGGAGCCGCAACCGCGCGGAGCGGAACGACGCGCTCAGGGCGCTCCTCTCCTACGGCCTCGCCCAGTACCGACGCGTGATCGCGATCGACGACGGCCGCGTTTACGCAACGTCGCAGACCGGGTACGGGCGACAGGCGGTGGAGCTCGTGGCTCATGGGATGCGAATCGAGACCGTCCGCAAGGACGCTCCGCTCGTCGAGCGCGTGGTCGCTCCCGTCTCCGTCGCGCTGCCCGTGAAGAAGGGAGCGTCGCTCGGACGCGTCGAGGTGTACGAGGGGAACGACCTCCTCGCGGCGGAGAGCCTCGTGGCGGCGTCGAACGTCACCAAGCCCGGTGTCCTCGGCAGGATGGGGTGGTACGCGCGCCGGACCGCGGCCAATGTGTGGGGGATCGTCTCGTGATCGTCACCGTCACCGTCAACGCCGCCCTCGACCGCACGCTCACCGTGCCCGTCTTCCAGCTCGGCTTCCGGCACCGCTCGAGCGAGGTGCTGACGCTGGCGGGCGGGAAGGGAATCAACATCGCCCGTGCGCTCAAGCGGCTCGAGGTGCCGGTCGTCGCGACCGGCCTCACGGGCGGACGCACCGGGACCCGGATCGTCGAGGAGCTGACCTCGGAGGCGATCCTCAACGACTTCGTGCGCATCGCCGACGAATCGCGGACCTCGACCGCGGTCGTCGACCCGACCGGCGGCACGTACACCGAGATCAACGAGTGGGGGCCGGAGGTGACCGTCGGCGAGGTGGAGACGCTGATGGAGAAGCTCCACTACCTCTCGCAGGGGGCGGACTTCGTCGTCCTCGCCGGATCGCTCCCCCGCAAGGTGCCGACGTCCTTCTACGCCGAGGCTGTGCGCGATCTCGCCCGCCGCGACGTGCGCGTCGTCCTCGACAGCGAGGGCGAGCCGCTCGAGCTCGGCGTCCAGGCGGGGCCGTTCCTCGTCTCGCCGAACCAGCGCGAGGCGGAGCAGCTCGTCGGTCAGGAACTCGAGGACGACGACGACTTCCGAATGGCGCTCGACGCGATCGCGGAGATGGGCGCTCGCAACGTCCTCATCACGCTCGAGAACGGCTGTTTCGCGCTGCTCCGGCTCGGCCGGAAGACGCGCCGCTTCCGGGTGCTCGCTCCCCACGTCGAGCCGGTCTCGACGGTCGGGTCGGGAGACGTTCTCGTCGCGCAGTTCCTCGCGGGCGTGGTCGCAGACGTTCGCTCGGAGGACGCGCTGCGGCTCGCGGTCGCAGCCGGGAGCGCGTCGGTGCTCGAGCTCGGCGCGGGCCGCTTCGACCCGCACTTCGCCGCCACGTACGCGGGGGACGTCGAGCTCTCCGAGCTCCAGCTCGCGCACTCGTAGCGATCGGCACGGGTAGGTGCGGAAGGCGTCTCCGACCGCTGCTAACGTCGTCTGATGGAGACCGAGATCCGCAGCGACGAGATCGAGCGCCTCGTCTCGTTCGAGCGGAAGTTCGGCAAGGAAGGCCTGACCTTCGACGACGTGCTGCTCCTGCCGGCGGAGTCGGAGGTGCTGCCGAACGACGTCTCCACTGTCACGCGGCTGACGCCATCGATCTCGCTCAACATTCCAGTCGTCTCGGCGGCGATGGACACGGTCACGGAGGCGCGCCTCGCGATCGCGCTTGCGCGTGCGGGCGGGATCGGGATCGTCCACCGCAACCTTTCGATCGCCGACCAGGTGGCGGAGGTCGACAAGGTGAAACGCTCGGAGTCCGGGATGATCGTCGAGCCGGTGACGCTACGAGTCGGCAACAGCGTGGCCGAGGCGCTCGAGCTCATGGAGCGCTACCGCATCTCGGGCGTCCCGATCGTGGACGACGACGGCGTCCTCGTCGGCATCCTCACGAACCGCGACCTCCGCTTCGAGACGGACACCTCGCAGCCGGTGTCGGCGCTCATGACGAGCCGCGACCTCGTGACAGCGCCGGTCGGAACGACGCTCGCGGAGGCGGAGGCGATCCTCCACCGCAACAAGGTCGAGAAGCTCCCCGTCGTGGACGCGGACGGAGTTCTCCGCGGGCTCATCACGGTCAAGGACATCTCCAAGCGCGTCGCCTATCCGGACGCGACGAAGGACGAACACGGGCGACTGCGGGTGGGCGCCGCGGTCGGCGTCGGGAACGACGCGCTCGAGCGTGCCGCTGCGCTCGTCGAGGCCGAGGTCGACGTGCTCGTCGTCGATACGGCGCACGGGCACTCGCACGGCGTTCTCGAGGTCGTGCGGCAGATAAAGGGAGCGCACGACATCGAGCTCGTCGCGGGGAACGTCGCGACCGGGGACGGCGCGCTCGCGCTCGTCGATGCAGGGGCGGACTCCGTGAAGCTCGGCGTCGGGCCAGGATCGATCTGCACGACGCGCATCGTCGCGGGAGTGGGAGTGCCGCAGGTGACCGCCGTCTACGACGCCGCGCAGGCGCTGGCCGGCCACGACGTTCCCGTCATAGCCGACGGCGGCGTCCGGAACTCGGGCGACATCGCGAAGGCGATCGCCGCCGGCGCCGACGCCGTCATGCTCGGGTCGATGCTCGCCGGCACCGACGAGGCGCCCGGCGAGGTGATCGTCGCGCAGGGCGAGCGCTTCAAGGAGTACCGCGGCATGGGCTCGCTCGGCGCCATGAAGGCGCGCTCGTTCTCGAAGGATCGCTACTTCCAGGGGGACGTCGAGGACGTCGACAAGCTCGTGCCCGAGGGGATCGAAGGGCGCGTCCCGTACAAGGGGCAGCTGGCGCCGATCGTCCATCAGGTCGTGGGCGGCCTGCGGCAGTCGATGGGCTACTGCGGTGCCGCGACGATCGAGGAGATGAAGGCGAAGACACGCTTCACCCGGATCACGCCGGCAGGCCTGCAGGAGAGCCACCCGCACGGCGTCACGATCACGAAGGACGCTCCCAACTACCGTCGCTCGTAGCCGTGACAGAGCTGCGAGCCGCTACGACAGTCGCAGACGCAGCGGCCGCGGAGCGGCCGCCTTCAGGAGCCTTCGCAAGACCGGAATCCGACTCGGCGGATTCCGGTCTTGCGCAAAGCGAGGATCGTCCGGTCCTGGTCGTCGATCTCGGCGGGCAGTACAGCCAGCTGATCGCCCGCCGCGTCCGCGAGGCGCGCGTGTACTCGGAGCTCGTGGGCCACCGGCTCGGCGCGGCCGAGATCGCCGCCCGCCGCCCGGCCGCGCTCGTCCTCTCCGGCGGCCCCGCGTCGGTGTATGCGGACGGTGCTCCGGAGATCGACCCGGCGATCTTCGAGCTCGGCATCCCGACGCTCGGGATCTGCTACGGGATGCAGCTGATGGCGCGCGATCTCGGCGGCGAGGTCGCGCATACGGGGCTCTCCGAATTCGGCAAGACCGAGCTCGAGGCGACGGAGTCGGAGCTCTTCCACGACCTGCCGCCCGAGCAGACGGTGTGGATGAGCCACGGTGACTCGGTCACGGCGCCGCCGGCCGGGGCGACGGTGACCGCGTCGTCTCCGAACACCCCGATCGCGGCGTTCGAGGATCGGGAGCGCGGCGTCTACGGCGTCCAGTTCCATCCCGAGGTGGTGCACACGCCCCACGGGCAGGCGATCCTCGAGAACTTCCTGTACGAGATCGCCGGTGCTCCGCCGACCTGGACGCCAGCCGCGGTGATCGAGGAGCAGGTCGAGCGGATCCGTGCGGCCGTCGGCTCGGAGCGGGTCCTGTGCGCGCTCTCCGGCGGCGTCGACTCGGCGGTCGCTGCGCTCCTCGTGTACCAGGCGGTCGGCGACCAGCTCACGTGCGTGTTCGTCGACCACGGGCTCCTCCGCGAGAACGAGGCCGAGCACGTCGTCGAAACCTTCTCCGGACACTTCCACGTGCCCCTCGTCCACGTGCAGGCGCAGCAGCGCTTCCTCTCGCGTCTCGACGGCGTGGCGGATCCAGAAAAGAAGCGGAAGATCGTCGGCGAGGAGTTCATCCGCGTCTTCGAGGAGGAAGCACGAAAGCTGTCCTCTGCGCCGAGACCGGAATCTGCAAGAGCGGATTCCGGTGGCGCGAAAGGCATGGGCGACGTCCGCTTCCTCGTGCAGGGAACGCTCTACTCGGATGTCATCGAGTCCGGCGGAGAAGACGGGGTCGCCGCGACGATCAAGTCGCACCACAACGTCGGCGGGCTTCCGGCGGACATGCGGATGGAGCTCGTCGAGCCGCTCCGGCTCCTCTTCAAGGACGAGGTGCGCCGAGTTGGGGAGGAGCTGGGGCTGCCCGAGCGCCTCGTCTGGCGGCAGCCGTTCCCGGGGCCGGGTCTCGCGATCCGGATCGTCGGCGAGGTCACCGCCGAGCGGCTCGAGATCCTCCGCCGCGCGGATGCGGTCGTGCTCGAGGAGATCCGCCGGGCGGACCTCTACCGGGAGCTGTGGCAGAGCTTCGCGGTGCTCCCTGCGGTCCGCTCCGTCGGCGTGCAGGGAGACGAGCGCACGTACGCGTATCCGATCGTCGTGCGCGCGGTCACCTCCGAGGACGCGATGACCGCCGACTGGGCTCGCCTGCCGTACGAGGTGCTCGAGGCGATCTCGAGCAGGATCATCAACGAGATCCCTGGGGTCAACCGCGTCGTCTACGACGTCTCCTCGAAGCCGCCGGCGACCATCGAGTGGGAATGAGCGAGCGCCCTCGCTGAGGCGAACCCTCGCGCGGGGGAAGCGCCGTTGCGGTTCCCCCGCCGATCTGTCACGCAGATGCGGCGGTGGTCCCCACTCGTCTTCATGCCCGCGCTGCTTGCGAGCCTCCTCTTCGGCGTCGGCACGCGGCCGGCGGCGGCGAGCGAGCCGCTCCAGGATGCGAACGTCACGCTCCTCTCGCTGAAGGCGAACGCGAAGGGCGAAGCGCTCGTCACCTACCGCCGGAGTGACGGGCTCGTCCGGCACGTCCTCATCTGGGGCGCGCTGAACGCGCGCGCGCCGTCGGCCGAGGTTCCGCAGGTGCGCTTCGAGTGGGACTACGCGGGCGGCTGGGGCAAGTACCGGAACGGGAAGTACTGGCAGACGTTCCGGAACGGCTGCCGACCGTACGACGGCCCGGCGCTCCCGCTGCTCGTCGCCGCGTGCAAGGCGCCGAACGGCACGTACTGGACGATCCAGGCGTGGCAGCGGCGGCTGCCGCTCCTCGGCTTCGATCCGTGGCTTCCCCAGCAGACAGCCTGGGAGCTGCACGTCGCGCACTGGTCGGGTCCGCTGCCCGTGCTCGAGGTGTACGCGAACTGGACGTACGGCGGGAAGTGGCAGGGGATCTTCGGCCGCTACACGTACCTCGGCCAACCCGTCTACGGGTTCGGGGCGACGGCCAAGGGCGTTCCCAAGGACAAGTACGGGCGGAACCTCTACGTCGACACGTTCGACTCCGCGTACGGCCCGGGCTGGAAGCGCGAGGCCGGGATCCTCACCCACAACCCGACCGGCACCTTCTGTCACAGCTTCGTCCCGCAGCGGCCATTCGCCTCGTACCCGAGCCACGATCTGCGACCCGCCGCGCCCGGCGAGCGCTATCGCATCACCGTCGGAGGGCCGGGCGTGACGCCCGTGATGCAGACGGAGATCGCAGGGTTGACCGCCGTCGACCGCTCCCGCGACGGCGAGCTCGACGCGACCTTCGACCGCGTGATGGCAGGCGACAGAGCCTGCGCGTCCGAGCGCTAAGCTCGTCCGCTCCCATCCCCGAGACACGAGGAGGACGCGCGCATGAGCGACCCGTGGCAGGACGAGGCCGAGGGCGAGGACGGCCGGGGGGAGGAGCTCACCGGCCCCGCAGGCGGGAACCCGCTCGCCACGGAGGAACTCGACGCAGAGGAGGACGACGACTCCGACCTCTCGGGCGACGACGACCTCGACGGCGACGCCGCCTGATGGAGTTCCGCGAGCTTCTGCCTCGCCGCCGGATGGTGCGGCACTACCGGCCGGAGTCGGTGCCCCGCGAGGTGGTCGAGCGAATCGTCGCGACCGTGCGTCGCGCGCCGAGCGCCGGCTACAGCCAGGGTCAACGGCTCCTCGTCGTCACGGATGACGAGGGCCGCTCCGAGATCTCACGCGTCTTCGCCGAGGCAGGCTGGTCCGACGACGACCGGGAGCCGTGGCTCGAGAGCGCGCCGGTGCACGTCCTCGTCCTCACCCGTGAGGACGACTATCACGACCGCTACACGAAGCGCGACAAGCTCGACGACGGCGAGGAGATCGACTGGCCGGTCCCGTACTGGTTCGTGGACGCGGGTGCCGCGCTCATGCTCCTGCTCCTGGCCGCGATCGACGAGGGCCTGGCCGCAGGGGTGACGGGGATTCCGGTGGAGGTCGCTGCTGCGTTTCGGGACTCGTTCGGGATCCCGGAGGACGTGACTCCGGTCGCGCTCGTGACGATCGGCGCTGCCGCGCCGGATCCCGGCTGGAGCGCCGTGACGAGCCGTCGCACGCAGTCCCGACGCGCTCCCGAGGAAGTCGTCCGCTGGGAACGCTGGGACGCGCCGCAGGCGTCGGGCAGCTCCTAGGAGATAGAGAACCCGGACCGGCCCTCGGGCTCCTCGTCGAGGATCTCGATCCGATCGACGTAGGCGCCGCGCGGGCCGGTTCGACAGAACTCGACGAGCGCGTCGACCGCGTTCGGCTCTCCCTCGAAGACGAGCTGGAGCGAGCCGTCCCGCTCGTTCGCGGCCCAGCCCGAGACGCCGTGCGCGGTCGCCTGCCGGCGCACGGTGTCCCGGAAGTACACGCCCTGGACGAGGCCGTGGACGATGACGCGCCGGCGGATCACGGAAGGTCGATGATGCCCGCCGGATCGATGGTGACGGCGACTCGATCGCCGACGGTCGGATGCTCGAGCGCCGCGACGACCGCATCGAGCCGCCTGCCGTCGGAGAGTTCCACGCGCAGGCGCACGACCGGGCCCTGCCTCGCTGCGCTCTCGACGATTCCGTCTCCCGCGACGCCGGCCTGAACGACCGTGACCGCGACCGCCTCCGGCCGGACCACCCTCGGCCCGTCGGGGGTCTCGAAGACGTTCGCGAGCCCGAGGAAGCGCGCGACGTCCTCGTCGGCCGGGTGCGCCCAGAGCTCGTCCGGCGTCCCCGTCTGGACGACCCGTCCGCGGCGGAAGATCGCAGTGCGGTCGCCGAGCGCGAACGCCTCCGCCTGGTCGTGGGTCACGTAGACCGCCGTGATCCCGAGCTCGTCGAAGAGACGTGCGAGGTCCTCGAGCAGGCGGTCGCGGAGGAGTCGGTCGAGCGAGCCGAGGGGCTCGTCGAGGAGGAGGACCCGCGGTTCCGGCGCGAGCGCGCGGGCGAGCGCGACACGCTGTTGCTCTCCGCCCGACAGCGTCCCGACCGAGCGCCGCCCGTACCCGGAGAGGCCGACGAGCTGCAGCAGTTCCTGCACGCGCGCGGTCACGGACGCAGGCGGCTCGCCGCGCATGCGCAGCCCGAACGCGACGTTCCCCTCGACGTCGCGGTGCTGGAAGAGCGCATGATCCTGGAAGACGAGGCCTATCCCCCGGCGGTGTGCCTGAACGGGCGCGAGGTCGTCGCCTTCGAGGAGGACACGCCCGGAGTCCGGGCGCTCGAGTCCGGCGACCACGCGCAGCAGCGTGCTCTTCCCGGATCCGCTCGGCCCGAGGACGGTGACGACCTCACCCTGCGCGACGTCGAGCGACACGCGATCGAGCGCCGCGTGCTCACCGAACCGGACGCTGACGTCCTCGACGCGGAGCATCAGAGCCAGCCGGCGCGTCGCACGCGGACGCGTTCGACGAGAAACACCGAGACGGCGGTAACAGCCATGAGCACGACGGCGAGTGCGTATGCCTCCGCGGCGTTCAGCTCACCGGGGCGCCCGAGGAAGCGGTAGATCGCGACGGGGAGCGTGGGGCGGTCGGGTCGGGCGAGGAACACGGTCGCGCCGAACTCCCCGAGCGAGATCGCGAATGCGAAGCCTGCGGCGACCGCGAGCGCGCGGCCGACGACCGGGAGGTCGATCTCGCGGCGCACCTGGCCGGGCGTCGCGCCGAGCGTGGCCGCCGCCTCGCGCTGGCGGACGTCGATCGACCTCAGCGTCGGCGCCACGATCCGCACCACGAACGGAATGGCCACGAGCGCCTGCACGACCGGGACGATCCACGGCGCCGCGCGGAAGTCGATCGGAGAGCGGTCGAAGGCGATGACGAAGCCGAAGCCGAGCATCACCGCGGACGCGCCGAGCGGGAGCATGAGGAAGCCGTCGAAGAAGCGCGAGCCGCGCGTGCGATGCTCGGATCCGGCGACGGCGAACGCCGCGAGGCCTCCGACCGCGACGGCGATGAGCGTCGCCGCCGAGGCGTACACGAGCGAGTTCACCACCGCCTCCCACGGGGTCGCGAGCAGGGTGGAGGTCGGCCTCGTCAGCGCGCGGTAAGCGCCGAACCCATGCCCACCGCCGACCGCGAGCGAGCGCTCGACGAGGACCACGAGCGGCAGCCCGAGGAAGAGCGCGAGCCCGCCGAGGCTCCCGACGAGGAGTGCCTTCTCCCCCGCAGTCCGAGGCTTCCGGAGGACGTCGCGCTCGGGGCGGACCTGCCCGCGCACGGCGAGCCTCGTCTCGAGCCTCGTCGTGACCCACACCGCCGCGGCCACGCAGGCGAGCTGGACGAGGGAGAGCACGGAAGCGGCGCGGAGGTCGAAGATGCGCACCGCCTGGCCGTAGATCTCCGTCTCGAGCGTCGAGTAGCTCGGCCCGCCGAGGATGAGGACGATCCCGAACGACGTGAACGAGAAGAGGAACACGATCGCCGCGGCCGCCGAGAGCGCCGGGGCGAGGAGCGGAATCGTCACGTGGCGCAGTCGCTGCCAGGGACCCGCACCGAGCGTCGCCGCCGCCTCCGATACCCGCGGATCGAGGCTCGCCCAGAACGTCCCGACCACGCGAACCACGACCGCGACGTTGAAGAACGCGTGCGCGATGAGGATCGCGACCCAGCCGCGGTCGATCCCGGCCGGGAGGATCGCGAGGAAGGCGAGCGCGACGACGACCGTGGGAAGGACGAACGGCACGGTGACGAGCGCACGCGTCACGCTCCGCCCCGGAAAGTCGTAACGTCCGAGGACGAACGCAGCCGGCAGCGCGACGGCGATCGTGAGCGCAGTCGACGCGGTCGCCTGCCAGACCGTGAACCAGAGGACGTCGCGGGTCACGGGGTCCGTGAGCACCTCGAGCGCCGACCGCGAGCCATCCGTCCCGAGGCCGCCTCCCGGCCCGAGGCCGCGGCGAAGGATCTCCTCGAGCGGGTAGACGAAGAAGAGCCCGAGGAACGCGAGCGGGACGCCGTACGTGACGACGCGCCACGCCCACCCGGGCGCTAGCGCACGACCAGATCCGTCCACTCGCTCACCCAGCGATCGCGGTTCGCGCCGATCCGGGCCGGCGACAGCTCCAGGGGATGCGCGATCTTCGGATCGAAGCGCGTGAACACCGCCGGCAGCGGAACGCCCTCTCGCGTCGGGAGCACGAACATCGTCAGCGGCATCCCCGCCTGGAAGCGTTCCGAGAGGAGGAAGTCGAGGAGCTTTCGAGCGCCGGCGGGGTTGTGCGTCCCGCGCAGGACGCCCGCGTACTCCGTCTGCCGGAAGCACGAGTCCTCGAGCACCGCGACCGGAGACGCGTCGAGTGGCTTTCCCGCGAAGTACACGGCCGCTGCCGGATCCGTCGAATACGAGACGACGATTGGGTACTTCCCGTGCGCCGAGCCTCCCGTGAAGCGCGCGTCGTACGCCTCCTCCCAGCCGTCGACGACGAGCACGTCGTTCGCGCGGAGCTTCGCCCAGTACCGCTTCCAGCCGGGGTCGCCGTAGCGCGCGATCGTTGCGAGCATGAACGCGAGACCGGGCGTCGAGGTCGCCGGGTTCTCGACGACGAGGAGGCCGCGGTACCGGGGGTCGGTGAGCTCATCGAGCGACCGCGGCGCAGCGATGCCGTGCTTCGCGAACCATGACCGGTCGTAGTCGACGCACACCTCGCTGTGGTCGATCGGCGTCACCCGATGCTTCGGATCGCCCGCATACCGCGAATCGACGTGCGCGACCGCGGCGGGCGCGTACGGATCGAAGAGGTCCCCCGCGAGGGCGCGCGAGAGGAGGTTGTCGTCGACGCCGAAGAAGACGTCGCCCTGCGGGTTGCCGGCGGTCAGGAGCGCCGTCGTCAACGCCTGACCCGCGTCGCCCGACTGCAAGATGCGGAGCTTCAGGCCGGTCTCGTCCTCGAACGCCTTCCGCTCCGCCTTCGGGATGACGAACGAGTCGTGAGTGACGAGGACGACGTCCTTCGGCGTCCCGCCGCCGCCGCAGCCGCTCGCGGCCGCGATGAGCGCAACGGCCGCGCTCGCGAGCACGAGACTCAGCTTCACGACGCCGCCTCCTCCGCCCCGGGGCGCACCGCGAGGACGACCCCGCTCTCCACGGAGACCTCTGCCCGCTCGGCGGCGAAGACGTTCGAGACCCCGCGGCTCGACCCTGGCTCGAGGGTCTCCCCGGCGAGCGGGTAGAGGAGACCGTCCGTGCGGATCCCCTCCGCCGGCGCGTGGAGGGCTACGAGCGTCAGGAGCTCTCCGGGCGTGCCTTCGAACGATCGAGCGCCGCGGACGACGTGCACGCGGGCCTGCCCGATCCACGCGTCGAGCTCCACTCCCGCGTACTTCTCGGCGCCGAGGAGAAGGAGGGTCGCGAGAAGATGGTCGAGGCGGCCGCCTTCGCCGGCGACGACGAGGATCTGCGCGGGCCGCCTCGCGAGCGCGGCGTCGAGGGCGAGCTCGAGGTCGGTCGCGTCCTTGTCGCGCGGGTATCGCTCGACCGGGATTCCATTCGACTCTGCCGCTGCGACGTCGTCCGGGGACACGGAGTCGAGATCGCCCACGACGAGGCTCACCTCGATGCCGAGCGCCCACGCGTGCGCGAGGCCGCCGTCGGCGGCGATCACGATCGCGCCGGCGGGAACGGCGAGCACCGCCTCGCGAACCGGAGCCGGTCCTCCTGCCACCACCACCACGATCCCGTTCGACACGCCTTCCTCCGCTGGCATTACCCAGATCAGGTTCTGCGGGTCGGCGGCGCGTTCGACCGCCCTCTCAGCCCGGCTGTCCCGAGCTCCCCGTTACGCTCGGCACATCCTAGCCCCCGCGGACTTCGTCGAGCAGCTCGCGTCCGCCCGCATCGGGTCCACCTTCAACCAGTACGCATCCGGCCCGCACGCGGCACTACTCCGCGCACGCCTCGCCGCCTACCTCGAGGAGCGCGGCGAGGCGGACATCCTCCTCGTCGGAGAGGCGCCCGGACACCGCGGCGCCCGTCTGTCCGGGATCCCGTTCACCTCCGAGCGGCAGCTCACCGGAACCGGGCCGGCCGAGGCGACGGCGACGATCGTCTGGCGGGCGCTCGGCGAGCTCGGGATAGCGGAGCGGACGATCCTCTGGAACGTCGTGCCGACGCATCCGCATCGCCCGCGCGATCCGGAGACGAACCGGCGCCCGACTGCGCGAGAGGTCGCTGCGGGCGCTCCGTTTCTCGCCGCCCTCGCGGCTCGCCGCCGGGTGGTCGCCGTGGGTCGGCTCGCGGAGTCGGTGCTCGGCGGCGACGGCCTCCGGCATCCCTCACACGGAGGCGCTCGGGCCTTTCGCGACGGTCTCCGGACCCTCGTCGAGTCGCAGGCCCTCGAGCCGGGCGGTGTGACACGCTCGACGCCGGACGGCTGCTAGAATCCGCCGCCGGCGGACGGCAGGTCCGCCCTCTTTCTGTGAGATGAAGACATACACCGCCAAGCCGGGTGAGATCGAGCGCCAGTGGCTCCTCGTCGATGCCGAGGGGCAGACGCTCGGCCGGCTGGCGACCCGAATCGCGGACACGCTTCGCGGCAAGGGCAAGCCGCAGTACACGCCGCACGTCGACACGGGCGACTTCGTCGTCGTCGTGAACGCCGAGAAGATCGCGGTCACCGGCTCGAAGCTCGACACGAAGATCTACTACCGCCACTCCGGCTATCCCGGCGGCATCCGGCAGCGCACGCTCCGCGAGCAGCTCGAGCGGAGGCCGACCGAGGTGCTCCGGAAGGCGGTCAAGGGCATGCTCCCGAAGAACCGTCTCGCAGCCGCGCAGCTTCGCAAGCTCAAGATCTACGCCGGCCCGGTGCATCCGCACGAGGCACAGGCGCCGAGGGCGATGGAGCTCACGTGACCGAGATCGCGCAGTACCTCGGCACGGGCAAGCGGAAGACCTCGGTCGCGCGCGTGATCCTGCGCCCCGGCGACGGGAAGACCTGGATCAACGGGAAGACGCTCGAGGAGTACTTCACGCGCCCTGGTCACCGGCGGATGGTGCGCGCGCCCTTCGAGGTGGCGGGCGCGGAGGGCACGTACGACCTGCGCGTCCGCGTGCACGGCGGCGGTCCTGCCGGCCAGGCGGGCGCAGTGCGGCACGGGATCGCACGGGCGCTCGTCGAGGCCGATCCGGAAGTGCGCGTCCCGCTCAAGCGGCAAGGCTTCCTCACGCGCGACGCCCGCATCGTCGAGCGCAAGAAGGCCGGCCTGCACAAGGCTCGCAAGGCGCCGCAGTTCTCGAAGAGGTAGGTTCGGCCGCCGTGACGCGGCGGTACTTCGGGACGGACGGCGTGAGGGGCCTCGTCGGCGAGGACCTGACGCCGGAGCTCGTCGGGCGCATTGGCAAGGCGGTCACGTTGTGGGCGGGCCGCGGCCGCGTGCTCGTCGGACGGGACACCCGAGCCTCCGGGCCTGTGCTCGAGGAGGCGTTCGCGGCCGGGGTCGTCTCGGCCGGAGGGACGGCAGTGCTCGCCGGAGTGCTTCCGACCCCGGCGGTCGCGCTGCTCGCCCAGGATCTCGGCGCCGTCGTCTCCGCGTCCCACAACCCGCCCGAGTACAACGGCGTCAAGCTCTTCGACCGCGAGGGGCACAAGCTCACGGACGCGGAGGAGGAGGAGATCGAGGCGCTCTTCGGCGCGTCCGAACGCGACGGAGGCGCTCGCGAGGAGCTCGAAGGCGCGGCGGCGAGCTACCTCCGCCACGTCGTCGAGCGCTTCGGTACCGACCTCGCCGGGCTGCGGATCGCCGTCGACTGCGCGAACGGTGCGATGAGCGAGATCGCGCCGGCCGCGTTCGAGGAGCTCGGCGCCGACGTCGTCGCGATCGGGATCTCCCCCGACGGCGAGAACATCAACGTCGGCTGCGGCGCGACCGACCTCGTCGCACTCCGGCAGACGGTCGTCGCGGCCGACTGCGACCTCGGGGTGGCGTTCGACGGCGACGGCGACAGGCTCCTGGCGGTCGACGACCGGGGTGAGCCCGTCGACGGCGACGGGATCCTCTCGATCCTCGCTCCGGCGCTCGACGTCGATCTCGTCGCCGTCACGGTCATGACGAACCTCGCGTTCCACAACCTCATGGCGGAACGCGGCATCCGCGTCGTGACCACCCCCGTCGGCGACCGCTACGTGCTGGAGGCGCTTCGGCGAGAGGGCGGGCTCCTGGGCGGCGAGCAGTCCGGCCACCTCGCCTGGCTCCGGGACCACGTGACGGGCGACGGGCTCGCGGCCGCGCTCCTCCTCTGCGGGGCGCTCGGAGGCAGGACGCTGCGCGAGGCCGCTGCCGTCCTCGTGCCCTACCCGCAGGCCCAGCGAAACGTCCGCGTCGCTCGGCGCGAGGTGCCCCAGAGCATCCTCGACGAGGCGGAGCGGCTCTCCGCCGACCTCGGCCAGGGTGGCCGCGTCCTCGTCCGCCCGTCGGGCACCGAGCCGGTCGTCCGCGTCCTGGCCGAGGCGGAGAATGCCGAGGATGCAGAAAGGATCTGTGTTAGCATCGCCGCGCTCGTGGAAAGAGAGCTCGGCTGAGCCCGACGAAGGGCGCCGCCGGGCTCTTTCGTGTTTGTCGAACGGTTTGCGAGTTCAGTGAGAGCGACACGGAGAATGTCCACCACAAACGCAGCGGCCGCGAAGCGGAGGCCTTCAGGGATTCTCGCGCGATCGGCATCCGCGCTCGCGGATGGCGATCTTGGAATGTCCACCACAAACGCAGCGGCCGCGAAGCGGACGCCTTCAGGGATTTTCGCGCGATCGGCATCCGCGCTCGCGGATGGCGATCTTGCGCACAACTAGGCCATGTGCGGAATCGTCGGATACGTCGGCTCGCGCGAGTGCAAGCCGCTTCTCATCCAGGGGCTCGAGCGCCTCGAGTACCGCGGCTACGACTCCGCCGGGCTCGCGCTCCTCGAGCCGAGCGGCCTCGACTACGTCCGTGCCGTCGGCGCCCTCGACAACCTGAAGGAGCGCGCGGGGACGAATAGCTCATCCGCCACCACCGGCGTCGGCCACACGCGGTGGGCGACGCACGGCGGCGTCACCGAGGAGAACGCGCACCCGCTCGCGGGCTGCGACCCGTCGAAGATCTCGATCGTCCTGAACGGCATCGTCGAGAACTACCGGGAGCTGAAGGCGGGCCTGCGCGAGGAGGGCCATACCTTCTCGTCCGAGACGGACGCGGAAGCCGTCACGCACCTGGTCGAGCGGCACTACGACGGCGACCTCGTCGAGGCGGTACGTCTCGCGTTCTCCGAGCTCGAGGGTCACTTCGCTTTCGTCGTCGTCTCGAGCGACCATCCGGGCCTCCTCGTCGGGGCGCGGCACCAGGTCCCGCTCGTCGTCGGCATCGGGCAGGACGAGATGTTCCTCGCGTCGAACGCGGCTGCCTTCCTCCGCGAGACGCGGACGGTGCAGTTCCCGGGCGACGGCGAGATCGTCGCCGTGACCCCCGAGGGCGCCGCGTTCCAACTCGCGGACGGGTCGCCGGTGACGCATGACTCGATGGAGCTCGACTGGGACGACGAGGGTGCGGAGAGGGCCGGCTTCGAGACCTTCATGCTCAAGGAGATCTACGAGCAGCCGGAGGCCGTCGCCGACACGATCGGCGACCGCGTTCGCCACGGCACGCTCGTGCTCGAGGGCCTCGACATGTCGGGTCAAGACGTGAAGGAGCTCCGCCGCATCGTCCTCCTCGCTTGTGGCACGGCGTACCACGCGTGCGTCGTCGGCCGGTACGTAATCGAGGAGTGGGCTCGTGTCCCGGTCGAGTTCGACATCGCGAGCGAGTGGATCTACCGGAACCCCGTCATCAACGAGCACGACCTCGTCATCGGGATCACGCAATCCGGCGAGACGCGGGACACGATCGAGGCGCTCAAGCTCGCGCGCGAGAAGGGCGCACGCACGGTCGCGATCACGAACATGATGGGCTCGCAGGTCACGCGCGAGGTCGACTCGGTCCTGTACACGCGCGCGGGCCTCGAGGTCTCCGTCGCTTCGTCGAAGTGCTTCACCGCCCAGGTCGCGCTCCTCTATCTCGTCGCGCTCAAGCTCTCGCAGATCCGCGAGACGCTGCCGCCGGGCGAGATCGAGTTCATCCTCGACTACGTCTACAAGCTGCCGCGCAAGATCCAGGCCTTCCTCGACGGCGACCACCCGATCGCGGAGATCGCGCAGCGCTACCACGACGCGCCGTTCTTCCTCTACCTCGGGCGCCACATCGGGCTCCCGGTCGCGCTCGAGGGCGCGCTGAAGCTGAAGGAGATCTCGTACATCCCGACCGAGGCGTACTCGGCGGGCGAGATGAAGCACGGGCCGATCGCGCTGCTCGACGAGCAGACCCCGGTCGTCGTCGTCGCGACGAACATCCACGTCTACGACAAGATCGTCTCGAACATCCAGGAGGTCCGCGCCCGCGGCGCGCACGTGATCGCGATCGCGACCGACGGCAACGAGGACATCCAGCACCACGCGGACGACGTGATCTACGTCCCGAAGACCCCCGCGTTCCTGCAGGTCGTCCTTGCGATCGTCCCGCTCCAGTTGCTCGCATACCGGATCGCGCGGCTCCGCGGCCTGAACGTGGATCAGCCCCGGAATCTCGCGAAGACCGTCACCGTCGAGTAGTGCGCTCGGCGAGAACCGCCGGGCCGGTCGCTACGGTCACGGAGACCGGTCGCCAACTCGAGGAGGGATCATGCGAAGGATTCCGCTACGGCGTCCGACGCCCGGCCTGGTCGTCGGCTGCGTCGCACTCGCCCTCGCGCTCGGCGGGACGAGTGTCGCCGCGGTGGTCACGTTGCCGAGGCAGAGTGTCGGCACTCTTCAGCTGAAGAACAACGCGGTGACGACGAAGAAGCTCGCGGGCAACGCGGTGACCTCGACCAAGGTACGAAACGGCTCGCTCCTCGCGAGCGACTTCAAGGCGGGGCAGCTCCCCGCCGGGCCGACCGGCCCGCAGGGCCCTCCCGGGACTCCGGGAGTGAACGCCGTCGAGACGGTGAACGCAACCTCTGTGACGAGCTCAGCGACGTCGCGGACGACGTCGATGGCGTGCCCGTCCGGGAAGCACCTGATCGGCGGGGGCGCCAGGCTCAACGGGAGCTTCACGACCGTCGCGATCCAGCGCTCGTTCCCGGACAACGACAACACCTGGACGGCCGCCGCGAGGGAGATGACGCCGAACGCCGGCTCGTGGTCGCTGACGGCCTTCGCGATCTGCGCGATCGTCGCCAGCTGAAGCTTCTGACGAGCACGGTCTCGTCGGTAATGTCGGGCGCGTGAGCGTCACGCCGGACGTCGCACCGCAGGCGCAGGAGCGCGTGCGGCTGATCTTCGCCGCGCTCATGCTCGTCCTGCTCCTGGCGTCGCTCGACCAGACGATCGTCTCCACCGCCCTCCCGACGATCGTCGGCGACCTGGGTGGGATCCAGCACCTCTCGTGGGTGGTGACCGCGTACCTGCTCACGGCGACGGTGACCGGCCCGATCTACGGGAAGCTCGGGGATCTCTACGGCCGGAAGATCGTGCTCCAGTTCGCGATCGTCGTCTTCCTCATCGGCTCGGCGCTCTGCGGGCTGTCGCAGAGCATGGCCGAGCTCATCGCCTTCCGGGCGCTCCAGGGGATCGGCGCGGGCGGCCTGATCGTGACCACGATGGCGGTGGTCGGCGACATCATCCCGCCGCGCGACCGGGGGAAGTACCAGGGCTTCTTCGGAGCCGTCTTCGGGGTCTCGACGGTGCTCGGGCCGCTGCTCGGCGGCTTCTTCGTGGACAACCTCTCCTGGAACTGGATCTTCTACGTCAACATCCCGGTCGGCCTCGCCGCGCTCGCCGTCATCGCGGTCGCGTTCCACCCGCGAACGGCCCACGTCGAGCACGCGGTCGACTACCTCGGTGCCGCGCTCCTGGCCGCCGGGCTCTCCGGCATCGTCCTCTTCACGAGCCTCGGCGGTACGACCTACGCGTGGGGGTCTCCGCAGGAGATCGCGATGCTCGTGATCGGCGTCCTCTCGCTCGGCGCGTTCGTCCTCGTGGAGCACCGCGCCAAGGAGCCGATCCTCCCGCTCGCGCTCTTTCGGAACCGGACGTTCACCGTCACGAGCTCGGTCGGCTTCATCGTCGGCCTCTCGCTCTTCGGCGCGATCACGTTCCTCCCGCTCTACCTGCAGATCGTCAAGGGCCAGCCGCCGACCAACTCGGGTCTGCAGCTGACGCCGATGATGGCAGGGCTCCTCTTCACCTCGATCCTCTCGGGCCAGCTGATCAGCCGCACGGGACGCTATCGGCCGTTCCCGATCATCGGTACGGCGATCATGACCGTCTCGCTCCTCCTCCTGACGACGCTCGCCGTCGACACGCCGATCTGGAAGACGTCGCTGTACATGGTCGTGCTCGGCCTCGGCCTCGGGATGGTGATGCAGGTGCTCGTCCTCGCCGTCCAGAACTCGGTCGACTACGAGTACCTCGGCGTCGCGACCTCGGGTTCGACGCTCTTCCGCCAGGTGGGCGGCTCGATCGGCGTGTCGCTCTTCGGCGCGATCTTCGCGAACCAGCTCCAGTCACAGCTCCGTGCCCACTTCCCGCCGGGGGTGAAGCCTCCGATCGCCGCGACGCCCGCGCTCGTCGACCGGCTTCCTCCGGCGGTTCGCGACACGTACGTCGAGGCGTTCTCGAACGCGCTGCAGCCGGTGTTCCTGGTCGCGGCGGGATGCGGCGTCTTCGCATTCCTCCTCACCTGGCTCCTGCGCGAGGTGCCGCTGCGCGAGACGACCCGCTCCGAGGGGCTCGGCGAGAGCTTCGCGTCCCCGCGCGACGACAGCTCGTTCCGGGAGCTGCAGCGCTCGTTGAGCTCGCTCGCGAGCCACGAGAAGCGCTGGGCGGCGTACGAGCGGTTCGCGGCCACCGCCGGCGTCGAGCTCAGCCCGCCGGAGGTCTGGCTGCTCGCGAGAGTCGAGGAGCGCCAGCCGATCACCGAGCAGGCGCTCCGGACGGAGTTCCGGAGCGACGGCGCGCTCAGCCTCGCCCTCGAAGACCTTCGCGCGCGCTCGTTGGTGCGGGACGAGAACGGTGAGATCAGGCTCACGGACGCCGGAGCGGACGCCCGCGAGCGCTTGCACGACGCTCGTTGCGAGGGGCTGAACCAGCTCCTCGCGGGCTGGGAGCCCGAACGGCACGCGGAGATCCGCCGCATGGTCGATGAGCTGGCCGACTCGTTCGCGCTCGACATTCCCCGGCCCGCGGCGACCGGCGCGGGATACGGCTGAGTACGCTGGCCGCGTGAACGGCCCGGTTCCGGCGTACAGCACTGCGGGAGTGCGGGTGCTCAGGCTGCCGGAGGGCGGCGAGACGGACGACGTCGTCGCGGTCGAGGAACCGCTCGAGATCCGGATCGGCGGCGACCCGGTCGCCGTCACGATGCGGACGCCGGGCCACGACGAGGAGCTCGCGCTCGGATTCTGCGTGACGGAGGGCATCGAGCCGGTGTCCGCCCGCGTGCCCGACGACCTGGCAGCGAACACGATCGAGGTCGAGGCGGCGGTCTTCGACGCAGACCGGCTGCGGCGCCACTTCTACACCTCGTCGTCGTGCGGGGTGTGCGGAAAGGGCGCGATCGAGGCGGTGACCGTCGCCGCGGCGCTCGTGGAGAGCGAGCTGCGGGTCGGGACGGGAGTGGTTGCCTCGCTTCCGGAGGGCCTGCGCGAGGGCCAGGCGGCATTCGCCGCGACCGGCGGTCTGCACGCGACCGGGCTCTTCACGGCGACCGGCGAGCTCCTGTGCGTGCGCGAGGACGTCGGGCGCCACAACGCGATGGACAAGGTCGTCGGGTGGGCGTTCCTGGAGGGCCGACTCCCACTCGCCGAGACCGTCCTCTGCGTCAGCGGCCGGCTGTCGTTCGAGCTCGTGCAGAAGGCGGCGGTCGCCGGCTGTCCCGTGCTGGTCGCCGTGGGAGCTCCCTCGTCGCTCGCGCTCGAGCTCGCCGCCGACCGCGGGATCACGCTCTGCGGCTTTGTCCGGGACGGGCGGGTCACGGTCTACACGGAGCCGTGGCGGATCGTCTAGCCGCGACCGGCGTGCTCCTCGTCGGGGGCGCCTCGTCGCGATTCGGCTCGCCGAAGGCGCTCGCGACGTTTCGTGGTGCGACGCTGGCGGAGCGCGGGTGGCGCACTCTCGAGGACGTCTTCGAGGAGGTCGTCGCGGTGGGGAAGGTCGAGGACGGACTCGATCTGCCGTTCGGGATCCTCGACGACGGTTCCGAGGAGCGCGCGCCCGTCTTCGGCGTCCTCGCGGGGCTGCGCGCGGCGACGCACGAGGTCTGCGTGGTGGTCCCGGTCGACTGCCCGCTCGTCACAGCGGGGACGCTGCGTCGGCTCGCCGAGGAGTGCGCGGTCGCCCAGACAGGCCCGCTGCCCGGCGCCTACGCGAAGGAGATGCTGCCCGCGATCGAGCACCGCGTCGCCGCCGGCGAGCTCTCGCTCCGCGGGGTGAACCCGAACGTCGTCGAGGTCGACGAGCGGGAGCACTTGAACGTGAACACGCGCATGGACCTGATCGCCGCAGCGATCGCGGACTGGGCGCTTCCGCGTGACGACGTCAAGGCTGCGGTCGTCGCCGGCTCGCAGACGCGCACGAACACGCCTGCCGACCGCTGGTCGGACCTCGACGTGATCCTCCTCGTCGACGACCCCGAGGTGTACGCGTGCGACGAGACGTGGATCGCGGAGTTCGGACGGCCGGTCCTGACCTTCCTCGAGCCGACGGCCGTCGGCGACCAGCGCGAGCGTCGCGTCCTGTACGAGGGCGGCGAGGACGTCGACCTCCCGCTCATTCCGGTGGCCGCGCTCGGGCGCATCGACTCGAGCGAGGACGTTCCACTGCTCCTCGCGCGCGGCTACCGCGTGCTCGTGGACAAGATCGGACTCTCGGAGCGCCTGCGCGAGGTCGCGGCGACGGCCGCGCAGCCACGGCCGCCGACGCAGCGCGAGTTCACGGAGCTCGCGAGCGACTTCTGGTTTCACGGCCTCTGGACGGCGAGGAAGCTTCGGCGCGGCGAGGTCTTGACCGCGCACGGGTCTCTCGTCCGTCTCCTGCTCTCGAACACCGTCACGATGCTCGCTTGGCACGCGCGGGCTCTCGACCCGTCCGTGGACACGTGGCACGGCACTCGGTTCGTCGAACGGTGGGCGGACCCGGGTGCGCTCGCGGCGCTCGAGTCCGCCTTTCCCCGCTATGACGTTCGCGACGTCGCCCGCGCGCTGTGGGCGACGATCGACCTCTGGCAGGGGCTCGAGGAGGAGACCGCGAGGCGGCTCGGTCTCGCCGTGGAGCTCGACCACGCCGACCTCCGTCGCCGGATCTCCGAGGCCGTCCCCGACCCGCGGCGCGGCTCTACCCTGTGAGCGCCGTGAGAGCCCTGCTCGTAGCCGCCGGATTTGCCGTCGCCCTCGTCGTCTCGGGCTGCGGCGGCGGCAACGACGCGGCGCCGGCGACGATCACGACGTCGACAACCACCACGGCGCCGGTCATCGGAGTCACGAACTTCCGCGTCTACTTCCTCCGTGACGGCCAAGTATGGCCCGTCGCCCGAGCCCATACGAAGACTCAGGCCGTGGGGACAGCCGCGCTGACCGAGTTGCGGGAGGGTCCTCTGAGTCATGAGCGCTCGGATCTGAAGCTGAGCACTGCACTACCTACGAGCGCCGCAATCGAAGGTCTCGCAGTAGCGGCCGGTGTCGCATCGGTCGACACCCCGTCGGGCCTCGGAGACGCAGGACTCGCTCAGGTCGTCTACCTGCTCACGCAGTTTCCGACGGTGAAGTCGGTCCAGATCAACGGAGCGCGCTATACGCGTGCCGACTTCGAGGCGCAGACGCCGCCGATCCTCGTCGAGTCGCCGCTCTCGGGCGAGACGGTCTCGAACTCGATCCACGTCACCGGCACGGCGAACACGTTCGAGGCGACGTTCCAGTACGAGCTCCGCGGCGTCGACCGGAAGATCCTCTCGAAGCACTTCGAGATGGCGACGTCGGGCAGCGGGACGAGAGGGACTTTCGACTTCACCGTGCCCTTCACCATCGACCACGCCCAGCCCGGCAAGCTCGTCCTGTACGAGGACTCCGCCGAGGACGGCTCCTGGATCCACGTGCAGGAGATCCCGCTCCAGCTGTCTCCGTAGGCGCGATACGTACGCTTCGAACCATGCCGAGCGCTCCCTGGACATGCTCCCAGTGCGGGACGGTCAACGAGCCGGCCGCGACCTCCTGCCGCACGTGCGGTCGCTGGCCCAGCCTCTTCGACCTCCAGGAGAGCGCCGTCGGCGACGCGGAGACGGGAGACGCACGCGAGCAGGCTTCGCGCTGGGACCCTGAGGAGTTCAGCGCCGAGAGCACGGGCGAGGTCGAGGTCGACCCCGCGGCTCCGGAGTCAGCCCCCGAGCCGACGCCGGTCGCGCCGCAGCCGACGCAGACCAGACCGTCCCGACGCGGCCGGACGCGGAGCCCCGCTCAGCGCCTCGTGCGGCTGATCATCCCGATCGCCGTGCTCCTCTACTTCCTGATCTCGTCGCACTTCTCGAACCACTAGGCGGCGGGCTCGGGGTAATGCCCCGGCCCGGGCCACGGCGCGAGGAGGATCAGCAGGCGGCAGCCGTCCGAGCTCCGCACCGTCCGCCGCTCGGTCGGATCGAACTCGAGAAGCGTTCCCTCGGGCGCTGCAACGGTCTCCTCGCCGGAGACGATCTCGGCCGCGCCGTGCACGACCACGACCCATGCCCGCTCACGCACCTGGTGGTCGCCCATCTCCTGCCCGGGATCCAGGCTGATGAGCACCGCGCGGCTGTCCTCCGAGTCGAGCACGACCGGCGAGCGCATCCCGTTCGGCGTGTCGATCTCGTTCAGATGCCAGAGGCGCATCGGGCAAATCTAGCGCCCGGAGAGCGAGCGAGCCGCTCGGCTCACGCCGCGAACAGCACCTCGCCCGACTCGAGCGCGCGCTCCTCGCCCGAGGACGTCTCGATGCGGAGACGCCCGTCGCGCTGGATCTGCACGGCGCGGGCGTCCTCGCCGTCGACCGTTATCCGGCGGCCGCGGAGGAAGTCCCGCGCACCGAGCTCTCCGTAGATCGCGTCGAGGCCTCCTTCGAGCCACGCCGCGTAGAAATGGTCGAGCCGCGCGAGGAGGTCGTCCAGGAGCGCACGCCGGTCGTGCTCTCGGCCGTCGAGCGTGCGCAGGGAGGCCGGAGGCACGCGTGCGTCCCCTGGGAGCTGGTCGCGCGTCTGGTTGACGTTGATGCCGATGCCGAGAACGACCGCGCCGTCGCGGGCCTCTGCCAGCACGCCGGCGACCTTGTGGCGGTTGACCATCACGTCGTTCGGCCACTTGATCTGCGCGGAGCGCCAGAACTCGAGCTCCTCCTCCACGACCTCCGCGGTCGCGAGCCCGCCGAGTAGCGAGAGCTGCGGGAGGTCCCGCGCGGGGGGAGGCCGCAGCAGAACGGAGACGAGGAGCGAGGTTCCCGGCGGGGCGACCCAGGAACGGTCGAATCGTCCGCGGCCACCGGACTGGTGATCGGCCACGGCGACGGCCCCGTGTGGGTCGTCAGGACCGAGCAGCAGCTGCGTCGACTCGCACTCGTCGACCTCGGTCAGCGGCTCGCCGATCACGCCCGCTCGACCCGGACGGCGCTCACCTTGAACTCCGGCGTGCCGATGAGCGCATCGCCGACGTCGTGCGTCAGCCAGTTCACCTTCTGCTCGGCGAAGTGCAGCGCCATCCACACGAGCCCTGGGAAGACGCGGTCGGTGACGTGGGCGCGGGCGCGAAGGTCGCCGCGGCGCGAGATCAGCCTCGCCCAGTCGCCGTCGCCGAGCCCGAGGGCGCTCGCGTCGTCGGCCGAGATCTCGAAGAACGGGTCCTCCTGCTTGTCCGTGATCCCCGACTCGCGCATCGTCATCGTCGCCGAGTTGTAGTGGTAGAGCGTGCGGCCGGTGGAGAGGACGAGCGGATACTCGGAATCCGGCTCCTCGATCGGCCGCTGGTACTCGACCGGGTAGAACTTCCCGCCGCCCGGCCGTGCGGGCTCCGGGGCGTGCAGGAACTTCGTGTCGGGGCCGCCGATCTCTGTGACGGGCCACTGGATCCCGTTCTCCTCGAGGCGGTCGTAGCGCACGCCGTACCAGTTCGGGGAGAGGTCCGCGAGTTCGTTCCAGACCGATTCCGCGTCGGGGTACTCGGGCCAACTCGCGCCGAGCGCCTTCGCCATCAGGATCACGATGTCACCGTCGACCTTCGCCTCGCCGGGGAGCGGCGCCCCTGCGCGGACCCGGCTGATGCGGCGCTCCGTGTTCGTGAACGTCCCGTCCTTCTCGGCGAAGCTCGATGCGGGGAGGACGACGTCGGCATGCTTCTGCGTCATCTCGTTCAGGAAGATGTCCTGCGAGACCATGAACTCGAGGTGGTCGAGCCCCTCCTCGACGTGGCGCGCGTTCGGCTCCGTCTGTGCGGGGTTCTCGCCGATCAAGTAGAAGGCCCTGATGCGCCCGTCGTGGAGACCGGACATCATCTGGTCGAGGCGGTAGCCGTACGCCTCCGGAATCTCTGCTCCCCAAGCCTCGGCGAACTTGCGCCTGACCTCGGGATCCTCCGCGGGCTGGTAGCCCGGCAGGTAGCCCGGGTTCGCTCCGGAGTCGTTCAGCCCCTGCACGTTGTTCTGGCCGCGGAGCGCATTGAGGCCCGTCGACTCGTACCCGAGGTGACCGGTCATGAGCACGAGGTTCGCGAGCGACCAGACGTTGTCGACGCCGCACGCGTGCTCGGTGATCCCGAGTGTGTAGAAGACCCCCGCGTGCCGCTCGGTCGCGTATTCGCGTGCAGTCGCGCGGATGTCCTCGGCGGGGACGCCGGTGACCTTCTCCGCCTCCTCGGGCGTGTAGCGCATGACGACCTCGCGGACCGCGTCGAAGCCCTCGGTGTGCGCTCGGATGTACTCGTCGTCCTGCAGACCCTCGGAGAGGATCGTGTTCATCATCGCGTTCAGGAGCCAGACGTCGGTGCCGGGGCGGAGCTGGAGGTGGCGCTTGGCGAGCTTCGTCAGCCAGATCTTTCGCGGGTCGGCGACGACGAGCGTGGCGCCGTTCCGCACCGCCTTCTTGATCCTGAGCGCGAGCACCGGGTGCGCCTCGGTCGTGTTCGAGCCGATGACGAAGAGGAAGCGGGCGTTCTCGATCTCCGGGATCGAGTTCGAGCTGGCTCCTCTGCCCAACGACCTGACCAGGCCGTAAAGAGTGGGAGCGTGTCAGGTGGCTTCGCAGGAGTGGACCGAGTTCGTTCCGATCGCCGTCCGCGCGAGCTTCTGGATGAGGTAGTTCTCCTCGTTCGTGAGCCGGGCCGACGCGAGGACGCCGACCGTCTGTGGGCCGTGGCGCTCGATCACTCCCTTCAGGCCCGTGGCTGCGACGTCGAGCGCGTGCTCCCAGGTCGTCGGCTCCAGCTCGCCGCTCTCGCCGCGGACGAGCGGCTGCGTCAGCCGGTCAGGGTGGTGCACGAAGTTGAACGCGAAGCGTCCCTTCACGCACAGGTTCCCCTCGTTCGGGAGGTACTCCGCCTTCGAGGTGACCTTGACGATGCGCTTCGTCTCGGGGTCGAGGTTGAGGTCGATCTGGCAGCCGACGCCGCAGAACGTGCACGTCGTGCGCACCTGCTCGAGCGCGCGCTCGGGCCTTCTCGTCCCCTCCTCGAACTTCTCGTAGATCGCGCCGGTCGGGCAGACGGAGAGGCAGCCGCCGCAGAGCTCGCACTCGGTGTCGAGCCACGAGAGCCCCCAGGTCGGGACGATCCGCGCGTGCCCGCCGCGGCCCTCGAGCGAGAGCGCCGAGCACTGCATGACCTCCTGGGTGTAGCGGACGCAGCGGTTGCAGAGGATGCAGGCGTCCGGGTCGTAGCCCATCAGCCTGTTGCGGTCGTCGTAGGCGGCGCGCTTCGCGTCGGGCAGCGTGAGCGGCGTCTCCGCGCCGAGCTCGTTCGCGAGGTCGAGGAGGTCGTTCGGCCGGCCGCCGGGCGACGCGTTCAGGTGCTCGGAGAGGAGCATCTCGGTCAGCGTCCTGCGGTAGTCCGTCATCGGCCCGTTCGTCGAGACGGACATCCCCTCGGTCACGCGCGTTGCGCAGGCGGGGAGCGGCCTCGGCGCTCCCTCGACCTCGACCACGCACATGCGGCAGCCGCCGTACGGGTCGAGCTGGTCGTCGTGGCAGAGCGTCGGGATGAACGTCCCGTGGCGCGCGGCGGCGTGGACGAGGAGCTCGCCGTCGGGCGCGCTCACCGTCTTGCCGTCGAGCGTGAACTCGACCACGGAGGTCACTCTACCCCGGCCTTCTGCGCGCGCTCGAGGGGTGCGAAGAGCTCCGGCCACCAGCGCATCGCGTTCCGCACGGGGAACGGCGCCGCCTGGCCGAGGCCGCAGATCGACGTCTTCTCCATCGCGACGAGCCACTCGTCGACCTTCTCGCGCGACATCGCGGCGCGGCCGTGCTCGAGCTCGGAGCAGAGGTGGTGGAGCGCGCGGTTGCCGATCCGGCAGGGCGTGCACTTCTGGCACGACTCCTCGGCGAAGAAGCGCATCGTCTCGCCGAGCAGCCGGAGCGGGGAGTAGGACGCGGGGAAGACCTGGACCGCGGCCGACCCCGGGCCGGCCCCGTACTCGCGGAGCCCGTCGCGTGTGAGCGGCGCGTCGAGGGCGGACGGCGGGAGGATCCCGCTCGCGGCGCCGCCGGGCACCACCGCGCCGACCTCTCCGTCGAACCCGCCCGCGTGCTCCTCCACGAGCTCGCGGGTCGTGATCCCGTTCGGCGCCTCGTAGCAGCCCGGGTTCCTGACGGCGCCGGAGACCGACCAGAGCCGCGTCCCGGAGGCGCCTCGCGTTCCGAGCGACGCCCACCAGGCGCCGCCGTTTCGGAGGATCGCCGGGATGTGCGCGAGCGTCTCGACGTTGTCGATCAGCGTCGGCCGCCCGAGGTAGCCGACCTGCGCGGGGAACGGCGGACGAAGGCGCGGCATGGCACGCCGTCCCTCCATCGACTCGAGCATTGCCGTCTCCTCGCCCGCGATGTAGGCGCCGGCGCCGATGACGAGCTCGAGCGAGAGGCCGTCCAGGAGCCCGGCCGCGCGGAACTCGTCGATCGCCGCCTGCAGCCGGGCGCGCGCCTCCGCGTACTCCTCGCGCAGGTAGACGTAGCCCTCGCTCGCCTCCGCGAAGCGCATCGCGACGAGCGTCGCCTCGACGAACAGCTGCGGCCGCAGCTCGAGGACGTACCGATCCTTGATCGTCCCGGGCTCGCCCTCGTCGGCGTTCACGACGACATGGCGCGGGCCTAGCTCGCGCGAGACCGCCTCCCACTTGATCCCCGTCGGGAAGCCGGCCCCGCCGTAGCCCGTGATGCCCGACGCTTTCAGCTCGTCGACGATCCGGTCGTTCGACGGCAGCTCGCGGAGCAGCTCGAGTCCGCCGCGCGCCTCGTAGTCGGCGAGGCTCTCGTCGCGCGTGCCGAGGCCGAGGGCGGGGCCGTCGTTGGTCGAGTGCGTCACGGTCGGGACGATCTCGTCGCCCAGCGTCAGCACGGGAGCCAGGTCGCAGTGCCCGAGGCACGCGACCTCGATCGCGCCGGGGTTTCGCTCGAGCAGGCCGCGTGCGCCGAAGCAGTCGCAGACCGGACCGGTGCAGACCCGGACGGCGTCCGCCGGCACCTGCAGGAAGGAGTAGAAGGAGACGACCTCGTGGACGTCACCCCGCCGGAGGTTCATGTGATCGGCGAGAGCGTCCGAGAGCTCCAGTGTGATCGGGCCGACGTCCCGTCTGACGCGGCCGAGGTTGTCGAGGAGACGCGTGCGCTCGCGGGGCAGCTCGCCGAGCAGCGTCGCGAACTGCAGCGCGTCCATCGCGGCGAGTCTAGTCCGCGCCCGGAGCACGACGGAGCGCCTTCGTCCGCGCCTTCCGCCGCTTGTCCTCGAGGCGGCGCTCGCGTGCCTTGGCGCCGGGTCGGGTGGGCACTCGCCGGCGCGGCACCGCGAGCGCGGCCCGGAGCTTCTCCACCAGGCGCTCGATCGCGAGCTCGCGGTTCCGGAGCTGACTTCGCTCGTCCTGGGCGACGGCGCGGATCACCGGCCCGGCCTTGGTCACCACACGCCGTTTCTGCACGTCGCTGAGCGCCTCCGACGTCTCGACCTCGAAGATCGCCTCGACGCGCGTCGAGGACTTCTGCGCGTGCTGGCCACCCGGTCCGCTCGACCGCGACACGCGGAGCTGGATCTCCGCGGGCGGCAGCGAGACGGACCGCGTGACGCGGATTCCCCGCTCCGGCGCCGGCTGTGCCGGTGCCTCCGCTATGTGGTCGCCTCCGTCGAGCCCACGGCTCATAGACTCACGCTTCATGGCCTCCATTCTGCTGGACGTCGACGGCGTCCTCCATGTCTCCGGAGAGCCGATTCCGGGCGCGGTCCAGGCGATCGCCGAGCTTCGCTCGGCGGGCCACGCACTCCGGTTCGTCACGAACAACTCGACCCGCCCGCGCTCCGGCCTCGCCGAGGAGCTCCGCGAGATGGGCTTCGAGCTCGACGACGCGGAGTTGCAGACGACGCCTCGCGCGGCCGCCCGCGAGCTCGAGGGCAAGCGCGTGCTCGCCCTCGTCATGGCCGCGGTCGTCCCCGACCTCGACGGGCTCGAGCTCGTGGGGCACGACGCGGACGCCGTGCTGATCGGCGGCTGCGACGAGACGCTCGAGCCGAACCACGTCTTCACGTACATGAACATCGCGCGCGCGTTCGCCGAGATCCAGATGGGCGCGACGTTCTACTGCCTGCACAAGAACAGGTGGTGGCAGACCAGCCGCGGGCCCATGCTCGACGGGGGCGCGTTCGTTGCGGGTCTCGAGTACGCGACAGGCGTCGAGGCGACCATCCTCGGAAAGCCCAGTCCGTCCTACTTCGCCGCCGCCCTCGACGCGCTCGACGCCGAGCCCGAGCGCACATGGCTCGTCACCGACGACGTCGAGGCGGACGTGCGCGGCGCACACCTCTTCGGGATGCGGACGGCGCTCGTCCGCACCGGCAAGTTCCGTCCCGAGGCACTCGAGACGGCCGCGTCCTCTCCGGACATCGTGGTCTCGTCGCTCGCCCACTTCCCCGCGCTCCTGCAGGAGGACCTGACAGGCGGCTGGAGCCAGTGAAGAACGCTCGCCTCCGGCTCGCGTTCGCGGGGAAACCCATGTGTCCCTCGCGAGCCCCCTTCTTCCGGGAGACGTGGGGAACCTCTCGCTTCCCCACACCCCTCCACGTTCATGGGCCAGACGAACCCGGCGTATGAAGGTCGGTGTCGACATGATCGAGATCGAGCGGATCCGTCAGGCCCTCGCGAGGCCGGCGTTCCGCGACCGCTGCTTCACGGTCGATGAACAGGCGTACTGCGACTCGCGCCACGACCCGGCCGAGAGTTATGCGGGCCGGTTCGCAGGCAAGGAGGCCGTCGGCAAGGCGCTCGGCTGCGGCGTGCGCTTCACGTGGAGGGAGATCGAGATCGTCGGCCGGCCGAAGCCGAGCGTCAGGCTCTCGGGCCGCACGGCAGCGTACGCCGAGAGAGTCGCTGCGGGCGAGATCGACCTCTCGATGACGCACTCGCGCGAACTGGCGAGCGCGGTCTGCGTCGTCTCGCCGGCGTAGTGCTCGAGCCGCTCTACAACGCGGCCGAGATGCGCACCGCGGAGGAGCGTTACTCCGGCTACCCGGACACGATCCCCGAGCTCATGCAGCGAGCGGGGCGGGCGGTCGCCCGCGAGGCGATGCTTGCGTTCCCGGCCGCACGTCGTTTCGCGTGTGTCTGCGGCAGTGGGTCGAACGGCGGTGACGGGAGGGTCGCAGCGGCGGCGCTCCGCGAGGCGGGCCACGCAGTGGACGAAACCCAGGATCTCAGGGCCGAGTACGACGTCGTCGTCGACGCGCTCTTCGGCACGGGATTTCGCGGCGAGCCGCGCCCGGAGGCCGCGGAGCTCATCGGGCGGATCAACGCGTCGGACGCGAAGGTCGTCGCAGTCGACCTACCCTCGGGCGTCGATGCCTCCACCGGGGTGATCGCGGGCGCGGTCGTCGACGCGGATCTCACCGTCACCTTCCATGGCCGCAAGGTCGGGCTCGCCGTCGCGCCGGGCCGGCTCCACGCCGGCGAGGTGGTCGTTGCGGACATCGGCCTCGCGGAGCTCTCGACCGAGGGTCGGCGCGCGACGTCCAAGCTCCTCGACCTCGTCCCGCGTAGGCATCTGGGAGACACCAAGTACTCCGCCGGCTCGGTGCTCGTCGTCGGCGGGCAGCCCGGGATGACCGGCGCGGCCTGCCTCTCGGCGCTCGCAGCCCTCCGCTCGGATGCCGGCTACGTGACACTCGCCGTGCCGGCGAGGTCGCTGCCCGTCGTCGAGTCGTTGGCGCTCGAGCCGGTGAAGATCGGCTGGCGCGATGATCGTGCGCTCGAGACGATCGCCTCCGCAGCGGAGCGCGCGGGTGCGCTCGCGATCGGCCCGGGCCTCGGCCGCGCACCAAAGCGGCGCGAGCTCGTGCGAGACCTGCTCGAGCGCGTCTCCATACCCGCCGTCGTCGACGCCGACGCGCTCTTTCGCCTCGAGCCGGTGCACCGGTCGGCGCCGACGGTTCTCACGCCCCACGCGGGGGAGCTCGCGCGCCTCCTCGATACCGACTCGGGCTGGATCGGCGAGCACCGGCTGGAGGCGGCGCAGCGGGCTGCGGAGCAGTTCGACGCCGTGGTGCTGCTGAAGGGAGGCGACACCATCGTCGCCGCACCCGGCGAGGGGTGCATCGTCTCCGACTTCGGGCCGCCCTCGCTCGCGACGGCCGGCACCGGAGACGTCTTGACCGGGGTGATCGCGGCGTTCCTCGCCAAGGGCGTCGAGCCCCGCCTGGCCGCGGCCGCGGCCGCGGTTGCACACGGCACGGCGGCGTCGCTCGCTCCGAACCAGGCGGGGCTCGTCGCCGGTGACCTGCTCGACCTGCTGCCCGAGGCGCTCGAGCAGTAGCGACGGCGACCCCAGCACCCCGCCATCGCGGAAGATGCGCGCATGGAGAGGTCGAGCTTCACCATCGACCTCGGCGCGATCCGTCACAACGCGGAGTCCCTGCTGCGCGCCGCGGACGGGGCCGAGCTGTGGGCCGTCGTCAAGGCCGAGGGCTACGGCCATGGCGCCGTCGACGTCTCGCGCGCCGCGCTCGAAGCGGGCGCCTCGCTGCTCTGCGTCGCGACGCTGCGCGAGGCGCTGCAGCTCCGGCCCGCTCACCGCGACGCGCGCATCCTCGTCATGGGACCTGTGTCGGAGCGGGAGATCGGGGAAGCGCGAGCGGCGCACCTCGAGCTCGTCGTCGCCGGCATGCGCGTGCCGGAGGGCGTTCCGATCCACTTGAAGCTCGACACGGGAATGGGCCGCTGGGGCTTGTCCGACCTCCCCGCGCCGAGCCGTGACGTCGTCGGCGTGATGAGCCATCTCTCCTCGGCCGACTCGGATCCCGACGTCACACGCGCACAGATCGAGCGCTTCGACGAGGCGACGGCCGGTCTCTCCGGGCTGACGAGACACCTCGCGAACAGCGCCGGGACGCTCGGCTATCCGGAGTCG
This sequence comes from uncultured Actinomycetes bacterium, assembly GCA_963708265.1. Classification (GTDB taxonomy): domain Bacteria; phylum Actinomycetota; class Thermoleophilia; order Gaiellales; family Gaiellaceae; genus GMQP-bins7. Next base: position 1,607,767 of record CAVPSC010000004.1, on the reverse strand, counting down.
CGGCTCGACGCGGTTCGTTGCGGCATCGCGCTGTACGGGATCTCGCCGTTCGGAACCGACCCGGCCGATCACGGTCTTCGGCCCGCGCTCCGCTGGGACTCCTATCTCGCCCTGACGAAGCAGCTCGCCCCCGGCCAGAGCACGGGCTACGGTCGCCGCTTCGTGGCCGAGAGGCCGACGTGGATCGGCATCGTGCCCGTCGGCTACGCGGACGGCTTCCGACGCGACATGACGGGGACGGAGGTGCTCGTCGACGGCGCCCGGCGCTGCGTCGTCGGGGCGATCTCGATGGACGCGCTCGCGGTCGAGCTCCCCGGCCCCCTGCCGGCGGGGACGCCGGTCGCGCTCGTCGGGGACGGGATCCTCATGGAGGAGCACGCCCGTGTGGCCGACACGATCGCGTACGAGATCGCGACGGGGCTCAACACCCGGTCGGGGCGCGCGCGGAGGGTGACGAGCGATGGATGACGCCCGCGTCCGCGAGATCATGGGGGACGAGGACGCCTGGATCGTCGGCGGCGCCGTGCGGGACCTGCTCCTCGGACGACCGGTGCTCGACCTCGACGTCGCGTGCGCGGACCCGCGCGCTGCAGCGCGCCGCTACGCGCAACGGTTCGGCGGCGCGGCGTTCCCGCTCTCGCGGGCGCACGGGGCGTGGCGCGTCGCGAGCGGTGGAGAGGAGACCGTCGACTTCACGCCGCTCCCGAACGGGATCGCAGCCGACCTCGCGACCCGCGATTTCGCCTTCAACGCGATCGCCTACCCGCTTGCGGGCGGCGAGACGGCGGACCCGTTCGACGGGCGCGGCGATCTCGAGCGGAAGATCGTGCGTGCCGTGTCCGACACGGTGTTCGAGGACGACCCGCTGCGCCTCCTGCGCGCGGTCCGCCTCGAGGAGGAGCTCGGCTTCCGGATGGACGCGCGGACGGCGGACCTCGTCCGGTCGTCCGCGTCGCTCGTCTCGGGCCCGGCGGGCGAGCGGATCCTCGCCGAGCTCGTTCGTCTCTCTCCGGCCGGGTACCGTCGGCTCGACGAGCTGGGGCTCCTCACACCGCTCGGGGGCTCGCTCGACGGCCGGCTCGACGCGCTCGACGACCCGGACTTCCGGCTCGTCGCCGCCTTCGGCGAGCGCCTCGAGGAGCTCCCGATCTCGAACGACCTCCGCCGCTATGCGCGCGTCCTTCTCGGCGCACATGCCCCCGCCGGCCCGGGGCCTCGCGCGATCCACCGCTTCCGGCGCGAGACCGAGCCGTGGTCGCTCGATGCGCTCGCTTTCGTCGGCGCGTGGGAACTCGTCGGAGCCGTCGAAGCCGCTCGGGGAGCCGAGCCCGCGGAGCCGCTCGTCCGTGGCGACGAGCTGGGTATCGAGGCAGGACCCGCGATCGGGCGTATCCTCGCGACCATCGACGAGGAGCGCGCAGCCGGCACGATCTCCACCCGCGAAGAGGCTCTCGCGCTCGCGCGGACGCTCGCGAGCGAGGTCGGGGCATGACGGTCGATCTCCGGCTCGCGCTGCTGGAGGAGCGGGCCGACGTCCTCGCGGAGCGAATCGGCCGTCTGCTCGGCCCGTTCTCGGGCACCGAGGTCGCCCTCGACTCGGGCTGCGGAGTGGGAGCGCTCGCGTTCGCGCTCGCGCCGCGTGTGGGCGAGGTCGTCGGCGTCGACGTCAACCCCGACTACCTCGAGGCGGGCCGCGCGATCGCGCCCGAGAACGTGCGCTTCCAGGAGGGCGAGGTGGCGGCGCTCCCGTTCGGTTATGCGAGCTTCGACATCGCCGGCTGCCTTCGGCTCCTGCACCACGTGCGGCGGCCCGAGCTCGCCGTCGCGGAGCTGGCCCGCGTCGCCCGGCCCGGCGGCCGCGTCTTCGTCGCGGATCAGCTCGGCTCGGTCGACCCGCTCCGGAGCCTCGAGCAGGACCGCTTCGAGCGCCTGCGCGATCCGAGCCACCAGCGGCTCCTGTCGGAGGCGGACATCCGTGGGTCCCTCGACGCGAACGACCTCGTCCTCGTCACCTCCGAGGTCTCGCGCGAGGAGGTCGACCTCGAGCAGCGCCTCGAGCTGGCGGGCGTTCCGGAGGAGGACCGGATGCGCATCCGCGGCCTCGCGCCGGGCGCGGTCTACGAGATCGAGGTCGGCTGGTACGTGGCGCGGAAGTCCGGGCCGTAGCAGGCTCGGCGGCTCGGTCAGTCCTGCGTCCCCGGCCGGTAGCCGTAGCTGCCGACGAGCCGGGCGACGACGCCGGGGAAGAGCGCCTGGAAGACCGAGACCGGGCGGTACGGGAACCACGGAACCGTGACCTCCCGCTTCCCTTTCTCCACCATCGTGACGAGCGCCTTCGCGACGTCGTCGGAGTCGATCACGAAGCGCCGCATGAGCCCGCTCGAGAGGTTCGAGCGAGGGGTGAAGCCCTCGGTCTCGACGAAGCCGGGCAGGAGCGTGTGCACCCGGATCCCTTCCGGGCGCAGCGTCGCGGCGAGCGAGCGGGAGAAGGCGAGCTGCGCGTGCTTCGCCGCTGCATACGGCCCCGCCGGCGCGAACGCGATCGTCCCCGAGACGGAGACGACGTTCACGACGTGCGCTCCTCCGTGCGCGGCCGCCGCTCGCAGCCCGGGGAGGTACGCGCGGGTACACCAGACGCCGCCGAGGTAGTTCGTCCGTAGCACGCGCTCGATCGTCTCCGGCTGGGTCGACGCGAACGTGCCCCGGCCGGGCACGCCCGCGTTGTTCACGAGGAGCCCGATCTCTGGATGTCGCTCGAGCACGCGCGCCGCGACCTCGTCGACCTGCTCGCGTTCCATCACGTCGCAGGCTTCCCACTCGCCCCCGATCTCGGAGGCGAGCTTCTCGAGGCGGTCGGCCCGACGCGCGAGGAGGACGGGGTGCCAGCCGCGGCGGGCGAGCTCGCGCGCGGCCGCCTCCCCGATCCCGGACGAGGCGCCGGTCACGACCGCCACTCTCACCTCGCGCATCGAGGCGCGAGCCTACCGGTGTCTGACACCGCGGCGCCTCGAGCCCGCATCGTTCGGTGGGGTGGTGTCAGACACCGTGGTTTAGGATCGCGCGGTGGCCGCCAGCTCAGGAAAGAGCCGCTTCGAGGGAAAGCAGGCGCTTGTGCTCGGGGTCGCCAACAGGCGCTCGATCGCGTGGGCGATCGCGCGGAGGCTCGCCGAGGAGGGCGCGCAGGTCGCGTTCACCTTTCAGGGCGAGCGGATCGAGAAGAGCGTTCGCGACCTCGCCGAGAGCGTCTCGAGCCCGCTCGTGATCGAGTGCGACGTCCGCTCGGACGAGGACGTAGCGCGCGTCTTCGCCGAGGTCGGGAGCACGTTCGGGGGCGGGCTCGACATCCTCGTCCACTCCGTCGCCTTCGCCGCTGCCGAGGATCTCGAGGGTCGGTTCACGGACACGCCCCGCGACCGCTTCTGGCTCGCCGTCGACGTCAGCGCCTACTCGCTCGTCGCCTGCGCCCGTGAGGCGGAGCCGCTCATGGAGGCGCGCGCAGGGGGCTCGATCCTGACGATGACCTATCTCGGGGGCGAGCGCGCCGTGCCGCACTACAACGTGATGGGCGTCGCCAAGGCGACGCTCGACGCCTCGGTCCGCTACCTCGCCTGGGACCTCGGCTCCAAGAGCATCCGCGTGAACGCGGTCTCCGCAGGGCCTGTCCGCACGCTCGCTGCCCGCTCGATCGCGGGCTTCACGACGATGGAGTCGATCGTCGAGGAGCGCGCGCCGCTCCATCGCCACGTCGAGGCGGACGATGTCGGCGCCGCGGCGGCGTACCTCCTGTCGGAGGACGCCCGGAACGTGACCGGGACCACGCTGTACGTGGACTCCGGGTACCACGCGATGGGCATGTAGCGCTCCTGCGCGAGGTCAGCCACACCGATACGACTGCGAGCCGTCGGGATGGACGTCCACTTCGGCGGCGGGGTGGAAGCCCGTCTTGCGCGGACCCCCACCGGCGCTCGCAGACGACCGAGAACGTCCTCGACGTCGGAACACCTCGGCACACCCGAGACGCCTTGCTCGAGCGCGCGGCGCGCATCCCGCCTGATCGCGGTCGAAGCCCCGGCCGCGCTGCGGCGTCCGGGGGCACCCGACTGCGCTCAGAGAGGACCGTGCTGTCGCGATGACCTCGTCGATGTCCGGCAGCTCGCGTCCGAGCTCCCAAACATGGCGGATCGTCTCGCCGTCCTCGATCAGGAACGACGTGCGCCGGGCGACGTCGGCCATCCCCAGGAGCTCCGACGCGATGCCGAATGCGCGAGTCGCCTCCCCGTTCCAGTCGGAGAGGAGCGGCACGTTCTCCGTGCCCAGCGTCCTCGCCCAGGCCTCGTGGGACCACGGCGAGTCGCGGGAGATCGCGAGCGGACGGACCCCGACAGCTCCCAGGTCCTCGCTCCTGTCACGCAGGAGCAGAACCTCGTTGGTTCAGGTCGGCGACCAGTCCCAGAGGTAGAAGGAGAGGAGCGTCAGCCCGGCGCCGAGCACGTGCCGGAGCGGCCGCGCCTCCTCGCGTGTCGCAGTCCAGACCTGGACGTCAGGGACGGCGTCGCCTGGTCCGACCGTCATCCGTCGACCGATCGCGCGCGGCTGTCGGGCGTGTCGGCGAAGCGAGCCTGCGCAGCTTGTCTTGACACGCCGAGAGCCTGGGCGATCTCGGCCCAGGTGTGTCCTCTCCCGCGGCAATCCGCGACGGCCTGGTACATCAGGCCATCGAGCTGTCTCACCCGTGTGGACAGGGCTCGCAGCACCAGCAGGGGCTCGGTTGCATGCTGGAGCGTGAACAACGTGTCGCGCCCATCTCTCGTCTCATGGTCGTCGTACCAACTCACGGTCGACGTAGGGTAACGACTTCGCCTCCCGATGTGGACGGCGCCCTGGCAACCGGGCTTGACCGGAATCGTCAAGCCTGTCAGACTGCTTCGCGGTTCCGAGAGGCTCTCGACTGAGGCGTCGTGACCTGCACAGGTGGGACGTCGTAGCGCTCGGAAGCTCTCCGACCCCCAAGGGTCGAATCCCCCAATCGGCCCGAAGAGAGATGGCGGCCCTCCAGCGGAGGGTCGTCGTCTCGCGCCCGCGAATCTGACCCGGCTCGCCGGCCTACAGCGCCCGCTGGACGACCGACGCTCGAAGACCGCGACCGAGGATCGACGCCAGCCGGGCGACCTCGTCCCGGAGTGCGATGCGTGGCGGTCTGCCCGCCTCGCGGAACCACGAGATCGCCACCCTCTCCCCGTCGAGCTCCCAGGTGCCGCACACCTTTCCACCGGCCACGACGACCGGAGAGATCCACCCGCTCTGCCGGCTGACCGTGCGCCGGCGAGCTGCCGAGGTCACGTGGACGTCGCCGGTGCCGGGGCCGAGGACGAACTGGTCGAAGCCCGGAAGCAGCCGCACCGTCGTGCTCGGCTTCGTCGAGATCAGCTCGTCGACGTGCTCCGCCAGGACGTGCGCGCGCTCTCCGTCGACGTCGACCTCGACCAGAACGTCGTCGAGCGCGAGGAACCAGTCCCGCAGCCGACGCTTGCCGAACCAGCCGCCCGCGAGCCAGTGGCCGAAATTCTCGACCGTTGTCGGCGCGTAGGCGCCGACGTACGACGCGATGGCTGTGCGCGCCGCCTCGTCCGGGTCGGGTAGCTCGACCCAGCGGGTGCTCGCGTCCTCGGGCCGCATGAACGTGACGCGGTTCCCACGGCTCGGGCCGAAGCAGAGGTCACCCTGCCACGCGAGCGGCTTGAGAAGCGTCCCCCAGCCCGAGCGGAGCTCCTCGCCGATGTGCCCGAGCCCGCGCTGCGCGACGATCGCCTCGATCAGCTCCTCCCGCGTCAGGACGGCACCGTCGAGCGCCTCCCGCGCGACCCGGCGGAGCAGCTCGAGCGCCCTCGTGTCGACGCCGAAGTAGCGTTGCCAGCTCGGCCGCGCCCACGGGCGACCGGCGGCGATGAGCGCCAGGTACGCGCCGGCGTCCTCGGGCCGCAGGAGGTGGAGCGTCCCCCGCATCGCCCACGTCTTGACGAGCCTGCCCTGGGACAGCGCGCGGGCGACCTCACCTGGCCGTGAGGTCGTGCGCCGGACGCGAATCGCGAGCTCCGCGGATGACGCGACCTGCGCCTGGACGCCGCACAGCCTCCCGACGACCCGCGGCACAGACAGGTCGCCGACGGGGTCCAGCAGATGCCGTTGCATCCGCCACGCGAGCGCCTGGTCCCAGCGGATCCGGAGCATGTCCACCGGCGAGCGTATCGGGGGACGTCTCGGTCCCTCGGATTCCGCGCAGGGTCGGGAAGGCCCGCGTCGCTGTCAGCGAGATCCGTTTCGGCCGGTGCAGCACCACCCCTCGAGCCGAACGTTGGAGGCGTGGAAGGAGTGGAACTGCAACGAGATGTTCGAGGCCGCACGGATGCCGCGCCCGTCCGCCCGGACGAACACCCACTGGTCTGCCGTCGGCCAGGTGACGAGCAGCCAGCGGCCGTCCGGCGACCACGCGAGATCGTCGAAACTGCCGGTGCCGGAGAAGAGACGCCGCGCGGCACTCGCGTCGGGTCGGAGTCGTGGAACCACCCAGAGCTGGCTACGGCCCGTTGCCGTCTGCGTGAACGCGATGGAGGAACGTCCCGGAGCGACCGCGGCGGCTTGCACCATGGCTGCGTCCGGGCCGAGCTCGTAGACGAGTCGGCCTCGCGGCGCGTAGACCCGGATGAAGCGCGACGACTGGACGAGCAGACGGCTCCCGTCGGCCGACCAGGCGAGGTCGGACGGCGTTCCGGGGAGAGTGGCACGCCACAGCACGCGCCCCGTGTCGACGTTCTCGACCTCGAGGGCGTGCGTCCTAGAGAGAGCGAGCACGAACCCGGCGCCCGGTCGCCAGGAGATTGGCCCGCGTCCGCCGCGGACGAGCAGTCGGTCCCCGGCACCGTCTCCGGCAACGACGCGGATCCCGGTTCGATCGACGTATGCGATACGCGTGTCGGTCTTCGTCCCCGTCCACCGTGGCGAGCGTGCCCCGGCCCGCGAGAGCGTCCAGCGTGGGCTCCCGTCAGGCTCGAGGGCCGCGAGCTCGTTTGCCCGCGCTGCGACGACGAAGCGTCCGAACGGGGACCACGAGGCCTCGCGCCAGCCCGGGAGGAGGCGCTTCTCACCGTCGGCACTCACGACCCAGACGCCGAAGTCCGAGGCGACGAGAAGCCGTCCCGGCGAGGGAAGCGAGAAGAGCGCGGGCTCGGCTCCCTTGACGCCGACGACCTCGCGGACGCGATCGACGACAGCGCGTCCCGGCGGGCTCGCGATCACTCCCGCGACGACGGCGACGGCGACCAGCACTGCGGCTGGGCGCACGACGTTTCTCCGCCGGGGCGTCGGCTCCCGGTCCGAGAAGGCTGCGCGAACGACGCTCCATGTGCGCTCGCGCGCCTCGTGCTCCTCTGGGACCTCGACCTGTTCCAGCTCGTGTCTCACAGCTCGCTCCCGAGGTGATCGAGCCCGCGGCGCAGTCGCGAGTTCACGGTCCCGCGAGGCAGGTCGAGGGCCTCCGCGATCTCGCCGGGCGTGAAGTCGAGGAGGTAACGCATGACGATGACCGCGCGCTGCTCCGGGGGGAGCCGTGCGAGCGCGCTCAGCACGTCGTCTCCGGGCGGACGGGAGCCATCCGTCGACGACACCGTCTCGTTCAGCGGGATCTCGCCGCGAAGTCGACGCGAGCGCGTCCAGTCGATGGCGCGGTTGACGGCGATGCGATGGAGCCACGGCCCGAACGGTCGTCTGCGGTCGAAGCGATCGAGCCTGCGAATGGCCGCGAGGAACGCCTCCTGCGCGATGTCCTCGGAGGCCGCCGCGTCGTGCGTGACGAGATACGCCGCGCGATACGCGCGAGGCCAGTGCGCTCGGAACAGGGCCCCGAGGTCGGAGGCCGAACCGGCCTGCGCGCCACGCACCCAGGCGCGCTCGTCGCGACCCGTGGGCGCCACTGCAGGACTATACGAGCCACCCTCGTCGGGAGGTCCACGACGGGAGTACGTTCGGTCGCGCGGACGAGGTCCGTCGACTCCGGGACCTCTCGGCCCCCGTAGTCCGTATCCCGACCGTGGACAGACGGCGATTTCTGCTCGCCGCCGCCGGGGTCGCGGTCGACGTCGCGGTCGTTCCCTCGGCTTTCGCCCGCGGCATGCCTCGGGGACCGCTCGCCCTCGTGACTGCCGACCACGAGGCGCATGTCGTCGTCCTCCAGCTGCCGTCCGCGCGAGTCCTCCGGCGCATCCCGACGCTCGCCTGGCCGCGGAGCATCGAGACGGTCGCGGGCGGAGCGCTCGTCGCGCACACCGATATCGGCCGCATCTCGATCGTCGACGAGCAGACGCTCTCGGTGCGACACGTCCTCGCCGGCTTCCGCGCCCCCCGCTATACGGCGGAGAGCCGGGATTCGGCTGAGGCGCTCGCGTACGTCACGGACGAGCAGCTCGGCGAGGTCGTCGTCGTCGACGTTGCGCGAGGAAGGATCGTCTCTCGCGTCTCGGTCCCGGGCAAGGCGCGGCACGTCACGCTCGGCCCTCACGGCGACCGGCTCTGGACCGCGCTCGGGTTCAGCGCCGAGCACATCGCCGTCCTCGGGACCGAGAGTCCTCGCCGTCCGCGGATCGTCAGGACGATCGCCCCGCCGTTCCCCGCGCACGACGTCGTCTTCTCGCCTGACGGACGTCACGTTTGGGTGACGTCCGGGTCGGAGCGGCGGCTCGCGATCTATGAGAGCGACGGCCGCGCGCCGGTCGCCGTCCTCGAGGCCGATGCTCCTCCGCAGCACATTGCGTTCGTCGGTTCGCTGGCCTTCGTCGCGAGCGGCGACGGCGGGAGCGTTCGCGTCCACCGATCGGACGGGACGCTCGTGCACCAGTCGCGGGTGCCGGACGGCTCGTACAACGTCACGTTCGGGTCCGGACGCGCCGTCACCCCGTCGCTCGACCGCGGCACGGTCGCGCTCCTCGACGCGAGGGGACGTGTTCGCAGTGTCCGGACGGTCGCCCGGGCGGCGCACGACGCCTGCGTCCTCTCTCGATAAAGGAGGTACTACCGTGAGAACGACCCTTTCCGCCGCCCTCCTCGCCTCGCTCGCAGCGCTCGTGGCAGCTGTCGGCGCCGCCGCCGACGGAGGGCCGTCGCCGGGCGTCTCCTTCGGCTGGGACGGCATCGTCGCGCGTGGAGGCGACGTCCGGTATGTCGCGGTCCCGGGCGACAGCTCTACCGTGCTCGAGGCGATCCGGATTCGCGACGGACGCGTCCTCCGCTGGACGTCTATCCCGGGGAGCTACGGCGTTCCGCTCGTGGCCATCGACGGCTCCGTCGGCGGGCTCTCTCGCGACGGGAAGACGCTCGTACTCGCGTCATATGCCGGCATTCCGAGCGTCCACACCTCCACCGGGTTCGCGATCGTGAGCACGCGCACGTTCCGGTTCCAGCGGATCGCCGTCTTCGGCGGCGCGTACTCCTTCGACGCGCTCTCGCCCGACGCCTCGACGCTCTATCTCATCCAGTACACGTCGAAGCGGCAGCTCGATCGCTATCGCGTTCGCGCGTACGACCCGAAGACGCGGCGCCTGCTGCCCGGCGCGATCGTCGACAAGCGCGCGCCCGACGAGGCGATGGCCGGAGCGCCGGTCTCGAGGGCGACGACGGCCGACGGACGCTGGGCGTACACGCTGTACGCACGTCAGGGGCAGCCGCCGTTCGTGCATGCGCTCGACACGGTCGGCCGCCACGCGTTCTGCATCGATCTCCCACTCCGTCTCGCCCAGTCGAAGCAGCTCGCGCTTCGTCTCCACCTTCGTGCCGGGGAGCTCCTGGTGGCCCGCGGCCGCAGCGCGCTCGCGGTCGTCGACACCACGAGGTTGGCAGCGAGACGCGTGAGCTAGACCGGGGAGGGCAGCGCCTCCGTGGCGTCCGAGATGTCGCTCGCGACCTCGACGATGTCGCGGTTCGCGCCGTAAACGCGCAGCTGTCGATCGGCGCTCGACCCGCGTGCGAGGATGTCCTCGATGCCCTCGAGCTCTCGTTCGGACCCGAGATCGCGGGCATGTGGCGCGACCTCGGCGAGCGTCCGGCGGACGAGCCGTGAGACGGGGATCCGGTTTCTCCTGCCCGCTGCGAGATCCATGACGGGCGCCTCGAGCCCGTAGCGGGCGGCAAGCCACTTGTTCTCGCTCGTCAGGATCCGGTGGTACGAGGGGATCTCCTCGCCCGCGTCGTAGCGCTCGGAGAGCTGCTTCACGAGCGCCTGACAATAGGCCGCGATCGCGACCGCGTCCTCGACCCGCGTGACCGCGTCGCAGATCCGGATCTCGACCGTGCCGAGCCGCGGGTGCAGGCGGATGTCCCACCAGATGTGCGTGTAGTCGGGGATGCAGCCCGAGCGCTCGAGCTGCCCGACGACATCGGCGAAGTCGGCGTAGTCGCGGAAGCGCGGCGGCGGACCCGAGCGCGGGAACGCGGAGAAGACCATCTGGCGGCTCGACGCGAGGCCCGTCGCCTCGCCGCGCCAGAACGGGGAGCTCGCGGACAGCGCGAGGAGCGGCGCGAGCTGAGGGAGCAGGCCGTTCACGACCTTGACCGCCTTCTCGGGGTCGTCGACCGCGACGTGGACGTGCATCCCGAAGATCAGCTCGCGCCGCGCGACGTACTGCATCTGGTCGATGAGCGCGTGGTAGCGGTCCTTCGCCGTGATGCGCTGGCGCTCGAAGAGGCTGAACGGGTGCGTCCCCGCCGAGCCGACGCGGAAGCCCTTTCCCCGTGCGACCTCGGTGATGTAGCCGCGGAGCTTGATGAGCTCGTGCAGCACGTCGCCCGCGGTGCGGCAGACGGGGGTCGTGATCTCGACGACCGACTGCATGAGCTCGGGGTTGATCCGTGCCTCGAGCTCGTGCCCGCTCACAGCGGCGAGCATCGTGTCGATGTGCTGGACGAGGTCGAAGCTCTCGCCGTCGAGGAGCTGGTATTCCTCCTCGACCCCGAGCGTGTACGGATCGCCGCTGCCGAATGCGTGGTCGAGGACGCTGCCGCCGTGGACGGCGCCCTTGCCCGTGATCGAAGGCGGAAACGCCTGCTTCGAGTCGGTCATGCCGAGGCGAGCACGGCTTCGACCTCGATCTCGACCTTCCACGCGGGGTCGAGCAGGGCGGTGACGACGGTCGCGTTCGCCGGCCGGATCTCGCGGAACACCTCGCCGTGCGCCCGCGAGACACCGTCGAAGTGCGCCGGGTCGGTGACGTACACGCGCGTCCGCACGACGTCGTCGAGGCTCGAGCCCGCCCGCTCGAGCGCCTCGCGGACGATCTCGAGACACAGGCGCGTCTGCTCGTATGCGTCCTCGGGCGGCGGCGAGCCGTCGACCGGAATCGGCGCCGTGCCGGCGACGTACACGTGTCCGCCGGCGACGACCGCGCGCGAGAAGCCCATGACCGGCTCGAAGGGCGAGTGTCCGGAGATCAGGCGCCTCACCATCGGGTGACTAGTATCGCCCCGCGTGCAGGCACTCCGCCAGATCGACGCCTGGCCGGTGCCGTTCGCCGCGGCAGGCGTGGTGGAGGCGGACGGCGACGTCGAGACCCACGGGGACGCGGAGGTGGTCGTCCGCCTCGCGTCGGTCTCGAAGCCAGTCGTCGCGCTCGCGTTCCTCGTCGCTGCCGAGGAAGGTGTCGTCGATCTCGACGAGCCGGCCGGCCCTCCCGGGTCGACCGTGCGCCATCTCCTCGCGCACGCATCCGGGCTTCCCTTCGAGGGGGCGGCACCGATCGCCCGCCCTGGCGCGCGCCGCGTCTACTCGAACGAGGGCTTCCGCGTGCTCGGTGCCCACCTCGCCGAGCGCGCGGAGATGCCGTTCGCCGACTACGTCCGTGCAGCGGTCTGCGAGCCCCTCGGCCTCGGACTCGACCCGAGCGGTGACCCAGGATCGGGCATGCAGGCGTCGCTCTCGGACGTCCTCGCGCTCGGCGACGAGCTGCTCGCGCCGAGAGTGGTCGCCGAGGAGACGCTCCGGGAGATGACGAGCGTCCAGTTCCCGGGGCTCTCCGGTGTGCTGCCCGACTTCGGCCGCTTCGAGCCGCTCGACTGGGGCCTCGGCGTCCAGCTCAACTCGGGCGGTCCGTCGTGGATGGGGGCAAGGGTCTCCTCGCGCGCGTTCGGTCACTTCGGCGGGAGCGGCACGTTCCTCTGGGTCGATCCCGATCTCTTCGCCGCGTGTGCCGCGCTCACGACACGGGCATTCGGCGACTGGGCGAAGGAGGTATGGCCGCGGCTCTCGGACGCCGTTGTGGCAGAGCTTGGGGCTCGCTAGTCGTCGGCGAAGAGCGGGCGCAGCAGCTCGTCGAACGTGCTCTGGTCGCAGCTCGCCACGACGCACGGCGTCATCGCCGTGACCGTCGCCGTCCGCGGGACACCCATCGCGAGCGCGACCTCGCCGAAGAACTCGCCCGCCTTCAGGATGCGACGCCCACCGAGCTCCGACTGCGAGACGCCCGCGACCCCCGAGAGGAGCACGAAGAAGCGATCGCCGGGCTCGCCCTCGTTGATCAGGACCGTCCCCGCCTGGATCTCGTCCCTGCGCATCTTCTCGGCGAGCTTGCCGAGCGTCTCGCCGGGCAGCGACGCGAAGAGACCTACTCGCGAGAGCTCGGTCACTCCGGCAGGGACGTGTCGCGGAGACACCGGCGGATACGGTACCCGCGTGGGTTCGCTCTTCGGCTGGACGACCTGCCCGCGCTGCGGCGGGACGCTCGAGCGAGACGACGGGAGCGTCACCTGCAGCTCCTGCGGATCGGTCTTCTATGCGGAGTCGGCGCCTGCGATCACGGCGCTCGTCAGGGACGACCAGGGCCGCATCCTCCTCGCCCGCCGGGCGTTCGAGCCGGACGCGGGGCTCTGGGACGTCCCCGGCGGCTTCCTCGAGGAGGGCGAGCACCCGCTCGACGGCCTGCGTCGGGAGCTCGCGGAGGAGACGGGCCTGACGGCGGAGCCGGGAGAGTTCGTCGGCGCCTACCTGGACACGTACGGAGACGAGCCTCGAGCCAGCGCCGTGCTGAATCTCGTATGGACGGCGGAGATCGGCTCCGGCGAGCTCGTCGCGTCCGACGACGTCTCCGAGCTTCGCTGGTTCGCGCCCGACGAGCTTCCGTCGGAGGACGAGCTCGCGTTCAACTGGATCGCGCCCGCCCTCCGCGACTGGACCTCCGGCTCGTGAAATGCCGAAGGGCCGCGCGGAGCGGCCCTTCGGTCAGGGGAGGGGAGGGGGAAGTTTGCGTTGCCGCCTGCCGAGGCGGGCGCTTCCCAGGATACGCCGTTCGCGCGAGGTCCCGGAGGACACGCTACGCGGCGAGGCCGAGCGTGCGCTCGAGCGCCGACTTGGGCTGCGCCCCGATCGCCGCCGCGGACGGCTCGCCGTCGCGGAAGAGGATCATCGTCGGGATCGACATGACCCCGTACTTGACCGAGAGCGCCTGCTCCTCGTCGATGTTCACCTTCACGAGCTTGAGGTCGTCCTTCCGCTCCTCGGCGATCTTCTCGAGCACCGGCGAGACCGCGTGGCACGGGCCGCACCACTCCGCCCAGAAGTCCACGAGCACTGGGGTCTCGCTCTTCAGGACCTCCTGCTCGAACGTCGCCTCTGTCACGTCGATTGCCATCTGAATCCTTCCGATCCTTTCTGCCTGGTATGAGGAATCCTTAGGGCAAACGGCCGGGGACGCCAAACCCTTCCCGCTCGTAGACTGACCCGGTGGCTCCAACCTTCTCATCTTTCCCGGACAAACCGGATCACAATCGCCTTGAGCTCGAGGTCCTCGAGCGCTGGGCGCGGGACGAGACGTTCGAGAAGCTTCGCGAGCAGAACCGCGACGGCGAGCGCTTCAGCTTCGTCGACGGCCCCGTCACGGCGAACAGGATGGTGCTCGGCATTCACACCGCCTGGGGGCGCACGCTGAAGGACGTGTTCCAGCGCTACAAGGCACTCCGTGGCTACCACCAGCGCTACCAGAACGGCTTCGACTGCCAGGGCCTGTGGATCGAGGTCGGGGTCGAGCGTGACCTCGGGCTCAACTCGAAGCGGGAGATCGAGGAGTTCGGGCTCGCGGAGTTCGCCCGCCGCTGCCGTGAGGTGGTCGTACGCTCGTCGCAGGCGCTCACCGAGGGCTCGATCCGACTCGGGCAGTGGATGGACTGGGGGAAGGACTACTTCACGTTCTCCGACACGAACATCGAGTACATCTGGCGTTTCCTTCGCATTGTGCACGAGCGCGGCTGGCTCTATCTCGGTCACCGCTCGACCGAGTGGTGCCCCAGATGTGGAACCTCGCTCTCACAGCACGAGCTGACCCAGAGCGGCGTCTACCAGGACCGGATCGACCCGTCGCTCTTCGTGCGCTTCCCGCTCGTAGACCGACCGGACGAGTCGATCGTGATCTGGACGACGACACCCTGGACGCTGCCGGCGAACGTCGCGGCCGCCGTGAAGCCGGATGCCGAGTACGGCCTGCGTGAGACCGGCGAGTGGGTCGCGGTCGCGCGCTATCCGGACGAGACCTTCACGCGTGTCGTGCCGGGCACCGAGTTGGTCGGCCTTCGGTACCGGGGCGCGTTCGACGATCTCGGCCCAGGAGGCGAGGTCGAGCACCGCGTCATCCCCTGGGACGAGGTCTCGCTCGAGGAGGGGAGCGGCATCGTCCACATCGCGCCGGGAGCCGGACAGGAGGACTTCGAGCTCGGCCGGGTCCACGACCTGCCCGTGCTCTCGCCGGTCGACGAGGCAGGTCGCTTCTACGACGCCTACGGCTGGCTGCACGGCGTCTCCACCGCCGAGGCCGCGGATCAGATCGTGGGTCGGCTCGCGGAGACGGGCTTCCTCCTCCAGGCGGGCACGTTCGAGCACCGCTACCCGCATTGCTGGCGCTGCGACACGCCCCTCATCTGGCGGGTCACGGACGACTGGCTGATCGCGGTCGACGAGCTGCGCCAGCCGCTCCTCGAGGCAAACGCGAGCGTCGAGTGGACGCCGGCGTACATGGGCAAGCGCATGGACGACTGGCTCCGGAACATGGGCGACTGGAACATCTCGCGTCGTCGCTACTACGGGCTCCCGCTTCCGATCTACGAATGCGAGTGCGGACACGTCACCGTCGTCGGGTCGCGGCGCGAGCTCGAGGAGCGCGCCGTGTCCGGCCTCGAGCAGCTCGAGGAGCTCCGGCGGCCGTGGATCGACGAGGTGCCGATCCGCTGCGAAGCCTGCGGCGAGACGGTGCGGAGGATCCCCGAGGTGGGCGACGTCTGGCTCGACGCCGGGATCGTGCCGTTCGCGACGCTCGGCTGGGAGAGCCCCGAGTACGTGCCGCGGGGCTACGCGACGGGCGCCGCGAAGGGCCTGACGACCGCCGACCTCCCCGACCACGCGTACTGGGAGGAGTGGTTCCCGGCCGACTGGGTCTCGGAGATGCGTGAGCAGATCCGGCTCTGGTTCTACGCACAGCTCTTCATGTCGGTCGCCCTCACGGGCCGGGCGCCGTTCCGCAAGGTGCTCGGGTACGAGAAGATGCTCGACGAGTCGGGCCGCGAGATGCACAGCTCGTGGGGGAACACGATCGACGCCCCCGAGGCGTTCGAGCGCATGGGCGCCGACGTCATGCGCTGGCAGTTCTGCTCGCAGCCGCCGAGCCAGAACCTCCTCTTCGGCTTCGGACCCGCACACGAGATCCAGCGTCGGCTCCTGACGCTCTGGAACTCGGCCAAGTTCCTGGTCGACTACGCGAACATCGCGGGCTGGGAGCCGGCATGGTCAGATCTGGATAGCGGCCCCGGCGGCGAGCTCGCGCCCCTCGACCGCTGGCTCGTTGCGCGGACGCAGGCGCTCGTGTCCGACGCGACGGGAGGCTACGAGCGGTGGCTGACCGTCGATGTCGTCCGCGCGTTCGAGGCGTTCGTCGAGGATCTCTCGAACTGGTACATCCGGCGCACCCGGCGCCGCTTCTGGGACGGGGAGGAGGCGGCGTTCAGGTCGCTCTGGTACGCGCTCGTCCAGGGGCTCCGCGCCGTCGCCCCCCTCATGCCGTTCCTCACCGACCACCTCTGGTGCCGCTTGACGGCGCCGTGCGCCGGTGCTCCGACGTCGATCCACCTCGCAGGCTGGCCCGCGATCGCGGCGCCCGACGAGGCCCTGCTCGCGGAGGTCGGCGACGTGAGGCGCGTCGTCGAGCTCGGTCGTCAGGCGCGCTCGCAGGCGGGCGTGAAGCTCCGCCAGCCGCTTCGTACGCTCGTGGTCGAGGGCGCGAAGCTGGCCGAGGGTCACGCAGAGGAGATCGTGGACGAACTGCGGGTGAAGGAGGTCTCGTTCGGCGTCGTCGAGGCGAGCGACCTGCGAGTGAAGCCCAATCTCCGCGTGCTCGGGCCGAAGCTCGGGCGCGCGCTCGCCGCCGTGCGCACGGCGCTCGAGAGCGGCGACTTCGAGGAGCTCCCGAGCGGCGGGTTCCGCGCGGCCGGGCACGATCTCGGTACCGACGAGGTGCTCGTCGAACGCCACGGCAAGGCGGGCTGGGCGGTCGCCGCGTCCGACGGAGTCACGGTCGCACTCGACGCGCGGCTCGACGACGAGCTCGAGCGCGAGGGCCGCGTGTACGACCTCATCCATAGGGTCAACTCGATGCGCAAGGACGCCGGGCTCGAGCTCACCGACCGGATCCGCCTCGACATCGGGAAGACGAACGCCGAGCTCGTGCAGTACCGCGACTGGATCGCGCGCGAGACGCTTGCGGTGTCGGCCGAAGCGGACGGAGACGAGATCCGTATCGAGAAGGCCTGAGCCGGGGATTCCGGCCGCGCGTTCGGAGTCGTATCCTCCGGGTGTGGCCGCATGTCGTCAGTGCGGAGAAGAGGTCGCGGATCGCTTCCGCTACTGCCCCTGGTGCGCGGCGCCGCAGCGACGAAAGCTGGTCGAGTTCTTCCGGGGCGTCGACGAGGACGCGGGCCGGGCGCTCCGAGTCTCGCGCTACCTCCCGGAGCGGCGTGTCCGCGTGAGCGTCTGGGACGACACGGGAACTGCGCGTGCGGCGATCTCGCTCGACGACGAGGAGGCCGCGCGGCTCGCGTCCTACCTGGCGCCTGCGCCGGCGCCGCCTCCGAGGCCGAGCCTCCTGGACGACCTTCGCGCGCTCGTCCGGCGCTAGCGGCGCTGGTGTCTCAGACCCTGTCCGCCAGCTCGAGCTCGCGGCGGAGCTCCACCGGGAGCCTGAACGTGACGTCCTCGTCGACCATGCGGAAGGCCTCGATCCGATCGACTCCGCGCTCGCGGAACCAATCGCAGACGCGGGTGACGAGCTTCTCGGGAGCCGACGCCCCCGACGTGATCCCGACGGTCTCCGCGTCGCCGAGCCAGCCTGCGTCGATCTCGGTCTCGTCGTCGATGAGGTAGCCGGGTACTCCGGCCGCGCGGGCCGTCTCCACGAGCCGGTTCGAGTTCGACGAGTTCCGGGAGCCGATGACGAAGAGGAGGTCGATCTCGGCCAGCATCTCCTTCACGGCCCACTGGCGGTTGGAGGTCGCGTAGCAGATGTCCTCCTTGCGCGGCGCGCGGATGTCGGGGAAGCGGCGGCGGAGCGTCTTGATGATCTCGCCCGTCTCGTCGACCGAGAGCGTGGTCTGCGTCACGTAGGCGAGCTTCGTCCCGGCGGGCAGGTCGAGTGCCTCCACCTCGTCGACGGTCTGGACGAGGATCGTCGCCTCCGGCGCCTCCCCTGTCGTGCCGACGACCTCCTCGTGCCCGGCGTGGCCGATCAGGACGATCGTGTACCCCTCGTCGGCGTACCGCCGAGCCTGGACGTGCACCTTCGTGACGAGGGGACACGTCGCGTCGATGACGTTGTGCCGGAGCGCCCTCGAGTTGTCGTGCACGGTCGGCGCCACGCCGTGCGCCGAGTACACGACCGTCGCACCCTCGGGCGCCTCCGTCTCCTCCTCGACGAAGATCGCCCCTCTCGCCTCGAGGTCACGGACGACGTGGATGTTGTGGACGATCTGCTTGCGGACGTAGACGGGCGCGCCATAGTGGTCGAGCGCCTGCTCGACCGTCTCGACGGCGCGCTCGACGCCGGCGCAGTAGCCGCGCGGCGAGGCCAGGAGGACTCGAGTCACCACGGAGGACAGGGTACTGCGGTGTCGCGGCGAGGCGCAGCGACTGGGCCGGAAAGCGGCCGTCTGCGGGGATCTTCGCGCGGCCGGGAACGCCGTGGTGCGCCGGATCCGGGTCATGCGCGCCGACGAGTGCTCGCGGCTTCTGCCTAGCGGGCGGTCTGGGCCAGGAAGATCCCGGCGATCACGATCGCGCCGCCGACGAGCTGCGACGGGCCGAAGCTCTCGCCGAGCCACGCCCAGGCGATGACCGTGGCGAGGACGGGCTCGAGCGTCGAGACGATCGCCGCCCGCGTCGCAGGGATGTGCCTGAGCGCTCCCGTGAGGAGCGTGAACGTGACCATCGTTCCGACGACGATGACGAACCCCACGAGGAGCCAGACGGGCGCGAACCGGTCGGAGAGGTTCCCCTGGAGCGACACCGTGTCGTCCAGCACGTGCCATGGAAACTGCCAGAGCGGTTGGACGAACGCCCAGAACAGCGCGGAGAAGAGGAAGCCGTAGAACGAGAGCGAGACCGGATCGCGCTGCTTTCGCTCCCGCTCGGCCATGAGGATGTACGCGGCGAGCGCGAACGAGGCGCCGAGCGCAGCCGTGATCCCGATCGTGCTGAACGCGACGCCGGTCCACAGCTCGACGACGAGCGTGAGCCCGACGAGACAGAGCGCGAGCGCGACCCAGACGCGGCGGCGGATCGCCTCGTGGTAGACGAAGCGGGCGAAGAGCGCGACCCAGAGCGGCCCGAGGAACTGGATGAGGAGAGCGACTCCGACCGGGAGACGCTGCAGCGCCACGAAGTACAGCCACTGCACGAAGGCGACCCCGGTGACGCCGAAGACGACGAGGAAGAGGAGCTCGCGGCGGCCGACGCGAAGGCGACGCCGCGCGAACACGAGAAGGAACGCGAGGAGACCTGCAGCCGCGCCCGTCGAGCGGATCTGCGTCAGCTCGAGCGACGAAAGCCCGGATCCGAGGACGACCTTCGAGACCGTCCCGTTGATCGCGAAGAGACCCGCGCTCACCGCCACCATGAGGTAGCCGAGACCGGGGCGCTCGTCGTAGTGCCCCTCCTCCGAGGGCAGGAAGGGCGCGTCGACCACGGCGCGAGGCTATCCGCGTCCTCGACCGAGGCCTGCGAACAGGCGTCTCGAGCTGAACCTAGACTGTGCGCGACGGGGCGTAGCTCAGCCTGGTAGAGCGCTGCGTTTGGGACGCAGAGGCCGACAGTTCGAGTCTGTCCGCCCCGACTTCCACGGCTCGATCTCCCGTGCGGGCGGGTCCAGCCGGTGTTGATCTCCTGCCGATGTCCAGCGGCAACTCGGCGAAATCGCTACGCCGTCAGCGGCCGTCGCGCGACGAGCACGGACCAGACGGCTCCCCCGATGACTCCGCCGGCGAGCGGGCCGACGAGATAGATCCACACGTTCGACCAGTCCTGGTTGTAGAGCACCGGGTCGAGCGAGCGTGCGGGGTTGTAGCTACCTCCCGACGCCGGCCCCACCGCGGTTGCGGCCGTGAAGATGAAGAGGCCGATCAGGAATGGCGCCATCACGCCCTTCCAGGCGGCGCGCTCGTCGGTCACGACGGTGAGGACCACCGTGACGAAGAGCGCGGTGGCGACGAGCTCCAGAAACAGCGCGGACCAGTCGCTGACACCTGGGCCGGGGTTCGTGTCGAGTGCGTTCGTCGCGCTGCTCGTGTATGCGATCGCCGTCGCGAGCACCGCGCCGAAACCACCGATGAGCTGGGCGATCCAGTACGGGATCACCTCGCGCCCCGGGAACTTGCCGCCGACGGTCAGGCCCAGGGTCACCGCCGGGTTGAAGTGCCCGCCCGAGAGGTGGCCGAACGCGGCGATCGCGAGCGCGAGACCGAACCCGAACCCCGCGGCGATGCCGATCGGCGCGATCGACGCGGGGCCGATGTCGACGGCGACCGCGATGCCGCTGAAGCCGAGGAAGAAGAAGAGGAACGTTCCGGCGATCTCCGCGCCGAGGCGTACGCCGAGTGGCTGATCCATTACCGACCTCCGGGAATCGTTTGTCGCGACTCGATTTCGGCGTGCCCGCGTGGTTTCCTAGGCTCCTCGGGTGGAACCGGGGCTTGCGATAGCGGTCGTGCTCGCGTTCGTCTTCGCGCTCACGAACGGCTTCCACGACGAGTCGAACTCGATCGCGACGCTCGTGACCACGAGAGGGGCGCGGCCGGGTCCGGCGCTCGTGCTCGCGGTCGTGTTCGTCTTCGTCGGGCCGTTCGTGCTCGGATCGGCCGTCGCGGCCACGATCGCCGGGCTCGTCGACGTCCGCCCGAGCGAGATGACCGAGGTCGTGACAGCCGCTCTCGTGGCGGCTCTCCTCTGGAACCTCGTGACCTGGTACCTCGGCCTCCCGTCGAGCTCGGGGCACGCTCTCGTCGGCGGCCTCGTCGGTGCGGGCATCGCCGAGGCAGGCTTCGGGGCGATCAACTGGGGCGGCTTCGACGGATGGCGCCCGACGGGAGTTATCGGGGTGCTGGTCGGGCTCGCGGTCTCGCCCGTGCTCGGCGCGGTTGGGGCGCTGGCCGTGCTCCGACTCCTGCGACGAGCGCTTCGGCGTGGGACGCAGCGCTTCGCCCGCCCGGTGCTGCGCGCGCAGTGGGTCACATCCGCGGTCCTCGCGTCGAGCAGGGGCGCGAATGACGGACAGAAGGCGATCGGGCTCGTCGCCGCGGTGCTCGTCGCGAACGGCTCGACGTCCTCGCTCACGCCGCCCGCCTGGGTCACGCTCGGTGTCGCCGCGTCCATCGCGGGTGGAACGGCGCTCGGAGGGTGGCGGATCGTGCGGACCATCGGTCACCGGATCTACGATCTCCGCCCGCTCGACGGGCTCGCGAGCTCGTCCTCGTCGGCAGCGGTGATCCTCGGCGCGTCCCTCGCAGGCGCCCCCATCTCCGGCACGCACGTCGTCGCGTCGTCGGTCGTCGGAGTCGGCGGTGGCAGGCACCGGTGGGGCCGCGTCCGCTGGGCGGTCGTGCGCGAGATGGGGATAGCCTGGTTGACGACGATTCCCGCGACCGCGGTTCTCGCCGCGGCCGCGCTCGGCTTCTGGAGGTGGGTGTCGTGAAGCTCCAGCGCTGGTTCCTCCCCGAGACACCGGACGTGATCGGCATGCTCGGGCGCCAGCTCGAGGTGACGATCGAGGGCGTCGACGCGCTCGCCGAGTGGGCGCAAGGGGACGTCGCGAAGGCGGACGAGATTCGCTCGCTCGAGCACCAGGGCGACGAGCTCAAGCGGGAGCTCGAGGTCGCGCTGACGACGGCGTTCACGACGCCACTCGAGCCCGAGGACGTGTACGCCCTGTCGCGCGGGATCGACTGGATCCTCGACCTGTCGAAGGACCTCGTCCGCGAGAGCGAGGTCATGGAGTGCCCGCCGGATGCCGCGCTCGCCGAGATGTGCGCCCGCCTCGCCGACTCCGTGCACCTGCTCGCCAAGGCGGTGAGCGCCCTTCACGGTGACGACGGCGACGCGACGGAGAAGGCGAACGCCGCGCTCCGCGCCGAGCGGCAGATCGAGAAGGCGTACCGAGAGGCGATGGCCACTCTCGTCGCGGTCGACGACCTGCGCGAGCTCATGTCGCGCCGCGAGCTCTACCGCCGTGTCGCGCGCATCGGCGAGCACGTCGTCGACGTCGCCGAGCGGGTTTGGTACACGGTCGTGAAAGAAGGCTGACAGCGGTCGACGGCTGCTCAGAGCGAATGAGAGCGGGCGACCGGGCTCGAACCGGCGACATCCAGCTTGGAAGGCTGGCGCTCTACCAACTGAGCTACACCCGCGTCGCGCTAGCGTAGCGCCGTGGATCCGTACGCGTGGTCGTGGAATCCCGAGGGCCTCGTCGTCGTCCTCCTCACGATCGGATACGTCGTCGCCCTCCGCCGATATCCGGCTCCCTGGTGGCGTGTGACGTGCTTCCTCCTCACGATGGTGCTGCTGCTCGCCGTCACCGTCTCGCCGCTCCACATGCTCGCGATGGAGTTCCTGCTCACCGTCCACCTCTTTCAGAACGTCGTCCTCGCCGAGTGGGCGCCGCTGCTCGTCGTCCTCGCGCTCCCGCCCGCGCTGGCGGCCGCGATCGCCCGGCCGGACGTCGTGCGGGTCGTGACCCACCCGGCATTCGCGCTCCCGCTCTGGCTCGCGAACTACATGGTCTGGCACCTCCCGTGGGTCTACGACGCCGCTCTCGAGCGGCCGGACTCGATCCTGCACCTCGAGCACGCGTGCTACTTCCTGACCGGGATCGCGATGTGGTGGAGCATCGTGCAGGACGCGCCGCATCGGCTCGGCGCGGGTCTCCGCGCCGGCCTCGTCTTCGCGGCGTTCGTCCTCGCGAGCCCGATCGGCCTCGTCATGGCGCTCGTCCCGAGCGCGATCTACTCCTTCTACGTCGACGCGCCCGAGCGGCTCTGGGGGCTCACCGCGCTCGAGGATCAGCAGATCGCGGGGATGCTGATGGCGATCGAGCAGGCAGCTGTCTTCTTCGCGGTCTTCCTCTTCTGGCTCCTGCGCTTCCTCGCCGAGGAGGAGCGGCTCGCCGACGCGGACCGCCCGCCCGAGCTGGTGCGCTGAAGGCTCCCCGCCTCCGCGCCGACTACCCTCCCACGAGGCGCCCGTAGCTCAGTGGACAGAGCGGCGGACTTCTAATCCGCGGGTCGGAGGTTCGAATCCTCCCGGGCGCATCCGTTTAGTGAAGCCAACCGCGGAAGCCCCCGCAAATCGGCCGTTTTTGGGCGAAGACCAGATACGACCGGCTTAGACCGGATGTACCCGATTTCGGCCCTATTAGCAGGGCCGTCGCAGGGCCGTCACAGGGCCCGTCACCGCGAGCGCTCTCCGTAAGTTCGCGCAGGGTCATAGGGTCTGAGCAGGGTCTGGGACCTTTCTGGGTGAGCCGCTGTGCGCAGCGTGCGGGTTGCTGCTCGGTACGCACCGGCGTCTAGCGGCCGAGCGAACCGCCTGTGCGAACGGAGCGGACGACAGCGTCGAGCGCTCGGCTACTGAGGGCTGCGTAATCCTTCTCCTCGAGGAGTCCGGCGTGAGTCGCGTTGTGGGCGGTCTGGTGCAGGCTGTTCGTCGAGAGTCCTGCGAGCTTTTCTTGAGCTGCGAACCAGCCTGGCAGCTCCCCAACATCGCCCGAGAGTACGAAGAGCGGCTTCCCGCCGAGACTCGTAAGAGCCTTGTCCTGACGAAAGACCGTCGGCAACTGCGCGAACTCATCACGATCAGCTCGCAATTCCCGCGGCGAGGAACCGAACGCACGCGCCGCACGACGGGCACGTGCGCCGCAATTGCCCCACGAGCTGGGGCGTTTGTCACGGCTCGACGTCGAATCCGAACATCATCCCGCTCTCGTGGTGTTCGGCGATGTGGCAGTGCGCCATCCAGCGGCCTGGGTTGGTCACGTCGAGGAGGATGTCCACCGTCTCGCCCGTCCGAACGAGCACCGTGTCCTTCCAGACGAGGTTCGGCTCCTCGACGCCGTCTCGTGCAAGAACGAGGAAGCGTCCGGCACCGTGGACGTGGAAGGGGTGCGGCATCGGATGATCGGAGTCCATCTCGTTGACGAGGTGGATCTTGACTTGGTCGCCAACGCGGAACTTCCAGTCAATGGCGGCGTTCGCTGCGCCGGTGTCGCGGTCGACGAGCTTCCAGCGCATGTTCTCTGCCGTGGTGCGCCGATTCACCTCGACCATGTCGTCTTCCCACTCGATGCCCAGTGAGTGCTCATGCCCGTGCCCAGCATGGTTCGCGCCCTCGTGCTCCGAATCGTGCTCATGGTGTTGCTCGTCGGACACGTGTTTGTCGTGCCCGGCGTGCTCCGACGTGTCGACGAGGTGTGCCGGCATGAGCTTCATCCCGCACTCGGGGCAGCGATCTGGTGAGTCGCTGGTGACGTGTGGGTGCATGGGGCAGACGTAGCTCGTCGGAGCCTCGACCGGAAGGAGCTTCATTCCGCACTCAGGGCAGCGTCCTGGCTCCTCGCTGACGATGTTCGGGTGCATTGGACAGGTGTAGACGGCATCTTCGGGGACGTCGAAGTCCATCTCGGCGACGAAGGCGAGCGTCTTGTCCGGGGATGAGTCGAGAGCGCGGACGACCCGTTTTCGCTCCGCTGCAAGGTCGTCGTTCGTTCGGAGGACGTCGAACTGCTCCGCGAGTGACGGCTCAGCGTGCTCGGCCACCACCTTGATCGACGCCAGAGGATAGGACCTCGCAGGCGTGCAATGCTCGAGCGTGTAGTCGCCCGGGCCATCAAACAGAACGTCGACGACATACCGCTCGGACGGCGATAAGAGGACTTCCTCTACGAAGGTCTCGTGTTCGTAATGGCCGCTGTCTCCGCCGACGAGCTTCATGCGAGCTCCGGGCAGCGTCACGTTGAACACGCGAGTGTTGGCGGTGTTGGTGAAATAGAAGCGCACGACCTCGCCGCGCCTTGCTGTCAGTGCGAGGTCCGGCTCTCCCGAGACGAGCATGACGTTGCCGAAGCGGCCCATAGCAACATGCGTCGTTTCCGAGGTGCTAAAGCCGGCGATCTTCCCCTCTTCGATGAGGACGTCGTCGAGCGTCAGAAAGAGCTCGCGGTTGACCGGCGGCCAGTACTCCGGGTCGGCCGGGACGACGTGGATGTTCCCGTACAGGCCCATCTCCTGGCCGTAGTCCTCCCGGATGTGGGGGTGGTACCAGTACGCGCCGGGATCGGGAACGTGCACCTCGTAGGCGAACGTCTCCCCGACGGGAATCGGAGCCTGCGTATCGTGAGTCCCGTCGTAGCGGTTCTCGAGTCGCAAGCCGTGCCAGTGCACGGTCGCCTCGAGGTCGCCCTCGTTCGTGACGTGGACGGTTACGGTCGCGCCCTCGGGAATCTTGAGCGTCGGACCGGGGATCGAGCCGCTGTAGGCGAGCATTCGAACATCCGCGTCGCCCACTCGCTTGACGACCGGCCCGATGCGAAGTTCCGTTGTATCGCCGTCTGCGAGTTCCACTACGCGCGGAGCGACAGCACGCGGAAGTCCGCTCGTATTAGTTGGGAAGTCGCCTTGGCGCTCGAGTGTCTCCTGCGCTTTCTCGTTCATGACGTCACGCTCCTCGATGTCCAGTCGCCGCAGCTTCCACCTTCGCAAGCCTACGGTCGTCGGCGTTGGCGGAGATGCGTTCAGAGATGAACTCGGCGTCGTCCTTCACCCAACCAAGGAGTGCCGAGCCCCGAGTGTGTTGCCACGTCAGCCCGAGGAAGAACAGACCAGGATGGTCGGTCACTCCGCGTCGGTGGAGTGGGCGACCGTCGTGATCGAACACCGGAACGTCGATCCAGCTGTGATCGGAGTGGTACCCCGTCGCCCAGATGACGGCATCGACGTCGCGTTCGCTGCCGTCCTCGAACGTCACCCCGCGCTCTGATGCGCTCACTGCCCGCGGTTTGATTTCAACGCCGTGACGTTTCACGTCCCGCGTGCTCGAGCCGATCAGCGTGTCGCGGTCCCGTGCACGAAGCCCGATTCGTGACTCCACCGTCTTCTTGATGAGCCCCGTTTTCGTCAGCCACCAGAAGAGATCGCGTCCGAGCACTCGCTGTGGCAGTGGTGTCTGTCGAGATCCGATCGCAAGGTGAACCGAGTGAGTAGCCGACAGTTCCTTGGCTATCTGGAATCCGGTGTTTCCGCCGCCGACGACCACGACGGTTCCTTCGGGAACATCGCTTGGGCGCCGGTAGCCCGTGCTGTGCATCTGGACGACGTCCGAAGCGAGGTCCGCGGCGAACAGAGGCACCATCGGGACCTGGAACGGACCGGTCGCAATCACTACCTGGTCGGCCTGGAGAGTCCGTGCTCCAAGGTCGAGGACAAAGCCGTTGTCGGTGGATCTGACAGACCGGACCGCGCTGTTCAGCTGGACAGGCAGTTCGGAGGTCGACGCGTAGTCCTCGAGATAGTCGATGACCTCGTCGCGGCTGGGATACTCGTCCGGGTCGCCCGGGAACGGGAGACCAGGAAGGCTGTCGTATCGACGCGGCGTGAAGAGCACGAGTGAGTCCCAACGAGCGCGCCACGCAGCGCCGATCGCATCCGACTCTTCGAGGATCGTGAACTGACGCTCTTGCTTCGCAAGGAAGTACCCGATGGCAAGACCCGACTGGCCCGCCCCGATCACGGCGACCTCGAGTCGATCGTACGAGCTGCTAACCGTCTCATCGGTAATGTCGACGGTCACTCCTCACCTCCGTCTGCACCCAGGCAGATGGCCGGGTCTCTCACACCACTGCCCCGCCTGTCCATGCCGAAACATCGCCCAGACTTCCGTTGCCGTTCACGAGCTCGGCGGGAGGGTCTCGGACGCTCGATCGACCTCGGGCTGCGCCGCTTTCCGTCGGACCATGGCGTGCGCAAGCGCCGAGGGCGTCTGGCAGCCGACGATCGCGGGAGCCTCGTGGATGAGCTCGTCGTTTTCGAGAGCCTCCACCATGAACAGTGCGAAGTCCACCCGGCGCGTGATGTTGCTCTCGAGGATGGCGTCGCCTACGTGTCTGCTCCACACGGGTAGACCCTGGCTCTCGCCCTCTTCGAGGTCGCTCCCGCGTACGACGGTCCAGCGTGTGTCGCTTGCGAACACTCGCCGGCACGCCTCGACCTGATCGTCGAGGTCGGCGAAGCGAGCGAGGCGCGCGAGCGGGCCGGCGATCTTCACGATCGCCTTGAGCTTCAAGGAGTAGACGTCCTGGCCGTCGCGCGAGATGTGCCATCCGCACGAAAAGACGAGGCGTGCACCTGGGAGCGAGTAGTCGAGAACCGCCTGGGTCGTTGCCGACGCGTATCCATGGACCCCTCGCGGGACCAGCACGACGAGCACTCCGTCGCACCCCACCACGGCGCGCTCGATGACCTCGCGGTCATCCGTCGCTCCCGGCATGACGGTGATACGCCCCTTGAACGAATCGAGCTTCCCGACGCTTTGCTCGCGGCACACGCCGACCACTTCGTAGCCGCGATCGAGCGCGTGCTGGACCATGTACTGCCCGAGCTTCCCAGAGGCTCCGACGATGCAGACCTTTGCTGAGGCGGTCACGAGGTCATCGAGGTCATCGGGGTCATCGGGGCGGGAGTCGGCACGACGGTGTCTGCAGCACTGCCGGTTGAGGGCTCGTCGCCGCCCATGTCGAGCCGGAAGGGTGGGTACGCGTCTGTCATCAGCCCCGCATACGCGATGGCGTGGAACACCCAGCGGTTCATCCCGAGCACGAAGTCGTAGAGGGCCATCGGGTAGCGGTCGGTGAAGACCAGTGCCACTCCGACAAACAAGACCAGCAGTCCGATCAGGCCTCCCGAAGTCCACATCAGGTTGTCGGTCCCGGTCCACGCAGTCCAGCCGCCTCCGACGAAGACCGCGACGACGAGGTACTGCGGAAGCGCAAGGAGCCACCACTTGACCAGGACGAGACCCCGCGAGAGCGACTGGGGGTACTCAACCCCGAGCCGAGCTGCGGCACGACGAGGATGAACGCGTTGTCGACCAGCTCCATCGTCGCAATAGAGATGCTGTCGGAGGCGACGGTGAGACCAGCCGCTCGACGGAAGGGAACGCCCGCTCGCAGGATCGGGCCGAGGGTGAGCAGGTAGCCGAAGAAGAAAGCCAGGACGACCGAGATCGTGATCGACGCGGCGTTGCCCCAGCCCAACGCGGTTGCGATCACCATCCCCAACACCTCGCCGATCGCGCATCCGTGAGGCAGTGCGCCGTCGCGCGAACCGCAGAGCGATTTAGCGACTCGGAGCCATGACCGTGTTCGCTGCTCGCGTGTTCCATGGATGAACCGACGATGCTAGTCCGCATGTCGAAACCGTCCGTGGCTGTGGGCATAGATCTCGGGCAAGCGACCGGACAGCGCGGCGCGCTTCGAATCCGCGGGTCGGAGGTTCGAATCCTCCCGGGCGCACTTCGCGCTAGCGCTTGCCGGTTGGCCGGCGCCGTTCGAGCGGAGTGTCGTCGGGGGCGACGTACGCAAGCAACGCCATCTCCCGCGCTCTCTTGATCGCGACCCCGATGAGGCGTTGGTGTCTGCGACAAGCGCCAGATCTTTGGCGCGACCTGATCTTCCCTCGCTCGGAGAGATAGCGCTGAAGCAACGCGACGTCTTTGTAGTCGACGTCCCGAACGTGGTTCTTGCACAGGAGGCACGACCTCCTCTTGAACACCGAAGGTCCGGTGCGCTTCCGCGTCGCCGAGGGCGCGGTCTCTGGGCCTTTGCGTCGTTTCGCTCCTGCTGCCACTGGAACCTCTCAGTCGGGAAGGTCGGCGTGAGGTCGGGAGACCCCACGAAACGAGCTCTCAGATCGCTTCATCGGGCTCTTCCACGAACTGGCTGAACGCGCCGCCGCGTTGCGTCGCGATCGCGTGGAAACGACTCGCATAGCGGTCGCGCTCGTCACCTGGGAAGGGGAGCTGGCGCCGCCCGACGGCGAGCCATCCGCTCGCCCCCTGCTGGACATCGACGACGAATCCGACCGCGCGCGCATCGCGGGCGGCGGCTCGTGCCGCCTCCACGTCTTCGAACTGCGCTTCGAACCGTCCGATGAGCAGACGAACAGGATCGTCCGCATCGCGCTCATCGAGGCTCATCGACGTCGTCCAGCCGCGCTGACCCGTCGCCCGCCTACGCCGACATCCTTCATCGAAGCGCGCGCAGACGCCGAATGTGACCGACATGTCTCGCAAGTCGCTGACGCTCATCGCTCAGCGTTCGGAGCTCTCGCATGTCGGCTTTGCTCAACGCCGGCCAATCGCGGAAGAGACGTGTCATGCGCTCATCGCGGCAGTGCCTTGCCTGCTGGATCTGCTCGTGGCCGAGCGACGACAGGTTCCTCGGAAGGCCTTCGATCATGGTCGGACCTCCCGACCCCACTACAACGCCTCGAAGCCGCGCGGGACATCGCGCGGGCGCTTGTCGAGTCCCAGCCACTTCCGAATCTTCGCAGCCAAGCTGCGCATGACCTGCACGAGAGCCTCTCTCTCCGCCGCTCTAGACGCAATGGCCGGAGCGGTCAAAGCGGAAAGAGAAGCTAGGAAACCATCGTAGCTGCACCTGCTGGAGGGCGTCTCTCCCCGCCTCTCGGGATGCGGTGCGCCGAGGGCCAACGTCTCGTCGATGCCCCGGTGCCTTCGGCGGTAGGGTGATCGACAGACGTGGGAGGCTCCTCGGTGAACCCAGATCCAGACCTGACATTGCTCTACGCGGAGACTCGTCGCACGAGCGAAGAGCTGGTCAAGCGCCTCGAGGTCTACGAGGAGCTCGTGCCGGCGCGAGCGAACGAGGCTGTTGTGGCCGACGAGGTAGTGGAGTTCGCACGATTCGCGGAACGGCAGTTCAGAGGCTGGTACGAGCGCTGTCGCGATATTCGCGAGATGCTCGAGGATCCCACCCTGCGTTCCATTCCCGGTTCGCGCCCCCCGGACGCCGACCCAAGAGGCGATTAGGCCACACGTCGGGTCTTGGAGCTAACCGGCTCGAAGCACGAAGAACGCGATCGCGACGTACTGGCAGGAGACGCCCACGATGGTCAGCGCGTGGAAGAGCTCGTGGTAGCCGAACACCGTCGGAGCGGGGTTGGGCCGCCGCCGCGCGTAGATGATCGCGCCGACGGTATAGGCGATTCCCCCGAGACCCAGCAAGACGATCGCCGCAGGACTGACATGTGTTGCAAGTTCTGGAAGCAATGCCACCCCGATCCAGCCGAGGGCTATCCCGATCGCAGCCGCGAGCCAGCTGGGTGCGGCTACCCAGGCAAACTTGAGGATGATCGCCGCCGCCGCGCCCGCCGAGACGAGTGCGAGTACCGCGAGGCGCAGGCTTCCGCCCAGAGCGATGACGCAGACCGGCGTATAGGTGCCTGCGATCAGGAGGTAGACGCCCGCGTGATCCAGGCGCCGCATCCACAACCGCACGTTTGGCGCCCAGTTAACACGGTGATACAGGGCGCTTATGCCGAAGCAGGCCGCGACCGAGCCGGCGAAGACTGCGGCAGCGGCGTGTTCTGCGCCACCGTCCGACCCGACGATCAGCAGTGTTCCCACGACGAGCGAGACGATGAACGCGCCCTGGTGCAGTACGCCCCGCAAAAGCGGCTTTGCGAGCGGTGGGTCGGACGCAGCGAGGACTGCCATGACCCAACGATAACGGCTCACCCGGGCGCGCCAGCACCTAATACGGGGGACTCTCCCGTGCGCTCGTGGTGAGCAGGACGGCGGCTGGACGAAACGGTAGCTCCTCGGCTCACCGAGTCGGCGATTGCGTGGCCTGCTCGAACCGGGCGTCAGCTTGCGAGCGTGCGGCTCCTCGGCCAGAGCGTGAATCGTTCACGTAACCCCCAGAGGAGCGAGCCGCTGAAGCCCACGAGCGCGGTCGCAAGAGCGGCCGAGGTGAGGAGCAGTCCGGAGGCGAGCGGGAAGTTGATCGCCACCTCTCGCGAAGCTCCGAGTGCGAATAGCACGCCGGCCGTAGCACCCATACCGGCGACCGCCCCTCCTGCCGTGATCGGCAGGATCGAGGCTGCTCCGGCGATGCACAGGATCACAAGTGCGAGCATCGGAGAGAAACCGGCGCCGAGCGCCAGCAGAAGACAGACGCTGCCGAGGACGCGGGTCGTCCAGCAGGCGAAGAGCAGAACCCCCGCGACGAGTGTGCAGCGTGTCAGGCCAACGTTCTCGCCCATATGCCTGCAGATCGTGGTCGCATGCCTGGAGCGGTGAATCAACGGTAGGCGCACGAGTCGCGGACCCGCAAGGAGCACGCCGAGACAGCCGAGGCAAAAGAGCACGACGACCGTCAGCGGCGCGCGAAAGACCGGTCCTGACGTCGCGAGTGCCGAGATCGCAAGCGGCAACATCGAGATGGAATCGAGGATCCCGAGCGCGACGATCGAGAGGACGACCGTCTCGAGTCCGAGGGCGCTCCCGCGCAGCCGCCGAAGCACGGTGATCTTGACGAAGTAGTCGAGCCGGAACGGGAGAACGGCTCCACTTGCCGCGGCGGCTCCGCAGGCGGCGAGGCAGCCGGTGCGAGCGGGGCGATCGGCGCTCGGGAACGTCCTTCGCCACGCCAGCGCCCGGAAGCCGAAGCTCGCGCAGTACGCCGCGGCGCCGACGAGGACGAAGAGCGGTTCGGCGTCCTGCAGCGGCCAGGCAGCGCTCGTCAGACGCCGGGCGACGAGGACGAATGCCGCAACGGAGAGCAGGCAGAAGGCGACTCCCGCGCCGAGCTTCCTCCACCCGTGGGGCATGCGCCCCGTGTTAGCGCTCCCTGCGGCCGCACGTGTGCCCAACGATTCGCCTCCCGCACCATGGTGAACGGATAAGGAAGGCGCACACGCGCGCCGTCGGTAAACGTTCCAGTCCACCCAGTCTAGCCGGTCGCGCCGGATACGGCTCGACTGGAAAGTGCCGCCCGCGCCCCGTAGCCTTCGCGGACTGTGAGGGTCGCCATCACGCTCGCCGGAGGGGAGACGCGCCGCCTGCTCGGCGTCGAGGACGCCGGCAATTGGATGAAAAGCTTCGGCGTCAGGGGAACGTCGCTGCTCGGCGATTGGATCGAGGTCGTGCCCGATGACGAAGACGGCCATACCCGCACCTTCGTCCGCGCGTCTCAGGTCGTCAGCGTTCACCTCATCGAAGACGAGGACGAGGACGAGGCCGGCCAACCGAGCCACGATGCTCCGCCCGGCGAGCCCCACGTCTAGCGGAGCCTGCAGCGAGCGACCGAGTCGGCTGTCGCATTCCACGGCAAGGCGCGATCCTCGACCTGCGCTTTTCTGCGCTCGGCGGCGAGAAGCTAGACTTCGATGGTGGCGAAGACGAGTCGGGAGCGAGACTACGAGGCGCGCCAGGCGAAGCTCGAGCATGTGCGGCAGCAGGTTGCGTCGGGCGAGCTCGTGATCCGCACGATGACGCACGACGAGCGGATGAGGTGGGCGGAGCAAGACGCTCGCGTCGAGGCGAGCTCGACCCCAGCAGATCGGCTCCGCCGCGCCGACCGTCTCGAGAGTCGGCGCAAGCGCGCCGCACGCTTCTCGTAGCCAGCGAGTCAGAGAACGGCGCGGCTCGGCCGCTCAAGGTTCGACCGGGACGCGCCTCGGCGGACGCTCAGCCCATTTCGACCGCGACCGGGACCCCCATCCGCCCCAGTGTGCGCAGGTGGCGGAAGTGCGAGCGCAGGGCTCCGCGCAACGAGCGCTGCTCGACGTAGCGGACACCGTGCAGCTCCGCATTGCGCCGGACGATCTTGGCGATATGCGCGTAGTGAGTGTGGGGCACTCGCGGGAACAGGTGATGCTCGATCTGGTAGTTGAGTCCTCCGACGACCCAGCCGAGGACGGGGTTCCGCTGGCAGAAGTCGACGGTTGTCTCGACCTCGTGTACGGCCCAGAGCCGCCGCTCGGTCGCGAGATCGTCTGCCGAGGCGAAGTCGGCCTCCTCGACGCAATGTGCGAGCTGGAAGGTCACCGCCATGATCAGGCTCACGATCATCGAGTAGACGAGATAGCCGCATACGACTGCCCACCAGGGGTAGACGAGCATCGGCACGACTATCGCCCAGCCGACGAAGACGACTTTTCCGCCGACCAGGCCGGCGAGGTCCCAACGTCTGGGAAGGCGGAGCGAGCTTCTCCCGATGCTTCCTCTGACGAAGGCGGCGACATCGCCGACGGTCTGCCAGCGGAGCCCCATCAGGCAATAGAGCGCCCAGATGTAGTAGTGCTGCAAGCGGTACCACGGACGCGGCGCTTGCCCGGGCGCCAGCCGAGCGATCGGTACCTGGGTGATGTCGGCGTCGTAGCCGTCCACGTTCGTGTAGGTGTGATGCGCGACGTTGTGCTTCACGCGCCAGGCGTAGCTCGAGAGCCCGAGGAGCGCATCGGCGGTCCAGCCCATCAGGTGGTTCAATCTGCGCGTCCGAAAGTAGGCGCCGTGGTTCGCGTCGTGCATCACGCAGAACGCCGTGAGCGACGTCCCGACGATCAGTCCGCCGAAGGCGACCAGACCGAGCGCCACACCCGGATCGCCGAGTACCAGGACGAGCCACGAGCCGACCATGACCGCGAGCGCGACGATCCCCTTCGCGTACAGCTCCACCCGGCCGCGCAGTCGAGTGCGACGAGGTGCGAGGTACGCGTCGACCTCACGGCGTGTTTGCTGGATGAACTCGCCCCCGTTGTCGAACGAGAGCTTCATCGGTGCGGCGCTCCCATGCGTCGCCCGGTCGGGCGATGACCGTGTTCCGTCCGCTCGATCGACGTCATTCCATGCAACCACGTCCCACCTCGGGCTTTCCGTTTCTCGGTCAGGAAGAAGGAAGTGGGCGCACCGTTCGAACGGTGCGCCCACGAGCTCAGACGGAGGTTGCGACGCTGACGCTCTTGGCCTGCGGGCCCTTCGGGCCCTGCTCGACCTCGTACTCCACCGTCGCGCCCTCGGCGAGGCTCTTGAACCCCTCGCCGCCGATCGCGCTGTGATGGACGAAGACGTCCTTGCTTCCGTCGCTCGGCGATATGAAGCCGTAGCCCTTGTCGTCGTTGAACCACTTGACCGTTCCGGTTGGCATATCCCACCTCCCCTCGTCTACTTCACGAACGTGCAGCGGAAGGCGTGAAAAAAGCCGAACCGGTACTCGCTCTGACTCCAGTGACCGCTGACTCTTGCGGTCGCCCGCCACCGTAGCAGGCTACGAGCGCGGCCGAGGGCGACGATGCGGCGACATCGACGATGAGTGCAATACGCACGACCATGCCTTCCATGGCTCTCTGGCGGCAACGCAAGCTCGCCTCTTCGGCAGCGTGTGCCGGAGGTCGGTCCGCTCCCTGGTAGGGTCCGATCGACACATTCTGCTCTCTCCTTCCGCCGCTGCAGGCTCGACGAGTCGCGCCAGGTCTGAGCCTGATCGGAAGGAGACTCCGGTGAGACGAGTCGGCGTGCATGAGGATGCGGACGCCATCGTTCGCGATCGCGAACGAGACCGTTTGGCCTGGAACGTTCCGCAGAGCACGAAGGCACGCCGCGATGCCCCGCCCGTTTCGTCAGCGGCCCCGAATGCTGCTCGTGGCGACCGGGGACCGACGGGTGACGACACGGGGAGGACGCGCGAGAGTGGCTAACCATCGCCAGCAGACGCAGGCGAAGGCGGCGCGTGAGCGGCTGGTGCGCGAGCGCCGGGCGCTGAAACTGGAGAAGAAGCGGGCCGCCGCTGCCGAGCGCAAGGAGCGCGCGGCGGGAGACCCCGATCCGGTGGAAGGCGAGCGCGAAACCTACGGCGAGAGCGCCTAGCGTCCTAGACGCGCTCTTCGATCCGCATCAGGCCCACCGACACGATCGTTCGGTACGACGTTGACGCGTGGTGCCCGGCCTGGAGCAGGGACTGGTTTCCCGAAGCGAGGATCTGGTGGTAGACGAAGAGCGGCACCCTGACCGATCGCTCGCAGTCGCCGTTCGCGCACTCGCACGCGAACTCGACCAACCCCTGCAGGTCGATCTTCGGACTGTGCGCCGCCGTGCGCTCGTTTTCACTCCGGCGCTGCGTGTGGTGCTCCGTCCCGTCCATGGAATACCCGGCCTCTCGATAGCTCTCCGACGCGAACGGATCGGATCCTGCGCGGCCGCACTGGTGCTCGCCCCGTCCCTTCCCAGTGTACGCACGCAGCAGGCGCATGCAGGCCGGCCCGATACCCTGGGGACAGTGAGGCTCGCAGTCGGAGACCGCGTCGTCTACGGCAACCACGGGATCGGCCGTATCTCGGCGCGGACCGAGCAGACGGTCCTCGGCGAGTCGCAGGAGGTCGTCGTGGTCGAGCTCGGCGAACTGACGGCGACGCTTCCGCTCGAGCTGGCGAAGAGGCAGCTGAGGGCACCTGCGAGCGAGGCGGACGTGCGGCTCGTCCGGCACGCGCTTCGCGACGACGCCCCGCTCAACTCGAGCAACTGGCTCTCACGCCGTCAGGCGACCTTGGACAAGCTCACCGAGGGGACGCCGGTGCGGCTGGCTGAGATCGTGAGCGAGGGCGCCCAGCGCACGCGGGTCCGACTGGCGAGCGGCAACAAGCATCTCTCGTCGAGCGAGTCCGAGATCTTCGTCCGGGCGCGCAGGCTGCTGTCCGAGGAGATCGCTGTCGCCCTCGACGTCGATTCCGCGGCGGCCGACACCTGGATCGACGAACAGCTCGCGCGGGGCGCTTAGGAACTCAGGCGTGCTCCCGGACTACCACTTCGAGCCGCGCCGCCGGCGGCCCGAGTAGACGAGCCGCGCCTGCGGCCGGCGAAGTCCGGCGTCCTCGAACTGCGTGCCGTGGCCGAGTCGTGTGGCGACTCGACCCGTCTCCATCTGCTGGTCCGGGAGCACGAATGTGACGGCGGATCCGCCACGTCCAGCGCGGCCCGTGCGTCCGGTGCGGTGGACGTATTCCTTGTGCTCGGCGGGCGGGTCGTAGTTCACGACGTGGGCGATGTCGTCGACGTCGAGCCCGCGGGCGGCGACGTCGGTCGCGACGAGCACCCTCACGTCGCCACTCTCGAAGCGCCTGAGCGCTCGTTCCCGCTGCGGCTGCGAGAGGTTGCCGTGCATCGCCGCCGCGTCTACTCCGTGCCGGGCGAGCTTGCGGGCGAGCGCGTCGGCACCGCGCTTCGTCCGGACGAAGACGAGCGTCCGACCATGTGACGCCTCGAGGTGCTCGACGAGTGTCTCGAGCTTCGTGTCGTGGCCCACGGAGACGAAGCGGTGCGTGATCTCCCCCTGTTCGGGGGCGCTCGGCGACTCGGTCTGGAAGCGCGAGGGCGCGTTGGTGTACAGACGGGCGAGCGCGCTGACTTCGTCGTCGAGCGTCGCCGAGAAGAACATCGTCTGCCGATTTCGCGGAACGCTCTTCACGATGCGGTCGACCTGCGGCCTGAAGCCCATGTCGAGCATGCGGTCCGCTTCGTCGAGGACGAGGATGCGAACCCCGCCGACGTCGAGCAGCTTTCGCTCGAGAAGGTCGTAGAGCCGACCCGGCGTCGCGACGACGACGTGCGCCGCGCGGGCGCGCTTTGCCTGGGCCGACAGCGGCACGCCGCCGTAGACCGAGGCGACGGCGAGCCTCTTCGGGGCCCCGACTGCGGCGAGCTCGTCGGCGACCTGCCGTGCGAGCTCTCGGGTCGGCACGAGGACGAGCGCGGCCGGTCGGCGGTCGTTCCGGCTCGTGCGCTCGACGAGGGGGATGGCGTACGCGAGGGTCTTGCCCGATCCGGTCGGCGACCTCGCGAGGATGTCGACTCCGGCGAGCGCGTCGGGCAGGACGGCTGCCTGGATGGCGAACGGCGTAACGATCGAGCGTGCCGACAGTGCGTCGGCAACGTCGATGGACACGCCGAGCGCGCTGAACGTGTGCGTAGACAGGATGTTCACTCCTTCAGTTGCGTTCGAGATTCGCCAAGCCCGAACGTCCGACGGAGGAACGGAGAAGCTCATCTCACCGGCCGGCGGGATGCCGACCGTTCGGCCACAGTAGCAGGAGCACACCCCAGGGCAGCCCCCCGATACCGATGCGACCGATCGGATCCGGCTTTACCATCGGCTTGGCGAGGCTCGGCAGCTGCCCGCTCAAGCGTCGCGGCCGACGGTGTCGTCGAGCCAGCGCAGGATCGGCTCGAGTGCGTCGCGGCTGTTTCGCTCGAGCATCATCAGGTGGCCGTTGCCGTGAACGCCGTGCTCGGAGAGCACGATGCGGTGGACTCGGCACCCGGCCTGCTCGAGGAAGGCCGCCGTGGCCGGGCAGGAGTGGGCGAAGAGGGAGGCCTCGGCCGCCACGATCGCGATCGGGATTCCCGCGAGCTCCCGTAGCTTCCGCGCGGGTTCCGCCTGCAGAATCCACTCGCCCGCCGGTGCTTTCAGCAGCTCGTCCGGAGAGGCGGCAGGTGGGTCGAAGGTCATCGGCGCGGCGGTGAGGCCCCAGGGAAGCGAGAACTCGCCGTCGGCGCGAAAGGGGGGACCGAGCGGCTCGAGGGAGACGATCGCCTCGACGAGCGAAGGGCGCGCGTCGGCGGTCAGCCAGCCCATCGGACCGCCGGCCGACGCGGTCATGAGGATGGCCGGCCCGATCTCGTCGAGCAGGGCGGCGCCGCGCCCGCGCTCCATCGCGTGTGCCGCGGACGGGTCGGCGAGCATCGGACCGGTTCCGGCCGCGAACTGGCGCACGCATGGGTCCTCGGGGTCGCCGCTTCCCGGCCACTGGGTGTGGAGGTCGGCGGTCGGGTGCGTCGGCGAGCTCTCCGCCTTTGTGAACAGCGCGGACACGAGCTCGATCGGGAGCGGGCCGCCCATGGGCCCGAGCACGTCCGGATGGAACGGCGCGCGGCCGTGTCCGGGCCGGTCGACGACGTAGACCGCGTATCCCTCCTGGAGCAGGAAGGTCGCCCACCCCGGACGGCCGTCGGGCGTGCCGAGCCAGTCCGTGCCCTGGCCTCCGCCCCCGTGGACGAGCACGATCGGGTACGGCTTGGTCACTGTCGCCGGAGCCTCCCAGTGCACGAACATCTGCCCGCGCGGAACCGTTCCTTGCGGCAGGGAGACGGTCTCGTCGCCCACCCAGAAGAAGCCGCGGCGGGCGGTGACGAGCTCACCCTCGAGGTGCCGCGGTCTCCTCATGCCGCCGCCCGTCCCTATGCGGCGAGCGACGCTCGCTCGAGCTGTGGCTTCACCTCCGAGGCGAAGAGCTCGAGGGTCCGCTTCGCCTCGTCGAAGGTCATGTCGCCGGCCGGGAGCTGCAGCGCCACGTAGTCGACCAAGCCCGGCTCGAGGAACGCGGCCCAGCGCTCGGCGATCTGGTCGGCGGTGCCGGCTCCGGCGGCGATCGCCTCGTCGACGTGCGCGAGGATCGCGCGCAGCGGAGCCTGGGCGGCGTAGGACTCCTCCTCGGACATGATGAGGAGGTCGTTCCGGTGGACGTTCGACGTGCGCCGAGCGAGGCCGTTCATGGCGCGGCGGGCGACCTCGAGCGCCTCCTCCTCCGGCCCGATCGCGATCAGCATCGTGCAGCCCACACGCGGGTGCGAGCTCGGCCCGTCGAACCGCACGGCGTCGCCCTCGTGCTCGTTCCAGGCGCCGACGTAGGCGTCGTACGCCTGGCGGTCGATCGGGCCGGCCCACATCAGGCTCATCCCGTAGCGACCGGCGATCACGGGATTGCCCGGATACCAGAACGGGATCGGATCCTGGAACGGCTTCGTCGCGAGCGGCACTCTCGGGAAGTCCCAGAACCGGCTGCCCTCGCTCGAGATCTCGCCGGTCGCGAGCGCTCGGTGGATGATCGCGAGCGAGTCCTCGAAGCGCTCCCGGGACTCCGTCCACCTGCTCCCGAACCAGGCATGCTCGATGGGCGCGACCCCGCGGCCGACGCCGAAGTCGAGCCGGCCGCCCGTGAGCTGGTCGGCGACGCACATGTCCTCGAGGATGCGCACGGGATGGTGGAGCGGGAGGAGCTTCACCATCGGCCCGAGGCGTATGCGCTCCGTCACCTGCGCCGCTGCGGAGATGAACAGCTCCTGGTTGGGGGCCAGGCAGAGGTCGGAGCCGTGGTGCTCGGCGAGGTGGTAGGCCGACAACCCGGCCTCGTCTGCCATGCGCACGAGGTCGAGCCGATCGCGAAACAGACGTTCGGTGGGCGTGCCCGGGATGCCCTCGATGTGGTCGAAGATGCCGAAGGTCGTGGGCACGCAGAACCGTCCTTTGGTCGGCGTCGCGGACGAGGGCGTCCGTTTGGAAGTCGGCGTTACCCTACGCCGCTTCGACGCCCGGCGCCCTCGCGTTCGCCGCTCCGGGCGGCTGTCGATCGCGGAGTGCCGCCGGCTCAGTCCGCCGGCGGAATGGCGTGGTTCGCGACGAACGTCCCACGCGGGTCGTACCTCGCGCGCAGCTCGCGCAGCCGCTCGTACGAGGTCTCCGGAAACAGCACCCGCGCGTCGACCGGCGCCTCCACGAAGTTCAGGTACCTCCGTCCGCTGTCCCAGTCCGAGAAGCGGTCGAGCATGTGCTCGACGCTCCCCTCGACGGCCGCCTGCATCTCGGCATCGGCGGCGAGGCCGAAGGTGAAGAGGATGAAACGCTGCTCGATCGTGGGGACGCAACCGTGCCGTTCAGGAGGACTCCGCAGCGCGCCGCCGAGGTGCCGCACCTCGACGTGGAGGAGCGGCGAACCGACGAAGCACTCCACCAGCGCGTCGATCGCAGCGGGCGGGAGGTCGTCGAGCAGGATCCCGTCCCCGGCGTATGGGAGCGGGAAGTCGGGATCCATGTTCACGAGGCTCAGCTCGCTCGTCGGCATCAGCGCGACCGTGTCGAGCTCCGGCTCGAGGTCGCGGAGCGGCTGCACGAGCGCGGCTCCGTCGCTCTCCGAGCCGAGGAACGCCGCCTCGGCGAGGACGAACGAGCGACCACGCAGGTGATCCGGGAGGAAGTCGACGTCGGGGAGCTGGAGCATCCTGCCGATCGACTCGCACTCGTCTGGGACGGTGTCGACCCACTCGCGCCAGGCGTTCAGGATCTCGGTCGCCCGCTCGATCGGCCAGAAGAGGCAGCCAGCGTAGATCTCGGAGTGCGGGTACAGCTCGAGCTCGAGCGCGGTCACGGCTCCGAAGTTGCCGCCGCCGCCGCGCACCGCCCAGAAGAGGTCGGGCTCGTTCTCGTCGTCCACGCGGACGTGCCGCCCGTCGGCGGTCACGAGCTCGGCCGCGAGCACGCTGTTCGCGGCGAGCCCGTACTTGCGGATCATCCAGCTGAAACCGCCACCGAGCACGTACCCGAGGACGCCGACGTCGGGCGACGTGCCGCACAGGTAGCAGAGCCCGTGCTCGCCCGCCGCCTGCGAGAGCGGCTTCCCGAGGACGCCCGCCTCGACCCGCGCGCGCCTCGCCTTCGGATCGATCTCGATGCCACGCATTCGCTCGGTCTTCAGCAGAAGCGTGTCCTTGCTCCAATCGATCGGGCCGGCGTTGTGCCCTCCCGCGTTGAACGCGATGCGCAAGCCGCTCCTCGCCGCGAAGTCGACGGTCGCGACGACGTCGTCGGCCGACTCCGGGTACACGACACCGACCGGGCGCTGATCGACGGCCAGATTCCACGCCTGGCGTGCCGCGTCCCAACCGTCGTCGTCCGGGAGAACGGCGTCACCGTCGATAGCGGCGCCGAGTGCGCGCAGATCGAAGTCGGCGGGCTCGGTCGCCACGACGCAACCCTACTGGGTGTCCCGCGGCTCGGGATATACGGCGTGGACGAGAGCCGATGCGCTCAGCGTCTCCGACTCGGCCTTGCGGGACAGCGGCGAACCGGTCGAACGGCCCGGTCGGCTCAGAGATCGCCGAGCTTGCTCGCGAAGTCCTCGACGAGCGCGTCGAGGACGCTCGCGACCACGCCTTCGCCCATCGACGACGCCTTTCCGCTGACGCGGGCGGTCGTGTGGATCGTGCCCCCGCCGCCCTCGAGCTGGAAGACGATGTCGCCGTCCGCGTGCCCCTGACCGCCGGCCTCCCTCGACCTGATGCGCATGACCGCTCTGTGGGCCGCGTCGTCACGCTCCACCACCTCGAGCGTGCCGGCGAACGTCATCGACAGCGCGCCCATCTTCACGTCGATCCTGGCCTTGACGGACTCAGGGCTCGTCTTCTCGACCACGCTCCCGCCCGGGACGCACGGCACCAGGCGCTCGAGATCGAGGATCGCCGCGAAGCTCTCGTCGATCGGCTTCGCCGTCGAGAACCGATGATCCAGCTCGACGGCCACGACCCAGAACCTACCGGAGCGACTTAGAGTCCTCGCGACTGCGAGTGGCGGCCGACGAGACCCGCGTGGAGATCCCTCGAGGCACGTATACGTTCGGGCCGGAGAACGGCACCCTCTGGGTAAAGACCGGGCGGGGTGGCGCGGCGGCCGTGGCCGGGCACGACTTGCTCATCCAGGTCACGGGCTGGCAGGCGACGCTCGAGGTCGCCGCGGATCGGTCCGCGTGCAGCCTCGCGATCGACGTCGACCCGACCTCGCTGCGGGTGCGCGACAGCGCGGGCGGGATGCAGCCGCTCGGCGACGAGGACAAGGAGTCGATCCGACAGACGATCGACGAGGATGTCCTGAAGCGGATGGCGATCGAGTTCCGGTCGACGGCGGTGGAGATCTCGGACGGTGCGATCGATGTCCGAGGCGACCTCACGCTCGCCGGCCACGTCCATCCGCTCGCGTTCGACCTCTCGGTCGACGCCGACCTCAGGCTCGCGGCCAGCTTCGTCCTCCGGCAGTCCGAGTGGGGGATGGAGCCGTACTCGACGCTCTTCGGGGCGCTCAAGGTTGCCGACGAGGTGGAGGTCACCGTGGACGCCGCCTGGCCGGGAGCCGACGGCGCGGGCTTCGACGACCTGCCGGAGTGGTTCGCCCCCGAATTCGAGTGGACGTTCACCCCGGTCGTCGATCCGGGCATCTCGAGCTTCGTCTGGGCTGTCGTCTTCGCCCTCTACCTCTGGCTCGGGATGGTGGTCGTCGGCGTTGGGTCTGCGACGGCGCTGATCCTCGCGCTCGTGACGGGATGTTTCCTCTTTCTCTACATCCGGACGAGAGGCGTCGGCCGAGAGGACGATCCCGACGTTCGCTCCTCCGACCCGGATCGCGGTCGCTAGAGCGGCGCCGCGGTCGCCAGGTCACTCGAGGGTCCGAGCGCCACGTTTGGACAGACCGTCTTTCGGAGAAAAAGCGTCGCGCGCGCTCGGCCCTTGGGACCGGGACGGGCGCGCATTCGCGCTCCTAGCGGGGCAAGTGCAGCCCCAGCAGGCGCGGGAGCGACGCCACGAATGCCGTTACCGCTCCCGGCCTTCGACCGGCGTCCTCGGCGGCGTCCTTCGCGAGGAGAGCGCGGCGGATGGTCGACCCGCCCACGTAGCGGAGCGGCTCGGGCGGGAAGAGCTTCCGCGCAGGCTCGACGACGGCGAGCCCGGTCCTCTCGTCCCGCCGGTCGAGCGCGAGCCGAGCGAGGATCTCGCCGCCGAGGTACGTCGGCCCGACCCCGTTGCCGGTGAACCCGAAGCCGTGATGCACGCGGCCGCGGCTCCCGAAGATCGGGAGGTGCGTCGGCGAGACGTCGATCGGCCCGCCCCAGGCGTGGGTGACGCGCTTGCCCCGGAGTTGCGGGAAGAAGCGGATGAGGCTGTCGCGCGTCCGCGCGATGACCCGCGGATCACGCTCGAGGCGGGTCGCGACCCGGTTCCCGAGCCCCATGACGCCGCCGCCCCAGCCGAACGCGATGCGGTCGTCGCGCGTTGTCCGCATGTAGTGGACGAGGCGGCGGCTGTCGACGATCGCCTCGCCGTTCGTCCACCCGAGCTCCTCGAGCACGTCCGGAACCGGCTCGGTGAGGACGATGTGGCTCGACGCGACGGCAAGTGAGAGTCGGTAGCCGGCGAAGCTGACCGCGGCCGAGTTGACGGCCAGCACCGCCGAGCGCGCCCTGACCCTCCCGCTTCGCGTCTCGACGCTCCCGTCGCGGTGGAGTCTCGTCACGTGCGTCCGCTCGTGGATCCGCACCCCGCGGGCGAGCAGACGTTCGCGGAGGCCGAGGGCGAGTCGCGCCGGCTGCACGGTCGCGTTCAGCCGGTAGACCGCACCGCCGAGGAAGAGCGGTGAGTCGCAGCGCGCGCGGATCTCGTCGGCGCCGGCGGCGCTGATCTCCCCTGGCTCGCCGAGTGCGGCGGCGGCGTGGACCTCCTCGTCCCACTCGCCGACCTGCGACTCCGTCGTCGCCACCCGGAGCATCGGAGCGGGGCGGTACCAGGCATCGACCTCGTTCGCCTCGCACCAGGCGCCGACGCCGCGGACGGCGTCCTCCGACGCCCGGCAGACCGCGAGCGCCGCGTCGTCGCCGGAGCGTTCGCGGAGCGTCTCCGCATCTCCCCAGAGCGTCTCGCAGAACCCACCGTTCCGACCGCTCGGACCGTGGCCGCAGACCGCGGTCTCGAGCAGGAGGACGTCGAGGCTCGGCTCGAGCTCGAGCAGCTGC
This sequence comes from uncultured Actinomycetes bacterium, assembly GCA_963708265.1. Lineage (GTDB taxonomy): Bacteria > Actinomycetota > Thermoleophilia > Gaiellales > Gaiellaceae > GMQP-bins7. Next base: position 1,564,540 of record CAVPSC010000004.1, on the reverse strand, counting down.
CACGCCGTCCACATGCCGAGGTAGCCCCCGCCGACGACGACCACGTCCGTGAGCGCGTCGCCCTCGAGCGGCCGCGTGGGCGTGACCGGGCCGGCCTCCTCGAGCCACCAGCCCGTGCGGGTGTGGCGAATCGTCCCCACCTTTCGACGCTAACAGCGCCGCGGGGACGAAGGGTGGCGGACGGGATTCGAACCCGCGACCACCGGGACCACAACCCGGGGCTCTACCAACTGAGCTACCGCCACCGCGGCGGGGACAGGATAGCGCCCGGTTCCGAGCCGTCAGTCTGCGGCGAGGACGGCCTGCGTCTGCGTGGTGCGCCCGATGCGGCGATCGGTCGCGTCGAGGAGATCCGTCTCCACGACGATCGTCGTCCGCCCCCTATGGAGCGGGTGCGCGCGGGCTCGCACGGTGCCGTCGCGGACTGCGCCGAAGAAGTTCGTCTTCGACTCGATCGTCACCGTCGTCGCCCCGGAGGGCAGGTTGAGGAAGGCGCAGACGCCTCCCGCCGAGTCCGCGAGCGCCATGAGCACGCCGCCGTGGAGCGCACCACCGGTCGTGCACAGCTCGGGCGCCCACGCGAGCGTCGCGACGACCTCGTCCGCGTCCCCGACGATGGACTCGATCCCGAGCGTCGCGCCGTACGGCATCGCTCCCGACACGGACGCGGTGAGATCCTGCAGCTCCTCGCTCACGGGCGCGGACTGTAGCGCGGTCGTTGACGGATCGCCCCTCGGCGCCTACGCTTCCGGAGTTCGTCGTCGAGCGAGAGGAGGTCTTTCGATGAAAGACGTACGCAGCACCACTCTCCGGCTCGACGCTACCTCGATCTAGCTCGTTCTCGAACTGCTTCGTCGGTAGCCGCGGGCCGCGGCCACGGCATCCGAGCGAAGGAGCGCACCTTGTCCGTTCGACCCCTGGTCGACCTCGGCTGGACCGACGAGCTCGAGGCGGCCTTCATCCAGTACGAAGAGCGCGGGTTCGAGCCCGCGCGCGTCGTCGCGGAGCATCGCGGCGGCTACCTCGTCCGCACCGAGCGAGACGAGCGTCTCGCGCACCCTCGGGGCAAGCTCCGCGACCACGAGATCTTCGCGGGGATGCCCGCGGTCGGCGACTGGGTCGCCGTCTGCGACGCGAGCGGCGAGCGCTACGCGATCGAGTCGGTGCTCCCGAGACGTACGAAGATCTCGCGCAAGACCCCCTGGCTCAAGGTCGAGGAGCACGTCCTCGCGGCCAATGTCGACACCGTGTTCCTCGTCTCGGGCCTCGACGGGGACTTCAACCCTCGTCGGATCGAGCGCTATCTCACCGCTGCGTGGGACAGCGGCGCGAGCCCGGTCCTCATCCTCACGAAGCTCGACCTCCTCGACGATGCGTCCAAGCTGGTCGAGGCGGAGGACATCGCCACGGGCGTCCCCGTGCTTCCCGTGAGCAACGTCACCGGCGAGGGCGTCGAGGCGGTCGAGGGCTTCCTCGAGCCGCGAAGGACGATCGTCCTCCTGGGATCGTCCGGCGTCGGGAAGTCGTCGCTCGCGAACCGGCTCGCGGGGCGTCGGCTGATGCCGACCGGCGACGTCCGCGGCGACGGTCGCGGAAGGCATACGACACGACACCGGCAGCTACTCGTGCTCGCGAGCGGTGCGCTACTGCTCGACACACCAGGGCTCCGCGAGCTCCAAATCTGGGAGGGCGACATCGACGCGGCCTTCGCCGACATCGCCGCGCTCGCGGCGGAGTGCCGCTTCACGGACTGCGCACACGACAGCGAGCCCGAGTGCGCGATCCGCGAGGCGCTCGCGACCGGCGCGCTCGATCCCGACCGCTGGCAGAGCTACCTCAAGCTGGAACGCGAGCTCGACAGGACGAAGAGGCGTCGCGGCTCGCGCGAGCACCAGGAGCTGAAGCGGCGCTGGCGGCAGCGGACCCGGGAAGCGAGGCAGGCGAGGAGGCGCGGCTGGAAGGTGTGATGCGATCAGGCGTGGGCGCCGCGCGCTCGCCGGCGGACGAATGCGAAGCCGCCGACGAGGACGAGGACGAGGACGAGGACGACGCCGCCGGCAAGCAGGCGTTGACCGAGCTCGGACGAGCTCTTCGTCTTCGGCACGGCGGGCATCGCGATCGGGTGGCCCGCCTGCCTGGAGAGCGCGACGACCGCTTTCGTCGCGGTCAGTGCGAGGCCGTCGTCTCCATGCTCGACCGGAATCGATGCGAGCCGCCGGTACTCCTTCGCGGTTCCGTTCTTGTAATGGGCGAAGCCGACCCCGGACGGCATGACGACGAGGAGCGGGCCTTTGTAGCAGCAGACGAGCTCGAGATCGAGGAAGCGCGCGTACTCCCTCGGCTTTCCCCAGAGCGACGTGATCGCACCGAGGTCGGGGATCGTCTCGATGACCGCGACCCTGATCGGGTAGCCGGCTCGCTTGGCGTTCGCGATCGCCGTGGCGAGCGCCGTCTGCGCCCCCTTCGAGCTCTTCGTGTCGAAGGGGATGAAGACGTTCTGCGTGTACAGGACGTCGCTCGCGGGGTCGCCGTCGGCGCGGGCGCTCGTCGGGACGGCGACTGCGGCGAGAGCGGCTGCGACCAGCGCCGCTGCGAGCAGCCTCGCGGCGCTAGCCAAGAGTGCTCACCGCCAACAGCGTGACGATGAGGACGGCAACCGCTCCGGCAGCGAGCGCGAGGAGCGCGAGCAGCAGGTTCAGCGGCACCCCCGACGTGGTCTGCCCGTGGTCGCTCATCCGTTGGCCTTGTCGACGAGCTGGACGGTGAACGGCTGGTCGTCGGGCGGCCTGATGTCGAATCCCAGCCCCCAGTGGCCGACCATCACGAGCGCCGGGGCCGACCGTGTGTACACCCCAGGCGCGGTCTCCGGGAAGCTGTACGCGAGCTGTCCCATCTCCATGTCGAGCATGGTGAACGTCGTCGTCACGTCGGCGCCGCGCACCGGCTTCCCGTCCTTCGTGATCGACACCGAGAACGAGTTGGGGACGGCGGCGCGGTTCGGATCGACGCGGAACCGAAGCTCGTACGGGCCGTGCTCGACCGTCTCGACCACGGCGCCTGGGCCCACGTGCGCGGTCGCGCTCGACACTCCGGCGAGCGCCTTCGGCGGCGGGGGCAGGCTCGAGAGAACGGCGGCGGCGAAGATCACCGCCGCGACGAGGACGATCTCGCCGCTGACGAGGACGCGGAGGAGCGACGCCGCGCTCCTCGCCTCCTCCGGACGCGCCTCCGCATTCTGGAGCCGGGGCGTGTTGCGGAGCATGTTGATCGGCGCGAACAGCATCGCCGCGCCGAGGAGCGCGATCTTCACGAGCAGGGCCTGCCCGTACGAGGTCTGCCAGAGCGAGGAGACGGTCGGGAAGTGGATGATCGCGGCGATCGTTCCCGACGCGATCAACGCCATCACCGAGACGAACGCGACTCGAGAGAAACGCGGGACGCAGACGGAGAGCCCGGGGATGCGCCGCTCGCTCCCGAGCCCCGCTCCCGCGGCGATCAGCCCGATCAGGCCGCCGATCCAGAGCGAGCCCGAGGCGACGTGGATCCAGTCGAGCGCGACCGAGACGCCGCGGGGCGACGTCTCCGCCGCGTGACCGGCGAGCCCCGGGACGAGGACCGCCGCAGCAGCGGCGAGGAGCGCGCCGATGAGCGCGAGCATCTCGGCGACCGGACGCTGGCGCGCCTCCGGACGCTCGACGCGCAGGAGGATGATGGCCGCGATCGCGAAGAGCGCGAGGATGAGTTCGAGGTCGAGGAACCCGCGGCCGAAGGCGGACGCGCGTAGGAGCGGCGTCAGCGCGCCGATGTCCCAGATCGAGCGCAGCGCGAACTTCGCAGTCGCGGCGAAGACGTAGATGGGCGTCGCCACCAGGGCGACCGCGATCGCGACGAGGAAGACGACCGTGACGCTGCGCAGAGAGCTTCCGGGGACGCGCTGCCTCACCGGGCGCGCGATGACCGCGCGGAAGACGAAGAGGCCGACTGCGGCCATCACCGACAGGAACACGGCCCAGCGCGCGATGAGTAGCCCGGGCGTCGCGGCCGTCTCGCTGATCGACGGGATCACGAACTGCGGCGCAGGCCCGGGGTTCGGGCCGACCGCGAACGTGAAGGCTCCGCGGACGGGGTGGCCGTCGACCGAGATCACGCGCCAGTACACGAGGTACCAGCCCTCGTCGAGGTGCTGGAGCGGGACGTCGAGCTCGTCCGGGTTCGAGGGCGAGCGGGCCGGAGCTCCCGCCGTCTTCTGCTGGCCCGCCGCGTTCGTCACGGAGACGATCGCGAAGCGTGGCTCGACGGCTTCGCTGTACGTGAGCGAGACCCGGGGGGGCGAGCTCGAGACGGTGCCGCTCGCGGACGGAACCGTCGCGACCAGGTACGCGTGGGCGGACGCCGCGACCGGCAGCGCGAGCGCCGCCGCGCAGGCCGCGGCGACGGCCAGGACGCGCGCGCGGCTGCTCATGCCAGCGCTCGACCTCCGCTGCGGGCGACGAGCGCGACGACGGCCAGGACGAGCGCGACTCCGCCCACGACCAGGGCGACGATCGAAAGCGTCGAGCTCCCTCCGCCGAGCGAGCTCTTCGCCTCGACTGTGGGCGCCGGCGTGTCGGAGGACTCCGTGCCCGTCCAGTCGACGACCTTCCCGTTCGAGTACGTCTGGCGGACGGCGAAGCTGTAGGTCTTGCTCGAGGCGGGGGTCGCGAGAAACTGGAAGAGCGAGTCCTCCTCGGTCGGGACGCGGCCTCCCGTCCAGATGACCTTCTCGACGACCGAGTCCTCACCGGAGCCGGTCTGCTGAACGGTCCGCTTCCAGCCCGGCGCGGGCGCGAACGAGTCGATGGAGAAGCCGGAGGGCGGCGTCAGCTCGATCCGGGTGGTGAACGCGTTCTCCTCCTCGGTCGGGACGGCCAGGGTGTAGAGCTGGGTTGCCTTCGCGAGGGCGATCGACGGGCTCATCTCCGCGTGGGCGAGCGCGCCCGAGGCGAGGACGAGGGCTGCGGCCCCGGCGCCCGCGAGCGCGAGGACGCTCCGGGTGGCTCGTCGGGTCATGTCTTGCTCCTTTCTCGTCCGAGTCGCCATCTCAGGTGACCCTCAGGGTGAAGGGTGCGGTGAGGACGTGTCCGTCGACGCGCGTCTGCAGGAAGAGGCGCCAGATTCCGGCCACCGGGACGAGGACGCCGACCCTGAGCTTCCCGGGCGTCGTCGAGTTGCCGGTGATCTTCGCTCCGCCCAGCACGCTCGTGCATCCGCTGACTCCGCTCGAGCAGACGTGCGTGTGGAAGTAGTCGAGCGACCCTTCGCGGAAGAAGATCGCGTGGGCGAGCGCGCCGTACCAGGGACTGAACCGGGCGGGCGAGCCGTCGGGACGGTCGACCGTGACCGTCAGGAACGCCGGCGAGATCGCCTTCAGCCTGGGCCGACCGTGGAGCGTGAAGCGGTAGCCGTCGCTCGTCACCGTCGAGCTGAACGGGGGTAGCGCCCGCGGCTCGTACTGCCCCGCGACCGTGAGGTTCCGGAAGAGCTGGAAGTTGGGCTGCGGGCCGGACCGAGGGTAGGCGTCGACGACGACGCGGTACTTCCCGGGACCAGGGAAGGTCACCCGCTCGGAGATGCGGCCGTCGGACGCGATCGGCGGATGGCGGTGGATGATGTACGCGAGGTCGTCGCGGACGATGATGAGGTGCACTCCGGTGTGGGGGCCGGAGCCGCGTTTGAAGGCCACGAGGGGCTTCCCGGAGGGCTGCCGGATCGTGAAGGCCACGGTTGTGGGCTTCCCAACCGGTGCGGGGGTCGCCGGCTCGAAGCCCGCGAGTTCGTATGTCCGGGCCGCCTGGACCGTCGGAGTGGCGATGCCGGAGGACGATGACCCACAGCCCGCCGCGAGGAGAACGGCGGCGAACGTGGCGCCGACCACGGAGGCGCGACGGACGAGGTGGGCCGTCACAGCCCCCTCCGGAAGCGGAACTCCGCGTGCGGGGGAATGTACGGCCCGAGCTCGAGCACGATCTCGGCGTGCCGCCGGAGCACGATCGCCGCCGGCGATCCGCGGTAGCGCTTTCCGTCGACGTACGCGCGGACGGGGTGCTGCGAATCCGTGCGGAAGCCGACGAGGCGGCTCGGGGAGAGCGCCTTCCCCCAGACCGCGAAGAAGTCGCCGAGGGTGTGTCGCCCGCTGCGCGAGACCTCGACCACGCCCGTGGGCTCGCGTGTCCGCAAGGGGTAGGAGCAGCGGCCCGAGACGACGTATGCGTCCCGGCGGGCGAGCGGCGGCGAGATCCCGATCCCGGCGGGGACGATGACGACGCGCCCGCGTGCGAAGAGCTCGAGGTGGACACCCACGCGTGGAACTTCGTCCGCCGCGCACGACATGGATCGCACCGGCTGCGCGAGCGCGACGGCGGGACTGGAGGCCTCGGGACGGAACGCCGGTCCGGCGCCGATCGGGGTCGGGACGAGCGCGGCGGCCGCCGAGCTCGCGGCGACGAGCGCGACCGAGGCGGCCATTCCGAGCGCCTTCATCGCGACCTCCCGCGTGGGATCGCCATCTCGACGCGCATGCGCTCTTCCGGCGGTCGCTGCGGGTGTCGACCTCCGTCTCGGAGAAGGAGGACCGCCGCGCAGGCAGCGGCGACGGAGCCGACGCTCACGGCGACGGCGGTCGCCGAGCGAACCACCACCGCCGGCAGGGACGAGATGACGAAGCCGTGGGTGAGGACGCTCGCCTCGCTCAGCCCGACGAGCGCTGCGAGCACGGCGACGAAGCCGGCGACCGCGTGGCGACCGCCCGGCACCCGCAGGAACACGACAACTGCGGCGGCGGCGATCGCGCAGCAGACGAGGACGTTCGCCCAGGCTGCGGCGTCGGAGCGTCCTGGCACGAAGGCGAACGACACCGTGAGCACCACGGCCGCGCCCCCAGCGATCGCCGCTCCGCCGTAGAGCCCTGCCTCGACCAGTCCGCGCCTGCGCGTGACGAGAGCCGCTCCCGCCACGACGGTGACGCCGAGGAGCACGAGCCAGGGCCAGAGCGCCGGGCCGCTCGCGTGCAGGAGGCGTCCGGAGATCGCCTGCGGGTGGCCGTCGACGACCATCGGGATCGTCCAGCCCGCGACGTCCCCCTCGGGATACGTGCGGCCGGGTCGCGGCCCGAGGCGGTGGTCGTGCCAGGAAAAGCGGTGCCCATCCGAGACGTGCGACCAGGAGGGAGGCGCCTTCGGGTCGAGCGCCGGGACCGAGCCGCGCCGCGCGAGCTTCGTCGCGATCGCCGAGGGCGAGCGGTCGTTGACGTCGACCCCCGCGGGCGTGAACCGAAGGAACGGCTCGCCTGCGTACCCGAGCACGACGACCGTGCTCGTGGCGGGAACGCGCAGCTCGAGCTTGCGATCACCGTCGATGATCGCTGCGCTCAGCTCTCCGCTCGCGCCGGTGGACGTGACTCGCGCCCGGTAGTCGAGCGCGTTCACGAGCGTGCCCGAGTGCGCTCCCGCGACGGCGGGAAGCCCGAGAGCGACGATCACTGCGATCGCGAGCGCGATCGATCGTCGACGTAGGTTGGTCGGCTGCAGCCGTGCAGCCACGAGGCTCCTTCCGGTCGATTCGCTTCGCGCGCCGTGCCCGGCGCGCACGCACGTCGTACCTAGGAGAGGAGAGGTGGGGCCCGCAGGCCCGCGTGGATCGCGAGCGGCGAACGAGCGTGAAACGCGAGGAGCACGCTGCGCCAGGGGCGTGGCGCGGGACCGGTGTGGGCGGACCGCGGCGGGAGGACGCGCAGGACGGCCTCCGCGAGCGACGCGATGAGCCGCTGCACGGAGACGACGATCGCGGCCGCGAGCACGACGATGCCGACGAGCAGCGCGAGCGTCCCCGGCGCGAAGCTGACGAGCTGGAGCCGGTCCGTAGCGAGCGAGCGCTCGAGCGACTCCTGCACCGCGAGGAACACGAGCGCGGCCGAGGCGAGGGAGAAGAGGCCGGCGACGGGTGAGCGGTCGCTCGAGCGCGCCGGGAGCACCGACCCCAGAACCGACGCAGCTCCGCTCGTCGGCCCGAGGACGAGCGCGCCGGTGAGGGCGAGCAGCACCCCGACGAGCGCTGCTCCGGAGAGCGTCGCCACGAGGGGCGCGTACCAACCGAAGTACCGGTGCACCCCGTCCTGCGGGACGAGCGACCCGTACGCGACGGCATGGGCCGTGAGCGCGCAGACACCGATGGCAACCGCATGCCGCAGGGCGCCGCCCACACGCGGCCCGATCACCGCAACCGACGAGCGGCCGAGCACGGGCACGATCCTACCCCTCCGAACGCTGCGTTCCGGTGAAGAAAGCGCGACGGGTGTGTCGCTAGCCGAGATCGACCTCGAGCTCGTGCTGTCCGCCGGCGGGCGGGAGCTCGATCGTCCCCGTCCGCGAATCGAACTGCTGGAGCGGGACGTCGTCCATGGTCACGTCGGAGATCCGCTCGCCGGCGGGAAGGCGGAGCCGCAGTCGCAGCGTCCGGAGAGGCACGCCAGCGGGCACGTCGAGGTCGACGTGGACGGAGTCGACGGTCGGCTCGATCGTGAACGAGACGCGGCCGAAGCTCGTTGCCATCCCCCGCACCGCGATCTCCTGACCGGCGGCGAGCCAGGCCCTCGGGGTGGCGAAGGCGAGCTCGAGCCCGCGCGGGGTGCCGTCGCGAGCGGTCGTCTCGTGCACGAGCATGAGCCGCAGCGTCTCGAGGAAGGCCGCATTGCTCGCGCCGTTCGGGGGCAGGTACATCGTCCGGTAGAGGCTGTGGCTCCCGCGGAGCGGCGCGATCGAGGCGCTCTCTCCCGAGACGAAGGTGCCAGGTGTCATCGCGGCGGCGAGCTGCCCGTAGAGGCTGAGGACGAGCTGCCCGGACTCGTCGTTGTCGGCCAGGAAGCGCGCGACGTTCAAGCCGTAGACCTGGTCGGAGCCGGAGGTCGGATACCTCGGCTCGCCGTAGAGCGCGTACGCGCCGGCCCGGACGAGGCCGAGGAGACGCGAGCCGTGCCGGAGCATGTACCGGAGCACCGCGCGGGCCTGCGGACTGTGGGGGGCGATGAGCCCCGAGGCGAACGCGTACGGCGCGACGAGGTTCCAGTAGCTCCCGGCGCGTGATGCGGTGAGCGAGCGGTACGCCTTCACCTGCTCGAGCAGCCGCACCGGGATGAAGACGCTCCCGTCCGGAAGCCGTCGCTCCGACTTCCGGACGACGCGATGCAGCCCGTTCCCGAGCCTGATCGCGAGCCGCCGGGACTGTGTCGCGAGCGAGCGGTATCCGAGGTCTCCCCAGACCTCGCTCATCGCCCGCAAGCCCTGCCAGACGACCGCCTGGGAGTGGAGGCCGTAGACGGCGTCCGGCACGTCGGACGAGTACCGCTCGCGATCGAGGAGCCCGTTCCGGTTGGAGCGGATCTGGCGGCCGAGCGTGGTGACGTAGCGGTGGAGGATCGGCGTCTTGTGGCGGACGAAGGCGCGGTCCTCGGTGAGGCGGAAGTGCTCCGCGACGCCGACGAGACGGGCACCCATCCTCCAGTTCGGATTCGTGGTCCGTCGCTTCGCGTATCCGACCGGCCGCTTCTTGAGCGAGGTGCGGAGGATCGCGCGGCTCACCTCTCCGTGCCCGTACTCGTCCATGACGCGCGCGACGTCGACTCCTTCGGGCCCGGAGAGCTGCTCGTACTGGTTGCCGATGCTGTACCGCCAGGTGAGCCCGAGCTCCTGGATCAGCAGGCTTCGCTCGGCGTCGAGCACGCGCGGCTCCGGGACCTCGATCGTGCCGCCGTGGGCCAGGCGATGCTCCCAGTAGTCGGTCATCGCAGCGCGGGCAGCGTCGTAGGTGTCTTCGTCCATCGTCAGGCCGCGGCTCGACGAAGGCGTGACCAGCCAGGCGACGTACACGGTGCGGGTAGTGCCACGCGGGACCGAGTACTTGAGCGACGAGCCGGTGAACGAGCCTCCAGGGCTGAACACGAGGAACGTGTGGCCGCGGCGCGCGAGCCGGACACCGTTGCTCGAGAGCCCGGTCACGGACGGCGTGAACCGAAGGCGCGTGAGCGGGTCCTTGGAGTTCGTCGCATCGGCGTACAGCCGGACGAAGCTCACGAGCGAGTGCGTCTCGGGGACGCGGGACGCGAACGACTCCTGGCGGTAGCGGACGCCGGACGCGTCGGCGTACTGCGTCTCGAGGACGGGCAGATACCCGTCCGCGAGCTCTGGCGGCGCGAGCCGCTTCAGGCACGAGCCGTACCGCTCCGATCCCCTATGCCCGACCGCGACGGTCAGCCGGCGTCCATGCGCCCGCTCGGAGACGACCTGGCTCCCATCCGCGACGTGGAGCGCCACGGAGATCCCTCCCCGCGCCCCGAGGGGCTGGGTGAACGGCACGTAGTGGACGCCGGAATCGGTGAGCGGACGCCCGCCCGCGGCGCGCGCGAGGAGGAGCGGAGGGAGGTAGCGCTCGGCCGCCTCGAAGGTCGGCCCGCCCTTCGAGGCGAGGAGCCGGTCGCCCCAGATGTCCCGAGTGGCCCTGAGCGCGTTCGTGACGCGCCGTTGGTACCTGCCGCTCGGAGCGCCGCCCGTGCACGCGACGCGTGCCCCGGCCGCCGCTTCGCCGCTCGAGTTGCGTGTGGCTGCTCCCTGCGCCGCCGAGGCGGCGAGGGCGACGGAGGCGATGAGCCCGACGCCCGCCGCCGTACGTGTCGCAGTCGCACGCGTCATCCGAGCGCGCGTATCTCCACCGCGGGTGCTCCCCGTGCGCCGGTCTCCGGCCTGCCCACCGCGCCACAGGTTATGTCGTTGCCTGCCGCGTCGCCCGGCCAACCGAAGCTCTCGACACTCGTGCGTCACTGGCCTAGGAGATATCTATGCGTCAATGACTGCGAGTGATCTCTCAGACACGCGGCCTGGAGCTCTTTCTTCAAAGTGTTTGACGTACTCCTGATGCCCCGTGCTAGGCTCCCGCCTCTACGGAGTAGCGCATGGGCAATGCAGATGCGTGATTATCATATCGACCGCGGCGATCTCGGGAGACGACGTCCTTGACACAACGGATGAGCAGGGCAGAGATCCTCACGCGCGGCGCCACGGCAGGTGTGGCGCTCGCCGTCGGCGGGTCGGCGCTCGCCGTCTTGGCCGCCGATGCCTCGGCAGCGTCGTTGCCCGACGGCGACCTCGCATACACGCGGCTGCTCGTGGCCTCCGAACTGCTGGCGATCGACTACTACACGCGCGCGATCGGCTCGAGCCAGGTCAGCGGGAACACCCTCGCGAACATGAAGCACGCGCTCGCGAACGAGAACGCCCACTACCGGTCGCTCTCCACCGTCCTCGCCGAGTCCGGGCAGGTGGCGGCGACGGCCGACGACATCGACTTCACCTACCCGCGCCGCGCGTTCGCGTCCTCTGCGTCGATCGGAAAGCTGGGAATCGAGATCGAGCAGACGATGCTCGGGGCGTACCTCGGCGCCGTCGAGGGGTTGCAGGCGAACGCGCTGAAGCGGGCGTTCGCGCAGATCGCGGCCAACGAGGCGCAGCACCTGAGCGTCCTCTCCGGCGAGTGGCTCGGCCGCTCGATCGGGAAGTCCTTCGCGGCGAGCCTGACCATCGACCAGGCGTCGGACGCCTTCGACGCCTACGAAAGCTGAGGTGGCGATGGCACGAGACGTGTACACGGCGAGCGACGCGGCACGCGTGCTCGGGATCAGCCTCGACACGCTCCGGCGCTGGGACAAGTCCGGCCGGATCAAGGTCGAGCGCGACAAGAGCAACCGCCGCGTCGTTCCTGCGAGCGAGATCGAGCGCCTCCGCGGCGAGGCCGGGGCGTCGCACCTGAGCGCTCGCAACCGCTTCCGCGGGGTCGTCACCGAGGTGAAGACGGACGGCCTCCTCGCCCAGGTGGAGCTCGTCGTCAGCGAGCCGGTCCGTCTGACCGCGATCGTGACGAGCGACGCCGTCGCCGACCTCGGGCTCCGCGCCGGCATGACGGCGACCGCGGTCGTGAAGTCCACCTCGGTGATGGTCGAGAACTGAGCGAGAGGGCGGTTTCCATGCACATTCGCTTCGACAGCCGCACCGTGCGACTCGTGGCCGCAGCGCTCCTGGCGGCTTCGCTCGTCCTCGCGCTGGGTGCGGGGGGAGCCGCGGCCCGGCAGGACCTGACGGCTGCGACCCGGGCGCAGGTCACCGTCTATGCCGCCGCGTCGCTCACCGACGTGTTCCCGAAGATCGACCCGCTGGCGAAGTACTCCTTCGCCGGCTCGAACACGCTCGCTGCGCAGATCACGCAAGGCGCACCCGCGGACGTCTTCGCGTCGGCGAACATGACGATCCCGAGCCAGCTCGCCGCGAAGAACCTCGTCTCGAAACCGATCGTGTTCACGCGGAACACGCTCGTCGTCGTCGTCCCGACGTCGAACCCGGCGAACGTGAAGACGGTCTACGACCTGCGCAAGTCGGGGACGAAGCTGGTGGTCGCCGGCCCGGCGGTGCCCGTCGGGGCGTACACGGTCCAGATCCTCCGGAACATGGGGCTCTCGAGCGTGCTGCAGAACGTCGTCAGCCGCGAGACGGACGTGCGCGAGGTGCTCGCGAAGGTCGCGCTCGGCGAGGCCGACGCCGGCTTCGTCTACTCGACCGACGCGAGGACGGTTCCTGGCAAGGTGAAGGTCCTGAGGCTCCCGGCGTGGGCGCAGCCGAAGGTGCAGTACGGCATCTCGATCGTGTCGGCGAGCCAGAACAAGGCGGCGGCTCGGGCGTTCGTGAACAGGGTCCTGAGCACGGCCGGACAGAAGAAGATGGTCGCGGCCGGCTTCCTGGCGCGAGTCAAGCCGAAGGGCAAGTAGCCCTCGGGGAGCATGGGCGACTCCGCACGCAAGGGGCTCTTCGGGGTCGTTCTCTTCGTCTCGAGCCTCCTGACCTGCGCCTTCCTCGCGCTGCCGCTCGTGGCCATCTTCGTGCACGTGCCGCCGGGCGACCTGCTCGCGCAGTTCTCGAACCCCGTGGTGACGGACGCACTGATCGTGAGCCTGAAGACGACCTTGATCGCGCAGGCGTTCATCCTCGTCCTCGGGACGCCGACCGCGTACCTGCTCGCGACGCGGCGTTTCCGCGGGCAGGCCCTCTTCGTGACGCTCGTCGAGTTGCCGCTCGTGCTGCCGCCTGCCGTCGCCGGCATCGGGCTGCTCGCCGCCTTCGGGCGGTTCGGCCTGCTCGGCGGGACGCTTCGCGGCCTCGGGGTCACCATCCCGTTCACGCAGACCGCCGTCGTCTTCGCGGTCGCGTTCGTCGCGAGCCCGCTCTACATCAGGCAGGCGATCGCGGCGTTCGAGGCGGTGGACACGAACTTCGTTGCCGCGTCCCGGACGCTCGGCGTCGGGCCGACCGGCACGTTCTTCCGCGTGGTCCTCCCGCTCGCGAGCGGCGGTCTCCTCGCCGGAGAAGCGCTCTCCTTCGCGCGCGGCCTCGGCGAGTTCGGCGCGACGATCATGTTCGCGGGCAGCCTCCAGAAGGTGACGCAGACGCTCCCGCTCGCGATCTACGCGGAGTTCGACGTCGACTTCGACGTCACACTTGCGATCAGTGCGGTCCTCATAGTCATCAGCGCAGCGCTGCTGCTCTCCCTGAAGCTCGCGACCTCGTGGCAACCCTCTCGGCTCACTTCACGCTCCCGCTCCGAGCTTTTGAGCTGGAGCTAGCTCTCGCCGTCGAGCGCACCGTCGCCCTGGTCGGGCCGTCGGGCGCGGGAAAGACGTCGGTGCTGCGGGCGATCGCCGGCCTCGTGCGGCCGGCGGTCGGACGTGTGACGCTCGGGGAGGAGGTTTGGCTCGACGTCGAGCGGGGGGTTTTTCGCGCGCCGGAGGACCGGCGGGTCGGGCTCGTCTTCCAGGAGTACGCCCTCTTTCCGCACCTGAGCGTGCGCAAGAACGTCGCGTACGCGGGGCGCGAACGGGTCGACGAGTACCTCGAGCGTTTCCGGGTCTCGCACCTCGCGGATGCAAGACCGGACGAGCTCTCGGGCGGCGAGCGTCAGCGCGTGGCGCTCGCGCGGGCCCTCGCGCGCAACCCCGACGTCCTCCTCCTCGACGAGCCCTTCTCCGCGCTCGACGCGCACACGAAAGGGGCGGTGCGGGCGGAGGTGCACGAGATCCTCGGCGACTTCGGGCTCCCGACGCTGATCGTGACCCACGACTACGAGGACGCGTCGGCGCTCGCGGACGAGGTCGGGGTCATCGTCGACGGGAAGCTGCGGCAGCTGGGGACGCCGCAGGAGCTCGTCTCGCGACCGCGCGACGAGTTCGTCGCGTCGTTCACGGGTGCGAACCTGCTGCGCGGTCGCGCGCGGCGCGAGAGCGACAGCCTCACCCGCGTCGAGCTCGACACGGGCGAGTCCGTGTTCTCGACCGACGTGGCGGAGGGCGTCGTCGGCGTCGTCGTCTACCCGTGGGAGGTCTCCGTCGGCCGCGCGCGGGTGGACGACTCTGCACTGAACGTCATCTCGGGCGAGGTCGGCTCCGTCGTCGAGGTCGGGAACCGCGTGCGCGTCCGGATCGGGCCGCTGACCGCCGAGGTCACCGCTGCCTCCGCCGAGCGGCTCGAGCTCGCCCGCGGCGGCGTCGCGTTCGCCACGTTCAAGGCGACCGGCACGCGCCTCGTCGCCCTGGACGGGCGCTCAGCGCGCGGCGTCGGTCGCGAGACGCTCGAGCGCGTCCACGACGGCAGCGAGCGGTAGGCGCGCGTCGATCTCCATCGTCGCGCCGGCGCGGAGGAGCGGCTCGACGGTCGCGAGGTCGCGGAGAATCAGGTCGCGCTCCTCGTCGCTCTTGCCGTACGCGTTCGTGTTGCGGCGTGCGACGCGCTCGAGGATCACCTCGGCCGGCGCGCTGAGGAGCACGACCGCGTCGAAGCGCTCGTAGAACCTCCCCTGGTTTCGAACGCAGCCGGAGAGGAAGAGCGTGCCCTCGTCGTGTTGGTCGAGCAGCGCTTCGATTCGATCCTCGCGCCAGAGCCGCTCCGACCCGATCCCGTCCGGAGCCGGAGCGTCGTCCACCCAGCCGCCGTCGTCCGTGTCCACGACCGCGTGACCGCGACGGGCGAGCTCGGCGAGCGCCGCGGACTTCCCCGTCCCGGACATGCCGGTCACGAGGACGACGGTCACCGCTGCTCGTGGGTCGCTGAGCCCGACTCGATGAACTCGGTCTTGGCGTCCGTGTAAGCGGAGCGATCGTCGCGGAAGCGCGCCGCGAGCTCTCGCTTCAGCGCGACGTAGGCCGCCGCGACGGCTGGGTCCCTGCGGAGCCGATCGCGGAACGCAACCTGTGCCCGGAGCTCGTCGCTCGTGGTCGGGGAGACGTAGAGGTGATGTCGCTTCTCGCCCTCCGGCCAGTGGAAGGCCTCGCGTCCTTCTACACCGACACTTCCCCTCGCCTCGTATCCGATCCTCTCGAGGCGTGCAATCGCCTCGGGGAGGTCGTCGTCCGACTCGATCACGACGACCATGTCGATGAGGTCTTTCGCCGGGAGCCCGGGCACCGCGGTGGAACCCACGTGCTCGATCGCGACCGCGACGTTACCGAGCGCGGCCTGCGCGCGATCGCGGAGGCGTGCGAACTCCTCTGGCCACGCGGGGTCGTACTCGACGATGACGATCGGGTCGTTCACGGATCGCGGTCGCGACACTAGCGCTGTGCTTCGACTCGGGCGGTCTCCGTTGCGTAGGGTCGGGGCATGGCTTCCGCTCCGATCGTCCTCGTGCCGGGCTTCTGGCTCGGCGCGTGGGCATGGGACGAGGTCGCAGCCGTGCTCCGTGCCGACGGACACGAAGTCGTCGCGCTGACGCTGCCCGGCCTCGAGTCCGTGGATGCGGATCGGTCGACCGTTACGTTCGCCGACCACGTCGACGCGATCTGCGACGCCGTCGCGGCGGCGGGGGGCCCGGCGGTCGTCGCCGTGCACAGCGGCGCCGGCGCGACGGGGTATGCCGCGAGCGACCGGATCCCGGATCGGATCGCGGCGATGGTCTACGTCGACTCCGGCCCGGCGACGGCCCCGCTCGACCCCTCCTTCACGGACGTCGAGTACCCGCTGCCCGCGCCGGAGGAACTCGCGGCCGAGGAGAACCTCGACGGGCTCTCTGACGAGCAGCTCGAGACGTTCCGGGGGCGAGCCGTTCCGGAGCCAGGCGCAGCACTGCGTGAGGGACACGAGCTCGCGAACGACGCCCGGCTCGACACCCCCTCGACGGCCATCTGCACGGGGTACACGGCCGACCAGTACAAGGCAGCGCTCGCCGGCGGCGACACCTGGCTCGGGGGATTCGCCGATCTCCGCGACCTCACCTGGGTCGATCTCCCGACGAGCCACTGGCCGATGTGGTCGCGTCCGCGCGAGCTTGCGCAGATCATCGGCGACGTGGCGCGAAACGCCGACGCGGACTGACCTGCGCGGACGTCTCGACCGTCCGGCCGCGGGCGCGAGGGAGCGGCCGCCCCGCTCGCTCTCAGGCGAGCAGTTCCCGCAGCACTCGGAGCTGACCCGGCACGATCCGGAAGAAGGCCCAGCTCCCACGCTGCTCGCGCTCGACGAGACCCGCCTCCCGCAGCACCTTCAAGTGGTGCGAGACGGTCGGCTGCGTCAGGCCGAGCGGCTCGGTGAGGTGGCAGACGCACGCCTCGCCGCTCGGTTGCGCCTGGATCAGGCTGAGGATCCGTAGTCGCGCCGGCTCGGCTATGACCCGGAGGGCGGCCGCGAGCTCTTCGGCCTCGGTGGTGTCGAGCGCCCCGGCGAGGAGGGGCGGGCACGACGCGGCGAGCGTCTCGATCGTCTTCACCACCCAGATATTGACAGCGATCTATGATCGCGCAAGACTGCGGCATAGATCGCTGTCGATGGGGCCGAGGAGACGCATGACCGAGATGCTCGATCCCGTGACCCGGAGCCACGTCGAGAGAGCTGCCGGCGCACTCCAGAGCGAGTTCGCCGGAACGTTCTCGCGGGAGACCATCGCTCGCTACGTCGCGGAGTCGGTCGACTTGCTCGACGACTCGAAGATCAACGCTTTCGTGCCGGTGCTCGCGCATCGCTTCGCGCGCGAGCGCCTCGAGGCGCTCGCACGGGCGGAAGGTCTGGTCGCGAAGGGACAGCCCGAGGTGCTCTTCGTGTGCGTCCACAACGCCGGCCGAAGCCAGATGGCCGCCGGCCTCGTCAAGCTGCGCTCCGACGGGCGGATCCACGTCCGCTCCGCCGGGAGCGATCCGGGCGAGGTGATCAACCCGGCCGTGATCGAGGCCATGCACGAGATCGGCGTCGACCTGTCCGAGGCGTTCCCCAAGCCGCTCACGGACGAGGTCGTTCGGGCCGCGGACGTCGTCATCACCATGGGCTGCGGCGATGCCTGCCCGATTTACCCCGGCAAGAGGTACGAGGACTGGGCCCTCGACGATCCCGACGGGCAGGATCTCGAGACGGTGCGGCGCATTCGAGGCGACGTCGACGAGCGCGTGCAGAAACTGATCAGCGAGCTGCTTGGCTAGACCGTCGCTCGCACGACGGTGCTTCGCCGAGGGTCTCGCGACCTTCGCGCTCGTCTTCGCCGGATGCGGCGCGATCGTCGTCGACTCCGAGCGCGGCGGCTCGCTGGGATCGGCGGGCATCGCGGCGGCGTTCGGGCTCGTGATCATGGCGATGATCTACGCGACCGGCCACCTCTCGGGCGCCCACATCAACCCCGCGGTGAGTGCCGCGTTCAGCGCGACACGACATTTCCCGCTCCGGGAGGCGGCGGTGTACGTGCCGTCGCAACTCACGGGTGCGGTCGCCGCGGCGCTCCTTCTTCGCCTCGTCTGGCACGGAACCCCGGCAGATCTGGGCGCCACCGTGCCCAACGTCGGCGCGGGGTCCGCCCTCGTCTACGAAGCGGTCATGACCGGGTTCCTGATGTTCGTGATCATGGCCGTCGCGACCGACACACGCGAGGTCGGTGCTGCGGCTGCGATTGCGATCGGGGGCACGGTCGCGCTCGATGCGCTCTTCGGCGGAGGCGTCACGGGCGCGTCCATGAACCCTGCGCGCTCCTTCGGGCCTGCGCTCGTGGCCGGTGAGTGGCGCGACTTCTGGGTCTATGTCGTCGGTCCCCTTCTGGGGGCGTTCGTCGGCGCACTGGCCTACGAGTTCGCGCGCGGCGATCGCATGGCGGACCCGCCGAAGGGCGGGTTCCGAGCCTGACCTCGGGCCGATCCTGAGACCCGTCCGTGGGCTGCTCGAGCCTTCGCCGGTAGGGCGAGGAGCTCCTGGATCGATCACTCGTGAGCATCGACCATCTCGCCCGGCTCGGTGGTCGAGATCAGCCTCCACGAGTCCCAGGTGATCTTGAAGATGACGAGGGTGATCGCCAGGCCGACGAGCGGATCGGCGCGAGGTACACCGACCGCGACGAGCGCGGCACTTGCGACGACCCCGAGCGAGACGAAGCCGTCGGTTCGGGCGTGGTTCCCGTCCGCGACGAGGGCGGGGCTCGAGAGGCGGCGTCCTGCCCGAAGACGCACCCGAGCTGCGAGCTCGTTGCCGACGAAGCCGATGACACCGGCCGCGGCGAGCGCCCAGAGATGCGTGAGCTCCTCCGGATGGACGAAGCGCTGGATCGTCTCGTAGAGGGCGACGCACGCCGAGATGAGGATCGCGAGCACGACGGCCAGGCCGGCGATCTTCTCCGCACGAAAGCTACGCAGGACGAAGGCAATCCCGAGTGGGAGCGCAGTGAGCGCGTCGCCGAAGTTGTGGATGAGATCCGCGAGGAGCGCGACCGAGCTCGAGAGGAAGAAGATCGCAAGCTGGGCGACGGCCGCGACCCCGAGGATGCCGAGGCTCAGCGCAACGGCCTTGACTCCCTCGCGCGAGCGGACGAGCGAGCGGTCGACGAGCCCGTGAGAGTGGCCGTGGCCGTGAGCGGATGCGTGCGGGTGCATGTGCGGATGCTCGTGCCCGTGCTCTAGGCGCTCCGCGCGTCGCGTCGCCGCGAGCGCGGGCTCCGACCGCCGGAGGCCGAGCACGAGATGGCGGTGCGGTCCGCTGCTCGGGTGGCTGTGGACGTGGCGGCCGTGGCGATGCCGCGATGCGGTCTCGGCCGTCATCGCGATGTCTCTCGTGGGGTCAGGGCGAGCTCGACCGCGTCCTCGAACGCCAGCTCACGGCCCTCCGCCCAGACACGGTCGGACTCGGCACCCAGTGTCTCGCGGGCGCCGTCGAAGTGTCTCTCGAGAAGTGCGTCCCAGAAGGCGACGGAGAACGTCAAGCCGAGCGACTCCCAGAGCGCTTCGACCGACCCGGCCAGGCGCAGGGCGCAATGCGCGTCGCCGGCGCCGGCTGCCGCCATCGCCACGCCCTGGACCTCGATGCTGGTCTCGATCACGTCTCCCAGCGCGAGCGCCGCTCGCAGGCTCTCGCGGTAGCGCCGACCAGCCTCCTCCATGTCGCCGCCGATCAGCGCACAGTCAGCGAGGAAGTGAAAGGCGAAGTGCTCGGTGCGCGGATCGCCGTCGGCCGTTGCGAGCAGGTCGCGTGACAGCGACTCCGCGCGCTCGACATCGCCCAGCGCCACGAGCACCTGGCAGATGCCGACGAGCGCGCGGGTCTCGCCGGCTCCGTCGGAAAGCTCGCGACGGAGCTCGAGGCTACGCTCGAACGCTTCGAGTGAGCCGACGTCGTCTCCAGCGTCGTAGACGAGGAGCCAGCCGAGCGCGTCGAGCGCCGATGCCAGCTCGTCTCGATCGCCGAGCTCGCGCCAGAGATCGATCCCTTCTGTGAGGAGCTTCCGCCCCGCGTCGGCCTCACCTCCCCGCGCGGTCAGCGAGCCTGCTGCCGTGAGTGCCCGAGCGCGAGAACCGCCGGGAGTCGTCGACCGGGCGAGCGCGTCGGCCACTCGCTGCCTGCCCTCCACCAGGTGGCCGTGCGAGAGCCAGAACCAGCCGAGGGCGCCTGCGAGCTCGAGCGTGCGATCCGGCTCGACCGCAGCCAGCCAGTCGAGCGTCGCACGAAGGTCGTCGTGGTCGATCTCGAGCCGCGCCGCCCACTCCGCCTCCGCGTCGACCCGATGCCCGTACGCCCGCTCGGCGAGCGCGCAGAAGCAGGCTGCGTGCCGCTGGCGGAACTCCCCGGCCTCTGCCGAGTCCTCGAGCCTCTCGAGCGCGTACTCGCGGATCGTGTCCAGCATCAGGAAACGGTCGCCGCCGATCGGCTTCAGAAGGCTCGAGTCGACGAGAGCCCCGAGGTCGTCGAGGTCTACGCTGCAGACTTCCTCTGCAGCCCCGAGCGGGAAGCTGCCTGCGAAGACCGAGAGCCGGGCGAAGAGCTCCTTGCTCGCCGCCTCGAGGAGGTCGTAGCTCCACTCGATCGTTGCGCGGAGCGTGCGCTGTCGCTCGGGCGCGTCGCGCGCGCCGCCCGTCAACAGCGGGAGCGTCGGGTCGAGGCGTTCGAGGAGCTTGTCCGGAGCGAGAAGCTTCGTGCGCGCCGCAGCGAGCTCGACCGCGAGCGGGAGTCCGTCGAGACGGCGACAGATCGCTTCGACGGTGGAATCCGGCATGAGCTCTCGTCCGACTGCGCGGGCCCGCTCGACGAAGAGGGCCGCCGCATCGCTCGCCGGGAGCGGGTCGAGGCGGTACTCGCGCTCGCCCGAGACGTTCAGGGGAGACCGGCTGGTGACGAGCACGCGGACGCCGCCCGAGGAAGCGAGGGCCGCGCTGACGGCAGGAGCGGCCTCGAGGAGGTGCTCGAAGTTGTCGAGCAGGATCAGGAGCTCCCTGCCGCGGAGGAATCCGGCGAGCTCGTCGGGCGCTCCGATCGCGTTCGCGACCTCCGAGAGCACGAGCTCTGGATCCGAGAGGCCGGCCAGCGGCACCCAGAAGACACCGTCTCGCACCGTTCCGACGAGCTCGGCTGCGACCTGGAGCGCAAGGCGGGTCTTCCCGGTCCCGCCCGGCCCGGTGACGGTGAGGAGCCGCGCGCCGTTCGAAAGGTGCACGACGAGCTCGCCGAGCTCGCGTTCTCTGCCCACGAGCGGGCTCGCGGCGATCGGCAGATTGCTGGCGTCGAGCGTCCGGAGCGGTGGGAAGGCACCTTCGCCGAGCTGGTACAGGCGCTCGGCTCCGATCAGGTCCTTGAGCTGGTGCTCGCCGAGATCGCGGACGGCGGTCTCACGCTCCAGGAGCCCGCGCGTGGTCTCGGAGAGGACGATCTGGCCTCCGTGCGCGGCCGCGGCGATGCGCGCAGCCCGATGAACGTCGATCCCCACGTAGCCCTCGTCGGTCACGAGTGGCTCACCCGTGTGGATGCCCATGCGTACGCGAATCGGGCCGCCGTCGAGCGCGTGCCCCGCCTCGTCTGCGGCGGCGACGGCGTCGGCGGCGCTGGGAAACGCGACGAAGAAGGCATCGCCCTGGGTGTCCACTTCGACGCCGCCGTGTCTCGCGAACGCCCCCCTCAGGATTCGCCGATGCTCGTCGAGCAGATCGGCGTAGCGCTGCCCCTGCTCCTGCAGGAGTCGCGTCGAGCCCTCGACGTCGGTGAAGAGGAAGGTGACGGTGCCGGTCGGCAGGTCGGGCCGGCTCATCGCGCGATTCTCTCACCTGCAGGACTCTCTCGGCGCTGTGCCGATCAGGTCGGAATGGCCCCGGGAGGAGTCGAACCTCCGCACGCAGATTCGAAGTTCTCAACCGGGTCAGACCGGCCGAGAGCCGCCGAGACAATGTCGGATGACTGAGACGTTCTTCCCTGTTCACGAAGAGCACGATCTCCGTCAATCTCGGCTGGGCCGGTGGCCCCGTCGTGTCCCCCACGCAGGCAGACCCGATACCCGATTCTCGGCCGACTCGACACCTAGCCTCCTCGAGATGGCGCGGGGCCTCGTTCTTCCGGACTGGGTGAGGCGAAACCTCGATCGGCCTGAGCTGGAGAGGCTCATGCACGAGATGTGGAGACGTGCACGTGACCTGGGAGGACGGGAGGATCTGGAGTGGACGTTTCCCGTGAACGGCTATCGCGGCTACGCCGTCGTCGATCCGGTCACCAACTTTTTCTACGAGCCCCTCTCATCATGGGATGAGGCCGTTCTTGCCTTGCGTATGGACGATCTGCTTCGCTCAGAGGACGCTTCGGGCCGTGACACCGTCGGGGGGATAACGATTGGGCTTGGTCTCGAGGTATACGAGAGCTTCTACAAGGCCCCTGGTGGACGCGTATCGGTCGCCGCAAGCACTGAGCGGTTCCACGGTCGCCATTGGGTCAGAGCCGTTGCCGAGGTCGACGAAGACACGATCGCGTTTGCAAACTCATGGGGTGAAAAGTGGGGCGATCACGGCAGGGGATACATATCGCGGGATTTCTTCGAGGCCCACGTCGATTCTGTGTTCGCGGCGCGAGTGCTCTTCGCTGGTACATCGCCCGCGATGGACCAGAGGCTGCGAGAACTGCATTGGACGACGGGCCAGCCGCACGGAACCGACCTCAGGCTTTGGGCTCGAGCATGGCCGACCCCCAACCCCCGCCGTGTGTGGAAGCTTGACGTGCGTGGCAAGACGTTCGACTGCTGGTACCGCACTGTCTTTTCGTTGAAGGACAACTATCCCGCAGTCCACGTCTTCGAGCTCGTCGATCAGAACGATCTCGTCGGGCGATCACATGTGATCCATCATCCAGGCAGTGACCTCGCGGTGCTTGAGGAGATATGGGTCCCCCCTGATCGACGCAGAAAAGGTTTCGGCACGGCAGTCGCCGCGGAGGCCGAGCGATTGGCGCGTTCTCGGAGGTCGACCCGGTTGGAGGTTCCGCTGTTCGAGGCCGACGCCAAAGGGGATAGGCGCGATGGCGCGGCTGCATTCGCGCTCTCTCTAGGGTTCACGTGGACGTGGAAAGACTCGCGACGACCAAACGCCGTTGGCGTTGCTGGCAAGGATCTGCTGGACTGACGCGACGTGACGCGCCTCGTCCTCGAACCCGGTAACCCCTACGACTTCACTCAGGGCGAACTCGGCGCACTCGCCGAAGCGCTTCGCGAGGAGGACACAACTCTCGACGTCGTCACGATCCATCGTCCCGAAGAGGGCTATGGCGTAACTCTCACAGAGGTGCTCCACATTTTCGTGGAGCACAAAGATGAAGTGGTTCTCGGCACCCGCGCGGGCGTCAAGCTCATGCAGATCATGAGAGATCGTTGGAAGCGGGATGGCCGTGAGCGCGTCGTCATCGTGTATGGGCCAGACGGGGAGCCGCTCCGGGAGGTCAGAATTGCGGGACCGGATGGAGACGCAGTCGACGCGGATCCGCCAACCGAGCCACGCGAACCTCCGGTCTGACCGCGCGCCTCTTGCAAGTCGTCGATAACTAGCGGAGCTCCCTCACGCTTCCACCGCGACCGCGGGGACCTCTGTGCCCTCGACCCCGTCGACTGGCGGGACGATCAGGAGTGCGTCGAGGAAGTCGATCTCGGGGATGTCGTCTGGCAACAGGTGGACGTAAGTCGACAGCGTGAACGCGGGCGAGTGGTGCCCGAGCCAGAGTTGAACCTGCTTGGCGTTCAGGCCGCCGCGGAAGAGCATCGTCGCGCAGGTATGGCGCAGCGTGTGCGGCCCGGCCCACGGCACGCCCGCCGTCTTCGCCGCGTTCTTCACTGCGCGGAAGACGGTACTCGCGTCGAGTGGCTCCCCCGCGCTGCCCGCGAAGACGAGCGCGTCGTCGGAGGCGGTACCCCGTGCTCGCCATAGCTCTCGGCTGAGGCCGGGCGCGAGCGGGACGTCCCGGCGACCGTACTTCGACTTCGGCGGAGCGAACGTACCCCTGTACAGCCGACGCCGAACCTTCACCCGCCGACGTCCGAGCTCGAGGTCGCCCCAGCGGAGCGCGGTGACCTCGCCCAGGCGAAGCCCGGTCGCGGCCAGGAGGCGGACGAGCAGCTTCCACTCCTTCGGGGTCGCGACGATGAGCTTTCGCAGCTCGGCCTCGGTCAACGCCTTCGCCCGCTCCTCGGCCTCCTCGTCAGCAACCGCGGGCCGAGGCAGCCGAAGCCCGGCCGCCGGGTTCGAGCGCAGGAGGCCCTCCTCGACGGCGTCCGCGAACATCGCCCTGAGCGGAGCGAGGTAGGTGCGCACGGTACTCGCGCTCGAGCCCTCGTCCGCAAGCTCGCGGAGGTAGCTCTTGACGTCACGCGGTGAGATGGCGGCCAGGAGTTGTGAGCCGAAGTGAGGGATCGCCCCGATGCCGTCCTCGCGGGTCTCGCCATGCTCGGTGATGCCGATCGCCCTTCGATACTCGACGAGCGTGCTCTCGCGGATCCCACCGCTCGTCCGGCCGTTGTACGAGGCGATCCAGCTTCTCGCGTAGTCGTCGAACGCAATCTTCTTCAGCGGCTGCCACTCGCCGCGGCTCACATCGCTGACGAGTTGCGCCCGAAGCATCCTGGCCTCGGCCAGCGTGCGGGCGAACTTCTTCCTCGACTTCCCTGCCGGATCGCGGTAGCGGACGATGTAGCGGCCCTCACGCTTGAAGATGCCCGGCGTGGCGGTCCGCTCGAGCGCTCGTTCGCGGGGATGCTGGTAGTGCTCATGACGCCTCCTTAGTGCTCCTTCGACACTTCAAGGATATCGCGTCACGGCTGGGATTGCGGGCCGCGAGGAGGCGTCTGTCGAAGGAGCACCGCCTGCGCGACCCGCGGTCGCGATCGTACTCCGGAGCTCGAGCACGCAAACTCGAAATCGGCGGGCAGTTCCTAAATCCACTCCCAGAAAGGCATTGCGCGACTGGGGGCCACACCGGGGCCACTCGCTCACACTCCTCGCTTCCGCTGACGCCGGAGGTACTCCTCGACCTCGGCTCTCTCGATCAGAGTTCGGCGACCGTCCTTCACGCGCGTCAGTTCTCCTCGTGAGAGCAGATCATCGACGCGCTGGCGCTTCACTCTCCCCCGCCTGTCGTAACCACATCGGAGGTACTCGGCCGCCTCGTCGATCGTCAGGAATCGGGACGGTTTCGCCGCTGCAGACGAAGCGAACAACTCTGGGATGAGTTGTCCAAGTCTGTCGGCGATAGCGTCGATTACCGCCGGCGGTAGGACGATTTCGACCCGACCTAGATCAACCGGAACGTCGAGACGAGAATCGGACATCGGAGTCAGCGAAGCGCCTTCCCGAGGCGGACGTTGCTCCAATGGCACGAAGCGCAGTAGACGGTCTTGCGCTTACGACCGCCCTTGCCTGGAACACGCCACCATGCAACCGGCTGCCCCGCGTGGATGGGATCTCTGCAAAGCTCGCAGAAGGGACTTCCGTACTTCAGTCGAGTGAGTCGGGGCGTGTCGTTTCGAGACATCGTTCAAGCCTCCCTTTGACCTTGTTGCCTGCGGGTCCGGGCGTACGGGACACCCACCGCGAGATAGATCGCGTGCACCGCTCCACCGTGGGGTCCCTAGTCCTCGGCCCGCGTCTTGCACCGCATCGCGCTAGGAGCGCTTGCTTGCTCGTGTAGACCGTCGGGGCCGACCCGCGACCTGGTCAATTTGGCGGCGGCGGGCTTGGCGGCTACGGAAGGGCACGCTATGCAGCTCAGGGCGTCTTCACGCTGCTCTCATTCCTGTAGGACGAGCTGGAATCAAGCTCCTGGCGACCGGGCTGCTCCTCGTGCCTACGCGCTAGGTAGCCGTCGATCTCCTGGGTCGTGAAGCGGAAACGCTGCCCGACGCGGATGGGCACGAGATCACCGCGCCGGATCAGCTCGTAGACGGTGCCGCGCGAGACTCGAAGGAGATCCGCGAGATCGGTGATCGTGAGCAGCTGCGTGGCGACCGTCGTCGTCCTCCCGTGTTCCGCCATGACCAGAAGTGTCCGACTCGTCTGGCCGTCGCATGAAATGCGCACCCCTATTTCTGCGACGCTCTTTGGCCCATGGCCGAGTGGACCCTTCGGGGTGGACTGGTCCGAGGCGGCTTCGTCTACGAGCACCGGAACGGCGCTCGTGCCTATGTGCACCTCGGCGACGACGGTGATCTAGATCTCGCGACCTGGGATCCCGGCTCGGGAGGCGAGCGGCGATTCCCAGACCGCGACGCGCTCGAGACGATCGTCGGCATGGACATCGAACGGATGCGCGGGAGTGATCGAGGTGAAGACAAGGCGATGCTGCTCCTCAGCGGAATCGGTGACTTCGCGTCGGTCCGGAGCTATCGCGGCCGTGGGAAGAAGTGGATTCCGGCGATGCTCGCGTGCTTCGCAGCGGACGTTGTCAGTCAGGGTCTGCCTGTCGCTGCAGCGCAGTGGGGCGTGAAGGATCGGCAGGGACTCGCACTCATGCGCATGGCGGAGAACGACGGCCTCGTGCGAATCGAGAAGGCCGGTGGCAACCGCAGCGCCAACATTTACGTTCTCGAGGACGTCGATGAGCTACCGACCGAGCAAGAGCGTGGGGACTGGCATCGTCGGCGGTGGTTCGATCTCGGGCCAGAGGCGACTGGACCTGCCCGAGAGCAGTAGTTGTGCGGACGCCCCCACGCGGGCGCTGCACGGCCCTTCGAAGAGGTAGATGCGGCGAAGATCTCGATGA
Source organism: uncultured Actinomycetes bacterium (assembly GCA_963708265.1). Taxonomy (GTDB): domain Bacteria; phylum Actinomycetota; class Thermoleophilia; order Gaiellales; family Gaiellaceae; genus GMQP-bins7. The sequence goes on along the minus strand of CAVPSC010000004.1, from coordinate 1,537,967 downwards.
TCGAGGTGCTGGGCGGGCGAGGAATCGCCTCGGCGTAGACACCCTTCTTGTCGGGCTCTCGGGCGATTTCTGATGACGTTCTTCTGGCGGCCGTGCGCGACATGAAGTTCGACGACCAGGTCTAGCGATCTCTGATTGCTTGTGCGGGCTGCGGATCGAGCCACATGTCGATCCGGCTAGGCCGAGGTGGTGACTCGAAGCTCTCCTGCAGCGGGAATGACATCGTCGCGGTCAGGCTCGTACTTCCGCACGATCGAGATCAATGTTCGGATGTCCTCCGCGGACCAGGCCGCGAGGTCGAGTGTCGGATTCTGAGCGATGTCGATTTCGACACCCTGGGTAGCACGCCCGAAGCCACGATCTGCAAGCCATTTCGCCGCCTCAATCCTGTCCGCATTTCGTACGGTGGGATTGGTCATGACTTGGGTCATAAACACGACGATCGCCTCTCCGTTGTCTCCGACGTGGTCGCGGACGCTCCTCGCTAGGCCCCTCGGCCTACTGCCCGGGTTCCCGCTTTGGCCTGGCATGAAGCCGCGCCCCGTAACCCCGCCGGACGTTGTTCTCGGCCTGCTCTGAACGATGTCCACAGGAACCAGTATCCCGACCATGGCGGTCGCTGAGGCGGACGCTCGATGGCGGTCCACCTCCTGCCGGCGATCACGACGATCGTCCAATGTCCGCGCTGTCGCGAGGCTCTCGGCCTCGACGTTGCGGAGGATTCCCTGGGACGAACCGGTAGCCCATGCGCGCCTCGGTGATGAAGTAGCGGGGGCGGGCCGGGTCCGGCTCGAGCTTCCTGCGGATCTGGGCGAGGTAGACGCGCAGGTAGTTGGTCTCCTTCTCGTACTGCGGTCCCCAGACCTCCTGCAACAGGTGGCGCTGCGTCACGAGCTTGCCGGCGTTGCGGACGAGGATCTCGACGATCTGCCACTCGGTCGGCGTCAGGCGAACGCTGCCCGCCGAAGTCGTCACCTCTTTCGCGGCGAGGTCGACCGCAAAGTCGGCCGTGTCGACCAGCGCCTCCTCGGCTGTGGGAGCGCCCCGCCGCAGCGAGGCCCGGAGCCGTGCGAGGAGCTCGTCCATCCCGAACGGCTTGGTGATGTAGTCGTCCGCGCCAGCGTCGAGCGCTTCCACCTTGATCCGTTCCGCGTCTCGGACGGAGAGGACGATGATGGGCACGGACGTCCAGCCGCGAAGCCCGGTGATCACCTCGACGCCGTCCATGCCGGGGAGTCCCAGGTCGAGAACGACGAGGTCCGGGTGCTTGCGCGCAGCGATCGTCAGGGCTTCCTCGCCGCTCGCTGCCAGGTCGACGGTGTACCCGCGCGCCTTCAGGTTCGTGCCGAGCGCACGGAGGAGCTGCGGCTCGTCGTCGACGACGAGGATCCGGCTCACGGCGCCGCCCGCAAGCGCGCGACGACGGTGAGACCGCCACCGGGTGTGTCCTCGACCTCGACCTCGCCGCCCATCGCCTCGACGAAGCCCTTGGCGACAGCGAGACCAAGGCCGACTCCCTCGTCGTGCCCGGAGTCGCCGAAGCGCTGGAACGGTGTGAAGAGACCTTCACGCTGATGAAGCGGAACACCCGGCCCTCGGTCGACCACCCGCACGTCGACCATCGCGTCAACCGCGCCTGCGGTGACCCGCGTTGGCGCACTCGCCGGCGAGTAGCGGACGGCGTTCGCGATCACGTTGGCAAGCGCCCGCTCGAGAAGCCCGCGATCCGCGAGGACACGCGGAAGCGACTCGGGCACGTCGAGGGTCACCGCGTCGGCGGGGACGCTCAGGCTGTGAAGCGCGGCAGGCAACACCTCGTCGAGGCCGACCGGCGCCGTCGTGATCTCGAGCGCGCCGGTCTGCAGTCTGCTCATGTCCAGCAGATTCCCGATCAGGGCGTTGAGGCGGTCGGTCTCCTCGTCGATCGTCTCGAGGAACTCCTGCCTCGCATCCGGCGGCCAGTCGACGTCCTCCTGCAAAAGGCTCGTGACCGAGGCCTTGATGGCGGAGATCGGCGTCCGCAGGTCGTGCGAGACAGCCGAGAGGAGAGCAGTCCGGAGCTCGTTCGCAGCCGAGAGCGCGCCGGCGGTCTCGGCCTCGGCTTCCAGCTCGCCGAGCTCGACCGACGCACGAAGCTCTCGCGCGAAGGCCTCGAGGACTCGCTGGTCCTCGCTCCGGATGGGGTCCCCCACGAGGGCGAGCACGTGCACCTCGTCGAGCTCGATCGTCGTGCTGCTCGCCTCAGGGCTCTCGGGGACCCGCTCGCCGCTCGCCCCCTCGATCAGCCAGCCGCTTTCCGAGCGGTGGAGGACGGCCGCACCGTCGAGGGCGAGGACGCGGCGAAGGCTCTCGAGGACCGAAGAGACGGGGGGCGCCCCGACCAGCCGTGCGAGGACCTCCGCCTCCGCCCGCGCACGCGCGCCTTCCGCTGCGCGACGGGCGCCGAGCGAGACGAGCGTGCTCACGAGGATCGCGATGACGAGGAACACCCCGACCGCGAGGACGTTCTCTGGCTCGTCGATCGTAAGCGTGTGCAATGGGGGGACGAAGAACCAGTTCACGAGGACGGATGCCGCGAGAGCGCCGACGACAGCCGGCCAGAATCCGCCGACCGCAGACGTCGCGACGACCAGGAGCAGGAAGAGAAGGAACACGCTCGGCAGGCCGAGATTGCTTCGGAACTGTACGAGGATCGTCGTCAGGACTGGCGAGCCGAAGATCGCCAGCGCGAGACCGAACTCGACCCGGCGTCGCGGAAGCGCAGACGGGCGCCGCCGTTGCGGCAGCGCCGCTTGCTGGTCCTCGGTCCCCTCGGGGTGGCTGATGACGTGGACGTCGATCCCGACCCCGGACTCGCGGATCACGCGGCCGATCACCGAGCCTCGGGTCAGCCGCGCCCAACGCGACCGGCGGCTGGCGCCCATGACGATCTGCGTCGCGTTCAGCGCCCGCGCGGTGTCGACGAGCACCTGGCCAGGGTCGGCGCCGATCACCTCGTGGTACGTGCCGCCGAGCTCCTGAACGAGCTCGATCTGCTTCTCGAGCAGCTGCGCGGACGAGGTTGCGAGCCCGTCCTCCGGCGGGATGTGGACGGCGACGAGATCGCCGTGGGCGCGCGAGGCGATGCGGGAAGCCCGACGGATGAGCCGCTCTCCGTCGGAGGAGCCCGTCAGCGCGACGAGCACGCGCTCGCGCGCCTCCCAGGGCTCGTCGATCTCGTGCCGCTCGCGGTACGCGGCAAGCCCTTCGTCGACGCGGTCCGCGAGCCAGAGGAGCGCGAGCTCGCGGAGCGCGTCGAGGTTGCCCGGACGGAAGAAGTTCGCAAGAGCGGCATCGATCCGCTCCGGTGGATAGACGTCACCGCGAGCGAGGCGGTTTCGCAGCGCGGAGGCGGTGAGGTCGACCAACTGGAGCTCGTCGGCGTGCCGGACGACCGCGTCAGGGATCGTCTCGCGCTGCTTCACCGACGTGATCTCCTCGACCACGTCGTTCAGCGACTCGAGGTGCTGGACGTTGAGGGTGCCGATGACCGTGGTGCCGGCGTCGAGTAGCTCCTCGACATCCTGCCAGCGCTTCTCGTTCCGCGAGCCGGGGACGTTCGTGTGGGCGAGCTCGTCGACGAGGGCGACCCGGGGGTGCCTTGCCAGGATCGCGTCGATGTCCATCTCCTCGAACGCCGCCCCTCGGTACTCGACGCGCTTTCGCGGGACGACCTCGAGATCGCCGACCTGCGCCGCCGTCTTCTTTCGGCCGTGCGGCTCGACGAACCCGAGGACGACGTCCTCCCCGTACTCGCGGCGCCGCTGCCCCTCGTTGAGCATCGCGAACGTCTTCCCGACGCCCGCCGCAGCGCCCAGGTAGATGCGGAGTTGTCCTCGCGCCATCCCCATAGCCTGCCGCGGCGCGCGTTCGTCCGCCGCAGCCGGACCGGCCGAGGTCACGCGCCGAACAGGTTGTGTACGACGAGATCGATCAGCTTGATCCCGACGAACGGGAGGATGACGCCGCCGAGCCCGTAGATGAGGAGATTCCGGCGGAGCAGCGCCGTCGCCCCGATGGCTCGGTACTTCACACCCCGCAGGGCGAGGGGGACGAGCGCGGGGATGACGAGGGCGTTGAAGATGATCGCCGAGAGGATCGCGCTCCGCGGCGTGCCGAGGCCCATCACGTTGAGGGCGTCGAGCGGGCCGCGCTCACCCGGCGCCTTCGCGTAGGTGTACGCGAAGATCGCGGGCAGGATCGCGAAGTACTTTGCGATGTCGTTCGCGATCGAGAACGTGGTGAGCGCGCCGCGCGTGATGAGGAGCTGCTTCCCGACCTCCACGATCTCGATCAGCTTCGTGGGGTTGTTGTCGAGGTCGACCATGTTCCCGGCTTCCTTCGCAGCGGACGTGCCCGCGTTCATCGCCACGCCGACGTCGGCCTGGGCCAGGGCGGGCGCGTCGTTCGTGCCGTCGCCCGTCATCGCGACCAGCCGCCCGCTCGCCTGCTCCTCCCTGATCAGCGCCATCTTCGTCTCGGGCGTCGCCTCCGCAAGGAAGTCGTCGACGCCGGACTCCTCGGCGATGACGCCCGCGGTGACCGGGTTGTCGCCTGTGATCATCACGGTCCGGATCCCCATGCGGCGAAGCTCGTCGAAGCGCTCGCGCATGCCGCCCTTGACGATGTCCTTGAGGTGGATCACGCCGAGGACCGCGGCGTCCTGGGCGACGACGAGCGGCGTCCCGCCGGCGCGGGCGACCCGGTCGACGGCCTCGTCGAGCTCGGGCGGCGAGCGCCCGCCGTTCTCCTCGACGAAGCGCTTGACGGCGTCCGCGGCGCCCTTGCGCAGCATCCGCCCGTCCATGTCGACACCGCTCATCCTCGTCACGGCCGAGAACGGGATGAACGTCGCCTCATGAGCAGCGAGCTCGCGGCCGCGGAGCCCGTACTCCTCTTTGGCGAGGACGACGATCGAGCGGCCCTCCGGAGTCTCGTCCGCGAGCGAGGCGAGCTGCGCGACCTCCGCGAGCTCCATCGGAGAGACGCCGTCGACCGGGATGAGCTCGGACGCCTGGCGGTTGCCGAGCGTGATCGTCCCCGTCTTGTCCAGGAGGAGGACGTCCACGTCGCCTGACGCCTCGACCGCCCGCCCCGACATCGCGAGCACGTTCCGCTGGACGAGCCGGTCCATCCCGGCGATGCCGATCGCGGACAGGAGCGCGCCGATCGTCGTCGGGATCAGGGCGACGAGCAACGCGATGAGGACCGTCTGGGAGAGCGAGGTCCCCGCGTAGAGCGCGTATGGACGCAGGGTCACGACCGCAGCGAGGAAGGTGATCGTCAGGCCGACGAGCAGGATGTGGAGCGCGATCTCGTTCGGCGTCTTGCGGCGTTCCGTGCCCTCGACGAGCGCGATCATCCGGTCGAGGAACGACTTGCCCGGCTCCTGGGTGATCCGGACGACGAGGCGATCCGAGAGGAGCCGCGTCCCGCCCGTGACGGCGGAGCGATCGCCGCCGGACTCGCGGATCACCGGCGCCGACTCGCCCGTGATCGCCGACTCGTCGACGGATCCGACACCTTCGATCACCTCGCCGTCGCCAGGGATGACCTCCCCCGCTTCGACGACGACGACGTCACCGAGGGCGAGCTCCGGCGCCGGGACGTCCTCGAGCGGTCCGTCGTCGAGGCGGCGATGGGCGACCGTCGTCGTCCGGGTCGCACGCAGGGCGTTTGCCTGGGCCTTCCCGCGCCCCTCGGCGATCGCCTCGGCGAAGTTCGCGAAGAGCACCGTCAGCCAGAGCCAGAGCGAGATCGAGCCGACGAACCAGAGGTCACCCGTCTCGCCGCGGACGAGATCCGCGAAGAAGATCACGGTCGTGATCACGCTTCCGACCTCGACGATGAACATCACCGGGTTGCGCCACTGACTTCGCGGATCGAGCTTCGGGAACGAGTCACGGATCGCGACGAGGACGATCTCGCGCGAAAAGATGCTCGCTCCGGTGCGTGCCATCAGCGGTCGCCTTCCCGGTCGAGCGCGAGGTTGAGATCCAAGACGTTGACGCCGGGCTCGCCGAGGAAGCCGAGGCTGCGGCCATCGGTGTTCTCCTGGATCAGCGCCGTCACGCGCTGCAGCGGGAGATTACGCACGGCGGCGATCCGCCGCGCCTGCAGCGCGGCGTACGCCGGAGAGATGTCGGGATCGATCCCCGAAGCCGAGGTCGTCACTGCGTCGACGGGGATCCGGCCGATCGTGAGGCCCGGGTTGTACGGCCGCTCGAGCGCGAGAATCGCGCGTGCCTGCGCTCGAATGTTCTTCGCGAGCGCCGGGTTCGTCGGCCCGAGGTTCGCGAACGTGGTCGCACCCGCGTTGTACGCCGGCGCAGTCCCTGACGGACGCGGGTGGAAGTAGCGCGGGCTAGCGAACGACTGCGCGGCGAGCTTCGACCCGACGACCTTCCCATCAACCTCGGCGAGGCTCCCGTTCGCCTTGTTCGAGAAGGCGATCTGCGCGAACCCGGTCATGATCGCCGGGTAGACGAGCCCGAAGACGACCGTCATGACGACGACCACGATCACGGAGCGCCGAAGCTCGCGGCGGATCACAACGCCTCCACGATCGGGCCGAGCGTGAGGGCCGGGAACAGCATGAGCCCGGCGGTGAGCGCGATCACGCCGACGAGCAGCACTACGAACGTCGGCCCGTCGGTGCGGAATGTGCCCGCGGACATGGGCGCGGTCTTCTTCCCCGCGAGCGAGCCTCCGATCGCGAGCGCGGCCAGCAGGGGCACGAACCGACCGAGATAGAGCGCGACAGTGCCAAGCTCTGCGGCGAAGTTCGTCGCGCCGTAGCCGGCGAACGCGCTGCCGTTGTTGTTCGACTGCGAGTCGTAGGCGTACAGCGCCTCGCTGAACCCGTGGGCGCCCGGATTGAACATCGATGCGCGCCCGGCATGAGTCGCGACGGCGAGCGCGGTCAGGACGAGCACCATCGTCGGGACGAAGAGCGCGCCGATGGCCGCGTACTTGATCTCTCTCGCCTCGATCTTCTTCCCCAGATACTCGGGTGTGCGGCCGACCATCAGGCCGGCGATGAACACCGCCAGGAGGACGTAGAAGAACATCCCGTAGAGGCCCGAGCCGACGCCACCGAAGATCACCTCGCCCGTGAAGATGTTCATGATCGGCACGGCCCCGCCGGCCGGCGTGAAGGCGTCGTGGCCGCCGTTGACCGACCCGTTCGAGGCGTCGGTCGTGACCGTCGCCCAGAGCGCGGCGTTGGCGATGCCGAAGCGGACCTCCTTGTCGGACATGTTCCCGCCGCTCTGCCTCTGCCCGACGGCGAGGTCGACACCGGAGTTGCGAAGGACGGCCGAACCGTGCTGCTCCGCCGGCAGGGCTACCGCGACTCCGATCGCGAGCATCGCGAACATGGCGGCGAAGATCGGCCACGCCTGCCTCCCCGCCTTGACCATGCGTCCGAACATGAACACCTGGCCCGCGGGGATCAGAAGAATCGCGAGCATCTCGAGGAAGTTCGTGAAGCCGTTCGGGTTCTCGAACGGAACGGCCGAATTCGAGTTGTAGAAGCCACCCCCGTTCGTCCCGAGCTGTTTGATCGCGATCTGGCTCGCGGCTGGGCCGCGGGCGATCGTCTGCTGTGCACCTTCGAGCGTCGTCGCAGTCGCGTGCCCGTCGAAGGTCTGGACGACGCCCTGCGAGATCAGGACCACCGCGAGGATCAGCGACAACGGCAGCAGGACGTAGACGAGCGAGCGGTAGAGGTCGACCCAGAAGTTGCCGATCTCGCTCGTCGAGCGGCGCGCGAAGCCCCGGACGACGGCGGCAAGGACGGCCATCCCGACGGCGGCCGAGACGAAGTTCTGCACGGTCAGCCCGGCCATCTGCGAGAGGTACGACATGGTGAACTCGCCGCCGTAGTACTGCCAGTTCGTGTTCGTGACGAAGCTCGCCGTTGTGTTGAGCGCGATATGCGCCGGCACCCCCTTCAGGCCGTCCGGGTTCAGCGGCAGGTGGCCCTGGATGCGCAGGACGACGTAGAGGACGGCCGAGAAGACGGCACTGAAGACGAGGACCGACTTCGCATAGCTCTTCCAGTCCTGGTCGCGCTGCCGCCCCGTGCCGAGAAGCCGATAGAAGCCGCGCTCGAGGAATCCGAGCCAGCGGTCGATGAGGATCGGCTGGCCGGTGTAGACCCGCGCCATGTAGAGGCCGAGCGGGTATGCGAGCGCGGTCAACACGACGAGGTAGACCGCGATCTGGGAGAGCCCTTGGCCGCTCACCTAGAACCGTTCCCCACGAAGGAGGGCGTAGACGAGGTAGACGAAGACCGCAATCGAGATCACGAGGCCGGCGACGTCCGCAGCCGACATCAGATCCGCTCGAGGACGTAGAGCAGGGCGAACGCGAACGCGAAGCATGCGACTGCGATCGCGATCGCCGCCAGGTCGAACATCAGCCTGCCCTCCGTCTCCGCCGCTCGATACCCACGGCCACGGTGTATCGCGGCCACGCGCGTTTTCAGGAGACCTTGATGGAACCTCTACGCGGCGCGGGTGCTTCTTGACGTTGCGCTTACGCTGGCGAGGTTCTAAGAAACCGCAGTGAATACCGCGAGCGCTCCTGGCCGTTCCTCGAGAGGGCGGTGCTTCGCGGTAGCACTTGGGTTTCGAATCCGGCGCGTGCGCTCGTGTGGCCCCCTAGGTGGCCCCGTCGGCTCTTCCGCGATCAGCGGACACATGCAAATGGCTTAGTTGTGCGATGGCCCCGGGAGGAGTCGAACCTCCGCACGCAGATTCGAAGTCTGCCGCTCTATCCACTGAGCTACGGGGCCCGCGGGGAGTATGCCCGCCGCTCGAGCGCCCGCTCGGTCGCGGCGAGTCAGGCGGCGCGCTCGGTCTCGAGCTTCTCGAGGACGTGCGCCTCGATGACGCGGACGACCGTCGGGTCGAACTGGGTGCCTGCTCCCTTTCGTAGCTCCTCGAGAGCCTCGTCCAGCGGGAGTGCCTTGCGGTACGGCCGGTCCGAGGTCATCGCCGCGAACGCGTCGCAGGCGCAGATGATCCGCGAAGCGAGCGGGATCTCCTCGCCGGCGAGCCCATCCGGGTAGCCGGTCCCGTCCCAGCTCTCGTGGCTCGAGCGGACGATGCCCGCGATGCTCCGGAATGCGAGCGAGGCGCGCAGGATGCGTTCACCGACGACGGTGTGCTGCCGGATGAACCCCCACTCGCGCTCGTCCAGCGGGCCGGGCTTGTGGAGGATCTCGTCGGGGACGGCCAGCTTCCCGAGGTCGTGCAGCTGCGCTGCGCGCGAGAGGTCGTCGAGCTCGTCGCGCCGCAGCCCGAGCCGTTCGCCGACCTCGACCGCGAGCATGCCGACGCCCACGAGATGCTCCTGGAGGTCGGGCTCGCGCTCCCCGAGCGCCCCGAGGAAGGCATTCATCGTCTTGTCGGTCTCGCCCCGCCGCGAGTACTTCTGCGCATAGAGCCGCTCGTCGGCGAGGCGCATTGCCTCGCTCGCCTCGGTTGCGTCCTCGGGGAGGACGACGGCCCCGAATGAGCTCCCCACCTGAAACCCTTCGCCACGTTCGGTCAACGCCGCGGTCGCGCGGTCGATGATCGGGCCGACCTCGCTCGACGACACTGCCGCGACGAGACAGAACTCGTCTCCTCCCAGCCGATACGCGGCTCCCGAGCCTTTGGACACCGCTCCGAGCTTCCCGCCGAGCCGTGCCAAGAGCGCGTCGCCCGCGGGATGGCCGAAGCTGTCGTTGTAGCCCTTGAACCCGTCGAGGTCGAAGAGCATGAGGAGGGTGGTCGTCGTCTCCGGCTGCGAGAAGAGCTCGTCGAGGTCCGCGAGGAGCTTGCGACGGTTGCCGAGGCCGGTCAGCGCGTCGGTCGTCGCCTCGTGGTGCGTCTGGAGGTAGAGCCGCCGATTCTCGCGGAAGGTCGTCGCCAGGCGGAGGAGAACGGCGAGCAGCGTGGCCGTCGCGAGGAGAACCGCGAGCAGGTTGACGCCGCCGAAGTGGTCGTAGACGAGGATCCCGATGGAGACGAGTGCACAGGTTGCGGGCACGGCGAGTAGCGGGCGTCCCTCGACCGCGAGTCCGCGTTCGTCGCCGTTGTCGATCCATGCCGCCCACGCGATGAGCAGCAGCGAGCCGGGCCAGAGCAGGTCGAGGATCGTCCCCTGCTGGTACGTCCCCGCAGCCGACTGGAAGAGATAGATGGCGTCCGCGACCGCGCTCACAAGCACCCCGAGCCCGAGCACGAGCCAGCGTCGCCCGGGTCTCCAGTTCGCGAGCGAGAAGACGCCGAACACCGCGGAGAGCAGGAGGACGTCACCGAGCGGATAGGCGACGTTCGTGCCGACCGCGCTCGGCGAGCCTTCCGTCGACCGCAGCACGAGCTCGACCAGGATCGCCGCGCCGAGCGCTGCCGCCGCGAGGGAGGCGGTGACGCCGTCGAGCCACAGGGTGCCGGCGATCGAGGACGCACGCGGGTGGAGTAGGAGAACCATCCCTGCGTACAGGAGCGGGTAGAAGGCCAGCCAGCCGAGGTCGGCGAGCGACGGGTACCGCGTCGGCGAGACGGCGGCATCGTAGACCTCCGCGAACGCCGTGGAGGCCATGGCCGCCGTGATCATGACCCATGCGGTGCGGTCGTTCTCGACCGTGCGCGCGCGCCGGGCGACGATCGCCACGGAGAGCAGGACGAGGCCCAGGTAGACCCAGAGGTCGAAGAACGAGTTGAGGCCGTCGCCGGGAGACGTCGTCACGAGGACGAGGCCGAACGCGGCGACGCCGGCGACCGCGATCGCCCACGTGAGGGGAGCCCACGCGCGATGGGAGGACATCGTTTCGTTTGTCGGCTCGGCGCGATTAGCCCTTGAGCAGAGCACAGTGCTGATGACCGACCGGGTCCGGTCCGTCCGGCGCCGGTCCTACCCTCGCGCCATGACGCTCGGGATCGTGGTGTTCGGCGCTGCGTTCCTGGTCGGGCTCGGGCTCGGCACCTATACCCGTCGGCCCGTCTCGACCGCCTTCTTCGTCCTCGGGAGCTTCACTGCCTTGCTGATGCTCTCGGCGACGGGGCAGGTGCTCAGCGCCGTCGCAGTGCTCGTCATCGTCTTCCTGGTCGGACTCGTCGCCGAGACCATGCGCGAGACCTTCTCGCTCATCCTCGGACGCTGAGCTTTCCGACACCCGAGGCGCCCGGACGGACGCCTATCCTGAGGGACCCCGCGGGCGTGGCGGAACTGGCAGACGCGACGGGTTTAGGTCCCGTTGGGCTTCGGTCCTTGGAGGTTCGAGTCCTCCCGCCCGCACTGTCGGTCCGCAGCGGGTGTGATCCGCAGGAGCGAATCCCACCCGCGCGAGAATCCCTAAAGCGCGCTCGCTTCGCGACCGCGACCGCGACCGAGTTGTGCGCTCGAGCGCGCGGTGCTTCCCGCGTTTACTCTCCTTCAGCGAGGCGACGCAATCGGCAGCCCGAGCGCGGCGGCCGCTTCGAGCTGGCGTCGGTCGTAGCTCACGAAGGCGATCAGCGCGTCACGTACGCCCAGCGCGCTTGCCACATGGAGGGCGTCGATCGCGCGAACGGATCGTGGCTCGAGTCTGGCGGCGACCCGAAGCACGCGATCGCTCAGCGTCAGCAAGACCACGCCCCTCAGGGCTCGCGCAGCCACAGGCTCGAGTCGAGGGTCGGCGCGACGAACGCTACGGATCAGCTCGACGATCGCAATACGGCTCGTGGTCCGTCGCGGCCAGCCGGCTAAGTCCTCTCTGAGTGCGGGACTCTCCGGCTCGTCGAGAACGAGCTTGACGAGGGCGGACGCGTCGAGGTACACGACGTCAGATCCGGTCCGCACGGAGGTCGTCGAGGATCTCCTCCGAGGAGGGGCCGTCCACGCGAACGGGCGGAGGAAGGTCGAGCAGGTCGCCCGTCGCAGGGGTCGCCTCCCCGATTGCGATGAGGTAGTCGAGGACGTCCTCGTGCTCGGGAAGCGGGGCGAGCACCGCTACCGGCCGCCGACGCTCGGTCACGACGAGCCGCTCGCCCTCGGCCACCCGCCGCAGATACCGGCTCAGGTGCTGTCGCAGCTCGCGGATGCTCACGCTCTCCATCGTCGCCAGGAATGTAGCACCTATGTGTAACATCTTCGCGCCGAGAGCGGCGTCGAGCGTCTCAGGCGAAGCGATCGAGCCGGAAGAGGCCGATGTCGTGCCTCGTCGACCCGTCCACCACGAGGTCGGCGAGGATCTCCCCGATCACGGAGCAGAACTTGAAGCCGTGCCCCGAGAACCCGGCGGCTACGACCGCGTGCTCGCTCTCGGGATGGCGGCCGATGAGGAAGTGCTCGTCGGGAGACGGCTCGAAGAGGCACGTCTTGAGGGCGATCGTTGGGCCCGCACCCTCGGGGAAGTAGCGCTCGGCGATTGCCCTGAGCGGCGCCTCGTCGGCGAGCGTCGGCTCGCGGTCGATCGACTCCGGCGTGCCTCCTGCGCCATGGTGGTCGTAACGGCCGAGCTTGAAGCCGGGGATCCCGAACGCGGGGAAGCCGTAGAAATGCTCCCCGTCGAGCGCGAGATTGAACACGGGCATGCGACCGGGCTCGAAGAGCTCGGGCCGCGTCGGCTGCAGCCACGCGAGCGCCTGTCGAACCGCTCGCACCATCCCCTCCGGCAGGCGGGCGACCTCTTGCGACCACGCGCCGGCGGTCAGCACGAGGTGGTCGGCTTCGACGACGCCGCGATCCGTCCGAACGCTAACGCCGTTTCGCGTGTCGCTCCACTCGAGCACTCGCTCTCGCGCCTGCACGACCGCCCGGTTCGCGAGCGCTCCCGCGACGTGCGCGACGATGCAGCGCTCCGGGAGCACGAAGCCTCCGTCGGGCTGGAACACGACCGGGAAGTCGTCGGGCAGCCGATATGCGGGGAACCGCCGAGCGACCTGGCGGCCGTCGATCGCGTCGTGGGGCAGATCGTGGTCGACGCACGAGCGAAGCGCTCCCTCGTAGATGCGCTCGCCGCCCTCGATGATCCCGGTGACGTAGAGGAGCTGCTCTCGCGCCTCTTGCTCGAGCTCGCGCCAGAGCTCGTACGCGCGGCGCAAGAGTGGGACGTAGTCGGGATGCTCGAAGTACCCGAGCCGGATGATCCGCGTGAGCCCGTGGGACGAGCCGAGCTCGTGCAGGACGTCGAAGCGCTCGAGCCCGAGCACGCGCTTGCCGCGTCGCGCGAGGTGGTATGCGGCCGCGCTCCCCATCCCGCCGACGCCGACGACGACCACGTCGTACCGCTCCATCCCGGCGTGACCTTATCTCCGGCTGGTTGAATGGCCGGGTGGCGACGTCCGTTCAGGAGCTCGGAGAGAACCGCGTCCGCCTGACCGTGGACGTCTCGTCCGAGCAGGTCAAGCACGCGGTCGACCACGCCGTCTCCGACCTCTCCGAGAGCGTGAAGATCCCGGGCTTCCGGAAGGGCAAGATCCCGACCCCGGTCCTCATCTCCCGCCTCGGCAAGGAGCGGATCTACTCCGAGGCGGTCGACAGCCACATCGGCGGGTGGTTCTGGAGCGCTGCCGCTCGCAATCGCGTCCGCCCGGTCGCCGATCCCCAATACGAGTTCGAGCTCCCGGCGAGCGCGGACGAGGCGTGGCGATTCGCCGCTACGGTCGAGGTGCAGCCGATCCCGGAGATCGTCGACTGGACGACGCTCGAGGTGGCGCGTCCCGAGGCCGAGGTGCCGCAGGAGACGATCGACGCCGAGATCGAAATGCTGCGCGAGTCCGTGGCCGAGCTGGCTCCGGCGGACGGCCGGCCGGCCCAAGTCGGGGACACCCTCGTCATCGACCTCGTCGACTCCGACGGCGAGGCCCAGCGCGACACCGTCGTCGAGCTCGGCGCAGGAAGACTCGCCGACGAGCTCGAGTCGGCACTCGTCGGTGCTTCCGCCGGTGACTCGAAAGACGTCGCGTACGCCCTCTCGGACGGGCGCGAGGTGACCGTCGAGGTGAGCGTGCGCGAGGTGCAGCAGAAGCTCCTGCCGCCGCTCGACGACGAGCTCGCGCGCTCGGCGAGCGAGTTCGACACCCTCGCTGACCTCCGCGCGAGCATCGAACAGGATCTTCGCGCGCAGCTCGACGCCGAGATCGACGCTGCGTATCGCGTGGCCGCGATCGACGAGCTCGTGCGCGCGTCCGAGGTGCAGCCGTCGCTGGCGCTCGTGCGCTCGCGTGCCGTCGATCTCCTCCAGGGATTCGTCCGCTCGCTCGAACGCCGCGGCATCTCGCTCGAGACCTATCTCGCTGCGAGCGGCGCGACCTCGGACGACCTCCAGAAGCAGTTCGTCCTCGAGGCGGCGGTGTCGGTTGCGCGGGAGCTCGCGCTCGAGGCGCTCGCCGAGCGCGCGGGGATCAGCGTCTCCGACGACGAGGTCCGGGCATACCTGCGCGAGGAGGCGGAGTCGGCCGGGGAGGACGCCGAGGCGCTCGTCGCGGACGTGTGGGAACACGGGCAGCAGGAGTCGATCCGCGAGGACCTGCGCCTGCGCGCCGCGCTCGACCGTCTCGTCGCCGACGTCACTCCGATCGCGCCCGATCTCGCCGCCGCGCGCGACAAGCTCTGGACCCCGGACAAGGAAAAAGCCGAGACCGACACGAAGTTGTGGACCCCCGGCAGCAAGGAGAGCGAATGAGCCCGTTGATCCCGATGGTGATCGAGCAGACCTCGCGCGGCGAGCGCTCGTTCGACATCTATTCCCGCCTCTTGAACGAGCGGATCATCTTCCTCGGCACGCCGATCGACGATCAGATCGCGAACCTCGTCGTCGCCCAGCTCCTCCATCTCGAGTCCGAGGACCCCGACAAGGACATATCGATCTACATCAACTCGCCGGGCGGGATCGTGTACGCCGGCCTCGCGATCTACGACACGATGCAGTTCATCAAGCCCGACGTGCAGACGATCTGCGTCGGCATGGCCATGTCGATGGGCGCGATCGTCCTCGCGGGCGGTACGCCCGGCAAGCGCTCCGCGCTGCCGCACTCGAAGATCCTGATCCATCAGGGCTCGGCGGGCTTCCACGGCCAGCCGACGGAGATCGAGATCCAGGCGCGAGAGGTAATCAGCCTCAAGCGGCTAATGGAGGAGATCATGGCGAAGCACACCGGTCAGGACGTCGAGAAGGTCTCGAAGGACATGGACCGCGACTTCTACATGACCTCCGAGGAAGCCAAGGAATACGGCCTCATCGACAGGGTGATCGAGCACCGGTGAACCCCGACTCGAAGAGAGGGCGCTGGGATCCGGACGGCTTCACGGAAGATCTTCGTGCGGTCTTGCGCAGGACACTAGCTTTGACACTGGAAACGGAGTAAAAGGAGACACGTGGCTCGGGCGAGCGAGGGCAACGAGCAGCTGCTCTGCAGCTTCTGCGGCAAGAGCCAGCGCCAGGTCAAGAAGCTGATCGCTGGACCCGGCGTCTACATCTGCGACGAGTGCATCGATCTCTGCAACGAGATCATCGACGAGGAGCTGACGACACCGGCGCAGCTCGACCTCGACAACCTCCCGAAGCCGCTCGACATCTACTCGGTCCTGAACGACTACGTCGTCTCCCAGGAGGAGTCGAAGCGGACGCTCGCGGTGGCGGTCTACAACCACTACAAGCGGGTCCGCATGGGCCTCGACGACGGAGAGGTCGAGCTCCAGAAGTCGAACATCCTTCTCCTCGGGCCGACCGGCTGCGGGAAGACGCTTCTTGCGCAGACGCTGGCGCGCATCCTCAACGTCCCGTTCGCGATCGCGGACGCGACGGCTCTGACCGAGGCGGGCTACGTGGGCGAGGACGTCGAGAACATCCTCCTGAAGCTGATCCAGGCCGCCGACTTCGACATCAAGAAGGCGGAGCAGGGGATCATCTACATCGACGAGGTCGACAAGATCGCGCGCAAGGCGGACAACCCGTCGATCACGCGCGACGTCTCGGGCGAGGGCGTCCAGCAGGCGCTCTTGAAGATTCTCGAGGGCACGGTCGCCTCGGTACCGCCGCAGGGCGGGCGCAAGCATCCGCACCAGGAGTTCCTCTCGATCGACACCACCAACATCCTCTTCATCTGCGGCGGCGCCTTCGCCGGCCTCGACAAGATCATCGAGCGTCGCATCGGGAGGAACACGATCGGATTCGCCGCGGACGTGCGCTCGCGCAACTCGGAGGAGAGCGCGGAGATGCTCACGAAGGTGATGCCGGAGGACCTCATGAGCTTCGGGCTGATCCCGGAGTTCGTCGGGCGCCTGCCGGTGATCTCGGCTGTTCACCAGCTCACGCGTGAGGACCTCGTGGCGATCCTCACCGAGCCGAAGAACGCGCTCACGAAGCAGTACCAGCGCTTCTTCGGGTACGACTCGATCGAGCTCGTGTTCACCGAGGACGCGATGTGGGAGATCGCCGACCACGCGCTCGTGCGCGAGACCGGCGCCCGCGGACTCCGCTCGATCATCGAGCTGGCGCTCCTCGACGTCATGTTCGAGCTGCCGTCGCGGACGGACGTGACGAAGTGCGTGATCACGAAGGAGACGATCTCGAAGGGGCAGAAGCCGACGCTCGTCACGAGCGCCGGGTCCGTCGACGACGAGCTCGACGAGCTCGCCGAAGAGTCGGCCTAGTAACGCCGGCGACGAGCGCGTAGGATCCGCGCGTGCCGCGCTACCTCATCGAACGCACGTACACGGTCGACATGGACGAGCTGCCGACCGTGGCGACCCGGTCGAAGGCGATCGGGCACCACCGGTTCCCGGAGATCGTGTGGGAGCACAGCCACGTCGTTGTCGGCAACGACGGGATCCCGAAATCCTTCTGCGTCTACGACGCGCCGAGCGAGGAGATGGTCCGGCAGCACTCGCAGCAGCTCGGCGACCATTTCGTCCAGACGATCTGGGAGATCGCAGGCGACGTCACGCCCGCCGACTTCCCCCTCACCGATCCGCCGCCCGAGTAATGCGCAAGATCGGAACTCGCTCGCGCGAGTTCCGATCGCCCAAAGACCCCGAAGACGGCGGCTCCGCCGCCTTGTCGTCGAGTTCGTCCGTCATCGATACGGTCGTGCCAAAGGCGGAACAGTCCGCACGAAGTTCGCGTCCCCCGTCCCGGTCGTAGCGTGCGCGACCTGTTCAGCCCGGCGGCGCCTGCGACACGTCGTACTGCTGGAGGTGGGACAGCGCCTGGACCAGGACGGCCTGACGCATCCTGATGCTGCGACGTCGTTCGCCGTCTTCGTCCGGAAGGAGCTCGAACGCCTCCGTGTACAGGGTGAGCGCCCGCTGCTTCGCCCAACCTCGGCCGGCCTGCTCGGCCGCCGTCACGAGATGCTCGTAGGCGTGCTCGGCTTCGCCCGCCTCGCGCCAGTGATGGGCGAGCGCCTCGTGCGACTGGCCGGCAGCAGTCGTACGCTCGAGGAACCGCGCGACGGCCGCGTGGCGCGCACGACGGGCCGCCCGGGGTAGCGTCGCGTACGCGACGTCGTGGATGAGCCCGTGCCTGAACGCGAACTGCTGATCCCCCTGGATTCTCGAGACTGCCTCGCGTCCGATCATCCCGCGCCCTTCGAGTGAACCGAGGAGCGCGGAGATCTCGGACGAGCAGCCGATCTCCTCGAGCGCGCCACGCCAGAACACGCGTCCGGCCACCGACGCGTCGAGCAGTACGTGCCGCTCGTCCGTCGGAAGCGAGTCGAGCCGCGCCGCGATGATTGCGCGAACGCTCGTCGGCAGCTCGTCGATTCCCTCGGCCTGCTGCTCCCCGATGCAGGCGGCCAGTTCCTCGATGAAGAGTGGGTTCCCTTCCGCCGTCGCTGCGATCGCCTCCGCATCGCTCCTCGGAAGGTTCCCGTGCGCGAGCAGTTGCTCGGCGAGCGCGAGTCCCGCGGCTCCCGTCAGCGGCTCGAGCGGGACCGTCGTGGAGGCCGGCAGGCCGCCGCCCCAGCCGGGGCGATCGGTGAGGAGCTCGGGTCGCGCGAGCGCGACGAAGAGGATCGGCACTTCCCGGACACGTGCGGCGAGTGTCTCGAGGAGATCGAGGAGGCTCGAGTCCGCCCAGTGGATGTCCTCGTAGAGGAGGAGCGTCGGGCCGTCGAGCGCGATGGACTCGACGAGGACGCGGGCGGAGAAGAAGAGCGTCTCCCGATCCTCGACCTCGCCGTCCTCACCGAGGCCGAGCAGGGTCGCCAGGTGAGGAGCGTGCTCTTCGGCCGCCGCGGGGCCGGCCAGCGTGGACACGGCGTCGTCGAGCTTCGTCCGCGCCTCTTCGGGATCGTCGCTGTCGAAGATCGTCGCGACCTGCTTGACCTGCTGCGCGAACGCGCTGTACGGGCTGCTCGCGCCGTACGGTGTCGAGCGCCCGCGGACGACGCGCGCGCCTTGTCCCGCGACGAGCTGCGAGATCTCGAGCGCAAGGCGCGACTTCCCGATGCCCGCCGGCCCGAAGATGGTCACGAAGTGCGCGCGGCCCTCTTCGGCGACGCGCTCCCAGATCCGTGTCAGGGTCTCGATCTCGCGATCGCGCCCGATCATCGGCACGGGTGTCACGGGCCGCTCGCCGACGGCCGAGCTCGCGCCGAGGGCAAGCCACGCCTGGATCGGAGCGTCCTTCCCTTTCGCGTTCACCGGCTGGGCAGGCCGGTACTCGATGACGTTCCTGGTGCTGCGGTACGTGTCCTCGCCGACGAGGACGGAGCCGACGGGCGCGGCAGACTGCAGGCGCGCCGCGGTGTTGACGACGTCTCCGGCGATCATCGCATGGCCCTGTTCGGGCCGCGCATCGAGCTCGACGATCGCCTCTCCGGTGTTCACGGCGATCCTGAGCTGGAGTCCGTCCTCCTCCGCCCAGTCGCGAACCGCTAGCGCTGCGCGAACGGCACGTTCGGGATCGTCGCCGTAGGTCGTCGGCGCCCCGAAGACGCCCATGACCGCGTCCCCGATGTACTTCTCGACCACGCCGCCGAAACGCTCCGCCTCGCCGCGGACGTGCTCGTAGTAACGGTTGAGATAGGCGCGCACGTCCTCGGGGTCGAGCTTCTCCGCCTTGGCGGTCGAGCCGACGAGATCGACGAAGAGCACCGAGACGATTCGCCGCTCCTCGCCGGTCCGGCCGGCTTCGTCGAGCGCGGAACCGCACGCGTTGCAGAACTTGGCGCTGTCGGGATTCTCGCCGCCGCACTTGGCACAGGTCGGCACGGGGTCGAAGACTAGTCGGGCGACGGCGGCTTCCCTCTCTCGCGGCTCGAGGTCGAGAAGGATCCGGAGCGTCGCCGCATCGACATCGATCCGCTGGCTCCGGTCTAGAGTGCGCCCGTGTTCACCACCCGGCCGGAGCTCCGCGGCACCTTCGGGATGGTCGCGTCGACGCACTGGCTCGCGTCGGCAGTCGGGATGTCGGTTCTCGAGCAAGGTGGTAATGCATTCGACGCCGCGGTCGCGACCGGATTCGTCCTCCAGGTCGTCGAGCCGCACCTGAACGGCCCCGGCGGCGAGGTTCCCGCCGTGTTCTGGTCGGAGGAGCGAAGCAAGCCGCTCGCACTCTGCGGGCAGGGCGTCGCGCCAGCGGCGGCGACGATCGAGCGCTTCCGCGAGCTCGGCCACGAGCTCGTTCCGGGTACCGGCGTCCTCGCTGCATGCGTGCCGGGCGCGTTCGGCGGCTGGCTCCTGCTTCTCCGCGAGTTCGGCACGTGGCGGCTCGCGGACGTGCTCGAGTTCGCGATCGGGTACGCCGAGAACGGCTACCCGCTGCACCAGCGGATCGCGCTGTCGATCGAACTCAACGAGGAGCTGCTCGCGGGGTGGGAGGGCTCCGCGGCGCTCTACCTGCCGCGTCCGGAACCCGGACAGCTCTTCCGCAACTCCGTTCTCGGCGCGACGTATCGACGAATCGTCGAGGACAGCCGCGGCGGTTCGCGCGAGGAGGAGATCGAGCGGGCGCGTGCAGCGTTCTACGAGGGCTTCGTCGCCGAGGAGATCGACCGCTTCTCCGCGAGCGAGGGCGGTCTTCTCACCGGCGCCGATATGGCAGCCTGGAGAGCGACGGTCGAACCGGTCACCTCCCTCGAGTACCGCGGCCTCACGGTCTGCAAGACGCTCCCCTGGGGAGCCGGACCGGTCGCGCTGCAGCAGCTCGCGCTCCTCGAGGGGTTCGACCTCGCCGAGCTGTCGGACGCCGAGTTCGTCCATGTCGTGACCGAGTGCGCGAAGCTCGCTCTCGCAGACCGCGATGCGCTCTACGGCGACTGCGACGTCCCCCTCGACCTCCTCCTCTCGCGCGAGTACAACGACGAGCGCCGTTCGCTCGTCGGCGAGGAAGCAGCCGGAGCATGCCCACCCGGGCGTGGCAGGCTGCCGAAGATCCTGGACCTCGACGCCACCGCCGGCTCCGGCGAGCCGACGCGCGGCGACACCGTCCATCTCGACATCGCGGATCGCTTCGGGAACATGATCTCGGCGACGCCGAGCGGCGGTTGGCTCTCGAGCTCACCGGTGATCCCGGCGCTCGGGTGGCCGCTCGGGACGCGCGCGCAGATGTTCTGGGTCGAGGAGGGCCTGCCGTCGTCCCTCCGGCCCGGGGCACGCCCGCGGACGACGCTCTCCCCGGGGCTCGCCCTCCGCGAGGGGAAGCCGTACCTGGCGTGGGGGACCCCGGGCGGAGACCAGCAGGAGCAGTGGGCGCTCCACGTGTTCCTGCGGCATGTCGACCGAGGGATGGACCTGCAGGCGGCGATCGACGCGCCCGAGTTCCACACCGATCATCTCGTCTCGTCCTTCTACCCGCGGCGGATCGAGCCGCGATCCCTCGCGCTCGAGTCGAGGTTCGGTGCGAGGACGGTCTCGGACCTGGAGCGCCGCGGGCACCGGATCACGCTGTGGCCGGACTGGTCGCTGGGTCGTGTCAGCGCTGTCGCGCGGGAGCCGGACGGCCTCCTCCGCGCGGGTGCGAACGCCCGTGGCATGCAGGGTTACGCCGCCGGTCGCTAGGCGTAGGAGAGCTCGGGCGGCCGCGCGGTCTCGACGCGGTCCCGACCGTTTCGCTTCGCGGAGTAGAGCGCCTCGTCGGCCCTCCCGACGAGATCGGCGGCGCTCTCCGTCCCGTCCCACGTCGCGACGCCGATCGAGCAGGTCTGGCCGCGGGGGGTCGCACGCCGCATTCGCTCCGCGACCGCGAAGGCGGGCATCGTGTCGCAATCGGGCAGGAGCACCGCGAGCTCCTCGCCGCCGTAACGCGCGAGCATGTCTCCCGTGCGTAGCGTTCCGGCCCAGGCGCGCGCTGCGATGCGCAGGAGCTCGTCGCCCGCCTGGTGGCCCTCCCGGTCGTTGAAGTCCTTGAAGCGGTCGAGGTCGAGGAGTGCGATCGAGAACGGCGACGCCGTTCGTGCCGCGCGAGCCAGCTCTCGGGGAAGCTCCTGTTCCCACGCCCGCCGGTTCGGTAGGCCGGTGAGCTCGTCGGTCATCGACTGACGGCTGAGCCGTGCGAGCAGATCAGCGCGTTCGATCGTCGCACCTGCCTCGAGCGCCAGGACCGAGAGCGCCTGAGCATGGCGGTGGCTCGGCGCCTCGATGCGCTCCGCCCAGCCGACGGCGAGGACCCCGACGGCCCGCTCGCCCTGGAGGATCGGCTCGAAGAGCGCCGAGACGACCGCGGGCGCCGAGGCGCGCATCCGCCGCGCCTGGGGGTCGGTCCCAGCATCGGGCACGAAGAGAGCGTCACCGGTCATGAGCACGGTCGCGCTTCCTGCCGGCTCGTCGGCGACATGAACACGGATCGGATCGCTCTCGAGCCCGGCCGACGCGGTCACGACGAGCCAGTCGCCCTCCCGCTCGACGACCGTGGCAGCCACTCCGCCCGCGATCTCGAGCGCTGCGTCGCACACGAGCTGCCGGACGTCCCGGGAGGTCGCCGCCTCGCGGACGATCTCCGCGATCCTCGCCATCGTCCGCTCGCTCTCCTCGAGCTCCGCCGCTCGCCGCTCTGCCTGGCGAGCCTCTACCCGGACGTCTCGCATGAGCTCCTCGACCGAGAAACCGACGACGAGCGAGACGCCGGTCCACAGGATCGCGCGCCGCCACTCCGTGGCAGTGAATGCGTCGTTCCCGTAGACGAGGGGCGCGAGGAAGAGGACGGCTCCTGCGACCGAGCCGATCGCCACCTCCCAGCGGCCGAGCGTCAGGGCGATCCAGAGCACCGGCAGGATCGCGAGCGGCGCGTAGCCCGAAGCCGACCCTCCCTGCGACTCGCGGAGGAGTCCGATGACCACGAAGTACGCGAGGGGCGGAAGCACGTAGGTGTAACGCGGAAGTCGTGACCAGGGGACGGCGAGCGCGCCGAGCGCGATCAGCGCGGTGAGCGCGACTGCGGCCACGACGAGCCGGCGCTCGGTCGGCCCGGAGGGGATCACGATCGTCGCGAGCGTGAGCGCACCCATCGCTCCGAAGGGGAGGAAGCGGCGTGCGATCGCGCGCTCGACGGGACTTCGCGGCACGAGCCCTAGATCGGCAACCGCGGACGCTTGCTTTACGCGCGGACGCGTCGTAGCAACCTCGATAGCGTGTCTTCGTGACCGAGGAGCGCTCGCGGACATACCGCTGGGAGGACCCGCTCGCGGCTCTGGCCGGGACCGCGGGGTTCTCCGGGCTCGAGGTCATCCGGAGGATCGCGTCCGGCCATCTCCCCCAACCCCCGATCGCCGCCACCCTCGGCTTCCAGCTCGTCGAGGCGGAGGAAGGCCGCGTCGTCTTCGAGTGCGAGCCGGCGGAGTTCCACTACAACCCGATCGGGACCGTGCACGCCGGTCTTGCCTCGACGCTCCTCGACTCCGCGATGGGTTGTGCGTTCGTGACGACGCTCGAGCGCCTCGGCGGGTGGACGACGCTCGAGCTGAAAGCGAACTTCACCCGGCCGCTCACCGCCGACACCGGTCTCGTCCGCTGTACGGGCAGCGTCCTCCACCCGGGCCGTACCGTCGCGACGACGGAAGCACGGCTCGAAGACGTCGAGGGGCGGCTCTATGCCCACGGGACGAGCACGATCCTCGTTCTCGACGGACGCTCGGACGGGCGCTAGCCTGAGCACATGCGCCGCGAGCACGAGGAAGCGATGCAGTCCCCGGTAGCCCCGCGGCGCCGCCGCTAGCGCGCGGACGCCGCGACCTCGTCTCCCTAGACTCCTCGCCCATGGATCCGCGGTACTCGCCGGAGGCGATCGAGGAGCGCTGGCAGGCGACCTGGGAGGAGGAGGGCCTGTACGCCGCGGGCGCCGGTGCGAGACGACCCGAGACCTTCGTGGTCATGCATCCGCCGCCCAACATCTCGGGCTCGCTGACCATCGGCCACGTGCTCCAGCTGTCGATCGAGGACACGCTCGTGCGCTGGTCCCGGATGCGCGGGTTCGACACGCTCTTCCAGCCGGGGTACGACCACGCCGGGATCTCGACCTGGGCGGCCATCGGGCGAACGCTCGCGAAGGAGGGAAAGAGCCAGCGCGATCTCGGCCGCGAGGGGTTCGACGCGTATGTCCAGGAGTGGCTCGCGCGCTACGGGGGGACGATTATGTCCCAGTTCCGGCGGGTCGGCGCCTCGCTCGACTACGGCCGCACGCGCTTCACGATGGACGACGGCTACTACCGGGCCGTCATCCGCTGGTTCGTGCATCTCTACCGCCGGGGGTTCATCTACCGGGACAACCGGATCTCGAACTGGTGCCCGCGCGATCGCACCGCGCTCTCCGACCTCGAGCTCGAGCCGGAAGAGGTCGACGACACCCTCTCCTTTATTCGCTACCCGCTCGCGGACGGCGCCGGGCACGTGACCATCGCGACGGTGCGGCCTGCGACGATCCTCGCCGACACCGCCCTAGCCGTCCATCCGGACGACGAGCGCTATCGCGACCTCGTCGGGAGGGAGGTCATCGTCCCGTACGTCGAGCGGCGCGTGCCGATCGTCGCCGACGAGCAGGTCGACCGCGAGTTCGGCACCGGGGCGTTGAAGGTGACGCCCGGCCACGACCCGGTCGACTTCGAGATCGGCCGGTCGCACGGCCTCGCGGAACTGGTCGTGATCGGCCTCGACGGCCGCATGAACGACGAGGCCGGCGAGCTCGCGGGCCTGACCCAGCAGGAGGCGGGAGAGCGCATCATCGAGTGGTCGCGCGAACGGGGGCTGCTCGAGCGCCAGGAGCCGTACCGCCACGCCGTCCCCACCTGCGAGCGGTGTCACTCGCGAGTCGAGCCGCTGATCATGCTCCAGTGGTGGTGCGCGATGGACGAGCTCGCGGCGCCCGCCATCGCTGCGGTCGAGGACGGTCGCGTCCGCTTCACGCCGGAGCGCTTCGCGCGCGTCTATCTCGACTGGATGCGGAACGTCCGTCCGTGGTGCATCTCGCGCCAGATCTGGTGGGGCCATCGCATCCCCGTCTGGTACTGCCCCGACGGCCACCTGACCGTCGAGGAGGACGCGCCTGCCGTCTGCGCGGAGTGCGGTTCCGGGGAGCTGCGCCAGGAGGAGGACGTGCTCGACACGTGGTTCTCCTCGGCGCTCTATCCGTTCGCGACGCTCGGCTGGCCCGACGAGACGCCTGAGCTCGCGACCTACTACCCGGGTTCCGTGCTGACGACGGCGCGAGACATCATCTTCCTCTGGGTCGCGCGGATGGTCTTCTCCGGGCTCGAGCTGCTCGTTGAGAAGCCGTTCCACGACGTCCTCATCCACTCGACGCTCCTCAATCCCGAGGGCCGGCGGATGTCGCGGACGCTCGGGACCGGCATCGACCCCGAGGACGCGCTCGAGCCATATGGCGCCGACGCCACGCGCTACGGGCTGCTCAAGGTCACGTCGACGCAGGACGCCCGCTTCTCGTTCGACTCGATCGAGGAAGGGCGCCGGCTGGCGATCAAGCTCTGGAACGTCGCCCGACTGATCGTCGCGAACGCCGCCGATGTCCGGCCGAGGGTGGCGCCACGGGACCTCGAGGAGCGCTGGATCCTCGCCCGCCTCGACGCTGCGCGCTCCGAGATCGACGAGTACCTCGGCCGACTCGAGCTCGCGCCCGTGACGGCGGTCCTCTACCACGTGACCTTCGACGACTTCTGCGACTGGTACGCAGAGGCGATCAAGCCGCGCCTGTACGGCGGAGACGAGGACGCCCGGGCGACGTCGCTCGCCGCGCTCGAACGTCTCCTGGCGCTGCTCCATCCGGTCATGCCGCACGTCACGGAGGAGATCTGGACGCAGCTCCCGAGCCGCGAGGCACGACTCATCGTCTCGTCGTGGCCCGAGTCGGACGAACGGCATGCCGCCGACGCGGGTGCGCTCGACCGCGTGCAGGAAGCGGCGCACATCTTCCGCCGCAGCGGCGTCCAGGTCGAGCTCGGCTCCGCTGACGAGCGGCGCATCTTCGCGGCGGTGGTTCGGCCGGAGCGAACGCGCGCGGATGGGAACGCGGACGTCGAGATCGCGCGGCTCCGAAACGAGGTGGCGCGCGCCGAGGGGATGCTCGCGAACGAGCGGTTCGTGGCGAACGCGCCCGCGGAGGTGGTCGAAGCCGAGCGGGAGAAGCTCGAGCGCTACCGCCGCGAGCTCGACGCACTCGAACGCTAGGGCCGCTCACTCCTTCGTACGATTTCGGACGTGACGGCAACCCGCTGGCTCGACGCGCTCTCGCCGTGGCCACGTGACGGCTTCGGGCTCGACCGCATGCGCGAGCTCCTCGCCGCGGTCGGCGATCCGCAGGAGCGGTATCCGGCGATCCACGTCGTGGGGACGAACGGGAAGTCGACCGCGACGATCACGATCGAGCAGCTCCTCCTCGCCGAGGGCCTGTCCGTCGGCGCGACGATCTCGCCGCACATCGCGAGCTGGGCCGAGCGCATCCGCGTCGACGGCGCCGAGGCGGACTTCGAGGCGGCGATCGCGCGCGTGCGGACGGCTGCCCAGGCGCTCGACGCGACACAGTTCGAGATCGTCACCGCCGCGGCCCTTGCTGCGTTCGCCGACGCGGGGGTAGACGTCGCCGTCGTCGAGGCGGGTCTCGGCGGTCGTCTCGACGCGACCAACGTCCTGCAGACGCGGGTCGTCCTGCTCACGAACGTCGGGCTCGAGCACACGGACGTCCTCGGCGACACGGTCGAGGCGATCGCGCGGGAGAAGCTCGCGGTCGCGCCGCCGGGCGGCACCGTCGTGCTGCCTGACGCGACGTTCGCATCCCTCGTCCCGGGCCGCGACCTCCGCATCGGCGGCGCGCGCGAGGCGGCGGAGGCGTTCGTCGGGCACGCGCTCGAGACGGAGGTCGACGTCCGCCTCCCGGGGCGTTTCGAGGAGCGTGGGACCGAGATCCGGGACGGTGCGCACAATCCCGACGGTGCGCGGTACCTCGTCGAGCGCCTGCCCTCCGGCGACTTCACCATCGTCGCGTCGATCCTCGCCGACAAGGACGTCGACGAGATGCTGCGCACGCTGCGGAAGGCAGGGGCAAGGCTCGTCGCCACGAGATCCTCTTCGGCCCGAGCCCTTCCTGCGCGCGACCTCGCCGAGCGTGCGAGGGAGCACTTCGACTCGGTCGAGGCGGTCGACGATCCCGTCGCCGCGCTGGCGCGCGCGCACGAGCTCGGGGAGCCCGTCCTCGTGACCGGCTCGCTGTATCTCCTCGGCGACCTCGCGCAGGCGGAGCGGCGAGCGGGTTGGCGAAGGTAAGGGAGCGGCTCGCCGTCCTGGCGTTCGCGGCGCTCGTCGTCGCCGCGATCGTGGGCGGGGCCTTTGCACTCGGCTATCTGATCGGCAAGCTATTGCTATGAGCGTGTCGCCGTCCCTCGCCGTGTTCTACACCGACCCCGGTCAACTCGCCCGCATCGGCCTCGTCGTGGTCATCGTCCTCTGGCTCGCGACCGCGCTCTGGACGTTCAAGGACGCCCGCCGACGCGTGGAAGGGCCGTGGCTCGTGGCTCTCGCGACGCTCCTCGGCTTCTTCCCGCCCTTCCTCGGGCCGATCATCTACCTGTTCGTGCGTCCGCCCGAGTACCTGCAGGACGTGCACGAGCGCCACCTCGAGATCCTGGCCATGGAGGAGCGGCTCGCGCAGATCGACCAGCGCTGCCCGGTCTGTCGGGCGAAGGTGGATGAGTCGTTTCTCGTCTGTCCCGTCTGCACCTCCCGGCTGAAGCAAGCCTGCGCCTCGTGCGGCAAGCCGCTCGATGCTCTCTGGCAGATCTGCCCGTACTGCGCGACAGCGGTTCCACCCGCGTTCCCCTCGTTCGACGACCTGACGAGACCGCGGCGGCCCGCGCGACGCGCCGATCCCACCGACTAGACTCGCGGCCGGCATGGCCCGGGAGACCACACTCGTGCTCGTCAAGCCCGACGGCATGGCGCGCGGTCTGGCGGGCGAGATCGTCGCGCGCTTCGAGCATCGTGGCCTCGAGCTCCGCGGGGCAAGGCTCCTCCGTGTGTCGAAGGCTCTCGCCCGGGAGCACTACGCCGAGCACCGCGGGAAACCGTTCTTCGACGGGCTCGTCGACTTCATCACCTCCGGCCCGGTGCTCGCGCTCGCGGTGAGCGGCGAGTCGGCGATCGCGGTCGTGCGCACGATGATGGGAGCGACGAACCCGCTCGACTCCGCGCCGGGCACGATCCGCGGCGACTATGCGCTCGAGCTCTCGGAGAACATCGTTCACGGTTCGGACTCGAGGGCCAGCGCTCGCCGCGAGCTCGCGCTCTTCTTCCCCGACGGGCTTGTCTGAGCACAACGTCGAGCACTGGACGCGCATCAACGCGGAGTACACGGACGCGTCGGCGCGGGGCTCGTGGGCGCGCGAAGAGTTCGTCTGGGGTGTCTTCGCGGTCTCGGACTCGGAGCTCGGCATCATCGGTGACGTCGACGGGCGCGATGCCGTGGAGCTCGGCTGCGGAACGGCGTACTGCTCGGCGTGGCTCGCGCGCCGGGGAGCGCGCGTGGTCGGCGTGGATCCGACGCCGGCGCAGCTGGAGACCGCACGGAGGATGCAGCACGAGTTCGATCTGGAGTTCCCGCTCGTGCAGGCCTTCGGCGAGGATGTGCCGCTCCCGGACAGCTCGTTCGACCTCGTCCACTCCGAATACGGCGCGTCGATCTGGGCCGATCCCTACAAGTGGGTACCCGAGGCGGCGCGCCTGCTGCGTGCGGCCGGTCGCCTCGTCTTCCTTCGTAACTCCACACTCTCGATGCTCTGCGCGCCCGACGTCGGCCCGGTCGAGGAACGCTTGCTTCGGCCGCAGTTCGGCATGTTCAGGCTCGACTGGCCCGAGAACGAAGGCGCTGTCGAGTTTCACCTGCCTCACGGTGAGCTGATCGACCTGCTGCGGGCGAACGGGCTCGAGATCGAGCGTCTCGTCGAGCTGCAAGCGCCCGAGGGTGCGTCGACCCACTGGTTCTACGAGTACGTCACGGTCGACTGGGGCCGGCAGTGGCCGGCGGAGGAGATCTGGGTAGCGCGCAAGACCGGTTGATCCTCGCGTCGACGTCGCCGCAGCGCCGCGCGATCCTCGAGCAGCTGCAGATCCCCTTCGAGGCGGTCGCACCCGACTACGTCGAGGACGATCCGCCCGACGCGGATCCCGAGAAGCTCGTCCGGCGGCACGCGGAGGGGAAGGCGCGGTCCATCCATGAGCAGGGGTCGGTGACGCTCGGCGTCGACACCACGGTCGTCCTCGACGGTCGCGTGTACGGAAAGGCCCCGGACCGCGCCTCGGCCGAGCACACGCTGCACGAGCTCTCGGGTCGCACCCACGCGGTCGTCTCGGGCGTGTGTCTGCTCGGAGGCGGCGAGGAGGTCGTGGCACACGAGCGGACCGCCGTCACGTTCCGGCTCCTCTCGCACGAGACCGTCGACGCCTACCTCGAGAGCCGCGAGTGGGAGGGGCGCGCGGGCGGCTACGCAATCCAGGGCCTGGGCGGCCGGCTCGTCGAGCGGATCGAGGGCGACTACCTCAACGTCGTCGGACTTCCGGGCGCCCTCCTGCTCGACCTGCTCGAGGCGCACGCCCCGAATCTGCTGCAAACGCGCAGGTAGACTCCATCCCCCTCGTGGCCTGGTTCAAGACCCTCACCGGCTTCGGCGGCCGCGACATGGCCGTCGACCTCGGCACGGCGAACACGCTTGTCTACGTTCGCGGACGCGGCATCGTGCTCTCCGAGCCGTCGGTCGTCGCGATCGACCAGCGCACCGGCGAGGTGCACGCGGTCGGCGTCGAGGCGAAGCGGATGCTCGGCCGGACCCCGGGAACGATCTCGGCGATCAGACCGCTGAAGGACGGCGTCATCGCCGACTTCGACGTCACCGAGCAGATGCTCCGGCACTTCATCCAGAAGGTGCACCAGCACCGCTTCGCGCATCCGCGCGTCGTCGTGTGCGTGCCCTCCGGGGTGACGGGAGTCGAGAAGCGCGCGGTGGAGGAGGCAACGCTTTCGGCCGGCGCGCGGCAGGCGTACCTCATCGAGGAGCCGATGGCGGCCGCGATCGGCGCCGGCCTTCCGGTCGCCGAGCCGACCGGGAACATGATCGTGGACATCGGCGGCGGCACCACCGAGGTCGCCGTCATCTCGCTCGGCGGCATCGTCGTCTCGCAGAGCATGCGCGTCGGCGGCGACGAGATGGACGAGGCGATCGTCAACCACATCAAGAAGGAGTACAAGCTCCTCGTCGGTCAGCAGACGGCGGAGGAGATCAAGCTCGAGATCGGGTCGGCGTTTCGACTCTCCGAGGAGCTCCAGGCCGAGGTCCGCGGCCGCGACATGCTCACCGGGCTGCCGAAAACCGTGATCATCTCCTCGGAAGAGGTCCGGCGCGCGCTCGACGAGCCGGTCACGGTGATCCTCGACGGGCTCAAGTCGACGCTCGACAAGACGCCGCCGGAGCTCGCGGCGGACATCATGGACCGCGGGATCGTGCTCGCCGGCGGCGGTGCCCTGCTCCAGGGGCTCGACGATCGCGTCCGCCACGAGACGCAGATGCCGGTGCACCTCGCGGACAGCCCGCTCACGTGCGTCGCAGTGGGCTCGGGTCGCAGCCTCGAGGAGTTCGACGTCATCCACCGCACGAACCGAAGCCGCGCCGCGCGCCGCAACGGGCTGCTTCGTTAGGCGCAAGAGCAGGATTTCGCCTTGCGGCGAACTCCTGCTCGCGCGGAATCCCTGAAGCGCGGCAGCCGAGCTGCCGCGACGCGTCGACGCGCCGACGCGCCGCAACGGCCTGCTTCGTTAGGCGCAAGAGCAGGATTTCGCCTTGCGGCGAACTCCTGCTCGCGCGGAATCCCTGAAGCGCGGCAGCCGAGCTGCCGCGACCGTTGCGGTTCTCCACTTGGTTCGGCGCGAAGACTCCGCTCCCGCGAGAGTGCTCGAAGCGCGGAGGCTATTGCCGCCGCGACCGCAGCGCTCGTCCGTCGAGCGCGTGGACTCGTCCACTTGGTCGTTTGCGCCCGCGTGAATCGGCGCGGCTGACGCGGGAGGCGGCCTGATACGCCGCTACACTGGCCCGCGGTGCCAAGGAGCCGCAGCGCACGGTCGGCGGCGCTGGGCGTGAGCGTCCGGCGTCCCGCCACGAGCCAGCTGTCCCCGCGTAACGCCAGCGCGCTGCGGCGTCGTCTGGTGGTGGGGAGCCTCGTGCTGCTCGCGGTCGTCCTGATCTCGCTCTCGTTCCGTTCGGAGTCCTCCGGCACCGTCGGCGGCATGCAGTCTGCCGGCGCGTCCGTGGTGAGGCCGTTCGCTGTCGGCCTCGATCGCGTCGCGCAGCCGTTCCGGGACGGCTACAGCTGGCTCGACAGCCTCTTTGGGGCGCGCGCGGAGGCGGAGAAGCTCCGCGCCGAGAACCGCGCGCTCAGGCAGCTCGTCATCCAGAACCAGTTCGCGCGCCAGGAGAACGTGTACCTGCGCAAGGCCGTGAACTTCGAGGACGGCCCGCGCTTCCCCGACGACTTCAACGCCGTCACGGCCGAGGTGATCGGGCGCCCGGCAGGTGCCTTCACCCAGTCGGTCGTGATCGCGGCCGGCGCGAACGACGGCGTCCGCGCCAACGATCCGGTGGTCACCGTCGACGGGCTCGCCGGGCTCGTAACGCGGGTGTCCTCGCATACGGCCCGCGTCGAGCTCCTGACCGACCAGGAGGCCGCCGCCTCGGCGATCGACGTCGGCACGGGCGCATCGGGAGTCGTCCGGCACGCGCGCGGTACCCGCGAGACGCTCGTCCTCGACCGCGTGCCGAAGGAGGACGTGATCAAGTTCGGAGACGAGGTCGTGACGGCCGGCTGGCGGACGGGAAGCCTGAGCTCGCTCTACCCGAAGGGGATCCTCATCGGAAAGGTCACGAGCGTCGGTCAGACGGACACCGATCTCTACCAGCAGGTCCAGGTCGATCCGTCCGTCGACTTCGGCTCGCTCGATTCCGTCATCGTCCTCGTCCCCAAGGGCCGGTTGGCGCCGTGAGCCCCGGGACGCTGGCGCGCATCGCGCTCGTCGTGTTCGCGGCCGCACTCCTCCAGGGAGCGATCGTGAGCACGATCTACGTCGGCGGCGGAACGGCGGACCTCCTGCTCGTCACCGTGATCGCGCTCGGCCTCGTTCGCGGGTCGGTCGTCGGGGCGATCGCGGGTTTCGCAGGCGGGATCGTTCTCGACCTGCTGACGCTCGACACCCTCGGCATCACCTCGCTCGTCCTGACGCTCGCGGGCTTCTGGGCGGGCCGGTACGCGGAGACGACGCTCCACGATCGCCGCCTCGCGCCGTTCGTCGCCGTCGGCGTGATCACTCCGCTCGCTGCGCTCTTCGCATTCGCCGTCCACTACATGCTCGGCGAGGACGTGGTCGCGCGGTACGCGCTCGTCACGACGCTCGCTCCCGCCCTGCTCCTGAATCTGGTGCTCGCGCTCCCAGTCTGCGCTCTCGTGCGGCGGCTCGTCGGCTCCCCGAGTGCCGGACAGCGGCTGTCCGAGGTCGAGGTGCTTGTCTAACGGCCCGTACCGCGAGGAGCGGCACTCGTCGGGCCGCTTCCTCCCGCACGACCCACGCGTGCGTGAGCCGTACCGGCTCACCCCGCAGCTCGCCCTGCGCGTGGGCGTCTTCGGCGCGCTCGCGCTCGCGGCCTTCGCGGTCCTGTTCTTCAGGCTCTGGTCGCTGCAGGTGCTGTCGGGGACGCGCTACCTCGACGCTGCTCAGAACAACCAGCTCCGCCTCGTGCGCGTCGACGCGCCGCGCGGACCGATCCTCGACCGGGACGGTCACGTCATCGTCTCGAACGTTGCGGGAACGGCGGTCCAGCTCTGGGTCGGCGACATGCCGAAGCAGGGCCGGTACGCCGAGGTCCGGCGCCTGGCGGGCGTGCTCGACATCGCGCCGGGAGAGCTCGCGCGTCAGGTCGATGCGCAGAGCGCCGATCCGCTCACGCCGATCACGGTCAAGTCGTCGGTCGGGAACTACGCGGTCGACTACCTGTACGAGCACCAGGCCCAGTTCCCCGGGGTGAAGATCGCGCAGACGTACCTCCGCGACTACGTCCACCAGTCGCTCGCCGCGCAGATCCTGGGGTACGTCGGCGAGATCTCCCCGCAGGAGCTCCAGCATCTCCGCGACAAGGGCTACGAGCCGGGCGACACGATCGGGAAGACCGGGATCGAGTCGGCCTACGACCTGTACCTGCGGGGTCACGCCGGCCTCGACCAGCTCCGCGTCGACTCCCGCGGCCGGGTCGTCAGCCCCGTCGTCCCGCGGCAGGAGGCGCTGCCGGGCTACGGGCTCCGGCTCACGCTCGACGTCGGGCTCCAGCAGGCGGCCGAGCGCGCGCTCTCGTATGGAATCGGACTCGCTCACAAGGATGGCCACTGGGCGTCCGACGGCGGCGCGATCGTCGCGCTCGACCCGACGAGCGGAGCGGTCCTCGCCATGGCGTCGTCTCCGACCTACAAGCCGTCGATCTTCGTCGGACGGGGCAATCCGAAGAAGCTCGCTCCCCTCCTCGACGATGCGGCGGCACAGCGAGCGAACAGCCCGGGGATCAACCGAGCGATCGCCGGTCTCTATCCACCAGGCTCGACCTGGAAGCCGGTGACCGCGCTCGCGGGGATGCAGGAGCACGTCTTCTCGCCGTACGACTCCCTGCAGTGCACGCCGGTCGCGTACTACGGCCTCGACCGCCAGAAGTTCACGAACTGGAATCCGTACGTGAACAAGCCGATGACGCTTCCCGAGGCGCTCGCCGAGTCGTGCGACACGTACTTCGACGAGATCGGCGACCGCTTCTACGAGCGCGGCGCGACAGGACGGAATCGCATGCAGCAGTGGGCCGAGCGGTTCGGATTCGGCAAGCCCACCGGACTCGACATCGGAGGCGAGGCCGACGGCCTCGTGCCGACACCCGCCTGGCGGAAGAAGACGTTCAAGACCGACTGGGACCGAGCCTGGAACCCGGGCGACTCGATCCAGCTCGCGATCGGTCAGAAGGACGTGCTCGTGACGCCACTGCAGATGGCGACGTTCTACGCGATGCTCGCGAACGGGGGCAGCATCGTCACGCCCTACCTCGTGTCCGACGTCGAGCAACCCGGTGGGAAGGGCTCGCCGCGCGTCGTGCTCCGCCGCTTCGCCCCGCGGTCGCCTCGGCCCTCGGGCCTCGACCCGGCCGCACTGGCTGCGGTTCGCGAGGGCCTCTATGACGGAACCCACTCGACCAACGGGACGTCGGCCGGCGTCTTCGCCAACTTCTCGATCCCGGTGTCGGGCAAGACGGGCACGGCAGAGAAGGTCGTGAACCTCCCCGGATATCCGGTCGGCCACGTCGAGGACCAGTCCTGGTGGTGCGGCTGGGGACCGTCGCAGGGCGCCAAGATCGTCGTCTGCGCGCTGATCGAGAACGGGGGCCACGGATCGACCGCGGCTGCTCCGGCAGCGCTCCGCGTGTTCGAGAAGTTCTTCCATCACAAGGCGGGGTCGACCTCGCTCGTGAGCGTCGACTGATGGCGGTCGCTCCATGATCGAGGTCGCTCAGCGCCCGGCGGTCGGCGGGCTCCGTTCGAGGACGGAGGCATGGGAGCCGATCGCACTCTTCCGGCGGCTCGACTGGGTCCTGCTTCTGGCTGCGTTCGCGCTCGTCGCGTTCGGCCTCTGGGTCGTCGCCGGGATCACGCGGTTCGACGTGCCGGGGGACCAGAGCTACTACGTCGTGCGTCAAGGCATCGCCGCCGTCGCCGGCCTGATCGGCCTCGTCGTCGCCGTCATGATCCCCGTCGACGTCGCGCGCCGTCACTGGCAACTCCTGTACGGGGCGACGCTCGGCCTGATGATCGTGGTCTTCGCGGCCGCGGAGACCGTGCGCGGGTCGAAGCGGTGGATCGACCTCGGGGTCATCCAGTTCCAGCCGTCGGAGCTCGGGAAGGTCCTCTTCGTCCTCGCGATCTCGGGCTTCGTCGTCTCGAAGGCGCACCGCGTCTCCCGCTGGCGGACGATCTTCTCGGCGGTCGGCCTCGGAAGCGCCCCGATCCTGCTCGTCTTCCTGCAGCCGGACCTCGGAACGGCGCTCGTGTACGCGGCGGCGTTCTTCGCGGTGCTCTTCTTCGCGGGCGTCCGCTGGCGCCAGCTCCTGGGGCTGCTCGTCGTCGCGACGGTCTGTGTCCTCGCCGTCCTCTGGATCCTGCCTACGGCCGGCGTTCAGGTACTCAAGCCGTACCAGACGGCGCGGCTCGAGGGCTTCACCAACCCGGGCGCGGATCCGGGCGGTGTGACGTACAACCTGCATCAGTCCATCACGGCCGTCGGCTCGGGTGGCGTCACCGGGCGCGGCGTGATCGCAGCCAGCCAGACGCGGCTCGACTACCTGCCCGCCCACGCGACGGACTTCGCGTTCGCCTCGCTCGCCGAGCAGCGCGGATTCGTCGGATCGGCGATCCTGCTCCTCCTCTACCTGCTCGTGGTCTGGCGGGGGCTGCGCATCGTGACCCTCGCCGGGGATCTGTACGGAGCGGTCGTGGCAGGAGGGCTCGTGTTCGCGTTCCTCTTCCAGGTGTTCGTGAACGTCGGCATGACGATGGGAGTGGCACCCGTGACCGGCATCCCGCTCCCGTTCGTCGCGGTCGGAGGCTCGTCGCTCGTATCGAACCTCATCCTCGTGGGGGTCCTGCAAGGAATCCACGCACGCGGCGCGTCTCCGCGCGATCTGCCGTGAGGGGCGCGTCGCTCCGCGACGCGGGGCTCGAGCTGCGGAACGTCGTCGAGGCGGTCCGGGGAGAGCTTTCGCCCGAGCCGGCCGGCCCCGTTCTCCTCAGCGGGATGCTCGCGGATCAGCTCGTTCGCGAGCTGGGGCGCGACGCGGACCCGGGAGCGGTCTCGGTGGGCAAGACAGATCTCGGGAGCGCCTCGGTCATCGTGCGCATCATCGCCGGCGACCCGACTCCGGAGGACGAGCAGCTCGTGCGTCGGGCCGATGACGAGGGCGTTCCGGTCGTCCTCGTCCAGCTCTGGCCGCAGGAGCGGTGGACACTGCCCTTCGTCCTCTCGCCGTTCGTGGTCGAGTGCAGAACAGGCGAGGGATTCCCGGTGGGAGAGATCGCGGCGCGTATCGCCGAGGCGTCGGACGTCCGGCAGGATCTCGCGGCACGGATCCCCGCGCTGCGCGACGCCGTTGCGGATCGGATCGTGAAGGAGAGCGCGATCCGAGCGGCAATCCTCGGCCTCGGCGGCGGGCTCTTCGGCGCCTCGCGACCGCTCCTCGCGCTCGAGCAGGCGCGCATGGTGTCGCGGCTCGTCTCCCTCCGGCCGGGCTCGGTCCTGCCGGAGGGGATGCCTAGCGTCGCGGGCATCGCCGTGTCGGC
Organism: uncultured Actinomycetes bacterium; assembly: GCA_963708265.1. Classification (GTDB taxonomy): domain Bacteria; phylum Actinomycetota; class Thermoleophilia; order Gaiellales; family Gaiellaceae; genus GMQP-bins7. The sequence goes on along the minus strand of CAVPSC010000004.1, from coordinate 1,502,105 downwards.
GCTCGGCGGCGGCCTCGCCCTTCGCGAGCTCGCCCGCGCGGCTCGACGGCCACTTCCCGGGCCGCTCGTCAATGCGGCCGTCGCGGCCGGGGCAACCTGGGCCGTGGGCGTCCTCGCCCGCGGGATCGCGGACACCCGCGGGTAGAGCTGCTCCGTCCGGTCCTGGACCTAGCATCCGCGCGGACCGCGGAGATGGGAGGGACGATGCCGGACACGGAGCTCGCCGAAGAGCTGTTGCAGCTCGAAGAGGCCGATGCCTGGTTCGAGTATCTCGAGGCGACGCGCAGCCAGAACGAGAACCGCTACGCGGAGCTCGAGCCCTGGGCATGGGCGCGTCTCTCGCAGCGACTCCGCGCAGTTCGCTCGCGACGGGCACGTCTCCGTCCCGCCGCTGCCTAGTAGTGGGCGCATGGAGGAAGGCTGCGGGACGACTGGTAACGTTCCCGCAGGCCCCATGGCCCGAGTCTTGAACATCCCCCGCAGCGTGAGGCCGGCACCGCCGGACGGTGACGTGCGCCCGCGCGCGAACGAAAGAGGAGATTGCCACCTTGGCACGACAATGGTTTCGCTTCGGCAAGAAGCAACAGGAGGCCGCGGCAGCGGATGCCCCGGCCGAAGAGGTCGTATCACCGCCTGAGCCACCGGCGGTAGCGGAGCAGGAGCCCCACGAGGCTTCGGAGCCGCAGAAGAGGAAGCGCCGCCGCGGGAGCCGCGGCGGGCGCGGAAGGAAGAAGACCGGCACGCCGGCCGCGAGTGCCGCGGCCGTCGGCGAGCCGGAGAAGGCGACGACGGAGCCGTCCCAGAGCCCGCGCAAGCGCTCCCGTTCGGAGAAGAGCTCTCAGGACAAGAAGGGCGATCGCCGCTCCGACCGCAGGTCGACGTCACGCACCGGGCGGCGCCGGACCGCGACGCGGCGGACGACGCTCCCCCAGGCGAAGCGCGAGCTCTTGATCACGGTCGACGTCGGTGAGCAGCGCGTCGCCGTGCTCGAGGACGACCGTGTCGCAGAGGTCTACCTCGAGCGCCCGGAGCGGCGATCGATCGCCGGGAACATCTACCTCGGTGTCGTCGACAACGTCCTGCCCGGGATGGAGGCGGCGTTCGTCGAGGTCGGCCTCGAGAAGAACGGATTCCTGTACGTCGACGAGATCGTCGGCCCGGAGCTCGAGGGCAGGAAGGGAGCCCGCAAGATCCAGGACCTCATCAAGCGGGGCCAGGTTCTGCTGGTGCAGGCCGTGAAGGACCCGATGAAGTCGAAAGGCGCCCGCCTGACGACCGAGATCTCGCTTCCGGGCCGTTTCCTCGTCTACGTGCCGAACGGCGAGGGGTACGGCGTCTCGCGCAGGCTCGAGGACCAGGAGCGCACGCGTCTCAAGGAGATCGTCAAGGACCTCGACGCCAAGGGCGGAGGCATCATCGTGCGAACCGCCGCCGACGGCGCGTCGGCGGAGGACATCGAACGCGACCTCGTCTTCCTCCAGCGCCTCTGGAAGACGATCCAGGCGAAGGCGGACAAGGCGAGCGCGCCCGAGCTCGTGTACGAGGAAGCGGAGCTTCCACTCCGCATCGTGCGCGATCTCTTCGCCGGCGACTTCGTCGCGGCCAGAATCGACGACGACCGCACGTACCGGCGCATCGTCAGCTATCTGAAGAAGACCTCGCCGCACATGATCGAGCGGGTCCAGCGATACAAGGAGAAGGAGCCGCTGTTCGAGGCGTCCGGCGTCGACGCCGAGATCCGCTCGACTCTCGACCGGCGCGTCGACCTCCCGTCCGGCGGATACCTGATCTTCGACTACGCCGAGGCGTTCACCGTCATCGACGTCAACACCGGGCGCTTCGTCGGCTCCCGAGCGAAGACGTCCGCCGGGCGCCTCGAGGACACGATCGTGAAGAACAACCTCGAGGCCGTGAAGGAGGTCGTGCGGCAGCTCAGGCTCCGTGACATCGGCGGGATCATCGTCATCGACTTCATCGACATGGCGAATCCGAAGAACCGCGAGACGGTCGAGGAGGCGCTGCGCACCGAGCTCGAGCGGGATCGGACGAAGACGTACGTCGTCGAGATCTCCCCACTCGGCCTCGTCGAGATGACGCGGCAGAACGTCACCGACGGTCCGCGCGAGATCCTGACCAACCGCTGCCCGATCTGCGAGGGCGACGGCTTCGTCGTCTCGGACGCGACCTTTGCGCTCGAGATCGAGCGGAAGCTCCGTGCCGTCGCCAAGGGGTCGCGTGTCCAAGCGTTCCGCGTCGCCGTGCACCCCAGGGTGCTCCCGCTCGTCGTCGGGCCCGGCGGGGGCCGGCTAGAGGCGATCGAGGCGGCCTCGCGGCGCCGGTTCTTCCTCGTCCCCGCCGAGAACGGGCACGTCCACATCGATCATTTCGAAGTGCTCGGGCAGGGCAAGCTCGAGACGTATCGCCCGCCCGCTCCGTTCGCTGAGGGGGCGACGCTCGAGCTGAAGCTCGTCGAGGTGGGCCTCCACGATGTCAGCGCAGGGGTCGGCAAGGTGAACGGCTACGAGGTCGTCGTCGCCGGCGCTGCGAAGCTCGTCGGGAAGAAGGTGGACGTCACCATCGGTCGCGTACTCGACGGTGTCGCGTTCGCGGCTCTCTCCGGCGGGGCCGAGCCGGCGACGCCCATCACATTCGAGGCGGAGGCCGAGAAGCCGACGCGAGCGCCGCGTGCGAAGGCGAAGACGGCGGAGTCGGCTTCCGAGGACGAAGAGGACGTCGCGATCGAGCCGGACGAGGCAGACACCGAGATCGACACCGAGGTGGACGCAGAGATCGCGCAGGACGCCGCTGACGACGAGGCCGCAGCGCCGAAGAAGAAGCGCACACGTCGCGGCACGCGCGGCGGGCGGCGGCGGAAGAAGCCCGCTGGCGCAGAGGCGACGGGGAACGGAGCCGGACCCGAGGACGCGGAGGTGCCGGAGCCCGTCGCGCTCGAACCCGACGCTGCCGAGCTTCCGAAGGCCGAGCCGAAGCCTCAGGCCGCGAAGAGGAAGCGTCAGCCCCGGATCCACGTCCCGCAGCAGGGAACCGACGAGGCGGAGCAGCAGGATGAGGCGGAGCAGCAGATCGAGGCCGTCGCGATCGCCGAGGAGCCGGCGGTCGCCGGCGCCGGCGAGCGTGCAGCCGAGACCGGCGGCGCCTCGCCGCGCAAGAAGACACGGCGTGGAACGCGCGGAGGGCGGAAGCGCCGCACTCACGACGACGGTGAGCCAGTTGTGATCGAAGACGGCGCCGACGAGGAGGCGTCTCGTGAGGCAACAGCGAGCGACGGCACCGCCACGAGCGACGATCCTCCCGCGCCGGGAGAAGGCGAGTACGTACCGATGTCCGAGTGGATCGAGGACTTCGACGCGAGAACGGGTTCCGCCCGGCGCTGAGCGCCGTCCGATTACGAGCGTTCGCTATCATGCCCCGGCTCGCGGGCGCGGCTCGCGACTCGTCTGTCAACGCCCTTTCCGCTGGAGCACCACGTGACCTACGCGATCATCAAGGTTGCCGGGAAGCAGTACCGCGTACGCGAGGGCGAGCGCCTGCTCGTCGACCGTCTCCGGGAGGACGACGGCGCGACGCTCACACCTGCCGTCCTGCTCGTCGGCGGGGACGGAGAGCCGATGATCGCCCCGGGTGACGTCACGGTGACTGCGCGCGTCCTCGGCGCCGCGAAGGGGCCGAAGATCCGCATCGGCAAGTACAAGAAGCGGACCGGATACCGCCGGCACACGGGCTTCCGCGCGTCGCTGACGCAGATCGAGATCGAGTCGATCGGCGGCAAACGCGCTCGCTCGGCGGAGCCGAAGAAGCGGGAGGAGAAGCCGGCCGCGGCTGAGAAGCCGGCTACGGTGCAGACGTCGAAGCGCGCAGCCCCGTCGGTCGCAGGCGTCCCCGAGGGGTACTCGGGTTTGACGATCGCGGAGATCAAGGCAGCGGTGGGTGGCTGGAGCCCCGACGAGGTGAGCGCAGCACTCGCGTTCGAGCAGGACAACGCCAAGCGCAAGGGCGCGATCGCCGCTCTCGAGGCCGCGATCGCAGAGTCAGAGGGAGAGGGCTAAATGGCGCACAAGAAAGGTCTCGGCTCCTCGCGCAACGGGCGCGACTCCGAGTCGAAGCGTCTCGGCGTGAAGATCTTCGCCGGCCAGGAAGTCAGGCCCGGCATGATCATCGTCCGCCAGCGCGGGACGAAGTTCAGGCCGGGGGCGGGAACCGGGCTCGGGCGGGACGACACCATCTTCGCGCTCCGCGCCGGCACCGTCGAGTTCCGCCGAAGCGGCGAGCGCCGCTTCATCTCGGTCGTCGAGAGCTGACGGGACGCCGACTCCCCTGGTCCGCGAAGGCCGGGCATGTTCCACGACAGGGCGACGATCCACGTCGAGGCGGGAGGGGGCGGCGACGGCGGCCTGAGCTTCCGGCGCGAGAAGCACGTCCCGAAAGGAGGCCCCGACGGCGGTGACGGTGGCCGCGGGGGAGACGTGGTCGTGTGGGCGGACCCGTCGCTGCGTGATCTCTCGGGGCTTCGCGGGGTGAAGGTGGTGCGCGCGCGCCGCGGCGGCAACGGCACGGGCAAGAAGCGGCACGGCGCTGACGGACGGTCGGTCGAGCTCGCGGTGCCGGTCGGCACCGAGATCACGGACGGACAGGACGCGCTGCTCGTCGACCTCGCCTCCGCCGACGCGCGCTTCGTCGCAGCGCGCGGTGGGCTCGGGGGCCGCGGAAACGCGCGGTTCGCGACCCCGACCCGTCAGACACCGAGATTCGCCGAGACCGGGCTGCCGGGTGAGGAGCGCGATCTCGTCCTTCGCCTCAAGCTCGTCGTCGACGCCGCGCTCACCGGGCTTCCGAACGCGGGCAAGTCGTCGCTCCTACGCCGGATCTCGAACGCGAAGCCGAAGGTGGCCGACTACCCGTTCACGACGATCGAGCCGGTCCTCGGGACGGTCGACGGATGGGACGGCCGCCAGCTCACCGTCGCCGACGTGCCGGGACTGATCGAGGGCGCGAGCGACGGCGTGGGGCTGGGCCACGAGTTCCTCGCCCACCTCGAGCGCGCCCGCCTCCTCGTGCACGTGCTCGATGCCGCCGAGGAGGATGTCGAGGCGCGCTTCCGCACGATCGAGACGGAGCTCGCGCTCTACGGCGCCGGGGTCGCGGAGAGACCCCAGCTCGTCGTCCTCAACAAGATCGACCTGCTTGGAACGAAGGCGCCGTCGCTCGGCTTCGACGACGAGCGAATCGTCGGCGTCGTCGCGACGTCGTGCGCGACCGGAGCGGGGATCGACGAGCTTCGGCAGGCGCTCTTCGAGCATTGTCCGATCGAAGCGCCGGCTCCCGTCGAGGGGCCGCTTCCGGAGTACCTCGAATACCGGCCGAGCGTCCCGCGTCGGCCTGGCTTCCGTATCTACCGGACCGACCGCGGCTACCGGGTCGTCGGCACGCCTCCTCCTCCCGAGGAGCTCGAGGAGGCGCTCCGTCGCGTCGGGGTGAAGCGCGGGATGGAGGTCGAGGTCTCGGGCGAGAGGCTCGAGTGGGAGTAGGTGCGACGCGAGCGAAGACCGGTCTCCTCGGAGGCGTCTTCGACCCGCCTCACAACGGGCATGTCGCCTTCGCGCGCGCGGCGACGAAGCGGTTCGCCCTCGGCCGACTGCTCGTGCTCGTCAACGCCGACCCGGGGCACAAGCGAGCGGTCGCGCCCGCCGAGGTGAGGCTCGAGCTCGCACGGCTCGCGTTCGACGCAATCGAAGGCGCCGAGATCGAGATCGAGCTCGACCCGCATCCGCGAACCGTCGACCTGCTCGAGGAGCTCGAGCTGCCGAGCGACACGATCTTCCTTCTCGGAGCCGACGAGCTCGCCGACTTCCACACCTGGAAGCAGCCCGACCGCATCGTCGAGCTCGTTCGTCTCGGCGTCGCGATGCGGCCGGGCGTCCCCGTCGGGCGGCTGCGCGAGGCGCGAGCCCGAGCCCAAGCACCCGACCGCATCTTGACCTTCGAGATGGAGCCCGTTGCGGTTTCTTCCTCCGAGGTGCGGGACCGTATCGCCCGCGGCGAGCCGATCGACGATCTCGTGCCCGAGCGCGTCGCGGAGGAGATCGCGCGCCTTCACCTGTACCGGGAACCGCCAGTAGACTGACCGCAATCGAGAGGACGCAGACCGACCTGACCCCGCTCGAGCAAGCACGCCGTACCGCCGCTCTCTGCGAGGAGAAGCTGGCGACCGACGTCGCGATCCTCGACATGCGCGGCGTCTGCGACTTCACGGACTTCTTCGTGATCGCGACCGGCCGGAACGCGCGCCAGACGAAGGCCGTCTACGACGAGGTCGCAGGGACGCTGAAGAAGGACCACCGCGTCCTTCCTCGCTCTACCGCCGGGCTCGCCGAGGCGACCTGGATCGTCGCCGACTACCTCGACGTCGTCCTCCATCTCTTCACGCCCGACACGCGCGGCTTCTACCGGCTAGAGGACCTGTGGAGCGACGTCCCGTCTGTCGAGCTCGCGGCCGGCTGACGCTAGACTGACTCGTCCCTGCGGGCCATATCGTCCGATCGGCGAACGGGCCGCGGCTTCTTCGTCCGATCCGTTCTCCATACTGAGAACATGGAGCTGTCGAGCGACCAAAAGGGCGCCATCGCCGAGCTGGCGATTGCGAAGACCGCGATCTCGCTCGGAATCGGTGTCTACCGACCGCTTTCGGACGGCGAGCGTTGTGACCTGATACTCAACCTCCGCCCAAGACTGCTCCGCGTCCAGTGCAAGACCGGCGTGCTTCGCGGAGATGTCCTTGCGGTCCCCTTCCACTCCAACCGCCGGGATGCGAGTGGATTCCTGAAACGGCCGTACACGAGCGAGGAGATCGATGCCGTGGCCGCGTACTCACCGGGACTGGAGCGGTGTTTCCTGCTGCCGATGAGCACCTTTGGCACGCGCACGTACGCTCAGTTGCGACTTGCGCCGAGCCGAAACCAGCAGCGCGCGAGGATCAACTGGGCGGAGGACTACGACTTCGCGGTTACACTGGAGCGGCTTGGGGCCGTAGCTCAGTTGGGAGAGCGCCGCGATGGCATCGCGGAGGCCAGGGGTTCGAGCCCCCTCGGCTCCACTCCGAATCCCGTCGGCGACATTGCAAGCTCGTTCATGACGACTGCGGGTTGAGCGCCGTATCCTGGTCGTCGTGCCGAAAGGCGCGCTACGACGCGATCGCCGCCTTCTACGACGAGGCGGTGGGGGGACGACGTGGGCGACCCGGTCGCCGCCTGCCTCTTCGAGTTCCGCGGCGGGACGCCGGCCTCCGTGCTCGACCTCGCGTGCGGCCAGAGGCGTGTCAACACGCTCGTCGAGCACGGCCTCGAGCCCGAGTGGCTCGCAGAGCCCGAGCCGGAGGGCGCGTGGCTCGAGCGGGGCTGGCCACGAGCTCCGTGCCCGTGTACCTTGTCGCGCGCTGCCGCCGCCTTCGCTCGTCGCTAGCCGACCGTGCAGCACTCAAACCTCCGCCGATCAGGCAGTCGTGCACCCGAGCTGCAGCCTACTAGCGGCCACCCTACGGGAAGGGTGGCGCTACTCTTGGCTCGCTGGGACGGCTTCGAGCGATGGCAATAACGTCGCGCTTCCAGGCGAACCGTCACCGCCGACCATCGCGGCGGATACCGCTTGTTGACTGGGAGCACGGTCAGGAGTTGGATCCTCAGTTCCCGGGAGACCCTCTTGCGCAGGATGTGTACGCGTAGGATGCGAGGATACGGCGCTCACTGCCGTGAGGGGATGCTGGATGACGGCTGAACTTGCTACAACTGCGCCGCGGCAATCGAGAGGACGGGTGCTAGACGGAGAAGCTCCTTAAGGGAGGCCACCGGGTTTGAGAGCTGTGCGATTGGGTCCATCGGTTTCCGTCGGCGTCGCGGGTGTCGATACGCGACGTGACGGTTCGTCGTAGTGAGTGAGAAGGCGATGCGGAGCATCGCCCGAGCCGACGACGAGAAGGAGGGGCAATGGCAGGTAACCCGGTGCACTTCGAGCTCCCGGCGGGCGACACGGCTCGCTCGCAGAAGTTCTGGGGCTCACTCTTCGGCTGGCAGTTCCAGGCCATGGACGGCCCGATGGAGTATCACATGGGCCAGATCTCGGATCAGGCCGGAGTGGCGACCTTCCCCGCCGACGACGGCGGACGCGGCATCCGCGTCTACTTCGACGTGGACGACATCAACACGGGCGCAGCGCGCGTGAAGGAGCTCGGCGGGAAGTCCGAGGACGCTCAGCCCGTCCCGGGCTTCGGCTGGTTCTCGACGTGCGAGGACACCGAGGGAAACGCGTTCGCGCTCTGGCAGAGCGACACGTCGGCCGGAGGCGCATCCTAGGGACACGCCGCGGCGGGACGGCGGGGTCGCCGTCCCGCCGCTCGCCGGTCGCGGGCACGGCTCCTTCTCGCTCTCCGGCTCGGGTGCGCTAGAACTGAGAGCAACCGAGCGAAAGGGACGACCAATGCCCTTCTACCAGCGGCGCGGGGATGTTCCCCGCAAGCGTCACATCGCGTTCCGAGACAACGGGACCCTCCTGACCGAGGAGGTGATGGGGCTCGAGGGCTTCTCGGGCAACGAGTCGATCCTCTACCACCTCGTCTCTCCGTGTCGCGTGAAGGAGCTCGGCGAGTTCAGGTCGATCGAGCGCGAGGAGTGGGTTCCCGAGACACACGCGCATCGGCTCATGAACACCGGGGACGTCGCCCCCGAAGGCGACGAGATCACCGGCCGTCGCACGCTCATGTGGAACCAGGACGTCGAGATCTCGCTCTGCCGCCCCGAGTCGTCGATGGACTACTTCTTCCGGAACGGCGAAGGCGACGAGGTCGTCTTCGTCCACGAGGGATCGGGGACGCTCGAGACGACGTTCGGCGAGGTCCCGTACAAGGACGGCGACTACGTCGTCATCCCGCGCGGCACGACGTACCGGTTCGTCCCCGCCCAGAGACCGCCGCAGGCGGGCTCGGTTTCCGGGCCGGGCGTCGCCGGCTCCGCCGACGACGCTTCCAGCTATGTCCCACAGCGCTACCTCGTCTTCGAGACGCCCGGTCTGATCGAGATCCCGCGGCGCTACCGGAACCAGTACGGACAGATCCTCGAGGGAGCGCCGTACTACCACCGGGACATCCATCCGCCGACCGAGCTCGACACGCACCGGGAGCGCGGGGAGTTCCTCGTCAAGGTGCGCGTCCGGGGGGGCTATCAGGAGTACGTCCTCGACTACCACCCGTTCGACGTCGTCGGCTGGGACGGGTACCTCTACCCGTGGACGTTCTCGATCCACGACTTCGAGCCGATCACCGGCCGAATCCACCAGCCGCCGCCGTCCCACCAGACCTTTCAGGGACCGAACTTCGTCATCTGCTCGTTCTGTCCGCGCAAGCTGGACTACGACCCCGAGGCGATCCCGATTCCCTACCACCACTCGAATCTCCAGTCGGAGGAGATGATCTATTACGTCTCGGGGAACTTCGGATCGCGCAAGGGCATCTCCGTAGGCTCGATCACGCTCCACCCGTCGGGGCTCCCGCACGGGCCGCATCCCGGCCTCGCCGAGAAGGCGATCGGTGTCACGGAGACGAGCGAGCTCGCGGTGATGTGCGACACGTTCCGCCCGCTGAGGCTGTCGACTCTGGCCCGCGACCTCGACGACGGTCACTACGCCTACTCGTGGTACGAGCCGCCGAGCGACGAGCAGAGTCTCGCTGGCGTCACGAGCCACCTCTAGCCCGTGGATCACGAACGTTTCCTCCGCGAGCTCCCGGCGCTCTTCGACGACTTCCCGCGCTCGGAGTACCCGCGCAACCGCCGTTTCGCGCCGATCCTCGAGCAGGTCGAGAACCTCGCGTCAGAGAACGTACTCGCGCTCCTGAACCTGGCCGCGTCGTGCCTGGGACCGGACGACGCGTACGTCGAGGTGGGCGTGTTCCACGGCGCGAGCCTCGTCGCCGCGATGCTCGGACAGCCGGACCGCCGGTTCATCGCGATCGATGACTTCAGCTTCGACGGCAGCTCCCGCGAAGACGTCGAGGCGAACCTCGAGCGCTTCGGGCTTCCGGTGCCGGAGCTCGTGGTCGGAGACGTCTTCGAGCGCGTTGGCTCCGGAGCGCTCGACGCCGTCCCGGTCGGAGTCTGGTACTACGACGCCTCGCATTCGTACGAGGCGCAGCTCGACGGCCTGCGCATCGCCGAGCCGCTCCTCGTGCCGGGTGCGCTCCTCGTCGTGGACGACACCGACTGGGAGAAGGTCGAGCGGGCGCTCGACGACTATCTCGCCGAGCAGCCGCGAGTCCGCGAGATCGTGTCGGTCGGTGGGCGCGATCGGGGAGCGCCTCAGTGGTGGGCCGGGATGCGCGTCTTCGTCTGGGACGCGTAGCGCCCAGGTCGCGCCTCAGACGCCGTGGATCGTGAGCCGGCGGTTGAGGATGGTGCCGTTGATGTCGTTCAGCGCGAAGGTGGCGATGTAGGTCTGCTTCTTCGCGACACCCGGAGCGTCGAAGCGAAGCCGCGCGTCGATCGAGCAGTCGATCTTCAGCGGCGACGTCTGCTGCCCGACGGCGATGAGCTTGTTTCCGCGGAAGATCCGCCACGTCATGCCGATGGCGGTCCCCGTCGTGTCGTTCGCGCAGTAGCGACGCGTGTACAGCTTCACGAGCGGCGTGAGCACTCCGGCTTTGAACGAGTACACGCCGTCGCGCGCGTCGAGCGGCTTGGCGCTGGCGCTGAACCGGCCCGGCGAGGTCGCCTTCGCGATGCCGGCCTGCGTGTAGACGCCCGACTCCCACGGCTGCCCCGGGTCGTCCTGGTAGACGAACCAGATGAACATGCCGACGAACGGGTAGCCCTTCGCCAGGCCGATCGCCTGACTGATGTACTTCGACTGCGTCGACCACGGCACCCCCAGCGTGTCGGGAGGCCGGGTCTGGTAGCCGTACTCGGTGATCCAGATCGGCACCGACTTTCGCTTGAACCAGGTCTTCAGGCTCGCGTCGAAGCGCGGAAGCGACTTCAGCGAGACGTTCGGCCACTTGAGGAGCTGCGTCGGCGGGCTGCCCGGGTTCGTCGGGTACGGGTGCTGCGCCCACGCCTGGAACTTGAGGCGGGGGTTCGCCTTCGCAACGAGCTCCGCGAACGTGCCCGGGGAGTGGGTCGGCCGAATGCCGTTGGCCTTGTCGCTCCCGCGCGCGGAGGTCTCGCCGATCGCGACCTGTGCCAGCGGGTTGCCGGCCTTCAGCCCTGAATAGGCGGCTGCGTAGAGCTTCGCGTAGTTCGCGGGCGCGACGGACTTCCCCTTCGAGTTGAACTGCGGCGCGAGGAACTGCGTCAGGTTGGGCTCGTTCCACACGGACCAGAAGCGGACGAACGGGTAGCCGGGATAGCGACCCGAGTAGCGGGCGGAGAGTGCCCGGGCGAACGCGGTGAGATCGGCGAGCCGCTGGGGCATCCGGTTCGGGGTCTTGCCCCCGTTGGCCCAGGACGGCGTGCCCGTGATCGTGAGCATCACCTCCATGTCCGCCGACTGCGCGTTCCGCACCGCCTCGTCGATGTCGTCGAGCTTGTACGCGGGGTCGAATGGATCCGAGGCGTTCGCCGGACGCTCGGGAGCCGCAAGATTCCATTGAACGAGCAGCCGCATGATCGTCGCGTTCTGCTGCGCCGCGGCGTCGATCCGGGCGACGCGGTCCGGGACCCAGCGGAAGCTCGGGTCGTCGTGGAAGCCCACCCACATCCGTTCTCCGGCGAATGCCGCCGGCGCGGCGAGCGCGCTCAGCGCGAACAGGACGAGTACAAGGCGGACGGTGCGTCTCACAGGTGCTCCTTGGCGATAGGGCGGCGAGATGACGGTTCCGGCACGAAGGCTTCGGGCACCCTAGCGGGTCGAGTATGAGCGTCGTGTAAGGACCTGGCCCCTCCGTATGTGCACGACGTAAGCGGCGGGGCGTACACTCTTCGCCGTGGATTCGGCCTGGGAAGTGGTCTTCATGCTGCTCGTACTGAAGATCCCGATGGTGTATCTCGGCACCGTGATCTGGTATGCGCTGAAGCCCGAGCCCGCTTCCGAAGGCGGTGACGAGCCCGCCGGCGTCCTCGCGCCCGTCGCGCCGTGCGGCTGGGGCGAGTGGCAGGACCGGCGCCTGGCCCGAGGACGCGGGCGGCGCCCGCTCCGGCCCGCCGGGCGCCCCGGACGGCCCGTCGCATCACGACCTCGTCACGCGGTCGCAACGTGAGCGCCATCGAACCGCGCCGCGCCGACACGGTCGCCGGCTTCCTCTGCGCGTTCTCGCTCACGATGTCGGCGCTCGCGCTCGCCCGGCACCCGGGCCTGCTAGCTCCGGTCGCCATCCTGCTGGCACTCGTCGCGGCACGTATGACCGAGCGCCACCGAACGCTCGCCGCCGTCACCGTCGTGGTGTCGACGCTCGCGTTCATCGGCGGGATGATCGTCGCCATCGTGACGGCCAAGCCGCTCTTCTGATCGCATAGCCCGGCCTGGTAGAACAGCGGCATGGAGCCTGTCTCCGAGCGGTCCGGTCTGAACGCGGCGTACGTCGCTTCTCTCCTCGAGCAGTACCGCGACAACCCCGACTCCGTCGACCCTGCCTGGCGTGCGATCTTCGCCCGGGCCGAGAGCGAGCCGGCGATCGCCGGCTCTCCGCCGCTCGCCGTCGCCGGCGCACGAGCCCCGGTTTCGTCTCCCGGGGGCGGAGACGGGTCGGGCGCCACCGCGCTTGCCACAGCGACCCTCGCACCGCCGGCGGCGACCGAGCACTCCCAGCCGGTGTCCGAGCTGGTCGAGCCCGCCGTTGCCGACGGCGGGGTCGAGACGGTGAAGGCGGTCGAGACGGTCGAGAGCGCCGACGACTCCGAGCTCCTCGCGGCTGTCGCCTCGGCGATGGCTCTCGTCGATGCGATCCGCACGCACGGCCATCTCGCGGCACGGCTCGATCCGCTCGGGTCGGAGCCGCTCGGCGACCCGGCGCTCGACGAGAACGAGCTCGCCGTTCCGCTCACGCCCGGCCTCCAGGCTCACGTTCCCGCGGCGCTGCTCGGCGTGTACGTCGAGGGCACGACGCTCGCGGACGTCCTCCCCCGGCTGCGAGAGGTCTACTGCGGGCCGATCGCGTACGAGATCGAGCACATCTCCGACTACGCCGAACGCAACTGGCTCCGCCGTGCGATCGAATCCGGCCGCTTCCGGCGGCCGCTCCCGGCGGAGCAGCGGCTCGCGTTGCTCGAGCGGCTGTCGCAGGTCGAAGCGTTCGAGACGTACCTGCGGCGCGCGTTCCTCGGCCAGAAGCAGTTCTCGATCGAGGGCCTCGACGCGCTCGTGCCGATGCTCGACGAGGCGATCGAGCTGGCGGCCGCGGGCGGCGCGCACGAGGTCGTGCTCGGGATCGCGCATCGCGGGCGCCTCAACGTCCTCGTGCACACCGTCGGGCGCAGCTACGCGTCGATCCTGCGCGAGTTCGAAGGGGAGAAGACGATCGACGCGCTCATCTCCGATCCCGAGGGAGGGACCGGCGACGTCAAGTACCACCTCGCCGCGTCGGAAGCCCGCATGACGCGGACGGGCGAGATCCAGGTGACGCTGGCGCCGAACCCGAGCCACCTCGAGGCGGTCGACCCCGTCGTCGAGGGGAGGGCACGGGCAGAGCAGACGGACCGTTCGCGCGGCATCGCCCTCCACGATCCGACGGTCGCCCTCCCGATCCTCATCCACGGCGACGCGTCGTTCGCGGGCCAGGGCGTCGTCGCGGAGACGTTCAATCTCCACTCCCTCGACGGCTACTCGACGGGCGGAACGCTCCACGTGATTGCGAACAACCAGGTCGGCTTCACGACCGATCCCGCCGAGGGGCGCTCGACCCGCTACTCGAGCGACCTCGCCAAAGGGTTCGACGTGCCGATCGTGCACGTGAACGCGGACGAGCCGGAAGCCGCGGTGTCCGCGATCCGGCTGTCGCTCGCCTATCGCGAGGAGTTCGGGCACGACATGGTCGTCGATCTCGTCGGCTACCGGCGCTTCGGCCACAACGAGCAGGACGAGGCCTCCTACACCCAGCCCCTCATGGCGGAGCGCATCGACCGGCAGCCGACGGTGCGGGCGACCTATGCGGCACGACTCGTCGACGCGGGTGTGCTGACCAGCGAGCAGGCGGACGAGCCGCTCCGGCGGACACAGGAGGTGCTGCGGGAGGCCCACGACGAGCTCAAGGCCTCGTTCGCCGAGCCGCTCCCGCGGCAGGAGCCGCGGACGCAGACCGACACGGGTGCCGCGGTACTCACCGCCGTGCCGGCCGAGAGGCTCGTCGAGCTCGACGAGCGGTTGCTCGGGCCGCCCGAGGGGTTCACGGTCAATCCGAAGCTCGCACGCCAGCTCGAGCGACGACGCGAGGCCCTGCAGGAGGGCGGCATCGACTGGGGCCAGGCGGAGGGGCTCGCATTCGCGACGCTCCTCGAGGAGGGGATCCCGATCCGCCTCTCGGGCCAGGACACGGAGCGAGGGACGTTCTCGCATCGGCATGCCGTGCTGCACGACCCCGTGACCGGTGAGACGTTCACGCCGCTCCAGGCACTTCCCACGGCGACGGCGTCCTTCGAGATCTACAACTCGCCCCTCTCCGAGTACGCGGCCCTCGCGTTCGACTACGGCTACTCGGTCGCGGCGCCGGACGCCCTCGTGCTCTGGGAGGCGCAGTTCGGGGACTTCGTGAACGGCGCTCAGATCGTGGTCGACCAGTTCATCGTCTCCGGGCGCTCGAAGTGGGGCCAGACGTCACGGCTGACGCTCCTGCTCCCGCACGGGTACGAGGGCAACGGCCCGGAGCACTCGAGCGCGCGCCTGGAGCGGTTCCTCCAGCTCGCCGCCCAGGACAACATCCGCGTCGCCAACTGCACGACGTCCGGGCAGTACTTCCACCTCCTCCGTCGGCAGGCGCTCGACGCGACCGCCCGCCCGTTGGTGGTCATGACGCCGAAGGGGCTGCTCCGTGTCCGCCAGGCCACGGCGACGCTCGAGGAGCTCGCGACCGGCTCGTTCCGGCCGGTGCTCGACGACGACGTTCCGGATCGCGATGCGATTCGTCGACTCGTCCTCTGCAGCGGAAAGGTCTACTACGACATCGTCGGTCACGACATGCGCGCGCTCTCCTCGAGCGTCGCGGTCGCGCGGATCGAGCTCCTGTACCCGTTCCCCGTCGATGCGATCGCCGCGCTCGTGTCCTCCTATCCGGGGCTCCGCGAGATCGTGTGGGCGCAGGAGGAACCCCAGAACATGGGCGCGTGGCGGACGCTGCGCCATCGGCTGGAGGACGCGGCGGCGCAGGTGGCGTCGGTCGAGCGTGTCGTGTACGTCGGGCGTCCCTGGCGAGCCAGCCCCAGCGAGGGCTACCCGACGCTCCACACCCGCGAGCAGGATCGGATCGTGCGCGAGGCGCTCGGCTTCCGCGCGGACTGACTTCGGGTCCTCTAGAGCGGGCGCCGGCTGCGGCGGACGAGCGAGGTGGCCACACGCGGCCCGTGCCGTCTCGCCGCGATCATCAGCGTCCGCCGGTGCTCGGGCGGGAGGCGTCGCCACGTCTCGTAGAGGACGGCGGCCAGCGTCAGCGGACGGAGGTGGGGGCGGAGGCGCGGCACCGCGCAAATCGTCGCACATCGACCGCGGCCGGACATGTGACGGTTCGCGCAAGAAAGGCGGACGACCAGGGTGTAGGCGACCAGGCTGCGCTAACATGCGACGCCGCAGGGGGGACGCCGATGTCCGAACTCGAAGACCTCACGACGATCGTCGAAGCGCCGTTCGCCCAGGCGATTCGGGAGCACCTCGAGCTTCGCGCCCGGAACGCAGGCCTCGACGCGGACATGCCGCTCGAGCCGTATCTCGACGGCGGCGATCCGCTCGAGAACCACCCGCTCTTCAAGAGCGAGGAGCAGGCCCGCATCGAGGAGACGCTCGACGGCGAGCCGGCCGCCGACCTGAGCTCCACGCGCCTTCCGTGGCCCGGGGAGGAGACCGCGACGGTCGAGAACGTCGAGGGGCCGGCGCTGGACGAGACCCTCTGGACGGGCCGTCCGCGCGATTTCGACTGGGGCGACTGACCTCGTAGCGGTAGGGTCACGCGCGTGACCCCCGAGGAGCGCCTCCGCCGCTACGCGGAGCTCGCGGTTCGCGTCGGCGCGAACGTGCAGGACGGCCAGGACGTCGTCATCACCGGCCTCGTCGAGCACGCCGAGATCGCTCGCGCGATCGCTCGCGAGTCCTATCGAGCCGGGGCGAAGCACGTGACCGTGCTGTACAACGACCTCCACCTGCGGCGCGCGCTGATCGAGCTCGGCGCCGAGGAGGAGCTCGACTGGTCCCCTCCGTACCTCCTCGACTGGATGAAGCGCTGGGGCGAGGAGCGCCCTGCGCTGATCGGCCTCACGGGGAACCCGGATCCGACCCTTCTCGCCGATCTCGACCCCGTCCTCGTCGGGAAGGCGGTCCCCCGCGAGATGAGCGCCGTCGTCGGACGGGACCTGACGCAGCTGCGCTTCAACTGGGTCGGCGTCGCAGCCCCGAATCCGGGGTGGGCGACCCAGGTCTTCGGGGAGCCGGACGTCGAGCGGCTCTGGGACGCGGTCGCCGTCGCGACCCGGCTCGACGCCGACGACGTCAGCGCCGCGTGGGCGGACCACGTCGCGACGCTCGCCCGCAGGAGCGACGCAATGACGAGGCGCTCGTTCGACGCGATTCGCTTCACCGGTCCGGGCACGGATCTCGTCGTCGGTCTGCTCCCGGACGCTCGCTGGCTGAGCGGCAAGGCCGTGACGGAGACGGGAATCGAGCACATCCCGAATCTCCCGACTGAGGAGGTGTTCACGTCGCCCGACTTCCGGCGCACGGAGGGAGTCGTTCGCTCGACCGCTCCGCTCGTCACGGGCGGAACCCGCATCGACGGCCTCGAGCTCCGGTTCGAGGGCGGGAAGGTGGTCGAGGTGAACGCGGACTCGGGAGCGGACATCGTCCGCCAGCAGCTCGCGATCGACGAGTACGCCTGCTACCTCGGCGAGGTTGCGCTCGTGGACGGCTCGTCGCCGGTGAAGCGCACCGGCCTCGTCTTCCACGACATGCTCTTCGACGAGAACGCCACCTGCCACCTGGCGTACGGCGCCGGGTTCCCGTTCGTGCTGAACGACGGCCTCGGGCTTGCGGAGGACGAGCAGCGCGATCGCGGAGTGAACGCATCGGCGATCCACACGGACTTCATGATCGGCGGTCAGGACGTGGCGGTCGACGGCATCGGCACTGACGGTTCGACGACGCCGATCATCCGGGACGACGCCTGGCAGCTCTCCTGAGAGCGCTTCGCGCGCATCGTTCTCGAGTCCCTAAATCCCTTTGCTCGAGGCGTTTTCGGCCCGCTGCCGCACGTCGATGTCGAGAAAATGCTTGACAGACCTCATTGGTGATGTCATAGTGCTGTCGCGATGCAGCTCGACACGCACATCCAGGCGATCCAGGCAGATCTCGCTGCGACCGCGGGGCTCGGAGACGAAGCGACCTCCGACGCCGCGCGCCGCCTCAGCGAGGCGCTGACGTCGACTCTCCATCTCCGCCTCCTCGACCTCATCGGCGAGGCGGCGTCCGAGATCGGCGCGCAGCTCGAGTCCGGACGTGTGGAGGTGCGGCTTGCAGGCCGGGAGCCCGAGCTCGTCGTCGTTTCCGAGGATGTCCCGGACGAGGGGATCAAGGTCCCGGCCGGGGAGGAGTACGCGGGACGGATCTCGCTCCGTCTGCCGGAGACGATCAAGGCCGGGATCGAAGCAGCGGCCGCCCAGGAAGGCATCTCGACGAACGCATGGCTCGTGAAGACGCTCGCGCACACGCTCCACGCGCGAACGACCAAGCGCAGCCGAAACCGCATGCAGGGCTACGCCCAGGGCTGAAAGGAGAAGACCATGCTTCTCGCTCCGCTTCCGTTCGACTACCTCCAGCACCTCGACCGCAGCGACCGGCTCCGCCGGACGCGCACTCGCCCGACCGGCAGCCGTGTCCGCCGTGTCTCCGGCGGCAAGGCCGGGGAGTAGGGACGCGTCATGCCGACGTTCGAGACCACCGGCAAGGTCTCGCTTCGTGTGAAGCTCACGAGCGGGCGCGTGGTCGTCACGACGATGGACGAGCCCCGGACCAGCGTCGACCTCGTCCCTCAGGGGCGCGGCGGCGAGGATCGGGTCGAGAACGTCGTCGTGAGGGCCGACGAGCACCGCGGTGGCCACGTGATCACCGTCGAGGAGAAGGACCGGATCCGCTGGGGGCCGATCCGCATCACGTGGGGCGGGGACGTCGAGGTCCGGATCGCGTGCCCGCCCGGCACCGATCTCGACCTGAGCGGCGGATCGACCGACCTGCGCGTGGAGGGATCGCTCGGCGAGGTGGTTGCGCGGTCCGCGTCCGGAGACCTTCGGCTCGACACGATCACCGGTGACCTCCTGCTGAAAACGGCGAGCGGCGACGTGTCCGTGACGGCCGCCGAGAGCGAGGGGCAGATCGTGACGGTGTCGGGCGATGTCGACGTCGGCCGGGCTGAGCGCCAGCTCTCCGTGCGCTCGGTCTCGGGGGACGTCGAGCTCGGCGAGGTGAGAGGCGCGCTGTCGATCTCGTCGACCTCGGGGGACGTCGAGCTCAAGGACGTGGAGACGGGCGACGTTCGCATCCAGCTCATCTCGGGAGATGCGAAGATCGCGGTCGCGCGCGGCACGCGGGTCTGGATCGACGCGACGACGATCTCGGGAGATCTTCGATCGGAGCTCGGTCTCGCGGACGAGACCATCGCCGCCGACGAGTCGGACAGCGAGGCGGGTGGAGAGGTCGTCCCGCTCCAGGTGAAGACGGTCAGCGGCGACGTCTCGATCGTTCGCGCGGCGGCGACCTTCTCGCGCTAGGCGAGGCGAACGGCCTCGACGACCTCGTCGTCGCGACCTTCCTTCAAGAGGTCGGCCAGACGCTTCTCCCCGCGCAGGCCGAGCGGTGCGGTGAGGATCTCGTACAGGCGGCTCTCACCGATCCCCGCCGCACGTGCGGCATTGACGACCCGGCGAATCGACGCGCGCGGTCTCCAGTCGGAGAACTGCCACGGCGGGTAGAGCCACTCCGTCGAGCCGTCCTTTCTGACGCCGATGAGCTCCCCGTCGCGCCGCATCGCGTCGATCGCAAGGGGGTCGATCGCTAGGCGTTCCGCGAGCCAGGAGCCGGTGAGGCAGTCCGAGTAGCGGTCCCGTGCCGAGGCGGCCATCGGCGCCAGCCTAGCGCTTGCCGGAAACGTGGGAACGGGGACTACGGACCCTCGGAGCCGGGGCCGATAGCCAGAGCATGGGACGCCTCGCTCTCGTCGCGTGCGCCGCCCTCGCCCTCGCCGCGGGAGTCCGCGACGCAGGCGCGGTGGCGACCGCGCAGCCGTCGTCTCCCTCCTGGGCAGCGCCCCAGATCCGGACGGTGGTCGCTGCGGGACTGATGGCTCCGAGCGTCGGCCGGTTCCGCCCTCAGAACACGCTCACGTGGTCCGACTTCGCGGTCGTCCTGTCGGCGCTCGGCTCTTCGGTGACGGTGACCTCGGAGCCCGACCGGCCCGTCACGCTGCGCGAGCTCGATGCGCGCCTCGTTACCGCACTGGGTCTCCGACCGGCTGCGCGCCAGCTGCGGCTTGCAGCACTCGACGCGGGTCTCGAGCCGACGCAGTGGCTCGGGACCGAGACGGTCGCGCGCATGCTCGGGCTCCGCGTCAATCACCTGCGCGACCAGGAACAGCTCGAGCTCCAGCTCGCGCAGCCCGCAACGCGTGCCGAGGCTGCCTACTCGATCGCGCGAGTCCTGGCGATCCACAGCCCGGAGGTCGATGCCGTCCGGACGGCGGCGGAGTCGTTCTCGCTCCCGCGCCTGACGTCCTGGCAGCAGGTCGTTCTCAGTCGCGCCCTTCGCTTCGTCGGCTCGCCGTACGTCTGGGGCGGCACCTCGGAGAAGCCGCAGGAGCTCTTCGGCAAGCTCGAGCCGGGAGGGTTCGACTGCTCCGGCTTCGTGTGGCGCGTCTACAAGCTCCAGCCGTTCGCGAACGCGCCCAGCCTCTCCGGAATCCTCGAGGGCAGGACGACCTACGCGATGAGTGGCGAGGTGCAGCGCTCCGCTCGCGTGCCCCGCTCCAGGTTGAGCCCCGCCGACGTCGTCTTCTTCGGGCACGACGGACCGCGGTCGAAGCCGGCGCAGGTCGGGCACATGGGCATCTACCTCGGAAACGGATGGATCGTTCACGCGTACGACCGTGGGGTCGCCCTCGAGCCGATGACGGGCTGGCTCGACGCGGACTTCGCCTGGGGCCGCGACGCGCTCGCCGAGGCCGGGCTCTCCTAGCGGATCGCGTCCGGGGCTCTTCAGCAGCGCGGGCTGATCGGCCGTGCGGCCGGTCCGAGCGGAATCCTGTAGCGGCGCGCGAGCTTCGCCAGCCTCGTGCGGTAGATCCGCATGTCCGCGTGCGACCAGTCGCCGTGCGTCTGGCAGCGCCAGGCGCGGTAGCGCTCGCGGTGGTACGGGCTCGTGAGGCTCTCGCTGTGGCCGATGACGTTGCGGAGCTGGATCCCGTACCGGCTCATCAGCCAGGCCGTCAACCGGAGGGACGCCGAGAGCTGTGCCGGGTCGTCGAGGATCTGCCGGTCGCTCGTACCGACGTGCTCGATCCCGATCGCCGTCCAGTTCAGTCCCACCGTGTGGCGGCAGATCGTGCTCGGCGGGACGAGCTGGTAGATCGTCCCGTCGCGGTCGATCAGGAAGTGGGAGCAGACGCCGGGCAGCTCGCCGAGCTCCGGGTCGGGCGTGTCCGACGAGAAGGAGGAGTACGTCGAGCCGAAGGTGGATGCCGCCGTGTAGTGCTCGACGATCACCTGCGGGTGCACGAGCCGCCAGGTGTCGAGGCCGTAGTGGCGTCGCGCGTACGCCGCGGTCTCGGCGCGACGCTTCGCGCCGAAGGGAATCGACTTGACGACGATGTGCGGGCGAGGCGGTGAGGAGCCTGCCGCTGAGGCTCTTTGCGCCGCTCCGGACGCAACGACGGCGAGGAAGACGAGCCCCATTGCCGTGAGCAGCGGGGCTCGGCGTGTACGAAGACGCCTCATCAGATCTCGCTCGCCAGCCACGTGCGCCGATCGAATCGCTTCGCAATCGGGTCGAAGGCCGTGATGAAGCGCTCCTTCGCCGCGGTCGCCGTCGCGTCCGACTTCGCGGCGAGCGTGAAGTCGCGGCTCGGGGTCAGCGGGCACGTCGTTCGGGTGGAGTCGAAGAAGGCGTCCCGGTAGTGGCGATCCGCCTCGATCGACTGCTGGAGCGCACGCTGCAGAAGGGTGAGGACGGCCGCTGCCTGCGGTGTCGGAGCCTGCATGCTCCCCAGCTGGTCGAGGATGCTCTGGCGGTTCTCCGTCACGCTTGCGATCCGCCTCCCTGCGTCGCGTGGCGAGATCGTGCAGGCGAGGCCTGCGGCGAGCGCAGCGCCGATCTCGCGTCGTCCTCCCGAGGACTGCTCGAGGACGTTCTGCACGCGGTCGACGAATGTCGGAAGAGCCGCCGAGCCCGCGCCGGTCGGCTCTCCACCACCCCGCCGCGTCGCGATGACGACTGCGGCGACGATCGCGACGAGCGCGATCGCCGCCGCGATCCCTGCGACGGTGATCCGTCGGGCACGATCCGCGGCCGGCGACGGGACGCGCGACGTCGCGCGGGCGACCGGCGCCCGCCTGGTCGCCAGATCGTCACTCCGTCCTTCGGCCGCGGCAGCCTGAAGGGCCATGGCCAGAGCCGACCCCGTCGCATAGCGGTCGGCCGGTCGCTTGGCGAGTGCGGTCTCGACGACGGCGTCCAACGCGTCCGGGACGTCGGCTCGGAGCTCGGAGAGCTTCGGCGGAGAGTCGGCGAGATGCGCCTGCAGCACGAGGAACTCGCTCTCGCGGACGAACGGGGGTCGACCGGCGAGGCAATGGAAGAGGACGCATCCGAGCGCGTAGACGTCCGCACGCCCGTCGATCACTTGGCCGGCTATCTGCTCCGGCGCCGCGTAGTCGACGGTCCCGAAGAAGGAGCCGGTCTGCGTCACACCCTTCGCGCTCGTCCGCTTCGCGAGACCGAAGTCGCAGAGATAGAGGTGACCTCCGGGCTCCGCCAGCAGGATGTTCGCCGGCTTCACGTCACGGTGGAGCAGCCCTTCGGCGTGTGCCGCGTCGAGCGCGCCACCGAGCTGCCCGGCGATCGTCACGACCTGCTCGAGCGGGAGGGTGCCCCGGGCTTCGAGCACCACGTGCAGGCTGTGCCCCGGGACGTAACGCATGGCTAGGTAGAGGAGGCCGTCGATCTCCCCCGCGTCGAAGATCGGGATGACGTTCGGGTGGTCGAGCGAGGCGGCGAGCTGCGACTCGACGAGGAAGCGCGCTCGGAATTCCTCGTCGTGTGCGTACTGCGGCGCGATCACCTTGATCGCCGCCTTGCGGGCGAGTCGCTCGTGGGTCGCGAGATAGACGGTTCCCATTCCTCCACGGTCGAGGATCGACTCGATTCGGTACGCGCCGAACGACTCGCCTATCTCGGGCCCGAGACGCGCGATCACGAGGCGCTGCCCCGCGTCGCGACCGGGCGGCAGGTACGGAGCCGGTATCCGAGGCCGCGCTCGGTCTCGATGAGGTCGCCCCCGCCGAGCCGATCGAGCTTGCGGCGCAACTCCCAGACGAGCTTCGCGAGCTCCTCGCGCGTGTGGAGCGGCTCGTCGAGCCAGACGGCGCGCACGAGCTCGTCGTACGTGCAGAGTGCAGGAGAGCCGTCGCCCGCTGCGTTTCGCTCTGCCATGCGCCGGATCAGCCGATGCGCCTGGGCGCGGATGGGAACCTCGTGTCGCTCGCCGCCACGCACGAGGGTCAGACGCGCCTCATGGGGGTCGTACACGAGGCACCCTCCACTCGCCATCTCGGGCGCGACATCGGTCGAGGCGATCGGCGCGGCCCGGGTGGCCTGGGGATCGCGGGTCGACCGGAAGGCGAGCTCGAAGAAGCTGCGCTCGCCCGAGTCGCTCACCGCCCCGAGGACGCAGACGACGTCACCATCACGGAGCGCCACGGGTGCCGACACCGAGCTGAGCTCCCCGTCGCGCCGCAGGAAGGTCCCGTTGACGCTCCCGCCGTCGACGACGAACCAGCGTGTGCCGTCCGGCTCCAGCTTGCAATGGCCCGCGCGTCCGACGAGCAGCTGAGGGTCCGGCTCGAGAGCGATGTCGTTCGCGTCCGGCCGACGGCCAACCGTTATCTGACGCTGCGGCAGAGTCAGCGTCGTCGAGACCTCGCCGTCGGGTCGGCTGACGACGACGAGCGCCGAGTGCCCGCGCTCTCCTGCTGACGAGCGAGTTTCCATCGTTTTCCTATCGCGTTCCCATGGATCCGTGCGGCCGCGGGGGCGACACTCGGATGAGCGGGCAGGCTACATCCAGAACAGGAGGAGCAATGTTCAGCCTTGGTAGGTGTGCAGCCGTCGGCTCGATTTCGGTCGTCGTCGCGATGCTTGCGACCGGCCTCTCAGGATCGACCGGGCGTGCCGCGGCGTCCGACGCTCGCTGGGGGATCGTCGACCTCGGCACGCTCGGGCCCGCGTATCGCGACAGCAGCGCCGCAGCGATCAACGATCGGGGTCAAATCGTCGGGACGAGTGGAACCGCGAGCGGTAGACAACGGGCGTTTCTCTGGGAGGCCGGGCGGATGATCGACCTCGGGACGCTCGGTGGCCGCGACAGCGGCGCGACCGCGATCGACGATCGCGGCCAGGTCATCGGGACGAGCCTCACGCCGAGGCCGTCGAGGAGCCACGGGTTCCTCTGGCAGAACGGCGAGATGACCGATCTCGGGACGCTCGGAGGCCGTAGCAGCACGCCCCGGGCGATCAACGAGCGCGGTCAGATCGTCGGCGAGAGCTTCGCGGCGAGCGGCGTCGTCCACGCCTTTCTCTGGCAGAAGGGGAAGATGACCGACCTGGGGACGCTCGGCGGATCGTCGAGCGGGGCTGTGGCGATCAACGACCGCGGCGAGGTCGTGGGGTCCAGCTCGACCGCATCCGGGCAGACGCACGCGTTCCTCTGGCGGCGAGGGAAGATGACCGATCTCGGGACGCTCGGCCGTGCGTACGTCGGGACCACCGCGGTGGCCGTGAACGCCGCCGGGCAGGTGGTCGGAACCAGCTTCACGGCGAGGGTCACACAGACCGGGCAGCAGGGACACGCGTTCCTGTGGCAGGGCGGCAAGATGCGCGACCTCGGCACGCTCGGATCCGCGTATCCGAGCAGCGACGCGGTCTCGATCAACAGCCGCGGGCTGGTCGTCGGGACCTGCCGCACCGCAAACGAGCCGCCGCGCCCGGTCGTGTGGCGCAGCCGGACGATCTCCCGCCTCCCGACGTTGGGCGGCTTCACCGAGGTCGTCGGCATCAACGATCGCGGCCAGGTCGTCGGGAGCAGCGTCCCGGCGGGAAGATCGGTCGTGCACGCGTTCGTCTGGGCGGTCACCGGAGGGATCGCCGACCTCGGCACGCTCGGCGGAGCGGAGAGCGACGCCGCGGCGATCAACGCGCGCGGCGCGATCGTGGGTGTCGCATCCACGAAGGGGGGCCGGAGACATGCCGTCCTCTGGACGACTCGCACCTCCGGTAGCGGCTGACCGCAGGCTGCAAATGATGCTGCGAGCAGGTCGGGTCCGCTCATGCGCCCGACCTGCTCGCAGCATGGGGCGGCTAGTGGGACATCGTCCCGCCGACGTCGCCGACGTTCAGGAGCCCGACCTGGCCCTGGTCGACGGCTGCGAAGGCGTGCGAGACGAACGGGTACAGACCCGGCTGGTCGATCTTCACGTCGAACACACCCCCGCCTCCCGCCGGCACGGTCACCGTCTGCACGTCGTGCAGCGCGTCCTGTGGCCGCATGTCACCGAACGGATAGGCGGTGTTCAGGATGGTTCCGACGATGTGGAAGTCCGTGTCGAGCGACGGGCCTGCGTCGACGACCCAGAAGCGGACGAGGTCGCCGGGCTTCGCGGTCAGCGGGTGCTTGACGTACTGGCCGGCGTAGCCGTTGAACGTCATCCAGTCGGGCTGGCGCGCATGCGCCTTCGCCATGTCGAACACCGCGGGCTTGTCCAGGCCGTCAGACGCGAGATACCACTCGCTCGCGACGAGGACGTAGTTCTCGTCCGCCTTCGGGAGGACGCCCGCCGGCGGCTCGACCACGATCGCCCCGTACATCCCGTTCGCGATGTGCATCAGGACCGGCTTCGTCCCGCAGTGGTACATGAAGACGCCGGGATCGTTCGCGCGGAACGTGTAGCTGACGGACTGCCCCGGGAAGACGTCCGTGAACGCCTTGTCCGGTGCGATGCGCGCTGCGTGGAAGTCGACGGAGTGAGGGATCGCCCCGTTGTTCGTCAGCGTGATCCTGACCAGCTGGCCCTGGCGGACGTGGATGACCGGGCCAGGCGCTCCGCCCGCCCACGCCCAAGCCGAGTACTTCACGCCCGGCGCGATCTGGATGGTGAGGTCGGTCAGCTTCAGGTTCACGTCCGCGACCGGCCCTGCCGGCGCGGCAGTGAGCGCGGCCGGATAGGGCTCGTGCGCTGCCGCGAGCGCGTCGGCGTTCGTGGGTGCGGCTCCGGCGTAGCTCGTCAGCGTGCCCGTGCCGGCGGTCGAGGTCATGTCCATCCCAGGCATGGAGTTGGCTCCCGACGCCGACGCGGCGGCGCGATCCGCGTCGTCGCGTGCATGGCGGGCGTCGACCCACATCATCAGCGCGAAGAATCCGAGGACGGCGACGAGGATCCCGAGCATCGCCGCCACGGCTCCGGCGAGCCCGCTGTCCCTCGCGCCGCCACCGTGTGCATATCCGCCGCTGCTCATCGAATGCTTCCTTTCACTCGTATCCGGCGAGGGCTCGAGGAAGAGGATTCACGCATGACCTACCTCCCGTGAGCGTCGATGTCCCTCCCATGAGACAGGACGCTCACCTGCCCGGCCTCCGCACGGAGTTCTGATTCTTCTGCGGGCTACTACGCACGCGCCCGGCGTCGCCCCGAGATGCGATCCAGGGCACAGCCTCCCGTCGGGAGCGCCGCCTTCTTCGCTCGACGCGCCCCGACGGGAGTGACGTGCTCTCACACGGCAGCGGCTCGCTCGCCGGCCGCCGCCAGCTGGTGGTCGACCGGGACGGCCGTGAGCACGACCTTGAGCGCGTTCGTCTCCGCCGCCGCGCCGAAGACGTCGTACGCCTTCTCCGTCTCGTCGAGCGCGAAGTGGTGCGTCGCGAAGGTCGTCGGATCGAGCTTGCCGCCCTCGATCAGGCGGAGCAGCTTCGGCGTCGTCGACGTGTCGACGAGCCCGGTGGTGATGAGCACGTCGCGGATCCAGAGCTTCTCCAGATGGAGAGTCGCCGGATGCCCGTGGACGCCGATGTTCGCAACGCGGCCGCCGGGGCGGACGAGCTCGGCGCAGAGCTCGAACGTCTCCGGGACGCCGACCGCCTCCATCGCGACGTCCGCGCCGAGACCGCCCGTCATGTCCATGATCCTCCCGACGGCGTCCTCACGGCCGTTGTCGATGGTGACGTCGGCTCCGAACTCGCGAGCCTTCTCGAGCCGTGCCTCCACCAGGTCGATCGCGATGATCCGGCCCGGAGAGTGGAGCTTCGCGGTCATGATCGCGGCGAGGCCGATCGGCCCGGCGCCGACGATCGCGACGGTGTCTCCCGGCTCGACCCGGCCGTTCAGCACGCCGACCTCGTACGCCGTCGGCAGGATGTCGGCCAGGAACAACACCTGCTCGTCCGAGAGCCCCTCGGGCACCTTGTAGACGGAGGTGTCGGCGAAGGGAACGCGGGCGTACTCGGCCTGGAGGCCGTCGATCAGATGGCCGAAGATCCAGCCGCCTCCGCCCGTGCAGAGGCCGTAATGCCCCTCCTTGCAGAAGCGGCAGCGACCACACGCGCTGATGCAGGACACGAGCACCCGGTCTCCGACCTCGAGCGTCGTGACGGCCGAGCCGAGCTCGACGATCGTGCCGACGGCCTCGTGGCCGAGGATGGTGCCGGGCGTCGTCTCCGGCACGTCCCCCTTGAGGATGTGCAGGTCGGTCCCGCAGATCGTGGACGAGTCGATGCGGACGATCGCGTCCGTCGGCTCGATGATGGACGGGTCGGGGACGAGCTCCCAGGCACGCTCCCCAGGCCCGTGGAAGACGAGAGCTTTCACTGTGCACCTCCTTGTCGCGCTCACTCTCCGCAGGACCGGGTCCACTGGCATCAGCGTCCGCCCGGACCGGGCTTCGGCATTTCCGCAGTGCATGTGGCCGGTAGGCGGCCCGGTGCGCGCTCAGGCTGCTCTCGGAGTCTTCGCGCGGACGATCATCACCGGCCGCTTCGACTCCGTCAGGACGCCGCGGGAAACGCTGCCGAGGAGCATGCTCGCGAGCGCCCCGTGACCCCGTGAACCGACGACGATGAGATCGACGTCGAGGTTGTCGGCGTACGCGACGATCTCGTCGGCGGCGTCGCCCGTGAGGAGCTTGCTGTTCGAGCGCACGTCCTCTCGCTCCGCAGCCGTTTCTGCTTCTTCGAGCGGCCGCCCATCGTCGTCGCGCAGGTCGTACGGGATCACTCCGACGATGCCGTAGGCGTTCACCGGATATCGCTCCACCTTCGGGACGACGTGGACGAACACCACGGCTGCGTCCTCCTCTCGTGCGAGCGCGATCCCGACCTCGACTGCTTCCTGCGACGCGGCCGAGCCGTCGGTTGCGATGAGGATCTTGTCCATCGTCTTCTCCTCGGTCTCGTACCTTCGCTCCGGATGATCGGGCGGTATTCGATGCGCTTCATCGGGGCGAGCGCCGATCCAGGTGCGTAGTCCGCCGCAGGCCGATCACGGCCGCGACGCCGACGACAGACGGGTGCTCAGGTGCTGTGATCCGCTCCGTGGAGGTCGCCATCGTCTTCCTCGCGGCTCTCGTCACCGCGCTCGCCACCGGACTCGGAGCGCTTCCGTTCGTCTTCGCGTCACCCGGGCGGAGCTGGCTCGGGATCGCGAACAGCCTCGCGGGCGGGTTGATGATCGGCGCGAGCCTCGGGCTTCTCTACGAAGGCGCTCGCTTCGACACCGCTCGGACGGCACTCGGCGCTCTGGTGGGCGTCGTCTTCATCGCGGTGGTCAACAAGCTGATCGACGGTCAGCGTGACCTCCACCTCGGTGCGCTGCGCGGCGCCGACGCGCGGAAGGCCCTCCTCATCGTCGGCGTCATGACGATCCACTCGTTCGCCGAAGGCGTCGGTGTCGGTGTCGCTTTCGGCGGAAAGGAGGCGCTGGGGATCCTGATCGCCGTCGCCATCGCCGTGCACAACATCCCGGAGGGTCTTGCGATCAGCCTCGTGCTCGTCCCGCGGGGCACATCGGCGCGGAGCGCAGCCGCTTGGAGCATCTTCTCGAGCCTTCCGCAGCCGGTCATGGCGGTTCCCGCATATCTCTTCGTCGAGAAGTTCACCGGGTTCCTCCCGATCGGGCTCGGCTTCGCGGCGGGCGCGATGCTGTGGCTCGTCCTGAGCGACCTCCTGCCCGAGGCGTTCGCGACGGCGAGGAGGTCGACCGTCGTCATCACCGCCGCCGCGTCCGCAGCCGCGATGCTCGCGTTTCTCGTGCTCCTGCTCTGAGCGCGGGTTTGCCGTAGCCGGCTCCGTGGCTCCCCCGAATCCCGGTCGAGACCCGGCCCGTACCCTGGCCAGTGACATGAAGGAGGCAGGGTCATGACGCTGATCTGGTTCTTCGTCTGGTTCGTCTGCAACGTCGTCGGAGACCGCGAGCCGCTCGTCTTCGATCCCGTCAACCGGTGGGCGGGGACACTGCTCCTGGCGGTCGCGATCGACCTCGCGAGCCGCCACGCCGTGGCGACGAGACCGCGGAGGAGGAGCGTACGCACACCTGACGCCGAGTCCTGATGGACACGGTCGACGTCATCCTCAAGGACGGGTCGACGCTCCGTCTACGGCCGCCGCTCGGCGACGACGTCGAACGGCTCCTTGCCTTCTTCGCAGGGCTTTCGGACCAGAGCCTGTACCTTCGCTTCCACGGGATCCGGGCCGTGGACGAGCGTCTCGTGGAGCCCGTGGTCGATCCCGATTGGGTGGAGCGCGGCGCTCTCATCGGCACGGTCGTGGACGGAGAGGGGGAGCTGGTCGTCGCGCTGGCGAACTACGTCCGGCTTCGCGACCCCGCGGTCGCGGAGGTCGCGTTCACGGTTGCGGATGCGTACCAGCGCCGCGGCATCGGGACGCGGCTGCTCGAGCAGCTCGCGGTGCGGGCCTCCGATCACGGTATCGCGCGCTTCGTCGCGGAGGTGCTGGCGGACAACCACGACATGCTCGGCGTCTTCGAACACGCCGGATTCGAGCTCACCCGGGTGCTCGCCGGCGGCGAGATGGAGGTCGAGTTCTCGATCGCCGCTGGGGAGAAGTACGAGCAGCGTGTCGCCGAGCGCGATCATGTCGCCGTCGTCGCGTCGCTGCGACCCTTCTTCGAGCCACGCGCCGTGGCCGTGATCGGCGCATCGTCGCGAGCGGGTTCGATCGGCGGCGAGCTCTTCCGGAACATCCTGAGGGCGGGCTTCACCGGCGCCGCGTATCCCGTCAACCGCGACGGGACGCCGGTCTCGGGAGTTCGCGCCTATCAGTCGATCGAGGAGATCGCGGACGACCTCGATCTCGCGGTGATCTGCGTCCCTGCCCGTGACGTGCTCGAGGCGGCGAGGACCGCATTGCGCCACGGCGTTCGCGCGCTCGTCGTCGTCTCGGCGGGCTTCGCCGAGGTGGGGAGCGAGGGAGCGCAGCGTCAGGAAGAGCTCCTCGCGCTCGTACGCTCTCACGGCGGGCGCTTGATCGGCCCGAACTGCCTCGGCATCGCCGTCGCCCGGTCGGGGCTCGATGCGACGTTCGCTTCACGCTCGGCGGCGCCCGGAAACATCGGCTTCTCCTCACAGAGCGGCGCGCTCGGCCTGGCGCTCCTCGAAGCGGCGGTGACGCGCGGACTCGGTCTTTCCGCCTTCGTCTCGATCGGGAACAAGGCCGACGTGTCCTCGAACGACCTCCTCGAGTGGTGGGAGGACGACGACGGGACCGCAGCGATCCTCCTCTACTTGGAGTCGTTCGGCAACCCGCGCCGTTTCGGACGGCTCGCGCGACGCGTAGCCCGCAAGAAGCCGATCCTCGCTCTCAAGAGCGGCACGTCGGCGAGCGGGCAGCGGGCGGCGAGCTCGCACACGGCGGCGCTGGCGGGATCCGAGACGGCGGTCGACGCGCTCTTCCACCAGGCGGGTGTGATCCGGGCGAGCTCGCTCGAGGAGCTCATCGACGTCGCGACGGTCGTCTCGAGCCAGCCCAGGCTCGGCGGTCGCAATGTCGCGCTCGTGACGAACGCGGGTGGCCTCGGGATCCTCGCGGCCGACGCATGCGACGCGGCGGGACTGGAGCTCGCAGCCCTCGGCGACGAGACCGTCGAGGTACTCCGCGCTGTGCTTCCCGCCGAGGCGAGCGTGGCGAACCCCGTCGACATGCTCGGCGGCGCAAGTGCGGCCTCGTACGCCGCGGTGGTGCCGACGCTGCTCGCGGATCCCGGAGTCGACGCGCTCATCGCGTTGTTCGTTCCCGCGGTGAGCGCCACCGCCGACGAGGTCGCCGTGGCGATCGAGCAGGCGGCTGCCGAGGCAGATGTCGAGAAGCCGGTGCTCGCGGTCGTGATCAGCGCGGAGGGCGTCCCGGCCGTCTTTCGGACGAGGTCCCGGCGAGTGGCGCCCTTCTCCTACCCCGAGTCCGCGGCGCGGGCGCTCGGCCGGGCGGCGGAGCGCTCCGAGTGGCTTCGGCGTCCGCAGGGAACAGTCCCCGAGCCGGCGGGGATCGACCGGGCGGAAGGTGACGCGCTGGTTGCAGGCGCACTCGCCCGTGGCGACGACGTCTGGCTGAGCGCGGACGAGGTGCGGAAGCTCCTCGTCACCTACGGCATCCCCGTCGTGCCGGAGGCGGTCGCCGAGGACGCCGACGGGGCAGTCGCGGCCGCGCAGCGGCTCGGGTTCCCCGTCGTCGCCAAGTCCGCCGCGCCCGGCGCGCACAAGACCGAGCTCGGCGGCATCGCGCTCGACCTCGACACCGAGGATTCCGTTCGTCGGGCGTCCGGGCGGATCGGCTTCCCCGTCCTCGTCCAGCCCATGGTGGCCGGCGGCGCGGAGCTCCTCGCAGGCATGGTCCAGGACCCCGTGTTCGGCCCACTCGTCGGCTTCGGCCCGGGCGGAGTCATGGCGGAGCTGATCGGGGAGGCGTCTTTCCGGCTGGCCCCGCTCACGGACGTCGACGCCGAGGAGCTCATCACCTCGGGGAAAGCCGGGAAGCTCGTGGCCGGATTCCGCGGAGCACCAGCCGGGGACGCGGTGGCGCTCGCGGACCTCGTGCACCGACTGGGGAGGCTTGGCGTCGACCACCCGGCGATCGCGGAGATCGACCTCAACCCGGTGCTCGCGCTGCCCGACCGCTGCGTCGCCGTCGATGCCCGTGTGCGCATCCGACATCCCGACACCGTGGAGCGCCAGAAGTCATGGTGAGCGAGGAACAGCGCTCCGAGACATCCGCGATCGACGCGCGGGTCGATCTGGAGTCGCTGATCGACGGCTGGCGGACGGCGTTCGACTCGACCGAGGACGCGCTTCGCTCGGCGAGCCGCGACCTCCTCCCGGCAGACGTCGCCGCCCGACGCCGGTCTCTGGGAGACGAGCGCATCGCCACCGCGCGTCTCCTCGAAGATCTCGCAAGGGAGCGACACGCGAGCAGCTTCCTCGTCCGCCTCGTGATGTCGTCCTGGGAGGCGAAGCGCCTGCTCGGCGTGCCGGCCGACGCGGTCGCATGCATCTTCAACGCCGACGGAGTTCTCGTCGCGAGCGCGGCGATCCACGCCCGGGCGTGGGAGAGGGTCTTCGACGGATTCATCCGGCGGCGAATAGAGCGGACCGGCGAGCCGCTCCCCTCGTTCAGCGTCGACGTCGACTACCCCGCGCACATCCACGGACGGACGCGGATCGAAGCGATCCACGCTTTCCTCGCGAGTCGTGGTCTCGCGATCCCGGACGGGGCGCCCTCCGACCCGCCGACAGCGGAAACGGTGAACGGGCTGGCGAACGCGAAGCTCCTGGCCCTCGCCGACCTCGTCGCCCGGCAAGGGGTGGCCGCATTCGAAGGAGCGCGCCTCTATCTCGAGCTCGTCCACGACGCGCGAATGACGAGCGCGGTCGTCTCCGGCAGCACGAACACGCGCCTCCTGCTCTCGCGCGCGCATCTCGATGCGCTCGTCGACGACTTCGTGGACGGTACGACGATGCGGACCGAGCACCTCCGCCGGAAGCCGGCGCCCGACGCCCTCCTCGCCGCCTGTAGGCATCTCGGCGTCGAGCCCGAACGGACGGTCGTGTTCGAGACGACCTGCGCCGGGATCGCGGCCGGTCGTGCGGCGAGCTTCGAGTTCGTCGTCGGCATCGCCCGCGAGGGCGAAGGGCGGGCGCTCGGGCCAGTTGGAGCAGACCTCGTCGCAGCCAGTCTCGGCGACATGCTCGAACGCCAGCTGGCGGCGCGCTGAGCGCCGCGCCGTCTGGCGTTTCTCGACTCTCGCGTCGGGCGAGTCCGTAGTTCTCCACACGATCGGCCGCGGATCGGGCGCAGCTGCTCGGGGTCGTAGTCCTGATGCCGCGACAGCCGTCTGGGGCGATTCTCCGGCACATGGAATTCGAGTCGACGGGAGGTAGAGCCATGTCGAACAGAAAGATCTGGGAGATCGGCGGATTCATCGCCGGCGGAGTGATGATCCTCTTCGGGATCGTCGCCGTCTTCATGGGCGTGAACGGTTTCAGCACCGTTCGCGACAGCATCAAGCAGGAAGGGATCACCTTCGGTCAGGCGTCGGATCCCGCAGTCGCGAAGTACGCGGACAAGTGGGCCGGTCAGCAGGTCAAGACAGGCGATCAGGCGCGTGCCTTCGCGAAGATCATGCGCATGCACACGCTGGAGGCCACTGGTGGCCTGACGTATGCGCAGATGGGCCGGTTCCAGTCGGCCGCGAAGCCCACCGACCAGAAGGGCACGAACGACGAGAACGCGGCCACGAAGGACAACAGTGGCCAGCCCGTTGCGAACGGCGCCCGTGACATCTGGGTGACCGAGACCGCGCTCACGACCGCGCTCAACGCGAGCTACATGGCCGAGCGCCTCGCGGTCTTCGGCCTCGTCGTCGGGTTCGCGCTGCTGCTGAGTGGCATCGGGTTCGTCATCCTCGCGCTCGCCGTCTTCGGCCGCGCGCCGAAGAAGGCGGCCGAGAGGACGGTCGTCGCGACCTCGGTGCCCGCAGCAGGTTGATCCGGGGGCACGACGGGAGGCCCGGATCGCAAGCGGCTCCGACCTCCCGGAGCGATGCGAGGGGCGGCGAGAGTCGCCCCTCGCTGTGAGCCATACGGGCCGTGACGTTTCGGTTCTCGCCCGAGGGGATTTTCCGCGGCGCTTCGGCGGGTTTCCCCAGACGTGCGGGCATCAAGGAGGTGGGACACTCGGTACATGAAGCTGTTGCTCGTCGAGGACGAAGACGCGATTGCGTTGCCACTCGCCGAGGGCCTGCGCCGTGAGGGGTTCGACGTAGACCGCGTCGCGACCGGCGGCGGAGCTCTCGAAGCACCGGTTCCCGACCTGGTCCTCCTCGACGTCGGTCTCCCGGATACGGACGGATTCTCGCTCTGTCGCGAGCTTCGGAGCCGGTCGAATGTGCCGATCATCATGGTCACGGCGAAGGGCGAGGAGGTCGACCGAGTCGTCGGCCTCGAGGTCGGGGCGGACGACTACATCGTCAAGCCGTTCGGCTTCCGCGAGCTGATCGCCCGCATCCGGGCGGTCAGCCGGCGCACCGTCGATCGCGGCGCGCCGCACCAAGCGATCGAGATAGGCCCACTTCGAGTAGACACCAGAAGTCGCCGCGTCTCGGTCGACGGCGCGGAAGTCGTTCTCACGCCGAAGGAGTTCGATCTGCTCGCGCTGCTCGCGAGCGATCCCGGCGCGGTCGTGCCGCGTGGCCGGATTCTCGAGGAGGTGTGGGAGACAACCTGGTTCGGGAGCGCGAAGACCATCGACGTACACGTCGCCGCGCTCCGTAAGAAGCTCGGCCACGCCTCCTGGATCGAGACCGTGCGTGGGGTCGGGCTTCGTCTGCACGTTCCCGAATGAGTCGACGCTTCCTCGCGACCTACGTGGCGCTCGCCGTCGTCGTCCTGGCGTCGCTCGAGATCCCGCTCGGAATCCAGTACGGCCGAAGCGAGCGGCGCGACCTGACCGGGCGTATCGAGCGAGACGCATTGACGATGGCGACGTTCGCGGAGGACACGCTCGAGCGAGGCCTCCGGACTCCGCCTCCTGCACTTGCTCGAATCGCAAGGCAGTACCAGCGGGATCCGGGCGGGCGGGTGGTGATCGTGGATCGAACCGGTCTCTCGCTCCTTGACACGGCCCCTCCGCTTCCTGGGCGCCGATCGTTCGCGAGCAGGCCCGAGGTCGCGTCGGCGCTGAAGGGCAACATCGCGTCGGGGACGCGCCATTCGAGCACCCTGGGGAGGGATCTGATCTACGTCGCCGTGCCGATCTCGTCCGGTGGGGTGGTACGCGGTGCGGTGCGCATCACCTATCCGACGTCGGCGCTTGACTCGCGAGTTCGGCGGTACTGGGTGCTGCTCGCCGCGATCGGTGGCGTCGTCCTGGCGGCGGCGACCGTTGTCGGGCTTCGCTTCGCCCGTACGCTGACGGAGCCGCTCTCGGCGCTCGAGCAGGCTGCCGCTGCCGTCGGCGCCGGCGAGCTGCAGGCGCGCGCGCCCGCCGACAGCGGCCCACCGGAGATACGCGCTCTCGCGTCGGAGTTCAACGACACCGTCTCAAGGCTGGAGGCGCTGCTTCGCTCGCAGGACGAGTTCGTCGCCGATGCATCGCACCAGCTGAGGACGCCGCTTGCCGCATTGCGACTGCGCCTCGAGAACCTCGAGCGGGACGTCGGGGAGAACGGCAGGGGCGACCTCGCTGCCGCTCTCGCCGAGTTGAGTCGACTCTCGCGGCTCGTCGACGGGCTCCTCGCGCTCGCGCGTGCGGATGCGGCCAAGCCCGCGCCCACATCGCTCGACGTCCACCAGATCGTCTCGGCGCGGGTCGACGCGTGGTCGCCCGGGTTGGACGGGCGAGGGGTCCTCGCGGATCTCCGCCTGGAGGAGCCGCTGCGTGCCAGCGCCACCCCGGGATCGCTGGAGCAGGTCCTGGACAACCTCCTCTCCAACTCGCTCGCCGTGTCACAGCCCGGTGACACGATCACGATCGAGGGGTTCCGCACCGCGGACGGAGTCGTCCTGCACGTGCGCGACGAGGGTCCGGGCATGAGTGAAGAGCAGCGCTCGCGCGCATTCGACCGGTTCTGGCGGGCGGGCACGCCTGGAGGCGGTACAGGCCTCGGGCTCGCGATCGTCCACCGTTTGGTGACCGCAGACAGTGGCACGCTCGAGCTCCATGAGGCGCCGGGCGGCGGCCTCGACGTTCTGATCACGCTCCAAGCCGCGGCCTGACGGCGCCGAGCCGAATCCTTAGCGTCGCCTGGCCCGAGCTTCACCCGCAGGCTCCTACCGTGGGCGAGTCAGCTTCGCCCGGAAGGAGGACCAGATGTCCCGCACCCAGGGTGCCGCCTTCGCAGTCATGCTCGCCGTCAACGCCGTCATCGGAACGGTTGCGCTCACGCGCACGCTCCATCTCGGCGACGCATCGCACAAGGCGTCGCGGAACGCGGCGAGCGCGGTGATCGCGAAGAGGACGACGCAGCTCGACCGCTTCGAAGCTTCGCTCCAGGCCCAGCTCGCGAAGAAACCGCCGCGGCTGCCCAAGGTGCCCTCGGCGGCGAAATATGCTGCTGCCCCACCGTCGACGGTTGCCGTTGCCGGCTCGCCGCAAGTCAGGTACCTGCGACCGGCGCCGATCATCGTCCACAAGCACCGCCCAGGTGGTGCGACCGAAGGCGAGGGTTCCGACCGCGGCGACGGAGGCGGCGGCGATGACTAGCCACTCCGGTCGGCTGTACGCAATCGCAGGATCGCTCTTGGCCTTCTTCGTCCTGTGGGCGGTCGTTGCGGCCCATCCGTGGGCGAGTTCGACGCCCGTTGCGGACCCGCGTCTCGCGTCTCTATCCCAGCGCGAGCGGCGGCTGCGCACCGATGCGGTGCTCGTGCAGCAGATCGTGGATCGGCGCTTCGCCGCGTACAAGGTGGCGCTCGCGAAGCGGCGAGCCGAGATCGCTACTGTCCGGCTCCGCGCGGTTGCTTCACCTCCGGCGGCCCCCGCCTCAAAGGGCTCCGCTCCGAGCGTTCGCGTCGTCACGCTGCCTCCGCTCGTGATCACGAAGACGTCCTGATGGAACGGACCGAGTTCAGGGCGATGGGGACGGAGGTCGAGCTCTTCCTCGACGTGCCTCGAAACGGTTGGAGCGTCTGGATCTTCGCCACAGTCCGTCGGGAGTTCGCCCGGCTCGAGGAGGTTCTCTCCCGGTTCCGGCCGGACTCTGAGCTCTCAGCTCTGAACCGCTCCGGGCGGTTCCGCGCCAGCCCCGATCTCGTCCGCGTCACCGAGCTCGCGCTCGAGGCGCGAGAACGTACGAAGGGGCGGTTTGACCCGACGGTTCACGACGCTCTCGTGGCCGCCGGGTACGACCGCACGTTCGAGGAGATCGGGGCCGGCGGAACGGTGGTCGCGACCGGCCCTCGCGCGCGCTGCGGAGGGGCCGTCAGCGTCGATCCGGAGTCGGGCGAGATCGTGCTCGAGCGCGGAATCCGGCTGGACTTCGGCGGAATCGGCAAGGGCTACGCCGTCGACCGGGCGTGCGACCTGCTCGCACCCTACGGGGCGTGCCTCGTCAGCGCAGGCGGCGATCTCGCTGTCCGCGGCGGTTCCTGGCCCGTGGGTGTGGACGTCCTGGATCTCGGCCTCACGCTCGAGCTCATGCAAGGGGCGATCGCGACCTCCGGCTCCGACCGTCGCCGCTGGAGCACGACGGCAGGCGAGGCGCACCACCTGATCGATCCGCGGACGGGGATGCCCGCGAAGACGGACCTCGTCCGGGTGACGGTCGTCGGCCGGACTGCGGTCGAGGCCGAGGTGCTCGCGAAGTCTCTCTACCTCGCGGGGGCCGGGCGCGCCAGGGAAGAGAGCGACGAGCTCGAGGCGCCGACCGTGCTCACCCTCGATGACGGTCGCGTCGTCCTCGCGGGCGGTTTCTCCTGACGGCCGACCCGACGTACTGGATGCTCGCCCGCGCGACGGGGCTGACCGCCTACCTCTTGCTCACCACCTCGGTCATCGCCGGCCTCGTACTCAAGTCGCGGCCGTTCCGGTCGCTCGGGCCCGCGGCCGTCACCGACATGCACCGCTTCCTGGCGATGCTCGCCCTCGGCGCCGTTGCGGTGCACGGCGCGACGCTGATGCTCGACGCCACCATCCATCTCGGGCCTGCCGCCCTCCTCGTGCCCGGGCTCTCCCCCTACCGTCCCATCGCCACCGGCGTCGGCGTCCTTGCAGCCGAGCTCATGCTCCTGGTCTACGCTTCCTTCTCGCTCCGCCGCCGGATCGGCACACGGAACTGGCGTCGGCTGCACTGGGCCACGTATGGGATCTTCGCCGCGGCCACCGTCCACGGCATCGCCGCCGGGACGGACACGACACAGCCGTGGGCGTTCTCCCTCTATCTCTCGGCTATCGCACTGGTCGTGGCCGCGACGGCATGGCGAGCTCTCATGCCTCCAGCCGCTGCTACGAGGGGGATCCGGGCATGATAGGCCCACGCCCATGAGCACCCTCAGAATCGGCCTCGTGCTCGTCCTGGCGGTGGTGGCCGCGGTCGTCGCAAACGTCGTGCTCCTCAACGTTGCGACCGGGCCGAACGACCCCGTGGGCAAGCTGAGCCCGCGCTCCGGGCTCGTCAAGCTACCAGCGCCGACGACTCCTACACCCTCGACGACGACGTCGCCGGAAACGACGACGACACCGAGCGACGACGGCAGGCCAGGGGGAAGCGGCCAGGACGACTGATGCGCCGCGCTGCCGCGATCCTCGGCCGATCGAATCTTCACGTCGCCGGACCGTTTCGTTGCCGGGGCTTGTCCCGGGCGTAACCAGGCGCCGGTTAGAACGGGAGACGTCATGTCTCCCAACGAAAGGATTGCCATGAACACCCGTCGCCAGGCATTCATGCTTGCCGGCGCACTGACGGCAACCGTCTTCACGGCGGCCGCCGCGCTCGCCGGCGTCTCGCACCGGCCGACCTCGGCCTCGAGGTCGGCCGCCACCCCGATCGTTCAGCGGGTCGCGCCGCAACCGGTGCGCGCCTCCCAGTGGGGGGACGACTGATGCGCCGCGTCTGGGCATCCGTCGTTGCCGTCTGGGCGACGCTCGCGATCGTCGCGGGTCTCGCCTGGACGCGCCAGGCTCCGGTCCAGCCGCTCGCCCAGCCGGCGGCGACGACCCTCGTCGTCAAGGGCAAGAACGGGACGCAGCGATTCGTCGTGGTCGGATCGACCGCGGCAACGGCCCCGCACGCGACGACCCAGGCCTCTCCTCCTCCGCCATGATCGGGGTTCTCCGCAACGCGCCGTTCCGGGCGATGGGCACGTCCTGCAGGCTTGCTGTGACGGTGCGAGAAGCCGACCGGCGACATGCACGGCGCGCACTCGACGCGGGTCGTGCGGAGGTCGAGGCGTGCGAGTCGGCGCTGTCGCGCTTCGATCCCTCGAGCGACCTCTCGCGCCTGAACGGCGCTGCGGGCGATTGGGTCGACATCAGCCCACGCCTGGCAGGAGCACTTCGGCTCGCGCTGCGCGGGCGAGAGGCGACGAACGGGAAGTTCGATCCGACGATACTCCCGGCGCTCGTCGCCGCCGGCTACGACCGGAGCTTCGAGGAGCTCCACGAGCGACCGGCCCTCGCTGCGCCCGGCTGGCGGGCTGCGGCCGAGATAGAGGTCGCTGCCGAAGACGATCGCGCCCGGCTCGAGCACGGAGCCGCGGTCGACCTCGGCGGCATCGGCAAGGGCTTTTCTGCGACTCGTGTGCTCGGCGCCATGCGCAGCGCGTGGGACATGATCCCGGGCGCGCTCGTCGATATCGGGGGCGATATCGCGGTCTCGGGCTTGCCGCCCGATTGGGGTCCCTGGCGGATCGCCGTCGCCGACCCGTGCCGATCGAAGGCCCGCCTGGGCGTCCTCCGCCTCGACGATGGCGCAGTCGCCACGTCGGGGCGGCACGTGAGGCGCTTCGGGCCCGCACGTTCGCTCCATCATCTGATCGACCCTGCGACCGGCGTGCCCGCCACCTCTGGGCCGGTGGCCGTTACGGTGGTCGCACTGGATGCCGGCTGGGCCGAGATCCACGCGACGGCTCTCGCGATCTCCGACCTCGCCGACGCGCGCGCTCACGTCCGAGCACACCGCGACCTCTCCGGGCTTTACGTCCCGCTCGACGGGGAGCCCGAGTCTCTCGGGGCACTCCCGCTCGAGGCGGGTCCTACCGTCTGCGTAGCGGCTTCGTGAACGCGTCCCTCACCCAGGCTCCGATTGCGTGGTACGTCGTACGGGCGTCGGGTCTCGTCGCGTTCGGAGCTCTCACGCTCTCGGTTTGGCTCGGGCTCGCCATGAGTACTCGCCTGCTCGGCCCCAAGCGGATGAAGTCGCTTCTCGGCTGGCATCAGACGATCGCCTGGACGGGCCTCTCGATGCTCGGGCTGCACGCGGGGGCGCTGCTCTTCGATCCCACGTTGCACTTCGGGATCCCCGCGCTCGTCGTCCCCTTCGCCGCCCCCTGGCGGCCCGTGGCCGTCGCCGCCGGGGTCATCACGGGCTGGCTGACGCTCGTGATCGCATCCTCGTTCCGGCTGCGAAAGTGGATCGGTCAGAAGGGGTGGCGGCGGCTGCACTACGCCACGTTCGCCGCGTTCGTCCTCGCACTCGGCCACGCGCTGGCGGCCGGCACCGACCTGAGGGGCGTCGGCGGGCCGGTCCTCGCGGCGGTCGCGGCCGGCCCGGTGATCTGGCTCGGGCTCGCTCGGGTGCTCATGCCCCGGACGACACGAGTCTCCGTGCCAGGGCCGGCGGTCGAGTCCGGGGCCTAGACGAGACGGGGGGCGCGCTAGCGCCCTCCCGTGACGCGTGGAGCGCGCGCCGCACGGTCGAACCTTCGCGTTTCGTCTCCCAATCCTGCCCTGCCGCTGGCCCGCCGCTGGCGCGGCCGGTTCTACCGTCGATGGCGTCCCGATCGAAAGGAGCAGAAGATGTACAGGATCCAGATCGACCGTTCGCTCTGTAGCGGCTTCGGCGTGTGCGCGGAGCTTGCGCCGAACGTGATCGAGGTCGGCGAGGACGGGATCGCATGGGCCAGGATGGGCACGACGTCGGACTCAGCCGTGCTCGAGGCGGCCGCGTCGTGCCCGATGGCCGCGATCGCCGTTGC
The DNA here is from genome assembly GCA_963708265.1 of uncultured Actinomycetes bacterium. GTDB lineage: Bacteria > Actinomycetota > Thermoleophilia > Gaiellales > Gaiellaceae > GMQP-bins7. The sequence continues at coordinate 1,461,473 of CAVPSC010000004.1, read as the reverse complement.
CGAGGACGTCGAGGAGGAGGCGGCATGACGGCGCCGCGGTCGATCCTCGTCGTCGGGGCGGGCCTCGCCGGCGCCCGCTGCGCGGAGACCCTCCGCGCGGAGGGCTACGGCGGCCGCCTCGTGGTCGTCGGCGACGAAACGCTCGGACCCTACGAGCGTCCTGCGCTCTCGAAGGAGTACCTCGCGGGCCTGAAGACCGAGGCCGAGTTGTTGCTTCGGCCGCCCGCACGATGGATCGAAGCGGACATCGACCTGAGATTGGGCGAGCGGGTCGTTCGCATCGACCCGGGCCACCGTCGGGCGACGACGTCGACTGACGTGATGCTCGACTGGGATGTCCTCGTCCTCGCGACCGGTGCACGGCCGCGCCGATTGCCGTTTCCGATGCCGGGCGGCGTCCACACGTTGCGAACCGTCGCCGACGCGCGCGGACTTCGCGCGGATCTCGCTCCCGGGACGCATCTCGTCATCGTGGGTGGAGGCTTCGTCGGGGCAGAGGTGGCGTCGTCGGCACGCGACCTCGGAAGTCGCGTGACCATGCTCGAGACACTGGCCACGCCCTTCGAGCACACCCTGGGACGGACGATCGGTCGGTTCCTCGCGGATCGCTACCGCTCGTACGGGGTCGACCTTAGGCTCCGCACCGCCGTAGTCGGGTTCGGCGTCGGTGGCGACGGAGGCGTCCATTCCGTGCGTCTGAGCGACGGAGACGAGATCGAGTGCGATGCCGTGCTCGTCGGCATCGGAGTCGAGCCGGCCGCCGAGCTCGTGCCGCATCCCGTCCGAGGAGTGCCGATCTACATGTGCGGCGACGTCACGGGCGGTGCGGGACACTGGACGAGCGCTGCGTCGGAGGCCGTTGCGGTCGCGCGACGGATCCTCGCCCTTCCGCCCCTTCCGGCACAGCCGGCCTTCTTCTGGTCGGATCAGTTCGGACTCCGGCTCCAGCTCGTCGGCGACACGCGCACGAAAGTCTCGGTCGAATTCGACGGCCAGCCCGACGCGTTCGTGGCCCGCTACCTCGACGGAGGGGGTCGGTTGGTGGGTGCGCTCGCGGCGAACCGTTCCTCCGAGGTCGCGCCTCTGCGCCGCGAGCTCGCGGCGGCAGCCTGAGAAACGCTTTCCCGGGAACAGCGCCGACGCCGCCCCTCCGCGCGCCGACGCCGTGGTCTGGAATCCCCAACTCGCGGCTCAGCGCCAGTCGAAGTACTCGCGGTGGATCTGCTTGGCGGCGACACCGGCCAGCACGAGCTGCGTCTGGAAGCTGCGCAGCATGGGCTGCGGGCCGCACATGAAGACGGAGAGATCGCCCGGGTCACTTCCCGTCACCTCCAGGACTCGGGCCGGCGTCAGGCGGCCGTTGCGGCTGGTGTCGAAGAGATGGACGCGCAAAGACTCGTGTCGGTCCGCGATCGCGCTTATCTCGCTCGCGAACGGCGGATCGCCGTCGGCCGAGTAGAAGAACTCGACCCGGTACGGCAGCAAGCCGTCGAGCGCACGGAGCCAGCTGAGGAATGGTGCTACGCCGACGCCGCCCGCGATCCAGATCTGCTGGCTTTTTCCCTTTGCGTAGTCGAAGCGGCCGTGCGGGCCACCCACGACCGCCGGCATGCCGGGCTCGAGGAGATCGGGGAGACGCGACGTGTAGTCCCCGAGCGCCTTGACCGTGACGCGGAGCTGATCCTCGTCCGGAGCGCTCGCGATCGTGAACGGGTGACGGTGCCAGCCGTCCTTCGCCTCTAGGTAGACCATCGCGAACTGTCCGGGGACGAAGTCGATCTTCCGTCCCAGCGGTCGCAGCGTGATCTCGGTCAGCCCCGGGCTGACCTCGCGCACCGCCTCCACCTCGTAGTCGTGGAGCGAAACGAAGAAACGAGCGAGCAGCTCGCGATAGACGTAGAACGCGACGCCCACTGCGCCGACCGCCACGTAGCTCCAGCGGAGGAGAGGCGCATGGTGGAACGGCGTGCCGTCGAGGACTCCGTGAAGGAACGCCGCCGCGACGAAGAGCCCCGTGGTGCGGTGGAGCAACCGCCACCGCTCGTAACCGCCGAGCAGTTGCAACCCGGCGCGAAAGGGGTGCTTCCGCTGCCATACGCGGACGAGGCCCTGCACGGCCGACGGGAGGACCGACTGCCAGCGCGGGAGGATCGCCCAGACGGCGAGCCCGACGAGGCCGATCGCCCCGATCACGCCGAGCGGCTTGCCGAGCGCCGTGCCGTGAGGGTTCGAGGAGAGCAGGACGTGCGGCAGCAGCACGACCAGACCGGCGATCGCCACGCGGCGGTGCCAGATCGCCGCGCGGTCGATCCCGTCGAACCATTCCTCGACCCACGGGAGCATGCTGATGAGCACGAGGCCGATCGAGAGGAGCAGAACGGACTCGGCGCCGAGAAACTGCCCGAGGTAGCTCCTGGTGGTCTCGCCCTGAGGCCGGGCGAGGATCCACAGGAGGCCCATCGCCACGACGAGCGCAGCGATCGTGAGCGGGCCGGCTTCCCGTGGGTGGATACGGGCGCCGGTGTTGACTGTGTCTCCGCGTCGCACGTCTTTACCCTCGGACCCCACCCGCGGCAAGGGCCGCGGGCAGGAAGTCCATGCCGTCGGGGAGCACCGACGCGATCGCCGCCCGCTTCTTCAGCAGCCCGAGGCGAACGTACTGGCGTCGCTTGATCAGCGCACGGCTCTTCGGCGAGCTGGCGGTCACGTCGCCGAGCGTACGGGGTCGACATGAAAAGACGCTGAGACAGACCTGAATATGAGCTGAGAACTCGCCGACGCGGCGCGAGTGCAGGGAGCCGCAGCCCGAGCGTTCAGCGCTCAGGTTGCCCAGCGAGCCGCTCCGCCCGCTGCTTGATGCCGTGAAGCATCTTGCGCTCCATGACGAGGGACGCCGGCTCCATGGGGAGCATGGCGAGTCGAGACACGAGTCTAGGAAGCCGAAAGCGGTTCCGGCTGATGAGCCGCGTCGACGCGTTTCCTCCCTCGAGGACGAACGTCCATACCCAGTTGCCGTCTCCGGATCGCCACGCAAGGACGCGCTCGGGCTCGACTCGCTCGACCCTCATCCGATTCGACCCGTACCCGATGGTGTCGCCGATCCGCGGGTTCTGGTACTCGGGAAGGAGGTGATCGACGCTGTGCATGTCGAGACCGAGCAGGTTCTCTATCCAGTCATAGGTGTAGGCGCCGCCGCGCGGCGACGGACCGATCTGCGCGATCCACGGCCACACCGAGGATGGGGGGGCATCGATCGTGATCGCTCGTGTCGCGACTCCGTCTGCTTCATCGAGAAGCTCGTCGCCTGGCAGCCGCGCGTTCGCCTCTTCCCGGGTCGCTCCCCAGCCGAGGATGCGTCGGCGTAGCAGCAGACGGTAGAGCATCGTGCTCACACCGATCACGCTGAGCGCGATGCCGCCACGTCTCAGTAGGGCATGAAGGCTCATGGCACCCCTCCTTCCGTCAACCCGGTCGAAGCTCGGCCGGGGGTCTACGTTTGTGGCCGTCTCTGTCGACGGGCGCGGTCTCTCTCGCGTTGTCGCTATCGGAGGCCGTCGACCTGGATCATTACGGGCGGCCGTCGTTTGGCGTGCGCTTCGACCGCGTCGAGGCTGCTGCGGTCGAATCGCCTGGGCGTCGTCCTCGCCGTCGTAGGCGGTCCGAAACCGCCCGCGCTTCCCGTCCGGTGATGCAGCTACCAATCACACCGTGGCCGAACCGGTCTTCACCTCCGCCGGGCTCGACGCGCTGCCGCCGGTCGAGATGGCACGCAAGGCGGAGGGGGTCGGCGTCGTCAAGGCGTGCATGTCGACCGCGAACACATTTGTCCTGTCGGTGCTCGCGGGGGCGTTCATCGGGCTTGGCGCGATCTTCGCCACGACCGTGACCGCCGGGAGCGCCGACGTCCCGTTCGGAGTCGTTCGCCTCCTCGGCGGGCTCGCGTTCTCGTTGGGCCTGATACTCGTCGTCGTCGCCGGAGCCGAGCTCTTCACGGGCAACAACCTCATCGTGATGGCATGGGCCAGCAAGCGAGTGCGGACGGTACAGGTCGCGCGCAACTGGATGATTGTCTACGCCGGCAACTTCGTCGGTGCAATCGTCACCGCCGTCATTCTCTTCGCGGGAAAGCAGTACGAATTCGGCGGTGGGGCGGTCGGCGTGCAGGCCCTGTCGATCGCGGCCGCGAAGACAAACCTCGGCTTCGTCCAGGCGATTGCCCTCGGCGCCCTTTGTAACGGCCTTGTCTGCCTCGCAGTCTGGCTGTGCTACAGCGCACGGACGACGACAGACAAGATCCTCTCGATCATCCCGCCGATTGCGGCCTTCGTCGCAGCTGGCTTCGAGCACTGCGTCGCGAACATGTTCTTCATCCCGATGGGTCTGTTGATCAAGAGCGACGACGCCTTCCTCTCCGCGCACGGAGATTCCATTCCTGATCTCTCGAACTTGACCTGGGGGCGCTTCATCGGCGCGAACCTCGTCCCGGTGACAATCGGGAACATCGTGGGTGGGGCAGTGATGGTCGGCGCGATCTATTGGTTCGTGTATCTCCGCAAGGACCGCACTGTTCCGGCGGCGCCGTCCCCCTCTCGCGACGACAGCTGACCCTCGCCGTCACCGAGCTGCCGCAGGTCAGAAGCCGAGGCCGATTGCCACAGGCTCCCGCAGCATGTCGTCGAGACGAAGCATCCCCACGGGACGCTCGCCCTCGACCACCAGGAGATGACGGATACCAAACCCCCTCGCCAGATAGGCGGCCTCGGCCGCAGATGACCGCGCCGAGACCGTGATCGGCTCGGCGGTCATCCACTGCCGTGCACGACCGTAGCTCGGATGCACTCGCATTGCGCTGGCACGAACGAGGTCACCTGCCGTGAGGATCCCGATCAACCGCCCGTACTCTGCGACCGCCGCTGCCGTCGTGTCGCGCTCGAGCAAGCGCTCTGCCACTTCACCCAGGGTGTCCTCAGGCGCGACCACGACCAGATCAGACGACATGAGCTTGTCGACAGCAGTCTCCTGGTCGTCCGCTTGGTCGAAGGTCAACCGGCTCGATCTCAACCCTTCGAGCGTCTGGCGATCGAGCTCAACTTCGAGGGGAAGAGCCCCGGCTGGGGGATCGCCGGGCGTGAGCGATCCTTCGGCACCCACCAGTGACGCGAGGAACGGCGCCAAGTGCTTGCCCACGATCTTCGCCGGCGGCCACCAGAGTGGCTCGTAGGAAACCACCGGCTCCTGCTCCGGCTGAGCACTGACCTCGCGGCGGAGATACCGGGGCTCTCGCCCCGTCAGAAGAAGCCCACGGAGCACTGGCTCAAAGCGCTGAAGCGTTACGTTCGCCCCCGCCGCCGCCGCGATCGCTGCTGCGGCCGCGTCGGCCTGCTGCGCGGCGATCCCGCCTTGCTTCACGGTGAAGCTCGTGATGTCACCCGCGGCAAAGACGTCGGCCACGCCGTGCACGCGGCAAAACGAGTCGACCGGAACGAAGCCGTACACCGTTTGAGGAAGCCCGTCGATGGGAGGGCCCTTCAGCCGTGGAAGTGCAACGACACGATCGGCGGAGACGCTGCCATTGGGGATGAGCTCGAGCTGTCCGTCTGCGAACGTGCCTGCGTCCGCCGAAGCTCGAAGCTGCACTCCGTTCTCAGCGAGCAATTCATGAACGGCCGCGCTCGCCGGCGGCCCGAAGAGCTGGAGTGGTTCGACCTCGGGCGTCACCAGCGTGAGGTCGACGTCCTTGACACCCCGCTCCCGGAGGTGGGTGGCAGTGAGGAGAGCGAGCTCGTAAGCGGGCAGAGACCACACGGCGCCCCATGGAATGACGAAGGCCACGGAGTGCACGTCGCCGCGAGCAATTTCCTCGAGAAGGTGCGTGATGACGTCGATGTCGGCCGGCCCGCGGAACATGAGCGCACCGGGAACGGCGGGGAACGGCAACGCCCCACATGCGACGAGGAGCATCTCGTACGGGATCTCCATGTTCCTCGACGTGAGCGCGACGTGTCGCGACTCGTCGATGCCCGTCAGGGCCCCGAGGGTGAAGCTCGCGCCGACCTGATGAGCCAGGCTGTCGAGCTCAAAACGCATGACCTTGCCGAGCTCGAAGGGCGCTGCGACCGAGAGCGGCCTGTACCAGAAGTGAGGCTCCGGAGCGAGCAGCTCGACGGCGACTCGTTCAGCCGCAATGTCTTGCATGGCGAGCGCGGCTTCGAGGGCAGCAACCCCTCCGCCGGCGATCAGGACTCTCTTGGTGCCATCTCGCTTTTCGGCGTTGTCCTCCATGGGTTCCTCCCGATCGTGTCCTTCGAGCATGCACCGGACACGCTCGCTGGAAAGCCGCGAAAGCCCGTGTTTCGGCGACGGTTTCTACGGATCTTCGAAAGCGACAAGGTGGGGGACGAGACGGTGCTGTGAGGCGCAGGCGACGGAACGCGCAGAAGTCTGCGTGTCTCTTGGTCGCTCTCCCAAATAAAGAAGGCCCGCCGAGACGGGCCTTCCTCATCGACACGCCGGGAGGCGTGTTCTAGGTGACCTTGAGGCTCAGATGGTTGTCGTCGGGGGCCTGCTTCACCATCGTGATGTGGTACGTGCCTTTCGCCGTGAGCGTCAGCTTTGCGCCTACGCGCTCGGTCTTGGTGCCGCCCGGGCCCTTGATGATCAGGGCCGCCTCGTCGAGGTTGAGGAGGGTCACCGGTCCGCTGCGGGTGATTCTCGTGGTGTAGTGACGGTTACTCGGGCCTCCGCCCGTGTAGAACCAGTGGCAACCGGGATCCTTCATGGCGATGATGAGCGGGGCCTTGGTCGCTGAGGCCATCGCCGCGCTCGTCGCTACCGCTGATGCCGCGACTGCCAGAACTGCGATTGAGATGAGGATGTACTTCCGCATGGCTTTGACCTCCTGGTAGCGGTGTCGATGAGTTGCCCACATGCAACACCGCCCGTGAGGTCCGCGAGTCCGCGGCGAGCCCGATCTTACCTTCGGGTAAGTACGTATCCAGATGAACGGCTACTGCCGAGAGATCTCGAGCGCCCCGAGCCCCCGATGGCCGATCCTCTTCACCCTCTTGCACAAGGTGTCAGGGCGTCAGTGCAGCCGTTCACCATCCCTAGACTGGGTGCGTTGATCGAGACTGTCACCGATCTGCCTCCGGGAACACTCGGCTTCCGCGCCTCCGGCAAGATCACTAGCGACGAGTATCGGCAGATGACGGAGCCGATCTACGCGGCGCTCGAGCGCGCGGAGAAGCTGAACATCTACTTCGAGCTCGCGGGCGACTTCGAAGGCCTCGACCTGGGAGCGCTCTGGCAGGACATGAAGGCCGGCGGCTCGATCGGCTTGAAGCACCGCTCTTCCTGGCAGCGGATGGCTCTTGTAACCGACAAGGACTGGGTCAGGCACGGCGCGAGCGCGTTCGGCTGGCTGGCTCCTGGCGAACTGCGCCTGTTCGAGCCCTCGGAGCAGGAAGAGGCTCGCGCCTGGCTAGGCGATACCTCCTCTGACTAGGCAGGCGCCGGGAGTCGCGTCGCGGGCGACGCTCGCCCCCTTTTGTTCAGCGTCGGGTTCCCACGGCCCAGTCGCGCTTCGCCTCTTCTTCCATCCGCTCGAGACGCTCGTAGTAGTCGGGGAACTCCTTGATGTGAGCGAGTGCGATCTTGCCCGTCATGATCGGGTCGTCGCCGGTCACGTCCGTCTGTGGATCGTGGGAGCCGTGCTCGAACTCCACGTCCATTCCGGCGCGGAACTGCTCCAAGTCGACACGACTCCAATCGATCCCGATCTCATCGCCCACACGTCTCGCCTCGTCGCTCGTCGTTCGTCTGTTCTCGAGCACGTCTCCAACCTCCCCCTTCGCATTACCCACGGCTAGGGGAGTCTAGAAAGCTGAACCCTGGTGTGGGGTTGTGGTCGCGGGAGACGACCGGCGATCACCCGCTCGCTTCGTCATCGCCAGCGCGACGCGCGTTCGCGACGCCGCTCGATCGGCCGACAAGCAGGAGATGGGCGGTGGAGGGACGTACTGCGTCCGGGTGCGGGGGACTGCTGCGATCGAGGTCGACGGTTTGCGCGTCGTGCGTGGAGGAACGGTCGCCCTCCACGGGATCACACTTCAGATCGGCGGCGGGCGCGTCACGGGGTTGCTCGGGCCGAGCGGCAGCGGCAAGTCGACACTCATTCGCGCGATCGTCGGCGTGCAACGTGTCGCCTCGGGGCGAGTCGTGGTGCTCGGTGAGCCCGCGGGCAGCGCCGCCGTCCGTTCTCGTGTGGGTTACGTCACGCAGGCTCCGTCGGTCTACGAAGACCTCTCCGTTCGCGAGAACCTCCGCTACTTCGCGCGTCTGACGGGCGTTGCGCGCGGTCGGATCGACGAGGTGCTCGGGACGGTTGCACTCGCCAACCTCGCGGGGCGCATCGTCGGCCGTCTCTCAGGCGGTCAGCGCGCGCGTCCTGCTCGCCAGCGCACTCCTCAACGATCCCGAAATCCTCGTCCTGGACGAGCCCACGGTCGGGCTCGACCCGGTGCTCCGACGCGACCTCTGGAGCATGTTCCACGCCCTCGCCGGCCGGGGTCGGACGCTGGTCGTCTCGAGCCACGTGATGGACGAGGCCGACCGGTGCCACGATCTCCTCCTCCTGCGCGACGGACGTGTACTTGCCGTAGGTACCCCCGACGAGCTGCGCGCGCGAACCGGCAGGACGGAGCTCGAGGATGTCTTCCTTCATCTCATCGAGGAAACAGCGTGAGCATTCAGGCCGCTGCGGCGACAGCGATGCGCGTGTTGACCCAGCTTCGACGTGATCCCCGCACGATCGTGCTGATCATCGGCGTCCCCTGCCTGCTTGAGTTCCTGCTCAAGGAGATCTTCTCGGGAAGGCCGGAGATCTTTCAGCACGTGGGTGCGCCGCTGCTCGGTCTCTTCCCGTTCGTCTCGATGTTCGTGGTCACGTCCGTGACGATGCTGCGAGAGCGAACGAGCGGGACACTCGAGCGGCTCATGACGATGCCGCTCGCGAAGGTCGATCTGCTGCTCGGCTACGCAGCGGCTTTCGCGCTCGTCGCTTTCATCCAGGTCGTCGTCGTGTCCCTGCTCGCCATCGGAGCGCTCGGCCTCGAGGTCGCGGGCCTGCGCGAAGCGGCCGTCGGACTCGCAGTGGCGAACGCGACCCTGGGGATGGCGCTGGGTCTCTTCGTCAGTGCGTTCGCGACGACCGAGTTCCAGGCGGTGCAATTCATGCCGGCCTGTTCGTCGCGCGCTCGCAGATGGCACATTGGCTGCAGTGGGTCTCCGACGCGCTGCCGCTCGTCTATGCCTACGACGCCCTGAACCGCGTCGCCAGCGGAGCCGGCTACGGGCCGCGCTTCGCCGCCGACGTCGCCGTGACCGTCGGTGCCGCGCTGTTGGCCCTCGTCTTCGGCGCGGCGACGCTTCGCCGTCGCACGCCGTAGCGGCTCGATTCAGATCTCCTCCGGGACCATCTCGATCGCCCCGCACGGGCACTCGGCGACGCACAAGGCGCAGCCCTTGCAGTAGTCGAGATCGATGCGGTACGGCTCGTCCGGGTCGTCGAGCTTGCGGACGGCGTTGTCCGGGCACACCCCGAAGCAGTTGTCGCAGGAGAAGCAGTTTCCGCACGAGAGGCACCGTCGCGCTTCGAAGAGGGCAGTCGAATCGTCGAGTCCGCCGACGACCTCCTCGAACGTCGACCGGCGCCGCGCGAGCTCGAGCACCGGCTGGAGCGAGCGCGGGGCGTCCGAGTAGTACCAGGTGTTCAGCCGCTCGAAAGCGGCGAGCGGGTGCTTCGAGACTTTGCCGTTCCACGCTCCTCGGAGCCAGGCGTCGATCTGGCGCGCTGCCTTCTTGCCGTGGCCGACGGCGACGGTCGCCGTCCGCTCGGCCGGCACCATGTCGCCGCCGGCGAAGATTCCGGGATGCCCGGTCTGGAGATCGGGTCCGACCGTCAGCGTGCAGTCATCGGTCTCCAGACCGCTCACTCCTTCGAGAAAGGCGAGGTCGGCCTCCTGACCGAGTGCGAGGACGAGCGAGTCGGCGGCGAGCTCCTCGAGCTCGCCGGTCGGCTGCGGAAACCCGCTTTCGTCGAGCTCCATGCGCTCGAGCACGAGTGCGCCCTCGTCGGCGCGCTTCACCGTCGAGAGCCACTTCATGAGGACTCCCTCGTCCTCGGCCTCCTCGACCTCGAAGTCGTGCGCGGGCATTTGCTCCCGCGTCCTCCGGTACACGACGACCGCGTCCTCGGCGCCGAGCCTCTTCGCGGTGCGCGCCACGTCCATCGCGGTGTTCCCTCCGCCGTAGACGGCGACTCTGCGCCCGAGCAGCGGCTTCGACTCGCCTTCCATGCTGCGCAGTACGGCGACTGCGTCGAGAATCCGCGCTGCGTCGCCCGCCGGGATCTCTGTGCGCTTTCCGAGTTGTGCGCCAACGGCGAGGAAGCCCGCGTCGAAGCGGCCCTCGGCCAACGCGGCCGACACGTCGTCGACGGGCGCATCGGACTCGAGCGTCACTCCGAGAGCGAGGATCCGCTCGATCTCCGCGTCGAGCACGTCGCGCGGGAGGCGGTAGGACGGAATGCCGTAGCGCATCATCCCGCCGGGGTGCGGGCCGGCGTCGCGGACGGTGACGTCGTGGCCGAGCCGAGCCAGGTGGTACGCGGCGGAGAGACCCGACGGACCTGCTCCGACCACGAGGACGCGCTTTCCGGAAGACGGAACGTCGACCGCGACGGTCCAGCCCTGCCGGATCGCCTCGTCCCCCAGAAAGCGCTCGACCGCGTTGATGCCGACGGCGTCGTCGAGCTGTGCGCGGTTGCAAGCCGTCTCGCAGGCGTGGTAGCAGATCCGGCCCATCACCGCCGGGAACGGGTTGTCCTCCATCAGCTTGCGCCAGGCGCGCTCGTAGCCCGACCCGCCCTCCTCCGCCAGGTACAGCCACTCCTGGACGTTCTCGCCGGCCGGACAGGCGTTGTTGCACGGCGGCAGCCGGTGGACGTAGATCGGACGCTCGGTTCGCCAGCTGCCGGTCTTGTTGGCGAGGCTCGAGCCGACGTCCAAAGTGATCGCAAAGGGCTTGTTCATGCTGCGGCCTCCTCGAGCAGGCCGAAGCGGCGGATGTTGCGGTCCGCGATCGCCTGCAGAGCCGCCACGACGTCGTCGCGCTGCGGGTCGCCGAACAGGTGCGCGAAGCGGCGCTGGAGCCGCAGGTACTCCTCGACCGGCACTCGGTGCCGGATGCGAGAGACGCTGACGATCTCCCCGCCCTCCGCCTCGAAGACCGGGAAGAGGCCTGTCTCCTTCGCGAGGCGCGCGAGGCGGACCGTGTCCTTTGCCTCGGCGCCCCACCCGAGTGGGCACGGCACGAGCACTTGCACGTACCGAGGCCCGTGGAGCTCCATGGCCCGCTCGATCTTCGCCTCCAGGTCGTGGAGGTCGGCGACCGTCGCCGTCGCCACGTAGGGGATCTCGTGCGCGACCGCGATCAGCGGCGCGTTCTTCCCCTGCCCGAACGAGGCGCCTGGCTCGTCGCCGACGGGCTTCGTGTTCGCCGTGCGAGCTGCCGGAGGCGTCGCCCCCGAGCGCTGCACGCCGGTGTTCATGTACGCCTCGTTGTCGTAGCAGACGTAGAGCACGTCGTCGCCGCGCTCGAACATCCCGGACAGGCAGGCGAAGCCGATGTCCACGGTGCCTCCGTCGCCTCCCTGCGCGATCACCCGGATGTCGCTCTCGCCCTTCGCGCGCAGCGCTGCCGCGACTCCGCTCGCAACGGCAGGCGCGTTCGCGAAGAGGGAGTGGATCCACGGCAGGCTCCAGGACGACTCGGGGTACGGGGTCGAGAACACCTCGAGGCAGCCAGTGGCGTTCACTGCGATGAGCTGCCCGTCCGTGGCCCGCAAGGCGGAGTCGAGCACGTAGCGCGCACCGAGCGCCTCGCCGCAGCCCTGGCAGGCCCGATGGCCGCAGGTGAGAGCGTTCGCGCGCTCGGGCGAGGACTGCACCGTGCGCTCGTTCTCCTCGAGCAGACGATTGCCCGCGGCGAAGCTTCCGACCTGGAAGAACTTGACGGGACGGCGTGCCATCAGCGAGACCTCGCCATCGTGCCGACCTCGCGCAGGATGTTCTCCGCGTGCGGTCCCGAGCGCCGCATCTCACTCATGCGCTGCAACTCGCGCTCGACGAGGCGCCAGTCGAGGTCGAGGAAGTGGAGCTCGTCCGGCGGCAGGCGCTTCGTGGCGACATCCGCGAGGAGCGCGTGCAGCGAGCGCTTCGTGATCGCGCGTCCTCCGAGGCCGGCGACGACGTCGTAGACGTCGGCGGGGAGGCCGGCGAGGGAGAGCCGCACGTTCTGGCCGACGATTCCGCCGAGGCCGACGGCGAACGCGCGCTCGAGCACCACCACCTGCGACGCGTGCGCGAGCGCGTCGCGGACTTCGGCGAGTGGGTACGGTCGGAAGCACTTGATCCCGAGCGCACCCACTCGCACTCCCTGGTCGCGCAACTCGTCGACGACCGTCTCGATCGTCCCGAGCACGGATCCGAGCGCGACTACGATCGTGTCGGCGTCCTCGGTGCGATACCTGCGCAGGAGGCCGCCGGAGGGGCGGCCGAACGTCTGCGCGAACTCGGCGGCGACCCGGGGCACGAGATCGAGCCCCTGCATCTGCTTCGCGTGGGCGAGGTAGCGCACCTCCGTGAACGCTTCCGGCCCGACCATGGCGCCGATCGTGATCGGCTCCCGTGGATCGAGCACCTGCCGGGGCTCGTAGGGCGGGAGGAAGCGGTCGACCTCTGTCTGCTCGGGGACGTCCACCTGCTCGTAGGCGTGCGTGAGCACGAACCCATCCATGCAGACCATGACCGGGAGCGACACCTCTTCCGCGAGCCGGAACGCCTGGACGTGCAGATCGGCCGCTTCCTGGTTCGACTCGGCGTAGAGCTGGATCCACCCGCAGTCCCGCTGCGACATCGAATCCGAGTGGTCGTTCCAGATGTTGATCGGCGCGCCGATCGCGCGGTTCGCCACCGTCATCACGATCGGCAGGCCGAGCCCGGACGCATTGAAGAGCGCTTCTGCCATGTACAGGAGCCCCTGGCTCGCCGTCGCCGTGTACGCGCGGGCTCCTGCGGCCGATGCGCCGATCGCGGCGGACATGGCCCCGAACTCCGACTCGACGAGCAGGTACTCGCACGGCTCGAGCTCTCGCGTCCTCACCAGGTCGGACAGCGCTTCGACGATGTGTGTCTGCGGTGAGATCGGGTACGCGCTGATCACCTGTGGGCGACAGCGCGCCACCGCCTTCGCGACCGCGAGCGAGCCTTCGATCTGCTCACGCATGGCTGAGCTCGCCTTCCCGAGAAGCGGCGGCCGCGAAGGCCGCCCGTGCCGCGGCGGCATTCCCTTCGCCGACCCGACCCGGGAAGCGGTCTTGGATGGCCGCGCACACCGATTCGAGCGAGAGCTCACCCGTCACGCTCGCGAACGCGCCAAGCAGTGCAGCGTTGGGAAGCGGGCGCCCGACGTGCTCGCGTGCGATGTCGGTGGCCGGAACCGTGACGAGGCGACCCGGCTCCAGCGTGCTCGCGAGGTCGTCGAGTCCGAGCTCCTCCAGAGGCCGGACGGTGTTGAAGAGTACGTACGTCGTCGGCCCGACGCCGGAGAACAGGTCCACCTGGTGCAGCAGCGTCGGGTCCTGGACGATCAGCGCGTCCGGCTCGACGATCGGCTCTCGAATGCGGATGGGCTTTGTGTCGATCCGGCAGAACGAGACCACTGGTGCGCCCATCCGCTCGGACCCGAACGTGGGAAAGGCCTGCGAGTGCTTGTCCTCGAAGAACGCTGCGACCGACAGGAGCTCGGCAGCCGTGACCACGCCCTGTCCGCCCCGCCCGTGAATTCTGATCTCGAACATGGGTAGAGGGTCGATCACGCCAGCCGAACAGGCATCCGAGCGGGCGCTGTCAGCAGGTCCGTACTAGTCCGCAGCCCGTCGACCCGCTTCTTCTTGCGGTCTTTCCCGCTCGCGATGCGGGTAGCCCCCGAGGTCGGTGAGGGGCGGAGTGGCCATAACTCCAGGTGAGCAACGAAAGGGAGGAGAGATGGCCACACGCTGTGCGATCAACGGATTCGGGCGCACGGGACGTGCGGCGTTCCGCGCCGCATACGAGCGAGAGCTCGACATCGAGTGGGTCGCGATCAACGACGTCGCAGACCCAGTGCTTCTGGCACACCTGCTCAAGCACGACACCGTCTACGGGCGGTTCCCCGGACACGTAGACGCCGTCGACGGCGGCATCGTCGTCGACGGGACGCCCATCGCCATGCCGACGGAGAGGGATCCGGCACGGCTCCCGTGGGACGATCTCGGCGTCGACGTCGTCATCGAGTCGAGCGGGAGGTTCCGAGCCCGCGAGGACGCGGTCAAGCACCTCGAGGCAGGCGCTCGCAAGGTGATCGTGTCGGCCCCTGCCAAGGATCCCGACGTCACCGTGGTCCTGGGAGTCAACTTCGACGAGACCTACCAGGCGGAGCGGCACGGGGTGGTCTCGAATGCGTCGTGCACGACGAACTGCCTGGCTCCGGTGGCCAAGGTCTTGCACGACACGGTCGGCATCCGCCACGGGCTGATGACGACCATCCACGCGTACACGGGGGACCAATGCCTCCTCGACGCACCGCACAAGGACCTGCGGCGGGCTCGGTCCGCGGCTGCGAACCTCGTGCCGACGTCGACGGGTGCTGCGAAGGCGATCGAGCTCGTCATCCCCGAGCTCGCCGGCAGGCTCCACGGCTTCGCGGTCCGCGTTCCCGTGCCGACCGGGTCGCTCGTCGATCTGACCGTCGAGACCGAGCGTCCGACCACCAGCGAGGAGATCAACGAGCTCTTCCGGCTCAGTGCGGCCGGCGAGTCGCTCGAGGGCATCCTTCGCTACAGCGAGGAGCCGCTCGTCTCGTCGGACATCGTCAAGTCTCCTTATTCGGCGATCTTCGACGCCCCGCTCACCACGGTCGTCGACGAGACGCAGGTGAAGGTCGTGGCCTGGTACGACAACGAGTGGGGGTACTCGAACCGGCTCGTCGAGCTCGCGACGAGGGTGCTCGTCCCCCAGCTGGCGGTCGTTTCATAGCGCTACAGCGAACAGGGGCGGCCTCTTGCGGGGCCGCTCCTGTCATTTCGGCCTGCGACGGCTCTCGCCGTCGTCGGCCTCCGCGTGACTATCTCGCTCGGGACTCGAGCGGCACGCGGGGGTCGTGGGGCGCGAGCTTCGTCTCACGCTCGTCGAAGCGCCACGTGATCGTCGACTGGACAGAGACCACGCCAGGCACGCGCTCGACGATGCGAAGCAGGGCTTCGGCGTCGATTCGGTAGTCGACGTTTCCGGAGAGGGCCACCTCGCCTCCCTGAACCTGGACGGCGATGGTCCGCGGCTCCAGCCAGAGAGCGGCCCCGATGACGTCCTCGCGGATCTCCCGCTCGATCTCCGCATCCGGCCGAGCGAACGCGCGGACGAGATCGGAGCGGGTGACGATCCCGAGGAGTGTGCCGTGGACGTCCACGACCGGGAGTCGCTTCACGCCCTCCTCGATCATGACCCGGGCCGCTTCGGCGACGCTTCTCGTGACGGGGACGGTGATCGCCGGCGCCGTCATCGCCTCGGCCGCGGTCCGGGCGGCCAGCTTCTCCGGATCGGCGAGCTCGCCCCTGAGGATCCAGGACACGAGACCCTCGTGACGCGGCCTGGGGCCGCGCTCCTTGACCAGGATGTCGGCCTCGGAGACGACACCGAGCACGTTTCCGTGCTCGTTCACGACCGGCACTCCCGAGATGTGTTGCTCGACCAGGATTCCCGCGACGTCCTTGAGTCGCGTCTCCGGCGTAACTGTGATCACGTGTGCGCTCATGACTTCCCTGACATTCATCTCTCCTCCCAAGTCTCGAGGTTCGAGTTCAGCGTCGGCTGGGACGCATCGAAATGCATCAGGAAGAACACCGAGTGATCGCGGGGAGAACCCGCATTCGGCCTGCGCACCGAGTTGCGGAAGACGACGGCGTTGCGTACTTCGCCGAAGCGATGGCGCCCCCGCCGATGGCCGTCGATCGACCGGACGGAACGATGAGCGCGATGCAGACGCAACCAGACGTGCGACGCGCGATGTGGCCGGTTGCGCGCGTTCTCGATGACCTTCTCTAGGAACCTTCCCCCACCCCACGATCGGGGTTCTCCCGGATGGCTCCGCGGCTGCATCGTGCAAGCGTCTGTGTAAGAGAGGAGGTGTGTGAGATGTCGACCATTTCGCACCCACCCGCCGAAGCTACTCAGGAGCGGGGCTGGGTCTCGCTGCTCCGCGTCCGGGAAGTCTGGGCATCGCTCGCGATAACCGCGATGTGGATCGCTGTGTCGGTGACTGCCGTTTGGGGTCCGAGCTTCGTAGGATCGAGCAACGACGGCAACAGCACGACTATCCCGTCAGGCATCTTCGTGGCGCTCTTCGCAACCATCGGGACTTGGGCAGTCTCGAAGTACGCCCTCGGCCGAGTGCGAGAGAAGCAGTAACGACAACGACACGGATCGCGGGGGAACCGCACGGGAACCCTCGCGATCCTGTCGACGCGTCGTCGGCTCCGCTCTCGAACTGCTCGCCCATTGAGCTCGGTCGGCGCGACCTCAAATGACGTCGGCGGCCCTCCCGGCGCGAGGGGGTGTGGTCGGCTCGCAACATCGAGATCGAGGAGCGTGCGCCCACCTCATGAAGACGTCCTCCGGCCCTCGATCTGGATCACGTCTTTCTCGTCAGGCCCCTGAGGCAGCGGCCGACGTCTTGCTCGCGATTCCGCTCTCCTCCGCGGCCTGGGCGACGGCGTCGGCGATCGAGGGGCACACCCGGCGATCGAAGACGCTCGGCAGCACGTAGTCCGCCTCGAGATGATCCGGCTCGACGACGGCCGCGAGCGCGTAGGCGGCCGCGAGCTCCATCTGCTCCGTGACGGCGGTCGCCCGCACGTCGAGCGCACCGCGGAAGACGCCGGGGAACGCGAGGACGTTGTTGACCTGGTTCGGGTAGTCGGAGCGGCCGGTCCCGATCACCGCCGCGAAGCTTTCGACCTCCTCAGGCGCGACCTCGGGCACCGGGTTGGCCATCGCGAAGACGATTGCGTCGGAGGCCATCGAGCGGACTGCCTCGAGCGAGACCGCGCCAGGAGCGGAGAGCCCGATGTAGACATCGGCTCCGGCCAGTGCCTCGTCTGCCGAGCCTCTTGTCCCGGGCCTCGTCGCCTCCGCGAGAGCCGTCTTGAACGGGTCGAGTCCGCGGCGCCCGGGATGGAGGATCCCTTGGCGATCGCAGGAGACCACCGCGCCGGCTCCAGCGGCGAGTAGCTTGAAGGCCGTCGCGGCTCCCGCGGCGCCTGCGCCGGTGATGACGATCCGGACGTCCTGCAGCCGCTTATCGACCACTTCGAGCGCATTCAGAAGCGCCGCGAGCACGACGATTGCCGTTCCGTGCTGATCGTCGTGGAAGACGGGAATGTCGAGCTCGTCTCGTAGGCGCGCCTCGATCTCGAAGCAACGCGGCGCGGCGATGTCCTCGAGGTTCACGCCCCCGAACACCGGAGCGAGCGCGACGACGGTCCGGACGATCTCGTCCGTGTCAGTCGTCGCAAGGCACACCGGCCACGCGTCGACTCCGCCGAACTCCTTGAAGAGGACGGCCTTCCCCTCCATCACCGGCAGCGCCGCCTCCGGCCCGATGTCGCCCAGGCCGAGAACGGCCGTGCCGTCGGTGACGACGGCGACGGTGTTCTGCTTGACGGTGAGGTTCCAGATCTTTCGCGGATCCTCGGCGATGGCACGCGAGATCCGGGCCACTCCGGGCGTGTATGCCATGGAGAGGTCGTCTCGGGTCTTCAGCGGAACCTTGCTCGCGATCTCGAGCTTCCCGCCGAGGTGGATCAGGAACGTGCGGTCGGAGACGTGGTCGACCTCGATCCCGTCGACGGCGCGAACGGCGTCGACGATTCGGGCGAGATGGGCGTCGTCGGCGGCCAGCACCGTCACATCTCGCACTTTTTTCCCGCGTTCGACCCGGACAAGGTCGATCGCATCCATGAGACCGCCAGCGTCGCCGATCGCGGCTGCGAGGCGCGCGAAGGATCCGGGGCGGTTCTCGAGCTGGACCCGGATTGTCGCGCTGAACGATGCGGATGGATGCAAGCTGTTCATGCAACCACGCTCCTATCCGGACGGCGCCTCGCCATCCGGACCGGTGCGGTACCCGGATGCGGACTTCCCACAAGGCTTCCGTTGCGACGCTGCCGGGATGAACCCGGTCCGAATATGGCGGATCCGGGCCTGGAGCTCGTCCACCGGGACTAGCAGGTCGAAGAGCGGTCCCGGCCCGTCCACGTCGGTGAACAGTCGCTGGCAGGCGACGGCCGCGGACAGGTCGAGCTCGAGCGCGTCGTCTTCGAGTTCCTGCGCGAGCAGTTCCAGGTCCGCGGCGACCGCCCGAATCCGCGCGTCGTCCGGATGCCCGGCCTCTTCCGCGATTCCGCGAACACTCGCTGCCATGCTCTTCCGCTTCTCCGCGGTCGCCCCTCGGGCGGCGCGCTCGAGCACCTGGGGGATGACGTGCGCGTCGCGCTCTCCCATCAGCCTGTCCACGAGGTCCCACTGCCGCACGACCGCTCGGATCCCGAGCACGCCCACCGTGAGCCCGCCGAGGAAGAGCGGGAGCGCGAACTGTGGGAAGACCTGCGTGGCGACGAGCGAGGCGCAGAAGGCGACGGCTGCGAGGGCGAGATCCTCGCGCTCCGTGAGTCGCAGCTCGTTCAGGCTCGCCTGTGCCTTTTCGACCTCGCGTGCGTACATGTCGACACGGATCGTCGGGCCAGGACGTGGGTCCGGCATCGGTGCTCAGCCCGACGCGCCCGCGGCTTTTCCCGTACGCGAACCGTTCCGCGTCCGCGTACTCCACGGAGCAGGCTCCGGGCCGGCGCGGATGCAACTGGTGTCGCTTTGCGACATGATCCCGCCGGAAGAAAGGAGGGGCAATGAAGACCATCCTCGTCGGGTATGACGGCTCGGACGCCGCGGCGAACGCGTTGCGACGCGCGGCAAAGTTCGCGAAGGCGTTCGATGCGAACGTGCATGTCACGAGCGTGACCCCGGTGCTCGCCGGTGGGGGCTCCCGCAGCGTGGGGCCGTACGATCCCGCGGATCCGCCTGCCGCGCACACCAAGCAACTCGAGCAGGCACAGGCGCTGCTCGGAGAAGAGGGAGTCACGGCGACTCTCGATCCGGCCCACGGCCAACCCGCGGACGCGATCCTCGACGTCGCAGACCGGATCGACGCCGATCTGATCGTCCTCGGGAGCCACGAGCGCTCCCTGGTCGAGCACGCGCTCGGGATGAGCGTGAGCGGGGCGGTGTCGCGGAAGGCTCACCGCGACGTGCTCATAGTGCATTGAGGGAGCGGCGCGGCCAGCGGCCGCGCCGAATCTCCCTCACCGCTCGACTGCGTCTCCGCCGAACGTCGTGGGGCATCCGTAATTCTCCGAAGCCGATTCGCGTCGAATCCCGACGCCGGGCGCGGGCAGCCGGACCATGATGCGGGCCATGCCTGCACGGCCGCAGAGGGTGCTCGTGGGCTACGACGGGTCCAGCAGCGCACAGCGTGCGCTCGAGGCGGCGGTTGGCCTCGTCGGGTACGGCTCGACACTCGCGGTGGTCTACGTCGGGGCGCGCGGCGACGACGATTCCGAAGCAGCTCTCGAGGACGCGCGCGCACGGCTACAGAGGCGACAACTGCCCGTGACCTACGTCTCGCGTCGCGGCGATGCCGCAGACGAACTCGTGGACGCGGTCCAGGTCCTTGGGGCGAGTCTCCTCGTCGTGGGCGCGAGGACGCAGAATGGCAGCCTGAGGCCCGGCCTCGGCGCGGTCAGCGGGGACGTCGTTCGGCGTGCGCCGTGTGACGTCCTCGTCGTCAGGTAGCTGTCTCGGGTTCGATCAATCCGTGGGCGAGCGCGTGGCGCACGAGTTCCGCACGGCTCGAGAGCCCGAGCTTCTGCATGATGTGCGCGCGATGCGTCTCGGCTGTCCGGACCGAGATGTAGAGCATCTTCGCGATCTCCTGGTTCGTGTGTCCGAGCGCGAGGAGTCGGAGCACCTCTCGCTCGCGATCCGACAGCGGATCCTCGTCCGCGCGCCTGCGCTCGTCCACCTCTGCGACGACGAGCCGTGCTCCGAGGGCGGGGTGCACGTAGCGATCGCCGCCTGCCACCATCCGCACCGCGGCGACGACCTCCGTGTCGGCCGCCTCCTTCAGCACGTAGCCGCTCGCACCAGCCTCGAAGGCCGCGCGCACGTACTGCGGGTCGTCCTGCATCGAGAGCATGAGGATCTTCAGCTCCGGGATGACCCTCAGGAGCTCCGGGGTCAGCTCGATCCCGGACTTGCCGGGCATGACCACGTCCACGACGGCGACGTCCGGCTTCGCGTCGAGGGCCTCGAACAGCGCGCGCTCGGCGGACCCGGCCTCCCCTACCACTTCGATGTCTTCCTCGGCGTCGAGGACACGCCGCAATCCGGCGCGGAGAATCGCGTGGTCGTCGACGAGCAAGACCCTGATCACCGAACGGGCACCTCCACCGCGAGTGTGGTGCCGCGCCCGGACGAGGATTCGATCGCGATGCGTCCACCGAGGAGCGCCACGCGCTCCCGCATGCCGACGAGCCCGAGCGCGTCGTCGCGCGTCTCCTCGACCGAGAAGCCCCGGCCGTCGTCCTCGACGACCGCCGAGACGGAACCGTTTTTCCGCACGATCGAGATGCTGACGTGTCGGGCGTCCGCATGCTTGGCGACGTTCGTCAGCGCCTCCTGGACGAGACGGTAGAAGGTCGTCTCGAGCTCGCCCCCGAGCCTTTCCTGACCGATGCTCGTCTCCAGCGAGACGTCGATCGCGGTGTTCTCCCTGAAGGTGTCGACTAGGCGCTCGAGCGCCGCAACGAGCCCGAAGTCGTCCAATGCCGCCGGGCGAAGCTCGACGGCCAGGTTGCGGACGTCCTGGAGGGTGGTGACGACGAGCTCACGCAGGGAGGCCGCGCTCGCTCGCGCGTCCGCCGTGTCGACGGCGTCCTCGAGCGCCCTCAGGCCGAGGAGAATCGACGTCAGCGCCTGTCCGGTCTGGTCGTGAAGCTCACGCGCGAGCCGTGCGCGCTCTTGCTCCTGGGCCTCGAGGACGCGTCGCACGACGTCCCGGCTGACACGCTCTGCGAGGTCGACGGCGATCGATGCCCGCGCGCCGAGCGCCTCCGCGATGCGAAGGTCCTCGTCGGTGAAGCGCGGGTCCGCGCCCTGGCGGTCGTGGGCGATGACCACCCCCATCGTGCGACCCTGCACCACGAGCGGAACATGCAGAGCCGACGAGACCCCGAGGCGGCGCGTGAACGCCTGGTCGAACTCGGGATCGTCGACGATCGTGTCGATCCGCTCGCTGTTTCCCCGTTCGAGGACGCGTCCCGTCTTCGACTCCCTGATGCCGAGCTCGACGCCCACAGCGATCTCCGCGCCGTCTCCCTCGGCGACGACAACCCTCAACACATGGGGAGGCTCCTGGAGCGCGATGAGCACGAGCCGGGCGTCGACGAGCTCTCGGAGCCTCCGCGCGACGAGCGCCAGCAGCGGCTCGAGCTCGATCTCCGAGGCGAGCGCATTGCCGATCTCGTTCACCGACTCGAGCTGGCGCAGCCACCGCGTCGACGTCTCGTACAGACGTGCGTTCTCGATCGCGACGGCCGCCTGTGCCGCGAGGAGCTTCGTCAGCTCCTCGTCCTCGTCGGTGAAGACGCCTCCTCGTTTTTCCGTCAGGTACAGGTTGCCGTAAGCAACGCCCCGCAACGTGATCGGCACGCCGAGGAACGACGTCATCGGCGGATGGTTCGGAGGGAAACCGACGGAGCGAGGGTCCGACGAGAGATCGGCGAGACGCAGCGGCGTAGCTTCGCGGATGAGCACGCCGAGGATCCCGAGGCCTTTCGGAAGATCGCCGATCGCCGCGAACGTCTCTTCGTCGATGCCGGTCGTGAGGAAGCGCTCGAGGCCCTGACCGCTTCGATCGATCACCCCGAGGGCTGCGTAGCGAGCGCTCGTCAGCTCCGAGGCCGTATCGACGATCCGCTGCAGGAGGGCGTCGAGCGACAGCTCCGAGTTGAGGGCGATACCGGACTCGACGAGGATCCGGAGGCGGTCGCGATCGAGCGTCGAGCTCACGTCGGCATTCTGACGTCACGGCTGCCGGCGCCTCGTCACACGCGGCGAGCGCGGCCCGGACGCTAGCGTAAGCGCACGATGGAGCATGTCAATCTCGGCTCGACCGGGCTCCGCGTCTCGCGCCTGTGCCTCGGGATGATGAGCTACGGGAAGCACGAGAGCCGCGAGTGGGCGCTCGACGAGGACGATGCCGAACCGATCGTGCGTCGCGCGGTGGAGGGCGGAATCACGTTCTTCGACACTGCGGACGTCTACAACGGCGGCAGGAGCGAGGAGGTGACCGGCCGGCTCCTCCCGAAGCTCTTCGGCATGCGCGAGGAGTACGTCCTCGCGACGAAGGTCAACGGGCGCACGATGCCCGGAGAGAACGGCCGGGGCTTGTCGCGGAAGCACGTGATGGCGTCGATCGACGCCTCGCTCCGCCGTCTCGACCAAGACTACGTCGACCTCTACCAGATCCATCGCTGGGACCCGCTGACCCCGGTCGAGGAGACGATGGAGGCGCTCCACGACGTCGTCAAGGCGGGGAAGGCGCGTTATATCGGCGCCAGCAGCATGTACGCGTGGCAGTTCGCGAAGGCGCAGCGCGTTGCCGAGACGAGGTTCGTCTCGATGCAGAACCACTACAACCTCGTCTACCGCGAGGAGGAGCGGGAGATGATCCCGCAGTGCGCGGACCAGGGCGTCGCTCTCCTCCCGTGGAGCCCGCTCGCGCGCGGCCTGCTCGCGGGGACGCGGACGCGCGAGGGTGTGCGGCGGACGACGCGCGCGAGCAGCGATTCGTTCGGGGACAGCCTGTACCGGCCGGAGGTCGACTTCGCCGTCGTCGACCGAGCCGTCGAGGTCGCTTCGGCACGCGGCGTCCCGTCCGCCCAGGTCGCCCTCGCGTGGCTCCTCCACAAGCCGGGCGTGACCGCGCCGATCGTCGGCGCGACCAAGCTCGAGCACGTCGAGGATGCGCTCGCAGCCGAGCGGCTCGCGCTCGGCGACGACGAGATCGCGCTGCTCGAAGAGCCGTACGTGCCGCATGCGATCTCGGGCCACTAGACGAGAGCCGGCTTCGTCACGTTCTGGTTGCCGCTCGTGCCCGCGCCTGCGGTCCGGCCGCGCATCTTCCGGCTGAACCAGGAGCTCCCGGACGGGAGGAGGACGCGCGCGCTGCGTGGCCGCCCGGCGATGCGCTGCACCTGCGCAGATACCGTGCGACCGTGAGCCCGACGGTCGCACGCATCTCGATCGCTCCCGTGAAGTCGCTCGGACTCGTGCATCCCGACCACGTCGACCTCGAGCTCGGAGGCGTGCGCGGCGATCGGCGGTTCTGGCTCGCCGACGCCGACGGACGCCTGTTCAACAACAAGCGAAACGGCCCACTGGTCACGGTCCGGCCGGAGTGGGACGAAGGCACCCGGCGGCTGAAGCTCGCGTTCCCCGACGGGACGACGCTCGAGGACGTCGTGGAGCTCGGCGAGCCGATCGCGGCGATCCTGTACCGCCGCCCGCACCCGTCGCGTCGCGTCCTCGGGCCGTGGCAGGACGCGATCTCGGACTTCGCGGGCGAGTCGCTCACTCTGCTCTGGTCGGAGGAGCACGCGACCGATCGAGGCGCCGAGGGCGGTGACGTGTCGGTCGTGTCGATCGGATCGCTCGAGCGCCTGCGCGACGAGTCGGGGTCGTCGAACGCCGTCGACGGCAGGCGCTTTCGAATGATGTTCGAGATCGACGGCGTGGCTGCGCACGTCGAGGATCGGTGGATCGGGAGCTCCGTGCGTGTCGGCTCGGCCGTGATCGCCGTGAACGGCGACGTCGGCCGCTGCGCGGTCACGACCCAGGATCCGGACACCGGCATCCCGGATCTCGACACGCTCGGCCTTCTGGCCGACTACCGGCCCGAGGGCAGATCCGAGCCCCTGCCCTTCGGCGTGTACGGGTCCGTCGCGGCTCCGGGCCGTGTGCGGGTCGGGGATCCGGTCGTGGCGCCGGACGCGTAGCCGCGCGAACGCACGCCCGGCCATCGGCTGGCGAGCGCTCGCAGGCACTCTGTGGGCGTGCGGGTGGTCGGACGAGGGATGCGGCCGGCAGCAGCGAGATCGCACGCCGAGCGACTCGCGAGCCGCGATGGGTACTTCCTGCCGGAGAGCGTCGTGCGGAGGGTCGGCAACTCCCCGCTCGTGCCGCTGCTCGGGGGCGGAGCGGCGGTGCTGCTGCAGGTCGCGCATCCACTCGTCGCCGCGGGCGTGACCGAGCACTCCGACTTCGAGGACGATCTCTGGCGCCGCCTCGTGCGCACGCTGAACGCGCTGTACCTCATCGTCTACGGGACGAAGGAAGAGGCGGATCGGGCGGGCGAGATCGTGCGGGCCGTTCACCGGCGGGTTCGGGGGCGCACGACGACGAGGCTCGGTGTCTTCCCCGAGGGGACTCCCTACTCCGCCTCCGACCCGGAGCTGATGCTCTGGGTGCACGCGACGCTCGTCGAGACCTCCCTCGTCCTCTACCGGCGCTTCGTCCACCGGCTCTCGGTGCAGGAGCAGGAGGCGTACTACCGCGAGATGGCGCTCGTCGCGCGGATCTTCGGCACGCCGCACGACGTCATCCCGGAGACGCTCGGCGACTTCCGGTCGTACCTCTCCGAGCGGTACGAGAGCCCGGAGATCTGCGTGACACGGCCGGCGAGCGAGGTAGCGGACGTGATCCTGCGCGCTTCGGGGCTGCCGGCGCCGCTTCGCCTGATCGCGCCGGTCCACCGTCTTTCGACGGCCGCGCTGCTCCCGGCTCGCCTCCGGCGGGAGTACGGACTCGGCTGGAGTCTTCCCCAGGCGCTTGCCTTGCGCGGCGGAGCGGGATCCCTCAGACTCGCGGCTGCGCCGTTGCTGATGGTCGCGTCGCGCGTGTCGACGCCGCCGCCCGTGCCGTCGCGCTAGGCGTTCTCGGTCGCCGGTGCGGAAGTCGGCGCGGGACTGCGAAGGAGAAGCGCGGCCGCCAGCGCACCGACCACGAGCACGACGGCGCCGGTGACCAGGACGTCGTTGAGACCACCGACGAACGCCGTCGTCGCAGGGTCTACGAGGTTCGGGTGCCCCGCGACCGCGCGGAGCCCGGCCGAGCTGACCGTAGCGCCTACGGCGTCGGCGTTGGCGACACCAGCAGCGGAGAGCTCGGCCTGGATCCGGCTCTCGAGCAGAGCGCCGAGCGCGGCGACCCCGACGGCCACGCCGCCGAGGCGGAAGGTGTTGTTGATCCCCGACGCCATACCGGTGCGAGCCGGGTCGACGACGCGAAGCGCCCCGGCCGCCAGAGCGGGGTTCGCGATCCCGATCCCGATGCCGCCGACGATGAAGCCGGCGAGCAGTGCCGTCCAGGCCGAGTCGGCCGAGAGCCCGGCCATCAACGCGAGCCCCGCCGCAACGAGCGCGAGCCCGACGCCGATCATCACCCTGAGCGGCACGCGCGCCGCGAAACGGCGGGTCGCGAGCGGCACGAAGAAGACGAACGCGGTGAGCGGAAGGAAGCGCACGCCGGTCGCGAGCGGCGAGTAGCCGAGGATGTCCTGGAGGTAGATCGAGAGGTACGGGAACATCGAGAACATCCCTGCCGCGATGCAGAACGTCGCGACGGACACACCCACGAACGCGCGCTGCCGGAAGAGGGTGACGTCGAACATCGGCCGCTCCTGGCGCAGCTCCACCACGACGAACACGACCAGCAGCAACCCGCCCACGACGAGGGAGAGCAGGATCGTCGCGCTCGACCAACCGAGCGCGTTGCCGCGGATGATCCCGAACACGATCAGGAAGAGCGCCGCGGAGAAGGTCACGAGCCCGAGCACGTCCGTGCGCCGGGCTCCCTCGTCTCTGGACTCGGAGATCCGCGTGAGCGCGACGGCGAATGCGAAGACGCCGACCGGGACGTTCACGAAGAAGATCCAGCGCCAGCCGAGCCCGTCAGTTATCAGGCCGCCGATCAGCGGTCCGGAAGCGACCGCCGCACCGATCGTCGCGCCCCACATCGCGAGCGCGCCGAAGCGGTCGTGACCGTGGTACTCGTGGCCGATCAGTGCGAGCGCTGTCGCGAAGAGCGCCGCCCCGCCGATCCCCTGCAACGCACGCGCCACGTCGAGGGCGGCGATGTTCCAGGCAGCCCCGCACAGGAGGGACGACAGCGTGAAGAGCACGATCCCCGTCGTGAAGACGAGCCGCCGCCCGTACCGGTCGGCGAGCGCGCCGGCGGTGAGGATCAATGCGGCGAGGCTGAGCGCGTAGGCGTCGACGACCCATTGCAGGCCGGTCAAGCTCGCGTCGAACTGCACCTGCATGTTCGGCAGCGCGACGACCACGACCGTGATGTCGAGCAGCAGCATGAACGTCGTCAGGCACACGGCGAGGAGCGTCCACTTCCGCATGCTGTTGACACCTTCCATCGCGCGGACGCTACCGAAGCCAACCGGGCCGCGGCGCAGACCGCCCCGCTCACCTACGACGGGGGCCGTCGACTCCTCAGTCGTAGTGCCTAAGGCGTGGCCAGAGGGTTGCCCATGGTGCCGCCGGTCGGCAGAGCATGAGCGGAAGTCCTTGCTCGTCGTTGTCCAGTCCGACGCCGTCGTCGACCCTCGCGAGGGTCCGGCAGTCTCGGAAGTCAGGCGACGCGTCCGACGGCCCGTCGTATCCGATCACGAGCGCACGGGTGTCCCGAGCGGGCGGCTCGCCCCACTCGCTGAAGCCGTTGTGGCCGCTGTAGGCGCGGGGGAGACCCTTGGCGCTACCGAGCACGTCGACGGCTCCGGCCTCGCCGTAGTTGGAGGTGAAGATCGCGGTCCGGGCGCGTTCGGCCGTCGGCACGGTTCGCCAGGCAGAGTCGACCGTGTCGATGAAGCGCGGCCAGCCGACCGTCTCTCCCTGGTCCGGGTTGACCGCCATGACGATGCTCCCCTGCAGCGACCGCTCGGGGAGCAGCGGGAGTGCGAGGAAGGAGCTGATGGCGGCGGTGAGCGCGATCGCGGCGGTCAGGAGACCCGTGTTGAGCCGCTTCCGCCGTGTCCAGTCGGCGGTCGGGAGCGCCCCGATCCCCAGGAGCACCGGATAGAGGGTCGCGAGGTAGTACGCCTTGCCGTCGGCGACCAGGTAGGCGACCGCCAGGCCCGCGTACGTGAGCGCGAGGAAGCGCCACGAGCGGAGCGACGGGCGCCGAAACGGCGCGAGCAGGCCGGCGATCCAGACCGGAACGAGCAACGGGCTGACCATCACCAGCTGGAAGGGGACGAAGCCCGCACGTCCGCCTTCCGCTGAGCCCGCGATGTTTCCGGCGACCTCGACCTGCGGCCAGCCGTGCCGCTGCTGCCAGACGAGGAACGGCGCGGCGAGCAGCACGGCGGCGAGCGCGCCGCCCGCAGTCCACGGGCTCGTGAGCGGCCAGCGCGGTCCGGCGACGGCGAGCCCGACGGCCGCCATCGCTGCGACGACGGCGACCTGCGGCTTCGCCTCGAACCCGAGCCCGACCACGACTCCGGCGGCGAGAAGAGACCGCCCGCTGCGGCGGGCGAGCGCCCGGACGACCAGCCACAGGAAGAGCGTGGTGCTCAACAGATCGAACGTGGTCGTGGTGACGATGTGCCCGACCGCGAGCGCGAACCCCGAGACGGCGGTACACGCCGCCGCGATCGCCTGTTCTCGCGGCAAGCCGCCGACCTCGCGTGCGACGAGCGCTGCGAGCGCGGTGGTCGCCGCGGCGACGATCGCCGACGGCAGGCGGAGCAGGAGCAGCGAGCCCGGCGCGAGGTCGTGCATCAGCCAGCTGACGAGCGGCACGATCGGCGGTTGATCGGGGTAGCCGAATGCGGGATGCGATCCCGCGACGATGAAGTACAGCTCGTCACGGTGGTACCCGTAGCGCGTGCTCGTCGCGATCAGGACCAAGGCTTGCAGGCCGGCGATCGCAAGAACCCACGGTGAGAATGGCGCGCGAGCGGCCAAGCCGATGTCGTGGCTCGCGCCTCTTCCAGCGGCGTCGGTCCGACCGTCGGTCACGCCGTCAGCTTGTCAGTCGCAGCGAGTCGCGCGGGCAGACTCTGGCCATGGAGTCCCCGCGGTCGATCGTGCTCGTGGAAGGCCCGAGCGACAAGGTCGCCCTGGAGACGCTCGCCCGCCGGCGCGGCCGCGACCTCGCGGCCGAGGGCGTCTCCGTCGTATCCGTCGGGGGTGCGCAGGCGATCGGCCGCTTCGTCGCGACCTACGGGCCGCGCGGGGCAAACATCCGGCTCGCCGGTCTCTGCGACGCGGGCGAGGAGCGTGAGCTCCGGCGCGCGCTCGAACGCGGCGGGCTCGGCCTCGACCTCGACCGAGCCGACATGGAGCGCCTCGGCTTCTACGTTTGTGACCGCGATCTCGAGGAGGAGCTGATTCGCTGCCTCGGCTCCGCTCTGGTGGAGGACGTTCTCGTCGCGCACGGGAGGCTGGGCTCGTTCCGCACGTACCAGAAGCAGCCGGCCCACCGAGCGCGGCCAACCGAGGAGCAGCTCCGCGGCTTCCTCAGCAACTGGAAGATCCGGCTCGCGGCGCCGCTGGTCGAGGCGCTCGACCTCGCTCGCGTACCGGCTCCGCTCGAGGGCGTCCTCAGGTATGTCTGACTGCGATCGGGGCTTCCCGCCTCGACGATGTCACCAGGAGGTCGCGATGCAGATCACGAGGAACTCCGTCGACACGGCGCCGGGGCCGAACGACTGGTTCACCGGTGCGGTTCACCTGGATGCGGTGGCAACGCCCTCCGGCGTCTCGCGTGTGAGTGCCACCAGCGTTCACTTCGCGCCCGGCGCGAGAACGGCCTGGCACACGCATCCGAGCGGTCAGACGATCTGGGTCACCGAGGGCGTCGGCCTCGCGCAGCGCCGCGGCGGTCCGATCGAGGTGATTCGTGCCGGCGATCGCGTGTTCTTCGAGGCGGATGAGGATCACTGGCACGGTGCGGCGGCCAACCGGTTCATGACGCACCTCGCGATCCTGCAGGTGGACGAGGAGGGTAAC
This sequence comes from uncultured Actinomycetes bacterium, assembly GCA_963708265.1. Classification (GTDB taxonomy): domain Bacteria; phylum Actinomycetota; class Thermoleophilia; order Gaiellales; family Gaiellaceae; genus GMQP-bins7. The sequence continues at coordinate 1,432,183 of CAVPSC010000004.1, read as the reverse complement.
CCTGCCGCGTGGGGCGAGCACGTCACGGACGAGGAGTACGGCGCCGCGCCGACCGGCGACTGACGGCGAGGGAACCGGCGCGGTGTGGGCGTCGCACGTTGCTCGCTAGCGTTTGCGCATGGACGTCTCCGCCGAGGCCGCGCGCCGCTTTCTCGTCGGGCGGCACGCGCTCGCGCCTGCCCGTTCGCTCGCCGGAGGGCCGGACGGCGTGCTCGAGGTGTTCCGGCGGCTCGGCTCGATCCAGTTCGATCCGATCGCGGTCGCGGGTCGCACGCACGACCTCGTGCTGCATGCGCGCGTCGCCGACTACGACCCGTCCTGGTGCGATCTCCTGTACGAGCGGCGCGAGATCTTCGAGGCGTACAACAAGGGCCTGTCGTTCGTCCCCGCGGGACAGTTTCCGTGGTTCCGTGCGAGGCTGAGCCGGACCTGGGCGCAGACCCTCGACCAACACGCCGAGGTCGCCGGGCGCGTGCTCGAGCGGATCCGGGTGGAAGGGCCGCTCTCGGTGCACGACTTCGAGCTCACGCAGGGACCGATGACCGATTGGTTCGGGATGCCGACGAACACCGTGCGCGCGGTGCTCGAGGCGTACGCGCTCACCGGTGTGCTCGGTCTCGCGCGGCGCGACGGCAACCGGCGGCACTACGACCTCCTCGAGCGGCTCCTGCCTGCCGCCGTCCTCGCGCGCGACGTCCCGGTCGTGGAGCAGTTCCGCCACAGGCTCCTCTCGCGATACCGCGCCCACGGCCTCCTCGGTGTCGGAGGGGCAGACATCTTCGGCGGCCTCGGGTACGCCAAGCCGGATCCGCGGACTCCTGGGTACCCCGGGAGGACGGCTCTCCTCGAGGAGTTGATCGCCGACGGCGAGCTCGTCCCCGTCCACGTGGAAGGCGTGCGTGGGAAGCGGTTCGTGCTCACGGAGGAGGTCGGACTGCTGGAGCGTCCGCCGGAGCCGGAGCGCTCCGTCGCGTTCCTGCCCCCATTCGACGCCTTGGTGTGGGACCGTCCACTCCTCGGATCCCTCTTCGACTTCGAGTACGTCTGGGAGCTCTTCACCCCGCCGGCCAGGCGCCGCTGGGGCTGGTACGTCTTGCCGATGCTCTTCGGCGACCGCTTCGTCGGCCGGATCGAGCCACGCATCGACCGGGACGGCGGCCGCGTGCAGGTGCTCGATCTGTGGTGGGAGGAAGGCTTCGTCCCGCGCCGCGCCGAGGGCTTCGTCGAGGCCATGCGCGCCGCGCTCCGCGCCTACCTGCGCTTCGCAGGAGCGTCGAGGATCGACTGGGCGCCAGACCTCGCGTCGGACAAGCGCCTCTTCGGCACGCGCCCTTGACGCGAGCAGGGACGCTTCCGGCCGGGTACAACCGATCCGTGGCATCGCGGTCGGTCCGCCTGTCGAGCCCGGAACGCGTCCTCTTCCCCGACGAGGGGATCACCAAGCAGGACCTGTTCGAGTACTACCGCGCGATCGCGCCGGTGCTCGTCCCGCATCTCCGCAACCGGCCGTTCACGATGAAGCGGTCTCCATACGGAGTGGCCGGGGACGTCTACTTCCAGAAACAGGCGCCGAAGGGGATGCCCTCCTGGATCCCGACGCGGACATTCCGCACCCACCCGCGCGAGGGTGGCTCGCGGCTCGTCGACTTCCCGCTCCTCAACTCGCCCGAGGCCGTGCTCTGGATGGTGCAGATGAACTGCATCGACATGAACGCCTGGTACTCCCGTGTCGACAAGCCGCACCGCCCGGACTTCGTGCTCTTCGACCTCGACCCGCCCGAGGGGGGCTTCGCGCTCGCGATCCGGGTCGCCCATCTCATCCGCGAGGAGCTCGAGCGGTTCGAGCTCGACGCCTATGTCAAGACGAGCGGCGCCGACGGGATCCACGTGCTCGTGCCGATTGCGCGCCGAGCGACCTACGAGCAGACGTACGAGTTCGCGGAGCGCGTGGCGCGCGGGCTCGAGGAGCGCCACCCGGGGCTGGTCACGACCGAATGGCTGAAGCGAAAGCGAGAGGGGGTCCTCGTCGACCATCGTCAGAACGCGCGGGGGAAGACGATCGCGTCGGTCTACTCGGTGCGGCCGAAGCCGGGTGCGCCGGTCTCGACGCCGCTTCGCTGGGACGAGCTGACCGAGGACGTGACGCCGCGCCGCTTCGGGATGCGCGAGGCGCTCGAGCGGGTCGAACGGCACGGCGACCTCTTCGAGCCCGTGCTCGCGGGCGGTCAGGCACTCGCACCCGCCCTGAAGAGGTTGCACTAAGCGGCGCACTCGCCGGGGGCCGCGCCGGGAACCCGATACATGCCTGGGGTTCGAACGCTACCGGAGCGGCGCGAAGCTCACGAGGTCGTTCTCGGGTCGCTCAGACCGGGGCGAGCCCGCGCGCCTTCCGGCTCGCCGCCGTCTGTCGTCTCTGGGCGGAAAGCTCGACCTTGCGGAGCCGGATGTCGGATGGCGTCACCTCGACACACTCGTCCTCGCGGATGTACTCGAGCGCCTGGTCGAGCGAGAGCGCCCGCGGCGGAATCAGCCGAACCGTCGAATCTGCCGACGGGGCGCGCGTGTTCGTGAGCTTCTTCTCCTTCGTCGGGTTGACGTCGAGATCCTCGGCTCGCGCGTTCTCGCCGACGATCATCCCTTCGTAGACGTCGACGCCGGGAGCGACGAACAGCGATCCTCGCTCCTGGAGGTTCAAGATCGCGTGGGACGTCGTCTTTCCTCGACGGTCGGCGACGAGCGCGCCCGTCGGCCGCGTGCGGAGCTCGCCGAACCACGGCTCGAAGCGCTCGAAGACGTGGTGCAGGATCCCGGTGCCGCGCGTCTCCGTCAGGAACTCGGTCCGGAAGCCGATCAGCCCGCGGGCAGGAACGATGACCTCAATGCGAACCCATCCGCTGCCGTGGTTGACGAGCGCCTCGGTGCGCCCCTTGCGAAGCGCGAAGAGCTGGGTCAGGACACCGAGGTACTCCTCCGGGGCGTCGACCGAAAGGCGCTCCACAGGCTCGTGCGTACGACCGTCGATCTCGCGCGTGACGACCTGCGGCTTGCCGACCGTGAGCTCGAATCCCTCGCGACGCATCTGCTCGACGAGAACTGCGAGCTGAAGCTCGCCGCGTCCCTGCACCTCCCAGGCGTCGGGCGTCTCCGTCGGCAGGACGCGAAGCGAGACGTTTCCGACCAGCTCGGTACGAAGACGAGCTTCGAGAAGAGGCGCGGTGAGCTTGTCTCCCGACAGGCCGGCGAGCGGTGACGTGTTGATGCCGATCGTCATCGAGAGGGAGGGCTCGTCCACGGCGATCACCGGAAGCGGCCGCGGGTCGTCGAGGTCGGCCAGCGTCTCGCCGATCGTCACGTCCGGGAGTCCGGCCACCGCGATGATCTCGCCCGGACCCGCCTCGTCGGCTTCCACCCGGTCGAGTGCCTCGGTGACGTAGAGCTCGGTCACCTTCGCGCGCTCGATCGTGCCGTTCGCGCGACACCAGGCGACCTGCTGGCCGCGCCGAATCGTTCCCTGGGCAACGCGGCAGAGCGCCAGACGGCCGACGTACAGAGACGCGTCGAGATTCGTGACGAGCGCCTGTAGAGGATGGCCGACGTCGTAGCTCGGCGCGGGGATGTGCGCCAGGATCAGGTCGAGCAGGGGGTGGAGATCCGGCTCGAGCGACTCCGGATCCGAGGTGAGCGAGGCGCTGCCTGCCTTGGCGTTGCAGTAGACGATCGGGAACTCGATCTGGGTCTCGTCGGCATCGAGGTCGAGGAAGAGCTCGTAGACCTCGTTCACGACGGCTTCGATACGAGCGTCCGGGCGGTCGACCTTGTTGATGACGAGGACCACGGGGAGCCTTGCCTGGAGCGCCTTGCGCAGGACGAACCGCGTCTGCGGAAGCGGGCCTTCGCTCGCGTCGACGAGGAGAAGCACGCCGTCGACCATGGTGAGGCCGCGCTCGACCTCTCCGCCGAAGTCCGAGTGGCCGGGCGTATCGACGATGTTGATCTTCGTCCCGGCGTAACGCACCGCCGTGTTCTTCGCGAGGATCGTGATGCCCTTCTCGCGTTCGAGATCCATCGTGTCGAGGACGCGCTCGGCGACGTCCTGGTTCGTGCGAAACGCGCCCGACTGCCACAGAAGCGCGTCCACGAGCGTCGTCTTCCCATGGTCGACATGGGCGACGATCGCGACGTTGCGGATGTCCGAGCGGGCGGGCATACCCCGAGCGTATCGGCCGCCGTTTCGTCCGCTGCCTCCCGCGAATCGTGTTCGCCGCGAGTCTCGGCGGCTCGCACGCCCGCGCCGCGGTCGGGTTCAGGGTCGCCTGACCACGAGCGCTCGAACCCGTCGACTCCCTCCTCGGTCATGGCGGTTTCTGCGCGCCAGCCGAGACAGAGGCTCTCGCAGTTGGCGGCCGGTGCGGCCGCGCCCAGGACGAATCACGGGTTCGGAACCGTCAAACGCCTGGTTGAGCGATGGAGCGTACCGGGATCGAACCGGTGACCTCCGGCTTGCAAAGCCGCGAGAGCGCAGAGACGGTCGACGACGGTCGAGGACGGAAGAGGCAGCAACCCGTTTCTACAAGCGCATTGCAGCGCAGCGGCCGAATAGCTGAGAGCAGCTGCCGGCGCGGACACAGCCGACGTTCTGGCGTTGTTTTGGCGTCAGAATGTCCAGATTGACAACGCTCCGCGAACCGGAGCGAACTCGGTGTCTCGCTAGAACCCGGCGTGGGGCGGGACACTGACTTGGCTCGGTTGCTAGGAAGATGGTGGGGCGCACCTGGGATCGAACATCGCTGCAAATCGGCGAAGGTCAACGAGTTGGGACAGCACCAAGGACAGCACGCGCTCGCATGTTTCGCATCAAAGGAGCTCGAACGAGCCGACCCCCGACTTGCAAATTCAGTCTCGGGCGGGTCCACGTTCGTCGGCAGACGCCGCGAGCGTCTCCGGAAGCCAAATCGAGGAGTCGGCGTGGTCAGCATCGACCGCTCTTGGTCACCATGATCTGACACAGATCTGACACGTCGCATCCCCGTCAAGGAGGTCACGCTCGCGCAACCCCACGCCTCTGTCGCCTGATTGGCAGCGCCTGAGTAGGTGTGAGCGATCGCGCGAGCCCTGCGCGCGCATCGCGGCCTTGACATCGGCTTCGCCGCGCTGTGTCACTGCGATGGGCGCCCGGTCATAGGATCCCCGCCCCCGCCATCCCTCGGCGCATCAGGTCGCCTCTGACGCGGCCTGCAGCGGCGGGGATTTCGTCGGCAAGAGGGGGTCGGGTATCCGGTTTCCGAGTCGAAGGAAGCCGGCTCCCGTCAGTGCCAGCGCGAAGGCGCCGCCCCACCAGATGGTGTCGGGTGACGTTCCGAGCAGCACGCCGCCGACCGCCTGGCCGAGAGCCACGCCGACCAGGAAGCTGAGCTGGTAGAACGACATGTAGCGGCCGAGCAGATGCGGCGGCGCGATTTCCGCGACTAGCGGGCCGAGCACGATGAACTGGCCACACTCAGCGATCGCGATCAGGATCGCGACGCCGGCCAAGACGGTGGTAGCGGCGAGCGTCGAGTGCGTGAGCGTTGCGAGCAGGACCGCGAGCAGGCCGACTGCGAATGTGGCGCTGGTGGCGAACAAAGCGTGAGTGCGTCGCATCCGCGCCACCACCCGTGTCGCCGGTATCTGCGCTACGACGATGAAGAAGGTGTTGATGAAGAGGACGACACCGATCGCAACAGGCCCGACAGGTGTATGCGCCGCCGCATACGGCGAGAGGATGAAGGAGAAGAACGCGCCGCCGATCATCACAAGCGCGAGGTTGCCCGCGATCAAGGCGAGCAAGAGCCGATCCCGAGCAGCAGCTCGGAAACCCCGTGCGCCCTCGCTCGCCGACGGAGCATCCGCGAGGCCAGGATCCGGGATCCAGACGAGCACAACCAGCGCGAAGACGGCGAACGTGACTGCGTCGAAGAGGTAGAGGCCCTGGAACGCCTGGGGGTGATGATGGGTGGCCGCGACGATGAAGCCCGCAACCGTCGCGCCGAGGCCGAGACCGAAGTTGCCCGCGACTCGTCGGAGCGCGGTCGATGCGGCGCGCTGCTCCGCCGGGACCAGGGTCAAGGTCAGGACCTGGCCGGCGGTTCCCACGAGTCCAAAGCCGGCACCGCCGACGGCCGAGCAGACGAAGCCTTGCCAAGGACGGTCGACAAATGCCAAGCCCCCGTAGCCGAGTCCGTTCAAGACATTGCCCGCGATCAGGATCCGTTTCGCACTGAAACGATCGAGGAGCGCACCCGAAGGGAGCGTTACCAGTGCGGCCGTGCCCATGACCGTCGCCAGCACCAGCCCCGCGGTCGCCGTCGAGAAGCCGCGGACCGCGTGGAGGTAGATGATCTCGAAGGGAAGGATCAGTCCGGTGCCGAAGTAGTTGAGCGCGTCTCCGCCCTGAAGAACGACGACAGGCCTCGGTAGGCCCGTACGCCAAACGGCGAACACACGTGCGAGCGCGCTGCTCACTCTGTTGGGCGACCGGCCGCTCCACGACGGCGAGCGAGGCGCTCGAGCTCCTCGCGGCAGGCGCTCAGCCGCAGCTCGATCGCCGTCCGCACGGGCTGGGGCGGGCGGATGTGGGCCTCCCGGGCCTGGCGGTACCGATCGGCATCGCGCTGGAAGCGGGCCGTCCGCTCGAGCACCATCTGATGAATCAGCTCGGGGTACATCGGAGGTCAAAGACACCGCGATGCCGCGAAACGGACCGCGGTCCGTTTACGACGGACCTGGTGTCATTGATGCGATGACCGTCGATCTCGAGCGGGCCAAGGGAGGTGACGAGCGCGCGTTCGCGACGCTGGTCGAACCGTTCCGGCGCGAACTCCAGCTGCATTGCTACCGGCTACTCGGCTCCGTGCAGGACGCCGAGGATCTCGTCCAGGAAACACTGCTCGCCGCCTGGCGCGGGCTCAACGGCTTCGAGGAGCGGGCGTCGCTGCGCTCCTGGCTCTACAGGATCGCAACCCACCGGAGTCTCAACGCAATTCGCGAACGCGGGCGCCGCCCCGCCACGGAGAACACCATGAGACCGTCAAGAACCCGCCGCGCCGTCGAGCCCAGCTGGCTCGAGCCTTACGCGGACAGCGCGCTTCCGGATCCCGCTCCCGGACCTGAAGCACGCTACGAGCAGCGCGAAGCGATTCAGCTCTCGTTCATCGTCGCGCTGCAGCAGCTGCCTGCGAAGCAGCGCGCAGCGCTCGTGCTGCGCGACGTGCTCGGCTTCCCCACCGACGAAGCCGCCTCGATCCTCGAGACGACGCCGCAGTCGGTCAAGGCCGCGCTCCAACGCGCACGCGCAACGCTCGACTCGTACACCGTCGAACGCGAGCAGGCGCCGCTTCCCGACTCGCCGACCGAACGGAACCTTCTCGCCACCTTCAGCGACGCGGTCGAAGCCGGCGACACGGCGCGCCTCCTAACTCTGCTGAGCTCCGACGCTCGTGTGACCATGCCGCCGAGCCCGGGCGAGCTCATCGGACACGAAGCGATCGGCGTGTACCTCGACTACGGCGCCGAGGTCCGCGGCGCCCCGCTACAGGTACGCCCGACCCGCGCCAACGGCCAGCCGGCCTTCGGCTGCTACCTGCGCTCGCAGCCCTGGGGCATGATGGTGCTCACCTTGAGCGGGAGCAAGGTCGACGAGATCACCTTCTTCGCCGACCCCGCGCTGCCCGGCCGCTTCGGTCTTTCTGAACACATCTAGCCGACAACGGATGACCGCGGCCATGATCGGGCCGGCCCAGCATCCGCCCGCCCCTACTTCGTCGACGCCGGCGATCAGGCGAACGCCACGAGCGCGATCAGGTGCGGGCACCCGCGGGCAGGCCCTGCCTCGAGTAACACGTTCGCGGGGGTGGGGTACCCTCGCACCTCTCTGTCGCGTGCGCGCGCGTGCGCGCGAGGAGAACCTGGGGCGTAGGCGAGGCGGGCTTCACGCGTGCGCGCGCGCGAAGGGGAGGGGGTGGGCGTGCGATTAGTGAAGCGCCACGCGGGCGGCACCGACGTAATCGTGGCGGACAACTACGGGGAGGCGGGAGCGCTCAAGCTTTTCGGGCGCGGTCTGCCGCCGGTGGCGTCCGCGCAGGTCACGATGCGCTACTGGCGCCCGCAGGTGGCAGGGCGACGAGCGCTCGTGATCGGCTACTCCCGCCGCGCCGCCGACTTCTGCAGCGGCTATCGCCTCGTCGCGCGCGTCTCCTCCGCCAACGACAGCAACGAGGGCGGCGAGCCGATCGCAGGCTGCAGGCTACGCGGCACGCTCGCCGAGGTCTGGCCGAGCATCGTCGCGACCCAGGGCTAGCGTTGAGTGTGGCTTTCTACGAGGCCCGATACTGGGCCACACTCACCCGTAGCAGTCGAGGGGGTGGGCAGTTCTCGCGTGCGCGTGCGCGAGAGAACACTCGTTGTCGGGGAGCCTCCGCGTAGTGCTGTCCGGAACGACTGTCAGCACCTCCGTGTCCGCACAGCGCGACGATTCAGCCGTTGGCAACGCGGGTATCTCCGTGCCTAACGAACCCGAAGGAGGAGCCATGACCGATCATGTCGCTGTGGCCGAGACCGAGATCAACGCCTCACAGGACGACGTGTGGACTGCACTGACCGATCCGAAGGAGATCGAGAAGTACATGTTCGGGTCGCATGTGGAGTCGAACTGGCAAGAAGGCGGGCACATCGTCTGGAAGGGTCAGTACGACGGCAAGGAATACGAGGATCACGGCAAGATCCTCGAGATCGACCGTCCTCGCCGGCTACGGCTGACCCACTTCAGCCCGATGAGCGGCAAGGAAGACCTCCCGGAGAACTACCACACGATCCTCTACGAGCTCGAGGCAGCCGGGAAGGTGACGAAGATCAAATTGAGCCAGGACAACAACTCGAGTGCCGAGGAAGCCGAGCATTCGCGGGCAAACTGGGAGCAGATGCTGTCCGGGTTGAAGCAGCTCGTCGAGCACTGACGTCGGCTCGGGGATCGGGTCGACGAACTGAGTCTCCCGCGCCTTGTCCGCCGCAGGGGTCCGAGCCGTCACTCGGCTAGTTACGAGCGCGCAGTCACCTGTCCTCTGGAGCCCTGTGAGCCGGCTGCGTGCCACAGCCACGACAATTCATTCATCGACCTTCCGCCCAGCAACCCGCCCGTAGCACTTCGCGAAGAGCCCGGAGGGCCCGTGCTCGCGACAGCTAAGAGGACTGTCTCGTACCGGTCCCTGGTTGACCGCGCAGTCTCGGGAAGTGGGATCGACGCCGATCTCGTAGAAGCGATCATCTTTCTCGAGAGCCATGGCGCACTGGAACCCGCAGACGGACTGGACGGCGAACCGGATGTTCGACATGGACGCCCTCGCGGTGGCCGTGCCCTACTGCGACTACGTGGCGACCGACCGCGAGGCCGCGCACGCGCTGCACGCGGAGGGCGTGCCGGCGCGCCTCGAGGCCACGGTGGTCGCGACGCTCGACGAGCTCGTAGACGCACTCGAGTAGGTCCCGGCGCCCGGGCCCCCAACCCGACGAACTCATCCGCGGGGGTGGGGTACCCTCGCACCTCTCCTTGTCACGCGTGCGCGGCGTGTGCGCACGATGAGAACTCGGGTCGCACGAGGGGGCCCCCAGAAAGCAGGCCCCAACGCTCGAGCGCCTCGCGAGGGGGTGGGTGGTGACCGCCTACTTCGTGCGTAGGGTGTCAGCCGGGATGCGGCTTGAATGCTGGGACTGCGGAGACGGGTCAACCGTTGGTCAACCATGCTGGCCGACGGCGACCTCGTACAGCGCCTCGCGCAGCACTCGCCGCTGATCCTCATCGAGGGCTGTGAGCGACTGCGTTCCCTGGTACCGAGCGGGAAGGTATGTGTCGCTCGCGATTATCGTGCCTTGCGCCGCTCGCGGCCTTTGGGAGGCTGGAAACCCCGTGTTCAAGCGGGAAACGCAGGGCGTCGGCGCCGAGATCGCGCTCTTGACGGCAAATGGCTCGCCTGTGTAGTGAGGAGGAGAGCCGCGATACGTGTAGGAGGTGGAGGGGTGATCGAGCAGCCCGATGACCGAGAGCTGGATGCCGCCCGAGCCGACTGGCCGTCGGAGCGCGAGGTCGCCTGGGAGGTCCCCATCGAGACGAGCGCCGCGCAGGCGCGGGGCGTCATACAGTCGGTGCCGCTCTGGTTTCACACCTTTGCCCTCAATCGGGAGCTCGAGATCTATACGCCGGGGAAGGCCCGCGATCACGGCTACCGGCTCGCCTCGATCCCGGACTCCTTCGCCGGTCTCTCTGTCCTCGACGTGGGGACGTTTGACGGCTTCTACAGCTTCCTGGCCGAGGCGAGAGGGGCAGGACGCGTGCTTGCGATCGACAATGAGCAGTACGTCGAATGGGTGAGAGATCGATGGGGGGTAAAACTCTCGGGCGGGGAGGGTTTCCAGGCGATCCACCGCCTGCGCGACTCGCAGGTTGAGTACCGCTGCCTCGATGCCTTCGCACTCGACGCACTCGAGGAGCGCTTCGACCTCATCTTCTGCTTCGGGCTCCTGCACCGGGTCCGAGACCCGCTTTCGCTACTGCGCTTGCTCACTAGCCGTCTCAGTGAAGGCGGGCGAATGCTGATCGAGACCTACGGCGGTCCGAGTAGCGATGGCAGCGCGAACGGCGCTCCACGTGCGCTCAAGCCAGGAGAGATCTACGCGCAGGACCGCTTCGTCTACTGGCGCTTCACCCCGGACGCGCTCAATAGCCTGCTCAGCGTCGCTGACCATGGCACCTTCGAGGTCCACGCCACTCCGCTGGTGGATGGGCATCCGCGGATCATCGGCGAGGTGAGCTGAAAAGGCTCGAGCGGAGCGAAGCGCGCACTCCACTCGCTGGAGAGTGACGGAGAACAATCGCTGAACTGTGCGCCCGCTGTCGTGTTGTCCGGGAACTGCTACGGCGCCGCCGCTCCGAGCTGGTTTAGCGGTGAAGGTCAAGCGACCGAGGGCGCACGCAGGTTACGTCATCCCCCGCCCGGTGCCCGGCGAGCGGCGTGTCGGGTGAGCCGAACCAGCCGTTGAGCGAGCTCGGTGTGCGACGCTGCTTCCACGTGAGCGAGCTAATCCCGATGGTCATCGAGCACGACTCGCGCGGGGAGCGTGCCTTCGACATCTACTCGCGCCTGTTTGCGCAGCGGATCATCTTCGTTGGCACGCCAATCGAAGACGAGATCGCCAACCTGACGATCGCCGAGCTACTCCACCTCGAGTCGGAAGACTCGAGCAAGAGCATCTCGCTCTACATCAACTCGCCCGGAGGCTCGGTCTACGCCGGCCTCGCCATCTACGACGCGATGCAGTTCGTCAAGCCCGAGATCGCGACCATCTGCGTGGGGGCGGCGATGTCGGTAAGTGCCCTGCTACTCGCTTCAGGCGCCAAAGGCAAGCGGATGGCGCTCCCGAACGCGAAGATCCTGATCCACCAGCTCGAGGCCGGCTTTGAGGGAGAGATCACCGACATCGAGATCCAGGCCCGTGAGGTGATCGCGCTCAAGCGCGAGATGGAGGAGATCTTCGCGAAACACACCGGCCAGCCGCTCGAAAGAGTCGCCAGCGACATGGAGCGCGACTACTTCATGACACCACAGGAAGCGAAGGCGTACGGCATCATCGACAGCGTGATCACTCCCCGGATCGGGCCGTCCTAGCCTGGCCGGGCTCGCTCGGCGACGCACCGCCGCTTTGAGCAAGGACGCCTCGCGTGACCCCTCGAGCTCGTCCGCCTCGAGCTCACAAGCCGTAACCTCCGTTCATGGTCGACCTCATCGAGTTCCCAGCCGATGACCTCGAGCGGGCGCGGCGGTTCTGGCAGGGACTGCTCGGGGCGAAGCTCGAGGGCAGGCGCACGGGCGAGGGCAGCGGCGTCCAGACGCACTCGGGCGGGACGGAGCTCGGAGTCCACGAACGCGGCCCGGGCCCGGGCGACCGCGTCTCGCTTCCGTACTTCCGCGTCGCCGACTTGGCCGCCGCGCTCGAGCTCGTTGTCGAGCTCGGCGGCGAGGTGATCCATCCGGGCAAGCGGTGGGCAATCTGCCGCGACTCGGAAGGGAGCCCATTCGGCCTCGGCCGCGGCGACACCAGCGGCCACCGCCCGTTTTCGACGGTGGCCGCGCCGGGGTAGCTCCAACTCCACGCTCCCGCGCGCACTCCGCCGCGAAGTGGCCTGTCGCCTGTGTCTCGTGGAGAGACTGCTGCGAGAGCCGAGCCAACGAGCGAACTCGTCGACGGGGGTGCCGGTACCCTCGACACCCTTCCATAACGCGTGCGCGCGCGTGCGCGCGCGGAAAGTGGCGGGCGCTCGCGACGAGCCCCTCCCGCGACCAGGCCCCACCACCCGAGCCGCTTCGTGAGGAAGGGGTGGCAGACGGCCGACGGGCGTCATTCAGTTCGTCATCAACGCCGCTTCGATGAACTCCGTCTTGGCCTCGGTATGCGAGCCGGTCGTCGCGGTGACGCTCGGCCAGTGCTCGCTTCAAGGCGATGTACTCGCCTGCGAGGGCCGCATCTGAGCGTAGACGATCGCGGCTCTGCGCTCGTCGTCGGCGAGACGTACAGGTGGTGGCGCTTCTCTCCGTCCGGCCAGGAGAAGGCTTCACGTCCCTCGACGCCGAGGTTGCCTCGCCCCTTGTAACCGATCGTCTCCAGCCGGGAGATCGCCTCGTTCACCTCGCCGTCCGACGCGACGACGACGACCATGTCGATCACGTCCTTAGCCGGAAGTCCCGGCACCGCTGTCGAGCCGACATGCTCGATCGCGACTGCGACATCGCCGAGCGCGGCTTGAGCGCGGTCGCGGAGGCGGACGAACTCCGACGGCCACGCAGGGTCGTACTCGACGATCACGATGGCATCACTCATACGTTCACGCAGTGTGGACGTCCGACACGAGGCCCCAACGCCCGAGCAAGTCGCGAGGGGGAGGGAGTCACCACCGCCCCGATGACGGGGAGACGTCCACTCGGCGGGTCGTGTCGGGAGTAGTAGTGCGGATGGCCGAGCCTTCTGACCACGGTCAGAACGAAAGGCGTCAGAATTATTCGACGTGGAGGAAAGCGTGGGGGCGCATCGGATCACGCTTGACGCCGTCGATCGGATTCGGGTGACGGTCCTGATGGACAACGTCACCGACCCGTTGCTCGGCGATCAAGAGTCCGTCACGCGGTTGGGTTGGCGAGGAGCGTTGGCTGATGGGGCGGCGCGGACGCCCGCCGCTGTCGCCGTCCAGGGCGAGGTGCCGGATGCGCTGATTGCGGAGCCGGGATTCTCGGCGCTCGTGCGGATCGACAAAGACGGGCGCGAGCACACTCTGTTGTTCGACACGGGAGTGTCGCCGACCGGGATGGTCGAGAACATGCGCAGGCTTGGGTTGTCGCTTGGGGACGTCGAGGTGATCGTCCTCAGCCACGGCCATTGGGATCACGTCACTGGAATGGACGGTGTGGCGAGGACGCTCGGGCGCACGAAGGTGCCGGTGCTGATCCATCCCGAGTTCTGGAGTCGGCGGAGGCTCGTCTTCCCCGGCGCAGAGCCTGTCGAGCTTCCGTCGACTAGCCGCTCGGCGCTGGAAGGAGTTGGATTCGAGATCGTGGAGGAGCGCCAACCCTCCTTCCTCCTCGACGGCTCGGTCCTGATCACGGGCGAGGTGGATCGGACGAGCGAGTTCGAGACTGGCAATCCCGGTCACCAGGCGTTTCATGACGGCGGCTGGCGACCCGACCCGTTGATTCTCGACGACCAAGCGCTGGTTCTGCGTCTCGCAGAGCGGGGGTTGGTCGTGCTGACAGGCTGCGGCCATGCCGGGATCGTGAATACCGTCCGTCACGCGCTGCGACTGACGGGCGAGAAGAAACTCGCGGCCGTGATCGGCGGCTTCCACCTCAGCGGCCCGATGTACGAACCGATCATCGACGCGACGGTGCGTGCCTTTGACGAACTCGCGCCGTCCCTCTTGTTTCCGGCGCACTGCACCGGCTGGAAGGCAGTTCATCAATTTGCGGCTCGCTTTCCGGAAGCGTTCGTCCAGTGCACGGTCGGGACCACGATCGAGCTGACGTAGACGTGGGGTAGCCCTGCACTCCGTCAGCAGGCCCCAACGCCCAATCGCCTCGCCAAGGGGAGGGTGGCCTGTCTCAGGCTTGGTGCGCTCGCGCACGCGGAGCTTGATACGGACGAAACTACAATCCAGGTATGAGACGAGTAGTGGATGTTGGCCTGATCGTGGGCTTTCTCGCCGTGGATTTCTCTTTCTTCCACGACACTCTCAAGGCAGGCGAGGTTACGACCGTGCCCCAATACATGACAGGGTTCCTGAGCATCGTGGTCTTCGCGATCTGTGGTCTGTCGCTGGTGAAGCCTGGCCGTTGAATCGGCCCTTTCCACCGCACTCCCTCGTCGCCGCGAGGCACCCGACGAACGCGCTCGTTGGGGGGTGGGGTAGGCCTTGACGCCTTTTCTATTACGCGTGCGTGCGCGTGCGCGGGGGAAACCTGGCCGCCCCGGCTCACAGGCGCGCACCTCCACCAGGCCCCAGTCCGACGAACTCGCTCGTGGGGGTGGGGGTACCGTCACTCCTTTCTCCTCCGCGTGCGCGCGCGTGCGCGCGAGGAGGTGGTGGGCGGGCCCCCGAGAGCCCTGGGCCCGCAACCAGGCCCCACCTCCCCGAACACTCGCGAGCGGGAGGGGATGGGGTGACAACGTAGGAGCGAGCAGTAGGCTCGTGAGCCGATGGGATCTGCCGAGACCGAGCGTCCGCTCGGAGAGGTGTTCGACAGTGTCGCCGAGGACTACGACCTCGTCAGGCAGGGCTATCCCGCCGTTCTCGTGGACGCTGCCATCGTGCGAGGCGGTCTAACGAACGGCGCTCGTGTCCTTGAGGTCGGCTGCGGCACCGGCAAGCTCACGGAGTTACTTGCAGTCCGGGACCTGAACGTTGACGCGGTCGATCCTCGCCCGAGGATGATCGAGCAAGCCAAGCGGCGCGTCGGTGGAGGCGACAGCATTCGCTTTCATGTCGGCCGGTTCGAGGATGTCGCGTTTCCGGAGGAGGCATTCGAGGCCGTCTTCTCCGCAATCGCCTTCCACTGGGTCGATCCCCTCATCGGGTGGACGAAAGCTGCTTCGCACCTGCGGCCAGGCGGGCTGCTTGCGCTCCTTGCATACATGACCGTGCTCGACGACGTTCAGCGGCTGCTGACGAGGGTTTCCGAGAGTTGCTTCGCAAGCACGCGCCCACTGTCGCCGAGGGCCACGCACAGCCTCGCGAACTCGACATGATCCTGGCGGGCGCACGCGAGAGGCATGGAAACGCCTCCGAGGTCTGGGACTGGGTGATGAGTGCAGGACGGCGTCAGCTCACGAACCTCGACGCGGCGGGACTCTTCGAGGACGTGGATGTGAACTCCCACGTCACGACCATCGAGGAGACTGCCGACGAGCTTCTCGCCCACTTTCGAACGACCTCGCTCTACTTCGAGATCGACCCGGCCATCGAGCCGTCTAGGGAGTAGTGCCGATGGGCCTCGACGCTCCTGCGAGCGGCGAGGCCCAAGGCCGAACCTTCTGACAGCTACAGAGAGACGGTGACGCGGAGGAACGTCGCCGGAATCGAGGTCGCGTTGTCGTCCCCGCTCTCGTTCTGTGCCTCGAACAGCGAGACGAGTTCGCCTTCCAGATCAGCGGTTCGCCCGTTCTCCCCGGCCGCAGCGAACGCGTTCATCGTCGGCCCGTAGTAATCGCGGAACTCGCCCACGACCTTGGCGGGTGCGACGGGATACTCGAAGCGATACGTGTCCCTTTGGAACACGATGTTCTCGGACGGGACGCCTGCCGCGGTGAACCGTTCGCTGACCTCCTGCTCGACGCCCCACGTCATCGGACTGACGAAGCCCTCTGGCGGCGGCGGCGAATAGGCCGAACTGATCTTGAGAATCTGCGCCACGAGCGTCGGGTCGCCCGGGATCCAGTTGCCCATGACGATCCGGCCTCCGGGGCGCGTCACGCGCACCATCTCCTTGGCAACGTCTCCTGGCTTGGGGGCGAACATCGCGCCGAAGATGCTCACGGTCGCGTCGAACGAATCGTCGCTCAGGCCTTCGAGGTTCGAAGCGTCGCCCTCCTGGAACCGGACGTTCGTGACGCCTTCCGCCTGCGCCCTGCGGTTCCCGGCTTCGACGAGGTTCGTCGCGATGTCGACGCCGAGCACGTCGGCTCCTTGCCTCGCAGCGGGGATGGCGGTCGTGCCGTCGCCGGAACCGAGATCGAGAACGTGCATACCGGGTTCGATCCCGATGTCCGCCACGAGCGCCTCGCCGCTTTCGCGCATGCCCTCCGCGATACGGGTGAAGTTGCCCTTCTCCCACAATGCCTTGTTCGGGTTCATATTCGCTCCTTCATACGTGTTCGATCTGACTTGTAATCCGGTACATGCGCCACGTCTGACTGATCGGTTTGGTTGCGCTGACTCCCACTCGCACAGTGCGGCCGGGCACCTCGCCGGTTACGCGAGGCCGACCACGAACTCCCGCTCGCGGCCGCTCCAGCTCACCTCTACGGAGCGGCCGAGGCGCTTAAGGAGCGAGACGATCCGGGCGTTGTCGCCGCATACCGTCGCAACAAGCTCTCTGATTCCGGCTGCGCGTGCGTCGGCGGCGAGCTCCCGCCCGAGGGTGGATCCAATGCCGCGGCCCTGGTAGACGTCCGCGACCGCGAATGCGACCTCGGCTCGGGTGCCGTCACGGACGAGTCGTGCGATTGCCGCGGGATCGGAGTCGCCCGCCACGTAGCCGACGAGTGCGTGGCGCTCCGCGTCGACGTGCGCAAGAGTGGCGAGCTCGCTGTCGGACAGCCGCGGCTTTGCACCGCAAAAACGCTTCTCGCGCGACCGATCGCCGAGCCGTGCGAAGAGGGCGCAGATCGTGTCCGTATCTCCGTTCCGAAGCGGCCGGATGGTGAGTCCGTTGACGTAGCGCGCCTGCATGTGTCGTCCTACGGCGTCGAGCAGCGGAATGGATTCACCGCAGCGCGTCTACCGTCACCGAGTTCGAGGTTCGGCGTCGTGTGCTCGGTCTCGCGTGCGCGCGCGGGGCCAGTCTCCAGGCCCCGCTCCGTCTAACGCGTTCCCGGGGGTGGGCTAGCCCGCGACGGCCCTTTCTCTTTCGCATACGCGCGTGCGCGAGGGAAAGAAGTCGATCCGGACGATGGGCTAGCGAAGCGCGTCAAGTCGCTCACGGCACGTCGCGGCCGCGAGGGAGTTGCCCTTCAACTCGTACTGCTCGATCGCATCCTCGAGCGCTCGGGCTGCCTCGTCCATGCGGCCCGCCAGCTCGAGCACCTCCGCGAGGTCGGCCACTGCGTCCGCGTGGGCGATGAGGAAGTCGCTGGACTCGGCGAGCGCGACCGACTCGCGAGCAAGCCGCTCGGCCTCGTCGAAGCGCCCACGCCGCGCGTAGACCTTCGCGCGAATCGCACGCCACAAGATCTGCGAATGAACGTCGTTCGTCCTCGATGCTTCCTCGCATTCATGCGTAAGACGTTCGGCGTCGTCGTAGCGGCCGAGCGCGTAGGCGACAGCGGCGTACGCGTGCGAAAGCGACGAGAAGTGACTCTTCTCTTGGACGTTCTTTAGTGCCTCGTACGGCCCGTGGAGCTCCAGCTCGGCCGTCGTCGGATCGCCCTTCCAAAGGAATACGAAGCCCCACCAGAAGTGGACGATGTGGATGTACTCGCCCAGCGACTCCATGATGGTTTTGCTGGACTCGATCATGTCCTCGGCCTCTTCGAGGCGCCCCTGCATTGCGAAGAGCGGGGCGAGCGCGGCACGGATCTGTGCTTCCAGGTTGTGCTGGCCGGCGGTCTCGTCCAAGAGCAGCTCGAGCCGCTCGATCGTGCGCTCGGCCGGCGCGGGGCCGAGCAACCAGGTGATGATCAGCCACTCGACGATCTCTCGCTCCTCGAACTGATCGGCTGCACGACGCGCGTACAGGAGTGCTCGCTCGCTCGCGGCCGTGCTTGCCTCGCATCGACGTGCCAGGTAGTGCGCTTGGCTGATGAGGCGCCAGGCTCGTGTAAGGCCGTGTTCGTCACCGACGTCCTCGAACACCTTGATCGCCTGCTCCGCCGCCCGGAGGAGCTCCTCCGGCGTGACGTCCGGCGCGGAGAAGAGCCGCAGGAGACCGCGTTGGACGAGCGCGTGGGCAGCCAGCCGTCGATCGCCTGTGGTGGCGGCGGCTTCGACAGCCTCGGTCAGGACGCGGTCGGCCCAGCCGAGGTCTCGCAGCCCCTGGACGACCCTGATATTTGGGACGAGCTCGACCCGGAGCGGGTCGTCCGGCGACAGCAGCGCGGCGGCGCGCGAGATGAGATTCACGCCTGCGGGGGCGTCGCTCCGGAGGAGCGCCCGCCGCCCGGCGGCACCGAGCCGCTCGGCGGCTCTGCGTCCGAGGGCGCGTGCCTCGTCGTCCAGGGAACCGAGTTCCGCGCGGTAGCGGAATGCCTGCTCGAGGTGATACCCGACGATTTCTTCGTACTCGACCGCGTCGGTCTTTTCCTCGAGCCAGACGACATGGCGCTCGTGGAGCCGCGCGCGTACCTCCTTTGGGATCGACTCGTACGCCGCGTCCCTGATCAGGAGGTGCCTGAAGCGGTACGCGTCTTCGGCCGCGAAGAGCGGTCGATCGGGCCGGATCAGTTCCTTTCGGAGCAGCGACCCGAGGTGCTCGCGAACCGACGTACGGAAGCCGTCGGGCGAGAGCTGCTCCACCGATCCACGGTGGAAGAGCTTGCCTTCGACGGCGGCGCGCTCGATGACGCCGCGCTCGTTGTCGTGCAGCCGGTCCAGGCGAGCGGCGAGCAGCGCCCGGATCGTCCGCGGCACGGGCACGGTCTCGAGGTCGCCCGCGGCGACCCAGCGGCCGTTTTCGTGAACGAGGAGCCCGTCGTCGATCAACATCGAGAGCATCTCCTCGACGAAGAGCGGATTGCCTTCGGCGGCGTCGGCGATTCGCGCCTCGAGTCCCTCCGCAAGCTCGGTCTCGCCGACGACGTTCGCGACGAGCTCTCTGCACTCGTTCGGGGAGAGCGGCTCCAGGAGGACCGAGGTCGCATTGAGCTTCCCGCCTCCCCACTGGGGTCGCGTGTCGAGGAACTCGGGCCGTGCCATGCAGAGGAGGAGCATCGGTGCGCCTCGGGACCAGTCGGCGATGTGTTCGACGCAGTCGAGGAAGATCGACTCGCCCCAGTGGATGTCGTCGAACACGACCACGAGCGTTCGCCCACGCCCGAGGACTTCGAAGAAGCGCATGACCGCGGCAAAGGCTTCCTCGACCGCCGCCGTCGTGTCCTCGAGCCCGATCGCCTCGAGGACGTGCTGCGCGAGGACGGTGGGCTCATCATCACTCGCGAGGAGCGAGACGATGCGGGACCGACTCTCGACGAGAGACTCCGCGTCGTCGAGATCCGCGACGTCCTTAACGGCCTCGAGGATCGGCCAGAACGTGATTCCCTCCCCGTAGGGCAGGCACCGACCCCGCGCCACGAGTGCCTCGTCGCCGAGATCTGCGAGGAACTCCTGGACGAGACGCGACTTGCCTACGCCCGCGGCGCCGAGGATCGTAAAAAGCTGACAAGATCCGTCGCCCACCGCCTGCTCGACTGCGTCGTGCAGGCGCCGGCGCTCACGTTCACGTCCCACCATGGGCGAGGCGAAGCGGCTCTCACCACGTTCCGTGGAAAGCACCGCTCTCCGGGTGGTTTCGTCGAGGGCGATCTCTCCTGGGCTTGCTTCTCCCGCGAGGCGGACGGATGTCGTCAGGGGCTCGCCTGCCGTGCGGCCGTGAGGCACGGCGGGATCGCGCGTCAGTACTTCGCCCGTGCTTATGCCGATCCACAGCTCGAGCTTCACGCGCCCTTCGCCCACCAGCCGTTCCGACACTTCGGCGAGCCGAGCTTGGATTTCGTCGGCGGCCCTCACAGCACGTTGAGGGTCGTCCTCGTGGACGAGGGGCAGGCCGAATACCCCACCCACGGAGTCACCTGTGACTGCATCGATGGATCCTTCGTGAGCTTCGATCGCCGCGGTGATCACGCCAACGGTGAGCGAGGTGACGCTTCTCAGCACTTCGGCGTCGACGTGTCCGCCGTCGATCGACGTAATCGCCGTTCGCACGTAGAGCGCGGTGATGGTCTTGCGCGTGGTGCGGGCGTCGGCCAACGGAGTCGCCTGCTCCGACGGCGCCTCGCTCGCTCCATCGACCGTGGTCGGAGTCGATTCGAGCTCGAGCGCTGGATCCTGCTCGAGGATCGCCTGCTGGAGTGCTCGCAGCGACCGACTCGGCTCGATCCCGAGCTCGTCCACGAGCGCGCGCCGTGCATCCTGGTAGGCCCGGAGCGCCTCGGCCTGTCTGCCCGAGCGGTACAGAGCGAGCATGAGCTGGCGGTGCAGACGTTCCCGGAGCGGGTGACTCCTTGCAAGCGCCTCGAGCTCTCCGATGAGCGCCGAGTCTCGACCGAGCATCAGGTCGGCTTCGATGCGATCCTCGATTGCCGTGAGTCGTCGTTCCTCGAGCCTCGCGATCTCCGATTGGGCGAAGTCCGCGTACGCGAAGTCGGCGAGAGCAGGTCCGCGCCAGAGTGCGAGCGCCTGGGTGAGCAGCGTGGAGGCACCTGTCGCATTGCTACCCGCCAGCTCGAGTCGCCCCGCATCTGCGAGCTCGTCGAATCGCTCGGCGTCGAGCGTTCCCTGTCGGAGGGCGAGCCGATAGCCGCCGGCCGCGGTCTGCAGGGTGCCGTCACCCAGCACCTTGCGCAGACGAGACACGTGCACCTGAAGGGTCTTCAAGGCGTTGCGAGGCGCGTTGCCCGCGTACAGGTCATCGACGATCCGATCGGCGGAGACAGCCGCGCCTCGATTGATGAGCAGGATCGCGAGCAGCGTCTGCTGCTTAGGGCCGAGGCTGACGGTCTCGCCGTCACGCTCGACCTCGAGAGGTCCGAGAAGTCGGATGTTCATAGCCGCGGTAAGCGGTTGTAACCCGGCGGAAGGTGCGGTGCAACCGGCTGGAGCGATGGTGACCGCGGTCGATCGCAGCGAGCGATCGCGGAACAGGAGGTTCGGTCATGACTCACGGCAAGCGGATCAGAACAGGGCTCGGGATCATCACGGCAGTGCTCGTCGTGGCAGCGCCTGCAGGTGCGACCACGATCACGGTGATTCGCGACGTGTCGGCACGTGATGCCTCAGTGCTCTCATCGGCCACGCCGATCCAGGTGGTGAGAGACGTTTCGGCACGCGATGCGGCGGCTCGCGCTTCGGTCAGCCCGACTCAGGTCGTCCGGGACGTGTCCGCTCGTGACGCACGGCAGGCGGCTGGCGAAGCGGCTATCGCATACTTCAACGCCAACGAGCGCGCGACGCTCGTGGACTCGGCGGGTCCCGCCGCGATCGCGTACTTCCACGCCAACGAGCGCGCGACGATGAAGGACGACGGAGCAGCCGTCGCCACCGCGGCGGAATCGGACGTCCGTGCGGCTCGCGCGAGTGGGTTCGACTGGGGCGACGCAGGGATGGGAGCGTCCTCCGCCCTTCTCCTCGCGCTCCTCGTCGGAGTGAGCCTGCTCGCCGCGCGGCACCTCCGGAGTAGCCCGGTTCCTCGCTGAGGGCGGCTGCATCGGAGGAAGGAGCGGCGCCCTCCGGGCGCCGCTTCGCTTTGGGTCGGGCTTCGCGTGCGCGCGGGTGCACCGACGCTGATTAGCTACATGACGTGCCTGCTCTGAAGGCTCGTATGAAGTCGTCGGTGTCCTCGTCCTCTCTGGAGTCGACAGCCCCTCGCGAACTGCCCACGAGGCCCCGACCCGACGAACACTTCGGCGGGGTGGGTGGCCCGTCACACCGTCTCTTACGCGTGCGCGCGCGTGCGCGCGTGGGGAAAAGCCACTCACACCCACGGCGGTTTTTCGTCCGACCGGGCCCGGGCTCCTTACGACCGCTTGAGGGGGAGGGGCGGCTAAGCATTGGTGACCTCCGACACGCAACGTCGGAGGTCGCTCGGAATCCTTGATGAGCAAAAGCTTTCTGGAGGCGTGTCAGGCCGATGTCAGATCTGGGCGATGACCCAAGACGACATCGACCACGGAGGGGCCGTGAAGCCCGCCGCTGGCTCCCAAGTTGAGCGGGCAACTTGTTGACTGAGCCGCGCGCTGTTCAGCTATCGCGACACCCTTCTGTCTAGCGCGGTGGATGATCATTCCCCAGGCGACGCAGTCGGGGGATTCGTTGCGGGCGTTGAGGTCGGTCTCCTGCCGAACTGGCGAGCCACCTGCGGATCGAAGCGAGGGAGCTCGAGGCGGGCGAACTGAACTACGACTCGGGTTGAACCACCAGCCCCACATCAATGGGGCCATCGAAGAAACGCGACATGGCCGCTAGAACGTCACCCTCGCGCACCGAGAGAGGCACCTCGATCCCTGCCTGCCGGCGTCTCGGCGTCGGGACAGGACTGAAGCCGCTGTAGTAGTTGGATCGAGGTGGGCGAGGCGACGCCCCAGTGCGCAACGACAGGAGAAGCCATTTCGAGATAGCTGATCCGCCTTCATCCGAGCAGTGATGCCCGACGAGCTGGACGCATTCGATGTCCTTCCAGAAGAAGCGTCCCCCTGCATACTCGATGCCGTCGGCGTCCAACTGGAAGAGTGGCTCGCGTTTGAGTAGGTCGTGCAGCTTGCCCGCAACGTGCACCGCGATGCGCGCGATCACGAGGAGAACCAGTAGAACCACAGCGGCATACCCGATGCCGGCCAAGTATCCGTCGAGAGGTGAGGCGCCTGACCAGAGTCCTTCAGCCACAAGAAAGACGAACTCAGCCATAAGAAAGACGACCACCACCAAGATGCCAATTGCGGTGATGTTCCCGAAGAACCGCTCCCACCAGCTTTCGTGATGGACGCGAATGCTGGAACCATCGAAATTCACAGGTAGGCGCGAGGACGTCACCGAGGCCTTCGGACGTTCGACTCGCCTCGAATGACGAGCGGTACGCGGCCTGACACCGGAAACGCCACCAGAGGCTCGGCTGGCCGTGTCCGATGTGGTGACGAGCCCGATCTCGCGATCTACCGGATCGCGGACCGGGCTCGACTCGCGCTGCTTCTCACGCTGCTCCCCCGCCTCCAGAATCTCGCTCATCAGCCGCGGTGATGCGGCGGCCGTTTCTTCAGCCTCAGATAAGGTCGGTCCGGGCTCACGCCGGACACGTGTCTCGTCAGGTTCGGGGAGCGACGCTCGCGCTTCGGCGGCAAGAATCCGATCGACGAGCACGAGCTCTGGGCTCAGGACTTTCAGCGGTGCAACGTCCGCAACCATACGACCGTCCCATCTGCACCGACAATGCAGATCGCCCAGATGAAGAGAAGGGCGGTCATGCGCCGCCGCAGCTCCCGGACACCCCGTCTCCCCTCAATCGCCGGCCCTGAACGGCATTCACTCACCCAGTGCTGATCAGGGTCTTACATGCGGACCTTACTTCCGCTTGTGAGTTTTTCCACCCTTCGACAGTCGGTCGATCGGACTGCGATGCGCTGGCTCAGGCGGTAAGTGCGACTCGAACAACATCATCGAGCAACAACTCGCCGAACGCGCGGCTGTGGTCGAGCAGGCGACAAACGCCGATGTTCTGACCGACGGCGACCGCAACGGCCTAGCCCCGAGGTGGTTGCGACAGCGGCTCGCGTCCGCCTTGAGTGTCCGTCCTGCGGGCTTGTGATGCCGGGCGCAGGGCTCAAGCTGTCTCCCCAGTTCCAACCGCGCCACCGCGCCCGGTGGTCTCAGGATAGGACGCACCCACCGGGTTTGGGTGTCCCTCGTCCGAGTGAATTGGGGGGTCGACTCTGAGGGGGGGCCGGTAAGGCTACCCGCTCCGAGGCGCTTAGGAGGGCTCCTATCGCCTTCTAGATTGCTCTCTGAATCTCTGGCGCGGCGTGCGTGCGGCTCGGGCGATGTTCCCGAGCCTGCAAAAGGGGGACTATGGGGTCTGTCTGTCACGCTCTACTCAAGGGGCCATACGTTCACGGAGACCTTCCCGGTGTGGAAGATCAGCGTTCCGTCGTCCATCTTCCCGCCCACTTGAAGCCCTCTCGCACGAGGTAGAAGACCGAAGCGGTGCCCGACGGGTCGCCCACCGTGAACATGACAGTTTCGCCGGCTGTAAAGCCCGTCGGTTCACCCTCTAGGGTGCTTATGTCTGTGTCCCGGCCACGGCGAAGCACCCCTTGAAGGAAGACAAGCGGTCGCCTTTCCCCGGCGACATAGAGTTTCATCTCTGCCCGTATCGGACTCCCGATGAGGGCAAGCAGCTCCCTGAGCATGTCTTCGTAACCGAGGTCGGCCATCGCGACGAGCGTATAGCGCGGCCAAGCTGGCGCGGCGATTCGCGGGTGTGCACGGGGGGTGTGCATCCCACGAGTATTCGCGAAACCGCGGCACACCTGACCGCGTAGCTAAGCCAAGTCGGCTCGGCTACGCGGTATCAGATGGGCGCACCTGGGATCGAACATCGCTGCAAATCGGTAAATGTCAACGAGTTGGGACGGCACCAAGGACAGCACGCCTTCGTATGTTTCGCCTCAAGGGGCTCGAACGAGGCGACCCCCGGCTTGCAAAGGAGGTGAGATACGTCTCTGGGCGCTACGTGACGCAACGAGATCGCATGAACAAGCGGTTCGGCGTCACTGGACAACACGGGGTCGAACCTCGGAAGTTGACCAGCGAGTTGACCGGTCTGTCGCCAGCCTTGGCGACACGACACGCGAGGAGCAGACGCCGAGCGCATCTTTGTACGGCAGGTGTTCCGTCCCAGATCACGAACGCGACGATGAGAGCTTCCCATGAGACTGCTCAAGTACGCACTCGTCGTCGCCCTCGTAGCCGGCGTCGTCTTCGGCACTGCGGCTGCTCGCGGAGGAGCGAGTCAGCCGCTCGAGGCTCGCGTCTTTGTCGTCGGGCCGGGTGCTTCCATCCAGGTGCGAGGGATCGACCTGACGTGCCACGTCTACCGACGAGACCCGCGTCGTCATGAGATCGGGCCTCTTCTGTACTGCAACCGAACGAGCGCGCCTCTTTCGTCTCGGGGGATCGGCGCGAGCATGTGGCACTACTTCTACGGGGACGCCAAGGACAAGAACCGGATGTTCCTCGTTGCACGCAGCCCCTAGATCGCGGCGAGCAGGTCCCCTCGTGATGAGCGGAGTCGAGTGGGTGATGGTGACGACTCGATGAGCGTGCCGCCCTGACCAATGGCGCGTGCGCCTATCGCGGAAACAGGACGGCGGACGGAACGAGACGACACTGCGCGGGCATCGGGTGTGTGTCTAGGAAACCCTGAAGGAGGCGCTCCCAGCGCTCTTCAGGTGTGATTCGTCTCCGCCGTAGACGACTTTGACCGTGTATGCCCCGGCGGCCGGGTCCGGCGTGTGAGAGGTCGCCGTCGGTGCGCGCCGCGAGCAGGTCTCGGCGAGGCGGTAGCATCGAAGCGACGAAAGGAGAGGGGATGAAGTGGCTCATTGCGCTGCTCGCCGCGATTGGTGCCGTCGCTGCTGGTGTTTTCTTCTGGCGGAAAAAAGAGTCCGCAGGGTCAACGTGGAATCAATCGGAGGACTTAGCGTCCTCGTGGACTAAGACGGCCGCCGAGAAGGTCAAGGCCACGGCTGACAAGGCCGCCAGCGCAGCGTCGGACGCTGCCGATCAGGTCAAAGGCGCCGCCGGTAGCGAGGCCGCCGAGAAGGTCAAGGCCACGGCTGACAAGGCCGCCAGCGCAGCGTCGGACGCTGCCGATCAGGTCAAAGGCGCCGCCGGTAGCTAGACGGCCGACCCGGCCCGCCGCTGTTCCCTTGTTGCGACCGACCCGCCGAGTCAGGGCGACTCGCTCAGGCTTAGAAGCCGTTACGTCAGGTTCTTCGTCCTGGGACGAGCCGATGCGGTGGTCGGACTGGACGCGGACGCGCGAGCCGAGCATCGCCGAGTCGTCCGCGAGGCGTGTGCTGCCAACGGCGGCGTCGAAGTAGACACACAGGGGACGCCTTCTCCGTCGCGTTCCCATCTGCTCCGGGAGCGGCGGCTGCAGCCCAAGCGATCACGGACGCTCTCGAGCGAGGGCCGATCGCCCGAGAGCAGGCCCCTCGCCCTGGCACATCGCGACGGGTGGGATGCCCGCCCTACGTCCTCAGCACGGGCGGTCGCAGCGGACGACTCAGACCCGTCTGCGGGGTCTCACGAGGTAGGCGACGATGAGGGCCGCCGGGAAGAACACCAAGCTGAAGATGAAGAAGAGGAAGAAGCTATGGCCCTTTCGTGCGGCGACCCTGGCAGGCCAGAATGCAATGGCGATCCAGATGACGAGAGCGAGGATCGACCAGAGCCACCATCCACTTGCGGCAAGCAACACTTTGACCTCCTTGATGGGGGAGAACGCAGGTGACGCGAGCCTCGTTTAGCGCCTGCCTCGTGGCTCGGACGGAGAACCTACCGAGCGAGGGGCGAGGCTGCATCGCCGAGTTCGTGAGGCGAGCGTCTGCTTTCCGCGACCAGGCGACACCAGGCGCCGCGTCATCGTCGCCATCGAGGGGGGTGGGGTGCCTCTCGCGTGCGCGTGCGCGGGGGAGCGCACGTGGTCGAGAACGGCACCGCAACGACGAGCAGGCCCCGTCACGCTGGCAGCATCGGAGGGGGTGGGTGCCGCGAGAGGGGGAGGTCGTGTAGCGCTAGGCGATCTCGAGGTCCGACGAGCGGAGGGCGGAGCTTGCGCTCCGCCCTATTCCTAGTCGCTTCGTCTCCCCCTTCGGGCCGGTTCCCCACGTTGTCGGTCCGCTCATTCAGGAGACTAGGTCCGCAGCGTGGCCTTGTCCTCGTCAACGATGGTGGTGAAGAAGCCGTCGAATCGACCGGAACTGAGGCCTCGCCTCGGCCCATGTGGGAGCGGATCGGCGTGGAAAGCGCGTCGATCCGCTCCTGAGCGTCGAGAGCGCGAGACGGCGACGACCGTTCGGCCATCGGACTCCCGGTCTCGTCTCGAACCTGACCAGGGGCATGTTCCATGCGATTGACCAAGAGTTGACCAACCGCCTCTCCGAGGCCGGTTCGTAGGCGGGCCAGAACACGGAAAACGGCGATCTGCAGAATGTTCTCTGATGGGCGGTGCAGGACTCGAACCTGCGGCCACCTGCGTGTAAAGCGTGTCCAGAGCCGATCTGGGCGCTACTCGACGCAACGGATCGCATGGATAAGCGGTGCGGCGCAACCGAGTAACACCTCACGCGACGGGACTGGTTGACCAACTGGTTGACCAGTTCGTCGCCAGGGCTGGCTACGCGGTGCCTATGTGTCTGTTAAGCCCGTTCGATCCTCGCTGGAAGTAGCGCCGCCGCCCCGAGACCGATCAGCCCTAGCACGATGAGAGCGAGCATCGCGACGGCATACGAGCGCGTGCCGAGTGCAACGACCGATACGAGGATCGTCCCTGCTATTGCCGTGCCGAACGAGGAGCCAAGGTTCGAGACGCTCCGGGAGAGACCGGAGATTTCGCCCTGCAGTGCCTCGGGGAAGCTCGACTGCACGACATTCACCGAGGGGGTGAGCATCCCGCCGAGACCGAGGCCGACGAGCGCCAGCCCTGGGACGAACGCCAAGACGCTATCGGAGGAGGCCCTGACGAGCGCCAGGAGGAGCGCGATCCCTGCCAGTGTTACGACGAAGCCTGCGACGATCAGCGTCCGTTGCGGGTACCTCTTCGCCAGGCGCTCTGCGGCGAGCGAGGAGGCAAGGATCCCGAGAGTCGCCGCGGTGAAGATCACACCCGTCTTGATCGCGCTGTAACCGCGGACCTCCTGCAGGAAGACGGAGACGACGAAGGACACCCCCATCAGCAGGAGCCACTGGATGTTCTGGGTGACGAGGGCGAGGTTGCTCGTCCGGTTCTTGAACAGCCCAGTCGAGAGCAGCACGTCCTTTCCGGCTCGCTCGCGACGGCGGATATAGAGGAAGAAGGCCAGCAAGAAAAAGGCCCCGATCGCGAGGAACGAGAAGAAGAGCGCGTTGTTCGTCCCCGCCTGCAGGATCCCGAAGACGACGAAGAACATGCCGACCCCGGACAGGATCGCCCCCAGCGCATCGAACGGACGGGTGGGGTCGGGGTCGAGCGGATCGGTCATCTTGCGACTCAGCAAGACGATGGTGCCCACGACGAGCGCCTGGAAGATGAATGCCGCCCGCCAGCTGATGCCCGTCGTGAGCACTCCGCCGATCAACGGCCCCGCGGCCGCGCCGATCCCACCGAGACCGCTGATCACGCCGAAGGCCCAGGCCCGAGAGGTCATGTCGCTGAACCAGAGCGTCGCGAGGATGTAGACCGGTGGGATCAGCAGCGCTGTTCCCACGCCCTCGAACACCGAGTTGCCGAGGATCAGCACGCCGAGACTCGGCGAGACCGCACTGAGCAACGCCCCGATCCCGTAGAGCGTGAGGCCCCAGGTGAAGCAGCGCTTTCGGCCCCAGCGGTCGGTCAGCTTGCTGCAGGGGATCATGAGGATCGCCATGATCAGGAGGAAGAGCGTGATCGCCGTCTGGACGCCCTTTACCGTCGTGTCCAGGTCGTCGCTGATGTCGTTGATCATCACGTTCATGTTCGATCCGGCGAAGCTGCAGATGAACTGCGCCAGCGCGAGCGGAAGGATCAGCCTCCGCGCAGCCGCGAGCGGACGCTCAGAGATCGGTGCACTGCTAGCCGCGAGTTGATCCTCGGCCACGTGCGGTGAGCCTACGTGTCCCGGCTCGCAGGCCCCAACGCCCGCCCACTTCGCGAGGGGGAGGGTGACCTCCTACTTCTCCCGCGAGCAGGCCCCACCGCCCGAGCGCCTCGCGAGGGGGAGGGGTGCTCGCCGGGGTTCCTTTCCCGAAGTTCGTTGCGAGCCTGATGCATGGAGTCTTCGACGCCAACGTCGACTCCTCGATGCAGGGTTCCCAGATCAGAAGTCGAGCTGACGGAACTCTGGCGGGGACGTCAAGATCACGTCGAGATCGTCGCAGAGCCGCTGCCAGGACTGGTCGCGTGGATCCCGTTCCGGTACGAGCACGGCCTGAACCTCGCCTGACACTTGCGCACGAAGGAGATCGCGGTACCGGAGGACTTGTCCCAGGCCGAGTCGGAGCTGCCGCTCCTCGTTTAGATCGGTGATGCTCTTCACCTCTGCGACGTAGGCAACCCCGTCACGTTCCCTTGCGAGATCGAAGCTTGGTTCCGTCGGTCGGTGTGAACGCGGCTCAAGCCCCGCGGATTCGACTGCTGTTGCAAGAGCGTTCTGCGTCAGAGCGTGGCCGCGTAGGCCGCGCTCCACCACCGCGGGATCGACGCTAAACGGGTCGCGTCCCACTTGAGGCTGTCCGACGGACGCTAACCGGTACTGCGATCCGAGCACTCCAGTCTGGTCGGACTCGTGGGCTGTGTCAGCACCAAGCACGTCGGCCCCGAGGATGACGGTTGGTGGCCTCGTGCTCGTTGCGACAGCGCCTGGGAGCGTCAGGAGGACTGCGCCGACGAACGCGCTGCGGTGCCCGAGAGAGTCGACGCTGATCTCGACTCGTCCGTCACGGAGCAGTCGGGTCAACGCCTCGTCCACCGATGCGATCGGAACAGGTTCACCGGCCGGAGACCGTGTCGTCGCCACGAGGACGTCGCCGCCCCGTAGCTCGACGATCGTGTTCGGACGACCCGTGACCGTGCGGATGGTGATGCCCACGAGATCTCCGAGCAGGCCGCGTGTGTCGTGGTGGGAAGTCTGGTGCGCGTGTCCCGCCGTGCCGAAGAAGCTCTCAACGTCCGCGAACCGGGAAGCGAACTGTTGCTGCGCCTGCGGAGATGGTGCGAGATAACCGCGGTAGACGTAGTTCGCGTGATACCCGAGTGCTCTGCTCATCTCCGATGCCGTAACGGAGGTCTCCACTAGAGCGTCGAAGAAGGTGATGTAGCGGTAGCTCCCGCGGACGGGATCAGGCTCTCAGACCGAGTCTGCGAGCGAGCCACTGTCGAGTCCGCCGCAAACACGAGCGGCGAATCGAAAGCCGCCCTCGACCCAGAACGCCATCCAGTCTCCCGCCTCGATCTTCGGCCATGTCGCCCTATGACGGTCGGCCGTTCCGGCAACGCTTCCCCACATTCGGATACGCCCGTCCTCGGCCCAAGCGCGAAGCCTTGGAAGAGATGCAAGTACAGCCGACTGCGACTCAACGACAGCAAGTGGGACACCGTCGACTACTGATCGCTGCAGGTTCGACCGAGCCTCAGGGTTCGACGCCGTCGCGATTATGAGCTTGGTCACCGGCCTGACTTCTCCGCACTCCCGCGCACCTCGTCGGACGGGTGACGCACTTCGTTCTGATCGATCTTCGTTTCGATCGCAGCAACGATGTCGATCTCGGCTATGGCCGCGAAGTTGAGGCAGTGGATGAGGATGTCGGCCAGTTCGTCCTCGATCGCCTCGCGTTGACGAGACAGCAGCTGGCTTTCCTCGTTGACCGAGCGCCAGAGGAACTGCTCCTGGAGTTCCGCGGCCTCGATACTGATGGCTGCGGCCAAGTCCTTCAGGGTGTGGAAGGGACGCCACTCGTGGTCGTCACGGAACTGCACCAGGCGCTGCTGCACCCCGTGCAGCCGGTCTTAGCCACCCTCCACGCGGCGACTCTACTTCCCCGCAAGTAGCCCCCCAACCCCAGCCCCCGGATCTTAGGCCCTACCAACGACTAAAGACTTCGCGAGGGGAGGTGAGCGCCTCAGTCGCAGCTTGACCGTCCCTGACCTCGAAGCGACGATCCTCCGGTGACCTCCCGGATCGCGCTTGTGCTCGGTCTCGGTCTTCTGCTTCTCGGCGTGCTACTTGGCATCTGTGGGGTCTGGCTGATCGCGACGGTTGGCAACGAGTTTCAGCCGCGAGGGTCGGTGGGCATCATCGCGCTTGTCGTCTCGTTTGAGATTGCGGGCAGTGGTGCCCTGGCACTGGCAACGGCTTGGCGTCAGCGAACTCCGCGAACGCACTAGGCCGCCGTAGGCCTCAACGCCCGAGTAGGCCCCAACGCCCGAGCACCTCGTGAGGGGGAAGGGTGCGCCGCTATTCGGTCTTCCGCCCGTAGCCCATCCAGCGCGGGGAGGCGAAGAAGCCGATTCCTCAACGTCCCCGTTCTCGTCGAGCGTCCACTCGCCGCTCGCATCGCCGTGCACGGTCGTGCCGTCCCGGCGCTCGTACTCGTACGTGCCCTGCGCCGAAGGCGGAAGCCCGTGGACGATCTCGACTCTCTCGACACCCTCGGGCGGTTGCTGCTCATTCATGGGTTCCCTCGTTCGCCGTCTTGTCCCCAGGCGACTGCTCTGATGCGTCATGCTCGTCTACGAGGGAGCGCCTCGGCCTCACGGGTGAGTAGAACGACAGCCCGTGCGGGCCGTAGATCCTGTCCAGGTCCGCCTGGGAGGCCGCTCGCATCTTCGACGGGTCGAGTACGCGCCTCTTCGGTGGTTCGGTCATGACCTTCTCCTTCTCGTTCGCCTTGCCCCAGCGGGGCCGCATCGCTTGCGCCACCGTGGGCGAACCCCGGTTGGCGGCGAGACTGGTGCTCGCTCTCTTGATGCCGTGGGAAGCCTAGTCGAGCAGCTTCAGGTACCGCGCACTCGGGAGAAGCGTGAACCCGAGCGCCTCGTAGGCTGCGCGTGCGGGCGCGTGGCCCGGATCGCCGCCCGTTCCCACGGCTGCGATGTCCATTCCGCACTGACGCATGTGGTCGAGCGCGTGTTCGGTGAGTTGCGAGGCGATGCCCCGCCGCTGGAAGTCGGGATCCACCCCGATGATCTCGATCACTCCCATCCCCTCGTTGAAGGCGTTGAGGGCGACGGTGGCGAACCCGACCGGCCGACCGTCCACGACCGCGACGAAGGCGTCTCGCTCGTCGCTCGTGCAACTCGCTCGCACCTCATCGGCCTGAGCCGTCTTCCAGTCGGGCTTCAGGCGAAAGAAGATGGGGTCGCCGAGAACCTCGCGCAACGACGCGAAGACCGGATCCCAGGCGCGAAGCGCGAACTCCACGATCGCGTCGAGGTCGCGCACCTGGAACTCCCGGATCTCGACTACGCCTCCCATCGACGCAATAAGACGCTACCGAGGGCGCGGCCCGAGAGCAGGCCCCATCGCCCGAGCGCCTCGCGAGACCGGAGGGGCTACCTCACTCAGGCTACCGCCAGCGACGACCCAACCTGGCCAGAGTCAGTCGCAAAACACCGCCACGTGCTCCGCCTTTCCGCCCACCGGCGTTCGGGATGGCAGCGGGATCTGACTTCGGGAATTCTCTCATCCTGTGCTCGCGGCCTCGATATCCCCGATCTCCTTCTCGGCAGGCAAGACGAAGAGGAATGCGTAAGCGGCAGCCGCGCCTCCTAGGAAGTCCGCAAGGAAGTAGATCCAGATGTTGCTCCACTCGAATAGACCAGTGACCATCCCGCCTAGGGCGATCGCCGGGTTGAACGCGCCTCCCGAGATCCCGCCGACGGCGAATGCCCCGGCAAGTACGGTGAACCCGATCGCGAGACCGTAGAAAGAGTTGCCCTCAGTGCCGCGGGCAGTGGCGACGTGTAAGACGACCCAAACGAGCGCGAAGGTGAAAAGAAACTCGGCGATCAACATCTTCCCGGAACTCGCGACCACGGCGTGCGCCTCGCGGCCTCCGACGTACCGTACGACGAAGCCGGCCACGACCGCGGCGGCGAATTGTGTGGTGATGTAGGCGGCGAACTCGTTCGCGAGGATCCTCCCGCGCAGGAGCACTCCAGTGCTGACGGCCGGGTTGAAGTGTCCGCCGGAGATGTGTCCGCCGGCAAACACCATCACCATCAGTACGGACCCGATGGCGAGGGGCGCGAGGGCGCCTGCCCCCGCCTTGTTGGTCGCCATCCCGACGGTGAAGACGAACAGGAACATGCCGATGAACTCCACGACCAGCTTTCGTTGCAGCACGAGGTTCATGCCTGCTCCTTTCATGCGCCGGAGACGAGCCTTCTGGGGCGCCTAAGTTCGCGGCGAAGCGGAGATACCCTTGTGCTTTCTGAGCCTGAGGCCGCCGACTCCTTGCGTCAACGTGTGTCTACTTCCAGCGGCGACCCGACCCGACGAGATACTGGCCGTAGCCGCGTAGCGCCGCTGCCGAGGTCAGCACCTGGTACGCCAGCAGGTAACCGACGAAACCGCTCTTGTCGGACTGCGGATGGATGTCGAGAGTCCGAAAGACATGGCGAGCCTGCCATCGCTGCATGAAGCCGAAGACGGCGAGCGTGATCGGCAGCAAGAGCATCGACCACCAACCGAAGATCAACGGATATCCGAGGAGGAAGAGGATCACTCCCGGCACCCAGAAGAAGATGACGCCGATGTCGAGGAGCGGGACGAGGTAGTCGATCCCGGCCACGAGCTTCGCGAGCACCCTGGGCTGCTTTGGCGGGGGATGAATCCGGAGGCCCTCCAGCATCCCGCGTGCCCAACGCGAGCGTTGGCTAAGGAGGCGGTGGAGGCGCTCGGGGACGACGGTGAAGCCGAGCGCGACAGGCTCGTACTGCACCAGCCCCCGCGACCCCAGCATCGACCAGGTCAGCACGATGTCCTCTCCGATCGCGTCGGGCCAGCCACCGACCGCACGCACGTCGCTCGTCCAGTAGGCGGAGAACGCTCCCTGAGCCACGAGCGCAGTGTTGTACGCGGCCTGCATGCGCTTCACGCCGTTGATCCCGAGTCGGTAGTCCCACTGCTGCATGCGGGTGACGAAGGTCGCCATCGGGTTCTCCGCGATAAGCGCGGCGGCGCACGCCGATACATGCTGGCCCTGCGGCTTGCTGGTAACGCGAACCACGAGGCGTGTAAGCGACTGCTGGTGCAGATGGGTGTCGGCGTCAACTGTCACAACGAGCGGTGTCGTCACCGTTGCAAGGGCCGCGTTCAGTGCGTGGTGCTTGCCCTGCTTCGTCTCGAACACACGCCGGTAGTCGAGTCCAAGACGCTCGCCCGCTGCGTCGGCAAGGAGCGCGGTGTCGTCGGTTGAGTTGTTGTCCGCGACGACGACCTCAACCCGACCTGCATATGCGGCCTCGGCGATGTGCTCCAGGGTGCGGACGATCGCATCGCTCTCGTTCCACGCGGCCACGAGTATCGTCACTGGCGGCCACTCGCCTTCGGGCCAGTCGCCCTTGGGAGGATCGAGCGCCAGTTCCTGGTAGCGCGTGATCAGGAGCGTGAAGATCATGAAGCCGATCACCAAGCCAGGGATGTAGGCGAGGAAGATCGGTATCACCCAACCCATGACTGGGCCGATCGCAGCCTCAAGCTCACCCCTCCATGGCTCGGACACCCAGACGCTGAACGCCACCCACGCGAGCGTCAGCGCGAAGGCGATCGCGAAGCGGACTGTGGGCCGCAGGCCCGAGGCCGGAGCTTCGCGCCGTGTACGACCACCGAGTCGCTCGGGGGGCGGTCGGACGACCGGATCTCCATCGGAGACCGCGATCTCATCATCGATCGAGGAAAGCTGCGGCGTGGCTCCTCCTGGGCGGCGTCGTCCAAGCGTAGGCACGAGGTTTGTGTCGGTGACACCCCCGAAAGCGGGCGGTGCGGTGGCGATGGGGTGCCCGCGAGCAGGCCCGAACGCCGAAGAACATGTGAGGGGGAGGGGTGCCTGCTACGTCGGTGACCTCCGCTTGGGGAGCGAGTCGGACTACGTCTTTACGTCGCTGACCGGACGACCGCTCGGCCGCGACCGACTATCCAAGCGCGGTGTGCTTGGGCGGCGACGAGGGCGGGCCTCGGGCATGTCACGGCGCAGACGGTTCGCCGTTCAGTTGCAACGGCAACGGCTCATGCACAGGTTCCAGTGGTGGTGGCAGCGGCGATGACCGGACATAGCCCGGCCGTCTACTCGGAGCACTACGCACGTCCGTTTCGGGACGCCGAAGAGCGCGAGAAGGTTCGGAAGTCGCTGACTTCGATCGGGTTCGGCAACGGTGCCGTTGACCAACCAGTTGACCAGAGGCCGGTCTGAGTTAAGTGCGGTGCCTGGCTGGAGAACAAAAAGGCCCCGTTGCCAGGACCTTTCTCAGTGGAGCGTACCGGGATCGAACCGGTGACCTCCGGCTTGCAAAGCCGGCGCTCTCCCAGCTGAGCTAACGCCCCTCGGCGTCGAAGTGTAGAGCGACGCTACGTGCGGCTACGTTCCGGACGGGCCACGCAAGCCCTTCCGCTCGAGCCGTCGGAGTCCGTCACCGAACGAGCGCTCGGCGTGGTCGTCGTGCGTCTCCACTTCGAGACGTTGCAGACGCTCCTCGAGATCCTCGATCGCCTCCCGGCTCGCATCGTCTGATCCCGAGTCGACCGCCCGCTCGCGCTCGGCGACGTCCGCCTCGCGACGGGCGAGGACGTCGCTTCGAGCCGCCAGCTCGGCCTGCGTCCGGGCGAACGCGCTCTCGGCCTCCTTGAGGACGACGAGCCGCTTCTCGAGGGAGGCGAGCTGGGCGGCGGGATCGTCTGAGACACGTTCTGCGAACGCTTGCTCATCCTCGCCCAGATTCTTTTCCCGCGCCGCGACGTCCGCCTCCCGCTTCGCGAGTTCCTGCGCCCGCGCCGCGAGGCTGATCTGCGCTCGGGTCAGGGCCTCTCCTGCCCCCGGGGGCAGCGCGCCGTCCGGAGAGCGACGGACCGATGCGAGGGCATCGGCGAGCTCCCGCTCCTTCCGCTCCACGGCCGCGACTCGCTCCCCCAGCTCTTCGCGCAGCCGCGCCAGCTCCTCTTCCGCAGCCTCGCGGACCGCGCGCAGGCGCCTCTCCTCTCCCTCCACGGAGGGAGCCTCATCCTCGCGGCGACCGAACAGGGCCACGCGACGATGATAAGCGTGTGCCGGACGGACGGTCTCCGTCCGGGCCCGAGCTACGCGGCTCGCTCGAGACGTTCCTCGGCACGCGCCCGGCGAACGATCTCCTCGCGCTCGCCGAAGCGGATCCGAGCCTTCTCGAGTCGGAGGATCTGCCAGAGCTCCTGCAGCCGCTCGTCGAGGGCCTTGATCTCGTCCTTGACGGACGTGTCGAGGCCGTCGGACAGGCGGTGCCAGAGGTCCTGGCGGGTCTCCGAGAGCTGCTCGATCTCCTCGTGTATGTGGTTCATGGTCACGTTGTCTGGAAACGTGTCGTTGAGGCCCCGCATTCCCCGGCCGAGGGCCGCTGAAACGTCATTCGTAGCCGAGCTCGGCGATGCGATCCTCGTCGAGCCCGAAGTAGTGGCCGAGCTCGTGGAGGACGGTGATTCGGATCTCGTCACGGAGCTCGGCGGGATCGGCGAAGCTCTCCTCGAGAGGAACACGGTAGATCGTGATCTTGTCGGGCGGGAGGCCGATCCCGTCGCCGCGCTCGGGAAGCGGGACGCCCTCGTAGAGGCCGAAGAGACCGGGATCGTCGCGATGCTCGTCGGCAATCACCACGGCGACGTTGGTCAGCGCGCCCGCGATGGCCGGCGGCAGAGAGTCGAGTGCCGCGCGCACCTGCTCCTCGAACGTCATCTCGCCGGCGATCGTAGGCGCCTCGGCGGGGCTCGGGTCGAGACGGGTCGCTAGAGTCGCGGAGATGGCCGACTTCGCCGACGCGCTGAATGGTCAGGTGGCGAACGAGTTCGCGGCGTCGCAGCAGTACATCGCGGTCGCCGCGCACTACGACGCCGAGACGCTCCCGCAGCTCGCAGCGCACTTCTACCGCCAGGCGGTCGAGGAGCGGAACCACGCGATGATGATCGTCCAGTACCTGCTCGATGCCGACAAGCCGGTCGTCGTCCCCGGAGTCGAGGCACCGCAGACGGGGTTCGCAGACGTCGTCGCGCCGGTCGCGCTCGCGCTGAAGCAGGAGAAACGCGTGACCGACCAGATCGTCGAGCTCGTAAAGCTCGCGCGCTCGGAAGGAGAGCTCGTCGGTGAGCAGTTCCTCCACTGGTTCCTGCAGGAACAGCGGGAAGAGGTCGCCTCGATGACGGAGCTGCTCGCGATCGTCGAACGCGGGAAGGACAACCTCCTCCACGTCGAGGAGTACCTCGCCCGCTCGGCTGCAGGTGCAGGCGGGAGCCCGCTCGAGGCCGGAGTTCCCCCTGTCGCCGGCGGCGCTCTCTAGCATCGCCCGCCACCGGCTCGCCGTCGGCCACGGCATAGGATCCCCCCGTGCGAACCGTGACCGTCCGTACGGAGCGACGAAGCCAGCTCATCGACGTCACGCAGGACGTCCGCGAAGCTGCCTCGGGCGAGCACGGGTCGGCCGTCCTCGTGTACGTGCCTCACACCACCGCCGGCGTGACGATCAACGAGCATGCCGACCCGGCGGTCGCGCGCGACCACGAGTCCGCGCTCGAGCGCGTCGTGGACGACGCGTGGTCCTGGCAGCACCACGAGCCTGGAGAGGAGAACGCCCCGACGCACGTGCGCGCCTCGCTCATGGGGTCGAGCGTCCTCGTCCCGCTGCGCGACGACGGCTCGCTCGCGCTCGGGACGTGGCAGGGCATCTTCTTCTGCGAGTTCGACGGCCCGCGGGAGCGCTCGCTGCACGTGACCGTCCTGCGCTGACTCCTAGAGTGAGCCGATGATCGAGGTCGATGGCCTCACCAAGCGCTACGGCTCGACGCTTGCCGTCGACGACCTCTCCTTCTCGGTGCCGCAGGGCACGATCACCGGATTCCTCGGGCCGAACGGTGCCGGCAAATCGACGACGTTACGAG
This sequence comes from uncultured Actinomycetes bacterium, assembly GCA_963708265.1. GTDB lineage: Bacteria > Actinomycetota > Thermoleophilia > Gaiellales > Gaiellaceae > GMQP-bins7. Next base: position 1,394,338 of record CAVPSC010000004.1, on the reverse strand, counting down.
CGATTCTCGGGCTCGTACGCCCGACCGCCGGAAGCACGACCGTCCTTGGACATCCATATCGGGACCTCGAGCGCGCGTCGCGGCGAGTCGGCGCCGTGCTCGAGACGACCGACGCGCATCCCGGGCGATCCGGACGCAATCACCTGCGGACGCTCGCGGTCGCGGCGAAGGTCCCGCCCTCGCGAGTCGACGAGGTGCTCGCCCTCGTCGAGCTCGGAGACGCCTCACGCCGGCGTGTGAAGGGCTACTCGCTCGGGATGCGCCAGAGGCTCGGCCTCGCGGCTGCCCTGCTCGGCGATCCCGAGGTGCTCATCCTGGACGAGCCGGCCAACGGCCTCGATCCGCAGGGGATCCGCTGGCTTCGAGATTTCCTCCGCGGGCTCGCGGATGAAGGCCGGACGGTGCTCATCTCGAGCCACGTGCTGGCCGAGATCGCGCAGACCGTCGACGAGGTCGTGATCATCCATCGCGGCCGCCTCGTCCGGCAGGCGACGATGGCCGAGGTCGACGCTGTCGCTGCCGGTGCGGCGCGTGTCCGCTCGCCCGAGGCGCAGCGGCTCGCCGCACTGCTGGTCGAGGCCGGTCTCGAAGCACGCGCGATCGGAGACGGCGCGCTGGCCGTCTCCGCACCTCCGGAGCGAGTGGGCGAGATCGCCGCGGAGGGCAGAATCGTCCTCCACGAGCTCACCGCCGAGCGAGCGACACTCGAAGAGGTGTTCCTCGAGCTGACCAGCGAGGCTGGAGCATCGTGACCGCGCTCATCGCGTCCGAGCTCCTGAAGCTCCGCACGACCCGTGTGTCGCTCGGTTACCTGATCGTCCTGCTGCTCCTCGCGGGAGGCGGCGCAGCGGGCCAGGTCGGACCAGCGAAGACCGAGGAGTTGGGCGGCCCGCACTTCCAGCGCGACGTCCTCTCGAGCGCGCAGGTCGCCGGCCTGCTCGCGCTTCTCGTCGGAGTCACGATCGTTACGGTCGAGTGGAGGCACGGGACGATCACCAGGACGTTGCTCGTGACGCCGAGACGCGAGCGAGTGATCGCGGCGAAGGAGATCGCCGCTGTCGCCGTCGGCGCGCTCCTCGCGCTCGTCGCCGTCGCGGTCGTACTCGCCGTCGCCGTGCCGTGGATCTCCATCGAGGGCGCGTCGTTCCACGTAGGGAGCGTCTGGGGGCTGATGGCGCGAACCGTCGTCGCTGCCGCGCTCTGGGGCGCGCTCGGCGCGGGCTTCGGCGCGCTCGTCCAGAACCAGACGGCTGCTCTCATCGCCGCGATTCTCTGGGTCGTTCTCGTCGAACCACTCGCGGGTGCCTTGCTCGGGGTGGCCGACCTCGCCCGCGTCGCCGACGTGCTCCCGGCAGCCGCTCTCTCCGCGCTCGAGAGTACGGGGCGTAACGACATCTCGCCGGCCGCGGGCGGCGCCATCGGGCTGGCGTACGTCCTGGCTCTCGGCGTGATCGGTGTGATCCGCGTTCGGCGCTCAGACATCACCTAGGGCGAGGCCGCGGCTACCCTGGCCCTGCATGGCCGCCCCGGTGAAGATCGGACAGGAGCTCGATCTCCGGATCGACTCGCTCGCCTACGGCGGGAACGGCGTCGCGCGGCACGACGGCTTCGTCGTATTCGTGCGCGGCGGCCTGCCCGGCGACCGCGTCCAGGCACGCGTCACCAAGGTCAAGCGCGGGTTCGCGGAGGGTGCGACGACGGATGTCCTCGAGCCCGGGCCGAATCGCGTCGAGGCACCCTGCGCTCACTTCGGGACCTGCGGGGGCTGCCGCTTCCAGGACCTCGCGTACGAGGCCCAGCTCGAGGCGAAGCAGCGGCAGGTCCTGGACGCACTCGTCCGGATCGGCCGCTTCGCCGAGCCGCCGCTCGAGCCGATCGTCCCTGCAGCATCCCCCTACCGGTACCGCAACAAGCTCGAGTACTCGTTCACGGACAGCGCGGAGGGGATCGAGCTGGGCTTCCACCGCGCCGGCCGCTGGGACGAGGTGGTCGGGATCGACGAGTGCCTCCTGACCACCGAGCTCGGGAACGCGATCCGGCTCGCCGTGCGCGACTGGGCGCGCGAGGAGCGGCTCGACGCGTATGACCAGGCAACGGGGAGCGGCTACCTGCGGCATCTCGTCGTCCGCGAAGGGCGAAACACGGGGCAGGCGCTCGTTCTCCTGGTCACGGGTCCCGGCGAGCGGTTCGAGACCGGCTACCTCGTCGACGTCCTCCGCCGCTTCCCCGAGATGCGCTCCGTTCACTGGGCGGTGAACGACACGCCCGCCGAGCGCACGAACCTCCCGTCGACGCTTCTCTGGGGCGACGAGGCGATCGAGGAGGAGATCCTCGGGCTGCGCTTCCGCGTTCGGCCGACCGCGTTCCTGCAGACGAACACCGAGATGGCCGAGACGCTGTATGCGCTCGCGCGCGACGACGCTGCGCTGACGGGTCGGGAGCGCGTGTTCGACCTCTACAGCGGTACCGGCACGATCGCCCTCGCCCTCGCCGGCGGGTCGAAGTCGGTGTGGGGCGTCGAGATCTCGGACGAGGCTGTCGCGTGCGCGGTCGAGAACGCTGAGCTGAACCGAATCGAAAACGTTCGCTTCCGGGCGGGGAACGTGGGCCAGACGCTCGAGGGTCTCGTCGCGGACGTCGGGGCGCCCGACGTGCTCGTCGTCGATCCACCGCGTGCCGGCCTCGCCGGGAAGGCGCTTCGCCGCGCGGGGGCGCTCGGAGCCGTACGCATGGTGTACGTCTCCTGCAACCCGACGACGCTCGCGTCCGACGTGGCGGTGCTCCGTGATGACTTCGGCTACGAGCTCGTGCGCGTTCGACCGGTCGACATGTTTCCGCACACGCCGCACGTCGAGTCGGTGTCGTTGCTCGAGAAGCCGGCTGGCTAGCTGACGCTAGCTCGACGACGGGCGCCGCTCCCGCGCCGCTGCACGCGCTCCGCGCACGTGCCCCCAGAGGAGGTCGGCGTTCGGGAGCAGGAAGCCGAGGCTGACGGCGGGCAGCGCGGGAAGCCCGGAGATCTCGAACTGCCAGACGATGGCGAGCGTCAGCGAGAGGAAGCCCGTCATCGCGAGCCACGTCCAGGCGACCCTCAGCCGGTACCTCGCTGCGGCGGCGAGAAAGAGCGCGAAGAAGACGATGTCCGGCGGTCCGACGTTGACGGTGCTCGACTCGCCCGGATTCGGGAATGCGACCGAGACGTTCCCGAAGATCCCCGGCTTCTGCTCGACGACGTAGCGGGTCGGTCCTGCGGCGACGGACCAGATGTCGACCCAGGGGACGAGAACCGCCACCGCCGCAACCCACCACAGCTCCTCGAAGAGCGAGAGGAACCAGTACCCGAGAAAGGCGTAGCAGGCGAGCTTTGCGACGTTGGAGCCCGAGCCGAGACCGGCGAACGCGAGCGCCACGGCCAACCCGGCGCCGACCGCAGACGCTGCCAGGAGGCGTCCCGCCGAGCGCTCCGAGAGTGGCAGGGCGAGCCAGATCGTCGCCGCGAACGTCGGGAAGACGACGAGGCTCAGGACTGCGACCTCGAATCCCGTCGGGACTTCCCACAGATGCCCGGCGACCGCTCCGTAGACGACGAGCGCGACCATCAGCCCGACGAGCGCGAGGGTCCGCCGCCGGCTCAATACGGAGGTTGCTCGACCCACCAGGGGCCGAGAGCCTTGAAGGCGTTCCAGAACCGGGTCTTCGCCAGCTGGTCGTCGAGCGATTCGTCGACGTCGGGTGTGACGAGCGCAGCGATCGTCGGCGTGAATCTCTGAAGGGTGCCCTCGATCGTCTCGATCGGATCCGAGAGCGGGAAGCGGAGGTCGTTCAGGAACGAGACCGACAGCTCGCCCATGGCGAGGATCAGCTTCGGCTGCACGATATGCAGCTCGCGTGTCAGCCACGCGGCCGCGTCCTCGACGTCCTCCGTCCCGAACTTGAGGCAATTCGTCCCGTACACGGCGAGTGGGTCGACCGACAGTCGCTGGAGCGACTTGAGAACGGCCTGCCCGGCTCGGCCGAAGAAGGCGACGCCTTCCTGGATCTCCGAGGGCTGGGGCGTGTGCTTCAGGAGGAAGACGTCGGCGAGCGGATGCCCCGATCCCAGCACGGGGATGCGGAGCTCGTCGCCGGCGCGTGCGAGCTCGTCGGCGAGCTCGTTGATCTCGGCGATCGCCTTCCTCAGATAGCGGTCGTAGATCTCGTCGGTGGGCACGGCGGCGGGCACGAGGTCCGGCTTCCCTTCTCCCTCAGCGGACCTTTTCCTTGACCTGGGCGACCCACTTCAGGGACTGCAGGTAGGCGAGCGACTTCGGCCGGCGGAGGATCTCGGCGCTCCGCAGCGAGAGCAGGAACTCCTCCGGTCCATCGAATCTCCGCATCCGCACCGCACCTGTCCCGACGCCCTGGAGTACGTGCGCGTCCGAGCCGGCTCCCTCGAGCAGCCGGTACTTGCGCGCGAAGCGGACGGCCTCGTCGTTGAACGAGTCGCGGAGGAGACGCGCGTTGAAGACTTCGAGCACGTCGATCTCGGCGATGTGGCGGTGGAGCGTGGCGGGATCGGGGATCGCGTGCAGCCGGTCGAAGGGGTGGGGGAGGTAGACGAGGCCGCCCTGCTCTCGGATGGCGGCGAGTGTGTCCCCGAAGGACATCCCCCGCGGGATCTCCTCCTCGAGGAAGAGCCCGATCACTTCGCCCTGCCCGTCGGTCTTGATCTCCTCGCCGGGAATCACGACGAGGTCGCGGTCGCGCGAGGCTTCGACGGCTTCGAGGGCGCCGCCGAAGGAGTTGTGGTCGGTGACGGCGATCCCGCCGAGCCCGATGGTCTCGGCGTGGTCGAGGAGGTCGTTCACCTCGATCGAGCAGTCGTGCGACCAGCTCGTATGCATGTGCAGGTCGATCGCGACCCAGTCGCGGTCGGAGAGCGGATCGGCGTCGGCGCGACGCTGGCGTCGCTTCCCGACCAGCTCCGAGTACACGGCGTCGAGTTGCGCCGCGACCGCCTCGAAGCTCTGCGCCTCGGCGTGTGCCCGCCCGTCGGCGCCGAGCGCGTCCCGACGGTTGTCGTCGGACACGAGATCCGCCACCTCCTCGGGGAGGCAGATCGCTGCGCCCGTTGCCTGGGCCTCCAGCGCGAGTCGCTGCTCTCCACCGGGTGCGGGCACGAAGATCGCCGCTTCGCCGAGGGCAGCTGCGCGCTGGTCGGGCCGCCGGACCGAGCGGACGTGCGCGCGATCTCGGAGCGAACGCGGAATCGCGGGACGGTACGCGAGTGGCTTCGTGTGCAGCAGGTGCAGCTCCCAGCCGTCGAGGTCACGCAGGAGCCGGATGAGCGCACGGGTCATCGGCCGCCCCGCGATCTCGAGCTCGGCCGCGATGACCGATCGCTTCCGGTGCGGTCGGAAGACGGCCGGGTCGACTCCGAGCGGGAGCAGCCGGTAATCGCCCTGGAAGCGCTGCGCGGCGGCGGAGAGCGTCTCCTCCGACGTGGCGAGGAGCGCGTCGACCCGGATTCTCAGTCGGTCGCGTCGCGATCGCCGCGCTGGATAGCCGAGGCGCTCGGCCGAGAAGAACGTCGCGGCCGTCAGAGCATCGGTGGCAGAGGTGAGCGCGAGGTACGAGAGGCTCGGAAGGCCGGGCTCGACGCCGTGGACGACGTCGTAGCCTCCCCGTTGCAGCGCGAGCGCGAGATTCGCCCGGACGCCGACGGGGACTCCGAGGTGCGTTCTGCGCGAGATCGGGATCGACGGGCCGACCGCGATCACGTCTGGCGTCTCCGTGCCTCCGCGTTGGAGCGCCCGGCGCCCGGCGAGCAGGTCACGCGCTCTCGACGAGGGAGCCAGCACCGTCACCTCGTGTCCGATCCGGCGGAGCGCGGCAGCTGCGCCTTCGACGTGCGCGTTGACCTCGTGCGGCTGCGACCACGCGAAGGGCGTGACGAAGCAGATCCGGAGACTCACGGTCGGGCGAGTGTAGCCCTCTCCCTGCCGAGGGACCTGCTGGCGCGACGCCAGGCGGGCGGACACGCCTCGGCTACAGTCGCCGCGTGAGCGACCTCACCATCACCGCGCGCCGCAACGGCCCGTACAAGATCGTCGGCCCGGTCCGGATCGTGGACTCCGACGGCGTCGAGTTCGAGATCCCGGAGGGGAGCGGCGTGGTGCTCTGCCGCTGCGGGCACTCGCGCACGAAGCCGTTCTGCGACACGTCGCATCGGCGTGTCGGCTTCGTCGCGGACGACCCGGCGCCGCGCGTTCCTCGCTAGCCGGCGCCCAGCGCCGGCCGGGTCGGACACCTCACGGATCCGGCCGAAGGTCCCTCGCGGACGATCGCGGCGGGGAGATGAGCGCGGCCACGACGAGGATTGCCGCCGCGCCGATCCAGAGGCTCCGCGCCGGGCGGAGCCTCGTCTTCACGCCTTCGCCGCCTTGCTCTTCGTCTTCGCGTTCCTCACGATGAAGCGCTCGATCTGCTCCCGCGCCTCGTCATCGCGGAGCTGCGACGGGGGAGACTTCATGAGGTACGCGCTCGGCGCCTCGAGCGCCCCGGCGATTCCGTTGTTCAGGGCGAGCTTCGCGAGGCGGACCGCGTCGATCACGATGCCCGCTGAGTTCGGCGAGTCCCAGACCTCGAGCTTGAGCTCTGCGTTCAGCGGGACGTCCCCGAAGGCGGAGCCCTCCATGCGGATATACGCCCACTTGCGATCGGTGAGCCACGGGACGTAATCGGATGGGCCGACGTGGACGTTGTCCTCGCCGATGTCGTAGTCGAGCATCGATGTGACGGCGTTGGTCTTCGAGATCTTCTTCGACTCGAGGCGCTCCCGCTCGAGCATGTTCCGGAAGTCCGAGTTGCCGCCGACGTTCAACTGCATCGTTCGGTCGAGATGGACGCCTCGGTCACCGAAGAGCGTCGTCAGGACGCGGTGGGTGATCGTCGCGCCGACCTGCGACTTGATGTCGTCGCCGATGATCGGGCAGCCGGCTTCCTCGAACCGCTTCTGCCAGTACCGCTCGCGAGCGATGAAGACCGGCATGCAGTTCACCATCGCGATGCCCGCCTCGAGAACCTGCTCCGCATACCACTTCGTTGCCGCCTCGGAGCCGACGGGAAGGTAGTTGACGACGACGTCCGCACCCGTCTCTTTCAGGATCCCGACCACGTCGTCGGTCTGCCCCGGAGACTTGTGGACGACCTGCGAGAGGTACTTCCCGATGCCGTCGTGGGTCATTCCGCGGGACACGGTGATGCCGGTCTTCGGGACGTCCGAGAACTTGATCGTGTCGTTCGGATGCGCCCAGATGGCGTCCGCGAGGTCGACGCCGACCTTGCCCTTCACGACGTCGAACGCCGCCACGAACTCGATGTCCGAGATGTGGTACCCGCCGAGATCGACGTGCATGAGACCGGGGACGGCTTCCGACGGCGAGGCGTCCTTGTAGTACTCGACGCCCTGGAGGAGCGAGTTGGCGCAGTTCCCCACGCCGACGATGGCGACGCGGACCTTGTCCTTCGCGCGCGCGCCGTTCTTCGAGCCGTTCGTCGCGGCCATGAGTTCCTTTCCTTTGCGATTGCTCACCGACGGGACGCCGAGACCGTCGGCGAGCGCGGCGAGGATGACGTCGTTCGCGTTGGAGTCGTGTCGCGACGCCTCCGCGTGGATCTCGTCCTTGAGCTCCTGCGACACGCGCAGGAGGACCACGGGGCTGCTGCCCGCCAGCACCTTGCGGCGACGGCCGGTGGGCGAGTGCGGCACGCCGAACGCCTCGGCGAGGATGCCGACGGCCACGTCGTTGACGTTGGACGCGCGTCGCGCCGTCTCCCGCACGAGCGCCCCCTTCAAGGGAGCGGGCATCCTGACCAGGATGCCCGCTCGTTTCTCTGAAGTGCTAGCAGTCAAACTGCTAGCACGATAACACGCGACCTACACCCGTGCGATCTGTCGCAGACGATCCAGCGCAGGTCAGACGCCCGGCTGCTCGGCGAGCTCGCGCAGCTGCCTGCGGACGAACAGCATGCGCTGGAGCACGGTGAGCCAGGCCATGGCCGCGAGAACGTAGATCGGCCACTGCAGCCAACCCCAGGGCGCGAGCCCGAGTCCCACGGCAATCAGAACCACCCGCTCCACACGGGAGCCGAAGCCGACGTCGCCGCGCAGTCCCAGCGCCTCGGCCTTCGCCCGCGTGTACGAGACGAGGAACGAGCCGATCACCGCCGCGAACGTCGCGACGAGTGCGACCTCGTTGGAGTCGCGCATGAAGACGAGCCCGATCGAGGCGAGCATCGCGGCCTCGCCGAGGCGGTCGAACGTCGAGTCGAGAAAGGCGCCGAAGACCGTCCCCTTGCTTGCTGCGCGCGCCAGGGCTCCGTCGAGGATGTCCGCGATCGACCCGACGACGAAGAGGGCGCCCCCGAGCCAGAAGCAGAGCTTCGGGTTCTGGTCCTCGAAGCCGACGAGCAGGGCTCCGGACAAGCAGAGGGTGAGGCCGGTCAGCGTCAGCATGTCCGGCGTGAGCTTCGTCCGGGCGACGCCGCGCATCGAGCGTGCCAGGATCTCGCGCGCTGCCTGCGTGTACTCCTGCTTGACCCGGTCGAGCTGGCTCGCGCGCGCTCCGCCCTCGGCTGAAGGCGGCCGCTCGTCGGGGGTCATGCGTAGCGGAGACGGAGCGTGCGGACTCGACGGAGAGCGAGCCCGGTCAGAGCGGCGATGAGCATTCCGACCACGACGTCGAGCCAGTAGTGGTTGCCGGTCGAGATGACTGCGAACGCGACCCAAAGCGGCCACAAGAGCCACAGCGTCTTCGCGACCCGCGACCGGCAGAGCCCGGCCATCACGACGCCGACGATCAGCGCGTCCATCGCGTGCAGGCTCGGCATCGCCGCATAGGGGTTGGCGGCGAACGCGACGAGGCCGCTCGAGTGGTTCAGCGCCGAGAACTGACCGAGCGTGTCGACGAAACCCCACTCCGGGAACATCCGCGGCGGTGCGGTCGGCACGACCACGTAGCCGACGAGACCGATCAGGTTCGCGACGATGAGCCAGTTGCGGAAGCTCGCGAAGCGCTCGTGGTGGCGGAAGTAGACCCAGAGCAGCGTGAGTCCGACGACGGCGAACTGCGAGAGCCAGTACGTGTACGTCGTCAGCGTGACGAGGATCGACGAGGCGTCGACGACGTGCTGGACGGTCGGCTCGAAGAGCGCGCCGATCCGGTTCTCCTGTCGGAGGACCCACTCGCCGTTCGAGAACGCCGCGTCGACGCTGCGGTCGGCCGCTCCGCGGGCGATCTGGTACGCGACGTAGAAACCGATCCAGATAACGAACTGGAACAGCAGGTGTCCCCAGCCTCGAGGGAGACGACGCGAGGTGTGCGCGACGATGCTCGACACGTCTCGAGCGATTCTATCCTCGGGCCGGGCGTGCACGGCGGTTACCGCCGCCCGAGTGGCTCAGCCGCCGATGTAGGACATCTCGACCTTGCGCAGGTCGCGGGTCTCGGCCGTCCTCGACTCCGAATAGCGATCGCTCCGACGCTCCCAGACGGCACGGATCGAGCGATCGAGCTCGACGTCGTCCACACCCGAGCGGAGGACGTCGCGCAGGTCGTGGCCGCGCACCGCGAAGAGACAGGTGTAGAGCTTTCCTTCCGCCGACAACCGCGCGCGCGTGCAGTCACCGCAAAACGGCTGGGTGACGGAGGCGATCACGCCGATCTCGCCGCCGCCGTCGAGGTATCGGTAACGCTGCGCGACCTCGCCGCGGTAGGCGGGATCGAGGGGCTCGAGCGGAAGCTCGGCGCCGATCGCGCGCACGATCTCGGATGCGGGATAGACGTCGTCGAGCTTCCAGCCGTTCGTCGCTCCGACGTCCATGTACTCGATGAAGCGCACGACGTGACCGGTGCCGTGGAAACGCCTCGCGATGTCGACGACGGAGCCGTCGTTGAGTCCCCGCTTGACGACGACGTTGATCTTCACCGGCAGCCCGGCGGCTGCGGCCGCCGCGATTCCCGTCAGCACCTGCGCCACCGGGAAGTCCACGTCGTTCATCGCGCGGAAGACCTCGTCCTCGAGCGAGTCGAGGCTGACGGTCACGCGCCGGAGGCCCGATCGCGCCATTGCCTCCGCCTTCCGCTCGAGGAGCGCACCGTTCGTCGTAAGCGTCACGTCGAGGTCGCCGAGGCCCGCTAGGCGTGCGATCAAGGTCTCGAGGTCGCGCCGGAGCAGCGGCTCGCCGCCCGTGATCCGCAGCTTGCGGACGCCGAGCCCGACGAACACGCGCGCGACGCGCTCGATCTCCTCGAACGTGAGCAGCTCGCGCCGCGGGAGGAATGCGTGATCGCGTCCGAAGACCTCCTTCGGCATGCAGTAGACGCAGCGGAAGTTGCAGCGATCGGTGACCGAGATCCGCAGGTCGCGAAGCGGCCGGCCGAGCGTGTCGAGAACGTCCATCGACGGAAGCGTAGAGAAGGAGCGGTGCGAGGCGGGCGTGGCCCGCGGCCCCGACGAATAGCCTCCCGCGGGTGCCGACGCCCGCGCGCTCCCCGCTCCTGGCGCTCGTGGGCGTCACAGCGGTCTGGGGAGTCACCTTCGTGCAGGTGCAGAACGCGCTCCAGCTGTACCCGCTCTTCGCCTTCCTCGCCGTCCGGTTCGCGATCTCGACAGTCGTGCTCCTGCCGTTCGCATGGCGCCCGCTGCGCGCGTTCCCGCGCGAGGGGGTATTCGCCGGGGTCGCCGTGGGAGCGCTGCTTGCGACCGCCTACGGCCTCCAGACCGCCGGGCTCGAGCGAACGACGGTCTCGAGTACGGGCTTCATCACGGGGCTCTACGTCGTGGTTGCGCCGCTCCTGGCTCTTGTCCTGTATCGCACGCGGGTGCCGGGGGCCGTCTGGCTCGGCGTCCTCTGCGCGGTCGTCGGCCTGCTCCTGCTGAACGGCGCTCCCGCCGGATCGACGGTGGGAAACGCGCTCGTGCTCGGGTGCGCGGCGGTCACGGGCGTCCAGATCGTCGTCCTCGAGCGGTATGCGCCGCGCTACGACGTCTGGGCGCTCACGCTCCTGCAGATGGCGACTGCATTCGTCGGCTTCGCTGCGATCGCTCTCGTGTCGGGCCAGGTCGAGGCACCTCGCGGGGCGAGCGTGTGGGCCGCGCTCGTAGTGACCGGGGTCTTCGCGGGGGCGTTCGGGTTCCTCGTGGCGACGTGGGTGCAGGCGCGAACGACCGCTGCGCGGGCGGCGCTCGTCTTCACGCTCGAGGCGCCCTTCGCGGCGCTCTTCGGCGTGCTCCTCGCAGGCGAGGTTCTCGGCTGGCCGGGCTGGCTCGGGTGCGCGGTGATGATGGTCGGGATCGTTCTCGCCGAGCCTGCGGCTGCGCGTGTGCTGGTGCGTCGCGTCCCACGGAGGCGGTGAGTCGTGGCGCCGGTGCTCCTCGCCGCGACGTCGGCGTTCCTCTTCGGTGCGATGACGGTCGCGCTCCGGATCGCCCTCCAGCGCGGCGGTGACGCCGAGAGCGGCGCGTTCCTGACCGTGTGCGTCGCGATCGCCGTCGTCCTTCCGTTCGCTCTCGTCTCGGGCGGAGACATCGGCGGGGTCTGGCCGTTCCTCCTCGCCGGGATCCTCGCACCCGGCGGCTCGCAGGTCCTGTTCACGCTCGCGGTGCGGGATGCCGGGCCGTCGCGCACCTCGGTGGTCGTCGGCACGGCGCCGGCCTTCGCGGTGGCCATTGCGCTCGTCTTCCTCGACGAGCCGGTCGAGGTGGGCCTCCTGCTCGGAGCGCTCCTCATCGTCTGCGGGGCGATCGCGCTCGTCGGCGAGCGACGGCGGCCGGAACACTTCCGCGCGATCGGGCTCGTCTTCGCGCTCGGCGCGACGCTTCTCTTCGCGACCCGGGACAATCTCGTCCGCTGGCTCTCCGGGAACACGCCGGTCGAGCCTTCGCTCGCGGCGTGTGCGACGCTCGCCGCCGGAGGAGTGTGCATCCTCGTCTTCCTCCTCGCGACGGGCCGTCGCCCGCGGCGCGGTGCGCTTCCGCTCTTCGCGCCGGCCGGGATCCTCTTCGGTCTCTCGTACGTGACGCTCTTCGCCGCCTTCTACCGAGGGCGGGTGTCGATCGTCTCGCCGCTCGTGGCCATGGAGTCGCTGTGGGGCGTCGTGTTGTCGGCCCTCGTGCTCGGGAAGGCCGAGCGCGTGGGCCCGAGGCTCGTGCTCGGAGCGACGCTGATCGTCGCCGGCGGCGTCCTGATCGGCGTCGTCCGTTAGCCGGGCATGCGCGTCTCGAGCGCATCGAGCCGTTTCTCGATCCGCTCGAGGACGACGAGGTACGGGTCCTCGCGCTCCTGCTCCTCGATCTCCTCGAGCCGGCCCTGCGAGAATGTCATCACCGCGGAGGTGACGATGGCGGTGGTGAGCGAGATCGCGGCGACCCCGAAGAACATGACGAGGACCGCGACCACCTTGCTGAAGGCGGTCTGCGGGATGACGTCGCCGTAGCCGACGGTCGTCACCGTCTGCGCCGCCCACCAGACCGACTCGCCGAACGACGTGAACTCTCCGCTTGCGAGGAGGCGGACCGCGAGCGCCGCGAGCAGCGTGATCAGCCCCATGAGGCCGGCGAGGAAGGGGAGGATGCGGCCCGTGACGACGGCGCGATTCAGCCGTCGGAGGCGGCGCTCGGTGAGGACCTGCATGCGGCTCCGCGTTTCGTCGTGAGCCTCCCGGACTCCTTCCGAATGATCTGCTACGGTGAGACTTAGATTTTCACGTAGTCAAGACTCAGATACGGAAGGAGAACCACCCCATGGCGAAGACCATCGGAATCGACCTCGGCACGACCAACTCCTGCATGGCCGTGCTGGAGGGCTCCGAGCCCACCGTCATCCCGAACGCCGAGGGCGGACGCACCACCCCGTCCGTCGTCGCCTTCGGCCGTGACGGCCAGCGACTCGTCGGTGCGCCGGCGAAGCGCCAGCAGGTCACGAACCCCCAGAACACCATCTTCTCGATCAAGCGGTTCATGGGCCGCAAGTTCGATGAGGTCTCCGAGGAGATGAAGATCGTCCCCTACGCCGTCGTCGAAGGGCCGAACGGCGACGTCCGCGTGAAGGCGGACGACCGCGAACTGGCGCCGCCGGAGATCTCGGCCATGATCCTGCAGAAGCTTCGCCAGGACGCCGAGGCCTACCTCGGCGAATCCGTCACGGACGCGGTCGTCACCGTCCCCGCGTACTTCAACAACGCGCAGCGCGAGGCGACGAAGGACGCCGGCAAGATCGCCGGCCTCAACGTCCTCCGCATCATCAACGAGCCGACCGCGGCGGCGCTCGCGTACGGGCTCGACAAGGAAGGCGCCGAGCAGACGATCCTCGTGTTCGACCTCGGCGGCGGCACCTTCGACGTATCCGTCCTCGAGCTCGGCGACGGCGTCTTCGAGGTGAAGGCGACGAACGGCGACAACCACCTCGGCGGCGACAACTTCGACAAGGCCGTCGTCGACTGGATGATCGCCGAGTTCAAGCGCGACCAGGGCATCGACCTCGGGCAGGATCCGATGGCGCTCCAGCGCCTGTACGAGGCGGGCGAGAAGGCGAAGATCGAGCTCTCCTCGACCATGACGACGCAGATCAACCTGCCGTTCGTCACCGCCACGCCCGAAGGCCCGAAGCACCTCGACCTGCAGCTCACGCGGGCGAAGCTCGACGAGCTCACGCACGGGCTGCTCGAGCGCACCGTGGAGCCGACGAAGCAGGCGCTTTCGGATGCGGGACTGACCGCGGCCGACATCGACCACGTCGTCCTCGTCGGAGGCATGACGCGCATGCCGGCCGTTCAGGAGAAGGTCAAGGAGCTCATCGGCAAGGACCCGCACAAGGGCGTCAATCCGGACGAGGTCGTCGCCGTCGGCGCGGCCATCCAGGCGGGTGTCCTGAAGGGCGACGTCAAGGACGTCCTCCTGCTCGACGTCACTCCGCTCTCGCTCGGGATCAAGACGAAGGGCGACGTCATGACGAAGCTCATCGAGCGCAACACCACGATCCCGACCCGCAAGTCGGAGGTATTCACCACGGCGGAGGACAACCAGCCCTCGGTCGAGATCCAGGTGCTCCAGGGCGAGTCGGAGATGGTCGCCTACAACAAGACGCTGGGGATCTTCCAGCTCGTCGGGATCCCACCGGCCCCGCGCGGCTTGCCGCAGATCGAGGTCGCATTCGACATCGACGCGAACGGGATCATCAATGTGTCCGCGAAGGACCTGGGGACGGGCAACGAGCAACAGATCCGGATCGAGGGCGGGTCCGGCCTGTCCGAGGACGAGGTCAAGGACATGGTCCGGAACGCCGAGGAGCACGCGGAGGAGGCGCACCGGCTGCACGAGCTCGCTGACGCACGGAATGCGGGCGAGCAGCTCGCGTACCAGACCGAGCGCACGCTCTCCGAGCACCGCGACAAGGTCCCCGAGGCCGACGCGGCGACGATCGAGGGACGGATCATGGAGCTCCGGCACGCGGTCGAGGGAACGGACCTCGCCGAAGTCCGTGCGAAGTCGGAGGCGCTCCAGGAGGCGTCGCGGTCGCTCGCTGACGCGATCTACGCCCAGGCGGCGGCGCAGCAGAGTTCCTCGACGCCGACGGGCAACGGCAGCTCGACCGAGGACGAAGTCGTCGAGGACGCCGAGTACGAGGTCATCGACGAGGAAGAGGCCAAGAGCTCGTGACCCACGAGCCGGTCGACAACGACGACGTGGAGGCGGCGGACGTCGCCTCCACGCCCGTCGGCGAGGAGGCGCTCGCGGCGGTGACCGTCGAGCGGGACGAGTATCTCGCACTCGCGCAGCGCGTTCAGGCGGACTTCGAGAACTACCGCAAGCGTGCAGCGCGGGAACAGGAGCGCCTGGTCGTGCACGCGCACGAGCGGCTCATCCGTGAACTGCTTCCGGTGCTCGATGACCTGGAGCGGACGCTCGAGGCGGCCGAGCGCCACGAGGAGGCGGCGCTCGTGGACGGGGTGCGGCTCGTCGAGCGCTCGCTCCGAGCGGCGCTCGCGAAGGAAGGTCTGGTCGAGATCGGCACGGAGGGCGCCTTCGACCCGCACGTCCACGAGGCCCTGCTGACCCAGCCGAGCGAGGATGTCGACCCCGGAGCGGTGCTCGAGGTCGTTCAGCGCGGGTACCGGGTCGGGGACAAGGTCGTGCGCCCAGCGCGGGTGATCGTCGCGTCGGAGCCGGCCGGCGAGGGATCGTGAGCGCTGCCCTCGCCGTCTTTCCCGCCGCGTCTCTCGACGGCACGGCGCGTGTCGTCACGCGCGGCCTCTGGGTGCTCTCGGCCGTGCTGGCGCTCGCCGGCGCCGGTCTTCTCGGCGCAGGAGTCGCGGTGACGGGCGCCGTGCTCGTCGCATGCGGCGTCCTCGAGGCTGCGCTCGTCTGGTACCTCGGGCGCCTCCGGCCGGTCGAGTACCTGCTCGAGGACGGAGGGCTCGCCATCCGGCGCCGCAAGGTCGCGACGAAGCACTACTCCGGCGCGCTCCGGAACGCGCGACGGGGTCGGCTCGGGATGCGGGTCGCCGGCGACGGCGGCGGCTACGGCTACCTCGGCCGATATCGCGCCGAAGGGAGGACGGTGCACGCGTTCGTGACGAATCGAGACGTCGTCGTCCTGCTCGACGTCGGCGACACGACACTGGCTGTCTCGCCCGGCGATCCGGATGCGTTCCTCGCGGAGGTCGCCCGTGCCGCGTAGCCCGTACGAGGTGCTCGGGGTGCCCAAGACGGCATCCGACGACGAGATCAAGAAGGCGTACCGGAAGCTCGCGCGCCGCTACCACCCGGACCGGAACCCCGACGACACCGAGGCCGAGGAGAGGTTCAAGGAAGTCCAGTCGGCGTACGACGTCCTCTCCGATGAGGAGAAGCGGCAGGCGTACGACACGTTCGGGACGACCGACGGACGTGGCTTTCCCGGTCCCGGAGGCGGCGGAGTCCGCTTCGAGGACTTCAGCCTCGGCGACCTCGGCGACCTCCTCGGCGGGATGTTCGGCCGTGGCGGCGGCACGAGCGCACGCCAGCCTATTCGCGGCGACGACCTCGAGACGCACGTGCGGATCTCCTTCCAGGACTCGCTCGGGGGCGCGCAGGTGCGCATCCCGGTCGAGGTCGACACGGTCTGCTCGGTGTGCCACGGCACCGGCGCGGAGCCGGGGACGTCGCCGATCGTCTGTCCGACGTGTGGAGGCAGAGGCGTCGTCTCGGAGGCGCAGGGGCTGTTCGCGTTCTCGCAGCCGTGCCCCCGCTGCCACGGCAACGGGACGATCGTCGAGACGCCATGCCGGCGCTGCCACGGGATCGGCCGCGAGCGCGTGACCAAGCGCTACGCGGTGAAGATTCCCGCGGGCTCGAAGAGCGGGACGCGGATCCGACTCAAGGGCAAGGGCGAGCCCGGCCGGAACGGCGGGCCGCCGGGCGATCTCTACGTCGTCGTCGACGTGGACTCGTCGCCGCTCTACGAGCGACGCGGCTCCGACCTCGTGCTCGAGGTCCCCGTGACGTTCACGGAGGCCGCGCTCGGTGCGACGATCCAGATCCCGACACCCGATGGGCCCGTCGCTCTCAAGGTGCCGACGGGGACGGAGAGCGGCAAGCTCCTGCGGGTCAAGGGCCGCGGCGTGCCGCACCTCAAGGGCTCCGGCCGCGGCGACCTGCTCGCGCGGGTGAAGGTGACGGTCCCGAAGAAGCTCTCGAAGGCCGAGCGGGAGGCGCTCGAGGGGTACCAGAAGGTCTCCCGCGAGAACCCGCGTGAGCGCCTCGCGGAGGCCGGATGAGCATGCGCGCCGTCGCTGTCGGCTCCGGTCTGCTGGCCCTCGTCGGGTGGAGCTCCGCCCTCGTCGGCTTCCTGGTCTACGTGAACTGGTCCAGCGAGACAGGGCGAATGGGAGGCTCCTTCGTGCTCGCCTTGGCATGGCTCGGCGTTCTCGTCGGGCTCGGCGGGATCCTCGCGTTCCTGACGGCCGCGGCGTGCGGTCGCCGATCGGCGGGCGACCGTGCCTGACAGTCCTCGCTACATGATCTCGGTCGCGGCCGACCTCGTCGGCATGCACCCGCAGACGCTCCGGCTGTACGAGGCGAGGCGTCTCGTGCGGCCCGCGCGGACTCCCGGAGGCACGAGGCTCTACTCGGACGCGGACGTCGAGCGCCTGCGGGCCATCCAACGGCTGACCACCGAGATCGGGCTCAACCTCGCCGGGGTCGAGCACGTCCTGCGGCTCCAGGACGAGGTGCGCCGGCTCACGGTTCGCATGGAGCGGATCGAGCGGAACCTCCGCGCCGAGATCGCGTCCGTCCACCGATCGTACAAACGGGAGATCGTCCTCTACGACGAGCCGACGCGCTCACCCGCGAGGAGATGACATGGATTTCAACAAGCTGACGCTGAAGAGCCAGGAGGCGGTCGCCGGTGCCCAGGAGCTCGCCCGGCGGATGGGAAACCCGGAGCTCACGCCGGATCACTTGACGATCGCGCTCCTCGACCAGGAGCTCGTGCGGACGCTCTGCGAGCGCTCGGGCCACCAGGTCGCGTCGCTGCGGGCGGAGGCGGAGGCCCGGCTCGCGCAGCAGCCGAAGGTCGGCGGATCCGCGCAGCAGCCGCAGGTGTCGGCCGCGCTCTCGCGCGTTCTCGACCGCGCCGTCGACGAGGCACGCTCGCTGGACGACGACTACGTCTCCGTCGAGCACCTGCTGCTCGCGCTCGAGATCCTCGACCGCGGCCGCCTGCTGAAGGCGCTCGAGGAGGTGCGCGGCGGCCAGAAGGTGACGACGCAGGATCCCGAGGGCTCGTACCAGGCACTCGAGAAGTACGGACGCGACCTCACGGCGGTCGCCGAGGTGGGCAAGCTTGACCCGGTCGTCGGGCGAGACGACGAGATCCGCCGCGTGATCCAGGTCCTCTCCCGCCGCACGAAGAACAACCCCGTGCTGATCGGCGAGCCGGGCGTCGGCAAGACCGCGATCGTCGAGGGGCTCGCCCAGCGCATCGTCGCGGGCGACGTCCCCGAGGGGCTGAAGGGCAAGCGCGTGTGGGCGCTCGACCTCGGTGCGCTGCTCGCCGGAGCGAAGTACCGAGGCGAGTTCGAGGAGCGGCTGAAGGCCGTCCTTGCGGAGATCGAGAACGCGGCCGGTGAGATCGTCCTCTTCATCGACGAGCTGCACACGATCGTCGGCGCAGGCGCCGCGGAGGGGGCCGTCGACGCCGCGAACATCCTGAAGCCGATGCTCGCGCGTGGGGAGCTGCGCGCGGTCGGCGCGACGACGCTCGACGAGTACCGCAAGCACATCGAGAAGGACGCCGCGCTCGAGCGCCGCTTCCAGCCGATCTTCGTCGGCCAGCCCTCGGTCGCCGACACGATCGCGATCCTGCGCGGGCTCAAGGAGCCCTACGAGGCGCACCACGGCGTCGAGATCCGCGACTCCGCGCTCGTCGCCGCGGCGGTCCTCTCCGACCGCTACGTCGCCGACCGCTTCCTCCCGGACAAGGCGATCGACCTCGTGGACGAGGCCGCGTCTCGGCTGCGCATGGAGATCGACTCGTCGCCCGTCGAGCTCGACGAGGCCGACCGGCGCGTGCGCCAGCTCGAGATCGAGCTCGCGGGGATGGCGAACGAGTCCGATGACGTGCGTGCTCCGGTCGAGCGCGAGCTCGCGGACGCGAAGGCGGTCCGGGACGAGCTCGCGGCGCGCTGGTCGAAGGAGAAGGACGCGCTGCAGCGTGTCGCGGAGATCAAGCGCCAGATCGACGAGCTACGCATGGAGGCAGATCGCGAGGAGCGGGCTGGCAACCTCGCCCGCGTCGCCGAGATTCGCTACGGCGTGCTGCCCGAGCTCGAGAAGGAGCTCGAGGCGCGCGCCGAGCCGGCGTCCGCGCCGATGGTGAAGGAGGAGGTCGACGAGGACGACATCGCTTCGGTCGTCGCCGCCTGGACCGGGATCCCCGTGTCACGTCTCCTCGAGGGCGAGGTCGAGAAGCTCATCCACATGGAGGAGCGCCTCCACCAGCGCGTCATCGGACAGGACGAGGCCGTCGAGGCGGTGTCCAACGCGCTCCGGCGCGCCCGCTCGGGCCTGCAGGATCCGAACCGCCCGATCGGCTCGTTCATCTTCCTCGGGCCGACGGGGGTGGGGA
Organism: uncultured Actinomycetes bacterium; assembly: GCA_963708265.1. Classification (GTDB taxonomy): domain Bacteria; phylum Actinomycetota; class Thermoleophilia; order Gaiellales; family Gaiellaceae; genus GMQP-bins7. Next base: position 1,375,185 of record CAVPSC010000004.1, on the reverse strand, counting down.
AGACGGAGCTCGCGCGGGCCCTCGCCGAGTTCATGTTCGACGACGAGCGCGCGCTCGTCCGCCTCGACATGTCGGAGTACCAGGAGCGGCACACCGTGGCCCGGCTCGTGGGTGCGCCGCCCGGCTACGTCGGCTACGAGGCGGGCGGCCAGCTCACCGAGGCGGTGCGGCGGCGGCCGTACGCGGTCCTCCTGCTCGACGAGATCGAGAAGGCGCACACGGAGGTCTTCGACGTCCTCCTCCAGCTCCTCGACGACGGCCGCCTGACCGATGGGCAGGGCCGAACGGTCGACTTCCGCAACACGGTCGTGATCATGACCTCGAACATCCGCTCGCCCGAGGAGCTCCGCGACCGCTTCCGGCCCGAGTTCCTGAACCGGGTCGACGAGGTGGTCGTCTTCGAGCGGCTTACGAAGGAGCAGCTCTCCGACATCGTCGAGCTGCAGCTCGGGCGGCTGCGGAACCGTCTTGCGGAGCGGAAGATCGACCTCGAGGTCACGGACGAGGCGAAGGCGGTCCTCGGCGAGGCGGGCTGGGACCCCGCGTACGGCGCGCGGCCGCTCAAGCGGGCGATCCAGCGGCTGCTCGAGAACCCGCTCTCGCTCGAGCTCCTCGAGGGGCGGTTCGGCGAGGGCGACACGGTGCGCGTCGATGCCCACGACGAGACGCTCGCCTTCGAGCGTGTCGAAGCGGGAACGCCCGCCGCGGTCTGAGCTACGGTGCGTCCGGGAAGAACTCGGCGTTGCCGGTCACGGGCGGCGCGCCGTAGATGAGCAGGACGAGATCCTCGTCGCCCGCATTGCGGAGCTGGAGGACGGTCCCGATCTCGACGACGACGACGCCGCCGCGTGGGACCTCGTGCCGCTCCGGAGGGTCGCCGAGATCCACCGTGAGCGCCCCGTCGAGCACGACGAAGACCTCCTCTTGCCCGTTGTCCTTGTGCCGCCGGCCGATCGACCCGGGCGGGTAGCGCCAGAGGTTCGCCCGCGACTGCGTGAGCGCATCGTTCAGCGTCGCCACGGTCCGCGGATCGCCCTCACGCCGTTGCACCCATTCGAGCTCGCCCTGACGGAGGATCGTGAAGCCCACGGCCGGAGTATCGCGGAATCGCTTCTGCGAGGATCGCGGAGCGATGACGATCTCGGGTCGATGCCGAAGCCGTACCGACTGAGCCGCTGGCGGCGCGCGCTGAACGCGGTCGTTCGCCCGCTCGCGAAGCTCGGTCTGACCGGGCCGCGTACGCATCTCCTCACGGTTCCCGGCCGGAAGACGGGGCGGCTCTGGTCGACGCCGGTCTCGATCGTGCGCGACGGGGAGACGCGCTGGCTCGTCGCCCCCTACGGCGACCGCAACTGGGTGAAGAACACGCGTGCCGTGGGCTCCGTGGAGCTTCGGCGCGGCCGCTGGCACGGGCGCTTCGCGGTCGAGGAGCTCACGCCGACCGAGGCCGTGCCCGTGCTCAGGCGCTACTACGAGCTCGGGCGGGTGACACGGCCTTTCTTCAGGGTCTCGCTCCGATCCTCGGACGCGGAGTGGCTGGCCGAAGCCCCGATCCATCCCGTGTTCCTGCTGCGAGCCGAGCCTTGAGCGCGTTCCTCCTCGTCGCGGCGACCGAGCTCGAGCTCTGCGGCGAGTCCGGGCTCGTGTGTGGGGTCGGGCCGGTCGAGGCGGCGGCGGCCACCGCGCGCGCGCTCGCCCTCGATCCGCCGCAGGCCGTGCTCCAGGTCGGGATCGCCGGCGGGTGCGGACTGTCGCCGGGCGCGCTCGTCGTGGGCTCCGCATCGCAGTACGCCGATCTTGCGGCTGCCATCCCCGTGACCGCACAGGTCGAGCCCGACCCGAACCTGCTCGCTTCCATCCATGCCGCTCTCCCTGAGGCGCCGCTGTATCCGATCTCGACGAGCGCCGCCGTCGGCGGCGTCGGCGACAGAGCCGTCGTCGCGGCGATGGAAGGCTTCGCCGTCCTGCGCGCGTGCGCGCTCGCTGGGATCCCCGCGGTGGAGATCCGTGCGATCTCGAACGAGATCGGCGAGCCCGACCGCTCGCGCTGGGAGATCGATGCCGCGCTCGCGGCCCTCGCGGACGCGCTCTCTCGGCTCCGCGCGGCGTTCGGCCGAGAGTAGCGTTTCCGCCCCATGGCGCGGACGTCGAAGACGAGATCGTCGCGAGAGGAGCTGCCGCCGCCGCTCCCGCCCGAGCGGCGGACGGTCGGCCAGCTCGTCGCGGAGTCGATCCGCTTCTACAGCGCCAACTTCGTGCGCCTCCTCCCGCTCGGCCTCGTCGTCGCGGTCTCGAACCAGCTCGCGATCCACCGCTCGACCCTGGTCGCCGCCCTCGTCTTCGTCGCCGCCGCGCCGTTCTTCACCCTTGCCTTCGCGTACGCGACGAAGCTCGCGACCGGCGCCACGGCCTCACGAAGCGCATGGCTCGTCGCGCTCGCCGCCGGAACGCTCGTGTTCGTCCCGGCCGCGTTCCTGATCCCGTGGTTCAAGCTCGCCGTCGTCTTCTGGCTCGCACTCGTCGGGCTCGTCGTCCCGGTCGCGATCGTCGAGCAGGTCTCGCTCCGGAACTCATTCCGCCGGGCGATCGCCCTGGGACGTGCGGACTACGTCCACGCGGCGGGATCGCTCGCGGCACTCGTCGTCCTCTTCGGGCTTGCCGAGTACGGGCTCACGCTCGTGCTCCACTCACAGGCCGAGAACGCCGTCCGGAGCGCCGTCTTCCTCGCCGACACCGTCCTCGGACCGCTGCTCTTCGTCGGCGGCGCGCTGCTGTACGTCGACCAGGAGGCTCGGTTACGCTCGCGGGCAAAGCGAGGAGAGGAGCGAGATGGGGATCTACCTGATGCTCACGACCTTGACGGAGAAGGGCGTCCAGACGCTCCACGCGAATCCGAGTCGCCTGCGTGAGGTCAACCGCGACGTCGAGGAGATGGGCGCCAAGGTGCTCCACCAGTGGGCGGCGCTCGGCGAGTACGACTTCGTCAACGTCGTCGAGGCGCCCGACGACCTCACGATCGCGAAGGTCTCCGTCGCGCTCGGTGCGCGCGGAAGCGCGAAGCTCGAGTCGCTGCCCCTGATCCCGGTCGACGACTTTCTGAAGACGATGGAGTAGCGATGCGTCAGGCGTTCGTCCCGTGATCGTCTGCCCGAGCTGCGGCGAGGAGAACCCGGAGCGCGCACGCTTCTGCCTCGCGTGCGCCGAGCCGCTCGTCGCAGCGGCGCCGGTCGGCGAGGAGCGGAAGGTCGTCTCGGTGCTCTTCGTCGACCTCGTCGGGTTCACCGACCGTTCCGATCGGGCCGACCCGGAGGACGTTCGCGCGACGCTTCGCCCGTACCACGAGCGCGTCAAGATCGACATCGAGCGCTTCGGAGGGACGGTCGAGAAGTTCATCGGAGATGCCGTGATGGCCGTCTTCGGCGCTCCTGTCGCCCACGAGGACGACGCGGAGCGCGCCGTCCGCTCGGCGCTCAGGATCCTCGAGACGATCGAGAGCCTGCGTGAGGAAGGGCTGGACGTCGCGGTTCGAGCCGCCGTAACGACCGGAGAGGCGGTGGTGGCGCTCGGTGCCAGACCTGAGCGGGGCGAGGGGATGGTCGCCGGCGACGTCGTCAACGTCGCCGCTCGCCTTCAGAGCGCCGCGGCAGTCGGGACGGTGGTCGTCGACGAGATGACGATGCGCTCGACCGAGAGCGCGATCACCTTCGAGTCGCTCGAGCCGGTTGTCGCAAAAGGGAAGGCGGAGCCGGTTCGGGTCTGGCGAGCGACGCACGCACGCAGCCGCGTCGGTCAGCCCGAGGCGGCGATGCAGACGGCGTTCGTCGGCCGCGAGCACGAGCGAACGCTCCTGCTCGAGACCTTCCTGCGAGCGGAGCGCGAGTCGTCTGTGCAACTCGTGACTGTCGTGGGCGAGCCCGGGATCGGCAAGAGCCGCCTCGTCACCGAGCTCCGCGCGGCTCTCGACGACCGGCCCGATCTCATCACCTGGCGACACGGTCGCTGCTTGCCCTACGGAGAGGGCATCACGTTCTGGGCCTTGGGCGAGATCGTCAAGGCCGAAGCCGGGATCCTCGAGTCGGACGACCAGCAGGTCGCCACGTCCAAGCTGGACGAGACCGTCGACGCGCTCTTCGCCGACGCGTCGGAGCGAGCCTGGTTCGCCTCGCGACTGTCGCCGCTCGTCGGCGCGGGCGGCGACACTGCCGCGGTCAGCAGGGAAGAGGCCTTCACCGCTTGGCGCCGCTTCCTGGAGGCGATGGCCGTGCGGCGTCCATGTGTGCTCGTCGTCGAGGATCTCCACTGGGCCGACGGCGCGCTGCTCGAGTTCCTCGAGCACCTGCTCGACTGGAGCATGCCGGTGCCCCTGCTCCTCCTCTGCACCGCGCGTCCCGAGCTCTTCGAGCGGCAGCCGAGCTGGGGCGGAGGGAAGCGCAACGCGACGACCATCTCACTGGCCCCGCTTTCGGACCAGGAGGCGGCAAAGCTCCTGCACGCGGTCCTCGAGCGGACTCTGCTCCCGGCCGAGGCGCAGTCGATGCTTCTCGAGCGAGCCGGGGGGAACCCGCTGTATGCGGAGCAGTTCGCTCGGATGCTCGCGGAGAGCGGCGACGTCGATGACCTTGCGGTCCCGGAGACGGTGCAGGCGCTCATGGCGGCCCGACTGGACACACTGGCTCCGGAGCTCAAGTCGCTGCTCCAGGACGCGTCGGTCGTCGGCCGCGTGTTCTGGACGGGTGCGGTCGCCGCGATTGGGGACCGCGGGCGCGAGGACGTCAGGCGCGAGCTGAACGAGCTCGTGCGGAGGGAGTTCGTCCGTCCCATTCGTGTCTCGTCTCTCGAGGGCGAGGACGAGTTCTCGTTCTGGCACGGGCTCGTGCGCGACGTCGCCTACCAGCAGATCCCGCGCTCGCCGCGTGCGGCCAAGCACGTCGCAGCCGTCGGATGGGTCGAGGAGATGGCGGCCGAGCGCGTCGAGGACTACGCCGAGATTCTCGTGTACCACCTGAGCCAGGCTCGCGAACTCCGGGCCGCGGCGGCGGAGGATCTCCGTGCTCTCGATGCTGCGCTCGTCGGGCATCTCATAGCCGCCGGCGAGCGGGCGAGCAACCTCGACGCGGACGCCGCGGTCGCGTACCTCCGGCGCGCGGTCGACCTGTCAGGAGTCGACGAGCGCTCGAACGGGCTCGCGCTCGCGCGCTTGGCGGTGGTGCTCTTCTTCAGGGGCGACATGACGGAGGCGCGAGAGACGAACGAGCGGGCGATCGCGCTCCTTCGCGAGGTCGATGAGCACGCGGCGGCGGTGGCCATGGGCGAGCGTGCGCGGTTTCTCTGGGGGACGGGCGAGACCGTCGAGGCACGTGCCGTCGGGCTGGAAGCGATCGCGATCCTAGAGCGGGACCCGGACGCGGATCTTGTCCAGGTCTACGGAGGCGTCGCCCAGAGGGATGCGCTCGGCGGCCGCTACCAGGAAGCGAGCGCGATCGTCGACAAGGGGCTTGCGCTCGCCGCGAAGCTGGAAGAGCGGAGCGGCGGCCTGCTCGCGGCGAGAGCGCTGATCCGCTTCGATCATGGCGACGCCGCCTGCCTGGACGACTTCCGACGGGCGCGCGACCTTGCCCTCGAGCTCGGCAGCGCGCGCACCGCCGGCGTCGCCATGAACAACCTCGCGGACACGACTGCGACCTTCGTGGGGGTTGGCCCCGCGCTCGAGCTGTGGAAGGAGGGCACAGCGTTCGCCGTATCCCGCGGACTGGGGGCCGTGGCCATCTGGCAGCGGGCCGAGCGACTGCGTGGGCTCTACCACGCCGGGCGCTGGGACGACGTGCTCGAGGAGGCGGCGGAGGTCCGAGAGTGGCTCGACGAGCACGGCGCCGGGGGGCAGATCGACGTGTTCGCGAATGCCTACCCGGCCGCGGTCCTGGCGCATTGCGGCTCGTCGGCGGAGGCTTGCGGCCACGTCGAGGCGCTACTCGAGTCCGCCCGTGAGAGCAGCGATCCACAGGTCCTCGTTCCCGGTCTCGAGGTCGCAGCTCTCGTTGCGTCCGCGGGCGGCGAGATCGATCGCGCGGTCGGGCTCGTCCGGGAGCTCGAGCGGTTCACGGCTGGCAAGCCGGTGTGGCGATCCGCGTGTCTCGGCTGGTCGATACGGATCGCCTCAGCCGCCGGAGAGCTCGACGTCGCGAGCGCGTTCCTCGATGGCTCGAAGACGGAGTCTGCTTGGGACGCCGCGGCCCGCCCGGGCGCGAGCGCTGCCCTCGCAGAGGTACGAGGAGACGCGGACGAGGCAACGACTCTGTACGCCGCCGCGGCCGAGGGCTGGGCCAACTACGGAAGCGTCGTCGAGCGAGCGTATGCACTGATCGGCCTCGGCCGCGTCGCCGATGACGCGAAAGCCGCGCGCCAGGGGAAGGCGATCTTCGCTGACCTCGGCGCGTCGCCCGTCGTCGCTCGCGCGGCGTAGCTCTACGGGGCGAAAAAGCCGGTCTCGCGGCCTTCCACAGCGAGCGGGCTCGTCGGCAGGCCTGGGCGAGGATCGAGGTTGAACTCCCGCGGAGCGACGTCGTTCGGTGTCTCCGGGTGGAAGAGCGAGGCGAGCAGCTGGATGTGGCCGCGCCCCGGGCCGAGCTCCCACTGTCCTCCGCCGTAGGCGCCGATCCCCTTCGCATCGCAGTAGTCGTAGGCGGCGAAGAGGCGATCGATGGAGCCGAAGCGCGACGGCTTGACGTTTACCGTCCGCGGTGGCCAGAGTAGTCCCTCGATGTCCTCCACCGAGTGGATCGGCGCATCCCAGGTGATGCGGCCGCGGTGGGGCTCGAGCACCGGTGTCGTCTCGTCGGTGAGTGCCGGGTCCTCGAGCCATGCGTCGGGCAGGCCTTCCGCGACCCGCCGGTAGAGCGCGGCGTCGGGTGGCGTGTCCACGGTCGTTCCCTGGTAATGGCCCTTGAAGTCGATCGAGTCGACGGCGCCCGTCGCAGCTAGCTCCGCGACGAGATCGTCGCCCCACTGCGGGTTCGCGTCGAGCTTGAAGCGGAGGTCGGGGTAGAGGCCGAGCCACGCATGAAAGCGCTCCGTGGAAGGAGGCTCGCCGAGGCCCATCGAGACGACGAACGCGATCGGCGCGGGCTCGCGTCCGACGGCTTCGCCGAGCGAGGTTCCCGCCTGGCGGAGCGCGAGGTCGAGCGCAGCGCTCTCGAACGCCCACCTCCGGTAGTCGAGGTAGACCAGGCGCTCGGGGAGCGGGTCGAAGAGCGGTTGCGCGGAGATGTGCCGGGAGAACGACTCGATCGTCCACGAACCGGAGAGCGGGAGAGTCGCACCTCGTTCCTGCAGCCGGTCGTGCTCGGCCGCCTCGTACGTCACGTCCTCGCCGATCCCCTCTTCGCCCGCGCCGTGCAGGCGGACGACGGTCGTCTTGCGCAGAAACTCCGGTCGTGCTTGCAGCTCGAGACCCTCGAGCTCGTACCCGTCGACGACGAACGGGAGGTCCTTGACGGCGTCGTACAGGCTCACGGCGCCGCGAACGCTACCGCGACCTCGGCGGCGAGTCGCGCGTTGGCGACGATGAGCTTGCGGTTCACCTCTCGGGTCCGGCCGCCGCTCCGCTCGTGCAGCGCCACGAGGACGAACGGCGTGACCGCCTGCCCGGAGACGCCTCGGTCGTGCGCGTCCGCCAGCGCCTGCTCGATCAGGTCCTCGACATCGAGGCTCTCCGGAGGGGGGTTGCCGAGGAGCAGACCGCCGCCGCCGAGATCCCAGTGGGTGGCGGCGATGCGGGCCGCCTCGCTCGCGTCCTCCACCCTGCACGACACCCTCGGCCCGCCGTCGGCCGAGTAGAAGAGCGGGAGCGTGTCGGTGCGGAAGCCCAGGACCGGCACGCCAAGGGTCTCGAGGAGCTCCATGGTCGCGGGCACGTCGAGCAGCGACTTCGCTCCGGAGGCGACGGCGAGCGCCTGCGCTCGGGCGAGCATCGGGATGTCCGCGGAGACGTCCGGGGGACTCGGGAAGCCGCGGTGCACGCCGCCGATCCCGCCCGTGCCGAGAAACCGGATGCCGACCTCGCGCGCAACCGCCAGCGTGCCGCCGACCGTCGTCGCTCCGACCGCGCCCTGGGCTGCGCAGGCGGCGAGATCCCGCGGCCCGACCTTGCGCGCGTCCATCGTGAAGCGGCCGAGCTCGTCGCCGTCGAGACCCACCCTGATCCTGCCGTCGAGGACGCCGACGGTCGCCGGGACCGCGCCTGCCGCACGGACGGCGCGCTCGCTCTCGGCCGCGACCTCGAGCCCGTCCGGCGGGGGGAAGCCGTGCGCGACGAGGGTCGTCTCGAGCGCGACCACCGCTCCTCCGCCGGCAAGCGCCTCGCGGATCTCCTCGGCGACGACGACCGGCTCGCTCACGGCAGCGACCCCAGTCGCGAGACGCAGCGGGCTGCCGCCTCGAGCGCGAGGTCCGGCCCGCCGACGAGGAACCCGGCGGCGAGCGCGTCGCCGGCGCCGGTCGTGTCCACGACCTCGTCGACCGGGAGAGCGGCGCGCTCGACGCCGTCGAACGAGCACCCCTCGCCACCGTGCTTCAGCACCCATACCGGGCCGGCGATCTCGCCGACGACGCCGGCCTCCTCCTCGTTTGCGAAGACGACGTCCGGCGCGAGCGCCGTCACGTCGGTGCGGAAGTGCTCGGCTCCTGCGTCGCGAATCGCGCTCCAGGAGGAGAGGTCCACGCTGACGGCCGCTCCGGCGTCGCGTGCCAGCGCGACCGCCCGAAGGGCGGCCGACCGGGCCGGCTCGCTCGTCAGCGCGTACCCCGAGACGAAGAGCTGGTCGCAGCCCGCGAGCCAGGCCGGGTCGATGTCCGCCGGCGCGAGGGTGGTCGAGGCCCCACGGCTCGTCGCCATCGATCGTTGCCCGTCCCGGGTGACGAGCGCGCAGACCACTCCGGTCGTTCCCTCGATCGGGCCGACCACCTCGACGCCGCGCGCAGCGAGGCCCTCGCGCACGAGCCGGCCCGCGTCGTCGGCTCCGCTCTTGCAGACGAGACGAGCGGGCGCTCCGAGCTCGGCAGTCCACGCAGCGACGTTCGCGGCCTGGCCGCCCGGGCCGAGGAGGATGTCCGCGGGTGTGTCTCCACCCTCCGCCGGCGCGGCGGCGAGCCGGACGACGACATCGAGGACGAGATCACCGAGCGCACAGACGAGCATTGGGCAGAGGATCGTAAGATCAGAGCGTGGACGACGTCGGGCGACGCGGGCGGCTCAGGACCTTCCTGCTCGGAGGCGTCGTCGGGGCGTCGGCCGCGATCGCCGCCGTCAACCGCCGACGACGGATCGAGCGCCGGCGCGGACGGCCGCGGGGCCTGGCGGCGTTCGAGAGCGCGCCGTGCTACCGCGAGCTCCTCGACCGCGAGCAGGAATCCGACACCCCTCGCGGCTAGCCTTTCGCCCTCGTGCCCATCTACGAATACCGTTGCCCGAACGGGCACACGTTCGAGGTCTTCCAGCGGATGTCCGACGCACCCGTGGAGGCGTGCACGGTGTGCGGCGAGAGCCCGGTGGAGAAGCTCCTGTTTCCGGTTGCCGTCCACTTCAAGGGCTCGGGCTTCTACTCGACGGACTACGGCCGCAAGGGGCAGAAAGCCGACGTGAAGGAGGGGGAGGGCTCGGGTAAAGCCGAGAAAGCTTCTGCCGACAAGGGCGCGAAGGAAGCGGGCTCCGGCTCGGGCGACTCGGGGTCGGGCGACTCGGGGTCGGGCGGCACAGGGGGCTCCGCCGAGAAGAAGACGCCGCCGGCCAAGGACTGATTCAGCGCCTGGTGCAGCCCGGGCCGTAGAGCGTTCCCTTCGGCGGGGGCAGGGGCGCTGAGCGGCGGAGGAACATCGAGACGACGTTCACGTTGTCCTCGGACCCGACGATCACCGACTCCCCGCCGATCGTCTGCGGGTCGCCGCCGAGGCGGCAGTGGAGCGACTGTCCGGAGTCCGCTCTGAACCGGACCCAGCCGAGCTGGGAGAGCTCCCACGCAGACATGTCCGTCGCGATCGGAGCGGCGATCGAGTCGCCGATGAACGGCAGCCGGAGGAACGTTCCGAAGCTCGCGACCTTCGAGCCCACGGCGTCCGCGACCTGCTGCTGGCGCGCACCGCGGGAGATGTCGTTGTCGGAGGGGTCGAGCCGGTTCTCGCGGACCCGTGAGTACACGAGTGCGCGCTTCCCGTTCATGTGCTGTGGGCCCTTCGCGAAGCGCCAGCCCTTCCACGCGTCACACCGCGACGGCTTGTAGGGGCAGTCGAAGCGATTCGACAGGATCGGCTTCGGGACGTTCACCTGGACCCCTCCGAGCGCGTCGATCAGCTCCTGGAACCCGTCGAAGTCGACCACGACGACGTGCTGAATGGGGAGGCCCGTCAGCGCCCGCACGGTGGCGACCGTCAACGCGGGGCCGCCGATCTGACTCGCGGCGTTGATCTTCGACGGCCCATAGCCGGGGATCTCGACGCGCAGGTCGCGCGGGATCGAGAGGTACGACAGCCGGTGCTTGCCCGGATCGGTGTGGAGCAGGAGCAGCGAGTCGGACCGGCGGGCGCCTCCCCGGCCGGGCTCGCTCCCGCCGTCGGTCCCGATCACGAGGATGGTGGACGGGTTCGCGAGCAGCGATCCATCCTGCGCCGCGAGCTTCGACCGCGTGCCGGGGGGGAGCCGGTCGTTCGCCTTGGACACACCGTGCGAGAAGGAGACGTAGCCGAGCACGCCCCACACGACGAGGAGCACGAGGAGACCGACGGCTCCGAGCGCGATCCAGAGGCCCCAACGTCGGCGACGCGGCGGCTTCGGGGGCGACGCAGGCGTGCGGCCGGGGCGGGACCGCCGATCGAGGGGGACCTTGCCCTTGGACCGCCCGCCCCGGTACACGCGGTAGGGCTTGACTCCCTCGGCCATTTCGGGCCGTTATGGTAGCCCGCGCCTTGGCACCTCCCCTCGTCATCGGCGTGGACGTCGGCGGGACGAAGATCCTCGCCGGCGTCGTCGATCGCCAGGGACGGGTGCTGGCGCGGCACGAGATCCCGAGCCCGACGAGCTCGGAGGACGCGGTCCTCGAGGCGCTCGACGCAGTCGTGGAGGAGCTCCGCGACGACAGTGTCGAGGCGCTCGGCTATGGCGTTCCCACGAATCTCGACCGCACGACGGGGCGGATCTTGGGCGCGGTCAACCTCCCGCTCGCGGACGTCGACCTCGCCGGTCACGCTCGGGAGCGCTTCGGACTCCCGGTCGGCGTGGGGAACGACGCGAACGTTGCGGCGCTCGCCGAGGCGAGGCTGGGAGCCGGGAAGGGCTCGTCGTCGATCGTCATGCTCACGCTCGGGACCGGGGTCGGCGGCGGCGTCGTCCTCGACGGGCGGCTGTACCGGCGGTGGGCGGAGTTGGGCCACGTCGTCGTCCAGGCCGGAGGACCACCGTGCCAGGGTCACTGTCACGGGCACGGCCATCTCGAGGCGATCGCGTCGGGCACTGCCGCCGACCGGGTCGCGCGCGAGCTGTACGGACCGGACGCGAACGCGTACGTGCTCCTCGAGCGGGCGCGTGCGGGAGACCCGCCGGCGGTCGAGCGGATCGCAGAGATGGCAGATCTGCTCGGTGCCGCGATCGGCTCGTTCGCGAACGTCTTCGATCCGGACGTCTTCGTGATCGGGGGCGGATTCGGGGAAGCCGCCGCGGATCTCCTGCTCGACCGCGCACAGGAGTCAGGTCGGCGCGAGGCGCTCGACCCAGCGGATGCGACGCTCCGCGTCGTGCGGGCGGAGCTCGGGAGCGACGCGGGTCTCGTCGGGGCGGCGCTCGTCGCGTTCGAGGCGCTCGACGGGACGTGGTAGGTGCCTCTCGCCGTCTGCGCCACGCCGATCGGGAACCTCGAGGACGTCACCCTGCGCGTCCTCGCCGAGCTCCGCGAGTCGGATCTCGTGCTCTGCGAGGACACGCGTCGGACGCGGATCCTCCTCGACCGACACGGCATTTCGACGCGGCTCGTCAGCTACCACCGTCACAACGAGGCGGCGCGTGAGCGCGAGGTGCTCGACGGCCTCGGGCGAGGCGAGCGGATCGCTCTCGTCTCGGACGCGGGGCTGCCGGGCGTCAACGACCCGGGCGCTCGGCTGATCGAGACTTCGCTCGCCGCCGGGCTCGAGGTGAGCGTGCTGCCGGGTGCGTCCGCGGTCGAGACCGCGCTCGTCGCCAGTGGCCTCGGCGCGGATCGTTACCAGTTCATCGGCTATCTGCCGAGGCGGCAGGCCGAGCGCGAGGCGCTGGCGGAGGAGCTCGCACGGTACCGCCATGGCGTCGTCGCGTTCGAGTCCCCGCGAAGGCTGCCCGAGTCGCTGGCGCTCCTCGCGCATGCGATGCCGGATCGCCCGGGCGCCGTGTGTCGAGAGCTGACGAAGAAGTTCGAGGAGGTGCGGCGGGGCACGCTCGCGGAGCTCTCGACGGAATACGCCGAGTCCCCGCGTGGTGAGATCACGCTCGTGCTCGGGCCGGCGGATGCGGTCGAGAACGCATCGAAGGACGTCGGGCTCGCAGCGGTCGCGGAGCTCGTTGCCGCAGGCACTCCGCGTCGCACCGCCGCGGAAGTCGTCGCCCGACTCACCGGTGGCTCTCGGAACGCGCTCTACCGCGCCTCTCTGTAAGCTCATTTGACAACGTCCGCGGCGCTCGCTACGCTGCTCGTCTTGTTGGCGCGGATGACAACAATCCGTCTCGGAGTGTCGCTCGCGGTGGCGGTTGCCGCGTTCGTGATCGTTCCTACTGCGTCCGCGTGGAGCTGGCCGGCCGACGGCGAGGTCCTGCGCGGCTTCAGCGTTGGTCCCGATCCCTATGCGGGCGGGCAGCATCGTGGAGTCGACGTCGCGCTCGGATCCGCCCGCGTCGTGCGCGCACCCGTGGTCGGCGACGTGACCTTCGCCGGATCCGTCCCGACGAACGGTCTCACGATCACGATCGCGACCGCCGACGGCCGCAAGGCGTCGCTCACCCATCTCGGGACGCTCCTCGTCAAGCGTGGCGCTCGCGTCGCCGAGGGAGATGCGATCGCCGAGGCCGGTCCCTCCGGCATCCCCGAGCACGACGTGCCGTACGTCCACCTCGGCATCCGCGAGGCGGACGACGAGACCTATGTCGATCCTCTCTTGCTCCTCCCTCCCCGGACGGCACCTTCTCCGCCACCACCGCCGACTTCGGCGCCCGCGCCGCAGCCGGCATCAGCTCCGACGCTCGCTCCCGCTCCTGCTCCGGCCCCGAGCCCTGCTCCCGCACCGAGCCCCGCTCCCGCTCCTCCGGCTCCGGCTGCGCCCGCACAGCCACAGGCCACGGCGCCCGTGGACGCGAGCGCGCCGATGCAACCCGCGCCCACGACTGCTCCGCGCGCGGTCGCCGCTCCCTCGCCGTCCGGAGTCTCGGCTTCGAGCGGGTCACCGTCGAGAGCGCGGGACAGCGACCCGCGCGCGAGGCGATCGCCGATGAACGGACATTCGTCGCGATCCGGACTGCGTGCGCGTGCACCGATCGCGGCGGACATGCCGTCGCATGTCTCATCGGGCCCCGGGTGGACGACGGGGGCGGAGATCGGACTGCTCGAGGACCCGGACCCCGTCCGCGACGAGCCCGTCCGCGTTTTCGGGTCGCTTTCGAGAGCCCAGGAATCACACGCCGCGATCACACGAATGGCCTCTGCGAGCTTGCTCGGCCGATCAGCCCGCGCGCGTGTCGCGCACCGCTCCCCGCAGCGCCTGCTCGTGCGCGGCGGCGGCGTCCTGACGCTCCTCGTCGCCCTGCTTGCGATCGGCGGAGTCGTGGTCGGTGCGCGGCGGGTGGGCTGGAAACGACTCCCTATCATTGGCCCCCGTGAGCCAGCCGATCGAAGCCCGGAAGATCTTCGTAGCGGTCGCCTGGCCGTATGCGAGCGGTCTACGCCACATCGGCCACGTGGCGGGGTTCGGAGTACCGTCGGACACGTTCGCCCGCTACCACCGGCTCCGCGGGAACGACGTGCTCATGGTGAGCGGGACCGACGAGCACGGCACACCGGTCATGGTGGCCGCAGACGCCGCGAACGAGTCTCCGCGTGAGACGGCGGATCGCTTCAGCGCGCTGATCCGGGAGGACCTGCTCCATCTCGGGCTCTCGTACGACCTCTTCACACGGACGACGACGCAGAACCACCACGACGTCACGCGGGACATCTTCCGCACGCTCTTCGAGAAGGGCTTCGTCGTCGAGCAGGAGACGCTCGGCGCGTTCTCGGCCTCCACGGAGCACACGCTCCCCGATCGCTACATCGAGGGCACGTGCCCCATCTGCGGGTTCCCGAGCGCACGCGGCGACCAGTGCGACAACTGCGGGAATCAGCTCGACCCGATCGACCTGATCGACCCGCGGTCGACGATCGACGGCGAGCGACCGGTCTTCAGGACGACGAAGCACTTATTCCTCGACCTGCCGGCGTTCAAGGAGCAGCTGACGGCCTGGATCGAGAGTCAGGACGACTGGCGTCCGAACGTGAAGCGGTTCTCGCTCAACTTCGTCCGCGAACTCAAGCCCCGGGCGATGACGCGCGACCTCGACTGGGGCGTCCCGATCCCCGTCGCGGGCTACGAGGAGGACCCGGACAAGCGGATCTACGTCTGGATCGACGCGGTCGTCGGCTATCTCTCCGCCTCCATCGAATGGGCGCACAACCGGGGCACGCCCGACGCCTGGCGGGAGTGGTGGCAGAACCCCGACGCCGAGCACGTCTATTTCATGGGGAAGGACAACATCGTCTTCCACACGGTGATCTGGCCGAGCATGCTGCTCGGGTACGGCGACGACGGCGTCTACGGCGCAGGCCGCGGCGACCTCGAGCTTCCGGACACGATCGCCTCGAGCGAGTTCCTGACGATGGAGGGGAAGAAGTTCAGCTCGAGCCGTGGCGTCCAGATCTTCGTGCGCGACTTCCTCGAGCGCTACGACCCCGACTCGCTGCGCTACTTCGTCTCCATCGCCGGCCCGGAGACCCAGGACACCGACTTCACGTGGTCCGAGTTCGTCCGCAGGAACAACGACGAGCTCGTGGCGACGTGGGGGAATCTCGTGAATCGGACCCTGCAGAGCGCGTACAAGAACTTCGGCGCGGTTCCCGAGCCCGGCGCTCTCACCGAGGCCGACGAGACCCTGCTGCGAGAGGTCGAAGGCGCGTTCGAGGTCGTCGGGTCGCTGATCGAGCAGACGCGCTTCAAGAATGCCCTGCAGGAGGCGATGGCACGAGCGGCGGTGGGGAATCAGTACGTCGCGGAGCAAGCGCCATGGGCGCTGCTCGAGACGGATCGCGATCGGGCGGCCACGATCCTGTACGTCGCGTTGCGCGCCGTCGACAACCTCAAGGTGCTCCTCTCCCCGTTCCTGCCCTTCTCCTCGCAGCGCCTGCACGAGTTGCTGGGCTACGGCGGTGTGATTGCGGGGCCGCCCGAGCAGCGAACGGTCGAGGAGGAAGGCGGTCGAGAGCACGGCGTGCTGACGGGCGACTACGGCGCCTGCGTCGGCCGGTGGGTACCGAGCGACCTGCCCGCGGGCCAGGCGCTGCGTGAGCCGAAGCCGCTCTTCGTGAAGCTCGATCCGGAGAAGGTCGTGGCGGGGGAACTCGCCCGGATGCAAGAGCAGTTCGACCCGGTGTGACCGACTCCCACGCACATCTGGACCAAGGGAGCGAGCCGGCCGCAGCGGTCGTCGCGCGCGCTGCCGCCGTCGGCGTCGATCGCATCGTCACGATCGGAACGGGCATCGACTCGTGTCGCGCCGCTCTAGCGATCGCGGACGAGAACGCCGGCGTGTATGCGGCCCTCGGAGTCGACCCGCACCAGGCTGCGACCGACGACGCCGCCAGGCTCGACGAGCTGACAGAGCTCCTTCGCCATCCGAAGGCGGTAGCTGTCGGAGAGACCGGGCTCGACAACGTTCGCCGCTTCGCCTCGCCGGAGGAGCAACGGCGTCTGTTCGAACGCCAACTCGAGGTGGCGGGCCAGCTCGGGCTCCCGGTAGTCGTCCACAACCGCGAGGCCTCCCGCGAGACCGCGGACCTGCTCGCGGAGTTCTCGGGAACCGTGATCCTCCACTGCTTCTCGTCGCCCGAGCTTCTCCCGGTGGCCGTCGAGCGCGGGTACTACGTCTCGTTCGCCGGAAACGCGACGTATCCAAAGGCGCCGGAGCTACGCGCTGCAGCGGCGCAGGTGCCCGGCGACAGGATCCTGGTCGAGACCGACAGCCCCTATCTCTCCCCACAGCCTGTCCGCGGGAAGCCGAACGAGCCGGCCCACCTCATCCACACGATCGCCGTGCTCGCGGCCGCCCGGGATGAGAGCCCGGACGAACTCGCGACCCGCTCGCATGCGAACGCCGGGGCGGCGTTCGAGCTCTCGTGAGCGTGCAGCCGAAGAAGGCACTCGGCCAGCACTTTCTCGCCGACGACAACCTGCTCGGGGTGATCGGCCGGCTCGCCGATCTCGGTGCCGACGACGTCGTGCTCGAGATCGGCCCCGGTCTCGGCGTGCTGACCCGGTACCTCGCGGACCGAGTCCGCCGAGTGCACGCCGTGGAGATCGACCGCTCGCTCGAGGAGCCTCTCGCGTCGGCGCTCGCTTCCCACGAGAACGTCGACCTGGTCTTCGGCGACGCGCTCCACCTCGACCTCGCTGCACTCGAACCGGCTCCGGACAAGCTCGTCGCGAACCTGCCGTACAACGTCGCGACGCCGCTCGTCATGGAGACCCTCGAGCACGTCCCGTCGCTCGAACGCTGGTGCGTGATGGTCCAGCGCGAGCTCGCGGACCGCTTCTTCGCCACGCCCCGCACGAAGGCGTACGGCGCGGTCTCGGTGCTGGTGCAGCTGCAGTCGCGGAAGCTCGGTTCCCACCGCGTCTCGCCGAGCGTGTTCCGGCCCCCGCCGCGCGTCGAGTCGACGCTCCTCGCATTCGACAGAGTGGTGGGCGTGGAGGTGCTGTCGGTGCGACCCGTCGTCGAGGCCGCCTTCGCTCACCGGCGGAAGACGCTTGCGAACTCCGTGGCTCTCGCAGGGCTCGCGGCTCGCGGACGGGTCGAGAAGGCGCTCGCGGCGATCGAGCGAGCTCCCAGCGTTCGCGCCGAGGAGCTCGAGCCGCACGAGTTCGTCGAGCTCGCGCGGAATCTCGCATGAACCGCAGGGCGCCGGCGAAGATCAATCTCGGCCTCGTCGTCGGCCCGACTCGCGACGACGGAAAACACGAGATCGCAACCCTTCTGCAGCGGATCGATCTTCGCGACGACGTCGTGATCGAGCAGCGAGACGACGGTCAGGTCGTCGTCGAAGGGTTCCCGGAGGACACGATCGTCCGCGGAGCGCTTGCGGGTCTCGCTGAGCATGCGAACGTCGCCTCCGGCTGGCATGTACGGCTCGAGAAGCGGATTCCCGTAACGTCGGGTCTCGGCGGCGGGAGCACCGATGCCGCGGCCGCGCTGGAGCTCGCGAATCAGGGGCTCACGTCTCCCCTGACCGGGGCCGCTCTGCATGCGCTCGCGGCCGAGCTCGGCTCCGACGTTCCCTTCTTCCTGACCGAGGGCGCGCAGCTCGGGACGGGCGACGGAACGGAACTCACGCCCGTGTCGCTTCCGCTCGACTACGCCATCCTGCTCGTGCTCCCGGCTGCGGAGCGGAAGACGTCGACCGCAGACGTCTACGGCCGCTTCGACGAGCGCCGAGGTCCTGACGGCTTCGAGACGCGGCGCGCGGCTCTGCTCGAGGCCGTCGACCGCGTCCGGGAGGCTCGCGACCTCGCCGCGCTGCCCGGTAACGACCTCGTATCGTCGTCGTTCGCTGCACGGCTCGAGTCGCTCGGAGCGTTCAGGGTGGATGTCACGGGCGCGGGCACCGTGGTCTACGCACTCTTCGAGGACGTGACGGATGCGGAAAGGGCGGCCGGCGTCGTGGGCGACATCGGGAAAACGTGGGTCACGCGCCCGGTGGCGACGTGACCACCCGAGCACCCTCGGGGTCGAATGGCAAGATGCACCGTCCAGCTCTGGGGCGTGGCCAAGTGGTAAGGCAACGGGTTTTGGTCCCGTGATCCCAGGTTCGAATCCTGGCGCCCCAGTCACGATGCCCGCCAAGAAGACGACAGAGCTCGGAGCGGTGGTCATGGCCGCAGGCCTCGGCACGCGTATGCGCTCGACCGTGCCGAAGCACCTCCACCCGCTCCTCGGGCGGCGCATGGTGGACTGGGTGCTGGCGGCTGCAGGCGATGTGGCCGTCGGTCCGCTCGTCGTCGTCTCGTCTCCGGCGACGGTGGACGCCTTCCCCGGCCGGGACGTCGCCGAGCAGGAGCGTCCACTCGGGACGGGCGATGCCGTACGCAGCGCACGCGTGCTCCTCGAGGGCAAGACGGAGGACCTGCTCGTCCTCTCCGGCGACACGCCCCTCCTCACCTCGGCGCTGCTCGGCGAGCTCGTCGCCACCCATCGTCGGGAGGGCGCCGCCGCGACCGTTCTCTCGTTCGAGCCAGGCGATCCGCGTGAGTACGGCCGCGTGCTTCGCGACGGGAACGGCGGCCTCGAGGCCATCGTCGAGGCGGGCGACGCGACACCGCAGCAGCTCGCGGTCGGCGAAGTCAACTCGTCGATCTACGTGTTCCGGGCCGAGCTTCTCTGGCCAACTCTCGATCGGCTCGAACCCCACAACGCGCAGGGTGAGCTCTATCTCACCGACTCGGTCGAGCTGCTCGTCGCGGACGGCCACAAAGTCGCGGTCCATCGCGCAGACGACCCGCGGGAGGCCGAGGGGGTCAACACGCGTGTCGAGCTCGCCGCCGCCGCGGCGACGCTCCGCGACCGCGTCAACGAGGCGCACATGCTCGCCGGCGCGACCATCGTCGATCCCGCGTCCGCCTGGATCGACGTCGACGTCGTCGTCGAGCCGGATGCGGTGGTGCACCCGTTCACGGTCGTCCGCGGTGCATCACGGATCGCGGGCGGGGCAGAGGTCGGCCCACACGCGGTGGTCATCGACTCGGTCGTCGGTGAAGGCGCCCTCGTGGGGCCGTTCTGTTACCTTCGCCCCGGCACGGTGCTCGAGGCGGGCGCGAAGGCGGGGACCTTCGTCGAGATCAAGAACTCGCGTATCGGCGCCCGTACCAAGGTGCCGCACCTCTCGTATCTCGGGGACGCCGACGTCGGAGCCGACACGAACATCGGAGCGGGAAACATCACCGTGAACCAGGACCACGTGACGCAGAAGAAGTTCCGCACGGCGATCGGGAGCAACGTCAGGACCGGGGTCGACAATTCGTTCGTCGCCCCCGTGACGATCGGCGACGACGCATGGATTGCGGCGGGCTCCGTGATCACCGAGGATGTCCCTCCGGGCGCATTGGCGATCGCGCGGGCGAGGCAGGTCAACAAGGAAGGGCGTGGTGGAGAGCGGAACGGTTGAACAGACGCTTCCCGGACTCGAGTCGGAGGTCCCGCGGGTCGCGATGACCACAGGGCACGCGATTCCGCTCACGCCTCAGAAGCGGCTGATGGTCTTCGCCGGTCGCTCGCACCCTGAGCTTGCCGCCAAGATCGCCGAGCAGCTCGGCGTCGAGCTCGGCGAGATCGAGCTCACCACCTTCGCGAACGGCGAGACGTACTGCCGCTACTGCGAGTCGGTCCGCGGCGCGGACCTCTTCGTCGTCCAGACCGGCTGCCGGCCCGTCGACCAGAACATCATGGAGCTCCTCTTCATGATCCAGGCGGCGCGGCTCGCGTCGGCCAAGCGGATCACCGCGGTCATCCCGTGGTTCCCGTACTCCCGGCAGGACCGGAAGGCGAAGCCGCGGGAGCCGATCTCGAGCCGCCTGCTCGCGGACATGATCCAGGAGGCAGGCGCCGACCGCGTGCTGACGATGGACCTGCACGCGGGCCAAGTGCAGGGGTTCTTCACGATCCCCGTCGACCACATGACCGCGCTGCCTCTCTTCGCGCAGCACTTCCACGACCTCGGCCTCACGGGCGCTCACGTGGTATCCGTCGCGCCGGACGCAGGACGCGCCAGGCACGCGGTTCGGTTTGCGGAGATGATCGACGCGGACTTCGCGATCATGAACAAGACGCGCCCGTCGCACGACGTGGCGTCGGTCACGGAGATCACGGGCCGCGTCGAGGGAAAGATCGCGATCGTCGGCGACGACAACATCTCGACCGGGCACACGTTGCTCCAGGGCGCACGCGCGCTCGAGGAGGCAGGCGCGGAGCAGGTCTGGGTCTTCGCGACGCACGGCGTCTTCGCCGACGACGCGCTCGAGCGCTTCGGCCAAGCAGGCCTCGCGGGCATCGTCGTCACCGACACGGTCCCCGTCGATCCCCTGCGCCGTCCGGACGGGATGACCGTGCTCACGATCTCGGGCCTGCTCGCCGAGACGATCATGAACGTGTTCGCCGACGAGTCGGTGTCGGCGATCTTCGGCGGCGAGAACCAGCTCTTCTAGCGCTCTGGTCCGGCGCTCGGTTGGAGCGCGTCGCTACAATCCGCCGCCGATGTCAGGGGACAGGTTCAAGCTCGAGGTCCGGGAGCGCGACGACCGCGGCTCGCGAAACACGCGCCGTCTGCGCGCGCAGGGCCTCGTCCCGGGCGTGCTCTATGGAAAGGGGCACTCGCGCGCGATCGTCGTGCACGAGCGCGTCCTGCGAAACGCGATGTCGGGGCCGTCGGGGCTCCACGCGATCCTCGACGTCGTCATCGAGGGGCAGACGACCGCGCACCCGTCGGTGCTCGCGGACTACCAACAGGATCCGATCCGGGGGACGATCTCCCACATCGATCTGCGCGAGGTAAGGCTCGACCAGCCGATCCACGCGGCGGTCGTCGTCCACCTCGTCGGCGAGTCGCCCGGAGTGAAGTCGGGCGGTGTCCTCTCGCTCGTCACGCGCGAGCTGAACGTCGAGGCGCTGCCGGCGAACATCCCCGAGCACGTCGACGCGGATCTGGGTGCGATGGAGGTGGGCGACGTGCTCCGGCTGGAGGACATCCCGGCCATTCCGGACGTGACCTTCCTCGACGATCTCCACGAGACGGTGATCGCAACCGTTTCGCTGCCGCGCGGCTTCGCGGAGCTCGAGGAGGCCGAGGCCGCTGCTGCGGAGGAGGCCGCTGCCGAGGAGGCCGCCGACGGCGAGGGCGCTCCCGCCGACGAAGAGACCTCCGAGTCGGCAGACGACGAGTAGGGCTCCTCGATGCGGCTCTTCCGGCGGGGGGAGCGCGTCTCGACGCTCGACCTGCTCGTGGCCGGTCTCGGGAATCCGGGGCGCGAGCACCAGCGCGACCGCCACAACGTCGGCTGGATGGTCGTCGACGAGCTCGCGCGCAGGCACTCGGGCGCGTTTCGGGCGAAGTTCAGCGGGCGTGTTGCGGAGGTGCGGATCGACGGGCGACGGGTGGCCCTGCTCGAGCCGGAGACGTACATGAACGACTCCGGTCGGTCGGTCGGCGCGGCTGCACGGTTCTTCAAGGTCGACCTGCCGGATCTGCTCGTCGTCCACGACGAGGTCGACCTCGAGCTCGGGCAGATGCAGCTCCGCGTCGGGGGAGGGCTCGCGGGCCACAACGGGCTGCGCTCGATAACCCAGACGCTCGGTACGCAGGAGTTCGCCCGGCTACGAGTCGGCGTCGGGCGGCCCGGCCGCGGCGATCGCCGGACCATCGCCGACTTCGTGCTCTCCCCGTTCGAGGTCGACGACGACCCCGGCGAGATCGTGAACCGGTCCGCCGATGCGGTCGAGGCGCTCCTCAGCGAGGGTCTGACCGCCGCGCAGCAGCGCTTCAACTGATCTCCCCGCCCGCCTCCCGAAGCGGGTCGCTCGCCGCCCGAAGTGGTCTTGCGACCGCGGGCTAGGATGACCTCGCGGGACGCTGTTCCCGCCGAACGCATGGACCGGTCGCCACTTCACGACCTCGTCGACGAGCTCGCAGCGAGCGAGGGCTTCGGCGCGTTCGTCGACGCCTTCCCGCAGCCGGCTCGTGTCTCCGAGCCGGCGCTCCCGCTCGTCCTGGCCGGGCTCCGGCGTGCCCTCGAGCGGCCGCTCGTCTGTCTCTTTCCCGAGGACGAGCACGCGCGGGACGCCGCCGAGGCGATGGCTTGGTACGCGCCTGCGGAGACGATCGGCCTCTTCCCGAGCCGGGGCGTTCGTATCGACTCGGGGCTCCAGCCCCCGGTGCACCTCGTGGGCGAACGGTCGCGTGCGCTCGCCGTGCTCGCCGCCGGGGGGTTCGTCTGCGCATCAGCGAGAGCACTGGCCGACCGCATTCCCGCCGAGCACGCTCGGCCCGCGCCGCTTCGCATCGCCGTCGGTGACGAGCTCGGCCTCGAGAGCCTCGTCGAGGAGCTCGCGCTCGCCGGCTACGAGCGCGCCGAACGGGCCGACGAGCGTGGTCAGATCGCGGTTCGCGGTGGGCTGATCGACGTGTTCCCGAGCACCGGGCGCGAGCCGATCCGAATCGAGTTCTTCGGAGACGAGATCGAGCAGCTCCGCGTGTTCTCTCCGTTCACGCAGCGTGCGCTCCACCCGATCTCGGACGCGATCGTCTACCCGGCGGCGGAGCGACGGCTGGACGAGCCGGCGCTCGAGTCGGAGGCCGAGAGGGAAGGAGCGGTCGACCTCGTCCTTCCAATCGCCCGCCCGATCGACCTCGTCTGGCAGCCGGAGGACGTTCGGCGCGTGTGGGCCGAGGAGGGCGAGGACGCCGGCGAGCTCGCCCTCGCCGTCGCGGCAGAGCTCGATCCCTTCCCGCGCGCGCAGGCCCACTCGTTCGAGGCCCAGCGTCCGGCGATAGCCGCCCGCGGTCTCGCGGAGGCCGAGACCGAGCTCTCGTCGTTTGTCCG
The DNA here is from genome assembly GCA_963708265.1 of uncultured Actinomycetes bacterium. Taxonomy (GTDB): domain Bacteria; phylum Actinomycetota; class Thermoleophilia; order Gaiellales; family Gaiellaceae; genus GMQP-bins7. Next base: position 1,352,289 of record CAVPSC010000004.1, on the reverse strand, counting down.
GCAGGGCCGGCGTGTGATCGTCGCGTTTCCGCACCGCGGAGATGCCTTGCGCACGCAGCGGCTGCTCCGGAGGGTCGAGGCGCACGTCGCCGAGGAGAGCGAGCCGCTCTCCTCCGATCCCTCGGTGACGTTCGTCGTCAGCCCGGCGAGGCGCGGATTCGTCTGGCGCGATCTCGGGCTCGCAGTCCTCCCCGACGTCCAGGTCTTCCGCAAGCGGCCGCCACGATCCGACGCGCGCCTCGGCCGGGCACTGCAGTCGTTCGCCGACCTGCGGACCGGCGACTACGTCGTCCACGAGGATCACGGCGTCGGGCGGCTCATCGGGTTCGAGACGAAAGAGGTCGCCGGCGTCACCCGCGACTACCTGTACCTCGCGTTTCGCGGGGAGGACCGCCTCTACGTCCCGCACGAGCAACTGCCGAAGGTGTCGAGATACGTCGGAGCAGACGCGCAGGCGCCCGGCCTCTCGAAGCTCGGCGGCAAGGCCTGGCAGAACCTCAAGAGCCGGGCGCGCGCGTCGGTACGGGAGCTCGCCGGCGAGCTGCTCGCGCTCTACGCGCGGCGCCAGCAGGCGCCGGGATTCAGCTTCGAGGTCGGCGGAGACTGGCTCGAGCGGCTCGAGGCGTCCTTCCCGTTCCGGGAGACCGACGACCAGCTCCAGGCGATCGAAGCGGTGAAGGAGGACCTCGAGGCAGGGCGGCCGATGGACCGGCTCGTCTGCGGGGATGTCGGCTTCGGGAAGACGGAGGTGGCGGTCCGAGCGGCCTTCGTCGCCGCGCTCAACGGCCGGCAGACGCTCGTCCTCTGCCCGACGACGATCCTCGCCGAGCAGCACTGGAACACCTTCCGCGAGCGGTTCCGGGACTACCCGATCGCCGTCGAGATGGTCTCGCGTTTTCGCACGCGGGCCGACCAGACGCGGATCCTCGACGAGTTCAAGGACGGGAAGGTGGAAGTGCTCGTCGGCACGCATCGACTTCTCTCGCGCGACGTCATCCCGAAGAGCCTCGGGCTCGTCGTCATCGACGAGGAGCAGCGGTTCGGCGTCGCGCAGAAGGAGCTGCTCCGCTCACTGCGGCTCGAGCTCGACGTGCTCGCGCTCTCCGCGACGCCGATCCCGAGGACGCTGCACATGTCGCTCTCTGGCCTCCGCGACATCTCGATCATCGAGACGGCGCCCGAGGGCCGTCGCCCGATCCGGACGACGGTCGGCGAGTACGACGAGGCGCTCATCCAGGCGGCGCTCATCCGCGAGCACGCGCGCGGCGGACAGGCGTTCTACCTCCACAACCGGGTCGAGACCATCGACGAGGCGGCGAGGAAGCTCGCCGATCTCTGCCCGGATCTGAGGTTCCTGGTCGCGCACGGGCAGATGCCCGAGCGCGACCTCGAGGAGCGAATGCACTCGTTCCTCGCGGGCGATGCCGACGTTCTCGTGTCGACGACGATCATCGAGTCGGGCATCGACATCCCGCAGGCGAACACGCTCGTCGTCGAGCGCGCGGACACCCTCGGGCTCGCCCAGCTCTACCAGATCCGCGGCCGGGTCGGCCGCTCGGATCTCCTCGCGTACGCGTACCTCTTCTATCCGGATGCCGCGGAGCTGACTCCCGAGGCGCGAGCCAGGCTCGCGACACTCGCCGACCACACGGAGCTCGGGGCAGGCTTCCAGATCGCAATGCGCGACCTCGAGATCCGCGGCGCGGGCGACCTCCTCGGCGCGGAGCAGTCGGGGCACGTGGCGGCGCTCGGCTTCGAGCTCTATGTCGAGATGCTGAACGAGGCCGTCGCCGAGCTCTCGGGCCAGCGCCGCATCGCCGTCCGGCCCGTCCGCGTCGATGCACGCGTCGACGCGTACGTGCCGGCGTCGTACGTCTCCGCCGAGCCCCTCAAGATCGACCTCCACCGGCGCATCGCGCTCGCCGAGGACGAGGACGAGTTGCGGGAGCTCCACGCCTCGGTCGAGGATCGCTACGGGCCGATCCCCGAGCCGGTGGAGAACCTGTTCGCGATCCACGGCACCAAGCTCAAGCTCGCACGCCTCGGCGCGGACTACCTCGTCTACCGGGGCGGCCGCGCGACCGTGGGGCCGCTCGCTCTCGGCTCGGAGGAGGTCCGCGTGCTGCGGACGGCGCTCCCGACGGCGATCTACTCGACCTCGAAGCGCGAGGTCTCGCTGCGGGCGGACTCCCTCGAGGCGGCCCTCGAGCTGCCCGACGTCATCGTCGGCGCAAGGATCGCTGCGTAGCGCCAACGAGCTCTCGCGCCCAGGGAAACGCCGCGAGAAGCCGAAACCCGGGGTATCGCGAACGCTCCTCAACCTGTGCCCAACACTCCCTCGGCTATAAGACACCTTCCCGGATGAAGCCCTCCCGCGTCACACTCGCGCTCCTCGGAGCGGTCCTGGTCCTCGCAGCGTCCGCGTGCGGCGGGGGCAGCAGCGGCCTCTCCTCGGGCTCGGTCGCGGAGGTGAACGGCACGCCGATCGCCCGCTCCGACCTCGACGCCCTGGTCGAGCGCGCCCGCAAGGGCTACGCGGCGCAGAAGCAGTCGTTCCCGAAGGAGGGGACGCAGCAGTTCCAGAACGTCCAGGCCCTGTACCTCAACTTCCTCGTCCAGAAGGCCGAGTTCGAGCAGCAGGCGAAGGATCTGCACGTCACCGTCACGGACAAGGACGTCGACCAGGCGCTCGCCTCCTTCCTCAAGACGCGGTATGCCGGGAAGAACGCCCAGTTCCAGAAGGACTTGAAGGCGCAAGGACTCACGCTCGACACCTTCAAGGACACGCTTCGGGTCTCCGTCCTCTCGCAGAAGATCTTCGACGTCGTCACGAAGAAGGTGAAGGTCAGCCCTGCGGACGTGCTCGCGTACTACCAGCAGAACTCGTCGTCGTACGGAAGCGCTGCCTCCCGCGAGGTCCGGCACATCCTCATCGCGGTGAAGGGTGCGGACGGCCAGGTCGACTTCGCGAAGAGCAAGCAGAAGGCCGACCAGATCCGTACCCAGGTCACGAACTCGAACTTCGCCGCCCTCGCCAAGAAGTACTCGGACGATCCCGGCTCGAAGGACTCGGGCGGGAAGCTCACCGATACCAAGGGCAGCTTCGTCCCCGAGTTCGAGGACGTCGCCTTCAAGCTCAAGACCGGCGAGATCTCGCAGCCCGTGAAGTCGTCGTTCGGCTACCACATCATCCAGGCGCTGGCTCCGACGAAGCCGTCGAACAAGACGCCGTTCAGCCAGGTCAAGGCGTCGATCCGCGCGACGCTCCTCCAGACGCAGCGCAACCAGGTCATGAACCAGTGGGTCACGGATCTGACCGCCCGCTACAAGAGCAAGGTCAAGTACGCCACCGGGTTCGCGCCGCCCGACCTGTCGACGACGGATACGACGACGGCCACCCAGTAGGGTTTCGGCATGTCGCTCGCGGAGGCGCTCCTCGACCTCCAGGAGCTGACGGAGCAGCTTCGCCGCGAGTGCCCATGGGATCGCGAGCAGACGGCGCGGACGATCGTGCCGCACACGGTCGAGGAGGCGTACGAAGTCGCCGACGCCGCAGCCGCCGGCGACGACGCCGCGCTCCACGACGAGCTCGGCGACCTCCTCTTCCAGGCGTTCTTCCTCTCACTCCTCCTCGAGGAAAAGGATCGCGGCAACCTCGAGACCGTTGCGCGCGCGATCCACGAGAAGCTCGTGCGCAGGCATCCGCACGTCTTCGGCGACGCGGAGGCGAGGACGGCAGGAACCGTTCGATCCCGCTGGGAGGAGATCAAGACCGAGGAGGAGGGCCGCACCGGCATCTTCCACGACGTCCCCCGCGCGCTCCCGGCGCTCCTCTGCGCCCGCAAGGTGCAGCGCCGGGTCGCCACGGCGGGGTTCGAGTTCCCGGACCTCGCTAGCCGCTTCGCGCGCCTGCGCGAGGAGCTCGACGAGCTCGAGCAGGAGAGCTGCCGGGCGTCGGAGCCGGCCCCCGAGACCGAGCCCGACCCCGCCGTGGTGGACGAGGTCGGCGACGTGCTCTTTCTCGCGGTCAACCTCGCGATGAGGCTGAACGTCGATCCCGAGCTCGCGCTCCGGGGCACGTCGCAGAAGTTCATGCGTCGGGTCGAGCGTGCCGTCGAGCTCGCCGGCGCCGATGAGGAAGACTGGCGCTCGCTCGACCTCGGCTCCCAGGACCGCTACTACGAGCTCGCGAAGGGGGAGACCGGATGACGACGAGGATCGCCCGGGTACACGGCCGCCAGATCCTCGACTCCCGCGGAAACCCGACGGTCGAGGTCGAGGTCGCGCTCGAGTCCGGTGCGCTCGGTCGAGCGGCCGTGCCGTCGGGGGCGTCCACCGGTGAGCACGAGGCGGTCGAGCTCCGAGACGGCGACTCGCGCGCGTATCTCGGTAAGGGCGTCCTCCGGGCGGTGGCGAACGTGAACGGTGAGCTCGGTTCCGCGCTCGTCGGCCTCGACCCGGCCGAGCAGCGGGCGCTCGACGGGGTGCTGGTCGAGGTCGACGGGACGCCGAACAAGAGCCGGCTGGGCGCGAACGCGATCCTCGGCTGCTCGCTCGCGGCGGCTCGAGCTGCTGCCACCGACGCGGGCGTCTCTCTCTACCGCTGGCTCGGAGGCGACGACGCAAGGACGTTACCGGTGCCGATGTTGAACGTGATCAACGGCGGTGCTCACGCGCAGAACCGGCTCGACATGCAGGAGTTCATGGTCGTCCCCGCCGGGGCGGAGACGTTCTCCGAAGCCCTTCGAGTCGGCGTCGAGGTGTTCCATCACCTGAAGGCGGTGCTCCACGAGCGGGGGCTCGCGACCGGCGTGGGGGACGAGGGAGGCTTCGCCCCGGACTTCGAGTCGGGCGAGGAGGCCGCCGCCGCGATCTTCGAGGCCGCTGAGCGCGCGGGGCAGCGGGAGCGGATCGCGCTCGCCCTCGATCCGGCTGCGAGCGAGCTCTTCGACGCCGGCGTGTACGAGCTCTCCGGGCAGGGGAGGACGCTCGACGCCGACGGAATGATCGACCTGTATGCGTCGCTCGCCGACCGTTACCCCGTCGTCTCCGTCGAGGACGGTCTGGACGAGGACGCGTGGGCGGACTGGAAGGCGATGACCGACCGGCTCGGCGATCGAGTTCAGCTCGTCGGCGACGACCTCTTCGTGACCAACGTCGACTTCCTGCGCCGCGGGATCGACGAGGGCGTCGCGAACGCGATTCTCGTCAAGGTGAACCAGATCGGCACCCTGAGCGAGGCGATCGACGCGATCGAGCTCGCGCGAAACGCCGGCTACGGCACCGTGATCTCGCATCGTTCGGGAGAGACCGAGGACACGACGATCGCCGACCTCGCCGTTGCGACGAATGCGGGTCAGATCAAGACCGGCGCACCGTCGCGGTCCGAGCGCGTCGCGAAGTACAACCAGCTCCTCCGCATCGAGGAGGAGCTCGGAGAGCGCGCCGAGTACCCAGGCTGGTCCGTCTTCCCGCGCGCCGGGTAGCCTGGCGCGCATGGCAGCGCTGCGCCGCCGGACGAAGATCGTCGCCACGATCGGGCCGTCCTCCTCGACGAAGGACGTGGTCGCGCGCCTGGTCGAGGCCGGGATGGACGGCGCCCGCCTCAACTTCTCGCACGGCACGCACGACGACCACGGCGAGAGCGCGGAGCTGATCCGGGAGGTACAGAAGGAGGCCGGCAGGCCCATCGCGCTCATCGCCGACCTGCAGGGGCCGAAGCTCCGGATCGGCGACCTCTCGCACCCGGTCTCGCTCGAGACGGGGGACGAGATCGTGGTGGCGGGCGAAAGCGAGGCGACCGGGGACGACCTCCCGGTCGCTCCGGCCGTGCTCGGCTCGGTGCTCCAACCGGACCACGACGTCCTCGTCGACGACGGCCTCGTGCGGCTGCGCGTCGTACGCGTCGAGGGCGCACGGGCGCTCTGCCGCGTGATCACCGGCGGGACGATCGAGGCCCACAAAGGAGTCAACCTGCCCGGCGTCGCGCTCCCCGTCCCTTCGCTCACGGCCAAGGATCTCGCGGACCTCGAGTTCGCGCTCTCACTCGACGTCGACTACGTCGCGCAGTCGTTCGTCCGTACACGGGCCGATGTGGCCGCGCTTCGCGGGAAGCTCCAGGAAGCCGGCTCCGGCGCGTGGGTGATCGCGAAGATCGAGCTGAAGGAGGCGGTCACGGAGCTCGCGGACATCCTCGACGAGGCGGACGCGGTGATGATCGCGCGCGGCGATCTCGGCGTCGAGGTCGGCGTCGCCGAGGTGCCGTTGCTGCAGAAGCGGGTCATCGTGGCCGCGCTCGAGCGGGGCAAGCCGGCGATCACGGCGACGCAGATGCTCGAGACGATGATCCATCGCCCGGAGCCGACGCGGGCCGAGGCCTCGGACGTCGCGAACGCGATCCTCGACGGGACCTCCGCGGTGATGCTCTCCGCGGAGACGGCCGTCGGCGACTACCCCGTGCAGTCCGTGCAGACGATGGACCGGATCGCTCGCGCAGTCGAGCCGAGCCTCGGCTACCGGCACCAGCTCCCCGGCGTCGAGGAGGCCCCTACCGTCGGGCAGGCGATGTCGAACGCCGCCTGCGACCTCGCCGAGGCGCTCGGCGCGACCGCGATCCTCGTCCCGACGTTCACGGGACGCACGGCGTCCGCTGTCGCCCGCCTCCGCCCGCGCAGGCCCGTCGTCGCCCTCACGCACCTCGAGATCTCGCTGCGCCACATGGCCATCGAGTGGGGGGTGACGCCCGTCTGGATTCCCGAGTCCAGAGACGTGGACGACCTGTGGCGGCATTCGATCGAGGCTGCGCGCGACGCGGGCGTGGTCGATCCGGGTGATCGCGTGGTGCTCACGGCCGGCACCGCGGTGAACATTCCCGGGTCCACCAACGTCATCAAGCTCGATACCGCCTGACGAGCCTGAGTCGGGACGTCGCCCGTGCGACGGCGAGGAGGTGCCGACGCCCGGCGCTCGTCCGTGCAGGAAGGGGGCACGCGTCCCGCGTGGAACCATGCGCCGTGGAGGGGAAAGGGAAACGCACCGCGCGGCCGGCAGGCGCACCGCGGAAGGGGTCGACGCGTCCCGTGCGGACGCGCCGCCATCGTCGCCAGCTCCGGCTCGTGTGGCTCGTCGGGCTCGTCGCGATCTCGGTCTACCTCTACTACCGCCCCCTGGCCTCCTACTTCTCGACCCGCGACGACCTCGCCTCACAGCGGACCTCGCTCGTGGGGCTCGAGGAGCAGAAGTCCGAGCTCCAGCTCCGACTCACACATGCGACGAGCACGGAGGCGACGCAGCGCGAGGCGAGGAGAATCGGCTACGTGCGTCCGGGGGAGCAGCTCTTCATCGTCAAGGGGATCCCCGAGTGGCGGCGAGCGCACCATAGTGTCCGGGGGCATGGATGACCGCGCGATCGTCGAGCGGCAGCTCGGAAGACCGCCCCGCGCGTTCGGGCGCGTCGCCGCGCGTTGCCCGTTCGGCCTGCCCGCGGTAACCGAGCAGTCGCCGTACGACGAGCACGGCGAACCCTTCCCGACGACCTACTACCTGACCTGTCCGTGGCTCGTCGCGGCCGTCGCGCGGATCGAGGCGGCGGGTGGCGTGGAGCGCTGGACGCGCGAGGTCGCAGGCGACTCCGAGCTCGCCGAGTCGCTCGCGCGAGCGACGGAGACGCAGCGAGCTCTCCGTACGGGGCTCGCGGGCGGCCGCTCTGGAACGGACAGCGGGACGTCACTCGCGCTCGGCATCGGCGGGTCGAGGACGCCGGAGCGTCTCAAGTGCCTGCACGCCCATGCCGCCTTCGCCCTCGCGCAGCCGGGCTACGTCCTCGGCGACGCGATCCTGGCCGAGCTCGAGCCGATGTGGCCGGGCCGGTGCTGCTCGGACCGGCTTCTGGACCCGGGCTAGGCTCCGCGGTCGTGACCCCCGACCTCGAGAGCGCCAGGCGCGACTGGGAGGACGCCTACCGGCGGTTCGAGGACGCCGGCGGCGAGCCGGTCGAGGCGGAGCGAATGCGGGAGCAGCTCGCGGTCGTGTCCGCGGAGCTCCGGAGGCGCCTCGGCTCGAACTTCACCATGGCCGAGCTCGCCTTCGAGTACCGGAGCGCGGACGCGTGGGCGCTCGAGGTGGTGTCCGAGAGGGCTGCGTCTCCGGGCTGGCCGCGGACGCTGACGATGGTAGAGGGCGCGGCGTTCCATCTCTACGCGCGCGGCGCAGTGGACTACGAGCCGTGATCCTGGCCGAGCCCTCGAACCGGCCACGTCGAGCGACCAGGCGGCGATCCGTCGGGCGAATCGTCCTCGTCGCTCTCCTTCTCGCCCTGGCGTTCCTCGTCGGCGTCGCCTTCTCGCGGACGCTCGACGAGCGGCCGAAGGCGGGCGGCGTCGTGACCTCGGTGCGGACGCTCGCTCCGGTTGCGCAGAGCAGGCCGACCCGCACGGTCACGGTCACCGTCACGAACCCCTGAGCGGGACGGCCGAGCTCGCGCTCGGTCGCGTGAGCTCAGAGGTCTTCGGAGACTTCGAGCAGTCCGGCGACGATGATCCCCACCGCGCAGGCGAGGCTGATCCAGATCCCGACTCCCCGGCCCGCGAAGAAGAACGTGTCGGGGATCGAGATGAGGCGCACGAGGACGAGCACGGTGGCCGCGGAGCCGACGCCGATCGCGATCAGGCTCTCGGGCAGGGTGGCGGGCATCTCGACTCCCACCTCGCGCAGGACGACGAGCAGCACCGCAGCGAGTCCGAGGAAGAACACGATCTTCCCGATCGTCCCCGTGTGCCAGCCGATCACCGACACGGTCGTTCCCTGGCCGGATCCAGTGTACCACCCGGTCAGCGCCGAGAGCGTGAGGAGGAGGCCGAAGAGGAAGATCAGACGCCCCCCGAGGGCGGGAAGTCCGCCGGCTCCTCGCAGGTCGAGCCGCGCGCGCCGGGACCGCTCTGGGTCGTCCATCGGGGGAAGAGTATGGGCTGCGAAGCGGCTGGACGCGATCTGCACGCGTCGCCGCGGTCCACCTCCTACACTCTCCGCGTGGCGAAGGTGGGTCCCACGACGTCGGACGAGGCGCCGCCGCTCGATCCGGAAGCGGTCGAGCGCGCCTATCACTTCCATCGCGCGAAGCGGGCGGCCCGGGAGCGAAGACATCTGGAGAGCCGGATCGCGGCGGTCCGCTTCTGGCTCGTCCTGGCGCTGGCCGTGCTGGTGGCCGCCGTGCTCGCCGCCCGGACGATGGGAGAGATCGAGCGCGTCTTCGGCCTGTAGCCGACGCCGCGGGCGTGCCGCACGCTGAGGCCGCCGGCGAGCACGAGATCGGACGGCAGGGCGGGCTCGCCCTCGGCGCGCTCGTCTTCGGCGCCGGAGTCGGCGCGCTCGCGACCGAGATAACCGCATCGCGGCTCCTTGCGCCCTACTTCGGGTCGTCGACGATCGTCTGGGCGAATCTCATCGGGCTCGTGCTCGCCGCCCTCGCGGTCGGCTACTGGCTCGGTGGGCGGATTGCGGACCGCTGGCCGCGACGGCGGCTCCTCGGCTACGTGGTGCTCGGCGCCGCCGTGTGCGTCGCAGCCATTCCGTTCGTCGCGAAGCCGTTCCTGGACGTGTCGGTCAGGGGGCTCGACCAGGTCTCCACCGGTGCGGTGATCGGCAGCTTCCTCGCGGTGCTGCTTCTGTTCGCGCCGCCGGTCGTCCTCCTCGGGATCGTGTCGCCCTTCGCGATTCGCCTCGCCATCCGAGACGTCGCCACTGCCGGAGCGGTGGCGGGTCGCTTCTACGCGCTCTCAACCGCCGGCTCGCTCCTCGGGACGTTCCTGCCCGCGCTCGTCTTGATTCCCGCGATCGGGACGCAGCGGACGTTCCTCGTGATCGCGACCGTGCTCGCGCTCTCCGCCTGCTTCGTGCTGCGACCGCGGTTCCTGCTCCTGGCGGCCGCCCTCGCGGCCCTCACGGCGATCTCGCCCGGCGTCGTGAAGGCGGAGCCCGGGCTGCTGCACGAGGAGACGTCCCCATACCAGTACATCCAGGTCGTGCAGCGGCCGGACGGCCGCCGCCTCCTCTATCTGAACGAGGGCATCGCGGTGCACTCGGTCTGGCGTCGGAGCTCGGTGCTGACGGGCGGCTACTGGGACGCCGTCCTTGCGATTCCGTCTCTCCTCGGCCGCCCGCCACGGCACGTCGCGATCCTCGGGAACGCCGGCGGGACGATCGCCCGCGCCCTCGGCCGCTACTACCCGCGCGCCGACGTCGACGCGGTCGAGATCGATCCGGCGGTGACCCGGGTCGCGTACCGGTACTTCGGCCTCGGCGACAACCCGAGGGTGAGCGTCCACGACGCTGACGCGCGTCCGTTCCTCCGCTCGACCGACCGGCGCTGGGACATGATCGTCGTCGACGCCTATCACCAGCCCTACGTGCCGTTCTACCTCGCGACCAGAGAGTTCTTCCGCCTCGTGCGCGAGCGCCTGGCTCCCGGCGGCATCGTCGTGCTGAACGTCGCCGCCACGCCGGACGACCAGCGGCTCGTGCGAGACATCGGCGGGACGATGGCCACCGAGTTCCCGCAGGCGCTCGAGTGGCCGGTGCTGCGGTTCAACACGCTCGTGCTCGGTTTCACGCGCCCGCTTTCGCATGCCGGCGTGGTGCGGCGGTCCGCCGGGATGCCGCGCGACGTCGCGCCGCTTCGCCCCCTTCTCCTGCGGGAGGTGGAGCCGGTTCCGCCTGCACGAGATCCATGGACGGACGATCGCGCTCCGGTCGAGTGGGTGACCGACCGTATGATCGTCGAGTTCGCCGCCGAGGGCGGCCGCTTCGAGGGCGACTCGCTGCCGACGAGGCCGAAGTGACGCTGTCGCTCGAACGGCGCGACGGCCACGTGCTGCGGATCGGCCACCGCGGCGCGCAGGCGCTCGCTCCGGAGAACACGCTCGAGTCGTTCCGGGCCGCGGTCGAGGTGGGAGTCGACCTCATCGAGTTCGACGTGCTCGCGCTCGACGACGGAGACCTCGTCGTCGCGCACTCGAACGACCTGTTCGAAGTTAGCCACCGGGCGATGCGCGGCACGGTGAGAGATCGCTCGCTCGCGAGCCTTCGCGCGGTCGTCCCGAATCTTCCGACGCTCGACGACGCGCTCGCGTTCTTCGTCGACGAGGCACCGGGGGTCGGCGTCCATCTCGACCTGAAGACGCAGTCGGCCGTGGAGGGCGTCGAGGCCGCGCTCGCTCGTCACGGGTTGCTCGAGCGGACGATCGTGAGCTCGTTCGGCTTCGGCTCGCTCCGACGGCTGGCCCAGACCGGCTCGGGTGTGCGGACGGGGCTGACGCTTCCGCGCGCGGCGCTCGGGATCACGGAGGAAGGAAGGCTCGCACCCGTTGCTCGGACAGGACTCCGCGTGCTGCATGCCGCCCTGCCGACGCTCGTCGGCCGGCTGCTCGCCCTCTCCCGGGCGTCCGCGCTCGTCCTCCACCACACCGCGGTCAGCCCGGCGGCCGTGAGACGGGCGCACGGGTGTGGAGCGGCGGTCGTCACGTGGACGGTCGACGACGCCGCCGAGTTGGAGCGCGTGGCTGCGGCCGGCGTCGACGCGGTTGTCACGAACGATCCGCGGATCTTCGCGTCTACACTGGATACGTGAAGGTCGCCTCCCGCCTCGCCGTAGCCGGCGTTCTGTCCGGGTGCGCCCTGATCGGGCTCGCCGCAGCGTTCGCGGTCGCCGCGTCGGCGACGACCGCCAACGAGACGACGACGACCGTGACGTCCACGACCGAGACGACGACCACGACCCCGCCTCCGACGACGACCACCACGCCGACGCCGCCTCCGCCGCCGCGGCAGGTGCGGATCCCGTCGGACGTCACCGTCGGACGCATTCAGGTGGGTGGCATGCCGCTCGACTCGGCGACGGCGAAGGTGCGCCGGGCGTTCGCGCGCCCCCTCGTCCTCGTCGTCGGCCCGACGCGGAAGGTGAGCGTCTCGCCGGGCGCGCTCCGCGCCCAGCCGAACCTCGAGAAGGCGATCAGCCGCGCGCGCTTCTCGCGTCCCGGCGCACGCGTCCAGCTCGACGTCTCCGTCTCCCGCGACCGCATCAGGGCGTACCTCGACGGCCTCGCTCGCGACCTCGACCGCAAGCCGATCGACGCGAGGCTCGTCCTCCACGGCATCAGGCCGTTCGCCAAGCCCTCACGAGTGGGGCGTCGGCTCGAGCGGCTCGCGAACTCGCGTGCCATCCGGGTGGCCCTGAAGACGAACGACCGCTCGGGCGTGCGGCTCGCGTTCGCGGCCGTTGCGCCGAAGGTGACCGAGAATCACCTCGGGCCGGCGATCGTGATCCTGCGGAGCTCCAACTCGCTGCGCCTGTACGAGAACGCCAAGCTGGTGCGCACCTTCGGCGTGGCGACGGGTCAGGCCGCCTATCCGACGCCGGTCGGCGACTTCTCGATCGTGGTGAAGGAGCGGGATCCGTGGTGGTACCCGCCCCCGTCTCCGTGGGCGCAGGACGAGCAGCCGGTCGCGCCGGGGCCGGGCAACCCGCTCGGCACGCGGTGGATGGGTCTCTCCGTCCCGTACGTCGGGATCCACGGGACGCCGGACGCGGCGTCCATCGGCTACTCGGCCTCGCACGGATGCATCCGCATGCGCATCCCGGACGCCGAGTGGCTGTTCCAGAAGGTGGAGATCGGGACGCCGGTCTTCATCGTCCCGCACTGACCTTGGCTCAGCGCGCGCGGCTCGTCCTCCAGGGCGTCGCCGTCGGCCTCGTCGTGCTCCTGTTCGCGCTCCTCGTGTGGAAGCTCGTGAGCTCGTCGGGCGGCGACCTCGCCTCCTCGGCGAACCGCGGAGACGAGCCCCATGCGCCAGGATTCACGCTTCCCCGGCTCGACCGGGATGGGAAGCTCACGCTCGCGTCGCTTCGGGGGAAGGCAGTGGTGCTCAACTTTTGGGCCTCCTGGTGCATTCCGTGCAAGGACGAAGCGCCGTACCTCGAGCAGGTGTGGAGGAGCAACCGCGCGGACGGGCTCGTCGTCCTCGGGCTCGATGCGAAGGACTTTCGCGGCGACGCGCGCAACTTCGCGCGGCGGTACGGCATCACGTTCCCGCTCGTGTACGACGGACCGGGAAACACGCTCCCGAGCTGGGGCGTGACGGGATTCCCCGAGACGTACGTCGTGAACCGCCAGGGACGCGTCGTCCAGGCGTTCGTCGGCGCGATCAACTCCGACGAGGACCACGCGCAGCTGCGCTCGGCTGTGGCTCGCGCACTCGAGTCATGAAGATCGCCGTCCTCGCCGCCGCCGCCGTCGCGTGCGCGCTCGTGCTGGTCGCATCCGCGCTCGGGGCGGGCGGCCGGCCGAACGCCTCCGACCTCGAGGCCGAGCTCGTGTGCCCCGTCTGCCAGACCACGCTGGATCAGTCCGACGCTCCGGTCGCGCAGCGGATGAAGGCGTACATCCGTCGGCGCATCGCCGCTGGCGACAGCGGGCAGCAGATCAAGACGGCGCTCGTCGCACAGTTCGGCCCGGGCGTCCTCGCGACGCCCTCCAAGAGCGGCTTCGGGCTCCTCGCATGGCTCGTCCCGATCCTCGTCGTCCTCGGCGCCGCACTCGTCATCGGCGTCCTCGTCCGCGCGTGGAGCAAGCGCAGGCCGCCGCCGCCGGGGCACCCGCTCGACCCGGACCTCGAGCGGCGGGTGGACGAGGAGCTCGCCCGCTTCGAGGGTTAGGGCCCGTGTGAGCCCGACCGCGGTCCCCGTCGCGTTCCTCGCCGGGCTCGTCTCGTTCCTCGCCCCCTGCGTGCTCCCGCTCGTCCCCGGCTATCTCTCCGCGGTCTCCGCGGTCGACGCGGACCGGCTCGGCCAGCCGGGAACGGCTCGCCGGGTCGTCGTCTCGAGCATCCCGTTCGTCCTCGGCTTCACAGCCGTCTTCGTCCTGCTCGGCGTTGGAGCGGCGCTCGTCGGCGGTCGCCTCTTCCAGGACCAGTTCCTGCTCGAGAAGGTCGCCGGGTTCGTCCTGGTCGTCTTCGGGCTCGCGTTCATGGGCCTCCTACCCTGGCCCGAGCGCCTCGTCGGGGCGGGGCTCGTACAGGACGCGCGCAGCCGAGGCTCGCGCGTGCTCTTGGGAGGGGCGTTCGCCGTGTGCGCCGCGCCGTGTATCGGGCCGGTGCTCGCCGCGATCCTCGTCCTCGCCGGCTCGTCCGAGACCGCGGGGCAGGGCGCGCTGCTGCTCGCTGCGTACTCGCTCGGGCTCGCCGTGCCGTTCGTCCTCGCAGCTGCGGTGTTCTCACGGGCGATGGGCGCGTTTCGCTGGCTTCGGGACCACTACGGAGCGATCCAGGTGACCGGGGGCGCGCTGATGGTCGCGCTCGGGCTCCTGCTCTTCTTCGGACGCTTCTACGTCCTGCGCATCTACGCCAACCGCGTGCTCGAGTGGCTCGGGCTGGGGTCGCTGTAGGTCACACGCGCGGAGTCGGGAGCTCGAGCGAACCCGCCTCGACGAGCGCGCGTGCGCGGGAGACGTCCTCGAGGACGGCGGTGATGTCGACGCCGCGATGAGACGGTCGATAGAGGCCGAGGCAGCGGGCTGCCTTCTCGAGCTGGCGCTCGCAGCCCGGCCGGTTCCCGCGGCCGGCATGGAGCCAGGCGACCGCGACGTGGACGAGCCCCTGGAGGAAGTCGCGCTCGCGAGCGGGCGCCTCGCGCCACTCGTCCTCCAGTTCCTCGTGCGCCTCGAAGTAGGCGCCGGAGCGGATGAGATCGAGGCCTCGTTCGAGCCCCACGGCTGGGATTATGGGCGTCCGCGAGAGGTGCTAGGGTCGGGGCGTGGCGACGATCCTGCTCGTTGGGGTCGATCTCTTCTTCCGCACGAAGTTGGAGGGTCTCCTGCCGGGGCATCGTCTCGTGACGACGGACACCGTCGGCGAGCCGGACCTCGTCATCGCGGACATCTCGCGGGTGCAGCCCGAGGAGGTCGTGGACGCGTGGCTCGAGGTCCCGATCGTGGGCTTCACGAACCACACCGACCGCTCCGGGCTCCAGCGCGCGCACACGGCCGGTTTCGACCAGGTCATCGTCAAGTCCGCGCTCGTCGAGCGCGCCCCGGAGCTCGTCTCGGAGCTCACGAGCCCCGTCTCGTGACGACCGGGCGCCTTCGCAGGTAGTCGCGATGCGGCGGCGATGCCGCCGCCTTCAGAGATCTTTGCGCGACTGGCATCGACGAATCCGTCGATTCCAGTCTTGCGCAGAGCTGAGGCTAGACTCGCATGCGTGACGTACATCATCGCCGAACCCTGCATCGACATCAAAGACCGCTCGTGCGTCGACGTCTGCCCCGTCGACTGCATCCACGAGTACGGCCGCATCCTCGTCATCGACCCCGAGGAGTGCATCGACTGCGGGGCCTGCGAACCGGAGTGCCCGGTGGAGGCGATCTTCCCCGAGGATGCGCTCCCGGACAAGTGGAACGCCTTCGTCGAGATCAACTACGCGTTCCCCGACGCCGCCAAGATCGACGCGCTCACCGACAAGTACGCCGTGGAGTACGACGTCCACAACGAGCCGATCGCCTGAGTACTGGGCGAGACCGGGGACGCGCTCGCGCGAACCTCGACCGCGGCAAGATGTCTCGCTCAAAAGCCTGTCCGGCCCTCCGGTAGTGGGAGCAGTAGCCGCTCTTAGCAGCGTCGTCCGACTCCGAACCGCAACGTCGCACGGTGGCCGCCTGCGGCGAAGGGCGAGCGGGCCTCGCGACTGGCTCTCGACCCTAGGCCTTCCGGACAGCATTCGCTGTCGCGAATGCGATGGTTGCGTCCTCGCGGCAGCCTGACCGGGTTCGAGCTCAGGCAGGCAGGAGGTACACGCAGCGGCGGCCGTCGCCCGGCAACGGCGACGGCGCGAGCTTCGTCACGCGGAAGCGGCGCTCGCGATCCTCGACCTCCGCGCCGGGTTGCGGCGGGTCGCCGGGCCGTTCCGCGATCGTGTATCCCTGGGGCGACCAGGCGAAGAGGAGGTAGCTGCCCCGCCCGTTCGCTTCCACGCGGGCGATCCTAGCGGCGTGCCGCGGAGGGCGGCAGCTCGAAGCGTACGGTCGAGCCCCGCGGGTAGCGGACCTCGGACGAGAACCGCGCATTGAGCGTGGACGCGCGCTCGGCCAGCGACTCGAGCACGGCGCTCCGCCGCTCCGGAGGCCCGTCGTCGGAGACGACGAGTTCGGCGCCGCCGGCCGGGGTAGCCGAGATCGCGATCTCGATCCGGGTTGGCGCGCCGCGGCGGACGGCCTGGTCGACCGACTCGCGGATGATCTGGAAGACGGCCGTCTGGGCGTGCTCGCCGAGCTCGTCCCCGTAGCCGGCGTCGTGGTCGACGGCCACCCCGCGTCGCGTGGAGACCCGGTGCGCGAGGGCTCCCACGGCGGCCGCGAAGCCGAGCTCGCGGAGCGCACGCGGCTCGAGGTCCTCGCAGAGCTCGCGCAGCTCCCGCGTGGCGTCGCGGGCGACGACGAGCGCGCGCGAGAGGAGCTCGTCCGCGCGCTCTCTCTGCTCCTCCTGCATCGCCGCGATCCCGGCATCGAGCATCTGCGCGAGGGCGGAGAGGTGCTGGACGGGACCGTCGTGGAGTAGCTCGGCGAGGCGCCGACGTTCCTCCTGCTCCGCCATGATCGTCTCGGCGAGGAGCGCTCGGTCGGAGTCCTCGGTCAATCGATCATCGCCTCCCGGAGTGCGATCGCGACGGCCTGCGTGCGCGTATCCGCCTCGAGCTTCGAGAGGATGTGGCGCACGTGGCTCTTCACGGTCTCCTGGCTGATGAAGAGCTTCTGGGCGACGTCGACGTTCGACATGCCGTCGGCGAGCAGCTGCAGGATCTCGCGCTCACGCGGCGTGAGGATGTCCGGCTGCCCTCGGGCCGAGACGACCTCGGCCATGAGCCCGGGGTCGACGAACGTCTCGCCCCCGGCGACCTTCTCGATGGCGCGCACGAGCGTCTCGTGCGGTGTCTCCTTGAGGATGTACCCGAGCGCGCCCGACTCGAGGCCGCGCTGCAGGAGCGAGCGTTCGCCGTACGCGGTGAAGATCAGCACGGATGTGCCCGGCGCCTTCTGGGCGATGAGCTCGGTTGCCTCCAGGCCGTCCATGTCCGGCATGCGCAGATCCATGATGACGACGTCTGGACGGCGCCTCTCGGCGAGCGCGACCGCGGACGCGCCGTCGGCAGCCTCCCCGATCACGCGGATGCGCTGGGAGCGCGAAAGGGCGAGGCGAAGCCCTTCGCGGACGACCTCGTGGTCGTCGGCGATGAGACAGGTGATCTCTTCGGGCACGTGGGCGATTCTACGAGGCGGCGGGGCTCCTTCCTCCCGCAGTCAGGCAAATCCGCGGGAACGGATTCGCCTGACGCGAGAACCCTGAAGCGCGTCCGCTTCGCGGACGCGACCGTGACGGCAGAGCTCGCGGGTATCCGTCCTTCCGCAGGGCGGGAATCCGCTCTCGCTGATTCCCGCCCGCGGAGACCCTGAAGCGCGCCCGCTTCGCGGACGCGACGGAGACGTCAGCACGACCGGGAATCCGCTCTCGCAGATTCCCGCCCGCGGAGACCCCTGAAGCGCGCCCGCGTCGCGGAGGGGACGCCGGGTACTCCGAGCGTCACGCGTCAGAGGGAGAGCGCGAGCTGCGGCGGCTCGCCTCGTACCGGCCGTGGTCTCGCGCGCGCTCTCGTCGCTAGAGCCGCCGCGCGGGCCGGCTCGGTGATCGCCCGAGCCGCCTCGGCCGGCAGGTAGGCGCGATCCGCGAAGAGCTCCTCGTAGCGTTCGACCTCGTGCGGCCAGTCGCGGACGAGGGCGGCGAGGAAGTGCTCGCGGACCCCGGGGCGCAGGTGCACGGCGCTCGCCCAGATGGAGCGCGCCCCCGCGGCCCGGGCCTCGCGGACGACCTGGTCGAGCAGCTCGGGCCGATCGGAGAGGCCGGGGAGGACCGGTGCGACCGCGACGCCCACGTCGATTCCCGCCTCCGCCAGCTTCTCGACCGCCGCGAGGCGGCTTCTCGGCGGCGCTGTTCCCGGCTCCGTCGTCCGCCAGACCCGCTCGTCGAGCGTGGGCAGCGAGAGCGAGACGTTCGCGCCGCCTCGCGACGACGCCTCGCAGAGAACGTCGACGTCGCGGACGACGAGTGGCCCGCGCGTGATGATCGAGAACGGCGTCCATGTCTCCGTGAGGGCGACGAGACACGCGCGGGTCAGCCGGAAGCGTCCCTCCGCAGGCTGGTACGGATCGGTGGCGGCGCCGACGACGACCTCCTCTCGCCGCCAGGACGTGCGCGCGAGCTCCCTGCGGAGGACCTCGGCGATGTTCGACTTCACCCGCAGCGAGCGGCCGTAGCGGTCGTCGGAGGGCCGGTCGGCCCGCTGCTCGAAGTGCCGGACGTAGCAGAACGTGCACCGGTGAGCGCAGCCCATGTACGGGTTGAGCGACCACTGAAACGGCATGCCCTGGACGCGGTTCAGGGCGCTGCGACACGGCTCCAGCCGGTATTCGACGCGCACCCGACCAGCATAGAACATACGTTCGTGCTCGAGCAAGACCCGGTGTAGAGTCGCGGATGTGGAGGAGTTCCCTGAGGGCATCCGGCGTGTCACGTTGCCACTTCCGACGCGGCCGGGGCACGTCCATGCCTACCTGCTCCCGGGCGACGACGGCTGGACGATCGTCGACACGGGGATCGGCACGCCGGACACCAGAGACCTGTGGCGCACGGAGCTCTCCTCGGTCGAGGGCCCGGTGGCGCGCATCGTCGTCACGCACTTCCACCCGGACCACGTGGGGGCCGCCGCTGACCTGCACGAGCTGACGGGCGCTCCCGTGCTCCAGGGCTCGCTCGACTACGCGCAGTGCGAGCTCGTGTGGGGGAACCCGGCCTGGTCGGAGCGACTCGTCGACTGGTTCCACCTGCACGGAGCGCCCGAGAAAGTCACCGCGGAGCTCGTCGAGCAGAGCTCGGTCTACCGCCCCTTCGTCCGCTACCAGCGCGATCCGACGCTGCTCGAGGCGGGAGAGCACATCGACGGCTGGGAGCTCGTCGCCGCTCCGGGGCACGCGGATGGGCAGCTCTGCCTCCTCCGAGGCGGGATCCTCATCGCGGCCGACCACCTTCTCGCCCGGATCACGCCCACCGTCGGGCTCTGGCCCGCGAGCCGCGCCGATCCGCTCGGGGACTACCTCGCCGCCCTCGAGCGCACGATCGAGCTCGCGCCGCGGCTCGCGCTCGCCGGACACGGCGACTCGATCCAGGACCCGGCCGGCCGTACTCGCGAGATCCAGGAGCACCATCGCGTCCGGCTCGAGGAGACGCACGCTGCGCTCCGGGGCGATCCGCTGACCGGGTACGAGCTCTCGATCCCGCTCTTCGGCGACGACCTCAAGCCCGCCTCGAGGCGCTTCGCGATCGCGGAGTCGCTCTCGCACGCCGAGCGTCTCGTGCGCGACGGGGCGGTGGAGCGCCACGAGGGCGACAGGGTCGTTACCTATACTGCGGCCTGATCCATGGGCGACGAGATCCCGCCTAGTACCGGCGCCCCGCGAGGGGCGTGTGCGCTTCTCGGGCTCCGCCCGGCGGTATCGAGAGCCGGCGAGGTGTCGGCATGAGCGTCTTCCTGCGGCTGGTCGCCGTGCTCCTGCTCGTGATGGGAAGCGCGGTCTTCGTCGCGGCCGAGTACGCGCTCGTCACGGGCCGGCGCTCGCGCCTCGAGGAACGCGCCGAGCGGGGCGGGCGCGGGGCGAAGACCGCGCTCAAGCTCATGGACGAGCCCGTCCGCTTCATCGGGCTCATCCAGCTCGGGATCACCGTGTTCGCGATCCTGATCGGTGCCGTTGGCGAGCCGCTCCTCTCGGGTCTCTTCGAGCCGCCGTTCTCGGCAGGGGTCGCGTTCGCGATCGCGTTCGTCATCCTCACGTACCTCTCGGTGGTCCTCGGCGAGCTCGTGCCGAAGGCGGTGGCGCTCCAGCGTGCCGAGCGGCTTGCCGTGGCGCTCTCCCTGCCGGTCGACTTCCTCGCGCGGATAGCGCATCCGCTCGTGTGGGTGCTGCAGGTCTCGGCGAACGCCGTCCTTCGTCTCCTGCGGGTGACGCCGGCTCCGGCGGGGATGATCGCGTACACGCGCGAGGACATCCGGCACAGCGTCCGCGCGGCGGAGGACGTCGGAGAGCTCGAGGAAGCGGAGGAGGAGATGCTCTACAAGGTCTTCGACTTCGCCTCGAAGGAGGTCTCGGCGGTGATGGTCCCGCGGCCGGAGGTCGTCGCGATCTCCGTGGACATGGCGCCGGAGGACGCGCTCGCGACGGTCGTCGACTCGCCGTTCACCCGCTATCCGGTGTACCGGGAGACGCTCGACGAGATCGTCGGCGTCCTGCACGTGCGCGACCTGTTCGCGGCCATGCACGACCTCGGGATCGCGTCCGTTCGGCTCGAGTCGATCGTCCGGCCCGTCTACGTCGTGCCGGAGACGAAGGACCTCGCCGCCCTGCTCGCGGACTTCCGGCGCGAGAAGCAGCACATGGCCGTCGTCGTCGACGAGTACGGCGCCATGGACGGGATCGTCACGCTCGAGGACGTGCTGGAGGAGATCGTGGGCGAGATCGAGGACGAGTTCGACCTCCCGGACACGTCGATCGAGAGGCTCGACGACAGCCGGATCCGGATCGACGGCACCTACACGATCGACGACTTCAACGAGGAGTTCGAGACCGAGCTCGAGGACGAGGACTTCCACACCATGGCCGGTCTCGTCTTCGGGGAGCTCGGGCGCGCGCCGGAGGTCGGCGACACCGTCGTCGTCGCTGGGCTTCGGCTCACCGTCCTCGAGATCGAGGGCTCGCGGATCCTCAAGATCGAGGTCGAGTTCGGCGTGGCCGACGAGCCCACGGACGCAGACGCACCCGAAGCCGCGTAGCTCGCCCGCCGGGTAGGTTCGGAGGCATGAGGCTCGCGGGCGACTCGCCGCTCCGTCATCGCGACTTCGCGCTCTTCTGGGTCGCGATGGGCGCCGGAGGGTTCGCCATGTCGATGGCGTCGGTGGCCATCGGCTGGCAGGTCTACTCGGTTCGCGAGAGCCCGCTCGATCTGGGCCTTGTCGGCCTCGCCGAGTTCCTCCCGCTCCTGCTCCTCGCGCTGCCCGCCGGACACGTGGCCGATCGGTGGGCCCGGTCGCGCGTGTACGCGGCCATGCTCGTCTCGGACGTCGTCGTGTTCGTCGGCCTGCTCGTCGTCACGGTGCACGGCGCCGATCGGGTGTGGCCGTTCTACGCGCTCGCGTTCCTGTCGGGGGCCGGGAGCGCCTTCGGTGCGGCGGCGGGCCGCGCGCTGACGCCGTCGTTGGTACCGCAGGAGATCCTCGTCAGTGCGCTCGCCCAGCGGTCGGTCGTCCTCCAGTTCTCGATCGTCGTCGGGCCTGCCCTGGGTGGAATCCTGTTCGCGATCCAGGCGGAGCTCGTGTACGCGGTGGCGATCGTGCTCTCGCTCGTCGCGCTCGGATGCGTGCTCTCGGTCAGTGCCGGCCGCGAGCCCGTCGTCGAGGGTTCGGTCGACATCGGCGAGGTGCTCGCCGGCGTGCGACTGATTCGCCGGACCCAGGTTCTGCTCGGGGCCGTCTCACTCGACCTCTTCGCCGTCCTGCTCGGAGGGGCGACGGCGCTCTTGCCCGTCTTCGCGAAGTCCATCCTCGACGTCGGCCCGACCGGTCTCGGCTTCCTTCGCACCGCGCCGGCCGTCGGCTCCTTCCTCGCGGCGCTCGTCATCGCGCGCCGCCCGATTCGGCGGCGCGCGGGGCCGACGCTGTTCGTCGTCGTCGCCGGGTTCGGGATCTCGATGGTTGCGTTCGGCCTCTCTCGGACGATGTGGGTCTCGCTCGTGGCGCTGGCGCTCGGCGGCGCATTCGACATGGTCAGCGTCGTCCTCCGCTCGACCATCCTCCCGCTCGTGACCCCGGACGAGCTGCGCGGTCGGGTGAACGCGGTCGAGATGGTCTTCATCAGCGCCTCGAACGAGCTCGGGGCGTTCGAGTCGGGC
The DNA here is from genome assembly GCA_963708265.1 of uncultured Actinomycetes bacterium. Taxonomy (GTDB): domain Bacteria; phylum Actinomycetota; class Thermoleophilia; order Gaiellales; family Gaiellaceae; genus GMQP-bins7. The sequence goes on along the minus strand of CAVPSC010000004.1, from coordinate 1,330,257 downwards.
GTCGCCGCAGCGCTCATCGGCGCGGTGCCGGCCGTCGTCATCGGAGGTGTGGCGACGATCGCAGTCGCCGGCGTCTGGTGGAAGCTCTTCCCTGCGCTCGGCGGCGTCGACCGGCTCGACGATCTCCGGCCGGTGGCCGTGGAACCCTCATAGGAGTCATGACTTCTTGCGCATTCCGGCCGACATCGGGGTGAGGTCCCCGACGTGGAGGATTCGATGTCCGAAAACGCAGTGGTCGCTGCCGTGACGGGCAAGCCTGCCGACTCCGAGATCCGGAAGGTTGCCGGTGGCGCTGCCGCGCTCGCGATCGTACTCGGCGCAATCGACGCGTTCGCGGGGTCGAACGGCGGAATCGTCGCCGTCGCGATCGTCGCCCTGGTCGTCGGGGTCACGACCGCCGGTGTCTTTCTCCTCGCGGTTCCCTGGGCGCTCAGCCTGGAGGAGCCGGGTGCAAGCGTTGTCGCAGCGCTGTCCTCCCTGCTCGGCCTGTTCACCGTCGTCATCTTCTGGTCGGGGCTCCCGCCCGTCCTCGCGGCGGCCGGAATCGTGCTCGGACGCTCGCAGGCGAACGCGTACGAGGGACGGTTCTACGCGCGGGCGGCAGTAGTCCTCGGGGTCGCGGTCATCGTCCTCGACGTGATCCGCGTCCTGGCCGACGTGATCTAGCGGCGCGCGCTCGCGCGGAGCTTCCCGGCCGGCGTTCCGGAGATCGACGCGTCGACGAGCTCGATCGGATGGAGCGCGGGGAGCGGCTGACCGGCGCGCCGGAGCGCGGAGGAGACCTGCACGAGGCAGCCCGGGTTTGCGGCGGCGTACACGGCGGCCCCGGTTGCGAGGACGTGCGTCGCCTTCCGGTTGCCGAGCTCGCGCGCAGCCTCCGGTTGGAGCACGTTGTAGACGCCTGCCGAGCCACAGCACAGGTCCTGCTCTTCGGGCTCGACGACCTCGAGCGCGGGGATCCGGGCGAGCGAGGCGGCCGAGGCCAGCGGCAGGCGCTGCGCGTGGCGCACGTGGCAGGGGTCCTGGAGCGCCACCCGGAGCGGGAGCGGATGCCGCCGCGCGCGCGGCGGTGTCTCGCCCAGGAGCTCGCCGATGTCGCGCACCTTCCCGGCGAGCGCGGCGGCAGCGGGATCGTCGAGCAGCCACCCGAGCTCCTTCAGGTGCGAGCCGCAGCCGGACGAGTTGACGGCGATCAGGTCGACGTCGGCGAAGACATCGACGAGTCGACGTGCGAAGCGCCGGCCCTCTTCGATCCTCCCCGCGTGCACGGAGAGCGCGCCGCAGCATCCCTGCGGCGGCGCCACGACCTCATACCCGTCGGCCGCGAGCACTCGTGCGGTCGCGGCGTTCACCTCCGGGAAGACCGCGCGCTGGACGCAGCCCGTCAGCAGTCCGACGCGGGCGAGGGGATGCCCGGCGGGGCGAGTGAGAGCGGGGGTGGCGTCGTGGCCGCCACGCCAGCGTGGAGCCATCTCGACGAGCGGCAGGAAGCGCAGCGGCATCGGCACGAAGCGGCCGAGCGGCGTGAGCTGCACCGCGGCTCGCATCCGGTCGGGATAGGGCAGGACTCGGAAGAGCAGCCAGCGGAGGAAGCGATCGCCGACGGTGCGGTCGGTCTCCTCCTCGACAGCGGCTCGCGTCGTCTCGATCAGGCGGTCGTAGCGGACGCCGGACGGGCACGACGAGACGCATGCCATGCAACCGAGGCAGCGGTCGAAGTGCACGCTCGCGGTCGAGCTCAGGCTCATCGTCCCGTCCAGGCGCGCGTCGATCAGGTGGATACGGCCGCGCGGCGAGTCCATCTCCTCGTGCCAGAGCACGTACGTCGGGCAGGTCGGAAGGCAGAACCCGCAGTGGACGCAGTCGGCGGTGATCTCCCGGATCACCCGGAGAGCACCCCCTGCGGGTCGAACGCGCGTCGGATCGACTCGGTCAGGCGCTCCACCGCTTCGCTGGTGTCCGCCGGGACCGGCTCGGGAACGTACGCGACGCCGGCTGCGGGGCGGACGATCGCCGTCTCGAGCGTGGCGAGCGTGCCCGCGAGCGCGCCAGGCGCGAAGCGGACGCGCCCCTGCGCCGCGCCCTGGCGCTCCCGCGACTCGCGCCAGACGCCCGCATCCGCCTCGTCTCCGCCCACGAGCAGCCGCGCGCTCGCGAGTTGGTCGGCGACGGCGCGGTCGGATCCCTCGAAGAGGACGGCGACCCGCCCCGGGTGGAGGACGTCGAGCGCGCTCGGCTGCAGCTGCGCGTCTCGCAACCGGGCCGTCACGCCGGCGGTGTCCTCCGTCTCGACGAGGAGCGTCTGTGACGCCTGCGGCAGGGGGTGCAGGCGGAAGCTCGCGCGCCCGACGAGGGCGAGCATCCCGCGCGAGCCGCAGACGAGGCGCGCGAGGTCGTAGCCCGCCACGTTCTTCACGACCTTGCCTCCGGCGCTCGCGATCGTCCCGTCGGCGAGGACGAGCGTGACCCCGAGGACGAGGTCGCGGGGGGCGCCGAAGCGGTGGCGGAGCGGCCCCGAGACATTCGTGGCGAGGAGCCCGCCCACCGTCGGATCGCCCGGGGGGTCGAGCGAGAGTCGCTGACCGTGCTCTGCGAGCGCGACGGCCAGCGTCGACAGCCGGATCCCGGCCTCGACCGTGCACGTGAGGTCGCCGGCCTCGTGCTCGAGGATCCGGTCGAGACCCTCGGTCGTGAGCTCGGAGCCGATCCGGAGCGACCGCCCGGCGGCATGCGCCTCGGAGAGCGCCGAGGACGCCTCATGCAGGCTAGAGACGCTCGGCAAGCCCGGTCCTCTCGAGCGGGTGGGCCCGGTAGGGCCCCGGGACCTCCCCGCACAGGCGCGGGGTCGGGATCACCTTCCCCGGGTTGCAGAGGCCCTCCGGGTCGAACGCGCGCCGGAGGCGGTCGAAGGTCGCGAGATCGCGTTCCGAGAACATCCCCGGCATGCTGCAGGCCTTGTCCATGCCGACGCCGTGCTCGCCCGTGAGGGAGCCGCCGGCGTCGAGGCACGCTTCGAGGATCGCCTCCGCGAGTGACCGCGCGCGCTCCGTCTCGCCCCGTTCCGCGTCGTACAGGACGAGCGGGTGGAGGTTCCCGTCGCCCGCATGGAAGACGTTCCCGACGCGGAGGCCGTGCGCCTCCGACAGCGCCTCGATCCGCCGCAGCACGCTCGGGAGCTGGGTACGCGGAACGACGCCGTCCTGCACGTAGTAGTCGGTGGCCAGGCGGCCCATGGCCGCGAACGCCGACTTGCGGCCCTTCCAGAGGAGCGCGCGCGCTGGCTCGTCCTCCGCGAGACGAAGCTCGAAGGCGCCGCACTCGAGACAGATCCGCTCGACGGCCTCGGCGTCCTCCTCGACCTGTGAGCGCACCCCCTCGAGCTCGACGAGGAGCACCGCACCGGCTCCGGCCGGATAGCCGGGGGCGACCGAGAGCTCGGCCGCCTCGATCGTGAGCCGGTCCATCATCTCGAGCGCAGCGGGAAGAATCCCGGCGGAGACGATCTCGCTCACTGCCTCGCCCGCCGCATCGGTCGAGTCGAAGCCCGCGAGGAGCGTGCGCACCGTCTCGGGCGAGCGCACGATGCGGAGGGTGATGCGCGTGACGACGCCGAGCGTCCCCTCCGAGCCGACCACGATGCCGAGGAGATCCGGTCCGTCGGGATCGAGCGCCTTCCCTCCGAGCTCGACGATCTCGCCGTCGGGGAGAACGAGCGTCAGCCCGGTGACGTGGTGGACGGTGAACCCGTACTTCAGGCAGTGCGCGCCGCCGGAGTTCTCGGCCACGTTGCCGCCGATGGTGCAGACCTGCTGGCTCGAGGGGTCGGGCGCGTAGAAGAAACCGGCCGGCGCGACCGCTCGGCTGACGTCGAGGTTGGCGACGCCCGGCTCGACGACGATCCGCCGGCTTTCGAGATCGACCTCGAGGATCCGGTTCATGCGCGTGAGCGCGACGACGACGCCGCCCGCGCTCGGGGTCGCGCCACCGGAAAGGCCGGTTCCCGCGCCCCGCGCCACGAACGGGACGTGCGCGCCGTGGCAGGCCCGGAGCACCGCCTGGACTTCCTCGGTCGAGTCCGGCAGGACGACCGCCTCGGGCACCGCGCGGTGCCCGGTGAGCCCGTCGCACTCGTACACGCGCAGACGCTCGGGCTCGGTGACGACGTGCTCCGGCCCGACGGCGCTGCGGAGCTCCCGCAGGAGGGTGGGGGAGAGGCTCACGGCGCCCAGAAGTCCTCGAACTGGCTCGGGTCCAACGGCAGCGCGACGACCTCCCGCACGAGCCCGCCCTCGATCCGGAAGAGCAGAACCTGGTCCAGCTCGAGCGTCCTGCCGCCTCGCGAGCCCCTGGCCCGGTAGAGCGCCGCCGCGCGCTCGTCGCTCGCGAGGACGTCGATGAGCTCCGAGCCGTATGTCCCGTCCGTCTCTTTCGGGAGGCGGGTGAGAAAGCGGAAGATCTCCTCCCGGCCGCGGCTCACTCCGGCCATCACGCCGCAGCCCGGGACGCTCCAGACGGCGTCCTCGGCGAAGAGTCCCCGGAGCGCGAACCCCTCCCTCCGCGCGAAGGAGTCGAAGATCCGGCGGACGACCGCCTCGTTCTCAGCGGCGCTCAGTCGCCGACTCCTCCCAGCGGGCGATGAGGCCGTCCACGTGACGGGCCTGTGCTTCCGTGAACGGGATCAGCGCGACGAGACGGCGTGCCTCGCCAGGGTCGTCGTTCGCGACCGCCGCCTCCAGGTGCTCTCGCATCGCGGTCGGCTGCCGGAGCTGGCGGTGGAGCCAGCGGAGCAGGCTCACCGAGGCCTGGTCGGTCACGCGCCCACGCTACCGTGCCGCGCGCCGTCCGTGGTCTACGCTCCGTGCGTGGCGTTCGGTACGGTCGACGACGTCGAGGCGGCGCTTCGCGCATCCGACTACCTGCCCGATCGGGGCCTCGCGACTGCGCTCTTCCTCGCCACGGCGCTCGGGAAGCCGGTGCTGCTCGAGGGTGAGGCGGGCGTCGGGAAGACTGAGGCCGCGAAGGCGCTCGCCCGTGCCCAGGGCGCTCGCCTGATCAGGCTCCAGTGCTACGAGGGGCTCGACGTCGCTCACGCGGTCTACGAGTGGAACTACACGCGGCAGCTCCTGCACATTCGTGCCGCGCAGGAGGGCGGCGTGTCCGAGGAGGAGCTCTTCGGGCCTGCCTTCCTGATCCGCCGCCCGTTGCTCGAGGCCGTGGAGGCGGACGAGCCCGTGGTGCTCCTCGTCGACGAGATCGACCGCGCGGACGAGGAGTTCGAGGCGTTCCTGCTCGAGATTCTCTCGGACTTCCAGATCACGATCCCGGAGCTCGGCACGATCGCCGCTCGGCAGCGCCCGGTCGTGGTCCTCACGTCCAACCGGACCCGCGAGCTGCACGACGCGCTCAAGCGCCGCTGCCTCTTCCACTGGATCGACCATCCGTCTCTGGAGCGAGAGGTCGAGATCGTCGAGCTGAAGGTCCCCGGGATCGCCGAGAGGCTCGCGCGCGAGGCCGCGGCGCTCGTGCAACGCCTGCGCGGGCTCGACCTCGAGAAGCCACCGGGTGTCGCGGAGACGATCGACTGGGCGCAGGCGCTGACGGCGCTCGGAGTCGTGGAGGTCGACGAGGGAGTCCTCGAGACGACGCTCGGGTCGCTCCTCAAGGTGCGCGAGGACCTCGACGCGGTGCGCGACGGCCGGCTCGGCGAGCTCGTGGCCGACGCCCGTGTCACGGCGCGTCGATGACCGACCGCACGCCGCTCCTGAGCGGCCTCGTCTCGTTCGGCCGGTCGCTGCGCGCGGAAGGTGTCGAGGTCGGCCCCGGGCGGATGATCGAGGCCGCTCGCGCGCTCGACGCAGTCGGTCTGCACGACCGGCGCGACGTCTACTTCGCGCTGCGTCAGACGCTGCTCGCGCACCAGGACGAGCTCGAGCTCTTCGACCGTCTCTTCGCCGGATCGTCCGGCAGCTCGGACGAGGGCGTCGAGCCCGTCGCACGGTCGTCCCCGGATGTGCGACGCGATGGCCGCACGCTGTCGGAGGGCGACGGGTCGCCCGACGGCGCGCGCGCTCTCGGCGCGTCGAAGCTGGAGCTCCTGCGGCGGCGCGACTTCGCGACGCTGGACGAGGCCGAGCTCGCCGAGGTACGTCGGCTCCTCCTCGACGTCGGACGCACGCGGCCCAAGAGAACCTCGCGGCGTCTCCGTCCGAGCCCGAGCCGCGGAACGCTCGACCTCCGCCGGGCGATCCGGCGGTCGATGCGCTCGGGCGGCGAGCTCGTCGACCTGCCGACCCGCGCCAGAAAGGTGGTTCCCAGGAAGCTCGTCGTCCTCTGCGACGTCTCCGGCTCGATGGCTCCGTACGCGCGCGCGCTCCTACTCTTCCTGCACGCGACCGCTCAGGCGGGACACGTCGAGGCGTTCGCCTTCGGGACCCGGCTCGCGCGGCTCACCGGAGACCTCGCCACACGTGACCCGGAGCTCGCGCTCGAGCGCGTCACGAGCCGCGTCGTCGACTGGGGCAGCGGCACGCGGATCGGCGCCTCGCTCGCCCAGTTCAACGACGAGTACGGCCGCCGGGCGCTGTCGCGCGGCGCGGTCGTCGTCATCGCCTCGGACGGATGGGAGCGCGACGACCCGGAGCTGATCGCGCACGAGATGGCGCGCCTCGCCCGCTCGGCGTACGCGGTCGTCTGGGTGAACCCGCTGAAGGGGACGCCGGGCTACGAGCCGCTCGCGCTCGGGATGCGCGCCGCCTTGCCGTACGTCGACAGGTTCCTCCCCGGCCATAATCTGGAGAGTCTGGAAGGACTGGCCGGCGTTCTCGCCGGCATCGAAAGGAGGCATGCCGCGTGAAGGAGATCCTGCCGGAGGTCGAGCACTGGCTCGAGGACGGCGAGGACGTCGTCGTCGCGACCGTGGTGGCGACGCGTCGCTCGGCGCCGCGTCCCGTCGGCTCGAGTCTCGCCGTCTCGAGGTCCGGCGCCCTGTGCGGATCGGTCTCCGGCGGCTGCGTCGAGAGCGACGTCTACGAGAAGGCGCAGGAGGTCTTCGAGACCGGGGAGCCGCAGCTCGTCAGCTACGGGATCTCGGACGACGAGGCCTGGAGCGTGGGCCTTCCCTGCGGCGGCGAGATCGACGTGTTCGTGGAGCGCCTGAAGTAGTGGATCCGATCCTCGAGCGCCTGGCCGCCGTTCGCGAGTCGGGCGGCCGCGCGCTCCTCTTTACCGTTGTCGAGGGGGATCGCGCCGGGCAGAAGCTTCTCGTCGTCGAGGGCGCCGACACGCTCGGCGACGGGCCGGTCGAGCTCGCCGAGCAGGCGGGCGAGATCCTGCGCGGCGGCCGGAACCGCCTCCTCGAGCACGACGGCGCCCGCGTGTTCGCGGAGTGGTACGGCCCGCCGCCTCGGCTTCTCGTCTACGGGGCGGTCGACACGGCCGAGGCGCTCTGTGCCGCCGCCGGGCTCCTCGGATGGCGGACGATCGTGGCGGACGCCCGTGCGCGGTTCGCGACGCGCGAGCGGATCCCGTCGGCCGACGAGCTCGTCGTCGAGTGGCCCGAGGCGACGTTCGAGCGCGTACGGCCGGACCATCAGACCGCCGTCGTCGTCCTCACGCACGACGACAAGTTCGACGAGCCCGCGTTGATCGCGGCGCTCGCGACCGAGGCGTTCTACATCGGCGCGCTCGGCTCACGGCGAAATCAAGAGCGCCGCCGCGAGCGGCTGCTTGCAGCCGGCGTGGCCGAGGAGAGCCTCGAGCGCATCAGCGGGCCCTGTGGGCTCGACATCGGCGCCGACACCCAGGAGGAGACGGCGCTCTCGATCCTCGGGGAGATCCTGGCCGTCAGAGCGGGTCGAGCGGGCGGGCCGTTGAACGCGTCCCCACGGCGGATCCACGCGCAGCTCGAGACGCCGGCAGCCTCGTAGGCGACCGGCGCGCGGGCCGATCGCTCAGTCCGCCTCGTCGGGTCCGTCGTCCGCGTCCTCGGCGATCCGCTCCTCGTCCTCCTGCGACAGGCTGTAGGCGCTGAGGCGGGTCGAGAGGCCGCCCATCCAGTCGACCTCCTCGAGTTCGTCTCCCGGCTCGCCGGTGGAGCGAGAGCGGCGGTCATTCTTGTCGGTCGGTGGAGAGGTCTCGGGTCGCGGGCGTTTCGGCGTCGCGGCTCGGTCGGACTCGGTGCGGTTCAGCTCGAAGCTGACCGGCCGCAGCCCGAGACCGGTGAGGTCGGGCTTGTCGGCGTCTGCGGCTGCCTCGGGCGGCTGGGCGCGCTCTGCGTTCGGATCCACGACGTAGTCCGGGAGCGGCTCGAGCGGCTCCTCATCCGCCGTCGGGTCGGGTGCGAACGTCGCCGGGCCGAGCACATCGACGGGAGGCTCGTAGACGACGGGTTCCGGCTCAGGCTGTGCGTCGAGAGCTGCCGAGAGGGCAGGCTCGGGAACCCCGGGCTCATGGGCCGGTGGCACGGGCACCCCGGGCTCGTCGATCGCAGGCTCCGTCACGGGAGCCAGTCGCGCCTTCGGCTCCGGCTCCGACGGCCCCTGCTCCGGTTGCGCCTGCTCCGCCCCCGGGAGAGCAGCTCCGCCTGTCTCGTCGTCCGCGAGCTGGAGGAGCTCCGGGCCGGTGGGCAGCGGCTCCGGCTCGACGCGAGCGACAGGCTCGGGCTCTGGATACGCGACGGGCTCGGAGTCCGGAGGCGCCATGAGCTCGCCAGGGGCGACGGGCTCTTCGAGCGGCACGGGCTCGTTCGTAGGTAGCGGCGGCAGAGCCACCACCGGCGGAGGCTCCTGCAAAGCGTCGAAAGCGGGTGGCTGGGGCTGCTGCACGGGAAGCGTCTCGGGGACGACAGAGCCCACCTCGGGCTCCGGCTCGACGTACGCGACCGGCTCGGGCTCGATGGGCGCAGCTGGCTCCAGCGCGGGCTCCAGGGGCGCGACCGGGTCCGGCCCGAGCGTCCAGGCCGGCTCCTGCGCCGGGTCGGACTGAGCTTGCGGGAAGTACTCCTGGACCACGAAACCGGTGGGCTCCGACGGAGGCTCGGGCTCCGGCGCGGGACTCGGCAGCAGCGGCTCGGGCTCGATCGCCGGCGTCGTTTCCCACAGCGGCCGCCCGGCGACCTGCCAGTCGCGGAGCTCGGCCCGTCGGATGTTGCCGCTCGGCGTCCTCGGCAACTCGTCCAAGAACTCGATCTCGCGCGGCACTGCGTATTCCGGAAGAGAGGACTCGACGAAGTCGCGCAGCTCCGCCTCGAGCTGCTCGGAGGCCGCGAATCCTGCGCGCGGGACGACGAATGCCCGGACGAACTGTCCGCCGCGCTCCAGGTCTCGGATCCCGACGGCCGCGCTGTCGGCGACTGCCCCGTGCGCACTGAGAGCGTGCTCGATCTCGAACGGTCCGAACCGGCGCCCGCGACTCGTGATCATGTCGTTCGCACGGCCGGCGAGCCGGATGAATCCGTCTTCGTCGGTCGTCGCGATGTCCCCGGTCACGAACCACTCGCCCTGGAACGCCGCCTTCGTCTCTTCCGGCGCACCCCAGTACTGCGAGAAGAGCGACGGCGGCCGCCCGCGGACGGCGAGCTCGCCTTCGACGTCCGGGCCGACGGCGTTGCCCTGGTCGTCGATGACGGCGACCTCGTGGCCCACGATCGGGAGGCCGACAGAACCGGGGCGGAACCCCGCGTCGATCCCGTTCGCGACGACGACGGCAGTCTCGGCTTGGCCGTAGCCCTCGTGGATGGTCATGCCCCAGGCCTCCTCGTACGTCGCGATCACGTCTCGCGCGAGGGTGTCGCCGGTCGAGACCAGCCGACGGAGGCGTTGCGGTCGGTAGCGCCGAAAGGCACGGAGCTCCGTGAGCGCGGCGTACTCCGCAGGGGTCTGACAGAGGATCGTCGTGCCGAGTCGGTCGATCAGGTCGAGCCGCTCGTCGGGGTCGAACGCCCCGGTGTGGAGGATGACCTCGGCCTCACGGGACCACGTTCCGAGAACTGCCCACACGGCCAGAGGGTTGCCGGTGTCGGCCGTGCACCAGACAGCGTCACCGGGGCCGGCGTCGAGCCAGTGCTCGGCCTGCACCCGTGCCGCGAAGGCAGCGCCGTGCGTGTGGACCACGCCCATCGGGGCTCCGGTGGTCCCGGCCGTCGAGAGGATGAACGCCGTATCTCGGGAGGAGGTGTCCTCGGCGGGCACGTTCGGTACCGGATCACTCGCCCGTCCGGGACGCTCGTCCGCGTACACGACGTCGGGCGGCGAGTCGAGGGCTGACACGATGCTTTCGGCGGCGCGGGAGGCGAAGATCAGCTTGGCGTCCGAGCTGCGTACGCGGGTATCGAGCTCGACGGCGGAGATCGACTCCGAGCACGGAATCGTGACGGCGCCGATCTTGATGCCGGCGAGCATGATCTCGACCCACTCGGGAGTGCTGCCGGCGACGACGACGAGACGATCCTCCGCGGTCACACCACGCTCTCGGAGGAGTGCCGCCCAGCGTGCCGTGCTCTCGGCGACCTGGTGGAATGTCCGCGGCTCGATGATGCCGTCGCGGCCGAGGTGCATGAGCGCGCGTCGTTTGGTATCGCGCGCAAGCACCTCGACGACGTCCCTCGTGAAGTTGAAGCGTCCGGGAACGTCCCAGTCGCCTTCGGAGAACGCAGGCCCGAGGGCCATCTCGAGCGGGGAGCGCGTCGCGGAGCGCTTCGAGTCAGCGCGCGAACGACTACGCCCGATGCGAACCTTCATCACGGCACATCCATTATCGACCCGTTTCGCGAGAACGTTAAAGCTCGCGAGGGATACACCTCCTGATCACGTGATGCCGAGCTCCGTGCCGAACGGCGTGTCGGCAGGAAGCGTGTCCGGGAGCGTGAATCCGCCCGCCTGCTCGAGGGCCGCGATCCGCTTGTCCAGTGGGGGATGCGTGTCGAACAGCGTCGACAGCGCCGACACGCCCGTTCGCTCGGTCTCGACGCGGCTCGTCGGGCTCTCCACCCAGAGATGGGCGACCGAGGCGTCCGCGTACTTGATCGACGTCGTGTCGAGCTGCAGGCGCCGGAGGGCCAGCGCCATGGCCTCGGGGTCGTTCAGGATCTCCGCGGAGCCCGCGTCCGCCAGGAACTCCCTCCTCCGGGAGAGGCTCAGCCGCAGGAGCAGGGCCGCGTACGGGGCGAGCAGGAGTCCGACGATGGCGAGGACGGCGACGAGCGCCCCGCCTCCCTTGCGCGACCTCCCGCCGCCGAAGATGAGCATCCGGAAGCCGATGTCCGCGAGAAGCGCGATCACCCCGGCGAAGATCGTGGCCATCGTCATCAGGTAGGTGTCCCGGTGGCGCACGTGGGAGATCTCGTGCCCGAGGACCGCCTCGAGCTCGCGCTTGGGCATCGTCCGCAGGAGCCCCGTCGTGATGCCGAGATAGCTCGTCTGCGGGCGCAGGCCGGCGGCGAACGCGTTCGGCGCCGGATCGTCGACGATCCTCACTTCGGGGGTCACCGGGAGCCCCGCGGCGATCGAGACGTTCTCGACGAGGCGGTGGAGCGGCCGGATCTGGTCCTGGTCGATCTCGTGCGCGCCGGTCATCCGGGCGATCATCCTGCGGTTCTGGATGAGCGCCACGAGCGCATAGATCGCGGCGCCGGCGAGCGCGACGATGCCGAGCGAGAGGTTGAAGATCGCCCCGATCAGGCCCGCGACGATCAGCAGGAGGATCACGAACCCGAAGACGACGATCCCGCTCTTCAGGCGGTTCGCCCGGATCTGCTGCTGGAGCGTCACGAGCCGGTCGCGAACGAGACCTGCGGTACCGCGGTGTCCCCCTCGGCGGAGAAGAACTCGCGCTCGCGGAATCCGAGCCCGCGCGCGAAGATGACCCACGGGAAGCTCTGGACCGCGGTGTTGAAGCTCATGACCGTGGCGTTGTAGTAGCGCCGAGCGGCGCTGATCTTGTCCTCGGTGTCCGTCAGCTCCTCCTGCAGCTCCTTGAAGTTCTCGGACGCCTTCAGGTCCGGGTAGGCCTCCGCGACGGCGAAGAGCTTCCCGAGTGCGTTCGTCAGCCCGGCGTCGGCCTCTGCGGCACTCGCCGGGGAGCCGGCCTGCTGCAGCGCCGTTCGCGCGCGAGTGACCTCGTCGAACACGCCGCGCTCGTGCGCCGCGTAGCCGCGCACCGTCTCGACGAGGTTGGGGATCAGGTCGGTGCGCCGCTGGAGCTGGACGTCGATGTTCGCCCACCCGGTGCCGACTTCGTTCCGCAGCCGGACGAGCTTGTTGTAGCCGAGGATCGCGACGATCGCGAGCAGGACGAGGACGCCGATCAGGATCCAGAGCCAGAGCATCGTCGAGCGAGTCTACGCGCGCCCGAGCGCGGCGGCGAGGGCGTTCAGGCCGTTCTCGAGCACGGGCTCGCCGTGCGAGAGGAGGACGCGCTCGACGGGCAGGTCGACGAGCGGCGCGAGCGACTCCGCGAGCTCGGCATGGCCGGTGGACTTCGGCAGCCACGACTCCGGGCACATCCGGATGCCTCCTCTCTCGTCAGAGATCAGGACGTCACCGGGGATCACCGCGCGGCCGCCGGGGTGCCAGTACACGACCTCGTTCCGGCGGGCCGTCCCGACCGCCTCGATCCCCCCGGGAAGCTCGTCGCCCGGCCGGAAGACGTCGGTCACCACGCCCGCGCGGCGCTCGATCGCCGCCCTCCCCGACGTCGGCGCCCAGATGCGCGCGTCGTAGCGCGACACCATCTCGGCGGCGCTTCTCGTGTGCCAGAAGACGGTCACCAGCACGTGGACGACACCCTTCGCGGCCTCTACGTCGCGGTCGAGCGCGTCCCAGAACCGCTTCGCGTCGTCCGCGGGCACGAGGGGGTCGATGAGGACGACCCCGTCCTTCGTCTCGCAGTACGTCGACCCGACGTCCTGCCTCCACTCCTCGTGGTACGCGGTCCAGTGCCAGAGACCCGGCGAGACCCGTCGGACGTCCATCCGGGCAACAGTAGAGCTCCGAGTGCGCGGATGCTCACGCCTCGTCGGGTCTCAGAGCGAGGACGACGGGCGCGTCCCGGGAGCTCAGAGCGAGATCGCCGTGCCGCCGGCCTCGGCGGAGCGGTGGAGCGCCTCGAGCGCGCGAGCCTGCGCGACCGCGTCCGTGCGTCCGAGCACGAGAGGCACCCCGCCCGAGATCGCGTCGCTCAGGTTCTCGAGCTCGAGGCGGTAGGAGTCGAGCGGGTCGAGCTCGATGCGCTCGATCCGGCCGTCTCGGCGGAGCTCTAGCACCGGCTTGCGGCAGTGCCATGGGTCGTCCAGGAAGATCGATCCCTCGGTCCCGATCGCCTCGAGCTCGTCGCGCTCCGGAAGGGAGGTGCCGCAGTCGAAGAGCGCGCTGACGCCGTTTGGGAAGCGCATCAGCCCGGCGAAGACCCAGTCGGTTCCGGTCTCGCCCACGAGCGCCTGCCCGACCACGCTCTCGGGCTCCCCCGCCAGCAGCCGGGAGCCGCTCACGCAGTAGCAGCCGACGTCCATGAGGCTGCCGCCCTCGACGTCCGTGCGCAGCCGGATGTTGCCCGCGTCGTAGAGCGAGTAGCTGAATGCGGAGCGAACGAGGCGGAGCTCGCCGATCGTTCCTTCCGCGACGAGCTCGGCGAGCCGAGCCGTCTGCGGGTTGTGCCGGTACATGAACGCCTCGCTCAGCAGCCGCCCGGTTCGGTCTGCCACGTCGAACGCCGCGACGACGTCGTCCGGGTGCCGGCTGAACGGCTTCTCGCAGAGGACGTGCTTGCCCGCCTCCATGGCCTTGATCGACCATTCGCAGTGGAGCGTGTTCGGGAGCGAGATGTAGACGGCGTCGACGTCCGGGTCCTCGAGGAGCGCCTCGTAGGAGCCGTACGCGCGCGGGATGCTCCACTTGCGGGCGTACTCGTCCGCCCGGCCCTGGTCACGGCTCGCGACGCCCACGAGCTCCACTTTCTCGGACGCATGGGCGCCGGGGATGACGAGTCGGTTGATATGGGCGGTCGAGACGATGCCGAGCCGCATCACCGCCATGACGCCTCCGTCAGCGGGCGACGCGCCGACTCCAGGCGGGTCGGGCGGAAGGCGGTCACCGACGTCATCGCACCTCCACTCCTCGCAGGGCCGGGTACAGCTCGCGGAAACGAGCGTATCCCTCGTCGTAGGCGCGCGCCCACGTGAGGTTCGGCTCGATCGTCTCCCGGACGCGGACGCAGGTCGTGACCGCCTCCCGTGCGTCTCGGAACACCTCGTCCGCGATGCCCGCGAGGAGCGCGGCGCCATACGCCGAGCCTTCCTCGACCTCGGTCAGCTCGAGCGGGATGCCGAGGATGGACGCGACGACCTCGAGCCAGAGCCGGCTGCGCGCGCCGCCTCCCGAGACGCGGCCGGCGGCGGGCTCGACTCCGAGCGCGCGGAGCAGCTCGAGCGAGTCGCGCAGGCCGTACGCGACTCCTTCGAGCACGGCGCGGCAGAGTGCGCCGCGGTCGTGACGGAGCGAGAGGCCGACGAAGGCGCCGCGCGCGTCGGGGTCGGCGTGGGGAGTCCGCTCGCCCTGGAGGTAGGGGAGGAAGACGAGGCCCTCGGCGCCCGGCTTCCACGCTCCGGCGGCGGCCGTCAGCTCGTCGTAGCTCGCTCCCGGCGCGCACGTGTCGCGGAACCAGCGAAGGGATCCCGCGGCGTTGAGCATGACTCCCATCGCCTCCCACGTGTTCGGGACGGCGTGGCAGAACGTGTGCACGCGGGCGCGGGCGTCGTGCGCGTAGGCGGGGAGCGCCGCGAACACGACGCCCGACGTGCCGAGGACGACGGAGACGAGACCGGGCTCGACCACGCCGACGCCGAGGGCGGCGGCCTGCTGGTCGCCGGCACCGGCGATGTCCGTCGACTCGTGCGTCGGCGGCAGCCACTCGCTGGGGAGCTCGAGCGCGTAGACCACGTCGCTGCTCCAACGGCGCTCGGCGACGTCGAAGAGGAGCGTCCCCGACGCGTCCGCCGCGTCGATCGCCCACTCGCCCGTGAGCCGGAGCCGGACGTAGTCCTTGGGGAGCGCGATCCGGCGGATGCGCGCGTAGACGTCCGGTTCGTGGCGGCGGAGCCAGAGGAGCTTCGGTGCCGTGAACCCGGTGAGCGCGCGGTTCCCGGTCAGGGAGATGAGTCGCTCGAGGCCGACCCGCTCCTCGATCTCGGCGCACTCGACCGCCGTCCGCTGGTCGTTCCAGAGCATGGCCGGGCGGAGGACACGATCGTCTTCGTCCAGAGCGACGAGGCCGTGCATCTGTCCCGAGAAGCCGATGCGGCCCGGCTCCACGCCGAGCTCCGCGAGCGCGAGCTCGCTCGCACGAACCCAGTCCTCGGGGTCCTGCTCCGACCACCCGGGCTCGGGCGTCGAGAGCGGGTACCCCGCCTCGGCGGCAGCGACCACCTCGCCCTCGCGCGTGACGGCGATCGCCTTGACGCCGGTCGTCCCGACGTCGAGGCCGACGAGCGTGTCGCCGCTCAGCTCACTCGCCGCCGAGAGCGGCGTAGACGAGCTCGTACGCGCCGATCGCGTCCTTCCGCGACTGGGCCTCGCGCAGCGCGGCGTCGTCGATCCTCGCCGCGACGGAGTCGATGAAGCGCCACTGGAGGACGCTCCGCCTCACGGCTTCGACGGCGTCCTCGGTGTACGGGTAGAGATCGAACCCGAGTCGCTCTCCGTTGTCCCCGTACCCGGCCCGGCGCAGCTCGACCGCGAGCTCGAGCGTCTCCATGAACGCCGTCGCGCCGACCATGTTGTCGTCGTCGAACGTGCCCCAGCCGGAGTTCGCATGCTGGTGCCCGAGCAGCCCCTCGGATGCGAGCAGGGCGGCGTACTCGCCGAGGCTCTCGCCGTTCATGAGCAGGTGCTGCCAGTCCATGTTGACCTTGATGTTGTCGAGGCCCTCGGTGCGGAGCTTGTGGATGACGTGCAGCGTCATGCCGATGTTCCGCATCAGGATCTTCATCGCCGGCTCGGAGTTCTTGTGCTCGAGGAAGAGCAGGATCCCGTGCGTGCGGCAGCGCGCTGCGACCTCGCCGACACCCTCGACGAACCTCGTCCACGTCTCCGGATACGGCGTCTGGAACGGGTAGTTGTAACCCTCGATGCCCGGCCAGAGGATCAGCTGGGCTCCGACCGATGCGGCGAAGTCGGCCGTTCGCAACGCCTCGGCGAGTGCGGCGTTGCGCACGGCGTCGTCCGGCGAGGAGAGGCCGCCCCTCCCGAAGAGCGGGTTCAGGTGCGTGCCGGTGGCGATCGCATAGATCCCGTGCCCGTCGAGCGCGGCGCGCACCTCGTCGAGGTTGTCCTCGGAAAGCTCCTGCGGGTAGTGGAACTCGTAGTCGTCCATGAGGTCGCCCAGGCCGCCGACCGCGCGCGACACCTTCGCCGCCGTCGACTCCCCCGCATGCTCGGGCTGGTACCCGCCGGGGACGAAGCGCGTGACCATCGAACCGAGCGCCCAGATCCCGAGCGACGTCTTCATCGTGAGCTCCTCCGCGTCATGCCTCCTCCTCGGCTCGTCGAGCGGCCTAGTATCTCGCACGACGCCGGGCCGGAGATCGAGGAGGGCGCATGGCACGGGGAGGCAGCGACGCCATCGGGATCGGGATGCTCGGCTACGCGTTCATGGGGAAGGCGCACTCGCACGCCTTCCGGACGATCGAGCACATGACGTGGCCGCCGCCGCTCGAGCCGCGGCTCGTGGCGATCGCGGGACGCGACGAACAGGCTGTCGCCGAGGCAGCGGAGCGGTACGGATTCGAGCGCTGGACGCAGGACTGGCGCGACCTGGTCGCCGATCCCGAGATCGGCCTCTTCGACAACCTCGGGCCGAACTCGCTGCACGCGGAGCCGACGATCGCGGCGGCGGAAGCCGGGAAGCACGTCGTCTGCGAGAAGCCCCTCGGGCGCGACGCCGACGAGAGCTACGAGATCTGGGCGCGCGTCGCCGCGACCGGTGTAAAGCACATGTGCGCGTTCAACTACCGCTTCGTCCCCGCCGTCCGGCTCGCCCGCGAGCTGATCGAGGCCGGTGAGCTCGGGGAGCTCAGACACTTCCGCGGCCGCTACCTCCAGGACTGGGGCGACACGACAGCCGCCGTCTGGCGCTTCGAGCGCGAGGCCGCCGGCTCGGGCGCGCTCGGCGACCTCGCGGCGCACGTCGTCGACCTCGCCCGTTACCTCGTCGGCGAGATCGAGACGGTGGGCGGCTTCCTGCGTACGTTCGTCACCGGTCGAGAGGTCGACGACGCGGTGGAGGCCACGGTGGAGTTCGCGAACGGTGCCGTCGGCACGCTCGAGGCGACGAGGCTCGCGCTCGGGCGGCGAAACGCGTTCCAGTGGGAGATCAACGGCACGAAGGGGTCCGTCGCCTTCGACATGGAGCGCCTGAACGAGCTCCAGGTGTTCCGCGCGGACGGCGATCGGGCTCGGGGGTTCAAGACCGTCCTCGTCTCGGAGGCAGACCACCCGTTCTGGGAGCACTGGTGGCCGCCCGGGCACATCGTGGGCTGGGGCGACACGTTCGTGCACGAGCTCCATCACTTCCTCGCAGCGATCGCCGACGACACCGAGGTCGGCCCTCACGGAGCCACGTTCGAGGACGGCTACCGGGCGGCCGAGGTGTGCGATGCGCTCGTCCGCTCGGGCGAGAGTCGAGCGCGAGAGGCCGTGCCCTTCCGCGCCGAGCCTGTGATCGACGCCGAACAAGCTTGACGCCGCGCGCGGCGCAGAGTAATAGAGTCCCCGCGCAGGCCGTTACACGAGAACATAAGGAGGCGGGAGTGAGAGGACTGTTTCGCAAGTCGGTGGCGGCGGGACTCGCTGTGGTCGTCGTAGGCGCCGCGGTCGCGGTGCTGGCGAGCGGCGCGACAGCGAGGAGCGGCGCGAATATCCAGGTATGCGTGCTGCTGCCTGACACGAAGTCGTCCGTTCGCTGGGTGCAGTTCGACCCGAAGTACCTTGGACTGGCACTCAAGAAGGCCGGTGTCACCTACTCGATCAACAACGCGTTGAACGAGCCGCAGAAGATGGCCGCTCAGGCCGATGCGTGCCTCGCACAGGGAGCGAAGGTGGCAATCGTCACAGACATCGCCGCGGGGACGTCCATCTCCATCGAGAAGAAGTTCGCGAAGGCCGGCGGATCTTCGATCGACTACGACCGCCAGGTGGTGGGCGGCATCGCGAAGGTCTACGTCGCCTTCGACGGAGTTGCAGTCGGAGCGGCCCAGGCGACGGGTGTCCTCAACAAGCTGAAAGGGAAGTCGAAGCCGGTCGTCGCCGAGCTCTGGGGCGGACCGACCGACCAGAACGCATACTGGTTCAAGAGCGGGAACGACAAGATCCTGAACCCGCTGTTCAAGAGCGGCAAGATCACGAAGGGCCCGCAGCAGTTCGTGCCCGACTGGCTCGCCACGAACGCCGGGCCGATCTTCTCGCAGATGCTGCTGAAGACCGGGAACAAGATCGACGGCGCCATCGCGGCGAACGACAACATCGCCGGCGCCGTGGTCGCGATCGAGAAGGCGAAGAAGCTCAGCCCGATCGCGCTGTCCGGCCAGGATGCGACGGCGCAGGGCGTCCAGAACATCATCTCGGGCTGGCAGACGATGACCGTCTACAAGTACGTGCCACTCGAGGCGAACGGTGCCGCGGCAGCCGCCGTCGCGCTGCTCAGGCACAAGAAGGTCCCGGGCATCAACGGGTTCCGCAAGAACGGCTCGAAGAAGGAGCCGACGATCCAGTACCCGGTGGTCTCGATCACCAAGGCGAACTACACGCGCCTGTTCACGGACGGCTGGCTGAAGCGGAGCCAGGTCTGCACCGGGGCGTACAAGAAGTACTGCAAGTAATCGTATGAGGGAATGGTGGAGGCGCCCGACGAAGGCGCCTCCACCAACATCGGTGTAAGAGACGTCTGATGAGCGAGACGCCACCACTTCTGGAGCTCCGCGGGATCACGAAGTCGTACGGGTCGGTGCAGGCGCTCACCGACGTCGATTTCGAGGTCCGTCACGGCGAGGTCATGGCACTCGTCGGAGACAACGGAGCCGGCAAGTCGACGCTCATCAAATGCGTCGCCGGCATCCACGGGTACGACGCGGGCGAGATCCTGTTCGAGGGCAGGCCGGTCAGCGTCGGCGGTCCGAAGGACGCCGCCGGGCTGGGTATCGAGGTCGTGTACCAGGATCTCGCGCTCTGCGACAACCTCGACGTCGTCCAGAACATGTATCTCGGCCGCGAGGAGCGCGACTGGCTGTGGCGGCTCAAGGAGCCCGCGATGGAGCAGCACACGGCGGAGACCTTGAAGTCCCTCGCGGTCACGACGATCAGGTCGATTCGCCAACCGGTCGCGTCGCTTTCGGGCGGCCAGCGGCAGTCGGTCGCCGTCTCGAAGGCGGTGCAGTGGAACTCCAAGCTCGTCATCCTCGACGAGCCCACCGCGGCACTCGGCGTCGCCCAGACGCGGCAGGTGCTCGAGCTCGTCAAGCGGCTCGCCCAACAGGGCCTTGCCGTCGTCCTGGTCTCGCACAACCTGCACGACATCTTCGAGGTCGCCACGCGGATCACGGTGCTCCGGCTCGGCCGCAACGTCGGCGTCTACGAGCGGGACAAGACGACGCAGCAGGAGATCGTTCAGGCCATCACCGCGGGCCTGCCGACGAAGGTCGCCGGCGTTCCAGACAGTGTTCCGGAGCTCGCCACATGACGGACGCCACGACCGACGTCGACATCGCCGCACCTGGGATCGGTCTGCCCGAAGGCGAACGGGAGGGCACCTCCGGCTGGTGGCGTGTCATCTGGGACAACATCAGGAGCGGCAACCTCGGCGTCCTCCCGATCGTCATCGGCCTGATCCTCATCGTCGTCTTCTTCACGATCAAGACGCCCGTCTTCTTCACGGCGAACAACTTCAACAACGTCATCGTGCAGATGGCGGGGACCTGCATGCTCGCCTACGGGGTCGTCTTCGTGCTGCTGCTCGGCGAGATCGACCTCTCTATCGGCTATCTCAGCGGTCTCGCCGCGGTCGCCGTCGCGGAACTCCAACTCCCGGGCCCGACATCCGTCCACGCCTTTCCATTCACGCTCATCGCGCCGGTAACCGGGCTCATCGCCATCCCGATCGCGATCGCGATCGTCGGCGCGATCGGCGCGGCCCAGGGGACCGTCGTGGCGAAGATCGGCGTGCCCTCGTTCGTCGTCACCCTTGCCGGGTACCTCATCTGGCAAGGGGCCATCCTGCAGATCCTGGGCATCCAGGGCACGGTGATCATCCAGGACAAATGGATCAACGACACCGTGAACTACTACTTCTCGGAGACGGCCGGCTGGTTGATCGCCGCGATCATCACGGGGCTCTACGCGGCCAGCACGATCGCACATGTCGTCGGACTGCGGCGCGCCGGGGTGGAGATCCACAACCAGTGGCCCCTCGTCGCCAAGGTCGTTGGGGTCGCGATCGCCGCCTTCGGCGTGGTTGCGATCTGCAACCACGCCAAGGTTCCGCCGGGGCTGCCGCTGGCTGCCGTACTTGTCCTGATCTTCCTCGTGGGGTTGACCTACCTTGCGAAGCGGACGCCGTTCGGACGGCACGTCTACGCGGTTGGCGGCAACGCCGAGGCCGCGCGACGTGCCGGGATCAACGTCGGACGAATCCGGATCCTCGTCTTCATGATCTCGGGGATGATGGCCGGAGTCGGCGGAATCATCCTCGCGGCGAACGTCAACTCCGTCGATCTCAACGTCGGAGGCGGGACGTTGCTGCTCGATGCGATAGCGGCCGCGGTCATCGGCGGTGTCAGCCTCTTCGGCGGGCGCGGCGAGGTGCGCGGCGCGCTTCTCGGAGCGCTCGTCATCGCCACGGTCTCGAACGGCCTTCTCACGGCCGGTTACGCGCCCGGAACGATCTACGTCGTGACCGGCGTGATCCTGCTGCTCGCGGTGACGCTCGACACGATCGCCCGGCGGCTGCAGGTGCGGTCGGGCCGCTGAGGCGCCCGGCCTCGCCCCCGAGCTAGCGAACCGTTCCCGCGAAGTGCCGCTGCGCGAGCGCCCACGCCCTGGCGCCGACGGCGGCGCCGACACGCCGACCGGCGAGGTCGTCGCCACCGGTCTGGATTCCGGTGTCGACACCGGCCAGCCCGGCCTCGTCTGCGGCTGTGCGGTATGTCGGCCACGGCCGGAGGCCTGCGCCGGCCGGGATCCTCGGGCTTCCGAAGTCCGCCGTGAGCACTGCTGCCGCTGCGCGCGCGAACGCACTACCGTCCGAGACCCAGCCCGGCGAGGGTGGAGTGACGGCTCCACCGCGTGGGGCCCAGCGGGTGCCGAGCACCCAGCCGTTCGCCGTCCTGATCGCAACGTCGCCGACGTGGCCGGCGAGCGCTGCGTGGCGCTGCCCGGGCGCGCTCGACCCCTTCGTGACGAGCTCGACGAGGCCGAGGACGAGCGGCAGGCCGTCGGGACTGTACGAGGGCGCCTTCCGATCGCTCGACTGACCTTCGAAGGCGAGCGAACGGATCATCGAGATCGGACGCACGGAGTCGTACGTCCGCTTCGCGCCCCACGTCGCGACGGCCGCGTCGTGGAGAGCGCCGTTCAATGCGAAGTAGAGCCTCACGTCGGACGCGAGGCGTGCGGGTGCACCCGACCCGCGCTCCGTCGAGTCCGCAACCGTGTCGGCGATCTCGTTCCAGCGCGCCGGGGCGCCCTGCGCGCCGAGCCAGCGCGTCACCACGGCGTTGCGCGACCGATTAGCGCTCGCGCGGATGACGTCGATCGCGGCGCGCTTGTACGCGGCGCCGCCCGGGTCGCCGAGGCCGGGCGCACCGGGATCGATCGGCAGGCCTTTCCGGGAGGCGGGCAGCGCGAAGCCGCGGACATGACCCCACTGCGAGTCGACGAAGGACTGGATGTCCGCGGGAATGGGGAGCCCGCCCTGGATCACGATCTGACCGAGTGCGAGCGGCTGCCAGAACGTCCCGTCGTGCATCGGCGTGCCAGGCTGGGAGACGACCAATGGCTCGTTCACCGGGGTGTAGCTCGGGTCGAGGTAGTGCCGGCTCTCGAGTGAGCCGTCGGTCTTGCCGTAGGCGATCGCGGCTGCCGCGATGCGGTTGCCGAGCGCGGCGGGCGAGTCGCCCTCGGTGCTCGTGAAGTCGGGCTCGTAGCAGAGCAGGCTCATGGTGTCCGTCAGGTGCGCGAAGGCCTGCGCCATGTTCGAGTCGTAGGAGGCGCGCCAGAGGAGGAGGCGGTACGCGGCGTAGCTGATCGCCGCATTCCGGGCGGCCATGACGTCGGCGGCGCGATGCTTCTCGGTGAGGAAATACCCCGTCCCCGTCGGCGCATACGCGTCCCACGCGTCCCACATCGCGGCGGAGAGGTGGAACAGGTCTCGCGCCTGCTCGGCGGGGTCGTTCGTCCCCGGGGCGTCGGCGAGGAGAGCGTCGTTCCAGATCCGCGCGACCGAGCGCGTCGGCGTCGCAAGGCTCGTGCAGTTCGAGCGCAGGTACGACGTCGCAGGCTTCGGCGCTGTGGGTCGAACGGAGGGCGGATGCACGACGACGACGCGGTCGGCGCGGACGTTCGAGAGCCGCGACTGCCGCCCGCCGGGGAAGCGGACGACGAGCGAGCGCACGGTCGTCGCGCTCCCGAGCCCGAAGTGGAGCCGTGGGTCCTCGGAGGAGAGATAGCTGCTCCCCGCGTGCTCCTCGTCGACGAGCGTACGGCCGTCCGGGAGGACCGCCGTCGCCACCGTCCCTGGTGCGAACGTCGAGAGCTTCACCTCCAGCCAGTGGCCTTTCTCCCCCGAGTTGCGGAGGAGCACGAGCCGGCCGCCGATCGAGTTGACCGCGACGTCGACGGTGCCGTTGTTGTCGTAGTCCGCCGCGGCGAGGCCGCGGCCGTTGACGTCCGGCGTCTTCGCAAGCCCGGGAACGCCGACGTTCGCGTAGCGATCCCCACTTCCCGGCGCGAGTACCTGCACGCGGGCCGCGTCCTTCGCGAGGTTCGTCACCGGGATGTCCCCGTTCGCGAGGACGAGGTCCGGCGTGCCGTCGAGCGAGAGGTCGACCCAGGACGCGCCCCAGCCCGCGCTGCCGGCGGCGGCCGAGCCGAACGCTGGCCGGCCGTCGTCGAACGCCGGTGCGCCCTCGTCCGTCTGGCCCGCGTGCCGCAGGACAGCGTACGGCTCCCGCCGCGAGTTGGTCACGAAGAGGTCGAGCTTGCCGTCGCCGTCGTAGTCGCCGGACGCGATGCCCATCCCCGCGTACGGGTCGGCGACTCCCTCGGCGGCCCCCCGCTCCTCGAACCGGAAGCCGAGACCGGCCGGGTCAGCCGCCGCACCGCCCGGCCATGCGACGTTCTCGTACAGTTGGTTCGGGTCCTCGTCGTTCGCGACGTAGAGGTCGGGCCGGCCGTCGCCGTTGTAGTCCGTGAAGATCGCGCCGAGCCCGTGCCGGAAGTCCGCGGCCTCGAGACCGGCCTGCACGCCGACCTCCCGGAACTTCGCGTGGCCGTGGCTGTCGTTCCCTTCGTTCAGGTAGAGGAGGTCGCGCACGCCCGCGTAGCTCGTGGGGAAGCCGCCGACCGCGGTCGTGACCGGCGTGTTGAGGTCTGTGTAGCCGGCGACGAAGAGGTCGGGCCGACCGTCGCCGTTGACGTCCGCGACCGCCGCGCCCGAGTGCCACCCGTACGCGTCGATGCCGGCGGCCGCCGCGCCTTCGGTGAAGGTGCCGTTCCCGTTGTTCCAGAGGAGCTCGTCGTACGACCCCGTCGTGACGTAGAGGTCGGTGTAGCCGTCGCCGTTGAAGTCGGCTGCGACGCAGCCCTCTCCGCGCACCGGAAGATCCGCTCCCGACTGCTTCGAGACATTCACGAACGAGCCCCTGACGTTGTGGAAGAGCGCCGTTCGCGGCAACCCGCCATGCGCCTCCAAGCGGCTCGTTTCGGCCTCCGAGTAGGAGTTCACGACGAACAGGTCGAGCCAGCCGTCGTTGTCGTAGTCGAGCCAGCAGAGGCCGCCGCCCATCATCGCCTGGACGTCGTTCGAGACGCCGTAGCGGAACGCTCCCTGCCTGAAGTCGAGACCCACCTGCGAGGCGACGTCCTGGAGCTGGACGCCTGCGAGCGGGCCGGTGGCGCCGACGACCTCCGCGGGCTGCGTCGGTGTCGCGATCGTCGGGGCGGCGCCGCCCGAGGCGTCGACGATGACGTAGTGGCCTTGCTGGAGGGCCACCTCGACCGTCCGCTCGAAGGGCTTCGCCGGCTGGCGACGTGCGAGCGTCGGCGGCTGGCCCCTGTAGACGGCGACCTGCTCGAGACCGGTGATCTTCGCGAGGATCCGCGGCGGTCCCTGTCCGACACCGCGCTTTAGCGTCAGACCGACGTGCTCGACCTGGTACGTCGAGACCGGGATCTCGCCCCCGGCCGCCCCGCCGATCTGCCGCCGGAGATCGACGAGCCACGCGCCGCCGGCGCCGACAGCCGCGCGTTGCGGATCCCGCAGGCGGAGCGCGTCCGCGTCGGACCTCAGGTCGAGGACGATGTCCCGCGCGATCTGCTGAGCGGTCGCCTGGTCGACCTGGGCGGACACACCGTCTGTCGCGGAGACAGTCACCTGCGGTGCGCGCTGGCCTGCGGGGAGGGCGCTCGCGGTCGCCGCATCCGGTCGCGCCGGGATGCCCGCGAGCACGACGACGCCGGCGAAGGCGGCCGCTCCGGCGAGCGAGAGCCCCGCCGTCGCGATTCGTCCGCGGGTCGCCATGACGCGCCCCCAGGGCGACGGGCCGCTGTCTCCCTCGGGGAGGAGCCGCTCGAGCAGCGGCCGCACCGCGCAGACGAGCGCGAGCGCGGCCAGCACGGCAATCTTCGTCGCGCGCTCCGTCGTCTGCGGCGCGATGAGGAGGGTCGCGAGCAATCCGACCCCGACCGCGTAGACCCAGCGCGCGTGGCGCGCGCGTGGGATCGTCATCGGGTCGGTGATCATGAAGAAGAGGAAGATCAGGATCTCGGGCGACGTCACGAGGAGCCACCAGAAGGACCAGCCGGTGATCGGCCCCAGGTGCCAGCGCGCCGTCATCGAATGCCCGCTCGCCGCGAGGACGGCGATGCCGGCCGCGAACGCGAGCCAGAACCCGACGGCGATGAACAGCAGCCTGAGCCGGGAGAGGATGGCGAGTCCGCCCACGACGATGAGGGCGAGTGCCAGCGCCATCCAGACCGACATCGGCCCCCACCAGAAGTCGAGCGGCTCTGCGCGCGCCTTCCCGAGCGCGAGGAAGCAGAGGACGAGCCCGAAGTTCGAGGGGTTGAAGAGATGCCGTCCCCGGAAGCGGATGAGGTGCTTCGAGAGGAGCGACACCGCCGCCGTCGAGGCGAAGATCCACCAGCCGTGCATGCTCCACCAGTCGCCGTGCTCCGTGCCCGGCACGCGCAGGATGAAGGCGACCCCGTTCCCCGTCAGGAGCGCGCTCGCCGGCCACATGAGGATCCCCTGCCGGAAGAACGCGATCCCGATCTCGAGCAGGGCGCACGTCCCGAGCGAGACGAGGATCTGGGCGATCGAGAGGCTGAACCCGAAGACGGTCTGCCCGAGCACCTGCAGCGTGACGATCACCACGGCGAGATGCAGGCGCGGATCGCGGACCGTGGGCAGCAGGACGGGGTAGCCCCTTCCCCGGATCGTCACCACCGGCCGGCCGGCGAAGGCGGGCGCGCTCATGGGACGGTCATGGTACTGCCGTCCGTGAGCGGGAGGGGGTCCCCGAGAAGCTCTCCGTTGTGATGGAGTACACGGCTCGTGAGCGCTCCCGAGACCCGGTACGACGAGCTCGTCGCGAGCCTCCGCGAGGCGGCCCATCCGGGCCGCGAGGCGCCGGCCGACGTTCGGCCCCTATCTCGAGAAGGTGCGCCGCCACGCGTACCGGACGACCGACGCAGACGTGCAGGCGCTGAAGGACGCGGGCTGCTCGGAGGACGCCATCTTCGAGCAGACGGTGTCCGTCGCGGTCGCGGCCGGGCTCGAGCGTCTGACCGCAGGCCTCGAGGTGCTCCCGTGAGGCTCGAGTGCCTCGAGCGGGGACACGAGCCGCAGGAGAGGCGCGTCCTCGACTTCATGCGCGAGCAGCGCGGCACCGAGCCGCCGGACGTCCTGAAGACCCTCCACTACCGCCCCGAGCTCTTCGGCCGCCCGTTCTCGGAGACGCTCGAGCTCGCGATGCACGGGCCGTCGGACTGGAGCGCCGGGGAGCGCGAGCTCTTCGCCGCGTTCGTCTCCTCGCTCAACCAGTGTCCGTTCTGAACGGGGTCCCACGGCGCGGTCGCGTCGTACGCACTCGGGAAGGAGCTGTGGGAGGCGGTCAGGGACGACTGGCGCACGGCACCGGTCGAGGAGCCGCTCCGCGCGACCCTCGGCTTCCTGGAGAAGCTCACGCTCGAGCCGGGAGCGCTGACACGCGCCGATGCCGAGGCGGTGCTCGCCGCCGGCGTCGCTCGGGACGCTCTCGTCGACGCGATCGTCGTCGCCGCGCTCTTCAACATGATCGCGCGACTCGCCGATTCGTTCGGGTGGCACGTCCCCTCCGACGAGGAGCTCGCGGCCAGGGCCGAGTTCCGGTCGGGAGCGAGCTACGCACTCATGACCGCGGACCAGCTCGTCGGCTGACGAATACGGCGTCCCGGCGGGCGTCGGCGCCGTCAGACTCCCTCCCGTGCGCGCCGAGCCGCTCCAGCCGAACCGCGTGCGTCGCTTCTACCGCGGAGGTGAGCTCATCGGCCGGCTCCGCGGCGAGCCGGAGAGCGATGGGTATCTCCCGGAGGACTGGCTCGGCTCGGCGACCGAGGCGCGGAACCCAGGGTCGAACGACCCCGAGGAGGGCCTCTCGCGCCTCGCCGACGGCCGGCTCCTCCGCGACGCGGTCGAAGCCGATCCGGTCGCCTGGCTCGGCGAGCCGCACGTCGAGGTCTTCGGGACCTCGACTGCGATCCTCGTCAAGCTCCTCGACGCGGCGGAGCGGCTCCCGGTCCACGCGCATCCCGATCGGGAGTTCGCTCGCGACGCCTTCGACTCGCCATTCGGGAAGACGGAGGCGTGGGTCGTCCTCGACACCCGCGAGGACGAGGCCGAGGTCTGGGTCGGCCTCCGCGAGCCCGTCGAGACCGAGCGCTATCTCGCCTGGATCGCGGAGCAGGACACGGTGCGGCTGCTCGACTCGCTGAACCGGATTCCCGTTCGTACGGGCGACACCGTCTACGTGCCTGCCGGCGTCCCGCATGCGATCGGAGGCGGCGTGCTCATCGCGGAGCTCCAGGAGCCGACCGACCTCTCGCTCCTCTGCGAGCACGAAGGCTTCCCGATCAGGCCCGAGGACAGCCACCTCGGTCTCGGCTGGGAGGCCGCGGTGACGGCGCTCGACCTGAGCGCGCACGAGCCCGTCCGCGCACTGCCGCCCGAGGCGGCGTCGTTCTTCTGGGCGGACGACGTGCCGGAGGCTCCGGGGAGCTTCGCCGTGCTTCTCGTCCTCGAGGGTGAAGGGGTGATCGACGGCGCCCCCGCGCGAGCGGGGAGCGCGTTCGCGGTTCCCGCTTCGGCGGAGGACCTGCAGGTCGAAGGCGACCTCCGGGTGCTCCGCTGCCTCGCGCCGGATCCCGAGTCGTAGTGGACGTCGTCTGCCTCGGCATCCTCGTCGCCGACGTCATCGCACGGCCGGTCGACGGCCTGCCCTCGTCCGGCTCGCTCGCGCTCGTGGACGAGATCGGGGTGCACGGCGGAGGCTGCGCGCTCAACACTGCGAGCGCGCTCGTCGCGCTCGGCCTCGAGGCGGCGGTCGTCGGCAAGGTCGGCGACGATCCGCTCGGCGACGTCCTGCTCGGGCTCCTCGACGAGCGCGGTGTCGGGCGAGACGGCGTGCTCTGCGACGCGAGTGTCGCCACGTCCGCGAGCGTCGTTCTCGTCGACTCCACGGGCGAGCGGACGTTCCTCCACGTCCCGGGCGCGAACGGCGCGCTCGCGGAGGACGAGCTCGATCCTGAGCTCCTCTACGCGGGGCGAGCGCTCCATCTCGCCGGGGCGCTCGTGCTCGAGGCGCTCGACGGCGAGCCGCTCGCGCGCATCGCCGCCGAGGCGCGCCGTCGCGGACTGCTGACGAGCCTGGACACCGTCTGGGACCCGACGTCCCGCTGGCACCGCCTTGAGCCGTCACTGCCGCATCTCGACCTCGTGAGCACGAGCCTCGCGGAAGGCCGAGCGGCCTCGGGCGAGGACGAGCCGGCCGAGATCACCGCCTGGTTCCGAGCACGCGGGGCGCGCGAGGTCGCCCTGACGATGGGCGGGGCTGGTTGCTACGTCGCGGGTGACGGCTTCGAGGGACAGATCGAGGCGCCTTCGGTCGCGGCGGTCGACGGCACGGGAGCGGGCGACGCATTCGCCGCCGGGCTGCTCTACGGAAAGCTCGCCGGCTGGCCTCTCGAGCGGAGCGCACGACTCGGCTGCGCTGCCGGAGCGGCCGCCGCGACGACCGTCGGCGCGACGCTCGGCGGCCGCGGGCTCGCCGACATCGTGGCGCTCGCCGGCATGGATCTCGCCTGAAGCCTCGACCTCGACCCGTCAAGATGGGCGCATGAAGCTGGAGCAGGCCCGCGCGGTCGTCGAGCACGTGGTCGAGAACGCCTCCGCTCCCGTGTCGGTCTTCGTCGCGGACGACCACGGGGAGCTCGTCGCCGCGGGGACGATGGACGGAGCCGCGCCCGACACGAGGCTGAACGCGCAGCGGAAGGCGTATACGGCCGCGCGGAGCGACGCCCGCTCCACGGCCGAGCTCGCGGCCAAAGCGCGCGAGGACGCCGCCGAGCGTGCGAGCTTCGATCCGCTCTTTACCTTCTTCCAGGGCGGTGTCGCCGCGTTCGAGGACGGGCGACGCGTCGGCGCCGTCGGTGTCAGCGGGCTTCCGGGGCCCGACGACGACGCGCTCGCGCGCGGCGCGATCGCGGCCGCCGGCCTCTCGACCGATTAGTGATGCAACCGGCGACGTTCGCCGGCTCCCTGACCCGCGATCGCACTGCGCGCTGCCGCGTCCTCGGTCGCGCCGATAGTTCTACCATCGGTGCTCCCTGCGTCCTTGCATCGCTTGGCGCTCGCGGCCCAGGAAGCGGGCAACGTTGCCGGTCACATCACTAGCTCGACGCCTGCTCGAGGGGGAGCGGCTCGATCGAGCCGTCGGCGATCAGCCACGCGGCGAGCTCGCCGGTCCGCACGGTGTAGATCAGATACGGCCGGCCGGTCCAGAGCCCGATGTTCTCGACGTCCGTCCTCGACGGCCGGGGCGGGGAGGAGAGATGCGAGTGGAAGACGGCGAGCTCGTAGCCCTCGTCCTCGAGGAAGAAGTCGAGCGGGTCCTTCGGCTTCAGCTCGAAGCGGTACGGGCTGGCCGCCTCGTTGATCGCGGGCACGTAGCGCTCGGCGATGCCGTCCCGGAACGCGATCAGACCGCAGGCCTCGTTCGGCGACTCCGCGTGCGCGTGCTCGGCGAGCGCCTGTCGCACGTCCGCGGGAACTACCACCAGACCGACCGCTCCATCGCGTGCTCGACGTCGTCCGCCGTCCAGAAGTCCGCCGAGAGGTACTTCCAGCCGCCGTCGGCGAGCACGCAGACGACGACGCCCTCGTCCAGCTCGCCCGCGAGCCGGAGCGCCGCGTGGATCACCGCTCCCGAGGAGACGCCGCCGAAGATGCCCTCCCGCTCGAGGAGGAGCAGGAGCCCGGCCACGGACTCCTCGTTCGACACGAGGAGCTTCCGGTCGAGCTTCGAGACGTCGAGGATCGGCGGCACGTAGCCGTCCGCGAGCGAGCGGAGGCCCATGACCTCGTCGCCCGGGAGCGGCTCAGCCGCCACGACGAGGGCGTCCGGGAACGACTCGCGCACCCTCGCGCCCGCGCCCATGAGCGTCCCGCCCGTCCCGAGCCCGGCGACGAGGGCGTCGACGTGCTCGAGCGCGGACACGATCTCGGCTCCCGTCCCGTCGTGGTGCGCGCCTGGGTTCGCCTCGTTCGCGTACTGGAAGGGCATGAAGAACGATGGATCACGCTCGGCCAGCTCGAGCGCGAGGCGGACGGCGCCGTTCGAACCCTCGTCCCCGGGAGACTCGATGATCTCGGCTCCGTACAGGCGCAAGAGCCTGAGGCGCTCCCCGGAGACGTTCGCCGGCACGACGCAGGTCAACGGGTACCCGCGGAGCTTCGCGACGAGCGCGAGGGAGATCCCGGTATTCCCGCTCGTCGGCTCCAGCAGGCGGCGACCCGGCTCGAGCTCCCCGGAGCGCTCCGCGGCGTCGATCATCGCCTTCGCGACGCGGTCCTTGATCGAGCCTGTGGGGTTCTGCCCCTCGAGCTTCGCGTACAGCCGGACCGACAGCTCGGGCGACAGGCGTTCGAGCTCGACGAGCGGCGTCGAGCCGATGAGATCGAGCAGGCTCGAAGCCACCCTCTCTGCCACGCGACTCCCGGTCAGACGCCGCCGGCCATGGCCGGCAGGAGGATCACCGTCTCGCTCGCGTCCACCGGGGTGTCGAGGCCACCGAGGGTGCGGATGTCCTCTCCGCCGAGGTAGACGTTCACGAACGAGCCGAGGCCGCCGTTTAGGAAGAGCTGCCCGCGGAGCGCGGGATGCCGCTCGACGAGGTCGTCGATCACGTCGCCGACGGTGTTGCCGCGCGCCTCGAGCTCGCGTGCGCCTCCTACCTCGGCACGGAGCGTAGGCGGGATGCGGACGACCGTCATGCGTCCAGCCTCAGGGGCGTGTTGCAGAACTCGACGTAGTCCACGTACTCGGTAATCGTCGGGTGGTCTCCGCAGACCGGGCAGTCGGGGTCGCGGCGGACGGTCACCTCGTCGAGCGTCGTCCCGAGCGCGTCGAAGAGGAGCAGGCGGCCCGCGAGCGAGTCGCCGCGGTCGAGGATCAGCTTGAGCGTCTCGTTCGCCTGGATCGAGCCGATGATCCCCGGAAGCACGCCGAGGACGCCGCCCTCGGCGCAGCTCGGCGCCAGCTCGGGCGGCGGCGGCTGCGGAAAGAGGCAGCGGTAGCAAGGGCCGACGCGGGGCGAGAACACCGTCACCTGACCCTCGAAGCGGAAGATCGAGCCGTGCACGACCGGGATGTCGTGCCAGACCGACGCGTCGTTCACGAGGTAGCGGGTCGGGAAGTTGTCGGCGCCGTCGAGGATGACGTCCCAGCCCTCGGCGAGGATCCGGTCGACGTTCTCCGAGGTCAGGCGCTCCTGGAACGGCACGACGCGAACGTCCGGGTTGAGCGCCTCGATCGTCCGCTTCGCGGAGAGCACCTTCGACTCGCCGAGCCTGTCGGTCGCGTGCACGATCTGGCGCTGGAGGTTCGACTCGTCGACGACGTCCGCGTCCACGATCCCGAGCGTTCCGACTCCGGCCGCTGCGAGGTAGAGCGACGCGGGAGAGCCGAGCCCGCCGGCGCCGATGAGGAGGACGCGCGCGTCGAGGAGTCGCTGCTGGCCGTCCTCTCCGACCTCGGGGATGAGCAGGTGGCGGCTGTAGCGCGTGCGCTGCTCGGGCGAGAGAACACGCGGGATGGTCACGTCGTAGCCGTTGCGCTTCCAGTCGGAGAAGCCGCCGGCGAGGTTGACGACGTCCGTGTAGCCCATCTCGCCGAGCACCTTCGCGGCGAACGCCGAGCGCGACCCCGCCGAGCAGTAGACGACGAGCGGCCGGCTCTTGTCGGGGATGAGCCCCTCGATGCGCTGCTCGAGCCTGCCGCGCGTCACGTAGACCGCACCCGGGATGTGGCCCTCCTCCCACTCGTCCGGCTCACGCACGTCGACGAAGAGCGGAGGCGACTCGGACTCCAGGAGCTCGCGCGCCTCGATCGGGGAGATCTCCTCGATCTCCTCCCGCACCTGCGCGAGCAGCTCCCGGTAGGTCGCCATTACTTTCCGAACAATAGCGACGCCGTCCCGCCAGACGAAGATCAGGCCGCCTCGAGGTTCCCGGCTATCGTCGGCGGCCGTGACTGCGCGTCACCGGGTCGTGCTCCTCGCCTCGCTCGCCGCAGCGGCGGCGGCAGGCATCGCCGCGCTCGCGGTCGTGGCCGGGGGGGACGGCTCACCCGCGGCCACGGTCACCACGGCGCCGGCGAAGCCCCGCCCCGGACGGCCGCCGCTGTCGTTCGCTCTCGGGTTCCGGACGGACGCCGAGGCGCGCGACCTCCGGCGCGGCGAGGCGCTCTACAACGCGGGGAAGGAGAGCTCGGCAGAGGCGCTCTTCGCGCGCCAGCACACGCTCGAGGCGCAGGTCGGCGCCGCGTTCGCGACCTGGCCGAAGGGCACGCTCGACCGGCTGGAGCAGCTCGCGGTCCTCTACCCCGAGAGCGCCCTCGTGCAGTTCCACCTCGGGCTCGCGCGGCTGTGGGCGGGCACGGGCGACCCGATCGCCGCCTGGCGGGCGGCGATCGACAACGAGCCCGACACCCCGTATGCGATCCTCGCCGGGAACGTGCTGCACCCGCGGCTCCCGCGCGGGCTCCCCGTCTTCACGCCGTCCTTCGCCGCACCGCCGCAGGTGCTGCGTCTTCCCCCCGGGCGCCAGCTCGAAGCGCTCCGGCGCCGGGCGGAGAGCGGCGACGTGCGCGACCTCCTCCTCTACGGGGTCGGTCTGCAACGCGTGGGACGGCCGGTCTCCGCGGAAGAGGCGTTCCAGCGGGCCGCCCAGACGGCTCCGCACGATCCCGAGGCTCAGGTGGCGGCGGCGGTCGGGAGCTTCGACAAGGATCAGCCCGCGATCGCGTTCGGGCGGCTCGGGCCCCTCACACGAACGTTCCCGAACGAAGCGACCGTGCGCTTCCACCTCGGGGTCCTTCTCCTGTGGACCGGCCGGATCGACGCGGCGGTGACGCAGTTCGGGATCGCGTCGAGGACGCAGCCCGGCTCGCCCCTCGCCCGGGAGGCGGCGCGCTACCTGGAGACGATCCGGCAGGCTCGCTCGGGTCAGACGCCCTAGTAGACGAGCAGAATCACGGTCAGGACGACCGCGAACACGATCGCGAGGACGACGGTGACCCCGACCGCCATGATCAGCGGCGTCGCCGCGCTATCGCCTTCCTCGGCGACGTGCTCGAGCCGCTTGACCTCTGCGACCGGATGCGTGACGAGCCTGACGATCTCGTCGCGAGCCTCCTCGAGGATGACCTCGCCGCCCGTCTCGTGCGGCTCGGCGGCGATCTCCGCAGTCGGTTGGGAGCTCGGGCCTGGGTCGTCGGAGCCGGTCTCGTCCATGGCACCATTGTGCTCCTCCCTGGTTCCGAGCGGCCGTGGCCACGTCTTTTGACGACGACCGCTGCTGTGACTACGGTGTGACGGCCGAGTGACGAAGGGGGGCGGTCTGGCCGCAAGCGAAACGGAGACCCGTCGAGCGCCGATCGAGGACGTTCTCGCAACCGACGAGGCGCAGCGGCTGCTCGAGACAGGTCTCCAGACGGGCAAGCTCGACGCCGACGAGGTCGCGCTCGCCCTCGACGAGCTCGGGCTCGAGCCCGCGCAGCTCGACGAGTTCTACGCAGCGCTCGACGAGGCGCAGATCGAGGTCGTCCACGCGGAGCAGCCCGAGGCGGAGTCGGAGCCGGCCGCCGAGATCACGACCGACGCGCTGCAGCTCTTCCTCAAGGACATCGGCCGCGTCCCGCTCCTCACGGCGGCGCAGGAGGTCGAGCTCGCGAAGAAGATCGAGCGCGGCGATCACGTCGCGAAGCAGGCGATGGTGGAGGCGAACCTCCGGCTCGTCGTCTCGATCGCCAAGCGCTATCGCAACCAGGGCCTGCCGTTCCTCGACCTGATCCAGGAGGGGACGATCGGGCTCGTGCGGGCGGCGGAGAAGTTCGACTACCGGAAGGGATTCAAGTTCTCGACGTACGCGACGTGGTGGATCCGACAGGCGGTGGCGAGGGCGATCGCGGACAAGGGCAGGACGATCCGTATGCCCGTCCACGTCGTCGAGAAGCTCAACCGGATCCTCCGTTCCGAGCGAAAGCTCCGCGCCGAGCGCGGCCGCGAGCCGACGATCGACGAGATCGCGCGCGACCTCGACATGTCGCCCGACGAGGTCGAGCACATTCGCCGAAGCTCGCAGGCGCCGGTCTCGCTCGAGAAGCCGGTCGGCGACGACGACGAGTCGGAGTTCGGCCACTTCCTCGCCGACGAGACGACACCGCTCCCCGACGAGCTCGCAGAGACCGCGCTTCAGCGCGAGGCGCTGCGGACGATCCTCGGCGCGCTCTCGGAGCGCGAGCGACGCGTGCTCGAGCTCCGTTACGGGCTCGACGGGCAGCAGCCGCGCACGCTCGACGAGGTGGGGCGCGCGTTCAACGTCACGCGCGAGCGCATCCGCCAGATCGAGCACCAGGGCCTGAAGAAGCTGCGCGCGCTCGCAGACGCTCAACGTGTCAGAGACGTGGCGTAGTAGGCGCCGCGGCTGCAGGCAGCAGCAGTCGCTCCGCATGCGGATCCGCGACTGCAGGCAGCAGCAGTCGCTCCGCATGCGGATCCGCGACTGGTGGGACCTGCGGCGCCACCACTACGACCGGATGTTCGAGCGCCTGGACGCGATCGGCGGACCGGACGAACCGTCGGCCCGAGCGGGCACGCGCGAGCCGCGCAGACCGCTGAGGCCGACGCTCTCGGCAGCTGCCGCGCTCGATCTCCCCGACGACTGACGTCCGGGCGGCATCGTCGATGCTCTACCGACCAGACGACTTCCACCCGCTCACGGAGACGCTGTGGGACGCGGAGGGCGTGCGGGCCGAGATCCGCGAGATAGTCGCCGACACCGACTCTGCGCTCCGCGGGCCGAAGCTCCTCTGGCGGGCGAACGACTGGGACCGCTGGAAGGGGACGAGCCCGCTCAAGGACGTCTACGTCGGGGCGGCCGGCGTACTCTGGGCGCTCGATGACCTGCGCCGGCGCGGGCACGCGGAGACGCGCCTCGACCTCGCCCACCTCGCGATTCGTACGCTCGAGCGTCAGCGGGCGGTGCCCGACCTCGCGAGGGCGAACGACCTCCCCGAGCCCGCCGAGTCCGCGCTCCTCTCGGGCGAGGCAGGGATCCTGCTGGTGGCTTTCCGCCTCGAGCCGAGCCGCGAGCTCGCCGACGACCTCCACGAGCGCGTGCGCGCCAACGTCGCGAACGAGGCGGACGAGGTGATGTGGGGATCGCCGGGGACGCTCCTCGCAGCGGAGCGCATGCTCGAGTGGACCGGAGACGAGCGCTGGCGGCATGCCTGGAACGAGAGCGCGGACGCGCTCCTCGCACGGCGCGATCCGGACGGCTTGTGGACACAGCGGCTGTACGGGATAACCGAGCGGTTCCTCGGTCCGGTGCACGGGCTCGTCGGCAACGTCTTCGCCCTCGCGCGGCTCCTCGACCAGGCCCGGAGAGGGCGTCTCCTCCACGAGACAGCCGACGTGCTCACCCGGACGGCCGTCGTCGAGGACGAGCTCGCGAGCTGGCCGCCGGTCGACCGCGAGGGGCTCGGGAACTCTCGCGGCGAGATCCGCCTGCAGTGGTGTCACGGTGCACCCGGGACCGTGTGGGCCGCGTCCTCCTACCTCGACGAGGACCTCGTCGTTGCCGGTGCCGAGCTCACCTGGCGCGCGGGTGCCCACGGCGACGAGAAGGGCGCGTCCATCTGCCACGGTACGGCGGGGAACGGCTACGCGTTGCTCGCGGCTTTCGAGCGGACGGACGACGAGCGCTGGCTGGAACGCGCTCGGCGCTTCGCCACGCACGCGCTCGAGCAAACGCGGCGCGTGCGAGCTGAGAGCGGGAGCGGTCGCTACTCGCTCTTCACCGGCGATCTCGGAGTCGCGCTCTACGCGGCCGACTGCCTCGACGCGAGAAGTCGCTTCCCCATCTACGAGTCCTGACTACACTGCGCGCCCGGATGCCCTCAAACGACGAGCTCTTCGGCGCGCTCTCGGAGCTGATCGCGATCCCGTCCGTGAGCGCGGATGCGGCGCACGCCGAGGACGTGCGCGCCGCCGGCACGTGGGTGCGGGACCGGATCGTGGCGGGCGGTGGCGAGGCCGAGCTCGTCGAGACCGACCGGAACCCGCTCGTCATCGGGGAGCTCCGGGCGTCGGAGCATGCTGACGAGGCGCCGACCGTCCTTTGCTACGCGCACTTCGACGTCCAGCCGCCGGACCCGCTCGAGCTCTGGGAGTCCTCCCCGTTCGAGCTCACGAAGCGGAACGGGAACCTCTTCGCGCGCGGTGTCGCCGACGACAAGGGCAACCTGCTCTTCCTCGTCGAGGCGGCCTCCCGCCTCGCCGCCGCCGGGGAGCTGCCGGTCAACGTCCGCTTCGCGTTCGACGGCGAGGAGGAGGTCGGAGGCGACTCGGTCGTGAAGTGGGTCGAGCAGGATCGGGGACTGGCGGACGCGGCGATGATCCTCGACGGCGCGATGATCCGGCGCGACATGCCCGCGCTCTGCGTCGGGGTCCGCGGGATGCTCTATCTCCACCTTCGTCTCCGGACGGGCGCGACGGACATGCACTCCGGGATGTTCGGAGGCGCTGCGCTCAATGCCATCCACGCGCTGATGGGCGCGCTCCAGGGCGTCGTCGCCGGCCCGGACGGCCGGCTTCCGGCCGCGCTGCGAGCCGGGGTCGCGGCGCCGACGCCGGAGGAGCTCGCCGCCTGGTCGGTGCTCCCGCCCGGCGCGGACGACCTCTCGCACTACGGCGCGACGCCGATCGTGCCCGGCGCAGCCGAGGAGTTCCACCTCCGCGTGTTCGCGGACACGTCGCTCGACGTGAACGGGATTGCCGGCGGCTCGCCCGACCTCGTGAAGACGGTGCTTCCGGTCGAAGCACGCGCGAACGTCTCCCTGCGCCTCGCTTCGGAGCAGGATCCGGAGGAGATCCGCGAGACGTTCGAGCGGCTCGTGCGCGAGCGGGTGCCCGAGGGCGCCGAGCTCGAGATCGTCGTCCGGAACACCGCGCAGCCCGCCGTCACGTCGCCGGACACGGCCGCGGTCCAGCTCGCCGCGGACGCGTTCGAGCAGGTCGTCGGGCGTCGACCCGTCCTCGTGCGCTCGGGCGGGACGCTCCCCATCTACGCAGCTCTCGTCACGCGCGGCCTCCCGACCTTCGCCACGGGGTTCGGGGTCGAGAGCGAGGCGAACGTGCACGCCCCGAACGAGAACGTTCCCGAGGAGCACGTCGCGCTGGCCGTCGACACGCTCAGCCAGGCTTTCCGCGGGTTCGCCGCCCTCCGCTGAGCTCGTGACGACCGCGCGCTACGCAAGCCGGCTCGCGGAGGAGCTGGCCGACGACGTCCTCGAGCGCTTCCTCCGCTATGTCCGGATCGACACCCAGGCGGCGTACCGCGCGTCGAGGCGGCCGAGCACGGAGAAGCAGCTCGACCTCTCGAGGATCCTCGTCGAGGAGCTCCGCGCCCTCGGCCTCGAGGACGCGGTGCTGACCGCCGACTCGAACGTGTTCGCGAGCGTCCCCGGCAAGAAGGGCGCACCCGTGGTCGGGCTGATCGCGCACGTGGACACGACGCCCGACGTCGTCGCGGCGGGCGTAGCGCCGATCGTGCATCGCGCCTGGGGGGGAGGCACGATCGAGCTTCCCGGCGATCCGCGCCAGGCGCTGGAGCCCGACGCCCTCCCGGAGCTCGCAGCGCGTGTGGGCCATGACATCGTGACGAGCGACGGCACCACGCTGCTCGGCGCGGACGACAAG
The DNA here is from genome assembly GCA_963708265.1 of uncultured Actinomycetes bacterium. Taxonomy (GTDB): domain Bacteria; phylum Actinomycetota; class Thermoleophilia; order Gaiellales; family Gaiellaceae; genus GMQP-bins7. The sequence continues at coordinate 1,292,485 of CAVPSC010000004.1, read as the reverse complement.
GCCGGGATCGCGGAGATCATGGCCGCCCTCGCCTACCTCGCCAGAAACCCCGATCGTGAGCGCGCACCGCTCCGGGTTGCGTTCACGGTGGACGAGGAGGTCGGGCGCGGCGCGGAGGACTTCGACCTCGATGCGTTCGGCGCCGACGTCGCCTACACGCTCGACGGCTCGGGTCTCGGCGAGCTCGAGATCGAGACGTTCTCCGCCGCCTCGGTACGCGTCGTCATCCGCGGGCTGTCGGTGCACCCGGGCACCGCGAAGGGCAAGCTCGTCAACGCGGTGAAGCTCGCCGCGGAGCTCGTCGCGTCGCTTCCGAGCGACCGGCTCTCGCCGGAGACGACCGAGGCGCGCGAGGGGTACGTCCATCCCCACCGGATCTCGGGGAACGCGGAGGAGGCGATCGTCGACTTCATCGCCCGCGATCACGACGACGACCTCCTCGACCAGCACGTCGCGCTCATCCGCGAGCGTGCCGAGCGGGTCGCCTTCCGGGAGCCGCGGGCACACGTCGAGATCGAGGTGCGCGACTCCTACCGCAACCTGCGCCCGTTCATCGAGCAGAACCCCCGCGTCGTCGATGCGGCACTCGAGGCGATCCGCCGGGTCGGCGTCGAGCCGAAGCTCGCGATCACGCGGGGCGGCACGGACGGCGCCGTCCTCTCGGCGCTCGGGCTGCCGACGCCGAACCTCTTCACGGGCGGACAGGAGTACCACTCCGTGCGGGAGTGGGCGAGCGTCCAGGACATGGCCGCCGCGGCCGCGACCATCGTCGAGCTCGCTGCCGTGTGGGCTGAGGGTTCGTAGGACGCCTCCGCCTCAGGGACGCGCAGCCACCCTCAGGCGATCAGGGATCGATTTCGCATCTGCGCCTGACCTGTCTCGATCGGACATGTCCTCATGAGCCAATTGATACGACATGAGTTGTCTGGAATAGATAGCGCGCCGATCAGTGATCTCGAGACTCCGCTGGCTCTGCAGCCTGCGGCAGGAGGTTGAAATGAACCGTCCTGGGCTGACTTCTATTCTCGGGGCTACGCTCGCGTGCCTTGCGCCCCTCCTGCTTGTGGCCGGCACGGCGTCCGCCACGATGCGCGCGCAGAGAGGGTCCCACGCGGTCCTGCCCCAGCGCTATGAGCTTCCCCCGTCATCTGCGCCACCGGGAAGCCCTCGTTCCCCGACCGTCAACCTTTCGGGGGGCCATGATCACGGACGCGGGCTGCGGCGCCAACTCGATTCAACCCCACTTCGTCTTGATCCAGCAGCCGTTTGAGCTGCCGTTCTGGGTCCGCTACGGCGGTCGAACTTGGCGATGGCTTCACGTCCTCAACGAGGGATACGTGACGTTCCGCGATCTGAGCCAGGATGTCGGTGACCCGAACAACGACGACCTCGACTGGCAAGGCTCGTACCAGCGCTTGACCTTCAACATCGCCCCCTATTGGGGGGGCGGCAGTATGCAGACCTCGAGCGGTGGGTCGACGACCACGTACGGCATGGCGACGTTCGACGGACGTCCCGCCTTCTGCGTCAACTGGATCGGCCAGTACCAGGTCGACTTCTGCACGACAGGCGGAAGCGGCAACGATCCCAGCAAGACGACGAGCTACCAGCTCCTCATCGTCGACCGCAGCGATGTCGGATACCAGGACTTCGACATCGTCTTCAACTACGGCTCGATGCAGTGGGACCACTCGGTCAAGAGCACAGACGGAGGCGTCTGCGCCGGCCCGGCTGGCGCTGGATATTCGTTGGACACCCCCGGAAGCGGCCAGCTCGTTAGCACCGCTCGATGGGCTCGAACAGTTCGTACGCCAGTCGGAGCGGAACTCCGCCAGGCAGATCGCCTCGACGCGAATCGCTCGGCTCCAACGCGGTCTGAGGCCCGCGGGTACTCTCGGCGCGTGCCGAGGCTCGTTGGGATCAACCACGTCGCGGTCGAGGTTGCGGACGTGGAGGAGGAGATCGCGTTCTTCTCCCGCATCTTCGACGACGTCGAGCTCCGTGGTCGGGCCGGGAACATGGCGTTCATGGACATGGGCGACCAGTTCGTCGCGCTCGAGTCGGTCGCGGAGCCGGTGTCCACTGGGCACTACGGGCTCGTCGTCGACGACCGCGACGAGGTCGTGGGGCGCGCACGGGACGCCGGCGCGCGGATGGTCGGAGGGCACGACTTCCTCGACCCCTCGGGCAACCGCTGGCAGGTCGTCGACTATCGCGACGTCCAGTTCACGAAGGCGCCGCGTGTCCTCGAGGGCATGAGCCTCTCGCACCTCGAGAAGTCCGAGCGCGCGCTCGCCGAGCTCCGCACCAAGGGCCTCGCCGACTGAGCGGCAGCGCTTGCCGCGTGCCGGCCGCGCTGAGACGATCGGCCGTGTGAGCCGCAGCGTCGTCGTCACGGGTGCGTCGTCGGGGATCGGCGCGGCCTGCGCCGCGCGCCTCTCCGCTACGGGCTGGCACGTCTACGGCGGCGTTCGCACCGACCGGGACGCGCAGACCCTTCGCGACCGCGGCATCGAGCCGCTCCTCCTCGACGTCACGGACGCGGAGCAGACCGCGGCTGCGGCGGAGAGGGTCGGCGCCTCTCTCGACGGGCTCGTCGACAACGCGGGCATCGCCGTTGCGGCTCCGCTCGAGCTCGTCCCACTCGACGAACTCCGGCGGCAGCTCGAGGTCAACGTCGTGGGTCAGGTCGCGGCGCTGCAGGCGTTCCTCCCGGCTCTCCGCGCCGCGAAGGGGCGCGTCGTGCTCATGGGCTCCGTCGGCGGTCGCAGCGCGCTCCCGTTCCTGGGGCCGTACGCGGCGTCGAAGCACGCCCTCGAGGCGGTCGCCGACTGCCTGCGGGTCGAGCTGCGGCCGTGGGATATCGCGGTCTCGATCGTCGAGCCCGCGAGCATCAGGACGTCGATCTGGGAGAAGGGCGCCGCGCACGCCGAGGCGCTTCGGGGTCAGCTCCCGCCCGATTCGGGGCAGCTGTACGCGGCCAGGCTCACCCGGTTTCGCGAGGTCGCGCTCGCACGCGGCCCGGGCGCGGACCCCGCGATCGTCGCGAAGGCGGTCGAGCACGCGCTCACGGCCGAGCGCCCGAAGGCGCGCTACCTCGTCGGGCGCGACGCGCACATCCGAGCCTGGATCGAGCGCCTACCCGCTCGTCTTCGCGACCACGTCCTGGCGAGAGCGCTGACCTGATCGCTGCCGTCCGGCCGCGACCGCGGCCGGCTTCAGGGGTTTCCGCGCGATCGGGGTCGCCGGTCGGCGAGCCCGATCTTGCGCAGAGTCACGGGTGTTCGTGGAGGCCGCAGCCCAGCCACTCGTGGCCGAAGCGGCGCATCTCGTGGACGACCGGCAGGAGCGCGCGGCCCTTCGGTGTGAGCTCGTACTCGACCCGGGGCGGCGACTCCGCGTAGCTGTGGCGAAGGACGATGTCCTCGTTCTCGAGCCAGCGGAGGCGCTCCGCGAGCGTCCGCGGGCTGATCCCTGCACACGAGCGCTCGAGCTCGGTGAAGCGGCGCGGCCCCTCCGAGAGGTCGTGGACGATGATGACCGTCCACTTCGAACCGACGATCTCGGCTGTAGCTGCGACCGAGCAGGTTGGCACCTCGTGTGTCGGAAGCATCGTGCGCGTGGCCACGAGCTGATTGTAGGCGGCGTCGGCCGGACCCGGTCAGGCGGGCTTCCGGGCCGTGTACAGCGGCGTGAGCACCGGCTTCACGACCCGCCCACCGAACTCGGCGTCGGCGATGCGGGCGATCTCGTCGAGGAGCCTCTCGCGCTCCGCGTCCTCGAGGACGATGAACGGCGAGAAGGACGCGAACAGCGCACGGATGCCCGCCGTGTCGAACTCGTACGTCCCGCGGATGCTGTCCAGCCGGCCGCCCTCGAAGCCCGCGTCGGCGAGCGCGCTGAGAGCGGCCTCCGGGTCGCGGGCGAAGCCGCGCGCGCCGGGGCTCGAAGCGAGTCCACCGACGAGCGGGTCGATCGCGTCGCGAAACGGATCGGGCCGCGTCCGGTCGCCGTAGTGCGTCCACCACATCGCCCACCAGCCGCCGGGCCGGAGCGCACGCATGATCGCGGAGAGTCCGCGCTCGGCGTCGATCCAGTGAAACGACGACGCGGCGACGGCGAGATCGAACTCGTCGTCCGCGAGCTCGACCTCCTCGAGCGGCGCCCCGAGGATCTCGGACACGCCGCCGGTCGCGGACGAGAGGTAGGCGGCGAGCTCGGGATCGGGCTCGACGGCGACCAGCGGGCTCGCGCCAAGCGCGAGCAGGCGCCGCGTCACCTGCCCCGTGCCGGGACCGATCTCGAGGACCTTCGTCCCCCGGCCGAGCCCGCAGCGCTCGCGCAGCACGTCGTACACCTCGTCGGGATGACCCGGGCGGGCGCGGTCGTACGCGGCAGCGTCACGCCCGAAGACGCGTCGGCCGGTGCTCCGGTCGAGAACTCTCCGCTCCACGCTCAGTCCCAGGGAGGCGGGTTGTGAACCCAGCGACCGCCGACCATGGTCGCGACGACCTCGACCGAATCGAGCTCGTCGGGCGAGCACTCGAGCGGATCGCGCGTGAGCACGACGAGATCCGCGAGGTAGCCGGGGACGAGCTTCCCGCGCCGCCGCTCGTCGCCGGCGAGCCACGCCGGGTTGACGGTCGCTGCGAGCAGTGCCTGCTCGACGCTCAGGCACTGGTCGGGATGCCACGCCGACCGGTCGTCGATCGTCCTCCGGACCCCGGCCCGGATGCCAGCGAGCGGATCGAGCTCTTCGACGGGGGCGTCCGAGCCGTTCGCGACGAGCGCGCCCGAGTCCCAGAGCGAGCGAAAGGCATAGGCACCGTCGGTGAGATCGGGCCAGAACCGGTCGGCGAGGTCGCGATCCGAGGGAGCGTGCGAGAACTGCACCGAGCACGCGACTCCGATAGCCGCGAAGCGGGGCCGGTCCTCGGGAGCCAGGCACTGCGCATGCTCGATTCGCTGTCGGAGCCCGTGCGGCGCCCACTCGTCCCGCGTGGCCTCGAACGCGTCGAGCGCTTCTCTGTTCGCCCGGTCTCCGATCGCGTGCACCCCTACCGGCCACCCGGCGCGCGCCGCGCGGCGGACGACGTCGGCGAGCTCGTCCCCGCTAGTGATCCGCACGCCGGACCCGTCGAGCATCCACGCGGTCTGCGATCCGAGCGTGCCGTCCATGAAGACCTTCAGGTACCCGATCTTGAGGCGGTCGTCACCGATGCCCGACCGGAGTCCGAGAGTCTCGAGCTCGGGGAGCCGCTCGTACGGCACCGACTGCCAGACGCGCAGCGTCAGCCCGTCGCGCTCGTGGATGCGCTGGAAGATCCGGGGCGCGCCGAGCCACCCGTCCTTGTCGTGGATCGCGCCCACGCCGCGGCTCGCCGCGAGACGGAGCCCCTCGCGCGTGGCCTCGACCCATTCGTCCTCCGGCACGCTGCCCATGCGCTCGCGGAAGCGCCAGGCCGCCTCCTCGCGGAGGACGCCGGTAGCCTCGCCCGCCTCGTCGCGCTCGACGACGCCGCCCTCGGTCTCGAGATCGCCGTCGGCGAGCGCGAGCGCAGCCGAGTTCAGCCACAGCGAGTGGTAGTCCTTGGCCCAGAGGGCGGCGGGAGTAGAGCCCGTGACCTCGTCGAGCGCGGCGCTCGTCGGCTCCGCTACCCACTCCGCGGAACGCCAGCCGGTCCCGCGGATCCAGGTGCCGTGGCGCGGGTGCCCCTGGACGCGCGCCAGCGCCTCCGCGAGACTCGCGGCTCCGTCGAGCCGGATGTCGCGCTGCGCGAGCGACCAGGTCGGGAAGTGGACGTGCGAGTCGGTGAACGAGGGGAGGACGCAGCGGCCGCCGAGGTCGACGACGTCTGGGCTCGGCAGCGCCTCCTCGTGCGTGCCGACGCCTCCCGCGACCCGGTCGCCTGCGATCGCGAGCGCTCGCGCGAGCGGAAGCGACGAGTCCATCGTCCGCACCACGCCGTTCTCGAGGATCATCCGCGGCGACTGTATCGGCGCCCGCGCGCATCCCCGTGGTTGACGGTCTCGGTGCGAAGGCGGACAATCGACCCCGTTCTCTCACCGGAGGAGGTCCGCATGTCCTGGAGCCTGACTGGGAGCTACGTCGAGACGTGCTCGTGCGATCTCATGTGCCCCTGCAACATGTCCTTCGACCACGGCGCGACGTACGACTACTGCCGCGTCACCCTCGTCTTCAGCATCGAGCAGGGTGAGATCGAGGGCACGGACGTGAGCGGCCTCAAGGTGGCGGCAATCGCGGACACGCCGAAGGTGATGACCGAGGGGAACTGGCGCCTCGGGATGTTCGTCGACGAGAACGCGACCGACGAGCAGATGACGAAGCTCACGGCGGTCTTCGGTGGGCAGAAAGGCGGCCCGATGGAGGGGATCGTGCCTCTCGTCGGCGAGATGCTCGGGGTCGAGCGCGCGCCGTTCGAGGTGGTCGACGACGGACTGCGCCACAGCGTCAAGATCGGCGACGCGATCGAGTTCGAGATCGAGGACATCGTCCCGTTCGGGATCGTAACCGGCGAGCCCGTGCGGCTCGTCGGCGTCTTCCATCCCGTCTCCTCCGAGTTCGTCGCGGCCGAGGCGAAGCGGTCGAAGATCGACGCCTTCGGAATCTCGTACGAGGGCAAAACCGGGCTCTCGACCTCGAAGTTCTCCTGGGCTGCCTGAGCTCGTGATCGCCTCGGCCGAGGAGCGAGCTCCCGGCGGAGCCGGGCTCACCGCGGCATTCGCGGCCGTCCGCACGCGGCTCGGCCTCGTCGCGCTCCTGTTCGGGCTCGCCGCGCTCGGCTGGTGGTGGACGTTCGACCAGATGCAGGGCATGGACGGCGGGCCCTGGACCGATCTCGGCACCCTCGGCTGGTTCCTCGGCGTGTGGGTCGTGATGATGGCGGCGATGATGTTCCCGTCGGTTGCACCGACGGTGGCGCTCTATTCGAAGCTCACGAAGACGCGCTCGCTCGTGTCGCCGCTCCTCTTCACCTCGGGCTATCTGCTCGTGTGGGCGTCGGTCGGAGTGCTGGCATTTGCGCTCGCGAGCGCCGGCGGCTGGGCCTCGATCGGCGTGCTCTCGTGGGATCGGGCAGGGCGCTGGATCGCGGGGACCACCCTCGTCGTCGCGGCGGTCTACGAGCTGACGCCCTTCAAGGACGTCTGCCTCGGCAAGTGCCGCAGTCCGCTCGGGTTCCTCCTCGGCGCCTGGCGGAGCGGCCGGTCTGGGGCCGTGCGCATGGGCGCCGCGCACGGCGCCTGGTGCGTCGGCTGCTGCTGGGCGCTGATGGCGGCGCTCTTCGCGCTCGGCGTGATGAGCCTCGTCTGGATGGCCGTCGTCGCCGGGCTGATCGCGTTCGAGAAGCTCCTCCCCTGGCGCCGTGTCGCCACCTTCGGCACGGCGGGGATCCTGCTCGTGCTCGGCGTGCTCGTGCTCGCTGCACCGGACGCGATCCCCGGCCTGACCGTCCCTGGCGGACCGTCGGCGATGATGGATCGGATGAGCCCCTAGCGAGAGGAGCACGATGATCGACCACGTCGGTGTGAACGTCTCCGACTACGAGACGAGCAAGCGCTTCTTCGAGCAGGCGCTCGCGCCCCTCGGCTACGGCGTGGTCGTGGACTTCCCGGAGCACGGCGCCGTCGGCTTCGGAGCCGAGGGCAAGCCGGACTTCTGGGTCGCCGCGCGCGATCCCCGCGGAACCGGCACGCACATCGCGTTCACCGTCCCGGATCGGGCGGCCGTCGACGCGTTCCACGAAGCGGGACTCGCGGCCGGGGGAGAGGACAACGGCGCCCCCGGCATGCGTCCTCACTACCACGAGACGTACTACGCCGCGTTCGTTCACGACCCCGACGGGAACAACCTCGAGGCGGTCTGTCACACACCCGGGTAGGCGCGAGACGCGGGACTAGACTCCGGCCGTGCCCTGGGAGCCGCTGAGCGACGAGCAGCTCGAGGTGCGCGAGCTCGTCCGTACGCTCGCGCGCGAGCGGATCGCGCCGCGTGCTGCCGAGATCGACGCGTCGCACGAGTTTCCCTGGGACGTCGTCGAGCTCTTCCGGGAGCACGGGCTCTTCGGCCTTCTCTTCGAGGAGCGCTTCGGCGGCTCGGGGACCGGGACGCTGCTCGCGCTGATCGTCGTCGAGGAGATCTCGAAGGTGTGCGCGACGAGCGGCCTCCTCCTCGCCGTGCAGGAGCTCGGCTCGCTCGGGATCAAGCTCGCGGGCAGCGAGGAGCAGAAGGAGCGCTTCCTTCCCCGGCTCGCGTCGGGCGAGTGGCTCGCCGCATACGCCCTGACCGAGGCCGGGTCGGGCTCCGACTCCGCGGCGATGCGGACGACCGCGCGGCGAGACGGCGACGACTACGTCCTCGACGGCTCGAAGCGCTTCATCACGAACGCTGCGGTCGCGAGCCTCTACACCGTCTTCGCGAAGACCGACCCCGACGCCGGTCACGCCGGGATCTCGGCGTTCGTCGTCGAGTCCGAGACGCCCGGCTTCGAGGTCGCCCGCCTCGAGCCGAAGATGGGGATCGCCGGCTCGACTACGGGCGAACTCGTCTTCGACGAGGCGCGCGTCCCGGCCGCCGACCTGCTCGGCGAAGAGGGCGAGGGGTTCAAGATCGCGATGCGGATCCTCGACCGCTCGCGGCCCGGTGTCGCCGCGCAAGGTCTCGGGATCGCCCAGGGAGCGACCGACTACGCGCTCGAGTACGCCCGGACGCGCGAGACGATGGGGAAGCCGATCGCCGAGCACCAGCTGATCGCCGCCAAGCTCGCGGACATGGAGACGCGCTGCGAGGGCGCGCGTGGGCTCCTCTACCGCTTCGGCCGCATGGTCGACGAGGGCGCGCCGGACTCCGAGCTCACGAAGGCCTCCGCGATGGCGAAGCTCGCGTGCACGGACGCGGCCATGTGGGTCACGACCGAGGCGGTGCAGGTGCTCGGAGGCTACGGCTACATCAAGGAGTACCCGGTCGAGCGCATGATGCGCGACGCGAAGATCACGCAGATCTACGAAGGCACGAACGAGATCCAGCGGCTCGTGATCGCCCGCGAGATGCTGAAGGAGTCCCGCGCCTTTCTCCTTGCCGGCGTCGCGTAGCGTCGGGGACGCGTCGATCGAGCCCGCCGCGGCCACCGCCGCGCTGAATCAGCTCCGAGCGTCTTCGAGGGATCGCCTGTCTGATCGCGCTCCCCGAGGTGCCGGCGTGCGGTCCCCCGACGCCGGCACCTGCTCCGCACACGCCCGGGGCCGCCCCGGGCGCATGGTGTCCCGCGATCAGCCCTGCCCGCAGTGGACGAGCGCGTTCAAGCACCCGTTGACGAAGTGCCTGAGCGCGGGCTGTTGCCAGGCGTTGAAGAAGTCCCCGTGCGCGCTCAGCTGTCCGCCCGATGCGAGCGAGACGTCGCTCCCGCCCAGGATCGGATAGCGGTAGATGAGCTCGATCGCGGGAACCGCGACCGGATGGCTCGCTGGACAGCGGTTCGCGACCGGGTACGCCATGTGGCTCTTGTGGTCGGCGCTGTCGAGCGAGTGGCCGTCCCAGCAGCTCGGGAAGCGGACGTGGAGCCGCAGCATCGTGCGCCGTCCTGCCGGGCAGGTCGGCACGGTGCTCGTGGGCTTCACCCCGCCTTCGACCCCGCAGTTCCAGTAGGTGATCCCGAGGCTCTGCGGCGTCGTCGCCATGGCGTCGCCGGCGACGATCTTCAGGCCGCTCGGAAACGGCCGGACGGCCGCCAGCGTGCTCCGGCGGTAGTAGACGGTCGCCCCGACGGGGAGCACCTGCGTCGTCCCCTGGTACAGCGTCGGCATCCAGTAGGCGGCGGTGTCCGCGGCCTTCTTGCACGTCGTGCCCGACGCCTGGAGCGAGGCGAGCGTCGAGAACGCGTTCGTCGACACGTTGCCGACGAAGCTGTGGTCGTGCGACATCCCCGGCATCCCCGCGTGGACGATCGGATCGTCGGGGGCGCGGTGGCTGAACGCGCAGCGCTCGACGAAGTTGACGCCCTTCAGGTCCGGGCGTGTCACGCGGCCAGTACCGCGTCCGGGCATGCCGACCGCGAGCGCCGCGGATGTGAGGGCAGCGACGACCAGGACGGCACCTGTCGCGACGAAGAGCGATGTTCTCACGCGAAACCTCCCCGAAGGATTGACTCGCGCGAAGTCAGACACCCAACCGTTCGGTTTCGTTCATGAATCTGTGACCCAGCCGTAAGCATTCCGTTCGGGCGAGGCCATTCCGTACGCTTGGCCCGGTGGAGTTCCACGTCGGCCGCCTCATCGACCACGTCCATCTGCGCGTGAGCGACCTCGACGCGAGTCGCGCCTTCTACAGCGCTGCGCTCGGGGCGCTCGGACGGGAGGTGCGCTCGGGCGACGGATTCTTCGCCTGCGACGAGCTGTGGGTGAGCGTGGACGGCCCACCCACCGGGCATCTGCACCTCGCGTTCCAGACGGACGGGAAGGAGGCCGTGCGCCGCTTCCACGCCGCGACGATCGCAGCGGGCGGGCACGACAACGGTGCACCAGGGGTGCGTTCGTACCACCCCGGGTACTTCGGTGCCTTCGTCCTCGACCCGGACGGCAACAACGTCGAGGCCGTGTACCACGGTCCCGTCCGCCGGTCGGCGCCGTCGGTCGTGCTCGTGCCGGACGACTAGTCGGTGGGCGTGGCGTCCTGCGCCGCGGCCGGCAGCGTGGCTCGCGGGTAGCGGGCGCGGATCGCGTCGACGAAGGCTGCGAGCCGATCGGCAAGAGCGGCGTCGCGTATCTCGAGCACGTTCTCCGCGTTCCGCTCGCCGGAGCGCGAGAAGTTGAAGCTCCCGACGAAGACCGTGTCGTCTGCGACGACGACCTTCGCGTGCATGTAGTCGTGCACCGCCGTCGGCGACCACGGGGTCGACGTCTTCCCGCTGAACTCCGCGCCCACGAGGATCTGCCGCAGGAGCGGGATCTTCCACGCGCTGACGCCGTTCGTCCGCCACTGCAGGAAGACCTCGTCCACCTGCGTGTCGTCGATCACGCCGGCGACCGAGCACCGCTTCTCGTTCACGACCTCGACGAGCGTTCCCAGGATCGGGCCGGAGGACAGGACCGGAGAAGCGATCCGCACCCGCTCGCGTGCCTTGCCGATCGCCTTCGCGACGCGATGCGAGAGGGCGTCCCCGTGCTCGGGGCAGAACCATGCGCGCACCTTCGCGTCGCCGACGTCCGCCGGCCTCGGCTCGGCCGTCCCGCTGTGCTCGACGATGCCCGTCCGCCAGAGCTCCTCGAACACGAGCGTGTACGCGTACGCGATCTCCCGCGAGTCGACGGTGACGATGACGTTCTCCTGACGCGACCAGGAGTCGTCGGTCCAGTTCGTGGAGCCGCCCCAGACCGCTTCGCCGTCCCGGACGACGAACTTGTGGTGCATGAGGTCGGGGACGCCGGCGACGCCGCGCGTGGGCACCGGGAGCGCCTCGATCGCATCGGGCGTCGACTCCGGAGGGGGCGGGACCGGGATCGGCCCGTGGTGGTCGACGTTGTACGCGATCCGGATCGCGACTCCCCGCTGCGCTGCGGCGAGGAGCGCGGCGAGCACCAGGCCGCCTGCGTCCGTCTCGAAGCGGACGTCGTAGAGCGCGATGTCGAGGCTCTTCCGAGCGCTCGCGAGGAAGGCGGCGATCCCGCGCGCGATGTCCGCGGGCCGCTGGCCGCCGTCGGTGAGGGTCTCGAGTCCGATCGGCGTCCCGGGCGCGACGGATTCGGTCAGGAGACCCTCCCGCGCGAGGTCGCGTGCACACCGTCGCGCCTCCGGCAACGCACGGGCCGAGCGGGCGTCGAGGCGCGAGAGAGCACGGATCGCAGACTACAACGGGCCGTCGGCGGTGTTCGCCGGCGTTCTTAGATCGCGTTCAGGGCCGTCTCACCGTTTTCTCATCGTCAGCCCGTACTTTCGCCGCATGACCACGTCGCCCGAAGGCCGCGCACTGGTGCGACGGCGCCACTACGCACGCCTCGCTCTGCTGAAGAAACGGACCACGATCGCATCCGTGCTCGGATTCGCCGCCCTCTTCGGTCTCGTGACACAGCACGCGGTGAGCGGCGCAGCTGGCGTGACGACGGCGCACCGCTCGAGCCGGACCGCGACACGCGCGACGAGCTACTTCGATGCGGCGGCGAGCGGTTTCGCCTTCGACGAGGGTTCGGGCTCCACTCCGAGCTCGGCCACGACCACCGCAGCTCAGGCGCCTCCGGTCGCTCAGTCGAGTGTCTCCTGAGCTCGCGACACCGTCCCTGATGCGCTCGTTCCGGTTCGCCGCGATGGGATCCGAGGCGCACGTCCTCCTGCCGTCCGACCGCAGCGACGTCATCACGCCGGTGCGCGAGCTCTTCGCCGACTGGGAGGCGCGGCTCAGCAGGTTCCTCCCGGACAGCGAGCTCTCGCGCCTGAACGCTCGCCCCGGCGAGCCCGTCGTCGTCGGTCGGCTGCTGTTCGACGCGATCTGGGCGGCGGTCGCCGCCGCCCGCGCAACGGACGGCATCTTCGATCCGACGCTCCTGCTGCAGCTGCGACGGATCGGGTACGCGATGTCGTTCGAGCGCATGCCAGAAGCCGCTGCCGCGGTCGCCGAGGCGCCGAGGCCGGGCGGCGACTGGCGAGACATCGCCCTCGACCGCCGCTCTCGCACGGTCGTGCTCCCGTCCGGGTGTGCTCTCGACCTCGGAGGGATCGCCAAGGGCATGGCGGCGGATGCGGCGCTCGACCTCGTGAGAGCCCGGGGAGTCGGTACTGCCCTCGTCAGCGCAGGAGGAGATCTGCGTGTGCTCGGCCTCCCACCCGGGGCGCGAGCGTGGCAGGTCCTCGTCGGCGACGACGCCTCGGGCGAGGTCGTGCCACTCGTCCGCGGTGCGCTGGCGACGTCGGGCAGCAAGCGCCGGGCCTGGGCGCAGGACGGAATCCCTCGTCACCATCTGCTCGATCCGCGCACCGGCGAGCCCGCGGTGAGCGACCTCGGCGAAGTGACCGTCGCCGCGTCGACCTGTGAGATCGCCGAGGTCGCCGCGACCGTCGCGTTCGCACTCGGGTCGCACTCGGGCGGCGAGTTCCTGGCGGCTCGACGACTTGCGGGTCGCTTGACGCACGAGGACGGTGCGATCTCGACGGTCGGCCCGTGGCCGCGGCGTGTCCCGAGCGCCGCGTGAGCACGTGGAGCGCGATCACCTGGGACACGGCCCGAACAGGCGGGTTCGCCGCGTACGTGCTCCTCACGGCCGCAGTCTCCGCGGGGCTCGTCCTCCGGAACCGCTGGCAGACCGCCCGCTGGCCCCGCCTGATCACGAACGAGCTGCACGGCTACCTGAGCCTCCTCGCGCTCGTCTTCATCGCGGTGCACGTGGTCGCCGTCCTCGTCGACCCCTTCACGAGATTCGGCCTGGCGGAGGTGCTCGTTCCCTTCGCCTCGCACTACCGCCCGCTCTGGATGGGTCTCGGCATCGTCGCGCTCTACCTCCTGCTAGCGGTCTGGGTGAGCTCGCGCCTCCGTGCCCGGATCGGCTTCCGCACCTGGCGGGCGATTCACGTTCTCTCGTACGGCGTCTACGTGGCGGCGACCGTGCACGCGCTCGGAACCGGAAGCGACACGCCCACGGTCTGGGCGCCGCTGCTGTACGGGCTCAGCGTTCTCCTCGTCTTCGGGCTGACGGCACGTCGGCTGCTCGTTCCCGCCGCGACAGGGCAGACCCCCCGACCCGTCCTCGCCGCGCTCGGCGGCGCCGTCGTCGCCTCGGTCGCGGTCTGGAGCGTGGTGGGACCGCTCGCTGCGCACTGGGGAGCGCGGGCCGGCGGCGGGCCGGGGAACGCGCAGGCGGCCGCCGCCTCGCGGCAGGTCGGTCCGAGTGCGTCCTCTTCCGTCCCGTCCGGTGCGGTGACGACCCCATTCGGCGCCACGTTTGCCGGTCGGGTCACGATCGAGCCGGCAGGCGCGAGCGGCCGGGAGACGATTCGTATCGACGGCGCTCTGCACGGCGGCACCGCAGACCACCTGGAGATCTACCTCCGGGGGGTGCCGCTCGACAACGGGGGTGTCGCAATGGAGCAGAGCCGGGTGCGCATGGGCACCGCGACACCGCTCTATCAGGGCGAGATCGTCGGTCTCCGGGGCGCGGATCTCATAGCCTCCGTGCGATCGACGACCCGACGTCTCCGGCTCGTGATCTCGCTGAATCTCGGGGGCGACGGGTCCGTCAGCGGCACGGTCCACGGAACGGGGACGTCCGTCTGAGCCGGCTCGGGCACGGTCTGCAAGCCTTGACCGCATGAGGCGCTTCGCCGCCCTGGTCGTCTGCGCAGCGGTCGTCGCCGGCTGCGGTGCACACACGCGCCAGTCGGCAACGACCCGAAACTCCACGGTCTCCTCGTCTCCACGAGAGCACGTCGCGAAGCCGAAGCCGCGGCTCGTCTCCGCGCTCCGTCTCCCGCCGGTGCGCTCGCGGATCCTCCCCGGCTATCTCCTCGTCGCCGACCGGAACAACGACCGCCTGATCCTCCTCTCGCCGGACCGCCGCATCGTCTGGCAGCGAACGGGGCTCAGGCAGCCGGACGACGCCTTCTTCACCCCCGGCTACCGCAGCGTCATCACGAACGAGGAGTTCGACGACACGCTCACGCAGCTTGCGCTCCGGTCGAAGCGTGTCGTCTGGCGCTACGGGCACGCCGGAATCCCCGGGCGGGCGAACGGCTACCTCGACGCCCCCGACGACGCATACCGGCTCGCGAACGGCGTGACGACGGTGGCCGACATCCGCAATTGCAGGATCGTCGAGCTGAGGCACGACCGAAGCGTGCTGCGCGTGCTCGGAGGGAGCTGCGTCCACGACCCGCCCCGCGGGTTCGCGAGCCCGAACGGCGACACGCCGCTTCCGGACGGCGGCATGCTCGTGACCGAGATCGGCGGCTGGATCGACAGGATCGACCGCTCCGGAAGGCTCGTGTGGTCGGTGCGAACGCCGATCTCCTACCCGTCGGACGCGCAGCTCCTGCCGAACGGCCGGATCCTCGTCTGCGCCTTCCTGGATCCCGGGCGAGTGGTGGAGATGACGAGAGCGGGCCGCGTGACGTGGTCGTTCGGCGCCTCGACGGGGCGCGACCGCCTCGACCGTCCCTCGCTCGCGATCCGGCTTCCGAACGGGTTCGTCGCGATCAACGACGACTGGCGCCATCGCGTGATCGTCGTCGACCCCCGGACGAACCGCATCGTCTGGAGCTACGGTCACGTCGACGTCGCGTCTCACGCGCCGGGGTACCTCGACAAGCCCGACGGCGTGGACTTCCTGCCCGCGAGCAGCACGGCGCTGTCGGGGTCGGTTCAGCGCCCGAGCGCGGCCGGGCCGCTGGCGCCGCACACGCCGACGAAGCCATTCGTCCTCTCGGTGAAGAGGGTCGGGTCGCTGCCAGAAGCCACCTCCCGGCTCTCGGCGGTCGCGCTCCCTGGCGGCCGGATCGTCGTGCTGGGCGGTCTCGCCGCCGGAGCGTCGTCGTCCGACGTCCTCGCCGGCTCTCCCGGCGGCCTGCACAGCATCGGATCGCTTCCCGCGCCGACCCACGATGCAGCGGCTGTGGTGGTCGGAGCGGAAACGGTGGAGCTCCTCGGCGGCGGCGAGTCCGTCTCGCAGCCGTCAGTCGCTCGCGTCGATGCGGTGACGGGCGCGGCACGACGTCTGCCTCCGCTCGACGAGCCGCTCTCCGACCTCGGAGCCGTCGTGATCCGAGGGCACACGTATCTCGTCGGAGGATTCACCGGCACCCGCTATGCGAGCGCCATCCTCCGCGTCGGCTCGCACGATCGGACCACGGTCGTCGCTCGACTGCCCGCAGGAGTTCGCTACGCGGGCGTGGCCGCGCTCGGAGGTGCGATCTACGTCGCCGGCGGGGTCACGGCCTTGGGGCCGTCCGACGCCGTCTACCGCGTCGACATCGCCGCCCATCGGGTCTCGCGCGTCGCAACGCTTCCACGACCCGTGGCGCATGCGCCGCTCGTCGCGAGCTCCGGCGCACTATGGCTCGTCGGCGGCGACGGCTCGAGCTCGGTCTGGCGCATCGACCTGCAGAGCGGTCGGGTCTCGCTCGCTGCACGACTTCCGAAGCCGCTCGCGAACGCCGCTGCCGTGACGCTGCCCGATGGGCGCATCGTGGTCGTCGGCGGAGACGGAAGCGACGCCGTCTTCGCTCTCGCCCCGAGCACCAGCGCCCACTCCGGGTGATCCGACGCGTCCTTCGCGGCGGCCTCGCTCTTCCATGGCTCGAATCCTGCGGGGTGGCGCGGGCCGAGTGCGCACTGGACACGTAGGACGATCGCGTGAACGGCGCGTGCTGATTGACTGCCTCGGATGGCAGTCGACGGCTTCCCTCGAGCGCGCAGCGTCCGTCGGCGCGGTCAGCTCTACGTCGCCCTCGCGGCGCTCGCGTGGTCGAGCGCAGGCGTGCTCCAGCGCGAGCTGACCGTCGACACGCCCACGCAGCTCGCCGGACGTGCCGTGTTCGCGTTCCTGTTCCTCGGCGGCGTGGTGCTCGTCTCGGCGCGGGGCGAGGTCGTCCGCGCCGTTCGCGCGATCGGGGTAGCAGGCCTCGGCGTTGCTGTCTGCACGGGGGTCGCCTCCGGATCCTTCATCGTCGCGCTAAACCACGCGAAGGTCGCGAACGTCCTCTTCATGCAGGCGGTCGCGCCGATCGTGGCCGCGTTGCTCGCGTGGGCCGTCCTCGGCGAGCGAGTCTCGCGGCGGAGCTGGGTCGCGATGGCCGTCGCGGTCCTCGGGGTCGCGCTCATGGTCGGCTCGCCGGGAAGCGGCGGCGCGCTCGGCATCTCCGTCTCGCTCCTGATGACGCTCTCGTTCGCAACCGGCCTCGTCCTCACACGGCGTCGGAGCGATGTGTCCATGGTCCCCGCGATCTGCCTCGCGCAGCTCCTCGTCGTCCTCGTGGCTGCTCCCTTCGCCGACGCGGGGTCCGTCACCGCGCGCGACCTCGGGCTGTTCGTGCTCCTGGGCGTGGGTCAGATCGGGCTCGGGCTGCTCTTCCTCGTCACGGGAGCACGGCTGATCCCCGCTGCCGAGGTGGCGCTGATCACGCTGCTCGAGATCGTCCTCGCGCCGCTCTGGGTCTGGATCTCGATCTCGGAGAAGCCCGCGGGCGCGACGCTCCTCGGCGGCGCGGTCGTCGTCGGGGCGGTGGTCCTGCAGGCGACGGGCCGCGACGCGGGGGAGCGCGCGGAACCTGACGCCGAACGCGCCCAGACAACCGAGGATCCCGCCGCGGAGCAGATCCCGCTTCCTCGAGCCGGCTGATCCCGGTGTCCTCGAAAGAGCGAGCGGACGGCTCGGGTGCTCCGAGCCGTCCGCTCTCGCGTCGGGTTAGTTCACCGAGTCGACCTCGAGCGCGGCCATGTTGCCGTAGACCTCGATCTGGTCCCTGAGTTGTTGCAGTACACGCCCAAAGTGTCCGACCCGCCGACGGTGACCGCGGCCGTCAATGTGAGACCGTGGAAGAAGTCGAACTGGACCCCAAACCGCTGGATCTTGTGCTCGGGCCACCCCCGGATCGGTTCTTCGCGAGGTAGCACGGCGACAGCTTCCTGAGCCCCCGCTCCAGCGCCAGGCGATCGAACGCGTCTGCGGACGCGAGGGCTGGAGCTGGTGGACGTCGTCGAGGAGCTGGACAAGAGCGGCGGCGACTCCGCCCGCCCGCTCTGGAACGCCGCGGTGGAGCGGATCGAGCGCGGCGAGGCCGGTGCGCTCGTCGTCTGGAACCTAAGCCGGTTCGCCCGCTCGATACTGGACGCGAAGCGAATGATCGACCGGATCGAGGCCACGGGCGGCCGCCTCGTGACGGAGAAGGGCGCCGAGGGCATGTCGCGGGACATCCTCCTGGTCGTCGCCGAGCACGAGCGGCTCCGGCACGCCGACGCCTTGCCGGGCCGACGCCTCGGCGATCGAGCGCCGCATCCACTTCGCCAGTCGCGTGCCGGTCGGCTACACGCGGGATCCCAGAACGCGACGGTTGGTGCAGGACGAGCTAGACCCGGCCGTGCGCGGGCTGTTCGAGCAGAGGGCGAAGGGCGTGGGCTGGGTCAGGTGCGCCAGTGGTCGTGGAGAGCGGGGCTCGCCGACGACGAACGCCCAGGCCGTCCGGTGGATCATCCGGAACCTCGCCTACCTGGCCGAGGCGCGGAGTGGCGAGCTCGCGAACCCGAAGGCCCATCGGCCGATCATCACCCGGCTGCTGTTCGACCGGGCTAACGCCGTCTTACGTCACCTAGTGCAACCGCAAGACAAGAGGTTCTACCGGGGTGCAATCGCGGGGGCCGGGAGGATTCGCCTACTCCTTCACGAGGCCAGTCCCCCCGAGGAGGACGAGGATGGCGCCGACGAAGAAAAGGAGGCCTGCGAACACCGCTGGCCATTGACGCTGCAGCCAGGCTCCGGCTCGGTCGAGGTGTCGCTGCGCGCGCTCTCCGGCAACAAGGAGCGCGACGATCATCGCCAGTAGCGGCAGCACGAAGGCCACGTTGAAGAGAGCGAGTAGCGCGATCTCCTGCGGGTGGGTCGCGCTCGAAGCCACGATCGCCGCGATGACGGCGAAGTAGGGAATTGCGGTCGGGAGGCCCACGAGTGCGATCGAGGCGCCGGCCACCACGGCCGAGCTGCCACCGACGGCGCCGGTCGGCAGCTCGCGACGGGCCAGGCTTCGGCGTCTCACCCAGAGCGCGACGGCAAAGAGCAGGAGAATGACGCCCGCGACGAGCTCGATCACGTGCCGGATGGTTCGCTCGGGATGCGGCACGAGTCCGAGCAACAATCTCCCCGGCCCGATCGTCAGCACAAGGCCGGCCGCAAACGTGACGGCGAAGAACGCGCTCGTGAACTGCGAGACGCGCCTGATCCGCTTCCGGCCTGTTGCCAGATAGAGGGCGGGTCCGACCGTCTCAGGATTGAGCGAGTTCGCGAGACCGACCGAGGTCACGACGCCCGCCAACCGGAGCAGCCCATCCATCGGCGGCCACCCTAGTGACGAACGGGAGGCCAGGGGGTGAGCAGCAAACGCCGCCTGACGCGAGCGGGGTCACCAACAGGATCGACGGCTGTCTACGACTTCTCGAAGACAGCGACCTCGTATCGCTCGACCCGCGGCTGGTCGGTTGCGCCCAGCTCCTCTGAAGCAGTTCGCCGGAGCTCGTTCGCACGCTCTTCGCTGGCCCGCATGGCCACTTCGTCTTCCCAGAGCGTGATCGCCATCGCCTTCCCGGACTCGCGGTCGATGAGCAAGATCCCTCCGCTACCACCGGCCTCCTTGATCGCGGGCAGAGTGTCGTCCCGGAACGACGCGATCCCCTGCTCGGCGTGCTCGGGCGATCCCGTGATCATCGTGACTCGCGCGTGCATGGTGAACCTCCGCAGTCGGTGACCTGTACGTCCAAGACGCCTACGCCCTTCGCATCGCAACGAGCGCGTGCGGAGAAGGCAGAATGAACCGCTAGGAAATTTGAGCTTGCGCTCGACGGGCGGCGCGGTGGGCGCGTTTCTGCGCCTGGTACTCGGCGAGCGCCTCCGACGAGTCGACACCGCCGAGGCACGGGTAGTCGGGGACGAGCTCGGCGGCGGTCTCGACGCCGAAGCGGAGTGCCAGCACCGACCCGAGCGCGGTGACCTTCATCTTTCCGAAGCCGGGGAGCGAGCCGATGCGGCGTCGGAGGTCGGCCGTGTCCTTCGCGTCGCCCCAGACGCGTGCCGCGTTCCCGCCGTACTCGGTGGAGACGACCGAGCAGAGCTCCTGCACGCGCCGCGCCATCGATCCGGGGAAGCGATGTATCGCCGGTTTCCCGCGGAACGCCGTCTCGAGCTCGGCCGGGTCCAGCGCGGCGATCCGGCCGGCGTCGAGTGTGCCGACTCGCTCCTTCAGCTTGAGCGGGCCGGCAAAGGCGGTCTGCACCGTGACCTGCTGGTCCAGCGCGAACCCGATCAGGAGCGCGAGCGGGTCACGGGCCAGGAGCTCGTTGGCCTCGTCCGAGTCGGTGAAGTAGAGCGCTTCGGGCACAGCCCGAGTGTAGTCCCCGGTACGAGCCCACGAGGAGCCGGAACGCCGCGTCACGCGAAGTCGGCCGCGATCCGCTCGGCGATTCCGGCCGTGGTGAGGTTCGTGTTCGCGCGGGGGATCGTCGGCATGAAGGACGCGTCCGCAACGTGGAGGCCGTCGATCCCGAAGACGCACGCATGCGTGTCGACGACGCGCCCGAGCGGACATGTCCCCGCCGGGTGGAAGTAATTGCGGACGCTCTCGCGTACGTACCCAACAAGGTCTCGCTCGCCGGGAAGGAGCTCCGCGCCGCGCATCGCCCCGAGCGGCTCCGTTGCGGCGATCCTGCGCGCGAGCTCGATCCCCTCGACGATCGGGACGAGGTCCTCGTCCCGCGTCAGGAACCCTCGTACGACTAGCGGGACGTCGTTCGGGTCCGTCGATCGCAGCCCGACGCGTCCGGTGGAGAGCGGCTTCATGTGGAAGACGAGAACGGCTGCGTGGTACTCCTGCTCACGCTCGCCGGCGGCGAGCCATGGCAGGAGGTGGAGATCCCACGAGCCGCGCTCGCACGAGGTGCTCGCTGCCTTGAGGACCGCGTGCGTGTCGAGCGAGCCCCCCGCCTCGACATGGCCCGCGACCAGCTCGTTCCCCGTGGCGGAGAGCTCGAACGCGACGTCGGTGCCGCAGTGGTCGAGCAGACCTTGGCCGACGGGGAGGTCCTCGACGATGTCGATCCCGAGAGCCTCGAGCTCGGCCCGCGGCCCGATCCCGCTGCGCATGAGGATCGCCGGCGAGAAGTACGCGCCCGCGGCGAGAACGACGAGACCCGCGTCGAAGCGGTGTCCTTCCGAGGTCGACACGCCGGTCGCCCTCGAGCAGTCGAGGAGTACACGGTCGACGAGCGTGTCGCCCACGATCGTCAGGTTCGGCCGTGGGCGCGCATCCTCGAGGTATGCGAGGGCGGCGCTCCAGCGACGGCCATGGTGGACGTTCTGCGGGGTAGGGGCGGCGCCGACCGGACTCGCCGGATCGCTCGGATCTGCCAGGCGCTCGAAGCCCGCTCCCTCGGCCGCGGCTAGGAATGCGGCGTGGAACGGCGTCAGCTCGCCCGACTGATCCTGTGTCCGGAGGGTCGCCTTCGCTTGCTCGAGGAAGGGCAGGAGATCGGCGTACGACCAACGGTCGCCCCACTCGTCGTAGTCGCCGGGCGCACCCGCGAGCACGACGCAGGCATTCACCGCGGACGAGCCGCCGAGGATCTTCCCGCCGAGGATCCGACCGTCGTCGGCGCCGCGCTCCCACGCATGCGTGAAGACGACATCTCGCGAGTCGACGATCTCCGCGGGCCAGCGTCCCTCCGCGGCCCGTAGTCGCGCCCGGCTTCGACGAGGCACACGCTGCGATCCGGGTTCTCGCTCAGCCGCGCGGCGAGGACGCAGCCCGCTGTGCCGCCGCCCACGATGACGACGTCGTAGCCCATGCCGGCGGAGCATACGACGCGGATGTGCGGCGTCTGACACCGCCCCATGGAGGAATGCGAGTTTGCGGGGCGCGGGTGTCAGACACCGCCTTGCGGCTACGCTCACGCAGTGGGCGCGCTCGACGTGTTCTCGCCGGGGACGAGGGAGTGGTTCGAGCGCGCGTTCGCTGCGCCGACTCCGGCCCAGGAGCGAGGCTGGCCGCCGATTGCGGCCGGTGGGCACGTGCTCGTCCAGGCGCCGACGGGCTCCGGTAAGACGCTCGCGGCGTTCCTCATCGGCATCGACCGCCTGAACGACGCGCCCGGCGAGGGGCTGCGCCTGCTCTACGTGTCCCCGTTGAAAGCGCTGAACTACGACATCGAGCGCAACCTGCGCGGGCCGCTCGCCGGGCTCGAGTCGCAGCTCTCGGTCGCGGTGCGGACGGGCGACACACCCCCCGACGAGCGGCGCCGGATGGCGAAGACGCCGCCCGACGTCCTCATCACGACCCCCGAGTCCCTCTTCCTGCTCCTGACGTCGCAGGCCCGGGAGATGCTGCGTTCGATCGAGACCGTGATCCTCGACGAGGTGCACGCGGTCGCGGGGACGAAGCGCGGAGCGCACCTCGCGCTCAGCCTCGAGCGCCTCGAGCGGCTCGTCGAGACACCGTTCCAGCGGATCGGCCTCTCCGCGACGCAGCGCCCGCTCGCCGAGATCGGCCGCTTCGTCGCGGGAGCGGGTCGCGAGATCGAGCTGGTCGACGCGGGCTCGAGCAAGGAGCTCGATCTCGAGGTCGTCGTCCCGCTCGACGACATGCGAGAGCCCGGCGCGAGCATCCCGCCGAGCGAGGAGCCGGTGACCGACGGCGGCTACGTCACCTCGGGCCACGGCCCGACCTCCAGCTCCATCTGGCCCTCGATCTACCCCGCGATCCTCGAGCTCGTCCGCGAGCACCGCTCGACGATCGTGTTCGTCAACAACCGGCGCCTCGCCGAGCGCCTCGCGCTGCGGCTGAACGAGCTCGCCGGCGAGGAGATCGCGCGGGCGCACCACGGCTCGCTCGCCCGCGAGCAGCGCGTCGAGGTGGAGGAGCTCCTCAAGGCCGGCCGGATCCCGTGCCTCGTCGCCACCTCGTCCCTCGAGCTCGGGATCGACATGGGCGCCGTCGATCTCGTCATCCAGGTGGAGAGCCCGAAGTCGGTCGCGCGCGGCCTCCAGCGCATCGGACGCGCCGGCCACGACCTCGCCTCGGTCTCGAAGGGGCGCATCCTCCCCAAGTTCCGCGGCGACCTGCTCGAGTCGGCGGTCGTAGCCCGCGCGATGCGCGAGGGCGCGATCGAGGAGACGCGGATCCCGCGCAATCCGCTCGACGTGCTCGCGCAGCAGATCGTCGCGATCTGCGCAGACGAGGAGGTCTCCGTCGACGAGCTGCACGACCTCGCACGCCGCGCGTACCCCTTCGCCGAGCTGACGCGCTCGACGCTCGAAAACGTCCTCGACATGCTCGCGGGCCGCTATCCGTCGGACGAGTTCGCGGAGCTGCGCCCGCGCGTCGTCTGGGACCGCACCGCCGGAGTCGTTCGCGGTCGCACCGGCGCGCGCCGGCTCGCCGTCACGAACGCGGGGACGATCCCCGACCGCGGGCTCTTCGGCGTGCATCTCGTCGACGGCGGCGGCCGGGTGGGCGAGCTCGACGAGGAGATGGTCTACGAGACGCGGACGGGGCAGACGTTCCTCCTCGGCGCCTCGACCTGGCGCGTCGAGGAGATCACGCGTGACCGGGTTCTGGTGTCGCCGGCGCCGGGGGTGCCGGCGGTCGCGCCGTTCTGGAAGGGCGAGGGCGTCGGGAGGCCCGCCGAGCTCGGCGAGCGGATCGGCCGTGCGAGCCGCTCGCTCGTGGGATTGGACGACGACGACGCGGTCGCCGCGCTCCGCTCCGACTACCACCTCGACGCACGCGCTGCGAAGAACCTCGTCAGGTTCCTGCGCGAGCAGGAAGGCGCCACCGGGGTCGTGCCCTCGGATCGCACGATCGTCGTCGAGCGCTTCCGCGACGAGATCGGCGACTGGCGCGTCTGCATCCTCACGCCCTTCGGCGGACGCGTCCACGCGCCGTGGGCGCTGGCGCTCGCTGCGCGGCTCCGGGACGCGCTCGGCGTCGACGCCCAGTCGCTCTGGTCGGACGACGGGATCGCGCTCCACTTCCCCGACGCCGACGTGCCTCCGCCGGTCTCCGACCTCCTGCCCGACCCGGACGAGATCGACGACCTCGTGATCTCCGAGCTCGCCGGCTCCGCGCTCTTCGGCGCCCGCTTCCGCGAGAACGCCGCTCGTGCGCTCCTCATCCCTCGACGCCGGCCGGGCCAGCGGACGCCGCTCTGGCAGCAGCGGCTGAAGGCGCAGAGCCTGCTCCAGGTCGCGCGCCGCTACCCGCAGTTCCCGATCGTCCTGGAGACCTACCGCGAGTGCCTGCAGGACGTGTTCGACCTGCCGTCGCTCCGGAAGCTGCTCCGGGCGGTGCAGACGCGTGAGCTCGACCTCGTGGAGGTGGAGACCGCGTCCGCCTCGCCGTTCTCGTCCTCGCTCCTCTTCGACTACATCGCGACGTACATGTACGAGGACGATACGCCGCCCGCCGAACGGCGCGCGCAGGCGCTGTCGCTCGACCGCGACCTCCTCCGCGAGCTCATGGGCATCGAGGAGCTCCGCGACCTGCTCGACCCCGCGGCGATCGAGCAGGTCGAGGGTTCGCTGCGGCCGGCGCCGAGGAACGCCGACGAGCTCCACGATCTCCTGCGGCGGGCGGGGCCGCTTCTCGAGGGAGAGGCCGACCGAGGGTTCGCCGAGACGCTCGTTCGCGAGCGCCGGGCGTTCCGCGCCCGCCTCGGCGGCGAGGAGGCGCTCTCTGCGGCCGAGGACGCGGGGCTGCTCCGGGACGCTTTCGGGGTCGTCCCGCCGGGAGGCATGCCCGCTGCCTTTCTCGAGCCGGTCGAGGACGCGATGCGTATCGTCCTCGCCCGCTTCGCGCGGACGAGCGGCCCGTTCACGACCGCCGAGCTCGGCGGTCGCTTCGATCTCGCGCCCGACCGCGTCGAGGCGGAGCTCGAGGAGCTCGAACGGGCAGAGCGCCTCGTGCGCGGTGAGCTCCGGCCCGGCGGCACCGAGCGCGAGTGGTGCGACCCGGACGTCCTCCGCCGCATCCGGCGCGCGACCCTCGCTGTACTCCGCCGCGAGGTCGAGCCTGCGGAGCAGGCAGCGCTCGGTCGTTTCCTGCCGGCGTGGCACGGGATCGGGCGACGGCAGACGCTCCGCGAGGCACTCGTTCCGCTCCAGGCGCTCGCGCTTCCCGTGTCGCTCTGGGAGGGCGATGTTCTTCCGCGGCGGGTGCATGGCTACCGCCCGTCCGACCTCGACGTCCTCTGCGCATCGGGCGAGGTCGTGTGGACGGGCGCCGGGCTCGACCGCGTCGCGCTCTACTTCCGCGAGCACGCGGTGGAGCTCGGCCAGGCGAGTGGCGAGCCGGCTCCCGAGGGAGAGGAGCACGTCGCGATCCGTGCCGCACTCGGAGCGGCAGGGGCGATCTTCTGGCCGGAGCTCCTCGCGGCGAGCGACCTCGACCCGCAGGCCGCCTTGACGGCGCTCTGGGACCTCGTCTGGG
Organism: uncultured Actinomycetes bacterium; assembly: GCA_963708265.1. Taxonomy (GTDB): domain Bacteria; phylum Actinomycetota; class Thermoleophilia; order Gaiellales; family Gaiellaceae; genus GMQP-bins7. The sequence goes on along the minus strand of CAVPSC010000004.1, from coordinate 1,267,305 downwards.
CCGGCGAGGTGACGAACGACTCCTGGGCGCCGCTCCGCGCCGCTCGGCGATACGACCTGCCGTCGGTCGACCGGCGGGCGAGACGGTTCTCTCGCGCGCGCATGGCGGCTCCGTCCCCGACACAGGGCCGCTGGGCGCCCGCCGCCCCGCTCTTCGCCGGCGAGCAGGATCGTCGGGCGCTGGCGGAGCTCCTGCTCGAGCGGCAGGGGATCGTGACGCGTGACGGGGTGCGCGGGGAGGGGGTGCGCGGTGGCTACAGCGCCGTGTACGGCGAGCTCCGCACGCTCGAGACGCTCGGGACCTGCCGCCGCGGGTACTTCGTCGAGGGTCTCGGCGGCGCGCAGTTCGCCCTCCCCGGCGCCGTCGAGCGGGTGCGCGAGCTTCGCTCGACCATGACCGTCGGAGGGGTGGAACCGGGGAAGGCGCTCGTCCTTGCCGCCGCAGACCCGGCCCAGCCCTACGGCGCGGCGCTCCCGTGGCCGCGGCGTGCCGGGGCGAGGGCGGCACGGGTGGCGGGCGCTTGGGTCGTCCTGCTCGACGGCCGCGCGGCACTCTACGTCGAGCGGGGCGGACGATCGCTCGTTCCTCTCCGCGAGCCGGAGCCGGAGTGGCTCCGGGTTGCGGTCGCTGCGCTCGTGGCCCACGTCCGGGCCGGCGGCGCGAAGCGTCTCGCGGTCGAGCGCTTCGACGGCGCGCCGGTGGTCGACTCGGAGGCGATGGAGATCCTGGTCGACGCCGGCTTCCTGGCCGGACCGCGCCGGGCGGTGCTCAGAGCCTGACGCCCGCGCTCGGGGCGGGCTCGCCCCGCGGCTGCGGCAGGATGAGCTGATGCATCTGGACGTCCAGGACGGCGTGGCGGCGATCGCGCTGCTCGTCGCGGTTGCAGGCCTGCTCTCGCTCGCTCCGGTGCTGCGCATCCCGTACCCGATCCTGCTCGTCCTCGGCGGGCTGGCGATCGGGCTCGTTCCAGGTATGCCGACGGTCGAGCTCCGGCCGGAGCTCATCTTCTTCGGCGTCCTGCCGCCGCTTCTGTACGGCGCTGCCTTCTTCACGTCGCTCCGCGATCTCCGGGCGACCGTCCGCCCGATCGGGCTGCTCGCGCTCGGGCTCGTCGTCGTCACGACCGTGGGCGTCGCCGTCGTCGCCCACGCGGTCGTCGACGGGCTGACCTGGCCGAGCGCGTTCGTGCTCGGGGCGATCGTCTCCCCGACCGACCCGCTCGCGGCGACCGCGATCGCGCGCCGGCTCGGCGTTCCGCGCAAGCTCGTCACGATCGTAGAGGGCGAGAGCCTCGTGAACGACGGTAGCGGGCTCGTTCTCTACCGTGTCGCGGTCGCGGCCGTGGTGACGGGCTCCTTCTCGGAGGTCCGAACCGGCGGCCTCTTCGTCGTCACGGCAGTGGGCGGGGTCGCGGTCGGGATCGCGGTCGGCTGGATCGTGCGCCAGGCTCGACGACGCATCGACAACCCGCCCGCCGAGGTCACGATCTCCCTGCTCACGGGGTACTTCGCGTTCATCCCGGCGGAGCTCCTCGGCGTCTCCGCGGTGCTCGCAGCGGTCACCGCGGGGATCTACCTCGGCTGGTACACGCCCGAGCTGACCACGTCCCAGGTGCGCCAGCAGGGGCTCGCGGTCTGGGAGATCGTGCAGTACCTCCTGAACGCGCTCCTCTTCGTCCTCATCGGGCTGCAGCTTCCGGTCGTGGTCGACGCGCTCGGGAACACGCCCGGCGTGCGCCTCCTCGGCTACGCGGCGCTCGTGAGCCTGTCGGTGATCGTCCTCCGCTTCGCCTGGGTCTTCGTCTCGATCGACTTACCGAAGCGGATCGCAGGAGGGATGCCGAGCTGGCGCGGCGGCTTCTTCCTCTCGTGGGCCGGGATGCGCGGCGCCGTGTCGCTCGCGGCCGCGCTCGCGCTGCCGCTTCGGGCCGACGACGGGACGGCCTTCCCGGATCGCGATCTCATCCTCTTCCTCACGTTCTCGGTCATCCTGGTGACGCTCGTCGGACAGGGCCTCACGCTCCCGCTCGTCATCCGCTGGCTCCGCCTCGAGGACGACGGCGCGGACGACCGCGAAGACGCCAAGGCGCGGATCCGCGCAGCGGAGGCCGCGCTTGCACGGCTCGAGGAGCTCGCAAGCGAGGACTGGGTCCGCGACGACACGGCCGAGCGGCTGCGCGGCGCCTATCGCTTCCGGACGAACCGCTTCCAGGCCCGCTTCGACGACGGCGACGACGGAGCAATCGAGTCGCGCTCGCAGGACTTCCAGCGCCTTCGCCGCGCGCTCCTCGACGCGGAGCGCGATGCCGTGCTCCAGCTACGGCGGTCAGGCGTGATCTCGAACGACGTCTGGACACGCGTCACCCGCGACCTCGACCTCGAGGACCTGCGGCTGGACATCTGATTCTCCGCAGAGCGGGATCCGCTCGCGCGGATCCCGCTCGCGCAAACCCCTGAAGACGGCCGCTGTGCGGCCTTGTCGCTTCGCTCCTTCGTCCGCAGAGCAGGATCCGCTCGCGCAAACCCCGCTCGCGCAAACCCCTGAAGACGGCAGCTGTGCGGCCTTGTCGCCTCTTCTCGTGTGCCGCTCCTCAACCCGGAAAAGAGGAGAGGCCCGCATCGGACGCGTACTGGAACCAGTGGCGGTGCGCGCGCCTCACCTGTATCCGATCCTCCGGGGCTTCGTGCTCGGCGCGTTCGTCGTGCTCGGCCGCGACCTCGAGGAGGGAGCCGAGCTTCCCTTCGCCTTCGAGGAGCACGTCCAGCGCAGAGGCCCCGTGCTGTACGAGCTCCGTCCGCTGGTCCGTGCGTTCATCGAGGAGCGGGAGCCGGCCCTGCGCGTCCGCGAGGACGCCCGGCTCGCGCTCGAGGAGCTCCGCCGCGAGCCCGCGGCGGCGATCTTCGCCCACGCCCACGCGGGGCCGCGCGCGACCGAGGACGACGCGCTCTTCCGAACCGTGCTCGTCGGACTCCTCGTCTCCACAGCCGAAACGTGCGGCGGGTTCGACTGGGACGACGAGGCGTTCGAGCGCTCGTACGCGGCGCTCGAGGCCTCGCTCTTCGGCGAGCGCAGGAAGTACGCCGCGATCGCGCCGCTCGTCGGCCTCTCCCTGTCGAAGCCGGTCGAGCTGGCGCCGGGACTCCTGATCCGTCCGTTCGTGACCGGCGAGCTCGCGACGCACTGGCCCGAGACCCGCGGTCTGCTGCCGCCGGGGTTCGCGCGCGAGCTCGACCGCGGCTGCGTGGCGGAGCTCGCCCGAGAGCTCGAGGCGGGGGAGGACGCTCCGGACGCCCCTGCCGAGATCTCGGACGCGATCAGCGCGATCCGGCTGACGACGGCGGCCGCCGTCGCCGCCGGGCCGGTCCTCTTCGAGCTCCTCGACGGCCGGCCGTTCGGCATCCGCCCCGTCCTTCCGATCGCCGCGACACAGCCCGCCGGCGAGCCGTCGCGACTCGACAGCTTCCGCGCGCCGATCGCGGTCGAGGTGCTCGCGGCGCTCGGTGAGGCGGACGGCGACCCGGAGCTTGCAGAGGCACTCGATCGCTGGGAGCTCTCCCTCTTCCAGAACGACCCGTTCCGGGGCGAGCAGCTTCGCGGGGCGCTCGCCGCCTTGCTCGGGGAGACGTGGCCGCTGCGGGCGGCGGTGCTGCTAGCCGAGGACGGCGCGGCGAGAGAGGAGCTCTACAGCCAGCTCGTCGCGCTGTCGAGCGGTGAAGCGGCTGGCATTGCCGGCAGCGACGCGGCGAGGCGTGCCCTCGTGGCGGCCCTCCGCGCGGGCGATCGGGCCAATCTCCAGCACGATCTCGATCGCGAGCTCCTCGGGCTCCCCCGGGCACCGGCCCTCCGCGCCGCTGTCTGACGGAGACTCGGCTCGAAGCCGTTACCCCTGCGACTTCGTCTGCGGGTTACGTTGTCCGAATGGACGAAGCGCGTGCTCTCCTGGAGCGGTTGGAGCGGATCGAGCTCCTCGACCGTGCTGGGGTTGGGCGGGAGGTGCTGATCGGCGAGCTCCGCAGTCTCCTCGTCGAGGCGGAGGCCTGGGCGAGGACGGAAGGAGGTGATGCGGCCGAGCGGGCGACCGAAGGCCTGCGGGCAGCCCTCGAGACCTGCGGTGCCGAACGCACGCGTGACATGATCGCCGTGTGATCTCGCACTGGGACGACGCGAGGACCTGGCGCGGTGAGCGCGGTCACATCGCGGGCACGTGGAGCAGCCTCACGGGCCGCCTCTCGCAGACCACGGGAGCCAAGCGAATCCAGGTGGACCCCGGCATGTGGTCGACGCCGCTCCATCTCGAGGGCGGGGAGGAGGAGATCTTCTACGTCCTCGGTGGCTCGGGCGTCTCGGTGCAGTCGGAGGATCCGGACGAGCTCTCCGGGTACGAGGTGCGCGCGGGCGACTGCATCGTCCACCTTGCGCTCGAGAACGCGCACACGCTGCAGGCCGGGGACGACGGGCTGGACGTCATCGCGTTCGGTCAGCGAACCCACGCGTACGGCGTGACCTGGCTGCCGCGCGCCGGCGTTGCGTGGCTCGGCGAGACCTGGGCGCCGGTGGGCGCCGAGGAGGACCACCCCTGGGCGCGAGAGGTCGAGGCTGGCCCGCCCGAGATCGGGGAGCTCTCGCCGCGCCCTTCCAACATCGTGAACGTCGATGGTGTCGAGGCTCTCGAGCGCGACGGCGCGACCGTCGGTCGAAGGGTCCGCGACCTCGGAACCGCTGCCGGGTCACTGCACACCGGCCTGCGCATGTCCGAGGTCCTCCCGGGAAAGCTGAACGCGCCTCCGCACCGTCACTCCGCCGAGGAGGAGATCTTCGTCGTCCTCGACGGTGACGGCCAGGCTCTCCTCTTCGAAGGGGACGAGGCCTCGGAGGAGCCGGTGCAGAGGGGGTCGATCGTCGTCCGCCTCGCGGGGACCGGAGTCGCGCACTCGTTCCGTGCCGGCGAGGACGGCATGACCCTGCTGATGTACGGGACGCGCGATCCGAGGGACGTCTGCTTCTACCCACGCTCGAGAAAGGTCCTCTTCACCGGGCTCGGCGTCGTCGCCCGGCTCGGCGAGCAGCTCGACTACTGGGACGGCGAGGACTAGGTGAGGCGTGGACCACCGGCATCGTCCCGGCCCGGCGCCCTTGAAGGAGTTTCGGCAGGGGGCGGGAAGGTGAGCCGGTCATGGGCCTCTCGCGCCTGCTCCGTACCGCCCCGCAAGGCCGTCATGCCTCGCCCGCCGAGGACGCGCCCGAGCCGACCGAGCCGACGGAAGACGTCGGTGGTGAGCCGGACGCGGTCGCATCCGCGCCCGAGCTCCACCGCCTGCGCGCGCTCCCGACACCGGCGCCACCGACGCCGGCCGCCGAGGGGGGCGTGATGGGGTCGGTCATCGCGTTCGCGAACCAGAAGGGCGGCGTCGCGAAGACGACGACGACGCTCAATCTCGGTGTCGCGCTGCACGAGAGAGGGAAGCGCGTCCTCCTGATCGACCTCGACCCGCAGGGCAACCTGACCATGAGCCAGGGCATGAACCCGGATGCGATCGAGCGCTCGATGTTCGACGTCCTCGTCCACCGCGTGCCGATCTCGGACGTGATCCACTCGGTGGAAGCGGACATCGCCGTAGCCTCGATCGATCTCGCGGGAGCCGAGCTGGCCCTCTCGGCCATGATCGGCCGCGAGCGCGCCCTCGAGAAGGCGCTCGTCGAGGTTCGCGACCGCTACGACTACATCCTGATCGACACGCCACCCTCTCTCGGCCTCTTGACGATCAACGCGTTCGTCGCCGCCGACGGGGTCATCGTCCCCGTTCAGTGCGAGTATCTGTCCCTGCGTGGCCTCGTCCAGCTCGAGAACACGCTCGCGATGGTGCGTGAGAACCTCAACCCGAACGTGCGCGTGCAAGGCATCGTTCCGACCATGTACGACGGCCGGACGCTGCACGCGCGTGAGGCGATCGAGATCCTCGAGGAGCACTTCGGCGAACTCGTCTTCGACACGCGTATCCGCAAGACGGTGCGCTATGCGGAAGCTCCGGTGAAGGGGAGCTCCATCCTCAAGTACGAGCCGTCCGGCGCCGCCGCGCAGGCATACCGCGATCTCGCGAAGGAGGTGCTCGATGGCGCGCAAGCGCGCGAGCATGCGTGAGGGCCCGCTCGCGGAGCTCTTCCGCAAGACGGAGGCCGCCCAGCGCTCACAGGAGGCGGAGGACCAGCCGACCGTCGAAGCGGTCGAGCCGATGTCCGAGAGGCGCGCGCAGGCCGCTTTCGAGGAGACGGTCGAGCACGTGCACGACTTCGCCGAGGAGCCCGCGGCGAAGCCCGAGCCCGTCGTCCGGATCGCGCCAGCTCCCATTCCCACGCCAGAATCTGCGGCCGAACCTGCGCCCGCAGCTCCGCCCGAGACCGACTCGGAGGTCGCCGCTTCGCGAGCCGCCGCGCGCTACTTCCAGACGATGCTCGAGCCTGCGCCGCGCCTGCATCGGGTCCCGCCGCCCAAGGGCGCCGCGTACATCGCCGCGATTCGGGTCGTCGGCGTCGGCGGCGCCGGGCTCAACGCGATCCACCGGATGATGGACGCCGGGATCGCCCAGGTCGACTACGTCGCGGTCAACACCGACCTGCAGGCGCTCGCGGTCTCGGACGCCCCGACGAAGATCCACATCGGCGAAGGCGTGACGCATGGCCTCGGCTCGGGCGCAGACCCCATGGTCGGGCATCAGGCGGCCGAGGAGGCCGAGGACCAGCTCAAGTCCGCGCTCCGTGGCTCGGACATGGTGTTCGTCACCGCGGGCGAAGGCGGCGGCACCGGCACCGGTGCTGCGCCGGTGGTCGCGCGCATCGCGCGCGAGCTCGGAGCGTTGACGGTCGGCATCGTGACGACCCCGTTTCGGTTCGAGGGCACCCGCCGCCGCACCGCAGCCGATCAGGGCCTCGAGGCGCTGAAGGCCGCCTGCGACACCGTCATCTCCATCCCGAACGACCGCCTGCTCGAGGTGCTCGACCGATCGACCTCGATGGTGGATGCGTTCCGGATCGCCGACGACGTCCTCCGCCAGGGCGTGCAGGGGATCTGCGACCTGATCACGACGCCGGGGCTCATCAACCTCGACTTCGCCGACGTCCGCACGGTCATGCAGGACGCAGGCTCCGCGCTGATGGGCATCGGCTACGCGACCGGGCCGACCCGCGCCCGCGAGGCCGCCGAGCGTGCGCTCGGCTCGCCGCTCATCGACGCCGAGATCGTCCGTGCCCGCGGCATCCTGCTCTCGATCGCAGGCGGCGACGACCTCTCCCTGGTCGAGGTGAACGAGGCGGCCGAGGTCGTCCGCCAGACGGCGACGGACGAGACGAACATCATCTTCGGCGCGACCGTCGATCCGCGGCTCACCGGGCAGATCTGGGTCACCGTGGTCGCAACCGGCCTCGGCGGAATGCGGCGCCGGGCGTCGCCCGAGTTCGCCTCGAGCGAGTCTTCGCGCGGCGAGTCGGACACCGAGCTGCCGACCTTCCTGCGCACGAGCTGATCTCGCGGGTCGAGCCGGGCCGCACGCTGTGCGCCGCGCGCTGCCCTCGGCGCTCCAGGGCGGAAGTAGGCTCCCCGGATGAAGGGTGCGATCGCCGCCGGCCATCCCCTGAGCGCGCGCGCCGGCGCGGACGTGCTCGAGCAGGGAGGGAACGCGGTCGACGCGCTCCTCGCCGCACTCTTCGCGGCGTTCGTGGCCGAGGGGCCGCTCACAGGGCCGGCGGGCGGGGGTTTCCTGCTCGTGCACGAGCCGAACGGCGGGACGACCATCCTCGACTGCTTCTTCTCCGTTCCGGCCGAGCGGTTCGGCGCGATCGAGGAGGTGATCGTCGACTTCGAGGACGCGGGCACGCAGCTCTTCCACGTCGGCCCGGGCTCCGTCGCGGTGCCGGGGCTCGTCGCCGGGCTCGAGGTCGCCCACCGGCGGTTCGCGACGCTTCCCTGGTCGGACCTGGTCTCGCCGGCGATCGACCTCGCGCGCACAGGCTTCACGCGGGACGAGCAGCGGGCGTTCCTGCACCGGATCCTCGTGCCGATCCTGCTGCGCGACGAGGGTGGGAGGCGCGTCTACGGCGACCCTGCCCGCGTCGTCACCGAGGACCTCGAGGCGACGCTCGTCGCCCTCCGCGACCGCGGGGCGGCGGCCGTCGCCGACCTCGTCCCCGAGTACGCCGACGACCTCGCCGCGTTCGACGTCCGAGACCGCGAGCCGCTCGCCGCGCGGATCGCCGGGCACGACGTCTTCACGACGCCGCCGCCGTCGCGCGGGGGAGGGGTCGTGCACCGGATCCTAGAGCGGCTCGAGCACTCGGGCGACTCCGCGCCCGAGGATCGTGCCGACGCTCTCCGTCACGGCTACGAGGGCTCGACCGCGGGCAAGCTCACGGGTACGACGCATGTCTCGGTCCTCGACGAGACCGGTCTCGCCGCGGCGGCCTCGTCGACGCTCGGATCCGGGTCGGGCGTCTTCCGCGGCGGGGCGCAGCTGAACAACATGCTCGGCGAGGGCGACGTCATCGGGCCCGGCCCGCACGTCTCGGGCGACCGGCTCGCGAGCATGTTGACGCCGACGCTCGTGCTCGAGGACGGCGAGCCCAGGCTCGTTCTCGGGAGCGCGGGCTCGGTCAGGCTCGCGGGCGCGATCGCTCAGGTCGCGTGGGGCGTCGTCGGACGCGGGACGCCCCTGGCGGAGGCGATCGACGCTCCGCGGATGCACGTCGACGGCGCGACCGTCCACCTCGAGGGAGGCTGGCCCGACGCGGTCGCCGACGAGCTCGGAAAGGATCGAGACGTCGTCCGCTGGTCCGGGCGCAACCTGTTCTTCGGCGGCGTGCAGGCGGTCTCGCGCTCGGCCGACGGGAGCTTCGCGGCCGCCGGAGATCCGCGCCGCGGCGGCTTCGGGACGGTCGTCCGGTGATCCGAGTCCGCCGTGCGGTTCCCGGAGACGCGCCCGCGCTCGTCGCCCTGGCGGAGGCGATCGGGCGGGAGGACGGTCGATGGATCCTCGCGAGCGAGCGCTGGCGCTCCGTCGGCGACGAGCGTCGGTTCCTGCGCGGCGTCCAGTCCCATGCCGACGCGGCGGTCTACGTCGCGGAGGACGACGGCCGCGTCGTCGGCAGGCTCTCCCTCGCGCGCGATCCGCATCCGGCCAGCCGCCATGTCGCCGACCTCGGACTGATGGTGGCGGCCGAGCACCGGCGGCGTGGGGTGGGGAAGGCGCTTCTCGGCGAGGCCGTCGCCTGGTCGCGCTCGGTCGGCATCCGCAAGCTCGAGCTGCACGTGTTCCCCTGGAACGAGCCCGCGCTCAAGCTGTACGAGTCGTTCGGCTTCGAGCGCGAGGGCTACCGCAAGCGCCACTACCTCCGTGGAGGCGAGCTCGTCGACGCGATCCTCATGGCCTACGCGCTCGACGACGGATCGAGCGACCCGGACGCGACGTAGGGGTTAAGCGTCGCCGCCGTGGATCGAAACGACCTGCGCGAGGGGGCCGTCGGCCGCCTCCGGGAGCGGCCCCTCGTCCTTGCCCGTCTCGAGCCGCTGGAGGCGCCACTCGATGCGGGACGCGAGCCGCTCGAGCTGCACGAGGACCGCGTCGCGGTTCTCGCGGGCGGCCGCCTCCGCGTGTTCCATCCGGAGCTCGAGGGCCCGCAGCTCGAGGCGGGCGCGACCTTCGCTCGCATCGTCGCGTGTAGGAGGAGCTGCAGCCGAGGGGCGTTCGCCCTCCTCGCCGAGGGAGTCGAGACGCTGAGCGAGCTCGTCGAGCCCGGCCGCGAGCGAGTGTCGCTCTGCTGCCCAGCTCTCGGCCGTGCGAACGACTTCGGTGTCCGCTTCACTCGAGGCGCGCTCGACCGCGTCGAGTCGGCGGGCAAGGTCGAACAGGGCGCTCACGACTTCGTCATCGACCTTTCGTGTGTCTTCTCCTCTGCTGGCGGCGATCTCCGTCACGCGAGCCTCCATGGCTCCAAGACCGGATGACCAGAAGGCCGTCGCGCCTGTGAGTTCCTTCGCCAGCGACTCGCGCTCGCGCTCGGCCCGTTCGAGCCGTTCCGAGAGGTCTGCGATGTGTTGCTCGTCGGCGCCGTCTCTACCGGCGGGTCGGTCCTCGAGCGCCCCGAGCGATACGACGAGTTGCTCGATCCGATCGTTGATTCGCGCCCGCTCTTCGCTCCACTCTCTCGCCACGCCCGCGAGTGCGCCGAGCTCGTCCCCGATCGACGTCCGCTCCTCGGACCAGGTCGTGGCTGCGCGGGCGATCTCGAGCGCCGCCGCTCCGCGCGTCTGCTCGAGCTCTGCGACGCGAGCCTCGACTGCGGCAAGCTCCTCCTCGACGACGTCGGCGTTGGTCGAAGCAGGCATCGTCTCGAGCGCTCTTCGGAGTTCCGCGACGAGTGCGTCGACGCGCCCGCTCGCCTCGTGGAAGCGGTCGCTCAGGGCGCGGGTCTCGGTCTCGCGCTCGACGGTCTCCTTCGCGCTCGCTGCCAGACTCGCCTCGAGCGCTGCCACCGAGGCCGCGGACTGGTCGACGGAGGAGCCGAGCTCGGCCACCCGCTCCTCGAGCGCACGCGCTGAGGAGACGAGCGCGTCGCGCTGGTCGGCCCATGCTCCCAGTTCGTTCGCCAGGCGCGCGTCCTCAGCCGTACGGTCCCGAGCTGCGTCGGCCAGTCGCGCTTCGAGATCGGAGAGCCGCTGGCCGAGCGCCGACAGCCCGCTCGAGGCAGCTTCACGCCGATCGGAGCTCTCCTCGCCGAGCGTCGAGACCCGCGCCGCGAGTTCTGCGAGACGACCGTCGACCTGCACGGCTCGCTCGGGGGTGGGCACGAGATCGGCGAGCTCCTCCAGCCGGGTCTCGAGCGTCCCGTAGGCCCCTGCCGCCTCCGCCGCGCGGGTAGAGAGCGCGGTTCCGAGCTTGGCGAGCTCGGAGGCGAGCCCTCCGAGCGCGTGGTCGAGGTGGTCGACTCTCCCCTCGAGCGAGGAGTCCTGAGCTGCCGACTCGAGCCGGCTCCGAAGCTCGGCGAGCTGCGCGCCGAGAGCGGCGATCGCGGCTGCCGTCTCTGCCTTCTCCGTGTCAGCGGCAGTCGCGAACCCGGCGATCCCTGCCTCGATGGTGGCGAGCTGGGCCGCGAAGGCGTCGACGCGGTGCTCGAGCTCCGTGTCGACCCCACGCTCGACGATCGACTCCACGGACGTCCGGAGTTCCCGCACGCCCTCGTCGACGTGCGCACTGATCTCTTCGAAACGGCGGCTGAGCGCGGCGATCTCATACTCGCGCGCCGCGTAACCGGTTGCCGTCTCGCTCACCGTCGCGGCGAGCTGGTCGACGCGGCCGGCAACGTCCCCGAGCTCGGCGACCAGCCCGTCGACGGTGGCGGCCGACGCGGCTCCGCCGAGTTCCGCGACCCTCCCTGCAAGCTCGCTCGTCGCCTGGTGGAGCTTGACGAGCACGGAGTCGACCCGGGCGCTCTCCTCGCCGTATTCGGCCCTGAGCCCCGTGAGAATCTCGTCGCTCGCTGTGACCCTGCTCGTCGTCTCGGAGAGCGCCGTGATGGCAGCTTCGACACGGCCCGAGAGGTGTTCGAAGCTCGCCTTGGTCGCGTCGAAACGGCGTTGGTCGTCGCGCTTGAGGACGGAGGCCTCTCCCGCAAGTCTCTTCACGGAATCTCGGAGCTCGGCGATCGGCGCCGGATCGATTGCTGCTCGCAGGCTCGCGATCTCTGCCCGCACGCCGCCGTTCCCCTCGTCCAGCTGGCGACGCAGCGCTGCGACCTCTCCCTCGCGCCCGGCGAGGCCCGCCGCGGTCGTGGACACCGTCGACGAGAGCGTCTCGAGCCGCTGCGTGAACACGCCGACGGACGCCTTGAGATCGTCGATGCGACTCTCGATGTTCTTCGGAAGCTTCTGCGCCGAGATCGCTGCGAGTGCCTTGCGCAGCTCCTCGACCTCCGCTCCCGGAGGAGCTGTGCGCGGTGCGGGTGCCGTCGCCGCGGCGGCCTCGACCCGCGCGAACCTCTGGTCGAGCTCGCGCCGGAGAGCTGCGATCTCGCCGTCCTTTCCGGCGAGCGCAGACGTCGTCGTCGAGACCGTGGTCGCGAGGGTGGCGAATCGGTCTGCGAGGACATCGACCCGGTTCTCGAGGCGTTCCTCGAGCTTGGGGTCGTGCTTGGCGACCGCCTCGACCGCCTTGCGCAGCTCCTTCGCGGTCTTCTCGTCGCCCTTCAGGAGCTCAGCCGCGCGGACGCGCTCTTCGAGTTCCGTGAGCCACGTGGCGATGGAGTCGAGGCGGCCGTCGACATCACCCGGGCCGGCGGGTGCGTGTCTAGTCGGGAACGAGCTCACGAGTGCAGACGCGTCGGTCGGGGATCCACCTTCGAACGCCGCAGTCGCAGCCCGCGGTCGGCGCGTGCGGGGTGGTGTCGCGTCGGACCGACGCGCGCCCCCGTGACCCCACCGACGATGCGGACATGCTCCAACGCGTATCGGAGGAACGAGCGCGCCGCTCGCTCACTCGTCCAAGTGACTCGGAAGGGTCAGCGGCCGGGCTGCCAGCCGAGGATCGCGAGCCGTTGCTCGAGCGTCTGCGGACAGCCGAGTCCGCGCGTCTCCGCGATGCGGTCGAGCGCCGCCGCGGGCTCCGTCCCGTGGCGTACGAGCCAGCAGCCGACGACGACACCCGTGCGCCCGCAACCCGCCCAGCAATGGACGTACACGACCCCGCCGCGGGCGAGCTCCTCGTCGATCGCGTCGAGCACCTGGATGAGCTGTTCGTCGCTCGGCACCGTGAAGTCGCGGACGGGGAAGCTGAGCCTGAGCGCGGGCGCGGCGAGGTGCTCGTAGGGCTCGAGCTCGCCCTCCTCGGTCAGGTCGACGAGCAGCGTCACGCCCAGCTCGTGCAGGCGGCGCAGCTCGTCGGGTGCGTCGGCGGCGTCCGAGCCGCACGGGTGCATGCCCGCCGCGAGGCGTCCCTCCTCGATCCAGGTCGGCGGTCGCACGGGGCCGCATTCTGCCCGCGGGCGGTACCCGAGGGAGGGCGCGACCACACACCGAGCGCATGCCGCGGACGCGTCTCCCTCGTCCGAGGAGACGATCTCATGCCCACTCCGGGCGTGCCGATACCTGCCTCATGGATCGCATCGGGACCGAGACCGAGGCGCTTCGCGACCGCGCTCTCGTCCTCTCCGCCGAGCTCGGCGTCGATCAAGCCTCGTGGTACGTCCGGGTCCTCGAGGAGGGCCGAACCGCCGGCATGGAGCCCGATCTCGGCGCACTCGTCCGCGCGTACTGGGAGCTGCAGCGACTCACCGGGCGGGCGGATCTCCGCGACGAGTGGCGCTACCTGGCGGACTCGCTGTGGCAGGGCGACGCCGCCTGAGCACGGTCTGAGCAGGCATCTTCCGGCGGGCGGTCCCGTCGGACCTGCGCAGTAAGCTGGCCCTCCCGTGAGTCGCTCCGCTGCGCCGCCGTTCGTCCATCTGCACGTCCACTCGGAGTACTCGATCCTCGACGGCGCGTGCCGGATCCCGGCGCTCGTCGAGAAGGCCGAGCGCCTCGAGATGCCGGCCGTCGCACTCACCGACCACGGCTCGCTCGCAGGGGCCGTCGAGCTCTATCGAGAGGCTCGCGAGCACGGTGTGAAGCCCGTCATCGGCTGTGAGGTCTACGTCGCCGACGACCGTCTCGCGCAGACGAAGGGCTACGCGCACCTCACCCTCCTGGCGGAGTCGAACGAGGGCTACGCGAACCTGATCAAGCTCTGCTCCCTCGGCTACCTCGAGGGCTACTACTACAAGCCGCGGGTCGACTGGAGCCTCCTCGAGCGGCATGCGAAGGGGCTCGTCGCGCTCTCGGGCTGCCTGTCCGGCCGTGTCTCCAGAGCTCTCGTCGAGAACCGGCCGCGCGATGCGCACGGCGATCTCGACCGGCTCGTACAGATCTTCGGACGGGACTCGACGTACGTCGAGATCCAGAACGCGGGGCTCGCCGAGCAGCAGCAGATCAACCCGAGCCTCGTCGCGCTCGCCGCCGAGGTCGGCCTCCCGCTCGTGGCCACCGGTGACGTCCACTACCTCGACGCCGAAGACGCCTACGCGCACGAGGCGCTCCTCTGCATCCAGTCGGGAGACACGCTCAAGAACCCCGACCACTGGCGCTTCGGCACGAACGAGTTCTTCTTCAAGACGCCGGAGGAGATGGCGGCCGACTTCCCGGGGCTCGAGGACGCCATGGCCCGGACGCTCGAGGTCGCCGAGCGCTGCTCGGTCGAGATCGAGCTCGGCCGCATCCTCCTGCCCTCGTTTCCGGTGCCGGACGGGCGCGAGGCGTTCGACTACCTCGTCGAGCTCTGCGAGAAGGGGCTCGTCCGCCGGTACGGGAAGGCGACTCCGGAGCTCCAGGAGCGGCTTCGCTTCGAGCTCAAGACGGTCAAGGAGATGGGGTTCGCGGACTACTTCCTCATCGTCTGGGACTTCATCCACTTCGCGAAGCAGAACGGGATCAGCGTCGGGCCCGGGCGCGGCTCGTCTGCGGGCTCCCTGGCCGCCTACTGCCTCGAGATCACCGACGTCGACCCGATCCGCTACGGGCTCCTCTTCGAGCGCTTCTTGAACCCGGCGCGCAAGGACCTGCCGGACATGGACATCGACTTCTCCGTCGCCGGCCGCGACCGGGTCATCAACTACGTCGCCGAGCGCTACGGGCGCGACCGCGTGGCGCAGATCATCACCTTCTCGACGATGGCGGCGCGCGCCGCCATCCGAGACGCGGGCCGAGTGCTCGACATCCCGTACGGCGTCGTCGACCGGATCGCGAAGCTCGTCCCCGAAGGCCCGGGACAGACGCTCGACGACTCGCTGAAGGCGGGCGCGGAGCTGCGCCAGGCCGTCGACTCCGATCCGATCGCCAGGGAGATCGTCGACCTCGCGAAGCCGCTCGAGGGCCTCACGCGCGCGGACTCGATCCACGCGGCGGGGGTCGTCATCGGCGCCCAGCCGCTGATCGAGGTCGTACCGCTGCAGCAGAAGGGCGCCGAGCAGGAGGTCGTCACCCAGCTGAACATGTGGGACGTGGTCGAGCTCGGGCTGCTGAAGATGGACTTCCTCGGGCTCCGGAACCTCGACGTGATCGACAAGGCGGTCGAGCTCGTGGGCGGCGTCGACATCGGCACCCTCCCGCTCGACGACCGGAAGACGTACGCGATGCTCGCCGCGGGCGAGTCGACGGGCGTCTTCCAGTTCGAGTCGTCGGGGATGCGCGAGGCGCTCCGCCAGGTCAAACCGACGGAGTTCGAGGACCTGATCGCGCTCGTCGCCCTCTACCGCCCCGGCCCGATGGGCTACATCCCGACCTACGCCTCGCGCAAGAACGGCCGCGAGCCCGTGACGTTCCCCGATGCGCGGCTCGAGCCGATCACGGGGTCGACCTACGCGATCTGCATCTACCAGGAGCAGTACATGGAGATCGCGAAGCAGCTCGCGGGTTTCACGCCCGCCGAGGCCGAGACGCTCCGGAAGGCGATCGGCAAGAAGATCCACGCGTTGATGGCGTCGCTCAAAGAGAAGTTCCTCGACGGGTGCGCGGAGAACGACGTCGCGCCGGCGGTCGCGCAGCAGCTCTGGAAGGACATGGAGTCCTCGCAGGACTACTCCTTCAACAAGGCGCATGCGGCCTGCTACGCGACGATCGCGTACCGGACGGCGTGGCTGAAGGCGAACCACTCGCACGAGTACATGGCCGCGCTCATCTCCTCCGTCATGAACACGAAGGACCGCGTCCCGTACTACGTGAACGCCTGCCACGAGCTCGGGATCGAAGTGCTGCCTCCGGACGTGAACTCGTCGCGGACGGACTTCGCCGTCGTCGAGGGCCGCATCCGCTTCGGGCTGAACGCGGTCAAGAACGTCGGCGAGGCAGCCGCCGATGCGATCGCGCGCGCGCGAGACGAAGGGGGTCCGTTCGCGTCGATCTGGGAGCTCACGGAGCGCGTCGACCCGCAGCTCGTGAACAAGCGCGCGCTCGAGTCGCTCGTCAAGTGCGGGGGGCTCGGGTCCACCGGCGGGACACGGATGGGCATGCTGGCCGCGCTCGACCAGGTGCTCGCGTACGGCTCGAAGTACGCGGCGGACCGCCTCGCCGGCCAGTCGTCGATCTTCGACACCCCCGATGACGACGACGACGCACGGGAGCGCCATCACCCGACGATCTCGACGCAGGAGTTCGACGACCGAGAGCTCCTCCGGCTCGAGAAGGAGACGCTCGGGCTGTACGTCTCGGAGCACCCGCTCGAGAGCGTCCGTCCTGAGTTGCGGCGCAAGACCGACTGCGCGCTCTCGGACGTCGAGCGCCGCCGCGACGGCGACGTCGTCACCGTCGGCGGCATCGTCTCCGGGCTCAAGCAGGTCACGACGAAGCGGGGCGAGCCGATGGTGTTCGTGACGCTCGACGACCCGACCGGAAGTGCCGAGGTCGTCGTGTTCAACTCGACGTACGCTGCGGCCCGCGAGATCCTCGAGCCTGACCGGATCCTCGTGGTCAAAGGCCGCGTCGACCACAAGCAGGCGGGCGAGACGAAGCTGGTCGCGCTCGAGGTGAAGGCGTTCGAGTCCGTGCCCGAGCGGCGTGAGGTGCGCCTCAGGATCGACGCGCGCCAGGCTCACGCCGGTCTCGTCAGGGAGCTCGCGACGCTCGTGCGCGACTTCCCGGGCGACGCACCCGTCTACCTCTCCCTCGACACCTCCCTGGGCGAGCGGACGCTCGCGCTCGGCGCCGGCTACCGCGTGAAGCCGAACGCCGACTTCCTCGCCGAGGTCAAGGCGCTGCTCGGCGAGGCCGCGCTCGTGTAACGAGTTCACGCGCCCGTCGGTGCGGAACCTCCGGGAGCGAACAAGGACCAGGTGCGACAAGGCCGCGAAGCGGCCAGCTTCAGGATCTACGCGCGAGCTAGCTGCGCGCGTCGCGGGCGAGGCGGTCCGCGACGGACGTGAGCACCTTCATCGCGATCGACGGCATCGCGTCGACGACTCGACGGAATCCCCGGTCGGTGAGGATCAGCGCCCGAACGCGCGACGTCGTCGTGACCGTCGCCGTTCGCTTCGCGTTCGTCAGGAGTGCGATCTCGCCGACCCAGTCTCCAGGGCCGATGTCCGCGAGCTTTCGGCCGTCGCGGGTCACGCGCGCAGTTCCGTCGACGAGGACGATGAACTCTCGTCCCGGTTTGCCCTCCCGTGTGAGTGCGAAGCCCTCCCGCAGGTCGACCTCGTCGGCCGTGACCGCCAGCTCGCGCAGCTCCTTCCGAGTGCAGCCCGCGAAGAGCGGCACGTTCTTGAGGAGCTCGATCTTCGCGTTGTGGCCGAGCACGGGCGCGAAGCATGCCAGAGCGAGGGTCGCTCCGTCCCGTACGGATTCGGGTGATCGCCGCTGCCTTACAAAGCGCCGCGTCACCGAGTAGAATCGCGCCGCGCGAGCTGGGGATTGCGCATCACGAAGGAAACTGCGGACTGAGGAGAGGGGATTACCTTGCGAGTACGCAATGGATACCGCAACCACCGGAAGGTGACGTGGGCGCTGGCGCTGGCCTTGGTGGCAGCGGCGGCGGTGCTCGTCATTCCGATCGCGAGCGGCGGAAGCGGCAAGACGTTCACGCTCGCGGCCACGCCGGCGGCAACATGCGCGTCTCCGGCCAGCACGCAAGTGACCATCAAGAACACGGGAAGCCCGCAGGCGCTGGGCTCGGCGGAGATCTACTTCCCGCCCAACACCGTCGCGTTGGTGACGTCGGGAGTACTGCGGACGAACACGACGAGCGCGAGCTCGGGCGGCACCAAGGACATCCTCGGGCTGGACAACCTCAACCTCGCCCCTGGCGCATCGCGGGCGATCACCGTGACGTTCAAAGCAGGAGTGACGTTCTCTGCGGCGATCACGGCCGTTGCGAAGCAGGCGAACCAGTTCAACGACGCCGGTGGCAGTGCGAACCTGTTCGCCCTGCAAGGGTCCTTCCCGACGCTCAAGATCGTGACGTGCGTCACGGTCTCCGGACGCGTGTATCAGGACCGCAACCTCGACAACGCCTACACCACCGGTCAGGGGGCGTTCCTGAACAGTGATGTTCCGAAGGCCTGGAACGTCAACCTGTATGCGAAGGACGTCGGTGCGCCCGCGTCCTCGTACGCGTTCGTCACGACGACGACATCGTCGTCCACGGACGGCACGTACACCTTCACCCAGGTGCCCACCGGGAGCGACTACAAGGTCTGTGTCACCGCACGGGGCACCGACACGAGCTCGAAGTGGGCGCTGCAGAGCCCGACGGGCAATACCGATTGCGACCCGATCTCGACGGGCGGCCCGACGACGGCGGCCAACCGCCTTCCGAGCCTCGCTGCCGATGCGCCGGGTCAGGACTTCCAGGTGGTCCCGGTCGTCGGCCCGTTCGGCGGGGACACCGATCCCTCGACGGTCGGCGACTACACGGTGGACGCGAGCTCGAACTCGACGAAGGCCGACGCCTTCTACGTCCAGGACACGTGGACCGACTCGGACGGGCGGGTGAACTTCCGCTTCTCACCGATCGCGGCCTGCACTCCGCCGAACTGCCCCTCGGGGAAGATCTACCTCCTCGAGACGCTGAGGGCCGATGTCGCCATCTCAGGCCTAGGGGGCAAGCAGGTCTCGATCCGCTACGACGACGCTCCGCCGTTCCTCGACGCGGATCTGAAGCCGATGCCGTACTGCCTCATCGACCCGCGCCAGACCGGCGGCACGCTCGCCACGACCGGGGTCCTGGGGACCAACACCGACGGCACTCCTGCCACGTCGTGCATCGTCACCGGCACTCAGACGGTCGACGTGACGAGCGGCCAGGTGCACACCGCGTACCAGGTCTACACCTCGTACGACGGCGGCCGTCAGATCGGCGTTTCCTAGCTAGGACATCTCGGCGAGGCGCTGGGCGAGGCGATCGGCCTCGTCCAGCGCCTCGCGCATCTCGTCCTCGCGGCCGACGAAGGACGCGAGGTCCGCGGACGCGCGCAACGTCTGCTCCTCCTCGTAGAGAAGCCTCTGGCGGCGCGCGATCGTGAGTGCGAGGGCGAGCTGTTCCCTCGCACCCTCGAGATCGCCCGTCTCCCTCAGAGCCGACGCACGCACGCGCGCGAGGTGGGCGACGAGTGGTGAGGAGTCGAGCCCGAACGTGCGCTCGGCGTCCGCCAGGACTCCGAGCGCACGTTCGGAGTCTCCGTCTTGCACGTGCGCTCCTGCGAGGTAGATCGACGCTTCGAGGCCGAACGCCGTGCTCCCGATCGAAGCCGCCTCCTCGACCAGGCTCGCAAGATCCTCGACAGCCGTCTCGGTGCTCCCGCGGACGAGCGCGAGACGTGCGAGCTGGGTCTCCGCGAAGATCGAGCCAGTCAGATGCTCGGCAGCCCGGAGAGTGGCGCGCGCGTCGTCGAGCACCTTCTCTGCCTCATCGAGGAGCCCACGGCCGATGAGGACCTCGCCGAGGTTCGCACTCGCGAACGCTGCCTGGGTCGCGTCGCCGAGGCGCTCGAGCTCGTCGCGCGAATGCGTGTAGTAGTCCGATGCCTCTCGCCAGCGCCCTTCTGCATACGCAGTGACACCCAGGTTCGACGCGATCACCGCGGCGGCTCGCGCGGCCCCGATCTCCCGGTAGATCTCGAGAGCCTTGATCTCGTGGACGGCCTTCTCGGGCTCGCCGAGCTCGAAGTACGCGCCGTCGAGGGCGTCGTAGGCGATGGCAAGGGCACGACTCGGGCCGAGCGGCTCCGCCTCGCGCACGACCTCGGTCGCGATCGCGATCGCCTCGCGGGGTCGTCCCTGCTGCAGGAGGACCTGCGCACGGAGTGCCAGCAGACTGTTGGAGCTGTTCTTCGCTTCGGCGGTGTCGAGGGACTTGACGGAGTCGAGACCGGCCGTCGTGTCACGGAGCGCCGCGCTGTAGGAGCCGAGTCGCGCCCAGGCGATCGCGCGTTTCAGGAGGATCTCTGCCCGGGCGACGGCGTCGTCCTTGAGCAGTCGCGCGGCGACCTTGAATGCCTCGACCGCGCCTCGATAGTCGCCCGCTGCGTCGCGCACCTCGCCGAGCGAGCGCCACGTGCTCCCGAGCTCGTCGGTCCCGAGTGTCTTGATGCGCCCGCTGGCGTCGATCGCCCGCTCGTAGAACCGGCCGGCGTCCACGTTCGCGTACACGTCGCGCGCCTGATCGCCCGCAGCGCGTGAATACGTCCAGGCCTCCGACCAGCGCCCGGCGTTGAAGTAGTGCAGGGAGAGGAGCTCCGCCGCCTCCTCCGGGCGCTCGCCCATGTTGCGTTCGATGACCTCGGCCACGAGGCCGTGGAGCTCGCGGCGGCGGCGGTAGGAGAGACCCTCGTACGCACCGTCGCGGATCAGCGCGTGGCGGAACCGAAAGGCACCCGGGACGTTCGGATCCCGCTCGACGAACTCGCCGAGCCGATCCCAGGCATCGGAGTCGGAGGCGGCGGTCGGGTCTCCCTCCAGCACGTCACGGATGAGAGAGGCGGAAAACGAGACGCCGAGCACGGACGCCCAGCGCAGGAGCGCCCGGTCGCCGGGTGCAAGGCGGTCGATGCGCGTGGCGACGAGCGCCTCGACCGTATCCGGCATCTGCTCGCCCTCTCGGGCCTCGCCTCCAGGCGATGCGAGCTCCTGGAGGAAGAGCGGATTGCCCGCGCCGCGCTCCATGAGTGCGGCCAGCTCGTCGTCGCTGAGTCGGCGACCCCCCGCAGCGGCGAGGGCGAGCGTCTTCGCGTCCTCTTCGGGCAAGGGCTCGAGTCGGAGCGTGAGCGCCGGGAGAGGGGGCGTGCCCGTGGCCGCGCCGAAGCCGTCCTCACCGGGTCGTCGCGTCGTGCACGCGAGCCACGGCCGGGTGGGGAGCTGGGTGCCGAGGTAGCGCAGGAGCTCCGAGGACGCGTCGTCCATCCAGTGCACGTCGTCGAAGACCAAGAGCGTCGGCGAATCGAGGAGGTGGGCGAGGAGCGTCCCCATGACGCCGTGCAGCCGGGCACGCCAGAACGAGGGATCGAGGTCGTCGACCTCGGGCGTGGTCGCGACCTCGACGTCCAGGGGAGCCGCCAGGAGCGGTGCCCAGGGCACGAGCTCCTCGTCCACTTTGTGCAGGCGATCGCTCAAGATCGTGCGGTTGTGCTCTCCTCCGCCGTTCAGCTCGACGTCGAGCAGCGATCGGAGGAACGGACGGAACGGGTGGTAGGGCGTGGAGGCCTCGTACTGCTCGCAGCGGAGCTCGATCTGGCGCATGTCGGCACAGTTCTCGCGGAGCTCGGCAGCAAGACGCGACTTCCCGATGCCGGGCTCCCCGACGAGCTCGACGAGCGTCCCGAAGCCCATCCGGACCGGTGCGACGGAGGCCGCGAGCACCGCGCGCTCGCGCTCGCGGTCGACGAACGGCAGTGCCTCCTCGACCTGGCCGGGCTCGGGCTTCGCCGACTCCGAGAGCAGGTCGCCGAGGACGAAAGCCTGCACCGGCTCGCTCTTGCCCTTGAGGGTCAGTGGCTCGAGCTCCGTCGCCTCGAACGACGCGCCTCCCCGGGAGAGTGTGCCGCCCGACACCCAGATCTCGTCCTCTCCCGCGCGCGCCATCAGACGCGCCGCGAGCGCTGCCGTGTCACCGAGCACCGTGTACGTCCGCCGGAAGCTCGCACCCACCTGACCCGTGAACGCGCGTCCCTCGCTGACCCCGATGTGCACCGGGAGCGGCAGTCCCGAGTCGACGATCGCCCGAACGGTGCGGAGCATCCGCTCCTCGTCGTCGCCGAAGGTCTGCGGCGCTCCCGAGACGAGAATGATCCTCCCGCCGTCCTGGTCCACGTCGCTCTCCAGGAACGTGACGCGGTGCTCGTCGGCAGCCGTCTGGACGGAGCGGACGAGCGCAGCGAGCGAGTCGGCTGCGCCCTCGGGACCCTCGGTCTGGATGATCTCGTCCGTCCCGGAGAAGCGGATGAAGGCGATCGACGTATGCCGGTGCTCGCCTTCGAGCGGGCCGATCTCGAGGAGCTGCGCGCGTAGCGGAGCAGGCACCGCGATCTCGAGCCCGACGTCGTCGACGCTCGGCAGCGGCTCGACCGCGCCGCGCACCCCCGGTGCCGCGCGCAGAAGACGACCTCGGCCCTTCTCCTCGCCCACGGTCTCCGGCTCGAGCAGCCCGGCCGTCTCGGCGCTCACGAGGATCTCTCCGGCCTCGGAGGTCGCCTCCATCTCGACCGTGCGCGTGGCCGCGGGGCCCGTCACCAAGAGCTCGCGATGCGAGTCGCCGACGAGGAAGAACTGGAACGTGCCGGAGTGGAGGCCCGCGTGCATCTTCAGCTGTACCGCCCCCGCCGACGTTCTCGGTCGCCCGATCGCCCGGAGCGTCCGCCGCATCTCGAAGGCAGCCCGAGCGGCACGGCCCGCATGTTCAGGCCCTTCGTAGAGCAGCAGTAGTGCGTCTCCACCGAACTTCAGGAGGCCGCCGCCCTGCTCGTACGCGACGGCGAGAAGCGCAGCGAAGGTCGCGTTCATGACCTCCGTGACTTCCTCGGCCCCGGCCTTTCCCTGACTCGAGAGGCGCTCGGACATCGCGGTGAACCCGGAGATGTCCACGAACGCGAGCGTCCCCTCGACCTCGAGCCAAAGGCGGTCGGCGTCGGTCCGAAGCCAGTCGAGGGTCAGACGTGGGACGAACGGGACGAGATCGAGTGTCCGCGCACGCCCTTGGAGGGCGACCGCGGCGTCTCCGCTCTCTACGCCCGACACCCGTGCCCCTCGCGCGGCGCGCCGCAGCCCGACATGAAGCGGAGTTTGCCTGTTTCCGGAGGCGGAGCCTGGACCAGCCCCCGGACCTAGACCTTCATCTAACGCTTACGGACCCGCAACCGAATTCACCCGGCAAGGGGACGTCCACTACGTCTCAGTCGACGAATAGCCAAGAGACAAACGACGGCGGAAGGGCGGCCTGAATGTCTGCGGCGGAACTCCAGACCCTGTACGTGAGCGAGATCGACCGGATCGAGCGATGGCGGCACGAGGCGCTCGAGCGGGCGGGCTACGACCCGGAGAGCGCACTCGTCCTGGCCGCGAGCCACGACGTCGACCTCCATGCTGCGGTCAGCCTCCTCGAGCGTGGCTGCACCGTCGACTTGGCCCTCCAGATCCTCCTGTGACGTAGCACCGGGGCCGGGCCTCGTCTCTCGCGGTCGTCGCGGGAGATGAGATCCG
Organism: uncultured Actinomycetes bacterium; assembly: GCA_963708265.1. Classification (GTDB taxonomy): domain Bacteria; phylum Actinomycetota; class Thermoleophilia; order Gaiellales; family Gaiellaceae; genus GMQP-bins7. Next base: position 1,244,051 of record CAVPSC010000004.1, on the reverse strand, counting down.
GCCCCATCGGATTTCTTTGCGCAGAGCAGGAAGGCGCTCTCGCGCCTTCCTGCTCGCGAGAATCCCTGAAGCGCGGCCGCTGGCGCGGCCGCGACGTCGGCGTTGCCGTGCCTGCATGCGCACACCGCCGGCGCGCTCGCGCGCCTTCCCTCTCGCGCGAAGACCGCTTAAGCGCGGCCGCTGTCGCGGTCGCGACGTCGCGTTGCCGTCCCAGCGTGTGCACCGGCCGCGCGCATCCCCTCTCGCGACGATCCTCGCGGTTCTCACCCTCTCCGCTCGGGGCTTCGGCAGAATGCGCGAGATGTTTCTGGTGTCGATCCCGTCGCCGAGCTCCTCGACGCTCGAGCTCGGCCCACTCTCGATCCACTTCTATGGGTTGACGCTGCTCGTCGCGATCGCCGCCGCGGTCTATATCTCGGGCAGACGCTGGACGAAGCGGGGGGGCGAGTGGGACCTCATCTTCCGCGTCGCGGTGTGGGGCGTCGCGTTCGGGATCGTCGGTGCGCGGCTCTATCACGTGATCACGAGCTGGAACGAGGTTCCGGACGCATGGTGGGGACCGTTCGCGATCTGGCGCGGCGGCCTCGGGATCTGGGGCGGCATCGGGCTCGGCGCGATCGTCGGCGCGATCGTCGCCAGGCGCGCCGGCGCGGACGTCGCCAAGCTCGCGGACTGCGTCGCTCCTGCGCTCCTCGTCGCCCAGGGAATCGGCCGGATCGGCAACTGGTGGAACCAGGAGCTGTACGGGAAGCCCACCAACCTGCCCTGGGGTCTCGAGATCTCCGCCGCCAACCGCCCCTTCGACCACATCGAGCAGGCGACCTACCACCCGACCTTCCTCTACGAGCTGATCTGGTGCTTCGCAGCCGCGGGGGTGCTGCTGCTGATCGAGCGTAGGTGGAACATCCGGCCGGGCGGGCTGTTCGCCCTCTACGTCCTCCTGTACAGCCTCGGGCGCATCTGGATCGAGATGCTGCGCATCGATCCCGCGCACGAGATCGCGGGCATCCGCCTGAACGTCTACGTGTCGGCAGTCGCGATCGCCGTCTCGGGCGCGTTCTTCGTCTGGTGGCAGCGGAGCTGGAACCGCGGGACGACCGCGCCGCCGCGGAAGCCGCCGCAGGCGATGGCGGTTCCGAAGCAGCGGTAGCTGAGCCACGCAAGCCAGGCGGGCCGAGACGCGACAAAGGCCGCGAAGCGGCCGTCTTCAGGGATTTTGCGCGACCGGCGAGTCCGCTCCTGCGGATCGCCGGTCTTGCGCACGGCGCAGTGCAAGCCAGGCGGGCCGAGACGCGACAAAGGCCGCGAAGCGGCCGTCTTCAGGGATTTTGCGCGACCGGCGAGTCCGCTCCTGCGGATCGCCGGTCTTGCGCACGGCGCAGTCCGGCCGCGTGGTTAGCCTCCTCGCGTGCGTCCCCTGCCCGTGCGGGAGCTCGAGCTCGACCTCGACGCGTTCGAGGGGCCGTTCGACCTCCTCCTCACGCTCCTCTTGAAGGAGGAGCTCGAGCCGCGCGACGTCGACGTCGCGGCGATCGTCCTCGCGTTCCTCGAGCATCTCGCGGAGCGGGAGGAGATCGACCTGGAGGCGTGCGGTGAGTTCCTCGTCCTCGTGTCGGCGCTCCTCGAGCTGAAGGCCCGTGCGCTCTTCCCCGACGAGGCCGCCGAGCTCGATGCGCTCGAGCCGGAGGAGGCAGCGGAGGAGCTCGCCCGCCGCCTCGCCGAGTACCGCCGCCTGAAGGAGGCTGCGGCCTGGCTCGTCGAGCGGCTCTCGGACGAGGGCGACCGCTGGTTCCGCCTCGGCCCCGCGCCGCTCGCGCCCCGCTTCGAGCGCCGGCTCGCCCCGCAGGACCCGGAGACGCTCGCCTCCGCGCTGCGAGGGTTGGCGAAGCCGCCGCCGAATGTCTCACTCAGCCACATGGCGCTTCGCTTCCCTCCGGTCTCGCAGTTCCTCGAGCGCTTCCGCTCGCTCCTCGCCCGCCGCCGCCGCTTCGACTTCGACTCCGAGGTCACCGGTCTCTCGCGTGTCGAGCAGGCCGTTGCGCTCCTCGCGCTCCTCGAGCTCCGCAAGTCGGGCGAGATCGCGCTCGAGCAGGCAGCTCCGTTCGCCCCCATCCACGTCTCCCGCCACCAAGAAAGGACTCCGGTGTGGACAGCCCGCTCCGCCTGATCGCAGCGAATCCCGTCGACCGGCTCGCGAGGACGATCGAGGCGCTCCTCGTCGTCGCCTCCGCCCCGCTGTCCGTCGCCGAGCTCGCCGAGGCGACCGACGACGACCCGGAACGGGTGGAGACCGCGCTCGGTCTGCTTCGCGAGCGCTACTCGGAAGGGCGCAGCGGGATCGTCCTCGAGCACGCCGCCGGCGGTTACGCATTCCGCGGGAGCCGCGATGCATCGGAGGCATGTGCGCGGCTCTTCGAGCGACCGATGGAGCGGGGGCTCTCGCAGGCCGCACTCGAGACGCTCGCGATCGTCGCCTACCTCGGGCCGTGCTCGCGGCCGGAGATCGCGCGGATTCGCGGAGTCGCAGCGGACTCGGCCGTCGCCGGGCTCGTCGAGCGTGGGCTCATCGTCGAGGGCGGGCGGGAGTCGGGTCCGGGCGGTGCGGTCCGCTACCGGACGACGCCGCTCTTCGAGCGCGTCTTCAATCTCGAGTCGCTCGCGGCGCTTCCTCGCCTCGACGATCTCGCGGACGACGCCGGCGAGTTGCGCGACCGCCTCGTCGAGGTCGCGACCGCGCGCGCGTCCTAGAGCTGCCAGGCGCCGTCGCGGAGGATGGGCGTCACGCTGCCGTCGCTCGTGATCCCGTCTACGGCGAGCGCACGGCTTCCGATCATGAAATCGACGTGCACCTCGCTCTTGTTGATGCGCGCCCGGTCGGCGTCGTCCTCGACGGGGTGCTCGTAGCCGTCGCCGAGCGCGACGTGCGTTGCCGCGTTCTCGTCGATCAGCGTGTCGAAGAAGACGGTCTCGAGGGGGCCGATCCGGCCCTGATCGTCGACCAGCGCGATCTCGCCGAGCCGTGCTGCGCCCTCGTCCCGCGCCGTGACCGCGCGCAGCGCCTCGGCGCCCTCGTCCGCGTCGATCTTCACGGCACGACCGCCCGCGAACTCGACGCGGATGCCGGAGATCACGGAGCCGGAGAGCTCGAGCGGCATCGTCGCGCTGACGTGCCCGTCGACGCGCTCGGGGTCGGGGGTGGTGAAGAGCTCCTCGGTCGGGAGGTTGGGCGAGTGCCGCCTGCCGTCGACCGTGATCAGGTCGCCGGCCGCCCAGTGCGCCGAGGACAGCAGTCCGATCGTCAGGTCGGTGCCCGGGCCGTGTAGTCGCAGCGCGTCGAATCGCCGGTCGGTAAGCATCTGCGCGTTCGCCTTGAGAGCCGCCCCGCGCTCGGTCCACGCCGCCGAGGGGTCGTCTGCGTCGAGACGGCAGATGTGTGCGACGGACTCCCAGAGCTTCGCGTAGGCATCCTCCGGCGCGAGGTCGGGGTAGACGCGCTCCGCCCACGGCTGCGTCGGCGCCGGGACGATGCACCAGCTCGTCGTCATGCGGTTGACGATCTCGCCGACCTCGGGGAGATAGGGGAGGAGGTCGCGTCCGGCGCGGGCGGGGTCGAGGCCGTGGAGGGCGTTCGGAGCATGTGGGCCGGAGAGCGTGATGCGGGCCGCGTGCTCGTCGGAGAGGTAGCGCAGCCGCTCGCTCATCCACGGCGGGATGTAGCCGAGCGTGTCGTCGGCCGCGTGGGCGATGCGCTCGCGCTTGACCCACTGGTCGAAGTAGACGACGTCCACGTACTTCGCCCCCGCGAGGTACGCGGCGCGGGCGACGGCGCGGGTGAGATCCTCCTTGCCGAGGTAGCTCGTCACGGCGACGAGCTGCCCCTGCTGGACGTTCGCGCCGAAGACGGCCAGGTCCGCGAGCCGGGAGGTCCACTCGTCGATCTGCCGCACGGCGGCACCCTAGCGGGACGAGAATCGACGAGTGCGGCTGAACGCCTTCCTCGCTCGGGCCGGAGTCGCCTCGCGAAGGGGTGCCGACGAGCTCATCTCTGCAGGGCGCGTCCGCGTCAACGGCGAGCCGGGCCGGTTCGACACCGCTGTCGGCGGTCGAGACGTCGTCGCGGTGGACGGACGGGTCGTCCAGGCGCAACGCCTCGCGTACCGGCTCCTGCACAAGCCGGCCGGTGTCGTCACGACGGCGCGGGATCCGCACGGGCGGCCGACCGTCGTCGGGCTCGTGCCGCGATCCCCGCGCATCGTGCCGGTGGGACGGCTGGACGCAGACACCACCGGTGCGCTCCTCCTGACGAACGACGGTGCGCTCGCGCACCGGCTGGCGCATCCGCGCTACGGCGTCGAGAAGGTGTACGAGGTCGAGGTCGAGGGCAGCCCGAGCCGAGAGGCGCTCGCGACACTGCGCGCGGGCGTCGAGCTCGAGGACGGGCGCACCGCTCCGGCAGGCACGCGCGTCCTCCGCCGTGGCGGCGCTACGTCGCTGCTCGAGATCGTCCTCCACGAGGGGCGCAAGCACCAGGTGAAGCGCATGTGCGGCGCCGTGGGACACCCGGTCCGTGGGCTCCACCGCTGCGTCTACGCAGGGCTCGGTGTCGACGACCTCGAGCCGGGCGCCTCACGTGCGCTGACGAAGGCCGAGGTCGCCGCGCTCAGGCGTCTGGTAGGCCTCGGGTGATCGGGCCGGCAACAGACGACGTGTCCCGCGCCTAGCTGATGCGTACCGGCCGGATTGCTCGCGGCTGCGTCAGGCCGGGATGACCGTCAATGCCTAGCCGCTCAGTGGGACGCCGAACGCGGCGTACATGGCGTAGAAGGACCACACGCCCAGGCCGAACAGCGCTGTGATGACGGCGGCTGAGGTCAGGCCGGGCCGCCATGCGCGGCCGGGAATCCTGGTCACCAGCCAGGCACCGAGCAGGGCGATCGCGCCGGTCGCCGGGACGTAGAACCTGACGACCTGGACGGTGACACTCGTCGGGTCGGTCGTCCACGTGTACGCGGAGTACAGGCCCCAGATCGCGAACCACGACGCGGCGAGGGCGAGGCCGACCCACAGATCGCGCCGGGCGACCGTGCCGGCCTCGCCGTCGGCCCGGCGCAGCAACAGCCACCGCACGATGATCCATGCCAGCGCTACGAGTCCGAGCATCAGCATCGGCATGGCCTGCAGCAGGTGCGCGGGCATGATCCGCAGGTTCGGCCCGATCGCCCCGAGGGCGAACGTGACCTCGCCGGGCTGGTACCCGGTTGTCAGAGGGCCGCCGTAGACGAGATCATCGAAGATCGCCACGCCCGCGCCGAAGACGGCCACCGACGCAAGCCACCAGCAGAGCGTGCGGAGGGGCAGCCTCATGGCCTGCAGCCACCACGCCACGATCACGGCCATGACGGCACAGCCGAGGATCACGATATTTGTGTAGCGGACGAAGGTCGCGATCTCAATGGCTGCGAATCCGGCGAGGCCGGCCCGGGTGCGCCGCCGCGCACTGGCCTCGGTTGCCAGTACCGCCCACAGCAGGGTCCCGGAGCCCGCCGCGATCAGCGAGGCGTCGGTGAACGTCGGCATGTAATCGCGCCAGGCGAACGCCAGCGCGGCTCCGGATGAGCAGTACAGGCCTACCGCTGCCAGGCCACCGAAGCGCCCGAGCCAGCGCCGGGCGCCGATGAACAAGCCAAGGCAGGCCAGTGCCCCGTAGAACAGCGGCGCCCAGCGGTTGATGCCGAGCGTCTGGAAGGGCGCCGCGAGGAACGGATAGCCGGGGTCCTTCTCGCTGATATACCGCCCGTCGGGCAACTCGACCCATTGGTTCGGGGGCGCGGCCGGGTTGTCGCCAAGCTTCCTTGACAGGGTTTCTGCCTGGGCGGTTGACAGCGTCAGGAAATCGCCCATCGTGATAGCCACAATCGAGGCGCGGTAGGCGCCGTCATCGGGTTCTGCGGCCTGAGGCGCGACGGACAGGACCACCGCACACAGCGCCGCGAGCGCGACAGCAGCGAGTGTCGCTTCCACGCAGAGCAGGCGGATGCCGCCTCCCAAGCCCGGCACGGCCCGGTCGGCGCGGCCCGGCAGCACCACCTCGTCGCTGCTAGCGCTGGCGGACATCGCGATCGCCTTGGTGCATCGCCGTCCGCCTGTTCGACGCGTCAACCCCATCGGCGGCGTCATGGACCCCCCGCAGTCGCCGGGCATTCGCCAACGCCCGTGCCCAGCTCGCGTCCCGCGGCGGGGGTGGCGCCGTACGCCCGAGGTGCCGGGACCGGCCGAGGCGCCGCGGTCGCCCCTGGCGGGACCGCCGGCAGTGCGGGGGTTCGCTTCATGCTTGGAGTTCTACGCCTGGGCGGGTGACATCGGCGCTACCGGCGATGTCGGAGGGATGTCATCTCGGCCGGCGCATACTGAGTGCGATGCGGGTGCTGGTGGTCGAGGACCATGCGACGCTTGCCGCCCGGGTCGCGCAGGGGCTGCGTCAGGCCGGAATGGCAGTGGACGCCGTCAACGACGGCGCGGCGGCGCTGGAGGCAGTCGCCCAGACGGCCTACGACGTGATCGTGCTCGACCGCGACCTGCCGGTCGTGCACGGTGACCGGGTGTGCCGGACGGTGGCCGGGTCCGGGCCGCGGATCCTCATGCTCACCGCGGCCGGCGACGTCGAGGACCGGGTCGACGGGCTCGAGCTGGGCGCCGACGACTACCTCGGCAAGCCGTTCGCGTTCGCCGAGCTCGTCGCCCGCGTGCGGGCGCTCTCCCGCCGGGCGCCGTCCGCGCCGCCGGTCCTGCGGCGCGGCGACCTCACCGTCGACCGAGCCCGGCACCGCGCCAGCCGCGACTCTCGCCCGCTGTCGCTGACCCGCAAGGAGTTCGGGGTTCTGGAGACGCTGCTGGCGGCCGACGGTGCGGTCGTAAGCGCGGAGGCGCTGCTCGAGCACGTGTGGGACGCCAACGTCGACCCCTTCAGCAACGTCGTCTCGGTGACGATGACCCGGCTGCGGCGCAAGCTCGGCGACCCGCCGCTGATCAAGACCGTGGTCGGCAAGGGCTACCGGATGTGAGCCGCCGCCAGGGGCTCACCGTCCGCGCACGGCTGACCCTGCTCTATACCGGCCTGTTCGCCGTCTGCGGGGCGATCGTCGTGGCGGTCAGCTACAGCCTGGTGGCGCACCTGGGGACGCCGGGGCAGGGGCAGCAGAGGCCCCCGCGAGCTTCGTCGCGCGGTGCCGATCGGAGCAGCTAAGCGCCCATCCCGACGAGCGCATACTTGCCAAGTGCAACGCGTACTTCCAGCTCCAAGGCGCGCAACACCAGCGCGACCTCACTCTGTCGCACCTGCTCGAGTACTCGCTGATCACGCTTGCCGTGGTCATCGCCGTGGCCGCGATCCTCGGCTGGATCGCTGCCGGGCGAGCGCTGCGCCCGGTGCACCTGATCACTGCGGCCGCCCGCGCCGCCTCGGAGCACAACCTGTCGGCGCGGGTCGGGCTGCGCGGTCCCCACGACGAGCTCCGCGAACTGGCCGAGACGTTCGACGAAATGCTCGGCCGCCTCCAAGCCGCGTTCGAGGGCCAGCGCCGCTTCATCGCCAACGCCTCCCATGAACTGCGCACCCCGCTCGCCGTCATGGGCGCGACGGTCGACGTCGTGCTGGACAACCCCGACAGCACGCCGGGGGACCTGCGCGGCATGGCGGCCGACATCCGGGCCGCGGTCGACCGCGCCGAGCACCTCATCGGCGCGCTGCTCATCCTCGCCCGAAGCGAGCGCGGACTCACTGCCCACGAGCAGGTCGACCTGGCCACGGTCGCCGAAGACGTACTCGACAGCGCCGGCCTGGGCGAGCTGCGGATGCACGCCACGCTCGAATCCGCGCTCATATCGGGCGATCCGGTGCTCGCCGAACACCTCATCGCGAACCTGGTCGACAACGCGGCGCGCTACAACCACGCCGCCGGCGACATCTGGATCAGCACCCGCACCACCGCAGTCAGCAGTGAGCTGACCGTGGCAAACACCGGCCCGCTCATCAGTCCGGCGGACGCCGACCGCATCTTCCAGCCGTTCCAGCGGCTCAACGACCGCACCGCCCACGACGGCTTCGGTCTCGGTCTGACCATCGTCGCGTCCATCGCCGCGATCCACGGCGGCACCGCCACCGCCTACCCCCGCAAAGACGGCGGCCTGTCCATCACCGTCACGATCCCCTCGGCCGGGTCGCTCGCCCAAGACACGGGTGTTCAGGAGACCACCGAACGACCGGCTGTCGTGTAGATCTCGCCTCGGTGGGGTCAACGGATGTTTCGCCCCGAGCCCCGTCGTCGAAGCTCTCGACCCGCGCCGCTACTCGAACCAGACGATCGTCGCGAGCACGCCGTAGAGCGCGACGAGCGCGAGGCCCTCGTACGCCATCGCCTCGCCGTCTCCGGTGATCTGCCAGACGGCGAGCGCCATCAAGACCAGCGCGCCGACGTAGAGCGGCGCGACGACGAAGGTCAGCTGGTTGGTGAACGCGAGCGAGACGAGCACGAGGACGGGCCACAAGAAGCATGCGATCTGCGAGACCGAGTTCTTCACGACCGAGATCGCGAGGTCGTGCTTGCCCTTCGCCGCGAGTTGCACGGCGACGACGTTCTCGACCGCGTTCCCGGCGATCGCCACGATCACGAGACCCGTGAACGCCTTCGAGATTCCGAGTGATTGCACGGCCGGGTCGAGCGCGTGCACGAACCAGTCCGAGACGAAGGCCGCGGCGACGCCCGAGGCGGCGAGGAGGCCGACGGCGAACGAGAACGGAAGCACGTCGTGGCCGCCCGGCTCCTCGAGCCGGCGCTCGCTCGTAGTCTCGCCGCGGAGATAGGACCACATCCACACGCCGTAGACGAGGAGCAGCAGGACGGCGCCGATCGCCGAGATCGTGACGGCGTTGTCGCTCGCCGCATCGCCGGCCTGATTCGAGACGCCGAGCAGCGCGATGATGAAGACGGCGAGCAGGAGGAGGGTCGCCGTGTCGTTCGGCAGGCGCTTGCCGAAGGTCATGACGCCCGAGCGCTCCCTGCTCGCGCCGACGGTCAGCGCGAGCCCGAGGACGAGCAGCGCGTTCGCGAAGAGCGATCCGAGGATCGAGAACTGGGCGACGACGAGCTCCCCCGCCGAGAGCGCGAAGACGACGATGAAGAGCTCGGGCAGGTTCCCGAGCGTCGACTGCAGGACTCCCGTGACCGCGGGACCGAAGCGCGCGCCCACCGCCTCGGTGGCGATGCCGATCGTCCACGCGACTCCGCCGAGGGCGATCCCGTTCACGACGAACGTCGCTACCGCGGACGCGCCGGAGAAGTGGAGGACGGCGCCCGCGACGACGAGCGCGCCGACGACGGCCGAGGCGAGGGCTGTTCGTCTCACCCGCCGCGGGCGAAGCCCATGCGCTCGTACATGAGCGCGAGCGTCGGCTCGGAGGCCGCTCGCGCCTTGTCGGCGCCCAGGCCGAGGAGGCGCGTGAGCTCGTCGGGGTCGTCGCGGAGCTCGCGGTAGCGCTCCTGGATCGGCGTGAGCAGCTCGACGAGCGCCGTCGCGACGGCGTCCTTGAACGCGCCGTAGCCCTCGCCGTCGAAACGGGCCTCCACCTCGGCGATCGTCTCGCCGGTCGCCACCGTCATCAGCTCGATCAGATTCGAGATCCCGGGCTTCGCGTCGGGATCGTGCGTGATCTCGCGCCCCGAGTCCGCGACCGCACGTTTCACCTTCCGAGCAACGCTCCCGGCGTCGTCGAGCAAGAGGATCTTCCCCTGCTCCGTCCCGAAGGACTTCGACATCTTCTTCGTCGGCTCCTGGAGGTCCATCACCCGAGCGCCCGCCTCGGGATAGACGCCGTCGGGCACCGTGAACGTCTCGCCGAAGCGCGTGTTGAAGCGCTCCGCGATGTCGCGCGTGAGCTCGAGGTGCTGACGCTGGTCGTCGCCGATCGGGACGACGTCGGTCCGGTAGAGGAGGATGTCGCCCGCCATCAGCACGGGATAGGTGAAGAGCGCGGCCGAGACGAACTCCGCGAGCTCCCGTTTCTCCTTGAACTGGGTCATCCGGCCGAGCTGGCCGTACGCCGTCACCGCACCGAGCAGCCACGCCGCCTCGGCGTGGGCCGTGACGTGGCTCTGGACGAAGACGGTCGACCGCGCCGGGTCGAGGCCGGTGGCGAAGAGCATCGCTGCGATGTCGAGCGTCCCGTCACGGAGCTCCGTCGGGTCGTGGTCGACCGTGATCGCGTGCAGGTCGACGATGCAGAAGAAGGCCTCGCCCTGCTCCTGCGTCGCCGCGTACTGGCGAAAGCCGCCGCTGTAGTTGCCGATGTGAGGCTCGCCCGTCGGCTGGATGCCGGAGAAGATGCGCACGCGAGGATTCTTCCTGGAACTGCCGGACGGCGTCGGGCCACGTCTAGACTCACTCGGAATGGAGGGCACCGGGTCCCCCGAGCTCCTCGCGTACCCCATCGTCGGCCGCGAGCTGACGACGGACGCGACGGTCGTCGACATCCGGGGGCGGAGGATCGGCGACGGCTTCTTCGGGCTCATCGCCGGGCCGTGCACGGTCGAGACGCGCGAGCAGACGCTCGAGACCGCGCGCGCGGTGGCGGCGGCCGGAGCGACCGTGCTCCGCGGCGGCGCCTTCAAGCCGCGCACCTCGCCGTACGCGTTCCAGGGTCTCGGCAGCAAGGGCCTCGAGATCCTCGCCGAGGCGCGCGAGGAGACCGGCCTCCCGATCGTGACCGAGCTCCTCGACCCGCGCGACGTCGAGGAGGTAGCCGCGGTGGCAGACGTGATCCAGATCGGCGCGCGGAACATGCAGAACTTCAACCTCCTCGCGGAGGTCGGCCGGGTGCCGCTGCCGGTGCTCCTCAAACGTGCGCCGTCGGCCACGGTCGAGGAGCTCCTCATGGCTGCCGAGTACGTCGCGAAGGAGGGGAACGAGCGCGTCCTCCTGTGCGAGCGCGGGATCAAGACGTTCGAGCGCTCGACGCGCTTCACGCTCGACCTCTCGGCCGTGCCCGTCCTCCGGCGCGAGAGCCACCTGCCGGTGATCGTCGATCCCTCTCACGCGGCGGGGCGCAGCGACCTCGTGCTCCCGCTCGCGCGCGCCGCGGTCGCCGCCGGTGCGGACGGCGTCATGGTCGAGGTGCATCCGCAGCCCGAGGATGCGCTCTGCGACGGCCCCCAGCAGCTCCGGATCGGCGAGTTCGTGCGCTTCGCGGACGAGATCCGGGCGGTCGTCGCGCTCATGGGCAAGACGCTCGGCTGAGGCACAGCCCGACGATGCGCGTCGAGCCCGTCGCCGCCCTCGTGGGCCACGTCGCCGTGCCGGGGGACAAGTCGATCTCCCACCGCGCGGTGCTGATCGGCGCCCTGTGCGAGGGAGAGACAGTCGTTCGCGGGTTCGGCCGCTCGCAGGACACGGAGGCGACGATCGCGGCGGTGCGCGCCCTCGGCGGCGAGGTCGTCGAGGAGGACGTGGACACGCTGCTCGTGCAAGGCGTCGGCCTTCGCGGCCTCCACGAGCCGGATCCACCGCGGCCGCTCGACTGCCGGAACGCGGGAACGCTGATGCGGTTGCTCGCCGGCGTGCTCGCCGGGCAAAGCGGGCGCTTCGAGCTGATCGGAGACGCGTCACTCTCCGCCCGGCCGATGGAGCGGGTCGGCGAGCCGCTCCGCCGGATGGGGGCGAACGTGACCACGACCGACGGCCACGCGCCGCTCGTCGTCGAGGGCGCCCGGCTCCACGGCATCGCCTACGAGCTTCCAGTCGCGTCTGCGCAGGTCAAGTCCGCCGTCCTCCTCGCCGGGCTCCTCGCCGAGGAGGGGGAGACGACCGTCCTCGAGCCGGCGCCGACGCGAGACCACACCGAGCGCATGCTCGAGCGCGCCGGCGCACGCGTTCGCCGGCGACCGGGCAGCGCCACCGTCCATCCGGCGGAGCGGTTGGTCCTCGGCGACGTCGACGTTCCGGGCGATCTCTCGTCCGCCTCTCCGTTCCTCGTGGCCGCTGCGCTCGTGCCCGGCTCGGAGATCACCGTGCACGGCGTCGGGCTCAATCCGCGACGGACGGGTCTCCTCGACGTGCTCGAGCGCATGGGCGCTCGCATCTCGATCTACAACCGGCACTCGTCCGGAGGTGAGCCCGTCGGCGACGTCGAGTTGAAGGCGTCGGAGCTCGTCGCTGCGAGCATCTCCGCCGCCGAGGTGCCGGCGCTGATCGACGAGCTCCCGCTCTTTGCGCTGGCCGCATGCCACGCCCGCGGCGAGAGCATCGTCTCGGGCGCGGTCGAGCTGCGCGCGAAGGAGTCCGACCGGCTCGGCGAGCTCGTCGGCCTCCTGCGCGGTCTCGGCGGTCACGTGCGGGCGACGGACGATGGGTTCAAGGTCCGCGGCGTGCCGACGCGACTGCGTGGCGGGACGGTTCACGCGCGCGGCGACCACAGGCTCGCGATGCTCGGCGCGATCGCCGGGCTCTCGTCGCGGGAAGGGGTCGAGCTCGATGACGCCGAGGCCGTCCGCACGAGCTTTCCCGGGTTCTTCGAGGTCCTGCGCCAGCTCGCCCCGGATTCGCTGCACTACCCTCCCAAGCCATGATCGTCGCGATCGACGGCCCGGCCGGGTCGGGGAAGAGCACCGTCGCGCGAACGCTCGCTGGACGACTCGGGTTCCACTATCTCGACACGGGCGCGATGTACCGGGCGCTGACGTGGCTCGCCGCGCGGAACCGCGTCGACCTCGAGGACGGGAACGCGCTCGGAGCGCTCGCGCGTGCCCATCCCATCTCGTTCCCCTCGGACGGGCGGGTCGAGATCGCGAGCGAGGACGTCACCGATGCGATCCGCGAGCCGACGGTCGACCGCCTCGTGCCGACGGTGGCACGCCACCCGCAGGTGCGGGCGGTGATGCGCGAGCGCCAGCGCGCGCTCGGGGCAACCGGCGACTCGGTGATCGAGGGCCGCGACATCGGAACGGTGGTCGCCCCCACGGCGGAGGTGAAGGTCTTCCTCGTGGCCGATCCCTCGGTCCGCGCCCGGCGGAGGACCTCCGACCGGCCCGGCGTGGAGGCCGGCGTGCTCGCGGCCGATCTCCGGGAACGGGACGAGCAGGACGCGGCGAACACGCGGCCCGCTGCAGACGCTGTCGTCCTCGACACGACCGAGCTGGACGTCGAGGCGGTCGTGGACCGCATCGCGGAACTCGTCGAGGAGCGACAGTGAATCGCACGGACGCTGCCTGGGCTGTCGGGCGGCTCACGATCGGAACCGCGGTCAAGCTGGTGGCGCCGCTCCGCGTCTACGGCGCCGAGCGGATGCCGGCCAGCGGCGGCGTCGTCGTCGCGGCGAACCACTTCAGCTGGATGGATCCGCCTGCGCTCGGCGCTTCCAGCCCCCGGACGCTCTACTTCATGGCGAAGGTCGAGGCGCATCGTGTGCCCGGCCTCGGGGAGTTGATGCGCGCTTTCGGGACGTTCTCCGTGCGGAGGGGCGAGTCCGACCGTGACGCGGTGCGCATGATGCGACAGATCGTGCGCGACGGCAACGCGATCGGGCTCTTCGTCGAAGGGACGAGGCAGCTGAGCGGCGTCCCCGGTCACGTCCAGCCGGGCGCGGCGATGGCCGCGATCACCGAGGACGTCCCGCTGATCCCGGCAGCGATCCACGGGAGCCAGCACTGGCGGCCCGGGAACTTCGCTCCGATCTCGGTCGCCTGGGGGGAGCCGATGACCTTCGAGGGGCTGCCGAAGGGGGGCAAGGGCTACCGCGATGCGTCGCTCGAGGTCGAGCGCAAGCTCCGCGAGCTCTGGCAGTGGCTCGTCGAGATACACGAGCTCGGCCGCCCGCGCGAGGCGACACCCCCGAGATGAGCGCACGGAGATGAGCAGGGCGAGGCGGGCTCCGGTCGACGACGAGACGCTCGAGGCGGCGCCCGACGAGCCGGTCGAGCTCGCGGGCACGGTCGCGATCGTCGGCTTCCCGAACGTCGGCAAGTCGACGCTCGTCAACCGGCTGACGGCGACACGGACGGCCGTCGTCCACGAGACCCCGGGGGTCACTCGCGACCGGAAGGAGCTCGTCTGTGAATGGTCGGGCACGAGCTTTCTGCTGATCGACACGGGCGGTGTCGATCGCGAGGACCAGGGACCGTACGGGCCGCAGGTCGCCGCTCAGGCACGCGAAGCGATCGAGGAAGCCGACCTCGTGCTCCTCGTCGTCGACGCCCAGGTCGGCGTGACGCCCGGCGACGAGGATCTCGCCGAGATCCTTCGCGCCTCGCGGCGGCCGGTGCTCGTGCTCGCGAACAAGCTCGACGACGCGCGCCACGATGCCGAGGCGCTCGAGTTCCACCGGCTCGGCCTCGGCGATCCGATCCCCCTCTCCGCGATGCACGGCCATGGGACCGGCGACCTGCTGGACGAGGTCGTCGCACGCCTTCCCGGAACGGGCGGGCGTCCGGTCGGCGAGGAGGCGATCAAGGTCGCGATCCTCGGCCGCCCGAACGTCGGCAAGTCGTCGCTCCTGAACGCGCTCGTCGGGCGCGAGCGTGTGATCGTGTCCGAGGTCCCCGGGACGACGCGCGACTCGATCGACACCGTCCTCGAACGCGGCGAGACGACGTTCGTCCTCGTCGACACGGCCGGGCTCCGGCGCAAACGCCGGCAGCGGCAGGGGATCGAGTACTTCTCCGAGCTGCGGGCGCTCGAGACCGCGGAGCGTGCCGACATCGCCCTCGTGCTCGTGGACGCGAGCGAGGGCGTCGTCGACCAGGACCTCGCCGTCGCGGACGTCTCTCGGAAAGCGGCCTGCGCGACGATCGTCGTCCTGTCCAAGTGGGACGTGACCGACGTTCGGATCGAGGACGTCCGCCCGCGTCTCGCGTCCCGGCTCCGACAGCGTCCGCCGGTGATCGCGGTCTCGTCCGTCACCGGCCGCGGGCTCGAACGGCTCCTCGACACGGTCGAGACGCTCTTCATCCGCTACGCCGGGAGGATCCAGACCGCCGAGCTGAACCGCGCGCTCGGAGAGCTCCGTGAGGCGCGGCAGCCGCCGGGCCGCGGTGGGCGGCGGCTGAAGCTGCTGTATGGGACGCAGGTCACCTCGCGGCCGCCGCGCTACCGGATCTTCGTCAACGACCGGCGGCTCGTGACGCGCGACTACGGCTTCTGGGTCGAGAACGAGCTGCGCCGCCGCTTCGGGCTCGAAGGCGTGCCCGTATCCATCGACTTCGTCACTTCGACGTGAACGTCGTCGTTGTGGGGGCGGGCTCGTGGGGGTCGGCGTTCTCCTGCCTGCTCCGCGACGCCGGCCACTCGGTGACGCTCGCGGCCCGCGATCCGGAGCAGGCGGCGGCCATCGCCGAGACGGGACGGAATCCGCGGTACGCCGGGTACGCGGACCTCCGCGGTGTCGAGGCGACGACGATCGCCGAGGCGCCTGTCACGGACGCCGAGCTCATCGTGGTCGCCGTGCCGAGCCGCGTCTTCGGCGATGTCGTCGCCGGCCTACCCGGCTCGGCGCCCATCGTCAGCCTCACGAAGGGCCTCGACCCGGCGACCGGGGAGCGGCTCTCGACGCTCGTCCACGACCGACCGGTCGCAGTGCTCTCCGGGCCGACCATCGCCGAGGAGATCGCACGTGGCCTTCCGGCCGCCGCGGTCGTCGCGGGTGACGAGCTCGAGCTCGCGGTGCTCGTCCAGCTCGCCGTCCACTCGACGATCTTCCGGGTCTACGTCTCGGACGACGTCGCAGGAGTCGAGCTCTGCGCCGCCGCGAAGAACGTGATCGCGCTCGCCGCCGGCGGCGCGGACGGTCTCGGGCTCGGCGACAACGCGAAGGCGGCCCTCGTCTCCCGCGGCCTCGCGGAGATGCGGCGACTGGCCGAAGCCGCGGGGGCGAGGCCGGACACGTTCGCCGGTCTCGCGGGGATGGGCGATCTCATCGTCACGTGCTGGTCGCCGGTCGGGCGGAACCGGCGGGCCGGCGAGCTGATCGCCCAAGGCGCGACGCAGGAGGAGGCCGTGGCCGAGATCGGCATGGTCGTCGAGGGCCTGACGACCGCGCCGGTGCTGCGCGACGTCTCTCACCGGCTGGGGATCGAGCTGCCGATCACGGAAGGCGTCTGTGCCGTGCTCGAGGGGGTCCCGCTCACCGATCTCGTCGAGCAGCTGATGCGCCGCCAGCCGACGACGGAGTAGATCTCCCGATCCGAGCCGGTAGGCTGCGACTCCATGGCGCGCTCGTTCTCCTTCACCTCCGAGTCGGTCACCGAGGGGCACCCGGACAAGATCGCCGACCAGATCTCGGACTCGATCCTCGACGCGGTCCTGACGAACGACAAGAACGCCCGCGTGGCGTGCGAGACGCTGATCACGACAGGGCTCGTCGTCGTCGCGGGCGAGATATCGACGGACACGTACGTCGACGTGCGCGACATCGTGCGCGACCGGATCGCAGAGATCGGCTACACACGCGCGAAGTACGGCTTCGACTACGAGACCTGTGGCGTGGTGGTCGCGCTCGACGAGCAGTCGCCGGACATCGCGTTGGGAATCGACGCGTCGTACGAGGCGCAGCGCGGGGAGACGGATCCGCTCGATCTCGTCGGCGCAGGCGACCAGGGGATGATGTTCGGCTATGCGACGAACGAGACCGAGGAGCTGATGCCGATGCCGATCGGCCTCGCGCACAAGCTCGCGAAGCGCCTCGCCGAGGTGCGCAAGGCCAACGTCCTCCCGTACCTACGTCCGGACGGGAAGACGCAGGTGACCGTCCGCTACGAGGTCGACGAGCACGGGATCCAGCGGCCGGTCGAGATCGAGCGCGTGCTGGTCTCGACGCAGCACCGGGAAGGGCTCGACGTCGAGTCGCTGATGAAGCCGGATCTCCTCGAGCACGTCGTCGAGCCGATCCTGCACGCGGACTTTCGTGGGCTCTTCGATCCCGCGAAGCTCGGGACGAAGGACTTCTTCTACGTCAACCCGACAGGAAACTTCGTCGTCGGCGGGCCGATGGGCGACACCGGGCTCACGGGCAGGAAGATCGTCGTCGACACGTACGGCGGTGCCGCACCGCACGGTGGCGGCGCGTTCTCGGGCAAGGACCCGACGAAGGTGGACCGGTCGGCCTCGTACGCGGCGAGGTACGTCGCGAAGAACGTCGTGGCAGCAGGGCTCGCCGACCGCTGTCAGATCCAGGTCGCCTATGCGATCGGCGTCGCGCGGCCGATGAGCGTGAACGTCGAGTGCTTCGGGACCGAGTCCGTGCCGCTCGCGACCGTCGAGGAGCTCATCGCCGAGCACTTCGACCTCCGGCCCGGGGCGATCATCCGCGACCTCGACCTCGTCCGCCCGATCTACGCGAAGACGGCGGCGTACGGGCACTTCGGACGCGACGACCGCGACTTCACCTGGGAGTGGACGGACAAGGCGGACGCGCTGCGCGCCGCGGTCGGGCTCCTCTCCGAGACCGCCGTCTGACCCGAGAAAGACCGAAGGCCCGGGGTACGGGCCTTCGGCGGAGGGCAGTCGGAGTAGGGAGAATGCGTACCGCGATCTAACCGCGCCATCGTGAGAGGCGCCTGTGAGTTCCCTAAGAATCGTCTAAGAGCCCTGCGTGCGGCCTCCGCGGAGCGCGGCGAGGATCGGTTTCAGGACGCCCAGCACGTCGAAGCTGCCGCCGCCCGTGGTCGTGACGACGAGGTCGAGCCTCGGGACCACGGCGATGGCCTGCCCCGCGTACCCGAGGGCGAGGAACCCGCCGTGCGGACCGGGATTCACCCACCAGAAGTAGCCGTACTCGTACCCGTTGGGGACCTTCACGTGCATCCTCGTCGACGCCCGGACCCAGCTCTTCGGGACGAGCTGGCGTCCGTTCCAGCGGCCGTCCTGGAGGTAGAGCCGGCCGAGCTGCTGGAGGTCGCGCGGCCGCAGGAAGAGCCCGGTGCTCCCGAGCGAGTGTCCCTGCCCGTCGGTCGACCAGCGACCCGGGCGGATCCCGATCGGGCCGAAGAGCTCCCGCTGCGCGTACGACTGGAGGGTCTTGCCCGTCGCCCGCGCGAGCGCCGCACCCGCGAGATGTGCTGAGCCGTCGTCGTAGGAGAACACCGTGCCGGGGTCCGAGGACAGCGGCCGGTTGAGCAGCGTCCGCACCCAGTCGTCCGATGCCGCGATGCGCGGCTCGCGGTAGCCGGAGGTCATCGTCAGCAGGTCGCGCAGCGTGATCGAGCGCACGCGCGAATCGGTTCCGGGCTCGAGGTCGCCGGGGAAGAAGTCGACGAGCTTCTGGTCGAGGCTCTCGAGCTTTCGATCCCGCAGGGCGATCCCGACGAGCATGGACACCACGCTCTTCGTCACGGAGAAGACGTTCTGCTCGAACGTGCTCCGCGCCCCGCGGTAGTAGCGCTCGAAGACGAGCCGTCCGTGACGGCTCACGAGGACACTCGCGAGAGCGGGGGTCGCCTGGAAGCCGCGATCTGCCGCGCGGAGCTTCGAGGGCGCGAAGCCCTCCTCCCGCGCGAGCGACGTCGAGACGTGGCCGGCCGGCGCTGCGGCCTCGTCCCGCGAGCCGCAGCCCGCGACGAGGAGGGCGACTGCGAGGAGCGGGAGCACTCGCCGGCCCACGGGGCGATCGTAGCCCGGAATCCCTGTTTCGAACACGAACGCTGTGGCATCGTCCGCCGGGCGTGAGGAGGAGGTAGGCCCGCATCAGGCCTTCCTGGACGCAGCGCAGGGAGGCGCCGCGACGTTCGTGCTCGAGGGCGAGCAAGGCATCGCGTCCGGACCGAGTGAGACGCGGTTCTTCCCGAGAGAAAGGCCCGCGCGTGCGGGCCTTTCTCGTTTCCCGTGCCCGTGACGGGCGGGCTACCCGGCCGGGAAGGTCCTCGTCGCCAGCCTGTCGGCGAGCTTCGTCAGGCGGGCGAGCGCCTGGTCGGCGCGCGACTGCATGAGGTGCCCGGCGTCGACCGCCTTCGCGAGCCGCGCCTGCGCCGGCGCGAGCATCGCCGCCTCGAGAGAGGCCTGGCTCTTCCCCTGATGTCCGGCGAGGGTGGCGAGCGACGTGCCGGGAAGCTGGGCGCGCAGCGCCTTGCCGTCGAGGCCGAGGAAGTCTGCGGCCGCCTTCAGCATCCCGCGAACGCTGCGCCGCGCGAGCGGATGGCGGGCGTGGGCGCCGGGGCAGATCGCGCTCGCCTCGGAGATGCGCTTTTCGAGCGCGGCTGCCCGGTCGGACGAGATCTTCCCGGCCTTCAAGAGGGCGTCGACCCGCGCGAGCAGCCTCGCCTCGATCTGTGCCTCGAGCTGATCGGTGGTCACCCCGCGCTTCTGGGCGACCTTCGCCAGCCGCAGGTCGCAGCGCGCCTGGTGCTGCGGGTGACCGCCGTCCGCCGCGAGCGCTGCGGTCCCACCTCCGACGAACAGTGCCGCGCTTCCCGCGAGCGCTGCGACGAAGCCACGATTCCGTCTCATGCGTCCATCTCCTTTCGAGTCCTCCCCCGAGGTCGCTCGCATGCTCGCACGGGTGTTTGAGGGATCTTTGAGCGTTCGGTAAGGGTCGACCGAACGGCTCCCGCTCAGGACGCGCGGACGTAGATGCCGAGGGCGGCACGCTCGGCGATCTGCCGCTCGGAGCTCGCGATCGCGATCTCGAGCTCCTCGGCGCCCGCCGAGTGCCGACGCACCTCGACGGACGTGCCGGGGACGAGGCCCTCGTCGTAGTACCAGTGGAGGAGGTCGCCGTCGTGCTCGGCGAGACGCACGACCTCGGCCGTGCGCCCGGGCTCGAGATCCGCGAGGGCGACGAGGTCGGCGTTCTCCGCCTGCTCGGTCTCCGGCTCGACCGGCCAACCGTGCGGGCACCGGTCCGGATGGCCGAGCCGGTCGTTGATCCGTTCGATCATCTCGTCCGTGAACGTGTCGCCGAGCTCGTCGGCATGGACGTGCGACTCCGCGGCCGTATAGCCCATGAAGTCGGTGAGGAAGCGCTCGATGATGCGGTGCTTGCGGACGACTCGCTTGGCGCGCTCGGTGCCGGCGGGCGTGAGGAGCGCCTCCTTCTGGTCGCCGCGTTCGACGAGCCCGTCGCTCTCGAGCCGCTTGAGCATCTCGCCGGCCGAGGCGCGCGAGACGCCGAGCATCTCCGCGACGCGCGCGGCGATCGCAGTCGAGCCCGTCGCGGGTCGGTACTCGCCGATCGGGAACGCGAGGAAGTAGATCGTCTCGAGGTAGTCGTCGACCGAATGCCCCTGCGCTCGCGCCATCGGGGGTCAGTCTAGAGCGGGTTCCCTGTTGCGGCACCCGTGGCCCGAGTGTAAGGTCGCCCTTACATGAGCTCGACGCAGATCCTGCTCCTGGGAGCCCTCGCGGGCGCGACGATCTTCCTCGGCCTGCCGCTCGGGCGGATGAAGACCGTCAGACCGCCGGTCGTCTCGTTCCTGAGCGCGATGGCGATCGGGATCCTGCTCTTCCTACTCTGGGACGTCCTCTCTGCGGCAGTCGAGCCGGTGGAGGAGGCCCTGAAGGAGGGCAACGACGGGCGGTTCGTCTGGCTCGCCGCACTCCTCGGCGGCGGGTTTGCCGTCGGCCTCCTGTCTCTCGGCCTGTACGACGGCTGGCTCCGAAAGCGCAGGTCGACGCGGCTCGACGCCGGAGCGGCCGCATCGGTCGCAGAACTGTCCGTCGAGTCGAGGGCGCTCGCGCTCTCCTCGTCCCGCTGGCTCGCGATCTTCATCGCGACGGGGATCGGCCTCCACAACTTCTCCGAGGGCCTCGCGATCGGTCAGTCCGCCGCGGCGGGCGAGATCAGCCTCGCTGTCGCCCTGATCATCGGCTTCGGGCTGCACAACGCCACCGAGGGGTTCGGCATCGTAGCGCCGCTCGCCGGCGACGACGAGCGCCCGAGCTGGGGCTTCCTGGCGTTCCTCGGGCTCCTGGGGGGCGGGCCGACGTTCATCGGCACGATCGTCGGCCAGGCGTGGGTGAACACCGCGGTCTCGGTCCTGTTCCTCGCGCTCGCCGCCGGCTCGATCCTCTACGTCGTCATCGAGCTGATCTCGATCTGCAACCGGCTCGCGTTGAAGCAGATCGTTCTCGCCGGCATCCTCGTCGGCCTCGTGCTCGGGTTCGGCACCGACTTCGTCCTCGTCGCCGTCGGCGCCTGATGTGACCCTCCACGGCCGAGGCTAACCTCGGCGCCGTGGCTCTCGCCGACGTCTATCCGCTCGTCTCCGCTCGCGCGCTCGCGCGACCGTTCACCTACGACGTGCCGGACGACGCATCGCGGGGCGCGGTCGTCGCGGTACGGCTCGGCGGCCGTCGTCTTCGCGGCGTCGTCGTCGAGACCGGCGTCGACGCGCCTCCGGGCGTCGAGGTCGCCGCGGCCGGTCCCGTCGTCGACCGGCTCCCTGCTCCGCTCGTCGAGCTCGCACTCTGGCTCGCGGACTACTACGGCTCGACTCCGGCGAGGGCGCTCGCCCTCGTCGCGCCGCGCATGGCGGCGAGGCGGGGCGCGCGCAAGGAGCCTGCGGCGCGTGAGTCGTTACCGGGCGAGGCGGAGCCCGAGGAGCTGACGGCGGCGCAGAAGGCCGCCGTCGAGCGGATCGTGATGGCGCTCGACGCCGGCGGGGGTAGCCACGTCCTCCTCCACGGGCCGACGGGGAGCGGGAAGACCGAGGTCTATCTGCAGGCGTGCGCGGCCGCGCTCGGGCGCGGACGGACGGCGATCGTCCTCGTCCCCGAGATCGCGCTGACACCGCAGGCTCTCGGTCGTTTCCGGGCACGGTTCGGTGACCAGGTCGCCGTCCTGCACTCGGCTCTGACCGACGCGGAACGCCGCGACGAGCGGCAGCGGATCGCCGCCGGCGAGGCGCGAGTGGTCGTGGGCGCCCGCTCCGCCGTGTTCGCGCCCGTTCGCGAGCTCGGCCTGATCGTCGTCGACGAGGAGCACGACTCGTCCTACAAGCAGGAGTCGGATCCCCGCTACGACGCGCGGACGGTCGCGGCGAAACGGGCGTCTCTCGAAGGCGCGGTCTCCGTCTACGGAACCGCGACACCGCGTCCCGAGAGCTGGGCGCGCCTCGACCGGGTCGAGCTTCCTTCGCGCATCGGCGCGCCGCTCCCGTCGGTGCGTCTCGTGGACCTCCGTCGCGAGGCGGGCTACCCGCTCTCCGCGCCGCTCCTCGCCGAGCTGGCCGCGGTCGAGGAGCGCGGGGCCCGCGCGATCCTGCTCCTCAACCGTCGTGGGGTCTCGGGCGCCGTGCACTGCCGTGCCTGCGGACTGTCGCGCCGGTGCGCGAGCTGCGACGTCGCCCTCACGCTCCACTCCGACGGGCGTCTCCACTGCCACCACTGCGGGTACTCGGAGGAGCTCCCCGAGAGCTGCCCGAACTGCGGCTCAGTCGAGCTCGCGCGGATCGGCGCGGGGACACAGCGGCTCGAGGCCGAGCTCGCGCGCCGCCTCCCCGGTCTCGAGCGGATCAGGCTCGACGCCGACACCGCCTCCTCTGCGCCCGGTGCGCTGCGCGAGGCGCTCGAGCGCTTTGCCTCCTGCCGGGCGGCAGTGCTCATCGGGACGCAGATGGTCGCGAAGGGCCATCACTTCCCGGGAGTCGCGGTCGCGGCTGTCGTGGACGCAGACACCGGTCTCGCGTTCCCGGACTTCCGCGCGGAGGAGCGGACGTTCCAGCTCGTGACGCAGCTCGCGGGGCGGAGCGGGCGCGACGCGCCCGGAGTCGTGCTCGTCCAGACGTTCCAGCCCGACGCGACGCCGTTCGCCTTCGCTACGCGCCACGACGTCGCGGGGTTCCTGGCGCAGGAGCTCGCCCGCCGCGAGGAGCTCGACTACCCGCCTTTTTCCAATCTCGTGACACTCGTCGTCTCGGGACCCGGCCCGGAGGAGCCGAGACGAGCGCTCGCCGAGCTCCGCGCGGCGCTCGAGCTGCCCGGCGTCCAGCTGCTCGGGCCTGCACCGCTCCTGCGGCTGCGCGGCCGGTATCGGAGCCAGTTGCTCGCGAAGACGCCGAATCCGCGTGCGTTCGCGAGCCGAGCTGCGAGGCTCCTGGCCGCCGCCGCGCCCGCGATGCGCCGCGACGGGCTGGCCGCAGTGGTCGACGTCGACCCGCAGTCGCTCTAGCCGGCTCGGCCCGGTCCCTCGCGGCCGGCACGTCCTTTTTAGCCAATTGCGGACGCGCCGGCGTCGCGATACCTCTCGGGGCCCCAACTCAGGAAGGAGGATCGATGAGACGACTCTGCGCTCTCGGTGTCATGACGCTGATCTCGCTGACGATCGCCTCGAGCGCGCTCGCAGGGATCTACGCGGGCCCGTGGCGGTGGTCGGCGGGCCAGGGTGCCGGCACCGGCTTCAGCGCCAACTGGCTCGAGAACTACTTCGCGACGTACGGCTCGGGCTACGACAAGACCGTGACGTTCATCGACAACAAGAAGTACGCATGGCACAACACGATCCGGAATACGAAGGGCCAGACCACGACCTACCCGCCCTTCGACGGGACGTACAAGGGCCACTGCGTGGCGAACGTATCCGGCTTCTCCGGCAGCTGCTCGATTCACTAGGAGGAAGGCTCATGAAGCGCACCACGAAGCATGGGCTCGTCGTTGGGCTCGTCGCCGTCGTCGCTCTGGGTTCCGCCGGGGCGATCGTCGCGTCGCAGCTCGGCGACAACCCACCACCCGACCTCGCTGCGCTCGACAAGGCGATCCAGTCCGAGCCGATGACGCGAGTGGCGGACATTCCCGCCGCCGGGAACCTCCCCGCACGCGGCGTCTTCGTACAGGTCACGTCGACAGGAGAGGTCTGCCTCTGGGATGCGTCATCGGCGAACCCACGCGGCGGGATGGGAGGATGCGACGACGCGGACGACCCGCTCGGCGGCTCCAGGCTGTCCGCGAGCCTCGCCTACGACGGAGGTCCCGCGGCCGCCGACGTGAAGGATGCTCGGCTGATCGGGTTGCTCGACCCCTCGGTGGCGAGCGTCAGCGTGCTGATGAGCGACGGCTCGTCCCGCACGGTCAAGCTGAAGAGCTCGAAGATCGAGGGCAACAGCTACGGCGTCTTCGGGTACCGGTTCCGGCACTCGGACCTCGCGAAGGGCATCGGGCCGGTCGCCGTCGTGGCGACCGACGCGTCAGGTGCCGAGATCGGCCGCCAGCCCACCGGGTTCGGAGGCTGAGGCGGGAATCGTCGCGCGGCGGGTGGCTACACTCGCCGCGCGATGGCCGAGCACGAGCACGACCACGACCACGACCACGCCGAGCACGTCGCGGACGACGCTGCTCGCCGGGAGGCCGACGAGGAGCTTGAGCGGCAAGCCCGGCGGCTCGTCGCGCTCGCCCGCATCCGCCAGTACGGCGATCCGGCCCTGCGGATGACGGCGCGGGAGGTCGCAGACTACGACGACGATCTCCGGCGCCTCGCCGAGCGGATGACCGCTCTCATGCACGAGGCGCAGGGTGTCGGGCTCGCGGCTACGCAGGTGGGCGTCCTCCGCCGGCTCTTCGTCTTCGTGCAGGACGGCGTGGACCGCGTCATCGTGAACCCGGTGATCACCGTACGCTCGGACGAGACCCACACCGACGACGAGGGGTGCCTCTCGCTCCGGGAGGTCCTCGTGCCGGTCGAGCGCTCGTGTCGGGTGACGCTCGAGGGAGCGGACGTCGCGGGTGCTCCTGTGCGCCTGGAGCTCGCGCCTCCCGAGGCGAGGGTCGTGCAACACGAGCTCGACCACCTCGACGGCGTCCTCATCATCGATCGCACCGACGACGAGTCGCGGCGAGGCGCACTCGCCAGGCTCCGGCCGCAGCCCGTCCTCGGCGCGCGGTGACCTCGCCGGTTGCGGTCGCCGCCACGGCGCCGTTCGGCGCCGACGTCCTCGAGCGGCTGGCCGCCCGACGGCCCGTCACCGCGCTTCTGACGCGCCCCGACGCCCGGGCCGGCCGCGGCCGGCAGGTCGTTCCCCCACCGGCGAAGGAGGTGGCCGAGCGACTCGGCATCCCGGTGCTGCAGCCGGAACCGCTCGCTCCCGGGCTCGAGCTCGGCGCGCAGGTCATCGTCGCCGTCGCGTATGGGGTGACGGTGCCGGACGACGTACTCGCGGAGCACCTGTGGCTGAACGTCCACCCGTCGCTCCTGCCGCGCTGGCGGGGCGCGGCTCCGGTCGAGCGGTCGCTCATGGCCGGAGACGCGGAGACGGGAGTCACCGTCATCCAGCTCGTGAAGGAGCTCGACGCCGGGCCGATCGCGGCGCAGGAGGCCTTCGCGATCGGGTCGGATGACAACGCCGGCGCGGTGTACGCAACCGCGGCCGAGGTCGCCGTGGAGCTGCTCGACCGGGTGCTCGACGACCCCGATCCGGAGCTCCGTCTGCAACCCGACGGCGGCGTCACGTACGCGAGCAAGATCGAGCCTGCCGATCGCGAGCTCGATCTCGCCCGGCCCGCGCAGGAGCTCGTCGACCGGGTGCGCGCGCTCTCGCCGCACATCGGCGCCCGTGCCGAGCTCCTCGGCCGGCGGGTGAGCGTGTGGAGCGCGCGCGTCGGCGCCAGGGGCGACTTCGAGCCGATCGAGGTCCAGCCCGACGGGAAGCGACGCATGGGCTACGAGTCATGGCTGCGCGGGTTGCGGGAATAGGCCCGGCGCGGGTGGCCGCGTACCGCGTCCTCCTCCGTGTGTTCGAGGACGGCGCATACGCCGACCGGGTGTTGCGCACTGCACTCGCCGGGCTCGACGAACGAGACCGCGCGCTTGCCCAGCGGCTCGCGTTCGGCGCCGTGCAGCGGAGGAGGACGCTGGACGACGCGATCGAGAAGCTCGGACGCCGAAAGGTCGGCCGACTCGATCCGCCGGTCCGAGCTGCGCTCCGTCTCGGGGCGTACCAACTCGGATTCGTCGACGGCGTGCCTCGCTACGCGGCCGTGAACGAGTCGGTCGAGCTCGTCCGCGCTGCGGGGCTGGAACGCGCGGTCGCCTTCACGAACGCCGTGCTGCGCCGCCTCGCGGACGGGATCGGCGCGTACCTGGACGGACTGCGGGAATCGACCCCACGCGAGGCCGCGCTCGCGTACTCCTACCCGGACTGGATCGCCGACGTCTGGTGGCGCGATCTCGGCCCAGAGGCCGCGCGAGACCTGATGCGCGCCCAGAACGAGCCGGCGGAGCGGATCGTCCGGCTCGTCCGAGGCGCGGTCGAGGGGACGCCGGACCCCGAGATTCCGGGCGCATGGCACGTCGATCGCATGGACGAGTCCGCCATCGCCGAGGGACGCGTCTGGCCGCAGAGCCGTGCGTCGCAGCTCGTCGGGCTGGCGGTGGGCGCAGGTGAGGGCGAGCGCACGCTCGATCTCTGCGCCGCTCCCGGAGGGAAGGCAACCATGCTCGCGGGAGAGGTCGTCGCGGTGGAGGTGAACGAGGCGCGCGCGCGCGAGCTCGAGGAGACGACGAGACGGCTCGGAGCCGCAAACGTCACGGTGGTCCGCGCGGACGGCCGGTCGCTCCCCGCCGAGCTCTCGGGCTTCGACCGCGCACTCGTCGACGCACCGTGCTCGGGCCTGGGCGTGCTCAACCAGCGTCCCGATCTGCGCTGGCGTGCGGAGCCGCTACCCGAGCTTCAGCTCGAGCTACTCCGCGCGGCGGCCGAGCGCGTGCGTCCCGGCGGGCAGATCGTGTACTCGGTGTGCACGGTGAACCGGGACGAAAGCGAGACGGTCGTCGATGCGGCTGGCCTCGACGTCGATCCGACGCTCGGCGACGAGTGGCCGCGATTCAGGCATGCGACGCGGCCGGAGTTCCTGCAGACGCTGCCGAACGTCCACGGGACCGCAGGGTTCTTCGTCGCGAGACTGCGCGTATGACCGCGTCCGACCTCGACGCTCTCGAGCGCGCGCTCGAGCTCGCGGAGCACGGACGGGCGACGGCGCACCCGAATCCCGTTGTCGGCGTGGTCGTCGTCTCGGCGGAGGGCGAGATCGTAGGTGAGGGCTGGCACGAGCGGAAGGGCGGCCCGCACGCCGAGGTGAGGGCGCTTGCGGCCGCGGGGGAGAGGGCGCGTGGAGGAACGGTTTACGTGACGCTCGAGCCTTGCGCGCACCACGGCACGACGCCGCCCTGCGTCGGCGCGCTGATCGAGGCGGGCGTCACACGTGTCGTCGCGGGGCAGCTCGACCCGAACCCGCGCGTCGTCGGCGGCGGGCTCGAGCAGCTCCGCGCGGCCGGCGTGGACGTCGAGCTCGCCGCGGGTGAGATCGCCCTGCGCTGCCGCCGCCGGATCGAGGCCTGGCGGACCTGGGTCACGCTGGGACGGCCGTTCGTCACCTACAAGGTCGCGGTCACGCTCGACGGGCGGGTGAGTGTTCCGGGCTCGCGCTGGGTCACGGGAGAGGAGTCGCGACGCCTCGTGCACGAGCTGCGCGCGGCGTCGGACGCCGTCGCAGTCGGAATGGGGACCGTCTGGTCGGACGATCCCAGACTCGACGCGCGCGACGTCTCGACCCCGCGCGGTCAGCCGCGCAGGCTCGCCTTCGGCGGTGGACCCCTTCCCGAAGGATCGGAGCTCGAGTTGCGGTCCGGGCCGCTCCACGACGAGCTCGAGACGCTCGCGGCAGACGGCGTGCAGTCGCTCCTCCTCGAGGGTGGCCCGACCCTCGCGTCCTCGTTCCTGGAGCACGATCTCGTCGACGCGATCCTGCTCTTCGTCGCGCCGCGGCTCTCCGGCGAAGGCTCGCGCATGCTCGCGGCCGCGCTCGCTCGACCCGTCGAGCTCGTGCGCATCGAGGCAGACGCGGTCGGCGCGGACGTGCTCCTGCGCGCGGACGTGCACGAGCCGTAGGAGTACCGTTCGGACGTGTTCACGGGCATCGTCCGCGAGGTCGGGAGCGTCGCGTCGTTCGACGCGGGACGGCTCCTCGTCCGGACGTCGGTCGCGGCGGACGTCGGCGACTCGGTCTCGATCGACGGGGTCTGCCTGACGGTCGTCGCAGGCGACGAGGGGCAGCTCGCCTTCGACGTCGTCCCGGAGACGCTCCGGCGAGTGAAACCGTTCGCGGTGGAGGTGAACGTCGAACCTGCCCTCCGCGCAGGCGAGCCGCTCGGCGGGCACTACGTCCAGGGTCACGTCGACGGCGTCGGGCAGGTGCGATCCATCGACCGCTCGGACGACGAGGTACGCGTCGTCGTGGAGGCCGAGGCCGAGGTTCTCCGGTACTGCGTCGGGAAGGGCTCGGTCACGGTGGACGGCGTCTCCCTCACGGTCGCCGAGCTCGACGTGGACGCGTTCACGGTCGCCCTCGTCCCGCATACGCTCGAGGTGACCACGCTGTCGCGGCTCGAGCCCGGAGGCTTCGTCAACCTCGAGGTCGACGTCCTCGCCAAGTACGTGGAGCGGCTCCTGCCCTCCGTGGATTCGCGAGACGGTGGGGCTACGATCCGCACGTGAGCGTGGACCTGGAGCCGACGACGTCCCCCTTCACCGCGATCGACGAGGCGATCGAGGACATCCGGTCCGGGAAGTTCGTCGTCGTAGTCGACGACGCCGACCGCGAGAACGAGGGCGACCTGACGATCGCCGCCCAGTTCGTCACGCCGGAGGCGATCGCCTTCATGGCTACGCATGGACGCGGCCTCATCTGCCTGTGTCTCACCGCCGAGCGCTGCGACGAGCTCGGCCTGCGGCCGATGACCGAGCGCAACGAGACGCCGCACGGCACCGCGTTCACCGTTTCGATCGAGGCGAGAGAGGGGGTCTCCACCGGGATCTCGGCTCACGACCGAGCGCGGACGATCCAGGTCGCGATCGACCCCGGCTCGACGTCGAACGACCTCGTCCAGCCGGGCCATGTGTTCCCTCTCCGCGCCAGGCTGGGCGGGGTGCTCCAGCGCGCAGGACAGACAGAGGCGGCCGTCGACCTCGCGCGGCTCGCCGGCCTCAATCCCGCGGGCGTCGTGTGCGAGATCATGAACGACGACGGGACCATGGCCCGGGTGCGGGACCTCGTCGAGGTCTGCGCGCGACACGAGCTGCGGATGGTCACGGTCGCCGACCTGATCGAGTACCGGCGCCGGACGGAGAAGCTCGTCGAGCGGGTGGTCTCGGTGCGCCTCCCGACCGACTACGGCGAGTTTCAGGCCGTTGCCTATCGCGAGCAGCTCACCGGGAAGCAGCACATGGCGCTCGTGAAGGGCGACATCCAGGGAGCGGAGGACGTCCTCGTCCGCGTCCACTCCGAGTGCCTCACCGGCGACGTCTTCCATTCGCTCCGCTGCGACTGCGGCGAGCAGCTCGACCAGGCTCTTGCCTGCATCGAGGCAGAGGGCCGAGGCGTGCTCCTGTACATGGCGCAGGAGGGTCGCGGGATCGGCCTCCTGAACAAGCTCCGGGCGTACGAGCTGCAGGAGAACGGGCTCGACACCGTCGAGGCGAACCTCGAGCTCGGCTTTCCCGCCGACGCGCGCGAGTGGGGGATCGGGAACCAGATCCTCGCCGACCTCGGCCTCACGACCATCCGCATCCTCACCAACAACCCGCGCAAGCTCACCGGCCTCGACGGCTACGGCCTCACGGTTGTCGAGCAGGTCGCGATCGAGGTCGATCCGAAGCCCGAGAACGCGCGCTATCTGGCCGCCAAGCGTGAGAAGCTCGGCCATACACTCGTGAAGCTCCACCACCAAGGCGCGCGGCTCGAGCCCGAGCCCGAGGCAGAAGGGGACGAATGAGCCGGGATATCGACGAGTCGAGCGAGAACGTCCTCTACGACTGGTCGGGGCGCGAGCAGCCGTCGGCGGAGGAATCGGACGCCGCCGACGCGGGCTCGTCGTGGGGAGCCGCGACCGCTTCCGAGCCGATCTCCGAGGAACCCGTCGGCACCGAGGAGGAGATCGAGGAGATCGAGCACGACGAGCCCCCCGCGGCGGAGGCGGAGAGCCCCGTCGTCGTGGAGGAGCAGGAGGAGGCCCCAGGCGTCGAGCCGGAGCCGATCGAGGACGATTCGGCACGCGACCTCGAGACGATGTCGTCCGAGCACGCCGCGGGCGACCTCGACGTGCCCGACGGCTACGCGGTGCTCGAGGGCGTCGCCGACGGAGCTCACCGGACGGTGGCCGTCGTCGCCGCCCGCTTCAACGGCGACGTCACGTCGCGCCTCCTACGAAGCGCGCTCGACGAGCTCGAGGCGACCGGCGTGCGGCAGGAGGCGGTGACGGTGCTCGTCGTCCCCGGCGCGTTCGAGCTCCCGCTGGCGGCGACCGCGCTCGCGAAGACACGGCGGTACGCGTGCGTCGTCGCGCTCGGGTGCGTGATCCGCGGGGACACGCCGCACTTCGACTACGTCGCGAGCGAGGCCGCGAGCGGGCTCCAGCTCGCCGCGCTCGAGACGGGCGTGCCGGTCTCGTTCGGCGTCCTCACGCTCGACCGTATCGAGCAGGCCGATGCCCGCATCGAGAAGGGCGCCGAGGCCGTGCGCACGGCGCTCGAGATGGCCGACGTGTTCTCCCATCTCCGCGCCGCCGCCGGCCGCTAGCCCGCTTCCGTCCTCTGCGCGGCTACCGGTACACTGCTCGGCCGCATGTCGAAGGTCTGCGCCATCTGCGGGAAGAAGCCCGGCTTCGGGAACAACCGGAGCCATTCCATGGTCGCCACCAAGCGTCGCTTCAACCCGAACCTCCAGCGCGTCCGCGTGCTGCTCGAGGGTCGGCCCGTGCGGGCGTACGTCTGCACGCGCTGCCTCAAGGCCGGCAAGGTCCAAAAGGCCGTCTGACGGCCGGCGCCGGCGAGTTGGTCGCCGGGCGCGTGTCGCAGGCAGTCAACCCTTCTCCTACGCACTAAGCTCCGCAGCCGTGGCCAACGAGGGTCAGCTCGACACGGTTCGAGCTCTCGCCCAGGCGGCGCTTCGGAACCTCGAGGCACACCGGCAGCGAATCGACGATCTGAACGTCTACCCCGTGCCCGACGGCGACACGGGAACGAACCTGACGCACACGCTGCGGGGCATCGTCGACGCGATCGATGCGTCGCACGCGAGCGACCGCCGGACGCTGGCGGCCGAGATCTCCCGCGCCGCGCTCGGGAAGAGCAAGGGGAACTCGGGGGTGATCTTCTCGCAGATCGTCCGCGGGCTATGCGACGTGCTCGGTGATGCGGAGGAGATCGACGCCGGGACGATCGCGCGCGCCCTCCGCGCCGCGAGCGACTCCGCGTACCGCGCGGTGAGCCGTGTCGGCGCGGTCGAGGGCACGATCCTCACCGTGATCCGTGAGCTGGCGGAGGCGGCCGAGGCCACTGCCGAGGAGAACGAGGCGACCCCGCCGGGCGACCTCCTGAAGGCCGCTCTCGCCCGCGGGGAGGCGGCGCTCGCGAAAACGCCGGAACTCCTCGACGTCCTCGGCAAGGCCGGCGTGGTCGATGCAGGCGGAGCGGGCTTGGTCGAGATCCTGCGTGGAGCGACGCTCGCGGCCAACGGCGAGCCGCTGCCCGAGGCGTCGGAGACCGCCGAGGAGCTCGGCTTCGACGCGATCCACCAGGAGCTCTCGACCTATCGCTACTGCACCGGCTTCGTCGTCGAGGGCGACCGGCTCGACGCAGGCGCCCTCGAGGACGAGCTGGCGCGTCTCGGAGACTCGCTGCTCGTCGTGGGCGACGAGTCGATGCTCAAGGTGCACGTGCACACGGACGATCCGGGCGCGGCGCTCGCAGCCGGGACAGCGCTAGGCGCGATCGCGGACGTGGAGATCGCGAACATGCACGCCCAGACGGAGGCCCGCGAGCAGCGTCTCAGCGGGACCGCCCGGGCGGAGCTCCCGGCGTTCGAGACCGGCGTGGTCGCCGTCAGCCCGGGCGCCGGGATCAGTGCGCTGTTCGAGGCGGAGAACGCCACCGTGGTCGACGGCGGTCAGACCTCGAATCCGTCCGTCGACGACCTCGTCCGGGCGATCGAGAGCACCGCTGCGGCGGAGGTCATCGTCCTTCCGAACAACTCGAACGTGCTCCTCGCCGCCGAGCAGGCTGCCGAGCTCGTGGACACGAAACGGGTCCGCATCGTGCCTTCGCGCTCGCCACAGGCGGGCTGGGCCGTTCTCGGCGCCTACGTGTCGACCAACTCGCCCGAGGACAACGAGGCGGCGATGCTCGAAGCGCTCGCCTCGTTGGCGACGGGCGAGGTGACCGTCGCCTCGCGCGACGCAGTGCTCGACGGCGTCGAGGTCCGCGAGGGCGAGTACCTAGGCCTCGTCGACGACGCTCCGGTCACCGCCGGCGACGAGCTCGGGGAGGTCGCGCTCGAGGTCGTGGAGCGGGTGCTCGAGGGGGAGCGCGGCTGGCTCGGCGTCCTCACCGGCGAATCGGCGTCGGGCCTCGACGGGGTCCTGGACGCGGTCAAGCGCGCACACCCGGACGTCGACGTCGACGTCTGCGAAGGCGGGCAGGCGCACTACCCGTTTCTCTTCGTCGCGGAGTAGACGTGGAGCCGCCGATACGCGTCCTGCTCGTCGAGGACAACGACGTCTTCCGCGAGTCCCTCACCTTCCTCCTCGGTTCGTACGACGGAGTCGATGTGGTGGGTTCGGTCGCGCTCGGCGGGCAGGCGGCGCGCGCCTCGTCGGAGCTCCGGGTGGATGTCGCAGTGGTCGATTACCGGCTGCCCGACCTGGACGGCGCAGAGGCCGCCCGCGAGATCCTCGACCTCCGTCCCGAGGCCGCGATCGTGTTCCTCAGCGCGTCGGTCGGAAGGGACGAGACGGAAGCTGCCCGCATCGCCGGCGCCCCGCTCGTTGGGAAGGATGCGGGTGTGGACGCGCTCGTCGACGTCGTGCGCACGGCCGCCGGGAGGGGCGGATGAACCTGACGACCGAGAACACCGCGATCGTCCTCGACTCGACGTCCGACTACCCCGAGGCGCAGGCCCGCTTCCCGAACATGCGCGTCGTCCCGCTCTATGTCCGCTTCGGCGACGAGACCTACCGCGACTACGTCGAGCTCGGCCCGGGGGAGTTCTACGAGAAGCTCAGGACCTCGTCCGAGCTCCCCGCGACCGCGCAGCCGACACCACAGGACTTCCTCGACGCCTATCGCGAGCTCGAGCAGTACGAGCGGATCTACTCGCTGCAGGTGTCCTCCAGGGTGAGCGGCACCATCCAGAGCGCGGAGGTGGCGGCGGCGGAGCTCGGCGGCGACAGGGTGCGCATCGTCGACACGCTCAGCGTCTCGCTGGCCGTCGCGATGCTCTCGCACGCCGTCCAGCGCCGCCTCGCCCGTGGAACGACGGACGAGGAGATCGACGCGCTCGTCGAGCGCTTCCGGACGCGCTCTGGCGTCGTCTTCACCGTCGAGACGCTCGAGTTCCTCCAGCGCGGCGGGCGGATCGGACGCGCACGCGCCCTGGCCGGCTCGCTGCTCAACGTCCGTCCGATCCTGGCGATCGAGGACGGCGTCGTAACAGCGGTGTCCCGCGCGCGCGGTCGGCAGAAGGCACTCGTGGAGTTCGAGCGGCGCTTCGCCGAGTCGACGGACGACCGCCCCGGGCTCCGCGTCGCGATCGCGCACGCCGACGCCGCCGAATGGGTCGGTACGTTGAGCGAGCTCGTCTGGCGCGTGCGCCCGCATGCCGAGATCGAGTTCACGGCGACGCTCGGCGCCGTCGTCGGGACGCACGCCGGTCCGGGCGCCGTCGGCTTCTTCTGGCTTCCCGACGACTGACGTTCGAGCCGTGAGCATCGAGATCGTGTTCGAGACGCATTCGCTGTCGACCGACGACGAGCGCTGGATCGCGACGGGCTGGCTCGACGGACGGCTGTCGCGAAAGGGCCGCCGCCTCGCGAGGGAGATCGGCGAACGGCATCGGGAGCGCGAGATCGTCGCCGTGTTCGCCTCCGATCTCGCGCGGGCGGTCGAAACGGCCGAGATCGGGTTCAGGCCGCTCGGGATCCCGATCTTCCACGACTGGCGCCTGCGGGAGTGCGACTACGGCGACCTGAACGGCGGCCCGGTCGCGAACCTCGAGGCGAGTCGCGAGGACCACGTCTACGTGCCCTTTCCCGGCGGCGAGAGCTACCAGGACGTCGTCGTCCGGGTCCGGAGCTTCCTCCACGACCTGTCTCCCCGCTACGAGCGCGCGCGGGTCGTCGTGATCGGGCACACGGCGACCCGCTGGGCGCTGGACCACCTCCTCGAGGGGGTCGCCCTCCCGGATCTCGTCAAGGCTCCGTTCCGCTGGCGCGAAGGCTGGTTCTACACGCTCTATCCCTCCTGACGCGCGCCCCCGCGCCCGTCCGGGAGCGGGACCTATAGTGGACGGAATGGCCACGGGCGCGAGGAGCCAGGTCCGCCTCCCGATCGGATTCGCGGGCGCGGATCCGCCCGACGGCTGGCCTCCGCCCCCGAGCCTCCCGAGCCCGAGCCGCCTCGCAGCGCCGGTCCAGAGCCTCGACGGAGTCGGCCCGACACTGGAGCGGCGTCTCGCGCGCGTGGGTGTCGAGAGCCTCGGCGATCTCCTCTGGCAGGGGCCTCGTCGGTACGAGGCGCCCGCCCCGACGAGGCGCGTCTGCGACCTCTTCGGCGAGGAGGAGGCGGTGATCGAGGTCGCGGTCAGGTCGGTGACGAGCCGCCGTCGCGGGCGTCTGAAGATCCTCACCGCCACCGTCTACGACGACACGGACTCGATCAAGGCGACGTGGTTCAACCAGCCGTGGCTCGAGAAGCGGCTCGAGCCGGGGACGCAGCTCCGGCTCCGGGGCCGGGCGAACCGATACGGCTTCGCGGTCTCGTCCTACGATCTCGACGGGGAGTTCGAGACCGCGGCTTTCGCACCGGTGTATCCGGCGACGGAGGACCTCGCGCAGAAGAGGCTCCGCGAGCTCCGCGCCCAGGTCCTGAGCGGAGTCCGCGACGTGGGCGAGCCCCTTCCTGCGGCGCTCCGAACGCGGGCGGGGCTTCCGCTGCGCGCCGATGCGCTGGCAGTCGTGCATCGCCCGCGCGACCTGCGCGAGGCGGAGACCGGACGGCTCCGGCTCGCCTTCGACGAGCTGCTCGTCCTCCAGCTCGCCCTCGCCCGTTCGTCGGCGGTGAGGAAGCGAGCCGTCGCGGACCCGCTTCCTCCTCCCGGCGCGCTGATCGACCGCTACCGCGGCGCGCTTCCGTTCGCGCTCACGACCGACCAGGAGCAGGCGATCGTCGATCTCGAGCACGACCTCGCGCGCACGCTCCCCATGCAGCGACTCCTCCAGGGCGACGTCGGCGCGGGCAAGACGGTCGTCGCGCTCTACGCTCTCCTCCGCGCCGTCGAGGCGCGCCGGCAGGGAGCGCTCATGGCTCCGACGGAGACGCTGGCCGAGCAGCACTTCCTCACGATCGAGGAGCTCTGCGCGGGCCTCGGCGTCCGCGTCTTCCTGCTCACGAGCTCCCTTCGCGCCCGCGAGCACGCGGCCGTGCGGCAGGTGATCGCGTCGGGAGACGCGCAGCTCGTCGTCGGCACGCACGCCCTCATCCAGAAGGAGGTCGACTTCCACGACCTCGCGGTCGCGGTGGTGGACGAGCAGCACCGCTTCGGAGTCGGCCAGCGGAGCGCGCTCGTCGAGGGGCGGAGTCCGCACGTCCTGCATATGACGGCGACACCGATCCCGAGGACGCTCGCGCTGACGCTCTTCGGCGACCTCGAGGTGAGCGAGCTCGCGACCCTGCCCGCGGCGCGGAAGCCGATCGTGACGAGGTGGATCCCCGAGGAGCGCGCGTCGGAGGCATACGTCCGACTCACGCGACTGCTGCGTGACGGCCGGCAAGCGTACGTCGTCTGTCCGCTGATCGAGCAGTCGGAGACGAATCGCGCGCGCGCGGCCGAGCACGAGGCCGACCGGCTGCGCGAGCACGAGCTTTGCGACTTCCGCGTCGGCTGCCTGCACGGGAGGCTCGGGACGCACGAGCGGCGCGAGCTGATGGCGCGCTTCACCGCGGGCGACCTCGACGTCCTCGTTGCCACCACCGTGATCGAAGTCGGCATCGACGTCCCGAACGCGACCGTGATGATCGTCCAGGAGGCCGACCGCTTCGGCCTCGCCCAGCTCCATCAGCTCCGCGGGCGAGTGGGGAGAGGCGCCGAGCAGTCGTACTGCTTGCTCGTCTCCCGCGCGCGGGAGGAGCTCACCGAGAGCGCCGTCGAGCGACTCGACGCGATGGTCGAGACGACGGACGGGTTCGAGCTCGCGGAGCGCGACCTCGAGATCCGCGGCGAGGGGCAGGTCGCGGGAGCACGCCAGTCGGGTCTCTCCGACCTCCGGTTCGTGCGCCTCCGCAGGGATCGGGAGCTGCTCGAGCGTGCGCGCGACGCGGCCCGGGATCTCGAGGGAGAAGGGCTTCTCGCCGAGGAGGTCGATCGGCTGCTGGGCGACGCCGAGCACCTCGGCGAGTCGTAGCGAGCAGTACGGGTAACCGCACCGTCGAGGCGGTCGTCGCGTGCGACCATCGAGGGCATGGCGGAGAAGCACAGCCGAGGCTGTGAGGACGATGCTCTCGAGCTCGGCCCGCTCGAGCCCGGCGATCGCGCGGCCGTGCTCGACGTCTTCGACGGGCTGTCGGAGGGCTCGCGGCGTCTTCGCTTCCACGGTCCGAAGCCGCGCCTCCGGGACAGCGAGCTCGACGTGCTGGTCGACGTCGGCTGCTGCGGGCGCGAGGCGGTCACGGCGGTCGAGCGTCCGTCCGGGCGCGTCGTCGGCATCGCGCGCTTCGTGCGCGGGTCGGAGAGCTCGCGAGCGGCCGAGGTCGCATTCGCGGTCGTCGACCGCTGCCAGGGCCTGGGCATCGGGAACGCATTGGTCGACGAGCTGAGGGAGCTCGCGCTCCGTCAGGGCATCGAGCGTTTCACCGCGATCGTGGCGCCCGGGAACGAGCCTGCGTTCGCGCTCCTCCGCCGAGCCGGGCGGGTCGTGGAGACGTCGTTCGCCGACGGCGCCCACGAGGTCGTCGTGGAGCTCTCGGCGCAGCGGCGAGTCGCCTGACCCGCCGCCCCGGCCCGTCGCCCGCTCTGCGAGTGTTCGAGCGATGCGGATCGTCGCCGGCTCGAGGAAGGGGCACAGGATCGCCGCGCCGCGCGGCGTCGTCACCCGTCCGACCGGAGACCGGGTGCGCGAGGCCGCGTTCTCGCTGATCGGGCCCGTCGAGGGCGCGCACGTCCTCGACCTGTTCGCGGGCTCGGGAGCGATGGGCCTCGAGGCACTGTCCCGCGGGGCAGCCCGGTGCGTGTTCGTCGAGAAGGACCGCGAGGCGTGTCGCGTCATCGAGCGGAACCTCGAGAAGCTCGGCCTGACCGGGGCGGTCGTGCTCCGCCGCGGCGTCGTCGAAGCGCTGCGGGAAGAGAACGCGCGGAATCATCGCTTCGAGCTCGTCCTCGCCGACCCTCCGTACGACGACTGGGAGCGGTTCGCCGAGCCGCTCTCCGCCCTCGTGCCGGGGCTGCTCGGCGAGGGAGCACTGTTCGTTCTCGAGACCGAGGAACGCATCGAGCCGGAGCTTCCTCTCGACCTCGTCACGGGTCGTCGTTACGGTTCCGCACGGATCAGCGTCTTCACCACTCGATGACGAGCGCAATCTGCCCCGGAAGCTACGACCCCGTCACGAACGGGCACATCGACGTCATCCGTCGTGCCGCGGCGATCTTCGACCGTGTCGTCGTCGGCGTCGTCCGCGACCCGACCCACAAGCACCCGCTGTTCACCGTCGAGGAGCGCGTCGCCTTCCTCGAGGACGCGCTCGGCGAGCTCGACAACGTCGTGGTCGACGTGTTCGCCGAGCTGGTCGTCGAGTTCGCGCACAGGCACGACGCGCGCACGATGGTGAAGGGCCTCCGGGTGATCTCCGACTTCGAGTGGGAGTTCCAGATGAACCACCTGAACCGCCTGCTCGCGCCGGACGTCGAGACGGTCTACGTCATGGCGAGCCCGCAGTACAGCTTCGTCTCCTCGAGCGGCGTGAAGGAGATCGCGGCGTTCGGCGGCAAGGTCGACGAGCTCGTTCCGCCCGCGGTGGCGAAGAGGTTCGCACAGCTCTACCCGAACGGGCGCCCGGGGGCTCCAGTCTCTCCGCAGGAGTGATCGGCGCCATCGCGAGCGCGAAGCGGGCGCCTTCAGGGTTTTCGTGCGGCCGGCATCCGGTCTGCCCGGATTCTGGCTTCGCGCAAGCGAACGAGCGGCGAAGCCGTCCCGTCTCACCCCGGGGGTAGACTGTCCCGCCCATGGACGTACTCGTGCTCATCGACAAGCTCGACGACCTCGTGCACAACGCGAAGGCCGTGCCGCTCACCGACCAGGTTCGTCTCGACCGCGAGGAGATCTACGAGATCCTCGACCAGATGCGGGCCACCATCCCGGAGGAGATCAAGCAGGCGCGCTGGATCGTCAAGGAGCGGCAGGAGATGCTCGCCGAGGCGAAGCGCGAGTGCGACCGCATCATCCAGGAGGCGCGCGAGCAGGCGGTGCGCGAGGCCTCGCAGACGGAGATCGTCAAGCTCGCGGAGCGTCAGGCCGACGACATCGTGGACGACGCGAGACGCCAGGCCCGCGAGACGCGGCTCGAAATGGAGGACTGGGCGGATTCCATCCTCTCGACGCTCGAGGTCAACCTCGACAAGTTCCTCACCGCGGTCAGGCGCGGCCGCGAGCGGCTCCACGAGCGCTCCCAGGAGACGGTCGTGGCCGGCATCGGCCCGATCTCGTCCGAGAACGACGAGCCCTACCAGTAGGGCGGGCTACGCGAGCCGCGTGGTGAGCCAGGCGGCGGTCGTCGCCGCGATCGTCGCGACGACGCCGAGCGGGAGCAGGATCCGGAGGTAGCCGCCACGGGCGAGCTCGCGGCTCTCGTGCTCGACGCGATCGAACGCGATGAGCGTCGCGACCGAGCCGTGCCGCGTCGTCAGCGATCCGACCGTGAGGCCTATGAGAGCCGCTGCGGCTGGAAGTGGACGGGGGCCGAGCAAGCCGCCCACGAGTGCGCTCGCGGGGAGGTTGTTCGCTGCCGCGGTGAGCGCGGCGACGCAGAGCGCGAGGCCCAACGCGCCGGACAGCGACGTGACCTCGGGCAGTCGAGGAGCGAAACGTGTGGCGACGGCGCCGACCCCGACGAGGAGAGCGAGGAGCTGGAAGGAGATACGCCACGGGGCGTGGATCGCCGGGCGCGGGCGCCCGAGGACGAGCAGCCCGGCGCATGTGAGCGCGGCGACTGCCGGCAGCGGCGCCCAGGGCGCGACGCCGAGCCACGGCGACGCGACACCTCCGATCGTCGCCACGACAAGAGCGCCGATGGCGATCTTCTCGTCCGTGCTCGGCGCAGGTCGCGTCGGGCGCTCGGTCGTGAAGTGGCCGCGCAGCGCCCGCCTCTCGACGATGGCGAGCGCTCCCGCGCAGAGCGCGGTCGCAACGACGGCCGGTACGAAGAGATGCGCGACGAAGGTGGAAGGGGAGAGCCCGAGCCGGTCCATGACGACGATGTTCGTCGGGTTGCCCTGCGGGACTGCCAGGGAGCACGCGTTGGCGACGACGACCGTCGCGAGGAGGAGCGCTCTCGAGAGCCCACGGTCCCCGTCCGCCAGCGTGAGGACGAGCGGCACCATGAGCACGACGGCGCCGTCCAGGGACACCGCCATCGTGAGCAACGCGCACGCCGCGCACGTTGTCGCGTACACCGTGGACCGTCTCCCTCCGGAGGTGCGGGCGATCGACGCTCCGATACGCGCCGTCAGGCCTGCTCCGTCGGCGAGCTCGGCGAGCCAGATCGCCGCGGTGAGGAACGCGAGCAACGGCGCGATCTCCACCACGGCCTCGACGACGGGCTTCGAGTCGAGCGTGCCGGTCGTCAGCTCGACGATCACGGCGAGCAGTGCGAGGGCGGTGGCTGTCGTCGTCCTCCGGACCAGCATGAAGACGCATGCGGCCGGCAGTACCATGTGAAGGAACAGCACGCTTAATAGTAAAGTTAACTTACATAGTTCGGTGCCTCCTCGACCTCGCACGCCGACCGATCTCGCCGTCGCCGGCGCACTCGCGCGCACCGCCCCGGCCGTCACGCGCTGGATCGAGCGCGTGCTGGCCCGTCACGATCCGCCGCTGACCCTGGCGCAGTACCTCCTCCTCCAGGAAGTGGCGGACGGAGTCACAGGTGGTTCGGAGCTGGCACGACGCGCGTCCGTCTCCCCGGCGGCGGTCTCGCAGCTGCTCGCGACGCTCGAGACCGCCAACTACCTCGAGCGAGCGCGCACGGTCGACGACCGGCGTCGGCACGAGCTCTCGCTCACCCCCAGCGGCCGGCGAATCCTGGAGTCGGCGACGACGTCGGTGCAGCGGCGTCTCTCGGCACTTCTCTCGGGCATGCCGAAGCCGGAGCTCGACGCTCTCGCCAGGCTCCTTCGTCGGCTCGACGAGCCGTTCGCGGCGGCACCGCCGCGTAGACCGGAGCGACCTCGACCACCCCGACCGCGCCCGCGGCGGTGAGCGCGTCCGAGGCGCGCGGCTGCTACGCCGCTTCCGGCTCGACGCCTAGCTCGCGGCACACGTCCAGCGCCGACTCCACGAACGCGTCCGCAGCCGGTGTGCGATGGCGATCGCTGTGCCAGACGAGCCCGATGACGCGCGGTGGAATCCGGCCCTGGAGGTCGATCACGCTCACTCGCTCGTCGCCCTCCTCGATCGTGAGGAGCGGTGACACGCTGACTCCCACGCCTGCTCCGACGAGACCCTGGACGGTGCCGTTGTTGTCCGAGCGAAAGACGACCTCGGGCGTGCGTCCGGACGCGGCGAGATGCGACTCGACGGCGTCCATCGAGGAGCAGTGGCTGAAGCCGATCAGCGGCTGCAGCGCGATCTCCTTCAACGTCGGCACGCGGCGGAGCCGCGTGAGCGGCGACCCGGCGGGGACGACGAGCACGTAGGGGTCGCGGAGCAGCTCGATGGAGTCGTAGGGGCCGGGCGCGACCGGGAGGGTCAGGAACGTCACGTCGAGCTCGCCGCGCTCGATCATCGCGAGCAGCTCGTCCTCGCTCGCCGACTCGCGCAGCACGACCTCGACGCCGGGATGGCCGTCCGAGAACCGGCGGAGGAGCGTGGGGAGGACCCTCGTCCCGACGCTCTGGAAGGTTCCGACCCTGAGCCGGCCGGCGTCGCCCGCCTCGAGGGCCGCCATGTCCGCCTTCGCGGCGAGGAGCCGTGCCTGGATCGCGTCGGCGTGCCGGAGCAGGATGCGTCCCGCCTCGGTCAGCGAGATCGCGCGCGGCCCGCCCGGGCGCTCGATCAGCCGGAGACCGACGATGCGCTCGAGCGTGGCGATCTGCTGCGAGATCGCAGACTGCGTGTATCCGAGGCGCTCGGCCGCCCGTCCGAACGAGCCCTCGTCGGCGATGGTCGTGAGGGCGACGAGATGACGGAGGTCGAGCCCCAGCCAACGATCAGGTTCCATGATCGAATCCTACCGTAGTGTGAGCGACGCTTATGTCGCTGGGGGGTGGCGACCGGGCGGAGGGGTCTACGCTCCCGGACGTGAGCACGCTCGACCTCCACCGCTTGCGCCTTCGCCGGGGTGAGTCGCGGGATCTTTCGCTCGACGTCGAGCTCGCGCCGTTCGTCCTCGCCGGCCAGCGCTACGAGGTCACGCCCGTTCCCGTCCCCGTCGCGTTGACGGTCTCGCAGGCGTCGGGCGCGACCGTCTTCGACATGCGCTTCGGCGCGCACGTGTCGGGGCCGTGCATGCGCTGTCTCGCGCATGCCGAGGTCGACGTAGACGTCTCGGCGCGCGAGTTCCACGACGGCGACGCAGATCCGGCCGACGACCTCCGCTCCGACTACGTCGCGGACGACACGCTCGACCTCGGTGCCTGGGCTCGCGATGCCATCGCGCTCGTACTGCCGGAGCAGATCCTGTGCAAGCCGGACTGCGCCGGTCTCTGTCCCGTGTGCGGGAAGGACCTGAACGTCGAGCCGCACGAGCATGCCGACCTCGAGCTCGACCCGCGCTGGGCTGCGCTCGAGCAGCTGCGCGAGTCGTTGTAGGATGCCCGGCGGCGCTCCGCGCCGCCGGTATGAGGGACTGAGCCTTCCAGCGCACACCGTCGCCCCGCGTCGGGCGCAGAGTCCTGAACGCAGGAGGTTCCGTCCATGCGAGTCCAGCTCGCGCACGTCTCGAAGCACTACGGCCCGCGAACGATCCTCGACGACGTCGACCTGACGGTCGGCCCCCGGGCCCGGATCGGCGTCGTCGGCCCCAACGGCGCCGGCAAGTCGACGCTCCTGCGCCTGCTCGCTGGGGTCGAGAGGCCCGACTCGGGGACGATCGTGCGCGCGCCGCCCTCGCTGACGGCCGGCTATCTGACCCAGACGCGCGCGGCCGAGAGCGGCGGGACCCTGCTCGAGACGCTCGCGGGGCGGGCGGGAGTCGGGCCGGCAGAGGACGGGCTGCACAGCGCCGCCTCCGCGCTCGCGTCCGGCGAAGACGGCGCGGACGATCGCTACGCAGCCGCTCTCGAGCGCTTCC
This sequence comes from uncultured Actinomycetes bacterium, assembly GCA_963708265.1. Taxonomy (GTDB): domain Bacteria; phylum Actinomycetota; class Thermoleophilia; order Gaiellales; family Gaiellaceae; genus GMQP-bins7. The sequence goes on along the minus strand of CAVPSC010000004.1, from coordinate 1,201,539 downwards.
TCGCCCTCGGCGGGGAGAGCTTCGAGGCACGGGCGCGGACGGTCGCCGGCGACCTCGGCCTCTCGATCGGGCTCGACCGCACGGCGGACCACCTCTCGGGCGGGGAGGCGGCGCGGGTGGCGCTTGCATCGATCCTGCTCTCCCGCTTCGACGCCCTCCTCCTCGACGAGCCCACCAACGACCTCGACTTCGACGGGCTCGATCGCCTGGAACGTTTCCTCGTCGGGTACGACGGAGCTCTCGTTCTCGTCTCACACGACCGAGAACTCCTCGACCGGACGGTCACGAACATCGTCGAGGTCGATCCTTCCTCGCACCGCGTGCGTGAGTTCGCGGGTGGCTGGAGCGACTACCAGGCTGCGCGTGAGGTCGAGCGCCGCACTGCCGTGGCGCGATTCGAGCGGGCCGTCGAGCGGAGGCGCGAGCTCGGCGAGCTTCTTGCGAAGCGCCGCACCGAGGCGCGAGGAAGAGGCGACTCGCTCGGGAGGGAAACCGGCGGCGCGGATCGGCGTGCGACGCACGCGCGGCACGCGAAGGTACGGCAGGCGAAGCGCCTGCTCGAGCAGAACGAGCTGCCGGAGAAGCCGATCGAGCCGTGGGAGCTCCGGCTGTCCCTCGAGGCGGGGGAGCGCCCCGGGGAGGTCGTCCTCGCGCTCGACCGGGCGGTCGCGTGGAGAGGCGCGTTTCGGCTGGGTCCGATCGGCCTCGATCTCGCCCCGGGAGAGCGGCTCTCCATCACCGGTCCGAACGGGAGCGGGAAGAGCACGCTCCTCGCCATGCTCCTCGGTCTCGTCCCGCTCGAGTCGGGACGACGGCTAGTGGGTCGGAGGACGACGCTCGCCGCGCTCGCCCAGGAACGGAGCGGGTTCGCAGGGGACACGGCGCTCCTCGACAGGTTCCGCGAGCGTACGGGCCTCACCGCCGAGGCGGCGCGCACGCTCCTCGCGAAGTTCGGGCTCGGGGCCGATCACGTCTTCCGGACGTGCGACTCGCTCTCGCCTGGAGAGCGGACGCGGTCGGAGCTCGCCGAGCTGCAGGCGCGGCGTGTCAACCTCCTCGTCCTCGACGAGCCGACGAACCACCTCGACGTCGAGGCGATCGAGCAGCTCGAGCAGGCACTCGCCTCGTACGGCGGGACCCTCGTCGTCGTGTCGCACGACAGACAATTTCTCGAGGCGATCGCGCCGACGCGGGAGATCTCGCTCGGCTGAACGGTTCGGGGGAGGCGGCCCGCGCGTGACCGCCTCCTCCCCCGACGATCACCCGGCCGTCGGCACCTGGACGAGCCGGTACGCGGCGACGCCTGCCAGGGGCGGGTCGCCCGACCTGTACGCCTTGGCGAAGAACTGCACGTTGAAGCCCGAGCGCGGCTGCGGGAAGTTGGCGTTCGGGACGAGCTGGTACGTCACCCAGCCGTCCGTCGCCGTCGGCTGATGGTCACCGCCCGATGTCACCCTCGGCGTAGCCCGAATGAAGACCAACGCCCCGCGCACGACGAACCCACGCGTGTCCTTGACCCTGACGCGAACCGTGATCGGATCGCGAGCGCTCCGCACGACGGACGGCGAGAACACGACGTCCGACACGACCAGGCGTTGGTCGTTCGGCACGCTCGTGACCGGGATCGAGCGCTCTCCACCCGGAAGGTCGATGACACCGCTCGGCCCCGCCGGCTGCACGACACCGGTCCTGGCGGACGTCGCAGTGCGCGAGCCGGCGCCGTTCTGGGCGGTGACCCGCACCCGCACGGTGTGGCCGACGTCGTCGTGGCGAACGACGTAGGAGCCCGCCGTTGCGCCGCTGATGTCCCGGCAGCCGTTGCCCGAGGTGTCGCAACGGAGCCAGCGGTAGCCGAACGTGATCGTCGGCTGGCCGGTCCACGACCCAGGGCTCGCCTGGAGGGTTGCGTTTTCGACGGCCGAGCCGGCGATCGTCGGTCCCGAGACGTTCGTCGGCCTCCGTGCGGCAATCGTCGCCGTCGGGTTGGACGCGACTCGGGCTGCCCCGGAGCTGTTCGTCGCCGTTACCCGAACCCGGAGCCGGAATCCGACGTCGCCTCCCTTGAGCGTGTACGTCTTCCCCGTCGCACCGGAGATCGAGGAGCAGTTCGAGCCGTCGGCCGCGCCGCCGTCGGACCCGCACCGCACCCACCGGTACGAGAAGGTCATCGGCTGCGTCCCCGACCACGAGCCGTTCGATGTGGTCAGGTTCTGACCCTCGAGCGCCATCCCGCTGATGGCCGGCTCGGCCGTGTTCGCCGGGGCCTCCGCCGGCGCTGCGACGGAGGAGCTCGAGAGAACGGCGAGCGCGAGCCCCGCCACCGCAAACCCCACTCCGGCGGTCGCATACCTCCCTCGGAGCCATCCTTGCTGCCCTCGTCTGCGCCGCATCGTCGACCCCCTTTCGCTCTGTTCCGCGATGTGGCGAACTCACGCTAGACGCGGTCCGGCGTCGCGGAGGTCCCCACTTACGCAAGGTTTACGGAGGTTTGAGCGATCCCTGACAAGTGGGTTCGCGATTCCCCTGTCGGTATACTCCGCGGCCGCTCATGGCCGTCCCGAAGCGGAAAACGTCCAGGTCGAGGCGCGACAAGCGTCGCGCGCAGCACGGGATCTCCGTCCCGCGCGTCCAAGTCTGTCCGACCTGCCGGCAGCCGAAGCTCCCGCACCGCGTGTGCCCGAACTGCAAGACGTACAAGGGCCGCGAGGTCGAGCCGCTCCGGGTCCAGGCTCCGTAGAAGCACCGGCGGATGACCATTCGCGTCGCGGTCGACGCCCTCGGAGGCGACCGGGCGCCGGAGGAGATCGTCGCTGGAGCCGCGGCGGCGTCGTCGGACGAGATCGAGCCCATCCTCTTCGGACCAGCAGGCATCGACCCGCTCGGGCTGGAGCTCGTCGAGACGGACGCCGCCATCGCGATGGACGAGTCGCCGGTCGACGCCGTTCGCTCGAAGCCCGGGTCGTCGCTCGTCCGCGCCGTCAAGGCGGTCGCGGACGGAGAGGCCGCCGCGGTCGTGTCGGCGGGGAGCACCGGCGCCATGCTCGCCGCCTCACTGCTCCACATCCGGCGCCAGCCGGGTGCTCACCGCCCCGCGATCGCGGTGGTGATCCCGGCCCGACGTGGCCCGAGCGTCCTCATCGACGCGGGCGCCAACGCCGATGCCCGACCCGAGCACCTCCTCCAGTTCGCGCACATGGGGGCGGTCTTCGCGGAGGAGATCCTCGGAGTCTCCGATCCCGAGGTCCGGCTGCTCTCGATCGGTGAGGAGGACGAGAAGGGCAACCAGCTCACGCTCGATGCGCACGAGCTGCTCCGCTCGAGCGAGCTCCGCTTCGCCGGCAACATCGAGAGCCGCTGGCTGCTCGAAGGGGACGCGGCCGTGGTCGTGACCGACGGCTTCACCGGCAACGTCGCGCTCAAGGCGCTCGAGGGGACGATCCGGAGCATCCTCGACGTCCTTCGGGCCGAGGTCGGGTCGTCGCTCCGCGGGAAGATCGGCGGCGTTCTCATCCGGCCGGGCACACGCCGTCTCCGCGAGCGCCTCGATCCGGAGACGTACGGCGGCGCCTATCTCCTCGGCCTGCGCGGGCTCGTCGTCATCGCCCACGGGTCGAGCTCGAGAGTGGCGATCGCCAATGCGATCCGTCTTGCCGCGGTGGGCGCGGAGCACCGCGTCGTCGAGCGGCTCGAGGAGCGGCTGGCGGCCGGTGTGCTCGCGCCCGACGGGCGCCCCCGCGCGTGATTGCGGATCCTCGCGCCGGTCGTCCAATGCCGCCTGCGCATGCGATAGCATCGCCCCTCCACGACCCGACGGCCGAGAGGTGAGGTTTCAGAGTGGCAAACTCGCGTGAGGAGATCCTCGAGCAGGTGAAGAGCGCGCTGAGCGAGAAGCTCGGCATCGACGAGAGCGAGATTACGGAAGACGCGTCCTTCGAGCAGGACCTCGGCGCAGACTCCCTCGACCTGGTCGAGGTGGTCATGGACCTCGAGGACCAGTTCGGGCTCAAGATCCCCGACGAGGACGCTCGCGGGCTCACGACCGTCGGCAAGGCGATCGATTACGTCATCGCGCACCAGGAGTAGTCAGAAGGCAGACGGGCCGGAGACGCTCGGCCGCCTGATCGACGAGCTGCCTGCGGCGCGTCTCGATCAGGTCTTCATGCACTCCTCGTGGGCGGACGACCGCGCATCGTCCTACGAGCGTCTCGAGTTCCTCGGCGACAGCGTGCTCGAGCTCGCGATCGCCCGAACGGTCTTCGACCGGTTCCCGGACGCGTCCGAGGGCCGGCTCGCCAAGATCCGGGCGCACGTCGTGTCGCGCCAGAGCTGCGCGGTCGTCGCCAAGGAGCTCCGGCTCGGCGAGCGGATGGTCGAACGGGCCGGCAACGTGCCGCCCGACGAGCTCCAGCGGATCTCCCGAAGCCGGAACGTCCTCGCCGCGCTCCTCGAGGCGGCGATCGCTGCCCTCTATCTCGAGCACGGCTTCGAAGAGATCGAGCCCGTGATCGTGGCGGCGTTCGCGGACAAGATCGAGTACGCGCGCTCGAGTCATGTCGACTACAAGACCGAGCTGCAGGAAGCCCTCGCGCGCTCGGGGCGGCAAGTGCACTACACGGTGATCGAGGTCGAGGGCCCACCGCACGACCGCCGTTTCGTGTGCGCCGCCCATGTCGCCGGAGCCCAGCTCGGAATCGGGAAGGGCTCGACGAAGAAGGCGGCCGAGCAGGAGGCCGCCCGCCAGGCGCTCGACGCGCTCGGCGTCGTGCCCGAGGCGATCTGACGGGCGGTTTGCCGTCCGTCCCGGACGGGAGAATGCGGCTTCGGTGCACCTGCGCACGCTCCGCATCCGCGGCTTCAAGTCGTTTCCGGACCCGCTCGAGATAGCGCTCGAGCCCGGCGTCGCCGTCATCGTCGGCCCCAACGGGTCGGGGAAGTCGAACATCGCGGACGCGGTCGTCTGGGCGGCGGGCTCCCTGACGCCCTCGGAGCTACGGGCCGAGAAGCCGGACGACGTCCTCTTCGCGGGCGGCGGTGGCGAGCGCAAGCCGGCGGCCCACTGCGAGGTCGAGCTCGTCTTCTCGAACGAGGACGGCGCCTGGCCGGAGCTCGACTTCAGCGAGGTTTCGATCGCGCGGCGGCTGGTGCGCGGGGCCGAGGGGCAGTACCTCGTCAACCGCGCGGCGGTGCGGCGGACGGATCTCGTCGAGCTGCTCTCCGATGTGGGTCTCGGCGCAGCGATGCACTCGATCGTCGGCCAGGGCAAGGTCGAGCAGGTGCTCGCGTCGAAGCCCGAGGATCGTCGCGCGTTCGTCGAGGAGGCGGCAGGCCTCGGGAAGTTCAAGCGGCGCAAGCACCGCGCGGAGCTGAAGCTCGCCCGCGTCGCGCTCCAGGTGGAGCGCGCGCACGACGTCGAGGAGGAGGTGCGCAAGCGCCTCCGTCCCCTTGCGCTGCAGGCGACGGCGGCCGAGAGAGCGGAGAAGCTCGCGGTCGAGATACGTTCGCTCCGGGCCCGGATCGCCGAGCTCGACCTCGAGGGCGCGGATGAGCGGCGGAGCGAGGCCGAAGAGCGACGGGACGCCGCGGCGCTGGCGCGCAGGGGCGCGCAATCGAGGCTCGAAAGTCTGCTCGGCGAGCGCACGCGCGCCGAGGACGAGCTCTCCGATGCGGCGGGCCGAAGGGAGTCGTCGGTCGCCGCGCTCTACCGGCTGCAGGCGGGCGGGGAGCGACTGTCCGTCCGTGCCGAATCCGCCGTTGCGCTGAGCGACCGGCTCGTGGCCGAGCGCGCGCTCGTCGGAGGCTCGAGCGGCGATCCCGCGGGCGATGCCAGGGTGTCGGTCGTCGAGCTCAGGCACGGCGCGACCGCGGCTGCCGAGGCGGCGCGCAGCGCGGCCCGCGAGCGGGACGAGCTTGCGGAAGCTGCCCGCTCCGCCGGGGAGCGTCTGGCCGCTCTCGAGCGCTCACTCGCGGAGCGCGAAGGCATCGCACCGGCTGCCCGCGCGCTCGCGGAGTCGGGCGAGCGGCTGGCACTGGCGGCGATCGTCGCAGAGCCCGGATCGGAGCGAGCCGTCGCGGCCGCCCTCGGGGCGCGTGCGTCGGCGATCCTCGTCCACGATCCCGCGTCGGGGCTCGCGCTGCTCGAGCGCGCACGCCGCGAGGGGCTCGGCAGCCTCGTCGTGTTGGCCGATCGCGATCCGGCCGAGATCGTCGACTCGATGCCCGTGGTGACGCTCGAGCGGCTCCTCGATGCACGCGTCCCGTCGGTGACGCAGGAGGGATTCGGATACGACCCGGAGCGCGGCGAGCTGTGGTTCTCGGGCGTGGCCGCCGAGGCCGTCCTCCTCGAGATGGACGCGCGGCGCAACGCCCTCGCCGAGGAGGTGGGTCGTCTCGCCGAGCAGATGGAGGCAGCCGAGCAACGTGCGGTCGAGGCCGCGGCGCGCGCGGCCGCGGCGGAGGCCGAGTATTTGACCGCGTCCGCTTCGGCGCCGGCACCCTCTCCCTCCGTCCTCCGGATCGCGCCGTCCATCCTCGCCCGTCTCGCGGCGTGCTCGGAGCGGCTCGCGGAGACTCTCTCTCGCGCGCTGACGACGGCGACGCGACTCGACGCGCCCTTGCGCGCCCGCGTCGACGCGGGCGCGCTCCGCGCGAAGGGCCTCGGCGAGGATCTCCGCCGGCTCGGCGCCGCGGAGGTCGAGCTGCGACCGATGCTCGAGGAGGCGCGCGAGCGCCTGACCGCCGCCGAGGTCGAGCTCGCGCGGATCGACGGAGAGACGGAGGAAGCGCGCAGGCGGCTCGAGGCGGCGGGCTCCTCCGCGCCTGCCGACGGAAACGATCGAGATGAGCTCGCCGCGAAGGTCGACCGGCTCGAGACGCGGCGAGCCGGGCTGGGGCTGGTCAACCCCCTCGCCCGCGAGGAGTACGAGGCGGAGAAGGAGCGGCTGGAGGATCTCCGGATGCAGCGCGTCGACCTCGAGCAGAGCCTCGAGGAGCTCGAGAAGCTCCGCGCCGAGCTCGCCGAGACCGTCGAGCGGCGGTTCGCGGAGACGTTCCGCGCCGTCGAACGGCACTTCCAGGACGTCGCTTCGACGCTCTTCCCTGGGGGAGAGGGGCGACTGCGCCTCGTCGAGGCCGGGGACGAGGAGGGCGCGGAGGCGGGGATCGAGGTCGAGCTCCGTCCCGCGGGGAAGCGCGTGACCAGGCTCTCGCTCCTGTCCGGAGGCGAGAAGGCACTCGGCGCCATCGCCCTTCTCTTCTCGCTCTTCCTCGCGCGGCCGTGCGCCTTCTATCTCCTCGACGAGGTGGAGGCTGCGCTCGACGACTCGAACATCGTGCGCTTCGTCGAACTCCTGCGGCGATACGCGGACCGGGCGCAGTTCGTGGTCGTCACGCACCAGAAGCGGACGATGGAGGCGGCCGACGTCCTCTACGGCGTGACCATGGGTCCAGACGGCGTCTCGCAGGTCGTCTCGCGGCGGTTGCCGCGAACCGAGCACGCCGCGGCATAGGCTCACGCGGATGAGCCGCACCTGGGCCGAGCTTCTGGGCGACGAGCCCACGTCCGCCGACGAGCCGGAGCGCACCGGCATGTTCGCGCGGATGCGCGACTCGCTGGCGAAGAGCCGGCGCGCGCTCACCGAGCAGCTTGCCTCCGCGGGGTTCGACACGGGCGGCGAGGAGGCCTGGGAGCGCCTCGAGGAGGCGCTCATCCGGAGCGACGTCGGCGTTCCGGCGACCGCCGAGCTCGTCAGGCGCCTGGAGGCTCGGGGCGAGCCTGTCCGGATCGAGGACGGCCTCGTCGAGGAGGTCGCGGCCGTCTTCGGCGACCCACCGATACTCGGCCTGAACGGCGAGCCGAGCGTGATCCTCGTCGTCGGCGTGAACGGCACCGGCAAGACGACTACGATCGGGAAGCTCGCCCGGAAGCTGTCCGAGCACGGCCGCTCGGTGCTGGTCGGAGCGGCGGACACCTTCCGCGCGGCGGCCGAGGAGCAGCTCGAGATCTGGGCCGACCGTGCCGGAGCCGACTTCGTCGGGTCCCCGCGCGGAGCCGACCCGGCGGCCGTCGCCTTCGACGCGGTGGAAGCGGGCCGCGCCCGCGGGCGGGACGTGGTCGTCGTCGACACCGCCGGGCGGCTGCACACGCAAGGCAACCTCATGGCCGAGCTCGAGAAGGTCCGGCGCGTCATCGCGGGGCGGATCGAGGGAGCGCCGCACGAGACGCTCCTCGTCGTCGATGCGACCACCGGGCAGAACGGACTCCAGCAGGCGAGGCTGTTCGGGGAGGCGGTCGGCGTCACCGGGGTCGCCTTGACGAAGCTCGACGGGAGCGCGCGCGGGGGCGTCGCGATCGCCATCGCCGTCGAGCTCGGCCTCCCGGTGAAGCTCGTCGGCGTCGGGGAGGGGGTCGACGATCTGCGGCCGTTCGACGCCCGCGACTACGCACGTGCCCTCGTCTCCGGCTGAGCCGTTGCACGGCGGGAAGACGCCGCGTACGCTGTGACCACATACCTGTCCGCGACCAGGGAAGGAGGAAACGGGGGATGGCTGTCGCGATGTTCATGCACTGGCCCGGCGTGACCGCCGAGCAGTACGACGCGATCATGGCCAGGCTCGAGCTCGACGTGAATCCTGCGGCTGGCTCGGTCCTCCATGTCGCCGCTCTCACCGAGGAGGGCCTCGAGATCTGCGACGTGTGGCAGACGGAGCTGGCGTTCCAGGGTTTCTTCGTGCACCGCTTTCAGCCGATCGTCGAGGCGCTCGAGATCGGCGGTCGTCCGGAGATCAATGTGGTGCAGCTACATAACTTGTACGTCGCCGACGGCGACATGGTCGATCGGATCGGCGCCGTGTCCCTTCCCGCGGCCGTCGCGGACTGGGCGGTTTGAATCTCGTGGCGGCGCGGCCGAGCGCCGCGCCGCCGCTCGAGTGGCCGCGCTAGGATCGCGCCGTGAGCGACGATCCCGGCCCGACGCTCGCGTTCGGCCCCGTAGGTCTTTTCGGGTGCGCTCTCCTCCTGCTCGGAATCCTCAAGCGGAGCCGCATGGTCGCGCTCCTCGGGCTCGCCGGAGTCGCCGCGGACGTCACGGTCGCCGAGCTCGGCGGCTTCAAGGCGATGAACGAGACCCGGCAGCCTGCGGGCGACTAGCGCGGACTCAGGATCCGCCGCCTCCGCCCGGCCCCGTGATCCCCACGGTGAAGGTGTGGACGTGCTGGTTTCCGATCTCGACCTGCAGCTGGACGACGTCGAAGACCATTGTGCGATCGGGCGTAACGAGCCCCTCTCGGACAACCTTCTCGGCCGCGCTCGCGAGCGCTTCGCCGAGCGTTGCCGGGTCCTCGGCGTCGCCGACCGACTCACCGAAGAAGATCTTGCCTTCGCCCCCTGCTACCGGCTTGCCCATCGCTCCACCTCCCGTCGTGTGAGCCGCGATCCTACGCCTTCGTTTCCATCGTGACAATCTCGGAGGCGGTGACGCCTGCGTCGACGCGTCGCCCCTCCGCTTTCAAGGACTCGACCTTCGACGCACCGAGCGTGTCACGGAGTGAAGGGAGGATCTGCTCGAGGACGGGCAGCTCGAATTCGTCGGGGGGCTCGGAGCCTCGTGCGGCCTCGGCGGCCCCGACCAGGCGGGCGGCGTCCTCGCCCGCTCCGCTCGCCGCAGCAGCAGCAGCCAGGAGGACGAGGCAACGTGCTCGCGACCGATCGTCGTCGAGGTCCGTGTAGAGCGTGAGGCTCTCTCGTGCTCGAGTCTCGAGGAGCTCCTGGTCGCCCTCGACGAAGTCGAGCTCGGCGAGCATCAGCTGTGCGGCGGCGACGTACGGCGCCTCGCCGAGCGCGCGGGCTCGTTCGAGTGCGTCGACGAGCGCCTCGCGTGCGCGCTCTCGCTCTCCGGCACGGAAGGCCGCGAGCCCGAGGTTGTAGGCAGCATCGAGGACGAGGAGGGGATCTCCGAAGCGGACGCGGAGCGGAATGGCCTCCTCGTACTGCGACAGCGCGAGCCGGTGCTTCTCCTGCGCCGAGTACACGTCTCCGAGCGCGAGCAGCGCACCCGAGCGCGCGCGATCGTCGTCCAGGCCGGCGGCAATCTCGACGGCGCGCACCGCGAAGCTCTCCGCAACCACCATGTCTCCCTGCATCCTCGCGACGAAGCTCAGGTACGCCAGTACGAGCACCTCCTCGAGCGACCGGCCGTCGGCAGCGTAGAGCTCACGAGCCTCGTCGAACATCGTTCGCGCGACGAGCCAGTCACTCTGGGCCGCCGCCTGCAGGGCGGCGGTGTCCAGGGCTCGGGCGCGTACTTCGGTCGCGACGGCTCCCGGAAGTCCCAGTCCGAGCGTCAGCCAGAACCGCGCCTCGCCGACGTGCGCACGGGCGCGCCAGAAGCGTGCGAGCGCAGCTCCGATGCGAAGGCCGAGCTCGACTCGTCCGGACTGGAAAGCGAACCCGAGAGCGGCGCGCACGTTGTCGAGGTCGCGCTCGATGCGATCGAGCCAGACCGCCGGCTCGTCGCCGGCGAAGCCGACTCCGGCCTCCTCGCAGAGGCCCAGGAAATAGTCGGCGTGGAGCGCCTGCATCTCCTCGAGCTGACCCCCTTTGGCGAGGACGTCGAGCGCGTACTCGCGCACGGTCGCGAGCATCGCGAAGCGCGGCTCCGCCTCGAAGGTCGTTTCCCGCCGCACGAGACCGCCGTCGACGAGGGCCGAGAGGTCGCCGAGCAGGTCGGCCGAGAGGTCGTCGCAGACGACCTGCAGCGCGTCGAGCGGGGCTCCGCCCCGGAAGACGGCGAGCGCCCCGTGCAGGCTTCGCTGGCAGGCACTGACGAGCCCGTAGCTCCACTCGATCGTCGTGCGCAGGGTCTGCTGTCGTTCCGGAAGGTCGATCGGCGCCTTCATGTCGAGCCCGAGCCCCTCGTCGAGCGCCCGCAGCAGCTGGTCCGGGGGGAGGACGGCGAGTGGTGCGACGACGAGCTCGACAGCCAGCGGAAGCCCGTCGAGCCGTTCGCAGATCTCGCGAATCGTCGGCAGTGACTCCTGCCGGAGCACGACGCCGCGGGCGGCGGCGAGCTCGAGGAAGAGGGTGACCGCGTCATCGATCGGGAGGGGGGCGAGCTGGACCACGTGCTCGCTGGACAGCCGCAGAGGCGAGCGGCTCGTGGCCAGGACGACGAGGTCGTGAGCGCCGTCGAGGAGCGCGACGACGTCGTGGGCGGCGGCAGTGAGGTGTTCGAGGTTGTCGAGAACGAGCAGCGTTCCGGTTCCCGCGAGCTCAGCGGCGATCCCCTCGAGAAGCGATTGCCCGGGCGACTCGCGAACGCCGATCGCGCGGGCGATCGCCGCGGGAACGAGCTCCGAGTCCGAGATCGATGCGAGGCCGACGAGGTGTACCGTCCGGTCGACGGCTGCAGCTGCGGCGACCTCGAGCGCGAGCCGGCTCTTGCCTGCTCCGCCCGTGCCGGTGATGGTCACGAGCCGGACGTCCGGGCGCGAGAGGAGGGTCGCGATCCGGCCGAGGTCTTCCTGTCGCCCGACGAACCGGTGATGGAGCGCGGGGAGGGCCGGTCCTCCGAGCGACTGGAGCGGCGGAAACGATTCCTCGAGCACCGGCCCGGTGAGCTGGAAGAGCGTCTGGGGGGCGGGGATGTCCTTCAGCCTGTGCTGCCCGAGCGGCCGGAAGTCGATCCCCAGGGAGGGATCGAGCGTGACGACGCTGCGGGTCGTGCGCGACACGACGACCTGGCCGCCGTGCGCGGCCGCGCAGATCCGGGCCGCGAGGTGGACGTCGAGGCCAACGTACCCCTCGGCGTCGAGCTCGGGCTCGCCGGTGTGGATGCCAACTCGCATCCTGAGCGGTTCCGTCATCGGCCAGGACTCGGCCGCGAGGACGAGCTGGAGATCCGCTGCGGCCTTCACGGCGTCACCGGCCCGTTCGAAGACGACGAACGGGCCGTCCCCCGCCCAGTCGACCTCGTGCCCGCGGTGACGCTCGACGACCGTCCGGACGAGCTCGCGCACGCGCGATCTCGCGCCTGCGAACCGCTCCCCGAGGTCACGAACGAGCTTCGTCGATCCTTCGATGTCCGCGAAGAGCAGGGTCACGGTGCCGCTCGGAAGCCGACGCCGAGACGCGTCTCCCTCGTCGCTCCTCGCGTCGAGCGCCGCCGGTGCCTCCAGTGAGGAGTCTTGGTTCAGGATCGCCTGCTGGAGCTCGCGCAGCTCGCGGCCCGGCTCGATGCCGAGCTCCTCGACGAGTGCCTCCCGTGTCTGGCGGTAGGCGTCCAGTGCATCTGCCTGACGGCCGGAACGGTAGAGGGCGAGCATCTGCTGACCACGCAGGCGCTCGCGCGAGGGGTGGTCCTGTGCGAGCGCCTCGAGCTCTCCGATCAGCTCGCGATGGCGTCCGTCTGCGAGGTCACGCTCGACCCGCTCCTCCACCGTCGCGAGCCGGAGCTCCTCGAGGCGCGCTCTCTCGCCCTGAGCGAAGCGGTCCTCGCCGAAATCGGAGAGAGCCGGCCCGCGCCAGAGGGCCAGCGCCTCGTCGAGGGCTCCCTCCGCGCGGAGCTGCTCGAAGCGAGCGAGGTCGAGCTCGTCCGGCCGGACGTGGAGAAGGTAACCGGGGGACTGGGTGGCGATCCGGTCCTTCCCCAGCGTCTTCCTGACCTGTGAGACATAGATCTGGAGCGCCTTTCGAGCCGAGCCCGGAGGATCGTCATCCCAGAGGGCGGCGATCAGGTTGTCGACCGGGACGACCCGGTTCGGGTTCAGCAGGAGCAGCGCGAGCAGGGCGCGCTGCTTCCGCCCGCCGAGATCGAGCGGTTCCTGCCCCGATGACACCTCGAGCGGTCCGAGGATGCGGAACTCCATGCGCGCACCACCCCTCGCGCGACGCTAACACCGGATCCGTCCGCACTCAAGCCGCGCGGCCCAGCCGGTTCTTTACCGCGGCCCAGCCCGCGCTTTGCCGCTCCCACGTCGAGTGGGGTGAAGAGACGGCACTCGATGATCGGACACAGGAGGAGTTCCATGACTCGGAAGACCCGCAGGATCAAGCGAACGCTGACGGCGATCGCGCTCTCGGCGACGGCGGCGCTCCTCGTCGCACCCATGGGGCACGCTGGGAACACGGCGGTCGACGACTGGTTCCGCGACGCGACGGCAGCGCAGTCGCAGCCCGCTTCCCAGCCGCTCGACCTGACTGGCGACTACATGTTCCAGCAGTACTTCCGGAACGCGGCGAAGGCGTCGGATCACGTCCTCGACGTCTCGGCGCGCGACGCGGTGCTCGTCCCGGCGAGCGCCCCCAGCGACCACATCCTGGACGTCTCGGCGCGCGATGCGGTGCTCGTGCCCGCGAGCATCTCGAGCGACCACATCCTGGACGTCTCGGCGCGCGACTCGCGGACGTCCGCTGCGGTCGTGTCCGAGTCCTCCGGCGGCACCGACTGGGGGGAGATCGGCGTCCGGATCGCTCTGACGCTCGGTGGCGCGTTGCTCCTCGTCGTCCTCGTGGCGGTGGGCGTCGAGGTCAGGCACGCGCGGCACCGTCTCCGCAGCGTCTGACGCTCCGACCGTCGAGCGCGAGGGGCCCCGCGTCCGGGGCCTCTCGCGTGGTCCGGACAGCCCACTCGGAGCACGAACGACGAAGAAAACGCCCATCTACACTGGGCGGACCGTGTTCGACACCCTCTCCGACAAGCTCCAGGGAGCCCTGGGCGACCTGCGCGGACGGGGCCGCCTCGACGAAGAGACGGTCTCGAAGGCGATGCGCGAAGTTCGCCTCGCCCTCCTGGAGGCGGACGTGAACTTCGAGGTCGCGAAGGATTTCACGGCCACGGTGAAGGAGCGCGCGCTCGGCCAGGAGGTGTCGATGAGCCTCACGCCCGCCCAGGAGGTCGTGAAGATCGTCCACGAGGAGCTGACGACGCTCATGGGCTCGTCCGACTCGCGGCTCTCGTTCGGGCGGCCGCCGACGGTCATCCTGCTCGCGGGGTTGCAGGGGTGCGGAAAGACGACGGCATGCGCGAAGCTGGCGCTCCTCCTGCGTCGCGAGGGAAAGCATCCTGCGCTCGTCGCATGCGATCTACAGCGCCCGGCTGCCGTCGACCAGCTCGAGCAGCTCGGGCGCCAGATCCAGATCCCGGTCTTCGCCGCCGACCGTCAGGACCCGGTCGAGGCCGCCTCGGGCGGTCTCGATGCCGCGAGAGCCGACGGCCGCGACGTCGTCATCCTCGACACCGCGGGGCGCCTGCACGTGGACGCCGAGCTCATGTCCGAGCTCGAGCGGATCCGAGACGCGACGAAGCCCATGAACGTCCTCCTGGTGCTCGACGCGATGACGGGACAGGAGGCGGTGAACGTCGCGGTCGCGTTCCAGGAGCAAATCGCGTTCGACGCGATCGTCCTCACGAAGCTCGACGGAGACGCGCGCGGCGGCGCAGCGCTCTCGGTCAAGGCTGTCACGGGCCGGCCGGTCATGCTCGCGTCGGTCGGCGAGAAGCTCGACCAGCTCGAGTACTTCCATCCCGACCGCATGGCCTCTCGCATCCTCGGGATGGGGGACATGCTCACCCTCATCGAGAAGGCCGAGGCGGCGGCCTCCGAAGACGAGCAGGAGGAGCTCGAGCGGCGGCTGCGCGCGGGGGAGTTCACCTTCGACGACTTTCTCGCGAGCTACCGGATGCTCCGTCGCATGGGCCCGCTCCAGGGCGTGGTGAAGCTGATCCCCGGCCTCGGCAAGCAGCTCCAGGGTGTCGACGTGGACGAGGCGCAACTCGCGCGCGTCGAGGCGATCGTCCTCTCGATGACGCCGCAGGAGCGGCGGCTGCCCCACATCATCTCGACGCCGCGCCGACGACGGATCGCGACCGGGAGCGGGACGAGCCTCGAGGACGTGAACAAGCTCATGGCCGCGCGGAAGCAGATGGCGAAGATGATGAAGCAGATGGGGAAGGGCAAGCTGCCGACGCTCCCCGGCGCCGAGCAGCTCCCTCGCCGCTGAGATCCGCGGACGTCCTCCGCTAGCCTTTCTCCCTCACCCGAGCGAGAAACGAAGGAGAGAGATGGCAGTAAAGATCAGGCTGACGCGCGTGGGGTCGAAGAAGAACCCGATCTACCGTGTCGTCGTCGCCGACTCGCGCGCGCCGCGGGACGGCCGCTTCATCGAGATCGTCGGGCGCTACAACCCGCAGACCGACCCCTCCACGATCGACCTCGACGAGTCGAAGATCGAGGATTGGCTCGCGAAGGGCGCCCAGCCGACCGCGCCCGTGTCGAAGCTGATCAAGGCCGTGGGCATCGGGAGCTCCGACGGCTGAGCTCCTCGAGTGGATCGCGCGGCGTCTCGTCGACGAGCCGGAGGCCGTGCGCGTCGAGACGGAGGAACGCGACGACGCCGTCGTCTTCCATCTGCACGTGGCTCCCGCGGACGTCGGGAAAGTGATCGGTCGCCAGGGCCGCCTCGCGCGGGCGCTGCGGAGCATCGTCCGCGCTGCGGGCGCGCGGGCGGACCGCCGGTACGTCCTCCAGATTGCCGACTGACCCGGCTGCACGTGTCTCGGTCGGGCGTGTCGGGCGGCCCCATGGAATCGACGGTGCCTTCGTCGTCGAGGGCGCGAGCGAGGATCCGGCGAGATTCGAGGTCGGGGCGCGGCTCTATGCCGCGGGTGAGCCTGCGGAGATCGTGCTCCGGCGCAGGGTCGGTGGCGCCCGTCTCGCGATCAAGCTCGACCGTGCGGTCGAGCGTGGCTCAGAGCTCACCGTGCCACGCGAAGAACTGCCGGCGCCCGAGCCTGGCTTCTTCTACGTCTCCGACCTCGTCGGGCTCCGGGTCGTGCTCGTCGGCGGGGAGGGCGTGGGAGTCGTGCGCGACGTCCTACCAGGCCGTGCGAACGACAGCCTCGAGCTCGACTCGGGTGTGCTCGTCCCCCTCGTCCAGGACGCCGTGGCGGAGATCGACGTCTCCGGAGGCCGAGTGGTTCTGAACCCTGGGTTCACGGACTGACGGCTACGGTTCGTCCTCGTGCGCCTCGATGTCTTCACGCTCGTCCCGGCGGCGTTCGAATGGGTGCGCGAGCGGCGTCCGATCGCCGCAGTCCTCGGCACCGAGCTCGAGCTGCGTGTCTTCAACTACCGAGACACGACACCGCTTGGCGCGGGGCAGGTCGACGACGAGCCGTACGGCGGCGGGCCGGGCATGGTGCTGCGCGTGGACGTCGCCGCCGCGGCACTCGACGCCGTGTACGGCCCGGTTCCGGCTCACCGGATCGTGGCGCTCACGCCGCAGGGCCGCCAGCTCGACCAGGAGCTGGTCGAGGAGCTCGCGACCGAGCCGGCTCTGACGCTCCTCTCCGCGCGGTTCGAGGGGTTCGATCAGCGCATCCTCGACCACCTCGCTACCGACCTCGTCTCGATCGGGCCGTACGTGCTGTCCGGCGGCGAGATCCCCGCGCTCGCGGTGCTCGACGCCGTGGCCCGCCGGCTGCCCGGCGCCCTCACGGAGGGGTCGGGCGAGGTCGAAAGCTTCTCCGCAGCGCTCGACGGCGGTCTCGAGTACCCCCACTACACGCGGCCTGCCGAGTTTCGCGGCTGGCCAGTCCCGGAGATCCTGCGCTCCGGTGACCACGGACGCATCGACTCGTGGCGGCGCGAGCAGGTGAGGAGCCTCTCGTGAGCGAGTCCGAGCCGCCCGCGTCCCGGCCGTTCTCCCCGGAGCCGGCAGCGGGAGGGAGCGCGGACTCCGGCGACGACCGCTGGGGCGCCGGCGGCGATCGCTCGACGTACGGTTGGCCAGGAGACGTCCACCGCGCGGAGCCCCCGCCGCCCGCGCCTCCGTTCTCGTGGCCGACGCCCCCACCTTCCTCGGAGAGCGGTCCGCCGGAGGCGCACCACCACCGTCATCCGCTCGACCGCGTCACCGGAAGGCTCCCGGCCAACGTCCGCGTCGTCGTCGACTGGGTGGTCACGATCGTCGGTGCGATCGCGATCGTGCTCGCCGTCAAGGCGTGGGTGGTCAACCCGTACCGCATCCCCTCGTCCTCGATGGAGCCGACCCTCCACTGCGCGCGCCCGGCGCCGGGCTGCGAGGCCCGGTTCTCCGACCGCGTTCTCGCGAACCGCTTCATCTACCACTTCCGCGATCCTGCCCGAGGGGACATCGTCGTCTTCGAGACGCCGCCGCTCGCGAAGATCAAGTGCGGCGAAGGCGGGACGTTCGTGAAGCGGATCATCGGGCTTCCGGGAGACCGCCTGCAGATCCGGCTGATCCGGGGCGCTGGCTACGTCTACATCAACGGTCGGAAGCTCGACGAGCCGTACATCCTGCGCGACCGGAGGGATATCGGTCCTGCCAAGACCTACCGGGTGCCGAAGGGCAGCTACTTCATGATGGGCGACAACCGCGCGAACTCGTGCGACTCGCGTCAGTGGGGCTCGGTCCCGAGGAAGGATCTCATCGGCCCTGTCTTCATGACCTACTGGCCGCCGAACCGAATCTCGTTCCGCTAGGCGCCCGTTTCGCGGTGTCTCCCTGACCAACCGCTCGCCTCGGCGGATCTCGTTCCGCTAGCATTCCGGGCCGGCCCGAGCCGGCCCCTCCTCCGATGAACACGACGATCGAGAGCCTCGAGCAGCGTCAGATGCGCACGGACCTGCCCAGGTTCAAGGCGGGGGACACGCTGCGCGTCCACTTCAAGGTCATCGAGGGGACCCGCCAGCGGATCCAGGTCTTCGAAGGGATCTGCCTCAAGCGGCAGGGCTCCGGGTTCCGCGAGACGTTCACCGTCCGCAAGCAGTCGTTCGGCGTCGGCGTCGAGCGCACCTTCCCACTCCACTCGCCGAAGATCGAGAAGCTCGAGGTCGCCGCGATCGGCGACGTCCGGCGCGCAAAGCTCTACTACTTGCGAAAGAGAGTGGGGAAGAAGGCGCGCGTCCGCGAGCTCCGGCAGGGCTAGCGTCTATTCTCGGCCGGTGGCTCGCTCGAGCGGCCAGCGGCTCCTCGCACACGATCGACGCCTCGGTGTCCGGTTCGTCGCGGGCGCCGACGAGGCGGGTCGCGGATCGCTCGCCGGGCCGCTCGTCGTCGCGGGCGTGCTCCTCGACTACGAGCAGCTGCGGGGCACGCGTGTCCGTTCGCTCGCCGGCTTGAACGACTCGAAGCAGGTCGCGCACGAGGAGCGCGAGGCCCTCTTCCACGCGGTGACCAGCTGCGCGTCCGGGATCAGCGTCCGCATCGTCTCGGTGTCGGAGATCGACCGCTCGGGACTCCATCGCTCGAATCTCGCCGCCCTGCGAGCCGTGCTCTCGGACCTCCACCCACCCGCCGACGCCTGTCTCGTCGACGGGTTCCGTCTCGGAAGCTCCGCCCCGCCGCACCAGGCGATCGTGGACGGTGATGCGCGGAGCGCCGCCATCGCCGCGGCCTCGATCGTCGCGAAGGTCGTCCGCGACCGGGTGATGCGGCGGCTCGACGCCCTCTATCCCCGCTATGGGTTCATGTCGCACGTCGGGTACATCACCCCGATGCACTCGCAAGCCGTTCGCGTGTTCGGGCCGTCCGGGCTCCACCGCCGCTCGTTCCAGGCGGCGTGCTACGAGCACGCAGCCGCGTGAACCGAGGTGAGCGCCGCGCGCTCCAGCACTATCGGCGGCGCGGCTTCCGGCTACTGGGCGCCAACGTGCGGGCCGGCGGCTACGAGCTCGATCTCGTCCTGCGCAGAGGCCGTACGCTCCTCGTCGTCGAGGTCAAGGAGAAGACCGGCGACGCGTTCGGGCACCCGCTGGAGATGATCGACGAGGAGAAGGTGCGCCGCGTGCACACCGCCGCCTGGGCCTGGCGCGCGGCGCATCCCGAGACTGCCGGGCTCGAGCTCGTGGTCGAGGCGGCGGGTGTCCGCGGCCGTGTCGTCGACTGCGTGCCGCTCGCGTAGATCGCAAGGAGCCCGGCCCGGGCCGACGAATCGAGCGCCATGGCCCGTACTCAGGCTGCGCTGTACAACGAGCTCGCCGCGGGTGACTTCCAGCTTTCGTGGTCCGAGGCCGAGCTCCCGGAGCGGGAGCGCACGAAGCATGTCCACCGGCTGCATCCGTACCTGGGCAAGTTCATCCCGCAGCTCGTCGAGCGGCTGCTCGAGCGCTACCTCCGCCCCGGGGGCCATGTGCTCGATCCCTTCGCGGGTTCGGGGACCGCGCTCGTCCAGGCGCTCGAGTCGGGATACGAGGCGACCGGAGTCGACATCGCTGCTTTCAACGCCTTGCTGATGCGGGTGAAGACCGCCCGCTACAACCCGTTCCTGCTCGGCGCGGACATGCGCGACGCGCTCGAGCGCCGCGGGCGTTCGGCCGAGCGGCCGCGGGGCTACGTCGCCGAGTGGTTCGCGCCGGACGCCGCAGCCGAGTTGCTCCACTTCCGCGACCTCGCGCCCGAGTACGAGCATGCGGACGTGCTGCGCGTCGTCCTCGCTCGCGCGGCGCGCTCGGCGCGTCTCACGACGCATTTCGACCTCGAGTTCCCGCGCACGCCGCAGCGAGCGCCGTACTGGTGCTACAAGCATCGCCGCACGTGCACGCCCGTGGAGGGAGCCGACCGGTTCCTCGGCCGCTACCTCCGCGACACCCTCGCACGGATCGAGGAGTTCCACCGCGTCCGCCAGCCGCGCGTCGCGGCGCACGTCGTCCACGGCGACGCGCGAGAGGTCGACCTCGCGGGTCCGTACGACGGGATCGTCACGTCGCCTCCGTACCCGGGGCTGATCGACTACCACGAGCAGCACCGCTACGCCTACGAGCTGCTCGGCCTCGACGACCGCCGCGAGCGAGAGCTCGGGGCCGCGGCACGCGGCACCAGCCGCACCGCCATTGCGGAATACGCGGACGGCGTCGTCCAGGTCCTCCGGCGGTGCGCAGGATCGCTGGCGCCCGGAGCTCCCGTCGTCGTCGTCGTGAACGACCGCCGCGACCTCTACCCCGACATCCTCGGAGCGGCTGGGCTGCGCATCGAAGAGCGGCTGGAACGCCACGTGAACCGGCGTACCGGTCGCCGGTCGGGCGAGTACTTCGAGTCGATCTTCGTCGCGCGCGCTCGGGCGATTGAGCCCCGGGCAGGCTCTCTCCAAGGCTCGCTGTAAACGAATCGTGAAGCCCGCGTAGCCGAACCGTAAGAACTGGGGTCGTGAGACACGAGCCGACCGGGTGCCGGAGTAGCCTGGCCGTCGAGCAAACGAAAGGGGTCAATTCGATGCGAAAGCTCTTGCGCCGGCCTTCGCCGGCCATGGTCGTGGCGTGTCTCGCGCTGCTCGTGGCGCTCGGAGGGACCAGCATCGCGGCGGTGAGTCGCCTACCGCGGGGAAGCGTAGGGACACTTCAGCTCAGAACCGGCGCGGTGACGAACGCGAAGGTTGCGAACAACGCCGTCACCGGCGCCAAGGTACGGAACCGGTCGCTTTTGCGCGCGGACTTCGCGCCGGGCCAGCTCCCGGCCGGGCCGGTGGGCCCGCAGGGGCCGGCAGGGCCGGCAGGGCCGGCAGGGGCTGCGGGCGCGGCTGGGCCGCCAGGGTTGATCAGCAACGTCACCGTGCGTCAGGCGTCCGTGGACGTTCCGGGATCGGCGTCCGACGACCCGATCCCGAACACGACCTGGACGACGCGCAGCGTGACGGTGCAATGCAACTCGAACGAGAAGGCGATCTCGGCCGGCACCGGCTGGAGTGCCGATGTCGACGACCTCGAGCTGGCGACCGTGTACACGAAGCCGCTCGTCGCGACGAACGGAGCGGTGACCGGGTGGACTGCGCGGGGTGCGAACAACGCGCGGGATGGACAGACGCACGCGTTCACGCTCTACGTCCTCTGCTACTCGTAGAGGCCGGCTAGGTCTTCGACCCTTGGGGCCCCCGCGCTTCGCCGCGGGGGCCCAAGGGGTGCTGATATTTCGCACCTTCGGCTCGATCTCGCGACCTTTCGCCTTCGAGCGGTGTCTACGTTCGAGCGGTGCTCGCGCGCGCGCTCACTCACGCTCTCGTCGGGCTCGAGCCGCGCGAGGTCGAGGTCGAGGCGCATCTCCAGCCCGGCATCCCGGGTTTCGCGATCGTCGGACTCGTCGACCGTGCGTGCCAGGAAGCGAAGCATCGCGTTCGGAGCGGCGTCGTCTCGGCGGAGCTCGAATGGCCGCTCACACGCCGAATCACGGTCAACCTCGCGCCTGCGGCCCTCCGCAAGGAGGGGTCGGGATTCGACCTTCCGATCTCGCTCGCGGTGCTCGCGGCCACGCGCCAGATTCCACCCGAGCGGCTGAGCGGCCATGCCGCGGTGGGGGAGCTGGGCCTCGACGGCCGGATCAGACCCGTCGCCGGGACGCTCGCTGTCGCCGAGGGGGCGCGGCGCACCGGCCTGCAGTTCGTGGTGTGCGCGGCCGAGTCGGCACCTGAAGCCGCTCTCGCAGGCGTCGAGCCCGTACCGGTGCGCACTCTTGCCGAGGCGGTCGCGTACTTTCGCGGGGAGATCGACCCGCCCGCGTTCGAGCCCCTTTCGGCGGACGCGCTCGACCCTTCGGAGTCGCCGGACCTCGCAGACGTACGCGGCCAGGAGCGAGCGCGCCGGGCTCTCGAGATCGCGGCGGCCGGTGCGCACAACGTCTTGTTGGCCGGCCCGCCGGGCACGGGGAAGACGATGCTCGCTCGTCGGCTCCCGGGCATCCTCCCGCCGCTGACACGGCGAGAGGCGCTCGAGGTCACGCGCATCCACTCCGTCTGCGGCCTCCTCCCGCCCGAGCGGCCGCTCGTCACCGTGCCGCCGTTCCGGGCGCCGCACCACAGCGCCTCCGTCCCGGCCGTGATCGGGGGCGGTCCGAGCCCGAGGCCCGGCGAGGTGAGCCTCGCGCACCGAGGCGTGCTTCTGCTCGACGAGCTGCCGGAGTTCCCGCGGCCCGTTCTCGAATCGCTCCGCCAGCCGCTCGAGGACGGTGTCGTCGCCGTCGCGCGGGTCGGCGGGCACGCGATCTTTCCTGCGCGGTTCCAGCTGGTCGGGACGATGAACATGTGCCCCTGCGGCGCGCGCGGGGATCCTGCGATCGAGTGCGGTTGCACCACGCAACGGCTCGCTGCGTACCGGGAGAAGCTCTCTCGCGCGCTCCTCGACCGGTTCGACCTGTCCGTCGCGATGCCGCGGCCGCGCGCCGTCGAGCTCGCCGCCCCGCCGGGCGAGTGCTCGGCGCCGGTCCGTGACCGGGTGCTCGCCGCCCGAAGTCGGCTCGACGTCGCCCTTCCCAGGCGCCGTGAGGCCGCCTCGGAGCTCCTGTCGCACGCCGTCGACCGTCTGCCGCTCTCGGGGCGTGGCCGCGTCCGGGTCGCTCGCGTCGCGCGGACGATCGCCGCGCTCGCAGGCTCGGATGCCGTGGAAGCGGCGCACGTCGCCGAGGCGCTCTCCTACCGGATGCCGGGCGAGCTGCCGACCGCATGAGCTCGACGGCGACGATCTCTCGAATCCGCCGGCGTGACCCGTCGTTTCCTGCGCCCCTGGGCGCGATCCACGATCCGCCGGCCGAGCTCTTCGTCCGCGGGAGTGGGGAGCCCGGGGTGCTCGATTTGCCGGCTGTCGCGATCGTCGGGGCACGGGCGTGCTCGTCGTACGGCCGCTCGGTCACACGTTCGCTGGCGCGTGATCTGGCCGCCGCCGGGCTCGTCGTCGTCAGCGGGATGGCGCGTGGGATCGACGGCGAGGCTCATCGCGGCGCGCTCGAGGCGGACGGCGTCACCATGGCCGTCCTCGGCTGCGGCATCGACCGCGACTATCCGGCGACGCACTCCGAGCTGGCACGGCGGATCTGCGAACGGGGGCTCGTCCTCTCCGAGTACGAGCCGGGCATCGAGCCCGCCCCGTGGCGGTTCCCCGCGCGGAACCGGATCATCGCCGGGCTCTGCGGAGCGACCGTCGTCGTCGAGGCGCGCGAGCGAAGCGGCGCGCTCATCACCGCCGATTTCGCGCTCGAGGAGGGCCGAGACGTGCTCGCGGTCCCGGGGGAGATCACGTCCGCGCTCTCGGCCGGGACGAACGCGCTGCTCAAGCTCGGCGCCGCGCCCGTGACTCGGGCGCAGGACGTGCTGGAGCTGTACGGCCTCGACGCCGCGGTCAGGAAGGTTCCGACGCTCGGGCGCGATGCAGAAGCGGTGCTCGCTCGCCTGCAGGATGTCTCGCTCACCGTCGACGAGCTCGTCCGCGCTTCGGGGCTCGATCCGAGCGCCGTCGCCGGAGCGCTGACCGAGCTCGAGCTCCTGCGCTGCGTGGCGCTCGAGGACGGGGTCTATCGCGCAGCCGTCTAGGATCGCCGGTCGATGCCCACGAGCTCGTACTGGCTCTCGGAGCCGCACGCTCCGCTCGCGTCGGCCCGGATCGACGGGTCTGTCGACGTCGCGGTCGTCGGCGGGGGCATCACCGGGTGCTCGTGCGCGCTCGCGCTGGCCGAGGCGGGGCTGCGCGTGCGGCTCTTCGAAGCGCGTGAGATAGGGGGTGGCGCGAGCGGACGGAACGGCGGGTTCGCACTGCGGGGCGGGGCCGCCCCGTACCCGGTCCTCGTCGACTCGATCGGCCGCGAGAGCACCGCTGCGCTCTGGCGCTGGACGGAGGACGAGCTACGCCAGCTGCACGAGATCGCGGGAGATGCGTTCCGCGCCACAGGGAGCCTGCGGATCGCCGCCGGGGACGAGGAGCGTGAGGAGCTCGTCGAAGAGTACGAGGCCCTCCGCGCCGACGGCTTCGCGGTCGAGTGGCGGGACGGGCTCGAGGCCGGACGTGTCCGGTATCCGGCCGCCGTCTTGCATCCGCCGGACGGTGCTCTCCAGCCCGCGCGCCTCGTCCGTCGACTCGCGGCGCGAGCCGCGAGTGCGGGAGTCGAGGTCCGAGAGCACGTGCGTGTCTCGGCGCTCGAGGAGACCGGCGCGAAGACCGTCGTCGTCGCGACCGACGGCTACCCGAGCGGGCTCCTGGGCGAGCTCGAAGGTCTGATCGTCCCGACCCGCGGGCAGGTGATCGCGACGGAGCCGATCTCCGAGCTCCTCTTCGAGATCCCGCACTACGGCCGCCACGGGTTCGATTACTGGCATCAGCGCCGCGACGGCAGGATCGTTGCCGGCGGGTTTCGGGACGTCTCGCTCGACTCGGAGTTCACGGCCGACGAGCAGACGACGCCGGTGGTGCAGGACGCGCTCGACGCGTTCGTCGCCTCGCTCGTCGGGCGACCGCTGCGCGTCGACTTCCGGTGGGCGGGAATCTTCGGGCTCGTCTTCGACTTCCTGCCCGTTGTCGGGCCCGTGCCCGGCGTGGACGGTCTCTGGGTCGCCGGCGGTTACTCCGGCCACGGGAACGTCCTCGGCTTCGCCTGCGGCCGGCTGGTCGCGCGTGCAGTCCTCGGGGACCGCGACCCGCTCCTCGACCTCTTCGAGCCTGCACGTTTGCTCGGGCCGCCGGCCACCTAGAGCGCATGCGGCGGTCGCTCGGGCTCTTCCTGGCGACTCTCCTCCTCGCGGGAGGTCTCCTGATCGGGCTGTACGGCCTCTTCGCCCTCGTCTACAACGGTGACTGCACGCACGACTGCGGCGACTCCGTGTACGTCACGCTCCTGGGTCACGAGCTGAACGCGAACCACGTGGGCTGGAGCGCGCTCGCGATCGCGCTCGTTGCGATCGTCGCGGGAGCGGCGGTCCTCCTGCGACGGCACTCCCGCCCGCGTGGCTCGCGCTCCAAAGCCTCCTAGAGGTCGATCGTCTCGAGATCGAGCTCGTCGCGCTTCGCGTATGCGACCCTCGCGATCGCGAGGCCCTGGATCGCGAGCCCGGTGGAGTCGAAGAGCGTCACGTCGCCCGCGCTCGTGCGGCCATCCGCCTCACCCGTGAGCACCGGTCCGAGCTCGGTCATGTCCTCGCGCCGCGCGACACCCGCCTCGACGGCGCCGGTCAGCTCGCCCCCGTGGCTCGCCTGCTCGCAGGTTTCTCAGCGCAGAGCCGCCCAGGAGCGAAGCACTTCGAGGTCTGAGAGCGGTGGTGATCAGCCAGGTCCTCGCCGGGCGAGGCGGATGACGATCGCCCGCGCGCCGGCGACGGTCTCGAGAGTGACCGCCCGGCGAGTCCCCTGGGGCGTTTCGATCTCTTTCACGTCCCAGGACTCCACGGCCTAGGAGGAGTAGGATGGTGAGACTGGCCCTGCTGCCAGAACCCCGGCCGAAGGCCCGCAATCTCCCGACGCGCTATTGCGCGCGAGACGTAGGAGCCCAGGCGAACAGGATTCGACGTGCGGGGCCAGCACTTCGTTGTTCGAGCGGGCGTCGAGCAGCGGCAGCCGGGAGGTCCTCATGAGCAAGAGTTCCGAGAAACCGAAGAAGCACCAGAAGCAGAAGCCGCAGAAGACCCTCAAGGAGCGCCGCACCGAGAAGCGCGCGGCCAAGAAGCTCGGGTCAGGCTCCTTGCTCCCAGCAGACAAGTAGAAGACCGGCACCTCGATGGATGACGCCGTGCGCCGGTCGCGTCTCCCCACGACGCTTCTGAGCGACCCCGGCCGCACGGAGACGCTATCGCTGCCGCGCTGTACCGCCTTCGTCTTCCGCGGTCCGCCTGTACTCGTGGGGCACTCGCTTCGTGTCGACAAGGCGCTATGCACTCCTCGGTTGGTTCGTGTGGAAGCTCTGGAAGCGTCGATTCCGCCGCAGGTTCCGCCTACCTCGTCGCTGATTCAGAATCAACGATGCGGGCCGCGTCGGGGCGCCATTCTCGTAAGAGCTGAGGCTTGAGCTACTGGCGAACGTCAGAGCTCGATGGTCTGCAAGTCGAGCTCGTCACGCCTTGCATAAGCGACCTTCGCGATCGCCAGGTCTTGGATCGCGAGGCCAGAGGAGTCGAACAGCGTGACGTCTCCGGCACTGCGACGCCCGTCGGCCTCGCCAATCAGCACGGAGCCCAGCTCTGTCACGTCGTCCCGAGTGATGAAGCCGGCCGTCACCCCCTGGCCGATGTCGCCCATTCCTTTTGAACACGCCTGCTCCCAGTCGTCGCAGAAGAGGTGCGAGCGATGGAGCTCGTCGATCGCGACCTCCGCCTTGCCCGGACCGTCCGCACCCATCAGGGAGACGTGCTGTCCGGGCCGGAGCGCGCCCTCGCGATAGAGAGGCTCCGCGCCGGGCGTGACGGTGACGACGACGTCGCAGGCGAGGGCTTCCTCGGCGCTGTCGGCGACGGAGACGCCGAGGAGCTCGACAACCGCGCGGCGGCGCTCCTCGTCGACGTCCCACACGAGCGGCCGAACGCCGTGGGCGACGAGCATGCGGGCGGTCTCGGCGCCGTTCACGCCGCAGCCGACGACCGCCCACGACGAGGCCTCCGGCCGGCACAGCGTGTCGGCGGCGAGCACGGCCGCGGCCGCGGTGCGCAGGGCCGTCACAGCGGCTGCGTCGAGCACCGCGAGCAGGCGTCCTTCCTCGGCATCGGAGAGCACGACGAGGCCGGTCACCGTCGGAAGCCCACGTGAGCGGTTGCCCGGGAACGACGTGACCCACTTGACGAGGGCGAAGCCGCCGCCGATGGCCGGCATGGCCCGGAAGTCGCCGGCGGGGTAGTTGGCGACGTAGACCTTCGGAGACATCGACCACTCGCCCTTCGCGTATGCGACGAACGCCTCTCGCACGGCTTCGTATGCTTCACTCGACGAGACTGCTTGCTCCACGTCGGCCGCCCGAAAAACAGGGATCACGCGGCGACCTTATCGCTCTGGTTGAGTGCGTCTGGTGAGCCCGGCGATCTCGATTCGCGCGCTCCGTGTACGCCGCGGCGCCCGCGACGTGCTCGACGGGATCGACCTCGACATCGAGACGGGATCGGTGACCGGGCTTCTCGGTCCGAGTGGGAGCGGGAAGACGACCCTCATCCGCTCGGTCGTCGGTGTGCAGATCGTCGCCGGTGGCGAGGTCACCGTGCTCGGTCTTCCGGCCGGCGCGAAGGAGCTTCGGTCGCGCGTCGGGTACATGACACAGGCGCCGTCGGTCTACGGCGACCTCACGGTCCTCGAGAACCTCTCGTACTTCGCGCGGATCGTGGGCGTCGGCCGTGATCGCGTGCAGGAGGTCGTCGAGCGGGTCGGTCTGGCGCCAGAGGCGGACCGGGTCGTGTCTACGCTCTCGGGCGGTGAGAGCGCGAGGGTCTCCCTCGCCACCGCTCTCCTGAACGAACCGGATGCGCTCGTCCTCGACGAGCCCACGGTTGGTCTCGACCCGCTGCTGCGGCGCGATCTGTGGAACTTCTTCCACGAGCTCGCCGAAGGCGGCACGACGCTGCTCGTCTCGAGCCACGTCATGGACGAGGCGGCGCGTTGCGACTGTCTGGCTCTCATGCGGGATGGGTCGATCCTGGTCGTCGCGACGCCGGACGAGCTGCTCGAGCGAACCGGGACGCTCGTGCTCGACGACGCGTTCCTGCGTCTGATCGACGACGAGGCTTCGGCTTGAGCCTGCGCATCAGCGGGGCGACCGCCGCCCGTGTGCTCTCGCAGCTCCGTCGCGACCCGCGCACGATCGCGCTCATCCTCGTGGTGCCCGTCGTCCTTCTCTTCCTCGTCGACCAGCTGTTCGACGACCGGCCGCAGGTGTTCCAGGAGGTCGGAGTCCCGCTTCTCGGCCTCTTCCCGCTCGTGATCATGTTCCTCGTCACCTCGATCACGATGCTCCGCGAGCGAACCTCCGGGACGCTCGAGCGGCTGCTGACGCTCCCGCTCGCCAAGATCGACCTCCTCCTCGGCTACGGGATCGCCTTCGCTCTCGTCGCGACCGTGCAGGCGGGGCTCGTCTCGGTCGTTGCGTTCGGCCTCCTCGACCTCGCCGCTGTCCATTCGACGCTCCTCATCGTGGCGCTGGCGGTCGCGAACGCGATCCTCGGCATGGCGCTCGGGCTCTTCGTGAGCGCATTCGCGCGGACGGAGTTCCAGGCCGTGCAGTTCATGCCGGCGTTCATCCTCCCGCAGATCCTGCTGTGCGGCCTGCTCGTTTCGCGTGATCAGATGGCCGAGTGGCTCCAGTGGGTATCCGCGGTGATGCCATTCACGTATGCGTACGACGCCCTGGTGCGGGCGGCGACGGATCCGACGCTCGGCGCGCGGTTCTGGGCGGACGTCGCGGTCGTCGTCGGCGTGACGCTGCTGTCCCTCGCGCTCGGCGCGGCGACGCTGCGGCGCCGGACCCCGTAGCGCTCAGGTCGCCTTGACGGCCGAGATGAGCTTGAGGACGGACTCCTTCGCGTCCCCGAAGAGCATCGTCGTCTTCGGGTCGAGGTAGAGGTCGTTGTCGATCCCCGCGAAGCCCGGGTTCATCGACCGCTTGAGGACGACGATGCTCGCTGCCTTGTCGACATCGAGGATCGGCATCCCGTAGATCGGGCTCGACGGGTCGCTCCGCGCGGCCGGGTTCGTCACGTCGTTGGCGCCGATGACGAGTGCGACGTCCGTCTGCGCGAACTCCGGGTTGATCTCGTCCATCTCGAAGAGCTGCGTATACGGCACGTTCGCCTCGGCGAGGAGGACGTTCATGTGTCCCGGCATGCGCCCCGCGACCGGGTGGATCGCGTACTTGACGTCGACGCCCCTCTCCTCGAGGACGCCCGCGAGCTGGCGCACGTCGTGCTGCGCCTGCGCGACGGCCATCCCGTACCCGGGGACGACGATCACCTTGCGTGCGAACGACAGCTGCACCGCGACGTCTTCGGGCGTCGTCGCGCGCACGGTGCGGCCGTCGTCGGCGCGCGCCTGTCCGGCGCCGGCCTGCACCTGCCCGAACGCCCCGAAGACGACGTTCGCGATCGAGCGGTTCATCGCCTTCGCCATCAAGAGCGTAAGGAGCGTTCCCGAGGCGCCCACGAGCATCCCGGCGACGATGAGGACGGTGTTGTCGAGCACGAAGCCCGTCGCGGAAGCGGCGACCCCCGTCAAGGCGTTCAAGAGCGAGATGACGACGGGCATGTCCGCGCCGCCGATCGGAAGGACGAACATGACGCCGAAGAGGAGCGCGCATGCGATCAGCGCGTACAGCACCCACTGGCCGTTGGCCCCGTCGATCGCGGCGATCCCGAACACGACCGCCGCGGCGAGCACGATCGCGTCGACCACGTTCTGCGCTGGGAACACGATCGGGCGCCCGCGCAGGAGCTCCTGGAGCTTGGCGAACGCGACGAGCGAGCCGGCGAACGAGATCGAGCCGATGAGGGCCGAGAGGACGATCGAGACGCGCTCGTCGGTCGCCGGATCCGCGAGGTTGTGCCACTCGGAGAGCGCGACGAGCGCCGCCGCCCCGCCGCCGACCCCGTTGAACAGGGCCACCATCTGCGGCATCGCGGTCATCTTCACCGTGCGAGCGCCGACGAGGCCGACGGCCGAACCGAGCAGCCCGCCGACGACGATCAGCACCCAGTTCCCGATGCCCTCGAGCGAGAGCGTCGTCGCGATCGCGACGACCATGCCAGCGCCCCCGACCCAGTTCCCCTTCCGGGCGTGCTTCGGCGAGGAGAGGAACCTGAGCGCGAGAACGAAGCAGACGATCGTGACGAGGTAGAGAAGGTGGACGACGTCCGGGTCGGAGATCACTCGGGCTCCTTCTCCTTCTCCTTCTCCTTCTCGGATTTCGGCTCCGGGCGCCGCTTGAACATCTCGAGCATGCGGTCGGTCACGAACCAGCCGCCGACGACGTTCGCGGACGCGAGCACTATCGCCACGAATCCGACCGCCTTCGTGAAGTCGTCGTGCGCCCCGCCGAGGACGATGATCGCGCCCACGACCACGATCCCGTGGATGAAGTTCGTCCCCGACATGAGCGGGGTGTGGAGCATCGTCGGCACCTTCGAGATCACCTCGAAGCCGAGGAACGCGGCGAGGACGAGGATCGTCAGCTCGATGACGAGGCTGACGTTCACGCGGCCGCCGCCGCTTCGGGCTTCGTGACACAGGCGCCCTTGGTGATCTCGTCCTCCCAGTCGAGCGCGAGCTCGCCCTCGGGCGCGAGATGCTGGAGCAGCGCGGCGACGTTCCGCGAGTAGAGCTGACTCGCGTGGAGGGGTATCTGCGACGGCAGGTTCGTCGTGCCGACGATCGAGACGCCGTTTCGCTCGACGACCTCGCCCGGCGCCGTCAGCTCGCAGTTCCCGCCGGTCTCGGCGGCGAGGTCGACGATCACCGAGCCCGGCCGCATGGCCTCGACGGACGACGCCGGGATCAGCTTCGGCGCTGGCCGCCCGGGTACCGCGGCCGTCGTGATCACGACGTCGAAGTCCGGGATCCGCTCGGCGAGCGCCTGCTGCTGCTCGGCCTGCTGCTCGGGCGTGAGCTCCTTCGCGTAGCCACCCTCGGTCTCCTCGCCGCGAACGCCGAGGTCGAGGAACGACGCGCCGAGGCTCTCGACCTGCTCCTGCACGGCAGGTCGCACGTCGAACGCCGAAACGACCGCTCCCAGCCGACGCGCCGTCGCGATCGCCTGCAGTCCGGCGACGCCCGCACCGATCACGAGCGCGCGCACCGGGGCGATCGTCCCGGCGGCCGTCATCAGCATGGGGAAGAGCTTGGGAACCCGGTTGGCAGCGATCAGCACGGCCTTGTAGCCCGCGACGGTGGCCTGCGAGGAGAGGGCGTCCATCGACTGCGCGCGCGTGATCCGCGGGATGGACTCCATCGCGAACGCGACGACGCCGCGATCGCGTAGCCGAGCGATGCCCTCGGTGTCCGTGAGCGGCTCGAGAAACCCGATGAGCACGGTGTCGGGCGTCATCGCGGCGACGTCGTCAGCGGACGGCTTCGCCACGCGGACCACGGCTTCCGCGCCGTCGAACAGCGAGCCGGGCTCGGAGAGGCTTGCGCCCGCATCCGCGTATGCGGCGTCGAGGAAGCCGGCCGCCTCGCCCGCGCTGCGCTCGACGCGCACCTCGAAGCCGGCGGCTCCGAGCTTCGAGATCGTCTCGGGGACGAGCGCCACGCGACGCTCGCCCGGAGCCGTCTCCTTCGGGACCGCGACTCGCATGCGCCTCGAAACTCTACGGACGGACCGGACGGGACGTGGCTCGAACCACCAGCCGCGACGTCAGAGCGCCGCCCAGACCTCGAGCTTCGTCCGGGTGCGGCGGATGACGTCGTCCGTGAACGCCGACGTGCCGTAGTCGCCTCCGAGATCGGCGGTCCGGACGCCCTCGGCGACCGCCTCCAGGCAGGCCTCGCGGATCGCCCGCCCGGCCGCTTGCGACTCGTCCGCCTCGGCGTGGGAGAGGAGTGCGGCGCCGGCGAGGATCATTGCCATCGGGTTCGCGACGTCCTTTCCCTCGAGCGACGGGGCGGTGCCGTGCGCGGCCTCGGCCATCAGCGCGACCGGTACGTGGTCGTCTCCGAACGCGACGAGGAGCGACTCCGAGCCGGCGATCGAGCCGAAGAGCGGGAGCACGAGGTCGGAGAGGATGTCCCCGTCGCGATTGAGCGCGGGAATCACCATCGGCGCGCCACTCGACGAGATGAGGAGCGCGAACGTGGCGTCGATCAGCTGCGGCTCGTAGGGGATGTCGGGGTGTCGCTCCGCGGCGGAGTCCATCTCCTCCTTGAGCATTCCCTCGTAGACGGGGCTGACCGTGTACTTCGGCCCGCCGAAGACCTTCGCACCCATTCGCTCGGCCTGTCGGAACGAGAATTCGGCGACGGCATGACAGATGCGCCGCTCGATGCGCTCGGTGCGGAAGGCGACCTCGTCCTCGCCGTCGCCCTCGCGCCACTCGGTCGCGCCGTACGCGTCTCCGACGGCCATGCGCACGACGGAGATGGGGGAGTGGACCCCTCCTAGCGGGACGACGCCGGGGATGCGACGTCCAGTCCGGACGATCACCTTGCCGCCGATCTCCTCTCGGAGGATCCGGTTCGGAGATCCGACGTCGCCCGCGCCCTCGGGCGTGATGGTCGCCGCCTTGAGCCCGGAGCCGTGCTCGCGGATCGCGTCGGCCGCTTCGTGGACGACGCCGTTCTCGGTCCCGCGGCGGCTCGCGAGGGAGAGATCGAAGCGCGGAAACTCGACGTCGAGGCCGGTGACATCGCCGGAGAGGACGCGCAGCGCCTCCTCGAGCAGTTCCTGGCCCGTCTGGTCTCCTTCGAGCACGACGATCGTGGTCACACGGCGATCCTACTCGAGCCGTATAGCGCCTCGAATGGAGTGAGGAGTTTCACCTGGCATTTCCGCTTCCTTTTCCTCTATTCTGTAGCGGCCAGCCACCCAACAGAAGGAGAATATCGTGGCCCGAAAGACCATCCTCGTGTGCGACAACTGTGGAAAGGAAGTCGCCGAGGCGCGAGGCGCTCTCATGCGGCTCAACTACACGGACGCGCGGCGTGGATCGAAGCAGGCGGATCTGTGCGACGACTGCGCCGGAACCATGCCCGGAAACGCGGTCGCGCGGCGGGGGCGTCGCCCGAAGTCGGCGGTCGCCTAGCACTTCAGCGACGAGATCGAGGGGCTGGTGGGCGGCCTCGTGCGAAGACACGCCGCTCGGATATGTGTCCGAACACGGGGCGCACCGGCCGGCCCATTCGGTCGACCCACGCCGTTTGGCGCTCTTTGCGGACGCCCCGTTTCCCCGTACGAAAGTCCGCCTGAAGGCGGGACTACGATGGACGAATGGGCCTCTCTCTGGTGGTCGGGCCGGCGCATGCCGGAAAGGTCGCCCTGCTTCTCGAGCGCTACCTCGACGTGCTCGAGCGGGATCCCTGGCTCGTCGTCCCGAACCGCTCGGACGTCGAACGCGTCGAGCTCGACCTCCTGCGGCGCAGGCCGGCGCTTCTCGCGGGGCGCGTCGGCACCTTCGACGACCTCTTCGAACACCTCGCGCTCTCGGGCCCCGACGTCCGGCCGGTCGCGACCTCGCCCCAGCGCGCGCTCGCCGTTCGCCGCGCGATCTCGCTGACGCCGCTCGACGGGCTCGCTCGCTCCGCGGGTTCTCGCGGGTTCGCAGATGCGCTCGGCGCCGCCGTCGGTGAGGTCGAGGCGGCGCTCCTCGAGCCGGATGCGCTCGACGGCGATCTCGGCAGACTCGCAGCGTCCTATCGAGCGGAGCTCGACCGGCTCGGGATCTGGGACCGTGACAGTCTTCGCAGACGCGCCGTGGAGCGGCTTTCCGCGGATCTCGACGCGTGGCGCTGGGAGCCTGTGTTCGCGTACGGCTTCGAGGATCTGACGGGAGCCGAGTGGGCGCTGCTCGAAGCGCTCTCCGGGCGCGCCGACGTCACCGTCTCGATCCCGTACGAGCCGGGGCGGGCGGCATTCTCGGCGCTCGAGCGCACGGTCACGGATCTCGCCGGGCTCGCGAACGGCGCGGTGGAAGAGCTCCCGCCGCGACCCGGGTCGACGCCCGCGACGTCGCTCGAGCGCATCGAGCGCTCGCTCTTCGTCGACGACCCGGAGCCTCTCTCGCCGCTCGACGGTTCGGTGCGGTTCCTCGAGGGGGCCGGCACTCGCGGCACCGCTGAGCTCCTCGCCTCCGAGCTGCTCCAGCTTCTCCGTTCCGGGACGCCCGGCGAGCGGGTCGGGGTCGTCTGCGACTCGGTCGAGCGGTGGCGGCCGGTGCTCGCTACCGCGTTCGGCGCTCTCGAGCTCCCCTACGTCGTCGAAGGGCCGTCGCGGCTCGGCGACACCGCGCTCGGCAGCGCGCTGCTCTCGCTGCTCCGGTTCTCGTGGCTGGATGGTGGGCGGCCCGAGCTGTACGGATATCTGCGCTCTCCGTTTTCCGGAATCGAGCGGCGAGCCGTCGACTTCGCGGAGGGTCGACTGCGCGGTCGCGCGATCGCCGATCCTGCCCGGGTCGAGGAGGAGACCGAGCGGCTTCGCGGGGCACCGGTGCCCGCGCTCGTCGAGCTGCGCGCGGCATCCGATCCCGTCGCCGGCGCGCGGGCCGTGCTCCGCGCGATGGTTCGACATGCCTGGGGCCTCGAGTCGCCGCCCACGAA
This sequence comes from uncultured Actinomycetes bacterium, assembly GCA_963708265.1. GTDB lineage: Bacteria > Actinomycetota > Thermoleophilia > Gaiellales > Gaiellaceae > GMQP-bins7. Next base: position 1,167,567 of record CAVPSC010000004.1, on the reverse strand, counting down.
CGACGACGCGAGACGAGACGCACGCGCCTTCCGCACCGCAGAGCGTGTGCTCGAGGAGCTCGAGCAGTTCGCGGCTCTCGACGGAGGGTCTATCAGCGCCGAGGACGTCGTCGCCGCACTCGAGCAGAGCCCGGTTCGCCCGATCGCCGCGGGCGAGGTCGGACGCGTCGCCGTCCTCGACTATCGTCGCGCACGCACGCGTCTCTTCGACGTCGTCTTTCTCCTCGGCCTCGAAGAGGGAAGCCTTCCCCGGCGGGAGCGACCGTCTCCTTTCCTCGATGACGACGCCCGGCGCGAGCTCGGCGGTCGTCTCGAGCTCCCCGACCCCGTCGCGTACAGCCGCTACCTCTTCTATACGGCGTGCACGCGCGCGAGGGAGCGGCTCGTGCTCGTCCGTGAGGCGGCGACGGACGACGGCGTGCCCAGGGAGCCGAGCCCGTTCTGGGACGACGTCCGCGCGCTCTTCGACGCGGACGACGTCGCGCGCGCGACGCGCCGGCGCCAGCTGTCGAGTCTCACCTGGCCGCTCGAGGCGGCACCGAGCGAGCGCGAGCGACTGCGCGCGATTGCACGGCTGTCCGTCGACGACGCCCATGATGCGGACGCGCTCGCCGCGGCGAACGGATGGTCGCGTCGGCTTGAACGGGCCCGTTCTGCCTTCCACCGTCGGACCGAGCTTCGGAGCCCGGCGGTGCTCGACTGGCTCTCGTCGAGGACGGTCTTCTCCGCGACCGAGCTCGAGCGCTTCGCCGACTGCTCGTCGGCCTGGCTCGTCGACCGCGTGATCGACCCGAAGAAGATCGACGCAGCGCCCGATCCGCTGCTTCGCGGGCAGGTGGTGCACTCGACGCTCAGCCGCTTCTACGCGCTCGTGCCGAAGGAGCTCGGCGCGGACAGCGTGACTCCGGAGAACCTCGAACGGGCACTCGAGCTCGTTCGGCGCTCGCTCGACGAGTCGCTCGAGTCGGGCGTGAAGCTGGATCTCACGGACCTGCAGGCGGCGGAGCTTCGGCAGACATTGCTCAGCGACCTCGAGGGCTTCCTCCGCGACGAGGCTGAGTCGGAGGTCGAGTTCGTCCCGCGCCGCTTCGAGGTCGGGTTCGGGTCGGAGCGCGCCGCACCCGAGCTGCAGCGCGGGCTCCCGCTCGCCGACGGTCTCTGGCTCTCGGGGAAGATCGATCGGATCGACATTGACCCGTTCAGCGCGCGCGCGATCGTGCAGGACTACAAGTCGGGCGCAGGCGCGCACTCGGCACGCGACATCGATCGGGAGCTCCGGCTGCAGATACCGCTCTACGTTCTCGCGCTCCGCGACCTCGTGGGTGTAGAGCCGCTCGGCGGCGTCTATCGCGCCCTCTCCGGCAAGCGCGTGACGCGCGGGATGCTGCGGGAGTCCGCGAGAGACGACCTCCCGGGGTTCTCGCGCGACGACTACCTCGGGGAGGAGGAGTTCTGGGCGAACGTGGAGTCCGCCCGCGAGCGAGCCGGTGCGAACGCCCAGCGGATCCGCGCGGGCGACGTCCAGCACGATCCGAGGTGGGACGGGGCATGTCCGTCGTGGTGCGACCTCTGGCCCGTGTGCCGGGTGAAGCGCGCATGAGCACGCTCGTCGACCGGGGTACGTCGCTCAACGAGGAGCAGCTCGCTGCGGTCGAGGCGGGCGGCGACGTCTTCGTCTCCGCTGGGGCGGGCACGGGGAAGACGTCCGTTCTCGTCGAGCGCTACGCGCGCGCGGTGTGCGATCGGGGTCTCGACGTCGACTCGATCCTCGTCATCACCTACACGCGGAAGGCCGCGGGCGAGTTGCGAACGCGGGTCCGGGCCGCGCTCCTCGAGCGCGGGCGTCACGAGCTCGCGCGCGAGCTCGACGGCGCCTGGATCTCCACGATCCACGGGTTCTGCAACCGCCTCCTGAGGGCGCACCCGTTCGGCGTCGGGCTCGACCCGCGCTTCCGCGAGCTCGAGGAGTCGGGCGCGGCGGTGCTCCGCGGTGAGGCCTTCGAGCGGGCGCTCGAGCAGTTCTGCTCCGAGGGCGATCCCGAGCGCATCCGGCTCCTCGCCACGTACCGCGCGGCGGGGCTCCGCCGGATGTTGACCGGCGTCTACGAGACGCTCAGGTCGGCGGGGCGCGAGCTCGTGCTCGAGCTCGGCGAGCGTCCGAGCCTCGCGGAGGCGGTGGTGTTGTTCCGCACGGAGGCACAGGCGCTCGCCTCGGACCCCTCCGCGACTCCCACCCAGGTCGACACCGCGTCCGAGGCTGCCAGGATCGTGAGTGAAGGCGCGCCGCCTGCTCGGGTGGTCGATCTTGCCGCGCTCAAGTGCCGCGGAGCCCGCGCCGAGTCGTACGAGCTGGCGCGCAAGGCCGTCGAGCGTGCTGCGCTCGAGGAGCTCGCCGCCCACGACCGCGACCTGCTCCAGGATCTGCTCGAGCGCTTCGCGGACGAGTACGCGCGCGCGAAGCGGCGGGAGTCGGTCGTCGACTTCGAGGATCTCCAGCTCGCGGCGCGCGACCTCCTCCGCGACGACGACGACGTGCGCGAGGCGATACGGCTGCGCTTCCGCCTCGTCATGGTCGACGAGTTCCAGGACACCAATCGGCTGCAGTGCGAGCTCGTGGATCTCGTCTCCCACCCGGATGCGACCGAGGTCTTCACCGTCGGCGACGAGTTCCAGTCGATCTACGGGTTCCGGCACGCTGACGTCGACGTCTTTCGCGAGCGTCGCGCCGAAGCGTCGAACCTGCTGTCGCTGAAGAGCAACTATCGGTCACGACCGCAGGTCCTCGCGGCCGTCAACGAGCTCTTCGGCGGGGAGTTCGGAGAGGAGTACCAGGCGCTCACGGCATCCGCCGAGTTCCCCGACCCGGTGTTCGGCCATCCGGTCGAGCTCCTGGTCACGGACAAGTCCGCGTACCGCGAGTCCGGGGAGCACTGGCGGCAGGGGGAAGCCCGCGCGATCGCGACGCGAGTCTCCGAGCTCGTCGAGTCGGGCGCGGCGCTTCCTGGAGAGATCGTCGTCCTCTTCGCGGCAGGGACGGACGCCGAGCGCTACGAGGAGGCGCTCCGGCGAAACGGCCTGGCCACCTACCGCGCGACCGGGCGCGGCTACTTCGGCCAGCAGCAGGTCACCGACCTGCTCGCGTATCTCCGTCTGCTCCAGAACCGCTACGACGACGTCGCGCTTGCGTCCGTCCTCGCGTCGCCGTTGGTGGGCGTCTCGAACGACACGCTCGTGCTCATGCGCCGCGCCGCGCTCCGTCGCCCGCTCTTCACGTCGATCGAGCGCAGCATGCCCGAGGGGATCGGCTCCGGCGACGAGCGACTTCTCCGCGCCTTCCGGCAGCGGTACGAGCGTCTCGCGCGGGCCTCCACCCGCCTCCGCTTGGAGCAGCTCTGCGAGCAGATCGTGGCCGGGCACGACTACGACCTGGCCGTGCTCGCGTGTTGGGACGGCTCCCGCCGGTTCGCGAACCTGCGCAAGCTCGGTCGGCTTGCTCGCGAGTACGAGGCCGTGCGGGGCGCCGACCTCCCCGGGTTCCTTCGCTTCGTGCGCGACCAGGGCGCGCTCGGCGCGAAGGAGCTCGAGGCTCTCGCCGAGGAGGAGGGGTCCGACGCCGTGCGGCTCCTCACCATCCACGCCGCGAAGGGACTCGAGTTCAAGGTCGTGATCGTCGCCGACGCCGGTCGCGAGGGAGGAGGCGCGCGCGGCGGCGACGAGATCGTCGCGCTCTCGGACGGACGATTCGGGTTCCGGATGGTGCATCCGACTCGCGGTGACCGACGGCCCGTGTTCGGGTTCGAGGAGGTCCGCTCCGCCGAGCGCGACCAGGAGCGTGCCGAGAGGCTCCGTCTCTACTACGTCGCGATGACGCGCGCGATCGACCGTCTCGTCGTGTCGGGAGCGATCGATCCGGGCCGCGCGGCGGACCGCGAGACGCCGATCGGCTGGGTCCTCGATCGCCTCGACGCGCATGGGGCCGTGGCGTCGGCAAGCGACGGCCCGATCGAGCTCGAGCGTGGCGATGCAAGGTTCCTGCTCCGGGTCGACCGGGCCCTCCCGACGGCGAGCCCCACCGAACCGGAGCCGGAGACCGGAGCGACGATCGCCGCAGACGGCCAGCTCAGCCTCTTCCGCGACCTGCCGACCGGGTCGACGCCGGTCGCGCTCGAGCTGGCCGCTCTCGCGAGCATCCCGGCGCCTCCGGTGCACGACGTGCGCCGGCTCTCCTACTCGGCGCTCGCGCTCTTCGAGCGCTGTTCCTATCGCTATTTCGCGGAGCGCGTGCTGGGTCTCGCGCCGGTCGCGGCCGAGGGGCCGCGCGCACCGGACGGCGAGAGCGCAGGCCTCGCGGCGACGGAGATCGGCGACGCGGTGCACCGCCTCCTCGAGGCGATCCCCCTCGGCGACCCGACGCCGCCCGCGCGTTTCGATCTCGAAGCGACCGTCCGAGCCTGGTATCCGACCGCGAGCGAGACGGAGCTCGACCGGATCGCGGAGCTCGTCGACGCCTATTGCGCCTCGGATCTCGCTCGACGGCTCTCGACGCTCTCGGGGGCTCGTCCAGAGCGTCCGTTCGCGTTCGAGCACGACGGCGTCCTGCTCCACGGACGGCTCGACGTGCTCTGGCGGGAGGGAGGGAGTGCGGTCGTCGTCGACTACAAGTCCAACGCCCTCGACGGGCTCGATCCCGCGGCCGTCGTCGACGCCGAGTATCGGCTCCAGCGGCTCGTGTACGCGCTCGCGTGCCTGCGCGACGGGGCGGAGAGCGTCGAGGTCGCCTACCAGTTCCTCGAGCGCCCCGACGACGTCGTCTCCGCTTCCTTCGCGATCGGTGATGTCGAGGCGCTCGAGTCGGAGCTCTCGGAGGCGATCGGCCGGATTCGCTCGGGGTCGTTCCATCCGACTCCGAGCGAGTTCGCCTGCTCGGACTGCCCGGCTCTCGGCCTCGTCTGCGCGGGGCCGGCGCTGACGAGCGGGATGTAGCCTCGCGGCGTGCGGGTCGCTGCGATCTCCGACATCCACGGGAATCTCCCCGCGCTCGAAGCGGTGCTCGCAGACGTCGACCGTGAGGACGTGGACGAGATCGTGGTCGTCGGCGATACGATCTCGGGGCCGTGGCCCGTCGAGGTCTTCGATCTCGTCGACGCCCGCAGGGCGAAGGTGGTGCACGGGAACGCCGATCGCGAGGTCCTCGAGCGCAGCGATCGATACGGGCAGCTCGCGATCTGGTGTGCCGATCGGCTCGGAAGCGCCCGTCTGCAGACCGCGGCGATGTGGCCGACGACGTTCGAGCTCGAGGTGGACGGCGTCGGCCGAATCCTCGTCTGCCACTCGACGCCCTCCTCGGACGAGCCGATCTACACGAGCAGGACGCCGGAGAGCGATCTGGTCGAGCTGTTCGCAGCCGTCGACGCGGACGTCGTCCTCTGCGGCCACACGCACATGCAGGTCGACCGGCGGCTCGCGAACGGCCTCCGGGTGGTCAACCCGGGGAGTGTCGGGTGGCCCTACGAGGGCGAGCCCGGCGCCTACTGGGCGCTTCTCGGGCCGGACGTCGATCTCCGCCGGAGCGACTACGACGTAGGCGCTGCGGCGGCTGCGATCGAGAGGCTCGGCGCCCCGGTCTGGGAGCAGGCGCTGTCGGATCTCGTAGACCCGCCCACAGCCGACGAGACGGCCGCGTACTTCGAGTCGCTGCGTGGCGCGTAGCTTCGTCCGGGAGGGCCGGCGTCGCGGCCTCGGACGGCGTCGAGAGAGGATCGGGCCGATCGTCGAGCGGCTCGCAGCCGAGCACGCGGACGCCCGGATTGCGCTTCGTTTCCGCTCGGATCTCGAGCTGCTCGTGTCGGTGATGCTCTCCGCCCAGACGACCGACACGAACGTGAACCGCGTCACGGAGAGCCTCTTCCGGAAATACCGGAAGCCGGAGGACTACCTGGCCGTTCCGAAGGAGGAGCTCGAGCGTGACATCTACCCGACCGGCTTCTTCCGTCAGAAGGCGAAGGCGATCCGCGGGACCATGCGCAGGCTCCTCGAGGAGTACGACGGCGAGGTGCCGAGCCGCCTCGAGGATCTCGTCACCCTGCCCGGTGTCGCGCGCAAGACCGCCAACGTGGTGGCGGCCGAGCTCGGGCATGCACAGGGCATCGTCGTCGACACGCACGTTCGCCGTCTCTCGCAGCGGCTCGGGCTGACCCGGAACGACGACCCGGTGAAGATCGAGTGCGACCTGCAGAAGGTCGTCCCGCGCGCCGACTGGGCTCGCTTCCCGCATCTCCTCATCTGGCACGGTCGCAGGATCTGCGACGCGCGGAGGCCTCTGTGCGAGGAGTGCGTCATCGAGGACCTGTGCCCGTCGTCACGCCTTCCTCCGGCTCCCGGTGTGCGCGGGACGGTCAGCGACCGGTAACCTCCCACGTTCTTCGGCGTTGGCTCGGTTCAAGCCGGTGGACCGATGAGTTGCGCCGCCGAAACGAGTCGGAGTACCGAGATCCGGAGAGCCGCGAGGGGGATTCACCATGACCGACGACGTCAGAGAGCTGGAGACCGACACGACCGGAACAGCAGGCGCGGGAACGACACCGGTGGTCGAGCGTAGCGCCGCCCATGAGCGACGCTCGACAGGCTCCCTCGCCGGCTGGGCGCGCACGTGCGCACATCACCCCTGGCGCGTCGTCGCGAGCTGGGTGGGAATCATCGCGCTCCTGATCGTCCTCGTCGGGACGATCGGAGGCAACCTCCGTGACAAGTTCGAGATCCCGGGCTCCGACACGCAGCGTGCGACCGACCTGATCAAGGCCGAGTTCACCTCCGAGCAGGGTGCGGTGCTGAACGTCGTCTTCGCGGCGCCGGAGGGACAGCGGCTCGACACGCCGACGCGCAAGGCCGCCATCGAGCGCGCGATCGCCAAGCTTCGTTCTCCGGAGTTCAAGCCCAAGGACGGCAAGGCGGGCCTCGACAGCGTCGGCGACCCGTTCAGCAAGAGGACGTTTTCCAAGCAGGGTCGGATCGCGTACTCCGAGGCCCAGTTCGACCAGACGATCGAGGATGCCGACCGGCCACAGGTGGTCGCGGTCGAGGACGCCGTCCGCACCATCGTCCAGCCGGCAGGGGTGACGGTCGAGTACAACGGCGAGGCGGAGTTCCCGCCCATCCAGCAGGGGACCTCGGAGCTCCTCGGCCTGCTCGCCGCGATCATCGTCCTCCTGATCGTCTTCCGCACGTTCGTGGCGATGCTGATCCCGATCGCGCTCGCGATCACCGCGCTCGCGACGGCGTTCCTCCTGCTGTTCATCCTCGCGGGCCTGACCGACATCAACACGATCACGCCGATCCTCGTCTCGATGATCGGGCTCGGCGTCGGGATCGACTACTCGCTCTTCATCGTCACCCGCTTCCGGCAATTGCTGCACGAAGGGCTTCCGCCCCGCGAGGCCGCGGCCGAAGCGGGAGCCTCGGCGGGGAGGGCCGTCCTCTTCGCCGGCCTCACGGTCGCGATCTCCGTGACTGGCCTCGCGTTCTTCGGGCTCGACTTCGTCACGAAGCTCGGGATCGGCAGCGCGCTCGGCGTCCTCACGACCGTCCTGATCGCGAACTCGCTGCTGATCTCGGTCCTCGGGCTCCTGGGACACAAGATCGACCGGCTCAAGGTGCCGTTCCTGAAGCCGATCGACGATTCCGAGGCCGCTCGCGAGAACAGGCTCGTCGCCCGCTGGGGTCGCTTCGTGGCCGGCCATGCAGGCGCCGTCTTCACGATCCTCCTGCTCGTCGGCCTCGTGCTCGCCTCGACCTCGGCGTTCGTCCGCCTCGGCGCCGCGGACCAGGGCACGGAGTCGACGAAGCAGACCAGCAGGCGCGCGTACGACTTGCTCGCCGAGGGCTTCGGGCCCGGCTTCAACGGGCCGATCCCGATCGTCGTCGCCACGCGGGGCGACGCCCAGGCACCGCAGCGGATCTACGACGACGTCCAGAGCGTGAAGGACGTCGCGTCCGTCCGCGAGCCGCAGCTCAACAAGCGGAAGACCGTCGCGATCGTGTTCGTGACGCCTGGCTCGGCGCCGCAGGACCAGGCGACGGACGACCTCGTGAGCCGTCTCCGCGACGACGTCGTGCCGAAGGCGATCGGGGACGGCAACGCGGTTGCCTACGTGTCCGGGCAGACGGCCGCCTTCAAGGACATCGCGGATCGCATCGTGCAGCGCCTCCCGCTCTTCCTGCTGTACATCGTCGGCGTCACGCTCATCTTGCTCGCGATGGCGTTCCGGTCGATCGTGGTGTCGGCGACGGCCGCGGTAACGACGATCCTGTCCGCCTTCATCGGCTTCGGCGTCCTCGGCCTCGTCGTGCAACAGGGCCATCTGCTGGGTCTGACGGGCCTCGACAGGACAGGCCCGATCGAGACGTTCGTCCCGCCCATCGCGTTCGCGATCCTGTTCGGGCTGTCGATGGACTACATGGTCTTCATCATGAGCCGGATCCGCGAGGAGCACGTCCACGGGCTCGACACGAGAGCCGCGGTGGAGCACGGCATCGCCGCCATCGGACGCGTCGTGGTTGCCGCGGCGCTGATCATGAGCACCGTGTTCGCCGCGTTCATCCTGAGTGCCGACCGCGTGCCCAAGGAGTTCGGGATCCTGCTGGCCGTTGCGATCCTCACGGACGCGCTGATCGTGCGCATGACCCTCGTGCCCGCCTTCTTCACGCTTCTCGGCGAGCGGACCTGGTACATCCCGCGCTGGCTCGACCGCCTGCTGCCGAATCTGACGATCGAGCCGCCGCAGGACGGCGGGGAGGGACGCGGACGGACGGCCGAGCGGCCCGCGGAGGCGACGAGCTCCTAGCTCTTAGATCCAGCGGCGCCAGCGGAAGATCGCGAGCTGGAGGAGCGTCGAGCCGAGGATGAGGCCGAGCGAGATGCCGAACGTCCAGAACGGGCGGTCGAACTCTCCCATGAAGTTCTGGCCGTAGAAGCCGACGATCAGGGACGGGACGAGGACGAGCGACGCGATCACCGTCAGCGTCTTGACGATGTCGTTCTGGCGCTCGGCGATGACCGACTGGTGGTAGTCGCGTGAGCTCGAGAGAAGGTCGCGCGCGACGTCGAGGTCCTCGCCGGCTCGGAAGAGCGTCTCGTACGTGTCCGCGAACATTCGCTCGACCGGTTCCGGGAAGAGCCTCTCGCTACCGACGTCGAGCCGCTTGTCCACGATCTTGCGGACGGCCGAGCGCGTGGCTCCGACCGTGCGCCGCGCGTGCAGGAGATCGTGGCGGAGGGCGCCGAGGCGCTTGCGGACCTGCGCGCTCGGCCAATCCTCGATGTGGTCCTCGAGCGTGTCGATGCCCGCGTCCGCGCTGTCCACGACGTCGAGAAAGGACTCTGCGATGTCGTCCGCCACACGGAAGAGGAGCTCTCCCGGGCTCGCCCCCGCGGCCGCCGGCCCGTCGAGAGGCTCCGTCTGCCACGGCTCGCACTCGGCGGGCGACGTGCGGACGGTCACGAGCAGGTCGGGCGTCGCGACCACGGCTACCTCGCGGTACGAGATCCGTCCCTCCTCACCGTTCGGAAGCGCGTCGAAGAACGCGCCCACGACGTAGCTCCCGTGGCCCTCGAGGAAGGGCCGGGGCTCACGAGTGTCTCCAGCCCGCGCCGCGAGGACGTCGACGACATCCGGGTCGACTCCGTCGGGGAGCGCCCCGAGCAGCTCCTCGCGCGTCGGGTCGAGGAGGTCGATCCAGCGCCCGCTCACGTGCCACGAGCGTAGCGCCGGCTTCGGCCGGAGAGTCTCGCGTCGCGGCGGAGGCGGAGCGAGGTGCCTAGCTGCGCCCGGCGGGTGCCAGGGCGTCGGCTCCGCTGGAAGAGGAGGACGCCGGGTGGTGGTTCTCGTCCTCGAGGAACCGCTGGGCGTCGAGCGCCGCCATCGTCCCCGAGCCAGCAGCCGTGACCGCCTGCCGGTACACGTGGTCCTGGACGTCGCCGGCGGCGAAGACGCCCTGAATGTTCGTCCTCGTCGAGCCGGGCTCCGGTGAGAGGTAGCCCTGCTCGTCGTGATCGAGCCAGTCGAGGAAGAGCGCTGTGTTCGGGTCGTGTCCGATTGCGACGAAGACCCCGTCGGCGGCGAGCTCGCTCGTCTCGCCCGACACGGTGTCCCGGAGCCGGACGCCCGTCACGCGTCCATCCTCGATCCCGAGCACCTCGTCGACAACCGCGTTCAGGACGAACTCGATCTTCTCGTTCTCGCGCGCCCGGTCGACCATGATCGGAGAAGCGCGGAACTCGTCGCGACGGTGGACGAGGTAGATCTTGCTCGCGAAGCGTGCGAGGAAGGTGGCCTCCTCCATCGCCGAGTCGCCTCCGCCGACGACGACCACCGTTTTGTCGCGGAAGAAGGCGCCGTCACAGGTCGCGCAGTAGGAGACACCGCGACCCTGGAGCGTCTGCTCGGACGGAATCCCGATCTGCCGGGCACTGGCGCCGGTGGCGACGATCACCGTCTTCGCGAGGTATTCGTCATCGCCGACGTAGACCCGGAAGGGCCGCTGGGAGAAGTCGACCCGCGTCACGTCGTCGGTCAGGAACTCGGCGCCGAAGCGCTCCGCCTGGCGGCGGAAGTCGGTCATCATCGCCGGCCCGAGGACGCCGTCCGCATATCCGGGATAGTTCTCCACGTCGCTCGTGATCATGAGCTGGCCGCCCCAGCTGAACCCTTCGATGACGAGGGGGCGGAGGTTGGCGCGAGCCGTATACAGCGCGGCCGTGAAGCCCGCAGGGCCGCCGCCGATGATGATCACGTCGCGAACGTCGCTCACGCCAGGTCCTCCGGAGAGATCATGCCCCAGGTGTCCAGGGCAACACTCGGTTCAACGGCCGCACCGAGACGAATGTTCCCGTTTGCAGCGGTGTTCCCACAGAGCCGCCGCACCGATCAGGCTGCGTCGGCGCCGCTGGCAACGACCTCGATCGCCTGCTCGTCCGGGTCGACGAGCTCGGCGGCCGTCAGCGCGCGCGCCTGACGCTCGATCGGATGAAGCTCGGGCGGCTCGATCCCGGTGATCCCGTGCGTCTCGAAGCGCCGCGCCTGCGGGAGCACTTGGCGCTCGAGCGACCCGACCGTCTTGTTGAAGGCATCGACCGAGCCTTCGAGCGACCGCCCCAGCTTGGAGAAGTGCGCGCCCATGGTCGCGAGGCGCTTATACAGCTCGCGACCGAGGTCGCTGATCTCGCGGGCGCTCTCCGCGATCGTCTCCTGGTTCCAGCCGTAGTGCATGGCGCGCAGGAGCCCGATCAGGTTCGTCGGTGACGCCGGGATGACATTGTTCGACCAGGCGAGCTCTTCGAGCGAGGAGTCCTGTTCGAGCGCGGCGCGCATGAAGGTCTCGTCGGGCAGGAACATGACGACGAGCTCCGGCGTCCCGGGAAGCTGTCGCCAGTACGCTTTCTGGCTCAGCTTCTGGATGTGCTCGCGCACGTGGCGGGCGTGATCCGCGAGGAACGTCCGCCGTGCGTCCTCCGTGATGTCGTCTCGGACCGCGTCGAGGTAGGCGACGAGCGGGACCTTCGAGTCGATCACGACGTGCTTCGACCCGGGCAGGTGCACGACGACGTCGGGACGCAGCACGTTTCCGTCGGCATCGGTCGTCGTCTGCTGCTCCTCGAAGTCGCAGTGCTCGACCATCCCGGCGAGCTCGATGACACGCCGTAGCTGAACCTCGCCCCAGCGGCCGCGGACGTGGGGTGCGCGGAGCGCCGTCACGAGGTTGCCCGCCTGCGTTCGCAACCCTTCGCTCGACTGACGGAGGAGGTCGAGTTCCTTGTGGATCTCGCCGTACGCGCGCTGGCGGCGCTCCTCGAGCGTATGCACGTTCGACTCGACCTTCGCGAGCGATTCCCTCAGCGGCTTCACGTATTGATCGAGACGGCCCATCGTCTGCTCGGCGAACGTCGCCGAGTTCTCGCGCAGGGCTTGGGCGGACATGTTCTTGAAGGCGCTGACGATGCGCTCGTCGGTTCCAGCCTCGGCCGCCTCGAGCCGCGCCGACGTCTCCGCAAGGCGCCGCTCGAGGTCGATCACCTCGTCCGTTCGCCGTCGGCGGTCGAGGAGCGCGGGACGTGCGACGACGGCGAAGACGGCGAGCGCTCCGGCTGCGAGACCGACGAGGAGAGCGAGGATGACCATCGGGTCGACGAACGGTAGTCGGGCCTGCGGACAGCGCCCCTTACGCAATCCGGGCGCAAACAGGGGGTGCTGCTACCCTCGCCGCGGCATGGCCGACAAGCCCCGAGTCAAGGCCCCGCGCCAGGTGAAGGCCCCGCGCCAGCGCGCGGAGCACTCGAGCGACCCGGACCGGAGGCGACGTCTCCTCATCGCCGTCGCAGGGGGCGGGGCGCTGCTCCTCGTGGCGATCGTCGCGCTCGTCGTCGTCGTGGGCTTCAGCGGCGGCTCGTCCTCGGTGCAGAGCAAGCTCGAGGCCGCCGGCTGCACCTACAACGAGTACCCGGGCGTCTCGCGCCGGCACATCACCAACGCCAACGCGCGGCCCAAGGAGTGGAACTCGTTCCCGCCGACCTCGGGGCCGCACTACTACATTCCGGCCGTGTACGGCTTCTACACACAGCCGTTGCAGCTCGCCCGTGTCCTCCACAACCTCGAGCACGGCGGCGTCTACATGCTCTACGGCTCGAAGACGCCCGCGGACACCTCCGACCGGCTGCGCACGATCTACGACAAGGATCCGCGCGGCCTGGTCGTCGCCCCGCTGCCCGAGCTCGGGAACAAGATCGCGATCGGCGCGTGGACGTCCACGAACCCTGGTAGCGCCGAGATCGGCACGGGTCATCTCGCGAAGTGCACCCAGGTGAACGACGGTGCGATCGAGGCGTTCATCAAGGCGTATCGCGGCCGCGGGCCGGAGGGCGAGCCCCTGAGCGCGCTCCAGCCCGGCGGTATCTAGAACCCGTCGAGGTCGTACACTCGGGCCGCCGGGGTGGCGGAACGGGTGAGACGCGCCCGCCTTAAAAGCGGGTGTCCCCACTGGGGGCGTGCGGGTTCGAGTCCCGCCCCCGGCACCTGGGACGCGGCAAGGCTGTGCCGCTGCGGGAGTCGCGGCCGCCCCTCGGTACACTCCGCCGGCCGTGGCGAGCCTGCCGGAAGCGCTTGGCGGAGCCCATCTCGAGTGGGACACGCCCCTCTATCGGACGGCCGTCGCGCAGTTCGACCAGGCGACCGAGGCCTCCGACATCGAGGACGACGTCGCGGAGCGGCTTCGCTTCCCAGAGCGGGCGATCATCGTCAGCATCCCCGTCCGCATGGACGACGGCAGACGTGTCGTCTTCCCGGGCTACCGCGTCCAGCACTCGAGCATCCTCGGGCCGACGAAGGGCGGGATCCGCTACGACGAGGAGGTCACGCTCGGGGAGTGCGCCGCCCTCGCGATGTGGATGACCTGGAAGTGCGCGCTGCTCCGGCTCCCCTACGGCGGCGCGAAGGGCGGAGTGCGCTGCGACCCGCGTGCGCTGTCGGGCGGCGAGCTCGAGCGGCTCACGCGTCGCTTCACCTCCGAGCTCCTGCCGGTCATAGGGCCGCAGGCGGACATCGCAGCGCCGGACATGGCCACGAATGAGCAGACGATGGCCTGGATGATGGACACCTACTCGATGCAGCGCGGCTACGCGGTGCCCGAGATCGTGACCGGCAAGCCGATCGCGATCGGCGGCTCGGTGTTCCGCCACGAGGCGACGGGCGCGGGCGTCGTCATGGTGATCGCGCGTGCGTGTGAGCGTCTCGGCTGGTCCCTGGAAGGGCTGCGCTGCGTGGTCCAGGGATTCGGGAACGTGGGGGGGATCGCGGCCCACGAGCTCCACGAGGGGGGCGCGTCCATCGTGGCCGTATCCGACGTCTCCGGCGGCGTCCACGACGACGACGGCCTCGACGTCCCGGCGCTGCAGGCATACGTCGTCGAAAACGGCTCCCTCGAAGGCTCGGCGGCGGGGCGTCGTATGTCGAACGACGAGCTGCTCGAGCTCGACTGCGACGTCCTCGTCTTAGCGGCGCGCGAGGACCAGGTCACCGCCGACAACGCGTCGAGGCTCCGAGCTCGGATGATCGCGGAGGGCGCGAACGGGCCGACCTCCATCGTCGCCGACGCAATCCTCCGGGAGCGCGGGATCCCCATTCTCCCGGACATCCTCACGAACGCGGGCGGCGTGACCGTCTCCTACTTCGAGTGGGTGCAGGACCTCGGCCGCCTCTTCTGGACGCGCGACGAGATTCGCGCAAAGCTCGCCGAGAAGCTCAATGACGCGTTCGACCGCGTGTGGGATCTCGCGGAGAAGCGGGGGAGCTCGCTGCGCACCGCGGCCCTCGTCGCCGGAATCCACGAGGTGTCCGAGGCTCTCGAGGCGCGCGGGATCTTCCCGTGAGCACGGTTCGCGACGCGATGGTCGTCGAGCCGCGGACCCTCCCCGCGGACGCGTCGGCGCAAGAGGCGGGCGACCTGCTCCAGCGCGCCGAGGTGCGCGCGGTGTACGTGACCGAGGGCGACCGGCTCGTGGGCGTCGTCACCCGGAAGACGCTCGTGCGCGAGGTCGTCGCCGCAGGGCGACATCCGCGCGAGACCGCGCTCGGCGGGATCGCGGAGCCTCCGCACTACACGATCGGCCCGGACGTGCCGGTGGAGGACGCGTTTCGCTTCCTCGAGGAGGAGGACGCCGAGCGCGTTCCGGTCGTCGACGCGGACGAGCGCCTCGTCGGAGTGCTCTCGCGCAGCGTCCTTCAGCGCCGCCTGGCCGAGGACGAGGAGCCGGAGCAGGCGAAGCCCGCGGACGGGGGCGACGACGCGTCCGACGACGGCGAGGAGCCGCTTCCGCCGGCCGCCTAGCGCCCGCTCGCCGACGGGCCGGCTGGTACGTTCAGCGGGCGGACGAGATGGCGGAGCTCGACATCAGGCTCAAGCGGGTGTACGACCCGGCCGTCGAGGACGACGGCTATCGCGTCCTCATCGACAGGCTCTGGCCGCGGGGGGTGAGCCGGGAGGACGCGCACATCGACGAGTGGGCGCGCGAGCTCGCGCCGAGCACGGAGCTCCGACGCTGGTTCGGTCACGTCCCGGAGCGGTTCGCGGAGTTCCGGCGTCGGTACGAGAGCGAGCTCGAGGCACGGGCGGACGAGGTGGACGAGCTGCGGAAGCGTGCGCGCCGCGGCCGGTTGACCATCGTCTTCGGAGCGCGGGACGTGGAGCACAGCAACGCAGCGGTGCTGAGCGGATCGCGACTGCACTCTGGCTCGTCGCGCTCTGCGCCTGGATCCTGCTCGGCTACTTCAGCTTCGCCGTCCTCACGTTCGACCGGCGCCAGACGGGCGTGGACGTCGTGCACGGCGGTTGGCTCATCGCGATCGTCGGGACCGAGTCGCTCGTCCTGCTCGGTGCGCCCCTCGCGTCGAGCTTCGGCGGCGCCGAGAGGCTGACCTTCGTGACCGTGTACACGCTCTGGGGCGTCGGGATCGTGTTCTACGGCATCCTCGTCACCCTCTTCGCCCACCGAATCTTCTTCCTGCCCGTGGATGCGGCCGACCTGACGCCGCTCTTCTGGGTGGTGATGGGTGCGGCGGCGATCTCGACGAACGCCGGCTCGACGCTCATCCTGAGCGAGCCCGACCTCGGGTTCCTGCAGGACATGAAGCCCTTCGTCAACGGCACGACGCTCGTCCTCTGGGCGTGGGCGACGTGGTGGATCCCACTCCTCGTCGTGCTCGGCGTCTGGCGGCATCTCGTGCAGAAATATCCGCTGCGCTACCACCCGATGTACTGGAGCCTCGTGTTCCCGCTCGGGATGTACGCCGTCGCGACCTACAAGCTCGCTCTGGCCGCCGACTTCTCGCCCATCGAGGTCTTCTCAGGGGGCATGGCCTGGGTGGCGCTCGCAGCGTGGGGCGTCACCTCCGTCGGCCTTGTGCGCGCCCTCGTGCATCCCGACCGTGGCCCCGACGAGTGGCGGCACCTTCGAAGCGACCCTCAGCAGCAGGTGTAGGCGCCGGGCGGCGCGTCGCCCTCCTCGGGCTCGGGGAGCTCCGAGGCGGCGAGGGCGGCGCCGTCCAGGATGTCGTGCTCGCTGACCTCGATCGTCTCGAGGTCGTAGGCCTGCATGACCTCTCGGAGCACGACGATCCCGGCGACGATCACGGGTGCTCGGCCGGGCTCGAGGCCTGCCACGCGTAGCCGCTCGTCGAGGGTCATCGCACCCAGCCGTGCGAGCTCGCGGTCGACTGCGCTCCGGGAGAGCACGTGCCCGTGCGTCCGCGTGGCGTCGTGCTCGGTGAGCCCGAGGTCGAGCGTGGCGAGCGTGGTCACGGTGCCCGCGACACCGATCGCGTACGTCGGCTCGAGAGGGGGGAGGAGGACGCGGACGTAGGCGCCCGCGGCGGCGAGCTCGGGCACGCTCGGGGGATCCGAGCGGAGAAAGCGCTCCGTCAGCCGGACGCAGCCGACGTCGATGCTCGCCGCCCTCGGAGGAGCGCCGTCCTCGCCGACGACGACCTCGGTCGAGCCGCCGCCGATGTCGACGATCAGCGTGCCGTCGGCCGTCTCGCGGCCGGCCGTGACGCCGCGGTAGGTGAGCGCCGCCTCCTCGGCGCCGCTCAGCAACCGGGTCGTGAACGCGTAGCTCCACTCGATCTCGCCGAGGAACGCCTCGCCGTTCTCGGCGTCGCGGACCGCGCTCGTGGCGATGGCGAGCGTCCGCGTCGCGTCCGCCGCCTCGAGCTCGCGCCGGTAGTCGGAGAGGCAGTTCCGGACGCGGGCGATCGGCACGGGCAGAAGCCGACGGCGCTCGTCCACACCCTCGCCGAGACCGGTGATCGTCAGGCGACGGACGACCTCGTCGAGGCGATCTCCCTCGACGTCGGCGACGAGGAGCCTGGTCGAGTTCGTTCCGAGGTCGACCGCAGCGACGCGGGGCACGAGGAGGCGCTACCTCGGGACGAAGACCCGGATCCAGCGCACGCGGTCCTGGGCGCGCTCGACCGAGGCGACGAGGACACGGAGCCGTGCCTGTGAGAGTCGAAAGCGCTCGAGCGCCTGCTCGAGGTCCTTGCTCGAGCGCTCGAACTCGGACATGTGCCTCTCCGCCCGCGCGGCCTTCTCCTCGAAGGACGCGAGCTCTCCGCCGATCGCGCCGCCCGAGCGCTTGACCTGTCGCCACAGCCCGATCGCGCGTATCGCCGCGAGGGTGAGCGCGGCGAGGACGACGACGAGCGCCGCGAGGAACGCCAAGAGCACCACGGAGACGATCGTACCAACGTCGTTTCGTGGGGCCGTCGGTCGGTGGTATTGCGACAGCGTCGCCATCTTGGATCCAAGACAAGCGGATATCGGACAATAAGTTTGATTGCATCCGTGTTTTGACTATGTTTAGGATCCGAAAGAGATCGGCAATGACGCTCCGACAGAGGGAGGCGCGGTGATGAGGGGGAGCGCGACGAATGGGCATGACCGGTGGGCGGGAATCGAGCGGCCGTACTCCGAGGCCGACGTCGAGCGGCTGCGAGGTCGCTTCCACGTCGAGCACACGCTCGCGAGACTGGGCTCCGAGCGTCTCTGGCAACAGCTGCACGCCGAGCCGTACGTCGCTGCGCTCGGCGCGCTGACCGGCGCCCAAGCCGTACAGATGGTGAAGGCGGGACTCCAGGCCATCTATGTCTCCGGCTGGCAGGTCGCGGCCGACGGGAACCTCGCCGGGCACACCTACCCGGACCAGAGCCTGTACCCGGTATCGAGCGCCCCGGCGCTGGTGCAGCGAATCTCGAACGCGCTGCTCCGAGCCGATCAGATCGACTCGTCCGAGGGGCGGAACGGCACCTACTGGATGGCGCCGGTCGTCGCCGACGCAGAGGCGGGGTTCGGCGGCCCGCTGAACGCCTTCGAGCTCATGAAGGCGATGATCGAGGCGGGCGCGGCCGGCGTGCACTTCGAGGACCAGCTCTCGTCGGAGAAGAAGTGCGGTCACCTCGGGGGCAAGGTGCTCGTCCCGACCTCACACTTCGTCCGGACGCTCGTCTCGGCCCGCCTTGCCGCGGACGTGCTCGGTGTGCCGACGGTCCTCTTCGCCCGCACCGACGCGCTCTCCGCCACTCTCCTGACGAGCGATGTCGACGAGCGTGACCGCGAATTCCTGACCGGCGAACGAACTCCAGAGGGATTCTTCCGCGTGGAGCCGGGGATCGCCGCGCCGATCGCGCGCTCTCTCGCGTATGCGCCCTATGCGGACGTCCTCTGGTTCGAGACGTCGACGCCGGACCTCGACGAGGCGGCCGCCTTCGCGGAGGCGATCCATGCCCGCTACCCCGGCAAGCTGCTCGCGTACAACTGTTCGCCGTCGTTCAACTGGAAGCGGCACCTCGACGACCGCACGATCGCGTCGTTCCAGCGGGAGCTCGGCCGGATGGGTTACGGATTCCAGTTCGTGACGCTCGCAGGCTTCCACGCCGTCTGCTCCTCGATGTTCGAGCTTGCGCACGGGTACTCGCGGGAGGGGATGAGCGCTTATGTCGAGCTCCAGGAGCGGGAGTTCGCCCTCGAGGAGCACGGCTACAGCGCGACGCGGCATCAGCGCGAGGCGGGCGCGAGCTACTTCGACGCCGTGCTCGGGACGATCACGGGCGGCGAGAGCTCCACGCTCGCTCTCACCGGCTCGACCGAGGAGACGCAGTTCGAGCAGGCGCTGCGGGCGTGAGCGCGGGCATCGCCACGGGCGTCGAGGTTCGAGCCGGGGACGAGGCCGGCGTCCTCACACCGAGCGCGCTCGAGCTCGTGGCCGCGCTCGAGCGCGAGCTCGGGGAGAGGAGGCACGAGCTGCTTCGCGCTCGCGCCGAGCGCCAGGAGCGGATCTCGGCCGGGGAGCTGCCGGACTTCCTGACGTCGACGGCATCCCTGCGGCAGGGCGACTGGCGCGTGACGCCGGTCCCGGCCGATCTCCAGGACCGACGGGTCGAGATCACGGGCCCGGCGGGAGACCGGAAGATGGTGATCAACGCCCTCAACTCGGGCGCGCAGACGTACATGGCCGACTTCGAGGACGCGAACTCGCCGACCTGGGCGAACGTCGTCGGCGGCCAGCTCAACCTCACGGACGCGATCGAGCGGACGATCTCGCTCGAGGCCGGCGACAAGCGCTACACGTTGAACGACGACGTCGCCGTGCTGCTCGTCCGTCCGCGCGGCTGGCACCTGGAGGAGCGGCACGTCGATATCGACGGTCGTCCCGTGTCCGCGAGCCTGTTCGACTTCGGTGTCTACCTCGAGCGGAACGCCGGGCGCTTGCTCGAGCGCGGCACGGCGCCGTATCTCTATCTCCCGAAGCTCGAGAGCCACCTCGAGGCGCGACTCTGGAACGACGCCTTCGTGCTCGCCCAGGAGCGCCTCGGGCTCGAACGGGGCACGATCAAGGCGACGGTCCTGATCGAGACGGTGCTCGCCGCGTTCGAGATGGACGAGATCCTGTACGAGCTCCGCGAGCACTCGGCCGGGCTCAACGCCGGCCGCTGGGACTACATCTTCTCGGTGATCAAGAAGTTCCGCGATCGGGACGACTTCGTCCTTCCCGATCGCGCGCAGGTGACGATGACCGTCCCGTTCATGCGTGCGTACACCGAGCTCCTCGTCCGCACGTGCCATGGCCGCGGGGCGCACGCATTGGGCGGGATGGCCGCGTTCATCCCGAGTCGGCGCGACCCCCAGGTGAACGAGATCGCACTCGCGAGGGTTCGAGAGGACAAGCTCCGCGAGTCGGGTGACGGCTTCGACGGCACCTGGGTCGCGCACCCGGACCTCGTTCCCGTTGCGGGTGAGGTCTTCGATGCGGTGCTCGGCGATCGTCCCGATCAGCTCGATCGCATGCGCGAGGAGGTCGAGGTCGAGGCCGCTGATCTCCTCGATGTCGCCGCCACGCACGGCGAGGTCACGGACGGCGGGGTGCGCGGGAACGTGTCGGTCGGAGTCCGCTATCTCGCGTCCTGGCTCTCGGGCGTCGGCGCCGCCGCGATCGACAACCTGATGGAGGACGCTGCGACCGCGGAGATCTCGCGCTCTCAGATCTGGCAGTGGGTTCGTCATGGGCGTGTCGACCGGGACGACGTGTTACGGGTCATGGACGAGGTCGTGGCGGAGCTGCCCGACGACCCGGTCGTCGCCGACGCGCGGGCGCTGTTCGAGCGCGTCGCGCTCGGGGAGGAGTTCACGGAGTTCCTCACCCTGCCCGCGTACGAGCGGCTCCTCGGGTTGACGGCGTGACCGATGCGAGCACCAAGGCCGACGACATCGCGCTCGCGCTCGAGGAGGCGATCGTCACCGGCGAGATCCCGCCCGGGAGCGTGCTCCGCCAGGAGCACCTGTCCGAGCAGTTCCAAGTGTCGAGGACGCCGGTCCGCGAGGCACTGCGGCGCCTCGCGGCTCTCGGCCTCGTCTCGTTCGAGCCGAACCGAGGCGTTCGTGTGCGGATGCTCGCGCGCGACGAGCTCCGCGAGGCGTTCCTCGTCCGCGCAGAGCTCGAGAGCCTCGCGACCGAGATCGCGACGCCGAAGATGTCGCTCGACGACCTGGTCGCCCTCGAAGGGGCGGAGCGTGCGTTCAGCGGGGCGACGCGCGAGCTCGTCGAGATGAGCCACGCGGGGCGGCAGGATCTCCAGCTCGCGCGGAAGTGGCTGCACGCGAACCACGCGTTCCACGACGTGATCTACTCGGCCGCGGAGGTGCCGCTGATCGAGCGGATGGCGAAGGCGGCACGGCGCACGTTTCTCGTCAAGCCGGTGTGGGCGACCGGCGCCGATCTCGACGAGCTGTACCAGAAGAACGACCGGCAGCACCGCGCGATCCGCGAGGCGATCACCGCCCGCAGCCCGCAGGGTGCGCGCGTTCTCGCGCGCGAGCACGTCCTCTCGTCGGGGCGGCTCCTCGAGGCGATCCTGGACAAGGTCGCGAGCCAGACCCGCGAGCCGACGGGCTCGCTCAGCTACACGCCGTAGGCCGGCTCGCTCAGCGGGCGAGCGTGACCTTCGAGAGACCCCGCGGCTCGTCGGGATCGAGGCCCTTCGTGCGCGCGAGCGCCCAGGCGAAGAGCTGTCCCGGTACCACCGACAGCAACGGCGCGAGCAGCGGCGATGGCGGGGCAGGCACCGAGAGGACGTAGTCTGCGCCGGCGACCGACCCTGCCGCGTTCCCGCTCGCGATCAGGGTCGCGCCCGCCTCCTTCGCACGCGTGGCTCCCTCGAGTACTGCCGGGAGCATCTCGTCGCCGGAGGCGATCGTCCAGACGGGGAAGAGCGCATCGAGCGCGGCGACAGGCCCGTGCGCGAGGTCTGTCGCCGTCAGTGGCTCGGCCGCGACGCGGCAGGTCTCGAGCAGCTTGAGCGCGATCTCGCGTGCCGTCGCGAACTCGACGCCGCGGCCGATCACGAACATCCGGCCGGAGAAGGCGAAGGAGACGGCGACGCGCGTGATGGTCGCCTCGAGCTGCGGCACGAACTCCTCCAACTGGTCGGCGACGCGGTATACGTCTCGCGCGAAGCTCGAGCCCTCGTCCGCGGCGTGTGCCGCGAGCAGCCCGAGCGCGGCGACCTGGTTCAGATAGGTCTTCGTCGCGGCGACCGCGAGCTCGGGGCCGGCGGAGAGCGGGAGAACGGCTTCCGCTGCGCGGGCGAGATCCGAGGCGGGGTCGTTCGTGATCGCCACCGTGAACGCGCCGCGTTCGCGCGCGCCCTCGAGGTAGCGGATGACGTCGGGCGTCTGCCCCGATTGCGAGAGGGCGAGTGCCGTCGAGCCCGAGAGGTCGAGGTCGGCGCCGTAGTAGACGAGGAGCGAGATCGAGTCGCGTACGGCCGTCCACCGTGGGCGGAGCCCGAAGGCGTAGACGCCGTACGACGCTGCGTTGTCCGAGGAGCCGTGCCCGACCATGCGGATCGTCGTCGCCCCGCGCTCGCGAATCGTCTCGGCGACGCGGCGGAACTCGTCCTCGTGCTCGAGCAGGCGCCGGAGTGCGGCAGGCTGCTCGCGGATCTCGGCGAGGAACTGCGCGCCGGCGGTTCGAGCCGGGCGCCGCTCAGCTGACGACGCGCTCACGTCCGTCGACCAGCACTCGCTCGACCTCGAGGTCGTCGGTCAGAACGACGATGTCTGCCGGGAGACCGACGGCGATCCGGCCGACGGTCGGAATCCTGAGGACGCGTGCCGGGACTTCGGTCGCGGCCTCGATCGCCTCCTCGAGCGGGGCGCCGAGGAGGTGCAGACGCCGCACCGCCTCGATCATCGTGGTCGTGCTCCCGCCGAGCTCTCCGTCGGGACCGCGGGCGACGCCGTCGCGGACGTCCACCTCGGCGCCTCCCAGGCGATAGGTGCCGTTCGCCATCCCGGTGCCGGCCATGGCGTCGGTGACGAGAGCGAGCCGGCCCGCCGCCGCGCGTCGAACGAGGCCGACGGTCTCCGGCGCCAGGTGCACGCCGTCGATGATCAGCTGGACGACGACGTCGTCCCGCGCGAGCGCGGCACCAGCGACCCCCGGGTCGCGGTGGTGGAACGGGCGCATAGCGTTGAAGAGGTGCGTGACCGAGCGTACGCCGAGGTCGAAGGCGCGGTTTGCCTCTTCCGCGGTCGCGTCGGTGTGCCCGCAGGAGACGGCGACCTCGAGCTCGAGCAGCCGACGGACGAGCGAGTCGCTCCGGTCGAGCTCGGGCGCGAGGGTGACGAGGCGTACCGGACCTGCACCGACGAGGCGGTCGAGGAGTCCCTCGTCCGGATCGCGACGCCAGGTCCGGGAGTGGATTCCGAGACGCCGCGGCGAGAGAAACGGGCCTTCGAGGTGCACGCCAAGGACGCGGGGGCCGTTCCCGTTCGCGCCGTGCGGCACCTCCTCGAGCGCGGCGACGAGCTCGGCTTCCGGGGCGGTGACGAAGGTCGGGAGGTAGGCCGTGACGCCGGTCTCGAGGATCGCCTCGCCAGCGCGGCGGTATCCGTCGCGGTCGCTCGAGAGGAAGTCGACACCCGCGAAGCCGTTCACCTGGAGATCGACGAACCCGGGCACAGCGATCCCGCGACCGTTCGCGCTCGAGAGGCCGAAGCCCGCGACGCGGCCGTTCTCGACGACGACGTCGCCGGGGACCAGGCGGCCGTCGACGAGAGCCGAGCCGACGCCGAGCTTCATCGCGACAACGCCTCTCGCACGTTGTCTCCGGACGCGTCGAGCAGCGATCGCGCCTCGGCGGGTGCGACACCCCTGAGCAGGGAGACGATCGCGACCTTGGTCTGGCCGTCCGCCGCGTCAAGCGCCTCCACGGCCTCCTCCTCGGACGCGCCGGTCGCCGTCCTGACGATGCGCACGATCCGGGCGCGGAGCTTGTCGTTCGTCGCCTGGACGTCGACCATGAGATTCCCGTAGGTCTTGCCGAGGCGGATCATCGAGATGGTCGAGAGCATGTTGAGGACGAGCTTCTGGGCCGTTCCGGCCTTGAGCCGCGTCGAGCCGGCCAGGAACTCGGGCCCGACGAGCACCACGATCTCGTGCTCGACGATCCGCCCCAGCTCGGAGCCTTCGACGGAGACGACGCAGCCGGTCAACGCCCGTGCGCGGGTGGCGGCGCCGAGTGCGGCCACGACGTACGGCGTTCGACCGCTCGCGCTGACGCCGACGACCGCATCCTGCGACCCCACGGCGAGCTCCTCGATCGCCTGCTCGCCTGCAGCGTGGTCGTCCTCCGCAGCTTCCTGGACGGGCGCCGGGCTCGAGATCCCGCCCGCGACGACCGCGACGACCTCGCCGGGCCGCGTCGAGAAGGTCGATTCGCACTCCGAAGCGTCGAGCGCAGCGATCCTGCCCGAGGAGCCCGCGCCGACATAGATGAGCCGTCCGCCGCCGGCGAGGCGCGCCGAAACGGCGTCGATCGTCGCCGCGATCTCTCCGGCGACGCCCCTGACCGCGTCGGGGACGATCGTGTCCTCGCTGTTCATGAGCTCGACGAGCTCGATCGTCGAGCGCAGGTCGTAGTCGGTGGCGGCCTGACTTCCCGCTTCGGTCGTGAGGCCTCCCAGGTTCGTCGCTCCCACCCGAGGCGAGTCGCCGGCGCCGCTGGTGGGTGGGGACATCTCCGCCGAGTCTATGCGTGAATGGCCTCACTGGTCAATACCACTTGTCGTATGATGCGGCGCGTCGGTATTGCCTGCGACCGTGTGCGGACTATGCTCTCCCGCGGCGGGAAGCCCCGAGGAGGATCGAGACGATGGCGGAGATCGAACTCCGGAACGTGACGAAGGTGTTCTCCGGAGAGGTTGCGGCGGTCGACGACGTGTCGCTCCGGATCGCCGACGGGGAGTTCCTGGCGCTCGTGGGGCCGTCGGGCTGCGGAAAGTCCACTCTACTCCGGACGATCGCGGGGCTCGAGGACGTCACGAGCGGCGAGATCTCGATCGGCGGCGTGGACGTCACCGACCTCGCCCCGCGGCACCGCGACGTCGCGATGGTGTTCCAGAGCTACGCGCTCTATCCGCACATGACCGTCCGGCAGAACCTCGGCTACGGGCTCAAGGTCCGGCGTACGCCGAAGGCGGAGATCGCGCGCCGCGTCTCCGAGGTCGCCACGCTGCTCGGCCTCGCCGGTCTCCTCGACCGCCGTCCGGCGCAGCTCTCGGGCGGCCAGCGCCAGCGCGTCGCGATGGGCCGCGCGATCGTTCGCGAGCCGAAGGCGTTTCTCATGGACGAGCCGCTTTCGAACCTCGACGCCAAGCTCCGGGTCGGGATGCGGGCGTCTCTTGCCCAGCTCCACCAGAAGCTGGCGGTCACCACCGTCTACGTGACCCACGACCAGGTCGAAGCGATGACGCTCGGTCAGCGAGTCGCAGTCATGCGGGACGGGCGGATCCTGCAGATCGACTCGCCGCAGCGCCTCTACGAGGAGCCGGGCGACCTGTTCGTGGCGGGGTTCATCGGCTCCCCGGCCATGAACCTGGTCGAGGCGCGGATCTCCGACGACGAGGTCGTCTTCGGGCGCTACCGCGTTTCGCTCGATCCCCGTCGCCGCCCTGGCGCCGGCCCGTCGAGCCAGCCGGTGGTGCTCGGTATCCGTCCGGAGAGCTTCGAGGACGCGGCGTTCGGAGCGGCCGAGCTGCCGACGATCGAGGTCGACGTGGCCGTGCTCGAGGAGCTCGGCTCCGACGCGCACGTGTTCTTCCAGGTCGATGCGCCGCGCATCAGCGCGGAGTCGGTGGAGGCGACGGACGACGACGCGACGCTCGTTGCCGAGCAGTCGGCGCTCGTCACCGCTCGGGTCGACCCGCGCACCGGTGCACGGGTTGGGAGCTCGCTGCGGCTCGCCGTCGACCCGTCGCGGTTCCACTTCTTCGACGCCGACACGGGCGCCTCGCTCCTCGACTCACGGTCGCTCGAGCGACCGGAGCCCGCGCCTGTCGGTTGACGCGAGGGTTTCGCAATCTCCCCGGCGAGCCTCATCTGGTATTGACCAGCGGTCGCCGTCCGTTAGGATTGGTTCCCCTGTGACGAAGCAGAGCGAGACGCGAGACCTCGTGCTCGACCTCATCGAGAAGAGGGAGGTCGGGGAGGCGATCCCGTCCGAGCGGCAGCTGAGCACGGAGCTCGGCGTGTCGCGGCTCACCGTCCGCGCGGCCCTGGACGATCTCGCGCGCGAGGGCTATCTCGTCAGGCGACGAGGAGCGGGCACGTTCGTCAGCGAGCCGAAGATCGCGCAGGAGCTCACGATGACGTCGTTCAGTGACGACATGCAGCGGAGGGGGATGCGACCCGAGAGCCGCACGCTCGAGCTGAGGATCGCGCCCGCCGGTGCGAGGCTCGGCAGGCTGCTCCACCTCTCGCCTTCGGAGTCCGTCGTGATCGCTCGGCGCCTGAGATTGGCAGACGGAGAGACGATGGCGATCGAGACCTTGCACGTCCCGGAACGGCACGTCCCCAGCCTCACGTCGAAGGATCTGGACGAGCATTCGTTCTACGAGCTTCTCCGAGACCGGTACGGGATCGTGATCGCCGGCGGCACCCAGACGATCGAGCCGACCGTCACGGACGAGGAGGAGTCCGCCGCCCTCGGCGTGCCGCTCCACTCGCCGGCGTTCCGCTTCGAGCGCGTGACGGAGTCCCAGTCCGGCGAGACGGTCGAGTTCACGGACTCGGTCTATCGCGGCGACCGCTACCGCCTGGTGACCTCGCTCGGTCGCCCACAACAGACGAGACGTCGTGCTCCTCGTGGTAACGGCGACCTGCATTTCACGACGTCGTGAGCGCTGGCTAGTACCACAGCAACCATCGCCCACTGGAACGGCGAAGCCCCAGCAATGGCTTGACCATGCCGTCTGGGACACACAAGCCAGGCAGTTCAGGTCTTGACAGATCCCGCGCGATATGGGACGCTGCCGACCGGTGGCAGATTGGTACAAACCACTGGTTCGGCCCGAGCGAGCCTGCCACGCGTCGTCGAGCGACGGATGCGGGTCGTCCAGATGCCCTGGGAGAGTCGCATGAGAGTTCGTTACCTCGCTGCCGCCGGGCTCGTGGCGGCGCTCGCCGTCACCGTGACCGCGGCGACAGCAGCGCCGAGCAGGACCTCGGCGAGCAGCATTACCGTCTGGCTGCAGACGGACGCGCAGAACGGCTGGCCTGATCTCGTAGCCGCGACCAACGCTCAGTTCAAGAAGGACCACCCCGGCGTGGACGTCAACGTCCAGTACCAGCAGTGGACGCAGCATCTGGCGAAGTTCGACGCCACGCTCGCCGGCGGCAACGCACCCGACGTCATCGAGATGGGGAACACCGAGATGACGAAGTACAGCGCGGCCGGGGCGTTCCAGGATCTGACCTCGATCAGAGGTTCGTTCGACAATTCGTCCAAGTGGCTCGCGGGCATGGTCAAGTGGGGGTCCTACAGCGGGAAGCTCTACGGCATCCCGTACTACGCGGGCTCACCGGTCGTCACCTACCGCACCGACCTGTTCAAAAAGGCCAAGATCAAGAACGTTCCGACGAGTCTCGCGCAGTTCACGCTCGACGCCAAGAAGCTCGCGGCGACGAACAAGCAGAAGGGCTTCTCGCCGGTCTACATCGCCGGGCCGGACTGGTACACCGCGATGAACTACGTGTACGACTACGGCGGAGCGATCGCGACGACCAGGAAGGGCAAGTGGGTCGGGACGCTCGACTCGCCGAGGTCGATCGCCGGACTGACCGCGTGGAAGAACTTCTGGACGGTCGCCTCTCGCGCGAGCAAGACGCAGGACGAGGCGCACCCGTTCCCGTACACGGTCTATGCCCAGGGGCTCGTCGGCGCGATGCCGGGTGCCTCCTGGGTCACCTGCTGCATCGGGAAGTACGCCAAGGTCTCGAAGCAGTTCGTGATGCCGAGCCACACGCCGGGCAAGTCGATGCCCGTCTTCCTCGGCGGCTCCAGCCTGTCTGTCCCGGTCGGGGCCAACAAGGCGCTCGCGGTCGACTGGATCAAGGACTTCACGAGCACGGCGTCCGAGAAGACCCTCGAGGCGAAGGGGAACGTCCCGAACGCGACCAACCTGCTCGGGAACAGCATCACCGAGCGGGCTGCGGCGAACAGCTGGTTCGTCCCGACCGCGAAGAACTGGGTCAACATCGAGAACGGCAACGTCCTCCGCAGCATGCTGACGCAGATCCTCACGAACAAGCTCACCGTCAAGCAGGCGGCGACCTTCGCGAGCAACAACATCACGTCGACCCTCAACGGGTAGCCCTGCTGTCTGACCGGGACACGGATCTCCTCGTTGAGTAGCCGGGTCCCAGACGGAACGATCGCCGCCGGAGCCTCGCCTGGGCTCCGGCGGCGTCGCCGTCTCACACGGGATCGAGTGGTCGGGGCGATCGCCCCCTACGCGCTCCTCCTCCCCGCGGTCGTCGTCATAGCGGCGGTGCTCGTGTACCCGCTGTACAAGCTCGGCGCGCTGTCGCTGCAGCAGTACGGGCTGTTCGAGTTGATCCAGCACAAGGGCACGTGGACCGGCTTCGGCAACTACCGCTCGGTCCTCGGGGACAGCGTCTTCTGGCACACGCTCGAGCGCACGGTGATCTTCACGATCGCGAACGTCACGCTCACGATTGTCCTCGGAACGTTGATCGCCCTCCTGCTCGTCCGCGTCTCGACCTGGGTGAGGATCCTCCTGACGTCCGCGCTCGTGCTCGTCTGGTCGATGCCGGTCGTGGTCGCGGTCCAGGTCTGGTTCTGGATGACGAACTACCAGAACGGCGTCCTCAACTACATCCTGAGCCAGTTCCACATCGGCGACTACTTCGAGCACGACTGGTACGCGACGACCTTCTCGAAGCTCGCGATGGTGACCGCGCTGATCGTCTGGGGGGCGATTCCCTTCGTCACGATCAGCGTGTACGCGGGACTCGCGCAGGTCTCGCGCGAACTCGTGGAGGCTGCGGAGATCGACGGCGCCGGGCCGCTGCGGATCTTCCGGGACGTGACCTACCCGGTGCTGAAGCCGATCCTTCTCATCCTGACGAGCCTCTCGCTCATCTGGGACTTCGGCGTCTTTGCCCAGCCGTGGCTCCTCATCACCGCATCCGGCTGGAACGCCTCGAACTACCTCATGGGCGTGTACGTGTACGTCGAGGGCTACGCGCACTCGGACTTCGGGCGCGGTGCGGCGATCTCGCTCCTGATGCTCGTCATCGTCGCTCTCCTCAGCGTCGTCTACGTGCGGAAGATGGTGCGGATGGGGGACGCCGCGTGAGCGCGGTCACTCCGGCGGAGTCGGCCGCGCTGAGCCGGGTTGCCGTCGCACCACGTGCGGCCGTCGTTCGCCGTGAGCGCCGTCGCCGTCTCAGGCGGACGGGCTGGAACGTCGTCGGCCTCGCCGTCACCCTCGTCCTGGTCTTTCCCGTCTTCTGGATGATCTCGACGGCGTTCAAGCCGGACGACGAGATCTACACCTTCACGCCGACGTGGGTCCCGACCCATCCGACGCTCGACCACTTCCGGGACGCGATCGACCCGAGCCAGCACCCGTACTTCTGGGACGGCGTCAAGAACAGCCTGATCGTCGTGAGCGCGACCGTCGCCGTGTCGATGGTGCTGGCGTTCCTCGCCGCCGTGTCTCTCGCGAAGTACCGCTTCAGCGGGCGCTCGCTCGTCATCGTCCTGATGATCGGGATCCTCATGCTCCCACAGGTCGGGTTGATCATCCCCCTGTACGTCGTGCTCGCCCGCTACCACCTGACGAACGCTCTCCTGGGCGTGATCGTCGTCTACCTGACGTTCCTGCTCCCGTTCGCGATCTGGACGCTGCGCGGATTCATCATGGGGATCCCGAAGGACCTCGAGGAGGCGGCGCTGGTCGACGGCTCGAGCCGAGTGGGGGCGTTCGTCCGGATCCTGCTCCCGCTCGTCGCGCCGGGCCTCGTCGCGACAGCCGTCTTCGCCTTCATCACGGCCTGGAACGAGTTCATCTTCGCCTCGGTGATCCTGCAGGACCAGAGCAAGCAGACGCTGACGGTCTGGCTCGCGTCCTTCTACGGCACGAGCCGAGCGACCGACTGGGGCGCGCTCATGGCCGCATCCACGCTGACGGCGATCCCGGTCGTGTTCTTCTTCCTCGCGCTCCAGCGCAAGATTCGGTTCGGGCTCACCGCGGGCGCGGTCAAGTGAGCATGCTCGTGTCAACACGGTCGTGTGAGCACGGTCGTGTCAGCACGGTCGGGTGAGCACGGTCGGGTGAGCACGGTCGGGTGAGTACAGTCGGGTGAGTACTGCCGAGCTCGACCGGCTGGCGCTGCGCTGTCTCTTCCCGGGGTTCCCGGGGCTCGAGCCGCCCGAGTGGGTGCGTCGCCGCCTCGCCGACGGGCTCGGCGGGGTCGTGCTCTACGCCTGGAACGTCGAGTCCCGCGGGCAGATCGCGAGCCTGACCGGCGCACTTCGTGCCGAGCGTGCGGACGTCCTCGTTGCGATCGACGAGGAGGGGGGCGACGTGACGCGCCTGGAGGCGACGACCGGGAGCTCCTATCCGGGATCCGCCGCGCTCGGGGTCGTCGACGACGTCGCCCTGACCGAGGCAGTGGCCAAAGCGATGGGGAGCGATCTCGCCACTGCGGGCGTGAACCTCGATCTCGCCCCGGTCGCCGATGTGAGCTCGAACCCGTCGAACCCGATCATCGGGATCCGCTCGTTCGGCTCCGAGCCCGAGCTCGTCGCCCGCCACGTCGCGGCGTTTGTGCGCGGGTTGCAGCAGTCGGGCGTCGCCGCGTGCGCGAAGCACTTCCCCGGACACGGTGACACGGAGGCCGACTCGCATCTCGAGCTGCCCACGATCCACGTCGATCGGGAGACGCTCGCCCTCCGCGAGCTCGTGCCGTTCCGGGCTGCGATCGACGCAGGGACGCGCTCGATCATGACGGCGCACATCGTCGTCCCGGCCTTCGACGGAGGCCCTGCGACAACGAGCCGGGCGATCCTCACCGGGCTCCTCCGCGAGGAGCTCGGCTTCGACGGCGTCGTGATGACCGACGCCCTCGAGATGCGGGCGATCAGCGCCACGGTCGGGGTCGAGGAGGGGGCCGTCCGGGCGCTCGCCGCCGGCGCCGATGCGTTCTGTCTGGGCCACGACCTCGCCGACGAGTCCGTCTCCTCGATCGTCGCCACGGTGGTGGACGCTGTTCGCTCGGGCCGTCTCGAGGAGTCGCGTCTCGCCGAGGCGGCCGGACGGGTCGACGCGCTCGCGGGCTGGGCGTCTCCGCCAGGGCGGAAGCGTGCGCGTCGGCGCGCGTCCCAGGGGATCGGCGCCGAGGCCGCCCGCCGCGCCCTGCGCGTCGAGGGAGAGGCTCGGCTGTCCCGCCCGGTTCTCGTCGTCGAGCTCGGGCCGGAGCCCACGATCGCAGCGGGACACCTGCGGGAGACTCCGGGCGACTGGCTCGCCCACCGCCTCGGCGACGCCGAGCTGGTCCGCCTCCACGACTGGCCCGGAGCACGTCTCGACCTCAACGGGCGACAGCTCGTCGTCCTCGCTCGTGACGCGCACCGCCACGGGTGGGAGCAGCACGCGATCGACGCGCTCGTCGCCGGCGAGTCGGACGCGATCGTGGTCGAGACCGGCTTGCCCGTGTGGCACCCGGACGGCGTCGCGGGCTACCTCGCGACGTACGGCGCAGGCCGCGTAAACGTGGAGGTAGCCGCAGACCGGCTATACTCCGGGCCGCGACGCGGGGTGGAGCAGTCAGGTAGCTCGCCGGGCTCATAACCCGGAGGTCGCAGGTTCAAATCCTGCCCCCGCTACTTAAAAGAGCCCCGGAAACGGGGCTTTTTTGTTCTCCAGAGTGGAGACGTTGGACGGGTTTGCACCCGTTTTTGCACCCGGTCTTGCACTTGTTTGCCGTATCGGTGGTGGCGGGCCGACCTCTTCGCAGGCACGCGCTCAGGCGCCTTCTCTGGCTTCGGCTTCTCGACAGGTGCGGGTTCCTTACTCGGCTGCCGTACGGGCTCTACGATCGGCTCGACGACGATCGTCTGTTCCTCTTCCTTTCCGATGTCCATCTACATCCTCTTCCCGGTGAACCGGTCGATGACTCCCAGGCCACAGCCATAGCGCTCGCGGACGACGCGCCCGAGGGGGAGGTTGGTCGCAGGCACGTACACCTTCTGCGGATACGCGAACTCCGCCCGGAATCCGATCTGGTCCCTGCGGATGCGCCCCCAAAGCTTCACTTCCGCGACGACGCCGACACACTCGCCGCGCTCCTCGGAGCGGTACGAGAGGCTCCAGTTGTAGCCCACCTTCAGTAGCTCCTCGAAGGAGGTGACCGCGTAGATCCCGCACGAGCAGCCCTTCACGGGTGACGTGTGTTCCGGGTTGGCGGCGCACTGTGCTTCGAAGGGTGCTCCGGCCGGCCAGTCCGAGTACTCCCCCCGCTCCTGCGGAGAGAAGAGTTGGCCCGTCCTGTTCGCGTGCAACCCCTTCCAGCCGGTGAACGGCGTGACGAAGTCCGGGCTGCTCATTCCTCCTCGTCTTCCCCGTCCTCCCATTCCTCGGGGACGACGTCCGGGACGTCGACGTCGATCTCCTCGATCTCCAGAACGTCCTCGGGCGAGGTGATCTCCTCGATCGCGGCCAGCGTGGATTCGGAGAGCTTCCAGAGCTTCCGGCGCTTGTCGGTCGGGTCGTCGATCTCCTTGATCCCCATCTCGTTCTTCACGCGCTCGACAGTCCTCCAGGAGATCGGTGGCTCGAGGTCGTTGATCGCCTGGCGGATGATCGCGACCGCCAGCGGCCCGTCTTTCAAGAGCTCGATTAGCACGAAGCCGATGCGGTCGCTCTTCCGTTCCTTCGTCTCGGGGGCGAGGGCGACGAGCAGCGCCTTCGCCGTCACCTTCGACGTCCCCCGATAGACCCACAGCCCGTAGTCGCGGCGGACACGCCGGTTGGTGATCGGATTCCTGACCAGCACCGGCTGGGTCGCGTACTCGAATTGCATCGAGGTCGGGACCGGGCCGAAGTTGAACTTGTCCGGGCACGCGAGGATGCGGATGTTGGGGTCGGCGCCGAGCGTGGGATCGTCGCCGAAGAGGTAGACGGCCTTCGCGACCGAGACGACCCCGGCCGGAACGGCCGTGCGTGATGGCAATCGCGTCGCCCGGCTGCAGATGGACATGGGCGGACTCACCGGCCGCCTTCCGCAGACGGCGTCGGGACGGTACGAGCACGCCGGTCCCCGCCTCATGTTCGGCCGCTGGGGTCTTCGCCTCGACCTAGTAGCGCCGCATTCCACACCGTTCAGCGTGAACGTCGTAGACCAAGTAGGCGCCTGACGATCCCAGTGTGTCGAGGCCGCGATTTCGCGGCTCCTGTGAGCGCTTCACGACGGCCTCACGCGTCACGTTTCTCGCTGAAACCGTAATCGAGTTCGGCTCAGAGGCACCCGCGCGCACATTTCGAGACCAGCGCCGCAACTCCTCCGCCTTGGCTACGACATCGGGTCGCGAGTGCAGAGAGCCCGGATTGACAAAACCTGGGTCGAGGGCGCGGTCTTTCGGCGAGGGCGGCCGCCTATACCGGCGTCGCGCTCCGACGGCTCGAGAGCCGAAGTCGTGCTTCTCGTGGGTGACGAGCGGCGGTTCCCGCCAAAGCGACGACATACGTGCCGACCGCGGCCGCGATGATCATCGTGCTCGGTGGAAGCGTCGGGAAGACGTAGCTCGAGGTGAGACCGAGCCAGACCGAGCCGAGGGCGAGCAGCGGAGCGAGGAGGAGGCCGCAGTACGGGTTGTTGGTAAGCCTGTGAGCGGCGCCTGCAGGAGCCGCGAGCAAGCCGAGCAGGAGGAGCGCCCCGACCGCCTGACTTGCCTCCGCAGCCACCAGGCCGAGAAGAGAGAGGAATCCGAGTCCGAGCGCGCGCACTGGGACATCTCGGGCGGCCGCCACCGCGGGGTCGAGCGAGGAGAAGAGGAGCGGTCGCGCGATGACGAGCAGCAGGATGCTCGCGGCCGCGGCCAGCAGGACCGACCGCTCGACGTCGGCTCCACTCAACCCGAAGATCGACCCGAAGAGGACGCGAACGCCGGCAGTGCCGTTCCCGGCGCTACTCCGCGTCGTGAAGATGGAGAGGAAGAGGACACCGAGACCGAGCGTCCATGCGAAGAAGGAGCCGATGGCGACGTCATCGGCTCGGGCGCGGTCGCCGAGCAGGCCGATGACGAGCCCGCCGAGAATCGTTGTCACAAAGAGCCCGGCGAGGACGTTGTAACCCAGGACGGCCGCGCCGAGCGCGCCGGTGAAGGCGACGTGGCTCAGGGCGTCCCCCGCAAACACCTGAGCCCGGAGAACGACGAAGTAGCCGACGAGTCCGCAGGCCACGCCGACGAAGCTGCCGGCCACCAGCGCGTTGCGCATGAACTCGTGCGCGAACATCACGCGATCCCGGGCACGAGCCGCGCTGCGGTCTGGCGGCGCTTGGCGACCACTCTCCCGACGCGGGCCGCGATATAGAAGGCAAAGGCGAGCGAGGTCACG
Source organism: uncultured Actinomycetes bacterium (assembly GCA_963708265.1). Lineage (GTDB taxonomy): Bacteria > Actinomycetota > Thermoleophilia > Gaiellales > Gaiellaceae > GMQP-bins7. Next base: position 1,133,541 of record CAVPSC010000004.1, on the reverse strand, counting down.
TAGAAGCCGACCGGATAGACGGAGAAGAAAGCGAGCGCGAGTCCGAGCCAAGTGACGGTCAGCGCGAGCGCGACCGACAGGGCGAGGCCCAGCCCGAGTCGCGTCGTGACCTGATGTGCGGTCGCAGCCGGAGTCACGAGCAGGGCGAACACGAGCAACGCGCCCGTGATCTGGCTCGTCTCCGCGACCGAGAGGCCGAGGACGAGCAGAAACCCGAGTCCGAGCAGGCGCACCGGGACGCCAGCCGCGCGGGCGACGTCCTCGTCCACCGACGCGAAGAGCAACGGTCGGGCCGCGGCGGCCACGAGCGCGACAGTGAGGAGCGCGACGGCGAAGAGCACGAGCACCTGCTCCTTCGTAATGCCGAGGAAGGTGCCGAAGAGCAGCGAGTCGAGCCCGTTGAGGATGCCGTGGTAAAGGCTGACGAAGAGGAACCCGAGCGCGAGCGCCAGCGCCTGCAGCGAGCCGATCGCGGCAGACTCCGAGCCGAGACTGCGCCGCGAGCCGGCAATGCCCGCGAGCGCCAGCGCCCCGAGTCCGCAGAAGGCGAAGTACCCCGCAGCGATGGGGAGGCTGGCGAGGCTTGCGGCGGCGGCACCGGGAAAGGCGATCACCGAGAGCGTGTGCCCGGCGAACGTCTGCCTCCGCAGGACCATGAACCAGCCGGTGACGCCGGCCATGATCGCGACGATCGTGCCCGATTCGAGCGCGTTGACCATGAACGGGTACGAGAGCATCTGGCGCACGTCGCTCACGACGTTCCAGGACAGCCCCTGGAACACGGCGGACTCAACCATGGCGGTCGCCGTGCACGAACGGCGCCTCCGGCTGGCCGAGGACGACGAGGCGGCCGTCCGAAGCTCGCAGCACTTCGATCGGCGCGCCGTAGAGCCGGCTGAGCGTCTCGGCCGAGATCACTTCCTCGGGGCTGCCCTCGACGGCCCGACCTCCGGCGAGATAGACGACCCGATCGAGGTAGCCGAGGATGGGGTTGATGTCGTGGGCGACGAGAAGCACCGCGACCTCTTCTTGCCTACAGATCCTGCGGACGAGCGCTGCGATGGCCGCCTGGTTTGGGAGGTCGAGGCTGTCGAGCGGCTCGTCGAGGAGGAGCATTTCCGGGCGCCGGACGAGCGCCTGCGCGAGGAGGAGTCGCTGCTGCTCGCCGCCCGAGAGCTCGCCGATCGGCCTGTGCGCGTACTCGGTCGCGCCGACGAGCGCGATCACCTCCGCCACCCGCGTGGCGTCCTGTTTGCGCCTCGGCAGGCCCGGCAACGGAACCCCCCAGCGCACTCCGTCCAGCCCCAGACGGACGATGTCGATTCCCCGGATGCGGGTCTGGGCGTCGAAGTTGCGCCGCTGGGGCAGGTAGCCGATCCGCGCGTTCGCACCCCCGGGCGGTCGGCCGAGGACCTCCGCCCTCCCGGCCGCGAGTGGCAGGAGGCCGAGCATGGCCTTGATCAGCGTCGACTTGCCTGCGCCATTCGGCCCGAGGACAGCGACGAACTCGCCGCGGGTCACCCTCAGCGAGACATCGCTCCAGATCGTTCGCCCCCCGATGCGTACGGCCGCGTTCTCGAATCTGGCCGCCGTACGTGGCAGTGTCGCCGACTCGTTCGGGGTCGCCGGATCTTCATCGGACGAGCCGGGAGGAGCGAGCTCCGTGTCAGCGCCGCCCGAGCTCATCGGCCGGTCGCCCTGTGGAGCGCCGCCGCGAGCGCCCGAAGTTGACGCGACTGCCAGGCCTGGTAGGTCGTCGAGGCAGGAGTCAGCGTCTCGGTGATAGTGGTCACCGGAATGCCCTTCGTGCGCGCCGCCTCGGTGAGCCGATTGACGTCCGGGGTGCCGTTCTGCGAGTTGTAGACCCAGACCTTGATCACCTTGCGCGCGATCTGGCGGTCGATCGTCGACTTGTCGGCAGCCGTCGGCTCCGCTCCCTCGCTAATCGCCTTCAGGAAGGAGGCGGGCGTCACGAGTCTCAGGCCGAGCGCCCCCGCGAGCGGGGTGAAGATGCTCTCCGAGGCGCCGACCGGCACACCGCGGTACTTCCGTCTGATCGTCGCGATCAGACGCTTGTACTGTCCGAGCCCGCGCGTCTCGAAGTTCGCCTTGCGCTGAGCGAAGTAGCCTGCGTCCTTCGGGTCGAGCTTCGTGTAGTCGCGGACGATCTCGCCGATCACTTGCTGCACATCGGAAGGTGAGTACCAGCGATGCGGGTTCCCGCCGGGCTTGATTCCGAGCAGGTCGCCGACCGTGAGCACGATCCGTCCGTGCACGGGGTTCGCGGCCAGGAGCTTGTCGGCCCAGGGGTCGTACCCGATCCCGTTTACGATCACCATCCGGGCTCCGGCGAGCGTGCGCGCGTCCTGCGCGGTCGGTTCGTAGTCGTGGGGATCGGCCGCCGGGCTCGTGATCACGCTCACCACGCGAGCACGATCGCCTCCAAGCTGCGAGGCGATGCTTCCCCAGAAGTTCTCCACTGCGACGACCTGGAGCGCCGGCGTCCCACCTCTCGCAGCGGGGACGACGCCCCGTAGCCCAATCAGCCCCCCGGCGGAAGCCAGCATCGCCAGCAGCCCGAGGAGCAGTCCCTTCCACACCTTCCCTACCTCCGACTCCGCCGACATCTCCCGACGTCCCTCCCGGACCGAACAGTCTTCGGCGTCAGACTCTAGCTAACGATACTCATTCCCGCTCCTATCTCTTGCTGGGAGCCGCTATCATCAACGTTCGTGGCGGCTACGACACAGGCGAGCTCATGGTCGGAGGCAACGACGACTGCCCTCCGCTCGAGAGGCCACCGCAAGGGCGGGGCGCGCAGCGCGGTGATCGAGCTGCTCGGACGTCAGGAGTGCTGTTTGAGCGCCCAGGAGATCTTCGACGAGCTACGCGCCGAGGGCCGTCGCGTCGGGATCGCGAGCGTCTATCGCGTCCTCGAGCAGCTGACTCGGGACGGGTTCGTGCAGCGGATCGATGTCGGTGCCGGCACCTCCCGCTTCGAGCCGATCCTGGCCGACGGGGAGCACCACCACCATCTCGTGTGCGACGACTGCGGCAAGGTCGAGGCATTCGCCGACGACGAGCTCGAGCGTGCGCTTCGCAAGGTCGAGAGCCGCACTGGGTATTCGGTCGCCGGCCACGATGTCGTCTTGCGCGGAGCGTGCAAGACCTGCGACTCAAGCTCCTCATAGCCCTGGCTCGCCCCTGGCGCGCGTTCGGCGCTCACACGCTCGGCCCGGACCTGCCGCATGACTCCCGCGACCAGGACTCCGAAAATGGGGTGCGCGCCGAGCCTCGGCAGTCACGAACGCATGTCGTCACTCCCGGCTGCTTCTCCCGCAGAATGGCGACCGCCCTCGGCTCCCAGGCGAAGTCAACTCGTGTGCTCCGCTTCGACGACCCGATCAGCACCTACGCCGCGCAAACGTCGACCGAGACGCACGAGCAGCGTCGTCATAGCGAACACGGAGAGCGCGCCGAGACCGGCAAGGAGGGAGACGGCGAGCGGAGAGCCTCGCGCTCGGAGGTTCGCAGCCGGCGCAGCTCCATGGGTCTCGAGCTGCTCGTCCGAGGCCGAGCGGGCGTTCCGAGCCAGCGCGGCGATGCCGGGACTCGCTAGCGGCATGGGTTGCTGTGCTCTCACGTGCCGCGCGGCGAGGAGCTCACGAAAGACGTAGCTCGCTTGCTGTCGGAAGAGCGGTTGCCTGGGCAGTCGCGGGTGTACGGGACGAGGTGCGTCGACGCTTTGCAGGTGGTTCCAGCTGTCGAGGTAGGTGGTGGGATCGACGGCGCCGTCGTAGCCGAGGCGGAGGAGCTGCCGCGGGTGGATCTCGAAGTGCACGTGCGAGGCGCCGCCAAAGGCGTCACCGGTGTACCCGACGAATCCGATCACTTGCCCCGCGCGAACGCGGTTGGAGTGGAAGTCCGAGGGCGCGTAGCCCGAGAGGTGCGCGTAGTAGAACTCGTCGGAGGCACTATCTCGCACCCACAGCCGCCAGCCGCCCACCTTCTCGTAGCCGACGCGGTTGATCGTGCCGTCGGCGACGGCGACGACCGGGGCGCCAAGGGGCGCGATGATGTCGTCGCCGTGGTGCCAGTTGCCCGGCACGTCAGCGCGAAAGGCGCCGTAGGTATCGACGTAATCGGAGATGCCGACGACGGGGAAGGTGAAGTCGCGCTGCCCGAGCGGCGGCGTAATCTTGAGCGGCTTCGAGATCTTGCGCCGGGGTTTCTTGTGGCTTCGCACGCCACCGAGCGGCGCAATCGCCTTTAGGGCTCCACGCTCCTGCTCGTGGGCGCCGGTCGCCCGGTTGTGAAGCGGGACGGAGGTGGTTGCTGGAGTCGTAGCGGTTGTCGGCGTCCGCGCGGTCGTCGACGTGGCGGTCGTGGTCGTAGGCGCTGTGCTTGTCGAAGTGAAAGGGTCAGTGGTGGTGGTCACCGTCGTTGTAGGTGCCGTTGTCGTCGTCGTCGTGTCAGTCGTCGTGGTCGGCGAGTCGGCGAGAGCTGTCGCGACTCCGCTTACGAAGAGCACGGCCGCGCTGACCGCGGCTATGACCCTTCTCAGCGGCATTGGCTGATTATGGTCAGGATCTGGCTGTCCGCAGTCCGGTCGGTCGTTGTGCCGAACTCCTGGCCCCGACACTCCAGCGGAACGTCACGAGCTCACATGACAGTCGTGGTGCTCGTCGCTCTAGCCGCGGGAGCGACCATAACGATCACGGTGCGCCGGTCAGGCTGGAGGTCGCTTGCCAGGAGATGGAGAACGAACGACCATCCGGGAAGATCGACGAAGGCAGAGCACCATGGGTGTTCGCCGGGACTCCAAAGTTCCTCTGTGCGGGATCGGGGGCGAGCGCGACAGGGGTCGACGACCACGCTGGATCGGAGATCGTGCCGGGATGGCCGTTCGCGATGTCGTCACATTGGTGAACGAGGTCGTTCCGAAGTTCGGCAGAGGCACCACTGTGCACCGACTGCTCGTGGAGCAGAGCGAGGGAGCCTCCCCGATCCACTCGGCGGAGGTCGTATCGAGCGGCGTGACCGAGCTGAACGTCTTCGAGAAGCGCTTGTGTGTGCTTAGGTTCTTCAGGGTGACCGCGACCCGTCCACCCGAGACGAGAACCGCGCCAGTCATCCGATCTCCTGGACGAACCTTGAGATTGATGGTGACGGGAGCGGCCGGGACGAACTCGTACCCGGCAGAGTACGCCGCCTTCCCGCTCCGGTTGCAGTCACCCTCCGTGCCTATCTGTTCCAGCGCGGGCGAGGAGTCCTGCGAGCCGCCGAGCCCAACCCAGAATGCCGCCGCGCCGACCTCGCCCGCGGAGCAAATCTGCTTCGGCTGAACCCACGACCCTGCGACGTCCGTGAATGACGGCCCCGTAGCGGTCGGTGGTTGCGCCGAGGCCGGAGCCGTTGCGACGTAGCCGGCCCAGTTCGAGGTGACCGCAATGTCCGCGACGTATTGCGAGCCGAACCGCACTGTGGCATGCGACTTCGTGCAGGAAGCGGCGCCTGCGGCTCCCACCGCCAGCAGAGCCAACGAGGCGATCACGGCGATTCCGGTCGTCCGGCGGAGCACGGAGCACGGAGCACGGAGCACGGAGCACGGAGCAAGATACCAATGGTATCGGGAGGCTTGGAGGCGCCTGAAAGCAGGGTGACAAACCTGCTTCGTTATCCCAGGAGTTGGTTGGTCACTCCGTTCCGTGGACAGGCGCGCGGCCGTGGTCGCGCTCGTGGTTATACGATCACGCGGTGCTCCACGGCTCGTCGGTCGGCGTGATCGGCTCGCGCGCGAGCGGTCTCTTCCGTCACACGGCCGCGGTCGCGCTCTGCGCCCTCGCCGCACACGCCGTCGCCTATGGGACCCTGACTCCGCAAGGCGGCGCGCACAGATACTTCGGGTGGTACGCGCCGATCGTTGCGGGCCTCTCAATCATCGCGCTCGCGACCACGCTGCTGGCGCTCACGACAGCGCTCGTCTCAGGCCCCACGAGCCGGGCGACGTCTCTCGTGAGATGGCTGCTCCCGCCGGCGTCGAGAGAGACTCCCCTCGTCGCGCGGCTCTTCGGACTCGCCTCCGCGGCCGTTGTCTTCCTGGCCGTTCAGGAGTCGCTTGAGCGCTCGTTCGCATCCGGCCGGCTCGAGCTCGTGAGCTTTGCCCCCGTCACGCTGGCCGTGCTCGTCGGGGTCCTCGTGCTTACGGCGGCTGGCATCGCGGTCGTCGAGCGGCTCGTCTCCTCGCTCGTCCAGGTCGCCCTCCGCGAGTCGCGCGAGAGACGGTTCCGTCCGACGGCGACTCGTCTCCGCCCGGCCCACATCGTCCTCCCGGTGCGTCGACCGCTTGCCGTTCACGGTGGGCTGCGAGCACCGCCCCTCCCGTCTTAGCGAATCACTCGAGCTGCCCCATGTCGGGGCGCGCCAAGTCACGCGCAAGGACGTTTGCTCGCTTAGAGCAGTTCGTTCACGCCTGGCGATATGTCCGTTGAGACTTCGAGAGAAAGGGCTTCTAGAATGGTGACTCGTCGATCGATTGCAAGGAGCGTGTTGGCTGTCGCAGGTGTCGCGGCCGGCGCGCTTGTTCTTAGTGCGAGTGCCTTCGCGCACGCCGAGATGAGCCCGTCGGTCTCGCTCGCGAAGGCGACGCAGCTCTACACGCTCGCCGTGCCGACGGAGGAGGAGAACGCAGCGACCACGGCGATCGAGTTCACACCGCCGTCGGGCTTCTCGATCGACTCCTTCGTACCCTCGCCCGGATGGAAGCGGTCGGTCCAGCAGACCGGATCCGGCGAGGACACGGTCATCCAGAAGGTGACGTGGACCGGCGGCAACGTCCCGACCGAGGAGGACTCGCTCTTCCAGTTCCTCGCGACACCCGCCTCGAGCAAGACCTACTCTTTCGCCGTACGGCAGACGTACTCCAACGGGAAGGTCGTCGATTGGACCGGACCCGAGTCGTCCGACACCCCGGCGCCGACCATCGAGGCCAAGAGCTCGCTCGGGGGAGGGACCTCGACGCTCGCCATCGTCGCACTCGTCGTCGGCGCACTCGGCCTCGTTGTCGCGATCGTGGCGCTCGTCGGACGCCGTGGAGGTCGCGCGCTGGCATAGGAACCCGTACTCCCCAATCAAGTTGCGCGTCGTGCAGCTCGCTCTCGGTGCGGGTGGGCGCCGCCCATACTCCGCCCCTGGCGCACCTCCGCGACCGTGTCGACCGCGTCACGAGGGCAGGAGCGAGCGGACGACGGTCGCGATGCCGTTGCCCCAGCGAGCTATCAACGCTTGGTCGTAGCCCGGCGACGCTACCCAGCGCATCCGGCTCTGGTCGTCGATGAAGTACATATCGACACCGTGCACGACGCCGGCACTCGGGGTGTCGTAGACGCTGACGCCGTAGGCCTTCCAGACCCTCTTCAGGACGTTTGGCGGGCCGGTCAGGAAGTGCCAGTGCGGCAGGCTCTCGAGCCCGTACTTGCGTGAGAAGGCCGCGACGTCGCTCACCTTCGCGTGCCGTGCGTTGACGTTGACGGCCACAAACTCGACCTCGCTCGTCGTCGAAGCGAGCCGCTTCGCGGCCAGGGCGTACTCGTGCGAGATGATCGGGCAGAGGTTCGTACAGCGGGAGTCCATGAACTCCAACACGATGACGCGACCGTGGAGCGACGCCAGGGAGACGCGCTGGTCACGCTGATCGACGAGCGTGAAGAGCGGCGCAGTCCGAGGCGGCTGGAGCGGCACGAGCCCCATGAGATTCACCGTCGCAGCGGAGATCTTCGGGTAGCCAGCCGGCCCGGCCTCGCCGCTTGGCGACGCCGACGTTCGCGTCAACGCGAGCACAGCACCGGTGATGGCGCCGAGGGTGACCGCGGAGGCGAGTGTGATCAGAAGCACCCTCCCCGAATGGCGCACCCCCATCGGTTGCGTGAGCTCGATCTCCCTCTTGCGCGAGTGCCACCGTGACCCGACTGCGAGGAGTAAGAGGCACGCGACCAGTGAACCGAGTGCGAGGACGGCGACCAGTGCCCAGTCCGTTGCCGTTCGTCCTGGCGCTGGTCGCCGGGGAGTCCCGCGCGTAGCCTGCGGGATCGCGAGCGGATGCCCGGCAGCTGCAGCGAGCCTCTGAACCGCTGCGATCGCAGTCTTCGTGAGCGTGTTGGAGCCAGTTCCCCCGAGTGGAACCAGCCTCAGAAGGCGTTGCTCGTCAGACGTACTTTCCTTGGCCTGGTAGATGCCGAACCCGTTCGGCATCACGACCAAGAGCCGTCCCTTAAACACGGAGGAGAGCTCCGTACTGAGAAAACGGGCGTAGAGCGCCGGCTTGCGCCACAGAGCGGTGACCGAGCCGAGGTCGTACGTGGAGGCGATCACCGCGACCCTGATCGGATACCCCTTACGGTTCGCTTCCTTCGTGAGCGCGGTGAGCTGCGTTGCGGGTGACGAGTTAGGACCGGCGTCGTATGGGACGAAGACACGCTGCGCATACAGGTAGTCGCTTGCCGGATCCCCGTCGGCCCGGGCCGAGGACACGAGCGCGCTCGCGGCGATCGCGGCGGCTAGCAGGGCGAAGACCAGTGTCCGTATCCTCCGCGCGCCCCGCCGACTGCCGTACGCGGAACACGTGGGCACGCCGGTATAGCCGCCATCGCCTCCTCGGACTGCACGTCTCATGCCCACCGCCCCGCTTTGCGCAGTGGTGGCGGACTGCGCTTGCCGGTCTCCGCTTCGATCTCGACCCCGTCCTCGGCCGTCGTGCCAGTCCACTGCTCCTGCAGTGTGATCGCGAGGACGCCCGCTCCGAGCCCGAGGACCACCGCGACGAAGGCACGCGCGACCACCGTCGGGAGCACGGTAAGCGCGACCGAGTGCGTCGGCACCCGCAGCATGGTCAGACCCTGGTAGAGGCAGCCGAATCCGACGGCAAGAGCGGTGAAGGTGCGAACGCTCTGGTCGCGGTGGAGTAGGCCGAAGAGGAGGGCGATACCGACGAGCGAGGTTAGGGCCACCTCGATATACGAGGTGACGCCCACGCCCGGCCGGCCGTACAGCTCGCGCCCGATACGCAGGGCCCAGACCATGAGCATCGCGATCAGAGCTGCCATCACCGCGACGTGGCGCGCAGCCGATGACGAGATGGCAAGAGCGACCACCAGCAGCGCCGCGAGTCCGCACGGGAGCAGGATCCAGGGCCAGGCGGGACCGGGCGGACGGTACAAGAGGCTGCCGACAAGCGCGTACGGTCGCCCGTCGATCAGAAGTGGCACCGACCAGCGACCGAGAATCGCCGTCCGGCGATGCCCTTGGGCGAGCGGTTCGAGCGCATGGAGACGATGCTCGTGCCAGAGGTACGTCTGGCCAGCCGTCAGCCGGTGCCAGAGCGGGCGCGCTCTTGGATCCGGATTCGGGCGGAGGTCGAAGCGGTCGATGCGATCCGACTGCGCCGTCACCGAGCGCAGATTCACGAACACGCCCCGGGGGTCGAAGCGGAGAAGCGGCTCGCCCTCCACACCCGGTATGAGAACCGTGGCGTTCCCTCGAGTGTGCAGCCACAGTTCGCGGTCGCCGTCGATCACCCGCGCCTCAATCGCGCCGCTCGGAGGTGTGACGCGACGAATCAGCGCCTCGAAGTTCGTCGCGACCGGAGCTTCCGTCCCAACGTGCGCGGACGCCGCATTGGGCAGCACGAGTCCCGCCACGACTGCCGTGCACGCCCAGCGGAACCGCTTAGCCCAGGACATGGTGCAGCTCGAGCATGGCGATGGCAGCGGCGGCGCTAGCAGCGAGGGACGAATCCAGGTTGATCCGATAACTGCACCCACCTAGCACCCACTTCGCTTCCCCAAGGACGGTATCGCGCTCCCCAGGATGCACGTTGCGGGGGTGGAAATGCACAACCACGCGCCTTTTCGCGGAACGCGATGGAACGCGGCTACAGAGTGGGGAAGGCTCATAACCCGGAGGTCGCAGGTTCAAATCCTGCCCCCGCTACTGAGAAAGGCCCGCGTGAGCGGGCCTTCCCGCTTCTCGGGAATGCGTTCGCCGCACGTCGCGTTTCGGCAGGTCGTGGGCTTCCACGTCGTCACCCCGGAGCAGCTCGACTGGGAGGAGTACACGAACTTCCCCGGGCGCTTCCGGGCAGCGCTCACCGACGCTGCCGGCATGCGGCACACACGCGCGAACCTCATCCGCCAGGTGCCCGGCGCGATCGGCCCGCGCCATGCCGAGCTTGCGCAGGACGAGACGTTCGTCCCGTTGCACGGCACGCTCACGATGTACATCGGAGACCCGCCGGAACGGCACGAGATCCCGGTCGGAGCGATCGCGCACGTCGAGGCCGGCACCGCCCAGCAGATGGCGAACGAGACCGCAGAGGACGTACTCGTCTTCGTCTGTGGCGCGCCGCCGGAGCGAGCGGGCGCCGACCTTCTCGACAGCGCTGTTTAGCGTCAGGCGGGGCGACGAGCGCGCTTGCCCGGCTCAGGCCTCGCCGCGAGCGGGCTCGAGCGGGCTCGGCCGCGTCCGGAGCAGGCGAGCCGTCCAGGTCGGGAGCCACCAATTCCAGCGCCCGAGGAGCTGCATCGTCGAGGGCACGAGCAAGGCGCGGATCACGGTCGCGTCGAAGATGATCCCCGCCGCGAGCCCGATCGCGAACTGCTTGATGTCCGGGCCGGGGCTCGTCGAGAGGGAGAAGAACGCGAACATGAGCACGAGCGCGGCGCTCGTCACGAGCTTGCCCGTCCGCGCGAGGCCGATCTCGATCGCCTTCGGGGTGTCGCCGATCTCGTCGTAGGCCTCCCGCATGCGCGTGATCATGAACACCTCGTAGTCCATCGAGATCCCGTACAGGAACGCGAAGATCATCAGCGGGATCCAGGAGATGACGGCATCCGTCGCCTGGATGCCCCAGATCGCGTCGCTCCCGTGGCCATCCTGGAAGATGAAGACGACGATCCCGTACGCGGCGGCGAGCGAGACGAGGTTCAGGATCACCGCCTTCAGCGGCAGGACGATCGACCGGAACGCGCGCATCAGGAGGACGAAGGTGAGGATCAGGACGAAGAGCAGCACGTACGGGAACTTCCCGTAGACCGCGCTGATGAAGTCTCGGCTCTCCGGGCCGACGCCGCCGAGCGTCAGCCTGGTTTGCGCGCCGATCTCGTCCTGGACCGCGGGCAGCACCTCGTGCTTCAGGTTGGACATCGTCTTGACGGCCTGGCGCGAGTTGGCGTCGTCCACCCCGAACGCCTCGACGAGGCCGACGTCACCGCGCCGCCACGAGGTCGGCGCTGCCGCACCCGCGACACCCTTCGCGACGGCGACCGCGGCGGCGGTCTTCTCGAGCACGGTCGGAGTCGCGCCGTGCTCGACGAGGACGACGTAGGGGAGGTAGAGCCCCTGCGGAAAGCCCGCGGCGGCGACGGCTGCCGCGCCCGCGGCGGCGTCACCCGCGGCCGGCTCGTCCTTGAGCTGCGCGTCGCTCGGGTTCATGTGCAGCGCCGGTGAGACGACGATCGCGACGATGGCGATGCCGGCGAGGAAAATCGGTAGCGGTCGCCGCGTCACGAGTCGTGCCCAGCGTCCCCAGAACCCGTGGTCGGGATCGGGCGGGGAGACGAAGCGCTTGGGCATCACGCGGACGCGGTTGATCCGCGGGCCGAGAAGCGAGAAGAGGGCGGGGAGGAGGGTGATCGAGGCGCAGACGGAGACCGCCGGGATCAGCATGCCGCCGATCCCGATCGAGCGGATGAACGGAAGCGGGAGGAGGATCATGCTCAGGAGCCCGATCGCCACGGTCGACCCGGAGACGATCACCGAGCGTCCCGCGTGGGTCATCGTCTCGACGAGCGCGTCCTCGGTCGAGTTCCCGCCCGCGAGCTCCTCCCGGAAGCGGAACGTCATGAGCAGCGCGTAGTCGACCGCGACTCCGAGCCCGACGAGCGCGACCAGGAACTGGACGATGATCGACACGTTGGTCACGTACGTGAGGCCGTAGACGCACAGGAAGGTCGTCAGGATCGAGGCGGCTGCCATCGCCAGAGGCATCGCGACCGCGGGCAGGGTCCCGAAGACGAAGAGGAGGATGACGAGCGCGCCCAGGGCGCCGATCATCGTCTCGGTGAGGATCCCGGGCCCGCTCGACCCGCCTTGCGAGTCGAAGATCGCGTCGCGGCCCGTGAGGTGGCTCGTCACCCCGGCGGGAGTCGCCTTTTTCAGGGCGGCGCGCGCGAGCTCGATCGGCGGGAAGCTCGAGAAGGTGGCGTTTCCGGGCGGGTAGATCGTCGCCACCATCGTGTGGTGGTCTTTCGAGACGTACATGTTGCTGTGCGTGTCGAACCACGACCCGACGCGGCCACCCTTGACCACGGCCGCCGCTGCGTTCACCGCTCCCTCGATCCCCGGGACGCGCGTGATCTCCTTCTCCGGCGACCTGAGGACGACGACGAGCGGCGCCTGCTCGCCCGAGCCGAACGTCTCGAGCGTGCGCTGGTTCGCCTCGTAGGCGGAGAACCCGGGGATCGAGAACGACTGGAACCAGCGGTCGGCGAGCCGCGACGTGGAGACGGCCCCGAGGACGGTGAGGACGATCCAGACGCCGACGACGAGGAGCCGGTGGCGGATCACGAGCCGCGCCAGATGCGCCATCGCGCCAGGCTACCGCGCGCACGGAGGGCTGTGCGACGGCCACTCCGGGCACGTACGCGTCGCCCGGGCGGTGCGTGCTATGAGGTCGCGGGAGGCGTCGGGCTCTCGGCTACTTCACGCGGCGTGAAGTAGTCACACGTCGCCGATCCGCGGATCACGCCGCGCACATAGCGGCAGCCGCCGACCGCGGTCGGCGGGAACATGAACTTGCAGCGATCGCAGCGGGCGTCGTCCGCAGGCGCCGGCCGGTAGTTCGCCACGTGCTTGGAGCTGCCCCAGACCTTCACTGCCGTCGACCTCCTCTTCGAGATCCTACTCTCGTATCGTTGCCGGCTTGCGCTCGTTGGCCGAGACACCGGAGGCGGGGAGGACCTTCGAAACGAGGCGCCGCGTCCGTCTCGGCGACATGGACGCGACCGGACGCGTGCGGCTCGACGCGCTGGCGCGGTACCTCCAGGACGCGGCGATCGACGACGTCGACGAGACGGGATGGGGGGCGCCGGACCACCTCTGGGTCCTACGCAGTATCCGCGTCGACGTCGTCCGCCCGTTCCTCGAGGACCGTGCCGTCGAGCTCGAGACATGGTGCAGCAGCATGGCGGCGGTCGCCGCGGGCCGCCGCTGGTCGGTCGCGGGCGATCACGGCGGAGCGATCGAGGTGGACAGTGTCTGGATCCATCTCGGCCCCGATGCCCGCCCGGCCCGGCTCGACGGGTTCGGGGTCTACGCCGAGTCGACCGGCGGACGCCGCTCCTTGACGAAGCTCGAGCTACCGGGGCCGCAGCCGGGCCTCGCGCGCATCCCGTGGTCGCTCCGTCTGAGCGATCTCGACCTCGCCGGGCACGTGAACAACGCGGCGTACTGGCAGGCGGTCGAGATGCGCCAGGCACTCCCCGGCCCGGACCTCCGGCAGTCGTACCGTGCACTTCTCGACTACCGGCACCCGATCGACCTCGGCGAGCGCGTCGAGCTCGTCGCGGACGCGGACGGCGGTCGGCTCGACGTCTCGTTCCTCGCGGGCGGGCTCGTGAAGGCGGTCGCCCGGGTCGAGCCGCTCGGCTAGGGCGTCACGCGAGGCGAGCGGTCGCGTTTCCGTCAACACCCAGCGGCTGCTGCTGACGTCACCTCACGCCGACTGGCCCCAGCGCGCGACGCTAGGTTCTCCGCATGGATCTGGTCGAGATCGGCGACAGCGGCGTGCGGGTCTCGCGGGTCGGGCTCGGCTGCAACAACTTCGGCTCCCGCGTGGATCTCGACGGCACGCGGGCCGTGGTCGAGGCGGCGCTCGACGCCGGTGTGACGTTCCTCGACACGGCCGACATTTATGGCGGCTCGGGCGGGAGCGAGCGGATGCTGGGGGAGATCCTCGAGGGGCGGCGGGAGCAGGTCGTCATCGCGACGAAGTTCGGCAAGGAGATGGGCGACGGTGCGACCTCGCGCGGGGCGCCCGAGTACGTCCGGCGTGCGCTCGAGGGGTCGCTCGAGCGGCTGCGGACGGACTACGTCGACCTCTACTACATGCACGAGCCGGACTCGACGACCCCGATCGAGGAGACGCTCGGCGCGCTCGACGAGCTCGTGCGCGCCGGCAAGGTGCGAGCCATCGGCTGCTCCAACTTCTCCGCCGTCGAGCTCGCCGAGGCTGACGAGGCGGCGCGAAGCCACGGCCTGACCCCGTTCGCCGCCGTCCAGAACTACTACAACCTGCTCCACCGCGACGACGACGAGGCCGTCCTTCCTCTCTGCCGAAAGCTCGGAGTCGCGTACGTGCCGTACTTCCCGCTCGCGAGCGGGCTGCTCACCGGGAAGTACCGACGGGGCGAGCCCGCGCCCGAGGGGACGCGTCTCTCCGGACGGCCCATCGACGACGCGGCGTTCGCGCGGGTCGAGGCGCTCGAGCGGTTCGCAGAGGGACATGGACGCTCGCTGCTCGAGCTCGCGATCGCCGCGCTCGCTTCGCTGCCGGGTGTTCCGTCTGTCATCGCCGGCGCGACCAAGCCGGAACAGGTGCGGGCGAATGCGGCGGCGGCGGACTGGCGCCTGAGCGACGACGAACTCGCCGCGGTCGCCGCGCTCTGACTCGTGAGGGGGCTGCTCCGTGCTCCTCGACGAGATCGCCCGGACCTCCGCTGACGTCGCCGCGACGAGCGCGCGGCTCGGCAAGGTGTCGCGGCTCGCCGTCTGCCTCGAGCGCGCCCACCCGGACGAGGTGCGCGTCGTGGTCGCCTATCTCTCCGGGGTGCTCCCTCAGGGATCCGTCGGGATCGGGTGGGCGTCGCTCCGTGACCTGCCCTCGCCCGTCGGGCCTCCTGCGACGCTGAACGTGCTCGACGTCGACGCGGCCGTATCGCGGATCGCGGCGACCGCAGGGCCGGGCTCGCAGGCGGCGCGCCGGTCGGAGCTCTCGGACGTCTTCACCCGGGCGACCGAGCCGGAGCAGCGTTTCCTCGCGGCGCTCTTCGTCGGCGAGCTGAGGCAGGGGGCCCTCGAAGGGGTCGTCACGGATGCGGTCGCGAAGGCCGCGCGCATGCCGGCCACTGCCGTCCGGCGCGCGCTCATGGTCGCCGGCGACCTCGGCGTCGTCGCGGAGGCGGCGCTGGCGGGTGGCTCCGACGAGCTCGCACGCTTCGGGCTGACCGTGCTCGCGCCCGTCAAGCCGATGCTCGCGCAGACCGCGGCGAGCGTGCAGGAGGCGCTCGGGCGCGTCCGCCCCGCCCGGCTCGAGTGGAAGCTCGACGGCGCCCGCCTGCAGGTACACCGCAGAGGAAACGGGGTGAGGGCGTTCACGAGGAACCTCGCCGACATCACCGACCGGATCCCGGAGATCGTCGAGGCCGTTCTCGCTCTCGAGGTCGAGTCCGTGATCCTCGACGGCGAGGCGATCGCCCTCCGCCCCGACGGACGCCCGCACCCGTTCCAGGTGACGATGAGCCGCTTCGGAAGCAGGCAGGCGGTCCGTGAGCAGCGGAAGGAGCTTCCGCTCTCGCCGTTCTTCTTCGACTGCCTCCACGTCGACGGCGACGACCTCCTCGATCGTCCGGCCCGAGAGCGGCTGGACGCGCTCGTGCGCCTCGCTCCCGAGTCGCTCCGGGTGCCGTCGCTCGAGACCGAGGATCCGAAGGCCGCGCAGCGCTTCCTCGCCGACGCGCTCGCGCACGGCCACGAGGGTGTCATGGTGAAGGCGCTCGACGCCCCCTACGAAGCCGGCCGGCGGGGCGCGGGCTGGCTCAAGGTCAAGCAGGCGCACACGCTCGACCTGGTCGTCCTCGCCGCGGAGTGGGGCCACGGCCGGCGCACCGGGCGCCTGTCGAACCTCCACCTCGGTGCACGCGCCGCCGATGGTGGCTTCGTGATGCTGGGGAAGACGTTCAAGGGCATGACCGACGAGATGCTCGCGTGGCAGACCGAGCGCCTGCTCGAGCTCGAGGCCCGCCGCGAGCGCCATGTCGTCTTCGTCCGGCCCGAGCTCGTCGTCGAGGTCGCCTTCGACGGGATCCAGGCGAGCACGCGCTACCCGGGAGGCGTGGCCCTCCGGTTCGCGCGCGTGAAGGGCTACCGGCCGGACAAGTCGGCCGCGGAGGCGGACACGATCGAGACCGTGCGGGCGATCCATTCCGGCGCGCAGTAAGCTCGCGGCGACGCTACGAGCGAGGAGGCTCTGAGGGGATGACGCACTACGGAACGCTTCGGGTCTGGGCCGCGCTGCTGACGATCATCGGCATGCTGTCGATCGTCTTCGCGGCCTTCGGGACGATCGTGTGGGCGATCGAGGTCGACGGCTTCTGGCAGACGCTGGGGGTCATCTTCATCGGCGCGCCGGTCACGATCTTCCTCGCGACGCTGCCGATCGCGCTCGCGCAGGCGCTTCGGGCGATCGCGGACGTCGGCGACACCGTCGCCGCCCGCTAGCGACACGTCTCCTTCCCGAGCGCTCGAGGAGACCGGGTCGTGACCATCGGCCGGGAGAACCCGCTCATCCTCGCCGTCGACGCGGACGGCGACTCGCGTGCCCGGATCACGAACGAGCTGCAGCGATACGCCCGCGATTACACGGTCGTCTGCGGCGCGGCGCCGCGCGCTGCCCTGACGTCGCTCGAGTCTCTGCGCGAAGAGGGGGTGCCGGTCGCGCTCGTGCTCGCGGCCCAGGACCTCCCCGAGCTCGCCGGGTCGGAGTTCCTGGCCCGGGTCCACGCGATCCACCCGCACGCCAAGCGGGCGCTCCTGATCGCATGGGGCGGCTGGGGCGACGAGGAGACCGCTGAGGCGATCCGGCACGCCATGGCGTTCGGTCACATCGACTACTACGTGCTGCGCCCGACGAAGCCGCCCGACGAGCTCTTCCACCGCATCGTCAGCGAGTTCCTGCACGAGTGGACCCGTGCGAACCTCGCCGGCGGCCGTCGCGAGATCGCGCTCGTCGCCGACCCGTGGTCGAAGCGGGGCTACGAGCTCCGGAACCTGCTCGCCCGCAACGGCGTTCCGCACTCCTTCCACCCGAGCGACTCCGCGGAAGGCCACCGCGCGCTCGACCAGGCAGGCCTGGATGCCGCGCAGTGCCCGGTCGTGCTCCTGCCCGGAGGAGACGTCCTCGTCGACCCCACGAACGCGGAGCTCGCCCGCGGGTACGGCGTGACCACCGAGCTGGAGGCGCGTGAGCCGTTCGACGTTGCGGTCGTCGGCGCCGGTCCGGCGGGGCTCGCGGCTGCCGTCTACGCGTCGTCGGAGGGGCTTCGCACGCTCGTGGTCGAGCGCGAGGCGATCGGAGGGCAGGCCGGCTCGAGCTCACGCATCCGGAACTACCTCGGCTTCGCGCGGGGAATCTCCGGCGCCGAGCTCGCGCAGCGGGCGTACCAGCAGGCGTGGGTCTTCGGCACGACGTTCCTGCTCATGCGCGAGGTGAAGGCGCTCCGGACGGGCGACGGCCGGCATGCGCTCTCGATCTCGGGTGGGATGGACGCGGAGACGTCGAGCGTCGTCCTCGCAGGCGGAGTCACGTATCGACGACTCGGGATCGAGGAGCTCGACGAGCTGACCGGGAGCGGCGTGTTCTACGGCGCGTCGCCGACGGACGGCCAGCAGTTCGCGGGCGGGCGCGTCTTCGTCATCGGCGGTGGGAACTCGGCCGGGCAGGCCGCGGTCCATCTGAGCCGCTACGCGGCGGAGGTCACCCTCGTCGTGCGCGGGACCACGCTCGGGGCGAGCATGTCGGAGTACCTCGAGCGCGAGGTCGCGTCACGACCGAACGTCGACGTGCGGCTCTCGACCTGCGTCGTCGCGGGGAGTGGCGACGGGCGGCTGGAGCGGCTCGACCTCGACGAGGCGGGAAACGTCTCGACCGTCCCGGCCGACGCGCTCTTCGTCCTCATCGGAGCAGAGCCGCACACGGGCTGGCTCCCGCCCGAGGTCCGCCGCGACGAGCACGGGTTCGTCGTGACCGGGGCGGACTTCGCGTCGAGCGTCCCGGGGGTCTTCGCCATCGGCGACGTGCGCTCGCAGTCGGTCAAGCGTGTCGCGTCCGCAGTCGGCGAGGGGTCGGTCGCGATCCAGCACGTCCACCGCTACCTGGACGACCTCAGGTGAGGGGTCAGCCGTTCGAGCTGCGGAGGCCGGAGCAGGAGTCGGCCTGGTCGAACGCGGTCTTCATCTCTCCCTTGACATCCGCGGTGTCCAAGGTCTGGAAGGTGTTGGAGAGCGCCGCGTACATCGCCGAGAGCGACGACGAGATCGTCGCCCCTGCGCTCAGCAGGCCCGACACGCCCGACGCGTTGTTCACGGCGTCCTCGATCGTCTGACCCTCCGTGTTCACCGTGGTCGAGAGGTCGTCGACCGATTGCTTCACCTTCTGCCCCGACTCGGTGTCGGGCTTTCCCAGCTTGGAGAGGTCGTCCGAGAGTTTCTGGTTCGCGTCCTTGACGTCGTTCACCGCCTGCTCGAGCCCGTCCTTCGACGGAGACGAGACGACATCCTTGCCGATCGTGGTCAGCTGGTCCTTCCACGTCGTGACGGCCGAGCAGAAGCCGTTCGCCCACTCGACGACGGGCTCCGTTCCGGAGGTCGTCGTCGCGGAGCTCCCGCCTCCGCCGCCCCCACACCCGGCGGCCAGCACGGCGACGCAGGCGACGGCGACGAGCCAGGCGGCGGCGAGGCGTGGACGGCTCACGGCGGGCACGCTACCGACTGCGCGCCGCGAGCGCGGCGAAAAACGGCACGAGCGTCCAGGCGAGGAGCTCGCGAGCTCGTGTCCGGAGGCTCGCCCGGTCGCCCGTCGCTGCGGTGGTGACGTGTGCGTCGACGCCTCGGAGCGCGGCGCGCAGGAGCGAGGACGCACGCCGGAGGTGCCAGCCCGAGGTGACGAGCACCACGTCGCGCAGACCGAGGTCCCGAAGCGTGTCCGCTGTCCCGCACGCGTTCCCGAGCGTCGTTCGGGCACGGCTGTCGAGCACGAGACGTGTCGTCTCGCCACTCCAGGAGCGGGCCATGAGCTCCGCTTCGGAGACCGGCTTCCGCCATCGGGCCCACCCCGAGAGAAGGACGACGTCGTCTGCCTGCGACTCGCGCATCGCTCGCTCGAGGCGGGCGGCGCAGATCGGATGCAGCGCGTCGGTGCTCCGGTCCGAGTAGCCGAAGACGGCGATCAGCCGACCGCCGCTCACCTGCTCACTCCGCGTCTCCGCCGCCAGATGCCATACGCGACGAGGGCTCCGGCGACCGTCAGGACGAGCTCGACCGCGCGGCGGCCGCGGAGCTTCGACGTCCCGCTCGTCCGCTCCCGCATGTGCACGGGAACTTCGTCGACGCGGAGGCCGGCATCGCGGAGCCGGAGGAGCGCCTCGACCTCGGGAGCTCCGGTCTCGAACGGCTCGGCGAGGATCGGCATCGCCCGCGCGTTGACCGCGTACATGCCGCTCGTCGCGTCGCGGAACGGTCGTCCGAGGGCGGCTCGCATCGCACGACGGAGGACCGCTGTCCCGAGCCGGCGGCTCGGCGAAGGCTCGTAGCGCCAGGCCTCGTAGCCGTCACCGACCGCGAAGCGCGAGCCGACGGCGACGTCGCATTCCCCGGAGCGGACCCGGTCGAGCAGGCGCCGGAGCTCGTCGACGGGATGCTGCCCGTCCGCGTCGACCCGGCCCGCGTAGCCGTAGCCCTGCTCGTACGCGTGCCGGTAGCCGGCGGCGATCCCCTCCCGGAGCCCGCGGTTCTCGCCGAACGAGAGGACTTCGGCGCCCTCGGCTCTCGCGACCGCGGCGGTTGCATCCGTCGAGCCGTCGTCGACGACGAGCACATCGACTCCGGCGAGGCCCTCGCGCAGTTCTCCGAGCACGGCCGGCAGGCTCGACTCCTCGTTCCATGCGGGGATGAACACGACCGTGTCGGTCTGCACCCGCCGAGCCTAGATGACGTTGTGCTCGGGTCGCACGTCACCGCGGTCGAAGCGCTCCGCCGAGAGCGGCGAGACGTCGACGAAGGGCTCGTTCCCGAGGTAGAGGTCGCGGACGATCTCGCCGATCGCCGGCGCCTGCATGAACCCGTGGCCCGAGAACCCGGTCGCGTACAGGAACCGCTCGACACCCGGCGCCTCGCCGACGAGGCCGTTGTGGTCCGGCGTCACCTCGTAGTAGCCCTTCCAGCCGTGGGCGATTCCCATCTCGAGGAAGGTCGGCGCGCGGCGTGCGGCGACCTCGGTGACGTACTCGAGCCAGCTCGGGTCCGTCGGGGCGTCGAAGCCGGGGCGCTGCTTCCGGTCCGCCATCCCGATCAGGAGCCCGGGTCCTTCGCGGTGGAAGTAGAAGCCGGTCGAGAAGTCGACCGTGAGCGGGATGCTCTCGGGGAGACCGCCCACCGGGGCGGTCGTGACGACCTCCCGGAAGACGGGCTCGACCGGCAGCTCGACGCCGGCCGTGCGTGCCAGCGCGGGTGACCACACCCCCGCGGCGCAGACGACCGTCTCGGTCTCGACGGTGCCCTCGGGCGTGACGACGCATTCGATGCGCCCGGCGCCGAGCTCGATGCCGGTCGCAGTGCAGCCGGTGACCACGGTCGCCCCGTGGGCGCGTGCTCCCGCCGCGTAGCCCTGTGCGACGGCCTCCGGGCTCGCGTGACCGTCGAGTGGGCAGAAGGTTGCGGCGAGGACGCCGTCGAGGCCGGCGAGCGGAGACAGGTTGCCCGCCTCGGACGGCTCGACCAGGCGGCTCGGGACCCCGAGCTCGTTCTGCACGGCGACGCCCTGCTCGAACGCCGCGACGTCCTCCTCGCGGTCGAGGAGGAAGAGGTAGCCGACCTGGCGGAAGTCGATGTCGCCGCCGGGTCGCTCCCCGAAGTCCGCGAACGCCTCGACCGCGCGTTTGCCGATCGCGATGTTGAGCGGATCCGAGAACTGCGTCCGGACGCCCCCCGCCGCCCGGCTCGTCGAGCCGGACGAGAGCGCGTCGCGCTCGAGCAGACAGACGTCGACGCCCGCCTCGGCGAGATGGAACGCGACGCTCGTCCCGACCGCGCCGCCGCCGACGATTACGACGTCCGCGTGCTCGGGCACCGGCATGGTCATCTCCTCACGAGGCTGCGGGCGAAGAAGATGAGGTTCGCCGGACGCTCTGCGAGGCGCCGCATCAGGTACGGGTACCAGTCCGGCCCGAACGGCGTTGCGACGAGCACCTTGTACCCCTCGGCCGCGATGGAGCGCTGGAGCGCAGGTCGCACGCCGTACAGCATCTGGAACTCGAACCGGTCGCGTGCGATCCCTTCGCGTGCGGCGAACGACTGCACACGGCGGACGATCCGCTCGTCGTGTGTCGCGACCGCGATGTACGCGCCCTCGCGGAGTCCGCGCTCGACGAGCCGCACGTACGCGAGGTCGACGTCGCTCTTCTCGGGATAGGCGATCGAGTCGGGCTCGAGGTACGCGCCCTTGACGATGCGAAGGTTCGGTGCCTGTCGGAGCAGCCGCTCGAGGTCGTCCGGAGCACGGTAGAGGTACGACTGGAGGGCGGTGCCGACGTTCTCGTGCCCGGCGTCCCGAAGGCGCTCGAAGATCTCGATCGTCGCTGCGGTGAAGGCCGACTGCTCCATGTCGATGCGTACGAAGTTGTTCACGGACGCCGCATGTGCGACGAGCCGCTCGACGTTCGCGTACGTGATCTCGTGGTCGAAGGAGAGGCCGAGGTGAGTCAGCTTGAGGGCGACGTTGGCGCGAAGCCCTTCGGCCGCGAGCCGGTCGAGGATGCGCTCGTACTCGACCACGACGGCCGCGGCGCCGTCCGTGGTCGGTATCGCCTCTCCGAGAAGCGTCGTGTTCGCGTGCAGGCCGGCGTCGTTCAGGCGCCGCAGCACCGCCACGCACTCGTCGAGCGTCTCCCCGGCGACGAAGCGTGCCGCCCCGAATCGCATCCCATGGTGCTGGACGAGGCCCTGGAGCCGACCGCTCGAAGCCGCGCGGAGGATCGCCGTCCGTGGGAGAGCGGACAGCGCTGTCTCGACCCCGGCCACGCCGCGCGAGCCTACCCGCCGTCCGCTCAGTTGAGCGACGGGTCCGGCGGCATGAGCGCGAGGACGCCGAACGGGCCGCCCTTACGGGCGAGCACCGCGCTCCAGAGCGCGTCCGGTTCGAGCGTGAAGACGTCGTCGGGCATGGCCGGCTCGACGATCCACGATCTCTCCTCGAGCTCGCCGTCGAGCTGGCCGGGGCCCCAGCCCGCGTAGCCCGCGTAGACACGCGCCCGCCGGAGCTCTCCGAGCTCGAGCGGATCGACCTCGGAGGGCAGGAAACCGATCGAGCCGAGGACGAGCGCTCCGCTGCGGTCGTGGTCGGAGAACTCGGCGAGCACGACGATGGACGACGGCTGCACCGGCCCGCCCACGTGGACGGCGTCGTCGCCGTCGACGAGGGTCGCGAGCTCGGGCACGGCGTCGATCACGGTCGAGTCCGAGACCCGGTTCAGCACGACGCCGAGGGCGCCCTCCGCGGAGTGCTCGCCGACGAGCACCACCGTGCGCTGGAAGTTGGGGTCTGCGAGCGCCGGTCCCGCGACGAGGAGCTGGCCCTTCAGCGACTGCACGGGCATATCATCGCGCCGTGGCGGAGGTCTCCAGAGAGATCCGTCTCGGTGCCCGCCCTTCCGGCGTCCCGGACGAGAGCGTGTTCGAGCTCGCCGAGGTCGAGGTCCCGGAGCCTGCGGGTGGCGAGATCGTCGTCCGGAACGCCTACTTCTCGGTCGACCCGTACATGCGCCCGCGGATGAACGACGTCCCTTCGTACGTGCCGCCGTTCGTGCTCGGTGAGCCGCTCACGGGCGGTGCGGTCGGGCGCGTCGTCGCATCGCGCAATCCCTCGTTCTCGGACGGCGACTGGGTCCTGCACGGGCTCGGCTGGCGTGAGTGGGCCGTTTCCGACGGTTCGGGCGTGCGGGCGATCGACCCGTCGCTCGCACCGGTCTCGACCGCGCTCGGCGTGCTCGGGATGCCCGGCTTCACGGCGTACCACGGCCTCTTCGAAATCGGGTCGCCGGAGGCGGGAGAGATCGTGTTCGTGTCGGGCGCGGCCGGGGCCGTGGGAAGCGCGGCGGGGCAGATGGCCAAGATCGCCGGCTGTCGCGTCGTCGGCAGCGCAGGCTCTCGCGAGAAGCTCGAGTGGCTCGACGAGCTCGGGTTCGACGCGTCGTTCGACTATCGGGAGACCTCTGCTCGCTCGGCGCTTTCCGAGCTCGCAGCGGACGGAATCGACATCTACTTCGACAACGTCGGCGGCGACCAGCTCGAGGCGGCGATCGGCGCGCTTCGGGTCCGCGGCCGCGTGGTCGCCTGCGGCTCGGTCTCGCGCTACAACGACCGCGAGCCCGCGCCCGGCCCGCGAAACATGTTCATGGTCGTGACGAAGAGGATTCGCATCCAGGGCTACATCATCAGCGACCACTACGCGGGCTTTCGCGAGTTCCACGAGCGGGCGAGCGAGTGGGTCCGTGAGGGAAAGCTCCGCTACCGCGAGACGGTGGTCGAGGGCATCGAGCGCGCTCCCGCGACGTTCCTCGGGCTCCTCAGCGGCCAGAACGTCGGCAAGATGCTCGTCAAGGTCGGCCCGGACACGTGATCGGCGCATGACGCTGCGCTGTCGGCTCCTGGGCCACCGGCTTCCTCGGCGCAAGCGGCCGTTCTTCCTCACCGAGCGCTACCAGCGGTGCGAGTGGTGCGGAAAGCGCGTGCGCCTGCGTCGCCGCTGAGGCCGCACGGCGCGTCGGCATCGCTCCCGCCGGTGTGATAGGAAACCCCATCGCGGTGACACCCGAGACCGACGGCGTGGGCCGGCGGCTGCGCACCGCCCGGCGTAGTGCGGGCTTGACGCAGAAGCAGCTCGCGGACGAGCTCGGGGTCGAGTCCATCACCGTGTCGCGCTGGGAGCGCGAGGTGACCTCGCCCTCGCTGCCGCGACTTCGTCGCATCGCCGAGCTGACGGAGACGACGGTCAGCGATCTCGTCCGCGCTCCGGACACGGCGACCGCCCACGCGGTCGAGCTCGCGGCGCTCCGGGAGGAGCTCGCGGAGACGCGACAGCTCGTCGATCGGGTTGCGCGTACGCTGGATCAGCTGGCGCGGACTCAGTCCTCCGCAGGCGTGGCGCCGGCGTCCCGAGAGTCCTGACGGCGATCTCGCCGCGACGCTCGAGACCGGTCACCGGCTGCACAGGAAGTTCGCGAGCAGCGCGCGTCCGTCGGGTGTGAGCACGCTCTCCGGGTGGAACTGGACGCCCTCGATCGGGTACGTGCGGTGCCGGACGGCCATCACCTCCCGGTCCGGGGCACGCGCGGTCACCTCGAGCTCCTCCGGGACGCGGACCGCGGCGAGGGAGTGGTAGCGGCCGACGGCGAGCTCCTCGGAGAGGCCGGCGAAGACCCCGCGGCCGTCGTGCTCGATCACGCTCGCCTTCCCGTGCAGGAGGGCCCGCGCGGGTCCGACTTCGCCCCCGAAGGCCTCGACGATCGCCTGATGTCCGAGACACACGCCGAGCGTCGGCGTGCGCGGGCCGAGCGCGCGGATCAGCTCGACCGAGCTTCCCGCCCCGGCAGGGCGTCCCGGCCCGGGCGAGACGACGAGTCGGTCGGGCGCGAGAGCTTCGGCGCGTGCGGGATCGACGTCGTCGTTCTGCCGGACCTCGACCTCGGCCCCGAGCTCCTCGAGCAGGTGGACGAGGTTGTAGGTGAACGAGTCGTAGTTGTCGACCATGAGGACGCGCACGAGGGCGAGTGTGCCAGGAGCCAGTCGCTAGGCTGATCGCGTGTCCCGCTCGGTGATCGTGGCAGCGGTTCGCACCCCGTTCGGGCGGCTCGGGGGCGGCCTCGCGCATCTGCACGCAACCGAGCTCGGCGCGATCGCGATCCGTGCCGCTCTCGAACGTGCGGGGACCGCGCCGGACGAGCCGGAGTACGCCGTCATGGGCCAGGTCCTGCAGGCGGGAGCAGGGCAGGCGCCGGCGCGCCAGGCCGCGGTCGGCGCGGGAATCCCGAAGGAGACTCCGGCCGACACCATCAACAAGGTCTGCGCCTCGTCGATCCGCGCGATCGAGATCGCCGATCTCATGATCCGCTCGGGCGGTCACGAGCTCATCGTGACCGGCGGCATGGAGTCGATGTCGAACGCGCCCTATCTCCTTCCGAAGGCGCGCTTCGGGTACCGGATCGGGAACGGCGAGCTCGTCGACCACATGGTCTTCGACGGCCTCACATCGACGTTCGACGGGCTGCACATGGTCGAGCAGGCCTCGCAGGTCTCCCGCGAGCTCGGCATCACGCGTGAGGAGCAGGACGAGTGGGCGCTTCGCTCCCAGGAGCGGGCGGCAGCCGCGCAGGACGCGGGTCGGTTCGCCGACGAGATCGTCCCCGTCGGCGAGCTGACCGCGGACGAGGGCATCCGCAGGGACACCACGCTCGAGAAGCTCGCGGCTCTGCCGCCCGTCTTCGATCCGGAGGGCACGACGACCGCCGGGAACGCGCCCGGCGTGAACGACGGAGCCTCGTGCGTGATCGTGTGCTCGGAGGAGTTCGCGAAGCGCCGCGGTCTCGAACCGCTGGCGACCATCCTCGCCCAGGCGTACGTCGCGGACGACTTCGCCTACCTCGCTCGGACGCCGGCCCGCGCGGGGGAGCGCGCGCTCGCGGCCGCGGGGAAGACGATCGGCGACGTCGACCGTGTCGAGATCAACGAGGCGTTCTCCTCCGTCGCAAAGAACTCGACCCGGATGCTCGGGGTGGACGAGGAGATCGTGAACGTCAACGGCGGTGCGGTGGCGCTCGGTCATCCGATCGGCGCCTCTGGCGGCCGGATCGTCGCGACGCTGGTCCACGAGCTCCGCCGGCAGGGAGGCGGGCTCGGCCTCGCCGCCATCTGCTCGGGCGGTGGCCAGGGCGACGCCCTGCTGATCGAGGTCTGACCCGCTCCGTCCTGATCGTCGCTCTCGCCTCCCTCGTCCTCGTGGGAGGAGCGAAGGCCGCCTGCCCGACCCCCGACGAGAGCACGCTGCCTCAGCGGCTCGCGGACGCGGACGCGGCGGTCGTCGGCCGCGTCATCGCGGTGCGCCACGGAGCGCTTCGAGGGCTGCCGCAGCGCGTGCTGACTATCGACGTCGACCAGAACGTCAAGGGCGGCCCGCCGAAGAAGATCGTGGTCTGGACGCCGTCGGGGACGGGCTGCGACCTGACGGTTGCGGAGAACGAGGACATCGGCCTCTTCCTGACGAAGACGCCGGACGGGCGCTGGGTCGCGACCGGCGCCAGCCTGGCGAACCCGGGGAGGCTCGTCGTCATCGCCGGCGAGCCGAAGGGCTCGGGGATCAAGGTCGTGGTGGGGCTCGTCTTCCTCGGGATCGTCCTGCTGTGGGCGCTGAGCCGGCGTCGCAGGGGCGTGCGTCCGGAGCTTCCCGGCAGCCCCGAGCCGTAGGGGATACTCACCCCGTGGCAGGGGAAGCGAACGCCGGATTCGCCCACGTGCTGGTCGTCGGGGCGGGGCAGATGGGCGGTGGCATCGCGCAGGTCGTCGCCGCGTCCGGGCGGCGCGTCTCCCTCCACGACTCGGTGCCGGGGGCCGTCGAGCGCGCGCTCGAGGCGATCGAACGAAGTCTCGTGAAGCTCGCGGAGAAGGGAGGCTCTGCACCTGACCAGGTGCTGGGGCGGATCACGCCCGTGACCGACCTGGTGGCCGCCGACCTGATGATCGAGGCCGTCGTCGAGGACGCGAGCGTGAAAGAGGAGCTCTTCCGGGCCGCCGACGAGCTCCTCCCCGGCGAGGCGATCCTCGCCTCGAATACGTCCTCCATCCCGATCACCTCGCTCGCGGCGGCGACGTCGAGGCCCGCCCAGGTGATCGGGATGCACTTCTTCAACCCGGTGCCGGTGCTCGCTCTCGTCGAGGTGATCCGCGCCGAGCAGACCTCGGACGAGACCGCGCGGGCGATCGTCGAGCTGGCACGCGACCTGGGAAAGACGCCCGCCGAGGCGCGTGACTTCCCGGGCTTCGTCTCCAACCGCATCCTCATGCCGTTCGTGAACGAGGCGGCCTACGCCGTGCTCGAGGGCGTCGCCGAGCCGGAGGCGATCGACACCATCGCGAAGCTCGGGTTCGCGCATCCGCTCGGTCCGCTCGCGCTCGCGGACCTGATCGGCCTCGACACGTGCGTCGCGATCATGGACGTGCTCCACGAAGGGCTCGGGAACCCGAAGTACGCGCCGTGCCCGTTGCTCCGCCGGTACGTCGCCGCTGGTCGGCTCGGTCGCAAGACGGGCCGCGGCTTCTACGACTACAGCTGACGTGGACGAGCGGCTGGCCGCGGAGCTCGAGGCGCACGACGGCGAGGACGACGCCTTCGTCGAGGCGGTGTTCCGACTCGTCCTCCGGCGCCCTTCCGACCAGGAAGCGCGCGAACGGGCGCTCGCGAAGCTCGCCGCCGGAACGCTCTCTCGAGCGACGCTGATCCACGAGCTCGCGTCGAGCGAGGAGCACGTCCGCATCCGCGAGCTCGACGACGCGGTCGCGCTCGGGCTCGGTGCACGCACGGCCGGCGAGCGCATCCGCTGGCTACAGGCGCCGCCCGGGACGGACGAGCGCGTGGTCGAGATCCCGTGGGTGCTCTCGCGCCTGCGCCCCTCCGGGCGCGTGCTCGAGGTGGGCTACGCGTTCGCGGAGACGGCGTACCTCGGCGGCCTCGTGCGCTCCGGCGTGGAGCTCAGCGGCGTCGACCTGGCGGCGCGCGACGTCGAGGGCATGGAGCCCGTCGTGGCGGACGTCCGCGAGCTTCCGTTCGACGCCGGCTCGTTCGACCAGGTCCTGCTCGTCTCGACGCTCGAGCACGTCGGCGAAGACAACGCCGTGTACGGGCTCGACCGCGAGGGCGAGAGCGACGACGCCCATGCCGGAGAGCGCGGTGGAGAGGCACGCCTCGCGGCGCTCCGCGAGCTCGGGCGCGTGCTCCGCGCGGACGGGAGCCTGCTCGTCACGGTCCCGCTCGGCGAGCCGGGCGACCACGGCTGGTTCCGGCAGGACGACGAGAGCGGCTGGACGGGACTGTATTCGCAGGCAGGGTTCTTCCTCGAGGAGTCGGAGGCGTACGAGCTCACGCCGGAGGGCTGGCGCGCCGCTCCAGCGTTCGCAGCCCAGGGGGTGCTCTACGGCGAGCGAGGCCCGGCTGCGTCCGCGGTGCTCTGCGCCGAGCTCCGGCCGGGGCGTCTGCGCCGTCTGCTCACGCCGAGCGGTCTGCGAACGGCCGGACGCCGCCGCGCGGCACGCACGTACCGGCGTGTGCGTCGCGACGACGGCTGACATAGTCCGGGCGATGGACTTCGACCTGACCGCGGAGCAGCGGGACATCCAGCGGCTCACGCGGGACCTCGCCGAGGCCGAGATCGAACCGAACGCAGGCGCCTGGGATCGCGAGCATCGCTTCCCGGCGGATCTCTTCCCCAAGCTCGCGGAGCTCGGGCTGATGGGTGTGTGCGTGCCGGAGGAGCTCGGCGGAGCGGGCTTCGACTTCCTCTCGTACGTGCTCGTCCTCGAGGAGCTCTCGCGCGCGGACGCCGGGGTGGGGGTGACGGTCGCGGTGCACACGAGCGCGGTGACCCTGCCGCTCCTCACCTTCGGCACCGAGGAGCAGAAGGAGCGCTTCGTCCCTCCGCTCGCGGGCGGCGAGCGGATCGGCGCGTTCGCGCTCACGGAGTCGGGCTCGGGCTCGGATGCCGGCTCGCTCCGCACCACCGCCGTCCCGGACGGCGACGACGAATGGGTGATCACCGGCTCGAAGCAGTGGATCACGAACGGCGCCTGCGGCGGCACCGTCGTCCTCTTCGCCCGCACCGACCCGGCGACCGCCGGCGCGCGCGGCATCTCGTGCTTCGTCCTCGACGGCGACCAGGTCCGCGTCACCCGCGAGGAGGAGAAGCTCGGGCTCAACTCGTCGACGACGTCCGACATCGCGATCGAGGGCGCTCGGGTCGGCCGGGATCGGCTGCTCCACGACGAGGGCCGTGGCTTCCGCGTCGCCATGGCGACGCTCGACGGCGGACGGATCGGCATTGCCGCGCAGGCGCTCGGCATCGCGCAGGGCGCGTTCGACGTCGCCCGCGCGTACGCGCTTCGCCGCGAGCAGTTCGGGCGCCGAATCTCGGACTTCCAGGCGATCCAGTGGAAGCTCGCGGACATGGCGACCGAGATCGACGCCGCCCGCCTCCTCACCTACCGCGCTGCGTGGCTGAAGCAGGAAGGGCGCCCGCACACGGCGGAGGGGGCGAAGGCGAAGCTCTTCGCATCCGAGATGGCGCGCCGCCAGACGGCCGAGGCGATCCAGGTGCTCGGCGGAGTCGGGTACACGAAGGAGTACCCGGTGGAGCGCTTCTACCGCGACGCGAAGGTGACGGAGATCTACGAGGGCACGAGCGAGATCCAGCGCCTCGTCATCGCGCGCTCGATCCTCGGCCGTCAGCTACGCGAGGAGCCCGTCGCCCAGACGTCGTGACCCGGAAGAGGCGGCGCTCCGCGGGTCCTTCGGTCGTCCGCGTCGGAGCGCGGCCGTATTGTCCTACGCATGAGGAAGCGAGACGAGCCGGTCCGTCTGACGAAGATCTACACCCGCGGCGGCGACGCGGGAGAGACGTCCCTCGGGGACGGCTCGCGCGTATCGAAGCTCGACCCGCGGATCGCGGCCTACGGGACGGTGGACGAGACGAACGCGGCGATCGGAGCGGTTCTCGCGGGCGAGTGCCCGGACGCGATCCGAGAGGTGCTCGCGCGCGTTCAGAACGAGCTCTTCGACCTCGGCGCCGATCTCTCCGTCCCGCTCGAGCGGGACGGGAGGCTTCGCGTCACGCAGGAGCAGGTGGATGCTCTCGAGCGCGACTGCGACCAGTTGAACGCCGACCTGCCCGACCTGAAGAGCTTCGTACTTCCGGGCGGGAGCGAGGCCGCCGCCCGCCTACACGTCGCCCGCACGATCTGCCGGCGCGCGGAGCGTGAGGCGCTCGAGGCGTCGCAGTCCGTGTCCGTGAGCCCGCTGACGCTCCGGTACTTGAACCGCCTGTCCGACCTCCTGTTCATCCTCGCGCGCGCGGCGAACGCACTCGCCGGCCGTCAGGAGCCGCTCTGGATGCCCGGCTGGGAGAGCGGCGAGCGCTAGGCGACTTGGGGCCAGCTCACGGAGAGCCACTCCGTGAGCTCCGGAGCCGGGCTCGGCCCGGCGATATAGAAGCCCTGTGCGTAGTCGCAACCCCACTGCCCGAGGGCCTTCCAGGCCTCGCGGCTCTCGACCCCCTCTGCGACGACCTGCAGGCCGAGCGCGTGGCCGATGTCGATCATGCCGCGGACGAGGGCTGCGTCCGTCGCGCTCCGTCCGATGCCGTGGACGAATGCCCCATCGATCTTGAGCTCGTCGAGCGGAAGAACCCGCAGTGCGGCGAACGACGCGGCTCGGCCTCCGTCGTCCAAGGACAGGCGGACTCCGAGGCGCGCGAGGTTCTCGAGGACCTCTGCGTCGAGCTGTGCTCCCGCTCCCGGGCCGGCAGGGACGACTTCGAGCGTCAGGCGCTCGGCCCGGACCTCCGACGACTTGAGAAGACCGCCGAGACCCTCCGCGAACAGCGGGTCGTCGAGGAGCCGGTAGGGGACGTTCACCGAGACGGTCAGCTCGTGACCCACGTCGGCCCACTTCTGCGCCCAGCGGAGGGCGTCCGACACCACGAGGAAGGTGAGCTCGCGAACGACCGGTGTGCGTTCGACGTGGGGGACGAACTCGGCGGGCGGGATGAGGGACCGGTCCGGAAGCAGACGCCGGACGAGCGCTTCCGCCGCATGCGGCTGGCCGGTCTTCAGGTCGAGGATCGGCTGGTAGACGACGACCAGCTCGTTACGCTCGAGGGCGGTCTCGACGTCGCGAACGACGCCCGCGTCGATTCCCCGCCGCCAGAGCAGCATGTCGTCCGCGGTGTCGCGCTTGGTGGCGTACATCTGACCGTCGGCTCTGCCGAGGAGCTCGTCCGGGCTCGAACCATGCGTCGGGAAGACGGCCCAGCCGATGCTGGCATCGATCTCGATCGTCGTCCCGTCGTGGCCGAAGGGACGACGCAGCTCCTGCCGGATCCGGCCGACGAGCGCGGCCGCCTGCGCGTCGTCCTCGGTTCCCACCGAGAGGACGACGAACTCGTCGCCACCCACTCTGGCGACCGTGTCGCTCGCGCGCATCACCGTCTCGAGCCTTCGAGCGAGGGCTCGCAGAACGGCGTCGCCGGCGCCGTGACCTCTGAGGTCGTTGATGTCCTTGAACCCGTCGAGATCGATGACGATGAGCGCGAAGGCCTCGCCCGACCGCCGCGACCTCCTGAGCGCCTGCTCGACCCGGTCCTCGAGGAGGACGCGATTCGGAAGACCCGTGAGGGCGTCGCGGAGTGCTCCCGCGTGTGCGCGCCGGAGCCGCCAATGGACGCCGAGCCCGCAGGCTCCCGCGAGGACTCCGACGAGCAGGAGTGCCCCCACGATGCGGCCCGTGCCGGCGCCGACGGCGATCGCAGTCACTCCGCCACTGAATACGAGCGCCTCCAGGAGAAGCGCCGACATCACGGAGCTACCCGGATGCCACCTGCCTCGATTCGTCACGTTCCCGCAGAGCCGCCTTCCGCCCCTCGCCGCAGTTCTCGGACGGTAATCGCCCCCGATCGGGTGGTCGCCCCCGCTTGGAGTGATGTTCGTCCCTCGTCCGAGTGAACGAGCCGCTCGCAAACACCGCATGGCTCCTACGATCGCGATCGCCCGACCCGCCCGAACGGGTGACGGGTCGTCGCCCGATCGGGTCAAGCAGGAGGACTCGCCTGCCGACGGAATCGAGGGTCCATGCACCTCGCGTCGGGTTCGATCGGCCTCGTCGCGGGCCTCGTCGCCGGGCCGATCGTCGATCGGATCGCGACGAATGCCCCGCTCAGACACCCTCTGCTCGCGTCGACACCTCGATCGCGCCTGTTTCCGGCCATCGTCCTCGCGTCGGCGGCGCTCGGGGCGGCGTGCGGTCTCGTCTTCGGGTTCACGCTCGAGGCGGCGATCGGTGCGGTGTTCTGCTGGATGCTCGTCCTCATCACGCGGACCGACCTCGAGCATCGGCTGATACCGAACCGGGTGGTGGTCCCCGCCGGCGTGGCCCTGCTCGTCGCGCGCACGATCGACGATCCGAGCGCTGCCTGGCTCCTGGCCGGTCTCGGGGCAGGACTCTTCCTCTTCGTCTTCGTCTTGATCTACCCGCGTGGAATCGGGATGGGCGATGTCAAGCTGGCGGCGGCGATGGGGTGCGCGTTGGGAACGGCGGTGGCCGTCGCGCTCTTCGTCGGGTTCGCCGCCGCGTTCGTGCCCGCCGCGATCCTGGTCCTTTGGCGCGGCCGCTCCGCGCTCAAGGTCGGCATCCCTCTCGGACCGTTCCTCGCTCTCGGAGGGGTCGTCGCCCTCTTCGCCGGAGCTGCGATCCTCGACTGGTACGGCAGCGCGGGCCACTGAGCGAAGACGCTCTCGCGTTCAAGGCGGGTGCGGTGCAGGCCGATTCATGACTCGTGAGTGCCACCAGCCTGTTCTCCGCGGACAGACCTCTCGACGACGCACTGCTCGCCGTCGCCGCGCAACGCGCTGCTGCGGTCGCGACCCTTCACGACGATCCGACGAGGGCGATCGACTCCGCGGTCGAGGCGCTTCACGATGCGATCCCCGGCACGTTGCCCTCGGTCTTCGTCCTCGAGCATGGCCGGCTCTGGCTGGTCGCGCAGCGCGGCTACCCGTTCGTCCCCGATGGGATCGAGATCGAGCGCGGGGTGATGGGCCGGGCGGTACGCCTCGCCGCGCCGCAGCTCAGCACCGATGTCTCGAGCGATTCCGACTACCTCGGCGCGCTGCCCGCGGTGACGAGCGAGGTGGCCGTTCCGCTCCGCGCCGGGCGTGCGATTGTCGGCGTGCTCAACCTCGAGTCCGAGCGCTCCTTACCCCCGGCCGCGGTGCAGCTCCTCGCGCCGTTGGCCTCCGTGCTCGCCCCGGCTGCCGAACGGCTGCGCGTGGGGAGGAGACTCGACCTCCCTGCGCTCGCTCGCTTGTTCGTCTACCTCGGCAGCCTGCGCGAGCCGTCGGAGATCGCGACGCTCGGCGCCGTGTCGCTCTCGAGGGTGCTCGACATCGAGCGGAGCGAGGTGTGGACGTGGGACGACGTGGGCACTCCGAGCGCGCTCGCCGCCTGGAGCGCCGACGAGTCAGATCGCCCTCCGCTGGTGCAGTCGGAGCTCGAGGCGGCACGCTTGCTCGTGGACCCGAGCGCGATCTGCCAGCTCGTCGACGTCGGCGGGCAGGTCGGCGCGTCGCAGGGCAGGCTGGTCTGGCTTCCGCTGCGTGCGAACGGTGAGGAGCTCGGAGTCCTGGTCGCCGTCACTAACTCACGGGACAGCGTCGATGCGGACGTACTCGACACGGCGGCGGTGCTCGCCGCGCACGTCGCGGCGTCGCTCGACGCGGCGCTCGCGCTTCGTCGCGAGCGCCGGAGTGCTCTCACCGACCCGTTGACGGGCATTCTCAACCGTCGCGGGCTCGAGGCGCTGCTCGACGAGGAGCTTCCCCGCGCGCAGGCGCGACGACTCCCGCTCAGCATCCTGGTGCTCGACGGCGACGACTTCAAGGAGATCAACGACCGGGCGGGACACGAGTTCGGCGACACCCTGCTGCGCGAGGTGGCCGACGTGCTCTCCGCGTCCATCCCCGCGACCTCGGCCGTCGCGCGGCTGGGAGGCGACGAGTTCCTCGTGGTGCTCCCCGGGGCGGGCGCGGACGCAGCGGAGGGTCTTGCCACGGAGATTCGCGGGGTGCTCGCCGACGGGCTCACCGAGGCCGGCTATCCGCTTCGAATGAGCGCGGGGATCGCGACCTACCCGTTCGACGGTGCGGGGCCGACCGCGCTCCTCCGGGCCGCCGACCAGGCCCTGTACGCGGCCAAGGATCTCGGAAAAGACCGGATCGCGTCCTTCCGCGACGTCGCGCATCCGCGCGTACGTACCGTCGGGACGTCGTCCGAGGGGAGCGAACGGCGTCAGGTCGCGCGTGGCGACGGCTCGGTCCTCGCCGAGGCGATCGCCGCCGCCGCCGCGATCGAGGCCGAGGAGTCGTCGGACGGGGTGTGCACGCGACTCGCGAAGGCGCTCGTCTTCACCATCGGGGCGACCGCGTGCACCGTCTCGCGGGTCAAGGGCGATCTCCTCGTCGACACATCGGGTCATGCGCTTCGCGAGGTATCGCTCGGCGACGAAGCGGCATACCGGATCGCCGACTTTCCCCTCACGGCGGAAACCCTGGGCAGCGGCGAACCGCGAACGGTGTCGTTCGTCGACGACGACGTGGACCCGGCCGAGGCATTCATCCTCCGCGAGCTGGGGATGAACGCGGTGCTGATGATCCCGCTCGAGGTTGCGGGGCAGTCCTGGGGGCTCGTCGAGCTGTACGAGATGCGACTGCGGCGATTCACTCACGACGACATCGGCGTCGCGCAGTTCTTGAGCAACCGTGCGGAGAGGCGTCTGGAGCTCGTGTCGCCGACCGAGCCCCGACAGCGCCGTGTCTACGAGCTGCCGCCGGGCACCGGACGGACCGGGCCGCCGCGCACGAGGTAAGCGCACCGCCGCTTGTCGTCCGCGAGAGGCGAGGAGCCGACCTTCGAGACGACGTAGTCCGAGTCGTCGACCTCGACCGTGTCCCCACGAACGAGAGGCGCTCGGACGACCTCGACGAGCCGGTAGCCAGGCCCGGGAACGAAGAGGAGCCACGGCGTCGTCTTGCCCTCGGCGCCGGGCGTGGCGTCCACTCCGAGCCGGTCGTCGTCGGCGAGCCCGGTCTCTTGCGTCCCGAGCTCCGCCTCGCGGGCGTCGAGAGCTCGCTCGCGCTGATCGATCGCGGCGCGTTTGAGCTCGACCGCGCCGAGCTCGACCTTCCGGCGTGCGAGCTCGGCTTCCTCGACGTCGACCCGGGACTCGCGCTCCCCGAGTTCGCGTCCGAGTCGGACGAGATCCGACTCACGGAGGTCGAGGTCGCGCTGACCCAGGCGAAGGAGCCGCTCGATCGAGGCTCTCGAGTCTCGCAGCCGCGCCTCGCGCGTCTCGAGATCCGCGAGTGTCTGCTCGACGATCGCCGCTTGCTCGGCAAGCTCCCGGCGACGCTCGGCGAGGAGTTGCTCGAGTCGCTCCTCGGAGCTCGGGTGGTGCGACAGCACGCGGCGGACGATCCTGCCCAGCCCGTCGGCCGGCTGGCTCGTGCCTTCGTCTTCGGGCTGTGAGGTTCCCTGGGGTCCGGTCATGGGTCGAGTTCCTGTCGCCGGTGCGTCACGAAAGCCGGCGAACCGATCCTAAGCCGTCGAGTTCGGAGCAGTCCGCCGGCCGACGGCGACTTCGCCGGGTCGCTGACGACTCCTGCTGTCGGGAGGGGGTAGAGAGGGTCAAGAATCCCGACGTGGAAACCGATAAGGAACGTATGGACCCCCATGGTGCAAAGCTCCTTGCGGCACGGATCAGGGCCGGAGTGTCGATCGGAACCCGGATCGAGCTCGTCGGTGACCTGGATGAACCATCCGGGCTCTGCGCCGGTGATCGTGGCGTCGTCCGCGACATCGACGACAGCGGTCTCGTCGTCGTCAACTGGGATCGCGGCTTCACCTTCGAGATCGATCCCGGCCGCGTGCAGTTCCGCCCGCTCGCCGCGTAGCTGCTCTTCCGAGCCAGGCCCCTAGGAAGAGCCATTGTGCGAGTGACCCGAGCTCGGCGTGGAGCTCGTCGTCCCCGCATGCACGCTCTTGCCGCTCTTCTGTAGCCCCTGACCGCCGTGGGCCGGGGAGGTCGCAGGCGTCGACTTCGTCTTCGCGTGTGAGCTCGCGGTGCCCGCGTGTCCGCGCGGGACGCTCGGCTTGCCGGTGGACCGCTGAGCGGTCGTGGTGCTCTTCGGATTCTTCCCCGCAAGCGCCTGACCACCCCGCGCTCGGCGGTGCGCGGGCGAGGCGGCGCTCCCCGATGCGCCCTCGTGCTTCACGTGCCCGGGCGCGGTCGTGGAGCGGAGGCGGCCCGGCGACTGGCCGATGCGGCCGAGCGCCTTGCCCTTCCCCTTGGCTCCCTGCCCGGCGCCGACGAGGCCGCTCGCGCCGTGGCTCTTCGACGACGACGACGTGGTGGCGACGTGCGGACGAACCGGGGAGGAGTGCCGGTGTGAGACCACGCGCTGGGTGCCGATCGTGGCACCGCCGGCGACGCCGACAGCCGCCACCAGGGCGGCGGCCTTGAGAGCGACCCCCCCGGCGAGGATCCCGCCGCCCGTCGTGCCCGCCGCTCCGGCGCCGGCGGTCGCTCCCCCGAGCCCCGCGCCGAGGGCGGCGGCATTCGATCCCGCTCCGATCGTCGGCAGTGTGGCGGCTGCCGCTGTGCCGCCTCCCTCGAGGCTCTTGAAGAGGCTCAGCGAGAGCGGGATGGGGATCAGCGCGAGACCGCGTAGGGCGCGGCGGTGACGCTGTTGCAGGAGCGCGAACTGCGCGCAGTCGGGACATTCCGCGAGATGCTCGCGGAGGCGCCGCCGCTCTTTGCGACCGAGCCGGCCATCTGCCGCGCGAGACACGGCCAGTTGGGCTTCGGTGCAGGTGAGGTGGTGCTCCAGCTCCTCGGCCAGCGAGCGTCGCGCCCGGAAGAGAAGCGTCTCGAGCGCCGAGGTCGTCGTGCCCAGGATGTCGGCGATCTCGACGTACGAGCGTCCTTCGAACTCCCGCAGGACGATCGCCTGGCGCTGTTGAGGCGGGATCTTCGAGAGCGCCGTGAGCAGCTCGCCGATGCTCGGAGTCTCCGCGTCCGCGGTCGCTCCGGCGACGTCACGATCGAGCTCGACCTGCCGCGGCCTCGACTGTTCCTGGCGGAAACGCTGCTTGATCGCATTGCTCGCGATCGTGAGGAGCCAGTTGAGCGGCTTGCGCGGGCGTACGCCCTGCTCGAGGGAGCGATACGCGTTCAGGAACACGGTCTGGGTCACGTCCTCCGCGTCGGCGTGGTTGCCGAGCACCGCGAGTGCGTAGCGGAAGACCGACGGCCCGTGTTGGCGGTAGAGGTCGTCGAGCTCCCGTGCGGCAGCATGGCTTGCCGGGCTCACGGCCATGCCCTCACCGTGGCGCAAGCGCGGTCCACCGTGCAACCCCCTCCGACGATCCTTAACAAATGAGGACGCAAGATCGACGGCGGGCGGACGTCTCCCCGGGTACAAGTCGCACCGTCGACCGACCCAGGAGAACACGATGAAGCTACTTCTCGTCGCAGCCGCGTTTCTCGCCCTTGCCGTTCCGACGGCCCTTGCGGTCCCGCCGGCCGGCCACGGGAACCACGGCTCGAGTCAGGCCGGCGAGCATGGCAACGCGAGCGACACGAGCGTCAACGTTGCGAGCACCGGCACGAACGCCGCCAAGCTCTGCAAGGCGGAGCGTCTCTCGCTCGGCGTCGACGCGTTCGACGCCAAGTACGGAACGAACGCGAACAAGAAGAACGCGTTCGGCAAGTGCGTCTCGCAGAAGGCTCGCCAGCTCGTCCTGCAGCAGCAGGCGAAGACGAACGCTGCCAAGCTCTGCAAGGCGGAGCGTCTCTCGCTCGGCGTCGACGCGTTCGACGCCAAGTACGGAACGAACGCGAACAAGAAGAACGCGTTCGGCAAGTGCGTCTCCCAGCACGCGAAGGCGAAGTCGGGCTCCAGTAGCTGACGCGAGCGCGCCCGAACGACCGGGCGGCAGGTTCCGCCAAGGCGGCGGCGGAAGGGGGGAAGTCGCGAAGGAGGCTCACAGGCCTCCTTCGCGGTTCGTGGGTCGTCCTCGGGGCTGTCGGGTGTGTCGGGCGGCTGTCGGGTCTCGAGCTCCGAGACTAAAGGCAAGGTCCCGGAGCTCGAGACCCGACAGCCGCCGCCCAATGGTCTCCTGTGCCACGAGGGCTGGAGTCGCGGCTTCACTCCACCATGCCTCCGACGGAGCGGCCCGGGAGCTCCTTCGTCTTGAAGAGGATGAGGTCGGCGGACCGCGCGGCGGCGTCCGCTACGTGAAGGGCTGCCAGTGCGGCAGGATCATGCGCAGCTTGGTCGGGCCGCCGGGAGCGCTCTCCATCTCGAACGTCCCGCCGAGCATGCGCACGCGCTCGGCGATGCCGACAAGGCCGAGGCGCCCTCGCTGTGCTGCCTTCGCGACTGCGCGTTCGACCTCGAAGCCGATGCCGTCGTCGACGATCTGGACCTCGATCGCGCTGCGGCGCGCACGGACGCGGATGTCGACCGTCGAGGCGGATGCGTGCTCGCGGACGTTCGCGAGCGCCTCCTGGACGACACGGAAGACGGTGATGCGCTGCGCCGACGAGAGCGAGTCCGGATCGCCTCTGATCTCGAGCGTCGTGGCCACGCCCGTCCGCTCCGCGAAGCCGTCGATCTCGCGATGGAGGATCTCCCCGATCGGCCTGCTGATCACGCTCTTCGTCTCGAGTGAGTGCGCGATCTCGCGCAGGTCGCGATCGAGCTCGACGAGGCGGGCCGTGAGGTCGTCGAAACGCCCGTATGCCTGCTCGCGGTGCTCCGCCAGGACGAAGGGGTAGATCTGCTCCTGGAGGAGGCGGATGTCCGCCGCGAGAGCGAGCACGTCCTGGATCGGCCCGTCGTGCAGGTCGAAGCCGAGCCGCATCAGCCGCCGCTCGGCCGCAGCGACCAGCGTCTGATCTCTCGCGCTCGACTGCTCGAGCAGATGCTCGCGCTCGACGATCGGCCCGATCGCCGCGGCCGCCTCGGCGAGGTACGCGTCGATGACCGAGATGTCCGCCGATCCAGCGCGTGCCACGAGCGCCGCATACGGCTCGTCGAAGCGGACGACCGGCGCACCGCGGAGCCTCGAGCCCCCGAGGAGCGAGAGTCGCGACCGCCCGCGGAGCACCGCCTTCGCCTCGGCGCGCACACGCCTGCTCGGCCCGCTCACGCTGCCGAGCTCGACCAGGTGCTCGATGCCGTTCGTCGTCGTGCGCCAGAGAGAGATCTCCGAGACGACGTCAAGGCTGACGAGGAGCTGCATCTGGATCTCGAGCGCGAGGAGAGGCGGGAGCTCGAGGAGCTTGGTGCCCGTCACCGCGTGCGAGAAGAGCGTGTAGCGCGCCGCCGAGAGCGGAAGGGCGCATGCTTCTGCGACCGCTGCTGCGGCGCCTCGCACGTCGTCGTCGTCGAGCTCGAGCGCGGACGCGAGCTCCACCACGGCGTCTGCGGCATAGGCGATGGTCGCGAGCTCGTCTCCGACAGCGGTATCCGCGCACGCCTCGCTCACCTGACGCGCATGGACGAGAGCTCGGTCGAGGGCCGCGTGTGCCTCCGGCGAGCACCCCTCGGTGAAGAAGGCGTGGAGCCGTCCCAGCCTGCCGCCCTCGGCGGACGACGGGATCGCGTCGGCACGGGACGGACGGAGGAGGGAGGGCGAGGCGCCCGTTCCGAAGGATTTGCCTGCCTCGGAGCTCATCTGCGCGTTCGTCCCTTCCCGGGGGCTGTACGTGTTCCTTCCATGCGCCTTACTCGTTCGCGATGCGTGCCACCGGCGTCTCGCGCTCCGCGAGGAGGCGCTCGACGTCGTGGAGCAGCTCTTCGGTCTCGTTCCAGCGATCGAAGACGCGAACTCCGGATGGGCTCCGACCTCCGGTGTCGGCAGCGATCACGACCGGCACCTGTGGGCGTTTCGCGCGCGCTGCGTTGGCCGTTCGGAGCGCATCGGCGACGGCCGTGCCGCCGTCCAGGACGGCCACGTCGAGCTCAGGCTGGAGGATCGCTTCCGGAAGCCGTTCGGGCGTCGTGAGCTCCTCGACCTCGAGCTCACGTCCCTCGAACAGAAAGCGCGCGAGCTTGATGAAGCGGGCGTCGCGACTCGCGATCAGCACGCGCGCACGTGCCTCGGGGACGTCCTCCCAGGGCGAGACGTTGGGGTCCACGCGAGCATCGGACGCGCTTCTCGGCGCCCAGGCCACGCGCTCACCGACCTCGAGCCCTCGCTTCTCGCACTCGCCGGCGGCGAGCTCGACCACCTCGCGCGCACCGCGACACGACATCGTGCGCCACGGCGGTACGGAACGCTCGATCTTGATGACGACCTGGTCGGGATCGAGGAAGACGACGTCGATCGGAAAGCGCATGAAGGCGGTGTGGATCGACCATGCCGGGCGGAGGACGACACCCTCGCCGCGGCGGAGATAGCGGCGCCCGAGAAGCCCGCGCATCCGTCGGTGTGCGCGGTCGGCCACGATGCACCGCTCGCAGACGACCCGCCCGTCCTCGCGACGGAGGGTCAGTGTCGCCATGGGTCTAGCCGCCGCCGCCGGCGCTGAACGCGTCGTAGATGTTGATCGCGACGGGGACCAGCAGGATGATGAACATCGCCGGGAAGATCAGGAAGATCATCGGGAAGAGCATCTTGATCGGCATCTTCTGCGCAATCTCCTCGGCCATCGCCCGGCGACGCTTGCGCATCTCGAGCGCGAGGCCGCGCATCGCGGTGCCGATGGAGACACCGAGCCGCTCACCCTGCACGAGAGAGCGGACGAAGAGCCGCATGTTCGGCGTGTCTGCCCGGCGCCCGAGGCTCGTCAGAGCTTCGCTCAAGGAGAGGCCCATGCGCTGCTCCTGGAGCGTGAGCCGGAGCTCCTGGCCGAGCGGCTCCTTCATCTGCTCGCTCGCGACGCGCATCGACGCGAGGATGCCGAGCCCGGCCTCGATCGTGACGACGAGCAGGTCGATCATGTCCGGCATCTGCTTGTCGATCAGCTCGTGGCGCTTCATCTTGCGGCCGAGAATGAACCGAAGGGGCGCGTACCAGCCGAGGGCCGCCGCGCCGATCGGCAGTGCGATGAGGAAGATGATCGACCACCCGGCCGCTGTCACGAACCAGAAGGTGAGGACGGACAGGGCCGCTGCGAGGAGAACCTGGTAGCCGAGGATCTTGCGCGGGGTGGTCTCGTACATGCCGGCTGCGACGAGCTTCTGCCGGAGCTCGTCCTCGCCGAACTCGAGGCGCCTGGCGGCGATGTCGCCCATGCGGCCTGCGAGGGAATCGAGAGGACGACGTGCCGGCGCGTCCGCCTCCGAGCCGCCCGTCGTCTCGGCGACGTACCCGTAGGTCCCGATCTGGTCGACGAGCCCCGCGCCGCTCGACTTGCGGAGGTTCACGACGAGGATCGTGACGCCCGCTCCGAGGAGGAGGACGCCGGCGAGAGCTACGACGGTCAGATCCACGTCTTCACACCTCCAGTGTGGTGATCTTCTTGATCCAGTACGAGCCGAGCGCCAACATGACCACCCACGCGACGAGCGAGATCCGACCAACCGTAGTGTGGAAGAGAGGCTGGACGTAGTCCGGCGTCGTGACGAGGATCATGATCAGCAGTGCAACGGGCAGCCCGGTCAGGACCCAGCGCGCGTAGCGGTTCTGCGCCGTCAGGACGGTGACGAGCCTTCTGAGCTCCATACGCCCGCGCATGGTCTCGACGCAGCGGTCGAGGACCTCCGCCGTGTTGCCGCCGGCCTCGCGCTGGAGCCGGGTCACGATCGCAACCTGCTCGACGTCCGGATTCCGCATTCGATCCGCCATGACCATCAGCGCCTCGTCGATCGGGACGCCGAGCTGCTCGTCCTGGAGGACGCGTCGGAACTCCGTCTTCGCGGGCTCCGAGGCGTCGTCCACCATGACGTTCATCGCGCCGATCAGGCTGTGGCCCGCACGGAGCGAGCCGGCGATGACCTCGACGTTCTCGGGGAGCATCTCCGCGAACGCCTTCCGCTTCTTGCTGACCCGCCGGGAGACGAGCGTTCGCATCACGAACGGCGCGATCAGGCCGACGAGGAGACCGAGGAGCGACTGCAGGGCGATCGCCGCCACGAGCGACATCAGGACGCCGCCGAGCAGCGTCCAGCCTGCCAGGGTCACTGCGGACTGGTCCCAGTCGCCGAGCTCGACTTCGCGTTCGAAGTCCTGCCACCAACGGTGGTTCTGGACGCGCTTCTGCGCTCGGTCGGTGAGCATCGCCGTCACCTCGGCTCGCCTCGCCTGCGACTCGTCCTCCGAGGGGACCGAGATGTACTTCGCCATACGCCTGGGCAGCGAGCGCTTCCGCGCATCGAGCACTGCGAGCACCGCGAATGCGAGGAGGCCGAGGACCGCGACGACGACGAAGACCATCAGCCACGGCGACATGATCACCTTGTCCGTCCAGCTCTCGTCGAACGTCCCGCGCGGGGAGAAGTTGAGTGTCGGCGTCGTGTAACGGGCGACGGCGGGCGTGCCGAGGCCGGCGACGGTCGCCTTCACCGTCGCCTCGTCCCTCGGCGGAAGGAGCGATCGGTACGAGACGACGTACTGGCTCGCGAGCTCGGCGCCGATCTGCGAGAAGATCGGCGTCAGCTCGCCGGAGTTGGCCGCCTCGATGTAGGTGCCGCGCGTCGCCGTGGCGACGTTCTTGAGCGTCGTCGAGTTGTAGAAGCGGGAGTTCAGTCCGACCGAGATCACGCGCACGCCCTGCTCCTGGAGCGACTGCAGGGCCTCGCCGTAGGTCGCCTTGCTCCCGAGCTCCTGGCCGTCCGAGAGGAGGACGACGGTCGAGCGCTTGAACCCCTTGTCCTTCGCCATGTCCGCGGCCTTCTGGAGCGCGTCGTAGATGTGCGTCCCGTAGCCGAGCGGCGGTGCCTTGGCGACCGCGACGGCGAGGTTGTGCTTGTCGACGGAGAAGTCGGTCAGCACGTTGATGTTCGGGTTGAAGGCGACGACGGCGACCGGGAGGTCCGGGGTTCGCTCGGCCATGAACGCCCGCGCGGCGTTCATGGCGTCCGAGATCGGCTTGCCCTTCATGCTCTCCGAGGCGTCGATCAGCAGGATCGCCCCGCTCGACGCGCCGGGCGCGGCGACGGCCAGGCCCTGGACGGGAGTGCCGTTCTCCGTCACCCCCACCTGTCGGACGGTCAGCGCCTTCTTCTGCGGGAGCTGGAGGACGAAGACCTTGTCCGGGAACCCCGAGTCGGGAGCCTCCGAGAGGGTCGGCGCCGAGGCACTCGGGAGCCCTGCTGCCTTCGGCGGCGCCTGGGGAGCCCCGAGCGTCGCTGCGGGCGCGGACAGGGCGGCCAGCGCCGCCCCGACCGCCACGAACGTCGTCAGACGCTT
This sequence comes from uncultured Actinomycetes bacterium, assembly GCA_963708265.1. GTDB lineage: Bacteria > Actinomycetota > Thermoleophilia > Gaiellales > Gaiellaceae > GMQP-bins7. The sequence goes on along the minus strand of CAVPSC010000004.1, from coordinate 1,090,208 downwards.
CATCCGGTCGCGCCGCGGACGTCTTCGAGGTGGGTGACGCGCTCGCCGAAGACGCTCTGCGGCAGCTCGATCCCGCGCTTGTGGAACTTCTCGAGGAAGACTGGCCGGAGCCCGGTGGAGCGCAAGGCGCCCACGATCGTCCGGTCGGGAGCGACGGACTCGATCTCGAACTCGAAGATGTCCTGGAGCTGGATCACGTCGGACTCCATGCGGAGCACCTCGGTGATCGCCACCACGCGGCGCGATCCGTCCTCCATGCGGTCGATGTGCACGAGCATGTCGAGAGCTGCGGACACATGCTGCCGGATCGCCCGGAGGGGCAAGTCGTAGCCGGCCATCATCACCATCGTCTCGATCCGGTGCAGCGCGTCGCGCGGCGAGTTCGAGTGGACGGTCGAGAGCGAGCCGTCGTGACCCGTGTTCATCGCCTGCAGCATGTCGAGCGCCTCGGCGCCGCGAACCTCGCCGACGACGATGCGGTCGGGCCGCATGCGCAGGGAGTTGCGGACGAGGTCGCGGATCGGGATGTGGCCCTGGCCCTCGATGTTCGGAGGGCGCGCCTCGAGGCGGAGGACGTGCCGCTGGTGGAGCTGCAGCTCGGCAGCGTCCTCGATCGTCACGATCCGCTCGTTGTTCGGGATCGCGGCCGAGAGGGCGTTCATGAGCGTCGTCTTGCCCGAGCCCGTACCGCCCGAGATGAGGATGTTCAGCTGCGCCTCGACGCACCGTGAGAGGAACATCACCGACTCCTCGGAGAGCGAGCCGATGTTGACCATGTCCTCCATCGAGAGGCGACGGCGGCTGAACTTCCGGATCGTGAGGAGCGGACCCGAGAGGGAGAGCGGGGGGATGATCGCGTTCACGCGGCTGCCGTCGGGCAGGCGCGCGTCGACCATCGGCGAGGACTCGTCGATGCGGCGACCGATCTGCGAGACGATCTTGTTGATGATGCGCCGGAGGTGCGACTCGTCAGTGAAGCGGACGGTCGTCTCGTACAGCTTCCCTCCGCGCTCGATCCAGACGTCGTTGGCGCCGTTGCACATGATCTCCGTGATCGAGTCGTCGGCGATGAGCCGCTCGAGCGGTCCGTAGCCGAGGATGTCGTCGAGGATCTCCCCGGTGAGCCGCTCCCTGTCCTCGCGGGCGATCCCGGCCTCGTCGTTGAGGTGTCGACGGACGTCCGCGATGACCCGGTCGCGAAGCTCGGTGGGGTCGACCGAGACGTTGAAGAGCTGCGGGCCGAGCTCGCTGATGACCGACATGTGGATCCGGTTCTTGAGCTCGGCGAACGGCTCCTGTTCGGGTGCCGGCCGAACGCCCGTGCTGAGTCGCTCGTGCAGTTCCATGTTCTACGCCTTCCTTCCGAAGAGCAGTCGACGGCGAGAGGTGTGGTCCGTCGCAGCCGGGACCTTCGTCTTCGCGCCCGTCGAGGGGCCGGCGAGGAGCTCTGCGAGGCGGGTGTATGCAGCTGCGGGCTCGGACTGCGGCCGCGCGACGACGATCGGGATGCCTTCGTTGACCGTCCGCGGGATCTCGCGGTCCGAGGGGATGAAGATGTCCGGCGTGCGCCCGAGCACGGCCTCCACGTCGGACTGGCTGATGCCGACGCGGCTGTGCGCGCGGTTCAGGAGCAGGTAGATGCGGTCGGGGTCGTACTTCATGAGCTCGAGGGTCTCGAGGCCGAGCTTCGTGTTCTTGAGCGAGAGCGAGTCGAGCATCCCGACCATGACCACCTCGGTCGCGCTGTCGATCGACGTGATGACCTCCGCCGTGAAGCCGGGGGGCGTGTCGACGACGACCCAGTCGAAGTGCGCTCGCAGGATCGAGTACACCTCGCGGAGGAGCTCCGCTCCGATCGCGCTCGCCTGGTCCGGCCGACGCGGCGCGATCAGCGTGTGGACCCCGGAGGAATGCACGGCGAGGTACGACTGGAGCTTGTCGTAGTCGAGAGCACCGGGCGACTGGGCGAGGTCGTAGACCGTGCGCTCGGGGGGGAGCCCGAGGCAGAGCGCGACGTCGCCGAACTGCAGGTCGAGGTCGACGAGCGCAACCCGTTCGCCGCGCTGCGCGAGCGCGACGGAGAGGTTCGTCGACGTGAGCGTCTTGCCGGTGCCACCCTTCGGACCGAGGACGCAGACGAGGCGCGAGGTGTCGGGCACCGACTCGGTCTCCCCGCCTTGCTTTCGTGCGAGGAGCTTGTGGACCTCGAACCGGATCTGCTCCTGGGTCGCGGGGAGCATGACGATGTCGTCCGCGCCCGCCTCGAAGGCTCGCCGGAGGAAGCCGTTCGGCGAGCCGTTCCCGAGCACCATGACGAGGAGCTCCGGATCCTGGCGGGACACGGCGTCGAGCAGGAGCAGCGCACGATCCGAGTAGCCGGCGCAGGCGACGAGCAGGACGTCCGCCGAGGTGCCCTCTCGAAGCCAGCTCAGGACCTCTTCGGGTCCGTTCGCGGTCCCCACGACGTTGAACTCGTCGTCGGAGGGCAGCGAGTCCTGGAGCGCGTCGAGATCGACTCCAGGCTCGAGTGCGAGAAGGGCTTTGACCGGGCGGCTCGGCATGGTCTTCTCGGCTACCGCGACACCGTGGAGAGGTCGGCGGTGCTGTTCTTCGTGGGCTTCGCGCCGACCACCGGGCGAAGGACGAAGTACATCTGCGTGTTGTCGGCGACGTACGCGAAGTCGGCCGCGTCCTTCGAGGCCATCCGGAGGACGAGGTTTCCGCCGGCCCCGGAAGGAACGGCGAGCACCTTCACGTTCGACCGGAAGAGCTTCTCCTGCTGCTGGCCGTTCTGGCTGGCGCCGACTCCGATGTAGAGGTCGATCGCGTCCCCTGCCTGGAGTTGTCCGAGGCTGCCGTGGACGTTGTCGATCGAGACCGAGAGCGCGCGCTGGTCGCCGATGAGCTGCGACGTCACCGACGCCGACGCGGACGCTGCGAAGTCCTGCGTCGTGAACTGCGAACCGGGGAAGACGTCGGTCGACGCAGCCCGGCCGGCGAGGTACGACGGATCGGAGATGGCGCCGACCTCGACCTCCTTGCGCGGGACGGTCGTCGGCGCGTACATGCCCTGGCTCGCGATCAACGTCCCGGGCGTGCCCCTCGGGATCAGCTGCTTCGCGACGAGGACCGGGGTCGGCGCGTTCTCGCCGTTGGCGCGCGCGCGGTAGCGGTCGAGGTACACGACGAGCAGGATGGCCGCGAGGACGATCGCCCCGATGCCGAGCGCGATCGCCCAGCCGCGGGAGCTCATCTTCCCCGAGACCTTGGTGGTGAAAGTGTTCGACATCTGTGGCTTCCTCTCCTAGCTGCTAGCTCGTTGGCTGGCTCTTACTTGTCGGCACATTCGAGGGACTACATGAGTGCATTCAGACCGGACGACTCGCCTACTTGACGAGCACCGGCACGCACACGTTGCCGTCCGTGAACGAGCATTTCGTCTGGCTCGCGGTGGCGGTCGGGTCGGGCGTCACGTACGACACGACGTGACCGTACAGTGAGTTCCGAGGCACCCCGGAAGCCGGGACGTCACCCGGGCAGTTCAGCCCGTCGCCGGCCGTGACGTAGACCGCGACGAACCGCCGGATCGGGTACGTCTTCTTCCCGGACAAATCGAATGCCAGCGGGTCCATGATGAAGAGGATCCCCCAGCGCGGGTCCTGCGGCGGCGGGATCGTGTAGCCATTCCGGTTCCAGTTGTTCGGGTCCTTGGCGCAGCCGTCCGGCGTGAATCGATCCTGGTACGCGCTTCCGACCGAGAAGGCCCCGTTCTCCGAGTCGATGCAGTCGGGGTATGGCGTCAACGTCGGGCTGCAGACACCACTCCGCTGGTTGACCACGAAGCCGGGGCAGCCGTTCACGATCGCATTTCGGAAGCCGGCGGCGCCGCTCCCGCAGTCGAGCGCCTGTGTCTGCGACGGGGTGTTGAACCTCGACAGCCGGAACAGGATCGGCGGATCGGTGATCGGTGCGTCCACGAGCCTTGCCTCGAAGCCGACGGTCACCTGGAGGCTCGCGCTCGCGGTCTTGTTCATCGAGTTTGCAGCCGTGCTGCTCCCCCACGGCGTGACCCACACGTACTGGAGCGGGCCAGAGTTGTCGTCGGCCGCATATGCGGCCGCGACGCTCGGGAACGTCGCGTACGTGCTCGTCTTGCCGCTGCAGTTGGAGAGCTTCGCGTCCTGCGTGACAGTGATGTCGACGACGTTCTGACCAGACGCGTTCATCGGTGCGAAGGCAGGGCTGGTCCACGTGCCGACGCCGCCCGTGTTCGACCACGTCATCGTGCCGCCGGGGGAGGACGTCGCATGGAAGCAGTTGTTGTTGCTCCCGGGGTCCGTGCCCCCTGACACACCGAGGTCGATCTGCGCCTGGACCTGCATGTTGCAGTCCGCATCGAGGTTGAAGTACGGCGCCGACTGGTCGGTGCCGCAGCCGCCGACGAGCTTCACATCACGCACGGCCGGTGGCGCTGACCCCCCCGAGTACGTGTGGATGAACGAGACGTCGGTCCCGCCTCCGTCGTACGCGAAGCATTGCACCTGGCCCGCAGGGGTCGGGTTCTGGCCGCAGATCGTGTCGAGCGACCCGCTGAACGAGGCGCCGCCGGAGTTGTACGTCGTGAGGATGACGACGCCGTAGTTCCCGGCGGTGCCCATGTCCGCCGTAAGGGCGCCAAAGCCAGAGCTGCCGTCGTTCTGGTAGACCTGGAAACCCCCCAGACCCGACGGTGCGGGGTTCTGCGGCTTGAGCTCCTGGTGACCCACGACCCCGGCCGGGTTGGTCTGCCAGTTCGCGACGTTCTCGTCGACGACGATCGCGTACACGTGCTGTGCATCGAGCTCGTTGAGGCCGAGCGGGAGGGCGCCGGTCAGCGACTGCACCTGGTCGAGCTCGACCCGGGCGACGGTCTTCGGGCTCGTCGTCCCCGGTATCAGCCCCCAGATCTTCGGCACGTTCTGGTCCGTCGCCTTGACGTCGATCCAGCCGAGGTAGCAGGGGCCACCTGTGGGACCGAGCTTCGGTGAATCCGCGTCCGCGGTCTCCGTGAAGTCGGGCGTGGACGTGTACCCCGCAGCGCCGAGAGTCGTACCGGACGACCAGAAGCTCTGACTGTTGAGGACGACGTGCGCCTTGCTCGCGACCTGGACCTGCTGGTTCTTCGTCAGCGGCTGGCGCGTCGGGTCGCCCGCGTACAGCAGCGCCTGCTGCGTCGTCTTCGAGTTCGCGTTGGCCGCGTCCTGCTGGCAGCCCGTGAGCTGGCTGCCACCGGCGAGGGCGGCCGCATCGACCTGGGTCTGGAGGTGGCGCTTGTGGACGTACCAGTTGCCGACGTCGAGGACGACGGCACCGAGAGCGAGGATCACCGGGAGCAGGATCGCGAACAGGAAGATGGACACACCGCGCTCGTCGCGCAGGGAGATCCGACGCTTGCTCATCAGCACGCTCCGTTCGCGGTGATATTGGTGGCCGCCTGCTCGAGGCGCATGGTCGACGAGCCCTTCATGTGGACCTTGAGCGGCAGGAAGGGGATGCCGAGGTTCATGTCCCGGGTGACGCGCACGGTCACGGGATCTCCGATCGCGCTCGTCGTGCTCGGGAAGCAGATGTAGGTCGTCCAGTTCTCTCCCTGGGCGAGCTTCTGGTTGGAAGCGGCCAGGTACGTCTGCAGGGAGTTCGCGCCGGTGCACGAGGCGGCGCCCCGCGGACACCCCGGCCACGAGTTCACAGCGGCGAAGCGAGCGCCCTGGTTCGCGACTCGCTGCATGTCGAGCCAGTAGTTGAGGGCGATGCCGAACTTGATGATGCCCGCGACGAGGATGATGAAGACCGGGAGGATGAGTGCAAACTCGACGATCACCTGGCCGCGCTCGCCGCGGCGGGCAGCGTGCGCCCGCGGGGGCGTCTGTGAAGAACTCATGTGGGGCTTATCGGCGCGACGCCGCCGGAGCCTGAGCGCCATGTGAGATCCCTTCCCCTACGAACCTATGGACGAGCTGTCCATTCCGCATTGTGCCCCCCCGGCTCGGATAGCGAAAGGGTGAAACAGTTGCGCCGGCCCGGTCGAGGGGGTTACCGGGCCGGCGCAATCGCTGGGCCGCAACTCGGCTAAGCCGAGCCTCGCGGCGCCTCTAACCGCCTTACGAGCCGGCGGGTGCCTGCGAGATGCTGCTCGCTGCCTTCGAGAACAGCCCCTTGATCTGGTGGCGCAGGAAGAACAGCGCAACGATGATCGCCACTGCGAGGAAGCCGAGAAGGATGGCGTACTCCGACGTCGTCTGACCCTCTTCGCGATCGCGCAGGGAGTAGTAGGCGAGCTGCCCACGAACCCATGCGCCGAGCAGGATGTCACTCATTCCGAGGGACCTCCCTCTCTTTTGGACAGGGGACGCCGGAAGCGCCCCGGTTGGCAATGTCCCGAATTGGTGCTCATCGGGTGCAACTCAGGGTCGGTTGCGTCGCTGCCCCGGGCAACTGGCCGCTCGGTCTGTTCGAACTAGACCATCGGCTCCTTCGGGACCTGGGGGGCAGAACCGATCATCAGATCCAGTGAGGTCTCCCTCCCTTGCCGCCGAAGTCTGGTCCGTGAATCGAGTCGCGGAGAGGCGGCCTGGTCTCGGAACGGCCGCGCTGGCGCTGGTCGCCGCGGTGTGGACGATCGGCTTCGTCGCGCTGTCCGCTGCCGACGGGCTGCTCGGCTGGGACGTCCGCTTCGCGTATCTGCCCGCCGCCCACGCAATTCTCGACGGTCACTCGCCGTACCCCGGCCTCCACGATCGGATCCTGCTCGACCAGAAGGGGTACGTGTACCCGCCGCAGCTCGCCATCGTGCTCGTCCCGCTCACGTGGCTTCCCGTCGCCGTCGCAGGACTGCTCGCCTCGGTCGCCTCGGCAGCGTGCGTCGCGGGGACGCTCTGGATCCTTCGCATTCGCGACTGGCGTTGCTATGCGGTGGCGTTCATCTGGATGCCTGCGATGAGCGGGATCCTGCTCGCGAACCTCTCGCTTCCGCTCGCCTTCGCCGCCGCGCTCGCGTGGCGGTATCGGGATCGCGCATGGCCGACTGGAGCCTCGCTCGGCCTCGCCGTCGCTGCCAAGCTGTTCCTCTGGCCGCTCCTCGTCTGGACGGTCGCGACGCGCCGTCTTCGCGCGACGGCGCTGGCCGTCGCGCTCGGCCTCCTCGTGACCCTCGCCGCGTGGGCGGCGATCGGATTCGACGGTCTCACGGCCTACCCCGCGCTCCTCCGCCGGCTGAACGAGATCCAGGCGGCGAACAGCTACTCGTTCGTCGGAATCTCGTCGTCGCTCGGTCTCGGCTCGGGCGTCGGGGACGCGTCCGCGGTGGTCGTCGGAGGCGCGCTGCTCGTCGCGTGCGTCGTCCTCGGCAGGCGTTGCGACGACCTGCGTTCGTTCACCTGTGCGATCGCGGCGACGCTCGTGCTCAGCCCGATCGTGTGGGTGCACTACCTCGTCCTCCTCCTCCCACCGGTCGCAATCGCACGCCCGCGCCTGTCGCCGCTCTGGTTCCTGCCGCTCGTCGTGTGGGCGAGCCCGCGCCCGGGGTACCCGGTGGGCTACGAGACGTTCGTTCCCGCCGCCGTCGCCGTGGTCGTGCTCGTGTTCCTCCTCGCCCGTCCCTCGGCCGACGAGGGTCGTATCGCTCCCGCATGAGACTCCGGAGAGCTTCCACCGTCGTCCCGCGCTACCGTGTCGCGAACGCACGTCACCGCTACTCCGGCGGCGTGACCCGGCCGATAGGCCCTGGATGAGTCCATGGGACGAGCGCGCGAGGGGGATCGAGACTCCGAGGATCGTCGGTTGAGCGCCGGGGCACCCGTCGTCTCCTCTCGGCCGCGGCGTTGGACGCCGCCCACTCCGGGCGTCGTCCGCGCTGCGTCGATCGCCTTCTGCGGCGTGCTCCCGGCGGTCTTCTTCGTCGCCATCGTCTGGGATCTCGCCCACTCGAGCAGCGCGGCAGTCGACTTCGGGCAGTTCTACCATGGCGCCCAGGCGATCCTCGACGGGCGGAATCCGTACGCCCCGGACGGCCGGCCGCTCCCCGCCTGGGGGAGCCCGTATCCCTACCCGCCGCTCCCGGCGCTCGCCACGCTCCCGCTGACTGCCTTCACGCTCCACACGGCCAAGATGATCGTCATGGTGGCGCTCGCGCTTGCCGTTCTCCCGGCGCTCGCCCTGCTCGGTGTGCGCGACTGGCGGTGCTACGGGATCGTTCTCGTCTGGCCGCCCGTGTTCTCGGCGATCCAGACCGGGAACGTGACCATCTGGTTCACCCTCGCGGTCGCGATCACGTGGCGCTATCGCGAGCGAGCGTTTTGGCCGGCCGCTGCGCTCGCCGTGACGCTGGCGACCAAGTTCTTCCTCTGGCCTCTCGCCATCTGGCTCGCGGCGACCCGCCGCTGGCTCGCGGCCGCACTCTCCGTGGTTCTCGGCGCAGTCCTTCTCGTGCTCTCGTGGGCCGTGATCGGCTTCGCCGGCTTCCTCGACTACCCGGCGCTCCTCCATCGGCTCGACCAGACGGTTGGAGCCGACTCGTACACGATCTACAACCTCGGCGTCCAGCTCGGTCTACCGTCGGCCGTCTCCCGGGCCATCTGGCTCGCCGTCGGCCTCGCTCTCCTCGCGGCTGTCGTCGTGGTGGCCCGTCGCGGCGACGAGCGACGCGCGTTCATCCTCGCGATCGCGACCGCGCTCTCGCTCACGCCCATCATCTGGCTCCACTACTTCACGCTGCTCCTCGTGGTCGTCGCGCTCGCGCGGCCCAGGCTCGGCGTCGTCTGGTTCGTGCCGTTCGCGTTCCTCCTCACACGCGGGAGCGGGCACCACACGCTGTTCCAGCTCGTGGTCGCCCTGCTGGCTGCCGGCGTCACGGTCGCGCTCGCTCTCCGTGACCTGGACGACGCGGAGGAGAAGAGGCACCGGTACGGCTCGAGCCCCTCACCGCCACCGCACGGTGAGCGGCTGGGTCGGCACGAGGCCTGCGCGTGACGTCGAGCGCGCGGCGATGAGCCCGAGGCTCGGGAAGGTCCGCGCGCTCGTCCGCGAACGAGCGTGGACGCTCACCGTCTGGAGCGCGATGCTCGGCTGGACGATCGTGCTCGCATCGATCGCCCGCAGGAGCTACGACGACTTCGGTCTCGCGCGCTTCGACCTCGGGAACATGGTGCAGGCCGTCTGGAGCACTGCCCACGGCCACCCGCTCGAGATGACGAACGGGTCGACCGGCGAGCAGATGGTCCGGCTGGGAACGCACGTCGACCCGATCCTCGTCCTCCTCACGCCGTTCTGGATTCTGTGGCCGAGCCCGCTCTCTCTCGCGTTCGTGCAGATCGCCGCCGTCGCGGCGGGGGCATTGCCGGTCTTCTGGCTCGCCCGGCGGCACCTCGGTTCGGAGAAGCTCGGGTGCGTCCTCGCGCTCGCCTATCTCGCCTATCCGTGGCTCTCGTGGAGCGCGATCGGCGCGATCCACCCGGTCACCTTCGCCATACCTCTCTTTCTCTATGCGATCTGGTTCCTCGACTCCGATCGTCTCTGGGCGTTCGCGCCGTTCGCGGTTCTGGCCGCGCTCACCGGCGAGCTCATGGGCGTCACGGTCGCCGCACTCGGCCTCTGGTTCGCGCTCGCGCGTGGGAGACGAGTGGCAGGGCTCGCGATCACGGCGCTCGGGCTCGGCTGGGTGGTGTTCGCCGTGTACGTCGTCGTTCCCAGGTACTCGTCCGACTCGAGTGTCTTCTACGGTTTCTACGACCAGATCGGGGGCTCTCCGACCGGCGTGCTCCGCACGGCGTTCACGGATCCGGGCGCGATCGCGTCGACGCTCCTCGCGGGACACGTCATCGCGTACCTCCTCTGGCTCGCCGTGCCGCTCGCGGGGCTCTTCCTGCTCTCGCCGGCGCTCGCCGCCGTAGCCGTTCCGGCGCTCCTCGTGGACGGTCTCTCCGATTTCCGAGAGATGACCGACCCGCGCTACCACGACGTCGCCGGCGCGATTCCCTTCCTCATCGCCGCCACCGTGCTCGGCTGCAGCAGGATCGAGCGGCCCGGCAGACGGGGCTTTGCAGCGGTCCTGGTGCTGGCGCTGTCGCTGGAGCTGACCCTCGTCATCGGAGCCTGGCCGCGGGCGATCGGAAAGACCCCCTTCGGAACCGTCAGCACTCGTCAGTCCAGGAATGTGGCGGCGCTGGCCGACGCCGTCTCTCTCGTCCCTGCGGGTGCGCCCGTCAGTGCATCCAACGACGTCGGCGCGCACCTCTCGGCTCGGCGGTACTACTACGCGGTGCCCGTGGTGGGTCGGGCGACGTGGATGGTCGTGGACACCCGTGATCCGTGGGTTACGAGCCCGAGCTCCCCGATCTTGACGAGGCACCCGGAGCGAGTCCGAGCGCTGGTCAGGCGGGTGGCGAGCAGCCCTGATTGGCGAAAGGTCTTCGACCGGGACGGCGTCCTCGTCTTCCGCAAGACGGGCTCGTCCTGAGCGCCGGCTCGGCCTCCTACGACGGGTGAGGTCGAGCGATCACGGTCACGTTCTTGGTGTGGAAGATCCGGTGCGCCCCGGGCTCTGCCAGGAAGTCGGCCGTGTGCGAGCGTTCGGTTTCGTCGACGACGACGATCGGGTACCCGTCCGCGAGGGTCTTCCAGTCGCTGCCGCTCTCCGCGTTGTAGCGGAGGAGGCGCTGGAACCAGTCGCTCGAGTAGATCTCGAAGCGGACGTCGTACGCGAGCCGGCCTCGGAGCTCCGGGATCTTCCAGAGCAGCCAGTCGGCATAGACGTCTGCGGCGAACACACGAGTCCCCGGCTCGACGGACCGCTTCACGGCCAGGGCAGGCCCCTGCGGCCAGTCCTCCTCGTACCAGGACGCTGGCCGGGCAAGCGCGAACACAACGAGGACGACGACCGCGCCCCCCGCCACCGCCGCGAGGGCGACGTTGAATCCACGGCGGAACTGGGGAGGGTTCTTGCCCTCCAGCGTTCGGCCGATGGCGACAGGAAGAAGGAGCATGCACGCGAGCGCGAACCAAGGGATCCCGCGTATCGCCGATACGGCTCCGAGGAACGTGATCGCCAGCACGGCGATGTCGAAGAGGTTCAGGCGCCGTCGCCCCCACACGACGAGGCCGAGCGCCACGACCGCGAGGAAGTAGAAGACCGCGGTGTTGGCGGCGGGCCTGGCCCACATCCACTCCGTGACTCCGCGGCCGAAGGGCGGGTCGACGAGCAGCGTCCGGTAGTAGCGCGCCATCGCGACCGGGCTGTACGGCGTGACGAGGAGGCACAGGGGCGACGCGACGACAAGGAGGACGTCCCGACGCCAGGAGCGCCCTCGACTCCGGAGGAGCTCTAGCGCGCCGAGGAGCATCGCCAGCACGGCTCCGAGCGCAACGCTCCCGTGCAGGTTCGCCCACACCACGAGGATCGGAAACGCGAGGTACACGCGTCGGGACGGACGCCGAGCCTCGCTCGCGAGCAGCCACAAGAGCCCGGTGTAGAGAGGAAGAGCGAGGAGCTGGGCGCGGATCGTCCATGCCCACGGGGCCGCGATCAACACGGGAAGCCAGAGCGCCCAGATCGCCCTCGGCCCCGCCCCGAGCGAGCGCGCTCCGGCAATTGCGAGCGCGAACGCTCCCACGACGACGAGCGCGTCCGAAACTGCGAGCAGCGGGTGCCCGCCGATCCACCACAGCCCATAGAGAAGGAGCTGCGCGCCCCACTGCTGATCGGTCCAGACGCGCCCGAGGCCGTACACCGTCAGCGTGTCGTGGTGTGGGAGCCCGTGATGCACGATCTCCCTCCCGCTCACCAGCGTCAGCCAGCTGTCGTTGACGAGGAGTGAGGGTGGAAAGATGAGCAGGAAGATCGCCGCGAAGGCGGCGAGCAAGAGGATGACGACGAACTCCTCTTCGGCAATGCGTCGCAGCCTGCTGCGCTGGATGCTCGGCATGTCGCCGGGGATCACGGGTGTGTGGGGCGCCGGAGGTTCGGTGACCTGGGTGATTGCTACTCGTCCGCGAAGATCGGGCTCTCCACGAGCCCGTGCTGGTACGCGAGCCGCGTGGCCTCGGTGCGATTCTTGACGCCGAGCTTGCGGTAGATGTTCGTGAGGTGGAACTTCACCGTTTGCGGAGCGACCCAGAACTCCTTCGCGATCTCGTCGTTCGAGAGGCCCGCGGGCGAGCGCGCCGAGGATGGTGACCTCACGCTCGGTCAGGCCGAGGGCCTTGGCGCTCGACTTCTCCGTGTCCTGGACCCCGACCGCCGTGTGGACGTTCCCCTCGAGCGCCTGGCGAAGCGTCCCGGGCAGGTCCTCCGGGTTCACGGTCTTCACGACGTAGGCCGACGCCCCGCGGCGTAGAGCCGTCTCGATCAGATCCGAGCTCGCCGACGCGGACAGCATCACGACCTTGACCTCGGGATGGCGGCGCTTGATCTCGTCGAGGCATGCGAGCCCGTCCATCTGCGGCATCCGGACGTCGAGGAGGACGAGATCGGGTTTCGTTCGCCCGACGAGCGGAAGCACCTGCGTCCCCGACTGCGTCTCGCCGACGATCTCGAAGTCCCCGTCGTCGTCGAGGGCACGGCGTATCCCGTCCAGGACGAGCCGGTGGTCGTCTGCGATCACGACTCGCATGCCGGCAAGTGTGGCACAGGACCGGGACGCCGCCGCCCGACGGGCCGTCGCTCGTCGCCGGTGCCCGTTTCGGCTCGCTTGCTCGGTTTCCGAGCACTCACGCCGGTGGGGGAGGTGCGAGGCCCCCTGTCGGGGGAGCCAGGTCCTCCCTAGCCGAGGGTCCTGACCCTCGTCCGAGGGATTGTCGGTGCCCTGGCCGGGGGATACAGTCTTGACCAGGCAACGACACAGATCCGAGCCCAGCTGCGTGTTACTCGAGGGGGAGAGCAAAGGGTTCTCGGGGCGAGTTCAAGCAGCGAAGGGAGAAAACTAGAGATGGGGATGGTGAGCAGCCTCAGGCGGTCGCTCGTTCTGGCCGGGGTGATAGCTGCGGTACTCGTGGCCGCCTCGGTGTCCGGTGCGGCGAAGGTCGATCCCGTGCTCCTGACCGGTGCCTCCAATCAGGGCAAGGACTGTTCCGACAACCAGGGCGACCAGACATGGACACAGCTCAAGGTCGACCCGAACGCCGACGGGACGTACACCGACGGAACGCTGACGGTGACGATCTCGAACACCCAGGACGACAAGACGTTCGACTGGAGCTCGAACATCGGCGTCGACGCCGTGATCGTCAAGGGCGGCGATGACGGCTCGTACCTGTACCGCTACGACCCGCCGAGCGAGGAGACCTCCGACACGGGGCTCACCACTCCGGGCCAGAACGCGATCAGCCACGTCAACTTCTGCTACGACGTCGAGGCCCCGCCCGCGCAGGGCTCGCTGACGGTCATCAAGCACGTCGACAACTCGAAGGGCGGTAGCGCGTCGGCCGGCGACTTCCAGATGAACGTTGCAGGGCCGACTCCGCTCTCGTTCGCGGGAGCCGAGTCCCCCGGTACGACCAACTCCGTGGATCCGGGCGCCTACACGGTCACCGAGTCCGGCGGCCCGTCCGACTACGCGCTCACCTATTCGGGCGACTGCGACTCGAGCGGGCATGTCACCGTCGCGGCAGACCAGACTGCGACGTGCACGCTGACGAACACCGGGCAGGCGCCGGCGCCCGGCAAGATCATCGTCGAGAAGGACACCATTCCCTTCGAGGCGGAGCCGCCCGCCGGGGCTTTCATCTTCACCGGCGACATCACGGCCAACCTGCTTCCGGGGCAGAGCGCCTCGGAGGACGTCGCTCCGGGCACGTACACGGTCTCCGAGGACATCTCGAAGAGGCCGTTCTGGGACCTCGGCTCGATCAAGTGCGACGACAGCGATTCGACCGGTGACGTCTCGACCTTCACCGCCACCTATCACGTCTCGCCGGGTGAGACGGTCAAGTGCGTCTTCACGAACATCAAGCGGGGCGAGATCACGGTGGTCAAGAGAACCGTGCCGGCAGGCGCCGCCACGTCCTTCCACTTCGTGACGAACTACGACTCGGGCGGCTTCTCGCTCCACGACGGCCAGCAGAACGTCTCGGGGCCGCTCAAGGCGGGGGAGACCTTCTCGGTCTCGGAGAACGTGCCCAGCGGCTGGGTCCAGACGAGCGCCACCTGCGACAACGGCGACTCCCCGGACGCCATCCACATGACCCCGTTCGGGACGCCGACGTGCACGTTCGTGAACACGAAGGCGGCGCACATCATCGTCAAGAAGGTGATGGTCGGCGGCACCGACAGCTTCGACTTCAGCGGGATGCCGACGGGGACCATCTCCGAGAGCGGTGGGACGCTCGAGGCGACGGTCGTCCCGGGCCAGTACACCTCCACGGAGGCGGCCAAGAACGGCTGGGATCTGAGCTCGATCAGCTGTGACGACGAGGGCTCGTCGGGCACCGTCGAGAGTCGCACCGCGACCTTCGACGTGCAGGCCGGCCAGACCGTCACCTGCACCTTCACGAACACGAAGCAGGCCCAGGTCATCGTCAAGAAGGTGATGGTCGGCGGCACGGGGAGCTTCGACTTCAGCGGAACGCCGTCGGGAACCATCTCCCAGAACGGCGGCACGATCTCGGCGAACGTCGAGCCGGGTCAGTACACGTCGACCGAGGCAACGAAGGACGGCTGGGACCTGACCTCGGTGACCTGCGACGACGAGAACTCGTCCGGCGATCTGGGCGATCGGACGGCGACGTTCGACGTGCAGGCCGGCGAGACCGTGACCTGCACCTTCACGAACACGAAGAAGGTCGTGGTCGTGGGACAGGGCTCGATCAGCGTCTCCAAGTCGGCCGATCCGACCTCGATGCAGGAGCCGGGCGGCCCGGTGACGTTCTCGGTGCGGATCACGAACACGTCGAACGTCGACGTGGTCATCACGAACGTCGTCGACGACAAGTTCGGCGACCTCGACGACGACGGCGGCAGCGGATGCTTCGACGTTCCGATCACGTTGCATCCGGCCGGGTTCGCGAGCTGCCAGTTCACGAAGCCGGTCACCGGCCCCGGCGGCACGACTCACATCGACACGGTGACCGCGAGCGGACACGACGTGAACGGCCATGACGTCTCGGCCTCGGACAGCGCGCGCGTGGACATCACGCCGAAGCTGATCGACCTCGTGATCGTCAAGGACGCCACCTCGCCGACGCCGCTCAACGGCAACGTCCAGTACACGATGACGGTCACGAACAAGGGCCCGGACACGGCGACGAACGTCCAGCTCGCCGACCCGGCGCCCGCCGGCATCACGTACCTGTCGGCGAGCTCCTCGCAGGGGACGTGCACCGTCACCCCGGTGCTCATCACCTGCAGCCTGGGCTCGCTGGCGGCGGGACAGACGGTGACGGTGCACGCGACCGGCAAGTCGACGAGCGTCGGTTCGCACACGAACACCGCGACGGTGATCGGTAGCGGCGGCCGCGAGACCAACCCGGCGGACAACGTCGATACGGCGGTCACGGTCACGCCCGCACCGATCAAGCCGCCGAAGACGAAGCCGACGCCCAAGCCGACGCCCGAGCCGTGCATGGCGCTGACCGTGACGCCGAAGATGATCAAGGCGGACGGCAAGCCGGACGCGGTCGTGGCGAAGGTGACCGCGGGCAAGAAGCACGTGAAGGGCGCCAAGGTCCTGATCCAGGGCGCCGGCGTTCGGAAGAGCGGTCGGACCAACAACAAGGGGACGGCGACGATCAAGGTCAACCCGCAGCGGGCCGGGCTGATCACGATCTCGACGCCGGAGGTCCATCACTCGTGCGGCCCGCGCAGAATCGGAGTCGTGGGGGTCTTCCTGCCGCCTGTCACGGGCTAGCGGGGAGGGGGGCGCTGGTGAAGGCTGAGGGGCGGCTGCGGTCGCCCCTCAGCTCTTCTTCGCCCGGCACGGGTCCCAGCGTGCAGGCGCCGGTGCTCCCTCGAACGAGGAATTGCCCGTCCCCGAGACGGGGGATACATTGAGTCAGAGGAGAGGTTTGCGCGTGAGGATGGCCATGGGGGCAACAAGGCGGACGAGCGCGGTGGTGGGGGCCGCCGCGCTCGTCGCCTGTGCCGTTGCGCTGGTCGCGGCGCCCGGCGCCGGCGCGGGGCCGTCGCGCGAGTCCTCGGTCGACGTCGTCGGATCCGGGACGATCGTCGTGAAGAAGCTCTCCATCCTCGCCGCGCCGCGCGAGGGGTCGAAGAGGATCGCCACGCTCGCGCAGTTCCGCTCGGACTACCGCCCGCAGTACGTGCTCGCGCTCTCACGGGTGAGGGATCCGAAGACCGGCGATCCTGCGTGGTACCGAATCAGCGTTCCCGGCCGGCCGAACGGGAGGACCGGATGGGTCCACGCCTGGGCGGTCGACCTCCACCCGGACCACAAGTGGCTCGTGGTGTACCGGGGCGCCCGGCGGTTCGAGTTCTGGGACCGGGGACGTCTGGTGCGCACGGGCAAGGTCGCGGTCGGCAAGCCCGGGGCCGAGACGCCGCTCGGGCTCTTCTACGTCACGTGGAAGTTCAACCCGGCGATCGACCCCGCCTGGGCCATCCTCGGAAAGTACGCGTTCGAGACGAGCGCCTACTCGAAGCTGACCGACTGGCCCGGGGGCGGGATCGTCGGGTTCCACGGCACGCCCTGGCCGCAGCTCCTGGGGCAGAACGTCTCCCACGGGTGCGTGCGCGTCGCGAACGCGGACATCCTCTTCCTGCGCTCGCGCGTCCCGCTCGGGACGCCGCTCAAGATCGTCCGCTGAGTCGCGCTCGGGGCTCGCTCAGGAGCCCGACGTCGCGACGAACGCGTACGGGTCCGGGTGGCCGCTGCTGTCGTTCGTCGTCAGCCGGCGCGCGTACTGACCGCTCAGAGCGGGCGCCTTCGCCAGTGCGTGGAGCCGGTAGCCGCTGTCGAGGAAGCGACTCCCGGGGACGAACGGCCGCCACGAACCGCCGCCGCCGTAGGAGACCGAGACGCGCTCGAAGCGGAATCCGAAACGGTTGCACGTCGCCTGGCCGCCGTTCCAGCTCTCGGCCGTCGCGATCGGCTGCCAGCGACCCGACGAACCGCGAAGGTGGATCGGGCCCGTCGCGGGGTTTCCGCTCACCCAGATCCGCCACCAGCCGGGTCTCGAGGCGATCTCGAGGACCGCGACGTCCCGGCTCTCGCCCGTCGGAACCTCGTCCTCCAGCACCTGGAAGTTCGGCGAGCGCCCGGGCTTCGTGATCTCCGCGTAGAGGACCGACGGCATGCCGGGCATGGACGCGAGCCCGACCTGGACCCACTCGTCGGTGCCGTTCGGGCCCTCACCTGGTCCGCCGACTCCGACCCAGCCGGCGACGTGCCCCGCGGCCACGCTGGGAGTCCTGGTCGAGGTGATGATCGCGCGGACGCCGTGGCCGACGAAGGTCGACTGGCTCCCCGCGTAGGTGTAGCCCCCGTCGCCCTGGACGCATGCCGCGCCGCCGGCCGTCGCCCGTCCGGAGACGCCTGCGAGCGCGAGGACGCCGAGGGTTCCCACGCCGAGCACGAGGGCGAGACGGAGCTTCACGCGGTTCTCGTCGGCGCCAGATCGAGGGAACCCATCCCTCGTTCGCGCGATCAGGTCCCGGACCGGGCCTCGATCGGCGTGTCCCTACAATGCGGCGCGATGGCGAAGACCGAGGACCGCGGCACGTCGGGCTCGGTCGGCGACTGGCGCGAGAACGTCTACGACCGCACTCCCGAGCGCTCGGACGAGCTCTTCTCGACCATCTCCGGGATCGACGTCGAGCCGCTCGCGACTCCCGAGGCCGTCGAGGTCGACTACGCACGCGACCTCGGGTATCCGGGCGAGTATCCCTTCACGCGCGGCGTCTACCCGTCGATGTATCGCGGCCGCCTGTGGACGATGCGGCAGTTCGCGGGCTTCGGCACGGCCGCCGATACGAACGCCCGCTTCCGCTACCTCACGGAGCACGGCCAGACGGGGCTCTCGACGGCGTTCGACATGCCCACGCTCATGGGCTACGACTCGGATCATCCGCGCTCGCTCGGCGAGGTCGGCCGCGAGGGCGTCGCGATCGACTCGCTCGCAGACGTCGAGGCGCTCTTCGCCGGCATCCCTCTCGGCGACGTCTCGACCTCGATGACGATCAACTCGCCGGCGGCGATCCTGCTCGCCTACTACGTCTGCGTCGGCGAGCAGCAGGGCGTCCCGCGCGACCGGCTCCGCGGCACCGCGCAGACGGACATCCTCAAGGAGTACATCGCGCAGAAGGAGTGGATCTTCCCGCCCGAGCCGTCGATGCGGCTCGTCGTCGACATGATCGAGTTCTGCGCGCAGGAGATGCCGCTCTTCCACCCGGTCTCGATCTCCGGCTACCACATCAGAGAGGCAGGTTCGACCGCGGCGCAGGAGCTGGCGTTCACGCTCGCGGACGGGTTCGCCTACGTCGAGGCCGCGATCGAGCGAGGGCTCGAGGTCGACGCGTTCGCGCCGCGGCTCTCCTTCTTCTTCAACGCCCACGTCGACTTCTTCGAGGAGATCGCGAAGTACCGCGCCGCGAGGCGGATCTGGGCGCGCGAGCTCCGCGACCGCTTCGGCGCTCGCGACGAGCGGTCGCTCCTCATGCGCTTCCACACCCAGACGGCCGGCGTCTCGCTCACTGCGCAGCAGCCCGAGGTGAACATCGTCCGGACGGCCCTCGAGGCGCTCGCCGCCGTGCTCGGCGGCACCCAGAGCCTGCACACGAACTCGTTCGACGAGGCGCTCGCGCTCCCGACCGAGGAGGCGGCCCGTCTCGCGCTGCGGACGCAGCAGGTGATCGCTCACGAGTCGGGTGTCGTCTCGACGATCGATCCGCTCGGCGGCTCCTACCACGTCGAGGGGCTGACGAACACGATCGAGGCGCAGGCGTACGAGTACTTCGACCGGATCGAGAAGCTCGGCGGGGTGATCCCGGCGATCAAGGACAACTTCTTCCAGCGCGAGATCGCCGAGGCGTCGTTCCGCTACCAGGCGGAGGTCGAGTCCGGGAAGCGCGTGGTCGTGGGTGTCAACCGCTATCTGCTCGACGACGAGGAGCCGATCCCGATCCTCAAGATCGATCCCGGCGCTCGAGCAGAAGCAGATCGCGAGTCTCGCGGCGGTGCGCGCAGGGCGCGACTCGGGGGTCGTCGAGACGCGACTCGGCGAGCTGAAGGACGCGGCGTCGAAGGACGGCGTCAACCTCATGCCCGTGATCGTCGACGCGTCACGCGACTACGTGACGCTCGGCGAGATGTGCGACGCGCTCCGCGAGGTGTGGGGCGTGTGGCGCGAGACGCCCGTCTTCTGAGCGCAGATCCGGGTGGCGGTGTCCTACGCTGTGTCACATGGATGTCTCGGTCCGGGAGCTTCGCAATCACACCGCGCGGGTGATCAGCGCCGTCGAGAGCGGCGAACGCGTCGTCCTCACGGTGCACGGACGCCCGGTGGCCGACATCGTGCCGCGAGTCGAGCGTAGCGAGCGACGCTCGAGCGAGCTTCTGCTCGCGGAGCTCACCGAGATCAGCGCGCTCGCCTCGCGGCTGGAGGTCGTGTCGCCCGCCGACGATTTCGACACGGGCTTGACCACCGATGACATGGTGGCGTGAGCGGTTACCTCGCCGATACGAGCGTCTTCGTGGCCGCCGAGCAGCAACGAGCGCTTGGCGAGCCGCCCGGGGGCGAGGCCCGTATCTCGGTTGCGACCTTGACCGAGCTCGGAGTCGGGGTTCGCATGGCGTCGAGTGCGAAGCTCCGGAAGGTTCGCGAGGCAACCATCGGAGCCGCGTCCCGTTTCGTCGCTCTCCCGTACGACGAGCTCGTCGCCGAGCGCCTGGCGGATCTGCTCGCAACGGCAC
Organism: uncultured Actinomycetes bacterium; assembly: GCA_963708265.1. Classification (GTDB taxonomy): domain Bacteria; phylum Actinomycetota; class Thermoleophilia; order Gaiellales; family Gaiellaceae; genus GMQP-bins7. The sequence goes on along the minus strand of CAVPSC010000004.1, from coordinate 1,070,313 downwards.
GCAGCGAACGACGTCGCGCGGGAGCGATGGACGCGATCATCGCTGCCACGGCTCTCGTCCACGACCTCGAGGTTTGGACCCAGGACGACGACTTCGAGGTCCTCGCCGAGCTTTCCCCGGAGCTTCGAATCCGGCGCAACTGATCCGCCGTCGCGCGTGGCTGGCGCGAGACGCCGGTCTTCTGAGGATTCAGGCCGCGCGCTCCACTGTCGCGTCGGGAGTCGACGCGACCGTGGGCAAGGTCTCGTCCTCCGCCTTCACGCGGACGATCCTCGATGCCACGGCCCACGCCATCGCAGCCACGATCGTCCCGGCGAGGATGTCGACGACGTAGTGCTCGCCCATGAAAACGAGGGAGAAGCCCATCGCGGCGAGATAGAGGAAAGCGAACAGGCGCAGGTACCGGTGTTGCCAGAGAGCGACGACGATCAGCGCGGTCAGCGCGAAATGGAGTGAGGGCATCGCCGCGACCGGATTCACACCGGGCGTGGAGCCGGACGACCCGACGCGCTCCGGGTTCCAGTGCAGCAGGAGCGCGTCGATGCGGTACACGCGTGGTGCGTTCGTGTAGTGCGCCGCCAGCCACGGCGGAGCGGTCGGGACGATCGCTGCGACGACGAGCCCCGTGTAGACGGTGATCACGACGGCGAGCGCGAAGCGCTTGAACTGGTCGAAATTGCGTCGCCAGAGACCGAGCGCCACGAGATGTGGGACCACGTAGTAGCTGAAGACGACCGCGAATCCGAAGACTGCGAGCGGCGTGACCGAACCCGGCTGGTAGAGCCGGGCCTGCAGCCAGTGCCCGGGGAGGGCTCCGCCGAAGAGCCATTCCTCCGCATGCACCGAGTACCCGGCTCGGACACGTACTCCCAGGTCGTCGGCGCGGGTCCGGAGAAGCGCGAAGAGGATGAACCCGAGCATGTACGCGACCCAGACCCCGAACCTGTCCGATCGGCGATCGACGAAGTAGAGCGTCGCGAGCGACAGGATGACGAGAATGACAAGCGCTTCGAACGGGATGTTGTAGCGGGCGAGGAGGAGCGTGAGCAGGCACACGGTCAGCGCGATTCCCCGCAGGAAGTTCCCCGCGACGAGCCTGAGCTGAGACCTCGAGACGGAGGTCTCGGGGGAGACGATGTGCGTATCCAGCGCTTGCTCGGTCACCCGGGCTCCTCGTTGCTTGCGGTGGGGAAGGGCGTAGCGACGACGACGGTCCATGGGAGAGGACGCCGCACCGAGCTCAAACTTGCGTGTTCGGACACGAAGTCCGCGAACGCGTGAGACGACCAGTGGTTGATGTGCCCGGGCGTGTTCCCGAGCTCGCGCACGTCTCGACCTGCGAGAAGGTGGGCGGCTCGCCAGAGCGGCTCCCTGGGAACACTCACGAGGAGCGCCCTGCGCGAGACTCGAACCAGCTCCGCCAGCGCGTCCCGCGGCCGCTCGAGATGTTCGAGCACCTCGAGCGCGCACACGCAGTCGAAGGAGCCGTCGTCGAACGGGAGCTCGTACGCGGACGCGGCCTGAAACGACACGCGGTCGCCCGCATGTCGATGCCACTGCTCGCTCAGGGTGTCCGTGTCGAGATCGACTCCGACCGTCGATGCGCCGCTCACCTGCGCGAGCCGTCTTGTCACAACGCCTTCGCCGCAGCCGACGTCGAGGATCGTCTCGGGTCGCAGCTCCAGGACGACGGCGTCGATCGTCGCCAGGAAGCGTCGGAGCAAGAATCTCGCGACCGGGTTCCGGGCCGCGTACTTCTCTGTGGCATTGCCCCTCGGCCCGACGAAGTCGCTCGCGTCGGGCATCGCCTCCGGCGTGTTCACGAGCGACCGTCCACGGCGGTCTCCATGCGAGGACGATCGAAGCGGGCGAGGAGGAGTGCACTGCCGCCGGCGACGAGGTCGGCGCCGGTCAGGAAGATCCTCGACATGCCCGCGATCACGATCGCCTCGGTATGGCCGACTCGCGGTCCGAGGAGGCCGGCGAGCACTGCCTCGCGCACGCCGATGCCGCCGGGGGCGAAGACCGCCGCCATCCCGACGAGCCAGCCGAGCGCGAACGTCGCCGTGAAGTAGACGAGGTCGCCGGCGGCGATCGGGAAGAACGCACGGCCCGTAAGCCAGAAGGCGAGGCCGTATGCGATCCAGACCGGGACGTAGAGCAGGGTGACGGCCGGCGCGTCGCGAACCGCAGCGGTGAGATCCTCGGGTGCGAGCGGCACGAGGCGACGGAGGGCTCGGGACGTCGCCATGGCGATCCGCCCTCCCGCGCGCCCTCGGGAGAGCCCGATCGAAGCGAGCACGAAGACCAGTACGAGCGGGATCGCGAGCGGCCAAGGCAGCACGAACAGCCCGACCGCGACCGCTGCGGCGCCAGATGCGCCGACCTCGATGCCGAGCGAGAGCATCGTCTGTCGTGCGCCCACGCCCTGCGCCTTCGCGAGCGCCACGCGACCGGCGTACTGCCAGACACTCCCGGGCACGTACTTCCCGAGCTGGCTTTGGAGGAAGATGCGCGTCGCGTGAGGGACGGGAGCGCCGATCCGACGGAGGACGATCGGCCAGATAGCGCCGTACGCCACGACCGCGACCAGGGACGTGATGGCCGCGAGTATCAGCAGCCCGGGCTCGGCTCCGGAGAGGCTCGCCGGGCTATCGCGCCAGAGCTCGTGGAGGCGCCACGCGAGGACGACGACGAGCCCGAGCGCGACGAGGCGCATGCCGTTTCGCACCCAGCGCGAGCTCCAGACGCCATGGTCCATCACGAACGAGGGTATCGGCCGCTCGGGCCGATTCCCCGACCTCGGCTACGCTCTCAGACGTCGAGCTCGAGACCGTCGTACGCGAGGTCGTAGCCCTCGGGCTTCGGGAGCTCGCAGGGGCGATGTGTGAGCAGGAGCCGCTTCGCGCCCGACTCCTCGTACGCCTCGACCGCCTCGTCGAGTGAGAGGTGGCCGCGGGGCTCGCCGTCGAGCTCGCCGCGGAGGAGCGTCGCCTCGCAGACGAACAGGTCGGCCTCGCGGGCGGCCCGGACGAGCTGGCGCGAGGGCGCCGAGTCACCGGAGTAGGCGAGCACGTGACTGTCGGACTCGACCCGGAAGGCATAGGTCTGGAGCATGTAGTGCGGGACGCGCGTCGGGGTCACGGCGAGCTTCCCGATCTCGAACGGCGTGTCCGGCTGGTACTCGTAGAGCTCGAACGTGCGCTCGAACATGTCCGGGAAGCCGAGGCGCTCCCCGAGCGCCGTGAGGTACGCGGCGCCCCCCGGCTGCACCCAGAGCTCGGGCTTCGGCATCGGGCCGTTCGCCTGCAGGTAGAACGTGCCCCAGACCCACGGGACGAGGTCGCCCCAGTGGTCGAGGTGGAAGTGCGTGATCGCGATCGCGTCCACGTGCGGCCACGTCTCCGACTCGCGCAGACGGCCGAGCACCCCCGGCCCGCAGTCGAGGAGGACGCGCTTCCCGTTCGCCTGCAGCATGTATCCCGAGTGGGCGCTGCCCGGGTTCGGCCAGGCCGGCGAGGAGCCGATGACGGTCAGGCGCACCGCGGTATTCTGCCCATGTGCCGCGGAAGATCCGAGTGGTGATCGCGAAGCCGGGGCTCGACGGCCACGACCGTGGCGCGAAGATCATCGCCAGGGCGCTCAGAGACGCGGGGATGGAGGTCGTCTACACCGGCCTCCACCAGACACCGGAGCAGATCGTCGAGACCGCCATCCAGGAGGACGCGGACGCGGTCGGCGTCTCGATCCTCTCGGGCGCGCACATGACGCTCGTCCCGCGGATCGTCGACGGGCTCAGGGAGAACGGGGCGGACGACGTGCTCGTCGTCGTCGGCGGGACGATCCCGCCGGACGACGCGGACGAGCTCAGGGAGCACGGAGTCGCGGCCGTGTTCGGGCCGGGCGCGGCGACGACCGAGATCGTCGACTTCCTGCGCGGCGCCGTCGCCGCCTGAAGACCGCGGTCACGGTCGGCAGCCGAACTAGCCGATCGTCCGGGCCGAACAGCACGATGGGCCACTGCCCGTGAGGCCCGAACGCGCGCATCCTGAGCACGTGCACGATGCCCAACTGGGAGACGCCCGTGTGCGCGTAAGCGGTCTCTCCGCCGCCCTCCGCCGAGTGTCGGACCCTCTCGGACTCGCACTGGTGCTCCTCCTCGTCGGGTGGTGGTGGTACGCGCTCGCGATCCAGGGCGCGCCCGGTTGGGCGTTCGACTTCCGGCAGTTCTGGCAAGGGGCGCGTGACGTCGTCGACGGGGTCTCGCCGTATCCCGACCCGGCGACGCTCGCCCGGATCGGTGCGGGCCTCGACCTCACCCACTGGCAGTCGCTGTTCCGCTTCCCGTACCCGGCCCCCGCGGCAGTCGTCCTCGACGCCCCTCGCACTGGTCGGCTTCCACACGGCGGCGGCGATCTGGAGCGCGCTCCTGATCGCGTCGCTCTTCGGAACGCTCTGGATCCTCGGGGTCCGCGACTGGCGCGTGCTCGCGGTCGTCGTCACCTCGGCAGCCGGTGGTGTCGAGCGTCCGCATCGGGACGTTCACGCCGATCCTCGTCCTGCTCGTCGCGATCGCGTGGCGCTGGCGCGACCGTCCGTGGGTCAGCGGCGGGTCGATCGCACTGGCGATCTCGTTCAAGATCTTCCTCTGGCCGATGGTCATCTGGCTCGCTGCAACGCGACGCTTTGCGGCCGCGGCCGCCGCCGCGGTGCTCGCGGTCGCGATCACGCTCGGGGCGTGGGCGGCGATCGGGTTCCGAGGGTTTGCCGAGTATCCGGAGCTGGCCCGCAAGCTCGCCGACGTCTTCGGGCCGGGAGGGCTGTCGCTCGTGGCGCTCGGCTCCCATCTCGGCCTGTCCCGGTCCGCCGTCGGGAGCGCTCTCCTGGGTCGTGGGTCTGTCGTTGCTCGCATGCGTTGTGGTGCTGGCCCGGCGCGGCGAGGACGAGCGGACGACGTTCTCGGTGGCGCTCGTCGCCGCGCTCGCGTTGACGCCCATCGTCTGGATCCACTACTTCGCGTTCCTCATCGTTCCGCTCGCGCTCGCGTGGCCGCGGCTCTCGTGGGCGTGGGCGCTCTTGTGGCCCTTCTGGCTGCTCCCTCCGGGGCACTACGACGGCGTGTGGAAGATCCTGCTCGCGATTGCGCTCGCGGCAGCCGTTCTCGTTCAAGTGGCGCGGGTCAACGGACGAAAAGTCGTAACGTGAGCCCTGACGTGGGGACGGCGTTGGACACCGCGAGCTCCGGTGGGGGTCCATGCCTCGATCCGGAGCCGTGCCGCGGTCGTCGGGCTGGCTCTCGGCGTGCCGCTCTCGGCGCTCTTCCTCTGGCTCGCGTTTCGCAACGCGGACGTCCACGAGGTGTGGACGGTCGTGACCGCCGCCAAGCTCGCGCCCGTGCTGCTCGCGGTCGCGGCTATGGCCGGGGTCTACGTCGTCCAGGCCCTGCGCTGGCGAGCGATCGCCCGCACTCCGGACGTGTCCGTGCGCTACTTCTGCGAGATGGTCGTGAGCGGAGTCGCCGTGAACAACGTCCTTCCGGGCCGGATCGGCGACCTGCTCCGTGCACGCTGGCTCCAGGTCGCGGCGCGGATCCCCGGCGGCCGCTCGCTCGCGACCGTGTTCGTCGACCGCGCGTTCGACGTCTTCGCTCTCGTCGTGGCGCTCGGCATCTCGTTGCCGTTCGTCGCGAGCGCGGAATGGCTCCGCAGGATCGCGATCGGGGGCATCGTCCTGCTCGCAGCGCTCGTGCTCGTCCTCGCGGCCGCGCGCATCTACACGCGACGGCGGTCACGCGACGGTCGAAAGCGCGGGATGGTCAGGCGTCTCGTGCGAGACACGCTCGAGGGCCTCTCGGAGCCGCTCGGCCGGAAGCGCGCAGCCTGGCTCGCGCTTGTCAGCCTCGGTGCGTGGAGCCTCTGGGCTGTCGCTCGCCTGGCTCGTCGCGCGTGCCCTCGGAATCGATCTCTCGTTCGTCGACGCACTGCTCGTCACCGCCGTGATCAACCTCGGGGTGGCGATCCCCTCCTCGCCGGGCTTCATCGGGACGTACCAGTGGCTCGCCGTCGCCGCGCTCGCGCTCTTCGGCATCGGCTCGACCGAGGCGCTCGCGTTCGGTGTGCTCATGCAGGCGGTCTGGTACGTGCCGACGACGCTCGTCGGCGGCGCGTTCCTCCTCCGCCGTGGCGTCGGAACGCTGCGCGCTGCCCGCGTGAGCAGCCCGGTCCCGGCCCTCGAGGGCTCCGATGGGTGAGACCGCGCAGGCGGTCGGCGCGCCGATCGACGTCACTCCGGCGCGAGCCGGCCTGCGCCGGATCTCGATCGACCGTCTCCGGGAGCACACGCTCGCGCTGGACGTCGCCCTCGTCGGCGCCGTCGCGCTCGTCCTCGGGCTGATCCGGCTGGGGACGCCGTCGCTCTGGCTCGACGAGACGCTCACGGCGACCGGGAACCCGATCGCCACGTTCACCGACGGATACCACTGGCTCTACTACTCGCTCGAGTGGCCGTGGAGACACGTCGTCGGCTCCTCGGAGTGGGATCTGCGCTTCCCGTCGGTCGTCGGCTCGATGCTCGCCTGTGGCTTGCTCGTCGTCCTCGGGCAATCGTCTCTTCGGGAGGTCGGTCGGCCTCGTCAGCGGACTCCTGCTCGCGACCAGCCCCTTCGTCGTCAAGTGGTCGCAGCAGGCACGGGGCTACACGCTGCTGCTCGCGGCGAGCCTCGTCGCGACGCTCCTGCTGCTCCGCGCGCTCGAGCGTGGAACCCGGGGCGCCTGGGCAGCGTACGGGCTCGCCTTCGCGTTCGTCGTCGTCTGGCATCCGGTCGGCGGTTTCCTCCTCGCTCCGGCGCAGCTCGTGCTCGCCGCACAGCGGCGTGAGCGGGTCCGACCGCACGGGCTCCTCGCCGCCGTCATCGTCATGGTCCTCGGCGTCCCGTGGGCAGCGCAGATCGCCCTGCGCTCGACCGGAAAGGGCGTGGCGATGGACTGGCTGACGCGGCCGTCGCCGAGCACCGCGGCTCACGCGTTCCTCGACGTGTCCGGGCGCCGCGGGCTTCGGAGTGCTCCTGGCCGGCCTCGGGCTCTGGGTGCTGTCCAGGCGCTCGGAGCGGGACCTGGCCGTCTGGCTCGGAACGTGGGCGCTGGCGCCGTTCGCTGCTCGCGCTCGTCGTCTCGATCGTGCGACCGATCTACCTCGACCGCTACCTGATCGTGGCCGCTCCGGCGTTCGCGCTCCTCGGAGGAGTCGCGATCGTCGGCCTCGGCCGGAGGTCGGCGGCCGCGCTCGTCGCTGCCGTCGTCGTCGCGACGGGCATCGGTCTGGGGCAGTGGTACTCGACCGCGAGCATGGCAACTGGCACGGCGAGAACTGGCGAGACGCCGTCGCGACGGTGCTCGCACGACACGGGAGCGACCCGATCGTCGTCGCGCCGTGGTCGTCGAGCCCGGCGGCGACGTACTACGGCGCGAAACCCGTGAGCGCCTCGACCGCCGGCTCGATCTGGGTCCTCGCGTGGTCCCAGGAGAAGCAGGACATGACCCCGCACGAACGCCGGGCGATCGGGCTCGCCGGGCACCGGCGCATCGAGACGCTCGACTTCGGCTCACGGCTCAGCGCGCAGCTCTGGCGCCGGCCGTAGTCCCTCGCGGCTAGAGGACGCGGCAGCGTACGAGCGTCCGCAGTACGCGCACCCCGTCGATCGAGGTGAGCTTCTTCCCGGCCTCGCGGGACCGCGCCTTGTACGCGATCGGCACCTCGTGGATCCGCGCCCCGGAGCGCAGGACGCGCGCGGCGATCTCCGGCTCGATCGCGAACCCGCGCTCGCGCAGCGGGAGCGACCGGAAGAGCTCCGTGCTCATGGCCTTGTAGCAGGTCATGACGTCCGAGATCCAGCAGTTGTAGAGCAGGTTGGTCGCGAAGGTGACGGACTTGTTCCCCATCACGTACCAGAAGCTGAACGACGACTGCGACGTCCAGGCCCGCGTGCCGAACACCACGCTGCGCCTCTCCGGAGAGGAGCGGCTCGAGGACGTGCGCGAGCTCGCTCGCCGGGTACTCGAGGTCGGCATCGAAGATCGCCGCGAACTCGCCCGTCGCGTGCTGGAGCGCGGTGCGGACGGCGGCACCCTTGCCCTGGTTTCGCGGGTGGTGGACGACGTCCACCTCGTCCGGCCAGGTGCGCTCGGCGAGGAGCTCGCGCGTCCCGTCCGTCGAGCCGTCGTCGACGACGATCAGCTCGCGGCTCGTCGACGGGGAGGTCGGCGCCGAGTGCGTCCTCGATCGCCGCCTCGACGGTCGCCCGCTCGTTGAACACGGGCATGAGGATCGAGAGGTCGCGTGGCATCCACGGGATCTTGCCCAGCGCACCGGCGGGTGAGACCCCTCAGAGCAATGCCACGGATCACGAATTCGAGAGCCAGCCTCTCCATACGGTCGTGACCTCGGCGAAAGTGTCTGCCCTCATAGGGGAGAATGGGAGTGTGCTGCGGCGGCGCTTACGGATCTATGCCTTGATCTCTGCACTCGTCGCCTCTTCCCTGGTTGTCGGAGTACTGGCGGGACGAGATTGGCGTCCAAATGTGTCAGCGACGCCCGAGATTCTTGCTCCCAATCCTGACCCCAGCGTAAAGACCGTCGATGTGGACCCGGCGGCCGATGTCTCGAAGCCATCAGAAGTGCACGGGATCATGGGCTGGCGCTTCTTCGATGTACCAGCAGGCAGCAGAGGCCCGTCTCGCGATCAGCTCCGCTTCAGGTTTCTGGCTCCCGCGGAAATTGTTCAGATCGACATATCGGTGGACATTTCTGACCTGCGCGCTCAGCTCGTCGAATTCGCTGCCGCGATCGACTCTCCAGGAGGATATGGGCTCTATCGCGAGGCTCACTGGCTCACTCAGGCATCTTGGACACGAGCTTCTTCGCACGGCGACCTCAATAAGACGGTCCGGTTGCCGCGTGGGGTGCGCGTGGGTGCCGGGGACTACCTGACCATCGCAGGCTGGTTGGGGGCTGATGGTACCGGCGCCCCCGTGCGCCTCAGTCCCGAGGTGATCGTGCTGTACCGGTGGCTGGACTGAGTCGGTCTCCTCCGGACTGTCGCGACACACATATCCAACGATCCCGTCTGCGAACGGGATCGGTCGCGGGCCTACGATGTGACCGTCGACTCGACGGGACGCACGAGTTTCGCGCCGGCTATGTGGGGATGGGTCTGATACACGACAACGTCGCCCCACGGTCCCTTCGCGTCGACAATCGCGCTGCTTTCGAGTCGATAGACATCGAGCAATCCTGTGAAGGGGCTAGTCGGCGAGCGCAGGGCTGGGAGGTCGGTCGTCGTCACGATGTAACTCGGTACGTCGACGACTCCATTTCTGAGCAGTGGTAGCCGAGCGCACGGGAAGTACGGGAGGAGACCGGGTGACACGAGGGAGTGGGCTCCCGCATTCTCGAGCGCTCGGTCGAACTGCGTCGTCGCATAACTCACTGGGGGCGTGATCGCGACCGCGAATCCGGGCGAAGTCTCCCGGAGACTCGCGCGAAGGACGTTTGCCTGGGGTGGCCGGGGCGGCAGCTCGTTCGCCGTGACGAGACGCCACGGGGCCCCGCCCAGTGCGCCCTGCGACACGAAGTGCGCGGTCACCGGTCCGGATACCAGCTGCTGCACACGACGGTGCCTGCGCCGACCCCAGGAGACGGTGAGGACGTCCGTGGGGTCGGGCGTGCCGGCAACGAATACGCCTGTCTGCCCACCGCGGGGAACCGCGAACCAAGCGGACGAGCGCTCCGACGCTGCGCCAGCGGGTCCCAACGCGATGCCGGGGGAGCCCGTCGACCGGCGGCGGCGGTACCCAGCCCGGTGTTGCGGCCATCCGGTTCGATGCTCCGTGCGCTGATCTTGGCGACGCTACGAGCATGCCGTCCGCCAGCCCGCAGTTGCTCGTTCCTTGCAGCTCGTCCAAGTTCTGCCTCAGCAGGGTCCAACCTGGCGTCTTCGCCGCATCGACGATGAGGACTCCGGTCGTGAACGTCACGAGGGGGACGGCGAAAATCAACGCTGTCCAGCTCGCGACGCGCCAGGGGACGCGCCACGGCCGTGCGACGTCTCGGCGCACAAGATCGCTGACTGCGACCACGAGCATCAATAGGAGCGGCAGAGCCACGAGATCGGAAAGGCTGAGCCTGAAGAACGCGCAGGTCCAGTCGAGCGTCCTCAGATCGAGGACGTTCCACGCTCGCAGTGGCGACCACAGCCATACGGTCGCAACCATCACAGCTACGAGCGCGAGAAGCGGCCGCGCCTGCCAGCCTCGCGAGGTTGCGGCGTACGACCGCAGGCGCGCAGTCTCTGCGGCGACCGCAACTGCCGCTATTCCGAGCAGCGGCCCGAAGTGCCACGGCCACTTGTCCGGCGTCGCGAAGAGGAGCAGCAGTCCGACGCCGATCGACGCCGACGGGAGGTCGAGCAGTGCGTCCGACCTCTGGTCTCTTCGCCGTGTGAGGAATGCGACCAGTGTCAGAGCCATGAGCACGAACGACCCCCGCCGGAGCGGCGTCCCATAGCCGTCGCCATAGGTGAGACGTGTGTACCGGAGCGCTTCGTCCTGCCACGTCGTCGGGGTGATCAGGGCGCTCGCGGTCGCGGAGTCGGCTCGGCGCTGTCCGACGTCGGAGCCGAGGAAGGCAAGCGTCACGAGTAGGCTGACAGAGGCGACGACGAGGGTTGCCGATGCTGCCCTGCGCTCGCGTGCCCATGCGAGCAGCCTCGGGGCGACGACCAGCACGGGTGCGAGCCCGACGATCGCTTCGTGATGCCCGGTCACGCCAAGCGGGACGAGAACCGCTGCGATCGCCAACGGTATAGCCGTGCTTCGCTCGACGAATCGGATGACACAGGCGAGGACACCCGTGACGAGGAGCGCCGTCGCCGGCTCGGGCCGAAGCGTTATCCCCCATGCAAACGCACTTACGACGAACGCGGCCGCGAGCGCCCACACCGCCACTCGGTCACGACCGACGGAACCGGCGAGCACCCGCGAGTGAATCCAGCGGCAGAGGATCCACGTCCCCACGAGGCATACGAGAGCGGGTAGCCGAAGGAGCGGCACGACGCGCGTGCTCTCGACAAGCCAATGCTGTGACCACTCGAGCCAGTAACCGACTGGCAGGTTCGCGGCGAAGATGTTGTAGTAGTTCGAGAACCCGCGCGATGCGGAGAACATGCTCTGACGTGCCATCACCCATCCGTCGTCCCACTCGGTCGGTGCAATGACCCACCACACGAGAAGCGATGCGCCGACCACACCGTCTACTGGACGGGCGTTGCGGAGGCAACCGCGCGCGGCGGCGATCAGCGCGGGGACGATGCGTCTCGGCCGTCGGTCGAACGTTACGAGGGCGAGTGCGATAAGTGCAGACAGCACCCCGATGGACCACGCTGCGGCTTGACGCGTCGTCGTATGGGTCGTCGAGACGGGGGTGGTCACCTCGATCGAGAGATCCGTGGACCGTCGGAGGTCGAGTCCAGAGAAGAAACCGTCAACGGTGGGCATCGTCTGAGAGACGCCCTCGATCGTCATCGAGGCGAGTGAGCCGCCTCGACGGCGGCCGTTTTGCCCACCGGTGAGCGACCATCGGTCGCCTTTCAGTCGGAGCTGGTACGAACACGCCGCCCGCCCGTCCGGCACGGTCGTCCGCGCGAGGACCTGATCGCCGACCGAGTAGGTCAGCGTGCTTCCGGTGCGGACGATCGCGAGGCCCCCCAGGGACACGGGTGAGCGCGCAGTCGCCAGGACCGTCAGCGGATGTGCGGCGCGCGGGAGCCTAAGTGGCAGCGTGCATGGGATACGAGCGACGAGCTCCTCAGGGTGCCGATTCGCGAGAAGAAGCGGTGTGTACCAGAGGCGTTCCGGAACGCCTGACGGGAGCACTGCCGGCGGCCACGAATACGTATTGCGGTCATGCTTCGCAGGACCTACCGCACCGAGGGTTGCAGCACCCAGAGCGAGACAAGCCAGACTCAGGGCGATCCGACCACGCCTTGAACGAGGTTCGTCTGTAAGCGGCGTAGTAGTGAGTGGCCGCTCAGCGGGTTCGCCGATCTTCGCCACGGCTACGCGTCCTGACGACTGGGCTGGGGCCGACACAAGCAGAGCACATGCTCGTGATTTACGCCCCGGAAGCGCTCCACCGACTCGATCGTGTAGCTCTCCTCGAGCCTCGCCAACAGGTCATCCTCGGTTCGAGGGAAGTGCCCGAGATCCATGTGCCACATCAACCGACTCCGGAGGCGGGGTCCTCGAACCGCGTAACGAACACGAAGCGCACACGTGTTACCCGTGACGCTTCAGCGAAGCATGCCCGGAGTGCGTGATCGGGAATGTGGTGTGACACCTCGACCATCAGCGAGTAGTCGATCGCGTCGGTCTGAAACGGGAGTGCGGCTGCGTCGCCCAGAACCGCCTCGCAGTCGCTTCGCTTCGCTAGCAACCCTTGAAGTTTGCGCACATCGGTGTCGAGCCAGACGTAGCGCACGTCATGCGGGAGTAGTTCAGAGACCATGCCGGTGCCCGCGCCGATATCGAGGACAGTGATGCCCGAGAAGTCCCTCAAGAGACTCGCGAGCCGCTGCTCGACCGGCTTCCCGCCGAAGTATTTCTGCTGGAAATCGAATACCTTCGCGTTGCCCAGAATCGCGTATTGGAGACGGCTCGCCTTTGAAACGGTCCCGTCCTGAGAGCGGTCGTCGCCCAGAACCGGGACGCCGTCGACTAGTCCATATCGGCCAGCGCAATTGACGCAGCGCAGTCCTGAAGCAGCGGTCTCAAGGCCTCCGCGACAGACCGGACACGCTAGGAGCGTCAGAAGCTTCGGATCTACCGACACGTTCTCATTCATGAGTGGCATGTGGTTCGCGCAACCGCCCCCGCGTGGCTCGGGCTGCCTTCGAGCCAGCGGCGATGCCAGAGCTGGAAGACGAAGAGCGTCCAGAGCTGCTTGCGATGGTCGCGCCGTCCCGAGAGATGCTCCGCGATCAGCCGCTGCACCTCCTCCGGCCGGAAGAGCCCTTGACGCCTGAGACGATCGGGTGAGAGCTCGTCCCGGAGGGGCTCGAGGAGCGCCGTCTTCAGCCACTCGCCGACCGGGATGCCGAACCCCTTCTTCGTGCGCGCGGCGATGCCCGCCGGCAGCACGCCCTCCATGGCGCGCTTGAGCAGAACCTTCGTGTCCAGCCGCCGCATCTTCAAGCGGGACGGAACACGCGCCAGCAGATCGACGAGCTCCACGTCGAGGAACGGAGCGCGCACCTCGAGCGAGCTCGCCATGCTCGCCCGGTCGACCTTCACGAGGATGTCGTCCTGGAGGTAGGTCGTCGCGTACACGTAGATGAGCCGCTCCAGTCGATCCGCGCTCGGCGCGCCGTCGAACGCGCGGCGCAGCTCGACGAGGGGGTCGCTCGGCGCTCTCACGAGCAGCGCCGACTGCTCCGAAGGCGTGAACGAGCCCAGCCAGACGGGATGGCGTGCTGACTCGGGCACTGCCGCGCCGCGAAGGAAACGCTTCACCTTGAAGTCGCGGCTGAAGTTCGCGGTCGAGACCGGGAGCCTGTCGGCGAGCGGGACGACGACGTTCTCGTGCAGGAGCCGTGGGACCCGGTAGAAGCGCGCGACCCGATCCGCCGGGAAGGTCGGATATCCGGCGAGGAGCTCGTCGCTCCCGTCGCCTCCGAGCGCGACGGTGACGGATTCGCGCGTGAATCTCGACAGGAGGTACGTGGGGAGGATCGATGCGTCGCCGAACGGCTCGTCGAGACCTTCCATGACGGTCGGCAGCAGGTCGAGAAGCGAGTCCGCGGTGAAGACGTCCTCGTGATGCTCGGTTCCGAAATGCGCCGCGACCCGTCGCGCGTGGTCGGATTCGTCGAAGCTCGGCTCGGCGAAGCCGATCGAGAACGTCTTGACGTTCTCTGCTCCCGACTCGGCGACCATCATCGCGACGACGGAGCTCGAGTCGATGCCCCCGCTCAGGAACGCGCCGAGCGGCACGTCGCTGACGAGGCGCCGCCGCACCGCCTCCTGGAACGAGGTGCGGAACGCGTCGACGTACTCCGCGTCCGTGAGCGCGCCGTCGTCGTCGGCGAACGAGAGCTCCCAGTACGTCGTCGTCGAGACCCGGCCGTCGCGCCAGCGGAGTACCTGCCCCCCGGGCAGCTTCTTCACCCGGTCGAAGATCGAGTAGGGCGTGGGGACGTACTCGAGCGCCAGGTAGCGGCAGAGCGCGTCGAAGTCGAGCTCTCGCGGACAGCGCGGATGCTCGAGGAGCGCCTTGAGCTCGGACCCGAAGAGAAGAGAGCCGTCGATCTCGGCGTAGTAGAGGGGCTTCTTCCCGAACCGGTCGCGGGCGAGCACGAGCTCGCGCCGGGGCTCGTCCCAGAGGGCGATCGCGAACATCCCGTTCACGTGCTCGACGAAGCTCGGGCCGTGCTCCTCGTACAGGTGCACGAGCACCTCGGTGTCGGATCTCGTCCGGAACCGGTGTCCGCGCGCCTCGAGCTCTCGTCGGAGCTCTCGGAAGTTGTAGATCTCGCCGTTGAAGACCAGCTGCAGCGAGCCGTCCTCGTTCGTCATCGGCTGGTTGCCGGTGTCGAGGTCGATGATCGAGAGCCGCCGGAAGCCGAGCCCGATCGCGACGCCGTCGTCGTACGCGCCGACGAAGTACCCGTCGTCGTCGGGCCCGCGGTGCGCGAGCGTCGACGTCATCCGCTCGAGCAGCGCCCGGTCGACCGGCTCGCGCCCGACCACCCCGCAGATCCCGCACATTGGGGGGTGAGAGCCGCTAGGAGAGCGGCTCCTGCTCCTCGAAATTGCGGCGCTCGCGCACGAGGTAGACAGGTTTCGCTTGCGACTCGTGATAGGTGCGGACGATCAGCTCGGCGAGGAGGCCGAGCAGGATCAGGTTGAAGCCGATCGTGAACAGGAACACGCCGACGACGAGCGAGGGCTGCCGGTAGACGTAGATGTGGTTGACGAGCCGCTCGTACGCGGTCCAGAGGACGAAGATCGAGCCGGTGAAGCAGAGGAAGAGACCGCTTCCGCCGAACACGTGGCTCGGCCTCGTCGACCAGACGGAGAGGAACTTGACCGTCAGGAGGTCGATCAGGACCTTGAACGTGCGTCCGAGCCCGTACTTGCTGCATCCCGTCGTCCGGGCGTGGTGCCGTACCGGCACCTCGCCGATCCGCGCGCCCGACTGGTAGGCGATCGCGGGCAGGAAGCGGTGCATCTCGCCGTAGAGCCGTACCTCGTTCACCACGTCCGCGCGGTATGCCTTCAGCGTGCAGCCGTAGTCGTGGAGGCGGACGCCGGTCACGCGCCCGATGAGCCAGTTCGCCACGCGCGACGGGAGGCGCCGGAGGAGTCCTTCCTTGCGGTCCTGCCGCCAGCCGCTGACGACGTCGTAGCCCTCCTCCAGCTTGGCGAGGAGGGCCCCGATGTCACGCGGGTCGTTCTGGAGATCGCCGTCCATCGGGACGATGATCCGGCCGGTCGCGTGGTCGAACCCGGCGCTCAGTGCCGCCGTCTGCCCGTAGTTGCGTCGTAGCTCGACGAGCTTGAGGTGAGGATCCGAGGCGGCGAGCCGGGCGAGTCGTGGAAACGTCTCGTCCCTGCTCCCGTCGTCGACGACGACGATCTCGTAGGAGCGACCGAGCTCTCGCAGTGTGGTGGTCAGCTCGTCGTGGAGCCGCTCGACATTGTCCTCCTCGTCGAAGACGGGAATGACGACGGAGAGCTCGGGGCTCTCGGGCTCGGGCCTGGCGAGAGCCGGACGGAGCGTCGCATCCTGCATCCGGAGCGGGCGGCCGCTCGACATCCGCGAAGTATGCGCGACGTTGCGGTCGCGATCGCTGGCTGATGGCCTAGGCAGGGTGAGCCGTTTGGAGGGAATCGCTCCCAGGCCGAAAATGGATGATCCGCGTGCCGATGACAGTCGTGCCCACCCGCTCAGAGGTTCTCGGATGAGGTCCGAGCCGGTGGATGTGGAGGCCCTCAACGACCGGCTCGCGCGTGAGCATCCCATCGACGAGTACTACGCGCGCTCGCCCTGGCCCATCCGCCTCGTCGAGGGTCGTCGCCTCGCGCGCGTTCGCGGGTTCCTGGGCACCGTCGCAGGGCTCGAGGTCATCGAGATCGGTTCCGGAGGCGGTCACGTGCTCGCCATGTTCCCCGAGGCCCGCCTCACCGCCCTCGACGTATCGGATGAGTACCTCGAGGACGCCCGCGAGAGGCTCGCCGGGTACGACGTCCGTTTCGTCAAGGGTGAGGTCGACAAGCTCGATCTGCCCGCGGCGAGCTACGACCGCGTGATCTGCACGGAGGTGCTCGAGCACGTCGTCGACCCCGACGCGGTGCTCGGCGCGATCGCGCGCCTCCTGCGACCGTCGGGAGTCGCGGTGATCACCGTTCCCAACGACCCGCTGATCCACCGCGTCAAGGGCATCGCTCGGCGGCAGCCTCTGCGGTGGCTGTTCGGGAGTCGGATCGAGTGGGGCGGCGACGAGTACCACCTCCACACCTGGACGCCGCACGAGTTCGAGACGGTGCTGAGCCGGCACCTCATCGTCACGGACCGCCGGTTCGCTCCGAGTCGCGTGCTGCCCTTGCGGTCGTGCTTCAGGTGCGTTCCGAAGGCGTGAGACGGCATCGCTGAAATCGCTTCGCCCTCATATCGGGCTGCTTCACGGTACGACGCTGAAGCCGTGTGCAACGAAGTCTTTGTCGAAGGCGAATGCGCGCTCGATCCCGCGCTGTCGCATGAGCTGGAAGCTCGTCCAGTCCACGAGGGAGATCGTCTTGGTCCTCGACGCGATCAGAGCGGCGGTCGCCTCCTCATGCAGGTGCGCGTCGATCCAGGCGAGTTCGAAGGCGGGGAGCAGATCGTCCACGAACGCCCGCACACCCGTCGATCCCAGCCGCCGCTGCACGAGCGTCGCGCATTCGACGACAACGTAGTTGTGGGTTAGGAAAGCCTCGTTCTCCAGGGATGCGAACGCCTCCGCCGCCGCGAGGTGACTCTCATCGTCGCGGTCGAGCAGCGCGTAGATCGCCGACGTGTCGACGAAGACGCTCACTCGCTGTAGGCGCGCTCGAGCTCCTGGTCGTGCTCTGTACTGGTCCTGCTCGGCCCGGACGCAAAGCGACCCACTGCCGCGCGGGCGCGGTCGCGCGTGGCTCGGCTCGGGGTCGCGACCGCGGCTTCGACCGCCTCTCGGATCACGGCTGCCATCGAAACGCCGCGTGCCGCCGCGACGCGACGAAGCGCGCGCGCCTGCTGCTCGGTGAGCTGGATCTGGGTTCGGATCATGAGATGATTACAGACTGCGGAAACGCTGTCATGATGTCAAGGCAGGACAGGTCCCCCGTCCTCACCTCGTCGACAGTCCGCTCTCGTCGCGAGCCTGTCCACCCCGTGGATAGAGTCAGCCCCGATGAAGATCGCCGTCTGCGTCAAGCAGGTGCCCGACGCGACCGTCCACAAGCGGATCGACCCGGACACGAAACGGCTCGACCGGTCCGGCGAAGGGGCGCTCAACCCGACCGACCTGAACGCGGTCGAGGAGGCGCTCCGGATCAAGGAGGCGCAGGGGGACGGCGAGGTCGTCCTCGTGTCGCTCGGCCCGGAGAAGGCGGCCGAGTCGATCCGCAAGGCGCTCGCGATGGGGGCGGATCGCTCGATCCTCGTGACCGACGAGGCGGCCGCCGGGTCCGACCTCCTCGGCACGAGCTACGTGCTCGCGGCGGCGCTCGAGCGCGAGCAGCCCGATCTCGTCCTCCTCGGGCAGGCCTCGAACGACGGTGACGGCGCCGTGCTCTGGGCCGCGGTCGCCGAGCGGCTCCGGCGCCCGGTTATCTCGCAGGCCGCCTCGCTCGAGCTCGAGGGCGAGAACGTCGTCGGGAGACGCCAGACCGAGCACGGCTACGACACGATCTCGGCGCCGCTCCCCGCCGTCGTCGCGGTCTCGGACGCGATCAACGAGCCGCGCTACCCCTCGCTCAAGGGGATCATGGGCGCGAAGTCGAAGCCGCAGCAGACGCTGACGCTCGCCGACCTCGGGCTCGATGCCGCGCGCGCCGGTGAAGCCGGGGCGAAGACCACCGTCCTCGAGCTCGGCCCCCCGCCGACGCGCGGCGACCAGGTCAAGATCGAGGACGACGGTACGGCTGCGCAGAAGCTCCTCGACTACGTGGTCGAGAGGCGGCTCCTCTGAGGTCGCTCGTCTTCCTCGAGCACTCGGCGGGCGAGCTCGAGAAGGGCTCGCTCGGCGTGCTCGCGAAGGCCGCCACGCTCGGCGAGGCCGCGGGCGTCGTCCTCGGGGGAGGCGCGATGGAGCTCGCGACGCGGGCGGGAGGCTTCGGCGCTTCGAGCGTCTACGCGTCGGAGGACGCCGCGCTCGCGACCCCGCTTCCGCAGCCGCGGGTGGACGCGCTCGAGTCGCTCGTCGGAACGAGCGGCGCGGACACCGTTCTCTTCGGCGCCTCGGTCCTCGCGTCCGACGTCGCCGCCGGCCTTGCAGCTCGCCTCGACGCCGGGCTCAACTGGGACCTCGTCGACCTCGAGCTTCGCGGCGAAGAGCTCGTCGGCAAGCGGCCGGCGCTCGGTGACACGGTCGTCGCGGAGGTCGGTTGGACGAGCACGCCGCGCATCGGGCTCGTGCGCTCGGGAGCGCTCGAGCCGGTCGAGAGCGGCGGCTCCGCCCCGGTGGAGGAGCTCGGGAATGTCTCGTACGCGGACTTCTCGGGGCTGGCGACCCTGATCGAGCAGACCCAGGAGGAATCGAGCGGCCCGTCGATCGAGGACGCGGACATCATCGTCGCCGGCGGGAGGGGCCTCGGCTCGCCCGAGGGATTCGAGCTCCTCGAGGCGCTGGCGTCGGCCCTCGGGGGAGCGGTCGGCGCGACGCGTGCGGTCGTCGACGCCGGCTGGTACCCGTACGCGACGCAGGTCGGGCAGACGGGGAAGACGGTCTCGCCGCGCCTCTACATCGCATGCGGGATCTCGGGCGCGATCCAGCACAAGGTCGGGATGCAGGGGGCCGGCACGATCGTCGCGGTGAACAAGGACGCGAACGCTCCGATCTTCGACTTCTGCGACTTCGGCATCGTCGGCGACCTCAATCAGGTCGTCCCCAAGCTGACCGAGCTCGTCCGCGCGCGGGGCTAGCGATGACGCGGCCGATCGACTTCCCACCACCGTTCGGCGACATCGACGCGATCGCGCCCCCGAGCGATCCGCCGGACGAGCGGATCGACGTGGGCATCGTCGTCGTCGGCGCCGGCCCCGGCGGGCTCGCGTGCGGGATCAGGCTCGGCCAGCTCCTCGAGGAGCACCCCGAAGTCCGCGAGCGCCTCGGCGACGTTCCGGTCGCCGTGCTCGAGAAGGGGAAGCAGCCGGGTTCGCATCTCCTCTCGGGCGCCGTCGTGAACCCGCGTGCGCTCCGCGAGCTCTTCCGCGGTCAGCTGACGATGGCGGACATCCCGACCTACGGCGAGATCCCGGGCGAGGCGGTGTACGTGCTCACGCGCCGCTCGTCGATCCGGATCCCCGCGCCGCCGACGATGCGGAACCACGGAAACCACGTCGTCTCGGTCTCGCAGCTCGGCCGCTTCCTCGCCGAGCAGGCGGAGGCGCTCGGCGTCGCGATCCTCCCCGAGACGGCCGCGACGAAGCTCCTCGTCAAGGACGGGCTCGTCCGCGGCGTGCGCACGGGAGACCGGGGGAGAGGCCGCGACGGGAAGCCGCTCCCGACCTTCGAGGCGGGATCGGACGTGGTCGCCGATCTCACCGTGCTCGCCGAGGGGTCGCAGGGCCTCCTGACGGGCGCGGCGATCGACTACTTCGGCCTCGAAGGCGCGAACCCGCAGATCTGGGCGCTCGGCGTGAAGGAGGTGTGGCGCGTGCAGCGCCCGCTCCGCCGTATCGTCCACACGATGGGCTGGCCGCTCCGGACGATGGGCGGCTACGGCGAGTTCGGCGGCTCCTTCATCTACCCGATGGGCGACGACCTCGTCTCCATCGGCTTCGTCGCGGGGCTCGAGGCGCGCGACGTGCAGTTCTCGGTGCACGACGTGCTCCAGGAGTTCAAGACGCATCGCCTCGTGTGGAAGATCATCGGCGGCGGCGAGCGCATCGGGTGGGGCGCGAAGACGATCACCGAGGGCGGCTACCACTCGCTGCCGCGGCGGTTCAACGCGCCCGGCCTCCTGCTCGTCGGCGAGGGGCCGGGCCTCGTGAACGTGCCGCGGCTGAAGGGGATCCACCACGCGATCGAGTCGGGCCGTCTCGCTGCCGAGGCGGCGTTCCACGCCCTCCGCAAGGGCGAGGTCACGAGCCGCGCCGGCGCGCTCGACTCGTACGACGAGGCGCTCCGGGAGACGCGCATGTGGAAGGAGCTGTACGAGGTCCGGAACATGCGCCAGGCCTTCGACCACGGCTTCTACGTCGGCGGCGCGCTCGCGACGGCGATGACCCTGACGAAGGGCCGCTCGCCGAACGGCCGCATGGCGACGCATCCGAACGCGGCCGCGCCGCTCACCAAGACCGGGCGCGCGAAGCGCTACCCGAAGCCGGACGGCCGCTACCTCTTCGACAAGCTCTCCTCCGTCTTCGCATCCGGGAACCGGACCCGCGACGACCAGCCGAGCCACATCCAGGTCGCCCATCGCGTGCGCCGGCCGGTCGCGGAGGCGTGGTCGTGGATGTGCCCCGCCCACGTCTACGACATCGGGACCGACCACGGCGACGGGACGGTGACCGTCCTCGTGACGCCGTCGAACTGCGTCCAGTGCGGCGCCATCAGCGCCAAGGGCGGAAGGCTGACGCCTCCCGAGGGCGGGTCCGGTCCTGAGTACACCCTGACGTAGCCACGGTTGACGAGGGTGCAGGTCTTGTCTTCGGGGACGAACACCAAGGTCCCCGAAGACAAGACCTGCACCCTCGACCTCAACGCTCACGGGTGACCGCTACGCGCGCCGCTCGTGAGGTGACGTAGGGACGGGAGGTGTCGGGGGTCGGACTTCGTGGACCTTGCAGTTAGTCCGCGAAGTCCGACCCCCGACACCTCCTAACCGCGCGGCCCGTCTCAGCGGCCGTAGCGGGCGGCCCAGGCCTTCGCCATCGCGACGCGCTGCTCGAGCGTCGGATGCGTTCCGAGCATGAAGTCGGCCCAGCCGGGCGGGTTCGGGTCGATCAGCGACGTCTTGGCGAACGCGACCATCAAGCTCTGGAGCGCTGCCGGGTCGTGCGTCGACTGGAGCGCCTTCCAGTCGGCTTCGGCCTCCATCCGCCGCGAGATCCAGTTCTGCGCCGGCGCCACGGCGAGCTGGAGCGCGGCGACGACGACGAGCGCGAGCGGGACCGCCTCCGCCCGGCCCATCCCACCGCGGCTTCGGGTCGCGCGCATGAGGATCCACGCGCCCGGGATCGCGAAGATCGCAAACCACGCGATCCCCTTCGGCAGGTGCTTGCTCGAGTGATGGCCGATCTCGTGCGCGATCGCGACCTCCTGCTCGCGGGTCGTGAACGGCGGGTGGAGGATCGTGTCCCACACGACGACCTGCCGGGACGGCCCGAGCCCCCAGGCGAAGGCGTTCGCCTGGTCGGTGTCGTTCGAGACGTCCTCGACCCGGATCGGCACGTGTCCGACCCCTTGCTCGGACTCGAAGCGCTTCGCGGCCGCGACGAGCTGCGGGTTCTCGAGCGGCTTCGTCGTGTAGTCGAGATAGGGCGACACGAACGTGAAGAGGGCGCCGATCCCTACGAAGACTGCAGCTCCAGGGAGCCACCAGCGCTCGCCGAGCCGGCGCGCGAGGCCCATCACGACGAGGAGCGCGAAGCAGATGGAGAGGAACTCCGCCGCGAGGATCGTCCAGTCCTGGGAGACCCACGACAGGTAGCCGAGGTGCGTCAAGCCGTAGCGGCGGTCCCACCAATGCCCGGCGAGTCGGAAGGGGAGCCCGGCGAGCCAGACGAACGCCAGTCCGAGCATCCCGAGGAGCATCCCCGTGCCGATCGGGCCCGCCGCCGACTCGCGCACGTACGCCGCACCGCGCCGCGCATAGACGATCAGCACGGCGAAGAGCGCGATCTGCGCGAGCACCCAGTCGAGGTAGAGGAACCGCTCGTAGCGCGCCGCCCGGGCGACCCTCGCCGCGCCGAACACACTGTCGACGTCGACGTGAGGAAGCGTGAGGCCGTCGGGAACGGCTGAAGGAAGCAGGAGCACTGCGCCCGCGACGAGCGCCGCGAGCACCAGGACCCCGAACGCGAACCTCAGAACGCGTCCCCGGGCGCCGGAGTCGGTGGGAGAGCCGCGGGCTCCTCGAGCTCAGGACTGGGGCGACCCTCGAGCACCGGCGAGCCGTACGGGTAGTGGTCGGTGACGAGGAGCAGGTAGGCGCGGGTCTGTGCGCTGTAGCGATGGCACGCGGCTCCGAGGTTCCGTAGGCCCTCCGGCATCCGTCCGGTGAAGAGGGCGTACCACCAGCCGAGAAACGCGAGGACGAACAGCACGCCCTCGAGCGCGGACGAGACAAGGAGGGCGGGGATCGCGAGGAACAGACGGAAGAGGATCTTCAGCCGGTGCTGCCGCTCGGGCCCTGCGATGTGGACGTCGATGCCGTACGAGCCCTCCTTCCCGGTGAAGCCGGGGAACTTCCCGCCGACGAGGGTGAGGAACGCCCCGAGGTGCACCACGTACCGGACGTACGCCGCCAGGAACCGGTGGAGCCCGAGCGGTACGCGTCCGGTCACGAGCGCGACGACCCAGGCGACGATCGCCGCCAGGAGGGCAGCGATCCCCCACAGAATCACCCAGACGAGGTGCGGGATCGCCAGGAGAAGGCGGAAGAAGACGGTGACGCGCGACCGCCCCAGATCTTCCGTCACGACCATCCGGATCGGATGGTCGGGGAGCTCCGGACGAGGATCGAGGAGCGCCGGGTCCGAGCTCGGATACGTGCCGGTGAGGAGGAGCAGGTAGCCGCTCGCCTGGGCGTTGTAGCCGAGCGCGTAGGCGACGAGGTCGCGCAGGCCGGAAGCCGCACGCCCCCGCGCGAGGGCGACGAACCAGATCAGGACGGCCGCGGCGGTCGCCGCGCCGCCGATCGAGACCGCCGAGTAGGCCGCGAAGTCGCCTTCTCCGCGCGACCCCCAGGTGCCGGTGGGCTGCTCGGAAGCGAAGCCCCCGCCGAGCGCGGCTCCGAGGATCAGGGCCGGCAGCGCCAGGAAGAAGCGGAAGAAGCCGGTCCAGCGACTCTGCCGCTGCGGCGGCGCGATCCGGACGTCGACGGGGTAGTCGTCGTGGACGCGGAACCACGGATACGGGTCGGCGGCGAGCAGGACGTACGCCCCCACCTGGGTCGAGTAGCGGACGTAGCTCGCGACGAACGAGTGGATGCTTTCGGGAGCCTCGCCGTTGATGAGGACCGCGAGCCACATGACGAACGACACGACGAACGCGGCGATCCCGCGCAGGCCGACCCAGACCACGATCGGAATCGCGAGGAAGAGCCTGAAGACGACGGTGAGCCGGGTCCGCGTGAGGTCGCTGTCGGCGACGGTCAGGTGGATAGGGCGCCCAGCCGGATCGATGGCCACGCGGGCATTCTGCTCCGTCGGTCCACGAGCCGCTACCTCGCGGGGTCGTGGCGCGTCGACGAGCTGAGATTGCGAGCGCGGCGAGCCCGAGACCCACGCCCTGCGGACGCGCGAGACGCCGGCGGGGTTCCCGTACGATCGGAGCGTGCGGGCCGCTCTCATCTCGCGCGACGACGTCGAGCGCGCGGCCGGCGTGATCGCGGGGCGCCTGCACCGCACGCCGACGTTCTCGGCACGGAGCCTCGCGGACGATCTCTTCCTGAAGGCGGAGCTCCTCCAGCGAACGGGCTCGTTCAAGCCGCGGGGCGTCCTCAACAAGCTGGCGTCGCTGACGGTCGAGGAGCGTGCTGCGGGCGTGATCTCGGTCTCCGCCGGGAACCACGCCCAGGCACTCGCGTGGGGTGCTGCGGGCGAGGGCATCGACGCCGTTCTCGTCATGTGGCGGGACGCCGACCCCGCGAAGGTGGAGGCGACGCGCGCGTACGGCGCAGAGGTCGACCTGGAGGCGGTGGATCCCGCCGACGCGTTTCGCCGCCTCGAGGAGCTGCGCGCCGAGACCGGCAGGACGTTCGTGCACCCCTTCGACGATCCGCTCGTGCTCGCGGGACAGGGCACGGTCGGACTCGAGATCCTCGAGGACGTGCCGGATGCCGAGACGATCGTGGTCCCGGTGGGCGGAGGCGGGCTCATCGGCGGGATCGCCTCGGCCTGCGTCCCGGCAGGCGTCCGGGTGGTCGGCGTCGAGCCGGAGGGATCGCGCGCGCTTCACGCCGCGCTCGAGGCCGGCGAGTCTGTGCCCGTCGCGACCGACTCGTTCGCCCAGGCTCTGAACGCGCCGTTCGCGGGCGAGCTCTCGGTCTCCGCTTGCCGCGCGCTCGGGGTCGACGTCGTGCTCGTGAGCGACGACGAGATCGCTCGCGCGTTCCGGCTGCTCTACTCGCGCGCCAAGCTCGCGTGCGAGCCCGGTGGCGCGGCGGCCGTCGCGGCCGTGCTCTCGGGGAAGGTCGAGGGCGGAAAGACGGTCTGCGTCGTCTCGGGGGGGAACGTCGCCGGGCCGATCGCCGCTGGTATCCTGGCTAGCCCGTGAAGGCCGGAATCCATCCCGACTACGTCCTCGCGCACGTCACGTGTTCGTGCGGCAACGAGTTCTGGACGCGCTCCACGAAGCCGGAGCTCCACGTCGAGATCTGCGCCGAGTGCCACCCCTTCTACACGGGCAAGCAGAAGCTCGTGGATACGGGCGGTCGGGTGGAGCGGTTCCAGCGCCGGCTCGAGAAGGCCGGCGGCGCCCGCCGCGGGTAGACCATGCCTATCGCCTACGGCGGCCAGGCCGTCCTCGAGGGCGTCATGATGCGCAGTCCCTCGAGTTGGGCCGTCGCCGTCCGGACGCCCGAGGGCGACATCACCGAGGTCGTCCAGGAGATCAGCTCGCCGATGCAGCGCCGCCGTCTCTGGCGGCTGCCGATCGTACGGGGGGTCATCGCGCTCGGCGAGTCGCTCGCGATCGGATTCCGTGCGCTCTCGATCTCCGCGAACGTGATGACGCAGGAGAAGGACGAGCACGGAGAGATCCAGACGCAGATCAGCCGTGGTCAGATCATCTTCTCCTTCACGATCGCGATCGCGTTCGCTCTCCTGCTCTTCAAGGTCGGCCCGGTGCTCGTCACGAGCTGGCTTCCCATCCACTCGACGGGCCTCTTCGTCGTCGTCGAGGGCGCGATCCGCGTGTCGGTCCTGATCGGCTACATCGTCCTCATCTCGTTCCTGCCCGACCTGCGGCGCGTCTTCCAGTACCACGGGGCGGAGCACAAGACGATCAACGCGCTCGAGGCCGGCGCCGACCTCACGCCCACGAATGTGCAGAAGTTCAGCTTGATTCACCCACGTTGCGGAACAGCGTTTTTGCTATGGGTGATGGTGATCGCGGTGTTCGTGTTCGCGTTCGTGGGCCGGCCGGTCTGGTACTGGCTGATCGCGAGCCGGATCCTCCTCCTTCCCGTCATCGCAGGCCTCGCCTACGAGGTGATCCGCTTCGCGGGCAAGCACCAGTCGAA
Organism: uncultured Actinomycetes bacterium; assembly: GCA_963708265.1. Classification (GTDB taxonomy): domain Bacteria; phylum Actinomycetota; class Thermoleophilia; order Gaiellales; family Gaiellaceae; genus GMQP-bins7. The sequence continues at coordinate 1,044,610 of CAVPSC010000004.1, read as the reverse complement.
CCGGGTCCTGATGACGATTCTCGCGCCCGGCCTCTGGCTCCAGCGGCTGACGACGCGCGAGCCGACGGACGACCAGGTCGAGGTCTCGATCCGCGCGTTGCGGCGCGTGATCGAGCACGAGGAGTCGGAGACCCCCGACGAGCGGCGCCTCGAGGCGCGCGTGGAAGTGATGGCCTGAGACGTGCCTCGGATCGTCCGCGAGGCCGACATCGTCTGGGAGGGCACCACCGCGCGGGGATCGGGTCTCGTGACCGCGGCGAGCTCGGGCGCCTTCTCGTTGCCGACGACGATCGCGTCGCGCGTCGCCGACCCGGGGGGCAAGACGAGCCCCGAGGAGCTCCTCGCTGCCGCACATGCCACCTGCTTCGTCACCTCGCTCGGGAGCGAGTTGGCGCGTGTCGACCTGCCGCCCGAGCGGCTCGGGGTGCATTGCACCATCACGATGGACGAGGTCGAGGGGCTCGGGCACCGGATCGTCGCGTCCGCGATCTCGGCGCGCGGCGTCGTGCCCGGCTGCGATCAGGCCGGCTTCGCGCAGGCGGCGGAGGCCGCCGACGCGGGCTGTCCGTTCTCCGCGCTCATCAGGGCGAGCGCTACCGTGACCGTCGCGGCGACACTCGACGGAGGAGGAGCACGTGGCGACTGACCGCACCGCGAACGTGACCTGGCGGGGCTCGCTCATGGAGGGGGAGGGCACGATCGACAGCGTCGAGAGCGGAGCGTTCGGCCCGCTCGACGTGACCTGGGCCTCGCGTGCGGAGGATCCGAACGGGCGCACGAGCCCCGAGGAGCTCATCGCCGCCGCCCATGCCGCCTGCTTCTCGATGGCGCTGTCCCACGGCCTCGCGCAGGCGAACACGCCGGCGGACTCGCTGCAGACGTCGGCGACGGTGACGTTCGTGCCGGGCACCGGGATCACGGCAATCGCGCTGACCGTGCGCGGGAACGTCCCCGGTCTCGAGGAGGCGGGATTCGTGCAGGCAGCGGACGCGGCGGTGGCGGGCTGTCCCGTGTCGAAGGCTCTCGCGGGCGTGCCCGAGATCACGCTCGACGCAGCTCTCGCCTGAAGTTCCGACGTGGGCGACCCGGTTACCATCGGGTCGATGTCCGCGATCGACAGGCTCGTCGAGGAGCTCGACCGCTCCTATCAGGAGGCGCAGGAGCGTATGTCGGACCCTGCCGTCTACAACGACCGGAACGAGGTCGCGAAGGCAGGGCGGCGCCTGAAGGAGCTCGAGGGGCCGAAGAAGCTCGCCGACGCGTGGCGCCAGGCGAGCGCCGACCTCGACGCGGCCCGGAACGACCCGGAGCTGCAGTCGCTCTCGGCCGAGTACGAGGCCGAGAGCGAGCGGCTCGAGGACGAGCTCAAGCTCGCGCTCGTGGAGAAGGACCCGGCCGACGAGAAGGACGTGATCCTGGAGATCCGCCAGGGCGTGGGGGGCGACGAGGCCGCGCTCTGGGCGGGCGATCTCGACCGCATGCTGACGCGCTACGCGGAGCGGCGCGGGTTCAAGACCGAGATGCTGTCAGCGAGCGAGAACGAGGCCGGCGGGTTCAAGGAGGTCGTCTTCGCGGTCAAGGGACAGGGCGCGTTCTCGGTCTTCAAGTACGAGGGCGGGACCCATCGCGTGCAGCGCGTGCCCGAGACCGAGTCGCAGGGGCGGATCCACACGTCGACCGCGACCGTCGCGGTGATGCCCGAGGTCGAGGCGGTCGAGGTCGCGATCGAGGACAAGGACCTGAAGATCGACGTCTACCGCTCGACCGGCCCGGGCGGGCAGAGCGTGAACACGACGGACTCGGCCGTCCGCATCACGCATGTCCCGACGGGGATCGTCGTCGCGATGCAGGACGAGCGCTCGCAGCTCCAGAACCGCGAGAAGGCGATGCGCGTCCTTCGTGCCCGGCTGTACGAGGCAGAGCGCGAGCGGCGTGAGGCCGAGCTCGCCGCGGCGAGGCGCTCGCAGATCGGGACCGGCGAGCGGGCGGAGAAGATCCGTACCTACAACTACGCCGAGAACCGTGTGACCGACCACCGGATCAAGCTCACGATCCACCGGCTCGACCACGTCCTCCAGGGCGAGCTCGACGAGCTCACCGACGCTCTCCAGGCGGAGGAGCGGCGGAGGGCGCTCGCGGTCGCCGCCGGCTGATACGGCGTGGCGTAACGCCGGTGTCTGACACCGCTCCCCTCAACCAAGCCAACAAAACGGCTTCGGTGTCAGACGCCGAGCCGAAGGCCACGGTTCACGGCGTGCTCGCGAGATCCACCGCGCGACTCGAAGCGGCCGGTTGTGAAAGCCCTCGGGTCGATGCGGAGCTGCTGCTCGGCGACGTCCTCGAGATGTCTCGCTCCGAGGTCCGTGCGAACGGCCGGCGGGAGCTTTCTCCCGACGAGCTCGCAGCCCTCGAGGCGCTCCTCGTCCGACGGGAGGCACGTGAGCCGCTTGCGTACGTCCTCGGCGAGTGGGGCTTCCGGCGTCTCACGCTCGCGGTCGACCCGCGCGTGCTGGTGCCGCGGCCGGAGACCGAGGTCGTCGTCGAGCGCTGTCTCGAGTTGCTCCGCGGCAGCGAACGGCCGCGCGTCCTCGACGTGGGGACGGGGAGCGGCGCGATCGCGCTCGCGATCGCGGACGAGCACCGGGGTGCGCGCGTGGTCGGGATCGACGTGTCCGAGGACGCTCTCACGGTCGCCCGCGAGAACGCCGCGCGCACGGATCTCGACGTGGCCTTCGAGCTGGGTGACCTGTTCGAGCCCCTTCCGGCGGGCCCGTGGAACCTCGTCGTCTCCAACCCGCCGTACGTCTCGTCGGACGAGGTAGACGCGCTCGAGCCGGAGGTGCGCGAGTGGGAACCCCGCGCCGCGCTCGTGGACGTGCGCGGAGCGACGGAGGCCGTGGTTCGGGGAGCGCTGGCCGTGCTCGGTGAAGGAGGCGCGCTCGTTCTCGAGGTCGCCGAGACGAAAGCGCACGAGGTCACGGCGCTCCTCCGCGACTGCGGCTACGTGGACGTCACCGCCACGCGCGATCTGACGGGACGCCACCGGGTCGTCGACGGCCGGGCATGAGCGCGGAGGTCGAGCGGGCTGCCGAGGCGATCCGCGGCGGTCGGCTCGCCGTCTTCCCGACGGACACCGTGTACGGGCTCGCGTGCGCGCCCGACGACGCGCGCGCGGTCGCCGCGCTCTCCGCGCTCAAGCGGAGGCCGCCCGAGCAGCCGATCGCGCTCGTCGCGTCGAGCGTCGACGTGCTGCGCGACCGCCTCCCCGAGCTCGACGAAGCGGCACGTGCCGTCGTCGAAGCTCTCCTGCCCGGGCCGTACACGCTCGTCGTGCCGGATCCCGGCCGGCGCTACGCGCTCCTCGGCGGCGGCGCCGCGGGCACGATCGGCGTCCGGGCTCCCGTGGTCGCGGGAGTCGCCCTCGACTTCCTCCAGCGCGTCGGCGCCGTCGCCGCCACGAGCGCGAACGTCCACGGCCGGACCGACCCGAGGAGCCTCGCCGAGGTCCCGGCCGAGTTCCGGGACGCGTGCATGACGGTCGACGGAGGCCTGCTTCCGGGAACACCCTCGACGGTGGTCGACCTCACGGGCCCGGAGCCCCGCGTCCTGCGCGAGGGCACGGTTCCTGTCGGCGAGGCTCTCGCGCGAGTCGCGTCAGCCCTCGGTCGTTAGCATCCTCGTCGATGGCCGTCGCGCCACTGACGTTCGAGGACCTGCGGACCCAGGGCCTCGCCGACGTCGATCCCGACATCGCCGAGCTCCTCGAGCGCGAGCTCGAGCGCCAACGGACGCACGTCGAGCTGATCGCGTCGGAGAACTTCGCGTGGCCGTCGATGCTCGAGGCGGTCGGGAGCATGGCGACGAACAAGTACGCCGAGGGCTATCCGGGCCGCCGCTACTACGGGGGGTGCGAGGTCGTCGACGAGATCGAGCAGCTCGCGATCGACCGCGCGAAGGCGCTCTTCGGCGCCGAGCACGCGAACGTCCAGCCGCACGCGGGGGCGCCCGCGAACACGACCGTCTACTTCGCGGTGCTCGAGCCCGGCGACACCATCCTCTCGCTGCGCCTCGACCACGGCGGCCATCTGAGCCACGGCCTGAAGGTGAACGTCTCCGGCCGGCTCTACCACGTCGTCCAGTACGGCGTCTCCCGCGAGACGAACGTCGTCGACTACGACGAGGTGCTCGCCCTCGCGAAGGAGCATCGGCCGCGCCTGATCGTCTGCGGCGGGTCTGCCTACCCGCGAACCGTCGAGGCCTGGCGCTTCCGCGAGATCGCGGACGAGGTCGGCGCGCTGCTCATGTGCGACATGGCTCACTTCTCCGGGCTCGTCGCCGCCGGCCTGCACCCGAACCCCGTGGAGCACGCCCACTTCGTGACGTCCACGACCCACAAGACGCTCGCCGGTCCGCGCTCCGGGTTCGTCCTCTGCACGGAGGAGTTCGCGCAGGCGATCGACCGCGCCAACTTCCCGGGGCATCAGGGCGGGCCGCTCATGCACACGATCGGCGCGAAGGCGGCGTGCTTCCGCATCGCAGCGACGGAGGCGTTCCGCGACTACCAGCGCCGGATCCGCGCGAACGCGGATGCGCTCGCGGGCGAGCTCGTCGCGGGCGGCCTCGACGTCCTCACGGGGGGCACGGACACGCACCTCGTGCAGCTCGATCTCCGGTCGACCGAGTGGACGGGGAAGGAGGCCGAGGAGCGGCTCCACGAGGTGCGGATCGCGGTGAACCGCAACACGGTCCCGTTCGACGAGCGTCCGCCGACCGTCGCCTCCGGCGTTCGGCTCGGCAGCCCGGCGGTGACGATGCGCGGGTTCGACGAGGACGACATGCGCGAGACCGCGCGGATCATCGGAGCCGCTCTCGGCGAAGGCGCCGACGTGGAGGAAATCGCGGACAGGACGTCCTCGCTCCTCGAGCGACGTCCGCTCTATCCGGGGCTCGGCGCGTTCCCGACGTTCGGCGAGGAGGGCTGACCATGGAGGCGACATCGACCGGGACGTCCGTCGCGGTGGGCGCTCAGGTCACGGAGGTGGTGCACCCGCTCGTGCGCCACAAGCTCGGGCTCCTCCGCGACGTCACGACGACGACGCAGATGTTCCGGCAGCTCGTCAACGAGCTCACGCTCCTCCTCACCTACGAGGCGACGAAGGACCTGGCGGACGAGGAGGTCGAGATCGAGACGCCACTCGAGCGGATGGCCGCTCACCGCATCTCGGGGAAGAAGGTCGCCGTCTGCCCGATCCTGCGCGCGGGCATGGGCATGCTCGACGCCGTGCTCTCGCTGGTGCCGGGAGCGCGAGTCGGGTTCATCGGGCTCTTCCGCGACGAGGAGACGCTCGAGCCCGTCGAGTACTACGTGAAGCTCCCGGGCGATATCGCCGACCGGGACGTCATCCTCCTGGACCCGATGCTCGCGACCGGCAACTCGACGGCGGCGGCGATCGAGACGGTGAAGCGCGCCGGCGCGACGTCGATCCGCCTGATCGCCCTCATCGCGGCGCCGGAGGGCATCCACCGTGTGCACCGCGACCACCCCGACGTGCCGATCGTCGTCGCTTCGATCGACCGCGCCCTCAACGAGAAGGGCTACATCCTCCCGGGCCTGGGCGACGCAGGCGACCGGCTGTACGGGACGAAGTAGGGACCGACCATGTGGGACGAGTTGCGGGCGACGCCGGAGGTCCTGTACGGGGCGGGCGTGGCGTTCGTCATCGTCGTCCTGCTCACGCCGGCGGTCGGCGGGATGGCGCGGATGCTCGGCGTCGTCGACCGCCCCGACGCGCGCCGGCTCAACCGCCGGCCGATCCCGAGGCTCGGCGGCCTCGCGATCTTCCTCGGCATCGTCGTGCCCTCGCTCGCCTTCCTCGACCTCTCGGGGGAGACGCGCGGCGTGCTCCTGGGCGCGGCAGTCGCGACCGTCGTGGGGGCGGTCGACGACTTCCGCGGCCTCTCGCCGCCGACGAAGCTCGCCGGGCAGATCGCCGCCGCGTCGATCCCGACGATGTTCGGCGTCTGGGTCGACCACTTCACGTTCCCGTTCCTCGGCGCGGTCGACGTTCCGGCCTGGATCGGCGTCCCGCTGTCGATCGTCTGGATCGTCGCCGTGATGAACATGGTCAATCTCCTCGACGGCCTCGACGGGCTTGCCGCAGGCGTGTGCGCGATCGCCGGCTCGACGTACGCGATCCTTGCGCTCTCGCTCGGGAAGGTCGACCCGGCGATCCTCTGCGCGATCGTCGCCGGCGCCTGCCTCGGGTTCCTCCGGCACAACTTCTTCCCGGCGCGGATCTTCATGGGCGACTCGGGCGCGCTCTGCCTCGGCTTCATCCTCGCGGCCGTCTCGATCCAGGGCCTCCTGAAGACGGCGTCGACCGTCGTCCTCCTGCTGCCGTTGCTGGTGCTCGCGATCCCCATCCTCGACACCTCGTTCGTCGTCGCTCGCCGGTTGAAGAACAACCAGCCGATCACGGCGGCCGACCGGAGCCATCTGCATCACCGCTTCCTCAACATCGGGTTCTCGCAGCGCCGGGCGGCGATCACGATGTGGCTGTGGTGCGCGAGTCTCGCCGGGGCGGCGCTGGCCACCCGCTTCGTCCCGTTCCGAGAAGGGGGCGAGTGGCATCCGTGGTGGACGCTCGTCGTGCTCGCGATCGCCTTCTTCGCGATCGCATTCTCGGTCTACGTCGTGTACCTGCTCGAGATCGTGAAGCTCGCGAACCCGCGCATCCGCCGCCGCGAGCGCGAGGCGGCGCCGCAGGACAAGGCGCGGAAGACCGCGTAGCTCAGCGTCGAACCGCGCCCTCCGCCCGTTCCAGGAAGGCCGTTAACGCACGGTCGAAATCCGGGTGGCGATGCGGGCTGTGGCCGTATCCCGGGAAGATCAGGCGCTCGGCCCCGAGTTCCCGCTCGAGGACGTTGCAGACCGCCTCGAAGGCGCGATGGTGGTCGCCGGAGACGACGAGCTTCGGGAACTGCGCCGAGGCCAGCGCGGCCAGCGGGATCTCCGCCTCCCACGGGCCGCGCTGGGCGACGAGCCCCTGCACGCCCTGCTCGAGCTCCGGCGAGAGCGGAGACGGGACGGGGTCGGAGCCGACCGTCTCGAGGAAGCCTGCGAGGAACGCCTCCGGGTCGTCGCGCGGGCCGTTCTCCCACCACTCGATCGCGCCTTCCTCGAAGGCGGCGACGGCAGGGTCGCCACGTGCGACCCGCGTCGCCGGCGGCTCGATGACGGTGAGGGAGGCGAGGAGATCGGGCGCTTCGGCGGCGGCGAGGAGCGCGATCACCCCGCCGTACGAATGCCCGACGAGGTGGTCGCCGGACGCCAGCAGCGAAGCGACGAGCTCGGCGTCGGGCTCGAAGTCGACGCGCTCGAGCGGAGGATTCGGCGGGAAGCCCGGTCGTTCGACGACGACGAGCTCGAACCGTTCGGTCAGCTCGGGATCGTGACGCTGGACGCTCCAGGTCCCGCGGCCACCGACCACGCTGCCGTGGACGAGCACCAGCCGCGAGGGCGAGGGCATGTGACGAACCCTAGTCCGTTTTGGCTCCTGGAGCCGAAAAGAGCTGTTACAAGCACGCTGATATGCTCCCCGCCGATGACGCCGGCAGCGGCTTCTTCTCCGCATTCCCTCGCAACGGCCTCCGGGCTCCTCTTCGGTACGGTCGCCGCCGCGATGATCCTGGGCGCGCTCGTGGGGTGGGCGGTCGGATCGTGGGCGATCGGCCTGTTGATCGGTGCCGTCGCGGGTATCCCGCTCGCCGTCCTCGTCGTGTACCTGGTCTACTCGAAGGTGGAGACGACATGAGCACCGGGATCTTCTCGACACCGCGCGACGTCCCGAGCCGGATCGCGCCGACCGTCGCGGGCGGCACGATCATCGCTTTCGCGCTCCCCGTCTTCGCGATCGCCGGCTGGCCGCTCTCGGGCTGGGCGCTCGCGGCGGTGCTCTGGCTCGGCGCCGAGGTCTTCGCCGCCGCCCTCTCGCGACTCTCCGGCGACCCCGACAACCTTGCGGCGGCGAGCGTGCGCGGCATCGGGACGACCTCCCGCGCCCTCCTCGTCGGCATCCCGCTCGTCGCCGTCACGATCTCGAACGAGGCCGTCGGACTGTCGGCGGCGATCCTGTATGCACTCGCGTTCACGGCCGAGCTCGCCGTCGGGCTCGCAACCTACTTCGGCGGGGAGTCGCGGTGAAGCGTGCACTCGCCGTTCTCTTCGGGCTCGCCCTGGCCGCGCCCTCGCTCGCGATGGCCGCATCGTCCGACTCGACGAGCGAGGACAAGGGAGCGTTCATCTCCGACGAGTGGGAGCTGCACGACTGGATCCCGATCCACATCGGGCCGCTCGACCTCTCGATCAACAAGGCCGTCGCCTACCTGCTCCTCGGCGCGCTCTGCTCGTGCCTGATCGGGATCGTCTTCATGCGCGTCAAGGTCGGGCGCGGGCCGACGAAGCGGCAGGCGCTCGGCGAGACGATCTACGAGGTCGCGCAGGTCCAGGTCGCGGAGCAGGGTCTTCCGACGCACGCGATCTCGCGCTGGTTCCCGTACGTCGCGTCGCTCATGGTCTTCATCTGGACCGTGAACATGCTCGGGTTCATCCCGTTACCGCTCTCGGACGAGAAGGTGACGATCTTCGGGGTCGAGCTGCCGACGCTCGCGATCTTCGCGGCGACCTCGACGCTCTCGGTGACGCTCGCGCTCGCGCTGATGACGTTCGTCTTCACGCACGTCGAGGGGATTCGCGCGAACGGCGCGGTCAAGTATTTCCTGAGCTGGATCCCGGACGTCCCGAAGGTGATGCTTCCGCTGATCGTCCCGCTCGAGATCCTCGGCCAGTTCATGCGCCTGATCAGCCTCTCCGTCCGTCTGTACGCGAACATGCTGGCCGGCCACATGCTGATCCTGACCTTCGTCGGGCTGATCATCGTGCTCGGCAACGTCTTTCTCGCCGTCCTGGCCGTGCCGGCTGCGGCAGTGTTCTACATCTTCGAGGTCGTTATCGTCGTCTCGATCCAGGCGTACATCTTCGCCGCCCTGTCCGCCATCTACATCGGCTCGGCCATCGAGCCTGACCACTAAGTCCAAGGAGGACCTGCGCCATGCTCTCGTCGACCTTCTTCCTCGCCGCAGCCAGTGACGGCGCCGACGCCGGGAAGGCGATCGCGCTCGCGCTCGGCATCGGCCTCGGCGCCCTCGGCGCCGGCGTCGGCATCGGAAACATCTTCGGCTCGATGATCCAGGCAGTCGCCCGCCAGCCCGAGCTGCGCGGAGAGCTGCAGGGGATCCAGTGGCTCGGCTTCGCCCTCACCGAGGCGGTCGTCTTCTACGGCCTCATCGGCGGGCTGCTCGCCTACGTGCTCGTCTGAGATGCCGCACATGCTCGCATCCGGCCTGATCGAGGTCGTCCCCGGCCTCATGATCTGGACGCTGATCGCGTTCGCGATCACGTTCTTCGTCCTCAAGCGGTTCGCGTTCGGCCCGATCCAGCGCACGATCGACGAGCGGCGCGAGCGAATCCTGAACGCGGTCGAGGAGGCGGACAAGGCACGCGAGGAGGCGCGGGAGCTGCTCGAGCAGCACCGGGCGCTGATCGCGGAGGCGAAGGGCGAAGGCGCGGAGATCCTCGCGGAAGCGCGCAAGGTGGCGGACGCGCAGGTCGCACGGGTGAAGGAGGAGGTCGAGGCCGACCGGCAGCGGAGGCTCGAGGAGACGCGCCGTCAGATCGAGTCGGAGACCAAGCGCTCCCTCGAACAGATCCGCTCCGAGATCGCCGACCTCACGCTCGAGGCGACCGCCCGCGTGACGGGGAAGGTCCTCGACGCCGAGGACCAGCGCCGGCTCATCGACGAGGCGATCTCCGAGCTCGACTTCTCCGCCCTCGAGGCGGCCGACTAGGACGCATGGCCGTCGCGCAGCGCATGTACGCCCGCGCCCTCTTCGAGGCCGCGCAGGAGGAGGGAAGGCTCGACCGGGTCGCGGCGGACGTCGGGGCACTCGCGGACGCGCTCGAGCAGGTGCCCGAGCTGCAGGCGTTCCTCCGGAATCCCGAGGTCGAGCCCGCCGGGAAGTCCGCGGTCCTGGAAGAGATCACGACGGGCGCCGACGAGCTCGTCCGCAACTTCGTCCGCCTCGTGGCGGAGAAGGGTCGTCCGGGCGAGATCGTCCAGATTCGGGACGAGCTCGACGCGCTCGTCGCCCGTGCCCAGAACCGCCTCACGCTGGAGCTCCAGACTGCGCATGAGCTCTCGGACGCCGAGGCGAAGTCGATCGTCGACACGATCGAGAAGGCATCCGGGCGGACCGTCGAGGCGACCCGCTCCGTCGACCCGGGCCTCATCGGAGGCATCGTCCTGCAGGTCGGCTCGTTTCGCGTGGACGGAAGCGTCCGTGGCCGGCTCGAGCGCCTCCACCAGGAACTTTCGACCACGCACTAAGGAGACAAGGTGAAGCTCAGACCAGAGGAGATAACGGCGATCCTGAAGGACCGCATCCGCGAGTTCGAGGTCGAGACCGACCTGAGCGAGGTTGGAACCGTTCTCCAGGTCGGCGACGGCATCGCCCGAGTCCACGGGCTCGAGAACTGCGTCGCGCTCGAGCGGCTCGAGCTCGAGCACGGCGTCACGGGCATCGCCTTCAACCTCGAGGAGGACAACGTCGGCGTCGCCCTCTTCGGCGAGTGGCACCACGTGAAGGAGGGCGAGCCGGTCCGGCGCACGGGCGAGGTCATGAGCGTCCCGGTCGGCGAAGGCCTGCTCGGCCGTGTCATCGACCCGCTCGGGAACCCGCTCGACGGCCTCGGGCCGATCGAGGCGGCGGAGCGCCGGCCGCTCGAGTTCAAGGCGCCGGGCGTGATCCAGCGCCAGATGGTGAGCGAGCCGCTCGCGACCGGCGTCAAGGCGATCGACTCGATGACCCCGATCGGCCGCGGCCAGCGACAGCTCATCATCGGCGACCGCTCGACGGGGAAGACCGCGCTCGGGATCGACTCGATCATCAACCAGCGCGGCGGCGACGTGATCTGCATCTACGTCGCGGTCGGCCAGAAGGGCTCGACGGTCGCGCAGGTCGTCGAGCGGCTCCGCGACTCGGGTGCGATGGAGCACACGATCGTCGTGTCCGCGCCCGCCCAGGAGGCCGCGCCGATCAAGTGGATGGCGCCCTTCGCCGGCTGCGCGATGGGCGAGTACTTCCTGTACAGCGGCAGGCACGCGCTCTGCGTGTACGACGACCTCTCCAAGCATGCGGACGCCTACCGGCAGCTCTCGCTGCTGCTCCGCCGACCACCCGGCCGCGAGGCCTTCCCGGGCGACGTCTTCTACCTCCATTCGCGGCTCCTCGAGCGGGCGTGCAAGCTCTCGGACGATCTCCAGGCGGGATCTCTGACCGCGCTCCCGATCATCGAGACGCAGGCGAACGACGTGTCCGCGTACATCCCGACGAACGTCATCTCGATCACGGACGGCCAGATCTACCTCGAGTCGAGCCTCTTCTTCTCGGGCGTCCGGCCCGCGATCAACGTCGGCATCTCGGTCTCGCGCGTCGGCGGCAACGCGCAGACGCGCGCGATGCGGAAAGTGGCGGGTCGGCTCCGCCTCGACCTCGCCCAGTACCGCGAGCTCGAGGCGTTCGCGCAGTTCGGCTCGGAGCTCGACGCGGCGACCCAGCAGGCGCTCGCCCGAGGCGAGCGCATGGTCGCGACCCTGAACCAGCCGCAGTACCAGCCGTGGCCCCTCGAGGAGCAGGTCGTCGCGATCTACGCGGGGGCGCACGGCTACCTCGACACGGTCCCGGTCGCCCAGGTGCCGCGCTTCCACGACGAGCTCCGCGAGCACCTGCGGACGGAGGGCACGATCCTGAAGGCGATCCGGGAGTCGAAGGACTTGGACGACGACACCACGGCGAAGCTCGAAGCCGAGCTCGAGAAGTTCGTGCACGGATTCAACGTCGAGGAGGAGAAGGGGCTCGCCGGCTAGTCCGCAAGCCTGGTCGTCACGCAATGGCATCCGTCCAGGACTTCAAGCGCCGGATCCGCTCGGTTCGGAACACGAGCAAGATCACGCGTGCGCTCGAGCTCGTCGCCGCGGCGAAGCTCCGACGCGCGGAGCAGAGGATCACGGCGCTGCGGCCGTACGCGGAGACGATGAACGAGCTGATCGCCGGCGTGGGGCGCGCAGCATCCTCGGTCCGGCTGCCGCTCCTCGAGCAGCGGGAGAACGTCGAGAGCGTCGCGCTCGTTCCGCTGACCGGCGACCGCGGTCTCGCCGGGGCGTTCAACTCGCAGATCCTGCGCCGCTCGTTCGCTGTCGAGCGCTCGCTCCAGGCGGAAGGCAAGACCGTGCGCTGGGTGGCGGTCGGGAAGAAGGGCCGCTCGACACTCACCTTCCGGCGCCGCGAGCTCTCGGGCGCATACACGGGCTTCATCGACCAGCCGACCTACGCGGATGCGCGGGCGATCGCGCATCGCGTCGCTCAGCTCTTCACGGAGCACGAGGTCGACCGGGTGACGGTCGTCTACAACACGTACGTCTCCCCGCTCACGCAGCGGGTGACCGAGCAGGACGTGCTCCCGATCTCGCCCGACGTCCTCGAGACGGACGAGGAGGAGCGCCGAGACGATGCGCTCCGCGGCGACTTCATCTTCGAGCCCGAGCCCGAAGAGATCATGGAGCGTCTCCTCCCCGTCTACCTCGAGACGCAGATCTACCGCGCGCTCCTCGAGTCGGCCGCGTCCTTCCAGGGCGCGCAGATGACGGCGATGCGGAACGCGTCGAAGAACGCCGGCGAGCTCATCGACTCGCTGACGCTGGAAATGAACCGCGCGCGGCAGGCCGAGATCACCCAGGAGATCCTCGAGGTGGTCGCAGGCGCCGAGGCGCTCGTCTAGCGCTCGCGGCGCCGGACACCGATCCGTGGGTGGGTTGGCGCGAGCGCTACGAAGACTTGAGACGACGAGCGAAGCCGGCGATTCCTGCCCCGGCGGCGGCGAGCACGCCGAGCCCGAGACCCACGATATTCGTCGTCACGCACGCTCGGCAGGCGTTGCAGCAGACGGCCGTCGTTTGCCCGGCCTCGACGTACTTCGACGCCGTCTGCGCCATGCGGCTCTGCCAAACGGTCTTCACGGCTTCAGGATAGGTCACCGGCTCGGATTACGAGGCGGCCGAGTGCCAGGGCGTCGCCCTCACGAATCACTAACAACCAAGGGCCGACGGCGTAGAAGTAGCTGAGCGGCTGCTCCCGGACCCGATGGCGATCCCGATCCGCGACACGAGCGTAGATACCATCCCGCCGGTGGAGCCGGTCGTCGCCGACGCCGAAGGAGCGCACGAGCGCGTCGTTCGAGCGACGGAGATCTCGCGAGTCTTCCTCGACAACCTCGAGACCGTCGTCTACGGCAAGCGGGACGAGATCAAGCTCGTCCTGACGGCGCTCATGTGCGGCGGCCACGTCCTGCTCGAGGACGTCCCGGGCACCGCGAAGACCGTGCTCGCCCGCGCGATCGCGGGGAGCATCGAGGGCGCGACCCCGAACCGCATCCAGTGCACCCCCGACTTGCAACCGACGGACGTCACGGGCCTCTCGATCTTCGACCAGAAGACGAGGGACTTCGTGTTCCGGCCCGGTCCGATCTTCGCGAACGTGATCCTCGTCGACGAGATCAACCGCGCCACGCCGAAGACGCAGTCCGCGCTCCTCGAGGCGATGGCTGAGCAGCAGGTCACGGTCGACGGGATCACGCGCGAGCTGCTGTCCCCGTTCCTCCTGCTCGCGACCGAGAACCCGATCGAGTACGAGGGGACGTTCCCGCTCCCGGAGGCGCAGCTCGACCGCTTCTTCCTGCGCGCCGCGCTCGGCTACCCGGGGCTCGACGACGAGGTGAAGATCCTCACCGAGCAGCGCTACGTGCATCCGCTCGAGAACCTCGCGCCGGTGATCGGGCTCGCCGACGTGCAGACGTTGCGCGAGGCGACGCAGGGCATCTACGTCGACGCCGTCCTCCACCGCTGGGTGGTCGAGCTCGTCCGCTCCACGCGGGAGCACGAGTCGGTCGTCATCGGCAGCTCGGTGCGCGGGAGCCTCGCGCTCGAGCGTGCAGCCCGCGCGTGGGCGCTCCTCGACGGCCGCAGCTACGTCCTCCCGCAGGACGTCGAGCGCCTGTTCGTGCCGGTGCTCGCGCACCGCGTGGTCTTCACCCCGAGCTTCGTCGCCCGCGCGCGTGCGTCGGGCTGGGCGCAGGCGATCGAGGAGTTCCACCAGAGCTGCCTCGCGATCGCGCCCAGGCCCGGCTCGGAAGAGGATCCTCTCTTCGACGGCCCGCGGTCGGTCTAACGGGGAGTCGCACCGGCCGTGAGCACTGCGCGGCTGACATTCCCGCTCGTGCCGCGCGGCCGTGTCGTCGGGCTCTCGTTCGGGACGCTCCGCAGCCTGCACCGCGGCGCGGGGACGGACATCGCCGGAACGAGGCCCTACGTCCCCGGCGACGACATGGACGCGATCGACTGGGGCGCGTCTGCGCGTCTCTCGACCGCGCGCGGCACGGACGAGTTCATCGTCCGCGAGCGGTTCGCCGAGGAGGCGCCGAAGGTGATGATCATCTGTGACCGGCGACCCGAGATGGGCTTCTTCGCCCCGCCGCTCCCATGGCTCGACAAGCCGGGGGCGATGCAGGCGGCGATCGAGCTCATCCTCGCGAGCTCGGGAGCGGCGGCCGGCTACGTGGGGTATCTCGACTACGCGGACGGAGCAGCGCACTGGCGTCCGCCGAAGGGCGAGCGGAAGCTCCTCGAGCTGCGTGACGAGCGGCTGCTCTCACCGGACTACGGAGGGCCGCCCGACTGGCTGGAGCGGTCGTTCGTGCATCTCGCGGAGTACCCGCGCGCGATCACCGCAGGCACGTTCCTCTTCCTCATCTCCGACTACCTCACTCCTCCCGACGAGGACGTCTGGCTCCGGGCCTTCGAGCACCGCTGGGACGTCGTCCCGGTGATCATCCAGGACCCGACGTGGGAGCAGAGCTTCCCCGACGTGGACGGGATCGTCGTGCCGCTCCGCGATGCCCGCACGGGCCGGATGGCCCCCGTCCGGCTCAGGCGCAGGGAGGCCGCCGCGCGCAGGGAGGCGAACGAGCAGCGACTCGCATCGTTTCTCGAGACGCTGCGCGATCTGGACATAGACCCGGTCCTCGTGTCCTCCTCCGATCCCGCCGAGGCACTCGCGTCGTTTCTCGAGTGGACCGACCTGCGCCGCATCCGTCGCCTGGTGCGAGCGTGACATGAAGCTCTCTCCCCGCGTCTTCATGGCCGTGGTCCTCGGGGGCGTCGTCGCCGCGACCGCGCTCGTCGTCGTCCTCGTCATCGGGCTCGGGGGCGGAAGCGGAAGCTCGTCCACCGCTCCCGGCGGAGAGCCGATCCAGGCAACCGCCGCGTTGACGCCGCGCGCCGCGCTCTTCGGCGACACGGTGACGGCCACGGTCGAGGCGACCTTCGACCGGACGCAGTACCGACCCGAGGACATGCACGTGCTCGCATCCTTCGAGCCGTGGGTGAAGATCGGGACGCCAGTCGTCGAGCGGCAGACCGCCGGGCCGGTGACGTACCTCCGGACGACGTACGTCCTGCGCTGCCTCGGGATCCGCTGTGCCCCGGCGAACGGCACCACGCGCTACGAGTTCAAGCCAGCGCGCGTCGTCTACGAACGCCCCGCCGGTGACACGACCGAGCGCCTCTCGATCGAGGCGCCGTGGCCCGCACTCGTGCTCCACACCCGGCTCGACGCGAGCAGCTCGCCGACCGAGCGGGACACGCTCGCAGCGCCCTTGGCGGGCCGACTACATCTCCCTGCCGGCCGTCACCTACCGCGTCTCGCCGGGATGGCTCGTCGTCGTGTTCCTCCTGGGCGGCGTCGCGCTCATCGCAGCCGGCGGAGTGCTCGCGTACCGCGCCCGGCCGCGCCGCCTCCCACCGCCTCCTCCACCGCCCCCTCCGCCCGCACCGCGCCTAGCTCCGCTCGAGCAGGCGCTCGCGCTGCTCGTGACGCCGGTCGCGGTCGACGACGCGGAGGGCATCGCAGAACGCCGCCGGGCGCTCGAGCTCGTCGCCGACGAAGTCGCGACCTGGGGCGGCGACCCCGGCGTCGAGCGGGACGCCCGCCGGCTGGCGTGGTCGGCGGAGGACCCTGCTTTCGAGGACATGCAGGCACTCGCCGCGGGCGTGAGAGCGCACGCCGAGGAGGCAGACGCCAAGGACGCAGCCGAAGCGAGGGAGGCGGATGCCCAGCTCGTTTAGGCGGCGGTCGATCCCGACCGGCGACGTCTCTCCGTTGCGGCGGATCGTCCTGCGGACGCACGCCGTCTCGCTCGTGCTCGCGGTCGCCGCGCTGGCGTTCCTCACCGCGGCGGTGACCACGGCGCGCGGCCTCGACCAGCAGCGGACCGGGCTCGTCCGCAGCGGGCCGAGCACGATCGTCGTCCTCGACCTGTCGCTCAGCATCACCGACCAGGACTACCGCGTGATGCGTCAGCTCGTCGCGAGGCTGATCCGTGCGCAGACGCCGATCGGGCTCGTCGTCTTCTCTGACATTCCGTACGAGCTCCTCCCACCGAGAACGCCCGCGAGCGAGCTCCGGCCGCTCCTCCGCCTCCTGACGCCGACTCCGGACGGGCGCCTCCCGCCGAACCCGTGGAACACGAGCTTCACGGCGGGCACGCTCATCTCGGGTGCGCTCCAGCAGGCGCAGCGCCTGCTCGTGAAGGACCACATCGAGAACGGCTCGATCCTCCTCGCGAGCGACCTCCAGACGGCGCCGACGGACTACGACGAGCTCGCCCAGGTGCTCAGCCATCTGCGGCGGTCGTCGACGCAGCTGAAGGTCGTTCCGCTCTCCCCGTCGAGCGACGGCGTCACCCTCTTCCAGAAGATCCTCGGCCCGGGCGCGTTCGTGAACGGCGTGCAGCCGAGCCAGGGTGGGGTGCCGAAGGTCGAGTCGGTGTTGCGGGGGCGGACGCCGCTCGGTCTGTTGATCGCGGGCGTCCTCCTGCTCGTAGCGCTCGCCGCGCGCGAGCGCTACGCCGGGCGTCTCGCGCTGCCCCGTGGCGCAGGCTGGAGGACGACGTGAGGCGCTACCTGCCCGCCGCTGCGATCGCCGCCTGCTTCGTCGTCGGCGTCGTGCTCGTGCTCATGGGAGCCGACGTCGCGAGCTGGCGCAGCACGATGCGCTCCGACGACGTGACCTACCGCGCGGCGCCCCAGGGCGATCTCTGGTCCCCGCGGACGTTCCTGCCGACCAGCCTCACCCGGACGCTGCTCGGTGTGGGGGACGACATCGCGTATCGCCACGCGCTGCAGTCCTTCAGGCTCGCGCACGTCGAGTCGCCGGTCATCTCCGACCCCGCGCTCATCGTCTATCGAAACGATGCGACCGTCCGCCTCACCGACATCGTCGACCACGGGTCGGACCCGCTCCGGCGCTCCGAGGCGGCGAATCTGCTGGGCGCGATCGCGTACGCCGACGCGCTCGGCGACTACACGAACCGCGCGAAGCTGATCGTCAACGCGAGCCAGCGGTTCGGCCAGGCGATCACGTTCGACCCGACCAACGACGACGCGAAGTACAACCTCGAGCTCACGCTCGCTCTCGGCAAGGCGACCGGCCTGTCGGAGAGCGGTGGGGGCGCGAATCCGGCTCCCGGCGGCAAGGGCTCGAAGGGCGCGGGCGCCGGCGACGCCGGAAGCGGCTTCTAGCGACCCGAGCCGACCTCCGTGCACCTCGTCTTCCTGACCCCGATCGCCGCGCTCGTCGCGCTCGTTGCGATCGCCCCTCTCGTCGCGTTCTCATTCGTCCGGAAGCGCGGGATCCGGACGAGGGCGGCGCTCGGCCTCGACGATCCGCCGAAGCGGGCGTACGTGCTACCGGTCGCTGCGATCGTGCTGATCGGCGTCCTCGTCGGCCTGGCCGCGTCCCAGCCGGTGCTCCAGTTCCGAGAGCACGTCCGCGTGCGGACCGATGCGGAGGCGATCTTCGTCCTCGACACCTCGAAGTCGATGCTCGCGCGCAAGCGGCCGGACGGAGCGACGCGGCTCGAGCGCGCGAAGGAGGACGCGCTGCGGCTCCGGAACGCGCTCCCGTCGATCCCGGTCGGGCTCGCGTCGGTCACCGACCGTACGCTGCCGTACCTCTTCCCGAGCTCGAACGAGAACGTGTTCAGGGCGACGCTCGCCCAGTCGATCGGGATCGAGCGCCCGCCGCCGGTCGAGCAGCTTCTCTCCCGCGTCACGAGGCTCGATGCCCTCGGGGCGGTCGCGACGCAGGGGTTCTTCTCGCCGAGCGCGAGGAAGAGGCTCCTCGTCGTGTTCACCGACGGCGAGAGCCTGCCGCAGACGAACCCGCACATCACCTCCATCTTCCGCAGGCCGCCCGGGATCGAGACGACGTTCGTGCAGGTGTGGAAGCCGAACGAGCGGGTCTTCCAGGGCCGACTTCCCGACCCCGCGTACCGCTCCGATCCGACGGCACGGAAGACGCTCGACCGTTTTGCCGCCGTGCTCGGCGCCAACGTGTTCTCCGAGAATCAGATGGGGAGCGCCGCGCTCACCGTCAAGGGCCTCGCCGGGAGCGGGCCGACCGTCGAGCGCGGAGACCGTCTCCGCCACATCGCATTTGCGCCGTTCCTCGCCGCGGCGGCGTTCCTGCCGCTCGCGCTCCTTCTCTGGCGACGCGACCGCTGAGCTCGCCGGCCTATGCCTCGGGCGGCGACGGGTCCTGCTCGGGGAACCACGCCTCGACCGCCTCGGGGAACCCGCTCTCGTCGAGGTACGAGATGGCGCGGCTCGCGATCCAGACGACCGCCTCCGGGCTCGCCTGCTCGAGCGCGCGGCGGACCGCCGCATCGCCCCCCTCGGTGCCGCCGCGGAGCCCCGCATAGGCGCGGCGCAGCCGGCAGAGAGCGAGCGCGGCGCCGTCCGACTGGTTCCCGTACGTTCCGTACCAGGGCACCCCGACCGCGCTCTCGACGAGCTCTCCGACCTCGTCCGCGACGCGTCCCGCGTCCTCGGTCGCCATGATGGAATCGGCGGCGTCCCGGGTCGATCCTTTTCTCGGAAACGGCACTCGAAACTCCCTTCTAACGAAAATGGATCCGCGTCGTCACAGAGTATGATCCTGCACTTTGACCATGGCGACGACAGGGATTCTCGAGCGGCTCGTGTGCGGCCGAAAGCCGCTGCATGCGATGAGAAACGAGCCTGCTCGGGATGCCGTCCGTGGCGAGGTTCCGCAGGAAGGTCATTCGGATGGAGGGACTACATGCGTAAACGCTCGATCTTGCTCCTGACGGGCGCGGTAGTGCTCGTTGCGGGGCTCGTGATCGGCCCGGCTGCGACGGCGAAGCCGTCACAGGCGTCGGCCGGCACAGTTGTCATCGGCAATGATCAGGAGCCGGCGATCCTCAACACGTTCCTCACCGCGGGGAACTCGTACACCACCGCCGAGGCGATCAACCCGGTCTTGTCCGGAGGCTTGGTCTACAACCAGAACGCGAAGCTGGTGCCGTTCCTGTTCGCGGCACCGCCGAAGATCGTGAAGTCCAACCCGCTCACGGTCACGTTCGCGTACAAGAAGAACGCGAACTGGAGCGACGGCAAGCCGATCACGGGAGCGGACTTCCTCGCCACCTACAAGACGATCATGAACCCGAACTACGACATCACGTCGCGGGACGGGTGGTCGGACATCCAGTCCGTCAAGGTGAAGGGCAAGGCGGTCACGGTCACGTGGAAGAAGGGCAAGGCCTATGCCGCCTGGGACGCGCTCGTCGGGAACTCGATCGTTCCCGCCCACATCGTCGCAGGCCAGGACTTCAACCACATCTGGGACAACTCGGTGTCCGTCGCAAGCGGCCCGTTCAAGTTCCAGAGCTGGCAGAAGGGCACCCAGCTGACGCTCGTGAAGAACCCCGCGTTCAAGGCCGGCACGCCTGCCAAGCTGGACAAGGTCGTCTTCCGGTACATCCCGTCGACGCCGTCGATCTTCCAGGCGCTGCAGTCCGGTGAGATCCAGGTCACCGAGCCTCAGCCCCAGATCCAGATCAACGACATCCGCAAGAACTCGAAGTTCAACGTCCAGGGCGGCGCCGGCTACCAGTGGGCGCACGTGGACATGCAGTTCGGGCCGAAGGGCGCCCCGGCGCTCAAGAAGCAGTACGTCCGCCAGGCTCTCATCCTTGGCATGAACCGCGCGCAGATCCGCCAGGCCCTCTACGTCTCGCCGGGAATCGTCGCAAGCGCAAAGCAGCTCCCGGTCCTGCAGTCCAACCAGTACAAGACGTTCGAGCAGTACTACAAGCCGAACTACGGCGTCTACAAGTTCAGCCAGAAGGGTGTCATCGCGCTGCTGAAGAAGAACGGCTGCACGGGTGGCCCGAGCACGCCTTCGGCTTCGAACAGCGCCATCTGGAGCTGCCCGGGCGTCGGCAAGCTGAGCTTCCGCTTCACGACCACGAGCGGTAACCAGCTCCGCGCACTGACGTTCGAGATCATCCAGAAGCAGCTCAAGTCCGTCGGCATCGAGCTCGTGCCCCGGTTCGGCCCCTCGGCCACCGTCTTCGGGCAGGTGCTCCCGTCCGGCGATTGGGACCTGTTCATGTTCAACTGGGTCGCTGGCCCTGCCAGCACCTCCACCAACTTCACCCTGTACGGCTGCGGTGGAGACCAGAACTACATGAACTACTGCAACAAGAAGTCGTCCGACCTCTTCAAGAAGGCGCAGTTCACGCCCGATCCGAACGTCAGGGCCGGGCTCCTGAACCACGCCGAGCAGCTGATGGTTCCGGACGTCGCTTCCATCCCGATGTTCGTCGCCCCGCTGTTCTTGATCAACAACAAGAACGTCAAGGGCCCGATCCTCAACCCGACCCAGCAGGGCTCGACCTGGAACGCCGAGACCTGGACGGTGTCGTAAAGGGATGAATCCCGAGTGCGAGGCGTGACGCCTGCACTCTCGAATCCCGCCCCCGCTTCGCAGCGGGGGCGGGATTCCCTTTCGGAAGCAGATGCTTCTAAGATGGGGGGTCGAGGGCCATGCTGACCTTTATCGTTCGCCGCCTCCTGTACAGCATCGTCGTCCTGATCGCGGCGAGCATGATCGTGTTCGGCTTCGTCTCGGTCTCGGGCGATCCGCTCGGCTATCTGAAGATGCAGCCGGGCATCTCGCAGGAGACGATCCGGAACATCGAGAAGCGGAAGCATCTCAACGACTCGCTTCCGGTGCAGTACGTCTACTGGGTCAAGGACGTCTTCACGAACCAGTTCGGCACGACCGTCAACGGGAACCAGAAGATCCTCCCGGATCTCCTGCGCGCGATGGGGCACACGATCCAGCTCGTCTTCATCGCAGAGCTCCTGGCAGTGCTCGTCGCGGTCGGCATCGGGGTCTACTCGGCGTTACGTCAATACAGCACCTTCGACTACACCGCGACGACGTTCAGCTTCATCGGGTTGGCGACGCCCGTCTTCTGGCTCGCGTTGATGCTGCAGGTGCTCGTCGTGAAGGTCTACGAAACCACGGGGCATCGCATCTTTCCCGTCACCAGTTTGAGCTCGGTGGACCCGGGCACCGGCATCCACTTCGTGATCGACCGTATGTGGCACCTGGCGCTCCCGATCGTCGTGCTGATGGTCGCGAGCATCGCGACGTACTCGCGCTACATGCGCGCCTCGATGCTCGAGGTCGTCAACTCCGACTACGTGCGCACGGCGCGCGCGAAGGGTCTGCCCGAGAGCCGCGTCACGATGGGGCACGCGTTCCGCAACGCGCTCATCCCGCTCGTCACGCTCGTCGCCCTGAACTTCGGCGCGCTGCTCGGCGGGGTGGTGGTCACCGAGACGGTGTTCGGCCTCGACGGCATGGGCCTCTACTTCATCAACGCCTTGAATCTCGGCGATCCGTATCCCGTGATGGCATGGTTGATGGTCACGGCGGTCATGATCATCGTCTTCAACCTCGTCGCCGATGTCGCGTACGGTTACCTCGATCCGCGAGTCCGCTATGACTGAGCACATCCCGATCGCAGACGGTCCAGGCCCGAGCCCGATCGCGACGATGGACCCGGGGCCTGCGACGATGGGCACCGCGGCCGATCTCTCGTACGAGAGCGGGGTCGAGATCAAGGCGCGGAGCCAGTGGGCGTATGCCCGCATGCGGTTCTTCCGCCACAAGCTCGCGGTGGTGAGCCTGCTCTTCCTCTCCGTCTTTGCATTCGTCGCGATCTTCGCGAGCTGGGTCGCGCCATACGGCTACGACGTCCAGAACTTTTTCATCATCGCCCACGCGCCGACCTTGAAGGGCGGGCACATCTTCGGCACCGACCTGCTCGGCCGCGACTACCTGAGCCGGGTCATCTTCGGCATCCGGACGTCGCTCTGGGTGGCGATGGTGGTTGCGCTGGTCTCGACCGTCATCGGCACGGCGCTCGGCTCCGTTGCCGGGTACTACGGCGGACAGACCGACAACCTGCTCATGCGCTTCACCGACCTCATCCTCACGCTGCCGGGGCTCGCCGTCCTGCTCGTCGCGGCCAAGTATCTCGGTCAGAGCGACTCGCAGATCGGGCCGGTCTCGCTTACGCAGCCGATGAAGGTCGCGCTCATCCTCGCGTTCCTCTTCTGGACGGGGCTCGCCCGCATCGTGCGCGGCCTGTTCCTGTCGTTGCGCGAGAAGGAGTTCGTCGAGGCGGCGAAAGCGGCCGGCGCGAGCGACCGGCGGATCATCTTCCGACACATCCTCCCGAACTGCGTCGGCCCGATCGCGGTGACCATGACCCTCGTCGTGGCGCTCGCGATCCTGACCGAGGCGGCTCTCTCGTTCCTCGGCTTCGGGATCCAGCCCCCGCACCCGGCGCTCGGCAGCCTCATCGCCGACGGCGAGACGAACGGCTTCGACACGTGGTGGCTCGTGACCTTCCCTGGGCTCATGATCGTGCTCATCGCCCTCTGCGTGAACTTCATCGGAGATGGTCTCCGCGATGCCCTCGATCCGACCCAGCGAAGGGTCCGGGCCTGATTTGGCAGAGCCCGTCCTCTCGATCAGAGACCTGACCGTCGAGTTCGGCACCGAAGACGGTGTCGTTCACGCGGTCACGGGCGTCAGCTACGACTTGCGCGCGGGAGAGACGCTGGGCGTGGTCGGGGAGTCGGGGTCCGGGAAGAGCGTGTCGGTGATGACCATGCTCGGGCTGATCCCGATGCCCCCCGGGCGGATCGTCAGCGGGGAGGCTCTGTACAAGGGCGATGACCTCCTGACGATGCCGAAGAAGCGGCTCCAGGATGTCCGCGGCGGCGAGGTCGCGATGATCTTCCAGGACCCGATGACGTCGCTGAACCCGGTCCTCACGATCGGCTTCCAGATCTCGGAGGCGGTGAAGACCCACCGGCCGGGGACGAGGGACAAGGACGCGCACGCACGCACCGTGCACCTCCTCGAGGTGGTCGGCGTGCCCTCCGCCGCGAGGCGGTACGACCAGTATCCGCACGAGTTCTCCGGCGGCATGCGGCAACGCGCGATGATCGCGATGGCGATCGCGAACGACCCGGCCGTCCTGATCGCCGACGAGCCGACCACCGCGCTCGATGTGACGATCCAGGCCCAGATCGTCGAGGTGATGCGCGCCGCCCAGGAGGAGACCAACGCAGCGACGATCTTGATCACGCACGACCTCGGGCTCATCGCGGAGCTCGCCGACCGGGTCATCGTCATGTACGCGGGGCGCGTGGTCGAGCTCGGGGACGTCTTCACGATCTTCAACTCGCCGCGGCATCCGTACACGGTGGGCCTGATGAACAGCCTCGCAAGGCTCGACGCCGAGCAGGAATGGCTCGAGCCGATTCCCGGCCAGCCGCCGAGCCTGATCACGCTGCCGCCCGGCTGTGCGTTCCATCCGCGCTGCACGCTCTCGCAGGGTCGCGCGATCTGCCGGACGCAGGTCCCCGAGCTGAAGAACTACGGGGACACCGTCCATCTCAGCGCTTGTCACTTCGCCGGGGAGCTCGGGACGGCGGCCGTCACGAGCGGCGCAGCCGCCGGCGGGCCCGAGTGAGCCGTCGTCGCTCAGCCTCGACGACCGACTCGCCTCTGGTGCCGAGCGCCCTGCGGCCACGCTCGCCGCGGTGACCTGAGATGGTTGGCTCGATGCTTGTGCTCGCAGTCCTCGGCCTGTCGTTCTGGCAGTTCATCGGGGCCGTTCTCGGCCTGACCGCAGCCCTGGCGGTTACGCAGGGGATCTGGGCGTTCATCATCGCGAAGAAGCGTCGCGCCCAAGGGCCGGGCGTCGCGTTCGTCCCGGTCTTCGGGCCGTTCATCGCGATGCTGCGAACGATCGACTCCACCGGCTGGGCGTCGCTGCTCCTCGTCGTCCCGTTCGTCAACATCGTCTGGATCGTCCTGCTCGGCCTGACGGTGCCGCAGAAGCACGGTCGGACCCGGTGGTGGGCTCCGTGCTTCATCTTCTCGATCCCCTTCTTCGGCGTCCCGTTCGCGCTTCTGCCATATGCCGTGACACTCGAGAAGGTGCCCGAGCCCGAGCCCGTGTCCATGGGCGACGACCTCCTGCGCATCGACGGCCTGGTCAAGTACTTCCCGATCAAGGCGGGCATCCTCAAGCACACGGTCGGCCAGGTGCGAGCCGTCGACGGTGTCGACCTCACCGTCCGTCGCGGCGAGACCCTCGGCATCGTCGGCGAGTCGGGGTGCGGGAAGACGACGCTCGGACGGACGATCATCAAGCTGCTCGAGTCGACCGACGGCCGGATCTACTTCGAGGGCGAGGACATCACGCACCTGAACCGGCGGCAGATGCGGCCGTTCCGGCGTGACATCCAGATCATCTTCCAGGACCCGTACGCGTCGCTGAACCCGCGCATGACGGTGCGCGAGATCGTCGCCGAGCCTCTCCGGATCCACGGGCTGTACAACGGCGCGGAGGGCCGCCGGAGGGTCGAGGAGCTGCTGCGCACGGTCGGCCTGAGTCCCGAGCACGGCAACCGCTTCCCACACGAGTTCTCCGGTGGCCAGCGTCAGCGGATCGGCGTTGCGCGGGCGCTGGCGCTCAACCCGAAGCTGATCGTGCTCGACGAGCCGGTGTCGGCGCTCGACGTCTCGATCCAGGCGCAGGTCGTGAACCTCGTGGCGCAGCTCCAGAACGACTTCGGGCTGACGTACATCTTCATCGCGCACGACCTCTCGGTCGTCCGGCACGTCTCGGACCGCATCGCGGTCATGTACCTCGGGAAGATCGTCGAGATCGGAACCCGCCGGGAGCTCTACGACGCGCCGATGCATCCCTACACGCAGGCGCTGCTCTCGGCTGTTCCGATCGAGTCGCCGAACCTGCGCGGGAAGCGGAAGCGGATCGTGCTCGAGGGTGACGTCCCGAGCCCCGCCAATCCGCCGTCTGGCTGTCGCTTCCGGACACGGTGCTGGAAGGCGCAGGAGATCTGCGCCGAAGAGGAGCCGGCGCTCGTGCCGCGCGCGGGGGGCCACCATCCGGTCGCCTGTCACTTCGCGGAGATCGCAAAGCCACTGGACGTCGTCGGGCAGGTAGCCGCGGCGGGCAATGCCACCTAACTCTCCGCGCCCGTTACCGTCAAACCTGACATGAGCGTGGTTCGCCTGTCCGAAGCGTGCGATGGAGCGCGGGCGCAGATCTCGCGCCGGCTCGACGGCGAGATGTCCCAACTCGAGGAGCGCATGCTCGAGCTGCATCTCGACCGCTGTGCCGATTGCCGCACGTTCGACGCCCAGGCGGCGGAGTTCACACGCAGGCTCCGCGAGGCGCCGCTCGAGCCGCTCGGGTTCCCGATCGAGATCAGGCGCACCCGGCGCACCTCGCTCGCTCGCGCGCAGGTCGGAATCGCCGCCGTGGTTGCGATAGCGGTGATCGGCTCCGTCCTCCAGATCGCGCTGCCGGGCGCCTCGACCTCGGGTCAGGCATTCCGCACCCCCGACCGGTTCCCGACCTCGCGCCAGGTCGATCGCGAGGTCAAGCAGATCATCGCCGACGGTCGCGCGTTCGACCAGCACAAGCACGGCGGTCAAGTCATCGCGATGTAGCGCGTGCGCGGCGCGCCGAGCGCCGTTCGCGTGCAGCCGAACTCTCTAGGAGAACGTCCGGAGCGGCTCGTTCATCCGCTCCGCACCTGCGACACAGGTCACGCGCTCGTGGATCGTGTCGAGCGCCGAGCAGCCTTCGCGTCGGAACTTGCCGTCGGTGACGACCGTCAGCGTGCGTCCGAACCAGGAAAAGCAGCCCCAGCGGGTCGTGAGCGGGAGGTCGGCGCAGGTGCGGATGAGCCGCAGCTCCTCGAAGCGATTGCCGACGAGGAGCGGAACGTCGACTCCGCGAAGGCAGTTGAGCGTGTCGGTGCCGGACAGCTTCCCGCACTCGCGGGCGTGATCGACCGGCTCGAGCTCGCGGGACATCATCAGCGAGGCACCCGACATGCAGCCGGCGCGCTGGAAGCCCGTCACGCCCTTGCAGAGACGGAGCATGTCGGAGGCGTGGCGCACGTGCGTGCCCGGCTCGCGCTCCCAGAAGAACCGGTACCAGCAGGGGCGCACGAACTCGACGCCTCCGCAGATCGTCCGCGGTGACGTCGCCGCGTCCTTCGGCCGAGTCGTGTCGTCGCCGCCGCTGAGCGAGATCCAGTAGTCGTGATAGGCGCCCTGTGCGCAGTCGGGTGCGTTCGTCGGCCCGAGCGTCCTGCAGGCGCGCACGGCATCGGAGAGCTGGCTGTGGAAGCCGCGCATGAACGCGTGACCCGAGCCGTGGACGCAGGTATAGCGGCGGAACCGCGTCGGCAGTCGGTCGCACGTCTTCAGCACCGACCGTGGGTTGAGCACGAGCGTCGGGCCGAGGTACATCGCCATCCCCATGCCGAAACCGGCCGAGCACCCCGGGTCGTTCGAGCGAGGCACGTAGCGGTAGAGGTCCTCGAGCGTCAGGTGATGCTGCTTCGCCCAGTCACGCCCGACGATGTGCATGAGCGGGTGGCACGCGGCCTGGATGAAGCCGCCCTGGGCGTGGACGAGTGCGTCGATTCTCGGGAGCTCGGTCGCCGGGTTGCCCGAGCGGTCGATGAGCTGCAGGAACTGCCGGACGTAGCAATCGACCTGGTTCCCTTCCGGTAGTGCGGCGCACTTGGCGAGGAAGCCGTCGTTCGTCTTGCCCGGGATCGGCGTGTCGGGAATGGGCAGTGCGGTGCTGGCGCTTGCCTGCGAGACGACGAGCGCGCATGCACACGCGATAACCAGCCCGGCGAGGAGGACGCCGCGAGCCACCATCTTCTTAGACGTCCCGTCGCCGCGCCGGTTAGCCGACGTGCCGGTCGGGCGAGAACGTCTCAGTGACGCGCGAGCGGCTGGACTTCGATTCCGCGACTGTGCATGGCGGCGAGGATCTGGTTCACCTTGTCCCACTGCGGGAAGGAGAGGCTGTTCATGCTCGCGAGCGCACCCCCGAAGCTGGGATCGGAGAACGTCTGCGCCGTGTTGGTGAGCTCGGTCGAGAAAGCCTGAAGCGTGAGGACGAGGTTCTTGTTGTCGTCCTCGAAGCCCTTCGCCACCTTCGCCTGCGCCAGCTCGCTGGCCGTATCGCCGACGGTGCCCGAAGCGTCGTTGATCCGCTGGATGAGCTCCGCCTGCGACTGGGAGTTGCCGATCCGCGCGAGCGCGAAGTCGACGCGGTCACGAGCGTTCACGACGGTGGCCTGGTAGTCGGCCGTCGTGGCAGCGTCGCTCGAGCCGCCGCCGAGAGCGACGCCGACGACCGCGACGACGACAGCGGCGAGGACTGCGGCCGCCACGACGCCTGCGATCAGTTGCCACCTCGAGCGCATCTGCGCGTCAGGATAGCCCGCACCTGCGGGGAATCGGCGACTCCGTCGCTGAAGGTCCGGTTAAGGGCCTTCGCCGGGTCGAGGGCCGGCGCTTCGCTAGACTCCCCCGGCCCTGGCGTGCGCCGTGCGCAGCCTCGCACCTTCGTATCAGGAGACCCATGCCCGACAACGGAACGCAAGGCGCGAACACCGGCCGCGTCATCGAGATCAAGGGCGTCGTCCTCGATGCCGTCTTCGGGGAGCAGCTGCCCGAGATCTACACGGCGCTTCGCATCGAGATCCAGCGCCCCGACGGCACGACCGAGCCGCTCATCGCGGAGGTCCAGCAGCACCTCGGCGACGATCGCGTGCGCGCGGTCGCGATGGATTCGACGGACGGACTCGCCCGCGGCGCCGTCTGCGTCGACACGGAGGGGCCGATCTCCGTTCCCGTCGGCGCGCCGACGCTCGGACGGGTCTGGAACGTCACTGGCGACCCGATCGACGAGGCAGGCCCGGTCGCGGAGGGCGCCGAGCGCTGGTCGATCCACCGCGACCCGCCGCTCTTCCGCGACCTCTCGCCGCAGATCGAGATCTTCGAGACGGGGCTCAAGGTCGTCGACCTCGTCGCGCCGTTCGTCAAGGGCGGCAAGGTGGGCTTCTTCGGCGGCGCGGGACTCGGCAAGACGGTGCTCATCCAGGAGCTCATCCACAACGTCGCCCAACAGCACGGCGGGGTCTCCGTCTTCGCCGGCGTCGGCGAGCGCTCGCGTGAAGGGAACGACCTCATCCGAGAGATGAAGGAGTCGGGCGTCATGGACAAGGTGGCGCTCGTGTTCGGGCAGATGAACGAGCCGCCGGGAGCGCGCCTTCGCGTCGGCCTCTCCGGCCTGACGATGGCCGAGTACTTCCGCGACCAGGGCCAGGACGTCCTCCTCTTCATCGACAACATCTTCCGCTTCGTGCAGGCGGGCTCCGAGGTATCCGCGCTCCTCGGACGCATGCCGAGTGCCGTCGGCTACCAGCCGACGCTCGCGAGCGAGATGGGCCAGCTCCAGGAGCGGATCACCTCGACGCGGACGGGCTCCGTCACGTCGGTCCAGGCCATCTACGTGCCGGCCGATGACCTCACCGACCCTGCGCCGGCGGCGACGTTCGCGCATCTCGACGCGTTCATCACGCTCTCGCGCTCGATCGTGGAGAAGGGGATCTATCCGGCCGTCGACCCGCTCGACTCGTTCTCGCGGGCGCTGCAGAAGGGCATCGTGTCGGACGAGCACTACGACACGGCGACCGCAGTCCAGCAGATCCTCCAGCGCTACAAGGACCTGCAGGACATCATCGCCATCCTCGGCATGGACGAGCTGACGGACGAGGACAAGGTCGTCGTCGCGCGCGCGCGACGCATCGAGCGCTTCCTCTCGCAGCCGAACTTCGTCGCCGAGCAGTTCACGGGCACGCCCGGCAAGTACGTCAAGGTCGAGGACACGATCCGCGGCTTCCGCGAGATCATCGACGGGTCGCACGACGAGCTTCCCGAGTCGGCCTTCTACATGGTCGGGACGATCGAGGACGCGGTCGAGAAGGCTCGTCAGTCCGAAGCGGCCGCCGCGGCCTAGCGATCCGGTGGCGGACGCGCACCCGAAGTTCGACGTCGCCCTCGTCACACCCGACGGGTCCGCTTTCGAGGGTCAGGCGGAGATGGTCGTCGTGCCCGGCGCCGCAGGGGACATCGGCGTGCTCGCGCGCCACGCGCCGCTCGTCGCGACGCTCCGGGCGGGCTCCACGCGCGTCTATCTCTCGGAGAACGAGGTGTACGAGTTCGCGACCGGGCCGGGTTTCTTCAAGGTCGAGCTCGATCGTGCGCTCGCGCTCGTGGACGACGCCGTCAGAGCGAAGGACATCGACGACGACCGGGCCCGCGCGCAGCTCGAGGCAGCGCAGGCGGAGCTCGAGCGTCTCGACGCGGGCGAGTCCCAGGCCGACCGCTGGCAGCTCGAGCAGCGCATCCGGCACGCCGAGAACCAGCTCGAAGTCAGCGGCCGGACGACCGGTTAGCGCACGGCTGGGAATCCGCCGAGCGGACTCCCGGCCACGCAGAACCCCTGAAGGCGGACGCTTTGCGTCCGCTGCCGTCTCGTCGGCTCGGCCGGAGCGATAGTCGGGCGCTAGCCTCCGCACGTGCAGGAGATCGCTCCCGGGATCTGGCATTGGACCGGTGTCCACCCCCGGATCGAGATCGAGGTCCACTCGTACTACCTGCCCGCCGAGGGCGTCCTGCTCGACCCGATCGCGCCGCCCGAGGGCCTCGACTGGTTCGCAGAGCATGGGCCTCCGACCGACGTACTCTTGACGAACCGGCACCACTATCGGTCGAGTGCCTTCTTCGCCGAGCGCTTCGGCGTCACGGTGCATGCGGTGCGAGAGGGAATGCACGAGTTCTCGGCCGACCAGCGTGTCGAGCCGTTCGACTTCGGGGACGTGCTCCCGGGCGGGATCGTCGCGTGCGAGGTCGGTGCGATCTGCCCGGACGAGACGGCGTTCCACGTCCCCGCGCGCGAGGCGCTCGCCGTCGCGGACGGCGCGGTGCGCTGGGAGCCCGGCGGTCCGCTCGTGTTCGTCCCCGACTTCCTGATGGACGACCCCGTGGAGACGAGGGAGGGGCTTCGCGACTCCTACGGCCGTCTCGCCGATCTCGACTTCAGGCACCTGTTGCTCGCCCACGGCGCACCGTTCGTCGGAAACGGGCTGGAGACGCTCGCAGCTTTCGCGCGTTAGGGTCCGCGCACCGTGCGTGTCTTCGGCCTGAGGATCCTCCTGAGCGTCGCTGCGACTGCCGTCGCGTTCGTCATCTGCGCGGTCTTGCTCGACGGCTTCGACCTCAATACGGCGCAGTTCATCTGGGCCGTGATCATCTTCTCGATCATCAACTGGCTCGTCCCGATCATCGTCTTCGGGGTCCTCCGCGGGGGCCGCTCGGCCTCTCTCGGCCTGATCCTCCTGCTCGCGAATGCGGCCACGCTGCTCGTGACGAACTGGCTCTCGGACGGGATCACGATCGACGGCGCCGGGACGCTGGTCCTTGCGACGATCATCATCTGGATCGTCAACTGGCTGATCGTGTTCATCCCAGGTCCCTGGAAGCGCCAGCGGATCGCCCGCGCGGCGGGCTGATGCTCAGGTAGAGAGCTCGATCTCCGCGGGGAGCACGTCGGGCTCGGCGAGCTCGCCCGGGAGCTCGAGGCGCGCCCGCGCGTCGAAGTAGACGTACGAGGTCGTGAGCGCGACGAACGGCATCGCGAGGGCGTAGACGACGCCGGCGACGAGGTTGAGGAGGGGTAGCGGCGCGTTCGTCACCAGGATCAGGAAGGCGCCGACGAACGGTCCGATGAGGATGGCGAGCGCGCTTCCCACTCCGACGAGCGAGGCGACGTACAGCCAGCGATGCCGAACGAGGCGCGCGCTCCGGCGAAGGCTGCCGATCGCCGTACGATCCTCCAGCTCGACGACCTGCGCGAGGAGCGCCCAGCGCACGGCGAGCCAGATCGCGATCGGGATGAGGAACCACGTCACCCAGAGCGCGGTCGAGACGACGACGGCCACCGCGAGCCCGCCGACGAGCGTGCCCGCTCTCCGCAACGACACGCGATAGGCCCGCCAGGGACCGATCGGGCGGCCGGCGTCGATCTCCACGAGGGCGCAGGTGGTCGCCGCCTGGACGAGCGCGAAGCCGAGGAGCGTGAAGGTGGTGCCGACGGCGAGCACGAGGATCACGAGGCCGCCGGCCGACGCGCCGGTCGTATCGATCCCGAGCAGCCCGAACCCGCCGAGCACGAGGGCCTGCGCGATGGAGATCACCGCGCCGAGCGGGATGAGGATGACTCCGATCCCGAGAAAGAGGCGCGGCCGCGTGCGGTACATCCGGCCGGCGGCGCGGAGTGTCTGGCCCCACGCCCGCCGGCGCGCGAGGCGGAGCGGCGCGACCGGACGCCAGGTCGTGCGGGAGCCGGCGAAGACCAGGATCGCGACGAGCCCGGCGAGGACGAAGATCGTCCAGCCGGGCTCGCGCAGGAGCGAGACGAGCCCGCGCGAGACCGTCGCGACCGCTCTGCAGAAGAAGTCCGTCGCACCCGTCCCGAGCACGCCGCCAGCCGGAACCGCGTAGCTCCGCGTCCGCCAGCTCTGCGCCCAGGTGATTGGCTCCGTCCACTGCGTCTTCAGGTTCGGCCCGGTCGGCCCGTTGAAGAAGGCGGGCTGGAGCTCTCCCCAACGCCCCTCGAAGGCGATCCAGGGAAACGCCTTGCGCGCTGCGGCCGGGTCGCTCGGGATCGTCTCGACGACCGGTCGCAGGATGACGTTCGCGTTCTGCGTGTTGTCACAGCCGACGCCCGCAGCGGCCGAGCTGCCGACGTAGAGCGCCTGCGTGTACTTGTTCGCATGCGAGCCCTGCGACGGGTACACGACCGGGTGCGTCCGATCGACGAGCTCGAGCTTGTCGTCCCCCCAGTCGGCCCGCTCGGCGCCCTCGTGGGAGCTGTATCCGACCTGGGCGGGCGACGTCTCGAGTGCCGAGGCGGCGTCGCGGGCGCGGAAGTCGAGCTGGATCATCTCCCAGTCGCCCTCGTGCAGGTTGTTGAAGTCGTTGAAGGCGTAGAAGAGCCAGTACTGGAGGGCGAGCTGGCCGGGGTAGGCGGGATCGGTGGCGACGTGGGCGTAGACGGTCGGCTTCGTCCCCTCGGTGATCCGGCGCGACCACTTCTCGTAGTCGCAGCCCGGGTCGAGTGCGTGCCCCGGGAAGTCGAGGTGGTACTCGTAGCGGCCGACGAGATCGTCCGCGGTGGGGCCGATCTTCACGAGGTCGGTGGGGTTCCACGGGCCGCGGAGCGCGACCGTCGGATTTCCGAAGAGCGCGTTCACGTCCATCGGCCGGTACGGCTCTCCCGGCCCGCACTCGACGGGCTGGTCGACGAGCCGAACGACCGGCGCGTACTTCTCCGCGAGTGCGGTCTCGTCGGCGACGCCTCCGCCTGCTGCTGCGACGACCACGAGCGCCGCGGCGAGAGCGAGTGTGAGGGTGAGGAGGCGACGGGTTCGGGGGGCGGAAGGCATCGGGACCATCGGTGCGGACCTTCGCCGAAACGCGGGCCGAGCCTTCTCCGGGCCCCGGCGATGCCCGGACGATCTCAACATCGGCGGCGAGCTGTCAATTCCGGCGTTCGCGCGGGTCGTCTATGCCTGGCGGTGAGCTAAGGTGGGCACGTTCGACCTGGAGAGCTTTGAAAGGCAGCTTGGCGACCAGGTAAAAACAACGCCTAAAGAGCCGGTGGCCACGGAGGCTTCCGCGCCCTCAGGCGGGAGTGACGACTGTGACCGACGTCCGCACAGAACCCGCGCCGACCGCTCGCCGGCCGAGAGACCTTCTCGTCGAGCGCATCCTCGTGCTCGACGGCGCCTGGGGCCGGGGCGCGCCGAATCGTGAGGGAACCCGTGGTTCCCCCACGGGCCCCCTCCTTCACGCATGCTCAGGCGACGACCGCGAGCGATGCCTCTCGCCGGGCGAAGCCCGGCTTCGGCCGCGGGCCGTGCTGGCAGGGGTCGACTCGTGAATACCGCGGAGCGGCTGCGAGAGCTCCTCGCCGAGCGCATCCTCGTGCTCGACGGCGCCTGGGGCGTGCTCATCCATCGCAAGGAGCTGAGCGAGGAGGAGTACCGCGGCGAGCGCTTTCGCGACCACTCGCGCGACCTGCGCGGGGACCCCGATCTCCTGAACCTCACGCACCCGGAGATCGTCGCCGGCATCCACCACGAGTACTTCGCCGCGAACGCGGACATCGCGACGACGAACACGTTCACGGCGACACGCATCGGTCAGGCCGACTACGGGCTCGAGGCGGCGGCGGCCGAGATGAGCCTCGAGGGCGCTCGCCTCGCCCGGCGCGTCGCCGACGAGTGGAGCGAGCGGACGCCCGACAGGCCGCGCTTCGTCGCGGGCTCGGTCGGGCCGCTGAACGTCTCGCTCTCGCTCTCGCCGCGCGTGGACGAGCCCGCGTACCGCGCGGCGACGTTCGACGCGGTGCGCGATGCCTACGCAGAGCAGATCGCGGCGCTGCGCGAGGGAGGAGTCGACCTGCTCATGATCGAGACGGTCTTCGACACCCTGAACGCCAAGGCCGCGCTCGTCGCCGCGCAGGACGTCGCGCCGGAGCTCCCGCTCTGGATCTCCTTCACCGCGATCGACCGCAGCGGGAGGAACCTCTCCGGCCAGACGGTCGAGGCGTTCTGGATCTCGGTGGAGCACGCGCGGCCGCTCGTCGTCGGGGTCAACTGCTCGCTCGGCGCGACCGAGATGCGTCCGTTCATCGAGGGACTCTCCAACGTCGCGTCGACGTGGGTCTCGTGCCATCCGAACGCTGGGCTCCCGAACGCGCTCGGGCTCCACGACGAGCAGCCGGGCGACACGAGCCGCTTCCTACGCGCATTCGCCGAGGACGGCCTCGTGAACGTGGTCGGCGGCTGCTGCGGAACGACGCCCGAGCACACGCGCGAGATCGCCCGGGCCGTCCAGGGACTGCCGCCGCGGCGCCTGCCCGAGGCGACGCGCGAGCCGCGCTTCTCCGGCCTCGAGCCGTTCGTGCTGCGTCCCGATACCGGCTTCGTGATCGTCGGCGAGCGGACGAACGTGACCGGCTCGGCGCGCTTCCGCCGTCTGATCGAGGCCGACGACTACCAGGGCGCGCTCGAGGTCGCGCTCGAGCAGGTACGCGGAGGAGCGAACCTGCTCGACGTCAACATGGACGCCGACCTGCTCGACGCCGAGCAGGCGCTGACGACGTTCCTGAACCTCGTCGCCACCGAGCCCGAGGCGGCGCGGCTCCCGATCATGGTCGACAGCTCTCGGTTCTCCGCCCTCGAGGCGGGCCTGCGGTGCCTCCAGGGGAAGGGTGTCGTCAACTCGATCTCGCTCAAGGAGGGAGAGGCGGTCTTCCTCGAGCACGCGCGGACGATCCGGCGCTACGGCGCTGCCGCCGTCGTGATGGCGTTCGACGAGAGAGGCCAGGCGGAGTCCGTCGAGCGCAAGGTCGAGATCCTCGGCCGCGCGTACGACCTCCTCGTCGGGGACGCCGGCTTCGCGCCCGAGGAGGTGATCCTCGACCCGAACGTCCTCGCGGTGGCGACCGGGATCGAGGAGCACGCCGGCTTCGCGAAGGCGTTCATCCAGGCGATCCCGCTTCTCAAGGAGCGCTGCCCGGGCGCGCTCGTCTCGGGCGGGATCTCGAACCTCTCGTTTGCGTTCCGGGGCAACGACGCGGTCCGCGAGGCGATGCACGCGGCCTTCCTCTACCACGCGATCCGCGCCGGCCTCGACATGGGGATCGTGAACGCCGGCCAGCTCGCGGTGTACGAGGACATCGAGCCCGAGCTCCTCGAGCACGTCGAGGACGTTCTCTTCGACCGGCGGCCCGACGCGACCGAGCGGCTCGTCGAGCTCGCGAGGAGGGTCACCGGCGGAGCTATGGAGCGTGAGCGCGACCTCGCGTGGCGCGAGGCACCGGTCGACGAGCGCCTCGCGCACGCCCTCGTGCACGGCGTCGTCGATTTCATCGAGGAGGACACGGAGGAGGCGCGGGTCGCCGCCGCGCGGCCGCTCGACGTGATCGAGGGGCCGCTCATGGACGGGATGAAGATCGTCGGCGACCTCTTCGGCTCGGGGAAGATGTTCCTGCCCCAGGTGGTGAAGAGCGCGCGCGCGATGAAGCGCGCAGTGGGCTATCTCGAGCCGTTCATGGAGGAGGAGAACACCGAGCGCCAGGCGGCCGGGCGGGTCGTCCTGGCCACCGTCAAGGGTGACGTGCACGACATCGGCAAGAACATCGTCGGCGTCGTCCTCGGTTGCAACGGCTACGAGGTGATCGACCTCGGCGTCATGGTCCCGGCGGACCAGGTGCTGGACGTCGCCGTCGAGCAGGACTGCGACATCGTCGGGCTCTCCGGCCTGATCACGCCGTCGCTCGACGAGATGGTCCACGTCGCCAAGGAGATGGAGAGGCGTGGCCTCCAGCTTCCACTCCTCATCGGGGGTGCGACCACGTCACGGCAGCACACGGCGGTCCGCATCGCGCCCGAGTACGGGCAGCCGACGGTGCACGTCCTGGACGCGTCGCGCGTGATCGGCGTCATGTCCGACCTCCTCGACGGCGAGCGCAAGGAGAGGCTCGACGCCGAGAACCGCGCCGAGCAGGAGCGTCTGCGCGCGCTCCACGCGGAGAAGGGCCGAAAGCCGCTCCTCTCGATCGCGGACGCGCGGCGAAACCGAACGCTCGTCGAGTGGCACGAGGACGATCTCGCGCCGCCGCCGTTCGCCGGGTCGCGGCTCGTCGATGCCGAGGTCGCGGATCTTCGCTCGTACATCGATTGGACGTTCTTCTTCCACGCCTGGGAGCTCAAGGGCCGCTACCCCGCGATCCTCGACGATCCAGAGAAGGGAGAGGCGGCGCGCGACCTCTTCGGCGCGGCGAACGAGCTGCTCGACGAGGTCGGCTCCGGCGGGTTCCTCGAGGCGCGCGGCGTGTACGGGTTCTGGCCGGCGGTCGCAGAGGGCGATGACCTCGTGCTCGAGTCCCGGAACCCGGGGGACCCGGCGTCTGACACCACCCAACGGAACCATGCGGGTTCGAGGGGTCCGGGTGTCAGACACCGCTTCTCGATGCTGCGTCAGCAAGCCGACCATGCCGACTCGCGTCCGAACCGCTCGCTGGCTGACTTCGTGGCGCCCGCGGACTTGGGGCTCCAGGATCACGTCGGCGCCTTCGCGGTCGCGATCCACGGGGCCGAGAGGCTCGCGGACGGCTTCGCCGCCGACGGCGACGACTATCGCTCGATCATGGTGCGGGCGCTCGCCGATCGGCTCGCTGAGGCGTTCGCGGAGTGGCTGCACGAGCGAGCACGGCACGAGTGGTATGCCGGTGAGGAGCAGCTCTCCGGGGACGAACTGATCGCCGAGCGCTACCGCGGGATCCGTCCCGCATACGGGTATCCGGCCTGTCCGGACCACACGGAGAAGGGCCCGCTCCTCGCGCTGCTCGACGCCGAACGCGCGGGGCTCGCGCTGACCGAGTCGTTCGCGACCACGCCCCCGCCGAGCGTGAGCGGCCTCTACTTCGGCCACCCGCAGGCGCGCTACTTCGCGATCGGGCGGATCGGCCGTGACCAGGTCGCCGACTACGCGGCCCGGAAGGGCATGGCGGCGGCGGAGGTCGAGCGCTGGCTCGGCTCGAACCTCGCCTACGAGCCGTAGACGGCTCCGGATGCCGTTCCTACCATGAGCGTCGTGCGCCGACTCGCCGTCGTCACGCTCGCCGTCACGTTGTTCGCGACCGGCACCGCCCTCGCAGGCCGCTACGACCCGCGGCGGGAGCTGATTCCCGCCGACCAGGCGCGAGCTGCCGCGATGCTGCCCCGAACCGCCGATCTCGGCCGGGGGTACAAGCCGGACACGAGCCCCACGACCTGGACCTCCCGGACGTGCGCGGGGATCGACGAGTCCGGCCTCACGCTCACGGGCGAGCGCTTCGCTCCGGTCTGGATCAGCTCGACGTCGATCGTGGTGGCCGTGGCCCGCCTCTACGAGTCGCGTCGCCGACGCCGACAGGTCGTGGCGCCTCGAGTTCGGCCGGTCCGGTGTCGAGTGTCACTCGGCTCCGTCGGGCGGCACGCCCGTCACGGTGTCGCGCCTGGCGTTCCCGTCTCTCGCGTCCCGCACCGTCGCCTTCCGGACCCGCTTCACGCCGTTCGCCGGAGGCACACGCTCCGTCGGCGATGTGATCGCGATCCAGCGCGGTCGCGCACGCGTCATGTTCACCGTCGTCACGTCGGCGAAGTCGCCTCCGTCCCGCGCGCTCGAGATCCGACTCGCCCGCATCGTCGCCGCCCGCCAGGCGAAGGCGATGCACGGCGCATAGCGGCGCCGCAGGCGCGGCCGTCTCCGCCCCCGAACAGGGCGGATGCGCAGCGCGTCGCCCTTTCGGGACCGGTCCACATCGGGCCGTAGTCACCGACAGAACCAGGTGCTAGCGTCATCGACGGTCGTGCAGAGCTCTCGCCGTCTCGGCCTCGTGGGCCGTTCCCGGTCGTTCGGACTGCTGTTCCTGGCCACAGCCGGGTCGAGTTTCGGCACCTATCTCGCGGCGATCGCCCTGACGGTCGATGTCTTCGACCTGACCGGATCGGGAGAGTGGGTCGCGGCGCTCCTGATCGCGGACTTCCTCCCGATCGTGCTCATCGGGCTCCTGCTCGGGCCGCTCGTCGACCGCCTCTCGCGGCGGCGGCTGATGATCGCGTCCGACCTCGTGCGGTTCGGCGTCTTCGCCGCGCTGCCGTTCGTGAACACGGCGGCAGGGATCGTCGCGCTCGCCGGCGTCGCGGGCATCGCGACCGGGTTCTTCCGCCCCGCTGTGTTCGCGGGGCTCCCGAACCTCGTGCCGGACGACGAGCTCACGAACGCGAACTCGCTGCTCCAGACCATCGAGACCCTCGCCTGGATGATCGGTCCGGTCATCGGCGGGCTGATGCTCACCGCCTGGGGGCCGTCGGTCCCTTATGCCGTGAACGCGGTCACGTTCTTGATCTCCGCCGGCCTCGTCGCCCGCATCCCGGAACGAAGCCTCCGCTCCGAGGAGTCGCTGACCCGGGGTCACTGGCGAGACGTCTCCGACGGCGTCCGGCTCGTGCTCACCTCGCGGCCGCTGCGCACCGTTCTCGTCGTCTGGAACGTGGTGCTCCTCGGGAGCGCGGCGATCAACGTCGCCGAGGTGGTGTTCGCGAAGGACACGCTGTCGGCGGGCGACCTCGGCTTCGGGGCGATCGTCGCGGCGAGCGGCGTCGGCCTCGCGCTGGGGAGCTATCTCGCTGCACCCTCGCTCGGGAAGGTCGGCCTCAGGCGGCACTACGCGGGCTCGATCGTGCTCATGGGCGTGGGGTGGGGAGGAGCCGCGCTCAGCCATTCGATCTGGCTCGCCGTGCCGTTCGTCATCGGCGGTGCGGCCGGGAACGGCGCAGCGATCATCTGCAACCAGATCCTCGTCCAGCGCGGCGCTCCCGACCGGTTCCGCGGCCGAGCGCTCGCGACGATCATGAGCACCAACTACGGCGTCCTCGGCCTCGCGATGGCGGCGGCAGGCGTGCTCACCGACCGATACGGAGCGCGTGACGTCTGGCTCGCCGCAGGGTGCATCTACCTCGCAGGCGCCGCCGTCTCGCTCGTCCTCACGCGCTGGCTGCCGGTCATCACGGGTGAGCAGAACGAGGTGATCGACGCCTACGCGAACGCTGCTGCGACCGCGCTCGAGAATGGAGACGCCCCGACCGATCGCGATCTTCGTCGTGAGCCCGAGCCGGGAGCGGAGCCGGAGGTCGTCCCGACGCCCGTTTTCGTCCCCGCGCACGACGGTTCGGCGCAGCACGGGCTCGAACGGATCGCGACGCTCCTCGAGGAGATCGAGCACCGCCGAGACACAGAAGCGCGCCGCGGATAGCCGGCGCAAGACCGGAGTCCGCCGTGCCACCGCGATTCCGGTCGCGGGAAGGTCCCGGAAGACGGCGGCGTGGCCGCCTCGGCGCGTCCCTGGTCCGTCGCCTCCGGTGTCCATCGCGTCTCGCCTGCATAGAGTCTCCATGCGTGGCGCGGAGGGAATGGACGCTCGAGGAGCTGACCGCCGGCGTGCGGAAGGGCGATCGCCGTGCGCTCGCGAGGGCGATCTCGCTCGTGGAGAACGGCGACGTGCTCGCCGGGTCGCTCGTTCGCGATCTCTACCCGGAGACCGGCCGCGCCACGGTGGTCGGCGTCACGGGCCCGCCGGGTGTCGGCAAGTCGTCGCTCGTGGGCGCGCTCGTGGCGCACGCCCGCTCTCTCGACCTCACGGTCGGCGTCGTCTCGGTCGACCCGTCGAGCCCGTTCACGAGAGGCGCGCTCCTCGGCGACCGGATCCGGCTCGCCGACCACTTCCTCGACCCTGGAGTCTTCATCCGCTCGATGGGCTCGCGCGGCCACCACGGGGGACTCGCGGAGGCGACGCTCCAGGCGGTCCTCCTGCTCGACGCATCGGGAAAGGACATCGTCTTCGTGGAGACGGTCGGAGCCGGGCAGAGCGACGTCGAGGTGACGGGCATCGCCGACACCGTCCTCCTCGTCCTGATGCCGGGATCCGGCGACTCCGTGCAGGCGCTGAAGGCCGGGATCATGGAGATCCCCGACGTGATCGCGATCAACAAGTCCGACCACCCGGCCGCGAAGACGATGCTCAACGAGGTGCGCTCGATCGTCGCGCTCGGGCCGGCGGACGCGCGGCCCCCGATCGTCCTCACGGAGGCGCTCCGTGGGGAGGGGATCTCGCAGCTCTGGGAGAAGCTCTCCGAGCATCGGGACGGCCTCGAACGGGACGGGCGCCTCGACGAGCGCAGGCGCCGAAACCTCGCCGGGGAGGTCTTCGCCGTCGCCTCGAGCCGTGCGCGCGTCCGTCTCGAGGAGCGTGTCACCGACGACCCTCAGCTCCGCGGCGTCCTCGACGCGGTCGAGCGACGCGAGCTCGACCCGCTGACCGCGGTCGACGAGATCATGGAGAAGGTGTTCGGCCTTGACGGCGCCGACGATCGCTGACGTCGAGGCGGCCCGCGAGCGGCTCTCGGGAGTCGCCCGCGTCACGCCGCTCTACCCGTCGGAGACGTTCACGCGGCTGTCCGGACGGCCCGTCCTGCTCAAGGCCGAGAACCTGCAGCGCACCGGGTCGTTCAAGAT
The DNA here is from genome assembly GCA_963708265.1 of uncultured Actinomycetes bacterium. Classification (GTDB taxonomy): domain Bacteria; phylum Actinomycetota; class Thermoleophilia; order Gaiellales; family Gaiellaceae; genus GMQP-bins7. The sequence goes on along the minus strand of CAVPSC010000004.1, from coordinate 1,003,948 downwards.
CCGCGGCGCCTACAACACGATCGCGCAGCTCGGCCCCGAGGAGCGTGCGGCGGGCGTCGTCGCCGCGAGCGCCGGGAACCACGGCCAGGCGGTCGCCTGGGCGGCCCGGGAGGCGGGGATCAGCGCGACGGTCTACATGCCGCGTGACGCGCCGATGGCCAAGGTCGAGGCGACGCGCTCCTACGACGGCGCCGTCGAGCTCTCGGGAGAGACGTTCGAGGACGCCGTCGCCGCCGCGCAGAGTCACGCCGAACGTACCGGCGCGACACTCGTGCACGCGTTCGAGGACCCGCGCGTGATCGCGGGACAGGGCACGATCGGGCTCGAACTCTCGGAGCAGGCCGAGGAGGCGGAGACGTTCCTCGTCCCGATCGGCGGCGGCGGGCTCGCGGCGGGGATCTCGACGGCGCTTCGCGAGCGCCGTCCGGGTATCCGCATCGTGGGCGTGATCTGCCGGCCGGGCGTGACGATCGCCGACGGCATCTCGGTGAAGCACCGGGGCGAGCTCGCGTCGGAGATCCTCGACCGCATGCTCGACGACGTCGTGGAGGTCGGAGACGAGGAGATCTCGGACGCACTCCTCCTCTGCCTCGAGCGGAAGAAGCTGCTCGTGGAGGGTGCGGGCGCGGTCGGGATCGCGGCCCTCCTGGCCGGGCGCGCCGGAGGCTCGGGGCCGGTCGCGATCGTGCTCTCCGGCGGGAACATCGACGCGACGACGCTGATCTCCGTGCTCCAGCACGGGCTCACGCGCGCGGGTCGCTATCTGGCCGTCCGCACGCTGATCCCCGACCGGCCGGGCGAGCTCTCGAACCTCCTCGACCTCGTCGCGCGCGAGCGCGGGAACGTCGTCTCGGTCGATCATCACCGCGAGGGCACGACGACCACGGTGATCCAGACCGAGGTCGAGCTCGTCGTCTCGACACGGGACGAAGCGCACTGCCAGGAGCTTCTCGAGGCAATCGCCGCCGCCGGTTACGCGGCTGAGCGGCTCGGCCCGCCGGCCTGATCGCGGCGTGTTCGAGCGCGTCCCGTGCGGAGTTCTAGTTGCCGCAGCGGCGGAACTCGACGGTCGGCTTCCCCGCGGCCTGCCAGGTGTAGACGCCGCCGTCGGCAACCGCGCGGGCGTCGTATCCCCGCGCGCTGAGAATGCTGGCTGCGATCGTCGCGCGCGGGCCAAGCTCGCAGATCGTGACGATCGGCCGGTCGTGGGGGAGGTCGGCCTCGCCCAGCGGCAAGAGCCGGTAGGGGATGTTCCGGCTGCCGGCGATGTAGCCCGTGTCACGCTCGTCCTTCTCGCGCACGTCGACGAGCTCGGCGCCCTCCGCCATGAGCTCCTCGAGCTCGTCCACCGACACGAGCTCGAGCGTCTCGGGGCCACTCCCGAGCACGTAGCCGGGGACGTCGAGCACCGCGACCGAGCGCAGGCCGCGAATCGCGTCCCGCGCCTCCTCCTCGGTCGAAGCGGCGACCACGACGGGCCGCTCGGTGTCCACGACGAACGCCGCCTTGGTCGCGAAGCGCGTCCCGGAGACGGGCACGTTGACCGCGCCCTGGAGGTGGCCGTCGGCGAAGGCGTGGAGGGGTCGCGCATCCAGGATCTGTGCGTTTTCGGGCGCAACCGGAAGCTCCGGCGGGTCCGGCGGAGCGCCGACGAACGGGCCCTTGTTCAGAGCGACGATCCGCTCGACGTTGGGCGGCCTCGGCGCGGAGATGCCTGCCGAGTCGGCGACGAAGAGCGCGACGTCGCTGAACGCGAGCGCGGGGTTGAAGCGCCGCTCGAACCCAATCGTCGTCGAGCCTTTCGAGCTCATCGCCTTCCCGCACAGGGAGCCCGCGACGTGGCCGGGGTAGACCTCGACGCCGTCTCCGAGCTCGAGCAGGCGGCGGAGCGAGTGGAAGAGACCTTCGGCGCCCTCGCGCGCCTCGACCGCGAGGTCGGGCCGCGCGGCGTCGCCGACGAAGAGGGAGTCACCGGTCAGCACGAGCCACGGCTCGTCCGCGCGCGAACGGTCCGTGACCGCGAGGCAGCAGTGCTCGGGGCGGTGGCCCGGCGTGTGGATGCATGTGAGGACGACGTTCCCTCGCTCGATCGTGTCGCCGTCCGCCATCGGATCGTGCGGGTACTCGGCCTCGGCGAGTGGGTGGACCGACACCGGGATCCCGTGCTCGAGCGCGAGCCGGCCGTGTCCGGAGACGTGATCGGCGTGCGTATGGGTCTCGATCGCATGGACGATCCGGACGTAGCGCCGGGCGGCCTCCTCTAGGTACTGCTCGATCGCGAACGCGGGATCGACGACGACCGCAACCCCCGCGTCTTCGTCGCCGACGAGGTATGACGCGCACCCGAGATCGTCCGCGACGAACTGCGTGAAGATCACGCGGCGACGCTAGCAGCGGTCTCCGCTATCTCACTTGAAGTGGATCCCTGGAACGGGGCGGGCCGAGACCTCACGCGTTTCGGTCTCGCTGGACGACACGCAGTCTCGTAGCACGGGCATCTGTGACCATGCGATCGTGGAGGAACGTCGACGCAGGCTCCGGACGACGTTCGAGAGAGCCGCGGCCAGCTATCAGGCTGCGCGGCCGGACTACCCGGAGTCGCTGTTCGACGACCTCGTTCGCGTCTCGCAACTCCGACCTGGAGCGCGTCTGCTCGAGGTCGGCTGTGCCACGGGCAAGGCGACTCTTCCCCTCGTCCAACGCGGGTTCGAGGTCGTCTGCGTCGAGTTGGGCGAGGACCTCGCGGCTCGCGCGCGCGCCAACCTCGCGGGCTACCCGGTGACCGTCGAGGCCGATGCGTTCGAGAGCTGGGACGGCGCGGGGCGGCGATTCGACCTCGTGTACGCAGCGACCGCATGGCACTGGATCGACCCCGCGATTCGCTACCAGAAGGCACATTCGCTTCTCCTGCCTGACGGGCACCTTGCCTTCTGGAGCGCGAGCCATGGGTTCCCGGAGGGATTCGACCCGTTCTTCAGCGACATCCAGCCGGTGTACGACGCGATCGGTGAGAGCCATGACGGCGAATGGCCGCCGCCTGTTCCGGACGAGATGCCCACGGACGTGGCGGAGATCGAAGAGAGCGGCCTCTTCGACACCGTGTGCGTGAAGCGTTACCTCTGGGACGTGACCTACGCGGCCGAGGAGTACATCGCGCTCCTCGAGACGTTCTCAGGGCACATCGCGATGGCACCGGAGAAGCGCACACTTCTCTACGGAGCGATCCGCGAGAAGCTTGCAGAACGGCCTGATGGCTTGGTGCGTCGACATTGGGTGGCCACCCTCCACGTGGCTCGTCGCCCGTAGCCTCGACGGTCGGCTGAGCCCGCTCTTTCGTCAGTTCGGGGCCGCGCACGCGAGCCGCGTGTCGATCGCGCGGCGCGCACGGTCGAGCGCGCCCGGGTCGCGACTCGCGACGTAGAGCGCGTTCGCGAGCAGGAGGTAGGCCTCGATCTCGAAGCCGAGCTGCTCGGCGTCCTCGGCCCGGTCGAGGTCGCCCTCCGCTTGCGCGTCCCGGGCGGCCGCGACGAGCAACCCGATCCATTCGCCGACGAACTGCACGGCGCGGTCGCGGACGGGCCCGGGCCGGGTGTCCATCTCGGCGGCGACCGAGGCGAAGAAGCAGCCGCCGGGGAAGACGTCGCCCTCGAGGTGATGCAGGAACTCCTGTGCGTATGCGCGAAGCCGCTCGATCCCCGACGGGGCGGTCGACGCGGGGGCGATCACCTTCTCGCTGAAGACCGTCGTCGCTGCTTCGATGGTGGCGAGCTGGAGCTCCTCCTTCGAGCCGAAGTGGGCGAAGAGCCCGCTCTTGCTCATGCCGACTGCATCGGCCAGACGCCCGATCGAGAGACCGTCGATGCCCTCGGTCGTCGCCAGGCGCGCCGCCTCCTGGAGGATCGCGTTGCGGCTCCGCTCGCCGTCGCTGCGTCGTTTGCGCGCGCGCGGCCGCGGCTCTCGGGGAGCGTCGGTCGAGGTCATGTACACAAGTTAGCACGATCGTTCGTATAATCCTCCTCGCCGCTCGACCGCTCGTGCTCGCTCCGGTCGAGCTCTCGAGTCGAAGCCCCGGGCACGCAGGTGCCTTCACGGTCTGGGCTCTCGGGGCCGAGGCGATGGACGACGATGTCCTTGCGGGGCTGCATCATCTCGAGTCGCAGTGCTATTGATGCCGCTGCACGAAGGCCGTCGATGGAGGGAGGTCCGAACGATGTCCACCGCCCAGGCAGAGACTCACGAGCGCGCGACGGTCTTCGACCACGCCGCGTACTGGCTCACCGTCATCGGCGTCTACTTTCTCGTCGGCGTCCTCTTCTTCTACTCGGGGAAGTCGAAGCTCTTCGACGACAACGGGAAGGCGCCGGCGGGCATCAAGCAGCAGTTCTCGTCGACCTTCGTCGGCCATTTCCCGGGAGTCGACTTCCTGTGGGCGGCGCTCGGCGTGCTCGAGTTCGGCGTCTTCGTCCTCATGGTGCTGAGCCTCCTGCGCGGCGAGTTCCTCATGGGTCGATCGAAGGTGATCCTCCTCGTCGCGCTCTCGCTCGCGCTCGTGACCTTCGCCTGCCTCTCGTTCGGCCAGACCTCGACGGGAAACAACGGCGGAGGCGCGTCGCTGTACAGCTACTTCGGCTCGACGGCGATCATCTTCATCCTCGTCTGGATGCTGCCGCCGAACTCGCCGCGGAACTGGCTCTCGTCGCGCTGGCGGACGGGAGGCTAGGCGGCGCGCGACTCGGGGCGCGCGCGCCGGGTCGACGTTCCGACGCTCCGCGAGATCCGAAATCGCGGGTGGGCCGTACTCCAGGAAACGATCTGGCGGTCGATGTCGAGCACTCTTTCTCGTTTTCCTGGAGGTGGGCGATGAACACGTACGTGATCCGGCGGCGAAGTGTGTGGCGAAACCGAGACGATCTCGGCGACGTGGCGGACCGATCCCGCGAGGTCGGCCACGAGATGTCCGACGACATCCGCTGGATCCGCTCGTACGTCGTGCACGAGGAGGACGGCTCCGTCGGCACGGTCAGCGTCTACCAGGCGTCCAGCCGCGAGAAGATCTGCGAGCACGCAGCGCGTGTCGGCCTGCCCGTGACCGAGATCGTCGACGTCGCGGAGACGATGCTCGTCCGCCCAGATCCCGGCGCGGTCACCGTCTGACTCGCGCTAGATTCGGTCCCCGTGGCGGATGAGGCCGGCAACGTGTGGGATGACGTACCCGATTGGGGCGGGATCGGCGCGCGCCGTCTCGCGCGGTCGCCAGCCGCGTCTCTCGGCGCCTCGCTGTGGGAGCTCCAGCCGGGCGGATCCCAGTTCACGTACCACTTCCACCACGGGAGCGACGAGCTCCTGGTCGTCCTGCGCGGGAGCCCGACCGTCCGTCTGCACGACGGCGACCGAGCGCTTGCCGAGGGGGACGTGCTCTCGCTTCCGCGAGGCCCGGAGGGCGCACATCAGGTGCGGAACGACGGCGACGAGATCGCGCGGGTCCTGATCGTCTCGTCGAACGCCGATCCGGACGTCGCCGAGTATCCGGACACGGCGAAGATCGGGTTCATCACCCGCGGTGGCGCCTGGGAGTTCCATCGACGATCCGACGCCGTCGAGCACGCCGGCCCGGAGTAGCGGCTCTACTCTCGCGCACGCTGGCCGGGCGCGTCCGCCCGGCGACGGCGCGCCTCACAGGCCGAGGTGCCGGGCGATCACCATCCGCTGCACCTCGTTCGTGCCCTCTCCGATCTCGAGGATCTTCTGATCGCGGTAGAGCCGCGAGATGGCGGACTCCTCCATGTACCCGAACCCGCCATGGATCTGGAGCGCGGCGCTCGCGACGCGGTTCGAAAGCTCGCCCGTGAAGAGCTTCGCCATCGCCGCCTCGCGCGCGAACGGGCGTCCCTGGTCCTTGAGCCATGCGGCCTTGTGGACGAGTCCCCGGCCGGCCTCGATCTCGGTGGCCATGTCCGCGAGCTTGAACTGGATCGCCTGGAACCTCGAGATCCGCGTCCCGAACTGCTCCCGCTCTTGCGCGTACGCGAACGCGAGGTCGTACGCGCCCTGCGCGAGACCGACGCCCATCGCTGCGACCGAGATCCGGCCGCCGTCCAGGATCTCGAGGAACTGGCGGAAGCCGGCGCCGCGCTCGCCGAGGAGGTTGCCTTCGGGCACCTCGCAGTCCTCGAACGAGAGCTCCCGCGTGTCCGAGGCGCGCCAGCCGAGCTTCTTCATCGGCGCCGAGATCGCGTAGCCGGCGGTGCCGTTCTCGACGACGACGTTCGAGACCTCGTCGGCGCCCGTGAGCGCGGTGATCGTCACGCCCCAGGTGATGTCGGTCCCGGCGTTCGTGATGAAGAGCTTCGAGCCGTTCACGACCCACGAACCGTCGCGCTGCTCGGCGGTCGTACGCGTCGCGCCAGCGTCGGAGCCCGCGCCCGGCTCCGTCAGGCCGAACGCGGCGAGACGACGGCCCGCTGCGAGGTCCGGCAGCCAGCGCTCGCGCTGCTCGTCGGTGCCGTACATGAGGATCGGCATCGTCCCGAGCGAGATGTGCGCGCCGACGGTGATCGCGACCGACGAGTCGACGCGCGTCAGCTCCTCGATCGCGAGCGCGTACGAGACGGTGTCCGCGCCGGCGCCTCCGTACTCCTCGGGGATCGGGATCCCCATGAGGCCGAGCTCCGCCATCTCCGAGACGAGGTCGTACGGGAAGCGAGCCTCGAGGTCGAGCTCTGCCGCGACCGGCGCGACGCGCTCGCGCGCGAACGCGCGGACGGTGTCGCGGAGGAGCTCCTGCTCGCTCGAGAGGTCGAAGTCCACGCCGCGCGGATCGTAGCCGCGCGCTAGGCTCCGCCCGTCCGCAACGCCGGGAAAGGAGAGGTCGAGATGAGCACCGTGAGCGAGTTCTTCGAGGGCCTGCCGGCGCGCGTCGACCCGAGTCGGATCGCGGGCATGAACAACACCTACGTCTTCGACATCGAGGGCGCGGGGGCGTGGACGGTCGCGATCGCGGACGGCGTGATCAACGTCACCGAGGGCACGGGCGACGGAGACTGCACGTTCTCCGCGAGCGAGGAGAGCTTCCAGAAGATCGTCGCCGGGGAGCAGAATCCGACGACCGCCTACATGACCGGCAAGCTCAAGATCAAGGGCGACATGGGCGCCGCCATGAAGCTCCAGAAGCTCTTCTAGCGCTCCGCCCGGCCCCCGGGAATAGACTCCCCGCCCATGGTTCTGCTCGTGCGGCTGCTGATCCTCTGGGGGATCAACATCCTCGCGCTGATCGTCGTCGACTGGATGTTCAGCGGTGTGACGATCGGGCGCTGGGGCTCGCTCGTCTTCGGCGCCCTCGTGCTCACGCTCGGGAACGCGATCCTGAAGCCGATCCTCGCGATCCTCACGCTGCCGCTCATCATCCTCACGTTCGGGCTCGCGTACTTCGCGCTCAACGTCGCGATGCTCGCGCTTGCGGAGTGGCTCGCCCCGCACTTCTCGATCAGCGGCTTCTGGACGTACATCGGCGCCACGATCGTCGTCTGGATCGTGAACGTCGTGATGGGCTGGGTGCTCGACAAGATCCGCGGCGCGAGCCCCGCGTACTAGCAGGACTCGAGCTCGACGAGGAGCGCGCCGCCGGCGACTCGGTCCCCGTGCGCGACGTGCACGGCTCTCACGGTCCCGTCGAAGGGCGACCCGACCGGGATCTCCATCTTCATCGCCTCGAGGATCACGAGCGGCGCCCGCGCCTGGACGACGTCTCCCTCGGCAACCTCGACCCGGAGAACGGTGCCCGGCATCGGCGCCGTGACGCTGCTCTCTCCGCCGCTCGCCGCCTGGGCGCCGCCGGAGGTGTCGACGTCGGGCGGGGGGGCCGGGCTCGGCGGCGGCAGGTTCAGGCGCCACGGCACCTTCCAGGCATCCGGCGCGCGGATCAGTGGAGGCGGCGAGAGCGGTGGGTGCTCGGCGAGGAATGCCGTCGTCGCGGTGCCGGCGCGTACCTCGGGGTGGGAGACGAGCCAGCGGAGGAAGGGCAGGTTCGTCGTCACTCCGCCGACCTCCGTGGCCGCGAGCGCGGCGGCGAGGGAGTCGAACGCCTCCGTGCGAGTCCGGCCGTACGCGACCAGCTTCGCGATCATCGGGTCGTAGGCGATCCCGACCTCGTCCCCCTCCTCGACGCCGGTGTCGACACGAACCGTCGCCGGCAGCCGCAGCCGAGTGATCGTGCCCGTCTCCGGCAAGAACGTGCGCGGGTTCTCGGCGTACAGGCGCGCCTCGACCGCATGGCCGACGGGCTCGACCGCGCCGTCGCCGAGGTGCTCGCCCGACGCGACTCTGAGCTGCTCGGCGACGAGGTCGAGACCGGTCACCGCCTCCGTGACCGGGTGCTCCACCTGGATGCGGCCGTTCAGCTCGAGGAAGAAGAACGACTCGCCGTCGACGACGAACTCGACCGTTCCCGCGCTCACGTAGCCGATCGCACGGGCGAAGCGGACTGCGGCCTCGAGCAGCGCGGCGCGCGTCTCGGGCTGCATGTTCGGCGCAGGGGACTCCTCGAGCACCTTCTGGTGGCGCCGTTGCACCGAGCAATCCCGCTCGCCGAGCGCCACGACGGCGCCGTGCAGATCCGCGACCACCTGCACCTCGACGTGGCGCGGGCGCTCGAGGTAGCGCTCGCAGTAGAGGGTTCCGTCGCCGAAGGCGGCGAGCGCCTCGCGCCCGGCCGCCTCGATCGCGTCCTCGAGCTCGCCGGGATGGCGTACCACGCGCATGCCACGCCCGCCCCCGCCCGCGGCGGCCTTGACGACGAGCGGGAAGCCGATCTCGTCGGCCGTGCCGTCCGGCAGAACCGGGATCTCTGCCTCACGGGCAACCCGCTTCGCTTCGATCTTGTCGCCGCCGAGCCGGAGCGCCGCAGCCGGGGGGCCGACCCAGGTCAGACCCGCGGCAGCGACCGCCTCGGCGAAGTTGCCGTTCTCGGCGAGGAAGCCGTATCCGGGGTGGACCGCGTCCGCGCCCGTCGACGTCGCCGCGCGGACGTGCTCCTCCGAGTCGAGGTAGCTCGCGATCTCGACCGTCTCGTCGGCGGAGCGAGCGTGGAGCGACCCCAGGTCGTCGGGCGCGACGACTGCGACGGTCGCGATCCCGAGCTCACGGCACGTCCGGAAGACGCGGAGAGCGATCTCGCCCCGGTTCGCCACGAGCAGTTTGCGGATCGGCATGGAATGCGGCCGGCCGCGGTCTACGCGTCGAGCCAGCCGGGCGAGCGCTTGTCGAGGAACGCGCGCAGTCCCTCTTGGCCCTCGGCACTCGTCCGACGGTCGGCGGCGATCCGCGCCGTCTCGATGCCCTCGGGGCGGTCGAGCACGAGGCGCTTCGCGGCGCGCGTCGCCTCGGGTCCGCTCTTCAGGATCTCGGCGACGACCGCCTCCGCTCGCTCGCCGGCGTCCTCGGAGATCTCCTGCACGAGCCCGATGCGGAGCGCGACCTCGGCCGCGAAGCGCTCGCCGGTGACGAAGTAGCGTCGCGCGGCCGTCCCGATCCTCGGGAGCACGAACGGCGAGATGACGGCTGGGATGATCCCGAGCCGCACCTCGGAGAACCCGAACACGGCGTCGGGCTGGGCGACGGTGACGTCCGCGCATGCGACGAGGCCCGAGCCGCCCCCGAGCGCATATCCCTGCACCTGGCAGACGACGGGGGCCGGGCAGGAGTCGATCGCTTCGAGCATGCCATACAGGCGCAGCGCGTCCTCCACGTTTTCCTCGTACGAGAGGTCGATCGACGCGCGCTGCCACTCGACGTCGGCGCCGGCGCAGAAGCTCGGCCCCTCGCCCGAGAGCACGACGGCACGCGCGTCTCCGACGTCGGCGAACGCCTCGGCGAGCTCGGCGATGAGCGCCGCGTCGAACGCATTTCGGCGCTCGGGACGCGTCAGCGTCACGCGCAGCACCGCGTCGTCTCGTTCCACGCGGAGCGCGCCCACGGTCGGGAGCTTAGAGTCGGAGCATGCTTCGAGGAGCCCTGGCCGCGTCGGTGACACCGCTCCGATCCGTCGGAGACGCGATCGACGACGACGCGTTCGGCGCGCTCACCGACTTCTTCGTCGAGTCGGGCCTCGACGGGATTCTCGCGCTCGGCACCGCGGGCGAGGGGATCCTCCTCTCGGTCGACGAGCGCCGCCGCGTCGCCGACCTGTTCCTGCAGGCAGCGGATCGCCGGTTGCAGGTCGCCGTCCAGTGCGGCGCTCAGACGACCGCTGACACCGTGGCGCTGGCGATCCACGCCGCCGAGGTGGGGGCGGACGCGGTCGTCGTCATCGGCCCGCCGTACTTCCCGCTCGACGAGCAAGCGCAGTACGCGCACTTCCTCGCGGCCGCGACGGCATGCGCTCCGCTTCCCTTCTACGTGTACGAGTTCGCCTCGACGAGCGGCTACGCCGTCGCTCCGGCGGTCCTCGAGCGCCTGCGCGAGGACGCGGACAACCTCGTCGGGCTGAAGGTCTCGGACACGCCCTTCGAGCGCTTCTCGCGCTACCTCCTGCCGGGTCTCGACGTCTTCGTCGGCCCCGAGGCGCTGATCGCGGAGGGCTTCGCGAACGGCGCCGTCGGCGCAGTCTCGGCGCTCGCGTCGGCGCTGCCTGTGGAGGTTGCGGCGGTCGTCCGCGACCCGACTCCGGAGGGCGCCGCTCGCCTCGGCGAGCTCCGCTCGTTCGTCGAGCGGTTCCCGCGCCAGGCCGCGCTGAAGCACCTGCTCGGGCGCAGGGGGATCCCGGTGCGGGAGGACGTTCGCGCGCCGCTCCGCGGCCTCACGGACGCGGAGCGCGACCGGCTCGACGAGTGGGCGGAGGCTGTGCTCGTCCAGCGCGTGGCCGAGCAGTAGATACGTCGCGCCGCGCCAGCGGCGCCTTCAGGGATCTGTCGCGCGATCGAGATTCGCGCGTCAGCGAATCTCGATCTTGCGCTAAGCGGAGTCGAACTCCTCGTACACGTCGGCGTCGTCGCCGACGAGATCCTGTGCCCAGCCGATCGACTCGGGCAGGTTGTCGCCGACGACGATCGCGCCGAAGCGGTCCGTCGCGTCGTTCCAGATCCAGGTGCTCGGAGGCTCGAGCTCCGGAACCGACTCGCGCAGGTGGTCGATCGTCGTCTGCGACTCGGACACGTTCCAGATGAGCAGCCGGACGAGCACGTCGTCCTAGAACGGGCCTCGCGGCTCGTAGCTCCCGCGTGGCGCGCCGACGGCGACGAACGTGAGCCCGTCCGGTCCGGCGACCGGACAGCGGGTCGTCTCCGGATCGAAGCGAAGGACATGTCCGGCTCGGACCGGGATCTCCTCGCCGTCGACTCGATACGTGCCGGACCCGCGGATGATCACGTTGACCTCTTCCTGCCCGGTTCCGGACTCGTCGTGCTGCAGGCCCTCCGTCCCCGAGGGAAGCTCGAACCAGTTGATGCCGAACGCGCTCACCTCGAGCTCGCGGCGGACGAAGCGGACCGCTCCGCCGGGTCCGCCCGGCTCGATGTCGTCGAGGTGCACGATCGAATAGCCCATCCCGGCTCCTCTCACATGCGGAAGACGCCGAAGGTCGTCTCCGGCACCGGCGCATTCGCCGCCGCGGCGAGCCCGAGGGCGAGCACGCGGCGGGTATCGAGCGGGTCGATGATGCCGTCGTCCCAGAGGCGTGCGGTCGAGTAGTACGGGCTCCCCTCGGTCTCGTAGGTCGCCCTGATCTCGTCGGGATCCGCGTCGCCCACCAGCGTCAGGACGGTTGCGGCCTGGTCGCCGCCCATGACCGAGATGCGGGCGTTCGGCCACATCCAGAGCTGGCGCGGCTCGTACGCACGGCCGCACATCGCGTAGTTCCCGGCGCCGAACGAGCCTCCCATCACGACGGTGAACTTGGGCACGTCCGCGCAGGCCACGGCCATGACGAGCTTCGCTCCGTCCCGGGCGATGCCGCCCTCCTCGTACTCCTTGCCGACCATGAAGCCGGTGATGTTCTGGAGGAACACGAGCGGTATCCGTCGCTTGCAGGCGAGCTCGATGAAGTGCGCGCCTTTCTGTGACGACTCGGCGAAGAGGATGCCCTGGTTGGCGAGGATCGCGACCGGGTACCCCTCGATCCGCGCGAACCCGCACACGAGGGTCTCGCCGTAGAGCTGCTTGAACTCCTGGAAGCGGGAGCCGTCGACGATCCGGGCGATGATCTCTCGTGCGGCGAGCTCATGCCGGAAACCCTCCGGGACGAGGCCGTACAGGTCGTCCGGGTCGAGCGCGGGCGGCTCCGGGGTCGTGAGCTGCCACGGAGTGGGGAGCGGGTCATCGAGGTGACGCACGATCTGACGCGCGATGGCGAGCGCGTGCTCGTCGGAGGTCGCGTAGTGGTCGGCGACCCCTGAGCGGCGCGCGTGCACGTCCGCGCCGCCTAGCTCCTCCGCGGTTACGTCCTGTCCGGTCGCGGCCTTCACGAGCGGCGGACCCCCGATGAAGATGGTGCCGGTCCCACGCACGATCACCGTCTCGTCCGACATCGCGGGCACGTAGGCGCCTCCCGCGGTGCACGAGCCCATGACGACGGCGATCTGCGGGATCCCGAGCGCGGACAACCGTGCCTGGTTGAAGAAGATCCGGCCGAAGTGGTCGCGGTCCGGGAACACCTCCGCCTGCAATGGGAGGAACGCGCCCCCCGAGTCGACGAGGTAGAGGCACGGGAGCCGGTTCTGGCGTGCGATCTCCTGCGCGCGCAGGTGCTTCTTCACGGTCAGCGGGAAGTACGAGCCACCCTTGACGGTGGCGTCGTTCGCGACGACCACGCATTGCCTTCCCTCGACGACGCCGATCCCGGTGACGATCCCGGCCGACGGGGCCTGGCCGTCGTACAGCTCCCAGGCGGCGAGCGCGCCCAACTCGAGGAACGCGGTGCCCGGGTCGACGAGGCGATCGATCCGCTCTCGGGCGGTGAGCTTCCCGCGAGAGCGATGCCGCTCGACAGCCTTGTCGCCGCCGCCCTGCGAGACGAGAGCCGTGCGCTCGCGCAGTTCCGCGACGAGCGCCTCCATCCGCTCGCGCCGCGCCGCGAAGGTCTCGGCGTCGCGATCCACCTCCGTGGCCAGCACCGCCATCGGCGGCGAGCCTACCGGCAGACGGTGTCAGACACCTCTCCGACCGGGCGGCGACGAGCATCGCCCGGCGTGGCCACGGCTCCAGTGGGGTGCCTCGGAGAACCCTTCGCACTCGCCGACGATGCATCCTGTGGAACCATTCACACGAAGTCGGCGCGAATGACCCTTGACCACGAACGGTGACTGACACCGGGAGGAGCACCATGAGCGAAACGGTCAAGTACCTGCTGGACGAGACCCGTCTGCCCGAAGCCTGGTACAACCTCGCCGCCGACCTTCCGGAGCCGCTTCCGCCCGTCCTCCATCCCGGAACGGGAGAGCCCGTCGGGCCGGACGACCTCGCGCCGCTCTTCCCGATGCAGATCATCCTGCAGGAGGTCTCGACCGACCGTTTCGTCGCGATCCCGGAGGAGGTCCGCTCGGTCTACAGGCAGTGGCGGCCGACGCCGCTCTTCCGCGCGCGGCGACTCGAGGCCGCGCTCGGGACGCCGGCACGCATCTACTACAAGTACGAGGGCGTCTCGCCGACCGGCTCGCACAAGCCAAACACGGCGGTCGCGCAAGCGTTCTACAACAAGCAGGAGGGCGTGAAGCGGCTCGCGACGGAGACCGGCGCCGGGCAGTGGGGCTCGGCGCTCGCGTTCGCGGGCGGGATCTTCGGCCTCGAGGTCGACGTGTACATGGTGAGGGTCTCCTACGACCAGAAGCCGTATCGGCGCGGGTTGATCGAGGCGTTCGGCGCGCGGGTCGTAGCGAGCCCCTCGGAGGAGACGAACGCCGGCCGGACGATCCTCGCCGAGCATCCCGACTCGACCGGGAGCCTCGGGATCGCGATCTCCGAGGCGGTCGAGGCGGCAGCTCCGCGCGAGGACACGAAGTACGCGCTCGGCTCGGTGCTCAACCATGTCCTCATGCACCAGACGGTGATCGGTGAGGAGGCGCTCCTGCAGCTCGAGTCGGCGGAGGACTACCCGGACGTCGTCATCGGCTGCGCCGGAGGCGGCTCGAACTTCTCGGGCCTGTCCTTTCCGTTCATCGGTAGGGCGCTTCGCGACGGGAGCGACATCCGCGTCATCGCCGTCGAGCCCGCCGCCTGCCCGAGCCTGACGAAGGGCTCCTACGCCTTCGACTTCGGCGACACGGGCCATCTCACGCCGCTCGTCAAGATGCACACGCTCGGCTCGACCTTCGTCCCGCCGCCGTTCCATGCGGGCGGCCTTCGCTACCACGGAATGGCGCCGATGGTGAGTCATCTGCAGGAACTCGGCCTCATCGAGTCGCGTGCCTATGCGCAGAGCGAGGTGTTCGCTGCGGGAGTCGAGTTCGCGCGCGTCGAGGGCATCCTCCCGGCGCCCGAGGCGAACCACGCCGTCAAGGCGGCCATGGACGAGGCCATCCGCTGCCGCGAGGAGGACGTCTCCCGGTCGATCCTCTTCAACCTCTGCGGACACGGCCACTTCGACATGCAGGCGTACATCGACTACTTCGCGGGGAAGCTCGTCGACCATGCCTATTCGGAGGACGAGGTCGCGATGGCGCTCGCCGGTCTGCCGGCAGTCCCCGTCTGAGAGGCGCGGGGGCCGAGCGCGGCGTCTCGGACGAGGAGCGGCGGACGGTCGAAGCGCTCCTCGTGGCGGCGGGAGCGGTTCAGCAGGCTCGCGGCGCCCGACGGAGGGTGCCTCGCCGCCCCGCCGCGTTCGGCAGTGACCGACCATCTGAGCGCTCGCTCGGCAGCGCTCGAAAGTCCTCGCAGCCGCTTCGTGAGGAGTACCCTGTCGCCCGTGAGAGCGGGACTCGCGATCGCAGTGGTCGCCGCGGGTTGGGCGGTCACGGCGGCGATGGCCGCACCCCCGTCGATCTCCGTCGCGCCGACCCCGGTCCGGCGCGGACACACCGTCGTCGTCAAGGGCTCGGCGGACAGTTGCAGCGTCGGGAACACGGTCACGCTGATCTCGCGTGCGTTCTCGCACGCGCACGACTTCGCTGGGCTCCCGGCAGTGCTGACGAAAGTCCGCGCCGGCGGCACGTTCAGGGTGTCGACGAGGATCCCGTCCGTGAGGAAGCCCGCCCGTTACACGATCACGGCGCGGTGCGGAGGCGGGAACCTCGGCGTGAGCGCCCACGTCAGAGTCCTCGCCTGACGCACCGACAGCGGTTCTCGCGAGAAACGAGACGTCTCGCCGAGTGGTTCGAATGACGTTCGAGCGCGGTGGCTCGCTGCGGCGTAGCGCCCCCGACCTACTTCCCCCGTCGGGAACGCGAAAGCCACCGCGCTCGTTCCCTGCAGGAGATCAGACGTCGTCGGAGCGCCCCTGGTTTGCCGCGTCGGCTCCCGACACCGTCTGTCCGAGGCTGGGAGTGCGCCTGGGTCGACTCGAAGCGGAAGGCCTCGTGGTGTGTCGGGGATCGATCTACCGGCTGACGAAGACCGGCCGCCAGCGCGGGTAGACCCTGGTCGGAGACGGTGCCGGGGCGGCGCGCGGGCCGGCCCCGGCTCGTCTCCACAAGCGCTACGGCGTCATGCGGAACGCGACGTCGTACCTGGTCACTGATGTCCGTCGTCCCGGCGTATCGCCGGTGGGCATGGCGTCCAGGATCTCGTTGCCGCGCACGTAGTCGTCCTCCGACTCGAAGAAGACGATCGCAACGGACTTCTCCGCCGCGGGATCGTGGAGCACGAGGAGCTCGCTCGCGTCGAGGCCCTCGGGCTGCCGGCCTCCTTCGATCTCGGCCTTCATCTCCTCCATCCGCTCACTGCTGACACCCTCGAACGTGACGACGCGGGCAATTGCCATTGGAACCCCCTTTGTGGACACCCTGACCCTACGCGAGCGCCCGCGCCGACGCTCTCGCGGGCTGGTGGGTCGCGCGTCTCGAGGGGCGGAGGAGGCTCGTCTCGGCGGCCCGCGCCTTCCCCGTCACCTCGCTCGGCGGCCGCGAGCCGCTCGCGCTGCTGCGACCCTCTCGACTCGTGGATGAACGCTGAGCACAGGGGCGGCAGGACTCGAACCTGCAACCCCCGGTTTTGGAGACCGGTGCTCTGCCAGTTGAGCTACGCCCCTGAGTTGCGAGGGCGAATCGTACCGCGACCCTCGAGTGGCAAGATCAGCGCGTGCACCGGCGTGCGCTCGGGGCTCTCTTCTCGGTGCTGGCGGTCGCCCTCGCGCTGATCGCCGTCTTCTCGGCGCTGCAGGGCGGTCGTGCTCTCGTCGTCGCGATCGCGGCCGCGGTGCTCGCACTATGGATGGCGAGCCTCGCCAGGGGCGCGCTCCGGCGACCGCGCTGAGGAATCGGCCTCTCCTCGGCGTATTCTCTTCGTCGTGGCGGCAACCGACACCCAAACGCTCTGGCAGGACTACCGGAAGTCGCGGGATCAGGGCCTCCGGGACCGGCTCATCCTCACGTACGCGCCGCTCGTCAAGTTCGTCGCCGGCCGCGTCGGCGCGAGCCTGCCGTCCCATGTCGACGAGCAGGATCTCGTCTCCTACGGCCTGCTCGGGCTGATCGGGGCGATCGAGCGCTTCGATCCAGACCGCGAGATCAAGTTCGAGACGTTCGCGATGGCGAGGATCCGCGGCGCGATCATCGACGAGCTGCGCTCGCTCGACTGGGTTCCGCGATCGGTCCGCACCCGCGCCCGCCACATCGAGCGCGCGATCGCGGTGCTGGAGCGCGAGCTCATGCGCGCTCCGACGGACGCCGAGATTGCGACGAAGCTGGGGATCACCGGCGAGGAGCTCGAGGACAGCCTGCACGAGATCTCCCGCTCCTCCGTCGCCGCGCTCGACGAGCTCTGGTCGCCATCGGGCGGCGGTGACCAGATCTCCCTGATCGACACGATCAAGGACGAGACCGAGCCGGACCCGGAGATGTCGCTCGAGCAGAGCGAGGTCCGGGAGGCGCTCGCCGAGGCGATCTCGAGTCTTCCCGAGCGGGAGAAGCTCGTCGTCACCCTCTACTACTACGAGGAGTTGACGCTCCGCGAGATCGGCGAGGTGCTCGGCGTCACCGAGTCCCGCGTCTCGCAGCTCCACACGAAGGCGATCCTGCGTCTGAAGGCGCACCTCGCGGGCGCGACCCGCGAGCCTGCCGAGAAGTAGCCGGCGGTAACCGCGAGACGACCGTCGAGTGACGTCGGCGGAGCCGCTCGGACCCCGCGAACGGGCGGCGACCGCTGCGACGTGCCGACTAAGCTGTCGACCGAATCGAGCCAGCCCGAGGAGGACGAGAACGCCATGCCCGAGCCCGCGAAGATCCGCAATGTCGCCGTCGTCGGCCACCGCGGGACGGGAAAGACCTCGCTCGTCGAGGCGCTGCTCTTTCAGTCGGGTGAGATCAACAGGCTCGGGACCGTCGAGGCAGGGACGACGATCTCGGACTCGGACGAGGACGAGCACAAGCGACAGCTCTCGATCTCGATGTCCCTCGCGCATGCGAGCTGGCAGGACCGAAAGCTCAACCTCGTCGACGTCCCCGGCGACCCGAGCTTCCAGGGCGAGCTGCGGTGCGCGGCCAGGGTCGTCGAGGGCGCTCTCGTCACGGTCTCCGGCGTCATGGGCTCCGAGGTCGGCACCGCGCGCGCATGGAGGCTCGCCGAAGAGCTCGGGCTCGCACGGGTCGTCTTCGTCAACATGCTCGACCGCGAGCGCGCGGACTTCTTCCGGACGCTCGAGCAGCTCCGCACGCAGCTCTCCACGCGGTGCGTCGCGGTGCACATCCCGATCGGCGTGGAGCACGAGCTCACCGGAATCGTCGACGTCCTCCACATGTGCGCGTACACGAGCCCCGAGGGCGGCAAGGAGGGCGAGCCGGGACCGATCCCGGACGAGCTGGCCGACCAGGCCGCCCAGTACCGCGAGAAGCTGCTCGACAGCGTGGTCGAGACGGACGAAGGGCTGATGGAGCGCTACCTCGAGGGACAGGAGCTCGATGCCCACGAGGTCGCCGCCGCGCTCAAGACCGCGGTCACGAACGGTGAGCTCTTCCCCGTGGCGTGCGGTGTCGCGACTAAGAACCTCGGGACGCACGCATTGCTCGACCTCCTCGTCGAAGGCGTCCCGTCGCCCGCGAAGAAGGGATCGCCGATCGACGTCGATGGGGTCGGCACCGCGGCCTTCGTCTTCAAGACCGTCGCCGACCCGTTCGCGGGCCGCATCAACCTCTTCCGCGTGCTCAAGGGGACGATCACGCCCGAGACCACCCTCGTCGACCTCCGCGGCAAGTCGAAGGAGCGCCTCGGGTCGCTGCTCGAGCTGCAGGGGAAGGAGCACCACCCCGCGCTCGACTTCGTCGAGGGCGACATCGGCGCCGTCGCCAAGCTCAAGGAGGCGCAGACCGGAGACCTCCTGACGGACAAGGAGGTCTCCGTCGAGCTTCCCGACTTCGGGTTCCCGGAGCCGGTGATGAGCTTCGCGATCACGCCGAAGGCGAAGGGCGACGAGGAGAAGGTCGTAACCGCGATCCGCCGGCTGGCGGAGGAGGATCCGACGCTGCACCTCCACCGCGACCAGCAGACCGGCGAGGAGATCCTCTCCGGGATGAGCCAGATGCACGTCGAGGTCGCGCTCGAGCGCGTGAAGCGGCGCTTCGGGGTGGACGTCGAGCTCCACCAGCCGCGCGTGCCATACCGCGAGACGATCCGCCGCGAGGCGCGCGCACACGGCCGCTACAAGAAGCAGACGGGCGGCCGCGGCCAGTTCGGCGACTGCCACATCGTGGTCTCGCCGCTCGACGACGGCTACGAGTTCGTGGACAAGATCGTCGGCGGCGTCATCCCGCAGAGCTACCGGCCGGCCGTCGACAAGGGGATCCAGGAGGCGATGCGGCACGGGGAGCTGGCTGGCGCTCCGGTGCAGGGCGTTCGCGTCCAGCTCGTCGACGGGTCGCACCACGCCGTCGACTCGTCGGAGATGGCGTTCAAGATCGCCGGCTCGATGGCCTGGAAGGACGCGTACATGAACGCCGACCCGGTCCTGCTGGAGCCGATCATGGAGCTCGAGGTGACGGTCCCGGACGACGCCGTCGGTGCAGTGAACGGCGACCTCAACTCCCGGCGGGGCCGGCTCCAGGGCATGGAGCCGCTCGGCGGGATGACGACGATTCGCGCCGAGGTGCCGATGTCCGAGCTCCTCACGTACGCGCAGTCGCTGACGTCGATGACCGGGGGTCGCGGCGACTACTCGATGCACTTCCTCCGCTACGAGGACGTGCCCGCGCACGTCGCGCAGAAGGTGATCGAGGAGACGCGCCAGGAGCGCGAAGCGGCGAAGGCGTAGCGGCCGGCTCTCCTTCACGCTACGCCCACCCCGACCAGCAGCTCGCACGGCCCCTCGAAGCCGCCGGGTCCTTCGAAGCGGCCGAGCTCCGACGCGATCTCCGCCCAGGCGGCGTCACGGCCCGCGTCGTCGAGCCCGCCGAGCATTTGGTGCAGCGCGCCGAACGACTCCTGCTCGAAGTGGACGCACTCCCTCGCCGAGGCGAGCCGCAGCGGAGCCGTGATCGTCTCCACGCGTACGTCTCCGAACCCGGCTTCCGTGAGCGCCTCGGCGAGCGCATCGCCCGCGAGGCTGAACGGCCCGGGCTGATCCGGCGCGGGTGGCGGGAGCTCCGCGCGCCGGCGCGTCACCCTCTCGAGCAGCTCCCGATGATCGGTGCGCACGTGCTCGCGGATCAGCTCCACGAGCTCGTCCTTCGACTCCCGCGCGCGGGTTGTAGCCGCATTCGCACGTGATCTGCTTGCTCATCGGGCTCCCCCTCGCTCGGGCCTCCCTGGTTTGTACGGGCCGGCCGTCGGGATTGTGTTGGCGCAGCGTTGGCGGAGACGGGGATCCAGCTCTGCGGCGCGTTTTGGGCCCGTGAGCCGGCGGAGACGGGCTCGTCGGGTGTGAGCGACTCCGCAGCCCTGCTAGGGTCCTCGCCATGCGCGTGACGAAGGCGACAGTCCGCCGCGCCTGCGCTGTCTGCGAGCGGACGTTGCTGCAAGGGGAGTACGCGCTCCGGTTCTCTCCGGACGGCGTGGAGTTCGTCGACGTCTGCCCGCTGTGCCAGGACATCGCGCTCGACTACGGCTGGGTGCGCGAGGGCGGCCCGATGTCGCCGGTGTACGCGTCGCACGGTCGCCGGCGGCCGCGTTGGGCGCAGCTCCTCGGAGTCAAGAACGGCGAGCCGGAGCCCGTCGTCCCGGAGCCGATCCTACGGCGGCTCTCGGACGGGGAGGCGGCGCTCGTCGAAGCCGCGGATCTCTTCAACGCAAGCCTCTTCCACCGCACCGTCCAGGGAGTCGCTCGTGCCCTCGGCGCGCCGCTCGTCTCGATCGTTCCGCTCTCGGGGGTGACCGGCGAGCTCGTCCTCACCTTCGCCTGGGAGATCACGTGGTACCAGTACCGCGTCGCCCCGGACGCGCTGCAGCCGATCCGTCTCGCGGACCGCGGCTCGGACCTCTCGGAGATCGAGGCCGCGTTCACCGCCTGGAACGGCAAGCTCGACGACAGCGGCCGTGTCGTCCCCGACGTCGCGAGGTAGCGCACCCCCCGGCCGGGCGCCGGGTCGCGCCTAGAATCGCCGCATGGCCACGATCACGAAGACGTTCCAGAACTTCATCGGCGGCGAGTGGGTCGACGCCGCCTCCGGCGAGACGTTCGACTCGACGAGCCCCGCCGACGGCGAGCTGATCGGCACGTTCCCGAAGTCCGGCGCCGAGGACGTCGAGCGCGCGGTCACGGCGGCGAAGGCCGCGTACGAAGACTGGCGCCTCGTCCCCGCCCCGAGGCGCGGCGAGATCCTCTTCCGCTTTGCGCAGCTCCTCGTCGAGCACAAGGACGAGCTGACCGAGCTGATGACGCACGAGATGGGGAAGGTCCGGGCCGAAGCCGGCGGCGACGTCCAGGAAGCCATCGACATGAGCTACTACATGGGCGGCGAGGGCCGGCGCCTGTTCGGGCAGACGACCCCGTCCGAGCTCCGCGACAAGTTCAACATGTCGATCCGGATGCCGATCGGCGTGGTCGGCGTGATCACGCCCTGGAACTTCCCGATCGCGATCCCGTCCTGGAAGATCGCGCCCGCACTTGTCTGCGGGGACACGATCGTCTTCAAGCCGGCGACCGACACGCCGGCGCTCGGCCATCGCTTCGTCGAGATCCTCGACGAGGCGGGAGTCCCGAAGGGCGTCGTCAACATCGTCCACGGCGGCGGTGGCCAGGTCGGGGACGCGCTCGTGCGGCACCCGGACGTCCCGGTCATCACGCTCACGGGCTCGCGCGACACCGGCGTCGAGGTGCTGAAGACCGCGGCGGACCGCCTCAAGCACGTCCATCTCGAGCTCGGCGGCAAGAACGCGATCATCGTCATGGAGGACGCAGATCTCGACCTCGCCGTCGACGGGATCCTGTGGTCGGCGTTCGGGACGTCGGGCCAGCGCTGCACCGCGGCGAGCCGCGTGATCGTCCACGAGAGCGTCTACACGACGCTGGAGAAGCGCCTCGTCGAGCGCGCGGAGGCCCTGACGCTCGGCGTCGGCTGGGAGGACGACACCGATGTCGGCCCGGTCATCAATCGCGCGGCGCTCGAGAAGGTCCACTCGTATACGCAGGTGGGAATCGACGACGGCGCGAAGCTCTTGACCGGCGGCGAGATCGCGAGCGACGGCGACCTCGCGAAGGGCTTCTACTACCGCCCGACGATCTTCGGCGACGTCGAGTCGGACATGCGGATCGCACAGGAGGAGATCTTCGGTCCGACGCTCTCGCTCATCAGGGTGCGCGACGAGGACGAGGCGGTGCGGGTCTCGAACGGGATCCGCTACGGGCTCTCCTCGTCGATCTTCACCCAGGACGTCAATCGCGCGTTCCGGGCGCTGCGCGATCTGCAGGCGGGGATCACGTACGTGAACGCGGGCACGATCGGGGCCGAGGTGCACCTCCCGTTCGGCGGCACCAAGGAGACGGGCAACGGGCACCGTGAGGCGGGCCAGGCGGCGCTCGACGTGTTCACCGAGTGGAAGTCCGTGTACGTGGACTACTCGGGTCACCTGCAGCGCGCGCAGATCGACAACCTCGAGTAGCCGGACGCGGGTCGGGCGAGCGTGGGCGGCGTCAAGCTCGTCTGGTTCGTCCCGGCGGACGCCCTCGAGGCGACGCGGGACGCCGTCTTCGAGGCCGGCGCGGGGCGGATCGGCGACTACGAGCGCTGCTCCTGGTACACGGCCGGGACGGGCACGTTCCTCGGCGGCGAGGAGACGGACCCCGCGGTCGGGGAGCGGGGGAGAGAGGAGCACGTCCCCGAGCTCCGTGTCGAGACGGTCGTTCCCGAGGAGCTGCTCGACGAGGTCGTGAGCGCGCTCCGCGCGGCGCACCCGTACGAGGACCCCGCGTACGACGTCTACCCGCTCGTCGGCGCATGAAGGCGCGACTCTTCACCGACGGCGGCTCCCGGGGGAACCCCGGCCCCGCCGCGTACGCGTTCGTCCTCGAGGCGGACGACGGCACCGTCCTCGACGCGCGCGGCGAGACGATCGGGGTTGCGACCAACAACGTCGCCGAGTACCGGGCGCTCGTCGCGGGGCTCGAGCGTGCGGTCGAGGTCGGAGTCGACGTGCTCGAGGTCGTCTCCGACTCGGAGCTTCTCGTGAAGCAGATGCGCGGCGAGTACCGGGTCAAGAACCGCGCGCTCCAGGACCTCTTCCTCGAGGCGTCGAACCTTGCGCGCGCGATCCAGCGTGTGACGTACACGGCTGTCCGGCGCGAGCACAACGAGCTGGCGGACAGCCTCGTCAACGAGGCACTCGACCGCGCCGCCTCCTAGGCGCAGGGGCTCTAGCGCACGAGCCAGAGCTCGCGCTGCGGCGTGCTCAGCCACTCGACGCCGTCGGTGGTCACGAGGACGTCCTCTTCGAGACCGACGTACCCACGCCCCGGGACGGGCACGCCGTACTCGAGCGTGAAGACGTTTCCCTCCTCGACGACTCCGAAGGGCGTGTCCCCGTACCGGTCCCACCTCGGCGCGAGGACCGTTCCGCCGTCGTGCGCGGACTTGCCGAGCTGGTGCCCGAGGGCGTACATCGGCTCGGGGTAGCCCGCGGCGACGAGGGTCGTGCGCGCGGCAGCGTCGACCTCCCAGCCGATGGCACCTGGACGTAGGGCTTTCGCGCCGGCGTCGACAGCCCCCCACAGCGCCGCCCACGGGTGCACGACCTCGGGCGGAGCATCTGTCTCGCCTTCGTCGAGCACGTACCAGACGCGCTGCAGGTCGCTGCAGTAGCCGTTCCGGGAGACCCCGAAGTCGACGTGCAGGAGCTCCCCGCGACGGGTTTCGAGCGCGCCCGGGCCGCTGTGACCCACCTCCTTCTCGGGACCCGCGTTCACGGCCGGGCAATGCTCGCGTCCCCACGCGTACCCGAGCCCGCGCCGCTCGATCTCCTGGTGCATGATCGCCGCGACCTCGATCTCCGTCAGCCCGGGCCGAAGGGCGTCGCTCACGGCGTCGAAGATCTCTTCGGTCGACCCGATTGCCTCGCGGATCCGCTCGACCTCGCCGGGCGACTTCCTTCCCCGGAGCGCGCCGACGATCCGCTCGGACGAGACGAGCCGCTCCGCGTACGGCGTGTCGGCGAGCGTCTCTCGGAGGATCAGCCAGAGCCCGTGTGTGAGACCGTCCGCAGCCGCGTCGTCCTCGGAGTAGTTGAGCGCGATCGATCCGGGGGCGAGTCGCTCCAGCGCGCGTCGGAGCTCGGGGCGGATGCTCTCGTCGTAGCCCACGACCTCGTCGTACACGCCGAGCTCGCGGACCGACGGAGCATCGAAGCGTCCCACGATTGCCACGCGCACGCCCGTCGCCGAGACGAGGAACGCTCCCTGCCAGGCGCAGTACGTCCCCGCGACGAGGTCGAGGCTCGGATCGTGCGTCTGGGAGGTCTCGCGCACGAGTGTGAGCCAGAGGTCGACGTCCTGCTCGCGGAGGATCTCGACCGCCTGCTCGAGCTTCTCGGCGACGAGGCTGCTGGCGACGGCCACCGCGCGACGCTACCAGCAAGCAGGTCCTGGGCTCCAAGACCCGCGGCTATAATCCGCCCTCTCGCGGATGTAGCTCAGTTGGCTAGAGCGTCTGCTTGCCATGCAGAAGGTCGAGGGTTCGAGTCCCTTCATCCGCTTCACAAAAGCCCCGCTAGACGGGGTTTTTTGTTGCCTCTGCAGTAGCGAGCACACGCTCCAACTCGGGATTAGTGCCCATTAGTGCCCATTCGATGGCTCGGTCGTACGCCCGTAGGTGCGCTCCTGAGAGCCGTTCGCGCCTCTTCGTCGGTTCGAGCAGGCGGCCGTTCGCTGGCTAGCGCGGTACGCACTGGAGGGGAAGGACGTGTGGCTGATGGACGTCCAGCTCGCGGCGGCTGCGCTCGGGAGTCTTCGTGGCCTGCGGCGAGAGCGGGCGGAGAGGATGCTGCTCGGATTGCTCTGACTCGCTGCCCTCAGGCCCGGTCGAGGCCGGCGAGCTCGCCTTAGATTCGCGACGAGTCTCGCCTAGTGCCCCGACCCCAAACCTCGGTGCCTAATAGATGGTCGGCAGTTCGTTGACCTTCGTCAGAGCTTCCTCCAACGTCGAGGTCTGGTAGATCTCGATCGTGTTCCACTGGCCGAGTCTGGCCTGGAACGCGAATTCCCGCACCGAGCTCATGTCGTCCGCCTCGACCGCAGCGAAGACCATGTGGTTGTTCATCGGCACGTAGGTCGCCAGGAGCTTCACGCCCAGCTTCTCAGCCAGGCCAGGTATCTCTTGGGCACCCTCTTGCGCGAGTGTCCGAATCTTTGCGTTGGCCGACGGGCACAGGTCGGGCGGGTGCTGACCGACGACGAGGTACTGCATTGAGGTCCTCCTTTCCGAGGAGGCGGACCCTAACACCATCGGTTTCTGCGCGGGTTACGTCCGGCTCAAGAGCTGACGTTCTGCGCAGACGATCGTCCAGAGTCCTCAGCGACCACGGCCTCGAGCATCGCCGCGAGCGGTCCGGGCCGAGCCTCGACCCGTGCCGTCACGAGTGCCTTCCGTCCGTACGCGAGGACGATGACGTCACCCGGCTCGAGGTTCGGCGTCTGGCAAGGAACCTTGCCACCCGATGCTCGCGACCCCAGCGCGGGCGGCCCGGGCGCGAGGTGACGAGGAGAGCCTCTCGGCCCATTACGAAAAGCAAGTACCCTGGACGGACCAATACAGCCCTCCTCTCGTTCTGACTGCCGTTCATGCTGGAGCCATTGCGCCAGGTCCGGGCAGAGAGGGTGGGGCACATGAACGAGCCCGAGCTAGTCAGCTTTCGCCTTGAGCACGCTCCAACGATCGCCGAACTCGATCGCTTCGTCTGGAACCTGCCCGGCCCGAAGCCAGACCAGGAGCCTCAACCTTCTCAGCCTCCGCCCGTTGTTGCGTCTACGAGGCCGCGCCACTCGCAGAAGGAGAGTGGACAGTGACCTGGATCATCGTCGCCATCCTTGCTCTCGCCCTCCTCACCGTGTGGTTGTTCTTTCGCCTCGCGAAGTGAGCAGCACCTCCTAGCGCTCTTCGCTTCGAAAACCCGGCCTCGAGCGTCGCTGCGAGCCGGGTTTGTCGTGGACCTGTCCCGAAGAGTCATCAAGGCGAGCCCGCCGAATCACGTCATGCTCTCAGCGGGTCGGGTGTTCGCGCGCAAGCGTCACGGCGTCATGGTGTTCGGCTCGCCGCCCAGCCCTCTCCATGTGCCCCATAGGGAGCATGACTATCTGTACGGCCGATGCGCATCCTCAGCGAGAGGTCGGGCGTGGTCTGCCTCAGTGAAGCGACGAGGGGGCAGTAGACACCGCAGCTACCCCTCCCTCCTGCGCCCGGCCTCCATCATGGCGTCATGGTGTTCGGCTTCGCCGCCCAACCGCCCATCGCTACCGCTGGCGGTAGCCAGAAACTCGCCTGCTACCGATCGGGGTCGGCGTACTACGAGGGCGCTAAACCCTCAGCCTGCATACATCAATTTTCGAAATCGGGGTCAGCCAGAACTCGACCGCTACCGAATCAGGGTCGTCCGTCCAAGGCGCGCCTGTTCCCGTTCGTCCTCATGGGTAAGGACGTGCTCGCCAGGACGGCCTGTCCGGCTGATGGAACTGCGCGTCGAGGTTCCGGCCGGCGGTGCTCGTCTGGTGGCTCACGAGGTGGAGGCGGCTGCCGTCTGCGTTCACGACATAGATGCCCTCGCCCGTTTCGATCGCAATCTTGGAGCCGTCCGGCGACCAGGTCGGCCTCCCCGCGGGACCTATCGCTCGACACGACCCCGCACGCTTCGGCGTCACATCCCGACCGGCAGGCGTCACGAGGCGCACGCCGCAGCTCGACTCGTAGGCGATGCGGGTGCCGTCCGGCGACCAAGCGGGCGCAGTCGCGTCCGTCGCGATGAGTGATCGGTGTGATCCGTCGAGGTCGACCGCGTACAACGTCGCACGACCTTTGGGTACGAGAGCACTCGAGTAAGCGATGCGAGTGCCGTCGGGAGACCACGACGGCCAGAATGCGGGTCCATGGGTAGGGATCGTGCGGTAGCTCGAGCGGCTGACGTTGAGTACGTCGAGCACGTTGGTGGAGGCAACCAAACTGCACCTGTACGCGAGCCTCGTGCCGTCTGGTGACCAGTCGAGCTCGCCGGGAGGCCAACAGCCGAGCGCGAGGGCGGTTTCGCCTCGCCTCGGAATCTGAATGTCTCGCCCGGACTCGACGTCGATCACGTGCAACCCGAACGGGTACGGGTAGTTGAGAGTGATCTCGTCGAGGGTGACCGCGAGCCTCCTTCCGTCCGGGGCCCAGTCATGGCTTACGACCTCGCCGCAAAAGTAGTCGCCCGGGCATCGCCAGAGGATGTGTGGCCGACCGCGGCCAACGGTCTCGACGGTCGCGATGCCCTCGTCGCCTTCCGTCGTCGTAAGAATCGTGAGGGGCCCGTTCCTCGCCAACCGCCGGGCGCTGAACGCCTGGCTACTGGAGGCGGTATCGACGCCCTTGGCGCCTGCGCCACCACTCCGTGCGAACCCGAGGTATACGGCGAGACCGCCGAGGATGACGACGAGTGCCGCTCCTGCGTACCGCCGCCTCCGCCGCCGGGTGCGCTGCCTGGCCTCCTCGAACAGCGCTTCGAGATCATCGTGGTCGCGAGGATCGGCGATCTCCGGGTGTGGAGCTTCGGGGGGTGCGGTGACAGTCACGCGGGCGCCCCGTTACGGCTATCGCGGGATCGATTGCCAGGCGATCGCGTCGGGGTTCCCGAGCAACCTCCGTTGGTGCTTCCCCTGCGCATCCATGACGAGGATTCCGTTCCTGATAATCCCGTTCGCGGTATCGACGCTCTTTGCAAGTGCGATCGCCTTGCCGTCGGGAGACCAGATCGGGGGACTCCAGACGCCGACCTGCCGCGAGTGATAGAGACGCTGTCGGCCGCTCCCGTCGGGCTTCATGATCCAGACCTCGGCGCTGAAGCCGCCGGGGACCCTGGGGGTATTGAAGTAGAGGATGTGGTCGCCGCGGGGAGACCAGGACGGGGTGCCAGGCCCGGAGGCGGGCGCGCCTCCGACGAGCAACCGGAGATGCGATCCGTCGGCATCGACGACGTAGATCGCGTCCGCTGAGTCGAAGGCGATCTTCGTCCCGTCGGGTGCCCAGGCGGGATCTGCGACACCTCCGGGCGTGTTGGCGACTCTGGCCATGCCTGACCCATAAGGTCTGATCGAGTAGAGCGCGTTCCCGAAAGCGAACGCGATCCTCGTCCCGGCGGGTGACCAGACGGGATTCATGCCCGAGACCGCCAGGCGCCGCTGCGCTCCGCTGGCCACGCTGACGATGTCAAGGTCCCCGCCGGTCCCGAACACGATCCGCCGACTGTCAGGAGACCAGGAGAGGTTTTGCCAGGTATCGCAGTTCCCGCAGCGGGCGAGACGCCTCCTATCGGTGCCGTCCGAGTTGACGACGTAGAGGAAGAGATTGCTCGCCGTGATCGCACCGCCGACGTGGCCGGCGAGGAAGGCCAGGCGCTTGCCGTCCGGCGACCACGCGTACATGCCGAAGAAACAGCCGCCGGGCGTGGCTGGGCAGCGCGTGAGCGGTCGCAGTCCGGAGCCGTCGGGATTGATGACAGCCAGGGTGTCGGGATTGATGACGCCCGCCCCGTCTTGGCGAACCTCGATCGCCAAGACTCCGTTCGCCCGCGCGGGCAGCCGTGTGATCGGCGCCGGCGCCGACGGTGCCGCACTTGCTCCACTCTGTCTGGCCCCACCTCCCCCGCGATGTCCGAAGCCGAAGACGGCGACCGCGATCACCCCGATTCCGAACGCAGACGACGCATACCGCACCCGCCGCCGCCGGGTGCGTTGCCGCGCCTCCTCGATCAGCGCCTCTTGCGCGTCGCTATCCGGAGGCTCCTCGACAAGCGGCGAGCGCGGAGCCTCGGGAGGTGCGCTGACGCTCACGCCTGCACTCCTGACATAGTTAAGCTACTATGACTAGCACCATACTCGATGTCAAGATAGACAGACAAGACCCCACCGACCTCTACGAGCAGGTCGCCGGGGAAATACGGCGGGCGATCGCCGAGGGCGAGGCGAAGCCGGGCGAACGCCTTCCTCCCGCGAAGGACCTCGCCGCCGTCCTCGGCGTGAACACGAATACCGTGCTGCGGGCGCTTCGCGTGCTCCGCGACGAGGGGCTGCTCGAGTTCCGGCGTGGCCGTGGCATCTCGGTCGCCGGGACACCCGAGCGTGGAGCCGTGATCGCGCGCGCCAAAGAGCTCGTCGCGTTCGCCCGGCGTCAGGGCTACCGCTTGGACGAGCTCGTCGAGATCATCGAGGACGTCGGGTAGCCAAACTCGCCGACCACCGTCATAGGTCACTCTCGCCGCGCAGCCGCGCTCTCGGCTGCGGAGTTCATGAGCACCCACGGTTTCGGCCGGCCGGGCACCGCGCCTGACGCCGAGCGCGAGTCGATCCACTTCACGCGCGTCGTCAACTACGGCACCGGGCTCGACGTGGGCGACGTGCTCGAGATCGCCAAGCGCTTCGTCCCGAAGTCAAAGCTCGACGCGTTCGCGGCGGCTCTACGCGAGACGCGCTGAGAGCCGTTCTGCGCTCCGACCATCCCGAGGCACCGGCCCCCATCCCCTCGGGCGAGGGACGAATCGGGACGGGGTGTCTTGAACGCGTGAGATTCGGACTCCGACTACGCCGACGGGCTACCTTGCACGGAGCGCATGGATTTCGCCATGAACTACGCGCCGATGCTCGTGCTCCCGAGCCTCCTTGGGCTCGCGTGGCTCCGCGATCAGGGCTTCGTATCGAGTTCGGGCCGGATGTGGCGGGAGCGGGCACTTCGTGCCGCTGAGGCTGCGGAGCTGGAGCCGCCCTACTTCCCGCCGGTCGCGTGGACGGCGCCCGGAGATCGCTCCCCGTTTCGCCCGAGCCGACTCCCTCCTCGCCGGAGTCGTTCGCGGGGACGACGGCCCGGACGTCGACCGGCCCGCTGAGAGCTGTTCTGTGTGGCGGGCGCTTGAGAGCCGCGCCGCGGTGTGCGAACGTCTGTTCGATGACGGCAGAGGCGAGCTCGCGGGCGCGGTTCCGGCGCGCGATCGAGCGCCGGGCGCTGTGGCTCGAGGATGCGATGCGCGGCATGGGCGCGGTCACGCTCCAGGAGGCGCACGAGCTCCTCGTCCTCTACGCCGAGCGCGGCTCCCCGAAGTACGACAGGGCGGCGATGCGCTGGCTCGCGCGCTACCTCGAGGAGTCTGAGCCGACGCTCGAGCGGTTCGCGAAGGTCGTCGCGTCGATCGCCGCGCGGAGCAACGCCGTCGGCTGACGTCACATCGCGCGCGCGGCTCGGAGCGACGACTCCTTGCGCAACGTCGTAGGAATGGGTCTAGACTCGCCCGTCCCGGGCGCCGCGGAGAGTCCCGAGATGCAGTGGGGGGCCGCCCCCTTCCCTTCCCCCCGGCCCCCCGGAGTAGACGCACGGAGGCTAACCGCGGTGCCCGGGCGACCGCCCCTGACGAAGGTCTAGCGTCAACTGGCTTCGGAGTCGGCACTCCGCGCTCTTTGCGGAGATCCTGTAATCGGGGTCGAGGATGGGTTACCCCGACGACAGCCGGCCCCGATCCGCTAGCGACTCAAGGCCCGAGACTGAGTCAGCCGATAACGAATAGGTGCTCCGCAGGCTGCACGACTGGGTTCGGCGGTATCGCGTCGATGTTCGTCGCTCCCGCGAGGAGCTACGAGCGGCCATGCTCGCGCACGGCTCCACAGGCAAGCCGCACAAGCGCAATAAACCCATCTGATCCCGCAGTCTGACATTCCCCCACCGTCAGGGGTGGACAGGCACGGCACCCCAAATAGGGTGAGGTTCACCGGGCGCGGCGGCCTCAAATGGCTTCTCTGACCGTTGAGCGCCGTTGGGGAGGCGACCTCTCCCAGTCGCCGCGTCCGGTACGTCATCGGAGCGCGCCTCGGGAACTACCTTGAGACGGGTCGGAAGGCCCAATGCGCGGAAGGATCTCGGGCGGATCCGGATGCGATCCTAAACCGTCCTCCGCGACGCCGCGCCGCTTGGACGCGTCCGATCGCGTCGTCTGGGCGCGTCAAGCCCGAGCCGCGAAATGTGAGAACGTGTTGTAAGCGCAGCCCAAGCCGGGCCGCACCCCTCGCACGGTCTGGCCGGGCCTCCCAGCTACAGCGAGCGGAGGGCGCTCAGCGACTCCGCTCGCCGCAGTACACCCGTCGAGAGGGAGGTCACCTCCAACGGTCTCCTCATCGTCGTCCCCCTTCTGGGGTACGTCAACCTACTTGCCCCAGAAGCCTCAAGCGGCTCTAACCCCACAGCCTCGGCCGATCGGAGTAGGGTCGCGCAGCCGGGCGCGTCCCGTACTGCGGCCGTGCACCGAGGGGGTGTTCGGCCACCCTCCCCCGATGCGCCCGGCCCCCACCTAGAGATCGCCGTCAGGTTGACCTCCCCGCGCCGTGCGGGAGAGGATCAGCTGCGGGCACGAAGGGCCAGCAGCACTACGTTGGCACTGACCCGCTGCAAGCACCCGGTACGTACTACTTCCGGGTCGTGGGGTGGTCAGGTTCCATCTGGTTGACGGGGGGCGCATCCGCTATTTGCCGCCTTGGCTGCTCGCTCTAGGACGTCCGCCACGATGCCTGCTCGTCACGCGGATCACGGCCGTAACAGGCGAGCGTGAAAGCGGGATTGGAGTAGCCCATCATCGCGCTCACGGTCGTGATCGGTTGTCCGTGCTCCGTAAGCCAGATGCTCCCGGCTGCATGGCGCAGCGCGTGCCACGAAAGGCGCTTCTCGCCGCCATTGATCCCCGACGCCGTCTTGGCCACGTCGAGTGCCCGACGGAGGTTCCGCTCCATAAGGGGCACGCCACCCGCCGCACTAACGATGTAGTTCTCGGGATCGGTGTACGGGCTCTTGATCTGCCAGGTGCGCAGCAGGCGTCGCAGTTCGGGGAAGAGGGCAACGGTTCGCCTGCCGGCTCAGGATGTGCGGACCCATGAGACGTCCGATAGCGGCAGTCGGAGGCATTGACCCGCTAGAGCGCGACGAGTTGCAAGCGGAGATTCTGCGAATCGCAGAGGAGCTGCGGGGGACGCGATAGGCCAAGGCGGTGCGGCCCCTAAGGTCTTGTCGCGTGGATACTGACGAGCCAACGGAGCCGCCAGCTGCGCCGAGTGCGGCCCGGATCCGCGCGACGATGAGGAGCCGCTTGACGAGTGGCGCGCTGGTAGCGACGGCACGGGTGAGCTCGTGGCTTTTCCGCCGGTGGTGCTCGGAGCGGGAGTTCGGGAAGAGCTACTAGCCGTCAAGTCTGTTCTAGTAGGCGCATGCCCTCCGCCCTCGCAAGAGCGCCGTGGTGGATGCAGGCCATTTTCTGCGCCATCGTCGGCGTTGGGTCGACGTATAACCTCGCAACCGACAGCGAGCGTTGGTTTTGGTGGGCGCTCCCGATCGTGGCCTGGGGAACGTTCGTCTGGATTGTCCTGAGGCGGTCGCCTCGTGCCGCCAGCACGTAGGACATGAGGCCCGCGCGATCCAGCGCCGACCGCTGTCCTCATCTCGGTCAGGTTTCTGGTCAGGTTTCGGTGTCGGTTGCTGTCGTCTCGTGTCTTGGACGACCGCCGGTGACCCGCATCACAGAGCCGAATGGCAGCTCCTGACGGTTCAGGTCGTCTCGCGCCACCTCCTTGCCATGCAGAAGGTCGAGGGTTCGAGTCCCTTCATCCGCTCCTCTGAAACCCGCTGGAAACGGCGGGTTTCTTGTTGTCACGGTGACGGCAGAATCGGCGAAATCGGGGCCTGGGGTCAGCACTTGGGTCAGCACTTGGGTCAGCACTGAGTACGCCAGAGCTGATTGGGGATCCGTCAGGGCGTGGAGAGCGGCGAGCACACCCGTGGAGGACTCAGCGGACTCGTACCGCTGTACTCGTCAAACCGTCGTTTTGGGGGGAGTTACTGGCCGTTGCCGGAGACTTGTGGCACGTGCCTCCGCCAAGCCATTGCCCACCACGCACCCGTGCTTGCTCCGACCAACGCGTCAGCGACTTTTTCGGACTCTTGCGGGGACTCGGCGAGGCGAAGAGCTACCATGGTGTTCCCCAAGCCTCTCTTTCCGCGTTGACCCTCCCCAGGCCATTGCGCCGAGGGCGGCGGAAGCGAGGTAGTGATGCAGGTGACGCGAAGCTTGTCAGCCAGGATCCGGACGTGGCTCGGACGACTGGGCAGGCAGCCCGCCAAAGCGCGGTACGGCGCTGGGGCATGGGGTCGTTAGAGATGCCACTCGAGGCCATCACGCTCCGCTTCCCTGATGGGAGTTGGGAGTACCGCACCACAGAGAGACTGCCCGAGGCTGGCGACACCCTTGTGCGCGCAGGCGTTACGTGGGACGTCGTCGGCGTAACGGACGCGGTCGACGACCACCGAGTCGTAACCATGGCGGCACCGCCACCGGAGGTACGACTCCCGCGCGTGGCGACGAAGACCGGACGTCGCAGGTAGTCGCAGGCTGGAGTGGCCCCGTTTCGGTGGACACGTTTGACTAGGCAGCTTGCCTCGCGTTCTCTTCCTCTTTCATCCTCTCGTACTCCACGGGCGAGCGGTAGCTGGGGTTGACCCGCTTTCGTCGACACTTCGACACTTGGGGCTCCAAGCCGCGGCGCGTTCCTGATGAAGTCACGGTTGCGGCACGATGTCAGCCCGGCCATACAGGATCAAGGCCAGACGGCCGCCCCTGAGACGAGCAGAGAAGCCGACTAGGTTGGGTTGATGCAGCCGCGGGCAATCGTCGGTTAGGCGCGGACGTACGGAGAGCGCGAGGGCGCTGATATCGACATAGGGCGAGTGTGGGATCTCGCCCGCGGCACGGGGCGTCGGATTGATCGCGTCGAGGTTGCGAGGGGCTTGCTCGAGCTCACCGACTTCCAGACGAGTGCAGGCGGACGATCCGCGATCGAGGCCGGAGCGAGTGTCGGCGTATCTGAGCGAGGACGAGCCACCGACACCGATCTTCGTGACTGCGTCTGGGCTGATGATCGAGCGCGCATAACCGCATGTCCCGAACGGCCTTTGGGACCGCGCATCGAGAGGCGTGCCCCCGGGGAGAAGAGCGTCTACCATCCGAGGATGATCGACCAGCTTCGGGCGGCAGCCGAAGCGCTCAATCAGGGCGATCCCGAGCCCTTCGCGTCTCTCTTCGCAGCCGACGCCGAGTGGCGCGGTATCTCGCGTGGGCTCCTGTGGTGGAAGCACACCCCGACCTGACACGGCCCCAATGAGGCCCGTGAGGTCCTGGAGTCGATGATCAAGAAGCGTGGCAGCAGGGGAAGCCTTGAGGTGCAGCCCGAGTTCACGCAGATCGGCGACGACAAGATCGTCGGCTCCACGAGGTGGACAGATGACGATGGGACTCGATACGAGCGCTATCAGGTGCTGACGCTCCGCGAGGGCAAGATCGTCGACATGCAGGGCTGTTCCTCCCGGCGGGACGCCGAGCGCTTCGCGCGTCGGCAGTAGAGGTGGAGCTGTGTCGGCCCGCCATCCGCGCGGAGGGTTTCCTGCCGAGGCCGCGGATGGCAGCCTCGGCAGGGACGTCGAGTGATTGGCGTTTTCAGCCCGTCGTGATCGTTCCGAAGAGCCCGTGGGACTCGTCGTCGGGGCCGGCAGTAAAGAAGAGCGTGTCGGGCGAGCCGTTCGAGCCGGAGTTTCCGAACTCGAGCGCCCAGAGCCCGTCGATCGCGAGCTTCCCGCCGCCGTTCTGGCGCAGCGTGCCGTCGTGGTGGAAGCCGCCCTTGTTCTCGCGGTACGCGTTGATCTGACCGTCGCCGAAGTTGCCGACGAGCAGGTCGCCCGCGTAGCGGCCGAAGGTCGACGGCGCGAGCGCGAGGCCCCAGGGCGCGTCGAGCTGGCCGTGCTGCGCGACGCGGTCGAGCAGGTTGCCCTGCAGGTCGTACGCGTCGACGAGGCCGAGTCCCTGACCGTGTGCCTCGTCGTCGGAGCCGGCCTGCTGCTTGGCGTACGTCACGAAGACGTGCGAGCCGATCGTATGGATCCCGAACGGCGCGTAGCCCCTCGGCAGCTGCGGGTCGACGAACGCTCCAGCGGGGGTCACGTTCTGCCACGCGCCGTCGAAGATGTCGACGCGGGCGTTGTGGAAGTCGGTCGCGTAGAGAAGCGGCCCGCCGGTTGTCGGCTGGGCGATCGCGAGTCCCTTGTAGACGGCGTCGGCTCCGCCGTCGGCCGGGGTGACGAGCGCAGCCGTAGAGCCTCCACGCCACGCGCTGATCGTCCCGTCCTCACTGTCGAAGATGAAGTTCGACGTACCGAGCGTGGTCGGCGTAGCGGTCGTGCCCACCTGGAACTGGCCCGAGATTCCTGAGAAGACGGCGCCCGTCGGGTCGCCCGGGACGCCCTGGAAGGCATTGCCGCCTATCGACTGGAGGACGCCCGAGCCGTTGTACACGGTCGTCTTCATCGTCCCGTTGTCGGACACCCACCAAGGGCTTGTGGCGCTGCGCGCCAGCCCCCAGGCGTTGATGAGGTTCCCGTCGGTGTGCGCCGCCGCTCCGGGAACGTCCGAGACGAGCGATGTGACCGCATAGGTGCCGCCTGGTGGCGCTCCCGGAAGCGGAGCGGCAGCGACGAGTGCAAGAGAGACGATCGCCGCGACGAGCGTCGCGCGCAGGATGAATCCGTGCATGGCTCTCCCCTCTTCGTATGGGTACAGCAGCTACATACGAGGAACTGCGCCAGACGGATTCCGCCGCGGGGCGCTCTCACCGCCACCACCGGACCGTGCCCGAAAGCGTCCCCTCGACCCCACAGCGGATCTCGCCTCGGTGGACATTCCCGCACACTCGGGCAGTCGAGGGTGGAGCTCGATCCCGTCACCGTTCTGCTTCATCTGACACCTGGCGGCTGGATCCACGAAGATAGGGAGGAACAGACCCTCCTCAGCGAGATTGCGGTGCACGCTCAGGTTCCGTCCGAGACGCGCCCGATTTCGGCTCGGGTTAGCGACCGCCAGGCTGTCACGCCGGAGGTCGCGGGTTCGAGTCCCGTCGTTCTCGCTTGGAGTCATGCCGCTCGCCGCGTCAGGCGACCTGTACCGCATTCGGGGGCGGCCGACTAAACAAACCAAGGGCTCTGACGGATCATGCACGTCAACGTGGAAGCGTCCGTGTGGCCAGAGCTCGAGTCGCTCTATCGGTCGGATTTCGCCCGGTTCGTCCGTGTCGCGAGTGCAGTCACCGGCGATCGTGACTCGGCCCTCGAGGCCGTTCAGGAAGGCTTTGCCGACGCTCTGCGTAACTCGGGCCAGTGGCAGGGCCGCGGGCCGCTCGCCGGCTGGGTCTGGCGCTGTGTTCTGAACCGTGCGCGCAAGGCGCGCAGCCGGCCGAACTTGCAGCTTCGATTCGACGACGGCCGGAACGGCAGCGCCGAGGCCGGCGATGACGAGCTGCGCCGTCGGCTCTCTGCGCTTCCGGAGCGTCAGCGTCTGGTCGTGTTCCTGCGCTACTACGCCGATCTCGAATACAGCGAGATCGCCGCCGCGCTCGGCATCCAGGTGGGGACGGTGTCCGCGACCTTGCATGCGGCGCACGCGGCCCTGCGCGCCGCACTGGAGGAGGTGAGAGCGTGACGAGCAACGAGTACTTGTCGGAGCTCGCGGGCACGCTCGATCGTCTCGTGCCGGTCGAGGAGACGCTGCGCGCCGATTGGGAGGACGTGGTCGGACGCGCCGGAAAGCGCGCACGCCAGCGCGCAAGGCTCATCCGCACCCGCCCTCTCCGGCTCGTGCTTGCGGTTGTCGTCGTCTTCCTCCTGCTGGCCGGGGTCGCGACGGCGGCTCATTTCATCCAGCTGGCTCTGACCAAGCAACCGGCGCCGATCGCCGTGGGGCTCGACGACACGGGAAGGCTCCGGTCTCTCTGGAGCTGCGCCGTCGCGGAGTGCGGCGCGTTCGTCAGGGCCGTCGCCTTGGCGCCGGACGGTCGCCACCTCGCGCTCGTGACGGGCTCGCAAAACGTCTTGAGCCTTTACCAGGGAGGGCTCCATGTCATCGACCTCACGACCCGAGCCGATCGCCACCTCCCCGCGACCTCCTCGAGCCCGGCGACACCCGAAGCTCAGCTGGAAGCCTGGCGACGCCTCGGTCGGACGGAGGCGCGGCTCCTCGGCTGCGCCGAGCCGCACGAGCTCGCCTGGTCGCCGGATGGCTCCTTGCTCGCGTACACGTGTGCCGGACGCACCTACACCATCCGTCCCGACGGCACCGGGCGCCGGCTCTTGCACACCGGCACCCCGAGCGCCTACTGGCCTGCGTGGTCACCCGACGGAAGGCGGATCGTCTTTTCGACCGGGTCGCGCCCGTGGGGCCACTCCGCGATCTACGCCGTCGACCTCGACGGCTCGCACCGGCAGCTCGTTGCACGAGACGGAGCGGCGCCGGACTGGTCGCATGACGGCACGACGATCGCGTACTGGGGTCGTGCCTGCGCCGGGCCGCACGGCCGAACGCGTCTCGTCACCCCGGACGGGCGCGACGTCACGCCGCATTCGCGAGGCGGGCGGTGCGGCGGCATCGGTCCCGCCTACGCGATTCCCGCGTGGTCGCCGGACGGCCGGCGGCTCGCGATCACGAGCTGGAACGGCCTCTACGTCGTGGACGCCGACGGCGGCCACGTGATCGCAATCAAAGGAACGGACAGCGGCACCTTCGGGGATGCACGACCGCTCTGGCTGCAATACCCACGAAAGGGGACCGGATGACGCGCTTCCAGATCGTCCTAGTCATCGGCGCAGTGCTCGTCACCTGCGCCTTCGCGACCTCGTCCCGGGCGACGCTACCCGGCACGAACGGCCGCATCACATTCATGCGGAAGGACTCGAGCAGGCACTGGCAGGTCTGGGTCGCCGGGCCGCACCTCGAGAGCGCACGCGAACTCACCGACGAGCCCGCCGACAGCGGTTGGCCCGTCTGGTCTCCGGACGGCATGAAGCTCGCGTTCGACAGCTCGCGAACCGATGCGAACCCGAACGACGCCACGGTGATCAACGACGTCTTCACGATGAATCCCGACGGCTCGGCCGTGGCGAAGCTGACCGACTCGGTCGGCGCGAGCGCTGACGCCGCCTGGTCGCCCGACGGCTCGCTGATCGCCTTCGACGCCGACCGCGGAGATCCGACCTCGAAGCAGGGGGTCTACGTGATGAAGCCGGACGGGAGCGACGTCGCGCGGGTGACGACACGACCCGCTGGGTACCAGGCGGATCTCGCACCTCGCTTCG
The DNA here is from genome assembly GCA_963708265.1 of uncultured Actinomycetes bacterium. GTDB lineage: Bacteria > Actinomycetota > Thermoleophilia > Gaiellales > Gaiellaceae > GMQP-bins7. Next base: position 966,011 of record CAVPSC010000004.1, on the reverse strand, counting down.
CGCCGGACGGGCGCTGGCTCGTCTTCACGCGCTACCGGGGATCCGGGGAGTCGGAGAAGGCCGCTCTCTACGTCGTCCGGCTCGACGGAACCGGGTTGAGGCGCCTGACGACCTTCGCGATCCATGCAGGAGACGCCGACTGGTCGCCCGATGGCAAGCGGATCGTGTTCGAGGCCTATCCGAGCCCGAGATCGTACGGCGACGTCTGGGTGGTCGGTGTCAACGGGCGAGGGTTGCGGAATCTGACCCGCAACACGGTCGGCAAGGCAGGTTCGGCGGACCCTGTGTGGTCGCCCGACGGGACGAGGATTCTCTTCCTCGACAACCGGGTCGTTCGCGGGAAGGGCAGGAGCGGCCTCGCGACGATGAAGCCCGACGGCACGCACAGGCGGTTCCTATCGCCGGCGAACGTCGAATCGCACCAACCCGACTGGCAGGCGATTCGCTCGTAGACCTCGCTCGGACGCCGGCCGGGACCGCTGAGGTCAGCTGGAAGAGCACGGCGCGGTGATGGGGCGTACGACATCGAGACATGTCCGCAGGTCTTGGCACGTCGTTGGCAAGTACTCACCTGAGCCGACGGGTAGTTCGAGGTTCGAATCAGGCCCGTTGGGACGCTTGAGCCCGTTTCCCAGCACTGGTTCTGCCTGGGTGCCCGAGGAACGCCGTAGCCAGCAGCAGCTCCGCATGAGTTGCCATCGAGTCGCCCTGCGACTACGTCAGCCGCTCGAGCATGTGGTCGCCGACGCGGAGCGAGTTCGCCATCGCCGTGAGCGCCGGATTCACCGCGCCGATGCTGGGGAAGACGCTCGTGTCGACGACGTACAGGTTGTCGAGCTCGTGGGCCTTGCAGTTCACGTCGAGCACCGACGCGCTCGGGTCCGTTCCGAACCGCACGGTGCCCGCCTGGTGCGCGCAGCCTGCGATCGGGATGTCGTTCTTCATGTACGCGAACCGGTGGATGAGGTGCTCGGGGTTCATGTCCAGCTTCCCGAGCAGCGACTTGACCTTGGCGTAGAGGCGACTCTTCGCCTCCACGTTCGTCTCCGTGTAGGTGAGCGTGAGTCTCCCGTCTCGGTCGACGGTGACGCGGTTGTCCGGGCGGGGCAGATCCTCGCTCGAGAGCCAGAAGTCGATGGCATGCCTGGCCATCCGCTCGAGGGTCCACTCGGGCGCGAGCCTCGTCTCACGCGGCCGCTCGCCGCGGAACATCGGGGACTGCGACTTCCCGACCATCTGGACGTTCCCGAGCGGGAACTCGAAGTCGTCCGACGCGAAGTAGAAGTCGTTCAGGCCGAGGGTCTTCTGGTAGGCGGTCGAGTTCTCCTCGCGTGAGAGCGCGAGGACTGCGGTCGAGTCGTGGAACATGTAGTTCCGGCCGACCTGGTCGGAGCCGTTGGCGAGACCGTTCGGGTGCTTGTGGTTGGCGGACATGAGCAGGAGCTTCGCGGTGTTGGCGGCTCCGCACGAGACCACGACGACGTCGGCGGCGAACCGCTCCTCCGAGCCGTCGTGCTCCGCGACGATCCCTGTAACCGTCGTCCCCGCCTCGTTCGTCTCGAGCCGCGTGACCTTCGCGTTCGTGAGCAGCGTGACGTTCGCATGCTCGAGGGCCGGCCGCACGCCGAGCACCTCGGCATCCGACTTCGCGTGGACCAAACACGGGAAGCCGTCGCAGTTGCGGCAGCGAATGCACGTCGAGAGGTGCGGATTCGGCTCGTCGAGCATGATCCCGCACGGCGCGTGGAAGGGCCGATGCCCAGCCGCGGTGAGGTCGTCGGCGAGCTGCTGGATCCGCGGCTCGTGCGAGACGGCGGGATGTGGGTAGGGCGCGCTCGCCGGAGGTTCCGTCGGGTCCTCGCCGCGTGCCCCGTGCACGTGGTACCGCTGCTCTGCGAGCGTGTAGTAGGGCTCCAGCTCGTCGTACGTGATCGGCCACGCGGGCGAGATCCCGTCATGGTGGTGCAGCTCGCCGAAGTCCTCCGCGCGCAGCCGATAGAGCGCAGCGCCGTACAGCTTCGTGGCGCCCCCGACGAAGTAGTGGACTCCCGGCTGGAAAGGCGCTCCGTCCTTGTCGTACCAGGTGTCGGGCGACACGTACCGGTTGTCCACGAACACGGCGTCCGTGAGCCAATTCTCGAGCTCACGCGGTAGCCAGTCGCCGCGCTCGAGGAGGAGGATGCGCTTGCCCGACGGTGCCAGGTGGCGCGCAAGGGTTCCGCCGCCCGCACCGGTTCCGATGATGATGACGTCGTAGCCGTGCGTCACGTGATCTCCTCCAATCGTTCGGCGACGATGATGCGCCCCGCTGCTTCGATCAGCGCGAGGTGCGAGAACGCCTGCGGGAAGTTGCCGAGGTGGCGTTCCGTCGCGACGTCGAACTCCTCGGCGAGGAGGCCGAGGGGCGACGCGATGCGGAGCAGGCGCTCCATGAGATCGCGGGCGCGCTGCATTTCGCCGACGATCGCGAGCGCCGAGACGAGCCAGAACGAGCAGATGAGGAATGTGCCCTCCTCGCCCGAGAGCCCGTCGTCCGTCTCCTCGGTGCGATAGCGGAGCACGAAGCCGTCCTGGGTCAGAGCGTCCGCGATCTCGAGGACGCTGGCTCGGAGGCGCTCGTCGTGCGGGGGAAGAAAGCCGAAGATCGCGGCAAGCAGGGTGGAGGCGTCGAGCGAGTCCGTCGCGTAGTGCTGACGCAGCACGCCGTCACGGATGCCGTGCTCGAGGATGTCGGCTCCGATCTCCTCGGCGACCTCGGCCCACTGCACCTGCAGGTCGCCGTCGCCACGGATCTCGGCGAGCTTCGCGGCCGGTCGAGCGCGACCCAACACATGAGCTTCGAGGAGACGTAGTGCTGGGGCGCGCCTCGGGCCTCCCAGATCCCCTGGTCCGGGTTCTGCCACACGTTCGTCGCGCATTGAGCCTGCGCATGGACGATCGGCCACAGCCTGCGCGGAAGCCGCTGGCCCCTGCGGGTGTGCAGGAGAACGGAGTCGAGGACTGCGCCGAAGACGTCGTTCTGGCGCTGGTCGAAGGCACCGTTTCCGATCCGTACCGGGCGTGCTCCGGCATAGCCGGAGAGGTGGTCGAGAGTCGACTCGGTCAGGTCCCGCCGACCGTCGATGCCGTACATGATCTGCATCGCGCCGTCGTCGTTCGGCTCGACGTCCGCGACGAACTGCATGAACTCGTCGGCCTCCCAGTCGAGGTTCAGGTAGTGGAGCGCTTGGAGCGTGAAGGTCGTGTCTCGCATCCAGCAGTAGCGGTAGTCCCAGTTCCGCTCGCCGCCGGGGGTCTCCGGCAGCGACGTTGTGAGCGCGGCGACCGTTGCTCCCGTCGGCATGTACGTGAGGCCCTTGATCGTCAGCGCGGAGCGCTGGATGGGATCGCGCCACATGTGGTCGGGGATGCGCGCCCGATCGAGCCAGTGCCGCCAGTAGTGGACGGTGGCCGCGACGCGGGCGTCGGCGTCCTCCTGGTTCGCCGGCCCAGCGAGGTCTTCGGCCCAGGACAGGGAGCAGTACGCGCGGTCGCCTCCCTCCAGGGTGTGCCGCGCGCGTACCCGGTTCCCTTCGATGCCGAGCGCGAGGTCGGAGGCGAGGCGTACGGTGAGCCCCGCACCCGTCGCGTCGGCGGCGTGCCGCCCGTCGTCGGCGAGGGTCCAGGTCGCGTCCGTGCGGCCATAGTCGAAGACGGGCTCGCAGACGAGCTCGATCTCGACGGAGCCCTCGAGGCACTCGACCGTCCGGACGAGGACGTGCTCCGCGTCGTCGTCGGCCGGCGGCCGTGTGTGCGGCGTGATCGTGTCCTCGCCGGCCGACGGCCCCATCGTCAGCGCGTCGCGGACGACGACCCAGCCCGCCGGCGTCTTCCAGGTCGTCACGAGGACGTTGGTACCGGGCTCGTAGTTCCTCGTGGTGGGATGGCTGATTCCGAACGGGCCGAACTGGAAGTACCCCGCCTGGCGATCGAGGAGCGTGCCGAAGATGCTGGGTGAGTCGAAGCTCGGGGCGCACAGCCAGCCGATGCCGCCGTCGGGCGCGACCAGTGCTCCCGTGTGGCAGTTCGAGAGGAAGGCGTAGTCCGCGATAGGAGGGAACGGCGACGGTGCGGCGGCGCTCCGGGTGCCCGCGGTCTCGGCGCTGCTCACGATTCGATCCAGGGCTCTTGCCAATGCCCGTGGCCCGCGACGAGTTTGTCGGCCGCCTCGGTCGGCCCCCACGAGCCGGGGGCGTACACGTGGATCGGCGGCGGCGCGTCGAGCAGGGGTTGCATGATCCGCCATGTCTGCTCGACGCCGTCCTGCCGGGTAAACCGGCTGGTGTCGCCGACGAGCGCGGCCTGGAGCAAGACCTCGTACGGCGTCGGGCCCTCTCCGCCCATCTCCGCGAACTCGACGTCGAACAGGATCGGGGCCGCAGTCCCTGCGTCTGCGCGATGTGCGTCGAGGACGATGCGTGCGCCCGTCGACGGATCGAGCTTGATCACGAGCTGGTTCGGGACCGGTCTGCGGTCGAGCGCTGCGAAGCCCAGCCGCGGGGGGTGCCTGAAGACGAGCCGGACCTCCGTCTGCGTCACGGGAAGTCGCTTGCCGGTCCGGATGTAGAAGGGGACGCCCGACCAGCGCCAGTTGTCGATGTCGAGCCGGACTGCTGCGTACGTCTCGGTCGTCGAGTCGGGAGCGACACCGTCGATCGAGATGTAGCCGTCGTACTGACCGCGCACGTAGTGCGCCGGGTCGGCGGGGGCTATCGCACGAAACAGCGAGACCTTCGCCTGCTGGATCGTGTTCACGTCGCCACCGGCTGGAGCTTCCATCGCCGTCATCCCGACGACCTGCATGAGGTGGTTGACGACGACGTCGCGCAGCGCGCCGACCGGGTCATAGAAGTGGCCGCGATCCTCGACGCCGAAATCCTCCGCCATCGTGATCTGCACGGACTCGACGTAGTTCCGGTTCCACACGGGCTCCAGCATCGTGTTCGCGAAGCGGAGGTAGAGGATCTCCTCGAGCCCCATCTTCCCCAGGTAGTGGTCGATGCGCAGGAGCTGCGACTCGTCGATGTACTGGTGCAGCTCCTCGGCGAGCGCTCTCGCGGATGCCGTGTCGTGCCCGAACGGCTTCTCGACGACGACCCTCGCGTTCGCTGTCACGCCCGCTCTCGCCAGCCCGCCCACGACGGTGCCGAAGAGCGACGGGGGAACCTCGAGGTAGAAGACCGGGGTCTTCGAGCCCTCGAGAGCTCCCGCGACCTCGGCGTAGGTCGCGTCGTCCGTGAAGTCCCCGTGGTAGTAGGAGAGACGGCTCGCGAACCGGGCGAACACGTCCTCGTCGAGCTTCTCGCCCGTGCCGACGATCGAGTCGCGGGCGCGCTCGACGAGCTGCTCGAGCGTCCAGTCGTCGAATGCGACGCCGACGATCGGGCAGTCGAGGAGCCCGCGCTGCTCGAGCCGGTACAGCGAGTGGAAGGTCATCACCTTCGCAAGGTCGCCCGTGATGCCGAAGATCACGAGGACGTCGGCAGGTCGCGACTCCCCGGCCATCTTCGCGACGCTTGCCTGTGGAGCCTGTGTCACGCTCATGCGCCCACCTCTCTCCGTGTTGTCGAGGCCCACGACGCGCCAGGTGTGGTCACGCAGCGCGCTCCCGCCCGTTCCTCGGTCTACTCATCCGCGTCGACGCTGATCCGGCCGAAGCTAAGCACTGAGCTTATGCGTCGGAGGGTGGCGGACGTGCCGCGCTCCGAGCATGGTCACCACTTCGCGACGTCCTTCGCGCCTCCCGGCAACCGTGCCCCAAAGCCCGAGCGCCCGGAGAGGGGAGGGGGACCAAAGGCCACCCAGTCTTGTGGATCGAGCACCGCAGCTTCGGGCGCGCGCCATGTACCAGAGCGCCGTCGGACGGGTCAGCCGATCCGCCTGCGAGCCTGCTTGCGTGTTCTTCTCGCTTTCGAGTTGGGTGGTTGCGCTCCTCATCCTGGCGGTGATCGGAGTCGCGACCGCCGTCGGATACGCGATCGGGTACTACCTCCGTCAGCACGAGGCGAAGTTGCGAGAGCCCTTCGGCGTTCTGCAAGGGGCGCTCCTCGGCGTCGTCGGCCTCATCCTCGCCTTCGGCCTGTCTCTTGCAGTCGGGCGCTACGAGGACCGACGGGCTTCGACGGTGGACGAAGCGAATGCGATCGGGACGAGCTACCTCCGAGCCCAGCTCATCGCCGAGCCTGCCCGAACGAAGTCCCTGGAGACATTCCCGCGCTACACGGACCTCGCGATCCAGGTCTCGAAGGAGGTACCGGGCAGCTCGGGAATGCGGCGTACGACGGCCGCCGAGGGGGTTCTCCAGCGGCGGCTGTGGCAACTTGCGGGGCAGTCGATCGCCGCATCGCCGCTCGGTAGCGCTCAGCGCCTCTACGTGGAGAGCCTGAACGAGACCTTCGACTCCCAGTCGGCACGCCTCTCGGCGTTGACCAACCGGGTGCCGGGCGCTGTTCTCGCGCTCGAGGTCATCGGCGCTGCCGTCGCCATCGGCCTGCTCGCGCTGCACATCTCCGTTCTCGGTCGGGGCCTCGTCGCGATGCTGGCGGCGGGCGCGCTCGTCACGCTCCTCCTGCTCGTTACGTTCGACCTCGACCGCCCGACCCGCGGACTCATCAAGGTTCCCGACACTCCCCTCGTAGCAGCGCGCGCGTCGATGGCCCTGCCTCCAGCCGCAGACGCCCCCACGCGCCCCTAACGACGAGCATCCCCCGCGGTGTCCATCGGCGAATACGGCGCCGGGAAGCGGTCGGAGTCAGGCCGAGCGCCCCGCGGCCTTCTTCGCCGCACTCAGAGCCTCTTCGCGCCGACGGTAGTCGCGAAGGTCCGTGATCTTCCCGTCGCGCATCGTCGCGACCTGGAAGAGCAGCGGCTCACCTTTCTGTCCGCGCTCGTCGATCCAGTAGGCGCCGATCACCGCCGTGCTCGGCCCGATCTCGATGATCTCGTCGGCGCGGAGCGTGGAGCCGGGCCTCTCGCTCTCCTTCCGTGGTCGCTGCTCGAGGACCGACCGGGCCTCCTCGGGCCCTCGTCAGCTGGGCGTCCTCCGCCACCAGAGCATTCCGCGTGACGGGCCACGCCAGACCGTGTCGGGGGTGAAGAGCGCGATGAGCGGGCCGATGTCCCCGTCGCTCGCGGCCTCGTAGGCAGCCCGCAGCGCCTGGATCTGGGACGAGGTCATGCCTCTCCAGTATGCGCTTCCTCCGCGGGGCCTCCCAGCGCTGTCGACCGTCTGCGGCATCCCGACTCGGCGAGCTTGCGGAAGCGACCGCGCGCGCTCCATCCTTCGGCGATGAGCGTTCGCCCGCGGTCGCTTCCGCCCGTCTTCCTGGCAGCGGTCGTCGCGCTCGGCGTCGGCTCGTCGGCGGCCGCGAGCGGAGCCGGAGGCCCGTACCGGAACGGTCTCGTCGCTTTCGTCCGCTGCTGCGGGCCCGCCGGCATCTACGTCGTCCGACCGGACGGAAGCGGCGAACGTCGCATCTACCGTGCGCTCGCCGACGACGCTCCGCTAACGCCGTCGTGGTCTCCGGACGGGCACCGGCTCGTCTACGTCCCCGGTGCTTCGCGGCCCGGGGTCTGGGTCATGCGCGGAGACGGGACCGCTCGCCATCGGGTGACCATCGGAAAGGGCGACGCACTGTTCCCGAGCTGGTCCCCCGGCGGTCGCTGGATCGCCTACGCGGATCTCTCGAGCGCTCGGTCCCTCCACGACATCTACGTCGTGCGGGCCTCGGGCTCGAGCCCGAGGCGGCTGACGACGGCGCCCGCGGACGAGCGGCACCCGGCGTGGTCGCCGAACGGGAGGACGATCGTCTACGAGAGAGGCCCCGACCTGTGGCGAATGAGCGCGACCGGACGTGACCAGCGGATGCTCGCGCGCAACGCAGCGTCTCCGTCGTGGTCGCCCGGAGGGACACACATCGCGTTCGTCCGGGGCGGAGACCCGTGGGTCATGGCGAGCGATGGGGGCGAACAGAAGCGGGTCGCACATCTGCCGAAGGCGCAGATCGCCGTTGCCTGGTCTCCGGACGGGCGCTGGCTCGTGACGGCGCCGCTCTCCCGGGGTGAACTGACGCTCGTCCAGGCCGACGGCTCGACGACGAGCGCGCTCACCGACTCGCCGGGCTACGCCAACTCGTGGCCGGCGTGGCAACGGCTGCCGGCGTCTGCGGCCAAACGCTGATACGTCGATTCCAGCCGCCAGGCCGAGAGACGTCAGACGGCGAGCGCGAGCGAGTGAGCCCCGGGGACGTTTTGGATCGACGACGTCTCCAGCCCGACCGCGGCGATCCGAGCAAGGATCTCCGCGAGTGCGTCGACCGTCGACCGCCAGCCTCCGGCTGCGCCGTAGTGGTCGGCATCGTGCAAGAGCACGACGTCGCCCGCTCGGATTCCCGCGGTGACGCGACGCGCGATCGAGGCAGCGGTCGCTCCGCGCTGCCAGTCCCGACCCCACCTCGACCAGAGCAGCGGCTCGAGACCGAGCCTGCGGATCGTGAGTAGCCCGCTCGAGCTGAAGACGCCATGGGCGGGCCGATACAGGCGCGGCACGACGCTCGCTGCATCCCAGACGGCCTCGAGCGCGCGTCGCGTGTCATCGACGAGGAGCCTGCCCGTCCACTGCCGGCGCGTCTGGTGCCGGAATCCGTGGATGCCGAGCTCGTGGCCCGCCGACACGATCTCGCGAAGGAGCCCCGGATGACGAATCGCCTGCTCACCGCAGACGAAGAAGACCGCGGGGACGCGCTCGAGCGCGTCCATGACCGCGGGCGTGCCATGAGGGTGAGGCCCGTCGTCGAACGTCAGGAGAACGCCCTTCCTGCTCGGCAGCGTCGTGGGTATCCCGAGCATCCGAGCGCTCCGCCTGGAGACGGCCGCCGCGGCGGGCATCCACTGGACTGCGGCTACGACGCCTCCTCCGACCGCCGCGAGCCGTCGCGGGCTCAGGAGGAGCCTCGCGGTTGCGTCAGCTGTTGCACCGAGGAGACGCGGACACCGGAGCGCTCCACCTGACGGATCGCGGAGACCAGCTGCTGGAGGGCACTATTCGACCCGGACACGAGCCTCGCGTCGACGATCTCTCCCGCGCGCGCGGGTGCGGCGCCCGCTCCCGGGGTCGGCAGGGTGTTCTCGACCTGGATCGGCCTGCCGCCGAGATGACGTGCGAGCAGGTAACCCGTTATCGAGAACCCGTCTCGCGGTGCGAGGTAGTCGAACGATCCGCTGACCTGATCTTCGGCCTCCTGGCTCCGTAGCTGCTCCCGCGCCTCGAACCAGGAGACGACTCCCGTCGAGGACAGGACCGGAATCGGATCGAGTCCCGATTCCTTCAGCGTCCGGACGTCGCGGCGCGTCAGTGGCCCGGAGGCAGCGACGGACGCCTGCAGGTGGTCGCTCCTCGCGATGGACGCCAGCGCGATGAGAGACTGCGGGTCGCCGCGTACGACGAGTGCGATGGCGTGTCGGAATGGCGAGACCGACGTGGTCTCCGGCAGCGCGAGCGCCTCGGCGACCACCGGGTACGTCGCGTCGCTCGCCATGAGGACGAACAGCGCGGCACCGAGTGCCGCGGCCGTTCCGGCGACGCGCGCGAGCCTCGCCCGCAACGTGGCCGTCACACGCGGGACCGCCGCGAGCACGAGCGTCGCCGCGTCGACGTGGTGGTTCTGCCGCGCGACCCGCTTGCCGCCCGCCTCGACGAGCGCCGCTCGGAGCTCCGCGGGTGAGCTCGCGTAGGCGGCCAGGCCGAGAGCGGACATCCGTCGGGCGAGAAGCGGTGCGTGACCGGCGGGTGCGCCGTACGCGACGATCGGGCATCCCCGTGCGAGTGCCTCCAGGCACGTGACGCCGCCCGTCGAGTGGACGAGGACGTCCGCGGCCGCGAGCAGCTCGCTCATCTCGTTCGTGAACCCGAGCACCCGGACGCGCGACTCGTCTCGGAATGCGTCCTCGAGGCGCGCCCGGGCTTCGGGATCGCGCCCCGACAGGCAGACCACGAACGAGTCCTCGATCTCGAGGGCCGTCCGCGCGGCTCCGCGGAGGTCCCCGACCGCCCAGCCGCCGCCGGAGACGACGACGATCGTGCCGTCCTTCGGCAGACCGAGCGCACTCCGAGCGGCGGTCGCGGAGCGATTCGCATGGAACGTACGCGAGACGAGGGGAGACACGAGCCGGGCGCTGCCCGGTCCCGCGACGCGCTCTACATCGGGGAGGAGGCTCTCGTGCATGACGAGGTGGAGGTCCGCGCCCTTGTCCGCCCAGAGCTCGAGGCCTGCGAAGTCGGTGATCGTCGCGCACACGGGCACGCGCACCTTTCCGCGGAGCCGCAGGCATCCGAGAACCGTCGTCGTCGGCGGCCAGGTCGACACGACGACATCGGGCTGATGGGCGCGCACGAGGCGAAGGAGCGCCTTCGATGCCACGAGCGAGAGCGTCCCCCGCCCGAGGAAGCGAGCGACGCGGCTCCGGTGAAGCACGGCGAACAGCGAGCCGAAGAGCCAGGGCGCCGCCTTCAGCTGCCAGCGGTATGCATCGTGCAGGAACCAGCGGACTGGTCGCCGGAGGGTCGGCAGGACGTCGCAGACGATGACCTCGGCGTCCTCGTGCTGGCGGCGGATGTCCTCCGAGAGCGTTCGCGCCGCTGCGACGTGCCCTTCCGCGACAGGGGCGGTGAGGACTAGCACGCGCATGGGCGCGCCTGCTGCTCCGTGCGCAGCGTGCCCTCGACCTCCACGATCCTCGTCGCCCGGACCGCTCGGAGAGGTGGACATCGGCCGACAGGATAGGAGCGATCGAGCCCACGTGGTCCGCATGCGTAGGCTCAGGGGGGTGAGGGCAGGAGTGCGAGGCCGGTGAACAGCGAGGTCGCGACCGTGGTCGTGCTCGGCCTCGGCTGCGCAGCCAACCCCTGGGGGATCATGATCGCCGTCCTCCTGCTCGATGCGCGGCGGGGGCACGCGATCGTGTGGACGTACGTCGCTGCCTGGGTGGCTTCGATCACGGTCGTGCTCGCCGTCGTCCTCTCGAGCGTCGGCGCCGTCGTCGACGCAGGATCCGACGGAGCGTCGACCGCCGCGGCGCTCGTGGAGCTCCTCATCGGCGCGACGCTCGTCAGCTGGGGGGCCGTCCGAATCCGGCGGGCGAGAGACGAGGCGGAGACGGCGTCGGCCGGAGCGGCTCCCGAGCTTCCAGGCTGGCTGCGCGCGATCGAGAACCTGTCGTACCCGGCTGCGTTCCTGCTCGGCATCTACTCGGCGACATATCCGTTCGTCATCGCGGCCGCAGGCGAGATCCTCAGGGCCGGCGGGAGCCCGGGCGAGACGGCGGCCGTTGCACTCGTCTTCATCGTCCTCGGCTCGTCGACCGTCGTCCTCGTCGCCGCTCTCGGTACGTTCGCGCCCGACCGCTCCGGCGCCCACCTCGCGCGCATGCGCACCTGGCTGACGATCCACAGCGGTGCTGTCGTCACGGCCATCCTGCTGCTCTTCGGCGCAGCGCTCACCGCTCGCGGGGTGAGCGGACTCGCCTGACCGCGAGGGCCACCGCCGACGCCGCTCAATACCTGGGCTTGGGGGACATGACCGCCCCGATGATCCAGAGGAGCGGGATGAGGAACCCGAGGACGAAGAGCACCCAGTGGCGGTTCCGGACGGTGAGCACCCCGGCCGTGATCAGGATCACGAGGTAGAGGATCCCGAAGCCGTAGAACCAGGCCGTCGCGAGCAGCAGAGGCATCGATCGCCCTCCCTTCGGTAGCGGTGGCCGCGAAGCATCACCGCAGCTTCGGACGAACCGGGCCCGGGGGAGGCGAGTCGGGGGCGCGTCGCCATGTGCCGACGACGCGCCCCCGCGATCCGGTCCTGCGTCAGCTGAACCGCTTCGGGAACTGCTGGACGATCCCCGCGCTCAGCATGTCCGCCATGCCGAGGATCTCGCGGTGCACCGCGTCGTAGGCGGCGATGTCGGCGGCCCACTTGCCCTGCAGCCGCGAGACGGCTTCCTTCGTCGTCAGGTCGAGGTGGTTCTTCATCATCGACTGCGTCATCGAGGCAGGCCACGCGGACGGGTTCGCCTTGGTCAGGAACGCCGCGATCTGGCGGCCGTTCGCGTACCAGGCCGCGAGCGCCTTCCCGAGCTTCGCCTGGTCACCCGACTTCGCGTACGTGAGCACCGGGATCGCCTCGAGGATGTGCGTGCGCAGGAGCTTCGTCAGCGCGTTCCCGGCAGCGGCCCCGTAGTACGGCTTGATCGCGTTGCCGATGTCGGTCTGATTTCGGAGCAGGCGCTTCTCCGCGAACGTGAGGTCGGGGAGCCCGGCGGCGAAGTCGACGATCACCATCCGCGTCCAGGTGATGTGGTCCTCCCAGAGCTTGCGCATCGCGTTCGAGAGCGCGAGCTCGTTCTGAGTCACGGGCGCGGTGAGGCTCATCGACCCCGTGTCGGCTCGCGCCGCCGGTGTCCCGCCGCCTGACAGGCTGAGCGCGGCAAGCAGGGCGAGAGCGGCGACCACCGCCGCGATGCCGAGCGGGAGCGCACGACGAGGATTCGTCGAGATGACGTGCATGTGTCCTCCTTGTTCGAGCCGCGCGTCCCGGACGGGATCGATGCGCGACGGTTCGAGCAGGTAGGTGTCGGCGCACCGCGATTTCTTACGCCCGGGTCGAGGTAAGAAACCCGCCGCCCGAGACACAGACAGGGTATGAGCACGAGAACGGATACCGCCGGCGGGCTCTCCACCGAGGATGACGAGGTCGTCTCGTGGCGCTCGGAACAGCTTCGGGCGTGCGGCTTCGACGCGGAGCTCGCCGACTCGATCGGACGGGACTGCCGGTACGACCTGCACGGCCTGCTCGAGCTCGTGGAGGCCGGCTGCCGGCCGGAGCTCGCCGCGAGGATCCTCGCGCCGCTCCTCGACGAGGCGAGGCCCTGCTGAGCATGGCCGTTGCTACGCTCGGCGACATGCAGCCGGCGCAGGCGCCCGGTCCCGGCGTCCGGCGCGAGCTCGACCGAGAGTCCCGGGAATGGCTATCCGACCTGCGCTCGGAGGGCGGCGCGCGCGACGCGGCGGTCGAACGGTTGTACGAGCTCCTGCTCCGCGCCGCTCGCTTCGAGACGAACCGCCGCGCAGCCTCGATCGCGTCCGTCGACCGCGCCGAGATCGACCAGATCGTCTCGGACAGTGCCGGGGACGCGCTCGTCTCCGTGCTGGGCCGGCTGGACGACTTCCGCGGCCTCAGCAAGTTCACGACCTGGGCATACAAGTTCGCGATCCTCGAGACGGCCGTGAAGCTCCGGCGACGCGCGTGGCGCGACCGGGAGCTCCCGCGGGCGCCGGAGAGCTGGGAGCTCGTCCAGGACCTCCGCCACGCTCCCGAGCACGACGTGGAGGAGAGCGAGCTCCTCGCCGCCATCGGCGACGCGATCGGGACCGTCCTGACTCCTCGCCAGCGCGATGTCCTCGTGGCGGTGACGGTGAACGGGGTGCCGATCGACGTCCTCGCCGAGCGGCTCGAGTCGACGAGGGGAGCGCTCTACAAGACCCTGCACGACGCCCGCCGGAAGCTCCGCGCGACTCTCGTCGACGCCGGCTTCGACGGCGAACAGCTGGGAGGCACGTCATGACTGACGAGCTGGTACGCCGACTTCTCGGCCCCGACGCACAGCCGCTCTCGTGCGAGCAGTGCTTCACCGAGCTCGATCGCTACGTCGAATGGAAGCTCGCCGAGCCCGACGAGCCCTTCGAGACCTGCGCAATCTGCGAGTCGGACGAGTGCGTAGACGCCCGCGAATGCCTGGCGATGAGCGCACACCTCGAGTCCTGTTCCGCTTGCGAGGAGGAGTACGCGAGCCTCCGCGACCTCGTCCTGTCCGAGCGAACCGCCTGACCCCGTGACCGATTCGCCGTCGACGACCGCGCTCACAGCCGGCGCGGCACAGCAGCCGAAGCTCTTCGCGCGCTCGCGCAAGCGCACCCCAGCGCCCGAGTACCTCTGCGACGTCGTCTTCCGGCCGCTCGCGCACCTCGTGGTCGTCGCGCTGCTCCCGCTTCGGGTCCCGCCGGTCGCGGTCCTGCTCGCAGGGACGGCGACGGGGCTCGTCGCCGCGCTTGCGATCGGAGGCGCGCACCTCCTCCTCGCGGCCGTGCTCCTGCAGGTGAAGACCGTGCTCGACAACGCAGACGGACAGCTCGCTCGCGCGTCCGGGCGCATATCCGTCCTCGGCCGTTACCTCGACTCGGAGTCGGATCTGCTCGTGAACGCCGGACTCTTCGCCGGTCTCGGTTATCTCACCGGCCACTACGTGCTGGCGGCGGTCGCCTTCGTGGTCCTGACGCTCGTGCTGAGCGCCGACTTCAACCTGAGCATCCTCTACCGCCGCCAGCGCGGCGACGAGATCGACCCGATGCCGTCGGCGACGGGCTTTGCGGCCGTGCTCGAGCGCATCTACGGCGTGGTCTACGCGCCGCACGACCGGCTCGTCGAGGGCCTCGTCGAGCGCCGGCTCGAGAGACTCGGCGCCGATGCCGAGACCCGCGCCGTCTACCACGACCGCGCGACGCTCTCGGTTCTTGCGAACCTCGGGCTCTCGACGCAACTCGCCGTGCTCGGTGCGTGCCTCGTGCTCGGCGCCCCGCTTGCCTACCTCTGGCTCGTCCTCGCGTGCGGGGCGGCACTGATCCCCCTTGCGATCCGGCGTGAGCTGCTCGTCCGCGCGCCGACGCTTTCCTGACTTCCAGACCACCGAGGAGGAAGAGATGACGCAGCGACAGGCGCTACCCGAAGACGAGAGCGAGAACGTGATCGATCTCCACCCCGGTCTTCCTGCACCGCGGCCGCGCGAGATCGCGCCCGAGGAGTGGGCGCGGTACGCCGACTACGTCGGCGAGATCTTCGAGGCGCTCGGGCTGGACCTCGGCACGCCCGGCACGAAGGACACGCCGGAGCGCTTCCTCGAAGCGATGTATGCGGCGACCGCGGGCTACGACGGCGACCCGAAGCTCTCGACGACGTTCCCCGCCGAGAGCCGCGGCGGCGCGGAGGAAGCCGAGCTCGCCCAGATCGTCGAGGGGCCGATCTCGTTCCACGCGCTCTGCGAGCATCACGCGCTGCCGTTCCACGGATTCGCGTACGTGGGCTACGTCGCCGACGAGCGGATCATCGGGATCTCGAAGTTGACGCGGCTCGTCCGGCTCTTCGCCCGGAGGTTCACCGTGCAGGAGCGGATGGGGGAGCAGATCGCCGACACGCTCGTCGGGCTCGTGGAGCCGCGCGGGGTCGCCGTGTACCTCTCGGCTGAGCACCTCTGCACGCACATGCGCGGAGTCGAGGAGGCCTCGTCGACGATCACGACGTTCTGGCGGGGCGCGTTCCGCGATCCCGATCTGCGGCGCGAGTTCCTCGACGAGGTCCGGAGCCGCACGCGCACGTCGAGCTCGTAGCATGACCGCACTCGCCGAGCCGCTCGAGCAGCTGCTCGACGGGAGCGACTCCGCCGCGGTCGCGGTTCCGTTGCCGGCGGAGCTCGAGGAGGCGTACGGCGGCCCGCTCGCGCTCGACGCACAATCCGTCTTCTCGAACTTCGTGTCGTCGCTCGATGGTGTCGTCTCCATCCCGTCGCTGACGCAGTCGAGCGCCGTGATCAGCGACCGGAGCGAAGCCGACCGCTTCGTCATGGCGCTCCTGCGCGCATGCGCTGGTGCGGTCCTCGTCGGCTCGGGGACGCTTCGGGGCTCGCCGAAGTCGCTCTGGACGGCCGAGCGCGTGTACCCCGATGCGGCCGCGTCCTGGGCCGAGCTCCGGAGAGCGCTCGGGCTCGGGCCGAGGCCGGCTCTTGCGCTTCTGACCGCGAGTGGCGAGGTCGACGTCGAGCACCCCGCGCTCGTGGACGGTGCGCTCGTGCTCACGACCGCGCGCGGCGCGGCGCTTCTCGAGGGGCTGCCCGGCGCGTCGGAGATCGTCGAGCTCGACGGTGTGGACGAGGTCGACGTCAGCGCCGCGATCGATCTTCTACGAGCGCGCGGATACGAACGGATCCTGTCCGAGGCAGGCCCGACGATCCACGGCTCGCTGCTCGCCGCGGGCGTGCTCGACGAGGTCTTCCTCACCGTCTCGCCGCTCTTCGCCGGACGAGGGTCCGAGCGCCGGCTGGGGCTCGTGGAGGGTCGCGAGCTCCTGCCCGATACTCGCGCGCCCGGCCTGCTCACGGACGTGCGCCGTCACGGCGAGCACCTCTTCCTCCGCTATCGAGTCGTCTGAGGGGCGGGTCAGCCCGCCGCCGCTCGCGCAAGGATCTCCCGGACGACCGCGCTCTTGGCGTCGGCGTAGTTCTGCACGTACTTCCACTCGCGGGCGGTGAGCTCGCGCTTCGCGCGCTCATACCGCTCGCGATCGTCCTCGTGCTCGCGGAGCCAGTCGCGGAAGCGGAGCATGCGGTCGATCTCCTCGCATCCCTCGGAGAAGGTGTGCACGTTGACGTTCGTGTCGGGGCCTTTGAAGAGCCGGTGCTCGAACCAGTCGGGCTCTCGGATCCGGAGGACGTAGCCGGCGGCTTCGAGGCGAGGGACATATGCGTCCTCGTCGGACGAATCCGAGACGGCGAGGACGATGTCCACCACCGGCTTGGCCGGAAGACCCGGCACGGAGGTCGAGCCGGCGTGCTCGACGAGGAGCGCGCGGTCTCCGAGCGCGGCCCGGATGCGCGTCTGCTCGCGCGTGAAGAGCGGGGGCCACTCGGGGTCGTAGTCGACGAGGACGATCGGCCGGTACGTCTGTTCGGCCTCACCGACGACGGCCGCCTCGATCTCCTCGTCGGTGAGCGGCGTCTGATTCGCAGACGGGTTCGGCGCCGTCATCTCCCGTCACCCGGCGAGGACCGAGGCTCCCCACGGCAGAGCGGCGGTCGCGACGATCGCGGCGCCTGTGACGATCGCCCGAGCTCTGGACACCGGCGCGACCCTAGGCGCGACGTTCGTATTCGTCAACGCGACCGCGCTCGAGGACGACCTCGAGCCCGTAGTAGCCGAGGATAGGCACCTTCGCCGCCCGGATCGCCCGCAGCAGCCGGCGTCGGCCGGCCAGGCCGGGGAAGCGGCCGCCGAGGCGGAAGAGCAGCGGGTCGAGCAACGGGAACCAGAGCAGGTTTCGCTCGAGTGCGAGCATGCGGAGACGGACGTCCTCCGAGACGAGACGGATGAACGCGTCGACGTCCGTGTACTCGCGCAGATGCGAGGTGTCGAGCACGGTCTCGCCGTCGCGCTGTCGGAAGTACCACGCCCAGCTCTTCTTGTAGACGGTCGTCACGTACGCCCGGCCGCCGGGCCGGAGCACGCGCTCGATCTCAGCGACGTAGGCGCGCTCGTCCGGCACGTGCTCCAGGACCATCGTCGAGCAGACGACGTCGAGAGAGCCGTCGGGAATCTCCGGGACGGCGTCCGCCGGCCCCGTCACCGCCTGGATCCAGGGGAACCGTGCGGTGACCCGCGCGAGCCGGTCGGCGTCGAGATCGACCGCGTACACCGGCTGCGTCGGAGCGATGAATCCTCCTCGCACGAGCGCGGGGAACAGCGGACCGTCGCCGCAGCCGAGGTCGGCGAGCGCGAGCGGACCGGGGGAGAGCGAGCGCTCGAGGAGCCGTGGGAGGCGCGGCGCCTCGAAGTGGAGCGCCGCTTCGGTATAGCGCTCGGTCACGGAGTTCGAATGGACGCCGCGCCCATCGCGCAGTCGCCGGTCTCGCCCTCGCAGCAGCCGAGCTTGAACCCGCAGCGAGGGCACTGCCAGGTCTGATGACGCCACTCCATGAGGGCGCCGCAGCGCAGGCAGAGCTCGACCGGCTCGCGGCAGGGAAGCGCGCTCACCGCCCCACCGTAGTGCGCCAAGAGGACGGCTACGATGGGGCGCCGCGGCGCCTTGGCCGAGTGGTTAGGCACGGGTCTGCAAAACCCGGTACACCGGTTCGACTCCGGTAGGCGCCTTCAGACGAGGTGGATCGAAGGGCGTTTCTTTCCGCGCTCCCCTGACGACCGTCGCAGGCGCTCGCGGCGTGGAGGTCAGCGCTCTTCGACGACCCGCTTCAAGCCCGAGAGCATCTGTTGCCAGTTGGCCTGTGAGTACTCGGCTTCCGTGGGGCTCGAGTTGTTGTCCCTGGCTCAGCCTGATCTTCGTCGAGCCGCCCGTCTCCTCGAGTTCGTACAGGATCGTGTGGTAGTTCTCGGGGAGGTCCTGCTGCCGCTCAGCGGGCTGAAGTGCGTCATCCGCAGCCGGCGAGGCCGCTCGATCTCGAGAATCTTTCCGTGGTCCGTGAAGTCCCGTCCCTCGTACTGCCCCTTCCAGACGATGTGATAGCCCTCCTCCCAGCTCGACTCGACATGCGATCCGAACATGTACCTCCCGATCTCCTCGGGGTCGGTGAGCGCGCTCCAGACCTCGTCTGGCGAGGCTTCGATCTCGGTCTCCGCGAAAGCGACGTGATCCGTCATGGCTCCTCCGATGTTCGCTTGTGCTGCTGCTCCCGACGTACCCGCAGCGTCCGCCGCCCAAATCGTGGGGCGAGGGGTCCTATGCAGGTGTCAGCGCTCGGGCTGCGCGTCGTCCTCGAGCTCGACCGGTGTCTCGGCTGCGCGGCGCCGGGGGTCGAAACCGGACCGAGCTCAGCTCAGCTCGGCCGGGCGTGCCGGGTGCGGTCGAGCTCCGCCTCGAGGTCGGCAACGGTCCCGGCAAGCTCGTCGCGGCGGCGCTCGGCCGCGCGGAAGTCCTTCTCCGCGGAACGGAGCGCGCTCCGTTCTCTACGGATACGCGCCTGCAGGTCTCGTCTTCGAGCGACCTCGTCCGCTGCGCGTCGCGTCGCTCGGCCTTCCCACCTGCCCCCGCTGCTCTTCCGTTTCGGGACCGCCATCCCCGCGAACGCGCCGAACCCCGCCGACTCGACCTCCGTCGTCAGCGTCCCGCGGGCGAGCAGATCGCGGACGGACTCGTCCGAGACCGCCGCGCGGAGGAGATCGCGCACGCGTACGCGGGCGCTGTTTGCGGGCGGACGCGCGCCACGCTGGAGGTGCGCGAGCGCCACCTCCACGAGCAGCTCGAGCGCCTGCTCCAGCTCGCCGGCCGCCTTGTCGTATGTGTCCCGCTCGCCATGCAGCTGTGCCCGCGCGAGGCGCTCGGCCGCCTCCGCGGCGTCCCGCGCCGCCTGCGGACGGTCTCGCGCGGCCCGGTTGACTGCGAGGACGACGGCCGGGGGCTTCCGGAGCGACGCGACGGCGGCGGCGTCCTCCGATCGGCCTTCCGCGCGGAGGACGCGAGCGAGCGCCGTACGCTCCGCGACGAAGTCGGCGGGCCGCGCCGCCAGGAGCGTCTCGGCCTCGGTCGGCACCGTGCTCACGACGCGAGTTCTACCGCTCGCGACGTCCGCATGGACGTGTGCGGTGTACGCGACCGCCGGGGACTGGCGAACAGTGGACTGCGCGACCGAGGCGGGGCCGACCGGGGACGGACACGTGTCCCGTCCCCGTCGGAAGGGTGGCTAGAGGGCGATCCTGAGTGCCACTTCGTGCGGGCACTTGGCCGCGATGAGAGCTCGCACGAAGCCGAGATCGACGTGCGACTGGGCGAGCTCGAAGGCGTCGTCTCCGAAGCCGAGGAGACGAAATTGATCGAGGCGCCAGAGCGCGACGCGTCCGCTTTCCAGTTCTCGTGGTGAGGGCTGATCGGAGGTGGACATGGCATGGCCTTTCCGAGAGGACCGCTGATAGGAGAAAGAACGACGCCGCGGCCGGAAGGTTGTTGGCGATTCGTAAGACTCGATTGCGCGCTGGTTGCGCCGGCAGGGCTCCCGTGGGCCGCGGGCGGGAGGATCTCCGCGGTCGTCGGCGGATGCTGACCGTGGTGGAGCGACCGCACCGACCGCGCCGGCAATCCGTCGACCGCCGCGACGCCGTACCGGGAGGTATGAGACGCTACGTATTCACGATCCTGCTCTTGACGGTGCTGGTCCTCCTCGTCGCCGGCTGCGGCGGCGGGAACTACTAGCCGCCGACCCAGGCGATCACCTGGACGCCCTCGGCGCCGACCGGCGAAAGTAGGCTGTCGGCCGATGTCGGCGACGATCATCGACGGGAAGGGGCTCGCGCTCAAGGTGCGGGCCGAGGTGGCGGAGGAGGTCGCCGCATTCGGCGAGTCGGTCTGCCTCGCGACGATCCTCGTCGGCGACGACCCGGCCTCGCACATCTACGTCGGGAGCAAGCACAGGGCCTCGGCGGAGGCAGGCATCGAAGGCCGGGACCATCGTTTTCCCGCAACGGCGCCCGAGAGCGAGATCCTCGATCTGATCGCGGACTTGAACGCGGACGACCGGGTGGACGGCATCCTCGTTCAGCTCCCGCTGCCCGAGCACATGGACGAGGCGAAGGTGACATACGCCGTCGACCCTGCGAAGGACGTCGACGGCTTCCACCCGCTGAACGCCGGCCTCCTCTACCTGGGCACGCCGTCGCTCGTTCCTGCGACCCCGCTCGGCGTGATGCGCATGCTCGACGAGTACGACGTCGAGCTCGAGGGCGCGAACGCGGTCGTCATCGGCCGGAGCGAGATCGTCGGGAAGCCGATGGCGATGCTCCTGCTCCTCGAGGATGCGACCGTGACGATCTGCCACTCGCGGACGAAGGACCTCGCGAGGATCACGCGCGCTGCCGACGTCCTCGTCGCGGCGGTCGGGCGCCCGGCCCTCGTGACGCCGGACATGGTGAAGAGCGGCGCGACCGTGATCGACGTGGCCATGGTCCGGACCGACGAAGGCCTCTTCGGGGACGTCGACAAGGCTGTCGCGGACGTGGCCGGCCTCCTCACACCCGTTCCGGGCGGGGTCGGGCCGATGACGATCGCGATGCTCCTCCGCAACACGCTGACGGCGGCGCAACACCGGCGACTCGGGGTTGCGGTGCCGGGTCCGTAGGCGCTACGGTTCGGCGCGTCTAGTTCATCGGCGTCGGCCGCAGTCTCGGGCCGGCGTCTTCGTTGTAGGAGGAACGTACGTGGAGCAGGGCACCGTCAAGTGGTTTTCGAACGAGAAGGGCTACGGCTTCATCGAGCGCGAGGGTGGTGACGACGTCTTCGTCCACTTCTCCGCAATCGCGATGGACGGCTTCAAGACCCTCACCGAAGGCCAGCGTGTGGAGTTCGAGGTCGTCCAGGGTCCCAAGGGTGCCCAGGCCGCGAACGTCGTCGCAGCCACGAGCTGACGACAACTCGTAACGAAGGTGGCGGCGGGCTCCCGAACAGGGAGCCCGCTCCGTTCTGAGAGGATTTTTCGACATGGCGATCTCCCGCGAAGAAGTGCTCCATGTCGCTGCGCTCGCGCGGCTCGCACTGACCGAGGACGAGGTCGAGCGCCTGACGGAAGAGCTCGGGAAGATCGTCGACGCGGTCGGGATCGTGTCCGAGCTCGACCTCGACGACGTGTCACCGACCTCGCACCCCCTCGACGCGGTCAACGTCTGGGACGAGGACGAGCCGCACGAGTCACTGAGGCTCGACGAGGTCTTCGCGAACGCACCTGCGCGCGAGGGCGACCTCTTCCGCGTGCCGCCGACCGTCTGATGGCGCCCGTGGTGGACACGTTGCGCCTGACGGCGGAGGAGGCGCTGGGCTTGCTCGAGCGTCGCGAGCTCTCGCCCGCCGAGCTCCACGCCGCCTACCTCGAGGCGATCGAGGCACGTGACGGCGAGCTCCACGCCTACCTCCGCACCGTCGAGGAGGCCGATGGCACGAGCATCCCGATCGCGCTCAAGGACGTCATCTCGACGAAGGGCATCGAGACGACCGCGGGTTCGCGGATCCTCGAGGGCTACGTGCCCGTGTTCGACGCAACGGTCGCGGCACGCTGCAAGGCGGCCGGTCTGACGCTCCTCGGAAAGACGAACACTGACGAGTTCGCGATGGGGTCCTCGACCGAGAACTCGGCCTTCGGGCCGTCGCGCAACCCGTGGGATCCAGCGCTCGTCCCGGGCGGCTCGGGTGGAGGCACCGCGGCGGCGGTCTCCGCCGGTCTCGCGCCGTGGGGACTCGGCAGCGACACGGGAGGCTCCATCAAGCAGCCGTCGGCGCTCTGCGGGAACGTGGGCCTGCGGCCGACGTACGGTTCGGTCCCTCGCTTCGGCGTCGTGGCGTTCGCGTCGAGCCTCGACCAGGTCGGGCCGGTCGCGAAGACCGTCCGGGACGTCGCGCTCCTGTACTCGATCATCGCGGGCCGCGATCGGAACGACTCGACGACGGTCGAGCTCACGGAGCCCGTGCGCGTCCCCGCCGAGGAACGGCTCGACGGCTTGCGGGTCGGCGTGCCGAGGCAGCTCGACTCGCTCGACGCGATAGATCCGGGGGTGAGAGCCGCATTCGAGAAGGCGCTGGATCTCGCGCGCGAGCTCGGCGCCGAGGTCGGGGAGTGCGACCTCCCGCTGTCGTACCGCTACGGGATGCCCTGCTACTACCTGATCGCTCCGGCGGAGGCGTCCTCCAACCTCGCGCGCTACGACGGCGTCCGCTACGGCCCTCGCACCGAGGCGGCGACGTACGACGAGATGGTCGAACGCACGCGCGACGACGGCTTCGGCGCAGAGCCGAAGCGTCGCATCATGCTCGGGACGTACGCGCTCTCGGCGGGGTACTACGAGGCGTTCTACGGCCGGGCGCAGAAGGTGCGGACGCTGCTCATCCGCGAGCATCGGGAGGCGCTCACGACCTTCGACGTGATCGCGACGCCCACGTCGCCGACGGTCGCCTTCCCGCTCGGCGACAAGGCGGCGGATCCGCTTGCGATGTACGCCTGCGACCTGCTCACGATTCCGTCCTGTCTCGCCGGCCTGCCGGGGCTCTCGATCCCATGCGGGCTCGCCGACGGGCTTCCCGTCGGCCTGCAGCTGCTCGGCCCGCAGTTCGGGGAGAACACGCTCTTCCGTGCCGGCCACGCACTCGAGCACGCAATCGGGTTCGACACCGTGCCGGAGCGGCTCCGGTGAGCGCTGCACTCGTGAGCTGGGAACCCGTCATCGGGCTCGAGATCCACGTTCACCTGAAGACGCGGACGAAGATGTTCTGCCGTTGCCCGGTCGGGTTCGGGGCAGGGGAGAACACGCAGACGTGCCCGGTGTGCCTCGGCTTCCCCGGTGCGCTCCCCGTGGTGAATCGCGTTGCGATCGAGTGGACGATCCTGCTCGGCCTCGCACTCGGCTGCGAGATCGCGGAGTCGGCGGTGTTCTCGCGGAAGCACTACCCGTATCCCGATCTGCCGAAGGGTTATCAGATCTCTCAATACGATCTACCATCTTGCGTAAACGGTAAAGTGCTACTACCAACTGCGGAAGGCGACCGTACGATCGGAATCGTGCGTGCGCATCTCGAGGAGGACGCGGCGAAGACGGTGCACGTCGGCGGCCGCACGGGCCGCATCGGCGGGGCCGACTACTCGCTCGTCGACTTCAATCGCGGCGGCACGCCGCTCGTCGAGATCGTGACGGCTCCGGACGTCCGCTCCGCCGACGAGGCGAAGCGCTTCCTCCAGCTCCTGCGTCAGACGATCGTCGAGCTCGGCATCTCCGACGCGGAGATGGAGAAGGGCGCGCTCCGTGCTGACGCCAACGTGTCCGTGCGTCCTTCGGGCTCCGACGAGCTCCGCACCCGGACCGAGCTGAAGAACATGAACTCCTTCAACTTCATCGCCCGCGGGATCGAGGCCGAGGTCGAGCGCCAGATAGGCGTCTGGGAGTCGGGCGAGGAGGTTCGCCAGGAGACGTACGACTTCGACGCCACGACGGGCACGCTCACCGCGCGGCGGGCGAAGGAGGAGGCAGACGACTACCGCTACTTCCCCGAGCCGGATCTCGTCCCGCTCGAGCCGCCCGCGGAGCTCGTCGAGAGCCTGCGCCGCAGCCTCCCCGAGTCGCCGGCGACGCGCATCGGGCGGATCGGTGCGGTGCTCGACGTCGACCGGGCGACCGTCCTCGTCACGGGCGGGCTCGACCGGCTCTGGGAGGCGACGGTCGCGGAAGGTGCCGACGCGGTGGCGGCGGCGAACGTCACCTCGAACGCCCTCGTCGCCGCCGGCGTGCGTCCCGAGGACGTCTCGGCGGCCGAGCTCGCGAGGCTCATCGACGCGCGGGACCGGATCCCGCGGGCGTCCTTCGACGAGGCGATCTCGAAGCTCGGCGAGCCGGGCTTCTCGGCCAATCCGTACCTCGCCGAGGAGGCCGTGTCGGACACGGGCGAGCTCGAGCCGATCGTCGACGCCGTCCTGGCGGCGAACCCGAGCCAGGTCGAGGCGTACCGGAACGGCAAAGACGGGCTCCTCGGCTTCTTCGTCGGCCAGGTGATGAAGGAGACGAAGGGCAAGGCGAACCCGCGCGTCGTCAGCGACCTCGTCCGCGGGAAGCTCGGCTGAGGACGGGCGCGGCGGTTTCGGAGCAGCGCGAAGGGGCGGCCGCAGCCGCCCCTTCGCGGGAGACGTTCGCGTGCTCTACGGCGCGGCCGGGTGCGGGGCCGCGAGATACGGGAACGTGCTCGGGAGCGCGACGTCGTTCGAGCCGACGCAGTCGGTCGTCACGAAACCCTCGGTGACGAGGCCGAGCTCGGCGTCGATGACGTCGTCGGACGGCTTGCGGCCGTTCAGGAAGCCGGCGGGGCTCGACACGTCGACCGTCAGGATGTCCGGCAGGAGGACGCTCGCGAGGGAGGCGATCTTCCCGGCGTCGTCCGACGGGTCGTCGGTGCCGCCGAGGCCCGTCGCCGGGTCGTTCAGGCTGAAGAGGAACTTCAGCGTGTCGACGACCTCGCCGTTCCAGCGGGCGACGTCCGTTACGGGCGTGCCGTGGTTGAAGGTCGTCTTGCCGGACGGCTTGCCGTCGGCGACGCGATCCGGCGGGAACGGGTTGTTCGGGATGAACACCGTGTTGATCGCCGGGCGACCCATGCGGTCGATCTGGTGACTGCCGACGTCCGTCGTCGCCCAGACGCCGATCTTCGAGTCGCCTCCTGCCTCGAGCAGCGAGCTCGGAAGCTCGAGCGCGATCGCGGAGACGTTCTGGCCCTTGAACGTGTCGGTCTCGGGGTGGCTCGTCGGCGAGCCGCAGCCGACGAACGACTGCCCGCCGAGGTCGAGGATGTTCAGGAACCCGAGCAGGTTGAAGAAGAACGGATCGTCGCGGCGGCCTGCGAAGGCCTTGATGCCCAACGGGCCGTTGTTGACGACGGTCGGCTTCCCGAATCCGGTCGAGTGCCCGGTGAACGTGACCCCGTGGCCGTGGCGCGGCCGGATCTTCACGGTCATCGCCTGCGACCCGTCGTGCTGGGCCTTGCCGAACGTGACCTGGATGTCGGTGTCCGCCTTCGCGTCGCCGTTCGCGTCGACGCGGTAGTGGTACGTGACGTTCGGGTTGCCGCTGACCTGCGGGACCTTCGTACCGAACGGCCGATCGGGGCCGGGCGGGTTCGCGAGATCCGCTGTCGTGAGCCCGTTGACGTCCATGATCAGGACGGTCTTCGAGGGGCTCGACGGCGATCTGAACGCGTAGATGTCCGTGAGATCGGTGCCGATCCCGTCGCCGCCCGGCGGCGGCGTCAGGCCCGGCGCGTCGAGGTGGTCGGCGGCGCGCGCTGCAGCGGGCGCGGCGTGCCGGCTGACGAACGTGGCAAGCACCCCCACGGCGATCGCGGTGACCAGCGCCGCGAGCACGAGCGCTCTCCTGTTCACGAGCCTCCCTGCAGTCATCCGTGTGTCTCCCTTCGTCTCCGGATTGCCTCTGGGACGGCCCTTGTTCGGCGGGCGACGAGGTCCGGTTCGAACCGGCGCCCGGACGTGTGCGAATGGAGTGCGTCGGCGAAGGAGAGGAGAAAGCGCGGATGCGGAGACGGCTTCTGCTCGGGTTCACGGCAGCGGGGATCGCGGTCGCGTTCCTCCTGCTCGGCGGGATCTTCTCGAGCGCGCACGCACCCGACCCGGTGCGAGAGGCGCTCGCGGCTGCGCGGACCGACGCCCAGCGCCAGGACGCGCTGAGCCGGCTCCTCGTCGGCCTCTCGAGTGGGGACACCGCGGGCTACGTGAGGAAGCTCGAGCGTCGCGTCCGCCTCGATCCGGAGGACGCCGACGCGCTGACCCTCCTCGGCCTCTCCTACCAGCAGCGCGGGCGAGAGACGGGCGATCCCACCTTCTACTCGCTCTCCGACCGCGCGCTTCGCCGCGCGGCTCGCGCGGGTGGGCAGATGTCCGTGATCGTCCAGGGCAAGGCGTCGCTCGCGAACACGCGACACCGCTTCCGAGCGGGACTTCGGCTCGCGCGCGAGGCGATCCGCCTCGACCCGGACAACGGATCGGCGCTCGGAGCGCTCGGGGACGCTCTCCTCAACCTCGGCCGCTATCCGGCTGCATTTCGCGCATACGATCGGATGACGCTGCTCACGCCCGGCATCGCGTCCTACACGCGTGTCGCCGCGGCGCGGGAGCTCCTCGGTCGGCCGGCCGCAGCCGCTCGGGTCGATGCGGCTGCGCTCCGGATCGACACGACCGTGCCCGAGAACGTGGCGTGGACGATGACGCAGCTCGGCAACACGTCTTTCAACCAGGGTCGGCTCGCTGCGGCTGGCAGCGCGTATCGGGCAGCGCTCCACCGCTATCCCGGGTATGTGCACGCGGAGGCAGGGCTCGCGCGGGTGGAGGCGTCCGAGGGCGACTACTCGACTGCCGTCGTACGTCTCCGGCGCGCGGTCGACGAGCTGCCGATCCCCGCCTACGTGATCATGCTCGGCGACATCCTCCACGTCGAGGGCCGCGAGGCGGAGGCCCGGCAGGAGTACGCGCTCGTCGGGGCGATCGAGAGGCTGTTCGCCGCCAACGGCGTCCACACCGAGCTCCAGACGGCCGTGTTCGACCTCGACCACGGTCGTGACGTGCAGGACGCGCTTCGTCGCGCGCGTGTCGCGTACGCCTCGGCGCCCGGCATCTACGCCGACGACGCGGTCGCATGGGGGCTCTTCCGGACAGGTCGGTGCGAGGCAGCGCGGGCGCACTCAGTCCGGGCGCTCCGGCTCGGAACACGGGATGCGCTCCTCATGTTCCACCGCGCGCTGATCGAGCGCTGCCTCGGCAGCCCGTCGGCGACGCGCTGGTTCCGGACGGCGCTCGCGACCAACCCGCACTTCTCGTTTCTCTGGGCTCCGCTGGCGCGGCGCATCCTCGCGCGCTCCTGAGTCGCGCGGGCGAGCGCCACGGACCTCGGCGATCGGGTCGATCCGGCGGATCAGCGGCTCGTCGACCACGACCCGGACGGCCGTCGTCGGGCACGTCGCGGGGCTCGCGGTCGCTCACGACCGCACCGTTGCGCTCTTCGAGCTCCGTGGCGACGCGCTTCGCTCGCAGCCCCCGCAGCTCCCGCTGATGGTGCTCTACATCGTCGGCGGGCTGTGGGTGCTGTCGCGCGGGTAGACGGTCGTGCGAGCGCGAAGCGACGTCGGAAGCGTGAATCCGGCGTAGAGGAGAAGGACGGCGACGACCACGATCGGCGCGAGCGCGCCGACCCCGAGCCCGGCGAGCGCGCTGCCGAGCGCAGCGACGCCGATGCCCGCGAGGATGAGCGCGTTCCCCAGCGGTCGCCGCCGGATCGTCGCGAGTGCGACGACGACGACGACGAGCGTCCCGACGGAGTTCGCCGCGATCGCGACGACGCGCGCCGGCCAGAGCGCGAGCAGGTCCTGCGCCTGCGGCACGTCCGGACCGGAGAGCGAGCCATGCAGGGGAGCCGCGACGGCGACTCCAACCGCGAGCCCGACGTACGCGAATGCCACCGGGACGACCCACCGACGTCCGACGAGCAGGAGCGAGCCGACGCCGAGGAGGGGCGCGGTGAGCAGTGCGCCGCCGAGGTAGTACACCCTGAATGCGGGTTCGGTCCAGCCGTACGCGGCGCCCCACGCCAGGGCACCTGCTGCGAGCGCGTAGGCGGCCAACGCGGCCGACCAGGCGGCCTGCTCGAGCCTCCTCCGGTCGCGGAAGCGGACGGCGAGCCGCGCCGACAGACGCAGCGAGACGAGTGCTGCCACGAAGGCCAGGAGTGCGTCCACGCCCGGTGACTGTAGTGCCTTGGACACAGGTACTCTGCGCGCGTGCATCGGCCTGCCGCCGCGCTCGCCGTGGCCGTCGTGGCGGCGCTCGTGCTCGTGCTCTCCCCGCTCGAGGCAGCTCCGCCGAAGCGCGACTACGCCGCGGCTGCGTGGACGATCCTGCCGCCCGGCGAGAACGGGAGCCTGTCGTTCGACCGCAACACGACCGACCAGGCGACCCGCTATGACGCGCTCACGCCCCTGGCTGGCAAGGTCACTCCGGCCGCGATCCGCCGCGACTTCAAGCCGGCCCCGCTCGGCCTCGGGTCGGACGAGCCTCGCGAGCGCGAGCATCCGCGCGCCGGAGTCACGATCGTCCGCGACAGCTTCGACGTCGCGCACGTGACGGGGAAGACGGAGGCCGACGTCGCCTTCGGGGCGGGCTGGGTGACCGCGGCGGACCGAGGCCTCCTGCTGCAGCTGATCCGCGGCCCCGCGCGCATCGCGGCGCTCGACGTGCCGGGCATCGATCCGCTCGGGCTCGCGCTCTCGGGGAAGACGTTCGTCCCGAGCCCCGAAGCGGAGGCGTTCCTCGCGAACCAGCTAGACGCGCTCCGTGCTCAGGGGACGGCCGGCCGACACGTCCTGACGATCATCAACGCGTACGCCGCGGGCGTGAACGCGTACTACGCCGCCCACGGCATCCCCGTCCAGAAGTTCACGGCCAACGACGTGATCGCATCGGCGGCGCTCATCGCCGCACGGTTCGGCGCGAACGGTGGTCAGGAGGTCGCGAACTCGATGTTCCTCGACGCGCTCGGCGGGCGCCTCGGCACCTCCGACGCACGTCGCGTCTTCGCCGATCTCCGCGAGGTGAACGACTCGGAGGCTCCGGTGACGGCCCCCGGAAGCTTTCCGTACGAGCTGCCGAGCGAGACGACTCCCGGCAGCGTCGTCGTCGACGACGGAAGCTTCAGCGGAGCATCCCTCGCCCCGCCTGCGTTCGCGTCGAATGCCCTCCTCGTCGGCGCCAAGCGCTCGGCGACCGGGCACCCGCTCTTCGTCGCCGGGCCGCAGGTCGGCTACTTCTTCCCGCAGTTCTTCGCCGAGATGGAGCTCTCGGGCGCCGGCTTCGCGACGCGCGGAGCGGTCTTCCCGGGTGTCCCCTTCGTCCTCATCGGCCGCGGGCCGGACTTCGCGTGGAGCGCGACCTCGTCGCAGGCGGACGACACCGACCTCTTCGTCGAGACCCTCTGCGGCGGCGACGACCGCCACTACCTGTACCGCGGGCAATGCCAGCTCATGCAGCGCTTCTTCGCCGGGACGTTGAAGGCGCAGGGGGAGCCGGACCAGCCCGTCTCCTACGACGAGACCGTGCATGGCCCGGTCGTCGGCTACGCGACGGTGGCCGGGAAGCGGGTCGCGATCTCGGTCCAGCGCTCGACGCGCGGCCGCGAGATCCTGAGCGCGAAGGCGTTCTACGACCTGGACACCGGCCGCGTCGCCTCGGCGAAGCAGTTCGTGAAGGCGGTGAGCGGCGTCGAGTTCAGCTTCAACTGGTTCTACGCCGACGACAAGGACATCGCGTACTACTCGAGCGGCCGGCTGCCGCTCCGCGCGCCCGGGACCGACCCTGCGCTGCCGACGGTCGGGACCGGTGCCTACGACTGGCGCGGCTACCTCCCGGCCGCCGGGCATCCGCAGACGATCGACCCGAAGTCGGGGCTACTCCTGAACTGGAACAACAAGCCCGCCGCCAATGTCGGCACCGCCGACTCCAACTTCTCGTACGGGCCGGTCCAGCGGGTCAACCTCCTGCAGGCGGCGCTCGGGAGCGGCAGGAAGCAGACGCTCGCCTCGGTGACGTCCGCGATGAACAAGGCGGCGACACAGGACTTGCGGGTGCTGCGCGTGTGGCCGGCGATCCGGGCGGTGCTCGCCACCGGCCCGGCTCCGAGTGCGCGCGCCGAGGCTGCGGAGACGCTCCTCGACCAGTGGCGTGCTTCCGGCGGGAGCCGCATCGACAGGGATCTCGACGGGAAGATCGACGCCCCGGGGGCGGCCGTCATGGACACGGCCTGGCCCGGCCTCGCGGACGCCGTCATGTCGCCGATCCTCGGCCCGCTCACCGACCGGCTCGCTGCGCTCATGGGCCGGAGCGACGATCCCGGCCCGGGAGGGTCTTCCTTCATCGCCGGCTGGTACGGGTACCTGGACAAGGACCTGCGGACGCTCCTCGGCCAACCCGTACGCGCGCCGTTCTCGCGGCGCTACTGCGGCGCCGGCGTCCTCGCGACGTGCCGGGACGCGCTCTGGAACGCGCTCGACCAGGCGGCGGCCGAGTTGGAGGCGACACAGGGACCGGCGCCGTCCGAATGGCGCTCCGACGCGGTCGCCGAGCGGATCCAGTTCACCTCCGGCGTGCTTCAGAGCACGATGCGCTGGACGAACCGCCCGACGTTCCAGCAGCTCATGTCGTTCTCCGGCCACCGCCCCCGCGGATGAGATCGCCGAGCCGCGCGATCGCGCCCGCAAGCTAGGCTCGCGCCATGCCGAAGCGCTACCTGATGGCGCCTGGCCCGACGCCGGTGCCGCCCGAGGTGCTGGCCGCGTCGGCGGAGCCGATCATCCACCACCGCGGGCCGGACTTCCGTGAGCTGATGCTGCGCTGCCTCGAACGACTCGGCGAGGTCTGCCGGACGGAGAACGACGTCCTGCTCTTCACGGCGTCCGGCTCCGGCGGCTTCGAGTCCGCCGTCGTGAACCTCTTCTCTCCCGGAGATCGTGTCCTCGCCGTCGCATTCGGGGAGTTCGGCGAGCGCTGGGCGAGGCTCGCGACCGCCTTCGGCGTCGACGTGCAGGAGCTTCGTTACGCGTGGGGCGAGACGCCCCAGCCCGACGACGTGCGCGCCCGCCTCGAGGAGACCGGCGCGGACACCGTCTTCCTCGTGCACTCGGAGACCTCGACGGGCGTGGTCGCCGACGTCTCGTCCCTCGCCCAGGCTGCGCGGGAGAGGGGAGCGCTCGTCGTGGTCGACGCGGTCTCCAGCCTCGGTGCCGTGCCCCTCGAGACCGACGCGTGGGGGCTCGACGTCGTCGTCGCCGGCTCGCAGAAGGCGCTCATGACGCCCCCGGGCCTCTCGGTCGTGACCGTGTCCGAGGCGGCGTGGTCGCGATCGCAGAGGGCGACGAACCCGCGCTTCTACTTCGACTGGTCGCGTCTGCGTGCCTCGCTCGAGACGGGCTCGACGCCGTTCACTCCCGCCATCTCGCTCGTCGTCGCGCTCGACGTCGCTCTCGGCATGCTCCTCGACGAGGGGCTCGAGGCCGCATTCGCACGCCACGCCGCCCTCGGCCGGGCGTGTCGAGAGGGAGCGAAGGCGATGGGGCTCGAGCTCTTCTCGCCCGACGAGGATCGCTCGGCGATCGTCACCGCGATCCTGACTCCGGACGGTATCGACGCACGCGAGCTCGTCCTCTCTCTCCGGGATCGCTTCGGGATCACGGTTGCGGGTGCCCACGGCGAGCTCGGGTCGCGGATGTTCCGGATCGGCCACATCGGCTACTTCGACGTCTTCGACATCACGACGGCGCTCGCGGCGGTCGAGGAGCTGCTCATGGAGGCCGGCGCGGAGATCCAACCCGGAAGAGCCGTGGCCGCGGCGCTCGGCGCCTATCGCGAGGCCGTGCGTGTCTGAGGTCCCGGATCCCGAGCGACCGCGGGTCCTCGTCCGCGAGGCGATCACCGAGCCGGGCCTCGAGCTCCTGCGCAGCAAGTTCGACGTCGTCGAGGACCGCGAGTCCGACCTCGCCTCGATCATCGGCGACTTC
This sequence comes from uncultured Actinomycetes bacterium, assembly GCA_963708265.1. Classification (GTDB taxonomy): domain Bacteria; phylum Actinomycetota; class Thermoleophilia; order Gaiellales; family Gaiellaceae; genus GMQP-bins7. The sequence goes on along the minus strand of CAVPSC010000004.1, from coordinate 934,077 downwards.
GACGCGATCATCGTCCGCTCGGCGACGACGCTCGATGCGGAGCTGATCGAGCGGGCGGTGCGGCTCAAGGTGATCGGGCGGGCGGGCGTCGGCATCGACAACGTCGACGTCGACGCGGCCACGCGGCGGGGCATCGTGGTCGCGAACGCGCCCGAGTCGACCGTCGTCTCCGCCGCCGAGCACACGATCGGCCTGCTGCTCGCGGTCGCTCGCACGATCCCGCAGGCGCATGCCTCGCTCAAGGCAGGCAGGTGGGAGCGTGCCAGCCGCAGCGGCATCGAGCTTGCGGGGAAGACACTCGGCGTGCTCGGTCTCGGGCGGATCGGCGTCCAGGTCGCCCGTCGGGCGCTCGCGCTCGGCATGCGCGTCGTGGCGTACGACCCGTACGTCTCGCGCGACCGCTTTCGCGAGCTCGGAGTCGAGCCGGCCGCGACGCTCGACGAGCTCTACGACGCCTCAGACCTGATCACGCTCCACCTGCCGCTGACCGAGGAGACGCGCGGGCTCCTGGACGCCGAGGCGTTCCAGCACATGCGGGACGGCGTGCGGATCGTGAACGCCGCGCGCGGCGGGCTCGTCGACGAGGACGCGCTGGTCGAGGCGATCCGGTCGGGGAAGGTCGCCGGCGCAGCTCTCGACGTCTTCGGGACGGAGCCGTACACGGGGCAACTGCTCGAGCTCGACGAGGTCGTCGTCACGCCCCACCTTGCCGCGTCGACCACGGAGGCCCAGGACCGGGCCGGCGTGATCATCGCCGAGCAGGTCGCGACGGCCCTGGAGGGAGGCTTCGTCGACACCGCGGTCAACATCCCGGTCGTCGAGCAGCGCGACCTCGAGGTGCTCGGCCCGTACATCCCGCTCGCGGCCAAGCTCGGCCGCCTCGCGACGGCTCTCGCGACCGACCGCCTGCTCCGGATCGTCGTCGCCGCGCACGGCCCGCTCGCGGACTTCGATACCCGTCTCCTGACCGTCGCCGCGCTGAACGGCGCCTTCCAGGGACATGCCGATCAGGCGGTCAACTACGTGAACGCTCCGGTGATCGCGGCCGAGCGCGGGATCGAGGTCTCCGAGCAGCGTCACGCCCGCTCGCAGCACTACACGAACCTCGTCCGCGTCATGGTCACGACGGACGGCGAGGAGGTCGAGGTCTCGGGCACCACGGTCGGCCCTGAGCACCGCCTGTTCCTCGCGAGCGCGCTGGGCTTCGACATCGACATCGAGCTGGCTCCACGCATGGCGTTCCTCGTCTACGACGATCTCCCGGGAGTGATCGGGCGGGTCGGGACGATGTTCGGAGACGCAGGCGTGAACATCGCGAACATGGCGGTCTCCCGGCTCAGGGAGGGCGGCAAGGCCCTCATGGCCTTCTCGATCGATCAGGCTGCGACTCCCGCGCTCGTGGAGCGCGTCGCAGCCTCGCGGTTCGACGAGGCGCGCTTCATCTCGCTGACCTGAGCCCGCGCCGCGGCGCGCATTCGCGGAGCGCCGGGAGATAGGCTTCCGGCGTGGTTGCCGCCTGGCCGGAGCCGGTCGAGCGCGTGTCCTCGTTCCTCCGAGAGACCGGGGCCGAGGCTCGCATCGAGGAGTTCGACGAGGAGACGCCGACCGCGGCCGATGCCGCCGCCGCCGTGGGATGTCAGCTCGACCAGATCGTGAAGTCGCTCGTGTTCCTGTGCGACGACCGACCGGCCGTCGCGCTGGTTCCCGGGGATCGACGTGCCGATGCGGCGAAGGTCGCGGCAGCGAGCGGGGCCGACCACGCCCGGGTCGCGTCTGTGGACGAGGTCGAAGCGGCCACCGGGTTCGCCCCCGGTGCCGTCGCACCGTTCCCCCTTCCGCGAGTCGACACCGTCCTCCTCGACCGGAGCCTGCTCGCGAAGCCCCTCGTGTGGGTGGGCGGCGGATCCGTGCGGCATCTCGTGGGGCTCGCTCCTTCGGAGCTCACGAGGCTCACCAAGGCCCGTCCCGTGGACGTCGTGTCCGAGCACACCTACCATTTCAACGAACCCAAGGAGCGCTGACTCGATGCAAGAGACCGACAAGATCTGGATGAACGGCGAGCTCGTCGACTGGCTCGACGCGAGGATCCACGTCGGGAGCCACGGCCTGCACTACGGCTCCGGTGTCTTCGAGGGCATTCGCTGCTACGACACACCGAAGGGACCCGCCGTCTTTCGCCTCCGGGAGCACCTCAAGCGCCTGGAGAGCTCGGCGAAAGTCCTGTGGATGGACCTGCCATACACGCAGGACGAGCTCCGAACGGCCGTCCACGAGCTGGTCTCGGCCAACGGGCTGCCCTCGTGCTACATCCGGCCGATGGCGTTCTACGGCTACGGCGAGCTCGCGGTCGGCGCCATGGGAAACCCGGTCGACGTCGTGATCCTGAGCTTCCCGTGGGGCGCGTACCTGGGCGAGGAGGGGCAGCAGACGGGGATCACGGCGAAGATCTCGAGCTGGGAGCGAGTCGGGCCGAACGTCATCCCGCACGCTGCCAAGGCGACGGGCGTGTACCTGAACTCGATGCTCGCCACCACGGAGGCGCGGCGGTCGGGCTACGACGAGGCGATCATGCTCTCCGGCGACGGGTACGTCGCAGACGGGCCCGGCGAGAACATCTTCGTGGTCAAGGACGACCGCATCTTCACGCCGCCGCTCTCGATGTCGATCCTCCCCGGGATCACGCGCGACTCGATCATCCAGATCGCCCAAGAGCTGGGCCACACCGTGGAGGAGAAGCTGATCATCCGCACCGACCTCTACCTCGCCGATGAGGTCTTCATGGTCGGGACCGCGGCGGAGGTGACCCCGGTACGCGCGGTAGACGACCGCGAGATCGGTGTCGGCCCCCTGACCCTGAAGCTGCAGAAGGCGTATCTGGCCGCCGTGAACGGCATCGACGAGCGCTGGAGCAACTGGCTCGACGTCGTCCAGGCCGTCCACGCAGCCGCGTGACCTCGCGGACGGGCGAGGCTCGGCGGTGAGCTCGATCACGCGGCGGGTCCCGCTCTCCAAGCCCTGGCTCGACGAGCGCGAGGAAGAGCTAGTCGTGGAGGTGCTCCGCTCGGGACGGCTGTCCCTCGGCCCGTCCATCGAGCGCTTCGAGGAGGCGTTCGCCGAGGTCGTAGGCGCGCCGTACGCGGCCGCGGTCTCGAGCGGCACGGCCGGACTGCACCTCTTGACCGTCACTGCGGGGATAGGGCCGGGAGACGAGGTGATCACCTCGCCGTACTCGTTCGTCGCGTCCGCGAACTGCGCGCTCTACGAGGGCGCGACGCCGGTGTTCGCCGACCTCGATCCGAGGACGTGGAACCTCGATCCGGCGGCCGTCGAGGCTGCGATCACGGAGCGGACCCGAGCCGTGGTCGCGGTTGACATCTACGGGTATCCGTGCGAGCTCGACGAGCTCGGCGCCATCTGCGACCGGCACGGGATCGCCCTGATCGAGGACGCCTGCGAGGCCCTCGGTGCGCGCTACACGGGACATCCGATTGGCTCGCACGGGCCACCGGCGGTCTTCGCGTTCTACCCCAACAAGCAGATCACGACGGGCGAGGGCGGGATCGTCACGACGCATTCGGAAGACGAGTGGAAGCTCCTGCGCAGCCTTCGGAACCAGGGACGCGCCGACTCCGGGGGCTGGCTCGAGCACGTGCGGCTCGGGTTCAACTACCGGATGGACGACATCCGCGCCGCGCTCGGCCTCGGGCAGCTCGAGAAGCTCGACGAGATCCTCGCCGGACGGGCGCTCGTCGCGGGGCGCTACCGAGACCTCCTGCGCGAGATCGAGGGCCTCGAGCTTCCACTGGAAGACGACGCCGAGCACGAGCGCTCGTGGTTCGTCTACGTGATCGCGCTCCCGGCCGGCTCCGACCGCGAGGACGTCATCGCGAAGCTCGAGTCGAACGGAGTCCAGACGGCGCGCTATCTCCCCTGCATCCACCTGCAGTCGTACATGCGGGAGCGATTCGGCTTCGGGCCCGGCCTGTGTCCCGTCGCCGAGGCTCTGAGCGGACGAACGCTCGCGCTGCCGTTTCACGCCCGCCTCGACGAGGACGACCAGGCGTACGTCGCCGAGACGCTCCGGGGTGCGCTCGAGTAGTGCGAAGAGGCGTTCCGCAGGGCGAGGCGCTCGCCGTGTGGGCGCTCCTGGCCGCGGACGTCCTCGCGATCCTCGTCGTCTACTCGGTCGTCGACCCGAGTGAGCTGCAGGCCGTCACGCGGAGCGGGCTCCTCGGCGGCCTCTCCCGGGCTCTCGTCCAGCTCGACTTCCCGTGCGTCGCGGGCGCGGCGATTCCGATAGTCCTCCTCGCATTGGACGTGCTTCCCCGGCGCGCGTGGTTCGTCGGGACACCAGCGATCGCCCTGTGCGCGGTCATCGCCTGGCCCGGTGTCCTCGACCAGGACGATCTCGACGCGCGCTGGATCAACGTCGTCCCGGCGGTCGGGGTCGTGCTGACGGTCGGCCTCACGGTCGCCGCGGCCCGAGTTGCCGGCACGGCGTTCGCGCCCAGGCGACGCGGAGACCCGGTGCGCGTGGCGGTCGCGGTGGTGACGATCCTCGTCTCGTTGCCGTGGATCGGCGCGGAGGTCGGTTGGCACTTGCCGCAGGGAATCTTCATGACCACGAAGTTCTATGCGGAGCCTGGCGAGCCGCCGACCGCAGCGGTTCATCTCGGACACCATCACGGCTGGACGGGGGCGTTGCTCGTGCTCGCGGCGCTCCTGCTCTCGCGCGCCCGTCTGCAGAACCCACGGCTCGGGATGGCGTTCTCGCTCCTCCTCTCGCTCGGGCTCGCGTACGGGACGGCGATCCTCCTCAACGACTTCTGGCACGAGCAGATCGTCAAGCGCGGTTGGACCACCTGGGAGTTCCCGTCGGCGCTACAGCCGAGCCTGAGCGCGATCTGGGCGCTCGTGCTCGTGGTTGCAGGCATCCTCTGCGCGGCAGGGTTCGCGCGTCGCGGCGACCCGGCCACTCGAGCGGCGATAATCAGCCCGTGAGCACGCCGCCCCGCATGGTCTTCCTCGGGTTCGGCAAGTACGCGCGTGCCGACAAGGTCTACGCGCTCGAGCCGCTCGTCGGCGACGACCGAGGAGACGGCCGGAGGACGCGGGTGTGGGTCGAGGGCATCGATGCTGCGCTGATCGCGTCGCGCACCGAGCGGACCATCCTCCACGACATGGGCCACGAAGCCGGCGACTCGGCGCTGCTCGACGGTGCACTCGACCTCGCCGAGCGTCTGGCCGCGGCGGCCGAGGAGGGTCGCGTCGACCTCGGCGATCTGGGGCGGCGCGCGCGCCGCCTGCTCGCCGCGACGGCTCGACCCTCCGAGTCGCAGAAGCTCTTCTGAGCGCGTCCGCTCACGCGGTCGCCGGGCCGACGCCCGTGCTCCCGTGGACGGACGTCCATGCGGTCGCAGCGAGCCTGATCGGCGCAACCCTGCTCGTCGACGGCGTGGGTGGGATCGTCGTCGAGGTCGAGGCGTACCGGCAGGACGACCCGGCGAGCCACGCGTACAGCGGGCCGACTTCGCGCAATCGATCGATGTTCGGGCCGCCCGGCCACCTGTACGTCTACCGCTCGTACGGCATCCACTGGTGCGCGAACGTCGTCTGCGGAAAGGTGGGAGTGGGGATGGGCGCGCTGCTCCGGGCGCTGGAGCCGACGGACGGGCTCGAGCGAATGCGCGTCCGCCGCGGGCTGGACGACCCGCTGCTCGTGTGCGCCGGCCCCGGACGCCTCACGCAGGCACTCGGTCTCACCGGGGAGCACGACGGCCTTCCGCTCGACCGGCCGCCGTTCGAGCTGCGGCTCCCGCCGGTTCCCGCCGACGTGGTGCGCAGCCCGCGGGTCGGGATCTCGCGGGCGACGGAGATGCCGTGGCGCTACTCGCTCAGCGGCTCGCCCTTCGTGAGCCGTCCCCGACCACGAGCGTGATCAGCAGCCCCTTCGCCGCTGCGACGCCGGGCCTCGGCGTCTGACGCAGGATCGTGCCGGCCGGGCCGGGCGAGCTCGTCCGCCGCACGTGGAGCCCGAGGCGCTTCAGCTCGAGGCGAGCATCTCGGAGCGTCGAGCCGACGAAGTTCGGCACGAGGCCGTCGACGGATTTCGAGACGACGAGCGTGACGTCGTCGTGGGCCGAGAGGCCGCCGCGGCGCGGGATCTGGTTGACGACGATCCCGGTGGCATGGCCCGCCTTGGCAGGCGTGTAGACGTACGAGGCGCCGAGAGGCTGATCGGCGAGCCTTGCCGCCGCGTCGTCCGCCGTCATCCCGACGACGAGCGGTACGTCGACCTCGTTGGGCTTGCAGTCTGCCGTCTTGTCCGGGCCCTTCCCCGAGAAGTAGACGATCAGACGCGCTCCGCGGCAGTAGCCGTTGTCCTTCTCCCAGCGCCCGTCCCGACGCACGACCCACGTGGACGTGCCCCCGAGGTAGGGCGGCGGTGTGAACGACCCCGTCCCCTGCGACGACCCGAGGCTCGAGACGAAGTTCTTCCAGATCTCGGCAGGCAGCGTCCCGCCGGTGACAGGCTGGCCCCCGAACTCCGTCGTCATCGGGCGCAGGCGGTCCGGGTAGCCCACCCACACCGCGACCGCGAGCTCGGGCGTATACCCGATGAACCAGGCGTCTGCATAGTTGTCGGTCGTCCCCGTCTTGCCGGCGACCTCCTCGCCCGGCACTGCGGCGCGCTGGCCAGTGCCGTAGCGAACGACGTTCTGGAGGATGCTCGTCAGCAGCTGCGCCTGGCCGGAGGAGAGCACCTGCTCCGGCTCGGGGAGGTTGTCGTCGATCTTCCCGGACTCGATCCGCTGCACCGATTCGACGACGTTCGGCTGGTTGCCGAAGAGCGAGGTATCGACCCGTCTCCCGTCGTTGGCGAACGTCGAGTAGGCGCGAGCCATTTCGAGCGGGTTCACGGCCTCGAAGCCGAGCCCGATCGCGAAGTACGGGTCGAGCGGGCTGGTGATCCCGAGCGCGTGCGCGGTGCCGACGATGTGCTTCGGCCCGACGAGCTCCGTGAGCTGCGCGAAGACGGAGTTGTCGGAGGGGACGATCGCGTGCGCGACGTCGATGCGACCGAGGTACGTGTTGTCGTAGTTCGTGACATTCCAGACCCGGTCGCCCGCGTCGATCGAGACCGGCTTCGACTCGATCTCGGTCTGCGGCGAGATGCCCTCGCGCATCGCCGTCGCGAGGACGATCGGCTTGAAGGACGAGCCCGGCTGCCGCTCGGCCTGTGCGGCGAGGTTGAACTGGCTCTCCCGGAAGTTGCGGCCGCCGAACATGGCCTTGACCGCCCCGGTCCGCGGGTCCATCGCGACGAGCGCCGCCTGGGGCCCGTTCTTGTTCGGGAGCACCTGCTCGATCGCCTTGCGCGCCTTCTGCTGGAGATCGAGGTCGATCGTCGTCGTGACCCGGAGCCCGCCGCCGAAGACGCGGCCGGCGCCGTACTTCCGAATCAGCTGCTCCTTGACGTAGTTCACGAAGTACGCGGCCGGGCCCTGGGTCCCGGGGAGGCGCACCTTGTCCGGGCGGGGCATGGGGGCGTTCGCGGCGTGCGCGAACTGCGCATGCGAGATCTTCCCCTGGGCGAGCATCGCCGCCAGCACGACGCGCCGGCGGTCCTTCGCGGCTCGCGGGTTCGTGACCGGGTCGTAGAGATCGGGATCCGACGGGATGCCGGCGAGCAGCGCCGCCTGCGGCAACGTCAGGTACTTCGCGCCCTTGCCGAAGTACGCCCGCGAGGCCTGCTGGATCCCGTAGGCGCCGTTCCCGAAGTAGATGGTGTTGAGGTAGGCCGTGAGGATCCGGTCCTTGCTCCAGCGCTGCTCCAGCTGCCATGCGAGTGCCGCCTCCCGGACCTTCCGCGCGAGCGTCCGCTGGTTGCGGATGTAGGCGTTCTTCACGAACTGCTGCGTGATCGTCGAGCCGCCCTCGACGATCGACTTGTGCCGGATGTCGGCGACGAGGGCACGGCCGATGCCCTTGATGTCGATGCCGTTGTGCTCGAAGAAGCGCTGGTCCTCGACCGAGACGATCGCCTGCCGCATGATCGGCGAGATGCCGGAGGTGTCGACGAGGACGCGGCTCTCGTTCCCGCGGAGGACGGCGAGGACGGTCTTCCCGTTCGACGCGTAGACGACCGTGTCGACGTCGGTGTGCGCGGCGGCGGGGTCGAGCGAGGGGATCTCGGTGGCGATCGCCCGGACGAGCCCGAAGAGGAACGAGAGCGACGCCAAGAGCAGCAGGACGCACAGCAACGCCGCGAGCCGAAGCTTGCGAATTCGGTGCCGTCGCCGCGGCTTCCCGTTCTCCCTCCGAAGACGCAAGGCGTCCTAGTCTAGACCGCTGCGCTCGCCTTCCTGGCCCGCCGCGGGCACCTGAACGGGTTCCTAAACCGGCGTCGAGGAGACGACGGGAGTGCTCGTCGGCTTGCTCGTGCCGCCGGCGCGCTCGACGGTCACGGCGACGACGTCGCCCTGCTCCACGACGCCGTCGACACCGACGACGTCCACCCGGTTCCCTCCGGGGAACGTGCCCGCCGGGGTCGCGTTCCCTGCGGCGATGATCCACGTCTCGTAGGTCTTGCCCGCGGGAGCCACCTCGAGGCCGTCGAGGACGAGCGCCGCGCCGCCCGAGTCGTCGACGACGAGCTTGCCGTCGCCCGAGCTGAGCGAGACCTTCCGCGCGGCGGGATCGGCGAGCACCGCCGCTGCGGAGCGCTGGCCGTCGAGTGCCGAGCGGGTCTTCTCCAGCTCGTTCGAGAGGTGTGCCGCCCAGACTCCGAGGGCGATCGCGACGACGGCCGCCACGGCCGCGGCGACGCCGAGGACCGGGGTGAGCCGCCGGCGACGCGCCGTTTCGATGGGCACGACCACGGGCGGCTCGGCACGGGCAGCGTCGAGGATCCGCCCGCGCAGCTCGCCAGCGGACACTGGCCCGGACGCGGCCACCGCGAGCGCGTTCGTCGTCTCGAGGAATGCCGAGAGCTCCTCCTGGCAGCTCGCGCAGCCGGCGAGGTGATCCTCGTAGGCCGCGCGCTCCTCGGGGTCGAGCGCGTCGAGCGCGTACCCGGCGGTCAGCTCGTGTATTCCGGTCTCCATGACCCTTCCTCGCTGGGCTCGTCGAGGAGCTCGCGGAGCCGTGCGAGCCCGGCGAACATCCGGCTCTTGATCGTACCGAGCGGCACCCCGAGCCTCTCCGCGAGCTCGGATTGCGAGAACCCTCCGTAGTAGGCGAGCTCGATCGCCTCGCGCTGCACGTCGGGAAGCTGGCGGAGCGCCGTCTGCACTCGCTCCCGCTCGAAGCGGAGCCACGCAGCTTCCTCCGCGGGCTCGCTCGCCCCGACCGCGGCCACCGCGTCGCGGTCGGACAGCGGCTCCGCGCGACGCCGCTCCTCGCGGCGGACGAGGTCCACCGCCCGGCGATGGACGAGCGTGAGGAGCCACGTGCTCGCCTTGGCCCGCTCGGCGCGGAAGGAAGCGGCGGTCCGCCAGGCGCTGAGGAACCCTTCCTGCACGGCGTCCTCGGCCAGACGGTCGTCGCGGAGGATCCGCACTGCGAGCCCGTAGGCGATGCGGCCGACCCGGTCGTACAGCTCACCGAGCGCGGTCTCGTCCCCGCGCGCCATCAGCGCCACGAGCGCTTCGTCCGAGAGGTGGGCGAGCTGCTTCCTCATCGACGTGGGTCCGGGAGAGGCGGCGTAGGCTAACAACGAGAGGGACGAGCTCTCCACGGTCCTCGTTCGCGCGCGCGCGCGGGTCGGTTCGACGACCGGTCGAACCGGGTCGCGGCCGCTTGCGAACAAGGCCTGTGAGACGTCTGCTCCTCGCAGCAGCGGTCCTTGTGCTCGCGCTCGTCCTGCCGTGCGTCGGACAGGCACATCCACTCGGGAACTTCACGATCAACCACTACAGCCGGGTGCAGCCGTCCGGCGACCGGATCTACGTGCTCTACGTCCTCGACATGGCCGAGATCCCGACGTTCCGGGTGCGTCAGACGATGAGGACGCCGGAGTCGTACGCGACGGCGACCGCCGGGTCCGTCGCCGACGAGCTAGAGCTCGAGGTCGAGGGCAGGCGTCTCGAGCTCGCTCCGATCCGCCACGCGATCGCGTTTCCCCCCGGGGTCGGCGGTCTCGACACGCTCCGGCTCGAGCTCGTGTTCCGGACGACGCGGCTGCCGCGGGCAGCCACGCCCGAATCCCTCTCGTACCGCGACGAGACGTTCCCCGGCCGGATCGGCTGGAAGGAGGTCGTCGTGAGTGCGGCCGGCGACGCGCACGTCACCGCGTCGACGGCACCGTCGAAGAGCGTGAGCGGCGAACTCCTCGCGTACCCGAAGAACCTGCTCCAGAGCCCCTCCGACGTGACCTCCGCGACCGCGTCGTTCGAGCCGGGGACCGCGGCAGGGCCGGTCCCGGAGCTCCCCTCGAGAACCGCTCTCGCACAGCGGGTCACCGTGAGAACTCCTCCCGACGGCGGGTTCGCGAGCCTCGTCGCGCGCCGTGATCTCGGTCCGGGGTTCCTCCTGCTCTCGCTCTTGATCGCGCTCTTCTGGGGGGCGGCCCACGCGTTCAGTCCCGGGCACGGGAAGGCGATCGTCGCCGGCTACCTCGTGGGGACGCGCGGCCGTGTGCGCGACGCCGTCGCGCTCGGGCTCATCGTGACGTTCACGCACACGATCGGGGTGTTCGCGCTCGGCGGGGTGACGCTGCTCTTGTCGCAGTTCATCGTCCCCGAGGAGCTCTATCCCTGGCTCAACCTCGTCTCGGCGCTCCTGGTCGTCGCCGTCGGGCTGGGGATCCTCCGCTGGCGGGTGTCCGTCTGGCGGCAAGGAACCTCGCACGCCGCAGCGCACGGTCACGACCATGCTCACGGTCACGCGCACCCGCACGACCACCCCCATCGCGATCAGCACGGAGTCGCCGGTCACGAGCACGAAACGCGGAAGCAGAGCGGTCTTCTCGGAATCGGCGTGTCCGCGGGCATCATCCCCTGCCCGACGGCGCTCGTCGTCCTGCTCGCGGCGATCTCGCTCCACCGCGTGGGCTACGGGCTCGTCCTGATCTTCGCGTTCAGCGTCGGTCTCGCGCTCGCCGTCACCTCGATCGGCCTCGTCGCGGTGCTCGCGCGGAGGACGTTCGGTCGCATCTCGTTCGACGGCGCGTTCGTGCGCGCGGTGCCGGCGATCAGCGCGGTCGTCGTTCTCGCGCTCGGGGTGGCGATGACCGCCCGCGCTCTCCCACGCGTGATCTGAACGACGGCTCGGCTAGCCGAACGTGAACGCGTAGGCCTCGACGCCGGGCGAGGCGCGGAGCTCGAGGAGCGCCCGCGTCAGCGTGGGGTAGTGCTCGAGCGTGTACAGGCGCGGAGTTCCGGAGACATCGACCGTTCCGGTCGGGTGCCCGTCGACGAACGTCGCAACGCGGCCGTGGCCGCCGAGGACGAGGTACACGTCCTCGGCCTCGAACCGAAGACGCAGGCGCGCATCGTTCCCGGCGACGATGCGCGTCGGCTGCACGGTCCACTGGCCCGCGTACGCCAGCTCGTCCTGCGCGAGCCGCGGCGGGAACCGGTAGCGCGCAGGGTCGTCGTACGCGATCTGGCCCGCAAAGCGCTCGAGCCGCTGGTAGCCGAGATACGACTCGGGAGTCGTGAGCTCCCTCGGCGTGGCGTCGGCGATGTTCGTCCGCTTCCCCCGCTTCTCGCCGAGGAGCCCTCGGATCTGGTTCTCCGTCTCCCCATAGGCGCCCTCGCCGAAGTGCGTGAACCGGATCCTGCCGGCGCGGTCGATGAGGTAGTCGGCGGGCCAGAAGTTGTTGCGGTATGCAGTCCAGGTCGCGTATCCGTTGTCCTGCGCGACCGGGTAGCGGATGCCGAGCCTGTGGACGGCCGAGCGGACGTTGCTCGGCACGTGCTCGAACGCGAACTCCGGCGTGTGGACGCCGACGATCGTCAGCCCGTCCTTCCGATAGGCGCGGTCCCACGCCTCCAGGTGCGGCAGGGTGCGCAGGCAGTTGATACACGAGTACGTCCAGAAGTCCACGAGAACGACCCGTCCATGCAGGCCGCTGATCGAGAGCGCCTTCCCGGACGGCGTGTTCAGCCAGTCGCTGAGATCCCGAAAGCCGGGAGCCATGGGCTCACGCGAAGCGGCCTCGCTCGCGGTGAGCGGGCCGCCGTTGTTCGCGAGGTCCTCGAGCGCGCGCGTTGCGACCGAGCTCCTCTCGACGCGGTTCTGGAAGGCCTGCGTGTAGCCCGGAAGCGCGGTCGTGAAGCGCTGGTCCGCGCCGAGGGCGATCGCGAGCGCGGTTGCTCCGAGGACGAGGCCCGCGACGCGCCGAGTCGTCTCCGCGTGCGTGCGGAGAAAGCGTGAGGCGGACGTGAGCCGCTGGCTGCCGATCGCGACCGCGAGCATCGGCAGCGCGGCGCCGAGCGCGTACGTCCCCGTGACGAGGACGACCCGGATCCCGACGTGGCTCGTCGCGGCGAGCGCCGTGACCGCGGCGAGCACCGGACCCGCGCAGGGCACGAAGACGAGGCCGAGGCTGATCCCGAGCACGAGCCCACTCGACTCGGCGGGGACGCGGCGCCTCGTCAGGAACAGGAAGGGTCGCTCGACGAGGCGTGCGAGGGCCGGCCAGACGAGTGTCGCGGCGAGGAGGAAGAGAGCGGCGATCGCGATGTTCCGCAGCACGTCGGCCGGCAGGCCGAGCACGCTCAGGAGCGCGGCGCCCGCGAGCGTGAACGTCGTGAACGAGACGACGAGGCCGGCGACGATCGCATACGGGCGCAGCCGATGGCGGCTCGCGGCTCCTCCTGCCAGGAGGATCGGGAGAACCGGGAGGACGCAGGGCGAGAGCGCGGTCACGATCCCGGCGAGGAACGCGATCCCGAGCAGGACGACCACGTCCGAAAGAGTAGGCGGCAGCGCCGACCCTGCGGGTGAATGCCGTGTAGTCCGTGAGTAGGCTCCGCCGGATGGACGAGGTCATCACCCTGGACGACGTCGAGCGCCTGTCCGAGCAGGTCATGACTCCCGAGGCGCATGCATACGTCGCGGGCGGCGCCGGGCCGGAGCGAACGCTGCGCTGGAATCGCGAGGCGTTCTCGCGCTATCGCCTGAGGCCGCGCGTTCTCGTCGACGTGTCGTCCGTCTCGACGGAGGTGAGCGTCCTCGGCCAGCGGATCGCGCTCCCGGTCCTCGTCGCGCCGACGGCGTTTCAGCTGCTCGTCCACCCGGAGCGCGAGCTCGCGACCGCACGGGGGGCGGCAGCCGCCGGAACGATCATGTGCCTGTCGACGGTCGCAACTGCGTCGCCGACGGAGGTCGCAGCCGCAGCCCCCGGGGCACCCCGCTGGTTCCAGCTCTACGTCTTCCGCGACCGGAGCGTGACCGACGACGTCGTCGCCGAGGCGATCGAGTCGGGCTGTTCGGCGGTGATGCTCACCGTCGACCTTCCCGTCGTCGGACTCCGCGAGCGAGAGCACCGCGTGTCCTGGAGCGCCCCCGAAGAGCACGTGCCGTCGTTCGTGCTCGCGCGGGAGCGCGGCGCCGACCTCGACGACCCGCTCGGCCTGATCGACCCGAGCATCGACTGGGACTTTCTGGGCGATCTGTGTGGACGGACGTCCGTGCCGGTCGTGGTCAAGGGGATCCTGACCGGCGAGGACGCAGCTCTCGCCTGCGAGCACGGCGCCGCCGCGATCGTGGTGTCGAACCACGGCGGACGCCAGCTCGACGGTGCACCCGCCGCCCTCGAGGCGCTGCCGGAGGTGGTCGAGGCAGTCTCCGGCAGAGCGGAGGTGTACGTGGACGGCGGCATCCGGCGCGGGACCGACGTCTTGACGGCGCTCGCGCTCGGAGCGGACGCCACGCTCATCGGGAGGCCGGTGCTGCACGGGCTCGCACTCGCCGGGGAGCAGGGCGTCCGCCGAGTGCTCGACATCCTCCGCGCCGAGCTGGAGATCGGCCTCGCGCTCCTCGGCTGCCGCTCGCCCGCCGAGGTCACCTCGTCCCACGTGAGGACGCGGCCGGAGTGAGCATCGCCGACCTCATCCGCAACGCGGTCCACGTCCTGCCACAGGGCGCGCTCGAGCAGAAGCTGCAGCTCGGGCGGCCGCTCCGCGTGAAGCTCGGCATCGACGTCACGGCCCCGGATGTGACGCTCGGAAACGGGATCCCGCTGCAGCGGATGCGCGCATTCCAGGACGCGGGGCACGTGGGCGTCCTGATCGTGGGGGACTACACGACGCGCATCGGCGATCCGTCGGGACGCTCCCGAGAGCGGCCGATCATCGATCCGGAGGAGATCGACCGCAACGCGGCCCGCTACTTCGAGCACGCATCGACCATCGTCGACCCGGACCGCACCGAGCTGCGGATGAACAGCGAGTGGCTCTCGAAGCTTGACTTCGCGGAGGTCCTGCGACTCACGCGCACCGCCACGGTCGCTCGCCTGCTCGAGCGGGACGACTTCTCCAAACGGTTCGCCGAGAACGCGCCGATATCGGTCTCGGAGCTGCTCTATCCGCTGATGCAGGCTTACGACTCGGTCGCGGTGCAGGCGGACGTCGAGCTCGGCGGGACGGATCAGCTCTTCAACCTCCTGACCGGGCGTGACGTGATGGAGGCATACGGGCTCGAGCCGCAGGTCGCGCTGACGGTCGCGTACCTCGACAGCTGGGACGGAACCGGGATGAGCGCGTCTCGCGGCAACTACATCGGGCTCGCGCAGGCGCCGGAGGAGCAGTTCGGGCGGACAATGCGCATCCCGGACGACCTTCTCCCGCAGTGGTATCGGCTGGTGATGGAGTCCGACGACGATCCGCTCGCCGGCGATCCGATGAGCGCGAAGCTCGCGCTCGCCCGCTGGATCGTCGCGCGCGCACACGGGCAGGAGGCAGCGCGAGCCGCGGAAGAGCACTTCACACGCGTCGTCCGCGAGGGCGGTGCGCCGGAGGATCTCGCCGAAGCTCCGCTTCCGCCCGACGATCCCGTCCATCTGCCGGCGCTCCTGGCGACCTGCTTCGGGTTGTCGACCAGCGACGTCCGGAGGCTGATCGCCCAGGGGGGCGTCAAGGTCGGCGGCGAGCCCGTGTCCGAGCTCGACGTTCCCCGCGCTCGGCTCGAGGGAGCCGTCGTGCAGGCAGGGAAGCGGCGCTTCGTCCGACTGACGGGTTGAGACGCCTGGAGCGACGCCCGCGGCTCCAGAAAATGGCTTCGTTGACGGAGGACGCGGTGTGCTACCATCCTCCGGCCGCCCGACAGGGAGGCACCTGAAGCCTGTAACTCGACGACTGGAGCGCCTTCGAGCGAGCGGATACGACTTCTGTGGTTTCCGTCCCGAAGGCCTCTGACGCGAGTCAGAGGTTTTTTGTGTCCACTGAGCGGCACGGTCTTTGAAAACTCAACAGCGTGCAAAACGTCGAGACCTCAGCAGGCTCGACGCCGTCGCACGGCGTGCCGACTCGGTGCGCTCGTGTCGCGGTGCCGACCTGTCGAGGCCAACCTGTCTCGTCTCTACGGAGGCGATACTTTGAGCGCAAGCTCGAAGTGAAAAGTTTCTCCCTCGGGAGAAATCACTCTTTCACGGAGAGTTTGATCCTGGCTCAGGACGAACGCTGGCGGCGCGCTTAACACATGCAAGTCGAGCGAGAACCAGGGCTTCGGCCCTGGGGACAGCGGCGAACGGGTGAGTAACACGTGGGTCATCTGCCCTCGGCACCGGAATAGCCCGGGGAAACCCGGATTAATGCCGGATAGCCCGCCCGCCCTTCGGGGTGGTCGGAAAAGGTAGCTTCGGCCTCTGGCCGAGGATGAGCCCGCGGCGGATTAGCTTGTTGGTGGGGTAACGGCCCACCAAGGCGACGATCCGTAGCTGGTCTGAGAGGACGATCAGCCACACTGGGACTGAGACACGGCCCAGACTCCTACGGGAGGCAGCAGTGGGGAATCTTGCGCAATGGGCGAAAGCCTGACGCAGCGACGCCGCGTGAGGGAAGAAGGCCTTCGGGTTGTAAACCTCTTTCAGGAGGGACGAAGCCACTCGGGTTAATAGCCCAGAGGGTGACGGTACCTCCAGAAGAAGCCCCGGCTAACTACGTGCCAGCAGCCGCGGTAATACGTAGGGGGCAAGCGTTGTCCGGATTTATTGGGCGTAAAGCGCGTGTAGGCGGCCAGGCAGGTCCGTTGTGAAAACTGGAGGCTCAACTTCCAGACGTCGATGGAAACCGCCCGGCTAGAGTCCGGAAGAGGAGAGTGGAATTCCTGGTGTAGCGGTGAAATGCGCAGATATCAGGAAGAACACCAATGGCGAAGGCAGCTCTCTGGGACGGTACTGACGCTGAGACGCGAAAGCGTGGGGAGCGAACAGGATTAGATACCCTGGTAGTCCACGCCGTAAACGATGGGTGCTAGGTGTGGGAGGTGTCGACTCCTCCCGTGCCGCAGCTAACGCATTAAGCACCCCGCCTGGGGAGTACGGCCGCAAGGCTAAAACTCAAAGGAATTGACGGGGGCCCGCACAAGCAGCGGAGCATGTTGTTTAATTCGATGCGACGCGAAGAACCTTACCAGGGCTTGACATGCACCGGAAATCCGTAGAAATACGGCCCTCCTTCGGGACCGGTGCACAGGTGGTGCATGGCTGTCGTCAGCTCGTGTCGTGAGATGTTGGGTTAAGTCCCGCAACGAGCGCAACCCCTGTCCCATGTTGCCAGCGAGTCATGTCGGGGACTCATGGGAAACTGCCGGTGACAAATCGGAGGAAGGTGGGGACGATGTCAAGTCATCATGCCCCTTATGTCCTGGGCTACAAACGTGCTACATTGGCCGGTACAAAGGGCTGCAAACTCGCGAGGGTGAGCGAATCCCAAAAAGCCGGTCCCGGTTCGGATTGAAGGCTGAAACTCGCCTTCATGAAGGCGGAGTTGCTAGTAATCGCGGATCAGCAACGCCGCGGTGAATACGTTCTCGGGCCTTGTACACACCGCCCGTCACACCACGAAAGTCGGCAATACCCGAAGCCGGTGAGCTAACCCCTCGGGGAGGCAGCCGTCGAAGGTAGGGTTGATGATTGGGGTGAAGTCGTAACAAGGTAGCCGTAGCGGAAGCTGCGGCTGGATCACCTCCTTTCTAGGGAATACCGGAGCTCTTACTCCGGTAGGCGCCGGCCCGTCGATGATCGCTGCCGTTGGCATTGCCTTCGGCAATCGAGTGATCGTCCGGTACACCGGCTCGCCTGGAACAACGTCGACCTCGACGCACGCACGCTGTTGAGTTTTGAGAGACCGTCCGTCGGGGCGGGTCTTCTCGTGGGCGGCTCGGTATACGGGCACGAAGCTCACGCGCACCTTGAAAACTCCATAGCGGCAGTAAACGTGTTCTTTCGAGTCAAGAGACGAAGGGCACACGGTGGATGCCTTGGCGCCAAGAGCCGACGAAGGACGTGGGCGGCTGCGATAAGCCCCGGGAAGGAGCTGACCATCCGTTGATCCGGGGATTTCCGAATGGGGAAACCCACGCGTGGTAATGCGCGCGTACTCCTGCCTGAATCCATAGGGCAGGGAGAGGCAAGCCGGGGAACTGAAACATCTTAGTACCCGGAGGAAAGGAAAGAAACCTCGACTCCCTGAGTAGTGGCGAGCGAAAAGGGATCAGCCCAAACTCGTGCGATGTGACAGGCGGCAGCCGTTGTCGCACGAGGGTTGTAGGGCTCGCCTCGATCCGTCTGCCGGCGGGTCGGGAAGTTACAAAGCGACGTGTTAGCCGAACCGGCTGGAACGCCGGACCACAGCGGGTAACAGTCCCGTAGGTGAAAGCGCGTCGCCTTCCTTGGCGAGTTCCTGAGTACGGCCGGGCACGGGAAACCTGGTCGGAACCCGCGGGGACCACCCCGCAAGGCTAAGTACTCCTTGGCGACCGATAGTGAACTAGTACCGTGAGGGAAAGGTGAAAAGTACCCCGAAAGGGGAGTGAAATAGTACCTGAAACCGTGTGCTTACAAGCGGTCGGAGCAGGCTTGTCCTGTGACGGCGTGCCTTTTGCATAATGAGCCAGCGAGTTGCTCTTCAACGGCGAGGTTAAGGAAACGGAGCCGTAGCGAAAGCGAGTCTGAATAGGGCGCTTTAGTCGTTGGAGGCAGACCCGAAACTGAGTGATCTACCCATGGGCAGGTTGAAGCGGGGGTAAGACCCCGTGGAGGACCGAACCGACGTCGGTTGAAAACGGCGCGGATGACCTGTGGGTCGGAGTGAAAGGCTAATCAAACTCAGAGATATCTGGTTCTCCCCGAAATATATTTAGGTATAGCGTCACGTGTTCACTGTCGGTTGTAGAGCACTGTTTGGTCTAGGGGGCCTACCAGCTTACCGAAATCAGGCAAACTCCGAATGCCGGCAGTCCAGAGCGTGGCAGTCAGACTGTGGGGGATAAGCTCCATGGTCGAAAGGGAAACAGCCCAGACCGTCAGCTAAGGCCCCAAATTCCCGGCTAAGTGGGAAACGATGTTCGATTGCCGAGACAACCAGGATGTTGGCTTAGAAGCAGCCACCATTCAAAGAGTGCGTAACAGCTCACTGGTCAAGTGATCGGGCGCGGACAATGTAACGGGGCTCAAGCCGGGAGCCGAAGCTACGGACTTCGTGGTGTCTTCGGACGCGGCGGAGTGGTAGGGGAGCGTTCCCATGCCGGCGAAGCGGCGGCGGAAGCCAGCCGTGGAGGCATGGGAAGTGAGAATGCTGGCATGAGTAACGAAAGAGGGGTGAGAAACCCCTCCGCCGAATGCCCAAGGGTTCCTGAGTAAAGCTAATCTGCTCAGGGTTAGTCGGGACCTAAGCCGAGGCCGAAAGGCGTAGGCGATGGCCAACCGGTTGATATTCCGGTACCACGTACCCACCGCTATCACCGATGGCGGGACGGGGTAGGCTAAGGGATCCCAGGCGCTGGTCGACCTGGGGCAACCGCGTAGGGTGGGCGATAGGAAAATCCGTCGCCCGTCAAACCTGAGACGGGAAGCCCACTCCAGAAATGGAGGAAGTCCCTGAAGCCATGCCTCCTAGAAAAGCGTCTAGGGAGGTGGGGCGTGCCCGTACCAAAACCGACACAGGTGGGCAGGTAGAGAATACCAAGGCGATCGGAAGAACCCTCGTTAAGGAACTCGGCAAAATGGCCCCGTAACTTCGGGAGAAGGGGCGCCCCGGTAGAGTGAGAATTCCTCGCGAATTCGAGCTCGAGGGGGCCGCAGTGAAACGGCCCAAGCGACTGTTTACCAAAAACACAGGTCTCTGCTAAGTCGCAAGACGACGTATAGGGGCTGACGCCTGCCCGGTGCCGGAAGGTCACGAGGAGAGGTTAGCTTTCGGGCGAAGCCTTGAATCCAAGCCCCGGTAAACGGCGGCGGTAACTATAACCGTCCTAAGGTAGCGAAATTCCTTGTCGGGTAAGTTCCGACCTGCACGAATGGCGTAACGACTTGGGCGCTGTCTCAACGAGGGATCCGGTGAAATTGTAGTCTCGGTGAAGATGCCGAGTACCCGTGGCTGGACGGAAAGACCCCGTGAACCTTTACTGCAGCTTTGCGTTGAAGTCTGGTGTTCGTCGTCCAGGATAGGTGGGAGACTGCGAAGCGGGAACGCTAGTTTCCGTGGAGTCACCCTTGGGATACCACCCCTCGGATTCTGGGCTTCTAACCCGATACCGTTATCCGGGTCGGGGACAGCGTGAGGTGGGCAGTTTGACTGGGGCGGTCGCCTCCTAAAATGTAACGGAGGCGCGCAAAGGTTCCCTCAGTACGGTTGGAAATCGTACGCAGAGCGCAAAGGCATAAGGGAGCTTGACTGCGAGACTGACAAGTCGAGCAGGGACGAAAGTCGGCCTTAGTGATCCGGCGGTGGAGAGTGGAATCGCCGTCGCTCAACGGATAAAAGGTACTCCGGGGATAACAGGCTCATCCTTCCCAAGAGTCCACATCGACGGAAGGGTTTGGCACCTCGATGTCGGCTCGTCGCATCCTGGGGCTGAAGCAGGTCCCAAGGGTTGGGCTGTCCGCCCATTAAAGCGGCACGCGAGCTGGGTTCAGAACGTCGTGAGACAGTTCGGTCCCTATCCGCCATGGGCGTTGGAGGTTTGAGAGGAGTCGTCTCTAGTACGAGAGGACCGAGATGAACGGGCCTCTGGTGTATCAGTTGTCCTGCCAAGGGCATTGCTGATTAGCCACGCCTGGATGGGATAACCGCTGAAAGCATCTAAGCGGGAAGCCCACCTCGAGATGAGACCTCCCATCCCCTAGAGGGAGTAAGGGCCGTGGTAGACCACCACGTCGATAGGCGGGACGTGCAAGCGCAGCGATGCGTTCAGCGGACCCGTACTAATTGCCCGAGGTCTTGACTTTGAACATGCGAGCAGCCGCTATGGAGTTTTGAGGGTGACGCGGAGATCGCGCGCCTCGACAGTTTGGGCGGTCATAGCGGCGGAGATACACCTCTTCCCATTCCGAACAGAGAAGTTAAGCCCGCCAGCGCCGATGGTACTCGGGGCGCAAGCCCCCGGGAGAGTAGGACGCCGCCCACCTTTTTCGAAGGCCGCCGGAAGGCGGCCTTCGTGTACCTAGACTGATGTCGTGGAACTTCGGGACCGCGATCTCGTGCTCAGGGGCTGGACCGAGGAGGACGTCCCCGCGCTCGTCGCCGCGTGCAACGACCCCGAGATCGTCCGCTGGATCCCGATCATCCCGTCGCCCTATACCGAAGCCGACGGGCTCGCGTTCGTCCGGAGAGAGGCTCTCTCCGACGAGAGCGGGCGCGCGATCACGATCGGCGGCGAGGTCGTGGGCTCGATCGGCACGAGCCTGAACTCGCAGGCCTACCGCGGTCGCATTAGCTACTGGGTTGCCGCATCGGCGAGGGGGCGCGGTGTGTGCACGCGTGCGTTGCGGCTTCTGTCGTCGTGGGCCTTCGAGGACCTCGAGCTTCAGCGCCTGGAGCTCATCACCGATCCGGACAACGCCGCCTCCCAACGGGTCGCCGAGAAGGCCGGCTACCGTCGAGAAGGAATCATGCGCGCCCACCTCCGTCATCCCGACGGGCAGATCCGCGATTCGGTTCTCTTCTCGCTTCTGCCCGGCGAGATCGCGGGCTAAGGAGTCGGCGGGCCGCCGTTTCGGCTCGCGCCCGCGCCGAGCTCTCGGAGCCTGCGCACACGCGTGTCGAGCTCGGGGTGCGTCTTGAACATGCGCGCCACGCCGGTGTCCTCGAACGGGTCGATCGGATAGAGCGGCTCGGTCGCGGGCGAGGCGACGAAGTCGACGAGGTCGGACGCGTGGTCGAGGCGAAGGAGCGCATCGGCGAGATCGTGTGCGCCTCCCGTCGCCTTGGCTGCGAGCGCGTCGGCGTCGAGCTCGCGCCGCGCCGACAGGAGCAGGTGCACGAATGCCGCAGCGACCGGGGCGAAGACGTAGAGGAGCGCGCGCGAGAGCCAGCCACCGATGCGGCTGGTCTCGACGAGCGTTGCCGCGAAGAGGACGACGGACGTCTGCACGAGGACGTCGCGGCGGCGAACGTGCGCGAGCTCGTGCGCGATCGCGCCCTCGAGCTCCTCCCGGCGGAGCGCCTTCAGCGCTCCGGTCGAGACGGCCAACGTCGAGCTCCGCGGGCCGCGTCCGACGACGAACAGCCGCGGGAAGCCGTCGTCGATCAGCTGGATGGCCGGCGGCCGGATACCGAGCCGTGCCGCCACGGTGTCGACGGTGGAGCGGAGGATCGGGTCCTCCGCCAGAGCGAAGGGACGTGCGCCGAGCATCCCGAGGAGCGCCCGGTCGCCGTAGCGGTAGACGGCCAGCGCGGCGAGGAGCGAGCAGAACGCGAAGAGCACCCCGCTGCGGGGCCCTCCGATCAGCCAGCCGAGGGCGCCGAACGCCGTCGCCAAGGCGACGACGAAGAGCCACACCTTCGCCAGGTTGAGCGCCACCGCCGTGCGCGGCACTCCTCAGCGCTCCCTAGTTCTCGCCGACGTCGTCCTCGGAGAACCCGCGGGGCGGCCAGTCGGGCTCGGGTGCGTCGCAGCGGCTCGAGCAGTGGAGGGACGCGACGTTCTGGAGAGGAATGAGGATGTGGCCGTTCAGCTCGACGTGCGGAACGTCCTCGATCGAGCAGTACGCCGTCAACGTCCCTTCCTGGTACTCGCCGCCGAAGAGGGCGACCTCCACCTGCTCGCCCTTGTACTTGTTCGTGTAGTCCTCCACGAGCGGGCTCAGTCTACTCGCTCGAGGTTCCCGTCCCGGACCACGAATCGGTACACGCTGCAGTTCTCCAGAGGCCCGATCCGAGCCCTCGATTCCTCGAGTGAGACCCCTGTCGCTGCCGCGAGCGCAGCGCGGATCGGGCCGGCATGAGTGACCCCGAGCACGCTCTCACCCGCGTGGCGTCCCGCGAGACCGCGGAGAGCGGGGATCACCCGAGCGTCGAGCTCGCCGTGCGTCTCGCCGTTCTCCCAGCCGGATCGCCAGGCGACGTCTGCGCGCTCGGGGAACCGCGTCCTGATCTCCTCGATCGTCAACCCCTGCCAGTCGCCGACATCGATCTCGCGGAGGGCCTCGAGCTCGTGCGCCTCGAGCCCAACGTGCGCGGCCACGATCGCCGCGGTCTCGCGCGCTCGCCGGAGCGGGCTGGTGTAGACGGCGGCGAGTCGGTCGCCATCCAGCAGGTCCGCGAGCTCGCCCGCCTGGCGACGGCCGGCCTCGTTCAGCGGCTGGTCGGCGTGCCCCTGGAAGCGGCGCTCGCGGTTCCAGTCGGTCTCGCCGTGCCTCACGAGGACGATGGTCGCGGACACGCGGGATAGCCTAGGCACGTGGATCTCGGACTAGGCGGCAAGCGGTGCCTCGTGACCGGCTCGACCGGCGGGATCGGGCTCGAGACCGCACGCCTTCTCGTCGCCGAGCAGTCTCGCGTCGTCACCTGCGGACGCCGTCACGCGCCGGGAACGGGCGAAGAGGCGCACGTCGTCGCGGATCTCTCGCTGCGCGGCGAGCCGGAGCGCGCGGTCGCCGAAACAGTCGCGGCGCTCGGTGGCCTCGATGTCCTCGTCAACTGCGTCGGAGTCGCGAAGATCGCGCGCTTCGAAGAGGTCGAGGACGCCGACTGGGACGCGTTCTGGCAGCTCGACGTGATGAGCTACGTTCGCGCGATCCGTTCCGCGCTGCCCGAGCTTCGAACGAGCCGGGGCGCGATCGTGAACGTCTCCTCGACCGCCGGCAAGCGCCCGTCGACCTCGATGCCGCACTACTCGGTCATGAAGGCGGCGGTGCTGTCCTTGTCGCGGCTCGTCGCCGATCTCTATGCGAAGGACGGGATCCGCTGCAACGCGGTTACGCCTGGGCCGACCGCCACCGACGCGTGGATCGGCGAGGGTGGCCTCGCCGACCAGCAGGGCGAACGGGAGGAGGTGCTCGCGAGGGTCGGCGCCGGGCGACCGCTCGGCCGTCTCGCGCAACCGGACGAGATCGCCGCGGTCGTCGTCTTCCTCTGCTCGGACCGGGCCTCGTACGTCACCGGTGCCGCGTGGAGCGCGGACGGCGGCACCGTCCCGATCATCCTCTGACCGCGGCCGCGGCTTCGTTGGAGCGATCGAGCCTCCGCGCGGCGTCGGCATTTCCGAGCGGGCAACTACCCTTGCGACGTGGAGCAGGCGAGGGTGCAGAGTTCGTTCGAGGAGCGGATCCGCGCGCTCGAGAAGAGCCTCTCGCCATCGGCCGTTCGGTCGTTCGAGACGCGCGGGAGAGCACTCCCCGAGGAAGAGTGCAGCGTGCGCACACCGTTCCAGCGCGATCGCGACCGAATCGTGCACTCGAAGCCGTTCCGACGCCTGAAGGGGAAGACCCAGGTCTTCATCGACCCGGACGGCGACCACTTCCGCACCCGGATGACCCACACGCTCGAGACCACCGCGATCTCTCGCGTGGTGGCGCGTGCGCTCGCGTTGAACGAGGACCTCGTCGAAGCGATCGGGCTCGGTCACGACACAGGGCACACGCCGTTCGGCCACGCCGGCGAGGACGCGCTCGACGGGGCGCTCCGGGAGCGGTTCGAGCGACGGTTCCGGCACAACGAGCAGTCGTTCCGCATCGCAGGCTCGCTCAACCTCACACACGAGGTCTGCGACGGCATCCTCACGCACACCGGCGAGCGGGAGCCGGAGACGCTCGAAGGGAAGATCGTGCGCCTCGTCGACCGGGTCGCGTACATCAACCACGACATCGACGACGCGGTCCGGTACGGGCTCCTCGCCGAGGACGACCTCCCGCGAGAGGAGATCGTCGTCCTCGGGCCGACGGGCTCGGCGCGCATCGACACGCTGGTCCACGACATCGTCGAGACGTCGGAGGGCAGAGGGGAGATCCGCCAGTCGCCCGAGGTCAGCGAGGCGATGCTCGCGCTGCGAGCGTTCATGTTCGAGCGCGTCTACCTCGGGCCGCAGGTCGCTCCCGAGCACGAGCGCGCGCACGACGCTGTGCGGCACATCTTCGACGCCCTCGTCGACGAGCCGGAGCGCGTGCCGCCTGGCGGTGACGACTTCCCGACGCGCGTCACGGACTACGTCGCGGGGATGACCGACCGCTTCGCGCTCGACTACGCGGACTCGCTTTGAGCCAAGTCGGCGAGGAGCGACTCGATCTGGGTGATGTAGGCCGTCGCATTGACCGTGCGGTAGAAGGCGAGCGCGCGCTCGAGCTCGACCTCGCCCTCGGACCGCAGCCCCTGCCCGAGAAAGCGACGGCCCGCTGCGAGACGAAGGTCCGCTTCTCGCGTCGGGGTTCCCATCTCGGCGAAGATGTCGGCGGCCTCCCGCAGCTCGCCGTCGAGCATGAGCTCGACGAGTCGCCTCCAATGGGCTCGCGGTCCGGCGGTGGGCGCCGCTTCGATCGCTGCAGCGAGCTCGTCGCGAAGGCCCAGCTGTTCGACAAAGGAAGCGAGCTCCGTGAGCCAGCCCGTGACCCCGAGCTCGCGAACGGCTGGGACGACCTCCGCGGCGAGCGTCCGCGCCTCGTCGAGCTCTCCTCGTCTCGCACGCAGCGCGGCGAGCCCGCTGAGGGAAGAGGCGATGCCGTGCGGGTGACCGCCGGCCCGGGAGAGCTCGAGCTCCCGGAGCTTGTCCGCGAGCGCGCCGTCCGGATCCCCGCGACCCAACCGCACGATCGCCCTGGCGAAGCGGGCCCCGCCTTCATTCGTATGTGGTGAGCCTGCCTCGCACTCCGCGATGAAGGTTTCCGCCCCGGCGAGCCCACGATCCCAGTGTCCACGCATGACGTCGAGCCAGAGCTGGTTGGCGGTGACGAAACGGACATTCGAACGGTCGCCGTAACGCTCGGCCAGCCGTGACGACTCGACGTAGAACTCCTCGGCACGAGCCCAGTCGCCGATGAGCAGCGAGTAGACGCCGAGGTTGTTGACGATCGCCGCTGCGACGGGCGAGTCGGCGGCGAGCGCGATCTCGAGCGCTCGCTCCATGTCGGCGAGTCCGTCACCGTCGAGGTCGTTCCTCGCCATGCCGACGGTCGCCAACGCATGTGCGCGGAGCTCGTCGAGGCCGAACTCTTCCGCCATCAGCAGGGCTCGACCGGCGAGCTCGAGTGCTACTTCCAGCTCGTCGTTGATCTCGCGGATACGCGCCGTGAAGGCGAGCACCCGGGCGGCCTGGGGCGAGACGGAGTCCCCTACGAGCTCCGCGGCGCGGGTGAGGTGCTCCTCGACTCGTGCGCCGTCGCCTCTATCCCAGTAGACGCGCGCCAGGAACGCCTCCGTCTCGGCGGCGCGGTTGGTGTCACCTACGGCGAGCAACGCGTCGCGCGCGGTCTGGAGCGCCGCTTCCTGGCGCCCGTCATAGGCCCAGAGGAGCGCGTGTGCGTAGCGGAAGAGAAGGTCTGGCCGCTCGTCGTCCTCCGGCCAGAGCGCGAGCGCTTCCTCGTACTGCGACGCCGCGACCGGGAAGCTGTTGAGCGCGAACGCGCGGTCCCCCGCGTCGCGAAGCGCTCGTTGCGTCCGCTCGGTGAGAACGTCGTCGTCGCCACCCGACGCGCGTACGAGCTCGAGTGCGGAGCTCCAGTGGTACGCGAGCATCTCGGCGTGATCCTCGGAGCGACCGAGCGACTCGATCCACTCGGCGACCCGGCGGTGCTTCGACGCACGCTCGGCGCGCGCGATCTGGCCATACGCGACATCGCGGACGAGGGCGTGCGCGAACGCGAGCTCGGCGGAGCCCTCGAGCGAGGAGCGGCGCTGGCGGCGCACGAAGCCCTTGCGCTCGAGCGCGTGCAAAGAGGATGTGACGTCGTCGCCGACGAGCCCGTCCGTCCAGAAGACCTTGCCGATCACCGACGCGTCCTGGAGAAGGCTCTTCTCGCTGCTCGGGAGATCGTCGAGCCGGGCCGCGATGATGCCCTGGAGCGTCTCCGGGAGCGGGAGCTCTTCGCTCGAGCCCCGCTCGAGGTAGAGGTCGACGAACTGCTCGGCGTACAAAGGGTTGCCGCCCGCGCGGTCGAGAAGGGCTTGCTGAGACTCCGCGGTGAGCACGGGACGCGCCAAGAGGCGCCCGATGAGCGCGGCGGTCTGCTCGTCGGACAGCGGCGAGAGCGCGAGCGTCGTCGCGTTCAGCTTGCCGCCGCCCCAGTTCGGCCGGCGCTCGAGGAGCTCGGGACGGGCGGTGGCGACGACGAGGAGCGGGACGTCGGAGACCCAGTCCACGAGCTCGTCCACGAAGTCGAGCAGGCTCTCGTCCGCCCAGTGCAGGTCCTCGAAGACGACGACGAGCGGCCGGTGGTCGGCGAGTGCTTCGAAGTAGCGTCGCCAGGCGGCGAACGCGTCTGCGCGCCGGTCGCCGCCGAGCTGCGTCTCGCCTCCGAGACCCACGAGCGAGAGCAGGTTCGACCGGACACGAGCCTCGTCGCCCGAGCCTGCGAGCACCTCGTCGACCGATCGGGAGAGCTTCTCGGCCACGTCCTCGGGCGAGTCCTGCTCGAGCACGCCGGCTTGCGCCTTGACGATCTCGCCCAAGGCCCAGAGCGTCACACCGTCCCCGTAGGCGAGACAGCGTCCCTGACGCCAGGTGATGAGCTCCGGATCGGCGTTGACGATGCCCTGGAGCTCGAAGACGAGGCGGCTCTTTCCGAGGCCAGGGACGCCGACGAGCGTGACGAGCTGGGGTGTCCGCTCGTGGCGCGCACGGGCGAAGGCGTCCGCCAGCACCGAGAGCTCGCGCTCACGCCCGACGAGCTCCGCGCGAGCCTCGTGGGCGACGTCGACGCCGAAGCGGGAGAGCGCCTTCGCCGCCTCCCAGACGGAGATCGGCACCGTCTTCCCCTTCGCGTCCACCGGCGGAGCGTTGCCGTACTCGATCACGTGGCGGGTGGCGCGGTAGGTCGTCTCGTCCGCGAGAACGCCGTTGACGGGCGCGGCGCTCTGCAATCGGGCAGCGGTGTTGACGACGTCGCCGGACGCCATGCCCTCGCCCGCTTCGGGACGGGCGTCGAGACGGACGAGTGCCTCGCCCGTCGTCACCGCGATTCGCACCTGCACGTCGTCCTCGTCGAGCGCCCAGTCCCGGATCGCGAGCGATGCGCGCACGGCCCGCTCCGGATCGTCCTCGTGGGCGACCGGTGCCCCGAAGAGCGCCATCACCGCGTCTCCGATGAACTTCTCGACCGTACCGCCGTGGCGCTCGAGCTCGGCTCGAACGCGGTCGTGGTAAGGGGAAAGGAACGCCTCGACGTCCTCCGGGTCGAGCGACTCCGAGCGCGCGGTGAAGCCGACCAGGTCACAGAAGACGACCGAGACGACCTTGCGCTCCCGGCGGGAGGTGGAGCCTGCCACGGGCAGAGAGTACGACGTGGACGCCGAGTAATCTCACTTCGTGGCGATGATCAAGGACTCCTCGGTGCGCGACGTCGTCGCCGCAGCCGACATGGTCGAGGTCGTCTCAGCAAGGACGCCGCTCCGGCGCGCCTCCGGAGAGCGCTTCACCGGGCGCTGCCCGTTCCACGAGGAGCGGACGCCGAGCTTCTCGGTCAACCCGGCCAAGAAGCTCTACTACTGCTTCGGCTGCGCGAAGGCCGGGGACGTGATCACGTTCGTGCGGGAGACGGAGGGCCTCGACTTCGTCGGCGCCGTCGAGGCGCTTGCCGAGCGCTTCCGCGTCCCGCTCGAGTACGAGGAGACCTCACCGCAGGTCGAGGCGAGCCGCAAGCGGCGCGAGCGCCTCTTCGCGCTCCTCGAGCAGACGGCGTCGTATTTCGAGCGGCTCCTGTGGGAGGGGGAGGGCGGCGCAGACGTCAGGGCGTATCTCGCCGAGCGCGGTCTCGGCGAGGAAGTGGCGCGCGAGTTCCGGCTCGGTCTCGCGCCCGGGCGCGGGCTCGCGCAGAAGGCACGGGAGAGGGGATTCACGGACGAGGAGCTGCGCACCGCCGGGCTGACGACGGTGCGCGGAAGCGACTACTTCCCCCGCCGCTTGATGTTCCCGCTCTGCGACTCGCGTGGGCGTGTGCTCGGGTTCCAGGCGCGCAAGCTCGCAGACGACGATCCGCTGCGCGGGAAGTACGTCAACTCGCCCGAGGGCGAGCTCTTCCACAAGGGCTCCGTGCTGTACGGGCTGCACCTCGCCCAGCGCGCGATCGCGAAGCAGGACCGGGCGGCGGTGGTGGAGGGGAACACGGACGTGATCGCGTTGCGCCAGGCGGGGTTCGAGCCCGTCGTCGCTTCGATGGGGACCGCGCTCACCGAGCGTCAGCTCCGCGAGCTCCGCACCACGCGAAAGCTCTTCCTCTGCTTCGACGCCGACGCGGCCGGACAGGATGCGACGCTCCGGGGGATGGAGCTGGCCACCGCCCGCGGCTTCGACGTTCGCGTGGTCGCGCTACCGCCGGGACAGGATCCCGCGGACGCGCCGGACGGGTTCGAGGAGCGCCTCCTCGCGGCCGAGAGCTACATCTTCTATCGGGTGCGGCTCGAGCTCGATCGGGCATCCGATCGCCAGGAGGGGTTCGTGCGCGCGCGCGAGGTCCTGTCGCGGGCCGAGGACTCGCCCGAGCGCCAGGAGGCGCTTCGGCTCCTGCAGGACCGGCTCGACCTGCCGAAGGAGACCGTCTCGGGTCTCGCGCCGGCGCGGGGAGGGGCGAAGCTCGCCGCGGCGGCCGACGCTCCGCGTCTTCTCGATGCGGGCGGACGGCTCGAGCGCGACGCGCTCGCGGCTTGCGTCGCGCACCCCTCGCTCATCCGCTTCCTCGCCGAGCTGACGCCGGAGCACTTCGACGTGGAGATCAACCGCCGCTTCCGCGCGGCGCTCGTGTCTGGCCGCGAGGACCCGGAGCTGACCGCGCTCGCTGCCGAGCTGGACGCGCGCGCGGGGCAGGAGGCGATCGACGAACGCACCGGGAGGGAGCTCCTCCTGCGGCTGCGCGAGCGAAAGCTGAAGCGGGATCTCGGGGACGCTGATCTCGCGAAGACGACCGAGCTGCACGCGCACCTGGCGAAGGTCCGCCAGGCGCTGGCCGAGCTCACGTAGTTTCCGCGTTATCGAGGTAGCCGAGCTCACAGAGGAGGTCTCCCGCCTCCGCGACGACGTCGGAGAGCTGCTCCTTCGCCAGGTCGCGCTCGTAGCGGCCGATCGAGGCTGCGTGGGCCTCGCCGAGTGCGGCCGCGAGGCTCTCCGGGGGCGCGCCCAGGTAACCCGCGAGCTGCCGTCCCACCTCGTCGGGAGCAGTGGCGAGCGACTCGTAGCGGAGCTCGAAAACCTCTCCCTCGGCGCATCGCGCTGCGGACACGTACCGGCGCCAGGCCCAGGCCGCCCGTCGCGCATCGCTCACCTGCGCGAACTCGTCGCGTCGCACGGGCTCGACCCAGAAGCGCGCATGGGCGCCGTGCGCGATGCCCGCGTCATCCGTCCCGACTCTGTCGTCACGGAGCCAGCCGCGCTCGAGGAGGGAGCAGACGACGTCGCGCCCGTCGCGCACGATGTGGACGACGCGGGCGTCGGGGTAGGCGGCGAGGACGTCGTCGACGAGGTACGCGGCCTCGGGCGTCTGCTCGACGGCGCGCACCGCCCCGACCAGACCCACGCGCCGCGCCACGCCGAGGATCCTCCGGATTCGCCGTGCGGCGACGTCATGCGGGAGAGACACGAGTGCGGGCACGGCCGCCTTGAACGGGGCGACCTCTCCGAGGTCGACGAAGCCCGGGAGTGACCCGATGGCGCCGGCCAGGAACGTCGTCCCGGACCGAGGCGAACCGACGACGAAGACGAGCCGGTCGTCGAGCCGACCGATCCGTTCGCCGAGCCGCGCGTGCGGTCGAAACGCGAGCCGCTTGGCGACGCGGAGCTGCAAGGAGGCCGACTCGACGAGACCGGGCACGACCACCGATTTTCGCAGGCGGACGGATCGGGGTCGGTAGACTCGCCCGCGTCGATGTCGGCTCACCGCGACGCCGGAGGTACGCGGAGCGCGCGGCGCGCGCTCGTCCGCGTCGCGCCGCTCGCAGTCCTGTGCGCTCTCGCTCTGCTCTTCGCGACGACGGCGTCTGCGGCCGCGACCTACGCGGACAGCGCGGGTGACGCCAACGACGCCCCCGACGTGACCTCGGTGACGGTGTCGGACGCGGCTCAATCGAGCATGACCGTGAAGGTCGCGATCAGGAACTTCCAGGCGCTGCCCGCGGACGCGCAGATCGCCGTGCGGTTCGACCTCGACCGTGACTCCGCCACGGGGTCGTCCGGGGCGGAGCTCGTCGTGCAGTACGGGGGCGACGGCGCGGTGAGCGCTGGCCGGTGGGACGGCACGCAGCTCGTTCCCTTCTCCTCGCCCGGGATCGCCGCCGCTTTCTCAGCCGGCGTGCTGACGCTCACTATCGATCGAGGCGAGCTCGCGAATGCAACGTCGTTCGGGATTCTCGCCATCGCGTCGAGAACCCAGACGGTCGGCCTCGTCCAGGTGGTCTCGACGGACTATGCGCCGGCGGGAGGCGCGACGTGGGTCGGGCCGGGCGACGCGACGTTCGACGATCCGAGCGCCGACGAGGACGCCGCCCCGGACGTGACCAAAGTCGAGGTGTCGGACGCCGCCAACGGCTTCGTCGTGTTCCGGATCGCGACACCGAACTACCCGACGCTGTCGCCCGACAAGCTCTACGGCGTGGACATCGACCTGGTCGGCCGTCCCGATTCGGCCGACGAGGTCTTCGTCACCTATCTCTCGACCGACGGCTCGCTCGAGATCGATCGTGAGGTGAACGGCAACGCGATGCCCGCGGACCCTCCATATCGCGCGAGCGTGAAGTACTCGGACGGGGTGCTCGAGCTCTCGATCCACCGGACGGAGCTCGACAGCGCCGGATCGTTCAGGTTCAGCGTTCTGACCGCGGACCTCGTTGGACGCGGCGAGCCTGAGGGCGCGCAACGGGAAGGCGACATCGAAGCGCTCGACATTGCGCCGAACGGGCTCCTCTCCGGGAAGCTCTATGCGTACAAGCTCGCGCACGCACCGCCCGTGCACCTCGCCGTCGGGGCGCCGTTCGGGATCCCTCTCCGCCCGACCGGCGGAAAGCCGTTCGCCGTCGGCGTCGTCGTCCGGCGCTCGGACACGTTCGGCGTCGTCCGGGCCGGCTCGGTGCGCTGCTCGATCGTCGCGGGCGGCAAGCACGTGCGCGCCAAGGGCTCGTTCAGCCGTGGACGCGCGCAGTGCAGCTTCGTCGTCCCGGCGGGACGGAAGGCGGCCCGGATCCAGGGGACGATCAGCGTGCGGGCGGTGGGCGCGGCGATCCGCTCGACGTTCACCTATCCGAGCCCAGGCCGCTAACAGGTCCTCGTTCTGCCCGGCTCGCGCCGAGGGAGGAACTTCCCCCGGCGCACACGGGCCCGGCCTCTCTCAGGCGGTCACGGTGACGCGCAGGAACGCCGCCGGAATGGAGGTCCTCCCGCCGTCGCTTCCCTGCTTCTTCTCGTCGATGAGGGCCACGAGCTCGTCCGTGAACTCGCTCGCGCGTCCGTTTGCCCCCGCGGCCTCGTACGCGTTCATCGTCGGCCCGTAGTAGGTGCAGAACTCGTTGACCACCTCGGCCGACGACATCGGGTAGTGGAAGACCCAGGTGTCTTGGAGGAAGGCGATGTTCTCGGCGGGAATGCCGGCGGAGGTGAAACGTTCGCTCACCTCGCTCTCGACGCCCCAGAGCATGGGGCTGACGAAGCCCTCGGGCGGCGGCGGCGCGTAGGCGGAGCTGACCTTCAGGAGCTGCGCGACGAACGTGGGGTCGTTCGGGATCCAGTTGCCCATGACGATCCGGCCGCCCGGCCGCGTGACGCGCACCATCTCCTTGGCGACGTCGAACGGTCTCGGCGCGAACATCGCCCCGAAGATGCTCATGCTCAGATCGAACGAGTCGTCGTCCAGGTCCTCGAGGTTCGTGGCGTCGCCTTCCTGGAAGCGGACGTTGCTCAGTCCCTCCGCCTCGGCTCTCCGGTTGCCCGCTGCGACCAGGTTGCTCGCGATGTCGACCCCGAGCACGGCGGCGCCTCTTCTCGCGGACGGCAGTGCTGTGGTGCCGTCGCCGCAGCCGAGGTCGAGGACCTGCACGCCGCGCTCGACTCCGAGGTCGGCGACGAGCGCCTCGCCGCTCTCGCGCATGCCTGCGGCGATGCGCGTGAAGTCGCCCTTCTCCCACAGTGCCTTGTTCGGATTCACGTCTCACTCCTTTCGGGCTGGATGCGAGGATCGGGTGTCCTCGACCGTAGGTCTCCTTCGGTCGCGGGGGAGCATATGACCCGACGAGGCCCGAGGGCGCGCCGGCGCGACCGATCGGGTACGGAGGACGGCGCCCGCAGGCGCCCTCGTTCGTGACGCTGGAAGCCGGGCGGATGGGCAGTCGCTCGCGTCCGGCTTGCCGCGCCTGGCTCCCGCAGTAGGCTCCGCAGCCGATGGGCGACGCGTTCATCTGGGGCAGCGTTGCCGGCTCGTCACTCATCCTCGGAGGCATTGCCGCGCTTCGGCTCCCGCTCACGCGTCGGCGGCTCGGGCTGATCATGGCTTTCGGAGCCGGCGTCCTGATCAGCGCCGTCGCCTACGAGCTCGTCCAGGAGGCATTCGAGACTTCTGTTGGCGACGGCAGGATTGCGTTCGGGCTCCTCGCGGGGTCTCTCGTGTTTTTCGGCGGGGAGCTGTTGATCGAGCACTTCGCGGGTGCAAACGATCACAGCGACGGCTCGACGCACACGATCCAGGCAGGCCGATCGATCGTCC
Organism: uncultured Actinomycetes bacterium; assembly: GCA_963708265.1. Lineage (GTDB taxonomy): Bacteria > Actinomycetota > Thermoleophilia > Gaiellales > Gaiellaceae > GMQP-bins7. The sequence goes on along the minus strand of CAVPSC010000004.1, from coordinate 900,800 downwards.
TCGGGATCATCCTCGACGGCATCCCTGAGTCGCTCGTCCTCGGTCTCACCGTCCTCGAAGGCGGAACGGTCAGCGCGGCATTCCTGGTCGCCGTCTTCCTCTCGAACCTTCCCGAGGCGATCGCAGCAACGACGGCACTCTCACGCACAGGACGAAAGCCAGCCAACATCATGCGCTTCTGGGTGCTCGTCGCACTCGGCTTCGGGCTCACCGCGCTCGCCGGCTACGTCGTGCTCGACCACGCCTCCTCGCGCATAGTCGCGTTCGTACTCGCCTTTGCAGGTGGCGCGATCCTGACGATGCTGGCGAACACGATGATGCCCGAGGCCCTCCGTTATGGCGGCAAGCTGGCGGGACTGCTGACGACGCTCGGGTTCGCGCTCGCTTTCGCGATCAGCTCGCTTCAGTAGGTCTGCACCGGCGCCCGTTCGGGTCGCGGCGCCCGTTCGGGTCGCGGCGCCCATTCGGGTCGCGGCGCCCGCTGAGATGACTCTTGAGCGCGGATCGAGCTGTGACCCCCCTCCCGGTACCAAGTCCGGTACCCGTTCGAGCGTCGAGGAACCGAGGAACAGAAAAGCCCCGCCTGAGCAGGGCTTTCGCAGCTCCCCGGGTTGGACTCGAACCAACAACCCTCCGGTTAACAGCCGGATGCTCTGCCAATTGAGCTACCGGGGAAGGCAGCCGGCGGATTGTACCGGGGGCAGTCGGGCGATCCCTGGTGTCGTCCGGGACGGCGGCGCATGACTCGAGGACGCGGGGAGGACGCCGGCCGCGCGCCGCGAACGGACCCGGATGCGTCGGTTCGCCGTCGTCGGCGTTGCCGTGTCCGTCGGCTTCCTCGGGCTGGCACCGGGAGGGCTCGCGGCGAGCGCGCGCGTCGCCGCGCTCCAGGTCGCCGTTCGGGCTCACGGGGTCGATCCGGGGCCGATCGACGGGGTCGCGGGTCCGAGGACGCGCGGCGCGCTCGTCTCCTTCCAGCGCCGGCACGGACTCGTCCCGGACGGGAAGCTGGGTCCGGCGACCCGGAAGGCGCTCGGCGCGCAGGGTCGGCCGCTTCTCGGCCAGCGCGAGCTTGCGCCTGGTGCCGTCGGCTGGGACGTTGCGGTGCTCGAGTTCCGGCTCCGGAAGTACGGGCTCCCCGCGAGCTCGGTCGACGGACGCTTCACCGGAGCGACGTCGGCGGCACTCCGCAGCTACCAACGGCGCTACGGCCTGGTGCCCGACGGGATCGCCGGCCCGCGCACGTATCGCATCCTCGCGATCCGCGGCCTCGTGCGCACGCACGTCGTGTCGGCCGGGGAGAGCTTCTTCTCGATCGCGGCGCGCTACCGCGTCAGCCCGTGGCAGCTCGCGCGTGCGAACGGGGTCACCCTGACCAGGGTCATCGTCCCCGGCCAGCGACTCGTGCTCCCGGCCGGCGCGCGCGTGCACGTTCCCATCCCCGTCGCGACCGTGCCGAGCGGGTCGGTCCGGGCCGCGATCGACCACTGGGCCGCCGTCTACGGAGTCGACGCGAGGCTCGCGCGGGCGCTCGCGTGGATGGAGTCGGGCTTCCAGGAAGACGTCGTCTCGAGCGTCGGCGCGATCGGGGTGATGCAGCTCCTCCCCGAGACGTGGGACTTCGTCGACACCGTCCTGCTTGGCGTTCGCACGCCGAGGACGTACGACGGGAACGTGCGGGCGGGCGTCCGCTATCTGCGCTGGCAGCTCGATCAGTTCGGGGGAGACGTGCACCTCGCGCTCGCGGGGTGGTACCAGGGAGCGCGCGCGGTTCGCGAGATCGGTGTCTACGACGACACGAAGCTCTTCGTGCGCATCGTGCTCCAGCTCTACGGGACCGTCTGAGGCCGAGCCAGCTAGCCGCGGTCGCGGATCAGCTCGTTCAGCGCCCGCGCCCTCGGGTCGAGGACGTTTCCCGCCTGCTCCACCCCGGTGACCGGCAGCCCCTCGCGGTCGATGAGCCCGACCTGCACGAGCAGCGACGCCTGGTCCCAGTAGATGTGCTCGTGAGCGACCTTCCCGTCCTCGAACCTCACGACGACGCAGACCGCCAGACGCACGTGCTTCCCGGTCGGCGCGACGCCGGGCAGGAGCTGGGGCATCTCGAGGTCGTGCGTGAACGAGAGGACGAGCTCGTCGACGACTTGCTCGTCGCCGACGGTCCGCGACACGGGGGTGATCTCGATGTCAAGCGGCCACTTCCCGATGAAGTGGCTTCCGTAGAAGCTGCGCACGCCCTCCGCGCCGACGCCGCCCGTCATCACGGGCACGTGGTTGACGTACGGGTCGGCGGTCATCGTCGCCATCGTCGCGTCGAGGTCCATATCGACGAACTCCGCCGCGACGTGGTCGTCGAAGACCGCGCCGATGTCGGGAACGTCGCTCGCCATCGCGGCACGCAAACTACCTCGTTTCCCACGACCGACGCGCTAGTCTCGAGACGTTCGCCTCTTGCTTGACATGTCAGACACCGTTGTGACGTAATCCAGGCAGATGCTCCTGAGAGAGGTCGAGTACGCGCGCCCGGCGACCGTCGAAGAGGCGGTCGCGCTCTTGTCCGGGTACGACGACGCGAGAGCGCTCGCCGGCGGACAGACACTGCTGAACGTGATGAAGGCGCGCGCGGCATCTCCCGACGTGCTCGTCGATCTCAACGCGCTCGATGAGCTGCGGACGATCGGGTTCTCGGGCGGTGGGCTGCTCGAGATTGGCGCGATGGTCACCTATGCGCAGCTCGTGGCGTCCTCGGAGGTGGAGGTCGCCCGCCCGATCCTGGCCGACGTCGCGGAGACGATCGGCGACGTCCAGGTGCGGAACCGCGGTACGGTCGGGGGTAACGTCTGCGTCAGCGATCCGACGAATCACCTGCCGCCGCTCCTCGTCGCGCTCGAGGCGACGTTCACGATCCGCGGGCCGGAGGGCGAGCGCACGGTGTCTGCGAACGAGTTCTTCCTCGGCGTCTACATGACGGCCGTGGGGGAGGGCGAGCTGTTGACGAAGATCTCCGTGCCGCCTTCGAGCGGTGCCGGCGACGGCTTCTCGGGCGTCACCATCGGCGCGCAGGGGACGTATGTCGTCAATGCCGCAGCGACCATCTCGGATGACGGCGCCCGCATCGTGATCGGCTGCGTCGCCGCCTCGCCCGTCCGGGCAGCCGCGATGGAGGAGAAGCTCGCGGGCGGCGACTTCTCGCCCGAGGCGGTCGCTGCTGCCGCGGAGGGGCTCGGCGCCTCGCTCGACCCGCCGTCGGACGTCCACGGCTCGGCCGAGTATCGACGCCATCTCGCGGAGGTCTCGGCCACTCGGGCGGTTCTCGAAGCCGCGAGCCGGAGGAAGGGAGCCTAGTGGCCCCCCCCGCGACCAGCGGCACCGTTTCCCTCGAGGTGAACGGCGAGCAGATCGAGCTCGACGTCCCGGCGCGCCGCCTCCTCGTCCACTTCCTGCGCGACGACCTCGGGCTCACGGGGACGCACATCGGGTGCGACACCGGGAACTGCGGTGCGTGCACGGTGCACCTGAACGGCGAGCCGGTGAAGAGCTGCATGCTGCTCGCGATCCAGGTCGACGGGGCGACGATCACGACCATCGAGGGGCTGGCTCCCGACGGCGAGCTGACCGTGCTCCAGCGCTCGTTCAACGAGCATCACGCGCTCCAGTGCGGCTACTGCACGCCGGGGATGCTGATGAGCGCGACCGCGCTCCTCGAGCGGAACCCGAGCCCGAGCGAGGAGGACGTCCGGGTCGCGCTGCAGGGAAACATCTGCCGCTGTACGGGATACGTGAACATCGTCGAGGCCGTCGTGGCCGCGGGCGAGGTAGCGCGATGATCGGTGCGCCTCGAGTGCGGGCCGGAGCGGGATTCATTCCCGCGGAGGCTTGGAGCGGTTCCAGCCGTGAGCTGCCGAGAAGGAGGGGGCTCGTGGGGGAACCACGGGTTCCCCCACGCTCGAACATCTGCCGCTGCACTGGATACGTGAACATCGTCGAGGCTGTCGTGGCCGCGGGAGGGAAGTCGTGACGACGGTCACCGACCAGCCGGCGACCACGCTGAAGCGCGGCTTCGTGGGACAGTCGATGCCGCGCCGCGAGGACCGGCGCCTCGTTCAGGGCCAAGGCACCTTCTTCGACGACGTCCGCCGACACGGGATGGGCTACGTCCACTTCGTGCGCTCGCCGTACGCGCATGCGCGGATCGTGTCGGTCGACGTCTCCAAGGCGCTCGAGCTCGACGGCGTGTACGGCACGCTCACGGGGGACGAGGTCGCGATCTCGACCGACCCGTTCTTCGAGATGTCGGTCGAGCCGGGCGGGTCGATCAAGGACTACGCGCTCGCGGTCGGCAAGGTCAGGCACATGGGCGAGCCGGTGGCGGCGGTCTGCGCGGCCACCCGGGAGCTCGCCCGGGATGCGGCCGAGCTCGTCGAGGTCGAGTACGACCTGCTCCCGGCTCTCACCGACGGCCAGGAGGCGCTGAAGGACGAGGTCGTCCTCCACGACGACGCGGGCTCGAACGTCGTCTGGTCGGGCGTCTTCGAGTGGGGCGACGTCGACACGGCGCTTGCGGAGGCGGACCACGTCGTGAAGATCGAGAGGCTCCACTTCCACCGCTTCGCGTCGACGCCGCTCGAGTGCGCAGGTGCGCTCGTCGAGTACGACAAGGGCACGGCCGAGTGGACGATCCACTGCAACCACCAGATGCCAGGGGTCGGCGCGATCTGGATGGCGCCCGCGCTCCGCGTCGGCATCGACAAGCTCCGGTTCATCACCCAGGACATCGGCGGCGGGTTCGGCAACAAGATCTGCCTCCATCCGCAGTACGTCGTCCTCTGCCTCATGTCGCGGAAGCTCGGGCGCCCCGTGCAGTGGACGGAGTGGCGTACCGACCAGCACACGGCGAACGCGCACGGGAACGAGCGGACGTTCCTCGACGTCGAGGTCGCCGTGAAGGCAGATGGCGAGATGACCGGCTTCAAGGTGCGGGCGATCGACGACTGCGGTGCGTTCCCGCGTTACGAGCCGCTCGGCTGCATCATCTGGGCGCAGGTGACCCCGGGGATGTACTCCTGGCGGAACATCAAGGTCGACTTCACGCAGGTCTGCACGAACAAGTCGCCCGTCTCGCCGAACCGCGGCTACTCGCGGATGCAGCACCTGTGGCTGACCGAGCGGATCATCGACATCGTCGCGGCCGAGCTCGGCCTCGACCCGGTCGAGGTGCGCAAGCGGAACTACGTCAAGACCGAGCAGATGCCGTACGAGACGCCGAACGGCTGCTTCTACGACTCGGGCGACTACTCGGCCGCGCTCGACATGGTGCTCGAGCTGATCGACCACGGCTCCATCGAGAAGCGTCGCGAGGACGCGGCCGCGCGCGGGAAGCTCCTCGGCTTCGGGATCGGCTCGACGCTCGACTCGGGCACGAACAACTTCGGCCAGTCGACGCTCCTGAACCCGGACCTCCAGTTCTCGGGCAACAACGAGGCTGCAGCCGTCAAGCTCGACATCTTCGGCGAGGTCGTCGTCACGCTCGGCACCGTCCCGCAGGGCCAGGGCCACGAGACGACGGCCGCACAGGTCGTCGCCGACATCCTCGGCTGCCCGCCGGAGCAGGTGAACGTCCGCCGTGGCCACGACACGTGGTTCAACAGCCATGCCGGGTTCTCGGGGACGTACGCGAGCCAGTTCGCGTTCACGGGTCTCGGCGCGGTGAAGGGCGCGGCCGAGCTCTTGCGGGACGAGATGGTCGAGCTCGCGGCGTTCGTGCTGCAGGCGCCCGAGGAGGCGATCGAGCTGGCAGACGGGATGGCCCGGGTCAAGGACGGCCCCGAGGAGGCTGCGCTCCCGTTCATGGCGCTCGGCGCGATCGTGAACGCGAACAACGCGTTCCTACCCCCCGACTTCAACCCGACCCTGAACCACCGCTACGTCTGCCGCCCCTACTTCGGGATGGTCGACACGGAGAAGAAGACCGGGCAGCTCACGCTCACCTACGCCATCCAGATCCACGCGGCGGTCGTCGAGGTCGACCCGGACACCGGAGTGGTCGAGCTCGTCGACTACGCGGCCGTCGACGACTGCGGCGTTCGCATCAATCCGCAGATCGTCGAGGGCCAGGTGCACGGCGCGACGGCACACGCCATCGGCGCGGCGCTCTTCGAGGAGTTCGTCTACGACGAGGACGGCACGCTCCTCACCGCCAACTTCTACGACTACCACGTCCCGCACGCGCTCGACATGCCGCCGCTCAAGACCGGCGCCATGGAGTCGCCCTCGCCCGTCGCGCCGCTCGGCGCAAAGGGGATGGGGGAGGGCGGAGGCGGCGGGATCCACTGCATCTGCGCTGCGATCCAGGACGCTCTCAAGCCCGCCGGGCAGGCGATCGTCTGGACGAGCTGCAACCCGCCGCATCGCGTCTGGGACATGCTCCGCGATCCCGAGGCGACCCGTGCGAACGTCTCGGTGACGTCGAGGTGATCGTCTCGGGGACGAAGGAGCTCGCGGCGCCGCGAGACTGCCGTCTGGCGGGTGATCAACGAGCCGTCGGAGATGGCGAAGCTCATGCCCGGGGTCGAGAGCTTCGAGATCGTCGACGAGAAGCACTGGACGGCGAAGGTGAAGGTTCCGCTCGGGCTCGGCGGGCTGAAGATGACGATGAACTTCGAGCGGCTCGAGGAGCGCGAGCCGGAGTTCGCGTCCATGCGCGCGAAGGGCCAGGGTGTCGGGGCGCTCATGGACATGACGACGTCGTTCACGCTCTCCGAGGACGGGTCGGGGACGTCCATGGCCTGGGAGGCGGACGTGAAGATCGCCGGCCCGGTCGGCGCGATGGGTCAGCGCGTCCTGCAACCGATCGTCAACCAGCAGGTCTCGCAGGTACTGGCTGCGCTCGAGCGGCGCGTGTCCGAGGCGGCGGGCGACTCGACGGCCTCCTGATCCGGCGCCGGGCTCGAGCCGCACCATGGCGCACGCTCACGCTCAGTCGTCGACCGACCGCTGGCTCGACGCCATGTGGCCCTTCGTCCGCGATCACGTGCCGGCCGCGTCCGCGAGGGTTCTCGAGATCGGCTGCGGCCGCTTCGGCGGGTTCGTCCCGATGCTCGTGGAGAGCGGTCACGAGGCCGTCGGCGTCGACCCGGACGCGCCCGAGGGGGACCGCTACCTCCGGGTCGGGTTCGAGGAGGCCGATCTTCCGGGGCCGTTCGACGCGGTCGTCGCCTGCACGTCGCTCCACCACGTCTCCGACACGGGAGAGGTCGTGGCGGCGATCCGAACCGCACTCCGACCGGGCGGAAAGCTCGTCATCGTCGAATGGGATTGGGAGTCTCTCGACGAACCGACTGCGTGCTGGGCGTTCGAGCGTCTCGGAGACGGCAACGGCTGGCTCCATCGTCATCGGGAGCGGTGGCGTGCGTCGGGGCAGAGCTGGGACGAGTACCTGCGGTCGTGGGCATCCGAAGAAGGGATCCATCCCTGGTCCGAGCTCGCGCGGGGCGTCGACGCGCACTTCTCGTGCACGACCCTCGCGCGCGGCCCGTACCTGTTCGCCGACATGGAGGAGACGAGAGCAGCGGACGAGCGAGCGGCCATCGACGCAGGAGCGATCCGGGCGACCCGAATCGACTACGCCGGTGTCCCGCACCCGGAATGAAAGGATGAAGTGGTGAGCCCCCCGTTCCGCATCGGCGTCATGCAGCTGACGATGGAGCCCCTCGAGGAGATGCTCGCGTCGGCGCACGTCATGGACGAGGCCGGGATGGACACGATCTGGCTCGCCGAGGCATATCCGTGGTGGCGCAAGCACGGGATGGAGGCCCGCTCGTCGACGGTCGTCTCCGCGCTCATGGCCCGGGAGACCGAGCGCTTGACGATCGGGTGGGGGATCATCTCGCCCTTCACCCGTCATCCGGTGCAAGTTGCGATGGATGCAAGAGTGGTGCAGGAGGCTGCAGGCCCCGACCGGTTCCTGCTCGGCTTCGGGACGTCGAAGATCTTCCTCAACAACATCCGCTCCCAGACGAAGAAGACACTCGGCCCGATGCGTGACGCGGTCGCGATCGTCAGAGGGGTGCTCGGAGGCGAGGCGTTCGAGTACGAGGGAGAGACGTGGAGCGCGTCGGTTCCCGCTCTGTCTCCGGAAGCCCACACGCCGCGCGGGGTGCCACCCGTCTACGTCGCGGCGACGGCGCCGAAGATGCAGGCGCTCGCCGGTGAGATCGCGGACGGCTGCCTCACGCCCTCGATCACGACGCCAGCGTTCGTGCGCTACACGCGCGACAACGTCGCGGCCGACATCGACATCGGCTGCACCGTCGTCGCCTCGATCCACGAGACCGACCGCGAGGCGGGGCGGGACGGGGCTCGCGAGATCGCGGGCATGTACCTCGCGAACAAGTTCCAGAACATCAAGGGCTCCGCGGACACGCTCCTCGAGCTCGCGGGGATCGAGATGGACGAGCTCGCGCCGGTGGCCGAGGCGATGGAGCGGGGAGGGCGGCTGGCTGCGAAGGCCGAGGTAACCGATTCGCTCCTCGACCGCTGCAAGTCGATCGCCGGGAAACCGGAGGACTGCATCGCGGCGATCGAGGAGTACAGGACGGCAGGCTGCACGCACGTCATGCTCGAGCTCTGGGGCGACCGCAGGCACGACCAGATCCGCCTCTTCGGCGAGAAGGTGCTCCCGCACGTCCGTGGCTGAGCTCGAGATCAACGAGGCAAGGCTCGTCGACTGGGCGTCGCGGGCGATCTCCACGCCGAGCTTCACCGGCGACGAGCAGGCGATGGCGGATCTCGTCCGCGACACGTTCCTCGACATGGGATTGCGCGTGCAGTGGCAGCAGGTGGAGGACGGCCGCGCGAACGTGCTCGGCATCCGCGAGGGTGCGGGCAGCGGCCGAACCCTCATGTTCAACGGGCACGTCGATACGTCGTACTCGGGCCGCGAGCCCTGGCTCACGCACGTCCCCGGCTTCCAGCCCCGGGCGTTCGTCGAGGACGGACGCCTGTACGGCCTCGGGATCTCGAATATGAAGGGCGCTCTCGCCTGCTACATCGAGGCGCTGCGGGCGCTCGACGACGCTGGGATCCGGCTCGCGGGAGACCTGCTCGTGGCCGCGGTCTGCGGCGAGATCGAGAAGACGCAGTGGGGCGACGCGCAGGGGGCGGAGTACCGGGGGTATGCGGCCGGCTCTCGCTACCTCGTGTCGCACGGCGGCGTCGCGGACATGTGCATTCTCGGCGAGCCGACCGAGTCCAAGGTCGTGCTCGGCCACTTCGGCTCGCTCTGGCTGCGGATCTCGACGCAGGGGCCGTTCGTGCACACCGCGTTCAGCGAAGGGCGGCGCGACGAGAACGCGATCGTGCGCATGCGCGAGGTCATCGACGCAGTGCTCGACTGGATCCCGACGTGGGAGGACGATCCGGAGAACGCCTACCGCGACGCAAAGGCGATCGTCAACGTCGGCGCGCTCCAGGGCGGATTCGGGTGGCGCGTGTCGCGCACGCCGCACCGCGCCGACCTCTTCCTCGACGTGCGCGTGCCGCCGACGAAGGAGATGGCTGCGGCACGTTCCCAGGTACTCGGGTTCGTGCGCGATCTCGCCGGCCGCTTCCCCGAGCACGGGATCGAGGGCGAGGTCTACGTGACGGCGCCGGGAGCGGAGATCGCCGAGGACCATCCGCTCGTCGGCGCGCTCGACGAGGCGCACGCAGAGGTGTTCGGCTCCGCGCCCGAGCGCGACGTGACCCGCTGGTTCTCGGATGCCTCGGTGCTGACGCGCTATGGCATCGCAACGGTCAACTACGGCACCTCGAGCGGGCTCCTCGACACCGTCAAGGGCGAGAACCTCGCGATCGAAGGGCTCGTCAAGACGGCCGAGGTCTACGCTCGGGCGGCGATGAAGGTCTGCGGGGTCGCATGAGCAACGCTCGCCTTTGGCTCGCGGTGACCCTCCACCTTGATGAGGCGCACCCGTCATGAGCATCTACGTCCTGCCCGAAGGCCTGCCCGTACCGGTCGACGACGGTGCCTGCGACCACCTCGCAGGCATGCCGGTGCCGTCGCTCACCCTCGACTCGTCGATGGGGCCTGTGAGCTTCCGCGAGCTCGGCCTCGACCTCGCCGTCCTCTACGTCTATCCGCGGACGGGCAGGCCCGATCGTCCGACCCCGGCCAGCTGGGACGCGATCCCGGGCGCACGCGGTTGCACGCCGCAGTCGTGCGCGTTCCGCGACCACGCCGCGGAACTCGCCGAGCTGGGCGCGCGTGTCGCCGGTCTTTCCGCCCAGACGCTCGAGGACCAGGTCGAGCTCGCCGAGCGCGAGCACATGCCCTTCCCGGTGATCGCCGATCCCGAGCGGAAGCTCGGCGCGGCGCTCGACCTGCCGACGTTCGAGTTCGAGGGAGTGGAGCTGTACAAGCGCGTGACGCTGATCCTCGAGGCCGCGCACGTGTCGAAAGTCTTCTACCCCGTGTTCCCGCCCGACCGGAACGCGGCCGACGTCGTCGCCTGGCTGCGTGAGAGGAAGGGCGCGGCATGAAGCTCGTCACCTTCGGCGACGAGCCGCGCGTCGGCGTCCTCGACGGCGACGAGATCGCCGTGCTCGAGGTCCCGACGATGCGCGAGTACTTCGAGCGCGGAGGCGCCGACGAGACCGGCGAGCGGATCGCCCTTGCCGACACGCGGCTGCGCGCGCCGATCGTCCCGAAGAAGCTCTTGCACACGGCGGGGAACTTTCGCGAGCACGAGGAGGAGTCCAAGCGCGTCGACTGGTCGCACGAGATCGCGCCCTGGATCTGCTTCTTCCAGAACGTCGACGCGATCGTCGGGCCGGAGGAGCCGGTCGTGTACCCGGAGCACCTGACCGAGGAGCTCGACTACGAGCTCGAGCTCGCGGTCGTGATCGGTCGAGCCGGGAAGTGGCTCTCGCCGGAGGAGGCAGCGGACTATGTCGCGGGCTACGTGATCTTCAACGACATCACCGCCCGCGACATCCAGCGGCGCGAGATGCGCTCGGGCGTCTTCTCGTTCTGCAAGGCGATCGACACGTTCTGCCCGCTCGGGCCCTGGATCGTCACCGCCGACGAGATCACGGAGCCGCACGACCTCGCGATGGAGCTGCGGGTGAACGGCGAGCCGCGCCAGGTCTCGCACTCGGGACGGATGAGCGTGACGATCCCCGAGATCCTGAGTCACTACTCGGCGCTCGGGTACTCGGCGGGAGACGTGGTCTCGACGGGGACGGTGTCCGGCGTCGCGGGCTTCTCGCCCGACGCCGCATCGCTGTATCTGAAGCCGGGCGACGTCATGGAGGCGGAGATCGAACGCATCGGCGTGCTCCGGAATCCCGTGATCTCATGGGAAGAGGCACACGGCGAGCCGGCTCCGCCGCGGGTGCGCTGGTAGCGTCGTCGCGCATGGACGACGACGGATTCCGCGTCGAGGTCTCGCTCGACGACGAGGAGCACGGGTACTCGGCCGAGGAGAGGCTGCGGGCCGTCGACCTCGACGACGAGGCGCGCGAGCGGCTCGGCTCGAGCGTGATGGTCACACGCGACGGACCGCGTCTGTTCCTGTACGCAGCCAGTGAGGAGAAGGCGCGCGAGGCGGAGCGAGTCGTGCGCGGCCTCGTCGAGGAGGATGAGCTCAGCGCAGACATCGCGCTGACGCGCTGGCACCCCGTCGAGGAGGAGTGGAAGGACGTTTCGATCCAGCTGCCGACGACGCCGGCGGAGGAGGAAGCCGAGTACGCGGCGCGCGAGGCGGCCGAGGCCGAGGAGGCGAAGCGCGAGGGCGAATTCGACTGGCACGTCGTCGTCCACCTCCCGGGGCGGGGCGCTGCGGCTGCGCTGGCCGACCGGCTCCGGGCAGAAGGGCTCACCCCGCATCGTCGCTGGCGCTACGTCACGGTGGGTGTGCTCACGGAGGAGCGCGCACAGGAGCTCGTCGAGCGGCTCGAGGCCGAGCTGCCCGACGACGCCGACGTCCGGATCGAGGTCGATCTCTCCGACGTCGCCCATTCGCCGCTCCAGTTTCTGCCGTTTTGAGCTCGATGCTGGGCGACATCGAGGTCGTCCCGCTCCGAGACGCGGTCGGGGTGCTCGGGGAGCTCGTCGAGCTCTACGAGGGGACCTCGGCGGACGAGTGGGAGCCCTATCGCGCGCTCTATCCAGAACTCTTCGACGGCTCGGCCTGGCGGCTGCTCGTGCCCGTCCACCTGCTCCGCGTGGGTGGCAAGACGCTGCTGCTCGACACGGGTGTCGGCCCGCCCGGGTTGTGGCAGGGGTGGAGACCCGAGCGCGAGGGCCTCCTGCCCGCTGCCCTTGAGGACGCAGGGGTTGGACCGGAGGACGTCGACGTCGTCTTCCTCACGCATCTGCACATCGACCACCTCGGCTGGAACGCCGACGGGAACGGGACCGTCGTCTTCGAGAACGCGCGCTACCTCGTGCACCCGGACGCACTCGCCTTCGCGCTGTCGAGGCCCGACCGGCCGCAGATCAGGCGCTGCGTGACGCCGCTCCTCGACCGCTTCGAGGACGCGGTCGAGGGCGCCGAGCTGCTCCCGGGCGTGACGCCTGTCGCGCTTCCGCGGCCACTACCCGGGGCACATGGGTCTGCGAATCCGCTCGGGCGAGGTCGAGGGAGTCGCGATCGGCGACATCGCTCCGCATCCCGCCCTGCTCGACCGCCCGGAGTGGGTGTTCGCATACGACGACGTTCCGCAGACCGAGACCCGGGCCGAGCTCGTGCAGGAGGTCGTCGACACCGACGTCGTCGTGATCTGCGGCCACTACCCGGGAAGCGGGATCGGGCGCGTCCTCATGCGCGACGGGCGCGTGGTCTGGGAAGAGTTCGTGTGAGCTGGCCGCGCGACGACGCGAAGCTCGAGCGCGTGCGCGCCCTCATGCGCGAGAGAGACTTCGACGCGCTCGTCGTGCGCGCGCCCGACGATGTCCTCTACCTGACGAACTTCTGGGGCATGAAGGGCTACGACGCCTGCGTGTTCCCGCAGGAGGGGAAGCCGACGCTCGTCTGTCTCGAGGCGTCCGAGGAGGATGCGGCGCGCACCGCGTGGACGTCGGACGTCCGGCTCTTCAAGGGCTACGACGCCTCCGATCCTCGCCCACCAACCGCGCGGGTCCTCGCCCTCGCGCAGACGATCGCGGCCGAGCACGGCACGGTCGGGCTGGAGCTGACGCTCGGGACGCAGGCGTCGGACCGGATGGTCGGAGAGCCGACGACGTTCACGCGCGACTGGTTCGACGGCTTCGGGCCGGATGCGGTCGACGCGACGCCGCTTCTCGTCGAGGCCCGCGCGATCAAGACCGAGCAGGAGATCGAGCGCATGCGGCTCGCGAACGAGATCGCGGCCGCGGCCATGGAGCACTGCAAGCTCGTCATCGAGCCGGGGATGAGCGAGGCGCAGATCGCAGCGGAGTGGGAGGGGGTCGTCCACGGTGAGGGCACGGGCTGGGAGGGAAAGGTCGACCTCGCGCTCGGCTTCACGCTCGTGTGGTCGGGGCCGGGGATCAAGACCTTCACCGCGACGACCGCCCGTCCGGTCGTCGAGGGAGAGCCGACGCTCTTCGAGATCTGGGTGTGCGCCGACGGCTACTGGGCCGACCACACGAAGAACCTTGTCGTCGGAGAGCTGACGCCCGCGTACCGGGAGCTCGAGGCCGGGCTCATGGACGTCTACCGAGACGCGGTCGACTTCGCTCGGCCGGGAGCGAGCCTCGCCGAGCTCGACCGCCGTGTGCGCGAGGGGATCGCGAACATCGGCTACCCGGGGCAGCCGTCGCATCCGATCTGTCACGGGGTCGGCGCCCGCGCCCACGAGCCGCCGTATGCGCATCAGGCCGGCGGCGGGGAGATCCGCGAGGGCATGGTGCTTGCAATCGAGCCAGGTTGCTATATGAGAGGCGGCGGCGGCCTCCGCGTGGAGGACAACTTCCTCGTTACGAGCGACGCGCCCGAGAAGCTCTCGCCGTTTCCCGACGGCATCGTCCAGGCCTGAGCGTCAGGCCAGCCTCCTGCGCCAGAGCGCTCGCCCGCGCCCCTTGCCGGGTCGCACCAACTCGAACCCGGCCTCGGCGAACATCGTGTCGTAGCCGGTGTACGGATCGACGCTGCCGGCCTTCACGGGGTAGCCCTCGACACCGGAGGCACCGTGGGCGGCAGCGCGCGCGAGCGCCCTCTCGAGGAGCGCGGAGCCGATGCCGGTGCGCCACTCCGAGCGATGAACGTAGAAGCAGGAGATCGACCAGGTCCGCTCGTCGCCAGTGTCCTCGTCCGACCGCAGCGTCGCCACGTGCTCGAGCCGCACGAGCGCGCTGCGCGGCGAGACGGAGGCCCAGCCGACCGGGCGACCGTCGCGATACGCGAGGAGCCCCGGCACCGTGCCCCCCGCGACGAGCTTCTGCATCGCCATCTTGTTCGGCCCTCCGCTCGTGCTCTCCAGCGACCGCCGACGGAATGCGCGCTCGTACTTCGCGGGCGAGAGCCGCCAGAACATGCAGTAGCACGCGCCCGTCCTCGGCCACGCGCCGCGAGGGCCCGGCCGCTCGAAGAGCTCGACGAGGTCCGGCCAGCGCTTCCTCGTGAGCGGATGGATCTCGAGGCCACGGCGTCCGGTCAACGGAGATCCTGGACGCGTTGGATCTTCCCGCCGTCCGAGCGCGGACCCTTGCCCGGCTCCACGAGCGTCACCGTCATCGAGCAGCCGATCGTGTCGCGGATGAGCGAGGCCGCTCGCTCGCTCAGCTCGCGGGCGCGGTGGTCGTCGAGCGACGCCACGGCTGCGGGTGCCACCTCCGCGAGCACCTCCACCTCGTCCAGCGTTCCGAGCCGGCGGACGACGAGCCCGAAGTGCGGCGAGAGCTCTGGCATGCGCCCGAGGACCGAGCCGACCTGGCTCGGGAACACGTTCACCCCGCGCACGACGACCATGTCGTCGCTTCGCCCGACGATCGGTCCCATCCGGACGAACGTCCTCCCGCACGAGCACGGCGACGAGTCGAGCGTGCAGACGTCGCCCGTCCAGTAGCGGAGCACCGGGAGCGCCTCCTTGGTCAGGGTCGTGAAGACGAGCACGCCCTCCTCGCCCTCCGGCAGCGGTGCGCCGGAATCCGGGTCGACGATCTCGGGGAGGAAGTGGTCCTCGTTCACGTGCGAGCCCGTGCGCTCCTCGACGCACTCGCAGGACACGCCAGGGCCGACGACCTCGGAGAGCCCGTACACGTTCACGCAGCGGACGCCGAGGCTCGCGTCGATCTCCTCGCGCATCCGCTCGGTCCAGGGCTCGGCGCCGAGGAGCGCGAAGCGGAGGCTGAGATCGTCCGGCCCGAACCCACGCTCCGCGAGCGCATGCGCCAGCGTGAGCGCGTAGCTCGGCGTGCACGCGATCACCTCCGGGCGGAGGTCCTCGATCAGCGTGAGCTGTCGCTCGGTCATCCCGCCGGAGACCGGCACGACCGTGAGGCCGAGGCGCTCGCCGCCGCCGTGCAGACCGAGGCCGCCCGTGAAGAGGCCGTAGCCGTACGCGTTGTGGAGCATCATCCCCGGCTCGGCCCCGCCCAGCGCGAGCGCTCGGGCGTTGACGCGCCCGAAGACGTCGAGGTCGGCGGAGGTGTACGCCACCACGGTCGGCTTGCCGGTCGTCCCGGACGAGGCGTGGATGCGCGCGAGCCGTGAGGGCTCCACGGCCAGCATCCCGAGCGGATAGGTCTCGCGGAGATCGTCCTTGCGCGTGAAGGGAATCCGCACGAGGTCGGCGAGCGACCGGATGTCGCTCGGCTCGAGGTCCGTGAGCCGGTCCCGGTACAGGGGAACGGCCTTTCGCACACGCTCGATCGTCGAGCGCAGGCGCTCGAGCTGCAGCTCGGCGAGCCGTTCGCGCGGAAGCGTCTCGAGCTCGGGCTCGAAGATCACGTGGGAGGTATATCTCGGGCTGCGTGCTGCGATAGTCCGCCCGTGACGATCGATCGCTCGAAGGTCTGGACCGGGGACTTGAATGCGCGCGCGCTCGAGCCGCAACCGCACCTCACGGTCGGTCTCTACGACACGACGCTCCGAGACGGCGAGCAGAGCGTCGGAGTCGTGCTCTCGCCGGAGGAGAAGCTCGAGATCGCGACCGCGCTCGCGGCAGCCGGAGTGGACCGGATCGAGGCCGGCTTCCCGCGCGTCTCCGAAGACGACGCGAAGGCGATCTCGCTCGTCCTCGAAGCCGATCTCGACGCGGAGGTCTGGGGGTTCTCGCGCGCCGTTCGCGCGGACGTGGACGCGCTCGTCGAGCTCGGGCTCCGCGCGTCCGTGATCGAGAGCCCGATCTCCGACGCGAAGCTCGCGGCGCTCGGCGTCACGCACGAGACGATGCTCGAGCGGATCCGGAGCGCAGTCTCGCACGCGGTGGAGAACGGTATCCGCGTCGCGTTCTTCGGCGTCGACTCGACGCGGGCCGACCTCGAGTTCGTGCGGCGGGCATACGAGGGCGCGGTCGACGCAGGCGCCGCGGAGGTCGTCGTCGTCGACACCCTGGGGATCGCGACCCCCGAGGCGGCCGCATTCCTCGTCGGCGAGGTGGCGGACCGGCTCGGCCCGGACGTCCCCGTCCACTGGCACGGCCACGACGACTTCGGCCTCGCGACCTCCGCGGCGATCGCGGCCGTCCAGGCCGGCGCCACCTGGGTGCAGGGGACGGTGAACGGCATGGGCGAGCGCGCCGGGAACGCGGACCTCGTCGAGGTCGCACTCGCGCTCGAGGCGCTGTACGGAATCCCCACGCGCTTCCGCTTCGACCGGGCGCGCGAGCTCGCCGGCCTCGTCGAGCGGCTGTCCGGCACGCCGCTCGCGGCATGGAAGCCGGTGACGGGCGAGAACCTCTTCACGCGGGAGTCGGGCGCCGTCGCGGCGCAGTTCCACGATCCGCCTGCAATCGAGCCGTACTCCTCCGAGCTGGTCGGCGCCGAGCGGGGCATCGTCCTCGGAAAGAAGAGCGGAATCGACTCGATCCGGATCAAGATCGCCGAGCTGGGGCTCGACGTGCCTGAGGAGCGCTTCCCCGAGCTTCTCGAGGCGGTCAAGAAGGCGGGCGTTCGCAAGGGCCGCCTGGTCACGGACGCCGAATTCCGTCGGCTCGCCCGACGGCGAGCGTCCGCCTGACGGAATCCGCACGGTTCGCCACCACGCAAGGTAGGTTGATTGACTGACATGTCAGATGTGGGCGATACTCGCGCCGGCAGCGTGGAACGGGTCTGCATCGTCGGCGGGGGTGTGATCGGGAGCCTCTTCGCGGGCCATCTGGCCCGGATCTGCGAGGTCTCCGTGCTGACGCGCCGCCGTGAGCACGCGGACGCCTTGAACCGCGACGGACTGACGGTGACGGGGAAGAGCGACTTCCACGTTCGGGTGGCGGCGACCGAGCATCCGGACGAGCTCGAGCCGTTCGACGTCGCGATCGTCGCGACGAAGGCATCGGGCCTGGAAGCGGCGGCCACCTCGCTCGAGGGCCGGTTCCCGGAGGCGACCGTCGTCACCGTCCTCAACGGGATCGGGGCGGAGGACGTCCTACGCCGCCACGGGGACTGGCGGATCGTGTCCGGGGTCACGTTCATGAGCGGCACGCGCCACTCGGACACGCACGTCGAGTACATCCTCGACACGGAGACGTGGCTCGGCCCGTACGAGGACACGCCGTACGACGTCGCCCGCGACATCGCGGAGACGATCGTCACGGCGGGGCTGCACGCCGAGGCGCTCCCCGACTTGCGCCCGGCGCAGTGGTCGAAGCTCATCTTCAACGCGGCCGTCAATCCGGTGGCCGCCATGACCGGGCTCAGCCACGACTTCCACTTCGCGCAGGAAGGCTCCCCCACGGATCTGGGGCACCTCGTCCACGGCCTCGTGGACGAGGGCAAGGCGGTCGCCGCGGCGGCCGGGATCGAGCTCCACGATGATCCCTGGGAGATGAACGTCCTCGCGACCGAGCGGGGGCACGCGCACTATCCGTCGATGCTCGAGGACGTCGACGCCCGGCGACAGACCGAGGTCGAGCTGATCACCGGGTCGGTCGTGCGGGAAGCGGAGCGGCAGCACGTGCCGGTCCCGCTGCACACGGCGCTCTACGGGCTCGTGAAAGGGAAGGAGGCGTCCTGGTGACGAAGGGACGTTCGAGGCAGGCAGCTACTCGGAACACGACAGGAGGGCGGGAATGATCAAGGTAGGAAAGGCGGCGCTCGTCCTGGCCGCGGTCGCGGCGGTCGCGGTGGCGATCGTGGCGACAAGCGCAGGTGCACCGCAGGCGAAAAAGACGATCACGATCGGCTGGGCCTACGACGGCATCGGGAACATGGCGCCGTTCGACGGGCCGGGGCTCGCGACGGCGAAGACGCGAGTGGCCCAGATCAACAAGGGCAAAGGCCCGTACAGGATCCGGCTCCTCACCTGCAACACGCAGGGGAACAAGCCGGCGATCGCCAAGGCGTGCGCCGTGAAGCTGCTCGGGCAGGGCGCGCAGATCATGATGACGACCTGCGACGTCGACCTCGCCGCACCCGTCGTCCAGACGGCGATCAACCGAGGGAAGCTGACAGTGTCGGCCTGCATCGGCACCGACCAGATGGGGCCGAAGCGGTTCGGGCCGAAGGGCAAGCTCGCGTTCTCCTTCGGGAACCTGGCCCAGGACGAGGGCTCGGCGATGGCGCAGCTCGCGTGGAACCGGGGTTGGCGCACTGCCGATCTCGCCACCGACACGGTCATCGTCTACTTCAGGAACGTCGTCCAGGCATTCAAGGCGCGCTGGGAGCAGCTCGGCGGGAAGGTCGTCGACGAGGAGTCGTACCAGTCGGCCGGTGGCACTCCCGCCTCGTGGCAGAGCACCGTCACGCGTTTGGACGATCACAAGGCCGACGTCATCGTCACCGCGACGGCGGCCGCGTTCGGAGCGCAGGTTCCGATCCTCAACGGGCTCCGGACCCTCGGGAACAACACGCCGTTTCTCAACTCCTGGGCCGGCGACGGGAACTACTGGTACACGAAGAGCCCGGAGATCACGAACTACTTCTACGTGACGTTTGCGTCGGCGTTCGGCGACGATCCGGTCGCCGCGGTCAACGCGCTGGCGAAGCGGAACGCGGCGGCGATCGCGAAGGCCGGGAGCACCGGAAGCTTCATCCAGGGCCCGGCGGCGATCGACGGGATCCTCGTGGCGATCACGCGGGCGCACGGGAGCACGAACGGAGCGGTCCTCGCGGCGCAGATGCAGAAGTTCAAGAACGTGCCCACGCTGTCCGGGCCCGTGAGCTTCTCGCCGCAGTTCCACACCGTCTTCGGGCGGACGTATCGCGTCATCGAGGTGAACAACAACACCCCGAAGGTCATCGGCACGATCAAGGCGAAGGTCATCCCGAAGATCTAGTCGCGTTGACGGACGCGGACACGCATCCCGACGAGACCCGGCGGTCCGGAGCTTCGCTCCGGGCCGCCGGCGTCTCGCGCGCGTTTCAGGGACTGCAGGCGCTCCGCGGCATCACGCTCGAGGTCGGCCGACACGAGGTGGTCGGCTTGATCGGACCGAACGGCGCCGGCAAGTCGACGCTCGTCAACGTCTTGACCGGCTTCGACTTCCCGGACGAAGGCAGGGTCGAGCTCGAGGGTCGCGACGTCACTCGCTGGCGCCCCGACCGGCGTGGTCGCGCCGGGCTGGCGCGGACCTTCCAGCACAGCCGGTCGTTCCGCAGTCTCAGCGTGCGCGAGAACGTCGAGGTTGCGGCGCTCGGCTCGGGGGCGAGCGTACGGGAGGCACGCCTGCGCGCAGCCGATCTCCTCGGCGCGCTCCAGCTCGAGCGCTACGCGGAAGCTCCCGCCTCGCGTCTCCCGCACGGCGACGAACGGCGTCTCGGCGTGGCGCGTGCGCTCGCGACCGAGCCGCGCTTCGTCCTCATGGACGAGCCGGCTGCAGGTCTTCCCGAGGCCGAGGTCCCGGCCTTCGCGGACGTCGTCCGCTCGGTGCGCGACGAGCACGGCGCGGGCGTCCTCGTCATCGATCACAACATGGCGCTGATCATGGACGTCTGCGACCGCGTCCAGGTGCTCGATCAGGGCATGACGCTGGCCGAAGGCCCGCCGAAGGAGATCCGGGCGAACCTGGACGTGGCCGCGGCCTACCTCGGCGAGAGCGCCGTCCTCGAGGATTCCGAGTGAGCACGCTCGAGCTGCACGAGATCGAGGTCGCGTACGGAGGCGTTCAGGCCGTGCGAGAGGTCTCGTTCGGCGTCGCCCCAGGCGAGATCGTCGGTCTCATCGGACCGAACGGAGCCGGAAAGTCGACGACGCTGCACGCGATCATGGGCGTCGTCCCGCTCCGAGCGGGGAGCATCTCGTTCGGCGGGTCCTCGCTCGGCGGTCTCGCGCCCGAGGCGATCGCTCGGAAGGGGATCGCGCTCGTCCCGGAGGGGAGGCGGCTGTTCGCCGAGCTCACCGTCGCGGAGAACCTGCGGCTCGGGCTCGCCGGACGGCCGAAGGGCAGCGATCCAGCCGAGGATCTCGAGGCAGTGGCTGCGCTCTTTCCGGTCGTCTCGGAGTTCCGGGACCGCCACGCAGGGGCGCTCTCGGGCGGGCAGCAGCAGCAGCTCGCGATCGCGCGCGCGCTCGTCGCGAGCCCGTCCATCCTCCTCCTCGACGAGCCGTCGCTCGGGCTCGCGCCAAAGGTCGTGGACGTCGTCTTCGAGACGCTCCAGACGATCCGCGACCGCGGCCTCGGGATCCTCCTCGTCGAGCAGCGCGCTCAGCGGACGGTCGCGGTCGCCGACCGGACACACGTGCTCGCGGGCGGCGAGATCCGCCTCACCCTGACCCCCGACGACGCCGCGGACACCGAGCGCATGGTCGCCGCGTACCTCTCATGAACGCGAGTGTTCGGCGTGCGTCGACGGGGGAGACCATGCTTCTCCCGCCTGCCCCCTTCGACCACGAGCCGAGGATCGGCTCGTGAGCCTTCTCCTCGCGAGCGGCATCACGAGCGTGCTGCACGACGCCGTCCAGCCGCAGGCCCAGGTGGACGCGATCGGGCTCGGAGCGATCTACGCGCTGATGGCGGTCGGGATCGGCCTCGTGTTCGGCGTCATGCGGCTCGTGAACTTCGCCTACGGGCAGCTCATCATGGCCGGCGCCTTCGCGATCGCGTACGCGTCCGGCCGCGGCTGGCCGGTGTGGGCCGGGATCCTCCTGTGCTTCGCGGTCGTGCTCGTCCTCTCGTTCGCGATGGACGTCGCGGTCTTCCGTCCGCTCCGGGAGCAGTCCGCGGCGGTGATGCTCGTCGCGACGTTCGCCGTGTCCTTCCTCCTGCAGTCGATCGCGCTGCTCTGGTTCGGGCCCCTCGGCAAGACGGCGACGTCGCTCGTCGCGCTCAACCGGCCGATCACCCTCGGGAACGTCGACGTTCGCAAGATCACCGTCGTCGCCATCGTCACCGCCGCCGTCTGCCTCGCGCTGCTTCTCGCGCTCCTCTCGCGGACGTCGCTCGGACTGCACATGCGGGCGGCGGCACTCGATGCCCCGACCGCCCGCCTCCTCGGCGTGCGCGCCGACCTCGTCAGCGGCATGGCCGTCCTGATCGCCGGCCTCCTCGCGGCGGTCGTGGCGGTGCTCTTCACCGTCCAGTATCCGACGGTGACGCCGACGTACGCGCTGCAGGACACGATCCTCGTTCTCGTCGGAGTCGTCGTCGGCGGCATGACGCGCCTCATCCCGGCGACCCTGGGCGGCTTCCTCATCGGTTACGTGTCGGGCCTCCTCGGCGACGCGCTGCCGTCGAACCAGAGTCAGTACCTGCCGTCCTTCCTCTTCGGGCTCGTGATCCTCGTCCTGCTCATCCGCCCCGACGGCCTGTTCACGCGCGGGCGCGGCCTCGTGGAGCGCGTGTGAGGGGCATGTCGGCGCCGCGCACCGTGCTCGAGCTGCTCGGGCCGGTCCTGCTCGTGGTCGCGGCTGGGCTAATCGGCACCGTCGTCTCGCAGACGAGCGAGATCTACGTCGTGACCGCCCTGATCTCGGTTGCGACCGTCGTCGCCATCTACACGTTCGTCGGCAACTCGGGCGTGCTCTCGTTCGGGCACATCAGCTTCTTCGCGGTCGGCGTATGGGCTGCCGGCGTGCTCTCCGTGCCGAAGACCGAGAAGCCGGCGACGATGCCGGACCTCTTCCACTTCCTCACCACGACGACCGTGGGGAACGTCCCGTCGCTCGTGATCGCGGCGGTCGTCGGCGGCGTCTTCGCGTTTCTCGTCGGGCTTCCGCTCATGCGCCTCTCGGGTCTCGCCGCGGGTATCGCGACGTTCGCCGTCCTCGGCATCACGAACAACATCCTCCGTTACTACGACAAGATCGGGCCGGGGCTGAACACGTTCTCGTCGGTGCCGGAGACCACGGGGCTCCTGCAGGCGACGGTCGGGGCCGTGGTCGTGGTCGCCGCTGCCTTCGCGTACCAGAAGAGCCGGTTCGGGCGGCAGCTCCGAGCCGGACGCGAGGATCCGGCGGCCGCCCGTGCGGTAGGCATCTCGATCTACCGGCAGCGCCTCGCTGCGTTCGCGATCTCCGGATTCATGGCGGGCTTCGCCGGTGGTCTCTACATCCACTTCATCCCGATCAACGTCGATTCGGTGTACCTCGATCTGACGTTCATCACGCTGGCGATGCTCGTCATCGGCGGCGTGGGGAGCCTGTGGGGCGCGGTCGTCGGCGCGCTCTTCGTCAGCCTCCTCGACTCGGTGCTCGCCGAGGCGGAGAACGGGCTGACGTTCCTCGGACAGTCCGTCAACCTCCCCGACGGATCGCGCATCGTCGTCGAGAGCGCGGTCATGGCGCTCGTGCTCGTCCTGCGGCCGAGCGGCCTCACGGGAGGTCGGGAGTTCTCCCTCGGTTGGCTGATGCGTATCCGCCGCGTACGCCTCCGGGGCCAGGAGGCGACGGGATGAGGATCTGCGTCGTGGGCTGCGGAGCGGTCGGCTCGCTCTTCGCCGCGAACCTCGCCGGGCTCGACGGCGTCGAGGTGTGGGGATACGACCTCGCGCACGCGCATGTCGACGCGATCAACGCGAACGGCCTCCGCCTGACCGGCGCCGGGGACGTCGTCGGCCACCCCCGCGCCACGACCGACGCTCGAGAGGTGCCGCCGTGCGAGCTCGGGATCGTCGCGACGAAGGCAATGCACACCGAGGCTGCGATCTCTGCCGTGGCGCATGCGTTCTCGAACGGAGCGGTGGCGTCCGTGCAGAACGGAGTCGGGAACGAGGAGGTCATCGCGCGACACGTCGGCCGCGTCATCCGCGGGACGACGTTCCCGGCCGGGAAGATCCTCGAGCCCGGCGTCGCGCAGTGGGACGTGAAGGGCGACACGACCATCGGCCCGTTCGAGCCGAGCCCCGCTCGCGCCGATGAGATCGAGCTCCTCGCCGACCTCTGCACGCGTGCCGGGATGCCGACGCAGGCCGTGGCTGACGCGCGGCCGGCGCAGTGGCGCAAGGTCGTCTTCAACGCCGCCTCGAACCCGATCGGCGCTCTCACCGGGCTCACGCATGGACGCGTGTGCGAGCGGCCGGACCTGCGGAGGCTCGTCAGCGTCCTCGTCGACGAGGGGAAGGCGGTCGCCGCGGCTCAGGCGATCGTGCTCGACGCCGACCCCGAGGACCTCATCGACCACGCAGCTCGCCCGGACGTCGCCTACGACCACAAGGCGAGCATGCTCCAGGACGTCGAGGCGCGGCGCGGGACGGAGATCGACTACCTGAACGGCGGCATCGGGCGCTTCGGTCGCGAGCTCGGCGTGCCGACGCCGCTGAACGACGCCATCACGGCGCTGATCAAAGGACTGGAGGCCTCGTGGGAGACATGAGCAGCGAGCTCGAGGGGCGGTACGCGAACGTCCGCGCGGCGATGGCCGCCCACGACCTGGACGTCCTCGTCGTGTCCGGCACCGAGTACACGGGCTTCGAAGGAGCGGTGACGTATCTGTCCGGCTTCCAGATCGTGCACCGCTACGCGTACGTCGTCGTACCGGCGGACGGCGATCCGCAGATCGTGTTCCCGTCCGAGGCGAGATACGTGGGCGAACACGGGACGGCCCGGATCGAGCAGGTCTTCCACGACCGCCCAGGAGAGCTGATCGCAGAACGGGCGAAGGCGGCGGGCGCGAAGCGGATCGGCGTGTACGGGCTCGAGTACGTGATGACCGTGCGCGATCGCGAAGCGCTCGCTCCGTTCGACCTCGTCCCCTTCGACCAGGAGTTCGATCTCGCCCGTGCGGTGAAGAGCGAAGCCGAGCTGGAGTCGGTCCGCGACTCGGTTCGGATCAACGAGCGCGGCTTCGAGGTGTTCCTGGACGCCTACGAGCCGGGGAAGTCCGCCGCAGAGGTGATGGCGGCCGCCGAGGAGTGGTTCGTCGCCGAGGGCTGCGGTCGCTTGACGATGAACATGGTGCTCACCGGAACGGACGCATTCGCGCGGCCCGAGTTCAAGATCGCCCGCCGCGAGGAGGCGCTACCGAGGTTCGTCCTCCCGTCGCTCGAGGTCGCCGGGCCGGGCATGCACTGGGTCGAGGTGTCCCGCGGGATCCAGGCCGACGGGAACGAGCTCTCCGACGACACCCGGAGGATGCGCGATGCGTACGCGGAGTACTTCGAGGTCGCCAAGTCGGCGATGCATTCGGGGGCGAGCTGCCACGACGTGCACCGTGCAGTCTCGGCCGGCTTCGTCCAGCGCGGCTACCACCTCGGCCACGTGACCGGCCACTCGATCGGAATGACCATGCTCGAGTTCCCGAAGATCGGCGAGGGAGTCGAGACCGAGCTCGCCGAGAACATGGTGCTCTCGATGCACCCGCACGCGATCGCGGCGAACGGCGAGGACTGCCTGTACATGCAGGAGACGTGGCTCGTCACGGCGGACGGCGGCGCTCCGCTCTCCAACCTGCCGATGGAGATCTTCAGCGCCTAGCCCGAGGGAGCGCGGGCCGCCGCGGCCGCAGCCGCGAAGCGGCTCCGCTTCAGGGATCTTCGCGCGATCGGAATCCACGGACAGTGGATTCCGACGGAGCGCCGACCTCGTCTGGCGGCCGCTGCGCTCGCAGCCGCGAAGCGGCTGCGCTTCAGGGATCTTCGCGCGATCGGAATCCATGCGACAGTGGATTCCGATCTGCGCACTACTGAGGGCTACAATCCGAGCCGTGAGCTGGCCGTGGCTCGTGGTGCTCGTCCTCGCGGCCGCGCTCGTCGCCGCGGTCGAGCGACCGCGCCTCGGCCGGCGGTTCGGCGCCACGGCGCGCAAGGAGCGCGAGCGGAAGCGCCGGAAGGCCCAGTTTCGCGTGATCACGCCGGACGAGGAGAGCGAGGACTTCGTCCGCAGCGTCCAGCGCGACCTCGACGCGCTCCCGACGATCGAGGAACGCGACCGCAAGACGTAGGCTCCGATGCTCCGCCTGGCTGCGATCCTCGTCTCGCTCCTTGCCCTGACCATCAGCACGATCGCGGCAGCTGCCGCACGCCCATCGTCTGTCCGTCTCGTCGTCTCGCCTTCGCCGTCCTACGCGCTCGAGCCGACGCGGATCGACCTTGGCGCCGGGCCCGGCGACTCGGTGACGCGGCTCCGCATTCGCGCCGTCTCCCCGGCCGGCGTCAGCTCGCACGTTCGCACGTCGGCCGTTCGCAAGCGGCTTCGGCGCGGGACGTTGCGCTTCCCGGTCGCGGGCGCCTGGCACCTCGTCGTCACGGACGCCGGCGGCCGGCGAGTGCACGGCGTCGATGCTCTTCCCCTGCGTGTGCTCGCGCCCCGGCCCACGCCTCCGCCGGCCGGATTCGGTGCGCTCGGCCAGGCGGACTGCAACCCGGCGTCGCCTCTCGACCCGGACGCCGGTGGCACGCCCGACGTCTTCGGCACCGCGTTCGCCGGCGAGCAGCTCTGGGCGCTGCCGTTCCTCCCGAGAGGAGCCGGCTTCGTCAGGCGCGACGAGGCCGTGTTCGAGGGTCTGGTCGGGAAGGAGATCAAGATCGTCTTCGGCATGACCGCGTTCCACGCACCCTTTCGTGCGGTCGGGCCCGGCGGACGCGTGCTTGCTCCGGAGTGGGGACCTTCGTTCCATTCGAGCTCCAACTGGGACCGCCAGCCGGGAGTCGAGTGGGGTGGCGGCTTGGTCTTCCCCGCGCCGGGCTGTTGGCGGATCGAGGCCGGAGCCCTGGGAGCCGTCTACTTCTCGATCCGTTCCTAGGGCAGCACGGTGACGGTCGCCCGAAGCGTCCGCGTGTTCGGGAGGATCGCCGCGACGTTCTCGTTGTTCTTCGACTCCTGGTAGTCGGAGACCCGCAGCACGAGCCGGTGCCTCCCGGCGCCGAGGTTGCCCGTCGGGACACGCACGACGCCCTGGCGGAAGGTACGGCCGACGAGCTTGCCGTCGAGCGTCGCGACGATCGATGCGGGATACACGCCGGACCCGGAGTCGGTGGCGCTGACCAGGAGCGGCCTCCCGTGGCGGACGGTGGGCGTGCGCAGCCTGAGCGTCGGCCGCGTCACGTCGTTCACCCAGAAGCGGAACGTGAACCGGCCCGCTCCGCCGCGCGTCGGGCTGTCGAACACCGCCGAGTAGTCGCCGACCCGCGGCAGCAGCGCTCCCGCCGCCGGCACGCGGGTGCCGTCGGAGTCGAGGTAGGGGTTAGCGTCGACGGGCAGCCCCGCCCAGCCGGTCAGCCGGTTCTCGTTCTGCCCGATGACGAACCGCGGTTGCACGGCGACGCGCCGGCCCTCGGTCGTGACGACGACCCCGACGTTCGCGACCGGGCGCGTGATCCGGATCCGGTACACGGCCTCCGGCCCCGCGAGCACTCGGGTGACGCCGACCGCCTGCGGGTTCGCCGGATAGCGGTAGGTGGAGACGCGCGCCGGGCGGCCCTTCGTCGTTCCGGCGTGGATCCCGGCGCGCGTGAGCGGGATCGCACGGTCGAGCTGCAGCCTCGGGACGGTGACCCGTGCCCAGAAGGGGACGCGGCGTACGTCGTCGGCGCGTGTCAGGACCATGTACCCGGACACGTCTCCCTCGCCCGCCGTCCGCGAGGTGAGCACGTGGTAGGTCAGCGCGCCCGGAACCGCGACCGTTGGCGGGACGACGATCGTCGTGCCCGCCGGGGCGTGCAGGTCGCCGAGGGTCACGGTCCAGGATCCGTCGCCACCACCCGCGTCCCGGAGGGCAATGCTTCCCTGCAGGTCGCCGCTTCGCTCGAGGAGCCCCCACGAGACGTCCGCCGGATCGGCGAAGACGAGCGGGTTGTCGGCGGACGGAAGCCAGATCACGCCGCCGCCGACGAACGACGGCCCGGCGAGCGCGCTCGACCCCTCGGCCGCGAGAGCATCCTTGGCGGTCTCGACGAGCGCGGCCTTGACGTCTTCGACGGTCCACGCGGGATGTCGTGAGAGGAGGAGCGCCGCCGCTCCGGCCACGTGTGGCGAAGCCATGCTCGTCCCCGAGATCGACGTCCAGCCGCCGGGGACGGACGAGAGGACGTCGACGCCCGGCGCGGCGACATCGGGCTTCATGCGCAGCGACATCGACGACGGGCCGACCGAGGAGAAGTCCGCGTGGACGAGCCCGCCGGTCTCGCCGTCCTCGACCGCGCCGACCGTGATAGCGCGCGCCGAGTTCCCCGGCGAGCCGACCGATCCCGCGCCGACGTCGTTGTAGTCGTTCCCCGCCGCCACCACGGGAACCACGCCCGCCGCCGCGGCTGCGTCGAGCGCCTTCGCGACGATGTCCCGGCTCGGCTCGATCTCTGCCTCGCCGATCGAGAGGTTGATCACGTTCATCCCGTCGTGCACGGCGGCCTCGATCGCGGCGACGAGCTCGGCGGAATTGCCGTTCGGGCTCGCGCCGTACGGCGTCGCCGTCAGCGCCTTGTAGTTCCCGATGTACGCCCGCGGAGCGACGCCCGAGACGACGACCCGGCCGATCGCGCGCGTGTTCGCGTCCCCTGCCGCGATGCCCGCCACGTGGGTTCCATGGCTCGACGACGTGGGGTCGAACGGGGCGTCCGCGTAGCGGGAGGTCGCGCCGGGAGGTGCGAACGCGCGGGCGACGATGACCTTCGCGTTCGTAAACCTGACCTGTCCCTTCGGGAAGCCCGGCGGCATCGTGTAGCCGGCCGGGCTGAAGTAGGGATGCGTCTGGTCGACGCCGGAGTCGATGATCCCGATCTTGACTCCTTGCCCGGCGCTCGCGAGGCCCGGCCCCCAGATCCCGGGCGCGCCGATCTCGTCCACCGGGCCGGCGACCGCCTGCGGCGCATACCGCGCAGACGCGTACACGTCCCGCACGCCCGGCAACGTCTTCAGCTTCGAGAGGTCCGCTTTCGGGAGCACGACCGAGTAGCCGTCGACGACGAGGCGGTACCGCCAACGGACGTGTGCGTCGGGAAGCCTCGCGGTCAGCGCTCCCCGGAACGCACGCTGGTCGGCGTCGAGCCGGGCCGCGCCGGCAGGCCCCGCCTGCGCGAGCGGGGGCGCGTCGAGCGACACGACCACCTCCGTGTCCGCACGAGCGTCGAACGCCGTGCGCTCGGCGACCCGGGTCCCACTACCCAGCGCGACGAGCATGACTGCGAGGCCGAGTACCGCGAGGACTTGGCGGCTCATCGAGGGTTGAGACGACCGGGAGTCGAAGAAGGCTGCGCGCGGGGCGAGGCTAGAATCCGACGTCCGCGCGGATGTGGCGGAATTGGTAGACGCGCACGGTTCAGGTCCGTGTGCCCGTAAGGGCGTGGAGGTTCAAGTCCTCTCATCCGCATGTAGAACGATCGTGCCCGCACGGTGGCCGTCCGTGTCGGATCACTCTTTCGAGGGACAGCTCGGAGCGCGTGTGCGACGAGTACGGGTATGTGCAGGAGCTCGTCTTTCGCGCCGCCGCGCTCGTCCTCGGGATCTCGTTCACGGCGTGGCTCGCGTTATCCGTCACGATCATCGTGGAGCGGGCTCGCTACGACCGGTTGCGCGGTAACGATTCCGTCGGCGTCGCGAGTCCACGTGAAGCGCGCCGCCTCGTTCGCCGAGCAGGCCGACCCGCCCGCACGAAACGCGGCACGTGGCGCCGCATCGCCGCCCTCGATCGGCTCGTCGGAGCTCGCGATCCGTCGGCTCGAAGCCTGATACGGGCGGCTCTCTCGGATTCGGACGAGGAAGTTGCTGCTGCCGGTGTTCGTGCGCTCGCGGACGTCGGTGACGATTGGGCCGTCGACATGCTGATCGGGGTCCTGTGCGAAGGCCGGGTGCCGCGCTCCCGAGTCGCCTCACAGCTCGAGCAGCTCGCGCCGCTTCCGGGCGCACGGCTCCTGCCGCTTCTCCGCGATTCCGACCCCGCCGTTCGGTTCTGGGGCGCCACGCTGCTCGCGCCGTACCCGGGCCTCGCGGACGGGCGGCTCGTGATGTTGGCGCACGACCGGGATCCGAACGTCCGTGCTGCGGCCGTCGAAACACTCGGTGTCCGCGACACGGACTCGGCTCGAGCGGCGATCCTCGCGTCGATCGATGACCCTGTCTGGTACGTGCGCGTGCACGCGGCGCGCTCGGCCGGGCGGCTCCTCGGCGCAGACGCCGCCCCGTCGCTCGTGCGGCTGCTCTCCGATACGCGCTGGTGGGTTCGGACTGCTGCGAAGGACGCGCTCCGCGGAATCGGGCCCGATGCCGTCTCCTCGCTCCTCGCGACCCTCACCGACGAGGACGCCTTTGCGCGCAACGGCGCAGCGGAGGTGCTCCAGGACATCGGCTTCGTCGATTCCCTCGCGTCGGAACGGCCCGGCAGCCCTCTGCTCGAGCGGATCTACGCCGCCGGAGGCGAGCACATGCGCGCGGCGGCCGAGCAGCGAATGGAGCGACAGGCGCGACGCGACGGGGAGGTGCGGGCGGCGTGAGCGCGGAGAGAATCCTCAGCGTCGTCGTCGTTCTCTGTCTCTGCTACCTCATCGTGACGACCCTCGTCGCGCTCGCGTTCGCTGTGGTCGGGGCGGTCGAGAATGCGTTCCGGAAGCTCGAGGACGAAAGCACCGACTACTCGACGCTCGGCGCATCACGGTTCACGGTCCCGGTCAGCGTGATCGTCGCCGCCTACGACGAGGAACGTGTGATCGAGTCGACGATCCGCTCCTTGCTCGACTTCGACTATCCCGAGTTCGAGGTCGTGGCCGTCAACGACGGGTCGTCGGACGGCACGCTGGAACGGCTCCGCGAGGCGTTCGGCCTGGAGCCGTATCACGTCTTCATGCGACACGTCTTTGACACCGCGGCGATCCGTGCCGTCTATCGCAGTCCGCAGTACCCGAACCTCGTGGTCGTCGACAAGGAGAACGGCGGGAAGGCGGACTCGTGGAACGCCGGACTCAACGTCGCGCGTTATCGCTACGTGTGCGGCGTCGACGCCGACACCGTCTTCGATCGGCAGGCGCTGCTCAAGGTGATGCGGGCGGTTGTCCAGGATCCCGCCCGGACACTCGGCGTCACGAGCCAGATCACCACCGCGCGGGACCCGGAGCGCGCGATCTCGGCGAAGCCAGGGCGGCGCGTCGTCGAACGTGGACCGCTCGCCGTGTATCAGCATCTCGACTTCGTGCGTGCCTTCGTCAACAACCGGCTCGCCTGGTCGAAGCTCGGCTTCATGCTCTGTGCGCCGGGCGGCTTCCAGATCTGGCGGCGGGACGTGCTCGAGGAGGTCGGCGGCTACTCGACCACCTTCACGTGCGAGGACATCGAGCTCACGTTCCGCGTACACGAGAAGTTCCTGCGCGAAGGCCGCGACTACGACATCTACTGCCTGCCGGACAGCATCGGCGTCACCGAGAGCCCGGACACGGTGAGCAAGCTCGTCGCCCAGCGCGAGCGCTGGCAGCGCGTGATCGACGAGACCGTCGTCCACTATCGGCGGATGTGGTTCAACCGTCGCTACAAGTCGGTCGGGCTCGTCGGGGCGCCCCTGTACCTCGTGAGCGAGGTGCTCTCTCCCGCGATCGAGATGCTCGCCCTGGGCGCCCTCGTGGCGGCGGTGGCTCTCGGGATCTTCGCCTTCCCCACCTTCCTGCTCGTGCTCGGGGCGATGGCGTTCACCAACGCCGCTCTGACCGCGGGGGCGATCCTGCTCGACGACGTCCAGTCACGCCTCTATCGGAAGCGCGACCTCGCTCGACTCCTCGTCTACGCGCCGTTCGACGTCGTCGTCTACCGGCCGATCATGTTCTGGGCGCGGATCAAGGGGACGTGGCGGTACCTCCGCCGCGACAAGGGCTGGTACAAGTTCGAGCGCAACGTGCGCACCGCGACCTAGAGGGCATCTCCCCGCGGCCGTCGCGCTGACGGCGGCCTTGATCTCCGGTTGCGCGTGCGCGAGCTCTGCGGTGGGTCGCGACGACGCGGGCACATCCGTCCCGTTCGTCCCCGCCCCGCGTGCGTTCATCGCCCAGTGCCAGTCGACGGCGCGAGCGCCGGGCTATCCGGTCCCCTGTCCCCACAGAGTGCCGAAAGGTCTCGCCCGCGACAACGACGGAACGGGTCCTGGCTGTGCGAAGAGCATCGTGTGCCCGGGTACCGGGCCGTGGCGGGGGTGGGCCGTGGGCAACAGCGGCAGCCCGACCCAGCACGTCGTCGTCACGACCACGCCGCATCGGCTGTCGAACGCTGCCCACGTCGTGAACGGTCCGGACTGGTCGAAGGCGGAACGCGTTCGCTCGCTCGGGTCGGTCGCGGTCGCAGGCAGGCGAATGCGCGCCGTCTTTGTCTCACCGGACACGAACGAGAGCGCGTTCGTGAACCACGTCGTCCTCATCTGGAGCAGCGGCGATCACACGTATGCCCTCGGGTTCCACGACTACCCGGGCATCGAGAAGACACTCGCCCTCGACGTGCAGCTCGCCAGGCACGTCGTCCTCGTCGGACCGTGAGACCGAGCTCCGTGCTGCTCAGGGAAGCGCAGCGAGGACGTCGTCGGCGTGCGTGTCCGGCTTCACGCGGCGCATCACCTTCGCGACGTTCCCGTCGGCGCCGATGACGAACGTTGAGCGTTCGATACCCATGTACTTCTTGCCGGCCATCGACTTCTCGACCCAGGTGCCGTACGCGCTGCAGACGGCGTGGTCCTCGTCGGCCAGGAGTGTGAACGGGAGGCCGTACTTCTTCTGGAACTTCGCGTGCTTCGCGGGGCTGTCCGCGCTCACGCCGAGGACGACCGCGCCGCGCTTCTCGAACTCCCCCCATGCGTCGCGGATCCCGCACGCCTGTGTCGTGCAGCCCGGCGTGTCGTCCTTGGGATAGAAGTAGAGGACGACCGGGATCCCGCGGAACGACTCGAGCGCCACGGGCTCTCCGTTCTCGTCCGGAAGCGTGAACGGCGGCGCCGGTTTCCCCTCCGTGACCATCGCCGCAGTCTAGAGGCGCGATTGCTGCTCGCCGGAGTCGTGCCTGGATAGGGTGCGCGCGATGGTGACCGTGCACGAAGCGCTCGGCGTCGCGGTGATCGCGGTGTGCTTCGGGGCGGCGATCCTCGGCGCCGTCGCGTATCGGCGGCGAACGGGCGGCGGCGCGATCGTGGCGCACGCGCTCGTGCTCGCGCAGACGCTGTTGATCGCGCAGGCGGCACTCGGGCTCCTCCTCGTCTCCGGCGACCACAGGGCGCCGGACCGGCTCCACTATGCGTACGGTGCTTTCGCGCTCGGCGTCGTCCTCTCTCCATGGTTCTACGCGCCGCCGGTGGGGCCGAAGCGCCTGCTCTGGTTCGCGGGGACGACGTTCGTCGCGGGCGCGCTGGCGGTGCGGGCGTTCATGACGGGGACATGAGACGGCTCTGGAACCGGATTCCGCCGCTCGTGCGCGGGCTCGCCTTCGTCGCGATCGCGGCGATCATCGTGGTCGCGCTCTCGCTCGAGCCCGTGCTCGCGACCGTCGGCGGCCTCCTCCAGATCGCGTTCTTCCTCGCGATCGCGTTCTTCCTCTTCCTCGTGTGGCGGGAGCGGCGCGGCGATCTCGAGGCCTGGTCCGACTGGAACCGACGCGTGTTCTATGCCGCGATCGTCCTCGCCGTCGTGGACATCGGCATGCTCATCGGGCTCCATCCCTCCGGGCCGGACGCGTTCGCGTTCTTCGCGGTGCTCGGCGCGTGCGCCTACGTGCTCTACCGCGTGTGGCGCATCGAGCACCGCTACTGACCGCTCGCAGCCGGGGTGCCGCGGAGGCGGCGCTCGCTACGGCAACCGGAACGGACGGCCGGCGCGGACGGTCGGCGGTGCGGGGTTGACGGGCTGGACCAGGCTGATCGTGTAGCGGTACGTGCCGGCGGGGAGGCGCCGCGACCCCAGGACGATGTGCACGAGCTGGCCGATCGTCGCCTGGCCGCGCTCGACCTTCCGGGTGACGTGGCTCGGGAGCTTCTCGAGCCGGAGGACGTACGCGCAGTCGAGATCGCAGCGCAGGCTGACGCGGAACGCGCCGCGCTTGGCGGCCGAGCGCGTGCCGAAGCGGAGATACGTGGCATGGACCGCGAGCTGGACCCCCGGGCAGCGCGCGATCGAGCCGCCCGCCGTCTTGTCGAACGCCCGCCGCACCGCCGGCAGACTGGGCTTCGGTGTCCCGTCCGCGTAGTACACGCCCGACTGCCACGCGGGCAGCGCACGCTCGTCGATCGCGTGGAACACGAGGATGCCGGCGACCGTTGGCTGGCAGAAGGCCATGGCCAGCGCCTGCTGGTAATAGGCAGCCTGGGTCGCCGGATCGACGGGCTTCGTGGCTGCGATCTCGGCGCCGGAGTAGAGCGAGGCCTTGTCGCTCGGGATCTGCGTCTCGACGCCGTACTCGCCGTACACGATCGGCAACGCCGAGCCCGGCTGCGCGGTGCCGTCGAACGCCTCTCCGAGGAGGCTCACGAGCTTCCCGTAGTCGGCGATCCCGATCGAGGTGGAGAGCGGGTGCGCGAACGTCGGCGGCTGGCTCGAGCTGTCGCCGTACGGATGCATGACGAACGCGTCCATCACGGAGCGGTCGCGCCCACTCGCCCTGTACGCCGTACCCAGGTCCTTGATGAACGCGGTCGGCGAGTGCGTCTGACGCATTCCGGCCGGGTTGTCGCTCCCGCGCGGAGAGACGGCGCCGCCGTAGACCAGCACGTCCGGCGAGACGGCCTTGAGCGCGTCGTACGTCCGCGCGAGGAGCGCGAGGTAGGCGGGAGCTGCCGCGTCGGACCCGTCCGGGTTGTACTGCGGGAGCCAGAACCGGTTGAGGTTCGGCTCGTTGCCGACGATCACGTCACGGATACCGGGGACGGCACGGACGATCGCCGCCGCGTACGAGGCGAACTGCGAGCGCGCGTCGTCCGTCAACGGAGTCGTCGACGAGCCCGTGGACATGACCGTCACGTACACGCGGATGCCGTTCATGCTGGCCGCAGCCGAGACGTTCGAGAGAACGGCGAGCTCGTCTGCGGTCGGCTCGCTCTGGCCCGGGGACCAGATGCTCGTGACGCGGACGGCGCGGAAGCCGGCGGTCTGGAGGAGCGTCATCTTCGACTCGGCCTCGACGAGGCTCGACGCCCGCACGCCGTCCTCGACCGCTCCGACGACGAGCCCCGGCTCGGCGCGCGCGGTTCCCGTCAGCGTCGTGAGCGCGGCGAGCACGGTCGCGACCAAAAGTCCTGCTCTGAGCCCCGAATGCACGGGGCTACGCTAGCGAGCGTGCGTGAAGACCTCGTAAACGATCTGGGATCGCTCCCGCGAGGGCCGGGGGTCTACCTCTTCCGCGACGAGCGGGGCGAGGTGCTCTACGTCGGCAAGGCGAAGTCGCTCCGCTCGCGTGTGCGGAGCTACTTCCAGCGCGGCGACGGACGGCCCGGGACCGCGCAGCTCGTGGAACGGATCGCGGACGTCGAGGTCATCGTGACGCGCACAGAGGCCGAGGCCCTCCATCTCGAGCAGAACCTCGTCAAGCGCCATCGTCCGCCGTTCAACATCCGGCTCCGCGACGACAAGTCCTTCCCGTACATCGCGGTGACCGTCGCGGACGAGTACCCGCGAGTCATGTTCACACGCGAGCGGCACCGCAGCGACACCGTCTACTTCGGCCCGTACGCGAACGCGAAGAAGGTGCGCGAGACACTGGACGTCTTGAACCGCGTCTTCCGCTTCCGCCCCTGCGAGGGGCCGCGCCCGGGGCGGCATTCGGGCATCCCGTGCCTCGACTTCCACATCGACCGCTGCTTCGCGCCGTGCATCGGGGCGATCTCGAAGGAGGACTACGGCGAGATCGTCGACGGTGTCGTCGGGTTCCTCTCCGGCGACACTCGCTCGATCCAGCTCGAGCTCGAAGAGCGGATGCGGGACGCCGCGTCGGACGAGCGCTTCGAGGAGGCCGCCCGCTATCGCAACCGACTGTTCTCGATCCGCCACCTCGCAGAGCGTCAGGCGGTCGAGCGGCGGACGGTCGGAACCGTCGACGTCATCGGCCTCGCGATCGAGGGCGACCGCGCGGCAGTGCAGGTGTTCCCCCTCCGGGACGGGAAGATGATCGACCGCTACGGCTTCCACCTCGAGAACGTCGCGGGCGAGGACGCCGCAGCGGTGCTCGAGGCGTTCGTCGTCGAGTACTACGGGTCTGCGCCGAGCGTGCCGCCCGAGGTGCTCGTCCCGGTGGGAACGACCGAGACCGCCGCGATCGCGGAGTTCCTGACGGAGCGTCGCGGGTCGCGGGTCGACGTCCGCGCTCCCGCTCGCGGCGAGAAGCGCCGGCTCGCGGAGCTGGCCACGGAGAACGCGCGGCTCGCCCTGCAGGCCGACTCGGCCCAGCGCGAGCAAAAGCGGCAGCGGCAGGTGGCCGCGCTCGAGGAGCTCCGCGAGGCGCTCAACCTCGAGAGCCTCCCGCTCCGGATCGAGTGCTTCGACATCTCGAACATCCAGGGTCAGTCGATCGTCGGGTCGATGGTCGTGTTCCAGGACGGGCGGCCGCGGAAAGCGCACTACCGCACGTTCGCGGTCCGCGGGCTCGCCGGGCAGGACGACGTCGGCGCCATGCACGAGGTCGTCCGTCGCCGCTTCGCGCGGGCGCGGGACGGAGAGCAGGACGAGAGCTTCTCGGCGATTCCGAACCTCGTGGTCGTGGACGGTGGCAAGGGGCAGCTCGGCGCAGCGCTCGCGGCGCTCGAGGAGCTCGATCTCCCGCGCGTCGCCGTCATCGCGCTCGCGAAGCGGGAGGAGGAGGTCTTCGTCCCCGGTGTCGCGCGGGCGATCGCCCTCGACCGCCACGGCGCCGGGCTGCAGCTCCTCCAGCGAATCCGCGACGAGGCGCACCGCGTCGCGCTCCGCTACCACCGCGTCAAGCGGAACGCGAAGGCGCGAGAGACGATCTTCGAGACCTTGCCCGGAGTCGGCCCTGCGCGACGGCGCGCGATCCTCCGCCACTTCGGCTCCGTCGAGCGCTTCCTCGACGCCTCGCAGGAGGAGCTCGAGGGCGTTCCCGGACTCCCACAGAAGACGGCTCGCACCCTGTACGCACAGCTGCACAAGGCGGGTCCTTCCTAACGAACTCCGACTCGACGACCTGCAGCGGCCACCCCGGATGACCGCGCCACGTGACTAGCGTGGAGAGGGTCGAACGAGCTTCAGTTCGGTCCCGTCCCAGCGCCAGGTGTTGTCGGACGTGATGTGCGTCCCGCCGATCCAGCGGTCGACGCCGAGGAGTTCCACCCGGTCCGCCTCGCCCCGCAACGTGCGTTCCCCCGATGTCGTCAGGCGGAGCTCGAGGCGTGCGTAACGCTGGCTGTCGCTGAGCGGAGGAGGCGGAGGAAGCGGGGTGCCCTCGCCGGTCTCGAGGAGCCTCCTCTCTCCCTGCCCGAGTGTCGAGAGGACTAGGTAGAACCAGGCGTCGCCGAGGAAGGGCGCCGCCTCGAGTCGTTGCGCTGCGACGAAGGCGGCGGGGGGTGTGTCCGCGCCCGCGGCGATCGCGTGCAGCGCCCGTCGTTCCGTCCCCGAGAGCCCGTCCTTCGGGGCGGGCAGCTCCTCGAGCAAGCGCCGGAGCGCCCGGGCGAGATACGGCAGCAGCGCGGTGTCACCGGTCGCCCATTCGACCAGCCCCCTTGGCTCCGGTGCCTGGAAGGCGGCCCAGGCGCTCGCCGCCGCCTCGAGTGCTGCCGGTGCCGCCCGCTGACGCGACGGCCAGAGTGCCTCGAGCTCGTTCGCGGTCAACTCGCCCAGACCTGCGAACGACGGCCGGTCGGGGACGGAGCCGATGACGATCAGTTCGGGCGGCGTCTCCTCGGCGTGGGCGAGCGCGAGCACGTCGAGGAGCTGGAGCTGGTCGTAGACGTCGTGCTCGAACCAGAGCACCACCTGAAGCTCGTCGCGGAGCGCGTCGCGCAGCTGCCGGTCGCGCCGCTCGAGCGATGAGAGCAGCGCCTGTAGGCCGCCCCAGCCGCAGTCGGCGAGGAAGCGGGCGCGCTTCCGCAGGAGCTGCTGTCGCGGAAGTGCGGGCACCGGCCCCTCGTGCAGCGCGTCCTGCCACGTGAGCACTGCGCCTCCGAGCACGGTCTGCCGGAGGGTGTTGCCGGCGCTTTCGCCGTTGGTGACGTGGAGGAGAGAGGGCCGCGCGGTCGGTGCGCCACCGCGGCGGGCGAGGTAGGCGGCTCCGCACGTGCAGTGGTCGAGCGAGGTGCAGGCGCAGCCGACCACGCGCGCGAGCTCGTCGCGCATGCGCCGAAGCGCCGCGATGCGCGCGTCGATCTCGTCGAGCTTCTGCGCCATCCGTACCCGCAGCGCCTCCGAGGGCGCGTCGGAGCGGCGTGCTGCATGCAGGTACTCGGCGATCTCGGCCAGCGTGAATCCGACCGCCTGCGCCTCCTTGATCGCGCCGAGGAAGCGCACGGTCTCCTCGTCGTAGCGGCGATGCCCGCTCGGCGTTCGCTCCGGCGCGGGCAACAGTCCTCGCCGTTCGTAGTAACGGAGCGTCTCGACGTTCACTCCCGCGCGTTCCGCGACCTCGCCGACCCTCACGCAACCGACTATAGACCCGTATCTAGGTACGGAAAGCAACCGCACCCGCTGACAGCTCGAGACCTCGGCGAGCCGGCACCCCTAGGGCCCTTGCGACTCCTCGGCCGCGCCGAGCGCGCGCTTGTAACGGACGGTCTTGAGCGTGAAGAAGATCGCGGTGAAGCCTGCGACGACGTTCGTCGCGATCAGCGTCAGCCGCATCCCGACGCTGAAGGCGAGGAGCTGTGAGCTGGCGACCGTCCCGCGGAACACGTACAGGAGGAACGCCTGCTCGGTGCCGATCCCGGCCGGCGTCAGCGGGAGCACGGTCGCGACGCTCGCGGACACCTGCACGAGGAGGACGTTCTTGAGCGACTGCGGAATGTTGAACGCGTCGAGCATGAACCAGATCGTCACGAGCCGGAGTCCCCAGTCGCCGAGCTGCCAGACGACCACGGTCCGGAGGTAGCGGGCCGGGGAGCGCAGCACCGTGAACGCCAGCCGGACGCGACCCCAGAAGTTGGCGACGTGGCCGGCGAGCCAGAGCCCGAGGAGCCCGAGCGCGACGAGGATGCCGGCGAGCAGGAGCTCGGCCGGGAGCGGATGCTCGAGGAGCCACGCGAAGTCGAAGCTCGGAAGGCGCGGGAGGTCGCCGATCTTAGGGAGCGCGTTCTGCGTCAGCACCGCCCAGAGGAGGAGGAGCGACGCCATCGTGAAGTCGAAGATCGCGAGCACGAACGTGCTCGAGACGACGGTCGTGTACGTGCTCGACGGGATCGAGCGGCGGGCGAGGACGATGCGCACCGCATCGCCCGCGCGAATCGGGATGACCGCGTTCACGCCCACCCCGGCCAGATAGGCGCCGACGATCGGCAGGCGCCGAACACGCTCGGTCGGATACGCGGCGGCCAGCACGTTCCGCCACGCCATGCTCGTGCAGCCGAGCTTCGCCAGTTGGGCGAGCACCGCGAGGAAGGCGGGGAGGAGATCGACCGCCGTGAGATGCTCGAAAAAGGCGTTGACGCCGTCGAGGACGCGGATCACGGCTCGCTCACCGCGATCTCCGGAAACCCGCCGGTGCGGGCTCTCCGGGCGCGGCGATCCTCAGACCGAGTTCGCTCGCGTCGCCGCGACTACTGCGACGGCTCGGCGGTGGCTCACTTCCCGTCACCGTCGGACGAGAGGAAGGGATACCGGTAGTCCGTCGCGGGCAGGAAGGTCTCCTTGATCGTGCGCGGCGAGACCCAGCGGATGAGGTTCCACATCGAGCCGGCCTTGTCGTTCGTCCCACTCGCCCGCGATCCGCCGAACGGCTGCTGGCCGACGACCGCGCCGGTCGGCTTGTCGTTCACGTAGAAGTTGCCGGCCGAGTAGCGGAGCGCGTTCTGAGCCTCGTCGATCGCCGCGCGGTCGTTCGCGAACACGGCGCCTGTGAGGGCGTACGGCGCGGTCTCGTCGACCAGGCGGAGGGTGTCGTCCCAGCGCTTCTCGTCGTAGACGTACGTGGTCACGATCGGCCCGAAGAGCTCGTCGCGGAGAAGCCGGAAGCCCGGATCCTCGGTGGCGATGACCGTCGGCTGGACGAAATACCCCTCCGAGTCGTCGGTCGTGCCGCCCGCGAGGATCTCGGCGCCGGCGGCGCGCGCCTCGGCGATCGCTCCGCTCTGCGTTTCGAAGGCGGATGCGTCGATGACGGCGCCCATGAAGTTGCCGAAATCGGTGACGTCTCCCATCTGGAGCGAGCCGACGTCGGCGACGAGGCGCTCCTTCACCTCGGGCCAGATGTTCGAGGGGACGTACAGGCGCGACGCGGCGGAGCACTTCTGGCCCTGGTACTCGAACGAGCCGCGCACGACCGCGGTCGCGACCGCGGCGGCGTCGGCGGACGGGTGGGCGAGGATGAAGTCCTTGCCGCCGGTCTCGCCGACGATGCGCGGGTAGCCGCGGTAGGTGTCGATGTTCTTGCCGACCGTCTCCCACATCCCGTTGAAGACGGCTGTCGAGCCTGTGAAGTGGATGCCGGCGAGCTCCGGGCTCGCGAGCGCGGGATTCCCGATCGCCGATCCCGATCCGTACACGAGGTTGATGACGCCGTCCGGGAGCCCCGCCGCCTGCATGACGCGCATCAGGTAGTAGGCGGAGAGCGCCGCGGTGGAGGCGGGCTTCCACAGGATGGTGTTCCCCATGAGCGCCGGCGAGCTCGAGAGGTTCCCGCCGATGCACGTGAAGTTGAACGGGCTGACGGCGAGGACGAAGCCCTCGAGCGGCCGGTACTCCATCCGGTTCCAGATGCCCGTCGGCGAGTACGGCTGCTCCGAGTAGATGCGGACGACGTATTCGGCGTTGAAGCGCCAGAAATCGACCATCTCGCACACCGCGTCGATCTCCGCCTGGTGGACGGTCTTCGACTGGTTGAGCATCGTCGCGGCGTTGAGCGTGGAACGCCACGGCCCGGCGAGGAGCTCGGAGGCGCGGAGGAAGATCGACGCGCGCTCGTGCCACGGCATCCGCGACCACTCGTCGTGTGCCGCGCGGGCGGCGTCGACGGCTTGCTGCACGTGCTCCGGGCCGCCCTTGGCGACGTCTGCGAGGACGTGGCTCTTCCGGTGCGGCATGACCGCCTCGAACGTCTCGTCGGTGTGCACGTCGTTGCCGCCGATGATCATCGGGATGCGAATGCGCTCGCCCTCCATCTCCCGGAGCCGGGCCTTCAGCTCGGCGCGCTCGGGCGAGCCGGGCGCGTAGGACTTGACGGGCTCGTTGACTGGCTTCGGGGGCGTGAAGATTCCGGGGGCGCTCATGGGGGCGATTGTAGAGTCGGCGACGGTGACGGTGGCGCGTACGGAGTACGAGGTTCGCGGTTGGGGTGTCGGGGAGCTGTGGATCGAGGGAGACGTCGTCGTGGCCCACGAGTTCGACTTCCGGCGGATCTCGCGGCGGGGTCGGCTCGACCCTCTCTGTACGAGGGGGACGTTCCTCGACATCCGACCCGACCCCGCCGTCCCAGCCCGCTCATCCGCCGTCGACGCGGAGATGATCTCCCGCGTTCGCGCTTTCCTGAGGGGCGAGGCGGTAGGGCTGGAGGACATCGCGATCGATCTCGACTGGTGCACCGGGTTCCAGCGCGAGGTGCTCGGTGTGCTCCGTGACGTCCCTCGCGGAGAGGTGGTGAGCTACGGAGAGGTGGCCGCCCTTGCCGGGCATCCCGGCGCCCAGCGCGCGGTCGGCACGATCTGCGCCACCAACCGCTTCGCGTTCCTCGTGCCCTGCCATCGCGTCGTGGGCGCGGACGGCATCGGCGGCTACGGGTCGGCGGGCGTCGACATCAAGCGCCGGCTGCTCGCACTCGAGGGCGTGTCGCTCTGATCACGTCCGAGGACGTCCGCGAGGAACTCGCGCGCATTGCGCCGACGCGCGGCTGCGACCGGCTCGCGGAGCTCTCGGCGCTCTTCCACTCCGCCGGCAATCTCCACCTGCGCGGGCACGGGGAGTGGGGCCTCCACCTCGACCTCGGGAGCGGCGCCGCCGCCCGCCGCGCCTTCGCGTTGCTTCGCGAGGAGGGCATCCGCTCCGAGATCCGGACGTACCCGAGGCGCGCGTTCGACCGCGCGACACGCTTCCAGCTCCACCTGGAAGGCGAGGCGCGCTCGCTGGACGTCCTCGTCGCGGCCGGCGTCGTCGACCGCAGGCACGCGCCACTCGAGCGTCCGCCGCGACGGCTCGTCGCACGCGCCTGCTGCAAGTGCGCGTACGTCCGGGGTGCGTTCCTCGGTGGCGGATCCCTCTCGCTGCGCGGAGCCCCGCATCTCGAGCTCCGAAGCGCATCGTTGGCGGCCGCGACGTTCATCCAGGAGATCGCCCGAGAGCTCGACGTCCCGCTCGGCGTGGTGGAGCGCGCGAGCCACGCTGCGGCCTACGCCAAGAGCTGGGACGCGATCGAGTCGCTGCTCGCGCTCGCCGGTGCGTCCGAAACGGTGCTCGCGCTCGAAGAGCGCGCGGTCGTGGCCGACGCGCGCTCGCAGGCGAACCGCCTGGCCAACGCGGACCACGCGAACCTCGTCCGGACGAGCCGTGCCGCCGAGCTCCAGGTCGAGGCGGCCCGGCGCCTCCGGGCGGACGGCGTGCTCGAGCGACTCTCCGACGACCTCCGCGAGGCGGCGGCGCTCCGGCTGCGGCATCCGACGGACTCGCTGCGCGAGCTCGCCGCGCGCACCGATCCCGCGGTGAGCAAGGCGGCGATGCACCGAAGGCTGCGGCGGCTCGCGGATCTCGCAGGCGTCTGACACCTCCCCGTTAGACTCGCGCGGCAGGCGGGAACCAACCTCGACCGATCGACGGACGGAGGAGCGAGACGATGGCCATTCGCGTCGGCATCAACGGGTTCGGCCGCATCGGCCGCAACTTCTTCCGTGCCCAGCAGGCGCTCGGGGCGGACATCGACGTCGTCGCCCTGAACGACCTGGGCGATGCCCACACGATGGCGCACCTCTTGCGTTACGACTCCAACCTCGGTCCGTTCGAGGGCGAGGTCGAGCTCGAGCAGGGAGTCCTGCGAGCGGCCGGCGAGGAGGTGCGTATGCTCTCCGAGCGCGACCCCGCAGAGCTCCCGTGGCGCGACCTCGGCGTCGACGTGGTACTCGAGTCGACCGGCTTCTTCACCGATCGCGCAGGCGCGCAGAAGCACCTCGACGCAGGCGCGAAGAAGGTGGTCATCTCCGCTCCTGCAACTGACCCGGACATCACGATCGTGCTCGGCGTGAACGACGATGCGTACGACCCCGAGTCGCACGACATCGTCTCGAACGCGTCCTGCACGACGAACTGCGTCGCGCCGATGGCGAAGGTCCTGGACGACCTCGCCGGGATCGAGAGCGGCTTCATGACCACGATCCATGCCTACACACAGGACCAGGGTCTCCAGGACATGCCGCACTCGGACCTGCGACGAGCCCGCGCGGCGGCGATCAACCTGATCCCGACCTCGACGGGCGCGGCCAAGGCGATCGGCGTCGTGCTGCCCCACCTCCAGGGCAAGGTCGACGGGCTCTCGGTCCGGGCCCCCGTGTCGACCGGATCGATCACGGATCTCGTCGTCGCGCTCGGCAGGGACGTGAGCGTCGACGAGGTCAACGAGGCGTTCCGCTCGGTCGCCCACGGCGCCGCCCTCGACGGGATCCTGCAGTACACGGACGACCCCCTCGTCTCGACGGACATCCACGGGTCCCCGTTCTCGTGCATCTTCGACAGCAAGCTGACGATGACGCACGGTCGGATCGCGAAGGTGTTCGGGTGGTACGACAACGAGTGGGGATACTCGTGCAGGCTGGTCGACGTCATCGGGAAGCTCCTGGCGTGAGGGACCGCCTGCTGTGAGGCTGACTCACGTCCGGCTGCTCGTGTCGGACATGGGTGCGTCGTACCGCCTCGAGCTCTACCACGACAGCGAGTGGGAGCACGACCCGTGAGCCGGCCGCGCTCCGTGAAGGACGCCGAGGTCGCGGGCAAGAGCGTCCTCGTCCGCGCCGACCTCAACGTCCCGCTCGAGGACGGCGTGATCGCGGACGACTCGAGGATCCGGGCGTCGCTCCCGACGCTTCGCGACCTGCTCGACCGTAACGCGGCGAAGCTGTCGGTCTGCTCGCATCTCGGCCGACCGAAGGGCCAGGATCCGTCGCTCGAGATCCGGCCCGTCGCGAACCGGCTCCGCGAGCTGCTCCCGGACCCACGGATCACGGTCCTCGAGAACACCCGCTTCGACCCAGGAGAGACGAAGAACGACCCCGAGACCGCCCGCCGCCTCGCCGACGGAAACGACCTGTACGTGAACGACGCGTTCGGCTCCGCGCACCGTGCGCACGCGTCGACCGAGGGCGTCGCGCACCTGCTGCCCGCGTACGCCGGCCTCCTTCTCGAGCAGGAGCTCGAGATGCTCGGCCGCCTCCTCGGGGACGTCGAGCGACCGTTCGTGCTCGTGGCCGGGGGCGCGAAGGTCGACGACAAGCTGGGCGTCCTCGAGCACCT
Organism: uncultured Actinomycetes bacterium; assembly: GCA_963708265.1. GTDB lineage: Bacteria > Actinomycetota > Thermoleophilia > Gaiellales > Gaiellaceae > GMQP-bins7. Next base: position 856,765 of record CAVPSC010000004.1, on the reverse strand, counting down.
CGGCGGCCGTGCGGACACGGTGCTCGTCGGCGGCAAGATGGCGGAGGAGCTCCGCTCGGACGATCGCCTCCCGTTCGAGGCCGTGCTCCCTTCGGATGTCGTCGCCGCAGAGACGTTCGCCGCGGACGCGAAGAGCGAGGTCACCGCCTCCGACGCGATTCCGGAGGGCTGGCTCGGCCTCGACATCGGGCCGGAGACGCGCGACCGCTTCGCGTCGGTGCTCGCGGGGGCTCGCACGGTGTTCTGGAACGGTCCGCTCGGCGTCTTCGAGTGGCCGCGCTTCGCGGAGGGTACGAAGGCCGTCGCGCAGGCCGTCGCGGGGGTGAACGGATACACGGTCGTCGGCGGCGGCGACTCGGTACGTGCACTCCACGAGCTCGGTCTCGCCGAGAAGGTCTCGTGGGTGTCGACGGGAGGCGGTGCGTCCCTCGAGCTGCTCGAGGGCAAGGAGCTGCCCGGCGTCGCAGCGATTCCGCCCGCCTGACGGTACGTCGGCGGCGATCCGCGGGCGATCGGCTCAGTCGAGCTGCGCGTCGATCCCCGGCACGTGGCGACCGAGGAACGAGAGGATCGTGCGGACCTGGCGAACGCGCTCGTCGGTGTCGAACGAGCCGTGCCCGGTCTCGAACACGTACACCTCGTGCGGGTGCCCGCGCGCGGCGAGCTTGTCGACGTAGCGCATTGCCTGGTCGTAGGGGCAGCGGCTGTCGTTCCGCCCGATCACGAACATGACGGGCGCGCGAACGTCGTCCGCGAAGTTGATCGCGTTCCGGTCGCGCATGAGATCCGGGAGCTCGCTCGGCGTGTGCCCGCCGAGGAGCGCGCGGTCGTACGCCTGGAGGAGGGGCGAGAGCTGCTCGTAGCCGCTCTCGTAGTCTCCGACGGGGACGCCCGCGACGCCGCACAGCCAGAGATCGGGATGCTTCCCGAGCTCCAGCAGCGTGACGTACCCGCCCCACGAATGGCCCGCGACGACGGCACGCTCGCGATCGGCGAGCCCGCGCCTGACGAGGTCCTCGAGGCCGGCGTTCACGTCCTCGAGCTCCGGTCCGCCGATGTTGCCGATCAGGGTGTCCCTCCACTCGCGGCCGTAGCCCATCGACCCGCGGTAGTTCACGAGCCCCACCACGAAGCCGGCGTCGACGTAGGCCTGCACCTCGGGCTGCCAGCGATCGAAGTCGAGCCACGTCGGCCCGCCGTGGACGAACATCAGGACGGGGAACGGGCCGCCCGACTCGTCGGGCGTCACGTAGAAGCCGTGCACGCGCTGGCCGTGAGGGTTCTCGAAGTGCCATGACTCGTATGGTCGGCCGACCGAGCCAGCGCTCGGCAGGGGAAGGAGGTTCGTGGCCGATTCGTCGAGTGCGAGGCGCGCTCTCGCTCCCTGCTCGTGGACGAACCAGACGCGTCCGTCCGGCCGGACGCGCGCTGTCCAGATGTACCCCGGGTCGGTCGGGATCCGCGTCAGCTCGCCGCTCGCGAGCGCGTAGCGATAGAGATGGCTGCGACCCTCGTACAGATTCCGGAGGAGAAGCGCGGAGGCGTCCGGCCACCAGGCCTGCACGGTCACGCCGCCGTCGAGGTCGAGTTCCAGGTCGGTGCGGATGCCGGTCGCGAGATCCCAGATGCCCGGTCGCTCGTCCCCATCACGCTCGTGCTCGAAGGCGAGGCGCTGATCGCCGGGAACCGGAGACCAGCATTTGGCGAGGAGGGACATGCCGTCGTCGAGGAGGTCGCCGACGCTCTCGCCCGTCCGTGTGTCGAGAACGCGGAGTGCCTGGCGGATGACGTCGCCGTGCTCCGAGTGCTCGACGCAGAGAAGCGCTCCGTCGAGGGAGAGCCCGCCGAGCAGGAAACCTCCCTCGTCGTTGCTCCCGATCCGCAGCCCGCGCGGCGAACGAGCCAACTCGCGCACCGGCTCGTCGTCCCTCGCGACGTAGACCGCGAACCCGTCGCGGTCGCTGATTCCGGCCGCGACGATGCCCGGAGCCTGTGCCAGCCCCTCGCTCCAGCCGTGCGGGACGCCCTCGAGGAACGGTCGCGTCTCACCGCCGGCAAACGATTGGACGAGCCACCGGCCGGACTCGTCGCCGGTCTCGTCGTCGAACCAGAGCACACCCTCGCCGTCGAGCGTCGGGGCGCCGTCCGTGACGCCGACCGAGCTCTCGCTCACCTGACGGCGCACGCCCGTCGAGACGTCCCAGGCGTGGACTTGCCACACGCCGGACTCGTTCGACGCATAGACGGTGCGGTCGGGCGCGAGCGGGGACCAGTGCGGGAAGAACGGCACCGGCGTCCGGAACCGCTGCTCCCAGACTGCTATCTCGACGGTCGCCACGCCCGGCGAGGCTAACAGGAAGGCGGCGTCTCCCCGACGGCCGAGTCCCTAAGATCGCGCGATGCTCATCGTCGGGAACTGGAAGATGTTCAAGGGCGCGCACGAGGCGCGCTCGTTCGCCACGCGGATCCGGCACCTGCCGTCGCGCACGCCGGGCGTCGAGATCGTCGTCTGCCCGGCGTTCGCCTCGATCCAAGGGGCGCTCGACGGCCTCGGGACGGAGAGCGCGGTGCGCGTTTACGCGCAGAGCGTTCACTGGGCGCTCGAGGGCGCGTTCACCGGCGAGGTCTCGCCTCCGATGCTGCTCGAGCTCGGTGCGAGCGGTGCGCTCGTCGGCCACTCCGAGCGTCGCCAGCTCTTCTGCGAAACGGACGACACGGTGCGCCAGCGGGCGGAGTGCGCCCTCGAGGCTGGCCTGGAGGTGATCGCGTGCGTCGGCGAGACCGAGGCCGAACGCGAGGCGGGCGAGACGGAGACGGTCCTCGCGCGTCAGGTCTCCTTCGTGCCCGCTCACGAGCGGCTCGTGATCGCGTACGAGCCGGTCTGGGCGATCGGGACCGGGAAGACCGCGGGCCCCGAGCTCGCCCAGGAAGCGCACGCATTCGTCAAGTCGCTGCACCCGGCGCCGGTCCTGTACGGAGGATCGGTGAAGCCGGAGAACGCCGCGTCGCTGCTCGCGCAGCCGGACGTCGACGGCGCGCTCGTCGGCGGTGCCTCGCTCGATCCCGCCTCATTCGAAGCGATCTGCCTCGCAGCGGCCGATGTGGTCGCCGCTGCATGACCCAGCTCGTCGCACTCGTGATCCTCGACGGCTGGGGACTTGCGCCACCCGGCCCTGGGAACGCCGTCGATCTCGCCGACACACCGGTCTTCGACGATCTCTGGGCGCACTGTCCGCACACGACCCTGGCCGCATCGGGAGAGGCGGTTGGGCTTCCCGCCGGTCAGATGGGTAACTCCGAGGTCGGGCATCTGACGATCGGCGCCGGGCGGGTGCTCCTCCAAGACCTCGTGCGCGTGAACCGCGCGATCGAGGACGGAACGTTCTACGAGAACGAGCCCCTCCGCTCCGCGTTCGCAGGCGCACGCGAGCGCGGAGCGGACGTCCACCTGCTCGGCCTCGTCTCGAAGGGGGGCGTGCATTCGCACATCGACCACCTCCAGGCGCTCCTCGAGCTCGCCGAGCGCGAGCACATGGCCGAGCGGACGTGGATCCACGCGTTCACGGACGGGCGCGACGTCTCTCCGCATGCGGCCGAGCACGACTTGGCCGAGCTTCCCGCCGACCGCATCGCCACCGTGTGCGGCCGGTACTACGCGATGGACCGCGATGAACGCTGGGACCGAACCGAGAAGGCGTTCGACGCCATCCTCGAGGGGGAGGGGAAGAAGGCCGACGATCCGATCGAGGCCGTGCGCGCGAGCTACGCCGACGAGGTGACGGACGAGTTCATCGAGCCTGTCGTCCTCGACGGACGGCCGCGGCTCAGCACCGAAGACACCGCGGTCTTCTTCAATTTCCGCCCCGATCGGGCACGGCAGCTCTCGAAGAAGCTCCTCGAAGCCGGCGTCGATCTCACGACGATGACCCATTATGAGGACGACCTCGCGAGCCCCGTGGCCTTCCCTGAGCAGATGGTGCAAAGCACGCTCGCCGAGGTGTTGTCGAAGGCGGGCGCGCGCCAGCTCCACGTCGCGGAGACGGAGAAGTACGCGCACCTCACTTACTTCCTGAACGGCGGGAAGGAGCGGGAGTGGGAGGGGGAGAAGCGAATCCTCGTGCCCTCTCCGCGCGACGTGCCGAGCTACGATCGCAAGCCGCAGATGTCCGCCGAGGAGGTCGCTGTCCGGTTTTGCGACGAGGTCGGCAGGGGATACCGGTTCGCAGTCGTCAACTTCGCGAACCCGGACATGGTCGGCCACTCGGGGTCGATCTCTGCGACGGTCACCGCGATCGAGACCGTCGATCGTTGCCTCGCTCGCGTTCTCGACGCGGTTCGCGACGCCGGCGGGGTCGCTCTCGTGACCGCCGACCACGGGAACGCGGAGGTGATGCTCGACCCGGACGGCGTGAGCGCGCAGACCGCCCACACGACGAGCCCGGTGCCGCTCGTGACCACGCGATCCGGCATCTCGCTCCGCGACGGGGGCGGTTTGTCCGACCTCGCGCCCACGATTCTGGCCATGCTCGAGCTTCCGATTCCCGCTGAGATGACCGGCTCTCCGCTCGCAACGGAGCCGTAAAGCCCAGCCTACAAACCCCTTACCGCTTCCCCTCTATACTCGCCGCGTCCATGTCGCTTCCACAGCCCGATCTGGGAGTCCTGCGAAAGGCACAGAGGGGTGACGAGCGTGCGTTCTCGATCATCGTCAGGACGTACGAGCAGCCGGTCTTCAACTACGTCCTGAGGCTCACCGGCGACAGGTCGCTCGCGGAGGACCTGACCCAGGAGGTCTTCCTCCGGGTCTACCAGGGCCTCCCGGGCTTTTCACTGCGCTCCCGCTTCACGACCTGGCTCTTCCAGGTCACGAAGAATCGGGTGCTCGACGAGTTGCGAGCGCTCGAGCGGCGGCCACGTGCCGTCGTGAACCTCGAGGACGTCCCACCTCTCGAGGTCGTGGACGCCCCCGCCGAGCGCTCCGAGACGATCGACGCCGTCTGGCGCGCGGTCGAGGCGCTGAACCCCGACCTGAAGATGGCGCTCCTCCTCCGAGACGTCGTCGGCCTCTCGTACACCGAAATCGCCGAGACGCTCGAGATCACGCTCGCAACGGTGAAGTGGCGGATCTACAAGGCGCGCGAGGAGGTCCAGCTCGCCTTGCACCGGGACGGCGTCGTCGTGCCGTTCCCGACCCGCTCCGCGAAGACCGGCGCCGTCTGACGCCAACCGGGCGAGCGCGAGCCGCTCGCCGTACGCGCCTAGGATGACGTCGTGGAGCCTGCGACGCGCAACGTCGGCGATCCGATCTCGGCACTCGCGAGCGCGCTCGAGGAGATCGCGGGCTCGCCCGTCGAGCTAGAGCGGCCGGCGGACCCCGAGCACGGCGACTACGCGACGAACGTCGCGCTGAGGCTCGCGCCCACCCGGCAGCAGTCGCCGCGCGAGCTCGCGGCCGAGATCGCAGACCAGGCCGTGGCCGGAGGGTTTGCCGAGCGCGCCGAGGCCGCAGGCCCAGGCTTCGTCAATCTCCACGTCTCCGACGCATGGATCGCGGAAGCGCTCGGCGAGATCCTGGCCGTCGGCGACGGGTTCGGTGCCGGACGCCCGGCGACGCCGCGGCGAATGCAGATCGAGATGGTGTCCGCGAACCCCACCGGCCCCCTCACGGTGGCGCATGCCCGGAATGGCGCGTACGGCGACTCGGTCGCGCGTCTCCTGACGTTCGCGGGCGAGGAGGTCGAGCGCGAGTACTACTACAACGACGCCGGAAGGCAGATGGAGCTCTTTCACGCGTCCGTCGACGCCGTTCGGCGAGGCGAAGAGCCTCCCGAGGACGGCTACCAGGGGGAGTACATCCGGGAGCTCACCGGGCTCGACCGCGATCCGGCGGCGGAGATGCTGGACCGCATCGAGGCATCGCTCGCCAGAGCGCGGATCCATTTCGACTCGTGGGCGCGTCAGAGCGAGCTCGAGCTCCGGCTGCCCGAGCTCCTCCCGCGACTCGACACCTACGAGAGCGAGGGCGCCGTCTGGGCGCGCTCCTCGGGGTACGGAGACGAGCAGGACCGGGTGCTCATCCGCTCGAACGGTCAGCCGACGTACCGGGCCGTCGACGTCCCGTACGTCGAGGACAAGCTGTCGCGCGGGTTCGACCGCGCGATCTACGTCCTCGGCGCGGATCACCACGGTGCGCGGCTGTGGTACGGGGCGGTCGCGAAGATGCTCGGCTACGACCCCGAGCGGGTCGAGGTGCTCATCTACCAGCTCGTCCAGCTCGTCGATGCGGGCGAGGCGAGGAAGATGTCTAAGCGCCGTGGGGACACCGTGTTCCTCGACGAGTTGCTCGACACGATCGGGATCGATGCGACCCGGTGGTACCTCGTCTCGCGAGGCCCGGACCAGGCGATCGAGATCGACGTCGACCTCGCGGCCCAGCGAACGCAGAAGAACCCCGTCTACTACGTCCAGTACGCGCACGCGCGGATCTCGGGGATCCTGCGGAATGCGGACGCGAACGGTGCAGCTGCACCGAACGCCGGTGCATCCGCCTCCCCGCTCGCCGTCGAGGAGCGGGATCTCGTGAAGCGGCTGCTCGACTTCCCGGCTCTCGCGGCGGAAGCGGCGGAACGGCGCGCTCCGCAGGGGATCCCGACATACGCGATCCGGACCGCGGACGACTTCCACCGCTTCTACCACCACCACCGGGTCCTGGGCTCGGCGGAGGAGAGCTTTCGCCTCGATCTCTGCCGAGCGACGCAGCTCGTTGTCGCCCGCTGCCTGGATCTCATCGGGGTAGACGCGCCAGACCGGATGTAGGATCCGAGCGTGAGCGCGACCCCTCCGGATCGCAACCTCGCGCTCGAGCTCGTACGCGTGACCGAGTCGGCGGCGACGTTCGCGTCGCGCTGGATCGGACGCGGGGACAAGAACGCTGCCGATCAGGCGGCCGTCGACGCGATGCGTCTGATGATCAACACCGTCTCGATGCGGGGCCGCGTCGTCATCGGCGAGGGGGAGAAGGACGAGGCGCCGATGCTCTACAACGGCGAGGAGGTCGGCGACGGCACCGGACCGGAAGTGGACGTCGCCGTCGACCCACTCGAGGGCACGCGCCTGACGGCGCTCGGGATGCCGAATGCAATCGCCGTCATCGCCGTTGCCGAGCGCGGATCGATGTTCTTTCCCGGCGCAGCCCTGTACATGGACAAGATCGCCGTCGGGCCGGAGGCCGCCGACGCCATCGACATCGAGGCGACGCCGACCGAGAACCTCGAGCGCGTCGCCGAGGCGAAGAACGTCGAGATCAACGATCTCACCGTCGTCGTGCTCGAGCGCGACCGACACGACGACCTGATCGCCGAGCTGCGTGAGGCGGGCGCGCGCGTGAACCTCATCCGGGACGGTGACGTCGCGCCGTCGATCGCCGCCGCCCAGCCCGGGACCGGGGTCGACCTGCTCATGGGGATCGGCGGTACGCCCGAAGGCGTGATCTCCGCTGCCGCGATCAAGTGCCTCGGCGGCGCGATGCAGGGGAAGCTCTGGCCACGCTCGGACGACGAGAGGCAGCGTCTGCTCGCCGACGGCTACGACCTCGACCGGGTGCTCACCACGGGCGATCTCGTCCGGGGGGAGGACGTCTTCGTCTCGGCGACCGGCGTGACCGGCGGCGCGCTGCTCCGCGGCGTGCGCGTCGTCGGCAACCACGTGGAGACCGAGTCGATCGTGATGCGGTCGCGATCGGGCACGGTTCGCCGCATCGCGGCGTTCCACCCGCTCACGAAGATCCAGAGCCTGACGAAAGGAGCGCGCTGATGGGAGCGCACGAGCTGAACGCGACGGCGAAGGAGATCGTCGCCGACCACCGCGGGATCCTCGCGGCGGACGAGAGCACGGGCACGATCGAGAAGCGCTTCGACTCGATCGGCATCGAGTCGACCGAGGAGAGCCGCCGCTTCTACCGCCAGCTGCTCTTCACGGCCCCCGGCATGGAAGAGTTCGTCGGCGGGGTCATCCTCTACGACGAGACGATTCGCCAGCGCACCGCCGACGGGACGCCGTTCGCCCAGCTCCTCGCTTCGAAGGGGGTCGTCCCGGGGATAAAGGTGGACACGGGCGCACAGGACATGGCCGGACACGCAGGCGAGAAGGTGACCGAGGGCCTCGACGGCCTGCGCGCCCGGCTCGAGGAGTACGCGGGGCTCGGCGCCCGCTTCGCGAAGTGGCGCGCGGTGATCACGATCGGCGAGGGCATCCCCTCGACGGCGTGCATCCGCGCGAACGCGCACGCACTCGCACGCTACGCGGCGCTCTGCCAGGAGGCGGGGCTCGTCCCCATCGTCGAGCCCGAGGTCCTGATGGACGCCGACAACACGATCGAGCGCTGCTACGAGGTGACCGCGCGCACGCTGCACTGGACCTTCACCGAGCTCGAGGTCATCGGTGTCGACCTGCAGGGTGCCCTCCTCAAGCCGAACATGGTGATCTCGGGCAAGCGCTGCCCCGAGCAGGCGCGCGCGGAGCGGATCGCGGAGCTGACCATCGACTGTTTCCTCCGCCACGTCCCGGCTGCCGTGCCCGCGGTCGTCTTCCTGTCGGGCGGTCAGTCCGAGGTCGAGGCGACGGAGAACCTGAACGCGATCAACGAGATCGGCGGCCCGTGGGCGCTCTCGTTCTCGTACGGTCGTGCACTTCAGCAGTCGGCGCTGAGAGCATGGGCGGGAGACGCGGACAACGCTACGGCCGCCCAGGCGGCGTTCACGCATCGCGCCCGCATGAATGCGCTCGCGGTTGCGGGAGAGTGGTCGACGGAGCTCGAGGAGGCCGTCACCGCGTAACGATCGGCACAAGCATGGGAGCGCCGAATCGGATCGCAAAGCCGCTTCGTTGAGCGGAAACCAGGGGCTCGTGGACCGGGTGCCCACCGTGTCCGGAAACGAAAGTGGTGAGAGGAGGCCGCCGCTCGCCCGAGAACGGCAAGGGGCCGGGCCGGCCTTAGCGTCCTCCTGCTCGCTTCCCCGGCGGTCGGGGAGGATGGGTCAGCCGGCCCGGCACTCTCGACGGTCGTGGCCTAACCTCGCCGAGTGTCGCGGGTTCGCGAGCTTGCAAGCGAGGGGCGTCTCGACACCTGATGGACACGCTCGCGCGCTGTCCCAGAACGAGAAAGCCCCGCCGTGGCGGGGCTTTCTCGTGGAATGAACTGGCGCGAATTCGATCCGCGACGGCGAGAGCTCAGCGGGTCGCGTATGCCTCGGCAGACTCGGACTCGAACTCGAAACCGACGAATGGCTCGTCGCCGACGACGGTCGCGTTGTGGCCGGGTTCGATGACGTATGCGTCACCTGTGCCGATCCGTTGCTCCGTGCCGTCTTCGTGGGTGACCTGCATCGCGCCCGACTGGCAGATGCCGACGTGCCGCAGCTTGCAGTTGTCGGTCTCCACGATCGGCTTGATGCTCTCGGCCCATGTCCAGCCGGGCTCGAGTGTCAACCGGGCCGCGCTCGTGCGCCCCATCCGGACGACATCGACCTTTGCCTTGTGGGGTGTCCTTGTCTCGTCCGCGGAGTCGAAGCTCCGAGTCTCCACGCTGGCCACAGAAAGTCTCCTCTCGCTCGTTTCGGACACAGAATCCGCGCGATCGTAGCGCCGTCGTCACAGGGGGGCCGCGTTGGGCGGAGGCGGGGATTCCTCCGAGCTACGAAAGGGCCCGCGTTTGCAGGCCCTTTCCATGGAGCGGACGACGGGGCTCGAACCCGCGACACCTGGCTTGGGAAGCCAAACCGCATTTGCGCCGTTCGTCCCCGATCGTTCGAGAAGCCTCTAGTTATGGGGGTTTTGCGGACAGTCGTCAGAACGCGCTTCGCATAGCTGCGCGGGTGCAGTTCCGAGACGTTTAGGCGTGGAGTAGGCGTCGGGCCGGAGGCGCGCGGGCTCAACTGACACGCGAGCAGACAGCTGCCCTAACAGCCGGGCGTGGCGCTCAAGGGGAGGGCGTAGCCGAGGACGGCGAGCGTTCCCACCCAGATGGATCCGAGGAACCTGAATACGAGGCGGCATCCCCTTCCGGGTTCATCAAGCCATACCGCGAGGGATAAGCCTCATAGCTCGGCGAGGAGGAAAAGCACGAGGTTGGCGACGCGAGTCGTGGACATGACGAGCGCGAGACCTGCGCTCGCGATCACGGTAAGACCGGCTGCTCTTGAAACCCACTTCATCCCGCAGCTCCTTCTTGTGGATTCGCAGGTAGATCGCCAAACCTGAGGTAGCTGGCATGCCTGAGCCGGTGGCGTAGCGCATGAGCTCCGTCAGCGCCGATCGATCTTCCGCTCAAGTCCGCTCAAGTCCGCCTGAGAGAGGTGTCGACTGTCGCGCGCGAGGCAGTAGCGGGTCGAAAAGAGGGTGCTAGACGTCCGCCTGTGCGCGGCCAGCGAAGAACCTTCGCTCGCACGCTCGTCTACCGCACGCGTCGGCGCTGAAAAGCGTTGGCGGTTTCGAGCGCGGCGCGGACGAGCCGCGGAGTGCGCCGAGCAGCACCCATCGCCACGCGGTCGATCGCCGTCCTACGCAGGCGCTGATGCGGAACGTAGACACGATTGTGGTCGTCCTCGACGGCGTAGAGCTCCCAGGCTCCCGAGACGCCTTTGAGCACGTGCTCGCCACGGCTCGTGAAAGTTAGCCCGGACCCGGCGACCAGATCGCGGACCGTTCGCGAGACGAGCACCTCGCCGGGGCCAGCAGCGGCTCCAACGCGCGCTCCGATATGCACGGTCAACCCGCTGATCTTTGTCCCTGATGCGTCGATCTCGCCGGTGTGAACACCTGCACGAACCGCAAGGTCGAGTCGTGACGCCTCCGCGCGAATCGTCTGCGCACAGCGCACGGCCCTAGTTGGCCCCTCGAAGACGCTGAAAGTGCCGTCTCCGGCGACGTCCACCAGCCGGCCGGTCGCCTCCTCAACGGCAAGGCGGACATGTCGCTCGTGTGCGGCGCGCAGCTCCGCGTAGGCCGCGTCCCCGATCTCGGCGAGGAGCTCTGTCGATGCGACGACGTCGGTGAAGAGCACCGTGCCGAACACTCGGTCGGCATCCGGCGCTCGGGCAGCACCCGTCGCCACCTCCTCGACGATGTCCGAGATCGGCACAAAGGCCTCGCCGATCGACGCGCCGAGCTGTGTCGGGGGTAACAACTGGTAAGTCGCGCCTGGGATCAGTTCGGCGGCGTACCGCACAGCCGCCTCCGGCGCCGAATTGGTCGGGACGCGGAGCACATGGGTCGGTGTCTGTACGGAGCGCAGAACGTCGCTGATCCAGGTGTAGATACCACTCGAGGTACGCCTGCGCGGCCGCGGGGGTCGTCGAGTTGCGTTCTAGCAGTGCCCCGAGCTGTCGATTGAACGCCGACGATCCCATGGCCGAGTCCCATAAAGCCAATCGATCCCCGGTGCCCCAACGTGCGTACGCAGCACGGTAATCAGCCGCAAATCGGGTCGCCTCAGCGGCCGTCCAACCGTGAAGCTCGGTGCTGCTCGAGTCGGGACCTTGCGCAAGCGGATTGACGAGCACGAGCCTGTTCACCCGCTCGGGCGCTCGGGCTGCGACGAGCGCTGCGGGTCCGCACGTCCCCTTTATCCCGACAAGCGTGGCCCTGGGCATTCCTGCCGCGTCCATTACGGCCAGGACATCGTCTGCCTGCTGCTCCATCGTCGGCACGTAGTCCACCGACTCGGAGACACCGAAGCCACGACGCTGGAAGTACGCGACTCGGCAGAAGCTCGTGCCGCGTTCCATCACGTGGTGGATATGCGGGTCGCTCCAACACAGATCCGGATGCATGACGATCTCGAAGAGCCACACCAAATCGACGGGGCCTTCGCCAGCGACGTAGTACCCGAGCAGCCGCCCGTCCCGATCGAGATAACGAGTCGCAGGTAACTCCATGCCTCCCCGCTCCGGTGAACGCATAGGTTACGCGGCTGCCGTACGTGAGCACGCCTGTCGGTCGGTTCGACTCCGGCGCCGCTCCGTTGAGCCGCCGGCTTACCCACTCGGATCCCTGGCGGCCTCGGTGAGTTGGAATTGGACGAAGGTCTACTTTCCGCGGAACGAACTGTGTGCCGCCGCATCGACGGCACATGAGAGAGCCGTCGGGCTGCACGATGGAGTTCGAGTTCGTCACACGTCCCCGGTGGTCACCAAGCGGGTGACGGGACTCGAACCCGTGTTTGAGGCTTGGGAAGCCCCTGTCCTACCACTGGACGACACCCGCGCAGGATGGTCAATGCTAGTCGTCGGTGGGCATGGCGGACCACCGGTGCGGGCAAGTCGCGCCCCGTTTCGGCCGTTCTCAGGCGTCCTCGGGCGGGTCTAGATCAGAGCGGGGAGGGGGCAAAAACCCGCTCTAGGAGCGGGGAACTGCGTAGTGAAGCCGAGGGGACGGACCTGCAATCTATGGCTTGGGAAGCCAGTGCCCTACCGACTGAGCTACGTCCGCGCGCCCAGGATTCTAGCCGCGTCGCTGGCCTCGGCCTTTCATGGCCGCTGCCGACTCGACGCCATTCGGCCATCCCCGAGCGCGGCGTTGATGCCTGCTCTCAGGTCGCGAGCGAGAGATTCGAAGCCGTCGTCTCCTGGAGGGGTCGTCGCGCGACTCGGTGTCCCATCGAGCCGTGCTCGAATATCTCGCAGCCACGCTCGGAGCCGCTCGATCTCCTCCTCGAGCTCTTCGTAGGTGTTGACCCGGTGCAGCAGCAGCCGCGCATCACGCGGATTGGGCCCATACGGGTCGACGACGATTGTCGAGCGCGGCAGCGGCCCGACCAGCCTCGACCTGATGCCGGACCCGTCCTCGTGCCAGGGCCGTGCAGTCGCGTTCGTACGCAGTTCTCGGTCCCGCGCAAGAGTCTTGTCCACGCTCACTGAGACCTCCCGGAGTCGATCTGCTCCGCGAGCTTGCCATACACCGGCCGACCGCGGAACGCGTCGCCCGCCCGCTTGACGGACCGCTCACAACCCGTCCCTAGACTCCCACCCGTGCGCGTTCGCCTCGCTGCCCTGGGAATTGCGATGCTCGTGGTCTTCACGGGTGCGACGGTCTCGGCGCCTGCGGCACGCCAGGCGGACGACTCGGTGTTCGGCGGACTCGGCACCTGGGTCGACATCTACGACGGGCCGGTCTTCGCCGCCCCGCAGAAGGTGGCCGCGCGCATGGCCGCGCGACGCGTGACGACGGTGTGGATCGAGACGTCGAACGACCGCGCGGCGCTCGACGTGATGCGCCCGGCCCAGCTCGGTCGACTGGTCGAGGCCCTGCATGCGAAGGGCATCCGCGTCGTCGCCTGGTACCTGCCCGGGCACGTGAACCCGACGCTCGACGTGCGCCGGTCGCTGGCGATGCTGAACTTCCGGACGTCGACCGGCCAGGCGTTCGACGGCATCGGGCTCGACATCGAGTCGACGCGGCTGAAGAACGTCGGGCTCCGCTCCCGCCGAGCCGTCGCGCTCGCGCGGCTCGTGCATCAGCAGGCGGGGGACACGCCGCTGGCGATCATCCCGTTCAACCCGCGTGGCCTCGAGCGCCGTCCCACGACCTGGCCCGGCTTCCCGTGGGCCGACCTCGCAGCGAACTCGGACGCGTTCGCTCCCATGGTCTACACGAGCGGGCTGACGGGCTTCGACGCTACTTACGGGTACGTCACGCGTGCGATCCGCCTCCTGCGGGTCGATACCGGGAACCCGGACGTTCCGATCCACGTCATCGGCGGCGTGGCGAACCGGATGGGGCCGGAGGAGCTCGCAGGGTTCGCGGCCGCGATCGCCGACGACGGACAGACGATCGGCGTGAGCCTCTACGACTGGCAGACGACGAGCCCGGCCGCGTGGCGCGTGCTCGACGCCGTCAAGGAGTAGCCCAGGCCTCCCTGAGCCGGTCGCGCGTTGCGAGCAAGTGCTCGGGCAGGACCTTGACGTCTGCGAGCACGGGCATGAAGTTGGTGTCGCCCGACCATCGCGGCACGACATGGACATGGATGTGGTCGGCGATGCCTGCCCCCGCGATGTGGCCGAGGTTCCAGCCGAGGTTGAATCCGTCGGGGTCGTACGCACGCTCGAGCGCGCCGATACCCGCGACCGCGAGCCGGTGGAGCTCGAGCGCCTCCTCGTCGGTCAGCTGGCCGAGCGCCCCGACATGACGGACGGGCGCGGCGAGCAGATGCCCCGACGAGTACGGGAACTTGTTGAGGAGGACGATTGCCGTCTCGCCCCGATGGACGACGAGCGAGACGTCCGGTGCAAGCTCGCCGGCCGCTTCGGCGCAGAAGACGCAGTCGGTGAGTTCGTCAGCCTGCTCGATGTACTCGAGACGCCATGGCGCCCACAGCTGCCTTGCCATGTGCTCGTTTCTAGCAGCGCCGGCCGGAGGTTGGCGAGAGGGTCGAGAAGCCGTACACTCGCGCCGTGGGTTACGCGCTCAAGCTTGCCGGCGCCGCGATCGTACTTCTCGCTCTCGGAATCCTCGGCATCGTCGTGTTCACGGGGATCTGGACACGGGTCGGGTTCGTGGCCGCGATCGTGGTCGTCTTCGGTGCGCTGCTCGTCTTCGCCTGGCGGCAGGACCGCAAGGCGAAGGCGTCCCGCGCGGGCCTCGAGCGCGTCTAGCGCGTTCCGAGCGCTTCGGTCGACAGCTCTCCGCCTCACTCGACCGAGGGAGGTTGGTCGCTGGGACCGGACCTTCGGGTCGGGCTCTCTGGACCTCAAGCGGGCGCGCTTTCGCGTCGATGTGGGTCAACTGTGATCCTCAAAGCCGAGACGAGAGGGAGGCCGGCGATGACTGCGGCCCAGTTCGAACTGATCGACGATACGGAGGCTGAAGCGATTCTCCGCTGGCGATTCGACGAACTCGTACGAGCCGGCTACGACGTCGGCTCCGCGCTCATGTTGGCGTCGCACGTCGAGATCGATCTCCACGCGGCGAGCGCCCTCGTGCGGCGCGGGTGTCCTCCAGACACAGCGTTGCGGATCCTCCTCTGAGTCGGCGCCAGAACGGCCGGGCCCCTCTGCGGCGGGAGGGCCCGGCCGTGTTCCTTCCCCCGTTGCGAATGCAGCGACGTCAGCGAAGCCGGCGCAGACGCCCGGCCTCGTCGACCGCGACGTAGCCCGACCCGATCAGGGCGTCGACCGCACGACGTCCGCGGTCGAGCTCGTGTGGGGAGACGATCTCCTCGATGGTCTCGCGGCGCTGATTCCGCGGCATGACCGCGAGCAGCAGCACGGCGCGCTGCATGAGCTCGTCGAGCACCTCCGCTTCCGCTGCCGGAAGGGCAGGGACCGTGACCTCCTCCATCTCGTCCGGAGATCCCACGACGTACGGTTCGAGCCGCTCCCTCACATACGTGGACGCGTCCACTCGAGCCGGCTTCCTGCTCAGCCTCAAGCGTTCCCCCTCTCGGCGACCAGTGTCCTGCCGGTCGGGCTCCGCGTCAAGAACGTGCGGCCGAGCGAGAGAGCCGAGACGCCTAGAGCCAGCGCTTCCAGCGGAAGTAGCCGATGAGCGCGAGGACGCTCACGACCGTCGCGGCGATGATCAGCCAGAACTCGAGGTGGCTCGCCGTCGCGGGGTTCCCGCCGCCGGGGAGCCCGACGTTCATGCCCCAGATGCTCGCGATCAGCGTCGCCGGGAGGAAGACGATGCTGAAGACGGTCAGTATCCGGAGCACGTCGTTGAACTTGTGGGCGAGCACCGACTCGTTCGTCGACTCGAGCGCCTCGACGACCTCCTTGTAGTTGTCGAGGAGATCCCAGACCCTCTCGGCGGAGTCGACGATGTCGTCGAAGTACTCCTCGAGCTCCTCCGGCAGGAAGTGCTCGATGCGCCGTTCGAGCACGCGGAGCGTGGACCGTTCCGGCTTGATGATCTTGCGGTAGGAGATGATCTCCTGCTTCACGTTCGAGATGTCGCGCACGACCTCTTGCGAGCGGCCCTCGAACATCTCGTCCTCGATGACGTCGAGCTTGTGCGCGATCTTGTCGAGAATCGGGAAGCAGTAGTCGAAGAGGTCGTCGAGCACCTCGTACAGGAGACGGCCCGAGCCGCGGGCGAAGAGCTGATCGCGGAGGATCTCGTCCTCCTCGCAGCGCGCGAAGAGGCGCGTGACCGGCAGGAGCTCGCGGTTCGGCATCGTGACGACGTAGTCGAGCCCGACGAAGAGGTCGAGCTCGGCCGCGTTCAGGCGCTGGACCGCCTTGTCGTACGCGGGGAAGTGGAGGACGGCGAAGAGGTAGCCGTCGTCCTCGTAGTCGTCGACCTTGGGGCGCTGCCGCTTCGAGACGACGTCCTCGACGTCGAGCGGGTGCCAGCCGAAGCGCTCCGCGAGCGTCTGAGCCGTCTCGACGTCAGGCGAGACGACGTTGAGCCAGGTGAGGCCGCCAGCGGTGAGCTCGTGGACGAGCGGAGCCGGGCGTGTGACGACGTCGCCCGCGCCGCGGGCCCGTGAACGTCTGATGCGGGGCAGGCTCGGCACGGGTACTGAGGGGGTCGTCCACGCTCAAGGTCATGACTTCGAGATTGTAGCCCCGGAGCCTTCTCCCGGCCTTGGATCCGTGCCGCCGGACGCCGTGCGAGACCCGACGCCGATGCGCAACGGATTCGTCCTCGATCCACAGATCGCGTACGTCGTGCGGGTCGTGTCCGCGCTCGAGGAGATCCTCTGACGTGCGCGGGCATCCCGTGTACCCTGTTCGCCGCAAACCGAGGACGAGTACCGGAGGCCGCATGCCTCTCTACCCGTTCGATCGTGGGTGAGAGGAGGTGTTTCAAATATGGCATCCGGAACCGTGAAGTGGTTCAACGATGCGAAGGGCTACGGGTTCATCTCGCCTGACGAGGGTGGTAAGGACCTGTTCGTGCACCATTCGAACATCGTCGGGGCGGGCTTCAAGTCGCTGACCGAGAACGCTCGCGTGGAGTTCGAGGCGCGCGAGGGAACGAAGGGCCCCGAGGCGATCAACGTGCAGAGCGTGTAACGCAGGCGAGTGCGCGGCCCTCGGGGCCGCGCCTCGTCGGATCGAAGGTCAGGAGCGGCGCAGTGGCGGAGGAGAAGATCGAGATGGAGGGTGAGGTGCTCGAGGCGCTCGGCAGCGGCATGTTCCGCGTCGAGCTCGACAACGGGCACGAGCTCATCGCCTACACCGCCGGCAAGATGCGCCGTTACCGGATCAGGATGGCTCCCGGCGACCGGGTGAGCGTCCAGGTGTCGCCCTACGACATCACCCGCGGGCGGATCGTCTACCGGCACCGCTGACCGGTCGCGAACATCGATCGCGCGACGGTTCTAGATGACGCGGCGCCGCGGGAGCCGTATGCTCGCGTTCAGGGTCGGGCGCGAGCCCCAGCGTGGTAGGTGCGGTGCCGAGGGGGGTATCGACTCCGCTGCGCTCTCCCCCAGCCGCGTCCGACCCGCAAGTTCGCGCATTGAGCAGGGTGAACGGGGCCGTCGAGTAGGGACGGGACGCGCGGTCCTTCAGCGTGCAGACTAGGCTCAGGACGTGATCCCCTGGCTCATCCTCGCCGTGGTTGCCGTGCCGCTCGTCGTCGTCGGATTCGCCACGACGCGCCGGCGACCGGCAACACGCCGGACCGCGGCGGCCGACGCGGAGGTCGAGCGCGAGTTCGCCGCCGCCGAGGCATACGAGGCTGATTGGCACGAGAAGGACGTCGAGCGCTTCCACGACGAGCGCTTGCCATGAGGAAGAGTCGCCCCAGCCGGTGTCTCGCCGGGTCGGGCGAGGGAGGTCCGGCCAGCGGTCATGCGGACGCCAGTGCGTCCACCGCACCGGAAACCGACATGCGCCCGGCAGGATTCGAACCTGCGGCCTATGGCTCCGGAGGCCATCGCTCTATCCCCTGAGCTACGGGCGCGCGCCCGGCCAGTGTAACCGCGCCTGGCTGATCCATCCTGGACTCGAGGTTAGGCTCCGAGTCGTGCGGCTCGAGTGTCGGATCGTCCGTCTGCAGCTGGCCGAGACGTTCGTCATCGCGCGCGACGCGACCGACGTCGCCGACATCGTCCACGTGGCACTCGCGCACGAGGGGGTGACGGGATACGGCGAGGCGGCGCCGATCGAGCGCTACGACGAATCGCCGGAAAGCGCGAAGCGATTCCTCGACGCGCACGGAGACCTCCTGGGCGACGACCCGTTCGCCCTCGAGGAGATCGGTGAGCGGCTCGAGTCCGTTCCCGGCGAGCAAGCGGCGAAGGCGGCGCTCGACGCGGCGCTCCACGACCTCCAGGGCAAGCTCGTCGGCAAGCCCGCCTGGCAGTTGCTCGGCCTCCCGCGCGTCGGGCCGCCGACGTCATGGACGATCTGGCTCGGTGACCCCGACGACATGGCGCGCCGTGCGGAGGCCGCTGCTCGCACATACCGCCGCCTGAAGCTGAAGCTCGGAGGCGGCGACGGGCTCGACGTCGAGCGCGTGCGGGCGGTGCGCGCGGCGACCGACCTCCCGCTGCAGGTGGACGTCAACGAATGGTGGTCGCTCGAGGAGGCAGTCGACGCCCTTCCGCAACTCGCGGAACTCGGGGTCGAGTACTGCGAGCAGCCGCTTCCGGCCGGTGACGAGGGCGGGTCCGAGCTGCGCGACCGGTCTCCCGTCCCGATCTACGTCGACGAGGACTGCCACACGCTCGCGGACGTCGCGGCCTGCGCGGAGATCGCACACGGGATCACCATCAAGCTCGCGAAGTCCGGAGGCATCCGCGAGGCGATCAGAATGGCGCACGCGGCGCGTGCGCTCCGACTCGGCGTGATGCTCGGATGCATGCTCGAGTCCGGCCTCGGGATCGCCGCGGGCTGCTGCGTCGCTCCGCTCTGCGACCACGTCGACCTGGACGGGAACCTCCTCCTCCGCGAGGACCCGTGTCCAGGCGTCGACCTCGTCGAGGGTGTCCAGGTGCCGTCGGCGTCGCCCGGCCTCGGCGTCTCCGTCGATGGCTGAGGAGCTCGTCTCGGGAGAGACGGCGACCGAGGTCTCGACGCGGCAGGCGTAGGGCGCGCTCGAGGCGGCCGGTCGGCTCTACATTTCAGCCCGTGTCGCGGCGCATCCTCATCCTCGCCGACGGGTACTCGCACGACGCGCATTACGGGAAGACGATGCGCGGGATCGTGCGCTACGGACCCGATCCCGTGGTGGCGATCCTCGACTCCGCGCGCACCGGCGAGTCGCACGAAGGGATCCCGATCATCGGTACCGTCGACGAGGCCCTGGCCCACTCGCCGACGGTCGCGATCGTCGGTGTCGCGACCCAGGGCGGCCGCTTCCCGAACGCCTGGCGCGAGCTCCTGAAGGAATGCATCGGAGCAGGCCTCGACGTCGAGAGCGGACTGCACGAGTTCATGGCCGATGACCCCGAGCTCTCCGAGCTGGCCGTAGGCGCCGGGGTCGAGCTCCGCGACCTGCGCCGGCCGCCCGACGACCTCGACGTCCCGACCGGCCGGAATCTCGAGCTCGACGCGAAGGTCGTCCTGACCGTCGGCTCCGACTGCGCGATCGGGAAGAAGACGGTGGCGGTCGAGCTCGATCTCGAGGCTCGCCGTCGCGGTCTTGCGTCGGTCTTCGTCCCGACGGGACAGACAGGGATCGCGATTGCGGGCTGGGGGATCGCGGTCGACGCGGTGATCGCCGACTTCCTGGCCGGCGCGGCCGAGCGCCTCGTCGTCGAGGGCGCCGAGCGTGGCGGCGAGCTGCTCTTCGTCGAGGGGCAGGGCTCGATCGTGCATCCGCTGTACTCGGGGGTGACGCTCGGGCTCGTCCACGGCGCCGCGCCTCATCTCCTCGTCCTCTGCCACCTCGCCGGCGCGACGGAGATCGAGGGGTGTCCGGGTCATCCGATCCCGCCGCTTCGCGAGCTCGTCCAGCTCTACGAGCGGATCTCGCTGCCTCGGCGGCCCGCGCACGTCGCCTGCATCGCCCTCAACACGAGCCCGCTCGAAAGCGACGAGGAAGCCCGGACGGAGATCGCCTCCGTCGAGGCCGAGACCGGACTTCCGACCGACGATCCGGTGCGGTTCGGAAGTGGCCGTTTGCTGGGGGTTCTGCTCGAGCGACTTTCGTTGTAGTCTTCCGACCCCACGCGGGCGAGGGGGCGCCGCTGGGTACGAATCGAGTGCGACTCCTCGCTGCGGCAACGGTCCTCGTCACGGCGCTCCTGGCAGGTGCGTCGATGACGCGTGCCGCGGACGTCGGCGCCAACGACGACTCGGCGAAGTTCGACGCCGACGGGGGTGCCGCCCTGTACACGCAGATGGCGTCGCTCGGCCTCCGCCAGACCGTCATCGGGGTGCGTTTCGTCCCGAGCGAGCCGCTCGTCATCCAGGACAAGGAGCTGCTCGACAAGGTGATCCCGAACGCGATCGCGGCCGGGATCCGCGTCGTCCTCGCGATCTACCCGTATCCGCCGCGGGAGCTCGAGGCGGGGATCGGCTCACCGTCGCTCTTCGCCGGCTACGTCGGCGCCGTCGCCTCCGTCTATCCGCAGGTCAAGGAGTTCGTCATCGGGAACGAGCCGAACCAGCCCGCGTTCTGGCGGCCGCAGTTCGACGCGAGGGGGCAGAACGCGTCGGCGGCTGCGTTCGGCCCGTACCTCGCGGCTGCGTACGACGCGCTCAAGTCCGTCGACCCCGCGAACACGGTGGTCGGCGTCGGGCTCTCGCCGCGCGGCAACGACCGGCCGAACGCCAAGAGCAACGTCTCGACGTCGCCGCTCCGCTTCCTCCGCGCGCTCGGCGCGTGGTACCGGAAGAGCGGGCGGACGAAGCCGCTCATGGACGCGTTCAGCTTCCATCCCTATCCGAACCGGGCGACCGACCCGCTCGACCGCGGCTACGCGTGGCCGAACGCCGGGTTCGTGAACCTCGACCGCGTGAAGCAGGGGCTCTGGGATGCGTTTCACGGGACCGCGCAGCCGACGACCGTGGACGGGTTGAAGGTTCACCTCGACGAGGTCGGCTGGCAGGTCGACACCTCGGGCCTCCCGGGTTACACGGGCGCGGAGAACGTCCCGGTGACGAACGAGGCCGCACAAGCCGCGATCTACGGCGACCTGATCCGGCGGGCGGCATGCGACCCGGACGTCTCCGAGGTCAGCTTCTTCGGGTTCCGCGACGACGGCGCGCGGTCGGGGTTCCAGGCGGCGCTCGAGCGGCTCGACGGCTCGCTGCGGCCCGCTGCAGCGGCGGTGCAGGCAGCGATTGCCGACGGGTCGACGAGGTGCAGCGCGCTCGAGGCGTGGCAGCCGGGGGGAGACGTGCTCGGCGCCCAGGTCGCGCTCGAGCGCGGGAGCGGGACCACCGCGATCGAGGCAAAGATCGGAGCGGGAGAGGACGCCCGGGCGATCGTGTGCGCGCGCGCCACGCTCAACGGGAACGCGCTCGCCAACCGCTGGCTCGTCGTCCGGCGCGGGGTTTGCCGGGAGACGACGGTCGCGGGCCACCATGCCGTGGTCGTCCCGGTGCGAACGCCCGTCGGCGTCGGACGGCGCGTGGAGGTGGTGGTCGAGCTCCAGGCCGAGTCGAACCGCCAGCGGCGGACGCTCGTCTTCAAGCAGGCCGCCCTCGGGAACTGATCTCTTCGACACCTTGACAGGGGAACGTGTGTTCGTATAGAACATACGTTCCCAGTGATCGCGTGCCTCCTCATTCCCGGGTTCGAACTGAGAGCGGCACTGCGTGCGCGTCCGCGGCTCGCGACCTGCCCGACGGCGCTCGCGCCGGAGCCGGGCGAGGAGCAGCTTCTCGGCCCGGTGACCGCCGCTGCCGAGGCTGCGGGCGTCAAGCCCGGCATGCGTCTTGGGGAGGCTCTCGCGACGTGTCCGTCGCTCGCGCTCGTCGAGCGCGACCCGGCCGGCGTGGAGCGGGAGTGGGAGGGGGTCCTGCGCCGGCTCGAGGACGCGGGCTTCGCCGTCGATCCCGTCGAGCCCGGTGTCGTCGTCTTCGAGACGCGAGGCGTCGAGCGGCTCTACGGTGGGGCGCAGGCCGCGCTCGAACGCGCACTCGCCGCGGTCGGCTCGACCTGGGATCCGCGGATCGGAGCAGCCGGCCGCCGCTTCACTGCGCTCGCGGCCGCGAGCGTCGCGCGGCCCGGCCAGATCCTGATCGTCGCGGACAAGGAAGAGCGCGGCTTCCTCGAGCCGCTGCCGCTCTCACTTCTTCCTCTGAGCGCCGACCGCTACGCGGAGCTCGAGGGACTGGGCCTACGGCGGATCGGCGAGCTTGCGCAGCTCCCGCCTGCTGCCGTCTCGGAGAGGCTCGGCGCGGACGGCCGGAAAGCCTGGAGGCTCGCGCACGGCGGGCGAAAGGCGAGGGTGCGCGGGCGCAGTCCGGCAGCCGAACTCGCCGAGGTTCTGGTCCTTCCCGATGCGGTCGCGAACGAGCTCACGCTGCGACGGGCGCTCGGCTCCCTCCTCGAGCGTCTGCTCGCGCGTCCCGAACGAGCCGGACGGCCATTCAGGAAACTGGCATTGGCCGCCCGGCTCGTCGACGGCGGGTCGTGGCGGCGCACGGTGACGCTGCGCGACGCGACGGCCGAGCTCGGCCGTCTCCGCATTGCGCTCGGGTCGAAGCTGCAGGAGCTGCCGGCTCCGATCGTCGAGCTCAGGCTCGAGGCGGTCGAGCTCGCGGATCACACGGGACAGCAGCTCGCCCTCGTGGAGCCGGCGGGAGAAGAGGCGAGCACGCGTCTGCGCGAGGGCCTGCGGCAGGTGCGCGCGAGCACTGGGTCGGGTTCGGTGTGCGCCGTGGTGGAGGTGGCGCCGTGGTCGCGGGTTCCGGAGGCGCGAGCCTTCGTGGTTCCCAGGGACTCGTGATCGAAAAACGATGGCTCTCGAATCTGCGCCGTGAGTGCTCTGCCGGTCGCTCGCAGGCAGGAGGCAACGTGCGACTGAGCGATGTCGCGCGGCGAAGCAGGGGGTTTGCGGGGGAACCATGGGTTCCCCCGCGCTAGGGCGACTGAACGCGCCGCGGCCGGCACTCGTCGAGACGGGGCCGGGAGAGACGCCGAGGATCGTGAACCGCGAACAGGTCACGGTCGTACGCGAGGAGTGGCGCGTCGTCGACCGCTGGTGGACGGAGGAGCCGGTGGATCGGCGCTACTTCGAGGTCGTCCTCGAGAGCGGACGGAACGTCTGCGTGTACCGCGACCGGGACCAGCGCTGCTGGTTCACGCAGAACGCCTGAGGCTTGATGTGAAATTGGCGCGCCGTCGTGGCCGTCATCCGGCCCGCGGGAATTTCGCATCAAGCCTCTAGACGTCGAAGATGTCGTGAGCCTCGAAGAAGGCGGTGTCCGGCTCGACGCCTTGCTCATGGAGCGCTGCCAGCTCGCGGCGGTACTCGACGAAACCGCCCGGCGTGTGCAGGTTGAGCATCCGCGCGGACTCTGTGCCGACGTTGCGGAACCAGTGGACGACGTTCGGCGGCGCGAGCACGTAGGTCCCGGGGGTCCCGGTGACGACCTCGTCTCCGACATGGAGCTCGACCTCGCCTTCGAGGACGTAGAACGAGTCGCTGTGCCCCTTGTGGAAGTGAGGGTCGACCCCGCCGCCGGGCGAGACGACGAACTCGAGGAGCGAGAGCTCGGAACGGGCACACTTGACGACGCCGCTCCCGAGTGGCTCTCCCTCACCGGGGCGAAACACGATCGGCTCGTCCATTCAGCCGATCGTGTTCTCGACGGAGCGCTGCACCGTGCCGGGCTCCCGGGTCATCGCCGGCTTCGAAGCCCGCTACGCACGGGTCCAGTCGTAGCGTGCCGTGATGTTCGCGTCGGGCGCCGCCGCACGTTCGCGGAAGAAGCGCTCGAAGCCTGCCGGCGCATACAGGTTCAGGAACCGCAGGGGCTCGTCTCCCGAGCTCGAGAACGTGTGCGGCGCTTCCGGGAGCGCGAGGAAGCAGGAGCCCGCCTCAACGTCCTGCGTCCTCCCGTCGAGCAGCGCCTCCAGCGTCCCCTCGAGGACGTACGCGAGATCGCAGAACTCCCGGTGGACATGAGCGGGAGGGCCGGCGAACGGTCGCGGGGCCGTGAACTCGATCGCCCCGAGCATGCCTTCCGTCTCGTCCGCCTCGGCGAGGAAGGCAATCCGGTTCCCCGAGACCTCGACCACATCTGCCTCGCCGGTCGCCCGGACGACCACACCGGCGGGATCGAGCCCACCGTCGTCGGGTCGCGGGTACTGGTCGAAAGGCTGCCGCTCTCCGTCGTAGAGCCCGAGCACGTAGCGATCGAAGCTCATCCCCGGCGCGTGGACGTTCAGGTACCGGAGGTCGTCCGGGCCGTCGTTGCGGAACGAATGGACGACGTCTCGAGGGACGGCGACGAACGTCTCGGGCCCGACGACGTGCTCACCGTCTTCGAGAGTCAGGGTGAATGCCCCCTCGAGGACGTAGAAGCAGTCGACGTGCTCGTGGTGGACGTGGGGCTCGGGCCCTCGCTCTCCGGGCACGTAGCGGGTCTCGGTGACGACGAGTTCGTCGCTCGCAGCCGCGATCACGACCTTCCTGCGTGCGCTGTCGGTGACGACGATCGGCTCCACCGGCCTCCAGCGTAGTGGTCACGGCTGCGATCGAGAGGCGGCCGGGGACGTGAGCTACGTCGAGCTGCACTGCCACTCGGCGTACTCGTTTCTCGACGGCGCGTCGCAGCCGGACGAGCTCGCGGTGCGTGCAGCCGAGCTCGGATACGAGGCGCTCGCGCTCACGGACCACGACGGCATCTACGGCTCGCTCGAGTTCGCGCATGCGGCGAAGCACTTCGGCGTGCGCCCGATCACCGGCGCCGAGGTCACGCTCAGCGGAGTAGGCTCGACGGAGCCGCCCACTAGCGGAGGTGCCGGCTTTGCCGGCGCCAGAGCGGGAAAAAGCGGCGTAGGCTCGACGGAGCCGCCCACTAGCGGAGGTGCCGGCTTTGCCGGCGCCGGAGCGGGGATCAGCGGCACGCACGTCACGCTCCTCGTCGAGAACCGGCGCGGCTACGCGAACCTCTGTCGCCTGCTGACCGCCGCGCACGCGGGTACGCGTCGGGTGGGGAAGGAGAATCGGGAGCCGCTTCCGCCGTCGGTCTCGCTCGAGCGCGTCGCGGAGCTGAACGAGGGCCTCGTGTGCCTCTCGGGCTGCGCGCGGCGCGGGCTGGGGATACGCGATCCGAACGCAGCCGCACGGCTCGCACCGTCGTTCGGCCGTGACCGCTTCTACGTCGAGCTGCAGCGCCCGTTCGAGCGCGGCGACGCGCGGCGCAACGGGCTGCTCCGCGACCTCGCGGAACACCTCGGCGTGGCGACGATCGCGACCGGTGACGTCCACGCCCACCATCCGCGGCGGACGCTGCTCCAGGACGTGCTCGTCGCAGTACGCTGCCGCACCTCGCTCGACGGCTGCGAGCCCGAGCGGCGGGGGAACCGCGAGAGCTTCCTGCGCACGCCGGAGGAGATGCTCGAGCGCTTCTCCTTCGACCGGGCGGCCGCCGAGCGGAGCGGTGAGCTCGCGGATCGGCTCGAGTTCGACCTGACCGAGGAGCTCGGTTACCGCTACCCGGACTTCTCCGACGGCGAGGAGCCCGCGATCCGGCAGCTCGCAGCGATCTGCCGCGCCGCTCTCGACGGACGCTACGCCGACGCCTCCCCACGCGTACGCGTGGATGCGCGAGCACGCCTCGACGGGGAGCTGCGGCTGATCGAGGAGCTCGGGCTCGCGGGGTTCTTCCTCCTGCACCACGAGGTTCTCGAGCTCGCGCGCGAGATCGCGCTCGAGGTGCGCGGCCCGGGCTCACCGAGGCGGTTCCTCCCGCCGGGGCGAGGGCGCGGAAGCTCGGTCGGGTCGATCGTCTGCTACCTCACCGGGCTCTCGCACGTCGATCCCGTCGCGAACGACCTCTCGCTCGGACGCTTCCTGAACCGCGAGCTGGCCGCGGTTCCGGACATCGACCTCGACTTCCCGCGGGACATCCGCGAGAAGCTCATCGTCGCCGTCACCGAACGCTACGGCCGCGAGCACGCCGCGCTCGTCGCGAGCTTCGCCACCTATCGTTCGCGCGGCGCGATCCGCGACGTCGGGAAGGCTCTCGGGCTCCCGTTCGCGGAGCTCGAGCGGCTCGCGCGGCTCTCGGACGGCTGGGACGCGCGCCGGGTGGGGGAGGAGGTCGCGCGCCTCCCGGACGGCGATCGCAAGCTCGAGTCCCCACGCTGGCGCGCGTTCGCCTGGCTGACCGGCGAGATCGCGGGGCTTCCGCGGCATGTCTCCCAGCACCCGGGCGGGATGGTCGTCTCGACACGGCCGCTGATCGAGCTCGTGCCCGTGCAGCCGGCTGCGATGGCGGGCCGGCAACTCTGTCAGTGGGACAAGGACTCCTGCGCGGATGCGGGCTTCCTCAAGATCGACCTGCTCGGGCTCGGGATGCTGTCCGCGGTCGAGGACTGCGTGGAGCAGGTCGCGCGCACCTCGGGCGAGGTGATCGACCTCTCGCGCGTCCCGCTCGACGATCGGGAGGTCTTCGCCGAGATCCAGCGGGCGGACACCGTCGGCGCGTTCCAGATCGAGAGCCGGGCGCAGATGCAGAGCCTGCTCCGGACGTTGCCCGCCAATCTCGACGACCTCACCGTGCAGGTCGCGCTCGTCCGGCCGGGGCCGATCCAGGGGAAGGCCGTGCATCCGTACATCGACGCCAGGGAGCGGCTGCGAAAGGACCCGTCCTCCGTGTGGCCGGTCGATCACGAGCTCCTGCGGGAGCCACTCCGTTCGACCTTCGGCGTCGTCGTGTTCCAGGACCAGGTACTCGAGGTCGCGATCGCGCTCGCCGGCTTCACGGTCGGCGAGGCGGAGGGACTGCGGCGGGCGATGAGCCGGAAGCGGAGCCGTGACGCGCTCGAGGCCTACCGAGCGCAGTTCGTCGAGGGAGCGGCGACGAGGGGCGTCGATGCGGAGACTGCCGACGGCGTCTTCGACAAGCTCGTCGGCTTCTCGGGCTTCGGCTTCCCGAAGGCGCATGCGGCCGCATTCGGCCTGCTCGCCTACCAGTCCCAGTGGCTCCGCCGGCACTATCCGGCCGAGTTCCTGTGCGCGCTCCTGAACGCCCAGCCGATGGGCTTCTACCCGCCTGCGACGCTCGTCCGCGATGCGCAGAGACGCGGTGTGGAGGTGCTCGCGCCGGACGTCAACTCGAGCAAGGCTCTGTGTGGCGTGGCCTCTCGTACAGTCCGCATCGGGCTGAGCTACATCTCCTCGCTGGGAGAGGACGAGGCGGAGGCTCTCGTCGCCGAGCGGGAGAAGAACGGGCCGTTCGGGGACGTCGCCGACCTCGCTCGCCGGACGCCGCTCTCCCGCGACGCGCTCGAGGCGCTCGTCGAGGGCGGAGCCTGCGACGGCTTCGGCCTCCGGCGCGATCTCCTCTGGGAGCTCGGGCTCGTCTGCCGTCCGCAGTCGGTTCCAGGGACGGGAGGCGAGGCGAAGCAGCTCCCGCTGGCACTCGACCCGACCGCGGAGACGCCCGCCCTCCGGGACCTGACACGGTGGGAGCGGATGCTCGCCGACTACCGGCACACGGGGCTCTCGGTCGGGGCGCACCCGCTCGCGCTCCTTCGCTCGCATCTTCCTCCAGGGACGCTCTCGAGCGCCGAGCTCCGCGAGCACCCTCACGGGCAACGGGTGTCCGTCGCGGGGATGGCCGTCGCCCGACAGCGGCCGTCGACCGCGAACGGCATCGTCTTCATGCTCCTCGAGGACGAGCACGGGCAGATGAACCTGATCGTGCCGCCGTCCATCTATGAGCGCTATCGGGCGACGGTCCGCGGCGAGCCGCTCGTCCTCGCGCGCGGTCGCTACGAGCGGGTGGGGGAGAACCGTAACGTGCTCGTCTCCGAGATCGAGTCGCTCGGCCCGCTGGCGCGCGAGGTCGCCGACAGCGATGCCGTCTGGGAGTCGCTTCCCCGTGCGCACCACTTCGGCCATCGCTGAGGTCGACGTCAGGGCCGCCGTGGCGGACCCGTCCGCGACGACGACGAGCGACGTGCGCTTGGCCCGGAGCGGCGACATCGACGTCGCCTACCGCGCCGTCGGGCGGAGCGCCGAGCTTCCAGGGCGTCCCGGGCGAATAGCGGCTCTACGCCGTCGCCTCCTGAGATGTGCGCGGCGCGAGCTTCTCCATCGAATACGCGGTCTCGACGAGGGCGAGGTGCGTGAACGCCTGCGGGAAGTTGCCGACCAGGCGCTTCCCCTCGGGGTCGTATTCCTCGGAGACGAGCCCGAGGTCGTTGCGCAGCGAGAGCAGGCGCTCGAACAGGGCCAGCGCCTCCTTCTTCCGTCCCTGCCGCACGAGCACGGCGGCCAGCCAGAAGGAGCACGGAAGAAAAACGCCCTCGCCCGGCGGGAGGCCGTCGACGCCGACGTTCTCGTCGTCCGCGCGGTACCGCTCGACGAACCCGTCGCGCAGGAGCTCGCGCTCGATCGCCGCGACCGTCCCCACAACCCGCGGATCGCGCGCACGGAGGAAGCCGACGAGCGGGATCATGAGCAGGCTCGCGTCCAGCCGGTCGGAGCCGTACGACTGGACGAACGTGTTTCGATCGGCGTCGAACGCGTTCTCGAGCACCGATCGGTGGATCTCGGCGCGGATCTGGCGCCAGCGATCGGGCGGGCCTTCACGCCCGAACTTCTCCGTGGTCCTCACCGCACGATCGAACGCGACCCACGCCATGACCTTCGAGTGTGTGAAGTGGCGCCGGGGCCCGCGCACCTCCCAGATCCCCTCGTCCGGCTCCGACCAGTTCGACTCGAGCCAGTCGAGCGTCCTCCGGGCAAGAGTCCAGGCGGCGTCGGAGGCTTCGAGGCCATGCTCGCGTGCGGTGGTGAACGCGTCGATCATCTCGCCGTAGACGTCGAGCTGGAGCTGCCCGGAGGCGCCGTTCCCGATCCGCACCGGCTGTGAGCCCTCGTAGCCCGAAAGCCACGGGAGCTCGAGCTCCGCCACTCGGCGCTCCCCGGCCACGCCGTACATGATCTGGACGTCGTCCGACCTTCCGGCCACGGCACGAAGGAGCCAGTCGCGCCACGCTCGCGCCTCCTCGGTGTAGCCGGAGCGAAGGAGCGCGAGCAGCGTGAGCGTTGCATCGCGGAGCCAGCAATAGCGGTAGTCCCAGTTCCGCACGCCTCCGATCGCCTCGGGCAGGGAGGTCGTCGGTGCCGCCACCACGCCGCCCGTGGGTGCGTACGTGAGCGCCTTCAGCGTGAGCACGGAGCGGTGGATCTCGTCGTGCCAATCGCCGGAGTGAGTGCACCGCGACGCCCACTCCTCCCAGTACGACGCCGTATCGTCGAGGGCTCGCTCCGCCTCGACCGGCTCCGGGAACTCGAGGTGCGAGGGGAACCACGTGAGCACGAACGGGATCCGGTCGCCCTCGGTGACCGTGAACGATGCCTGCGTGGTCATGCCGACTCCCTCGAGCGGGACGGGGGCTTGGAGCGTCACCGCGTCCGGGCCGGCGATCGCGACGAGCGTGCCGTCGAAGTTCCGTACCCAGGGGACGATCGAGCCGTAGTCGAAGCGAAGCACGAGCTCCATACGCATCTCGACCCGGCCGCTGACGCCCTCGACGATGCGGATGACGTCCGGCTGCGTCTCACGCGGCGGCATGAAGTCGATCACGCGTGCGGACCCGGTCGACGTCTCGAAGCCCGACTCGAGGATGAGCGTGTCGTCCCGGTAGCGCCGACCCGGCGTCCGGAACTCGCCTGCGGGCTGGATCGTCCAGTGCCCGTTGTCGTCGTCTCCGAGGAGGGCGGCGAATACGGCGCCGGAGTCGAAGCGCGGGAGGCAGAGCCAGTCGATGCGCCCGTTCCGTCCCACGAGCGCGGCCGTTTGCAGATCGCCGATCAGCCCGTAGTCCTCGATCCGCATCTCTATTTCAATCGGCGAGCGCCGAC
The DNA here is from genome assembly GCA_963708265.1 of uncultured Actinomycetes bacterium. Lineage (GTDB taxonomy): Bacteria > Actinomycetota > Thermoleophilia > Gaiellales > Gaiellaceae > GMQP-bins7. The sequence continues at coordinate 826,815 of CAVPSC010000004.1, read as the reverse complement.
GCGAAGCGCCCGAAGCGCCTCGTCGCCGCGCGGTTGAAGGCTGCACCATATTTCTCGGCCGTCGACTCGTCGAGCGCGGAGGCGTAGTGGTCGCGGATCTCGGCCAGGCGGTCGGCGACCGCGTCCACGACGAGCTGATAGTCGCCGTAGCGCTCCTCGGACTCCTCCCGCGGCGCACTCGTCCAGGCGGCATCGCTCGCGGCCGCCTCGTCGAGCAACTCGGCCTCGTCCGCGGAGAAGAGATCGAGCTGACGCTCGATGACGTCGGCGAAGCGCGTGCGGCCGAGCCTCATACGAGCTCCCGATAGAGGTCGAGGTGCGCCTGCGCGGAGGCCTCCCAGGTGAGCTCGTCGCGCGCTCTCGATGCGCCTGCGCGCGCCTCGGCGAGCGCGGCCGAGTCGCCGAGCAGTCGCTCGAGGGAGGCGGCCATACCCGCGACGTCCCCGGGGGCCACCACCGCGCCCGCGCCGTAGCGGGCCACGACCTCGCCGAGACCGCCGATGTCGTAGACGACCGCCGGGATTCCCGCGCCGAGAGCCTGCAGGAGCGCGCCCGACACGTCGATCTCCGCCCTGTACGGAAAGAGCGCCACGGTCGCCTGGGAGAGGACACGGTCGATCGCCGCGGCAGACAGGAACCCGAGCCGCCACTCGGCCCTCTCGCCGGCCCGCTCGCGGAGCCCGTCGAGGTCGATGCGGGGGTCGCCCGCGACGACCAGGCGGGCGTCCTTCGTGCGGAGCACCGCGTCGACGGCGTCCTCGGTGCCCTTGTAGGGACGAATGAGGCCGAGTGCGAGGGCCGTGCGACCGTCGTCCGTACGGGCGATGTCGGAACGGAAGGCGGGATGCGGAATCACGCGCATCTGCTCGGGATCGAGACCGAACGCCGCGAGAGCGGTGCGCGCCCGCTCGGAGTGGACGACGACGCGATCGACGCGTGAGAAGAGCGTCCGCCAGAGGGTGGTCTTGGACGCCGTCCGCCGCGGGATGACGTCGTGGGCGGTGTAGACGACGGGCGAGCGCGGGCGAAAGAGCCAGCGGTCGGCTTCGGGAGCGCCGAACCACTGCACGTGCAGGACATCGGGGCGCAGCGTCGCGAGCTGCGCCATCCCCACCGGGTGCTCGAGCGCTTTGACCACGAGTCGCGGCCGGGACGAGCCCATGCGCGACGAGAGGGGATAGAACCACTCACGCGCCGAATACCCGGCGGGAGTCTGGACCTCCCCGAACCGGAATCTCGACGTCACGAGCTCGACGTCGGCTCCGGCCCGTGCGAGCGCCGCGGCGAGCGAGCGGTCGTACGGCGGTGTGTACGCCGGGGGATCGGAGATGACGACGCGCATGGCCGGGAACGTTAGACCGCATCCGGGCAGAATCCCGCGCGTGACGTTCGAGGAGGCGCGCGCCGAGTTTCCCGTCCTCGAGCACACGGCGTACCTGAACGCCGGCTCCTGCGGACCGCTCGCACGCAGGACGGTCTCCGCGATGGAGGCCGAGCTCGACCTGGATCTCGAGCGGGGGAGAGGCGGCGCCACGTTCATCGAGCACGTCCTCGAGCTGCGTGAGGCGCTCCGTCGAGAGCTCGCGGCGGTCGTCTCGGCGGAGCCCGAGCAGATCGCGTTGACCGGCTCGACGACCGACGGCTGCAACGTCGTCGCCGCCGGGATCGGCCTGACGAGCGACGACGAGGTGGTCACGACGAGCGACGAGCACTTCGGGCTCATCGGGCCTCTGCGAGCTTCGGGTGCGCGGGTCGTCGTCGTCCCTCCGGATCCCGACCGGATCGTGGCAGCGGTGACCCGGCGCACGAAGCTCGTCGCGCTCTCGCAGGTCCTGTGGACGACGGGTCAGGTGCTGCCGGTGCTCGAGCTTCGGGAGACGACCGGCGTCCCGATCCTCGTCGACGGCGCCCAGTCCGTCGGCGCGATCCCGGTCGAGGCGGCTGGGCTCGACTTTCTCACGATCTCCGGGCAGAAGTGGCTCTGCGGCCCGGATCCGACGGGCGGCCTCGTCGTCGCCGACCCCGAACGCCTTTCCGTCGCGCGTCCCAGTTACTTCTCGCGTCAGGCGAACGAGCCAGACGGGAGCTTCACGCCGTGGCCCGGCGCGAGGCGCTTCGAGCCGGGCTGGCAGTCCGCAGGTTCGCTCGCGGGGCTCTTGGCCGCGCTCGAGCTTCGCCCGAGCTGGCGCTTCCGGCGCGCCTCCGACACGGCCGACCGCTGCCGCTCGCTCCTCGCGGGCGCCGACGCCGGCGCGGACGTGCTCGTGCCGGACGAGCGCGCGACGCTCGTCTCCTGGCGTCCTGGCGAGGTGAACGCGGCCGCTGTGGTTGCGCGTCTCGCCGAGGCCGGCGTCGTCGTGCGCGAGCTGCCGGGAACCGGGCTCGTCCGCGCTTCGGTCGGCTGGTGGACGAGCGAGGACGACCTCGACCGGCTCGTAGCGGCCCTCTGAGCCCCCGCGGCTCCGGTAACGTCGCCGCATCTGCTTCGACGTCGACTCCTCGCCGCCGATCCCGCCGATCTCGGGAGCGGCCGTCTCGCACGACGATCTCGTGCTCGAGGCGAGCGACGGGAACCGTTTCTCTGCGTTTCTCGCGACGCCGGAGGAGCCGAGCGGCGTCGGCGTCGTCATCCTCCCCGACGTTCGCGGGCTCTACCGCTTCTACGAGGAGCTCGCGCTCCGCTTTGCAGAGCGCGGGCACACGGCGCTCGCGTTCGACTATTTCGGACGCACGGCCGGGGCCGAGAAGCGGGGCGACGACTTCGAGTACAGGCCGCACGTGCAGGAGACGACGCCCGACGGCGTTCAGCGTGACGTTGCCGCGGCGGTCGCGCAGCTCCGCTCGCCGGAGGGCGGCTCCGCGAGCTCCGTCTTCACCGTCGGCTTCTGCTTCGGTGGGCGGCATTCGTGGCTCGCGACAGCGTCGGGGCACGGCCTGGCGGGCGCGGTCGGCTTCTACGGGCGGCCCGTGCCCGGAGCGGACGGCTCACCCGGCCCGACTCAGCGTGCCGCCGAGTTCGCCGCGCCGATCCTCGCGCTACAGGGCGGCGAGGACGCTGCCATCCCGGTCGAGGACGTGCAGGCCTTCGACCAGGCGCTCGACGCCGCCGGCGTCGTGCACGAGGTCGTGATCTACGAAGGCGCCCCGCACAGCTTCTTCGACCGCAAGCAGGAGGAGTTCGCGGAGACCTCGGCGGACGCCTGGCGGCGGACACTCGACTTCATCGAGCGCCAGAGAGGCGCCGACTCGTAGCGATACGATCGGCGCGTGGCGTACGACGAGGAGCTCTCGAGCCGGATCCGCGATCGTCTCGACGGCGAGCCGAGCCTCACGGAGAAGAAGATGTTCGGCGGTCTTGCGTTCCTCGTCGGCGGGAACATGGCCATCGCGGCGAGTGGACAGGGAGGCGTCCTCGTACGCGTCGATCCCGCACGGTCGGACGAGCTCGTCGCGACGACGAGGGCCGAGGTCGCGGTGATGCGCGGCCGGCCGATGGCCGGCTGGCTCCGCCTCGGGAGCGGCGACGTGAGCTCGGAGAGCGAGCTCGCGAGGTGGGTCGAGCTCGGCTCGAGCTACGCGCGCTCGCTCCCGCCGAAGCGGTAGCGGTCAGGGCCGGGCATTGGCGGTGTCCGCGGCGTCGGCGGCGGTCCTCAGCCCGAGCTCGGGCGCGATCGGCTGCAGCGCCGCGACGACGTTCGCGATGTGCTCGTCGAGCTCGAGCCCGATGAGCTCCGCGCCCGCGTAGACCTCGTCGCGGTGGACGCCGGCCGCGAAGGATGGCTGCTTCAGCTTCTTCCTCACCGACTTGGGCTCGAGACCGTCGAGCCCCGTCGGCCGCACGAGCCCGCACGCGTGGACGAACCCGGAGAGCTCGTCGCAGGCGAAGAGCACTTTCTTGAGCTGCGTGTCTCTCGGCATCTCGAGGTGCTCGGCGTGGGAGAGCGCCGCTTCGATCAGCTCCTCCGGATAGCCCTCCTCGCGCAGGATCGGCGCGCCGTCCTGAGGATGCTGGTCGAGCGTGGGGTGGATCTCGTAGTCGAAGTCGTGGAGGAGCGCCGTGCAGCCCCAGAGCTCCTCGTCCTCGCCGTACTCACGCGCGTACCGCCGGACCGACGCCTCGACCGCGAGCGCGTGTCGCAGGAGCGCTTCGCTCTTCGTGTACCGCGTCAGCGTGTCCCAGGCTCGATCTCGCGTCGGCTGCATCGTCGGACTACGATAGTCAACCGCCGTTGAAGACCCAGCCGAGCGAACGAGTCGTCGCGCCGTACGGGACGTGGTCGTCCCCGATCAGCGCAGAGCTGCGCGCGAGCGCGGCCACCTCCGTGAGCGTTCCGTGGCTCTCGGAGGGGACCGTGTGGTGGCTCGAGGGACGCCCGACCGAAGAGGGCCGCGTCGTCCTGATGAGGGTCGAGCCCGGCGGTGAGCCCGAGGACGTCACACCAGCCGCGTTCAACGTCCGCACGATGGCGCACGAGTACGGGGGCGGAGCGCACGGCATCCACGACGGAGTCGTCTACTTCTCCAACTTCGACGACCAGCGCCTCTACCGCCAGGATCCCGGGGAAACGCCGATGGCGATCACTCCGGCGATCGACGACAAGCGCCACCGCTACGCCGACGGCCGCCTGACGGCCGACGGCTCGCTCTGGATCGGAGTGCGCGAGCGTCACGAGGGCAAAGGCCCGGGGGACGTGGTCAACGAACTCGTCGCTCTCCCGACCGACGGGTCGCGCGAGCCGCGGATCATCGCCGGCGGTCGTGACTTCTACGCCGCCCCGCGTGTCTCGCCGGACGGGACGAAGCTTTCGTATCTCGCCTGGGATCTCCCGTGGATGCCGTGGGACGGGTGCGAGCTCTTCGTGGCCGAGCTCTCGTCCGACGGAGACCTGGGCGAGCCCGAGCACGTCGCCGGTCGCGACGGCGAGGAGTCGATCTGGCAGCCCGAGTGGAGCGGGGAAGGCGATCTCGTCTTCGCGAGCGACCGCAGCGGCTGGTGGAATCTCGAGCGCCTGCGCGGCGGGGAGCGTCAGCTCCTCCATCCCGCGGACGCGGAGTTCGGCTACCCGGCGTGGGCGTTCGGCATGCGCTCGTACGACTTCCTCGCTGACGGCCGGATCGTGTGCGCCTACGACAGCGACGGGCGCACGACGTTCGCGGTTCTCGACCCGGAGACGGGCGAGCTCACGGATCTCGACCTGCCGCACGACTCCACGCGCTCGGCGGGCATCGTCGCGGACGGCGACACGTTCGTGTTCGTCGCGGGCTCGGCGACCATCCCGAATCAGCTCGTGCGTGTGAACGCCGCGAGCGGCGCCTACGACGTCATCCGCACGAGCTCGCAGGTCGATCTCGACACAGCGGGTTTCTCGGTGCCCCGAGCGATCGAGTTCCCGACGGAGAACGGCCTCACGGCGCACGCGCTCTTCTACGCGCCGCGGAGCCTGACGTACGTCGCCGAGGACGACGACCTGCCCCCGCTCATCGTCATGTCCCACGGGGGTCCCACTGCGAACGCGACGGCGCTCTTCTCGCTCGAGATGCAGTACTGGACGACGCGCGGCTTCGCAGTGGTGGACGTCAACTACGGCGGCTCCACGGGCTACGGGCGCGCCTACCGCGAGCGTCTCAACGGGATGTGGGGGGTCGTCGACCTCCAGGATTGCGTGAACGCCGCGCGCTACCTCGTCGACGAGGGGCTCGCCGACCCGGATCGCCTGCTCATCACCGGTGGGAGCGCAGGCGGATACACGACGATCTGCGCGCTCACCTACACCGACGAGTTCGCCGCCGGCGCGTCCTACTTCGGGCTGGCCGACCTCGAGCCGTTCGCGACGGGCGACACGCACAAGTTCGAGAGCCACTACGAGCACACGCTCGTCGGACCGTATCCCGAGGCCGCAGAGCTCTACCGCGAGCGGAGCCCGATCAACTTCGTCGATCGGATCACCACGCCGATGCTCGTCCTCCAGGGCGAGGACGACGAGATCGTCCCGAAGTCGCAGGCGGAGGTGATCGTGCGCGCACTCCGCGAGCGCGGCGTCCCGCACGCGTACCTCCTCTTCCCGGGAGAGGGGCACGGCTTCCGCAAGGCCGAGAACATCGTCAGCTCGCTCCATGCGGAGCTCTCCTTCTACGCGCAGGTGCTCGGCTTCGAGCCCGGCGACCCGATCCCGAAGCTGAACGTCGAGAACCTCCCGGGCTGAGGCCCGGGGGCCACGGGCGCCCCAGTACCATTGCCCGCCATGCAGTCGTTCGTCATCGACGGCGGCCGCCCGCTCGCGGGCGCGGTCAGGGCGTCGGGGAACAAGAACGGGGCCCTCCCCATCCTCGCCGCGAGCATCCTCGCCGGCGATGAGGTGCGCCTCTCGAACGTCCCGCGTATCCGCGACGTGCAGACGATGGTGGAGCTCCTCGCGCAGGTCGGCGCCGGTATCGAATGGACAGGGCCGAACGAGGTGCGCATCGACCCGAGCACGGTCGAGAAGACCGATCTCGACGCCGACCTCAGCCGTGAGATCCGCGCCTCCTTCCTCCTCGCCGGCCCGCTGCTGGCCCGCTTCGGACGGGTCGCGGTCCCCCGCCCGGGCGGGGACGTGATCGGGCGCAGGCGCCTGGACACGCACGTCCACGCATTCGCCGCGCTCGGCGCGAACGTCGCGCTCGACGGCGTGTACGAGCTCACCGCGAAGAGCCTCTCGGGCACGCGGATGTACCTGGACGAGGCGTCCGTCATGGGGACGGAGAACGCGATCATGGCCTCCGTCCTCGCGCACGGCGAGACCGTCCTCGGCCACGCGGCCTGCGAGCCCCACATCCAGGATCTCTGCCGCTTCCTCGTCTCGCTCGGGGCGGACATCCGCGGCGTCGGGTCGAACGTCCTGCACATCGGCGGCGTCGACTCGCTCGGCGGCGGCGAGTTCCGGATCGGGCCCGACCACATCGAGGTGGCGAGCTTCGTCGGTCTCGCGGCTGCGACCGGGGGAGAGGTCGTGATCGAGGGAGTCGAGCCGGACGACCTCATCTCGATCGTTCCGGCGTTCCGCAAGCTCGGCATCGAGATCGAGGTCGGGAGCTCGGACGTCCGTGTGCCCTCGGGCCAGGAGCTCCGCATCGAGGACGACTTCGGCGGTCAGATCCCCAAGATCGAGAGCGGGATCTGGCCCGCCTTCCCCGCCGACCTGACCTCGATCGCGGTCACCGTCGCGACCCAGGCGCGGGGGACCATCCTCATCTTCGAGAAGATGTTCGAGAGCCGCCTCTTCTTCGTGGACAAACTCGTCTCGATGGGTGCGAGGATCATCCTCTGCGACCCGCACCGGGTCGTCGTGACCGGTCCCGCCCCGCTCTACGGGGAGCGGCTGGAGAGCCCGGACATCCGCGCGGGCATGGCGATGGTCATCGCCGCCCTCTCCGCCGAAGGCCGCTCGACGATCGGGAACATCGGGCAGATCGACCGCGGTTACGAGCGGATCGACGAGCGGCTGCAGGCGCTCGGCGCGGCGATCGAGCGAGTGGACCTGTGACCCGGGAGGGCTCGGCGCGGATCGAGCTCGGGGACGCGAGCTCGAGCAGCGTCGCTACGGGAGTCGCGGTGCTCGACCACCTGCTCGAGGAAGCGGCCGAGGCGGGAGGCTTCGAGGTGCGGCTCGAGATCGCCCCGGGCCAGCCCGAGGCCGAGGTGGGCGCCGCCGGCTCTGCGCTCGGCGCGGCGTTCGCCCCGCTTCTCGGTCCCCGTGGACGGGGCGTCGGCATCATTCCGGCGGACGAGGCGCTCGCCATGGTCGTCGTCGCGGTATCAGGGAGCGCGCTCGTGGTCTCGAACGCGGACCTGTCGTCGACTCGGGCAGGCGGACTCCGCAGCGACATCGCGATGTCGTTCCTGAACGGCCTCGCCGAGGCGGCAGGGCTCACGATCCACGTCCGTCTGATCGAGGGTCACGATTCGCAGCACGTCCTGTCCGCGATCTTCAAGGCACTCGGGGTCGCGCTCGCCGACGCGTGCACGCCCGTCTGACCGTCGACCGGAGGAGAGACCATGGGAACGAAGATCGTCATCCGCACCGACCGCGCTCCCGGACCGTTCCAGGGGGCGCCCTACAACCAGGCGATTGGCGTGGGAGAGCTCGTCTTCGTGGCGGGCCAGCTCGGGACGAGCCTCGAGACGGGACAGCTCGCGGGGCCCGCGGTCGAGGAGCAGACGGAGCAGATCATGCGAAACCTCGGCGCGATCCTCGAGGCGGCGGGAAGCGGTCTCGACAAGCTGGTGAAGACGACTGTCTTCCTCCTCGATCTCGACGACTTCGCGGGGATGAACGAGGTGTACGCGCGCCACGTCGGCGATCGCCCACCCGCGCGCTCGACGATCGGGATCTCCGCGCTCCCGAGCGGCGCGGTCGTGGAGATCGAGGCAATCGCACACGTCTGAGAGACGGCCGGGGGCGGCGAGAACGGCCCGAGCACCTCGGCGTGCAGGTCTGCGAGGTTCGCTACCGCATCGGCCTCCGTCCGTAGATCCCAGCGAATCGCGCGGCACAATGCGGGCGGTGGAGCGAGCCGACGACATCTCACGCCTCCTGGTCGAGGAGGTCGCGGTCGCGCACGTGGAGCCCGTGTTCACGGCGATTGCGGACCTCGAGCGCTCGGTCGACGGGGTCTACCTCGTCGGCGGCGCCGTGCGGGACGTCCTCCTCGGAGCCGAGAGCTTCGACGTCGACATCGCGGTGGAAGGCGATGCGATCGGGTTCGGGCGCGCCCTCGCGGAAGCGCTCGGCGGGCGCTACACGCCGCACGAGAAGTTCGGCACCGCGGTCGTCCAGTACGGCGACGGGAACCGGGTCGACGTCGTGACCACGCGCACGGAGCGCTACCTCGCGCCCGGTGCGCTCCCGGTAGTGGAGCCGGCGACGATCGCGGAGGACCTCCACCGCCGCGACTTCACGATCAACGCGATGGCCGTCTCGCTGAAGAAAGCTGACTTCGGCCGCCTGGTCCATCCCTTCGGAGGCCGCAAGGACTTGGAGGACGGCGTCATCCGCGTGCTCCACGACCTGTCGTTCGTCGACGATCCCACGCGCATCCTGCGGGCCGTCCGGTACGAGTCCCGCTACGGCTTCCACCTCGACGACCACTCCGAGCGGCTCGCACGCCGGTGCATTGCCGGAGGTCTCGTTGCGGAGGTCTCGCCGGTACGCCTGCGCGACGAGCTCCTACCGCTGCTCGAGGACTCCGGAGCGCCGCGGGCCATCGTGCGTCTCGGCGACCTCGGCGCCGATCGAGCGCTGTGCCCCGGTTTGCGCGGCGACCCCGCCGGAGCTGCGCTGTTCGTGCGCGCCGTCGGCCTGCGGGACGAGCTCGCGAGCGAGGTGCCGGCGTGGCGGATCGGCCTGGCCGTCCTCGGTCGCGGCCTCACCGCAGACGAGGCCTTCGGCTGGCTCGACGGGCTCGACATCAAGCGGCGCGACGTCGACCTCGTCGTCGGTGCCATCGCGTTCGCGCCGCAGATCGTCGAGCGCCTTCGCGGTGCGCCCGTCACTCCCGCCGGCATTGTCGGCCTGGCCGATCCGTTCGCTCCGGACGCACCGCTCCTCGCGCTCGCGCTCGCGGACGGGTCCGAGCTCAGGGGCTACTTCACCCGCCTACGCGGCGTCGAGCTCGAGATCGGCGGGTCCGAGCTCGCGGAGCTCGGGCTCGCGGAGTCGCCGCGGGTGGGGGAGGTGCTCGCGGAGCTCCGGCGCCGCAAGCTCGACGGAGAGCTCGACGGCCGCGACTCGGAGCTCGCAGCCGCTCGGGAGCTCGTCCGCAGGAGCGATTCGTGACCGTCGCGTCCGCGACGGAGATCGGCGAGCGCTATCGGCGAATCCGCGAGGAGGTCGGCCCGGGCGTGACGGTGGTCGCGGCGACGAAGTACGTCTCCGTCTCCGAGCTCGCGGCGCTCGCGGAGGCGGGCATCGAGGTCGTGGGCGAGAACCGCGCCCAGGACCTCGAGCGGAAGCACGCCGAGTACGGCGACACCTTCCGCTGGCACTTCATCGGGCATCTGCAGTCGAACAAGGCAAAGGTCGTGGACCGGATCTGCGAGCTCGTGCACTCGCTCTCCTCGGAGTCGGCCGCCTCCCGGCTGACGATCCCGGCACTGCTCGAGGTCAATCTCTCCGGCGAGGAGACGAAGTCGGGCATCGCGCCGGACGACGTGGCTGCGTTCGTGGAGCGCAACCCACTCGTTCGCGGTCTCATGACGATGCCCCCGCTCGCCGCGGATCCCGAGTCGTCCCGGCCGTACTTCCGTCGGCTCCGCGAGCTCGGGCTCGAGCTCGGCCTGACCGAGTTGAGCATGGGAAGCTCGCAGGACTATCGCGTCGCCGTCGAGGAGGGAGCCACCTACGTCCGGCCGGGCGAGGTGCTCTTCTCCGCGCTCGCACAGGGCTAGAATCGGCCTCCGATGGCACTTTCGGATCTCTGGAACCGGACGCTCGTCTACTTCGGAATCGCCGAGGACGAAGAGTGGGACGAGGACGGCTACGCGACCAACGAGCAGCTCGAGGAGAGCTACCGGCGCCGGGACCGCCAGAACGTGCGCCGTCTGCCGAATGCGCCGGAGGCGGACGACTGGACGGACGAGCCCGCGCCGCGCCGTCAGTCGTCGTCGTCGAGGCTGCGAAGCATCGACGTCCCTGCGCCCGCGAAGGTGCACCTCGTCGTTCCGCGGAGCTTCAACGACGCGAAGCAGATTGCAGACCGGTTCAAGGCCCAGGTCCCGGTGATCCTCAACCTCCAGGGCGCCGACACCGAGCTTTCGAAGCGCCTGATCGACTTCGCGAGCGGGCTCACCTACGCTCTCGACGGGAGCATGCAGCGGGTCGCAGACCGCGTTTTCCTGCTCACGCCCCGGAACGTCGAGCTGTCCGCCGAGGAGCGCTCACGCGCCCTCGAGCAGGGCGGCTTCTACAACCAGGCGTAGACGGACAGCTCCGAGCCCTGCGTAGGAACCGCGCTCCGTGCGGAGAACTTCGCGCGGATGGGCACTACTGCCCCGATCGGGCTGCTCCTCGACGCGGCGACCTCGCTGCAGAGCTTCGTCCGCGTGTTCGTCGGGATCTACATCCTTCTGATCCTCACGTGGGTCGTCCTGTCGTGGTTCCAGCTTCCGTACTCGCGGACGATCGCGGCCGTCCAGGAGTTCCTGGACCAGGTCTGCCGTCCGTACCTGCGCCTCTTCCGGCGACTGCCGCAGCTCGGGCCCTTCGATCTCTCCCCGATCGTGGGTATCCTCGCGCTGCTCTTTGCGGCGGTCGTCGTGAACTTCGTGATCGGGGCGCTCCTGTAATCCGAAGGAGGTCGCATGCCGCTTACCCCAGTTGAGATCAGACACGTGGAGCTCCGTCGAGCATGGCTCCGCGGGTACAAGCGATCCGGCATCGACCGGCTCCTCACCGAGATCGCGGACAGCTTCGAGGAGGTCTGGCGGGAGCGCGCAGATCTCGCCGACAGGCTCGACGAGCTCGAGGCCGAGGCGACGAAGCACCGTGAGCTCGAGGCGCTTCTCCGGTCGACGCTGGTCTCGGCCGAGCGCGCCGCCCAGGACATGAAGGAGCAGGCACGACGCGAGTCGGACCTCATCGTCCAGGAGGCTCACGCCGAGGGTCGGCGCATCACGCGGCAGTCGACCGCGGAGCGACAGCGGATCGACGAGGAGACGCGGAGGATCCGCGCGATGCTGAGGTCTGCCCTCGAGGCGCTCGAGAATCCACCCGACGAGAGTGATGAGAAGGCCGACGAGAGTGCGCAGGGCCTGAAGAAGGTCGACGAGTTGACGGAGGGCGGCATCCGCAAGGTCGCCGGTTAGGAGGCCGGGTCGGGCTCACGGATATCCTTGCGCCAATGGTCGGCCCGAGCGTTCGTCCGTGGGCTCGTCGCGCAGGGGGTGCGAGATGACCCTCGACCTCGCGCAGGCACGCGGAGCACTCACGGCCGAGCGCACGCGACTCCTCGGAGCGATCGAGTCCGTCAACCACACCCAGTCGCTGACGGAGGAGACGGGCGACCTCTCGATCGGCACCGACGACCACCTCGCGGACAGCGCGACCGAGACGTTCATGCGCGAGCTCGACGACGGCCTCGAGGAGAACGCGGTGCATCTTCTGGCCGCGGTCGACGTCGCGCTCCGGCGGATCGACGACGGCTCCTACGGGACCTGCGTCGTCTGCGGGCGCCCGATCGACGAGGAGCGGCTCCAGGCCGTCCCGTACGCGACGCTCTGCATGGACGACAAGCGCGCCGAGGAGAGCCGGGGATGAGCGAGCCCGCCCGTCAGGAGACCGTGGGCGGCGCACCCGACGTGCGCGTCGGCTCGACGGCGAACGCGCTGCAGCCGATCTCCTCCGCCGAGCGCTCGCTCGCGGCAGGGCCTGCGCAGTGGGTCGCCCTCGCGGCCGTGGCCGCGGCCGCCGTCTTCGCGGACCAGCTCACGAAGGAGCTCATCGCCCGGACGCTGGGCGTCGGGAGCAGCGTGAGCCTCATCGGGCCGCTCACCATCCACCACGTCGAGAACTCGGGAATCGCCTTCGGCTTCTTCTCGAGCAGGACGACGATCGTGATCGCGATCACCGCGCTCGCCGTCGGGTGGATGCTGTGGTTCTTCGCGCGCTCGGGCCGGCGGCACCCGATCCTCCCCGTCGCGCTCGGCCTCGTGCTCGGCGGCAGCATCTCGAACCTCGTCGACCGGGTGCGGCTCGGGCGGGTGACGGACTTCCTGGACCTCTCGGCCTGGCCTGCGTTCAACCTCGCCGACACCTTCATCGTCGTGGGCGTGGCCGTGCTCTTCGTCGCGCTCGTCCTCGCCGACCGGCCGCACCGGCTGCACGGCCCCCGGCGTGGAGACAGTCCGATTCACCGTCTCTGAGGCGCAGGCGGGGCTCCGCCTCGACCGCGCGCTGGCCGCGCAGGCGGGAGTCCGGTCGCGCTCTCTCGCCGAGCGGCTCTTGGTCGAGGGCGCGGTCCGGGTCGACGGCGAGATCCGGCCGAAGAGCCACCGGCTCGAGACGGGAGCCGTCGTCGAGGTCGAGATGCCCGAACCGACGGCCGGTCTCGAGGCGCGTCCCGCCACGGTTCCGGTTCTGTACGAGGACGAGCACCTGCTCGTCGTCGACAAGCCCGCGGGCCTGACGGTTCATCCCGGAGCGGGGACGGACGACGACACGCTCGCGGCTCAGCTGCTGACGCTCGGTGCGCGCGGCGGGCCGGATCCCGAGCGTCCCGGCATCGTTCACCGGCTCGACCGCAACACCTCGGGCCTCCTCGTGGTCGCGCGCACGGAGGAGGCGCACGCGACGCTCCAGGAGGCGATCAGGCGCCGCGCCGTGGACCGGCGCTACCTGGCGCTCGTCCATGGACATCCACGCTCGCGCACCGGCCGGATCGAGGCGCCGATGGGCCGTGACCGACGCGATCCCACACGCAGGTCGCTCGACACCGACGAGCCGCGCGATGCCGTCACGTACTTCGAGATCGTCGAGCAGACAGCCGCGCACGCGCTCCTCGACGTCCGGCTCGAGACGGGGCGGACGCACCAGATCCGCGTGCACCTGGAAGCGATCGAGCTCCCGGTCGCGGGCGACGCCCTGTACGGCGTCCGAGGAGACCTCGGCCTCGAGCGGCAGTTCCTGCACGCGCACGCGCTGCGCTTCGACCACCCGGTCTCCGGAGGCGAGATCGACGTCTCGTCACCGCTCCCGGCGGACCTCGGGGCCGCGCTCGAGCGGGCACGGGCGGAGTAGGGCCGGATTCGAGCCCTCCCGCTAGACTGTCATCCGCTTTTCGTCCCTACGACCCGGTGGATTCATCCGGACGGGGGTGCCGACGCTCTGCGCGCGGTTCCGTTCGGGCTCGCCGGCGAACGACCGTCGAAACCAACGAGAAAGGGGCTGATCGCGTGTCAGTCGTCACCATGCGGGAGCTGCTGGAGGCCGGCGTCCATTTCGGCCATCAGACCCGCCGCTGGAACCCCAAGATGCGCCGCTACATCTTCGGTGAGCGCGGGGGCATCTACATCATCGACCTTACGAAGACGTCGGAGCTCCTCGAAGAGGCACACGGCTTCGCGCGCAACGTCTCCGAGCGCGGCGGAACGATGCTCTTCGTCGGCACGAAGAAGCAGGCACAGGAGGCGGTCGAGGAGCAGGCCAAACGCGTGGGCATGCCCTACGTCAACCACCGCTGGCTCGGCGGGCTCTTGACGAACTGGCGCACGATCTCGGAGCGCATCGCCTACCTCCACGACCTGCGCCGCCTCAAGTCCGAGGGGCAGCTCGACCTCCTCCCGTCGAAGGAGCGGATCACGCTCATGAGCGAGCTCGAGAAGCTGGAAGCGAACCTCGGGGGCGTCGCCGACATGAAGCGGCAGCCGGACGCGGTCTTCGTCATCGACCTGAAGAAGGAGCAGCTCGGGATCCGCGAGGCAAGGCGCCTCGGCGTCCCGGTCGTCGGTCTCGTCGACACGAACGCCGACCCGGACGAGGCGGACTTCGTCATTCCAGGGAACGACGACGCGATCCGGTCGTGCAACCTCGTGACGCGGATCGTCGCCGACGGCATCGCCGCCGGTCAGTCGAAGGTCACGACGGCCGAGCTGTCCCAGCCCGAGCCGGCCGCCGCCGACGCGGACGGTGCCGCAGACGCGGACGCAGAAGACCAGCTCGAGCCCGAGACGGCTGCAGCCGCGGTCGCCGAGGGAGGTGGCGAGTCGTGAGCACGACGATCTCGGCGTCCCTCGTCAAGGAACTCCGCGAGATCACGGGCGCGGGGATGATGGACTGCAAGCGCGCGCTCGAGGAGACCGACGGCGACATCGGCGCTGCCCGCACGCTTCTGCGCGAGCGCGGCATGGCGTCCGCCGGCAAGCGCGCGGACCGAGCGACGACCGAGGGTCTCGTCGGCTACATCGTCGACGACGGCGTGGGGTCGATCGTCGGCATCGGTTGCGAGACGGAGCCCGTGTCGAAGAACGGCGAGTTCCAGGACTTCGGGAGCCGCGTGCTCCGCGCCGTCCAGGCTGAGGGCGACGGGGCGGTCGACGCGTTCGAGGAGGAGCGTCTCGAGCTCATCGGCAAGTTGGGCGAGAACATCGTGATCGCGGGCGCGGCCCGATTCGACGCGCCCGACGGCAATGCGCTCGCCGGCTACGCGCATCCGCCGGCGAACAAGATCGGCGTTCTCGTCGAGCTCGCCGGCGGGACTCCCGAGCTCGCGCGCCAAGTAGCGATGCACGTGTCGTTCGCGGCGTCCGAGTGGACGAGGCGGGACGACGTCCCGGCCGAGGTGATCGACGCGGAGCGCTCGATCTTCGCGAACTCGGACGAGGTGCAGTCGAAGCCCGAGGCCGCACGTGAGAAGATCGTGGACGGGATGCTGGGCAAGCGCTTCTACGCCGCGACGCCGGGCGGTGTGCTCGTCGACCAGGCGTGGATCCACGACGCCTCGAAGACCGTCGGCGAGGCGCTCGCCGAGGCAGGCGTCTCGGTCGTCCGCTTCGCGAGGATCTCGGTCGCGGGGTGAGCGTCCGGACCGACGACGCGACCGACCGTCTCTCTGCCGAGGCGCCTTCGTCGTTCAACCGGCTGCTGCTGAAGCTCTCCGGCGAGGCGCTCCTCGGCGATCGGGAGTACGGGATCGACGAGGCGACGGTCGAGGCCATCAGCCGTGAGGTCGTCACCGTTCGCGAGGAGGGCACGGAGCTCGCGATCGTCGTCGGGGCGGGGAACATCTACCGCGGGATGGCCGCGGCCGCGGACGGCATGGACCGCGCCACGGCCGACTACGCGGGGATGCTCGCGACGCTCTTGAACGCGCTGACGCTCCAGGACGCGCTCGAGCGGCTCGGCGCCCACACGCGCGTCCAGTCGGCGATCGCGGTCTCCGAGGTCGCGGAGCCGTACATCCGCAGACGCGCGATCCGACATCTCGAGAAGGGCCGAATCGTGATCTTCGCGGCAGGCACCGGAAACCCGTTCTTCACGACCGACACCGCCGCAGCGCTCCGCGCGCTCGAGATCGGCGCAGGCGCCATCCTGATGGCGAAGAACGCGGTCGGGGGCGTCTACGACGGCGACCCGCGGACCGATCCCGACGCCCGGTTCCTGCCCGAGATCACGCACCTCGAGGCGATCGAGCGAGGTCTCAAGGTCATGGACACGACGGCGCTCTCGCTGTGCATGGACAATCGGCTGCCGATCTACGTCTTCGAGCTCGCCGAGGGCAACATCCGCCGCGTCGCCGCTGGCGAGCGCGTGGGCACGATCATCTCCACCCCGTAGTCGAGAGAGCCAAGGAGGCCGGATGGCAGCGATCGAGGATTTCCTCGCCGATGCGAAGCGGCGGATGGACAAGTCGATCGAGGCGACGCACCACGAGTTCAACTCGATCCGCACGGGCCGCGCGTCGCCCGCGCTCCTCGATCGCATCTCGATCGACTACTACGGGACACCGACGCCGCTCAAGAGCCTGGCGTCGATCGGCGCGCCCGAAGCGCGGCTCCTCACCGTCCAGCCCTTCGACCCGAGCTCGATGAAGTCGATCGAGCGGGCGATCCAGGAGTCCGATCTCGGTCTCGTCCCTTCGAACGACGGCAAGCTGATCCGGCTCCCGATTCCCGCTCTCACCGAGGAGCGGCGCAGGGACCTCGTAAAGGTCGTGCGGCGGGTGGCGGAGGACGGCAAGGTCGCGATCCGCAACGTCCGCCGTGACGTGCTCCATCACCTCCGGGAGCTCGTCCAGCGAGGCGACGTGGGCGACGACGAAGAGCGGCGCGCCGAGCAGCAGGTCCAGAAGGTGACGGACGAGCACACGAAGACGATCGACGACCTCTTGAAGACCAAGGAGTCGGAGATCATGGAGGTCTGACCGCTGGGCGGCGGCCCCACGGCGAGCGACGAATCGACTCGGGCCAAGAGCGTCGCGATCATCATGGACGGCAACGGGCGCTGGGCCGCAGCCCGCGGCCTGCCCGTCGCCGACGGGCACCGTGAGGGCGCGCGGGCGCTTCGGCGGACCGTCGAGGCCGCGATCGACCTCGATGTCCGGTCGCTCGCCGTCTACGCGTTCTCGACCGAGAACTGGACGCGGCCCGCCGACGAGGTCGAGGCGATCATCGAGCTCCTCGACGAGACCATCGACCGCGAGCTTCCGGACCTCGCGAAGCAGGGGGTACGCACGCGCTTCTTCGGCCGCCGCGACCGGGTCCCGGACGCCCTGCGCGAGAAGATGGCCGCGCTCGAGGCCGAGACGGCTGCGAACGAGCGCCTGCTCCTCTGGATCGCGTTCGACTACGGCAGCCGCGCCGAGCTGGTCGAAGCCGCGCGCAGGCTCGTCAGCGACGGCGTCGAGGCGGAGGACGTGTCCGAGGACAGCTTCGCGCAGCGCCTCGACGCGCCCGAGCTTCCGGACCCCGATCTCGTGATCCGGACGTCCGGCGAGCTCCGGCTCTCGAACTTCCTCCTCTGGCAGTCGGCGTACTCCGAGCTCGTGTTCACGGACGCGCTCTGGCCGGACTTCGGTCAGACACAGCTCGAGGAAGCGCTCGACGCCTACGGACAGCGCGGCCGACGCTACGGCGGCCGCTGAGGGGTGAGCCCGGCTGCTCTCGCGCATTCTCGTCGTCGCCGTCCTGCTTCCGCTCGTGATCGGCGTCGTGTACCTCGGGGGCTGGTGGCTCTTCGCCCTGGCGCTCGCCGGAGGGCTGATCGCGCTCCACGAGCTGTACACGCTCGCGCGGGAGTTGCGACCACTCCTCCTCGCGGGCTACCTCGGCTATGTGCTCGCGCTCGTCGGGCTGGAGCTCGGCGGGAGGCCGTGGCTGATCGCGGGGATCATGTCGGCACTCTTCTTCTCGTTCCTCGTCTTCGGGCTCTCGGACGTGCGCCCGTCGGCGACGGCGTCGTTCGGGGTCACGCTGCTCGGAGTCGTCTGGATCGGCGGCGGCATCGGGTTCCTGCTCCTGATCCGGGAGATTCCCGACGACGGGTTCTGGGCGATCATGGCGGTGCTCTTCACCGTCTTCATCGCGGACAGCGCTGCGTTCTTCGTGGGGCGCGCGGTCGGGCGGCACAAGCTGGCGCCGGTGATCTCGCCGGGAAAGACGTGGGAGGGGTTCGTCGCCGGCATGCTCGCCGGCATGGCGACGACCTTTCTCATCCTCTACCAGGATCGCGACACGTTCCTCACGATCCCGGAGATGCTCGGGCTGGGCGCTGCGATCGCACTGGCCGCGGTCGCCGGAGACCTGTTCGAGTCGGCGGTCAAGCGCGATCTCGGTGTCAAGGACTCGGGGCGACTCCTCGGTGGTCACGGAGGCATGCTCGACCGCCTCGATGCGCTTCTGTGGGCCGGCCCAGCCGCGTTCTTCGTAATCCTCGCGTTCGGGTACGCGTAGCCGTGCCTGAACACAGCCAGGGTTAGCCTTCGACCATGGCGGCGGCGATGAGGCGCGTGGCTCTCCTCGGTGCGACCGGGTCGATCGGGCGCCAGGCGCTCGGAGTCATCGTCGCAAGCCCCACGCTCGAGGTGTGTGCGCTCTCGTCCGGCTCGCAGCCGCTCGACGAGCTCGCAGCCGTCCACGCCGTGGAGCACGTCCAGGTCGGAGGCGATGCGGCGGAGCTTCTCGAGGCGTCGGAGCCGGATCTCGTGCTCAACGCCGTCGTCGGCTTCGCCGGCGTGGGTGCGACACTGTGGGCGCTCGAGCACGGCGTGACGCTGGCGCTCGCGAACAAGGAGAGCCTGGTCGCGGCGGGCGATCTCGCAGTCGCGGCGTGGGGAAGGGGTGGCGGCTGCCTGCTGCCCGTCGACAGCGAGCACTCGGCGGTCTTCCAGTGCCTCGAGGGGCGCTCCCCCGATACCGTCGACTCGGTCGTCCTGACCGCGTCCGGCGGGCCGTTCCGAAACCGATCGTTCGAAGAGCTCGAATCAGTCAGCGTGGAGGAGGCGCTCACCCATCCCACCTGGTCGATGGGGCCGAAGATCACGGTCGACTCCGCGACGCTCGCGAACAAGGGGCTCGAGCTGATCGAGGCGCACTTCCTCTTCGGGATCCCGTACGAACGGATCGAGGTCGTCGTCCATCCAACGTCCGTCGTGCACGCGATGGTCCGGTTTCGTGACGGCGCTGCGCTCGCACACTTGGGCTACCCGGACATGCGCGTGCCGATCTCGTTCGCCCTCGGATACCCGGATCGCCCCGCAACCCCGATCCGGAGCCTCGACCTTGCCGCCGGGATGACGCTCGAGTTCGAGGCGCCCGATCTCGACCGCTTCCCTCTCCTCGCGCTGGCGCGCGAGGCGGGAACGCGCGGCGGGACCTTTCCCTGCGTCTTCAACGCCGCGAACGAGGTCGCAGTCGCCGCCTTCCTCGGCGGACGGATCGGGTTCCTCGACATCGCGGCGCTGGTCGAGGGTGCGCTCGCCGAGGCGACCGGCTTGGCGGCCGGCAATCTCGGCGAGCTCGTCGAGACCGATGCGGAGGCGCGCCGCCTGACGGAGGGAAGGCTGGCGGCGGCGTGAATCCCTGCGTCATGCGAACCGGCGCCCCCGGCCGAGTGGAGACCTCGTGAGCATCGTCATCGCGCTCCTCGGTCTCGGTCTCCTCATCTTCGTGCACGAGAGCGGCCACTTCTTCGCCTCGCTCGCCGTCGGGCTGCGGCCGCGGAGGTTCTACGTGGGCTTTCCCCCGGCGTTGGTGAAGGTCAAGCGCAACGGCATCGAGTACGGGGTGAGCCCGATCCCGCTCGGCGGATTCGTGTCCATCCCCGGGATGCATCGCCCGATCCCGCACGACGCGGAGCGCCGCTTCTCTCGAGCCGTGTCCGAGGAGCCCGGTCTCGCCGGTCCGGTGGAGCGGGTCAAGCGGGCGCTCGCGGGAGACGACCTCCAGGCGACGCTTCCCGCCCTCGACGAGCTCGAGGACGCGATGCGCGACCGCCCGCTCTCGCCTGCCGCGACCACCTCGGCGGAGAAGGGCTTCACCGAGCTCCGCGACGCGCTCGGCCCGGACGCGTACTGGAAGGCCGCCACCTGGCGGCGGCTCGTCGCCATCGGCGCGGGGCCTGCGGCGAACATCCTGCTCGCGATCTGCCTCATGACCGCGCTCTTCATGACGAGCGCCGGGAAGGCGACGTCGACCGTGGGAACGGTGCTCGAAGGCACGCCCGCGCAATCGGCTGGGCTTCGTCCCGGAGACCGCGTCGTCGCGATCGGTGGGACGCGGGTCGGCGCCTCCGGGATTGCGGACAACATCCAGGAGTCGAAGGGGAAGAAGCTCGTCGTCACGGTCGTCCGCGACGGGCAGGTGGTTCGCCTGACGCCCGTGTCCGCACGCCCCGAGGACGGCGTCTACCGGCTCGGTTTCGTGTTGCGTGGACGGGCACTCGGGACTGGCGATGCCGTCGTTCAGGCGTTCCGGGTGACCGGGCTCGTGACCGCCGACATCGGTCGGTCGCTCGGACGGCTCGCGACCGGGAGCGGACGCCACGACGTCTCGAGCCCGATCGGAATCACTCGGGCATCCTCGGACGCGGTGCAGCAGGGAACGACGAGCTTTCTGTGGGTCCTCGCGTTGATCTCGCTCTCGATCGCACTCCTGAACCTCCTGCCGCTGCTGCCGCTCGACGGGGGACACATCCTGTTCACCCTCATCGAGGGCGCGCGCGGCCGGTTCGTGAAGCGCGAGGTCTACGAGCGGGTCTCGGTCGTCGGGCTGGCCGTTGTTCTGCTCCTCTTCTTCATCGGGCTGACGAACGACATCGGACGCCTGTCCTAAGGCGCAAGACCGGAATCTCGCTCGCGCGAGGTTCCGGTCGCGCCACGATCCCTGAAGTCGGCGGCTTTCGCCGCCGCTGTTTGCCCTCCCTTCAGCGCCTCGGCACTCAGGGCTACCCTCTAGGCGTGGCGAGCGGGGTCCAGATCAGGGTCGGGAGCGTCGCGATCGGGGGAGGCGCCCCGGTCGTCGTCCAGTCGATGACGCTCACGAAGACGCACGACGTGCCGGCGACGACCGCTCAGATCGCCGCTCTCGCGTCTGCCGGCTGCGAAGTCGTGCGCGTCGCGGTCCCGAAGATCGAGGACGCCGCCGCGCTCCCGCTCATCGTGAAGCTCTCCCCGATCCCCGTGATCGCGGACATCCACTTCAACGCCTCGCTCGGGCTGAAGGCGATCGAGGCGGGCGTCGCGGCCGTCCGCATCAACCCGGGCAATATCGGCGGCCCCGAGAAGGTGGCGCAGGTCGTCACCGCCGCGAAGAAGGCGGGGACACCTATGCGGATCGGCGCGAACTCCGGGTCGCTGCCGAAGCATCTCGAGAAGCTGGCCCGCGAGGACCAGGCAGAGGCGCTCGTCGCAGCCGCCCTCGAGGAGGTGGAGCTCCTCGAGAAGCTCGACTACCGCGAGTTCAAGATCTCCGTGAAGGCGACGCACGTGCCGACGATGATCCGCGCCTATCGGATGCTCTCGGCGAAGGTGCCGTACCCGCTCCACCTCGGGGTCACCGAGGCGGGGACGGAGTACGCGGGCGCGATCAAGAGCGCGGTCGGCATCGGCTCGCTCCTCGCGGACGGCATCGGCGACACCGTGCGCGTGTCTCTGACCGCGGATCCCGTGAAAGAGGTCGGGGTCGCGTGGGAGATCCTGAAGGCGCTCGGCCTCCGCGAGCGTGGGCCGGTGATGATCGCGTGCCCGTCCTGCGGGCGCGACAACGTCGGAGTCGAGAGCCTCGCGCGGGTGGTCGAGGAGCGTCTGCACGGATATCCGCAGGCCTTCGAGGTCGCGGTCATGGGCTGCGCGGTGAACGGGCCGGGCGAGGCGGGCGACGCGGACTTCGGAATCGCGGGCGGCCGCGACGTCGGATTCATCTACGCGCACGGCCGGGTGTTGAGGAAGGTGTCCTCGGACATCCTCGTCGACGAGCTCTTCCACGAGATCGACGCCTGGCTCGCGGAGGGGATGAAGCGCCCGAAGCGTCTCAGGATGGCGAAGCCGGCGGCGCTCGCGATGGCCGAAGCCTCGCTGATTCCGCTCGGCGACTAGGCTCCTCGCCATGATCGCGAGGCAGTCGCAGCTCTTCATCCCGACCTTGCGCGACGACCCGGCGGATGCCGAGGCAGCGTCGCACAAGCTGCTCGTCCGCGGCGGCTACGTGCGCCAGGTGAGCGCCGGAATCTGGACGTTCCTGCCGCTCGGCTGGCGGGTCCACCGGAAGATCGAGCAGATCATCCGCGAGGAGATGGACGCGATCGGCGGGCAGGAGATGCTGATGCCCGTCTTGACGCCCGTCGAGCTCTGGGAGACGACCGGACGCGCGGCGATCCCGGAGATCTTCCATCTGACCGATCGCTCCGGACGAGAGTTCATCCTCCCGATGACGCACGAGGAGACCGTCACCTTCCACGCGCGCGAGATCCGGAGCTACCGCGAGCTGCCGAAGCTCCTCTACCACTTCTCGGTCAAGGAGAGGGACGAGGCCCGACCTCGCGGCGGGCTCCTGCGCGTCCGCGAGTTCATCATGAAGGACGCCTACTCGTTCGACCGCGACGAGGACGGTGTCGCCCGAAGCTTCGCGGCGAATCGCGAGGCGTACAAGAAGATCTTCACCCGCTGCGCTGTCGAGGCGTACGACGTGCAGGCGGAGAGCGGGATCATGGGTGGCAAATTCAGCGTCGACTTCCTGGCGCCGTCCGGCTCGGGCGAGAACACGCTCGTGATCTGCGAGAACGGCGACTACGCCGCCGATCTCGAGGTCGCGCGCGCGATCCCACGCGAACCGGTGCTCCCACCCCGTATCGAGGCGCCCGAGGAGGTTGCGACGCCGGGCGTGACCACGATCGAGGCGCTGGCCGAGTTCCTCGCGATCGACGCTGCAGCCACGTCGAAGGCGATGCCCGTGATGAAGGACGACGGCACGCTCGTCCTCGCGCTCGTGCGCGGTGACGACCGGCTCAGTGAGACCAAGCTGTACGACGCGCTCCCCGGAGCGTCACGTCCCGCGACGGACGACGAGATCCGCGCCGCATTCGGCGCGGGCGGCGGATCTCTCGGTCCGGTGCGCTTCGCCGGCGAGGTGCTCGCCGACGAGACGCTGCAGGAAGGCCAGTTCGTGTCCGGCGCGAACCGTGACGGCTGGCACCTGCGCGGCGTCGAAGCGGGACGCGACTACACGCCTCGCTTCGCCGATCTCCGCGAGCCTCGCGAGGGCGACCGCTGCCCTGAGTGCGGAGGCGCGCTGCAGTTCCGCACCGCAATCGAAGTCGGACACATCTTCGACTTCGGTGCCTTTTACTCCAGGCCCCTCGGCGCGACCTTCCTCGACGAAGACGGCACCGAGAAGCCGCTTCTCGGAGGAAGCTACGGCATCGGCCCGGGGCGCGTGATGGCCGCCGTGGTCGAGCAGCACAACGACGAGCGAGGAATCGTCTGGCCGGCGCCGATCGCTCCCTACGACGTCCACGTGCTCGCCCTGCACGGCGGCGCGGAAGAGGTTCTCGCGCGAGCCGAGGACGTCGCCACGGCGCTCGGGGAGCTCGGTCTCGCCGTGTTGCTCGACGACCGCGACGAGCGTCCGGGCGAGAAGTTCGCGGACGCGGATCTCATCGGCTGCCCTCTGCGCGTGACGGTCGGGAAGAAGACGCTCGAGGACGACGCAGTGGACGTCCGCGCCCGCGACGAGCCGTCCGATCGGCGCGTGCCCCGTGCCGACGTGGTGAAATGGGTGAACGAGCGCTGATGGCGAAGCGTCGGAGATACAGCGACGAGACCCTCGGCCCTACCATCGAGCGGCTGATGGAGGAGACCGAGACGACGTACAGGGGGCTCGCGGACAAGTCCGATCTCTCGGCCGGGTACCTGAACCACATCGTCCACGGCAACCGCCCCGTTCCCTCGAATGACGTGCTCGCGCGCATCGCGACGGCGCTCGAGGTCGAGCCCGAGCACTTCCGGGAGTATCGGATCCGCGTCATCACCGACAAGCTCGAGGCGATGCCCGAGCTCATCGACCGGCTCTACCGCCGCCTCGCCTGACGCTCGACCCAAGACGTTTCGATCTCGGTCGTCGGATTCGGTGTCTGACACCACGGCCGCTCGAACCCGCATTCCACAGTGGGTCGGTGTCAGACACCGCGGTCACGAGTCTCGTGCGCCATGGATAACTTCCGGGTCGCTCGCACGTACTAGCTAACGAGTGCGGCGCCGCCCGGACACCGAGTTGATCGGCCTCGCCCGTGGCGGGTCGGCCGACGCCGCTGGCGCGCTCTTCGACCGCTACTGGGCGCACACTTGGCGAGCCGCGTACGCGGTGACCGCCGATCGGGCGCTCGCAGACGACGCCGCCCAAGACGCGATCCAGCAGGCGTTCGGCGCGCTCCGCCGCTTCGACGAGACCCGGCCTTTCGGCCCGTGGCTCAAGCGGATCGCGATCAACAAGGCGATCGACCAGCTCCGGCGGACGAAGCGGCTCACCTCTCTCGACGACGACCACGCGACCCTCCACGCGTGGTCGCTCGGAGAAGGTGCCGAGAACGACCTCCGCCTCTGGGGCGTCGCGGACGCGGTGTCGTCGCTCGGAGAGGCGAAGCGGGTCGTGGTCGTCCTCCACTACTGGCTCGATCTCTCGGTCGAGGAGATCGCCGGGATGCTCGGGCTCCCGGTCGGGACGGTCGCATCACGCCTCAGTCGCGCCCTCGCCGAGCTTCGCGGGGTCCTGGCGGAAGAGCATGTCGCCTGACGGCGAGCTCGAGCGGCTCCTGCGCGAGGCGCGCACCGCGCTCCCAGGGCCGGAGCAAGCGGCGACCCGGAGCGCGCGAGAGCGGGCGCTCGAGGCCGTCCGCAGGCATCCGCGACGGAGCGTCCGCGTCGCCGCGCTGTCTGTCACGAGCTTCGCGGTCGTCCTCGCGCTCGGAATCGGGATCGGCGCGCTCGTCACCCCGAGTGGGAACGCCGCGAAGGACGCCGTCGGGCTCGGCTTCCTCCCGGCTCCGGGCTGGATGGCGTTCCAGACCGGGGGAGAGGTGAGCCCGATCTTCCAGACCGTTGCAATCGCCTCGAACGTTCCCCTGGACCCCGAGGACCAGGTCGCGGGCGCGGCCGATCCGTCGGGTCTGCCGCTGGCGACGCTCGAGAAGCTGCGCGCGAACGGCGTCGTCATCGTGGCCAGCTTCACGCGGTCCACGACGTTCGGCGGCATGTTGCATTCCGACCTGCCCTCGCGTGGTCTACCGCTCCGCCTGAACGAAGCGACCCACTACGTCCAGTACGGCACACAGGTTCGACCGGAGGATCCGCTGGGGCAGTGGCAGATCCAGGGAATCGTGAACGGACACCAGGTGGACGTCATCGTCTACTTCGGGACGGCCACGCCGTCCGCGACCTTGCGCACCGACGCGAACCGGCAGCTCGAGCGACTCGTTGTTCAGCGCGCGGGCTCGGCGATGCACGAGGACGGGCAGCGCGCGCCGGCGCGCATGGCAGCGGCGAGCACGACGACCGGAGCCGCGGCGCCGGCGCAGGTCGTCGACCGGACGCTCGCGTGCACGACCGGCGTCCACGCTGGAGCCCACGTCGTCTACATCGGGTCCCAGACTGGATTCAAGAAGGGCGACGTGTTCCAGACCTTGGCGCAGGCGAACGTGACGACCGCCGGCTCGCAGATCGCGACCCAGCCGAACAACTACCAGCCGCAGCTCGTCGCGATGACCGCGGGCTATCCGCCCAAGCCGCCCCTGACCACCGGGGGCATCGGGTACGACGGGAAGCGATGTGTGCCGACGAAGATGAAGGTGCCGTTGACGAAGCGGGGCCTCACGGGCGGCATTGCGAACCAGATCGGCGAGCAGTCCGAGTGCTTCCCGCCGGGCAAGGTGCTCATCCACTTCCGGGTCGTGTTCACATCTCCGCCGAAGGTGGCGGTGGACAGGAAGTCGCGCTTCTACCAGGCACTCGGCCGGATCAAGGTGGGGCAGTTGGCTGTCCGGTCGCTGGCCGGCAAGCCGATCGCCTATCTCGACGTGGTCGACGCGGGCACCTCCCGCGCCTTCACCGCCGGCAGCTGTTCGTGAGAGCGCTCGCGGCGGCTCTCTCCGCCGGGGCCTTGGCCGCGGCGATGTTGGGATCGCAGCAGAGGGCCGGCGCCGAGCCGGCCGCGTCGAAGATCGTCGACCGGACGGTGAGCTGCGCGGTGGGGCTCACGGGCGGGATCCACGAGGTCGAAGTCACCGCCAACACGGGAACCCGCATGCTCGGCAAGCGATCCGTCTGGAAGTACCTCGCCGGCGCTGGGGTGGAGGACTTTGGTACGAGAGCCCAGGGTGACGTCAGTGCGGGGAACCCACTCCCGCCACCTGCGCCGGGGTTTCCCGCCGGGTCCGAGAGGCTCTCGTTCAGCGCACCTCCGCTGTGCAGATCGGCTCCTCGCATCGTGCTCACGAAGACGGGCCTGGCGCCGGCGGCGGTAAGCGGGATCCCACCGAATCCCGGCGAGGGCATCGACTGCTACCCGGGAAAGCGCGTGCTGATTCGTGTCCGTGGCATCTTCAGCGCGCCGACCTCGCTCCATGTGAAGCGGTATCAGAACCAGCCGGGGCTGCTCGCCGCGAGCGGAACGATCGTGGTCGGCTACCTCGCAATCCATAGCGTTTCCGGAAAGCCCCTCGCGTACGCCGAGGTCTTCCAGAACGGCAAGGCACAGCTCTTCACGGCCCGGAGCTGCTCGGGATGAAGGCGCTGGTCGCCTTGCTCCTCGTCGGCGCGCCGCTCACCGCGACCGCCGCCGCGATCTTCGGCTCGACAGCCACCGGTGAGCCGGGGGCGAGGACTCTCGACCGCACGATCTCGTGCTCGACGGCGTTCATCGGGGGTGCCCGGAGCATCACCGCGAGGGCGCATCGCGGCACCGGCCTGAGCGGCGCGGCCTGGGACCGGCCCGCGTTCGCCACGCTGACGACCGGGCAGACCGGGAGCGTGTTCACGCTCCTCGACAATGCGCTCGCTTGGGTCGCCGCGGGGAAGCCGACGACGGACTCGACGGTGATCGAAAGCCCGAACTCCGCCGCGCGCTATCCGCTGAAGGTGTGGGGGACCCTGGCATGGAACGTTCGGCTCTGTCGCGCTTCGTCGAAGGAGCTCCCGTTGACGACGAAGGGGCTGACCGGCGGGAGCGCGGGCGTCTTCGACGACGGCCTCGACTGCGACACGCCCGCGCATGTCCTCGTGCGCATGCGCGCGACCATGCTCCGAGGCGCACCGGTGTCCGGGTTCCGGCAGTTTCTGCGAATCACCGCGCCAGTCCGGCGGGCGGAGCTCGCGGTCGGGACCGAGTCGGGAAAGCCGCTCGCGTACGCCGAGGTGCTCGCGTCCGGCAAGGCACGGCTGCTCACGGCCCGCGGCTGCTCGGCGAGCTGATACGACCGCGATGGAACCTTTCGGCCGAATCCCGCGACTACCACTCGAATGCTGAGCATTAGCACCGCCGCAGAACGCGCGCGCCTCGAGCCGCTCCACGACGAGTCAGAGCTCGTCCGCCGCTCCCAGCTCGGGAGCGCCGCCGCGTTCGAGCGGCTCGTCCTGGCGCGCGGGCCCGCACTCGAGCGGTTCCTCTTCGCGCGGCTCCGGAACGAGAACGACGCGCGCGACGCTCTGCAGGAGGCGCTCGTCGCCGCCTGGCAGGCGTTGCCGCGGCTCCGGCAGCGGGACCGCTTCTGGCCCTGGCTCGTCGGCATCGCGGCGCACAAGGCCGCGGACGTCGCCCGCCGCCGGCCGCCGGTGGGCGAGACCGACCTCGAGCTGCTCGTCGACACGGCTGGAAACCCGGACGAGCGGGCACATGTGCGTGAGCTCTGGGCCATGATCGAGAGCCTGCCGCCGGTGCAGCGAGACGTTCTGCTCCTCCGCTATCTGCTCCGGCTCTCGGAGGAGGAGGTTGCCGAGGCGCTCGGCATTCGCGTCGGGACCGTCAAGTCGAGAACCGCGCGCGCACGCGGCGCACTCATGGAGCTGATCGCATGAAGACGAACGGCACGCCGGGCGACGAGCACGTCGCCGAACTCTTCGAGCGCCTGGAGCGGGAGCTCCAGGGCTCGTCGGAGCACGAGCTCCGGGTCCTGGCGAGGGATGCGGCCGCCTCGCCGCAGGAGCTCCCCGTCCCGCGGTTCACGAGATCCGCGACGCGCCGTCGGTATGCCGTCGCCGTCGCGGCTCTCGTCGTCACCCTGCTTGCAGGGAGTAGCCTCGGCTTCGGGCTCGCGAGCTCCGTGACGCCGAGCGGGAACGCCGGCTCCGACTTCACCGGCCTCGGCTTCCTGCCTGCGCGCGGGTGGACGGTGGAGCAGGCCGCGGGCATCGGACTCGCGGCGCCTGCGGGGGCACTCGCTGCGAACGTCCCGCTCGCTCCCGAGGACAGTGCGCAGGCGACGCCGTTCGGGACGCTCGCCACGCTTCCACCTGGAGGGATCGTCGTCGTCGCGACCTTCCGCATCCGCGGCGACCCGGTCGAGGACGCCGGCTATCCGCTCGGCGCCGCGAACCTGAAGATCGCGAGCTCCGCGATCGCGCAGACGCCGCTCGTGCTGCTCTCGGGACGTACTCTCGGCCGCTATGTGCTGCGCGCTGGAATCTCGGGCGAGAACGTCGACGCGCGCATCTACTTCGGTCGCACGCAACCGACCGCCCGGATGCTCGCCGCCTCGCAGCGCCAGCTCGACCGGCTCGTGGTCGCGGCGGACCGGGTCACCATCTTCGCCCGGCCGACGATCCTTCCCGCCAGCGGAGGCTCGGTGAACCTCTTCGGCGCGGTGGAGAGTGGCAAGGCAGGGGAGGATGTCGCGATTCAGCAGAAGGACTGCGGCCTGCCGAACTTCCACAATGTCATGGGAGTGACGACGCAGCCTGGCGGCGGCTGGTCGGCGCAGCTCTCGCCCGGGATCGGAACGACGGTGCGCGCGGTGTGGAAGGACGCGGCCAGCATCGGCATCCCCGTCCAGCAGCACCTGTACATGGACCTCACGCGGGTGCGGAACCTGCCGAAGCGGTTCCAGGTGGGCATCGGCGCGAAGAAGAGCTTCTGGCATAGACACGCTCTCGTGCAGCACTACGACAAGAAGCGACACGCCTGGGTCAGGCTGCAACAAGTGCTGCTGACGGAGTCGGGAGCGCCGAGCGGCGCGTCCTTCAGCTGGACATCCGGCGAGTTCACGGCTCACGTTCCGAAGGGAACGCTCCTCCGGGCGACGCTCACGGCGAGCGAAGCGAAGCCCTGCTACCTGCCCGGAACGAGCCCGACGGTGAAACGATGACCGACCGCAACCTCGAGCTCGCCGGCCGTCTCGTCACGAACATCGAGACGGTCGTGCGCGGGAAGACGGAGGAGATCAAGCTCGTCCTCGCAGCGCTCCTCTGCGGTGGTCATGTCCTTCTCGAGGACGTGCCGGGAACGGCGAAGACGGTCCTCGCCCGGGCGATCGCCGGCTCGATCGAAGGAGCGACTCCGTCCCGCGTGCAATGCACCCCGGATCTGCAGCCGACCGACGTCACAGGGCTCTCCGTCTTCAACCAGCGCGACCGCGAGTTCGAGTTCCGGCCCGGCCCCGTGTTCGCGAACGTCGTGCTCGTGGACGAGATCAACCGCGCGATGCCGAAGACGCAGTCCGCGCTGCTCGAGGCGATGGCGGAGCGGCAGGTGACGATCGACGGCGTCACCCGCGAGCTCCCCGATCCGTTCCTCGTCCTCGCGACCGAGAACCCGATCGAGCAGGAGGGAACGTTCCCGCTGCCCGAGGCGCAGCTCGACCGCTTCTTCCTCCGGACCGCGCTCGGCTACCCGGGGGAGGACGACGAGCTCCGGATCGTCGAGACACAGCTCCACGCGCATCCGCTGAGCGCGCTCCGCTCGGTGGTCTCCCTCGCGGAGGTGAACGAGCTGCGGACGTCCGTGCAGGACGTCTACATCGATCCCGTGATCCGGCGCTGGGTGATCCGCCTCGTCAGGGCGACCCGGGCCGCGGACGGCGTTGCGATCGGAGCATCCGTGCGCGGGAGCCTCTCGCTCGAGCGCGCCTGCCGGGCGTGGGCGCTCCTCGCCGGGCACGAGTACGTGACCCCGATCGAGGTCGAGAGCCTCTTCCTTCCGGTGCTCATGCACCGGATCGTCTTCACCCCGAGCTTCGTCGCGACGGCGCGGGAGATCGGCTGGACGGCGGCCGCGGACCGCTTCCGCGAGCAGTGCCTCGAGCTCGCGCCGCGGCCGGGTGTCGAGCTCGCCGAGTCCGTCGAAGCCACCGCGTGACGGCGACCTTCCCGCTGATTCCGCGGCGGCGCGTCCTCGGGCTTCCGTTCGGCGGCCTGCACAGCGCGCGACGCGGCCTCGGGTCGGACGTCGCGAGCTCGCGCCCGTACGAGCCGGGCGACGACGTCGACCGCATCGACTGGGCGGCGTCGGCGCGCCTCTCCCTCGCGCGTGGCACGGAGGAGTTCATCGTCCGCGAGCATTTCGCCGAGGAGGCGCCGCGTGTGGTCGTCGTCTGCGACCGCCGCCCGACGATGTCGATCTTCGGCGGCGACTGGCCATGGCTCGACAAGGGCGAGGCGATCCGGCAGGCGACCCAGGTGATCGGGGACAGCGCGGTCGCCGCTCGCGGCCTGCTCGGCTACTTCGACGAGGCGGACGGGACCGCGTACTGGCATCCGCCGCGCAGCTCGCACGAGCTCGGCCCGCCCGATCTCGAGCGACCGTTCGATGCGCCCGACGACACGCTCGCGCGGAGCCTCGGTCACCTCGTCGCCCAGCGGCGGGATCTCCCGGCCGGAACGTTCGTCTTCGTCGTCTCGGACTTCCTCGTCCAGCCGAGTCGCGACCAGTGGCTCTACGCGCTCGAACGGCGGTGGGAGGTCGTGCCCGTCGTCGTCCAGGACCCCGTGTGGGAGCAGAGCTTTCCCGATGTCGGCGGCGCGGTGGTGCCGTTCGTGGACGCTGCAACGGGCCGGGTGTCCCTCGCCCGCGTATCGGACGCGGAGGCCGCGCGGCGACGGGACGAGAACGAGCACCGATACGCCGACCTCATCCGCTATCTCCGAGCCCTCGACCTGGACCCCGTGCTCGTCTCGTCGCACGACCATCGCGAGATCGCGCTCGCGTTCCTGACCTGGGCCGACCAGCGGCTCTTCACGAGAGGACGGGTGTGAGACGGCGCACGGCCCTGGCTCTTCCGCTCGCGCTCGCCGTCTTCGGCGCTGCGCTCGCGAGCGGCTGCGGTGGCAGCGACCAGGCAACCCGACTGCCCGGCGGTCATGCGGTCGTCAGCTCGACGTCGTTCACGCCACCGTCGCACCTGTTCGCAGAGCCGATCACGGCGGAGATCGACCTCGTCGTCGATCCGCGGAAGCTCGACCCCGACCGGATCCACCTGCGCACGGACTTCAAGCCGTACGAGGTGCTCTCAGCCGCGCGGACGCGCGAGAGCCTCGGCGGGCTGACGCGCTTTCGGTACGCCTTCACGCTCCGCTGCCTCCTCATCCAGTGCATCCCGAAGATCATCCCGAGCGCCGCGGGCGCGGACGAGTCGGGACGGGGGGACCGGCTCATCTTCACCTTCCCGCGTGCGCGGATCGTGTACCGCGATCCGAGCGGGAAGACGCGGGCGGTCGGGAGCGCGGCGTGGCCGACGCTCGAGTCCGTCTCGCGGATCAACGCCTCGAGCATCCCCGAGAACGGCCCGGCGGCCCAGTTCATCTTCAAGACGGACGTGACGCCGCTCCCGGCCGCGACGTACAGGGCCTCGCCGACGACGCTCGCGGTGCTGCTCGTCGTCCTCGCATGCCTGCTGTTGGCGCTTCCAGCGGTGCTCCTCTACCGCTGGTGGCGGGCGAGACACCCGGCGCTCGTCGAGGAGGAGGTGCGGGAGGTGCCGCCGCTCGAGCGCGCGCTCAGGCTCGTCGAATGGACGGCCGCCCGCGACGTCGTGCCGGAGAAGCGCGAGGCGCTCGAGGTGCTCGCCGCCGAGCTCGACAGCGAGGGGCAACCGCTCGCGGCCACAGCGCGCAGAGTCGCCTGGTCGCCGCCTCCGCCTCCGCGTCCGGACACCGACGACTTGGTCGACAGCGTGAGGAGGTCGGATGGCTCCTCTCCGTGACGCCGCGGGAGCGGTCCCGACGAGCGAGCCCGCACGTCTGCGCCCGCTCGCCAACCGCACCACGCTCGTCCGCTACGGCCTCCTCGCGGCGCTCCTCGGGACGCTCGTGCTCGCGTTCCTCGTCGCGAAGCGGGAGGACGTGCGGCACGCGCCGCTCGTGCCTCCGGGAACGACGGGCATGCTTGTCCTCGACCTGTCCGCGAGCGTGTACGAGGGCGCGTTCGGGCAGACGATCCAGAAGCTCGCCGACTCCGACGAGCGGGTCGGGGTCGTCGCGTTCTCCGACTCCGCGTACGAGCTCGTCCCGCCCGGGACGCCGGGCCGCGAGCTGCTCCCGCTCCTCCGCTACTTCGCTCCGACGACCACGAACGGCACGCTTCCGAGGAACCCGTGGGAGCAGTTCAGCGCCGGCACGCGGATCTCGGAGGGGCTGCGCGTGGCGGGCGACGTCCTCCTCTCGCGACACGTTAAGCACGGCTCGATCGTGCTCGTGAGCGACCTCGAGATCCTCCCGGACGAGACCGCCCGACTCGGAGCGATGGCCGCGGATCTCCGCGACGAGGGGATCGGGATCCGCATCGTCCCGCTCTTCCCGACGCCGGAGAAGCTCGCGCGCATCAGGGAGATCCTCGGGCCGTCCGCGATCCTTCGCGGCTCGTCCGCGAACGCGCCCGTACGGGCGCCGGAGACGCACAGCCTGGCGATCGCTGCTCCGTGGACGTTCGTGCTCGTCGGAGCGCTGCTGGTCGTCCTGCTCGCGGTGAACGAGGGCGCGCTGGCACGCCTTGAGGTGGCGCGCTGATGTGGCGGAAGTGGGCGATCCGCGTTGCCGCCGTTCTCGGGGTGCCGGTCGCCGTCGTGCTCGTGCTGGTTGCGGTCGACGTCCTCCGGGCGCCGGGGCAGCTCCAGGGGGACGACCTCCGCTTCCAGATCAGGCCGCATCGCCAGCAGGGCCTTTGGGACGATCTCAGCTACCTGCCGGGGGATCCCGGACCACGCCTCCTCGGACTCGGCGACGACATCACCTACCGCCGCACGCTCGAGGACTTCGTGCGTGTGCGACCGGGGAAGGTGCAGATCTTCGGCCCGGAGCTCGAGAACCTCTTCGGCAAGGTGCAGTACGAGCTCGCGCAGGGGAGCGCGAACGACCCCGATCCCGGGCGGCGCTCGGTCCTCCTGAACCTGGCCGGGGCGACGACGCTCGCGAACTTCACCTCCGACCCGACCGAGAACGCGAACAACCTCCGGAAGGCGATCGCCGACTTCCGCACGGCGATCGCCCTCGACTCGACCAATACGGACGCCCAGATCAACCTGGAGCTCGCACTGCGGAACGCGAAGGCCGCGAACATCCCTGGGACGGGTCCCGACTCGGGCGCCTCGCAGGGCCAGGTCTCGGGCCAGGGCCGCTCCGGGACGGGCTACTGAGCGCGTGCACCTGACGCTCCTCACTCCGCTCGGCGGCGCGTTCGCGATCACGGCGCTTGCCCTGGTCGCGGTCTGGCTCGTCCGGCTGCGGCGCCTGCGGAGGGCGCGCGCGGCCCTTGGCCTCACAGAGCCGCCGCTCCGGACGCTCCTCGTTCCGGTCGTCGCGCTCGCGGCCGTCCCGTGTCTGCTCGGCGTCGCTGCGACGCAGCCCGTGATCGAGACGAATCGGACGATGCCCGAGCGCACCGACGCCCAGGCGTTCGTCGTCATGGACATCTCGCGCTCGATGCTCGCGTCGAAAGACCCGCACTCGCCGGATCGTCTCGATCGCGCCCGGCGCGTCGCCGAGAAGCTCGCCGACGAGCTGCCCGACCTTCCGATCGGGATCGCAGGCTTCACCGACCGCGTGCTGCCGTACCTCTTCCCGACGACCGACCGGCGCGTGCTCCAGGCGACGCTCGACGACGCCGTCGCCATCGAGCAGCCGCCACCGTCCGACGTGTACACGACGGAGGCGACGAACCTGAACGCGCTCTCGGTAATCCCGGAGCTCAACTACTTCACGCCCGCCGCCAAGAAGCGGGTCGTCGTGGTGCTCACGGACGGCGAGAGCCAGCCCCTCGAGAGCTCGCTCGCCGCCTCGTTCAAGAAGCTCCCGCGCATCCACATGCTGTACGTACGGGTCGGCAACGGCGGCGAGCGGATCTACACGGGTGGTATCCCCGAGGCGGCGTACAAGCCGAGCTCGAAGGCCGCGGCCGATCTCGCGCGCGCGGCGTCGCTCACGGGCGGTCGGGTGTTCGACGAGGGCAACGTCGGCCAGATCGTGTCGGCCGTGCGCAGCGCGATCGGGGAGGGGCCGACGGTCCAGAAGCGCCACGAAGGCGGGCGGCTTCCGCTGATGCCCTACCTGACGGTGCTCGCCCTCGTGCCGCTCGCGATCGTGCTCCTGAGGCGAAACGTGTGGTGGAGCCGGCGCTGGGCGTGGCCGCGCCGGCACCGCGCCCGGGCGCCCGAGCGTCTCGGGGAAGACGCTAAGGTGTCCCGGCCACGGGGCGTGGCGCAGCCTGGTTAGCGCGCTAGTCTGGGGGACTAGAGGTCCCGAGTTCGAATCTCGGCGCCCCGACTGAGGTAGGTGCCTCTCCGCCCTGAATCACGACGAGCTTCACGCGCGGGGGCTGGACCCGCTCGTCGGGTGTCAGCGCTGATCCCCTGGCGAAGTGTCTGCTAGCGTGCCCGCGCCGTGAGACGCCGCTCGGGCGACCTAAGGCTCGTCAAGTTCGCCCTCCTTGTGGTCGGCGTGTTCGCGACGATCGCCGTTACCGGAGTCGCCGTCACTGGAGCATCTGGCGCGGACTTCAACGGCGATGACGGCGCGTGTCTCCCGACGCCTGGTGATTCTGCACTCCTCCAGTGCCCGACGGCGTATGTGGGCGAGGCGTATGAGACGCAGATCCCGGTCGAGCCGTTCTCGGGCTGCGAC
This sequence comes from uncultured Actinomycetes bacterium, assembly GCA_963708265.1. Taxonomy (GTDB): domain Bacteria; phylum Actinomycetota; class Thermoleophilia; order Gaiellales; family Gaiellaceae; genus GMQP-bins7. The sequence continues at coordinate 791,757 of CAVPSC010000004.1, read as the reverse complement.
CCGTCCATCTGGATGGAGATCCGCAACGGCGCGCTTCCCGGCGGACTCTCCATGACCAAGGCCGGCGTCATCTCCGGCGTTCCGACGGGCGCGGGCCTGGCGCGTTTCTGGGTGTGGCTTCACGACCTCACCGCGGCGGAAGGCGGACCTTCGTGGTGCCAAGCCGACGACCAATCGCAACGCGAATTCAGCATCCCCGTAGACCCAGGCCTCGCGATCGTCACCGCATCCGTCCAGCCGGCCACCGTCGGTCAGCCCTATGCCGAGACGCTCGCGACGCAGGACGTAAGAAGCCTGAACCCATCCGCCGGCTCGCCCGCCGGCTACGCGGTGCAGGCGACGTGGACCCTGCAGTCGGGAGCGCTCCCCCCAGGCATCACCCTCTCGGACTCCGGGGGATTGACCGGCACACCCACGTCGGATGGGAGCTACCAATTCGTGGTCAAGGCCCAGAACGGCGCCCCGTTCGACACGAAGACGTACACGCTCGCCGTCCGTCAGGCCGTGAGCGCGAAGTCCCCCTTCGGGCCTGGGCCGAGCGCCGAGGTCGGCATTCGCTTCGGAAAGACGTTTACAGCAACGGGCGGGAGCGGCACCTACGCGTGGGCGGTCGCGTCCGGCGCGTTGCCGTCTGGCGTCGCGCTCGACGCGGCCAAGGGCACGATCAGCGGAACGCCTCGAACGGCAGGCAACTTCCCATTCGGCGTCACTGCCACGGACACCGAAGGCCGTGTCGCGACCGCGAGCGCTGCGCTGATCGTCGCACAGCGACTCGCGATCAAGACACGCAGCCTGAAGGCTGCACGGCTCGGAAGCGCCTACGGGGCAAGGCTCACAACGGCCGGAGGCGCCAAGCCGCTGAAGTGGAAGCTGGTGAGCGGCAAGCTCCCGCTCGGAGTTCGGTTCGCCCCGAGACTGGGCACGTTCGTCGGAACTCCGCACCGGGGCGGGACCTTCCGAGTGGTTGTCGAGGCGAGCGACGCTCTCGGCGCCAAGGCGCGGAGCACTCTCGTGCTTCGGGTCAAGAGCTAAAGCCGCACAGCGAGTCAGGGCAGATCGTGAGCGGTCGAGCATTGCCAAATCGCGGTCCGAAACGCTCCGAAACCGACTCTAGACCCCTCCATCCCTGAGTAGTCTGGGGGACTAGAGGTAACGGCGATCAGTCGAGCCCGCCGGCCTCGGTTCGCCTCCTCGGTACTGAGGTTGAGGTCGGGGGAAACCACCGTGGCGCTCTGGAGCGGTTCCTGACCGGCCACCTCACGCTGCCCGCTTGGTTGTCTCCTTGCCTGTGCCCTTGCATTCCGGGCACTCCTCCACCATGCGCTCCCCGTCGATGGGGACGGGGACGTAGGACGATCCCTGGCACTCGGGGCATGCCCCTTCTGCGAGGTCGTGCGGCGTCCTCCAGGCGCTATCCACAGTGGTTCGTTTCCTCTCCTCCGAGTGGTTGCCAGTTGTCCTCATCCGCTCTCTTGATCAAGAACGAGCTTGCCGCCGCCGTCGGCTCGGGCGCCGGCTGGCTGCGTGCGATCATGGCGCCAATGTCATCGGTCGCTCGAAAGCGACCGACATCTTGGCGAGTTTCGCTCATGGTCCATTGAGCGATCAGATTCGTCGTATTCATCCGAGTTGCGCCCCGCAGTGAGCGGGGCGGCGTCTCCTCCCCGTGATCCAGCGCGTCCATCGCACGGTATCCCCCTTGGGAGGTAGTGCCAATCCCTCGAACGAGCCTTTCTAGCCGATCGGGAGCTCGTGAGGTCGAAACTAGCGACTGGGCCGTCGCGCCTGAGCGGCGTCGGTGCGATTGCCAGTCCGAGCCGAGCCGCGAGCGATTCCGGCGACAGGGCGCTTGCCCTGCCACGTCGGTAGGCGGTCCCGCGAGCGGCTACAACGTGAAGCCGGTCGGCCACGGAGCCGCAGCCGCGCGACGGAGGTCGTCTTCTCAGCACGGCGCCGACGGGTAGTTCGCACCATCGCGCTCTCCCCATCGGCGTGGCCGTCCTCGACCCAGTGACCTGTACCCCGATGGTGGACTTTCTCGCCGACGTCCCGATGATGCGAGTTGGAAAGACGGGACCGGAGGACGGGAAAGGCATGCACAAGGAAAGGTTCGTGATCGACGACCGGCGAATGCACGGTGACGGTGTGCCGAGGGGCAAGGAGGGCACCAGGAAGCTGAAGCAGACGACCGAATCCCTCCGAGAGCACGACGGCGGACGGGCGCTCTCGGACGGGATGCGCACGTACATCCTCGGGTACGGTGGCCCGATCACCGCCGAGTGCACGAATCCGCGGGTGGCGGCGTCGTAGCGACGCAGGCGGCATCGGCATGCCGCCCGACGGAGATCACCCGGAGCCGGAGATGGAGACGACGTAGGCGACGACGTCGGCCTGGTCCTGTCCGTTGACCAGGTTCGCCGGCATCACACCGCCCCCGCGTTCGACACGCTCCGAGACCTCTGCAGCGGTGAGCCCGCTGCCGACGAGTCGCGGGCCGGGGCCACCGCCGGCGCCGGCCATCCCGTGACATCCGGCGCAGGTCGCCGCGAAGACGGCCTTGCCGTGCTGCACGTCCCCGTTCGAAACGGTTGGAACTGGGGAGGCAGACGGCGCGAAGATCTGGGCCTCGGCGAGAACGAACACGGCGACGGCGATGACGGAGCCGACCACGAGGGGCCGCCACAGCCCTCGCATCAGAAGCCGAACCGCACGTTCGTGAAGTACCAGAGAGCCGATGTGAGCCAGATCACGGCGAGAGTCGACGCGACCAGTCCTCCCGCGACCGGCAGCGCCCAGCCGGGCAGGCTGCGATTGCGGAGGATCAGGATCTTCGCGACGAAGACTCCGTACAGGACCGTCCCGGCGATCGCATGCACCGCCACGCGGAAGTCGGGAGTCTGGAACCCGAGCACCGTCACGCACTGGAAGAAGACCGGCAAGGAGACGAGAATCGCGATTCGACCGGACCAGCGGTGGATTCCGGCCACGATGTGGCCACGCGCGGGCAGGAAGGCGAGCCGGCCCCACATGCGAGCCGCCGTCAGGACCTGGACGAGCGCGAGCACGATGACGACCGTCGCGAGCCATGCCTTGGCGGCGATGACCGAGGAGAACACGGTCGTCGCGATGTCGGAGTACGCCTCGCTCACGTCGAAGAGCGGCACGCTCGGGAGACTACGACGTCCGGCATCCAAGCATTCCCGGCAGCATCCCGTGCTCGGGTTTCTCTGGGACAACGCTCGGGGTATCCACGTAGCTCCGACGTCCCGCACCGAAGGAGGAACCGATGCTCGGGCTACGCGAGAGCAAGACGAAGAGGGCCAAGGAAGTGCTGAGCGACGCGATCTCGTACGCAGACGACCTCGTCCACGACGAGCGCATGCGCACCGAACTCCGCTCAGCCCTCGATCACGGGCTTACTGCAAGCCAGCGGCTGCGCGATGACTCCGGGATCGTGGGATTCCGCGAGCGATTCGAGTCCGACAAGAAGCTGCGGAAGAGCATCCGCGCGATGCTCGACGATCTCGATCGTGCGGCCGACCGCGCCAGGCAGCGCACGAGCCATCGTTTTCGGAACACGATCCTCGTGCTCGGCGGAGCGGGGATGGCGATCGTCGGGGTCGTGGGCAGTCGGCGTTGGGTCGAGGCGCACTGGTCGGTGACGTCGAACGGCACGAGCGCCTCGGAGGCGTCGACCCTGCCACGCGTCGACTGAGAAGCGGTCCCGTCGAGGGAGTAGCGACCGTGCCGGCGCGGGCGCCGGATCTGGGCCTGCGGCTCCCTACCTCTCGGCGTCGTCCGACCTGGCCGCGTCGTAGACGGCGCCCCGCCACGACACCGACGTCGTCCCCAGCCGCACGACGTCCCGGTCGTGGCAGCCGAGCGACCGCAGATAGTCGAGCAGTGCGACGAGTTCCGACGGAGCCCGGCGGGTGGATACCCGGTGACCGCCGGAGCGGATGTCGTAGTTCAACAGCACGCGCTCACTCGGGCCGGACGTAGAGAGTTGTTCGCACTCCGATCAACGAGTCAGGTGTGCGGTAGCGGCGGCTGAAGGCGACGTTCTTCATCACGAGATGGATGCCGTCGAGCGGCAGAACTTGTGCGTTCCGAGCATCGGTAGCGCCTTCGCGGCATACACGTCGCCGGTCGATCTCTTAGGCTGAGCCTGCATGAGCAAGTTCTTCGGGACCCTAGCGATCGCTCTTGGCGCGGCGTTCGTCGTCCTGCATCCCCACGTCTGGGACACCGTCGTCTTCACCCTGCCGTCCGACCGAGACATCCACGGCTACGACCTGATCGGACTCGCAATCATCGCTTTCGGGGTCGTCCTGTTCTGGCGCTGACCCCGCACTCCTCACCCCACCGATAGATGCGCTAGCCGGATCTCTGCTGTCTGAGGCTGGCGAGCAGCTGTCCACCGTCGAGCCAGCGGATCGGTATGAGATTGGTGAGCAGGAGCGACGCGTTCACCACGAAGCCCAGGCCGAAGAGGATCGATGCCGGCTCGGGCAGAGCGGTTCCCGCGAGAAACCCGAGCGCGACGAGAGCCGTGACGGTGAGGCCGCCGAGCGCGACCTTCCACAGCTTCTCGGGCTTCCCGTTCGGGTCGGCGACGAGTGCGATCCCGTACCAGCGCCAGCGCATCTCCACGACCCTCCATCCGACCGCCCGCGCCGTCCAGGCGTGCCCGAATTCGTGCAAGAGCGCTGAGCCTCCAATGACGCACACGGACCAGACCAGCACAAGACTCATCACCTGTCCCACCCCCTCGTGGTCGTATCCTTCCCTCGCCCTACGAGCCATTCTGACTGGTATACGTCGCTCCCCGTCGAGGGGATGGGCGAAACGCCGGGAATCGCAACGGACGAGGGTTCCCGGAGCGACGAATCCCCCGACTGTGGGAGACATCGCCCGCGCACCGTTCCTAGCCTGCGAGAGCCATGCCAGTCAACCTCGTCGGTCTCGGGCTCCTGCTCGCGGGCGTCATCTTCCTGGTGATGGGTCTCGGCTTCGTCGGTGGCGTCGTGCTGTGGATCGTCGGTGTCGTCTGCCTCGTAGGCGGTATCGGCGCGCTCTTCATGACGTACCAGCGGCGACGGCGACTCGCCGCCTAGCCTCAGACCTCTCAGCTTCGAACGTCTCCGAGCCGCGCTACACGGAGGGCGGAGAGGACCGCGCGCTGACGCCCGCCGCGGCGTGCGGGCCACCTGTCCACTCGCGCTCACCGCCAGCGGCCGCTCTAGGCTCGTTCGCCGTGCCGCTCGTCCGGCGACATACCGAGGCCGATCCCGTACTGGAGGTACGCCGTCCGCGCTCGCTCGGGGGACGGGTACGAGTTCGAGCGGAACACGAGCCCGTCCTTGAAGGTCAGGATCCACGACTTGGTCGCGTACGCGGTGTCGCCGCTCTCCTGCGGGTAGCGCAGCGGCCCGGAGACGATGACCGCGTGGTCGTCGACCGCCTCGGTGTGCGTGTCGCCGATTTGGTACGTCGTGGAGTCGAGCGCCGAGAAGACCTCGATCAGCTCGTCCGGGCCGACGATCCGCTCGTGCGCGGCCATCGTGCACAGGAGGGCGTCGTCGTGGTAGAGCGTCCGGAGCGCCTCCCAGTCCGCACCGTCGAACGCCTCGGCCACCGCTTCCACGAGCGAGAGCGACCGTGCCGGAGGAATCTCGGGGAGATCGGAGCCCACGTCAGGCTGCATGGTGAGCATGGTGCCGACCCGATGCAAGCTCGGACGCGTTGGAGGCCGGCCGCGCAACCTCTTCTGGCGCCTCCAGCCTCCAGTTGCTGCGGCCGACCCTGTTCTCCCTGCCGGAGGGCCGACGAGGAGCTCGATGCGGCTCTCCTACCCACGACGCGATCGACGCAAACCCGTCCGGACGCCCGAGCAGCGCGAGTGAGTACGATCCTCCCAGGACGACCCGGGACGTAAAACTGCGCGCGCTCCACCGAGTGACGCCTCGCAGATTGGGGGCGAGCGTCCTCGCGCTCCTGATCGCGAGCGTGCTGGCGAGTCCGCCTGGTGCGCGGGCGGCGGTGTCCGTGAGAGTGCGACCGACCACGGACGCAGTCGTGTTCAGGTTCGACGGGATACGGCCGTGCGACTCGGTCGTCGCCGACGCGAACGTGATCCAGTGGCTCGGTCCAGAGGTGTCCGTGGTCGTGCTGCGCGGGACGAGGGCCGTGGCCAGCGCGCGCTGGCTTGCCTGCACGTACCGTCAGGGACGCTTCTGGCCATGGGCTCGTCGCCCGAAGACGAGCAACGGGACCTGGCTGCCCGCCGGTCGAGAGAACGTGCTCACGCTGAGGGCCGACATGCCGTCGAACGTCGCAGCGCTCTACCGCTTCGATATCTCCGTGAATGGACGGCGGGTCCGTGCCGGTCGGATACGCGTCTCGACAGCCTCGGGAACGCGTCGCATCGTCATCGCGTAGCCGTCGTATCCACCGCATCCTTCCTCCCCCGCGCACGCGATCTCTCGATTCACACTTTCGGCGCATGCAAATTCGGCGTTCGCCGAGCAGTGTGAGAAGGTTCTGACAATGCGGCACGACAGCGCGGCCCGCCGGTCGTGGGCGAGCACGCGTGCGTTCGAGGCAGGCTGATGGCCGAGGGGCTCTCGACCACGACGGCTCACGACGGGCGAACACTCGCCTACGCGGTATGGGGCGATCCGACCGGTTTCCCGGTGCTGTCCTTGCACGGCACCCCCGGCTGCCGACTCGACCGCTGGCCTAACGAGGAGGTCTACCGCGAGCTGGGCGTCCAGTTCGTCACACACGACCGAGCCGGATATGGCCGCTCGGACAGGCATCCCGGCCGCTCCATCGCAGACGAGGCAGCGGACGTGGCTGCGATCGCGGACGCGCTCGGCGTCGCGTGGTTCGCCGTCTCGGGCGGCTCGGGCGGCGGCCCGCACGCGCTCGCGTGTGCAGCACTTCTCCCGGATCGCGTGACGCGTGTCACGTGTCGCGTCGGGATCGCACCCTTCGGCTCGCCCGGCCTCGATCGCGACGACTGGCTGGCAGGCATGGACGTGGAGAACGTCAAGGAGTTCGGCTGGGCCGAGGCCGGGGAGGAGGTGCTCGTCCGTGAGCTCGAGCGCGAGCAGCTCGCGATGGAGGCGCGGGTCGTGGAGGACCCCTCGACTCTCCTCGGCGACTTCGATTTGAGCGAGTCGGATCGGGAGCAGCTGCGGCGCCCCGAGCTCGCCGAGGTCTTCCAGGAGTCCGTGGTCGAGCAGGCGGCGGCGGGCGTCTGGGGCTGGGTCGACGACGACCTCGCGATCATCAGCGGATGGGGATTCGAGGTCGACGCGATCGCGACGCCGACGCTCGTCTGGTACGGACGCACAGACGTCTTGGTGCCGCCATCGCACGGCGACTGGCTTGCGGCCAACGTGCCCGGGTGCCTCGTGCGCGTCGACGACCACTCGGGCCATCTGGGGGCCGATCCCGAGCTCGAGATCCGGGAGAACGTCGCCTGGCTCCGCGACGGCGTTCCTCCCTCGGGAGCCGCGCTGACCGCATAGCGCTCCGTGCGGTCGCACTCCGCGCGGATCCGTCAGACTCGGGTGCGTCATCCGACCCGAACGAGGAGGCGAACCATGTCCGTGGCCCGTGTGACCGAGATCAGCTCGACCTCCAGCACCGGTTTCGACGATGCGATCACGAAGGGCCTCGACCGCGCGCACCAGACGCTCCGAAACGTCAGGAGCGCGTGGGTCAAGGAACAACACGTCAGGCTCGAGGACGGGAAGATCGCCGAGTACCAGGTCAACATGCTCGTCACGTTCGTCCTCGACGACTGAGAGACGCACCCTGAGCCGATCACCCTCGACGGGAGAGCAGCGAGCGCGCCGGACGGCCGCCGTCACGGTCGTGACCGTCGCGGCGTGGACCCTCGGCGGCCTCTTCCTCGACCGCTACGTCGACCTCACGGGTCAGGTCCTGCTCGGAGTCCTCACCTGCGGCGTGCTGGCGGCCGTGCTCTGGATCCACGAGCCCGCCGTCCGGCTGCAGGCGCTCGCCGTCGTCGCGATCGCGTCGTGCGGTGAGGTGATCGGCTCGCTGATCTGGGGGGTCTACCGCTACCGCCTCGACAATCTCCCCGTCTTCGTGCCGCCCGGCCACGGGCTCGTTTATCTCGCCGGGATGTCGCTCGCCACTCTCGCCGCCGGGAGGCGGCTCACCTGGCTGCTCCTCGTGCTCGCGGCCGTCGGAGCTGCGGCATGGGGAATCGCGGGGATGACGGTGCTCCCGGCGCTCGACGTGTCGGGCGCGATCGGCTGCACCTTCCTCCTCGCCGTGCTCGCCGTGACCCGACGGCCGGTGTACGCGGGCGTCTTCCTGGTCGTCGCCGGGCTCGAGATCTACGGGACTGCGCTCGGGACCTGGACCTGGCAGGCGACCGTCCCCGGTCTCGGGCTTCCGCAAGGGAACCCGCCGAGTGGCGCGGCGAGCGGCTACGTCGTCTTCGACGTGCTCGCGCTTGCGCTCTCGGCGCAACTCGTTCGCGTCGCGCGGCTGCTGCCGCTTGCCGACTGGCGCCGGCTCGCGCTCAGTCGATGAGGCCGCGGAGGGTGCCGGCGTCGATCGGATCGGCGCCGACGATCAGCGCGCGTGCCGCGTCGACCTTGCCCCACACGTCCCAGAGCAGGAAACCTTTGGGCTTCCCGGCGTCGTCCGTGTAGCAGACCACTCCCTTCTCGTTCGGTTCGGCCCACTCGACGACGGCCGGCTGCCGCGAGTCGAGGTCGCCGACCGCCTCGTAGCCGAGGTCGAAGAGATCGGAGTAGAAGAACGGCAGATGGTCGTAGGACACGTTCGCACCGGCCATGTTCGCGCCGACGCTCCGGCCATGGGTATTCGCGTGGTCCTCGTGCTCGACACGGCGCGAGCCGCCGAGCGCGGAGACCGGGAAGCGCGCCACGTCGCCCGCTGCGAAGATCGCGTCATATCCCTCGACCTGGCCGAGCGAGTTCACGAGAATCCCGTCGTCGACGGGGAGCCCGCTCGACTCGGCGAGGTCGGTGCGAGGAACGATCCCGAGGCCGGCGACGACCGCGTCTCCCTCGACGGACTTCCCGCTCTGGGTGGCGACGCGGAAGACGCCGCCCTCGCGAGCGATCTCGCTGACCATTTCACCTTCGAGCACCTCGACGCCCCGCTCGCGGTAGTACCCGTTCACGAAGGAGGAGAGATCCTCCGGAAAGAGCCGCGCGCAGATGCTGGGCTCCGGGAAGAGCATCGACACCGAGCACCGGTTCAGCGTGAGAGCTGCGGCGATCTCCGACCCGATGAAGCCGCCGCCGACGACGACGACACGCACGCCGTCACCGGCGAGGTCGTGGAGCCGTCGGAAATCGTCGACGGTGCGGTAGTAGACGATGTCCTCGCCGCTCGGCAACTGTCGCGGCGTGCCGCCGGTCGCGAGCACGACTTTCTCCGCCTCGTACGTCTCGCCGGCGTCGTCGGTCGCCGTTCGGCTATCGACGTCGAGCGACTCGACCCGCCGGCCGAGGTGCAGGTCGACGTCGAGGTCCCGGGTGCCGCGCCAGATCGAGTCCTCCGACTTCCCCTTCCACAGCGCCTTCGAGAGCGGTGGGCGGGCGTACGGCTCGTGCGGCTCCTCGGCGACGAGCCCGATCGAGCCCTCCGGATCGTGGTCGCGGATGCCTCGACATACCGCGTCGCCGGTCATGCCGCCCCCGATGACGAGGTAGCGATACGAGGCCATCGGGAAGAAATCCTAGTGACACGAAGTGCGTCCGCGCCCGGTGGAGGAGGGAGGGCCGGAGTCCGCGCGGAGTCGCACGCCGTGCGCGGGTGCCCGAGCCGGATCTCCGGACTCGCCACAAGCCGCTCACGACGTTAGAGTCCCGCGCGGCGTGAGGACCCGGGCATGGCTCGTCGTAGCGGCAGCGGTGGGCTGTGCCGCTGCGCTTGCGGCTGTCGCGGGCGCGGGACAGGCGTCGACCGCCGACACCGGCGAGACGGCCATCTTCTACTACCCGTGGTTCTCGAACCCGGCTCGAGACGGAGGTTGGGCCCACTGGTACGTCGAGCGCGCGGGTGGCAGCCCGGTGCTCTCTACCCGCTACTACCCGGCGCGGGGGCTGTATTCGTCGTCGAGCTCGAAGATCGTCAGTGCGCAGATGCAGGACATCGCGGGGGCCGGGATCAAGACCGTCGTCGTGTCCTGGTGGGGGCCAGGATCGCCCGAAGACGCGCGCCTGCCGCTCGTTCGGGCCGCAGCCGAGCACTGGGGGCTTCGTGTCGCCGTCCACATCGAGCCGTACCCGGGACGCACTCCCGCGAGCACGGCGGCGGACATCACGCAGCTCCAGGCGACAGGTATCACCGACTTCTACGTGTACGACCCGGACCGGTATCCGGCGTCCGAGTGGGCAGATGCACTGAGCGGTCTCGAGGGCGTCCGGGTGTTCGGGCAGACGACGCTCGTCGGCTGGGCCGAGGCGGCCGGTTTCGGCGGCCTCTACACCTATGACGTGGGGAACTGGGTCGGGCGGATGTTCGCCCGCCTCTGCAGCCAGGCGCACCATGCGGGCCTGCTCTGCGCTCCCTCGGTCGGCCCGGGCTTCGACGCGCGGCTTGCGACGTCGGATCCGGTCGTCCGGCCACGGCTCGACGGGGAGACGTACGACAACATGTGGAAGGCTGCCGTCCACGGCAAGGCGGACCTCGTCACGATCACGAGCTACAACGAGTGGCAGGAGGGGACGCAGATCGAGCCCGCTCGCTCACGAACGGGCCACAAGGGGTACGACGGAGCGTGGGGGATGCGGGGACGCGCTGCGGAGCGGGCGTACCTCGACGACACCGCCCGCTGGACAGCTCGCTTCCACCCGCTCGCGATTCAGTAGAGGGTCGTCGCGAGCCTGCGGCGGTAGGCGACCGACACGGGGTCGTCCTGGCCGAGCCGGTCGAAGACCGCCACGGCCAGCTCGCGGAGGAGCTCGCGGCGCTCCAGAGATGCGCCGTCGATCTCGACGAGGAGGAGCTCGAGTGCACGCTCGTCGTCCTCGGCGTCGAGGGCGGCGACGATCTCCACGAGGTCACCGCTCGCGCGGAGAGATTCGAGCAGGCCCTCGAGCGCAGGCGGCGCGAGCAGCTCGTCGACGAACGTGGAGACGGCCGCCGGCGCCTTGACTCCGACGAACTCCGCGACCACGCGTCCGTCACGGAATGCCTTCACGGCCGGGATGCCCTGAACGCGGAACGTCGCCGAGAGACCGGGATTCGCGTCGACGTCCACCTTGGCGAGCACGACCGCCCCGTCGCGGCTCTCGATCTCTCGCTCGAGCACCGGCGCGAGCGCATGGCACGGGCCGCACCAATCGGCCCAGAAGTCGACGACCACGGGGACCTCGCGCGAGCGTTCGACCACGTCCTGCTCAAAGGTCGCCTCGGTGACGTTCATCGCGGTTTCCGAACGTCCATGAGCGACGATTTCATCCCACGTCACCGCTCCGCGAGACGACGACGTCGGCCGCGCAGCTCGAGATGAGGGCGTCGTGGACGTTCTCGTACGCGACGCCGGTGAGCGCGCGGTGACCGAGGTCGACGGCGATCGCCGGCCACCGGTCGATCCCGAGCGATCGCGCACCGAGCTCGGAGCCGAAGCGGAGGAGCTCCTCGACCATGAAGACGCCGCGCTGCCCCGATTGGCGCCTCGCGATGCCCTCGAGCTCCCTCAGCTCCTCGAACGGGTCGATGCGCACGTTCGAGTCGGAGCCGATCGCGAGCGGGATCGAGCGCGAGCGGACGCGTCCAGCCGGGAGGAAGCCGTCCCCGAGGTCCGCCTCCGTCGTCGGGCAGGCACAGATCGTCGCGCCGGTCTGGGCCAGGAGATCGAGCTCGGCACCGTCGGCATGCGTTGCGTGGACGACCGTCGTCCGCTCGCCGAGGCAACCCGCGTGTGCGAGCAGCTCGATCGGCCTGCAGCCGTGCTCCGTGAGGCACTCCTCGATCTCGCGCGGCTGCTCGTCGGCGTGCACGTGCAGCGGCAGGCTCTCACGGCGGGCGTAGTCGCCGATCGCCTCGAGCCAGTCGGCCGGACAGGCGCGGACGGAGTGGGGCGCGAGGCCGATGCGGATTCCCGCCGCGCGCAGCTCCGCCACCTGCCCGACGTACTCGTCCACGGACCTTTGGCGGAAGCGTGCGAGCCCGCCGCGCGCGTAGGCGACGTGCAGGAGGGTGACTTCGATGCCTGCAGCCTCCGCTGCCTCGGCGGCGGCGAACGCTTCCGCGAGGCCGAGGTAGTGGAACTCGCCGACGGCCGTGTATCCGGCGGCGCGCATCTCACGATATGCGCTCTCGTACGAGATCCGGACTAGCTCGGGCGTCTGGCGCTCGGCCTCTGCGAGCATCGTGTCACGCCACGCCCAGAAGTCGACTCCAGCGGCCCGGCCTCGCAGCGCACGCTGGAACGTGTGGCTATGCGCGTTGACGAACCCAGGGAGCTCGAGCGAGTCGTTCACCGGCTCGGCGACGCTACCACTGGTTCAGAATCGCGGCGTGACCTGGAGCGAGGTGCGTCGGACGATCCCCAACACGCTGACGATCCTCCGTTTCGCCGCGATTCCGGTGTTCGTGGTGCTGTATCTGCAGGCGGGAGACGGCCCGGCGTGGGGGGCAGGGGTGTTCTTCGCCGGCGCCGCCCTCACCGACCAGCTCGACGGGTATCTCGCGCGTCGCTGGGAGGTGCAATCTCGCTTCGGGACGCTTGCGGACCCGCTCGCCGACAGGCTCATGATCGGTACGGCGGTCGTGGTCATGTGGGCGACGGGACGACTGCCCCTCGTCGGGGCTGCGATCGTCCTCGCACGCGACGTCGCGCTCCTCCTCGGGTATCGCCTCCTGGCGCCGAGAGGACTCGAGCTCGACGTGAGCGGGCTCGGGAAGGTCGCGACCTGGATCCTGTACGCCTCGCTCTGTCTCGTGATCGTCACAGAGGAAGGCACGGAGTGGTCGCTCGTCCTCTTCTGGATCGGCGTCGCACTCGCGGTGCTCGCAGGCGTGCAGTACGCGTTTCGGGTGCGGCGCGGCGTTCGTGTCGAGTGAGTCCGCGGGCAGGAGAGGCCCCCTCGGAGCGAAAGAAGACATGGCGAAAGTCTCAAGTTGAGGTTGACCCCTCGGAACGGGTGCTGCTTTACTCAAATCGACCCAACGAGGAAAGGCGACCGGTGGAACCACTGCCCGATCTCTCCACGCTGACCGACGACGACCTCCGCGTCATGATCCACGAGCTCGAGAAGGAGGAGGACGAGATCTCCTTCCGGCGCCGTGTCCTGCACGGCCGCATCGACATCCTGCGTGCCGAACTCGTCGCACGCCTCCGCGAGCAGGTGAGTGCTGGCGAGGCGAAGCTGGCCGACGTCGAGCGGCTCAGCGAGATCCTGTCGGCGAAGGTCGTCGGTCGGACCGGAGACGAGTGAGCCACGTCTACTGTCCCGAATGCGGCTTTCAGAGCCCCGCTGCGGCGAACTACTGCCCGCGGTGCGGCGCGCTGCTCACGAAGGAGTCGGGGGTCGAGACGACGATGAGCTTCGAGCTCGAAACCCCCGGTGAGGACGACCCACTCCTCGCATCGCTCGGGATCACCGGTCCTGCGCTGGTCGTGCGGTCGGGCGGCGGGATGGCGGGCCAATCGTTCCAGGCCTTCGACTTCCGCACGCTCATCGGACGCTCGCCCGACTGCGACATCTTCCTGGACGATGTCACCGTCTCCCGCCGGCACGCGGAGCTCACGAAGGACGGCGAGACGTTCACCATCCGCGATCTCGGCAGCCTCAACGGTACGTACGTGAATCGACGGCGCATCGAGTCCGTCGTCCTCGAGGACGACGACGAGGTACAGATCGGCAAGTACCGCCTGACCTTCCTGCAGCGATGAGCACGGCGACGGCCACTCGGAGAGAGCAGGGGGGAGCCGAGCCTCGCCTGCAGACGATCGGCGCCGTCTGCGAGGCGCTCCGCGAGGAGTTCCCGGACATCTCCGTGTCGAAGATTCGCTACCTCGAGGACCAGGGCCTCATCACCCCGAAGCGGACGCGCGGCGGCTATCGGCTCTTCTCTCCGGAGGACGTGGAGCGGCTCTCGACGATCCTGAAGTTGCAGCGCGACGAGTTCCTACCGCTGCGCGTAATCCGGGAGGAGCTCGAAGGCCCCGGAACGGGCGGCGAGCGCACCCGTCGGCGAATCGTGGGCGTCACGGAGACGGAAGACGAGATCGACATCTCCGAGCTCTGCGATCGCGCGTCCGTCTCGCCCGACTTCGTCGCACAGCTCGAGGAGTACGGTGTTCTCGTCTCGCGCGTCGACGGCGGCCAGCACCTGTACGGCGAGGGAGAGGCCGTGATCGCCGCCGCGTGCGCGCGACTTGCCCGCTTCGGCGTCGACGCGCGCCACCTGCGGACGTTCGTCACCGCCGCGGGGAGGGAGGCCGCGCTGGTCGAGCAGCTCGTCGCCCCGGGGCTTCGATCGAGGAACCCGGAGCGCCGCAAGAGCGCCCTCGAGGATCTCGAGGCACTCGTACGCGTCGCACAGGAGCTCTCCCACGTGCTCTTCCTCCGCGACCTCAGGGCAGTCGTGGAGCGCACGTCGTGAGCCTCGATCTTCGCGACCGGATCCGCGACGTCCCAGATTTCCCGCAGCCCGGGATCGTCTTCAAGGACCTGATGCCGCTCGTCGCCGATCCCGAGTACTTCGGCGACACGATCCGCCAGCTCGCCGACTGGTGCCGCCCCCGCGAGCCGGATCTCATTCTCGGCGCCGAGGCGCGCGGCTTCATCTTCGGCGGCGCGCTGGCGTATGCGCTCGAGGCCGGTTTCATCGCCGCGCGCAAACCGGGAAAGCTCCCACGCGAGACCATCGAGGCGACCTACGCGCTAGAGTACGGCACCGACAGCCTCCAGGTGCATCGCGACGCCGTCGCGCCCGGAGCGAGGGTCGTCGTCCTCGACGACGTGCTCGCGACGGGGGGTACCGCGCATGCGAAGGTCGAGCTCGTCGAGGAGCTCGGCGGGATCGTCGCGGGCGCCGTGTTCGTGATCGAGTTGACGTTCCTCGGCGGCCGTGAACGGCTCGCCGGCCACGACGTCCACTCGCTGATCCAGTACTGACGGCACCCGGCGGCGCCCGCGGCGCGGGGTCGTCCGATTAGGGGACTACAAGGAGGGGAAAGGCCTTCTCGTAACGGCCGTGACGACGGAGAGGGGGATGCCCGTTGAGCCCTGATTCTTCCAAGCGATTCCGCGCCTCACTCCCGCCAGGGATGATCGGAACTCGCTACTCGACCGATAGCGGAGCCATGAGCGCCGCCGTCCTCACGAAGGTTGCCCCTGCCGGTTCGACGCGGTTGCTCGCCGACGTCGAGGCTCTTGCAAAGCCCGACGAAGAGCGAGACTCCGCGCTCCACCGGCTCGAGGCAGCACTCGGAAGAGACTTCGCGGATCGCCTGGTCGCGGCTCTGAGCACCGAGCCGAAGCAGTAAGCGATCCGTAGCGCCCTAAGGGGCTACTGGCGTCCGTGCCGGTCGCCGCCGCGTGTCCTGACGAAGATGAAGATCGCTCCCGCGAAGACGAGCGAGACGACGAACGAGGTCCCGTTCGGCAGTCCGATGGCGAGCGCTCCGAGCCACATGAAGAGGAAGAAGACGACCGACCAGATGAAGGCATGGACGCCTCGGTCGACGCTCGGGGCCCGGAGGTGCACAGCGTGGGATCCTACCGTCGCCACGCGCGGGGGCCGGCGAGATCCGCGCCCGACCGCGTACCGTACGGGACCAAGAATTCACCGAGCCGGTTGCGCTTTCGTCCACTCAGCCCGCTGACCGTCCGCTTCCGCGTAGAGCCTTCGAGCTGCGCTTCGACCTAGTCGCGCTCCGTGCTCGGTGCATCGGGGAAGCTAAGGGACAGGGCTCCCAGGGTCAAGCGCCGCGCATACGTCAAGGTCGCAAATTGCGTCGTTTTTGTTTTCGCTCCGCTCCGCTCCATGAGACGTCCGCTCTAGCCGAGCCTGGCACGCGGTATCCACACCCGACGGCCGCGCTCATCGGCGGGTCGATCAGCCGGGTTGACGGACCGTAGTCGTCCGCGTGTGGACGGTTACGGTTTCGACGTCGGCCGAGCTCGCTGTCGCGTCGCGCGCCTCCCACTCGCCGAGCCACTCGTAGAGCAGGCCTGTCGCCTGGAGCTGGATCATCGTCGCTTCTCCAAGCTGGCGGTTCAGCCGATCGAGGAGGTGAGAGTCGAGGTTCCTCCGGTCACCGCCCGCGAGACGCTCGAGAAGCCAGAGCTGTCGATTCAAGTCCGCCATCGCAACCGACACCAGACCTCGTCCATGCAGAAACCGGACCTGATGCTTGAGCTTCTCGAACGGGTCGACCCCTGGGACCACGGGCTGCGCCTTTCCCCATCGTCGGGTGCAGTCGTCACGGGTCGTTATCGGTCGTTCGGCGAACGAGGCGCTACTCCGCACGAGTGACACTCGGAAACCCGAACACGTGATCGCCGTTCCGGCACCAGGCGGCCAATCGACCTCTCGACGCGCTCGTCCTCGGCGGGGCACGAGCCAAGCTCCCGGGCCGAGGCTCGAGTGCTCGGTGCCTACTCTGCGCTCGCGGGATCGGCGGGCACCGGAACGGCGCTGAACCGAGCTCCGCGCCATGCAACGGAATCCACACCGACGATCTGGATCTCGCTCTCGACAGATCCGAACATGCGCACGTAGTCGAGCACCGCTTGCAGCGCGCTCACCGATCGCTGGACCGAGACCGTGCGACGCCCCGATCGAATTTCGTATCGATACGTCATGGCCGCAGATAGACGTCATCGGCATCCAAAACTTGCGCCTTGAGCGTTGTGAAGTCACTCACTGTCCCGAGTGGGGAGTCGCGTGTCACGAGGATTCACGAGGACCAACTTGACCTAACGCACGGAGTAGTCAGTTCGAATGCCTGAAGACCTCCCGCGCAAATCGGACGTGCCGTCTCAGGCCTACTGCGAGCAGCACCAGAGCGAGGACCGCAGCGATGCGCCGGGGAGTCAGGACGTGCGCGCGGCGGCTCGGCTGCTCCGCTGCGCTCCTCAATGATGGCATCGGCCGTGGCGGCGCGGGCTGAGCGTCGCTCGCTGAACGAAATACGGGTCGAGCCTGGGTCGCGGCTTGATTGCTACGCGCCGAGGATCGCGCGGCGAGCCCGGCTAGGCACGTCCAGCCTGGGAGCGGTTCGGGCACGAGCCATAAAGGCCACTCCGCCAACCATGCGTGGCTCTCCTTGTGTGGGAGACTGGACGTTCACCGACGAGGGGGTACATGACGACAGGGACGAAGAAGCGATTGACTGAGCTGTCTGGCGACGATCTCGCCGAACTGCTCGCGCTCGTCCGCGGGGCGGATAGCGTCGAGCTGAAACTGACATTGCCCGAGGGCTCGCAGCGATCGGCAGTCGGCGCACTCGGGCTCGATCCTCTCGATGCGCAGATCAGGCAGGTGTTCTTCTTCGATACGCCCGATCTCGTGCTCAACCAGAGCGGCGTCGCTGTTCGCGCTCGCAGAGTCCAAGGCGCAACGGGCGACACGGTCGTGAAGCTCCGACCGGTCGTTCCCGATGAGCTTCCCGACGACGTTCGTCGCTCGGGGGCCGTCAGCGTGGAAGTCGACGCGCTGCCGGGAGGCTACGTGTGCTCAGCCTCGATGAAGGGGACAGCTCCGAACCTCGACATTCGCGAAGCCGTTACCGGAACACGTCCCATACGCAAGTTGTTCTCGAAGGAGCAGCGCGCCTTCCTGGGCGCTCACGCCCCCGAGGGAGTGGAGTTGAACGAGCTATCCATTCTCGGGCCGATCTTCGTTTTGAAGCTGAAGTTCAAGCCACGCGGCTACGAACGAAAGCTGGTTGCGGAGATGTGGCTGTACCCGGACGGGTCGCGGATCTTCGAGCTGTCGACGAAGTGCCTACCCCCGGAGGCGTTCCAAGTCGGGATCGAGACTCGAGCGTACTTCGAGAAGCTCGGGATCGACCTGTCGGCGGATCAACAGACGAAGACGAAGGCCGCGCTCGACTTCTTCGCAGCCGAGCTGCGCGACCGGCCGCCGGCCGCCTGATTTGCCCGCGTCGATGTACACGCCCGAGTGGGGGACACGGCTCGGCTCCGACCTCTGAGATGGCGAGCGGCGAAGTCCACCGGACGCAGCTCGCGCATGAGCGCACCTATCTCGCGTGGTGGCGTACTGGTCTAGCCGGGATTGCAGCAGGATTCGCAATCGGGCGTGTCCTGCCCGAGGTCATCGGTGGCACGAGCTGGCCGTATGTAGCGCTGGGAACCGCGCTGGCGGCCTCCGGGCTGGCGGCCATGGTGTTCGGGATCGTGCACTACCGCGAGCTGCAGGCCGCGCTGCGAGAGAGCCGGGAACCGCGCACCGGTGAGGGGTTCGTGCTGGCGCTCGCCGCGGTTGGGATCGCGGTCGGAGCCGTGTCCCTGGTGCTCGTCCTCCTCGCTCCCTGATCACGAGCGCCGCGTCTTCCGATCCGATGACCGAGCCTGACCAGGTACACCCGTTGCAACGGTGATAACGTCCACGCGTCTCGCCTAGCTGCTCGGCAAACGACTCTCCGGCCCTAGGAAGTGATCGGCGTTGTGGCGGACGCTAGTTGTGGTCCGCGGAACGCAGGACGCTAGGAGCCGACGAGTCACCATCGTCGAATTTCCGGCGGGGGCGAGCAATTTCACGGGCGAGATGGCCAAGGAGTTGCTCGCCTTGGTCGACGCCGGGACGATCCGCGTGATCGACGTCCTGATCCTCACGAAGAACGAGGACGGCACCGTCGACGCGATGGAGCTCTCGGACATCGAAGAGCTCGGGCCGCTCCAGGCAATCGAGGCTCAACTGGCGTCGCTCTTGGCGGAGGAAGACGTCGCGCATCTTGCGGCCGCCATGGACCCCGGAAGCACCGCCGGCGTGCTCATCTGGGAGAACCTATGGGCTGCACCATTCGCGTCAGCGGCGCGCCATTCTGGTGGCCAATTGATCGCGACCGGACGGATTCCCATTCAGGCGATCATCGCCTCCATCGAGGCGGATGAAGCGCACTCGACGGAAGGAGACTGACATGCCCCTCGGACCAGCACGTGTCGGACGAGTCGGAGTCATCGGCCACCCCGTAGCGAAGACGGCGGTCGTGGCCAAGGCGGTCACCCCCGGCCCCTCGCCGGTTGCGAAGACCGCCGTAGTGGCGGCAGCCGTGACACCCGGAAGGGCGGGGCGCCGGCGAATCTAGTTCAGGTTCGGTCCTTCGATCGTCGAGCAGTGCGGTGCCTCTTACGACAGGAGCGAGATCCGGCCGGCGAGGTTCGAACGCCGGAGATGGAGAACGAGGACGATTGCCCGGTCGTCGATCTCGACTCACGAGCCGCGCTTCCCGAGTGGATCGACCTCCACTGCATCCGATCCTCGACGATCTCGAGGCTGCGCTAGAGGCGCTCGACAACGAGGAAGTTCGTGGGGGAGGCGTTTGGCTTGATTCCTAGCCCCACCAATCCCAACTTGACATAACGCACGTTATCGTGCGTTGCGGTTCGAGGCCGTGAGCAGTTGAGACGGCGGAGAAACAGAAGCGCGAGCCTCGGCGGCGCTGACCCGCTCGCCCAGCCCGGCGAGTGAGCTACTGCGGTGGCCGCCTTGCGCCGAGGCTCGACGGGCTCCGCTGGCGCTCCGAGAGGAAAGGTGTCGGTTCCGGCGTCAGCGGCTCGCTGAGCGAGACGACGACCTCGTGTCGCCTCTCCCATGCCTCGAGCCATCTGTCGACGAGGTCCGTGGCCTTGAGCTGATCCATCGCCGCTCTCGCGATCTCGCGCTGGATCCGATCGCGGAGCTCGGGATCGAGCTTGGCCGGATCCTTTCCGGCGAGACGCTCGAGCAGCCAGAGCTGTCGGCTCCAATCGTCCATCTCCGCAGACGTCAGTCCCTGGTCGGAGAGAAACCGGACCTGATGCGCAACTTTCTCGAGCTGCTCGTCCTCTGGTACCACGGCGGTTCCTCCCTCGATCGTTGCCAGAGTCCGTTCGTCTCTAAAGATGCACGTTCGACCGGGAACTTGCACGTCCGCTTGCGGTTTCCACGCGCCAGGAGGTGACGTCCTGATCGAAGAGGAAGGCGTCTACCGGTACGCATCCGTCCGACGCCAGCCTCGATCCTTCGCCCCTGCGCCGGACGTGGCGCCTCCGGGAGGCTTGCAGCGTGGCCACGAATCCGCACGTTACGTGCGCGTAGTTGCAGCACGCCGGCAGGGCGCTCAGGAAAGATCGCCTCATCAGCGGATGGCTCGACCCTCGTCTGACCGATGCCGATCTCGTCGACGTCGACGAGATCGCGTGGTCCCACGGCGTTACGGCAGGCACGGCGCGGGCATATACGCACCAGGATGACTTTCCTGCCCCGGTCGACCGCGGACACGAAACGGAGAGGCGGGACCGGTGGCGGCGCTCGGACGTCGAATCCTGGCTTCGGCTCAACGGCGACCTCACGG
This sequence comes from uncultured Actinomycetes bacterium, assembly GCA_963708265.1. Classification (GTDB taxonomy): domain Bacteria; phylum Actinomycetota; class Thermoleophilia; order Gaiellales; family Gaiellaceae; genus GMQP-bins7. The sequence continues at coordinate 771,197 of CAVPSC010000004.1, read as the reverse complement.
TCGAGGAGCCGGAATCCGATCCGCCGATCGAGCCCGCGGTTCGCATCGACGTATCCCGGGATGCCCGTGAGCACGTCCGGGCGCAGGGCTCTTGTGTATTCGTCTGGTTCGAGGAGCTCGACGACGTATGGGTGGTCAGGAAGGTCGCGACAGCTGAACCGAGTGTCGGCCCAACGTTCGACGTGTACGACGACGGCGATGTGAGACTGTTTCTCGACAACGCGTACCTGCCGCCCGCCGAGGTGCGCGTGCGACTCTTGCGGTGGTGGGGACTGACGCCGAGGCTTCTCGTCACGACGACCGGGGACTGGGATCGCGTCGTCGACGCTCGAGACCGATCTCCGTGGCCCGACGCGATCGGGCGCAGCGTCAGTCGAAGACTCCGGCGAGCCATGCCGAATGGTGCGAGCGACGACGACCAAGCGGCGACCGAATCCACCAAGAACGCGTCCCGTGAGAATCCGACGGGAGATGACGACGCCGCAGCTACCGAGTGAGTCACTCCTTCTTCGGGAGCACGAGACGGAAGGTGCTGGTCGAGCGGTCGAGGTACTGGCGCAGCTCTCCGACGCCACGAGCGCCCTGAAAGCGGCCCGTCCCGTGTACGACGCGAAGCCGTCCATGCCAGGGTGCGGTGGACGGCCCGCCCAGTGCTTCGAGCTCGCCGTTCGGAAGCGTCAGCCGGAGCGCGATCCTGGCCTTTCTCGACGACACGACGTGGAAGGTCGCGACCACCCGTCCGACCCTCGCGCCGCGCCGGCGTCCGAACTGGGCCACCCCGTTTCGGAGGACGGATTTCGCGCTGACCACGTCGCCCCGGTTCACCTTCCCCCTGGGCGCGAGATCGACGGTGAGCTTCTCACCCGACTCCGTCCAGAAGAAGCGGAGCGCCGTCGTATCGCTCTGTGCCGAGTGATCGGCGCCGCAGCCCGCGAGAATGGCGGCCGCGACCGCAACGGGCACGATGAGCAGGGCGTATCGCCGCACGCCACGATGGTCTTCGCCGCGAGCCCCGCCGTCAACCGCGGACCGCGTGGCGACGACTCCGCGCCTGTCGCGACGCACCGCGGTTAGGCTCGAGCGCGTGGTGCCGCCGGCCCTCGTGGGAGACCGGGTCATCCTCCGCGGGATGACGAGCGAGGACGTGGCACGGGTCGCCGAGCTCCACATCGCGCCGGAGGTCGCGCGCTGGTGGCGGCCCCGCGACGCCGAGGACCTGAGGGCGAAGCTCGAGCGCGACGATCTGAGCGCATGGGTGGTGGAGCTCGATGAGGAGATCGTCGGCTACGCCCAGGCCTACGAGGAGACGAACCCCGAGTTCCGCCACAGCGGTATGGACGTCTTTCTCGCGCCTGCGGTTCACGGCTGCGGGCTCGGCCGGGACACGGTTCGCACCGTGGTCCGCCATCTGCTCGAAGACCGCGGCCACCATCGCGTGGTCATCGACCCGGCCGCCGCCAATACACGCGCCGTGCGCTGCTACGAGGCGGTGGGCTTCAGACGCGTGGGGATCCTCCGCTCGTACTGGTGGGACCACGTCGAGGAGCGCTGGGTCGACGGCCTGCTGCTCGATCTCCTAGCGGGTGAGCTCTCGCCTCAGCGGTAGCCAGAGTCAGGGATTTCTTCGTCGCCCCCTGGACATCGGGCGGCGAACGCGAGAGAGTGTGACTTGGATACCCCGCGTCCCCGCCGCGCGTGACCCAGATCGACATCGAGAACATCCTCACGACCGAGGACATCCGGCATTTGCTGGAGCAGTCCGAGCAGGTCGGAACCATCCGGGCTTCCGATCTGTCGGAGGTCGCCGAGACGTACGAGCTCACCGAGCTCGAGCAGGACGCGCTGCTCAGGGAGCTCGACCAGCGCGGGATCGAGATCGTCGAGCTCCCCTCCCACTCCGAGGTCGTGGCCGCGATCACCGCGCCGGTGGAGACCACCACGGACGCGCTCCAGCTCTTCCTCCGGGAGGCCGGGCGCCATCAGCTCCTGACCGCTGCACAGGAGGTCGAGCTGGCGAAGCGGATCGAGCGGGGTGACCTCGAGGCAAAGGAGCGGATGATCCAGTCGAATCTCCGCCTCGTCGTCTCGATCGCGAAGAACTACCGGAACCAGGGACTTCCCTTCCTCGACCTCATCCAGGAAGGGACGCTCGGCCTGATCCGGGCGGTCGAGAAGTTCGACTGGCGGCGCGGGTTCAAGTTCTCGACCTACGCCACCTGGTGGATCCGCCAGGCGGTCGCGCGTGCGCTCGCCGACAAGGCGCGCACGATCCGGATGCCCGTCCACATCGTCGAGCGCCTGCAGAAGATCAACCGCGCGGACCGGCTCCTGTGGACGCAGCTCGGGCGTGAGCCGAGCCTCGAGGAGATCGCCGACGAGGCGTCGCTCACGGTGCAGCAGGTGCTCGAGGTGAGAGCCGCAGCGCGTGCGTCGACCAGCCTCGACGCCCCCGTCGGCGACGGCGAGGATGCGGTCTTCGGCGACTTCGTCGCCGGCGACGAGCCACTGCCCGAGGAGGCGGTGGAGCTACACCTGCGCAGCGAGGCGCTCCGTCAGGCGCTCGCGGCCCTCCCTGAACGCGAGCGCGAGGTCGTCGTCATGCGCTACGGGCTCGGAGGAGCGGAGCCGCAGACGCTCGAGGAGATCGGACGGCGTCTCGGGCTCACACGTGAGCGCGTGCGTCAGATCGAGCTCGAGTCGCTTCGCCGTCTCGCGGCGCTCCGCGAGATGGAGTCGGTCGACGTCGTCTAGCGTTCGCTGATCGCCTAGGTGCGGAGATACAGCTCGAGCCCGGGCGCGAGCGTCCGCAGCTCGCGCAGCGCTCGCGCTTCCAGCTGACGGACTCTCTCTCGCGTGATGCCGAGGTTCGCGCCGACCTCCTCGAGCGTACGCGGACGTACACCGTCGAGGCCGAAGCGCTCGACGACGACCCGCCGCTGTCTCGGCTGGAGCTTCGAGAGGGCGTCGAGCAGCTCGCCCGAGCGAGCGCGGTCGGCAGTCACGATCTCCGGCTGCTGGGCGCTCGGATCGGGGATGAGGTCGGCGACCATGCTGTCCCCGTCCCCGATCGGCGTCTCCAGGCTGACCGGGTCCTGGACGAGGTCGAGGAGGTCCTGCACGCGCTCGGGCGAGACGCCGATCTCGGCGGCGATCTCGTCGACCGACGGGTCGCGGTTCAGCTTCTGGCCGAGCGTGCGCCGCGTCTTCGTGACCTTGCGGACCTGATCGGCCACGTGTACGGGGAGCCGGATCGTCCGCCCCTGCTCTGCGAGAGCGCGGGAGATCGCCTGCTTTATCCACCATGTCGCGTACGTCGAGAGCTTGTAGCCGAGCTTGTAGTCGAATTTCTCGACCGCCCGGATCAGCCCGAGATTCCCCTCCTGGATGAGGTCGAGGAGCGGCACGTCCGCACGTGTGTAGTTGCGCGTGATCGACATCACGAGCCGGAGGTTGCACTCGATCAAGCGGCGCTTCGCGTTCTCGTCGCCCTCGTCCTTGAGGCGGGCGAGCTCGCGCTCTTCGGGCGGCGTCAGCAGACGTCCGTCGCCGATCTGACGGACGTACAGCTTGAGTGGGTCGTCCGGACTCGGCCCGGCAAGAGCTGCGTGCTCTCTCGATGCCGGTTCGTCCGTCGTCGTCGGCGTCTCTTCGTCCGCGGAGTCGAAGAGATGCTCGGCAGCATTGCCTTCCACGGCGCATCTATCGGTATGCACCTTGACCCGCTTGAGGGACTGCGATCCCGACGAGGGATCCGGTCCGCGAACGAGAACGCCGAGTGAACATTCGCCAAACAGACTCGTCATCCACGTCGTCTACTCTCAAATAGATGCCCGTTCGAGCAGCCAGACCTGCGGTTCATGTGCGGAATAGCGGGCTATAGCCTCGCCCCCGACTCGCGCGTCGAGCGCACGCTCGCCGCTCAGGCACTCCTCGCCGGGATCGCGGAGCGAGGCGCAGACGCCGTCGGCTATGCCTACGGCGACGGAGACGGGCATGTGAGCGTGACGAAGCTCCTCGGCGGCGCCAGCGCTCTGCTCGACGAGCTCGATCTCCCCCCGACGGCGACGCAGGCGCTTCTGCACACCCGCGACTTCACCAAGGGCCGTCCCGAGATCGACGCCAACAACCATCCGATCAGGCACGGCGCCGTGGTCGGTGTGCACAACGGCGTCATCTCGAACGACGACGAGCTGCTCGCGCGCCACGGGATCGGCCGCTGGCTGCCCGACATGACGGTCGACTCCGAGGTCATCTTCGCGCTCATGCACGAACGCCACAACGAGCCGCGCATCCTCCGTCAGCTCCACGGGACGATGGCGGCCGCCTGGCTCGACGAGCGCTATCCCGACACGCTCTTCCTGGCCCGAGGCGTCTCACGGCCGCTGTGGATCGGCCGGACGCGGACCGAGACCTTCTTCGCCTCCACCCGCCGCGCGCTCACCATCGTCGAGGCCGCACTGGGTCTCCGCCTCGACGCGTCGCAGATCCGCGAAGGGCGTCTCCTCGAGGTCGTCGACGGCAGGTTCGCGCGCAAGCGCCGCTTCCGCCCGAATCGCGCGTATCGGGAGACGGGGCCGCACTCGCCGGTGCACTCGCCGCGCGAGGCCGTGTCGTGCCTCGAGCGGCTCGCCGCCCTCGCGGCGACCTGAACCCAGTACGGATGACGCCGCCGAGCGGCCTACTGCCGCCCGGCGGGCGTGTCTAGACCTGCGTATCCGACGCCAGCGACCCGTCCGGGCGCACGTCGACCTCGAGCTCGCGGAGCCGTTCCCGGACGAGGTACTGGAACGCCGTCCAGGCACCGCGGGGAACGTCGAGGAGCCGGTAGACCTGCCACTCGGAGAGGAGCCGGGGATCGGCGCGCCGCGCATCCGCCCAGTCGGCCATCTTCGGGAGCCGTCCGAGCTCCCGCGCGAGCGCCGCGCCGTGCTCGACGGCGCGATCGAGTCGTTCCTCGCCGACGGGGACGTCGAAGCCGGCTTCGCGGAGCGCGTTCGTCAGCGATCCGAACGTGTGCGCGTAGAGCGACCCAGAAGGCAGCGTGTGGCGGCGCGCGGCGAGGTCGCGCGCGGTGGGAGTACGTCCGAGCTCCTCGCCGAGACCCCGGAGCTGCGCGAGGAGGTCGTCGCGGGTCAGGAAGCGGCGCGGAAAGAGTCCCGCTGCCCGCTTCGCCGCATTCCAGGTGCCGAAGTGCTCGATGACGGTCTGCGGGTGGATGCGACTCTCGGGGTCCTGGGCGAACTCGCGCATCGTCGGCGAGCGCTCGAGCCGTTTCGCGGCCGCTCGCAGCTCCTCGAGGATGTCCTCGTCGGTGTAGCGGCGCCGAAGCCCGGCGCGGAAAGCGGCGAGCTCGGCCTCGTCGATCCGCGGCTTGGAGCCCGTACGGGAGCGAGGGCGCGCCATCGTTGCAAGAAGCTTAGAGCGTCCTGACATTTCTGCAAGGAGTTCAGAGCAGGGACGCGCGCCCTCGACCGCTACGCTCGCCGCGGATGGGCGTTCGGCTCGGTCTCGAGGTGACTGCTGCCCGCACGGCGGGATGGCTCTCTCGCGCCGCGGGACGTGGTGGCGGCACGACGCTTCCGGGGAAGCTCTTGTGGAAGATCGATCCCGACGCCGTCGATCGGCTCGCCGGGGTGCTCCCAGGGGGAGTGGCGCTCGTATCGGCGACGAACGGGAAGACGACGACAACGGCGATGGCAGCGTCGATCCTCGGAGCAGAGCGGAGACTTGCCTGGAATCGCGCCGGGGCGAACCTCCTCTCGGGCGTTGCGTCGGCGCTGATCGCCGGAAACGGCGCCGAGCTCGGGCTCCTCGAGGTCGACGAGGCCGCGCTGCCCGAGGCCGTGCGGCGCACGCAGCCACGGGCTTTGCTGCTCGCGAACCTGTTCCGAGACCAGCTCGACCGCTACGGCGAGCTCGAGCTCGTCGCCGAACGCTGGCGAGAGATGGTCGCCGCTCTTCCCGATGCGTCGACGCTCGTCGTCAACGCCGACGACCCCGTGGTGGCCGATCTCGGCGACGGGGCGCCGCGAGCGCTGCGGTTCGGCCTGGACGATCAGCGGCACGCTCGTCCGGCGCTGCAGCACGCCGCCGACTCGAAGTACTGCGTCCGCTGTGGAGCACCGTATTGCTACGGCGCCGCCTACGTCGGCCATCTCGGGGACTACCGGTGCGAGGCCTGTGGCCATGCGCGGCCGCCACTCGACGTCGCCGCCCGGTCGATCGAGCTCGTGGGTCTCACGGGCTCGCGGTTCGAGCTCGAGACACGGCACGGCTCCACACCCGTCGAGCTTCGCCTGCCCGGGCTCTACAACGTCTACAACGCGGTCGCTGCAGCGTCGCTCGCGATTGCGCTCGACACCCCTCTCGAGCTCATCCGATCGGGCCTCGAGAGCTTTGGCGCCGCGTTCGGCCGGTTCGAGCGCATCGTCACCGGGGCGAAGAACCTCGTCGTCCTCCTGATCAAGAATCCCGCGGGGGCGAACGAGGCGCTGCGCACGCTCGAGACGGGCGTCCCGCCGACGCTCGTCATCGCGTTGAACGACGCGATCGCCGACGGCCGGGACGTGTCGTGGATCTGGGACGTCGACTTCGAGCCGCTCCTCCCCCACGTCGACCGGGTGATCGCGACCGGTGACCGCGCCGCCGAGCTCGGTCTGCGGCTCGTCTACGGCGGCCTTTCGCGGGACCGGCTCGAGCTCGAGCCGTCGCTCGAGCACGCGCTCGACCGCGGCCTCGACCTGACGGATGCCGGAGGAACCCTCGTCGTCCTCCCGACGTACACGGCGATGCTCGCACTCCGCGCGGTCCTCACCGAACGCGGGATCGTTCGGCCGTATTGGGAGGGCGTGTCGTGAAGATCGCGGTGGCGCACCTCTATCCGGAGTACCTGAACATCTATGCCGACCGCGGGAATATCGCAGTCCTCGAGCGGCGGGCGGAGCTTCGCGGCCACGAGCTGGACGTCGAGCCGATCGGCCTCGCCGACACGCTCGAGGCCGGTGCGCACGACCTCCTGTACGTCGGCGGCGGCCAGGATCGCGAGCAGGCGCTGATCGCGTTGGATCTGGCAGACAAGGCCGATGCGATCGCGAGCGCTGTGGCGGGAGGCGCAGCTGTCCTCGCCGTCTGCGGCGGTTACCAGCTCCTCGGGCGCGGGTACCGTGGCCGTGACGGCTCGCTCATGCCCGGCGTCGGACTGTTCCCACACGAGACCGTCGCTGGAACCGACCGGATGATCGGCGACGTGCTCCTCGAGTGCGAGCTCGAGCCGGGCGAGCGCCGGCTCGTCGCCGGCTTCGAGAACCACGCGGGACGGACGTTGCTCGACCCGGACGCAGAGCCGCTCGGGCGCGTCGTCCACGGCTTCGGAAACGACGGCGCGTCGGGTTTCGAAGGCTGCCGCGTGGAGCGCGCGATCGGTACGTACCTCCACGGGCCGCTGCTTCCGCGCAACCCGTGGCTGGCGGACTGGCTGCTCGCGCAGGCGCTCTCCCACGCGACGGGCGGTGACCCTCCCCGACTTTCGACGCTCGACGACGAGCTCGAGGACGAGGCTCAGCGCGTCGCAGCGAGCCGCGCGAAAGCGCGCGGTGGGCGGCGCTGACCCGGTCGGGCACCGCCGGACCTCACGGCACCCACATCTCCCCGAGATAGACGGCGGGGTCTCCCGGCTGCCACCGCTGCAGGAACCTCTGGATGGGCGGATGGAGGGAGATCGCGTCGAGCTCGGCGAGCCTGAACGCGCGATGGTTGCCGACCGCCGCGTCCTTGGACGCGACGTCCTCGAGCGAGCCCGACACGTCCGCCGCGAAGATCACGTGGACGACGTGCTTCCGGCCCGGCCCGGGCTCCGGAGAGATGGAGTCCACGAGCGCCACCGGACCCTCGAGCGCGAACTCGGTCCCGGTGGGGAAGAGGCCGGTCTCCTCCCAGAGCTCGCGCTGGAGTGCCCGCAGGAGGCTCTCACCGCTCTCGACGCCGCCGCCCGGCAGGAGCCAGATCTCTCCTTCGCGCTTCAGGTGCCGGAGGAGGAGGACCCGCCCGCGCCAGCGGAGGATCGCGGAGACTCGAACCCTCGGCTCGCCCATGCCTAGGTCGCGGAGGAGCCGAACCCGCGGCCGCCGCGCTCGCTGACCGCGAGCTCCTCCGTCTCGACGAGCTGCACAGCGGCGATCGGCATGACGACGAGCTGCGCGATGCGCATGCCCGGCTCGACCGTGAACGCCTCGGCCCGATCGGTGTTCAGGAGCACGACGCGGAGCTCGCCACGGTAGCCGGAATCCACGAGCCCCGGCGAGTTGACGACGCCGATCCCGTGTCGGGCGGCGAGGCCCGACCGCGCCTGCACGAAGCCTGCGTAGCCCTCGGGAATCTCGACCGCGATCCCGGTGCCGACGACGGCGCGTGCACCCGGCTCGAGCGTCGCTTTCTCACAGGCCGCGAGATCGAGCCCAGCGTCACCCTCGTACGCACGGCTCGGCAGGATCGCGTCGTCCCGGAGCTTCCGGACGCCGACCTCGATCACCGCGCCGTGGCCTCCACCGTCGGCTCCTCTGCGACGAGGAACTCCGCGAAGCGCGCGACCTCCCTGCGCGGCAGACGCGCGCGCACCCGAACCCCTTCGGGCGTGTCCCGGCGCTCCGCGATCGGTGCGCCGAGGCTGTACAAGGCGCCGAGCACGCTCCCTTCCCGGTACGGCACGAGCAGGCGGACGTCCTCGAACCGCTCGGAGAAGAGCTCGGCGATGCGGTCCCTGAGCGCAGCGAGCCCCTCGCCCGTCCTCGCAGAGACCTGGAGCGCGCGCGGGAATGCGTGACCGAGGCGCCGTCGCGCGAGCGGGTCGAGAACGTCGACCTTGTTCAGGACGAGCTCGATCGGGACATCGTCGCCTCCGATCTCGCCGAGCACCGTGTGGACGGCTCCGATCCGCTCTCGGAGCTGATCCTCGGGCAGGGAGCCGTCCGCGACGTGCACGACGAGGTCGGCGACGAGCGTCTCCTCGAGCGTCGACGCGAACCCCTCGACGAGCTGCGTCGGGAGGCGACGGATGAAGCCGACGGTGTCGGTCACGAGATATCGCTTGCCGACGTGCTCGAACGAGCGGGTCGTCGGATCGAGGGTCTCGAACAGGCGGTCGTCGACGGACGCGTGCGCGCCGGTCAGGGCATTCAGGAGCGTCGACTTCCCGACGTTCGTGTACCCGGCGAGGGCGATCGTGGGAGCGGTCGTCCGGCGGCGCTCCTTGCGACGCACTGCACGCTGGGCTTCGAGGTCCTTCAGTCTCCGCTTGAGGAGTGAGACCCGCGTGCGCGCCTGCCGGCGGTCACTCTCGAGCTGGGTCTCCCCTGGCCCTCTGGTTCCGACACCGCCGCCGAGCCGCTCCAGGTGCTGCCAGAGGCCGCGCATGCGGGGGAGGTTGTACTCGAGCTGTGCGAGCTCGACCTGGAGCTTTCCTTCCGCGCTCCGCGCATGCTGAGCGAAGATGTCGAGAATGAGCTGTGTCCGGTCGACGACGCGTGCCTTGAGCGCGTCCTCGAGCGCGCGTTGCTGCGTTGTCGTGAGCTCGTCGTCGACGAGCAACACCTCTGCCGACGCGTTGCCGTAGGACTCCTTCAGCTCGGTCAGCTTGCCCTTGCCGACGAACGTGCGTCGGTCAGGATGCTCACGATGCTGGACGAGCTCCCCGACCGGGTCCACTCCGGCCGTGCGCGCGAGCTCCCGGAGCTCCTCGAGCTCCGAAGTGCCGTCGACGCCTTTCGCGAAGACGCCGAGGACGAACCCGCGCTCCGGCTCCGCCCCGGACACGGGATCGGGCTGGCGCGCAGTCACAGCGGGATTATGCCGTGGCCGCGTCCTCCCTCCGATTCGGCGCGAAACGAGGGCTAAGGTCCCGCGCGATGAGGGACCTCGGTGACCGTCTAGCCGCCCGCACTCTCGAGCTCGTCGACATCCCGTCCGAGAGTGGGCACGAGGCGATGATCGAGGAGCATCTGCTCGGGGTCGTTCCGCGAGGGCTTCGTGCCGAATCGGTGACGGACGACGCGTTCCTCTTCCTCCCCGAGCTCCGCTCCGACGCCTCGCTCGTCGTCCTCGCCGGCCACTACGACACCGTTCCGGCTCAGGGAAACGTTCCCGGGCGGATCGACGGCGGCGCGGTTCACGGGCTCGGTACGAGCGACATGAAGGGTGGGCTCGCGGTCGCGCTCGAGCTCGTCGGGGATCTCGCGGAGACGCCGGCAGGGCGATTCGACGTCGGCCTCCTCCTCTTCGGGCGAGAGGAGCTCCCGCGCGATCAGGACCCCCTCCCCGCGCTCTTCGCCGCCTCCGCTGCGCTTTCGCGGATCGCGCTCGCGATCGTCCTCGAGCCTACCGACGGGACGATCCAGGCGGGCTGTCTCGGGAACGTCGTCGCGCGGCTCGTCTTCCACGGCAGGAGCGGGCACTCCGCCAGGCCGTGGCTCGCCGACAACGCGATCGCGCACGCGGTGCGCGGGCTCGAGCCGCTGCTCGGCCACGAGCCGCGCGAGGCGATCGTCGGAGGGCTCTCCTTCGTCGAGGTCCTCTCGGTCACACGGCTCGAGGCCGGCGTCGCGGACAACGTCATCCCCGGAGAGGCGGTCGCGACGGTGAACCTGCGCTATCCACCCGATCGTGACCCGAGCGAGGCAGAGGCGTACCTGGCCTCGCTCGTCCCGGAGGGCGCATCCTTCGAGGTGGTCGGGAACGCCCCTCCCGGACGCGTGGCGACGGAGTCGGCCCTCGTCGAGGAGCTCCGAGCGGCGGGCGACCTCGAGGTCGAGGCGAAGCAGGCGTGGACGAACGTCGCCGACTTCACGGAGCACGGCGTCGACGCCGTCAACTTCGGTCCCGGCCACACGCGCTACGCGCACGCCCGCGACGAGCTCGTCGAGGTCTCGGCGCTCGTTCACGCGTACGAGACGCTCGCGCGCTTCCTCGGCCGCCCGGTCCGGGAAGATCCCGCCTGATGGACATCGTCTCGCAGATCGAGGCCTTGTGGGATGCCGACGAGGTCGACCCGGCGCCCATCGAGGAGGCGATCCGCCTCGTCGACGAGGGCGAGGTGCGCGTCGCGGAGAAGCGCGGTGGCGAATGGGTCGTCAACGAGTGGGTGAAGAAGGCGATCCTCCTCTACTTCCGCGTCCGGAAGGTCGAGTCGATCGAGAGCGGCGGGCTCCACTTCCTCGACAAGATCCCGGTGAAGGACGACTACCGCGAGCGGGGCGTGCGCGTCGTCCCGCCGGGTGTCGCGCGCTACGGCTCCTTCCTCTCGTCGGGTGTCGTCCTCATGCCGGGATTCGTGAACATCGGCGCCTGGGTCGGTCCGCGGACGATGGTCGACACGTGGGCGACGGTCGGATCGTGCGCACAGATCGGCGCCGACGTGCATCTCTCGGGAGGCGTCGGCATCGGCGGCGTCCTCGAGCCGCCGCAGGCGCGACCGGTGATCGTCGAGGACGGAGCATTCATCGGCTCTCGTGCGGTGGTCGTCGAGGGCGTCATCGTCGGCGAGCGGGCGGTGATCGCCCCCAACGTCGTCCTCTCCGCGTCCATCCCGATCATCGACGTCACCGGCTCCGAGCCCGTCGAGCGACGCGGCGTCGTCCCGCCGCGCGCGGTCGTCCTCCCGGGAACCCGGCCCAAGGACTATCCGGCCGGCCGCTTCGACCTCCCCTGCGCGCTCATCGTCGGCGAGCGGAGCCCGTCCACCGACCTCAAGACCTCGCTGAACGACGTCCTCCGCGACTTCGAGATCGCGCGATGACGGCGCGGGTCGGCGAGGTCGCGCTCTTCACCGCCGACGTCGAGGCAGCTCGACGCTTCTACGCGACGCTCCTGCGTATCGCGCCGGAGGCGGAGTGGCCGGGCGGAGCGCTGTTCGACGCCGACGGCGTGAAGATCCTGGTGCACGAGCGGATATCCGCTCCCGGTGACGGACCGCCGAACGAGGATCACGTCGCGTTCTCGGTGCGGGATCGCGAGAGCGCGTGCGCCGACCTTCGCGCCGCAGGGCTCGAGCTCCTCGTCGAGCCGCGCGACTTCCGGTGGGGCCGCTCGGCCTATCTGTGCGATCCCGACGGACGTCTCGTGGAGCTCGCCCACACCTAGAGCTCGACGGGTTCGACCGGTTCTGCCGGGCCCGTCAGATACGCCTTGCCGCCCTCGAGACGGACGAGGAGGTCGCCGCCCGGGAAGTGGACGACGACCTCGCCTTCAGCGTGCGTGCCAGCTGCGGCCGCCACCGCGCCGGTCCCGGAGGCCGACGTCTCCCCCACGCCCCGTTCCCAGATACGCACCGTCACCTCACCCGGCCGGTCGACACGAACGAGCTCGACGTTCGTCCTCTCCGGGAAGCGGGCGTGTGTCTCGAGGAGCGGGCCGACCCGCTCGACGTCCGCCGGGTCGCCGACGACGACGGCATGCGGGTTGCCGACGGACACAGGGACGAGGTCGATGCCGGCGATCGTCTCGCGCTGTCCGACCTCGACGGCGCCGAGGTCCTGCTCGATCCGGCCGTCGTCGATCACACGGGCACGCACCTCCCTCGCCCCGACAAACACGCGAATGTCGGTGGCGCCGGTCTGCCGGGAGAGCCACGCGGCTGCGATGCGGGTCCCGTTCCCCGACATCTCCGCCGGCGACCCGTCCGGGTTCCAGATCGCGACCTCGACCTCGCCGTCGCCGGTCGCCACCACCTCGACGACGCCGTCGGCTCCGGTCGAGAGCTCTCGCGCGCGGTCGGAGTCGAGCTCGCCCGCGACGGTACGGGGGACGACGAGGTAGCGGTTACCGAGCGCGTGCCAGGTCGAGAATCCCACCCGCGACCTCCTCCGGCGGCCTGTCGCCGTCGACGAGCACGATGTCGGGGATCCGGCGCATCCACTTCCTCTGATACGCCGCGTAGCGGACGGTACGACGAACGATCGCGTCGTACGCCTCGCCGGCGTCGAGCTCGGCCAGCTCTCGAAGTCCGAGGGCCTTCTGCGCAGTCCGCGAGATCGGGCCGGCGAGGACGGCCTGCACCTCCTCTGCGACTCCACGCTCGAACATCTCCGTCGTCCTCTTCTCGATCCGGGCGTGGAGACCCCCGGAGTCGACCTCGAGGCCGAGCACGAGCGTCGGGCGCCGCGTCTTCCCCGCCCACAGCCGATCCTGCGTCGGTGACAACGACGATCCTGCCTCCGCCAGCTCCAGGGCACGCACCACCCGCCGGCGGTCGTTCGGGTGCACGACTGTCGCGACCGTGGGATCGGAGCGCGCCAGATCGTCGTACGTGGTCGCGGGATCGCTGTCGTAGGCAGCCTCCCAGCGCTCGCGGGCGCCGGACGGCGGCGGGGGCGGCAGCTCGAGGTCGGCGAGCGCGGCGCGGAGGTACAGACCGGTCCCGCCAGCGACGACCGCGCGTCCCCGCGTGTGGACGAGCTCGTCGATCGCAGCCTGTGCCAGGAGCGCGTACTCGCCCACCGAGCCTTCGTGCGACAGCGGCCAGATCGCGACGAGGCGCGTCGGCCGCTGGGGCTGATTCGTCAGGATCGGGAGCCCGCGGTACGTCTGCATCGCGTCCGCGGAGACGATTTCCGTCCCCAGCGCATCGGCGAGCGTCTCCGCGACGGCCGACTTTCCCGAGCCGGTCGGCCCGAACACGGCCAGCACGTCGACGGCGAGGTCCACCGACTTAGGCTGCGACGAGCGACGCCTCGCGCCCGCGGAGCGTGGTCGACGTCGCGCTCTCGACGACGACGTCGACGAGAGCGCCGATCCGCGCCGAGCCCTCGAAGTTCACCGTGGTGTTGCGGCGCGTCCGCCCGCGAAGAAGCAACGGGTCGGTCCGGCTCGGGCCTTCGACGAGGACCTCCTCGATCCGGCCGACGCGCTCGCCGTTCCGGGCAGCGGCGACGCGCTGTACGACCTCCACGAGCCGTTCGAGCCGCTCGTGCTTCACGTCGTCCGGCACCTGATTCGTCATCGTGGCCGCTTCGGTCCCGGCGCGGGGCGAGTAGATGAAGGTGAACGCGTTGTCGAACCCGACCTCCTGGACCGCGTCGAGAGTCGCCTCGAAGTCCTTCTCGGTCTCGCCCGGGAAGCCGACGATGAGGTCGGTCCCGAGCGCGAGGTCGGGGAGCGCGTCGCGCAGGGTGTCGACGAGGCGCAGGTAGCGCTCGCGGTCGTAGGTGCGGCGCATCCGTTTGAGGACCGAGGACGAGCCGGACTGGAGCGGCAGATGCACGTGCTCGCAGACCGCCTCGCACTCCGCCATGGCCGCGATGACGGGCACGCGAAAGTCCTTCGGGTGCGGGCTCGTGAAGCGAATCCGCTCGATGCCGTTCACGGCGTCGCAAGCGCGGAGAAGCTCGCCGAACTCCGTTCGGAGCTCGGGCCCAAGATCGCGGCCCCACGAGTTCACGTTCTGCCCGAGCAACGTGACCTCGCGCACGCCGTCGCGGGTGAGCCCGGCCACCTCCGCCACGATCTCGCCCGGGCGCCGGCTCTGCTCGCGGCCGCGGACGGCCGGGACGATGCAGTACGCACAGACCGAGTTGCAGCCCATGGAGACCTGGACCCACGCCTGGACGCGCTGCTCCCGGTGAGAGGGGAGATGCGCCGCGAAGTGCTCGTGCGTCCCGAACCTCCCGCGCGGCACCGCATACCCGCCGGCGGCGATCCACTCGCCGAGGTGTGGGATCGAGCCAGGTCCGAACGCGACGTCGACGAAGGGATACGTGTCGAAGATCCGCTCTCGCTGCGCCTCCGCATAGCAGCCACCGACCGCGACGACGAGGTCCGGCCGCTCGCGCTTGCGTGCGGCGGCATTGCCGAGGTACGCCGCGAGCCGTGTGTCCGGCTTCTCCCGAACGGTGCAGGTGTTGAAGACCACGACGTCCGCGTCCTCGGAGCTCGCCGCCTCACCCAGCCCGAGCGACTCGAGCATGCCCTTGATGCGCTCCGAGTCGTGGGCGTTCATCTGGCACCCGAAGGTGGTGACGTGATAGCGCCGCACGACCCGAAATCGTAGCCCGACGGCTCAGCGAGGCCAGTCGAGCTCTCGGCGGACGGGCTCGCCCGCCCACGCATCGCGCTGCTCGACGACCAGCCCAGCGGCGTCGAACCGGAGCAAGGAGGTCCCGGCGACCGTCTCGAGCGAGCCGTCGACGTCGGTGATGACGCCCCACCAGTCGACGGCTGCGCGGTCGCCGTCGACGACCGGCGTGCCGAACCGGCACTCGGCGGCGGCCTGCACCGCGAAGACCGTTCCGACGTACTCCCTCGGCGTGTCGGGCGCTCGGAACGGATGCGAGAGGTACGCCGCATCCGCTGTGTAGAGCGCCACGATCGCTTCGAGGTCGGCGGCCGGCCACGCGCTCGACCAGACCTCCGCCCAGCGCCTCGCTGCATCCGCGGTCGTCATCGGACGTCCGCCGGAGATCCGGCCGCTGTGAAGGTCGGGTGTCCCGTGCTCTCGGCTACTTCGCGACCTCCACGGCCCGCGACTCGCGGATCACGATGACCTTGACCTGGCCGGGGTATTCGAGCTGATCTTCGATCTCGCGAGCGATCTCGTGCGAGAGCAGGACGGCTCCGTCGTCGTCGACCTCGCTCGGCTCGACGATGACCCGGATCTCGCGACCCGCCTGGAGCGCGTATGCCTTCGCCACGCCCGGCTTCGCGCTTGCGATCTCCTCGAGCGCCTCGAGCCGCCGGATGTAGTTCTCGAGGCCCTCTCCCCGCGCTCCGGGCCGCGAGGCAGAGACCGCGTCAGCGGCGATCAGGAGCACCGCCTCGACCGTTTGCGGCTGCACCTCGTTGTGATGGGCCTCGATGGCGTGCACGACGCCCTCCGACTCGCCGTAGCGGCGCGCGAGCTGCGCGGAGATGAGCGCATGCGAGCCCTCCATCTCATGGCTCATCGCCTTCCCGACGTCATGGAGGAGCGCGGCCCGCTTGGTCGTCTTGACGCCCGCGCCGAGCTCGGCGGCCATGAGCCCGCCGAGATGGACGACCTCGAGCGTGTGCATGAGGACGTTCTGCCCGTAGCTCGTGCGATAGCGCAGCCGTCCGAGCACCTTGACGAGCTCCTCGTGGAGCTCGCCGCAGTTTGCCTCGAAGACCGCCTGTTCCCCGGCCTGCCGCACGTGTTCCTCGAGCTCGGACTTGGACTGGTAGTACATCTCCTCGATCCGGGCCGGATGGATGCGCCCGTCCTCGATCAGCTTGTCGAGCGTCAGTCTCGCGACCTCCCGGCGGAGCGGGTCGAAGGACGACAGGACGACCGCATGCGGCGTGTCGTCGATGATGAAGTCGACCCCCGTGAGGTGCTCGAGCGAACGGATGTTCCGGCCCTCGCGGCCGATGATCCGGCCCTTGAGGTCGTCGGAGGCAAGCTCGACGACGGTCACCGTCGCCTCCGCGGTATGACTTGCCGCCACGCGCTGGAGAGAGTCGGCGACCAGCGCTCGCGCCCGCCGTCTCGCCTCTGCGCGAGCCTCCTCCTCCATGTGCCGCACGTCGCGGGCCAGCTCGTGGCGGACGAGATCCTTCGACCGCTCGAGGAGCTGCTGCTTGGCCTCGTGCGTGGTGAGCCCCGAGATCCGCTCGAGAGCGAGGAGCTCGTTGTCCTTGACCGCCTTGAGCTCGTCCTGCAGGGCCTTGATGTGGACCTCCCGGTCGCCGACGCCCTGCTCGCGTCGAATGAGCTCGGTGAGCTTCTGGTCGATCTCCTCCTCCTTCTGGAGGACGCGTTCCTCGACCTTCACGATCTGGACCCTGCGGTCCTGGACCTCCGCCTCGATCTGGCTGCGGAGCTGAACCGACTGTTCCCGCGCGTCGACCTGAGCCTCGCGCCGCACCGCCTCCGCCTCGCGCTCGGCGTCGCCCAGGATCCGCTTCCGCTCGTCCTCCGCCGCGCGGAGCCTCGTACGCGAACGCCCGGTGAGGAGACCGGCAGCGCCCACCGCCCCGACGACTACCCCGATGACCGCCGCGACGACCGTGAGCATTGCGCCTCCGGTGGAGGTTGGATTACCGCGGCGCTGCCGCGATGCTCACACCCGGCGCTCGGCCTGCCCGGCCGCGTTCGGAACCGGCGTCCCAGCCTTCAGCTCAGGAGCTGCCGCACCCTCCGACGTCGCCCGCCAGCGGGCGGCGTGAGTCGGTCGTCAGGAGCTGGATCGAGATCATCGGTTCAGAAAGTCACTTGCGAGCAGGAAAAACGTCGGGTGAAGCGGACTCATCCTAACGCCTGCTGCGACGGGCTCGCAACGGCTCGCGCGACGGCGTGCTCCGAGAAGCCCTTCGAGTGGAGGTAGCGCGCCGTCTTCGGTCCCGGGCCGCGGCGCTCGATGACGGCTCGCGCGCGTTCGACTTCGGGATCGAGCGTCCCGACGGCGTTCTCGACCGTGTCGCCGTCGACTCCCGTCCGCTCGAGCTCGTGCCGGATCAGCGCGTCCCCAGATCCTCGGGCTGCGAGGGTGCGTGCGCGATTCTCCGCGAAGCGGCGATCGTCGAGGATCCCGGTGCGCGCGAGGGACTCGAGGGCGGAATCGCAGGCTGCGGACGGGAACCGCTTCTCCTCGAGCCGCGCGCGAAGGTCGTGGGCGCTCAGATCCCGGACACGAAGCATCCGCTGGGCCGCACCGAGCGCCGCCTGCGCGGCGGGATCCTTCTCCACGGCCTACGCGTCGACCGTGACCGGCTCCGCCTCGGCCTCGGCCTCGAGGTCGGCTACGTCCACCTGCCGCTCCAGCGCGGCGGCCGAGGGGAGCAGCCGGGCGGAGATCGTCTGGTCCTCCGCCGCTTCCGCCTGGATCGCGACGAGGATCTGCTGGACGAGGTCAGGGTTCTCGGTGAGGAAGGCCGTGGCGTTCTGCCGTCCCTGACCGAGCCGCTCGTCTCCGAAGCTGAAATAGGAGCCTGCCTTCTGGACGATCTTCCGCTCGAGGGCGACGTCGAGCACCGTCCCCTCCCAGGGGATCCCGGCGCCGTAGACGATGTCGAACTCGGCCAGCTTGAAGGGCGGCGCGACCTTGTTCTTCGCGACCTTGACCCGCACGCGGTTGCCGATCGCCTCGGCGCCGTCCTTGATGGTCTCGATCCTGCGGATGTCGAGTCGCACCGAGGCGTAGAACTTGAGCGCCCGGCCGCCCGGCGTCGTCTCCGGGTTCCCGAACATGACGCCGATCTTCTCCCGGAGCTGGTTCGTGAAGATGCAGATCGTGTCGGTGCGGTTCAGCGTGCCGGCGAGCTTCCTGAGCGCCTGGCTCATGAGCCGCGCCTGGAGACCGACGTGGGCATCCCCCATCTCCCCCTCGATCTCGGCCTTCGGAACGAGCGCGGCGACGGAGTCGATCGCGACGACGTCGAGCGCGCCGGAGCGAATGAGGAGCTCGGTGATCTCGAGCGCTTGCTCTCCCGTGTCGGGCTGGGAGACGAGGAGCTGGTCGATGTCCACGCCGATGCGCCGTGCGTATGCGGGGTCCATCGCGTGCTCGGCGTCGATGAACGCGCAGATGCCTCCTCGGCGTTGCGCCTCGGCCATGACGTGGTACACGAGCGTCGTCTTGCCGGAAGCCTCGGGCCCGAAGATCTCCACGACGCGGCCGCGCGGCAGCCCGCCGATCCCGAGCGCCATGTCGAGCGCGAGCGAGCCTGTCGAGACGGCGCCCACCGCTACCTGAGGACGATCGCTCATCCGCATGACCGATCCCTTGCCGAACTGACGCTCGATCTGTCCGAGCGTGACATCGAGCGCTTCTTCGCGATTCATCGGGTCACCCTCCCGCCTGACGACATCTCACTGAACAAACCCCCGGCCGACACCATCACGTCCCGAGCGAGCATCTTTCGAGGACCTCGTACCGCGCACCCGTCGGGTGCAGACGTGAAAGCAAAGCAGCCGCTCCGGACGGAGCGAACGGCGCGATCTCCGGCAGGGGCGGAGACAGCCGCGGCCGCACGTGGAACCGCAGCACCGTGACGTGCGCAAGCCACGGTCGTGCCTCGCGCTCGTACACGCCGAGGGACTCGAGGCCTGCGTGCAACGCCCCCGCGAGACGTGTCGCCTCTCCGCTCGGGTCCCGGAGGACGAGCATCGCGACGGAGCGCGTCTCGCGGTATCGAACGGGCTCGAACGTGAACGGCGCCGCTGCCACCGCGCACTCGCGGAGCACGCCGACGATGGTCCCCAGCTCGCGGCTCGGGCGAGAACCGAGGAAGGCGAGCGTGACGTGGAAGCTGTCGAGACGTCTCCCGCGATCGAGATGCCGCCTCCCCCACGCCGCGAGCTCGGACTCGATGTCGACTGGTAGGACGAGCGCGAGGAAGAGCCTGAGCCGTGCATCTCCGACGACGGTAGCGTCTGCGTTCACACCTGCATGTGTCGACTCCGTGTCAAGACGGCGCCGGCTGCCAGTGCCCATGTGACCTCGGAGCCGAGTGCTCGAGCAGGTGGCGGACGAGGTGGAGCGCCCCGGCGGCAGCCCGCCCGCGCACCATCTCCCGGTCCCCGGGGAGTTCGAACGTGCGCGCAGCTTCGAAGTCCGCTGAGGACGCGTGCAGGTAGACGAGCCCGATCGGCTTCTCCGACGTGCCGCCGTCCGGCCCGGCGATGCCCGTCACGGCGACGCCCACGTCCACGCCGAGGCGCTCCCGTACGCCGAGCGACAGCGCCCGGGCGATCTCGGCCGACACGGCGCCGTGACGCTCGAGCAGCTCGGGCGAAACACCGAGCTCGGCCACCTTGACGTCGTTCGAGTACGCCACCACGCCACCGTGGAACACATCGCTCGACCCCGACACGCCCGTCAGGCGCGCAGCGACGAGACCACCCGTGCACGACTCCGCGGTTGCGAGCGTCAACCCGCGCGCGCGGCAGAGATCGAGGACGATCTCGGCGATCGAGCGCTCGTCCTCGCTGAAGAGGTACCGGGCGAGCGACGTGCGGAGGGACGCTGCGAGCTCCTCGGCACGTTCCTCGGCTCCCTCCTCGACCACGAGGTCGACGTGGATCTCGAAGTCGCGAGCGCAGATCGTGACCTCGACCCCGTCGCCGTCGCCACCGCTCTCTGCGAGCGCCTCGGCGACCGCGGACTCCGGTGTCCCGTAGAAGCGGAGCACGACGCGACCGCGCTCCGGCGCCTGCGCCAGGACACGGGCCACGGGCTCCGACGCGACGGCGCGCGGCCACAGGCGCCGGAGCTCGCGCGGCGGGCCGGGAAGCGAGACGACGACGCACTCGCCGAGATCGAGCACGACTCCCGGGGCGGTGCCGGCGAGACCGAGCGAGAGCCCTCCCTCGGGGAGCGTCGCCTGTTTCCGAACGCCTGGAGCGAACTCCGTATATGGCCTGCCGAGACGATCCGCGACCGTCCGCGAGACGTCCTCGATCTCTCGTTCGAGAGCGGCGTCGACGATGAGCGGCCGGCCCGCTACCCGGGCGATCGACTCGATCGTCCGGTCGTCGTGCGTGGGGCCGAGCCCACCCGAGACCAGGCAGAGATCGGCGCGATAGGCCTCCGAGAGAGCGCGCTCGAGGTCGTCGGGCCCGTCTCCGACGATGGTGATCCGCTCGGGCTCGACCCCGAGCTTGAGCACCTCCGCCGCCAAGAACGGCCCGTTCTTGTCTTCGCGGTCACCGCGGACGAGCTCGCTGCCCGTGACGACGATCGCGGCTCGCGGGCGACGACTTCGATTCAAGAGGGCGCGGGGACGACGCTGCGCGGGCGAACGACGAACACCTTCCCGTGCGGGAGGGCGACCTGCTCTCCGTTCACGCGCACCGAGACGTTCCGCGGCTTGGCGAGCGCGAGCTGCAGGCGGCGCCCGCTGAAGGTCTTCGCCTGTCCCCGCTCGAGCGTCCCGCTGTACAGCAGCTTTCCGGTGCCCGACCGCATCCGGACCTCCATCCACGAGCTCCCCGTCTTCGCGCTGACGACGAGCTTCGCGCGGGCAGCCGACGACCCCTGCGGGGCCTGCTGGGGAGCGAGGCCGGGCACGGCCTCGCCCTCGGGGCCGCCGAAACGCCAGGCGGCGATCACGAGCGCGGTCACAATCGCGATCGCGAGCAGCGCCGCGACGGCGATTCGCGACTCGCGGCCGGCGTGGTCCCGTCGAGGCGCCGGCGTGCGGCGAGCACGGATCGGCGCGGGCGCGTCCTCGTCGACGGCGAACCGCGTCTGGTACTCGTCCACGAACGGCTGTCCGTCGAGCCCGAGCGCCTCGGCATACGAGCGCAGGAAGCCGCGCACGTAGGTCGGCGCGGGCAGGATGTCGAACCGCTCGTCCTCGAGCGCGCGCAGGTACTTCGGACGGATCTTCGTCCGCTCCTCGAGCTCCGGGAAGTCGAGTCCCTGACGCGTGCGGGCCTCGCGCAGGCTGGATCCGATGTCGAACACGCGCGGGACAGTGTAGTGCCGAACCGCGAGCCGGCCCCGAAAGACGGCCGGGGGGCCTCAGTTGCGCGAGCCGACGTACTCGAGCAGCGCGAGGACGGCGAACGCGACGATGGTCGCGGACGCCATGCAGATGCCCACGATGCCGAGCACCCGCCCCGCCCGCGCCACTCCCGCCCCTCCCCCGCGCCCGAGGAGGACCGCGTTTCGGCGCCGTGCGCGGCGGGCGAGCACGATCGCGAGGATCCCGAGGCACGCCGCGACGGGAATCCCGATCCAGGTGTCGCGCAGCTCGTAGGCGCCGACGAACCGCGTCAGGTAGACGGCGAGGGGCATCGCGACGACCGACACGATGCCTGCGAGGAGCGACCACACGGCCGCGCCGTTCCGCAGCGCGACCGCGCTACTGCTTGACGTACGGCTTGCCATCCGCAGCCGGCGGGATCGAGCGACCGATGACGCCGGCGACCGCGACGATCGTGAGGACGTAGGGAAGAGCGTTGAAGAGGAGCGGCGCGTAGCTCCCCTCCGCGAAGTACGCCGGGATGCGATCGGCGAGCGCGCTCGAGAAGCCGAACAGGAGACAGGCAGCGAACGCACCGAACGGCCGCCAGTTCCCGAAGATGAGCGCCGCCAACGCGATGAACCCACGCCCGCCCGTGATGTTCTGGTCGAAGAGGTTCACGACGCCGAGCGAGAGGTAGGCGCCTCCCATCGCGGCGAGCGCGCCCGACGCGACGACGCACCCGTAGCGGATCCCGTACACGGAGATCCCCACGGTCTCGGCGGCCCGGGGATGCTCGCCGACGGAGCGGATCCGCAGGCCGATGGTCGTCTTGAAGATGACGAAGTACGAGAGCACGAGGACGACGAAGCTGAGCCAGATCATCAGGTTCAGCGAGCCGAACGCGTCGCCGAAGAACGGGATGTCCTTGAACCAGGGAATGGTGACGTCGGGGATCCCCGGGACCGTCGTCGGCGTGCCGGTGTCCCCGTAGATGTCCACGAAGAGGTACCCCGTGATGCCGAGCGCGAGGAAGTTGATCGCGGTCCCGATGACGATCTGGTCGGCGCGGAGATGGATGCAGAAGAACCCGTGCAGGAGCGCGAGCAGCGCCCCCGACGCCATCGCGATCACGACGCCGAGGATCCACGAGTCGGTCACGTCCGCCCCCCAGATCCCGAAGAACGCTCCCATCAGCATGTCTCCTTCGAGGCCGATGTTCACGACGCCGGAGCGCTCGGAGAAGAGCCCGCCGATGGCGGCGAACGTCAGCGGCGTCGCGTAGCGCAGGGTCGCAGCGATCAGCGCCGACCAGACGAAGACGAGGTCGAGGTGCTCGGTGCTCGAGCGGGTGGCGAGCATCCCGAGCGACATCCCCGCGAGACTCACGATGACGGCGCCAACGCCCGCGCGCGTCTCGCCGCGAGTCGTCCCCCAGATGCCCGCCGCGACCCCGAGGAACCCCACGCCGAGCGGCCACCAGATCGTCCCCGCCGCGATCGGCGGGAGCCCGAGGAAGACCGCGAAGACGCCGAGCGCGATCCCCGCGATGGCGATCGAGCGCGGCTCGGCGAGGCGTGAGAGCCACGTGCGGCCGGTCGGCTCCGCGTGCGCGATCACGTCGTCGCCTCCGCGAGCTGCTGGCGCTCTCGGCGCAGCTTCTTCCGCGCGTTCCAGACGTAGAGCACGAGCACGTCAGCGCCGACGAACAGGACGACGAGCCCCTGGATCAGGAGCGTCAGATTGTCCGCCAGGTCGGGACGGAAGATCGACGGATCGAGGTTTCGCGTCGAGGTACCGGTGAGGAGCGCGCCGAAGAGGAGCGCAGCGAACCCGACCCCGACCGCACGGTTCCTCCCGAGGAGCGCGACCGCGATCCCGATGAAGCCGATGGACGAGGTCTGGACGTCGTTGACCGCGATCCGGAACTGCCAGCCGAGCACGTCGATCGCTCCTGCCAGGCCGGCGAACGTGCCGGCGATCGCCATCGCCAGGAAGTAGTTCCGCGCGACGCTGATCCCCCCGTACCGTGCGGCCTCGGGGTTGAAGCCGACTGCCCGCACCTGGTAGCCGAGCGTCGTGCGCTCGAGGATGAGCCAGTACACGACGAGCGCCCCGATCGCGATGAACAGTCCGACGTGGAGGCCCTGGAGCAGCGGGTTCCCCCAGAACACGTACAGCCGCGCCGACGTGACCACGTCGTTCGAGACGGGCACCGACTCCTGACTCGGAACGGTGTTCTGGAGCGGGCCACCGAGCCCGAACAGGTACGACCCGAGCCAGAACACGATCCAGTTGAGCATGATCGTGACGATCACCTCGTGCGCCCCGACCGTCGCCTTCAAGAAGCCGGCGATGCCGGCGAGGAAGGCCCCGGCAAGGCACCCCACCGCCAAAGCCAGGAGGATGTGCACGAGCCCGGGAAGCCCCGGGAGCGAAGAGCCGATCCACACTCCTGCGATCGCGCCGAACATGTACTGACCCTGGCCGCCGATGTTGAACAGGCCGCAGCGAAACGCGAACGCGACCGCCAGGCCGGTGAGGATCAGCGTCGTCGTCAAGACGAGCGTCGTCTGCAGGTTGTAGGCCTCGTGGGACTGGAAGCTGTTCGTATTCCACGGGAACCACACCCTGCTGTCGGTGAACGGCACCCCGACCGTGTACGAGCCGACGTGGAAGAACCAGGCGAGGCCCGTTCCGTCGAAGATCGCGCGATACGTGGACAGCGGATTCGAACCCGTCGTCACGAAGACCACGAGCCCGCCGATGACGAAGGCGAGGAGCGTGGTGACGAGCGCCGTCACGAGTCCGCCGGCGCGCTGGAGACCGGCCAACCTCTGTGCCGCCCCGTCGGTGGTGCCCGCGTCCTCGGGGAGCGTCGGGCCGGTGCTCACGCGGCGACCTCGTCCTTCTTCCCGCCGAGCATCGCGAAGCCGAGTTCCTCCTCGGCGACGTCCGGCGAATACTCGGCGACGACCCGTCCTTCGTACATCACGAGGACCCGGTCGGAGAGCGAGAGGATCTCGTCGAGCTCGAGCGAGACGAGCAGGATCGCGCGCCCCTCGTCCCGCTCCTCGACCAGACGGCGGTGCACGAACTCGATCGCTCCGACGTCGAGCCCCCTCGTCGGCTGCGCGGCGATCAGGACCCGCGGATCGAGATCGACCTCCCGCGCAACGACGACCTTCTGCTGATTGCCGCCGGAGAGGGCGCCTGCAGGCGTCTTCGGCCCTCCCCCGCGCACGTCGAACTCTTTCACGAGCTCTGATCGCACGCGCGATCAGACGACTCGGGCGAAGCCAGCCGAAGCGTGAGTTGGGTTCGCGGTCGAAGTCGTGGAGCGCGAAGTTCTCGGCCAGCCCGAACTCGAGGACGAGCCCACGCTTCTGCCGGTCCTCCGGGATATGGCCGACTCCGGCCGACAGGATCCGGTGCGCGGACGCGCCGGTCAGGTCCTTGCCCGCGACGAGCACCCGTCCCGCGGTGGCGCTGCGGAGGCCGGTGATCGCCTCGATGAGCTGTGTCTGGCCGTTGCCGTCGACGCCGGCGATGCCGACGATCTCCCCCGCTCTCACCGCGAACGACACGCCGCGCACGGCTTCCAGGTCACGGTCGTCGAGCGCGTGCAGGTCCTCTACCTCGAGCAGTGTCTCGCCAGGGTTCGACGGCGTCTTGTCGACGCGGAGGAGCACCTCCCGTCCGACCATCAGCTTCGCGAGGCTCTCCTCGGTTGCGCCCGCCGCGGCGATCGTCTCGATCGTCTTCCCGCGCCGGAGCACGGTGATCCGATCTGCGACGTCGAGGACCTCGTTGAGCTTGTGCGTGATGAAGATGATCGACATCCCTTCGCGCGTCAGCATCTCGAGGATCGAGAAGAGCTCGGTCGCCTCCTGCGGGGTGAGCACGGCCGTCGGCTCGTCGAGGATGAGCACGTCTGCCTTGCGGTAGAGCGCTTTCAGGATCTCCACGCGCTGCTGCTGGCCGACCGTGATCTGGTCGATGCGGGCGTCCGGATCGACGGCGAGCCCGAACAGGCCCGAGAGCTCGAGCACGCGCTTCTTTGCCGCGGCCTCGTCGAGGAATACGCCCGCCTGGTGCGGTTCGACGCCGAGCACGATGTTCTCCGCGACGGTCATCACCGGGATGAGCATGAAGTGCTGGTGCACCATGCCGATGCCGTGGTCGATGGCGTCCCGGGCGGAGTCCATCCGGATCTCCTTCCCGTCGAGCAGGATCTGGCCTTCGTCCGGGTGATAGAGGCCGTAGAGGATGTTCATGAGCGTCGACTTCCCGGCCCCGTTCTCACCGAGCAAGGCGTGCACCTCGCCCCGCATGAGATCGAAACTGACGTGGTCGTTGGCGACGACGCCGGGAAAACGCTTCGTGATGCCGCGCATCTCGAGAACCGGCACCGCGCTCATTCGAGGGCGATTGTAGGGCGCCGCTGGCGATCCGTGTCTCGAGCGACGAGGGGCGGGCCACTCGCGCCCGCCCCTCGTCCACGGGATACGTCTCCTACTTCAGGACCGCGGGCGGCTTGATCTTGCCCGCGATGATCAGCCTGCGCTGCGCATTCATCGCTGTGATGAACTTCTTCGGGACCTTCTTGCTGATCTTGCCGACGTCCTGACCGCCGTTCTTCAGGTCGAAGACGACGTCGGTGCCGGTCTTCAGCTTGCCCTGCGAGTTCAGCTTCATCGCCGTGTACGTGGCAGTGTCGACCCGCTTCACGCCGCTCGTCAGGATGAACGGGCCGAGGTACGACTGATCGGCGTCGACGCCGATGCCCCAGACCTTCTTCTCCTTCGCCGCGTCGAGGGCACCGAGGCCGCAGCCACCGGCGACCTGGAAGACCGCCTGCGCACCGCGGGCGATCTGGTTCAGGGCGATCTCCTTGCACTTGGGTGCCGCCGACGGCGGGAACTGACCCGAGTACTGGATGAGGACCTTGATCTTCGGGTTGTACTTCCGTGCGCCGGCGCGGTATCCGGCGATCCAGTTGTCCACCGACGGGATCTTCTGGCCGCCGACCGCGGAGATGACCTGCTTGCCGCCCTTCGCCTTCGCCATCTCGGCGGCGAGGTAGCCGACGAGGTAGCCGGACTGCTCGGACTTGAACACCAGGCCGACTGCGTTCTTCGGCTTGTCCTTCAGCGCGACGAACGGGAAGTCGACGATGTCGAAGTTCACGTTCGGGAACTGCGTCGCCGCCGTGTTCATCGCATCGGCGAGCAGGAACCCGTTCGCCTGGACGAGACCTCCGTCGCCGACGTACTGCGCTGCGGCCACCAGGTTCGGGAGGTAGCTCGCAGTCGTCGTCGAGACGAAGACGCGTGTCTTGACCCCCGAGGCCTGCGCCTTCAGGCGGCCCACGTTGGCGAGATGGTTGAACGAGCGATCGTTCAGCCCAGCGGTGTCGGTGACGAGCGCGGCGTTCTTCGCGTCGGCTCGCGCGCCCGTGGCGATTGCTACGAGACCGAGCGACGCGACGACCACGCCGGCAGCGATCACTGCCCTACGAAATACCGTCACATGCCCTCCTTCGGAATTGACCTGCCGCCCGTGTTGGACGGTTGATCTTTCCGCAAGTTTGACAGCCCGGCAAGTCTGTAAAGACGCCGAGCGGAACCGCCTCGGAACGCCTCAGGCGCGCTCGAGCTCGGTCTCGGAGACCAGGACGCGCCTGGGCTTCGAGCCCTCGTACCCGGAGATGATCCCGCGGCGTTCGAGCATGTCGATCAGGCGGCCGGCGCGCGTGTAACCGACTCGTAACCGTCGCTGGAGGAGCGAAACCGAGGCGGTCTGCGTCTGCACGACGACGTCGATGGCCCGGTCGAGGAGCGGATCCTCGTCGGGGTCGAAGTCGCCCTCCCCCCCGTCGGCCTCGTAGGCCTGCTCCGGCGCCTCGAGGAGGGACTCGTCGAGCTCCTGGGCGCGCTGTGAGCGGCATTGCTCGACGACGAGCGCGATCTCCTCCTCGCTCACGTACGCCCCCTGGAGGCGCTGCAGACGCGAT
Source organism: uncultured Actinomycetes bacterium (assembly GCA_963708265.1). GTDB lineage: Bacteria > Actinomycetota > Thermoleophilia > Gaiellales > Gaiellaceae > GMQP-bins7. The sequence goes on along the minus strand of CAVPSC010000004.1, from coordinate 743,773 downwards.
GTGCCGAGCGGCTTGAAGAGCATGTCGCCCTGCCCGAGAAGGCTCTCGGCCCCCGCCGTGTCGAGGATGACGCGCGAGTCCGTCTGGCTCGAGACGGCGAACGCGATCCGCGAGGGGACGTTCGCCTTGATCATCCCCGTGATCACGTCGACGGAAGGGCGCTGCGTCGCCAGCACGAGGTGGATTCCCACCGCTCGCGACTTCTGCGCGAGCCGGATGACGCAGTCCTCGACCGCTTGCGGCGACACCATCATCAGGTCGGCCAGCTCGTCGATCACGACGAGGAGGTACGGGAGCGCCGCCTCACCGCGCGAACGGAGCGCCCGGTTCGCCTCGGGCAGGCTCCGTGCCCGGACGAACGAGAGTCTCTCGTAGCGGCGCTCCATCTCCGCGACGACGTTCATGAGGACCGTCGCGGCCTCCTTCGGGCTCGAGACGACCGGCGTCAGGAGGTGCGGGATCGACTCGTAGTACCCGAGCTCGATCCGCTTCGGGTCGATGAGGATCATGCGCACGTCGTCCGGCGTCGCGCGGAGGAGCGTCGAGGTGAGCATCGTGTTGATGCAGCCCGACTTGCCCGAGCCGGTCGTGCCGGCGATGAGCAGGTGCGGCATGCGCGCGAGGTCGGTCCAGACGGCGTTGCCCGAGATGTCCTTCCCGAGCCAGACGGCCAGGGGGCTCGCCGTCGCCGGGAGGTCGCCGTAGATGTCGCCGAGGGTGACGAGACGCGGCGACAGGTTCGGGACCTCGACGCCGACGGCCTGCTTCCCGGGAATCGGCGCCAAAATGCGGATCTCCGTGGTGGCGAGTGCGTACGAGAGGTCGTCCTTGAGCGCGGCCACCTTCGCGACCTTCGTCCCGGGCGCGAGCTGGAGCTCGTAGCGGGTCACGCGCGGGCCCGAGATCTGCCCGATCACGCTCGCCTCCACGCCGAACTCGGCGAGCGTCCGGACCAGCAGGTCGGCCACCCGTGCGCCGGAGTCGCCGGTGGGCGTCGCCGCCGCCGGTGAGCTGCGGAGGATCTCGCGGTCCGGGAGGCGGTACTCGCTGTGCTCGGTCGACGTCTCGAAGGCGGAGGCGAAGCTTTCCCGGTCAGGCTCGAACGGCGGTGGCACGAGCGGCGCAGGAGCGTCGAGCGGCGGCGCCTCGCCGACGAGGTCGGGGTACGCCTCCGCCCCGTCGACGACGCGCTGCGGCTGAGCTGCGACCGCCGGGTGAGGAGCTTCGTCCTCGATGTACGGCGCGTCGTCTCGAGACTGTGTCTCGGTCGAGACCCAGTCCAGCGCGCGCCTGGCTCCGGCGCCTGCGCTTCGGACGACGTGCCCGGTCCGGCGGAGCACGGCGCCCGTCGAGGCGCCGCTGACGAGGAAGAGGCCGGCGACGAGCAGCGTCGTGCCGACGATGGCGGCTCCGGTCTCGCCGATCAGCCCGGCGAGCGCCCCGCCGAGGAGGACGCCGAGCCAGCCGCCGCTGTCGCGCCCGAGCAAGGTCATGAGACCGATGAAGCCGACGCCGAGCCCGAGTCGAAACGGACGCACCTCGAGCAGCTCGCTCCTCGCCGTGACGAGCCCGCCTGCGGCGACGAGCGCGATCGGGAGAACGTACGCCGCTTCGCCCATGACCGACTCGAGCGAGCTCGCGAGCCACGAGCCGACGGCTCCGCCGTCGAGACCGAGATAGAGGATTGCGGACAGGACGAGTCCGAGCGAGAGGACGCCGAGGCCGAGCAGCTCCGTCTCGTGCTGGGACCGCGTGCGGCGCGTGCGCTTCTTCACGCGCGAGGGGACGCGTGGTCGAAGCAGCCGCTTCTTCTTGCGAGCAGCCATGTGCGTCGCACGTTCTGCGGCAGCCTGCCGTCTCCTGCGCGCGCGGGCGCTACATGCGGAGCGTGGCCAGGAGCGCCCGCTCGTCGAGGAGGAGGTCTAGCGCGTCCAGGATCGAGGAGCAGACGACGTCCGCCGGGCGAATCGCGGCGGCGGCCGCTCCCTCCGGGCCGACGACGACGATGCCGAGCGCCGCGATCTCGAGCATCGGAGCGTCGTTGGCGCCGTTCCCGATCGCGGCGCACCGCTCCGGACCGAGCTCCCACACGCAGCGGGCCTTCTCGTCCCCGGTCGTCACGGTGCGCGAGTGCGCCTGCAACTCGGCGCTCACGCCGGCGAGCACGCCGAACGTGTCCGCCGACAGGAGCTGGACCTCGAGCTTCTCCCCCAGGCGCTGGAGCCGCTCGGCCACGCCCTCGATCAGCTCGCCGTGGTTCGTCAGCGTCCCGTTGAGATCGAGGACCAGATGCTCGAGCGCGAGCCCCTCGCGGCCCGGGATGTCGACCGAGATCGCCATGGTCCGACGATCATGACGCGTTCGGGAGCTTCGCTCAGGCCCCGTCCGTCTCCAGTGCAGGACGCCCCGCGCCGACGGTCATGGCGTCCCTCCGCGTCTCCTCCCCGAGGTCGGGCTGGAAGAAGCGCTGCGCGATCACCGTCGGCACGATCGCAGAGAGGACGACGACCGCGATCAGGAGCGAGAACTGCGTCTCGTCGATGATCCCGGCGTTCAGCCCGTACAGCGAGCTGATCGTGCCGAAGGTGAGACCGGTGGACATGAGGAGCGTCGTGAACGCCGCGTGCGGCGCGCAGTAACGCCGCGCCAGCGGGTAGACGCTCGCGAGCTTCGGCACGAGCTTCGTCAGAAAGAGGAGCGCGAGGATCCCCAGGTTCGCCGTCAGCGCCGAGACCGAGACGCTCATGCCGCCGCGCAGGAAGAAGAGGGGCGTGAGAAACGCGAAGGCGACGACGCGCAGCCGCTCCTGCTCCAAGCGGTGGTTCGCGTAGTGCTTGGAGAGGGCGAGCCCGAGGACGAACGCCGGAAGCACGGCCTGCGAGTCGGCCTTCGCGCCGAGCCACATGAGGAGGAGCAGGCTCGCGAATGCGAGCTTGATCTCGGGTTCGATGACACGGTTGCCGAAATGACGGAAGAACGACGGAGCCAGCTTCGGCAGGCCGAAGATCAAGGCGAGCGACGCGCCTGCGAACGGGATGAACCAGAGGTTCGGGGTGATGAAGAGGACTGACAGCGCGGCGGCGGTCGTCAGGTCGGTCACGAAGGTCGCAGCCATGATCCGCTTCCCGACGATCGTACGGTTGAGCCCGGTCTCGACGAGGACGGCGTAGACGACGGCGAGGCTCGTGGTCGAGAGCGCGATGCCGCCGATCTTCGCGGCGTCCGCGGTCCAGCCCAGCGCCCAGTAGCAGAACGCCCCCGCCACGAGACAGGGCGCGAGGAAGGACACGAAGCCGATCGACGCGGACGCCCTCCACTCCCTCCGGAGCTGATCGACGTCGACCTCCGCACCTGCGAGGAACGTGAGGACGATGCCCGCGAAGCTCGCGATGAAGACGAGCCAGTCGGGTGTGGTGACGTTGAAGACGTTTCCGATTACGACGCCGAGCGCGAGCTCGATCAGCGCGACCGAGATGCCGAGCTCGACCGAGACCATGCTCGCGACGAGCGCCGCGACGAGCAGGACGGTTGCGAGTGCCAGGTTGCCCATCTGCCTCTACCTCCCGGATGTCCGATGAACGAGGTAGAGGCCATCAGCCCTCGCGGGCGGTTGGGCGCGAGCCTCATCGCGCTCGAAGCCTCGGCACTATAGCTTGCGACCGTGCTCGAGCGAGTCCGGCGGATCCCGGCAAACGTCCGCGCAGTCAGCGTGGTCTCGCTCGTGAACGACGTCGCGAGCGAGCTCGCCTACCCGGTCGTCCCGCTCTTCCTCACGATCACCCTCGGAGCCCCTGTCGCCGTCCTCGGCCTCATCGAGGGCATCGCCGAGGGCGTGGCCGTCGGCCTGGGGACCGTGTCGGGCTGGGTCTCCGACCGAGCAGGAGGACGTCGCGTGCCGTGGATCGCCGGTGGGTACACGCTGACCGCGATCTCGCGCGCGGCCGTCGCGGCCGCGCAGCACTGGGGTCTCGTCCTCGCCGGACGGCTCGTCGACCGCACGGGGAAGGCGGTGCGGACGGCACCGCGCGACGCGCTCATCCGGGACTCGACGCCGCCCGAGCTCATCGGGGCGAGCTTCGGCTTCCATCGCGCGCTCGACACGACTGGCGCGACCATCGGCCCTCTCCTCGCCGTCGCTCTCCTCGCCGGAGGCGCTTCGCTCCGCACGGTGCTGTGGATCTCGGTCGTCCCGGGGCTCTTCGCGGTCCTGCTCGTGCGCCGGGTGCGCGAGGCGCCCGTGGCGCCCCCCACTGCGCAGGTGGAACCGCGGCTGCGCCCGGGTTACTGGTGGGTCGTCGTCGGCGCGACCGTGTTCTCGCTCGGGAACTCATCGAACGCATTCCTCCTGTTGCGGGCCGACAACCTCGGCCTCTCGGCGACGCTCGTCATCCTCGCCTACGCCCTCTACAACCTCGTCTACGCGGGTTTCGCGTGGCCGCTCGGCGCGCTCTCGGACCGGATTCCGCGCGGGCTGATCCTCGCGGGCGGGATCGCGGTCTACGCGCTCGTCTACGTCGGTCTCGCGCTCGCGTCCGACTCCTGGGCGGTGTGGCCGCTGTTCGCCCTCTACGGACTCTTCGTCGCCGCGACGGACGGCGTGCTCAAGGCGTGGGTGGCGGACCAGGTCGACGGGCCGATGGCCGGCACGGCCTACGGCGTGTACGCGGGGTGCGTCGGCGGCGCGCTCCTCGTCGCGAGCGTGCTCGCAGGGATCCTGTGGGAGGAGATCAGCCCGTCGGCGGCGTTCTGGGCGGGCGCGTTCTTCGCCGTCCTCTCGCTTCCGCTCGTCCTGCTCGCGAACCGCGTCGCGCGGCGCTAGGCGAGCGGCTCGAACGCGGCGCAGAGCATTCCGAAGTACGTCGGGCGCTCGTACGAGAGGAAGTCTGCGCGGAAGCGGTCGCCGAGCGCACCGTGAAGGACGGCCAGCTGCCACAGGCTGTCCGCGCTTGCAGCGTCCACGATCGCCTCGAGAGAGAGGACGTCGCCCAGCCGGTTCTCGCGCACGAGCTCCACGACCCGCTCGTCGTACTCGGCCGCCGCGGGGTCGAACCCGAATGGCCCGTCGGGATCGTGCGCGTGCCCGTGGTCGGCGCTCGCGACGACGACAGCCCGTCGCCCTGCGAGGGCGTCCGCGAGCGCGGCTCCCGCACGAACGTGGTCTTCGAGCGAGCGGTCGCGCGCAGGCGCGAGGACGACGACCGGCGGCGGGTCTTCGAGCCGTCCGCCGACGAACCACAGCGGGATCAGCGTCCCCCAGTCCATCGGCATGACCGCGAGCGCCTCGTCGTTCGACCCGTAGCTGATGCCGACAGCGCGCAGCGCGGCCGCACGTAAGGCGGCGAGGACGGCGGCCGCCGCGTCCCTGTCGACCGCTGCGCTCAACTCGACCCGCTCACCGGACGCGCTCAGCGCGAGGCCCTGGTCCTCGAGGGAGCCGGCGAGGCTCGCGGCGGTGACGACTGCGAACGCGCCCTCGACGTGGATGTTGTGCGGGGTCACGACGACGATGACGTCCGGCCCGACCCGGGCGACCCGCGCGCCGAGCTCCTCCAGCGCGAGCCGCGTCGGCGATCCCTCGACGAACGCGGGATCGCCGTGCGGCGCGATCGCGCCGAGGACGACCGTCACCGCGCTGCTCGCGCGCGGGCGGCGGCGACGACCGCCGCAGCGTCCTCGCGGTTCCCGAACCCCCGCGTGGTCGTCTCTCCTTTCCCGACCTCGAGATCCTTGTAGACCTGGAAGAAGTGCTCGATCTCGTTCCGAAGCTCGGGCGGGACGTCGTGCACGTCCCCGACCCGCATCCACGACGGGTCCTTCAGCGGGACGCAGATGATCTTCTCGTCCGGCCCCTTCTCGTCGGCCATGTGGAAGACGCCGACAACGCGCACGCGGATCCGGCAGCCGGGGAACGTCGGCTCGCCGACGAGGACGAGCGCGTCGAGCGGGTCGCCGTCCTCGCCCAGCGTCCCCTCGATGAAACCGTAATCGGCGGGGTACGCCATCGACGTGAAGAGGCGCCGGTCGAGGACGATCGCGTCCAGCTCCTCGTCCAGCTCGTACTTGTTCCGCGAGCCCGACGGCACCTCGACGAAGACGACGACGTCGGCCATGCGTGGAGGCTAGCCCAGTCCTGCGCTCTGCGAGCCTCTACGCTGCCGCCGTGTCTCGCGCCCGCGACGACGCCCGCGCCTTCGCCCTCTCGCTCCCCGAGACGACCGAGGATCAGCCCTGGGGCGAGGACGTCGTGAAGGTGCGCGGGAAGGTCTTCGTCTTCCTCGGCTCCGCCGCCTCGAGGCGGATGACCGTCAAGCTCGTCGAGTCCCATGCGCACGCGCTCTCGATCGATGGCGCCGAGCCGGCCGGCTACGGCCTCGGCAAGGCGGGCTGGGTGACCGTGCCGTTGACCGCGAGCAGAGTCGGGAAGACGCTCGTCCGCGACTGGATCGAGGAGAGCTACCGCATCGTGGCGCCGAAGCGCCTCGTCGAGCGGCTCGACACGTGAGACGGCTCTTCCTCGCGATCGGCGTCGTCCTGGCCGTGACGTCCCTCTTCGGCTCCGGCGCGGCGACGCCGCGCGCTCCGCGCTCGTGGACGCTCGCGCAGGCGACGCGCCAACTCGCCGCCACGCGGCCGTTCGCGATCGTCGATCGGACGCAGGCCGACGAGCCGCGCTTCGTGGTCGACGCCTCGTCGATCTCGGCCGCGCGCGTGCATCCCGCCGGACCGCCCGCCACGAAGGGGAAGACGAGGACGTGGCGGAGCTTCCGGTTCGACGGCCGTGTGGGCGACCTCCTGAGCGGGACCCCAGCCGAGGTCGCGTTCCTCTTCTCCCCCGCTCCCGGTCACGGAATCCGCGTGCGCGAGTTCCGTGGGCCGCCGCCGAACGGGCACGAGCCGGCGCTCCCCGTCCGCGCAGCCTTCTACTACGCCTGGTTCCCCGAGCTGTGGACGCTCGGCGGGCTCACGCCGTACACGCACTACCAGCCGTCGCTCGGCTTCTACAACTCGGGGAGTGCGGACGTCCTGCGCGACCATGTGACCGCGATGCGCTACGCGGGGCTCGACGCGGGCATCTGGTCGTGGTGGGGCATCGGAGATCCGACCGACGAGCGGTTCCAGACGGCGCTCGAGGTCGCCCGGCCGACGCCCTTCCGCTGGGCCGTCTACTACGAGCGCGAGGGTTACGGGAACCCGTCGGTCGCCGACATCCGCCGAGATCTCGAGTACATCCGCGACCGCTACGGCGCGCAGCCGGCGTACCTCCGACTGGGTGGCCGACCGGTCGTCTTCGTCTACTCGTCGGGCGACGATTGCGAGGTCACCGACCGCTGGAAGCAGGCCGACCCGGGCGGGCTCTTCATCGTGATGAAGGTCTTCGCGGGCTACACGGCGTGTCCCGCGCAGCCGGACGGCTGGCACCAGTACGGGGCCGACTTCGCGACGGGGATCAACCGGCAGCCCGGGTACGCGACGACGATCATGCCCGGCTTCTGGAAGGCGGACACGGCCGCGAGCCCGTTCCCACGCGATCTCGACCGGTGGCGCGCCAACGTCCGCGAGCTGGCAGCGTCGGGAGATCCGTTCCAGCTCGTCGTCAGCTTCGACGAGTGGGGCGAGGGGACGGCGGTCGAGAGTGCCGACGAATGGGCGACTCCGTCGGGGTACGGCGCGTACCTCGACACCCTCCACGACGTCCTCGGATCACGCTAGGCGTCTACGCGGCGAGCGCGCGGAGATCGTCGACCGTCGACCCGAGCAGGGTGTCGCGGAGGTCGAAGAGCCCGGCCCAGAGCGACGAGCGGTCGGGCGCAGCGCCGAAGCTGGCCGCGGTCCCGAGCCCCTCCAGAGCACGCACGAGGACGGCCAGCTCGAGGTAGACGGACGCGACGCGATTCGGGCAGGCGCGCACGCCGGCGCGGTCGAGCACCGGCCGCCACTCGACGAGCTCGGCGGCGCCCGGCCCCCCGTACCACGAGCGTCCCTCGGCCCGCTCGGGCTCGAGCTCGAGCAGGTAGCGAGAGAGCGGCCGTTCCAGCCCCGCCAGAGCCGTCTCCACGCGGTCGGCGGCCCGTCGAAGCGCTGCCTCGCGACCGCCGGCCGTCGCCGGAAGCGCCTCTCCCCGCCTCCAGCGCTCGAGGAGACGGCAGAACGCGAGCGCCGCCACCTCGCACGCCTGGAGCTGCGCCACGAGCCGAGCGGCGCTCGAGTCGCTCGCCGCGTGATCCTCGATGACCGCGCCCCACCCCGCGTGCACGGCTAGACCTCTATCACCACGGGGAGGACCATCGGCCGACGCCGCGTGCGGTCGTAGACGATCTGCCCGATCGCGTCGTGGATGTGCTCCTGCAGGAGCTTGATCTCGGTCGCATGCTCCGCGGAGAGCTCGCGCACGACTCGGTCCGCCTCGTCGCGGAGCTCGTCCAGGAGGTCCTCCGAGTCGGCGAAGCCCCGCGCGATCAGCTCCGGCGGCGCCATCTCGCCGCCGTCCGAGGACGTCAACGTGGTGACGACGATGAGGACGCCGTCCTCGGACAGCCGCCTCCGGTCGCGGAGGGCGACGTCGCGGACGTCGCCGACGCGCAGCCCGTCGACGAACGTCACGCCCGCGTCGACGTGGTCGACGAGGCGCGCGCCGCCGCGGGCGAGCTCGACGACCGAGCCGTTCTCCGCGAGCACGATCCGCTCATCGGGAACCCCGGCGTCGCGCGCGAGCTTCGCGTGCGCGGCGAGCATCCGGTACTCGCCGTGGATGGGCATCACGTACCGCGGTCGCAGAAGCGAGAGCATCGTCCGGAGCTCCTCCTGGTACGCGTGCCCGGACACGTGAACCGGCGCGATCTCCTCGTGCAGCACCTCGGCCCCGGAGCGCGCGAGCTGGTTGATCGAGTCGTGCACGCGGAGCTCGTTCCCCGGGACCGGCTTCGCCGAGATGATCACCGTGTCGCCGTGCTCGACCGAGAGCGTCGGATGATCGCCGTACGCGATCCTCGTCAGCGCCGAGAGCGGTTCTCCCTGGCTCCCGGTGCAGAGCGCGAGGACGCGGTCCGGAGGAAGCGACGCCGCCTCGTCCGGGTTGACGATCTCGTCCTCCGGGAAGTCCACGTATCCGAGGTTCCGGGCGATGTTGATGTTCTTCCGCATCGAGCGTCCGACGACCGTGATCTTGCGGCCGCATTCGATCGCCACGTCCGCGGCTTGCTGCATGCGGTGGATGTTCGAGGCGAAGGTGGCGACGAGGATCCGGCCGCGGCGGAGCGGGAAGAGCGAGCGGAACGCCTCCCCGACGAGACGCTCGGAGCCCGTCGTGCCTGGCCGCTCGGCGTTCGTCGAGTCGCCGAGGAGGAGGTCGACGCCGCGGTTGCCGATCTCGGCCAGCTTGCCGACGTCCGTCTTCAGGCCGTCGACGGGCGTGTGGTCGAGCTTCCAGTCGCCGGTGTGGACGATCCGGCCCGCGGCCGTCTCGATCACGACGGCGACCGAGTCCGGGATCGAGTGGGCGACCCGGACGAGCTCGACCCGGAAGGGCCCGAGCTCGAGCGGCTCGTCCCCGGGCGCCGCCTCGACGAGCTCCGCGGCCTGACCGACCCCGTGCTCGTCGAGCTTCGACTTCACGAGCGCGAGGGTGAGGCGCGTGGAGACGATCGCGTCCACGTCCACGTCGCGCAGGAGGTACGGGAGGCCGCCGACGTGGTCCTCGTGTCCGTGCGTGAGGAGGACCGCGCGGACGCGGCGCCCGCGCAGGTACGAGACGTCGGGCAGGAGCAGGTCGACGCCGAGATGCTCGTCGCGCGGAAAGGCGAGGCCGGCGTCCACGACGAGGATCTCGCCGGCGATCTCGTAGACGGTCATGTTCTTGCCCACCTCGCCGAGCCCGCCGAGAGGGACGATCCGGAGGGTGTCGCTCATCGGCCGGCCCCTAGACCATCACCGGGGAGGGGTCCGGGGAGCTGGGAGGTTCTCGAGGTTCCCAGGAAGAACGGGGTGGTTGCTTCGCGGAACGAGGTTTCCCCCACGGCTGCGAGTCGAAGGCGAGCGGTGCTCATCTGCGACTGAGTCTACGGGCGGCCGGAGTGCAGCTACAGCGCGAAGACGTCGATGGTGAAGAGATCGCCGTCGATCCGCTCGGCCCGAACGACCGTGTCGCCGGAGCCCTCGGCGAGCGCGTCGAGGGCCGGGACCCACTCGGACACCGGCTCGCCGTCGAGCGAGAGCTCGCGCTTCCCGCCGACGACGCTGAGCTCGACGACGTCTCCCTCGACGCCGGGAATCTCTGCGATCGACACGTGCTGCGCAGAGACCGACCAGACGTCTCCGTCGTCCCGCACGGCCGTCGCGCGATACGGCGACGAGATGTGCTCCTCGAGCGCGTCGGCGAGCGGAGAGAGCGAGCCGTCGGGCACGTCCTCCTCGACGATCAGGCTCCCGTCGGCCAGAGCGACGAACGAGACGGAGTCACCGCTCAGGCCCGGGGCGTGCGCGGAGGCGACGGCGTCCCACGTCCGGCCCGACGCGGCTCCCGTGACGCCCGGGATTCCGCCGCCGGGCTGCTCGTCGAATCCCGACACGCTAGACGACCGCCGGCTGGACGAGACCGAGCCGCTCGAGGCAGTCACGAACCTGCTCGCGCTCGTCCTCGGTCGCCTCCACGAGCGGTAGGCGCAGACCGCCGACGTCGTGGCCGAGGAGGTTCAACGCGCACTTGATCGCGATCGGGTTCACGACGATGCGGAGAAGGTCGATCGAGGGTCGAAGCTCCTCGTCGATCGCTCGGGCCTGGTCGACGTTGCCCGAGCGGAAGTGCCTCACCATGTCCCTCACCCGCAGTCCGACGACGTGAGTGTGCACGCACACGCCTCCGCGTCCACCGAGCTCGAGGAACGGGAGAACGAGATCGTCGTCGCCTGCGTACAGGTCGAGACCGAGGTCGACGATCGCCTGCGCCTGGTCGAGATCGGGATTCGCCTGCTTCACCGCCTTCACGGTCGGGATCTCGGCGAGCTCAGCGATCGCGTCCGTCTCGAGGTTGAGGACGACCCGGCCGGGGATGTTGTAGGCCACGATCGGGCGGTCCGACATCGCCGCGATGGCCTCGAAGTGCTCGACGATCCCCCGTACCGGAGGCTTCGAGTAGTACGGGGTCACGACGAGGAAGCCGTCGACGCCGATGTCGTGAGCGCGCCGCGTGAGGTCCACGGAGTGCTTCGTCGAATAGGTCCCCGTGCCCGCGACGACGGTCGCGCGGCCACCGACCTCGTCGACCGCGGCCTCGTAGAGCGCGAGGCGCTCGGTGTCCGAGAGGGTCGGGGACTCGCCGGTCGAGCCGGTCACGACGAGGCCGTCGGAGCCGTGGTCCACGAGGTACGACGCGAGCGCCCGGAACCGCATGATGTCGACCTCGCCTCTTTGGGTGAAGGGCGTGACGATCGCGGTCAGGACCTCGCCGAGCACGTCAGGCATCGTACTCCGCCGCGGCGCTTCCGAAGATCGAGCTCGAGAGCATGTAGAAGACGGCAATCACCCCGAAGAGCAGGGCGCTCGCCTGCGGCGACACGAACGCGACCAGGGTCGCCGCCGCGTACATCGGCGTCCCCGGGAGGTAGCTCCGCGTGATGCCGCTCACCTCCTTCGAGTCGACGTTCGGGTGGAGGAGGCGCCTTCCATGCGCTGCGTAGAGCCAGACCGCGTTGAAGAAGACGGCTGTCACGGTGAGCGTGATCCCGTACAGGAGCGCAGCGGCGAGCCCGTCGTCGCCGCGCACGAACTCCGCCACGATCCGCGTCGGGAACGGGACGAACGCGATGCACGCCAGGAGCCCGAGATTTAGGAAGAGAAACCGCTCGTCGATCCGCTCGATCTGGCGGATGAGCCGATGGTGGTTCACCCACATGATCCCGATCGTCACGAAGCTGATCGCGTACGCGAGGTACTGCGGCCAGATGTCGAGCAGCTGCCGGCCGAGGGACCCGTCGGCTCCGGGACGAAGGCCGACGTCGATGATCAGGAGCGTGGCCGCGATCGCAAAGATCCCGTCGGCGAAGGTTTCGAGGCGTCCGGGGCTCATTGTTCGCCCAGTTCGCGTGTGAGAGGCTGGGTCCTCGTCGTCATCGTCGAGCAAAGGAGGCAGGCGCAATGCTGAAGGAGTTCCGGGACTTCCTCATGCGCGGAAACCTCGTCGAACTGGCGGTCGCGTTCGTCATGGGGGTCGCGTTCGCCGCGGTCGTGAACTCGTTCGTGAACGACCTGATCATGCCGATCATCGCCATGATCCTCGGCAAGCCCGACTTCTCGGACCTGACGTTCACGATCAACGACGCCGTCTTCCGGTACGGGTCCTTCATCACCGCGGTGATCACGTTCGCCGCGATCGCAGCCGCGGTCTTCTTCTTCGTCGTGAAGCCCATGGACGCGATCAGGGCGCGGATGACCAAGCCCGAGGAGGCCGCCGTCGACGACGACGAGCGTCGCCACCAGGAGCTTCTCGCCGCGCTCAGGACGCGGTAGCAGCGTCCTCGCCGAGGGCCTCCTCCGCATCCGCGTACGTGCGGCGAAGGCCCTCCGCGAGGAAGACGAAGCGGATCTCGTCGAAGCGCTCGGCACGCTCCGCGACTGCGGACACGGCGATCGGCGCGGCGAGGTCGGGCGGATAGCCGTAGATTCCGGTCGAGATCGCCGGGAACGCGATCGTGCGGCAGCCGAGCTCGTCGGCGACCTCGAGCGACCGCCTGTACGCGGACGCGAGGAGCCCGGGCTCCCCGCGCAGCCCGTCGCGGAAGACGGGTCCGACCGCGTGGATGACGTACCGGGCAGGAAGTCGCCCTGCGCCGGTCGCCTTCGCGTCTCCCGTCGCGCAGCCTCCGAGCCGCGCGCACTCGTCGAAGATCTCGTCGCCCCCCGCGCGCCGGATCGCGCCGCAGACGCCCGCCGCCGCGACGAGCGCCTCGTTCGCGGCGTTGACGATCGCGTCGACTCGCTGCTCCGTCAGATCCCCGACGACGAAGGACACGCCCACGCGCTCAGAGGAGCGCGTCGAGCCCGACCGTGAGGCCGGGTGGCAGCGAGCGGATCCTCTCGAGCGCGAGCAGCACCCCAGGGACGAACGCCTCGCGTGAGGTCGTGTCGTGGCGGATCGTGAGCGTCTCCCCCGGCCCGCCGAAGATCACCGCCTGGTGCGCGACGAGGCCCGGAAGGCGGATGGAGTGGATCTTCGGGTCGGTTCCCATGCGCGTGGCCGTCGCCTTGGCCGTTCCGGAGGGGGCGTCGCGCTTGGTGTCCGCGTGCAGCTCGACGATCTCCGCGCGCGGGAAGAGCCGCGCCGCCTCCTCCGCGAAGCGCATCATCAGGGTCGCTCCCTGCGAGAAGTTCGGCGCGTGGAAGCAGGCGACTCCGGCCTGTCGTGCACGCGCGTCGAGCGCCTCCGCAGCGAAGCCGGTCGTCCCCACGACGAGTGGCACAGCAGCCGAGAAGCAGCGCTCGGCGTTCGCGGCGATCGCGTCGGGACGAGTGAAGTCGACTGCTGCGCCGCATCCGTCCGGTCCGTGCTCGCGGCCATCCACGACCTCGTGCCCGGCGGCCTCGAGCGCCGGCGCGAGCGCCGCTCCGACCTTGCCGTCCTTCCCGAAGACGGCGACGCGCACTACGCCGCCCGCGAGAGCAGCGACGGGTTGACGTGCTCCACCGCCTGGCGGAAGCGCATCTCGTCGGGACCGATCCCGGCCGCGGAAAGGCGGCCCGGCGCGAAGAGCTCCGCGGCGAGGTCGGCGACGTCCGCGGCGGTGACTGCGTCCAGGCGACGCACGATCTCGTCCACCTCGAGCAGCGGCACGTCGGTGACCGTCGCCTTGCCGAGACGGGTCATGCGCGTCGACGTCGACTCGAGAGAGAGGAGGAGCCGGCCCTTGAGGTTCTCCTTCGCGCGGGAGAGCTCGTCCGCCCGGACGTTTCCCTGTGCGAGATCGAGGAGCTCGGTGACCGCGATCTCGAGACACGCCGCGAGGTTCTCCTCGCGCGTGCCGACGTAGAGCCCGACCTGGCCGGCGTCGGAGTACTCCGAGAGGTAGCTGTAGACCGAGTACGCCATCCCACGCTTCTCGCGGATCTCCTGGAAGAGCCGTGACGAGGCCGAGCCGCCGAGGATCGCATCGAGGATGGACGCCGCGAACCGGCGCGCGTCCGAGCGGTCGATTCCCGGAGCCCCGAGGCAGACGTGGTACTGCTCGGTGTCCTTCCGCTGGAAACGGAGGGCCGGCCCGGGGAGCCGTCGCACCGGCTTGCGTGCGAGGGGCCGTCTCCCCGCATGCACTCCGTCCCCCCGCTCACGGAGCAGCGAGACGAGGTGCTCGTGCCGCAGGTTCCCGGCCGCCGCGAGGACGACGCGTGGGCCTGCATACGCACGGCGGTGGTAGCCCGCGAGCGCACGGGTCGACACGGTCTCGATCACGTCCGCACGCCCGATCACCGGCCGCCCCAGAGGATGGGCGCCGAACACGGCCTCGGCGGCGATGTCGTGGACCAGGTCGTGCGGCGTGTCCTCCACCATCGCGATCTCTTCGAGCACGACCTCCCGTTCGGAGTCGACGTCCTCGAACGCAGGACGGAAGACCATGTCCGCCATCACGTCGACCGCGGTCTCGAGGCGGTCGTCCGGGATGCGCGCGTAGACCACCGTCGTCTCGCGCGAGGTGGCGGCGTTCAGCTCGCCGCCGAGCTCGTCGAAGATCTCGGCGATCTCCTGCGCGCCGTACCGCGACGACCCCTTGAAGAGCAGGTGCTCGATGAAGTGGGAGACACCGGCGCGCGCCTCGGGCTCGTCGCGTGAGCCGGCGCCGATCCAGAAGCCGAGCGCGATCGAGCGGACGCCGGTCAGGCGCTCCGAGATCACGCGCTCGCCGCCCTCGAGCTCGGTCAGCTGGTGGCGCATTCCGCGGTGATGGTAGACGGGGGCGGCAGACGCCGCCCCCGTCCGCATCGCTACGAGCGCTCGCGCTCGCGCGGCCGTCCGCGGCCGCGGTCGCGCGGCCCGCGGGGGCGCTCCTCGCGCTCCTCGCGGGGCGGGGCGTTCTTCGCCCGCTCGATCAGCTCCTCGGGCTGGACGAGATTGCCGTTCTCGTGCTTGGCCACGAGCTTGAGGCCGATCCGACCACGGTCCTTGTCCACTTCCTGGACGAGCACGTCGAGCACGTCGCCGCGCGCGATCACGTCCTCGATGTGACCGACGCGGCCCGGGCCGACGTTCGAGACGTGGAGCAGGCCGTCCGTGCCCTTCTTCAGCTCGACGAACGCGCCGAACTGCGTGGTCTTGACGACCTTCCCCGTGTACGTGTCGCCGACCTCCGGGGACTTCGTCAGGTTGGTGACCGCGGCGATCGCGGCCTCGGCCTTCGTCCCCTCGGTCGCGTAGATGAGGATCGTGCCGTCCTCCTCGATGTCGATCTGCACCTCGTAGTCCGCCTCGAGCCCGCGGATGGTCTCGCCGCCCTTGCCGATGACGAGCCCGATCTGCTCCGGGTCGATCTTCACGGTCGAGATCCGCGGCGCGTGGTCGGCGAGCGCCGTACGCGGTTCCGGGAGCTCGGCGAGCATCGTCTCGAGGATCGACTCGCGTGCCCGCTTCGCCTGCTCGAGCGCCGAGCGCATGATCTCCTGCGTGACGCCGGTGATCTTGATGTCCATCTGCAGGGCGGTGATCCCGTCCCGCGTCCCGGCGACCTTGAAGTCCATGTCGCCGAGGTGGTCCTCCGCCCCCTGGATGTCGGTGAGGATGACGTAGTCGTCGCCCTCCTTGACGAGGCCCATCGCGATGCCCGAGACGGGCGCCGCGATCGGGACGCCGGCGTCCATCAGCGCGAGCGTCGAGCCGCACACGGAGCCCATGGACGACGAGCCGTTCGACTCGAGTGTCTCGGAGACGAGCCGGATCGTGTACGGGAACTCCTCCACCGCCGGGATCACGGCCTCGAGCGCACGCTGCGCGAGCGCCCCGTGGCCGATGTCACGCCGCTTCGGCCCCCGCATGAACCCGGTCTCCCCGACCGAGTAGGGCGGAAAGTTGTAGTGGTGGATGTACCGCCGCTGCCGCTCACGGGAGAGGTCGTCGATCTTCTGCCCCTCCTTCACCGTGCCGAGCGTCAGCAGCGTCATGATCTGCGTCTGGCCGCGCGTGAAGAGCGCGGAACCATGGGTCCTGGGGCTGACGCCCACCTCGCACGTGATCGGACGGATCTCCTCCGAGCCGCGCCCGTCGGGCCGTCGCTTGTCGACGGCGATCTTCTTGCGGACGAGGTCCTTGTAGATGGCCTCGCACGCACGCTTGACGAACTGCTTCGTGGCCGAGTCCTTGACCGGGGCCTCGCCCTCGGCGGGCGCCGGGCCGACCGGGAACGGCAGCTCGACCTCCTCGAGGATCCGGTCGTAGAGCAGGTCACGCTTCGCGGAGCGGAGCTCCTTCGAGTCCTGCTCGGCGTCGGTCAGCTCGCGGAGCTCCGAGAGGAACTGCTCGCGGACCGGTCCTTCGACGGCGGCCAGGCGCGCCTTCTCGAGGATCGACGCGAAGCCCGCGCGGACCTGTCCGCGCTTCGTCATGTCGTCTTCCGTCGAGGCCATCGAGATCTCGGGCGAAGACTCCTCGACGAGCTCGTCGACGGCAGTCGCGGCCTCACGGAGCCCGTGCTCGGCGATCGCCGCTGCCACCGCCGATCCGTGCGCGGCGTCGAGCTCTGCCGTGAGGTCGACGTCGATCCACTTCGGCTTGCCGACCTGCGCCCGCAGGTCCTCGAGCGCGTCGCAGATCTTGCGGATCTCCGAGTGCGCCAGGTCGAGCGCCTCGAGGATCGCGTCTTCGGGGATCTGGTCCCCGCCGGCCTCGACCATCGTCAGCGCCTCGCGGGTGCCGACGACGATGAGGTCGAGGGACGAGCCCTCGAGCTCGTCGAGCGACGGGTTGACGACGAGCTCGCCCTCGACGCGCCCGATGCGGACGGCGCCGATCGGGCCAAGAAACGGCAGCGGCGAGACCATCAACGCCGCGGACGCGCCGTTGATGCAGAGAACGTCGTGCGGTGTCACGAGATCGGCGGAGAGGGTCGTGCAGACGATGTGCACCTCGTTGCGGAACCCCTTCGGCCAGAGCGGCCGGATCGGGCGGTCGATCATGCGCGCGGTCAGCGTGGCCCGCTCGGTCGCGCGCCCCTCGCGCTTGAAGAAGCCGCCCGGGATCTTCCCGGCGGCGTACATCCGCTCCTCGACGTCGACCGTCAGAGGGAAGAAGTCGGCGTCGGGGCGCGAATCCGGACGTCCGACTGCTGTCGCGAGGATCATGGTCTCGCCCGAGCGGCAGAGGACCGCTCCGTCCGCCTGCTTGGCGAGCTTGCCCGTCTCGAAGACGATCTCCTGATCGCCCACGTCGGCGGACACCGTGGCGATTCGCCCGGTGGTGACGCTCATGTGTTGTGTCCCTTCACTCTTCCTTCGTTTCGGAAGGTGGAGGTTTGAGTCAGTCCCGCGAGTTTCGGGGCGGGGCTCGCTCAAACTTCCACCTTCCGCCGACTGGAGCTCCTACCTACGCAGGCCGAGCTCCTTGATGAGGGCGCGGTAGCCCTCGACGTCCTTGCGCTGGAGGTAGTTCAGGAAGCGCCGGCGGCGGCCCACGAGCTTCAGGAGGCCGCGCCTCGAATAGTGGTCCTTCGGATGCTGGCGCAGGTGCTCCGTGAGCTCGTCGATCCTCCGCGTGAGGAGGGCGACCTGCACCTCCGCCGATCCCGTGTCTGCGGGCCCGCGGCCGTGCTTCCCGATCACTTCCAGCTTGGCTTCCTTGGTGAGGCTCAAAAGGTTCTCCTCTCGTCCGACGACTCCGCGATCCCCGCTCCGCGTGAAGGAAGTCACACGCCGGAGCCGCGACTGCGGTCTCGGCAAGGGTAGCAGCCGCCTCCCCGTCCGCCTCCGGCGGCACACTTTCCGCGATGCGGAGAGCGCTCGTCTGGATCGGGATCGTCGCCCTCGTCGTCGTGGTCGTCGGCTTCGTCCTCGACCGCACCTTCCTCCTCGTCTCCGTGAAGACGGACACCACTGCCAGCAACGCCCCCTCGATCCCCGCCTGCAACGGGCGTGTCGTCATCGAAGGGCTCACGTACAGGATCCGCGCTCCGAGGCGGGGGGAGATGGTCGCGATCCATGCCGTCGGCGCCGCGGACGGCACCATCACGCCCGACGCGAATTCGCATCAGCTGATCGTCGTCCGCAGGGTCGTCGGCGTGCCCGGGGACCAGGTCGTCGGTCGCGGTGGCGCGGTCTACGTCAACGGGTTCAAATCGGACGGCCTGCGGACGGCCCCGTTCAAGCAGGCGGACCTCGGGGGTGACGAGTTCTTCGTGCTCGGCGACAACCGGACGACTGCACAGGACAGTCGCGCGTTCGGACCTGTCCCACGGAACGCGATCTTCGGACGCGTGTTCCTCGTCGCCTGGCCGCCCGGGCACTTCGGCGGAGTTCCCGGCAGGGGAACCGGTGCATCGCCGGGGCTGGTCGTCTGCTGAGCGCACCGTGCGCGCGGGCGTAGCCGCCGGCCACCCGGCGACGGCGGAGGTCGGCGCCGAGATCCTTGCGGAGGGGGGAACCGCGGCCGACGCGGTGGTCGCGATGTGCCTCGCGTCGTGCGTCGTCGAGACGGTCATGAGCGGATTGCTTGCCGGATGCCATGGGGTCGTCTTGGACGGCTCTCGCATCGCCAACCTCGACGGCTTCGCGGCGGTTCCGAGCGCGGAAGGCGAGCTCGTCGAGCTGCCCGTCGCCTTCGGCGACGAGGTCGTCGACTACCAGGTCGGTGCCCCCTCGTGCGCGGTGCCGGGACTGCCCGCCGCCCTCGGCGAGCTGTGGGAGCGGCTCGGTCATCTTCCCTGGAGGCGTCTCGTCGAGCCGGCACTGGGGCTCGCTGCGCGCCCGGTGCCTCTCCCGCCCATGCATGCGCGGTCGCTTGCCATGCTCTCGGGCATCTTCACGCTCGGGCGCGGCGCCGACCTCTTCACGCGCGACGGCGCGACGCTCGTGGCGGGAGCACCGGTTGTCCAGCCCGGTCTCGTGCAGACGCTCGAGGCGCTCGCGGAGGAGGGCGCCTCGAGCGCCTATCGCGGTTCGCTCGCGGAGGCGCTCTTGGCGGTCGACGGCGTGGTCTTCACCGCCTCCGACCTCGCGGAGTACCGACCGCGCTGGCGCGACCCGGTACTCGTCGAGTACCGAGGACGACGGGTCGCGACCCGCGGCGGGCTCTCGGGAGTCCCGGCGTTGCTTCCGATGCTCCCGGAGCTCTCGGCGCTCTCGACGACTGACCGCGTCCTCGCTCTCGTCGCGGCCCTCGAGACCTCGGACAGGGCCGCGGAGCACACGACGAACATGGTCGCGGTCGACAGCCTTGGCCGCGCGTGCGTGCTGACCCACAGCCTGGGCGTCGGCGCAGGGGTCTGGGTCCCAGGCTTCGACACCCAGCTCAACAACCTCCTCGGAGAGGGCGACATCGCAGCCGGCGACCCGAAGCCGGGTGACCATCTCGAGAGCCGGATGGCGCCGACGCTCGTCTTCGACGGCGCCGGGCTCGAGCTCGCGATCGGGTCGGCGGGCGCGACGCGGCTCCGCACGGCGCTCGCCACCGTCCTCGCCGGGATCCTCGACGAGGGCCTCGACGCCGAAGACGCCGTCGAGCGCCCGCGCGTCCACCCCACTCCCGAGGTGGTCGACGCCGAGCCGGGGGTGGACGAGGACGCGCTCACGGCGCTCGAGTCCGCGGGGCGAAGCGTCCGTCGCTGGGACGACATCCACCACTACTTCGGCGGCGTGAGCTGCGTCGGTCGCGCGGGCGCGGCGGGTGACCCGAGGCGAGACGGCGCCGCAGTCGTGATCTGACGTCCGCGCTACTTGAGCAGGAGCGCGTCGATCCGCCGGCCCGCGAGGACCATCCCCGCAATCCCGAGGGCGGCCAGGTAGATCACGTTGACGAGCTGCACTACGCCGACGGAGCCCGTCATGAGCGCACGCATGAGCGAGATCCCGTTGTACAGCGGCAGGACCCGAACGAGCCACTCGATCGCGGTCGGGTAGACGGAGATCGGGTAGAAGGTCGCCGAGAAGAGGAACATCGGGAGCATGACGAGCTGCAGGAACTCGAAGTCCTGCCAGCTCCGCATGAACGTCACGGCGGCGATGCCGGCCCCGGCGAAGGCGAACCCGATCACGAAGGCGCACGGCAGGACGAGGATCGCCCACCAGCTGTGGATGAGCCCGAGCATGGCGACGATAGTCAGAAAGGCCGTCGAGTAGAGCAGCGAGCGCACGACCGCCCACATCGTCTCCCCCACCGCGACGTCCGCCGGCCGCACGGGGGTCGAGAGCATCGCGTCGTACACCTTCGCGTAGCGCAGCTTCCAGAACACGTTGGTCGCGTCGTAGAACGCTCCGTTCATCGCCGACGCCGCGAGGAGCGACGACGCGAGAAACAGGTCGTAGTCGACCTGCTGACCGTTGACTCCGACGGTGCCGACGTACGAGCCGAGCCCGACACCGAACGCGAGGAGGTAGAAGAGCGGCTCGAAGAACCCCGAGAAGAGGATCATCCAGGTGCGGCGGTAGACCATCGCGTTTCGCTCGACGATCAGCAGCCCGCCGATTCGGGGCTGCGCCGGGGAGAAGCCGAGAAGTCGTTCCGCGAGCTCGGCCATCAGCGAACGAGCCTTCGGCGGTAGGTGTGGTGGGCGACGAAGAGCGCGGCGACCGTCCACGTCACGAGGTAGGCGACGCTCGCGAGCGCGCTCGGGACGTCGATCTGCCCGAGGGTGAGCTGACGACACAGATTGACCCCGTGCCACAGAGGGGTCGCATACGCCACGATCTCCAGCACGCCCGGCAGCCGGCTGATCGGGAAGAAGGTCCCCGAGAAGAGGAACATCGGCAGGATCACGAAGCGGAAGAGCGCGACGAACGAGGAGTCGATCTGCGCCCGAGCGCCCCAGGCGGCGATCGGGGCCGAGAAGGCCAGTCCGACGAGCACGGCGGCGGGAATCGCGAGAATCCCCCACCACGAGACGACCGCATCGAACGGCGGAAGCGCGATCACGACGAAGTAGACCGTCGACGTCGCGAACACCCGCAGGGCGACCCAGGCTTGATGGCCCGCGAGCACATCGCGCACGCGCAACGGAGTCGCGAGCATCGCGTGGTACTGGCGGCTCCACTTGATCGCCGAGAGGACGGGCCAGCTCGACTCGAACGACGCGACCTGCATCGCCGTCGCTGCCAGGAGTCCTGGAGCGACGAACTCGACGTAACGGTACGTCGTCCCGTCGAAGGCGACGTCGCCGACGAACGACCCGAGCCCGATTCCGAGCGCCAGGAGGTAGACGACCGGCGTCACGATGCTCGAGACCGCCGTCCCTCGCCAGACCCGGCGGTACTGGGCGAAGAAGAACTCGAGCGGGCGGGCAGCGAGGACGAGCGTCGTCATTCGATCAGGCTCCGGCCGGTGAGATGGAGAAAGACGTCCTCGAGGGTGCTCCGCCGCACGAGCACGCTCTCCGGGACGAGCCCGCGCTCGTGGAGTTGGTGCGCCGCGCCGTCTCCGTCGTCGGTGTAGAGCAGGACCCGGTCGGGGAGCGACTCGACGCGCGAGACGAGCCCGTCGACCCACGAGGTGACGTCGGACGGGCGGTTCTCGTCGAAGCGCAGCTCGACGACCTCGCGCGTCGAGTAGCGCTCGATGAGTTCGAGCGGCGAGCCTTCGGCGACGATCTGCCCGTGGTCCATCACCACGAGCCGGTCGCAGAGCTGCTCCGCCTCGTCCATGTAGTGCGTCGTCAGGAGCAGCGTGACGCCACGCCGCTTGAGGCGGTAGAGGCGGTCCCAGACGACGTGCCGCGCCTGCGGGTCGAGACCCGTCGTCGGCTCGTCGAGGAGGAGTACCTCGGGCTCGTTGACGAGCGAGCGCGCGATCGTCAGGCGGCGCTTCATGCCTCCGGACAGTGGCTCGACGCGGTCGTTCGCGCGCTCGGAAAGCTCCACGAAGTCGAGCAGCTCGTCGGCGCGCTTCCTCAGCTGGCCGCGCGGAAGCCCGAAGTAGCGGCCGTAGACGACGATGTTCTCGCGCACGGTCAGATCCATGTCGAGCGAGTTCTCTTGCGGCACGACGCCCAGCCTGCCGCGGATCTCGACACCGTCCCGCGCCGGGTCGAGCCCGAACACGCGGAGCGTTCCAGCGCTGACGGGGGACACGCAGCCGATCATCCGCATCGTCGAGGTCTTGCCCGCGCCGTTCGGGCCGAGAAACCCGAAGGCCTCGCCCCGCGTCAGGTCGAAGTCGACGCCGTCGACGGCGGAGAGCTCGCCGAAACGCTTGACGAGTCCGCGCGCGTGGACCAGCGGCTGTCCGTTGCGCTCCCCCACGGCTCTCAACGGTAGTCGAAGCCCTCTAGGACGCCGGGCGGCGCGCGAGACGCGTCGCCTCGACGTCACGGGCGATCTGCGCGACGAGCTCCTCCTCGGAGCCGAACACGGCCTCGTCGCGGAGCCGCTCCCAGACCTCGACGAGTAGCCGGCGGCCGTAGAGATCTCCTTCGAAGTCGAGAAGGTACGGCTCGATCCGCCTCTCCATCCCCCCGTAGTGCGGGTTCGTTCCGATCGAGAGAGCTGTCCGGTGGTCGAGCGCCGACCCCGCGTAGATCCCGTATCGCGGACACGCGAGGTCGGGCTCGAGACGCAGGTTCGCGGTCGGGTATCCGAGCGTGCCGCCGCGCTGGTCTCCGGCGACCACCGTCCCGTCGAGCTCGAACGGACGCCCGAGCATCCGCGCGGCGCTCGCCACGTCCCCTTCCTTGAGCACGGCCCGGATCGCGGTCGACGACACGCCCTCCACCCGGGGGGCGACGACGACTCCGAAGCCGAGCCGCTCGAGGAGCTCGAGGTCGCCGGATCTCCGTACGCCGAAGCGGAAATCCTCGCCGGCGACCACCGCCTCTGCGCCGATCGCCCGCAGGTAGCGCTCGGCGAAGTCCTCGGGCGGAAGGCTCTGGAGCTCGGGTGTGAAGGCAGCTACGAGCGTGGTCTCGATGCCTGCGGCGCCGAGGAGCTCGAGCCGGCGGTCGAGCGTCGTCAGCAGGTCGACCCGGTTGCCGAGAGCGATGCGAGGGTGCGGATCGAACGTGATCGCGGTCGGAGCGAGCCCGGTTGCGACGACGGCTGCGCACACCGATCGGTGTCCCAGGTGGACGCCGTCGAACGCGCCGACGGCGACCGCGCGCGGGCGGCGCTCCACCTCCTCGGGCTCGCGGGCGACGTTCATCCGAGCCGTGCGAGCGCCTCGTCGGGTGGCAGGATGCGCTCGGGATCGGCCTCCTCGACCGAGAAGGGTCCGATCTCCGTGCGACGGAGTGCCACGCAGTGGCCGCCGAGCGCATCCGCGATCGAGCGGACGTAGGTGCCGGAGGAGACGAGGAGCTCGATCCGTGCCACACCGTCCTCGTAGCTCTCGAGTGCGAGCTCACGCACCTGCATTCGCCGCACGGGCATCTCAACGGCCACCCCCCGGCGGTGCAGGCGGTACGCCCGCTCGCCGCCGATCTTCACCGCAGACGCTGCCGGAACGGGCAGCTCGACCGTCCCCCGCAGCTCGTCGAGTTTCTCGTCGAGGGCCTCCGGGTCGGGCGGATCGCTCTCGTCGACGAGGTCGCCCTCGGGATCGCCGGTCGACGTCCGGGCGGAGAGGTCGATCTCGGCGAGGTAGCGCTTGTCGAGCCCGACGAAGCGGGACTGGAGTCGCGTGGCCGCCCCGGAGAGGAGCAGCAGGAGCCCGGTCGCGAACGGGTCGAGCGTTCCCGCGTGACCGGTGCGGGCCTCGGTTCCGAGGCGCACCGTGGCGACGATGTCGAACGACGTCGGCCCCGCCGGCTTGTCGACGAGGATGATCCCGCTCGGCTCGAGCCCTCGAGGCGGCACTAGGCCTCGGCGGAGCCGCCGACCTGAGCCGCTACCTCGCGGACGATGAAGTCCGTGAGCTCCGCGACCGACAGCTCGCTCGAGAAGCCGGCCGCCTCGCGATGGCCGCCGCCTCCGGACTTGCGCGCGATCGCGCTCACGTCGACCTCGTCGACCGAAGAGCGCAGCGAGACCTTTCGCGTCGGCCCACCGTCCCGCGGCGGCTCGCGGATGAGCGCAGACACGATCGACCCCTCGACGGAGCGCAGGACGTCGATGATGCCCTCGGAGTACGGCTCGGTCGCGCCGACGGCCTCGAAATCGCCCCGGAGCAGGTGCGAGACGACGATCTCCCCTCCTTTGAGCACCTGCGCGTGCTCGAGTGCGCGCGCCAGCAGCTTGAGCTTCGCGAACTGGACGTTCTCGTACACGCCCTGGAACACACGGTTGACGTCCGCTCCTGCCTCGACCAGCTCGGCCGCAAGGCGGAGCGCCTTCGGCGTCGTGTTCGCGTACTGGAAGCGACCCGTGTCGGTGACGAGCGCGATGTACAGGGCCTCGGCGATACCGGGCGTCAGCTGGACGCCGAGTTCGCGAAAGACATCTGCGAGCACCTCGCCCGTGGACGACGCATCCTCGACGACGACGTTGACCTCCCCGAAGCGCGGGTTGTCGTGATGGTGGTCGACGTTGATCGTGTACGGCGCCGCTTCGACGAGGCCGGGCTGCGCACCGACGCGGCCCTCGCTCGCGCAGTCGACGGCGACGAGCGTGCGCTCGGCGGCGTCGACCGGAAGCTCGCGGAGGAGGCCGCGGTCTCCGAGGTCGAGGAAGCGGTACTCGCCGGGGAGCGGCGCGTCGCCTCCGAGGAACATGACGGCGTCCTTGCCGAGCTGCGCCAGGGCGAGCCCGGTCGCGAGGAGCGACCCGAGCGCATCGCCATCCGGGGCCTCGTGCGAGGTCACGAGGAAACGGTCGCGCTCTCGGAGCGCGGCGACCGCTAGAGCCATGTCGTCCGTCGTCGTCATCGGTGTCTCGGGCGCGAGCTCGTCGATCAGCTTGGTCAGGCGCACGCCGCGCTCGACCGTCGGATCGTATTCGAACGCCAGCACCGGAGTCCGGCGCAGCCTGAGCTCCCGTGCGACCTGCGCCTGGAGGACGCCGTGCGCCGCTTCGAGGCCCGCGAGCGTCCGCTCGCGCTCCTTCTCCGAGCCGAGCACGCTCACGAAGACCTTGGCATGCGTGAGGTCGGTCGTGGCCTGTACGCCGGTCACCGTGACGAACCCGATTCGCGGGTCCTTCAGCGTCGGGAGCGCGTCCGAGAGCACCTGGCGGATCGCTTCGTTCACACGCCGTCTCCGCTCACTGGCCAGGGACGACCACCTCCCGCTCGACCCGCACGAGCTCGTACTCCTGCGCCCCGAGGTAGCGGACCGCAGCGTCGAGGAGCCGCTCGAGCTCGCGGTGTCCGCTCGCGGCGCACGCCACGGTCAGCCGCGAGCGCTGCCACAGATCCTGGTGGTCGACCTCCGCCACCGAGGCGCCGAAGCGCTCGTGGAGCTGTGCCTTCGCCGACTTCACGAACCTGCGCTTCCCCTTGAGCGAGCCGCTCTCGGGGAAATGGAGCTCGACCGAGAGGATGCCGACGTAGCCCGTCGCCACGGGCAGGGAGCGCTAGTCGGTCTCCGAAGGCGGGGCGGACGGGACGTCGTCCAGATCCGTGCGCTCGACCTGGCGGGTCTCGTACGCCTCGAGGACGTCGCCTTCCTTCACGTCGTTGAAGCCGTCGAGCAGGATCCCGCACTCGAAGCCCTCGCTCACCTCGCGAACGTCGTCCTTGAAGCGGCGGAGCTGCGCGATCGAGGTGTCCTGGACCACGGTCCCGTCGCGGACGACGCGTACGAGTGCACTGCGGCGGACGACTCCGCTCGTCACCATGCACCCGGCGATCGTCCCGAGCCTCGAGACCTTGAAGAGGGCCCGCACCTCGGCCTCACCGAGCGTCTCCTCCGTCTGGACGGGGGAGAGCATCCCGACGAGCGCCTGCTGGATGTCGTCGGTGAGCTGGTAGATGACGCGGTACGTCCGGATGTCGACGCCTTCCCGATTGGCGAGCGCGCGCGCATCCGCGCTCGGCCGCACGTTGAAGCCGATCACGAGGGCGTCAGACGCCGAGGCGAGGTTGACGTCGTTCTCCGTGATCCCTCCCACACCGGTGTGGATCACGTTGACGCGCACCTCGGAGTGCTGGATCTTCTGGAGCTCCCCGAGAAGGGCCTCCACCGAGCCCTGGACGTCTCCCTTCAGCACGATGTTCAGGTCCTGGACCGCGCCGGCCTGGAGGTCCTCGTGCAGCGTCTCGAGTGAGACCCGGCGACGCGGGCGCTGCGCGAGCTGCTCGCGGCGGAGGCGCTCGGCACGGACGTTCGCCAGATGCTTCGCCTGACGCTCGTGCTCCACCACGCGGACGTACTCCCCGGCTGCCGGCGGGCGGTCGAATCCGAGCACCTCGACCGGATCGCCCGGCTTCGCCTCGCGCACCTTCTCACCTCGGTAGTCGTAGAGCGCGCGGACCTTGCCGGAAGCGTCTCCCGCCACCGCGGCGTCGCCGACCTCGAGCGTGCCGCGCTGGACGAGGACCGTCGCGACCGGCCCGCGGCCGACGTCGAGGCGTGACTCGATCACGACCCCCGACGCCTCGGCGACCGGGTTCGCACGGAGGTCGAGCTCCGCGTCCGCGACGAGCAGGATCTTCTCGAGCAGGTCCGCGAGGTTCGTCTGCTGCTTGGCGGAGACCTCGGAGAACTGCGTCGCGCCGCCCCAGTCCTCGGGCTGGAGCCCGTCGGAGGCGAGCTCGCTCTTCACACGGTCGGCGTTCGCGTCCGGTACGTCCATCTTGTTGACCGCGACCACGATGGGCACCTCGGCCGCGCGGGCGTGGGAGATGGACTCGCGTGTCTGTGGCATGACCCCGTCGTCAGCGGCCACGACGAGGACGGCGATGTCCGTGACCTTCGCCCCGCGCGCGCGCATGGCGGTGAACGCCTCGTGGCCCGGCGTGTCGAGGAACGTGATCGCGCGGCCGTCGATCTCGGCCTGGTACGCGCCGATGTGCTGCGTGATGCCGCCGGCCTCGGTCTCGACCACGGACGCCTCGCGGATCGCGTCGAGGAGCGTCGTCTTCCCGTGGTCGACGTGGCCCATGATCGTGACGACCGGCGGACGCGCGACGAGGTCCTCCTCGCTGTCGTCGAACTCGGTCGGCTCGAGCTCCTCGTCCGCGGCGTGCTTGATCGCGATCTCGCGGCTCAACTCGGTCGCGATGAGCTCGACCTCCTCGTCGGCGAGCGACTGCGTCGCCGTCTTCATCTGGCCGAGCGCCATGAGGATCTTGATCAGCTCGCCCATGGAGACGCCGAGCGCCTGCGAGAGATCCTTGACCGTGACGCCGGACTCGACGGTCACCGGCCCGGTCGGGGCAGCGACCGGCTGACGCGGCGCGGTAGACGCCCCGCTGCGGTCGCGCGGCTGCCGGCCCTCGCGACTGCGGGCGGCGCCGCTGTCGATGACGACGCGACGCTTCCGCCCGGCGGATCCTCCGCGCGGGCGTACCGGTCGGTTGGGCTTGTTGCGTCCGTCGGCCATTCAGATCGCCAGTCTAGGCCGTTTCGCCGTCTTCCTCGGCCGTGTCCGCGCCCTCCGCGACCGCCTCGAGCGCGAGCTCCTGCTCGACGCCTGCGGGGATCTCGGCGACGGCCTCCACAACTGGCTCGACCTCGGCTGCCTCGACCGCGACGGCCTCCTCGGCTGCGTCGGCTCCGGCTCCGTTGGTGTCCTCGGTCGCGGCGAGCGCCTGGTGGGCGGGGACGCCGCAGTAGCGCGAGCCGGGGAGCGCGGCGTTCGGGCAGCGCTTGCCGTTCGAGAGGATCGCCGCGCAGCGGCCGGAGTAGTCCTCGTCGTCGGCGGCGCCGGCGAACGCGGCGGCCGCCTCGGCCTGCGCGAACTCCGTCTCCGATTCGATGTCGATCTTCCAGCCCGTGAGCCGGGTCGCCAGCCGCGCGTTCAGGCCCTCCTTGCCGATCGCGAGCGCGAGCTGGTCGTCGGGCACGATGACCGTCGCCTCGCGGGTGTCGTCGTCGATGTAGACCTCCCGCACTCGAGCCGGCGAGAGCGCCTTGGCCACGAACCGCGCAGGCTCGGTGTTCCACGGGATGATGTCGATCTTCTCGCCGCGGAGCTCCGAGACGACCATGCGGACCCGCGAGCCGCGCGGGCCGACGCACGCGCCGACCGGATCGACTCCCTGCATGTGCGACTCGACCGCGATCTTCGACCGGTAGCCGGGCTCGCGGGCGACTCCGCGGATCTCGACGAGGCCGTCGGCAATCTCCGGCACCTCGAGCTCGAAGAGCGCCCGGATGAGCTCGGGATCGCGCCGCGAGAGGATCACCTGCGGGCCTTTCGTCCCCGAGCGAACCTCGGCGATGACCGCCTTGATGCGGCTCCCCTGCTCGTAGCGCTCGCCGTCGACCTGCTCGGAGCGCGGCAGCAGCGCCTCGACGCGACCGAGGTCGACGAGGACGTTGTTGCGGTCGCCGGCCTGCTGGACGATGCCGGTCACGACCTCGCCCTGCCGGTCGACGTACTCCTCGTACATGATGGCGCGCTCGGCCTCGCGAATCCGCTGCTGGATGACCTGCTTGGCGGTCTGCGCGGCTATGCGGCCGAAGTCGTCGGGGGTCACGTCGGCGCGCTCGATCTGACCCTCCGGCACCTGCGACCAGTCGAGATCGAGGTCCTCGTCGGTGATGAGGGTGTGCTGGCGCTCGTGGGTCTCTTCCTCGATCCGCTCGAGCTCCTGGATCCTGGCCTCGCGCGCGTCTTCGAGCAGCCGCACCTCGATGTCCTCCGGAATCTCGATGCTGAAGACCCGGAACTCCCCGGCGTCGTCCAACTTGACCTCGGCGTGACGCGTGGCGCCCGGCGTCTTCTTGTAGGCGGCGAGGAGAGCGTCCTCGAGAGCGGAGATGAGGATGCCTTCCTCGATCCCCTTCTCGCGCTCGATGCTCTGGATGCCCTCGATGATCTCCTGGCTCATGTGTCTACCCCTCGTCGATCAGGTTCGCCCGCACGATCCTCGCGTACGGGATGTGAACTGGCTCGGCGCCCGTGGCGAGGGTCAACCCACCCTCGCCCGCCGAGAGCACCGCGCCCCGGAACTTGCTGCGGCCGTCGATCTCGGAGTCCGTGCGCACGGCGACGTTTCGGCCGATCGCACTCGCGAAGTGGGACGGCGTCCGCAGCGGCCGCTCCGACCCGGGCGACGACACGTCGACCGTGTACTCGTCGCGGTAGGGCCTGAGCAGGCGCGTGACCTCCTCGCAGAGCGCGTGGTCGACGCCAGACGGATGGTCGACGTACACGCAGAAGCGGCTCGGCGAGAGAAGCTCGACGGCGAGGACCTCGACCCCGGGCAGGCGCTCCGCGACCGCCGGTGCGATCTCGTCCTGCAGGGCTCTCTCGCGTGTGAAGGTCGTCGTCAAAGCTCCCTCTCAAAACAAATGGGCGCGACGCGCCCATTTCTCCAAACCGGTGAAATGTGGTGCGCTCAGGATAGCACCCTCTCGCTGCGATCAGGACAGGGCGACGAGCGCGACGCCTGCGACTACGAGCGCCGCTCCGGCGATACGCGCGCGGCCGGCGGGCTCGCGGAGCACGAGCGCCCCGAGTACCACCGCGAAGAGGATGCTCGACTCGCGCACCGCGGCCACGGCGGCGGCCGGCGCCAGCGCGAGGGCGGCGAGGACGAGGGCGTACGCGCCGAACACGCCGAACGATGCTCCGACCGTGGCCAGGCCGAGCTCGGCGCGAAGGCTCCTCCAGTTGCCGCCGACGACGTACGAGAGAACTCCGGCGAGGGCGACCGGGACGAGGACGACCTCGAGGTAGGGGATCGCGGCCGCATGCTCGATCCCCTGGTTGTCGACGAGCGTATAGCCGGCGATCGTGGCCGCGATCGCGAGCGCGAGCACGATCCCGCGCGTGTCCGCTCCTCCTCTCGGGCCACGGACGAGGAGGACGCCGGCACCGACGAGGACGACACCGGCGGCTTCTGCTGCGCCGAGCGCGGCTCCGGCCGCGGTGGCGCCGACGAGCACCAGCACCGGGGCCGTCCCGCGTGCGATCGGGTACACGAGGCTGACGTCCGATGCGCGGTACGCCGTCGTGAGCAGGACGAAGTACGCGAGCTCGAGCGCCGCCGACGCGACGATCCACGGGACCGCCGCCGTCTCTATCCGCCAGCCGAGCGCCGCCACCGGCGCGAAGAGGACCACGGCGAGTGCGAGGGCGACGGTCGTGGCGGCGCGCACGTCGCGGGCGCGTGCGAGGAGGACGTTCCAGCCTGCATGCAGCGCCGCAGCGCCGAGCGTGAGGAGGAGCGCGCTCGTCGGCATGCCTACGACGCCCTCTTCGGCCCTCTCCGGATCGAGGTCGTCGGCAGCCCTATCGGCGGAAGCGCCGGGGCGCTCTCGGAGAGGATGCGATCGGTATACCGGAGGCTCTCGCACGCTCGCGCACGACGATCATCTGCGCCGCGAGCGTGATCGCGAGCATCACCGGTATCGACGTGGGCGACGCCGCGACCCGCGCTCCGACCGCCGCTGCGAGACCGATCAGGAGTGCTCTCGTGAGGAGGAGCCCGCCCCATCCCACGCCGATCGTCGTCCACGAGGCGCGCTCCCACAGCTCACCGCCACGCACATAGAGCTCGATCGTCCGCCCGCGGATCAGCCCGAAGCCGATGGATGCGGCTGCGCTGAGCACGAGCAAGGCCGTCGACGCGATGGTCAGCGTCTTGTGCTCCAGGGTGTCGGCGAGCAGGACGACCCCGTAGGCCCCGAGCGCCAGAGGAAAGAGCAGCGATCGCTCTCTGAACCGGTCGCTTCGGCGCTGGCGCACGACGAAGAACACGACCACCGCGAGGCCGCCGAGAGCGTAGATCGCATCTCTCACGTTCGACGTCCCGGTCCGCTTCGTGAGAACCCGAGCCCCATCGCGCCTGGATCGTAGGACGTAGCTCAGGACGAAGCCAGCGGCGACAGGTCGACGACGATCGTCACCGGGCCGTCGCCGACGAGCGCGAGCTCCATGCGCGCGCCGAAGACGCCCGTCTGCACGGTCACGCCCGCGCGCCGCAGCCCCTGGCAGAAGCGCTGGTAGAGCGGCTCCGCGATCTCCGGGTCCGCGACCTCCGTGAAGCTCGGACGATGGCCCTTCCGCGTGTCGGCGAGGAGGGTGAACTGGCTGACGACGAGCGCATCCCCGCGCACGTCGAGGAGGGAACGGTCGAATCGGCCCCCGTCGTCGGGGAACACCCGCAGCCGCGCGACCTTCGACGCGAGCCGCTCCGCAGTGACCTCCTCGTCGCCGACCGCGACGCCGAGCAGCACGACGAACCCTCGCCCGCACTCGCCGACGACCTCGCCGCCGACCCGGACCGACGCCTCGCTCACCCGCTGCACCACCGCTCGCACACGAGGATTCTCACGGCCCTAACGGATCGCGCTCGGGCGACCGATAGGACAAGGGCATGGAGGCGGCACTCCACCCCTGGCCGGCGCTCGGCGCGCTCCTCATGCGCGACGGGCTCGTCACCCGGGACGAGCTCGAGGCGGTCCTGGCCGAGCAGCGCGACACCCCTCATCACCGCATCTCCGGCAGCCGTCTCGGCGAGGTGCTCGTCGAGCGCGGGTCGGTGACGGAAGAGCAGGTCGCCCAGCTCGTCGCGGAGCAGTACACGCTGCCATATCTCGAGCTCACCGAGCCCGAGGTCAGCGTCCGCGCAGCAGTGCTACTTCCGGAGGCTCTCGCCCGCGAGCTGCACGCGCTTCCGATCAGCGTCCTCCCCGATGGCTCCCTCTTCGTCGCGATCTCGGATCCGCCGCTCTCCGTGCACTCGGACGAGCTCGACGGCGCGCTCGGAGTTCCGCTTCGATTTGCGGTCGCAACGGCCGCGGCTGTCGACTCCGCGATCGACTATGCCTTCGAGCGCGCGAGGCAGCTCGGCGCGCTCGGTCCGAGCGACCCCTCGCCTCTCCTCGTAAGCGACGGTCCGGCCGCCGCGCCCGCGGCGGAGCCGCCGCCCGACCCTGCTCCAGTCACGGCCTCGCTGGGGCTCGCCCGGCCGTGGCCCGCGCTCGGCGCGCTCCTCATCCGGGACGGGATCCTCACGGAGGAAGCGGTCGACGCAGCACTCGCACAGCAGCGGGTCTCGGGCAGCAAGCGGCTCGGCGAGATTCTCGTCGCTCGTGGGTCCGTGACCGCAGACGACGTCGCTCGTCTCGTCGCCGAGCAACACGATCTCCCGTTCGTCGACCTCGTAGCCTCCGAGGTCGACGTCGAGGTCGCGCGGCTTCTCCCCGAAGAGCTCGCCCGACACCTCTCCGCCGTACCCGTGAGCGCGCGCGACGACGAGGTCGTCGTCGCTCTGGCCGACCCGACCCGGGTCCTCGACGCCCACGATCTGAGAGCCGCCATCACGGAACCCGTGCGTTTCGTCGGCGCATCGCCGGACGCGGTGGACGAGGCGATCGCGCTCGCTCATGCGTCGATCCGGCTGCACGAGGTCGAGCCCTCCGGCGACGAGGTCCCCGATCCCGAACTCGACGACGCCATGGCCGACGACCTGCTGGAGGCGACCGCGTCGCTACGCCGGTGGGACGCTGCGGGCGACGGGGCGCCGGATGACGCCGATGCCGCCGTCGCGGTCGCGGTCGCGGTCGCGACAGGCGTCGCTGCGACCGACGAGCCTCCGGCCGTCGAGTCGCTGCCCGCGCTGCTCGAGCACGTGCTCGTCCTCGGCGCGTCGCACGTCCACTTCACGCCGACGACGGATGGAGTGCTGGTGCGAGCGCGTGTCGACGGCGTATTGCGTGAGGTCGACCCGGACACGGCCGACGGCGTCGAGACGGTCGCCTGGCTGAAGGAGCTCGCCGAACTCGAGATCGGCGGACGCCGCCTCCACCGGGACGCGACCGTTGCGGTCCCGTTCGGCGGCGGCCTGGTCGATCTCCGGCTCGTCCTCCTCCGAACGACCGGCGGGGAGAAGCTCACCGTGACCGTCCCCGACCTCGAGGCAGTCCGAAGAGAGCTCCCCGATCTCGGTCTTGTTCCCCGAGGACGAGGCAGCACTGCGGTCCGCGCTCGCCGAGCCGTTCGGCGCACTCGTCGTCTCCGGTCCGGCTGGGAGCGGGCGGACGACGACCTTCTACGCCCTGCTGCAGGAGCTCGAGTCGCCCGAGCGCGCCGTCGCGACGATCGAGGAGCCGATCGAGCGCCGTCTTCCGAGCGCCGACCAGATCGAAGTCTCGCCCGACACGGGACTCATGTTCGGACGCGCCCTCCGCGCCGTCCTCCAATCGGACCACGACGTCATCGCCCTCGGCGAGCTTGGCGACGACGAGACCGCCCGGCTGGCTCTGGCCACCGCGACCGGCCGCCTCGTCCTCGCCACGATGGAGTCCCGGAGCGCGGCTCGAGCGCTCGATCTCCTCGCGCGCTCGAGCGACGAGCCCGGGCTCGTGAGCGCCGCCGTCACGTGCGTCGTGTCGCAGCGCCTCGCCCGCCGGACGTGCGGCGAGTGTCGCGAGACCTACTACCCCGGTCCCGACGAGCTCGCGGCCCTCGGGAGACCTCCCGAGGAGGCTGCCCGCAGGCTCCTCGCGCGCGGTCGCGGCTGCGACGCGTGCGGCGGAACGGGCTACCGCGGCCGCGTCGCGCTCTTCGAGGTGCTGCCGCTGACCGACGAGATCCGCGCGCTCGTCGACCGCCGCGCGACGGCGCGGGAGATCGAGGAGGTCGCGGTCGCAAACGGCATGCGCACCCTCGCCGGGGAAGGCTCCCGGCTCTGCCTCGAGGGCGTCACGACCGCTACGGAGATCCGGCGGATCCTCGGAAGCGCCTCCCTCTGAGGGGCCAACGGGCGCAGGGCTCGCGCTCGCGCACCGCCAGTACGCTGGACCCGTGGCGCACCCCGAGCTCGCGGCCGAGCAGGCCTACGTCGACAACGCCTACGCCGCGCTCGAGCGCACGCGGGCGACGATCGAGCGCGCGGCGGCGGCCGCGGCGACCGAGGTCGCAGCGGAGGCGATCGAGCGCTGGAGCATCGGCCGACTGCAAGCGCTGGCCGACGCGGAACGCGGTCTCTGCTTCGGCCGCATCGACGTCGACGGCAACGACGCCCCCGTCTACGTGGGGCGGCGCTGGGTGGACGACGACGATGCGGAGACGCTCGTCGTCAACTGGCAGGCTCCGGCTGCGAGGCCGTTCTACAC
The DNA here is from genome assembly GCA_963708265.1 of uncultured Actinomycetes bacterium. Taxonomy (GTDB): domain Bacteria; phylum Actinomycetota; class Thermoleophilia; order Gaiellales; family Gaiellaceae; genus GMQP-bins7. Next base: position 709,496 of record CAVPSC010000004.1, on the reverse strand, counting down.
GGCGACGCCCGACGACCCGCACGGCGTCACGCTCCGCCGCCGCTTCCGCACGGAGGGCAGTCGGCTCCTCGACCTGAGCGACGAAGCGCTCGACGGCTCGCTCGAGGACGCGATCGCGAGCGTCGAGGACTTCCTCCTGGAGGAGCTCGACCATGCGCGCGAAGGCCGGATGCGCGACATCGTCGCCACGATCCAGGCCGATCAGTACCGCCTCATCGCCCGCGAGCCCGTCCCCCCGCTCGTCGTCCAGGGAGGACCCGGCACCGGCAAGACCGCCGTCGGGCTCCACCGTGCCTCCTACCTCCTCTTCGCCCATCGCACGGAGCTTCGCCGGGTGCTCGTCGTCGGGCCGAATCCGACCTTCATGGACTACGTCTCGCACGTCCTTCCCTCGCTCGGAGAGGAGAGCGTCGAGCAGCGGGCGATCGGAGAGCTCGTCGACGGCATCGTCGTGGACCGGACCGACACTCCCCGAGCCGCCGCGCTCAAGGGCGACCCGCGATTGGCCGACGTGGTCCGGCGCGCCGCCGAGCTCCGTTTGCAGCCGGGCTCCGGCGAGCTCGTCGTCCGCATGGAGGGCTCCTTCGTGGGCGTCGAGGCGGACGAGGTCGCCGAGCTGCTCGCTGCCACGCGTGTCGAGCTCGGCCTCGCGCTGGCGGCACGGGAGCGCTTTCGCATGGACGTGCTCCGCCGCTTCTACGAGGACTACTGCACGAGGCTCGGCGCCCTCGCCGTGCGGCCGTTCGAAGACGTCGAGCGTGCGCTGCGGAAGAACGGGCACCTCAAGCGTTTCCTCGACCAGGTGTGGCCCACGGCGAAGCCCGAGCAGCTCGTGAGCCGGCTCCTCTCCACGCGTGCGGTGCTCGAGGAGGCGGCAGCGGGGATCCTCGATCCGTCGGAGCAGGCGATCCTCGTGCGACGCGGCCGCGGCTGGAGCGACGGCGACGTCGCCCTGATCGACGAGGCGGACGCGCTCGTCGGGAGCTCCCCGCAGCGGTTCGGGCACGTGATCGTGGACGAGGCGCAGGATCTCACCCCCATGCAGCTCCGCATGATCGGTCGGCGCGCCGCCCACGGGTTCACCGTCCTCGGAGACGTCGCGCAGGCGACCGGTCCCGTTTCGTACGGGCATTGGGACGAGCTCCTGCCCAACCTCCCGGGCGGCATGGACGCCCAGGTCGTAGAGCTCCGTCACGCGTACCGCGTCCCGCGCGAGATCATGGAGCTCGCGCTCCCACTGCTCGAGACGATCGCGCCCGGGATCGAGCCGCCCGTCTCCTATCGCACGGGCGCGGAGCCGCCGCGCCTCGTCCAGGGGGAGCCCGTGCTCGAGCGCGCGCTCGAGCAGGCGGCCGAGCTCGCCGCGGAGGAGGGCCTGCTGGCGGTGATCGCGCCGGCGTCGCTCGTCGGAGAGAACGGCCCCGCGTCCGTCTTCGACGCCGCGACGATCCCGGTGTTGACGCCACGGCAGGCGAAAGGACTGGAGTTCGATCACGTCGTCGTCGTCGAGCCCGCGCTGATCGTCGACGAGGGAGCGGGAGACCAGGGGCTGCGGGAGCTCTACGTCGCGCTCACGCGTCCGACGACGACGCTCGTCGTCGTCCACTCGCGTCCACTTCCGGCCGTGCTCACGCCTCCTCGAGCGGCGCGTCCGGCTTCCGTGGACGAAGCCAGCGCGCGAGCTTGATGTGCGGCGCCGCCTCCTTCCGGCGGCCCTGGTTCACGAGCGCCCGCGCCAGCGCGTAGTGCGCGAACTCGTCGTCCGGAGAGAGGTCGACGAGAGCCCGGAACTCGGCCTCGGCCTCGCTCCAGCGCCCGATCCGGAAGTACGCGATCCCGAGCGCCTCCCGGATCGACCGCGAGCGCGGCTCGCGTTTCTTCGCCGTCTCGAGCGGCACCGTCGCCTGCGCGGGCATGCCGTTGCGCAGGTGGCTACGGCCGAGCTGAAAGAGGTCGTACGTGTCGGTCACGTGAGGGCCACGACCGGCGGTCGCGGAGTCACCGGCCCGAGAGCAGCAGCTCGATCTCGTCGAGGACGGCCTCTGCGATCCGGCTCTTCGGAGCCTTCCCCACCGCCCGCTCACTGCCGTTGGAGAGGAGGACGACCTCGTTCTCGTCGACGTCGAAGCCGATGTCCGACCGCGACACGTCGTTGAAGACGAAGAGATCCGCTCCTTTCGCGGCGAGCTTCTCCCGCGCGCGCTCGAGACCCGTGCTTGCGCCGTCGGCCGCGAAGCCCACGATCACCTGGCCCGGACGGCGTCTCCGGCCGAGCGCGGCGAGGACGTCGGCGGTCGGTTCCAGCTCGACGTTCCAGGCCCGATCGTCCTTCGGCCGCTTCTCCGTGAGAGGCGCGGCCGGCCGGTAGTCGGCGACCGCCGCGGCCATGACCACGACGTCCGCGTCGGCCCGTGCGAGCACCTCGCGCTCGAGGTCGGCCGCGGTCGGAGCGTCGACGACGATGACGCCGGCGGGAGCCGGGACGACCAGATTCGAGGCGAGGAGCGTGACCTCCGCCCCACGCCGTCGGGCTTCGCGCGCGACTGCGACGCCCATGCGCCCCGACGAGCGGTTCCCGAGGAAGCGGACGCCGTCGAGGGGCTCGCGCGTTCCGCCTGCCGACACGAGGACGCTGCGCCCGGCCAGCGAACTCTCGAGACGCTCGGCGCGACCGCTGAGAAGCTCCTCTGCCCGCGCGGCGATCTCCTCGGGCTCGGCCATCCGGCCGATTCCGACCTCACCCTCGGCGAGCTCGCCCTCCGAAGGGCCGACGAGCACCGCGCCGCGGTCCTGCAACAGCGCGACGTTGGCCTGGGTCGCGGGATGCCGCCACATGCGGACGTTCATCGCCGGTGCGAGGAGGAGCGGTCCCTCGTGTGCCAGCGCCGCCTCGGTCAGGAGGTCGTCCGCCAGCCCGTGCGCCAGCCGCGCGAGCGTGTTCGCGGTCGCAGGCGCGACGACGAAGAGCTCCGCACGCTCGAGGTGGGGGTACGGATCGTCGCTCCGCGACTTCCGCGCGAGGGCGAAGAACGTGTCCGCCGCGACGAAGCGCTCGGCGCCGGTCGTGACGATCGGATACACGTCGTGTCTTGCCCTCACCAGCAGCCGGACGAGCGTGCACGCCTTGTAGGCCGCTATCCCCCCGGTCACTCCGAGCAGGATGCGGGCCATCCCGTCCCTCTAGACGGGTGGGTGCTGGTGCTTGATCTTCCCGCCGGCGATCTCTTCCATCGCCATCGTCAAATAGTTCTTCGAGCGGGACTCGATCAGGGGCGGCGGGGCTTCCTCGAAGCCGATGCCCTCCCCGAGCTGGTGGTGGTAGTTGTTGATCTGCCGCGCGCGCTTGGCGGCGACGATCACGAGGGCGTAGCGCGACTCGACACGTTCGAGTAGTTCGTCGATGCGGGGATGGATCATGGTCCGGCCATGCTACCTGCGAGCGCGAGCTCGCACTCGACGAGTGCCGTCAGGGCGGCGGTCGCCCGCGCGACGTCGTCGTTTCGCACCATGTAGCGGAAGCGGTGCGCCTGTTCGAGCTGGTCGCGCGCGAGCTCGATGCGCTCCCCGATCTCCCCCGTGCTCTCGGTGGCGCGGTCCCGCAGGCGCCGCTCGAGCTCCGCCACATCGGCCGCGATGAAGATCGTGACACTGCCCGAGACCTCGACCTGCACCGTCGACGCGCCCTCGAGCTCGAGCTCGAGGACGCACGTCCGCCCCTCGCTCGAGATGCGGTCGATCTCGGAGCGAAGCGTCCCGTAGCGGCGCCCGGAGACATACGGAACCCATTCGAGGAAGACGCCCGCCGCCACGCGGCGCTCGAACTCCTCGTCCGTCAGGAACCAGTACTCGCGCCCGTCCTCCTCGCCCGGCCGCCGGGGACGCGTGGTTGCCGAGATCGCCACCTCGAGCGAGGGAATCGCCTCGAGCAGTCCCCTGATGAGCGTGCCCTTCCCCGCACCGGACGGCCCGGTGACGACGAACACCGGCCTCGACTGCATCGCGATCGAGCTAGCCGCGAGCCTGCGGCCGCGAAGCGGACGCCTCTAGGGGTTTTCGCGCGACCAGGATCCGCGCGAGCGGATTCTGGTCTTGCGCATGGCTCACGACCTGTGGTTGAAGAGATCGACCAGCTCCGTGCGCTGCCGCTCGGAGAGGCCTCCGACCGTCTTGGACTGGCTGATCCGGCAGTGGTTGAGGAGACGCGCCGCCTTGACGCGACCGAACTTCGGGACCGCCATCAGCATGTCGAAGACCTTCGCCGTCGAGACGAACTCGGGCGGAGCGAGGAGGATCGACTCGATGTGAACGCGACCCGCCTTCAGGTCGCGCTTCAGCTGTGCGCGGCGGACACGCACGTCGTTCGCACGCTGGAGGGCCTCCATCCTCTGGTCGAGCGACCGGGCGGGTGCCTGGGCGTGCATCTTCGACGTGACCATGAGCCGGACGAGTCTACCAAGACACGCCCCCGGGTCAAGCCGGACTGTTTTACCTGTTTTGCAGGGATTTTAGTGTTGTCAACTCTGCTGACGCTATCGCGTCCGGGTTCGTACTCGGCACGAGCCGCCCCGGCGCGACGCCGGACGCGCCTTCGGTGGACGACTCGCCCTCCAGCTCCGCTCGGATCCGCGCGGGGGCGTCCGGGTCGGCGAACAGGATCGTGCCGAGGGCAACGGCGCTCGCACCGGCGGCGACGAGATCGAGGACCTCGCGCCCGCACGTCACTCCGCCCATGCCCACGATCGGGAGGTCGACCACGCGGGCGCATGCGTGGACGCACGCGAGGGCGATCGGTCGGAGCGCAGGGCCGGAGTAACCGCCGGCGCCCCGAGCAAGCACGGGATCGCCCGTCGCCGCAGCGATCGCGAGGCCGCGGATGGTGTTGACGAGGGAGAGGCCGTCCGCGCCGGAGGCGGCCACCGCCCGAGCCGACTCCGCGATGTCCCAGGTGGCGGGCGAGAGCTTTGCGTACAGCGGCTTCGTCGTCGCCGACCTTGCCGCAGCCACGAGCTCCGCGGCCGTTTCTGGCGCCTCCTCGACGTTCGGGCACGAGAGGTTCAACTCGACCGTTGCGACTGCGTCGCACCCGTCCAGGATCCCGCAGACCCGGGCGTAGTCTCGGGCGCTGAATCCGCCGACCGACACCCACACGGAGACCCCCAGCCCCACGAGCCTCGGGAGCTGATCGCGCACGAACGCGTCGATCCCGACATTCTGGAGCCCGATCGAGTTGAGCATCCCGTGCTCCGTCTCCGCGAACCGGGGCGGCGGGTTTCCCTCGCGTGGGAGCGGCGTCACGGTCTTCGTGACGTAGGTGTCGAGGGTGCGCGCGACTCCGGGGGCCGTGAGGGCGTCGAGGCAGCCGCTCGCGTTGAGAAGCGGGACGCTCACGCGGCGTCCCGCAGCACCGGCCCGGCGATGCACAGGCGCTCGTAGCAGCCGCCGCGCTTCACGACGCAGCCGTAGCAGGCGCCGTATCCGCACGCCATGGGCGCCTCCCACGCGAGCTGCGCCGAGGGCGCGAGCACACGAACCGCCTCGAGCATCGGCCTGGGGCCGCACGCGAGCACGTCCCCGGGGTCGGCGGGCAGGAGCTCCGTGACGAGACGAGGCTCGACGACGACCTCCGCACCCGGAAGCAACGCCGCCGCCCGGGCGTGGAGGTCGCTCCGGAAGCCGAGAATCGCCGGCGGCGAGCCGAGCGCCTCGGACAGGTACGGCATGGGCGCTATCCCGATCCCGCCCGCCACGACGAGCGGCCGCTCGACGTCGAGGTCGAAGCCGTTCCCGAGCGGCCCGAGCACGTGGATCGCGTCTCCGCCGCGAAGCGCGCACAGAGCCTTCGTCCCCGGCCCGATCGGGTCGATCAGGAACGCGAGCTCGCCCGCGGGCGCTTGGCAGAGGCTCATCGGCCGCGGGAGTAGACGCCCCGGTGCCTCGAGCATGAAGAACTGGCCGGGGACGCCCGGCTCGAGCCCCCCTCGTTCGAGCCGCAGGAGGACGTACGGGCCGATCTGCTCCGTGCCCGCGACACACAGGAGCTTCCGGCGCGCGTTCACTAGGCCTCGACTCCGATGCGCTCCTGCAGCGAGAGCGCGGATTCCGCTCGCGCGCTCGCGATCGCGTGGACAGCGGCGGCGGCGCCGGAGATCGTCGTCACGCAGGGGACGCGCGCGACGAGCGCGGCCTCGCGGATCAGATAGCCGTCCGCCCGTGCTCCCCCGCCCTGCGGGGTGTTCACGATCAGATCGCAGCGGCCTCGGCGAACGAGGTCGACGACCGTCGTCTCGTCCGTGTCCGCGTCGGCGACCTTCGCGACCACGTCGACCTCGAGCCCGGCTGCGGCGAGCGTCCGCGCCGTCCCGACCGTCGCGATCAGCTCGAATCCAAGCCCCGCGAGCGCAGCGGCGACGGGGACGGCAGCGAGCTTGTCCTCGTCGCGGACGGACAGGAAGGCGACCCCGGAGGCGGGAAGCGGCCTGCCGGCCGCTCGCTCCGCCTTCGCGAGGGCAGTCGGCAGGTCGGCGGCGCTCGCCATGACCTCTCCCGTCGAGTGCATCTCCGGGCCGAGGACGGGATCTGCACCAGGGAAGCGGGAGAACGGGAGCACCGCGGCCTTGACGCTCACCTGCGTCGGTCGCGGCGTCGGCAGGGAGAGCTCGCCGAGCGTCTGCCCGGCGGCGAGCCGACAGGCCGCATCGACGAGGTTGACGCCGATCGCCTTGCTCGCGAACGGCACGGTCCGGGACGCCCGAGGGTTCGCCTCGAGGACGTACACCGTCCCGTCTGCGATCGCGAGCTGCACGTTCAGGATCCCGACGACACCGAGCGCCGGACCGAGGCGCTTGACGACGTGCTCGACTTCGAGCGCGGCCGCGAGCGTGAGCGACGGAGCCGGGAGCACGCAGGTCGAGTCGCCCGAGTGGACACCCGCCTCCTCGACGTGCTGCATGACTGCGCCGATGTAGACCTCCTCGCCGTCGCAGAGCGCGTCGACGTCGAGCTCGATCGCGTTCTCGACGAAGCGGTCGAGGAGAACGGGGCCGTGCACTGCCTCCATGGCCGCGTCGAGCTGCGCGTCGTCGTAGCAGACGCGCATCGCACGCCCACCGAGGACGTAGGACGGACGGACGAGGACCGGGTAGCCGATCTCCCCCGCCGCCTCGGACGCCTCCTCGTAGGTCGAGACGGTCGCCCACGGCGGGCAGCGGATCCCGAGCTCGCGTGCGAGCGAGCCGAATCTCTCGCGATCCTCGGCGAGGTCGATCGCGTCGTGCGGTGTCCCCAAAAGCCGGTACCCCGCCTCCTCGATCGCCCGGGCGAGGCGAAGCGGCGTCTGGCCGCCGAACTGGGTGACGACGCCGACCGGCCGCTCCTGGTCACAGACGGCGAGCACCTCCTCGACCGAGAGCGGCTCGAAGTAGAGGCGATCGGACGTGTCGTAGTCCGTCGAGACCGTCTCCGGATTGCAGTTCACCATCACCGCCTCGTAGCCGAGCGAGCGAAACGTCTGCGCGGCATGGACGCAGCAGTAGTCGAACTCGATCCCCTGCCCGATCCGGTTCGGCCCGGAGCCGAGGATGACGACGCGCGGCTTGCCGGAGTGGGATGTCGCCTCGCCCTCCTCGCCCCAGGTCGAGTAGAAGTAGTTCGAGGCGGCGGCCACCTCGCCGGCGCAGGAGTCGACCCGGCGGAACGACGGCCGCACACCCTCCTCGTGGCGCCGCCGCCGGACCTCGGCCCCGGTCACGCCGAGCGCGGCGCCGATCGTGTCGTCCCCCCACCCCGCACGCTTCGCGCGCAGCAGGTCGCCGGACTCGAGCTCGTCCTTCGCGTACGCGATCTCCGATCGGAACCACGGATGCAGCCCCTCCGGGAGGTCGTCCTCCTCGAGGCTCGCCCACGGTGTCGCCGCGCCCGGGTCGAGCTCGCGCGAGCCGTACGCCTTCAGGAACGCCTCGGTGAACGTCCTCCCGATCCCCATCGACTCCCCGACCGACTTCATCTGGGTGCCGAGGGTGCGATCGGCGCCGGGGAACTTCTCGAACGCGAACCGCGGGAACTTGACGACGACGTAGTCCAGGGTCGGCTCGAAGCTCGCGGGCGTCGTCTGCGTGAGGTCGTTCGGGATCTCGTCGAGCGTGTAGCCGACGGCAAGCTTGGCCGCGACCTTCGCGATCGGGTAGCCGGTTGCCTTCGACGCCAGCGCCGAGGAGCGCGAGACCCGCGGGTTCATCTCGATCACGCGCAGCTCCCCCGTGTCGCGATCGCGTGCGAACTGGATGTTCGACCCGCCCGTTTCCACCCCCACCGCGCGGATGACCGCCGCGGCCGCGTCGCGGAGCTCCTGGTACGCCTCGTCCGAGAGCGTCATCTGCGGGGCGACCGTCACGGAGTCGCCCGTGTGGACGCCCATCGGGTCGAGGTTCTCGATCGAGCAGACGACGACCACGTTGTCCGCCCGGTCGCGGATCACCTCGAGCTCGAACTCGTCCCAGCCGCGGACCGACTCCTCGACGAGCACCTGGCCGATCGGGGACTCGGCGAGCCCGCGCTCCACCTGGGCCTCGAGCTCTTCGAGCGTGTCGGCGAACCCGCCGCCGTGGCCGCCGAGAGTGAATGCGGGCCGGACGACGGCGGGAAGCTGGACGTCCCCGAGCTCCCTCGGGTCCGTGACGATGTGCGAGGCGGGAACCTCGAGGCCGCAGCTCCGGACCGCGTCGCGGAACTCCTCGCGATCCTCGGCGCGGCGAATGACCTCGACGGGGGCTCCGATGAGCTCGACGGCGAGCTCGTCGAGGACGCCTCCCTCGGCGAGCCCGACGGCCAGGTTCAGCGCCGTCTGTCCTCCGAGCGTCGGCAGGAGCGCGTCGGGCCGCTCGCGGTCGAGGACGGACGCGACGCTCTCCAGGTCGAGCGGCTCGATGTACGTGCGGTCGGCGAACCCAGGGTCGGTCATGATCGTGGCCGGGTTCGAGTTGACGACGATCGTCCGGTACCCGTCCTCTCGCAGTACCTTGAGCGCCTGGCAGCCCGCGTAGTCGAACTCGCACGCCTGGCCGATCACGATCGGGCCGGAGCCGATCACGCACACGCTCTCGATGTCTCGGCGGGCCGGCATCAGCCGCGCGCGAGCTCCTCGACCCAGCCGTCGATGATCGGCCACGCGTCGTGCGGCCCCGGCCCGGCTTCCGGGTGGAATTGCACCGAGCGCGCCCGGAGGTCTGGGAAGTCGAGGCCCTCGACCGTCCCGTCGTAGAGCGAGACGTACGTCGCCTCGGTGGCAGCGGACGGCTCGACGGCGAACCCGTGGTTCTGGCTCGTGACGAGGACACGCCCGGTCGCCCGCTCGAGGACCGGATGGTTCGCGCCGCGATGGCCGAACGGGAGCTTGAACGTCCGGTGGCCGGTCGCCAGGCCGAGCAGCTGGTGGCCGAGGCAGATCCCGAGCACGGGAGTGCTCCCGAGCACGTCGCGAACGGTCGCGACCTCGGCCTCGAGCGGCTCCGGATCGCCCGGGCCGTTCGAGAGGACGACGCCGTCGAAGCCGGCGAGAGCGTCGGCCTCGGCCGTGTGCGGAAGAACGGTGACAGCCGCGCCGGCACGCGCGAGCCTCCTCAGGATCGACCGCTTCGTCCCGTAGTCGACGACGGCGACGCTCGGGCCAACGCCCTCTGCGAAGACGTACGGCTCGGGTACGGAGACCCCTGCGACCAGCGCCTGGCCCTCCATCGACGGCTGCGTACGCACCTGCTCGAGCGCGTCTTCGATCGGGAGCGCTTCCTCGTCGGCGACGGCGACCGCGCGCATCACTCCGCCCTCGCGGAGCCGCAGGACGAGCGCACGGGTGTCGATCTCCTCGAGCCCGACGATCCCGTGGGAGCTCAGCCACCGCGACCACTCCCCGCCTCCTAGACGCCGCATGAGAGCGGCGCGGCCGTGCGGCCTCCCCGACTCGCCCCGCTCCTCGGCGACGCCGTAGTTCCCGACCATCGGCGCCGTGAAGCACACGAGCTGCTCCGCGTAGCTCGGGTCGGTCATCGTCTCCTGGTACCCCGTCATCCCCGTCGTGAAGACGGCCTCGCCGAACGCGGAGCCAGCCGCTCCCACCGACCGGCCGCGGTAGACGGTTCCGTCCTCGAGCAGCAGGTAGCCCGAGGTCATGACGAGAACACCAGCCGCCCGTCGGCGACGGTCCGGAGCACCCTCCCGCGGAGCCGTTCACCGAGGAGCCACGAGTTGGCCGAGAGCGAGCGGAAGCCGTCCTCGGTCACCGTCCACTCGGCGTCCAGGTCGAGGACGCCGAGGTTCGCCCGCGCACCGACCTCGATCCTCGGCTCGTCGAGCCCGAACGCACGAGCCGGGCCGTGCGACATCCGCTCGAGGAGCGTCTCGAGCGGGAGCACTCCCGGGGCGACGAGGGTCGTGTAGAGAGCCGAGAACGCCGTCTCGAGGCCGATGACCCCGAAGGGTGCCTCCTCGAACGGCACGTCCTTCTCGTGGCGCGCGTGTGGCGCATGGTCGGTCGCGATACACGTGATCGTGCCGTCGCGAAGGGCGTCGCTGAGCGCTGCCCGGTCGGCCTCCGCGCGGAGGGGCGGGTTCATCTTGAGGTTGGGATCGAGGGAGCGCACCGCCTCGTCGGTCAGGCACAGGTGATGGGGGGTGACCTCCGCAGTCGCGGCGACTCCCTCCGCGCGGGCGCGCCGGACCGCGTCCACGGACGCCTTCGCCGACAGATGCATCAGATGCACGCGCCGGTCCTCGATGCCGGCGAGGGCGAGGTCGCGCTCGACCATCACGCTCTCCGCCGCCGCCGGATACGGTCCGAGCCCGAGCTCGGCCGAGACGACGCCCTCGTGCGCGTGGCCGCCGCGAGAGAGCGTGGGCTCCTCGCTGTGCAGGGCGAGCGGGCGGCCCGTGACGCCGCAGTACTGAAGCGCCCGCCGCATCAGGCCGGCCGACACGACAGGCCTGCCGTCGTCGGTGAACGCGACCGCGCCCGTGTCGGCCAGCTCGGCCATCTCGGTCAGCTCCTCCCCACGCTGACCCTTCGAGATCGCCGCCATGAAGCCGGTCGGGACGACCGCCTCCCGCCTCGCCCGCTCGACGAGCTCGCCGAGGACGGATGCGGAGTCGACCACCGGATCCGTGTTCGGCATGGCGAGGATCGTGCAGTACCCGCCCGCGGCAGCCGCCTCGGTGCCGGACCGGATCGTCTCCTCGTCCTCGCGGCCGGGCGTTCGCAGGTGGACGTGCGGATCGACGAAGGCCGGAGCGATGACGAGCTCACTCGCCGGAGCGGGCTCGATCCGGGAGATGACCCCACTCTCGATCGAGATCTTCAGGCACTCGTCGATTCCCTGAGCGGGCGCGACCACGCGCCCCGCGAGCTCGAGCGTGTCGCCGCGGCCGTTGTGGCAGTGGAGCATCAGCGCACGTCCGCCGTGACGCGCTCCCGTAGACCGACCGGGGGAGCGGTGAGAAGGTCGTAGAGGACCGCCATGCGCACGACGAGGCCCGCGCGCACTTGCGTGGTGACGAGCGATGCCTCGGAGTCGGCGACCCGCGAGTCGATCTCGACTCCGCGGTTCATAGGCCCGGGGTGCATGACGAGCTGCCCGGGGCGGAGCCGCCCCGGCGTGACCCCGTACAGCGCGCTGTACTCGCGGAGGGAGGGCAGATACGCCTCTCCGGCCGCCATCCGCTCCCGCTGCATCCGGAGCACGTAGACGACGTCGGCGCCCGCGATCGCGCCGATGTCGGTGGACGTCTCGCATCCGAGCGCCTCGATCCCGCGCGGGACGAGCGTCGGCGGCCCGACGAGCGTCGACCGGGCGCCGACGAGCTCGAGCGCCTGGACGAGCGAGCGCGCGACCCGCGAGTGGAGCACGTCGCCGACGATCGCGACGTGCACGCCCTCGAGCCCCCCGAGCGCGTTCTCGATCGTGTACAGGTCGAGGAGCGCCTGCGTCGGATGCTGGTGTCTTCCGTCGCCGGCGTTCACGACGTGCGCATCCACGCAGGCGGCGACGAAGTGCGCGGCGCCGATCGCGGGATGCCGGATCACGAGCACGTCCGGGTCGTAGGCAGCGAGCGTGAGCGCGGTGTCGCGGAGCGACTCGCCCTTGTCGACCGAGGAGCCGGCGGCGCGGAGCGACATCGTGTCGGCCGAGAGGCGCTTCGCCGCGAGCTCGAAGCTCGAGAGCGTCCGCGTCGAGGCCTCGTAGAAGAGGTGGACGACCGTCCGACCGCGGAGCGTCGGGAGCTTCTTCACGTCGCGCTCGACTGACGAGGCCAGGCCGCGCGCCGTCTCGAGGATCCGCTCGACGTCGGTGCGCGCGAGATCGCCGATCGAAAGCAGGTGGCGACGCCCGGCGAGCGGCTGCCGGAGGTCAGACACCGCCGTCGTCCTCCCTGTCCGCGAACAGGAGCACGCGGTCGACCTCGTCGACCTCCAGGAGCTCGACCTGGATGCGCTCTCCGCGCGCGGTCGGCAGATTCTTCCCCACGTAGTCGGCGCGAATCGGGAGCTCGCGGTGGCCCCGGTCGACGAGCGCGACGAGCTCGACCCTCGCGGGCCGCCCGAACTCGAGCAGCGCGTCGATCGCAGCGCGGACCGTGCGACCCGTGTAGAGGACGTCGTCGACGAGCACGACCGTCATCCCCTCGATCCCGAACGGAATGCTGGTCGAGCGAACCACCGGCTGCCGTGCGCGTGGGCCGGCACCGTCGCGAACGGCGACGTCGTCGCGGTGGAAGGTGATGTCGAGCGCTCCGAGCGGCGACGCGATGCCGCTGCGCTCCTCGACGAGGCGGCGCAGGCGCGAGGCGAGCGGTACCCCCCTCGTCTGTATCCCGACCAGCGCGAGCCGCGACAGCCCGTCGCTCTGCTCGATCAGTTCGTGGGCGATACGGGAGAGGCAGCGCGCGATCGCGTCGGCGTCGAGGAGGACCTTCGCGGCTGCGCGATCGGGGACGTGCGTCGTCACTTCGCTCCTTTCCGGCCTCCCTGGACCGGGTTAAAGGGGTCGCGGCAGTCTAGCGGCCGTGCAGGCGGGCGTTACTCCGGCTTCGACTCGTCGTCGTCGGCGAGCGATTGGATCGCGTCGCGGGCCGCGTCCACCTCGAGCTCCGAGACGAGGACCTCGAGCGGCGGGTCGTGAGCGTACCCGGATCGTGCTCGACGGCCATCTCGAGCTCCGATTCGATCCCGGCGGACGCCAGCATGTCGCGGATCTCTTCCGCCTCCGTCACGTCGCCGGCGACCGCGACCTGAACGAGCCTCGTCACGTCCCCTCGGACCCTAGCGCAGCCTTCGCCGCGCGGGCTCCCGAGCGGACGAGCTCCGGGCCGCCCCGTTCCGGGAGCGGGATCTCGACGACGTCGAAGTCGCGCGGCACCACCGCGTCCGGGAAGAGCTCTCGTGCCTCGTCCTGCACCTCGTGACCGAAGTAGCGCGTCGACAAGTGGGTGAGGGCGAGCATCCGAACGCCCGCCTCGCGCGCGACGAGAGCGGCCTCGCCGGCGGTCGAGTGGAGGGTTTCCCGCGCCCGCTCGCGCTCGTCCGCGAGGAAGGTCGCCTCGTGTACGAGGAGCTCGGCTCCGGCGGCGGCGTCGACGACGGACGCGCACGGAGCGGTGTCCCCGGTGAGGACGACCTTCCGCCCCGCCCGAGCCGGCCCGAGGACCTGGTCGGGCGTGACCGTCGTCCCGCCGGGGAGGGTGACGGGCGATCCGTGCTGCAGAGCCCCGCGCTCCGGGCCGTCCGGGACTCCGAGCGCCGTCGCCGACTCGACGTCGAAGTACCCCGGACGCTCGTCCTCGACGAGCGCGTACCCGATCGCCGGGACGCCGTGCTCGACGGCGAACGGCTCGATCCGGTAGCCGTCGCGCACGATCGCGCCGCTCGGCCCGAGCTCGACCGCCTCGAGCGGGTAGGAAAGCCGCCCGAACACCCGCCGCAAGGACGAGAGCAGCTCGCGAAGACCCGCCGGGCCGTAGATCGTGAGCGGAAGCTCGCGCCCGCGGAGCGAATAGGTCTTCAGCATCCCGGGAAGGCCGAGGTAGTGATCGGCGTGGAAGTGGGTCAGGAACACCTCGCGCAGCTCCACGAGCCCCACGTCGCAGCGGAGGAGCTGGCGCTGCGTGCCCTCGGCGCAGTCGAAGAGCAGGCGCTCGCCGCCGCGACGGACGAGCGTCGCGGCCGGTGCGCGCCGGGCCGTCGGCGTGGAGCCGGACGTCCCGAGGAAGACGACGTCGAGATCCACGGCGCCGGATTGTACGTCGCTCCCTAAAAGTTCCCGCAATTGAGCCGATAGTGACGAAGATGCGGCGTTCGCGGGCGTACCGCTCGGCCGGACTCGTTCGGTCGCTTGCCTTCCTCTGGGCATTCCTGTTCACGTCCGCGGCGATCCTCGCCGTCGCGGCTTTCGTCCTCTCATCCCTCCTCACCGACAACCTCCGCACCCAAACGGTCGACGAGACCGCGCACAACGTTGCGGTGTACGCACGCTCGGTGCTCAGCCCGACGATCGTGCAGAGAGGGCGGATCGTCGAGACGAAAGCCGCCCGCCGCCGTCTTCGGCGTGTCATGAAGGCGCACGGGGATCTGATGAGCGTCTCCGTCTGGTCGCGAGGGGACCGGCTGCTGTTGACGAGCACGACGCACCAACCGGTCGGCACCCCGACACAGATCGACGACACCTTCCGAACGCGGCGGTCGTCGGGCGAGATCGTCGACGCAGTGAACGGAGAGGCGCGTGCGATCGTCGTGTGGACTCCACTCCTCTCTCGCGCCGGCCGACCGTTCGCCGTCGCCGAGATCCGGGCGCATCCCGACGCCGTCGACGCGAATCTGGCGTCGGTCAAGAGCACGGTCTGGATCACGGTCGGTTCGGTGTTCGTGATCGTGTGCCTCGCGGTCGCGATCCTCGTGCGCGGAGTTGCGTTCAGGCTCACGCGCCAGAACAGCTACCTCCAGGCCAACTCGCGCGAGCTCCTCGAATCGACGCGCACCCTCGAGCAGAGCCTCATCGAGACGATCGAGACGCTCAACGCGGCCGTGGAGGCTCGCGACCCGTACACGGCAGGTCACTCGCAGCGCGTGCGCCGAGTCGGGCTGGCCGTCGGACGTGAGCTCTCGCTCCCGACCAAGCGCCTCGGAACTCTTGCGAACGCCTGTCTCTTCCACGACATCGGCAAGATCGGGATGCCCGACGCGATCCTGACGAAGCCGGAGCCGCTCCGCCCTTCGGAGGCGGCTCTGATGCGCGAGCACGCGGTGCGAGGCGCCGAGATCGTTGCCCGAATCAGCTCGCTCCGGGACTCCGTCCCCGCGATCCGACATCACCACGAGCGCTGGGATGGTCTCGGCTACCCGGACGGCCTGTCCGGGTCCGAGATCCCGCTCGAGGCCGCAATCGTAGCGATCGCGGATGCCTGGGACGCGATGACGACCGACCGCCCGTACGCGAGCGCTCTCGACATCAACGAGGCGATGCTACGGATACGCGCGGGTCGAGAGAAGCAGTTCAACCCGGCAGTCGTGGACGCGTTCTGGTCGGTCGCGAAGCGGCGGCCCGCCGAGATCCTGCCGCCCGATTCGACCGCGGCGGCGCTCGCAGTCGTCTGAGCTCGGCGCTACGGTCGCGAAGCTGGGAGGCTCAAGGGGTCGCGCGGCCGAGCTCGAGGTCGGTGTACACCGTCTCGCCTCTGAACCTGCGCTTCTCGGGGTCCCAGGGGAAGAAGATCGCGTTCCGCCACTCCAGTCGCTCGCCCGTCGGCTCGTGCTCGAGCCAGCGGCCCTCGTGTGTCGCCGTGACGCGCGCCTCCTCGCAGACCCCCTGCGGGCCGATGACGATGTACTCGAGGTCGAACCGGATGTCCGGAAACGCAGACAGGAGCTCCGTGTAGAAGCGCGCGGCGCCGTCGTGGCCCTCCCAGCGGGCGCCAGTACCCATCACCTCGTACACGCAGTCTTCCGTGAGCGTGGAGATCAGGCCGGGAAGGTCGCGGCTGTCCTCGGCGATGGAATGGGTCTTCCAGAGCTCCCGGATCTCGGTGTACTCATCCGGCGCAACCGGTCGGCGCAGCAGCTCGAGGATGCGGTCCGTCGCCATGGCGGCTCCCTTCGACTCGTCGGTCGGCGTCTCGCGACGCCGGCCCGGGGACGCCAGCCTACGGGAGCGTGAGGCGCTGCCCGGGGGAGATCGTCGTGCCGGTCAGGCGGTTCCGGCGCTCGAGCTTCCAGACCCCTTCACGGGGATCGCCGGGATACCGCGCGGCGGCGATGGACCAGAGCGTGTCGCCCGGCTGCACGCGGTAGTGGCGGGCCGGTCCGGACGCACCCGTGTCCCGCACGAGCACCGCCCAGAGGAGAGCCGCCGCGAAGACGACGATCGCGATCCGCACGAACATGTGTTCGAGTATGCACGAACACATGTTCGCATGTCAAGGGGCGGGGCGACGCCGGCGTCCGGCATGCACGAGAAGGGCCTGGAAGAGGACGACGACGCCCAGGCACACGAGCGCGATCACCGGCCCGAACAGGAGCCAGAAGACGACGAAGAAGAACGCCGTCGCGACGAGCCAGACGCCCCAGGTCCGGGAGCGTTTGGCGTTCGTCCAGGCGACGAGGTCGGTGATCTGCCGCTTGATCATGGTCGGATACCAGAGCACCGGCCGGCGGGTGTCAAGGGGTATGTCGCGGGGTATGTCGCGGGGTACCGGCGGGTGAGCTCAGCGCCGCTGCGCGCGGAAGCACTGCGTGACGTAGGCGATACGGATGCCTTCCGGCCCGGCCGTCTCGTCGTACAGCTCGCCGATCGCCTCGAGGATCGGCTCGCGGTCCGCCGGACCCAGCTTGGCGCAGTAGCTGCGCGAGAGGACGAGGTCGAGGAGACCCTCGCGGTCGCGCGGCTGCTCGAACCGGAAGGATGCGTGCTCCGTCGGCTCGAAGAGCCCGCTCGCGCCCAGCGGGTCGAGGTCGTCGGCGTCGACGGTCTCGTTGCCGATGATCGCGCTCATCCGTGCGGTCCACGGGTCGCGGTCGTCACGGGAGTTCCAGACGAGCGCGAGCCGGCCCCCCGGCCTCAGCACCCGCGCGATCTCCGGGAGGGCGACGTCGTGGTCGAACCAGTGGAACGCCTGAGCCGAGGTGACGACGTCGGCGGAGGCGTCGGCGAGCGGGATCTTCTCCGCCGTACCGGCGAGCGCCGACGCACCCGGTACTGCCCCGAGGAGCTCTGCCCGCATCTCGTCCAGGGGTTCGACCGCGGTCACCCGGTGCCCGAGGGCGACGAGCGAGCGCGTGAGCTTCCCGGTGCCGGCGCCGAGGTCCACGACGTCACAGGGCGTCTCACCGACGAGCCAGCGCACGGCCTCCTCAGGGTAGCCGGGGCGCCCTCGCTCGTATGCGTCGGCCACGTCCGCGAAGGCGGTGTGCGGCCCGCGCGCGTGCGGATCGCGGTTGACGATCACGCCCGCCTCCTCAACTCTCGCTCGACTGCGCCCAGATGTTGATCCCGCTCTCCGTCGCGTGGCGGTCGATCTCGGCGAGCTCGTCGTCCGAGAGCTCGAGCCCGGAGAGCGCGGCGACGTTCTCGTCGAGCTGGGCGACGCTCGAGGCGCCGACGAGCGTCGACGTCACCCTGGAATCGCGCAGCGTCCAGGCGAGCGCAAGCTGCGCGAGCGTCTGTCCGCGGCCGGCGGCGATCTCCCCGAGCGCGCGGATCTTGGCGAGCGCCTCCTCGGAGATGAGCTCGGGCGAGAGCGAGGTCGGGCGGCTCGCACGCGAGCCCTCCGGGATCCCGTCCAGGTACCTGTCCGTCAACATCCCCTGCGCGAGCGGCGAGAAGCAGATGCACCCGACGCCGAGGTCTCCGAGCGCGTCGAGGAGCTCCGACTCGATCCAGCGGTTCAGCATCGAGTACGAGGGCTGGTGGATCAGGAGCCGCGTGCCGAGCTCGCCGAGGATCGCGGCCGCCTCGCGCGTCTTCTCCGCCGAGTAGGAGGAAATCCCGGCGTACAGCGCCTTCCCCTGCCGAACGGCCGTGTCGAGTGCGCCCATCGTCTCCTCGAGCGGCGTCTCCGGGTCGAAGCGGTGCGAATAGAAGACGTCGACGTAGTCGAGGCCCATGCGCGCGAGGCTCTGGTCGAGGCTCGCGAGCAGGTACTTGCGCGAGCCCCACTCCCCGTACGGCCCGGGCCACATGTCGTACCCGGCCTTGGTCGAGATCACGAGCTCGTCGCGGTACGGGCGCAGGTCGCGCTCGAGGATGCGCCCGAAGTTCTCCTCCGCCGAGCCGTACGGCGGCCCGTAGTTGTTCGCGAGATCGAAGTGCGTGATCCCGAGGTCGAACGCGCGGCGGACGATCGCGCGGCTCGTCTCGAGCGGCCGGTCGTGCCCGAAGTTCCACCAGAGGCCGAGCGAGATCGCTGGAAGCAGGAGCCCGCTCGCCCCGGTTCGCCGATACGGCATGCGGTCGTAGCGGTCGAGAGCGGCGGCGTACGCCATCAGAGTGCGATCTCCGCTGCGCCGTCGCGTATCCCGACGAGGCGGGGGACGACGTCGAGGACGCTCTCGCGCGCGCAGAACGGGATGTCGGGCTCAAGATCGGGCGCGTTCTCGAGGAGGTTGCGCCCGCTCTTCGAGGCGCGGAAGGCCTCCTCCGCACCGCTCCACGTCGCGGCAAGCCGGGCAGCAGCCTCGGCGGCGTCCGTGCGCTCGCAGCCGAGGAGCTCGACGATCCGCCCCGCGACGTACGCGTCGTCGAGCGCGAGCGTGCCCTGGACGCCGGCGCAGACGACGACGGCGTCGTCTCCGGCCTCGCGGGTTGCCTCGACGACCACGGCGAGATTGACGAGCGAAGCGACGACGACGCGCTCGCAGCGGCTCGCCGCCGCGAGCACGGCGCGCGTGCCGTTCGTCGTCGTCAGGATCAGCGGCGCGTCGAGTCGCTCGACGTACTCGCGCGGCGAGTTGCCGAGGTCGAAACCGGGGATCCGGACCGCGTTTCGCTCGCCGCCGAGGGCGCCCTCTCCGAGCGACTCCCGGAGCGCGAGAGCGTCCTCGACCTCGCCGACACACAGCACCCGCGGGCACCCGGATGCGAGCGCTTGAGAGATCGTCGAGGTCGCGCGGATGACGTCGATGACGATTCCCGTCGGGGCGCTTCCGGCCCCGTCCGGAGTGAACGCGACGTCAATGCGCACCGGGGTACGCTAGCCGCGCGTGACGGAGACCCTTCACTGCTACCGGCACCCCGACCGCGAGACGATGGTCTCGTGCACCGACTGCGGCCGCGGGATCTGTCCCGACTGCATGACGTTCGGACCGGTCGGGATCCGCTGCCCGGATCACGCCGGCGCCGGTGGCCGCGCGCCCGCAGCACCCAAGCGCGTGGCGCGAAGCGCGAGCCGGTCGTTGTCGCAGTACGGGCCGTACGTCACGTTCGCACTGATCGGGATCAACGTCGGCGTCTACCTCCTCGAGCTCCTGATGGGCGCGGGCATCAACGGTCAGTCGGGCTGGATCTACGAGCACGGCGTCCTCGTGGCCAGGGCGATCGACTCGTCGGGTCAGACGGTCGGCGTCGCGGAGGGCGACTGGTGGCGTCTGCTCACTGCGTCCTTCCTCCACTACGGGCCTCTCCATCTCGGGATGAACATGCTCGTCCTCTGGTTCATCGGGCCGGCGCTCGAGAGCTACTTCGGCCACTGGCGGTACCTGCTCCTGTACGTCGTCTCGGGTCTCGCGGGATCGGCGGGCGCCCTCATCGTCAGCCCGAACGCGCTGACCGTGGGCGCGTCGGGCGCGATCTGGGGACTCATGGGAGCCGCGGTGGTGCTCGAGGCGAGACGGATCTACGTGTTCGGCGGCCAGGCGATGGGGCTCGTCGTGTTCAACCTCATCTTCACGCTCCTCATCCCGGGCGTCTCGCTGGGTGGGCACATCGCCGGCGGAATCGGCGGCGCCATCGCGGCGCTCGCGTTCTCGAGCCTGCGGCGGACGCCTGCCCTCGCGACGCTCTCGGTCGCCGCCGTCGGCGCCGTGAGCGTCGTACTCGCGATCTCGCAGGTCTAGTCAGCCGCCGCTCGCGACGGCGGTGACGCCTTCCTCGGCGAGCGCCGCCTGTGCCGCGGCGAGCCGGGCGACGGGTACCCGGTACGGCGAGCAGGACACGTAGTCGAGGCCGAGGGTGTGACAGAAGGCGACGGAGCGGGGCTCGCCGCCGTGTTCGCCGCAGATGCCCATCTTGATGTGAGGCTTCGCTCCTCGACCGCGCTCGACCGCGATCCGCATGAGGTCGCCCACGCCCTCCTCGTCGATGACCTCGAACGGGTTCCGCTCGAGGATGCCGTGCTCGAGGTAGTAGGTCAGGAACTTCCCTTCGGCGTCGTCGCGGGAGAAGCCGAGCGCGGTCTGCGTGAGGTCGTTCGTGCCGAAGGAGAAGAAGTCCGCGACCTCGGAGATCTCGTCCGCGCGGAGCGCCGCCCGCGGGAGCTCGATCATCGTCCCGCACAGGTACTCGACGCTGGGCTCCTCGGACGCGACCGTCTCGGTCAGCTCGCGGAGCCTGGCGAGCTCCGTGCGGAAGCCGACGAGCGGGTGCATGATCTCGACGGCGGGAGCGTCGCCGGTTCGCTCGGCGACTGCCCGGGCCGCCCGCACGATCGCGCGCACCTGCATCTCGTAGATCTCGGGGAACTGGAGCCCGAGCCGGCAGCCGCGCGTCCCGAGCATCGGGTTCGACTCGTGGAGCTGGCGGATGCGGTCGCGCATTGCGTCCGAGGTCGCCTCCTCGAGTGACGGCAGGAACTCGTGCAGCGGCGGGTCGAGCAGCCGGATGGTCACCGGGAGCCCGGCCATCGCCTCGAAGATCCCCTCGAAGTCCGACTGCTGCATCGGCAGCAGGCGCTCGAGGGGCCCGCGTCGTTCCTCCTCGTCGCGCGCCAGGATCATCTCGCGCACGATCGGGAGCCGGTCCTCCGCCATGAACATGTGCTCGGTGCGGCAGAGCCCGATCCCCTCCGCCCCGAACTCGCGCGCCTTCCTCGCGTCCTCCGGCGTGTCCGCGTTCGCGCGCACGCGCAGCCGCCGCAGGTCGTCCGCCCAGCCGAGGATCGTCCCGAAGTTCTCGTCGATCGCCGGTGGCACGAGCGGGACCTCCCCGACGATGACGCTCCCCGTGCCGCCGTCGATGGTGATGACGTCGCCCTCCGCGAGCTCGTGCCCGGCGATCGTCACCCTGCGGGCCGGGTAGTCGATCGAGAGCGCCTCGCAGCCGGCGACGCACGGCTTCCCCATCCCGCGCGCGACCACGGCCGCGTGCGAGGTCATTCCGCCGTGCGAGGTCAGCACGCCTTCCGCCTGGATGAGCCCGTGAATGTCGTCGGGCGTCGTCTCCCAGCGGACGAGGATGACCGCCTCGCCGGCCTTGCCGCGCTTCTCGGCCGTGTCGGCGTCGAGGACGATCGCGCCGGACGCGGCCCCCGGCGACGCGTTCAGGCCGCGGGCGACGACGTCGATCGTCGCGGTCGGGTCGATCATCGGGTGCAGGAGCTGGTCGAGCTGGCCGGGATCGATCCGGGCAACCGCTTCCTCGCGGGAGATGAGTCCCTCGTCGACCATCTCGGAGGCGATCCGGAGCGCCGCGGCGGCGGTGCGCTTGCCCGTGCGCGTCTGGAGGATGTAGAGCGTCCCCTCCTCGACCGT
This sequence comes from uncultured Actinomycetes bacterium, assembly GCA_963708265.1. Classification (GTDB taxonomy): domain Bacteria; phylum Actinomycetota; class Thermoleophilia; order Gaiellales; family Gaiellaceae; genus GMQP-bins7. The sequence goes on along the minus strand of CAVPSC010000004.1, from coordinate 687,781 downwards.
GAACTCGATGTCCTGCATGTCGCGGTAGTGCCGTTCGAGCCGCTCGAGCATCTCGACGAGCTGCTCGTACGCCTCCGGGAGGAGGTCGCGCATGCGTCGGATCGGCTCCGGCGTCCGGATCCCGGCAACCACGTCCTCTCCCTGTGCATTCCGGAGGAACTCGCCGTACAGGCGCTTCTCGCCCGTCGACGGGTCGCGGGTGAAGCAGACGCCCGTGCTCGACCCTCCGCCCCGGTTCCCGAACACCATCTGTACGACGTTCACCGCCGTCCCGAGGTCGTCCGCGATGTCGTAGGTCCTGCGGTAGACCTTCGCGCGCGGCGCCTCCCACGAGTCGAAGACCGCCCGGTAGGCGCGACGGAGCTGATCCGACGCGCTCTGCGGGAAGCCCGAGCCTGTTCCGTCCTCGTAGATCGCCATGAAGCGCCCGACGAGCTCGCGCAAGTCGTCGGCCGAGAGGTCGACGTCCTGCAAGACGCCTCGCTCCCGCTTGAGATCGGAGAGCGCCTGCTCGAAGCGGTGGCCGTCGACGCCGTCGACGACCTCGCCGTACATCTGCACGAGCCGGCGGTACGAGTCGAACGCGAAGCGCGGGTTGCCGGTCGACGCCGCCAGTCCCTCGACGGCCGTGTCTCCGAGGCCGAGGTTGAGGATGGTGTCCATCATCCCGGGCATCGAGATCGCCGCTCCCGAGCGAACCGAGACGAGGAGCGGGTCGGCGTCGTCGCCGAAACGCTTCCCGGTGCGGCTCTCGAGAGCGGCGACGTGCTCCGCGACCTCGTCGTCGAGGCCGTCCGGGACCTCGCCTCCGCCGCGCAGAAACGCGCGGCAGGCATCGGTGGTGATGGTGAAGCCGTGGGGGACGGGAATGCCGAGCTCGGTCATCTCGGCGAGGCCGATCCCCTTGCCTCCCAGCAGCTCGCGGCCGCCGCCCGAGTCCTCTCCGAAGTCGTAGACGTAGCGCATTTGCGGGGGGAATCTACCCGCGATCCCCCGGTCGCCCAAACCTGCACAGCTGCGCGAGCGTCCTCGACGTCGCGGTAGGCAGACGAGGCCGACGCATGAGCAGAGAAGCCGCTGCCTGGAAAGGACGCGCGGGATCCGGTCGCAGATCCCGGCAGGGCCCCCCGTGAGGGGTGGCCCTGCCGTTTCTGCTGCATCGTTTTCTCTTACGGGGTGAGCTTGCTGATGTGCGTGGACCAGTTGCTGAGCGCCCCCCGCGTGCCCCCGCACGTCGGGTCGGCGAAGTAGGTCGTGTAGTCGCAGGTTTGTGCGACGTACTCCGACGCGGCCCAGATGCTGTTGCCCATGACGGCCGTGTAGCCGTAGTCGCCCCAGCGCGGGCGTCCGGACCCGAAGACGACGTACGAGGTGAAGCCGTCCCACGGCCCTGCGCCGGCTGCGGCGATGCTGACGTCACCCATCCCGACGTGGGCGTCGAGCGGGGCGTAGGCGGCGCTCGGATAGTTCGTGTCGCCCGTGAGCGTGAACGACATGATCCCCTTGCCGTTGTCGAGCACTCCCACGGTCGGGTAGGTCATGTCAGTTCCATCGAGGCCCGCCTGGCCCTGGAGGACCAGCTTGCTGTTCGACGGGTTGAGGACGTAGTAGGCCACTCCGGCCCGCTCCTCGCTACCGACCGTGACCGCCGTGCCGAGGGCTCCCCAGAGCTTCCCATTCGCGTACACGACCTGCCCGAAGCGGGAGTCGTTCGAGTTCAGCGCACCGTTCGGCGGGCCGAACGTCGCGTTGTTGTGAGATGCAGTCCCCGCGACCGTCACGTTGCAGGTCGGGTGAACCGTCGTATCCGCGATGCACTCGCTGAGCGGACGGTCGCCCGCGGGCTGCGTCGCCGAAGGCGGCACCGCGTACGTATGGACCGTGATCGGCGTCAACGAGAGCGTCGGTGACGGCGCGCCGGTGTCGAGCGACGACGTGTTCGTCATCGTCCACTGCAGGATGCCGTCGCTCGTGTTGTCGTCAGCGAAGACGGCTCGCGAGCTCAGGAAGTACTCGGTACCGCCGTTGCCCGTCGCGAACGTCGTCCCCGGCACCGATGCCGGCCACACGGTGAAGCCGGCTCCGTCCGGACCGGCGCCGAGCGTGTTGAAGAGCACGACGCTTCCCGATCCCCCGCCCGTGAGTAGGTTCTTGCCGATGCCGTAGACCTGGGCCCCGTAGAAGCCCGGGCCCGAGAACGCGAACTCGTTGGTCGTGAGGAAGATCGCGTTCGCGTCAGCTGCGATGTGCGGGTAGTCGCCGAGGCAGAACCCGGAGCCGCAGTGGTGGTTCGGAGTTCCCTGCGTCCCGTTGTTCTGCACCGGCAGCTTGAAGATCGTCCAGCTTCCCGTGGGGTTGCCAGTGTCGCTGACCGCGATGTCGAGGTGGTTCGTCCCGGTCAGCGCCGCGGTGGTGCCGACGTGGTCGAGCGTCAGGACGACGAGGTAGAAGCGGTTCGTCTGCGCGTCGTAGAGGCACGACGGATCGGTGATCGACGGTCCACGCTGGCCCGTGTTCGGGCCCGAGCGGACGATCGCCGGCGCGTAGCCGTAGAACGTGTTCAGGTCGACCGCCTGGCCACCGTTCAAGAGCGGCGTTCCGGACGTGTCGTAGACCTGGACGACGTCGTTCAGCGCCTCGACGATGAAGCCGTTCCCCGCGCAGAGTCCCTGGTCCGGGGGCTCCACCGAGAACTGGTTGCCGTTGTTCGCGAACCGCTGGTCATGGAAGTTGAGCCCCTGGAAGTGCGTTCCCAGGCTGGGGTTCGACTTCGCCTTCTTGCTGGCGTTGACCGGAAGGCCCTTCCCGGTGACGGCGCCGGGCACCGTCCTGTTGACTCCGCTGTCCTGGCCTTCGCCGTTCCCCGAGTCCGCGTCGCCCAGGGTGGCAGTGTCGATCTCGTCCGTGACGGTGACCGGATCGTTCGTCCCGGGCGCGGTCGCGAGCGTCGCGCTCCCGACCTTCGTGAGAGGCACGGTCGTCGGTGTGAGCGTGGCGGTGGCGGCGCTTCCCGAACTTGCCGCACCGACGCACGCTACTGTCGCTGCTACCGCTGCAAGCGAGAGCAGGCCGAGCTTGCGATTCGTCATCGACTCTCCCCTTCTTCGACGATCCGAAGATCGCGATGTCTGATCTGACACGGCGGACGTACCCTCCGCCAGGCGATCCGGAACCTACAGCGTCGTGCTCGCCCATTCAACCCGCGTGTGTGGTCGATCCGGTGCACCACCGAGCTCAGCTGCCTGGCCGAAGGACGCTACCCGGGTCCCCGGCGTACGTGTTTTCGGGGCCGCTCGGACGGGCACAATGGCCGGGATGGGCAGAACATCCGCTGCCGGAGTCGTAGCGCTCGTTGCAGTGGCCCTGGGAGTGGCCGGTGCGGAGGCCGCCTCGCCGAGTGGACTGCGAGGGGTGGTCGACCGCTCGCCGATCGCGCCAGTGTGCACCGCCGACGATCCGTGCTCGGCACCTGCGGCGCACACGCAGCTCGCGTTCCTCCGAAACGGAGCGAGGGTCGTCACGCGGACGGACGACTTCGGTCACTACCGCGTGATCCTGGCTCCGGGTTGGTGGTCGGTGCGGCCCACTGCACCGCGTATCGGCGCGGTTCTACGCCCGGGCAAGGTTCGTGTTCTTCGGAATCGCATCCGGGTCGCCGACTTCGAGCTAGACACCGGCATCCGCTAACTGGGCGGTCAGCGAGCGCGACGCGAGCGCCGAGGCGAGCCTCAGACCATCTCGCGCGAAGAGGAAGGAGGGCGGCTCTTTCCCGCTCTCACCACGGGTAGGGAGGCGGCTTCGGGACGCCGCCTCCCATGTTCATCCGAGCTTCGGAGCTATTTCGGGCTCAGAAAGCCTTCGAACCGGGCCCTGGTGCTGCCGTTGGGCGGGGAGACCCCGGCTCCGCGTCCGCCTCCCGAGAGTCCGGCGTACTGGCCCGTGCCACGAATGACCTTCCAACTGCCGGTGAAGACCTCCCATCCGCCGGGCACGTCGGCAAACCCGATCACGTTCCGGGCGACGAGTGTTCCCCGCTTTCCCGAGAGCGTCATCCGAGGATCGTTGATCTCGATTACCTCGCCGTCGCGCACCCAATGACGCACGGTCCAGCAACAGAAGGTGACGGTGCCGGCGTCGGGCTTGATGGCTCCGGGCGTCAATGGGGTGAGGACGAACGATCCCCCCGTATGCTCGATCGCGACTCGCTGCTTGGCCGCAACCGGTCCGGCTGCGGCGACCGCTGCTAGCAGCGTGGCGGCCGTTGCCGCGAGCGCGGCGACTGCTGTCAGCTTCCTGCGCATTGCTCTCCTCCTTGCCTCGTACGACACGATTCGAGGCAAGCGTGGCCGCCGGGACTGAGGAGGGCCTGAGGCCGGGCTGAGGGAGCACCTATTCGGTGCTTGGTTTGTCCGGACACAGCGGGCCGAAGACGCGTCCAGACACATCGATCCAGGCTCCCTCAGCTCCGGCCGCGAGCCATTGAGGATGCAGACCGACATGGATCGTCTCGCTCACCGTGTTCGTCCGCGGGTTGATCCGCGACACCGTGCCGCCACAGTGGTTCGTGACCCAGACCGAGCCGGCTCCGACGGCCACGTCCATTGGCCCGTCCCCGACCTCGATGACCGCCTGAGTGCGGCCGGTGACGGGGTCGATGCGCCAGACGGCGTCGTCGTCCAGCATCGCGACCCACACCGAGCCGAAGCCGGTTGCTGGTCCGACCGCAAAGTTTCCGACGGGGATTCGTGTCGCGCTGCCGGTACGCCCGTCGATGCGAAGCAGGGTGTTCGCCGGCGACCCGAGCGCGACCCAGGCCGCCCCGAAGCCGAATGCCGGTTCGAGCCCGAAGTCGCTCGGTTGGAGCAGGTACCTGCGCTCCCGGTGAAGTGGGTGCAGCCGCCAGCGCTCGATCGTTGCAGCCCCCGAGATCCAGAGGGAGCCACCGCCTACTGCGAGGAACGCTGAGGAGCCATCTCTCGGGAGTGGTACTTGCAGGCGGCTTGGACCCCTCGACGGGAGCACGACCTCCGGCAACTCGACGTTTACCGCCGTGACCCCGCCACGTGTGCCGCTCGACACCCAGACCTGTTTGCCTCCCTCTCCTACGAGACCGCCGGTGGCGCCGTACTGCCCGGAGTTGACGACCGCGCCCGTGCGGCGATCGACCCGCGTGAGAGTGCCGTCGCCCTCGCTCGCAACGAAGACGTACGAGCCGACGATCGCGACTACGCGTGGGTCGCGCCCGACGGGGACGACATCGACGACCTTGTTCGTTCGGGCGTCGATCTTGACCAGGCTGTTCGGCGTGGCCGTCGGCGTCGCGGCTCCACCACGTATGAGCACCGAGGCGACCACCCCCGCCACGAGTGCAACGGTCGGCACTGTTACGAGAGCACGACGCCGGAAACGGCTCCCGCCGGGCTCGTGGACACCGAGCGCGTACTTCGCGGCGGTGATCGATTCGGCGCAGGTCGGATAGCGGTCCTCGGGCTCCTTGGCCATCGCCTTACGGAACACCGCGTCGATCGAATCGGGCAGCTCGGGGCGATGGTCCCGTGCGCTCGGCGGCTCCTCCTCCAGATGCGCCCAGGCGACGGCCAGCCGCGAGCCGGCGAACGGCGCCTCTCCGGTCAGGCACTCGTAGAGAAGACAGCCGAGGGCGTACACGTCGGCACGGCCGTCGACCGACCCGCCCTCGATTTGCTCGGGCGCGAGATAGGCCGGCGTCCCGATCGAGCGACCGTCGCCCGGCTGCGCACCTTGCCCGTCCAGGCGTCGGGTGAGCCCGAAGTCCGCGAGGTAGACGTGCTCCGCCTGGTCGAGTAGCACGTTCGAGGGCTTGACGTCGCGATGGATGAGCCCCTTCGCATGGGCAGCGTCCAGTGCATTCGCGACCTGTCGGCAGATTGCCAACGCCCGCGCTGGCTCGAGCGGACCCTCCTTGCGGAGGAGCACACGCAGATCCCCTCCCTCGACGAGACGCATCGCGAGATAGAGGCGACCGTCGACATCGCCCGCGTCGTGGATCGGGACGACGTTTGGGTGCTCGAGCGCCATCGCGAGCTCCGTCTCGCGGGTGAAGCGCACGCGAAAACGCTCGTCGAGTGCGAGCTCGGGCGTGATGAGCTTGAGCGCCACCGTCCGTTTCAGGCGAAGGTCGTACGCGCGGTAGACGACGCCCATCCCGCCCTGGCCGACGAGCTCCTCGATCCGGTAGCCGACGAAGTCGGACCCGACCCCCGTGGCTGCCGGCAGCTCGGTCATTCACCTTCCCTTCGGCGCTCGGCGCAGATCGTATGCATCGTCGGGACAAAGCTCCAGCCCGGCCCTGAGGCGACGCTGAGGTCGTGCTGAGCTTCGGAGGCTGGTACGGTCGCGGCCGGAGGCAAGCCATGGAGTTCCGGATCCTCGGGCCGCTCGAGGTCGTCGACGGAGATCGGCCGGTGACGCTCGAGGGCACGCGGGCACGGGCGCTGCTCGTCCTCTTGCTCGTTTCCGCCAACGAGGTCGTGTCGTCGGACCGGCTGATCGACGAGCTCTGGGGGGCGCAGCCCCTGCGGGCGGCGTCCAATGCGCTCCAGTACCACGTCTCGCGGCTGCGGAAGGCGCTCGCACCCGAAGAGCTGATCGTCACGCGAGAGCCGGGGTACATGATCAGCGTGGACCCGGGCCAGCTCGACCTGCTCCGCTTCGAGCGTCTCGTCGCCGACGCACGGGGCGCGGCGCCGGACGACGTGGCCCGGACTCTCCGAGAGGCCCTCCGCCTCTGGCGCGGCCCGGCGCTCGCCGATCTGCAGCACGAGCCCTTCGCCCAGGCGGAGACCCGTCGCCTCGAGGAGCTTCGCCTCGTCGCGCTCGAGCGTCGCATCGACGCCGACGTCGCGCTCGGTCGTCGAGCCGAGCTCGTTCCCGAGCTCGAGACGCTCTCGCGTGAGCACCCGTACCGCGAGTCCTTTCGCGCGCAGCTCATGCTCGCGCTCTACCGCTCCGGCCGCCAAGCGGAAGCACTCGACGTGTATCGGGAAACGAGGCGCCTGCTCGTCGACGAGCTCGGGATCGAGCCCGGTCCCGCACTGCAACAGCTCGAGCAGTCGATCCTCCAGCAGGATCCGGGACTGGACTCTACGAGCTCCGAGCCAAGCGGGGCAGGTCCGCGCGAGCGCGGATCGGTCACGGTGTTCGCCCGTGAGACCGACGCGCTCGAGGAATTGCTCGCGATCTCAGAGCCGTTCGGGCGGGAACCGCCGCGTGAGCTCATCCTCGTCCGCGTCGTCAGCAGTCACGACCGTGTCCGAGAGGCCACCGCCGAGCTCGCCGAGATGCGCGCAACCTTGGCGGAGCGCGGCGTCTCCTCGCGCGTCGCCTCGTACACGACGCACGAGTCCGGTGCCGAGGCGGTGCGGCTCGCGATGCAGTTCGACTCCGATCTGCTGCTCCTCTCAGCTCCTGCACGCTTGCTCGAGGGTCGTGGCCTCTCGGATGAGTTGCGGACCGTGCTCGAGCAGGCACCATGCGACGTCGCTCTCATCGCGGGACGTCTCGATGCGGGCTCGACCGGCCCGATCGTCACGCCGTTCGGTGGCGTCGATCACGACTGGTCGGCGATCGAGCTCGCGGCATGGCTCGCTCGGTCCCTCGGAACCTCTCTCCGGCTCGTGGGAACCGAGGCCGACGATACGCGGGGCCGGCGCGATGCGAGCCGGCTGCTCGCCCGTGCCTCGATGCTCGTTCAGCAGTTCGTCGGGATCGTCACGGAACCCGTGCTCGTCCCCGCGGGGCAGGACGGTGTTCGCACGGCGGTGGGAGACGCACGGCTGCTCGTCATCGGCCTGTCCGGCCGCTGGCGCTCGGAGGGGATCGGCTCGGCTCGGGCGGGCCTGGCAGCGAGCGCGGGTATCCCCACGCTCTTCGTCCGGCGCGGCCTTCGACCCGGCGGCCTCGCGCCGAGCGAGACGTTCACGCGCTTCACCTGGACGCTCGGATCCTCGTAGACGACGGTCGCCATGAATCTAGACTCGCCCCGGATGCCGGGACACATCCTCGCCATGGGCGGCGGTGGCTTCATGCTCGAGCAAGACTCGCCGCTCGACGACTTCCTGCTGTCGCTGTCGGGAGCGTCGCGTCCCCGTGTCTGCTACCTGCCGAGTCCGGCGGGCGACTCGGATCGCGGGATCGCGGCCTTCTTCGAGGCGTTCTCCCGCCGCGAGTGCGAGCCGAGCTGCCTACGTCTCTTCGGAGCGCCCGAACGCCCCGCGGAGCGGCTCGCCGATCAGGACGTGATCTACGTCTCGGGCGGTAACACGGCCAACGCGCTGGCGCTCTGGCGCCTCCACGGCGTCGACACCGCGCTGCGTGACGCCTGGGAGCGCGGCGCCGTCCTCGGCGGGGGGAGCGCCGGCGCGAACTGCTGGTTCGAGTGCTGCGTCACCGACTCGTTCGGGCGACAGCTCGATCCGCTCCACGACGGTCTCGGGATCCTCATCGGGAGCTTCTGTCCGCATTTCGACGGCGAGGAGCGCCGGCGTCCGACGTATCGGCGCCTCGTCGACGACGGGTTCCCTCCCGGCTATGCCGCGGACGACCACGCGGCGCTCCACTTCGAGGGCAGGGAGCTGCGCGAGGCGGTCGCGTCGCGACCCGGATCGGTGGCGTATCGCGTCGAGCCCGGCTCGGAGACGCCGCTCGTGACACGCGTCCTGTGAGGCGGGCTGCCGTCCTCGGCCCAGCCGCGGCCGGGAAGACGACGCTCGGCCGAGCGCTCGCCGCAAGGCTCGACGTCCCGTTCGTCCAGCTCGACGCTCTCCACTGGGGCCGGGGCTGGACGGAGGCGACGGCCGCGGAGCTCCGCGCCCTCGTCGAGCCGATCGTCCGTGGCGACGACTGGGTGATCGACGGCTCGTACCGCGGGAAGATCGGCAACCTCGTGCTCGACCAGGCGGAGCTCGTGGTCTGGCTCGATCTCCCACTCTCCGTCACCTTCCCGCGTCTCCTCGGGCGCACGGTGTCACGCATCGTGCGGCGGGAGGAGTTCCTGAACGGCAACCGCGAGACCGTGAGGAACGCGTTCCTGAGCCGCGACTCGATCCTCCTCTTCGCGCTCCGCGACCACGCCGCACGGCGACGCCGGTACGAGGCCGGTCTCCCGCGGGAGCGACTCGTGCGGCTGCGCACCCCGGGCGCGGTCGAGCGCTTTCTAAGAGCTCTGTAAGGACTGCGGCCTCCGCCCGTCGCGACGCATAGCCTCTGCCGTCGTGCCGTCCCGTCGTCGCGTTTCCCGCCTCGCCGCGTGGCCCGTCGCGCTAGCCGCCGTCCTCGTCGCGGGCGCAGCCGCCGTGGCGCCTGCTGCCGCCAAGCCGAAACAGGTCGAGGTCCGCATTACCGCGAAGGACTTCTCCTTCACGCTCTCTCGCCGATCGGTTCCCGCGGGGACGACGGTGCGGTTCGTCGTCCGGAACACGGGCGGAGTCGTGCACGACTTCGCGATCGCCGCCAAGCGCACGAAGCTCCTGAAGCACGGCCAGATGCAATCGCTCACCGTCCGGTTCCAGAAGAAGGGGTCCTACCGGTACGTCTGCACGGTCCCGGGCCACGCCGCCCTCGGTATGAAGGGCGTCTTCGCGGTCGGCAAGAAGCCCGCCGCGTCGCAGCCGCCGCCGACACCGCCGACGGTCCCGGTCGCGGACACGGTCGAGCTCACGAAGCTCGCCGGCGACTTCGGACGCCCGGTACTCGTCACCGCCCCGCCAGGCGATCCGCGGCTCTTCGTCGTCGACCAGACCGGTGTCATCCGCGTCGTCGACGCCGACGGCAACGTCCTCCCGGAGCCGTTCCTCGACATCCGCGACCGCGTCCACTTCTCGAGCGAGCCGGGGCTCCTCGGGATGGCGTTCGCGCCGGACTACGCGACGAGCGGACTCGTCTACGTCATCTACAACAGCCGGAGCGGGAACGGCGACCTCGTCCTCGCCGAGTACCACGTGAGCGCGACGAACCCGAACGTCCTCGACCCGTACACGTGGCGGACCGTCCTCACGATCGTCAAGCCCTGGGAGAACCACAACGGCGGGATGCTCCAGTTCGGCCCCGATGGCGATCTCTACATCTCGGTCGGCGACGGGGACAGCGGCGTTCTCGACCCGCCCGGCCGCTTCGCGCAGACGCGCGACGATCTCCTCGGCGACATCCTCCGCATCGACCCGCGCGGCGGGAATCCGTACGCGGTGCCGAAGGACAACCCGTTCGTCGGCGTCGACGGCGTCGATCCCGAGATCTGGGCCTACGGCCTGCGCAACCCGTGGCGCTTCTGGATCGACGCGCCCACCGGGAACATGTACATCGGGGACGCGGGAGAGGGCACGAAGGAGGAGATCGACCTGATCCCGAAGAGCACCTCCGGGCAGAACTTCGGCTGGCCATGCTTCGAGGGGACGGTCCCGTTCGACGCGACTGCGACCTGCGACAACCCCGTCGCGCCGCTCATCGACATCACCCACTCGCCGACGATCTGCGCCGTGATCGGCGGCGTCGTGATCCATGATCAGCGGCTTCCCGCGCTCGACGGGCGCTACCTGTACGGCGACTACTGCGGCGGGCACCTGATGGCCGCGGAGGTCGACGGCACGACCGTGAGCGACACGACCGACCTCGGGCTCGCGGTCCCGGAGATGACGAGCTTCGGCGTCGACGGCAGCGGGCGTGTGTACGTGACCGCCGTCGACGGCGGCGTGTACCGCCTCGATCCTCGCTCGTAGTGCGCAAGCGATGATCCCTGAAGCGGCCGCTTCGCGGCCTGATGCAAGGGAGCTCGGAAAAGCTGGTTACCTGCGGGTGCGAGAGCGGATCTCCGCCACCCATGCGGCCGCGCGCAGCCCGATCCAGATCGGCGTGAGCAACACGTAGAAGACGACGTCGCCGGCGACGAGCAGGATCGCGTACGACGCGAGCCGCCACGGCGGCGCCCAGCCCTTCTCCCGCAGGTCGCCGCGCCCGCCGGGCGGTGGGCGCCACGGCTTCGCGAGCGGCGGCTCCCCCGGCGACCCGTACCGGCTCGGATCCCACTCGCCCATCACGCCCGCGCCGTTCGCCGGTTCCGCTCGACGAGCCGGATGATCCGCATCGCCGTCTCCTCGACGGAGAGCTCGGAGACGTCGATCACGGGACAGCGAAGCCGACGGTGGAGCGCGGTCGCCTCGTCGAGCTCCGAATAGATCTCCTCGAGCTCCGCGTAGCGCTTCCGCGGCGCGCCCATGCTGCGGACGCGCGCCGTCCGGATGTCGCCGAGGCGCTCGGCCGCGATCGTGAGCCCGACGATCTTCGCTGGGTCGATCTCGAAGAGCTCCTCGGGCGGCTCGATCCCGCGCACGACGGGCACGTTCGCGGCCTTGTGGCCGAGGTAGCCGAGGTAGATCGAAAGCGGCGTCTTCGACGTGCGCGACACGCCTACCAGGACGACGTCCGCCTCGTCGAGCCCGCGCCCGCCGACGCCGTCGTCGTACTTCACCGCGAACTCGATCGCCTCGATCCGCTTGAAGTACTGCGCGTCGAGCGGAGCCCTCGCCCCCGGCTGCATGCGTGCGGCCACGCCCGCGACGCGCGAGATCGAATCGATCGGATGTCCGAGCAGGTCGCAGTAGTGGACGCGCGCGCGTCGGCAGAGCTGCCGCATGTTCTCGCGGAGCTCCGGCTCGACGAGCGTGTACACCATCACCGCCGGCCGGCCGCGCGCCTGGGCGACGGCGATGTGCAGATCCTCGGCGTCCTCTACGCGGGGATGCCGGACCTCGGCGAACTCCAGGTCGGGGAACTGCGCCTCGAGCGCGAGCACGAGCCGGGCGGCGGTCTCGCCCGTGGAATCCGAGACGATGTGGAGCTCGACCGGGTCGCGCTCGTCGTTCATCCGCGGGAGGCTAGCGCCCGCGTGTCGTCCTCACGCTCGGCGGGATCGAGAATCGTCAGTCATCGGCAGGGCTGCGGTCGCGGGAGGAGACGACCATGGAGAACGAGCTCGCCGCGTATCGCCGGGCGCTGCGCGATCGACGGCCTCCGCTGCCGCGTGGCGAAGTAACGTCTCGGGCGGTGCCCGACGACGTCGTCACGATGGACAAGATCGTCTCGCTCGCGAAACGCCGCGGGTTCGTGTTCCCGTCGAGCGAGATCTACGGCGGGCTCGGTTCGGCCTACGACTACGGGCACTACGGCGTCCTGCTCAAGGACAACGTGAAGGCGCGCTGGCTCGAGGCGATGGTGCGGGAGCGCGACGACATCGTCGCCCTCGACTCCTCGATCATCCTCCACCCGCGCGTCTGGGAAGCGTCGGGGCACGTCGACGGGTTCACCGACCCGCTCGTGGACTGCCGCTTCTGCAAGCGTCGCTACCGCGCCGACCAGCTCGACGAGGCCGAATGCGGAGCGCGGCCGAGCAAGCATCCGGGCGAGACCGAGAAGTGCGACCTCACCGAGCCGCGGCAGTTCCACCTCATGTTCCAGACGAGGATCGGGCCGGTCGAGGAGACGGGCCTCGATGCCTACCTGCGCCCGGAGACGGCGCAGGGGATCTTCGTCAACTTCAAGAACGTCGCCCAGATCGCCCGCCGAAAGCCGCCCTTCGGCATCGCCCAGATCGGGAAGGCGTTTCGCAACGAGATCACGCCTGGCAACTTCATCTTCCGGACGCTCGAGTTTGAGCAGATGGAGATGGAGTTCTTCGTCCCGCCCTCCGAGGCGGAGGAGTGGTTCCGCTACTGGGTCGACGCGCGGGTCGCCTGGCACCTCCGGTACGGGCTCCGCGAGAGCCATCTCCGGGTGCGCGCGCACGAGGCCGAGGAGCTCTCGCACTACTCGTCGGCCACATCGGATATCGAGTACCTCTTCCCGATGGGCTGGTCGGAGCTCGAGGGCGTCGCGCACCGCGGCGACTTCGACCTCACCGCCCATACCGAGGCGTCGGGGACGAAGCTCGAGTGGGTCGACGGCGAGGAGCGCTACACACCGCACGTCGTCGAGCCCGCGCTCGGCGTCAACCGCTCGCTGCTCGCGTTCCTCGTCGACGCGTACGACGAGGAGGTCGTCGCCGAGCGCGAGCGCACCGTCCTGCGGCTCCACCCCGCCCTCGCTCCCGTCAAGGTGGCCGTACTCCCGCTCATTCCCCGAAACGAGGACATCGCGGGAAAGGCCCGCGCGCTGCACGAGGAGCTCCGGCGCGCCGTCGTCTGCGAGTACGACGACTCCGGCCAGATCGGCCGCCGCTACCGCCGCCAGGACGAGATCGGCACGCCGTATGCGCTCACGATCGACGAACAGACGCTCTCCGACGAAACCGTGACGATCCGCGACCGCGACTCGCTCGCGCAGGAGCGCATCCCGATCTCGGGGGCGCGCGCGGTCGTGCTCGACAGGCTCGCGCAGGACTGGACGACCCCGAAGCCCGACTGAGCCCGGTCGCGGTTCGCTTCGGAGGACGGTGTGGCGCCGCCCCCATCGGCCCGCCAGGCATGTCCTCGATCTCCCTGTGCTACAAGTAGCTCATGGCTCTCTCGATCGGGATCCGCGAGCTCCGGCAGCACGCGAGCCGCTACCTGCGGCTCGTCGAGGAACGCCGCGAGCCGATCCAGATCACCGACCGCGGGCGTCCGGTCGCCCTGCTCGCGCCGATTCCGAAGACGGGAAGCCGAATAGAGCAGCTTCGGGCGAGCGGCAGGATCCGACCGGGGAGGGGCTCCTGGAGGGATCTCGGCCCACCACTCGAGCCGACACCGGGAGCGCCGCTTCCCTCCGACATCCTCGCCGAGATGCGCGAGCACGAACGCTGAGGTGCAGCGCTATCTCGATGCGTCGGCGCTCGTGAAGCTCGTCATTCGTGAGTCCGAGTCAGGTGCGCTCGAGTCATGGCTCGAAGGCCGCCAGGAGATCGCGTCCTGCACGCTTGCTCGCACCGAGGTCGTCCGCGCAGTGCGGCCCGAAGGGAAGGAGGCCGTCGGACGCGCCCGGCGCCTGCTCGGGACAATCGACCTCATCCAGCTCGACGACGAGCTCCTCGATCTCGCCGGCGAGCTGGAAGCGTCTCTCCGCAGCCTCGACGCGATCCACCTCGCTGCGGCGCTCGAGCTCGGCGACGAGCTCGAGGCCGTGGTCACGTACGACGCACGCATGACCCGGGCAGCCGAGGCGCTCGGGCTCCCCGTCGTCGCGCCGGCGTAGAGGTGGCTGGCCTCAGCGGCTCCAGCGCTCGAGCGCTTTCGGACCGGGCTCGGCGAAGCCTAACTTGCGGTAGAGGTCGTGCGCGTCCTCCGTGTGGAGGAACCACTTCGTGCGGGCGAACGGGCCTTCGTCGACCGAGAAGCGCACGAGCTCGACGCCCAGCCCGCGCCCGCGGTGCTCCTCGAGTACGTACACGTCCGCGAGGTAGGACTGCGCGTGCCCGTCGGAGAGCGTTCGCGTGAACCCGACCTGGACACCGTCCTTGTAGAGCCCCACGATGCGCTCCGCCCCGCCGATCAGGTCGTCCTGGACCTCGCGCAAGCGCCCGCGCGCCCAGTAGGACTCCTCGCTCAGGTAGCGGTGGACCGCCTCGCGGTCGATCCGGGCGAGATCGTCGTCCAGCTCGTAGCCGTCCCCGAGGTCGCGGTGCACGTCAGGCGGTGAGCGTCCTCAGGCGGAAGCCGCCGTGGAACTCGTACGAGCTGACGACGACTGCGAGCGTGTCGCGGGTCGCCCGCTCCCCGAGCCCGAGCCCGTGCGCGTCCGCGAGGGGACTCATGACGAGCGCGCGCACGCCGCGGAACCCCTCGGGCGAGAGATCGACCGTCTCCGGCGGCGCGCAGGAGGCGCAGACGGCCCCGCCGGCGCTCGGGAGGTAGCCGATGAGCCCAACCGCCTCCTCCCCACACTCCACGCAACCCTCGAGCTGCGGGAGGTAACCCGAGAGCCAGAGGAGCTTCAGCTGGAACGCGAGCGCGAGCGGGTCCAGGGACGCCTTCCCGCGGAGTCCGTCCGGGACCGCATCGAGCACCGTGAGGAAACGCGTGAGGGCCTCGAACGCCCGCTCGTTTCGCTCCTGCTCGACGAAGAGCCGGAGCATCGCCTCGGCGCCGACGAGCCCGACCGACAGCTTGTACGAGTCCTCGCGGGTCGGACGATGAGGATCGACGAGCGACGCCCCGGTCACCGTGTGCAGTTCGCCGGAGCCCTGGTGGAGGAGGAGCTCGACGTGGGAGAACGGCTCGAGCCGTCCACCGAACCGCGAAGTCGTCTTGCGGACGCCCTTCGCCACGGCGCCGATCCGCCCGCGGTCGAGCGTGTACACGTGCAGGACCCGGTCGGCCTCTGCAAAGCGGAACGACCGGAGCACGACCGCCTCCGTCTTGACCGTGCGGGCCATCGCGGCCAGTCTAGGGACGGGGTGTGTCGGCAGAGCCGGCGTGGAGAGACGTGGCGCTGGCAGACTCGGCCGATGTCACGAGCAGTCGACGAACGGTGGCCCGAGCTGCACTACGAGGCGTGGCACGACACACGGGACACGTTCCACATGGTCCTCCAGATCGTCGGGAAGCTCCGGCTCACGCTCTCGCCGCCGGAACCGCAGTGGGGACATGTGCCGCTGTACGTGACCGCCCGCGGCCTCAACACGTCGCCGATCCCCCATCCGAACGGCGTCTTCGACGTGGACGTCGACCTCGTCGATCATGTCGTCGTCGTTCGGACCGAGCACGGGGCGAGCGCGCGGGTCGCACTCCGACCGCGCACGGTCGCGGAGTTCTACGAGGAGCTGATGGCCGGGCTCTCGAGTGTCGGTGTCCCGACGAGGATCACGACGATCCCTTCGGAGGTGTCCGACCCGATCCCGTTCGACGAGGACGTGCAGCACGCGAGCTACGACCCCGACGCGGTCACACGGTTCTGGCGTGCGCTCGTCACCGTGGACGAGGTCATGAAGGAGCATCGCGCGCGCTTCACCGGGAAGGTCTCGCCGGTGCAGCTCTTCTGGGGCGCTCTCGACCTGTCGTACCAGCGCTACTCCGGAGGCTTCGCGGATCCACCTCCGGGGGCCGGCCTGATCATGCGGCGGACGAACGACGCGGAACACACGTGCGCGGGCTTCTGGCCGGGCGACGCGCGGTTCGAAGATGTCGCGTTCTTCGCCTACCACTGGCCGCACCCATCAGGGTACGAGAGCGCGGCGGTCGCCCCTTCCGCGGCGGGCTGGAACCCGGGGCTCGGCGAGTTCCTCCTCCGTTACGACGACGTGCGGCGCGAGCGTGACCCTGCGGGCGCCCTGCGCGAGTTCCTCGAGACGACGTACCGCTCGGGCGCCGAGCTCGCAGGGTGGGATCCCGCGCTCGATCCAGCTCGTACATCCGTCGTCTGACAACGCGGGCAGTACCACGTCCCGCGCCCGCCGACCCGGGTCTTCTCGATCGGTGTCCGGCAGCGAGGACACGGCTTGCCCCCGCGGCCGTAGACGCGGAACTCGTCCTGCATCGATCCCGCCGCCCCGTCCGGGGCGGCGTAGTCCCGAAGCGTCGAGCCCTGCCTCTCGAGGCCGGTCTCGAGGGCGGCGCGGATCGCACGGTGCAGCCGCCGCACCTCGTTGGGGGTGAGCGTGTTCGCGGACCGCAGCGGGCTCACCCGCGCCCGCCACAGAGCCTCGTCCGCGTAGATGTTCCCGAGGCCGGCGACGACTCGCTGATCGAGGAGGACCGCCTTGAGCGGCGCCTTCCGGCGAGCGAGGCTCGCTGCGAGCCAACTCGTCGTGAACCGCCTGCCGAGGGGCTCAGGCCCGTTCTTCGCGGAGAGGTACTCGGACGCGTCCGCGTCCTCGAGGACGAGCCACGTCCCGAAACGGCGAACATCCCGGAACACGAGCCGCGAGCCGTCGTCGAGCTCCAGCACGGCGCGCTCGTGGCTCGTCGGCACGAACCCGAAGCTGCCCGTCATGCGGAGGTGGACGAGGAGCGAGAGCCCGCTCTCGAGGCGCATAACGAGGTATTTCCCCCGCCGCTCGACGGTGAGCACGCGATCGCCCTCGAGCTCCTCGGCGACCTCGAACAGGTCGAACGGTCGCGTGAGTCGGGGATCGAGGATCTCGACGCGCGCGAGGGTACGTCCCGCGAGACGCGGCTCGAGCTGCGTGCGGACCGTCTCGACCTCGGGCAGCTCGGGCACGGAGGCATCGTAAGCTTGCTGCCCATGCCGGCCGAGCAGCCGCAGACCTGGCACTACGGGCTCGTCGCCCAGTGGTGGGCCGAGTTCAACGACGACTTCCGCCCGCACGAGATCCCGTACTTCCAGCGGTTCGTCGAGGACGGCGGACAGCCGGCGCTCGACGTCGCCTGTGGCACGGGCCGCCTGCTCATCCCGTATCTGCGTGCCGGGCTCGACGTGGACGGGTGCGACGTCTCGGCGGACATGATCGCCCTCTGCCGCGAGAAGGCCGAACGCGAGGGCCTTGCACCAAACCTCTTCGTACAGCCGATGTACGCGCTCGACCTCCCTCGCCGGTACCGGACGATCTACGTCTGCGGGGCGTTCGGGCTTGGGAGCGATCGAGCCAAGGACCGACAAGCCCTGGAGCGCTTCCACGAGCACTTAGAGCCTGGAGGAACACTCGTCCTCGACAACGAGATGCCGTACGCCCATGCCAAAGGATGGATGTACTGGCTGCGACCGGAGCGAGCCTCGCTTCCCGAGCTAGCGCAGGATGCTGGCGAGCGGCGGCCCACCTCGGACAGCTCCGAGTTGGCACTCCAGGTCCGGCTCCTCGATCTCGACCCGCTCGAGCAGCATGCTGTCTACGAAATGCGGGCGGAACGTTGGCGCGACGGGAAGCTGGAGGTCGAAGAAGTGCACAGGCTCGACAACGGCCTCTATTTCCGCAACGAGCTCGTGCTGATGCTGGAGCACACGGGGTTCGGCGACGTCGTCGTGCACGGAGAGCACGAGGTGCGTGACGCGAGCCCCGACGACAACTTCGTTGTGATCGTGGCCAGGAAGTAGCCGCTACTCGACGACGTCGAGCAGGATCCCGTGCTGGCGCGGGAGCTCGTCGCCGATCCCGTACGCGGACCGCACCATCGAGACGGCCTCGGCCGCGCCTGTCTCGTCGCGCGCGTGGACCTCGGCCAGCACGTCTCCGGCAGAGACCGCGTCTCCGCGCTTGGCGTGGCAGACGACCCCGACGGCGTGGTCGACGTCGTCGTCCTTCGTGCGCCGCCCGGCGCCGAGCTCGAGCGCGACCTGCCCGATCGCGAGCGCGCCGAGCCGGACGACGACTCCGCCGTACGGCGCGGGCACCTCGCGAACGACGGGTGCCGACGGGAGCGCGTCACGAGCGGGGTCGCCGTTCTGCGCGCGGATCCAGCGCTCGTACGCGGCACTCGCCGAGCTGTCCGCGACGGCCGCTTCGGCGAGACGGCGTCCATCCTCCACGCCGACCCGGAGATCCGAGAGGGCGAGCAGCCGAGCACAGGCGTCCAGCACCAGCTCCGTGAAGTCGGCCGGCCCGCGTCCCGAGATCGTGTCCATCGCCTCGCGCACCTCGAGCGCGTTTCCCACCGCCGCGCCGAGCGGCTGGTCCATGTCCGTCAGCAGGCACACGACCTCGCGGCCGGCGCGCTTCCCGAGGTCGACCATCTGCTCGGCGAGGATCCGCGCGTCGTCGAGCGTCTTCATGAACGCGCCGTCCCCCACCTTCACGTCCAGGACGATCGCGTCCGCTCCCGCCGCGATCTTCTTGGACATGATCGACGAGGCGATGAGGGGAACGATGTCGACCGTCGCGGTCACGTCACGAAGCGCGTAGAGCTTCTTGTCTGCGGGAACGAGGTCGCCCGTCTGTCCGATGATCGCGAGGCCGACCTCGCGCATCTGCGCGACGAACTCGTCGGTGGTGAGCTCGACCCGGAACCCGGGAATCGACTCGAGCTTGTCGAGCGTTCCGCCCGTGTGACCGAGCCCGCGTCCGGACATCTTCCCGAACGGGACGCCGCACGCGACCACGATCGGGCCGACCGCGATCGAGGTCTTGTCACCCACGCCCCCGGTCGAGTGCTTGTCGACGACCTTCCGGCCGAGCGCCGCGCCCAGGTCGAGCGTCTCGCCCGAGCGGATCATCGCGTCCGTCAGCGAGTGCGTCTCGCGTCCCGAGAGCCCCTTGAAGTAGACCGCCATGCACCACGCGGCCATCTGGTAGTCGGGGATCTCCCCTCGCGTGAAGCCGAGAACGAGCTCCTCGATCTCGCCCTGCGAGAGCTCCGCACCGTTTCGCTTGCGCTCGATCAGGTCGGCCGCGCGGATCATGCCGCGACTACAGCTCGATCGCCCGCCCGGGCAGCCGGCGACCCGGCGACTTCCCGCCGAGCCAGGCGTTGACCGTCGCGCCGACGTCCGCGAACTCCCCTTCCTCGTGGATGCGCCCGGCGGCGTTCTTCCCCGCCGCGTACGCGAGGAGGAGCGCGTACTCGCGCGAGTGATCCGTCGACGGAGTCGTCGGGTCGCAGCCGTGGTCGGACGTGAGGATGAGCAGGTCTTCCGTCCGAAGCGCCTCGAGGATGTCGGGGAGGCGGCGGTCGAAGTCCTGGAGGCAGCGGTGGAAGTTCACCGGGTCGTTGCGGTGGCCCCAGAGCATGTCCGTCTCGACGAGGTTGACGAAGACGAAGCCCGCGGCGATCTCCTGCAAGAGCTCGAGGGTCGCGTTGATCCCCTCGACGTTGGACTTCGTCGGCCGCGAGTCGTCGATGTCCTCGCCCGCGAAGATGTCGCCGATCTTGCCGACCCCGTAGACGGCGCTCCCCGCCTCCCGGACCGTGGTCAGGTAGCTGGGCCGAGGCGGGACGAGCGAGAAGTCGTGCCGGTTGGGGGTGCGCGTGTAGTTCCCGGGCTCGCCCGCGAACGGACGCGCGATCACCCGGCCGACCGCATGGCGGCCGGTGAGGATCTCGCGCGCGACCCGGCAGCCGTCGTAGAGCTCCTCGAGGGGGATCGTCTCCTCGTGCGCGGCGATCTGGAACACCGAGTCGGCCGAGGTGTAGACGATCCACTTCCCGGTGCGCTGGTGCTCCTCTCCGAGCTCCTGGATGATCTCCGTGCCCGACGCAGGCTTGTTCCCGAGGACGCCGCGGCCGGTCTGGTTCATGAACGGGTCGACGACCGCGTCCGGGAACCCGTGCGGATAGGTCGGAAACGGCGTCGGGGTGACGATCCCCATGTGCTCCCAGTGACCGGTCGTCGTGTCCTTTCCGGCCGAGAGCTCGACGAGACGGCCGGCCACCGCCGGTGCGCCCGGCTGCGGCGGGCAGCCCTCGAGCGGCATCACGTTTCCGAGGCCGAGCGCCTCCATGTTCGGAAGGTCGAGCCCGCCGACCGCGTGGGCGACGTTACCGAGAGTGTTCGAGCCCTCGTCACCGTATGACGCGGCATCGGGCAACTCTCCCGCCCCGACCGCGTCGAGGACGATGACACACGCGCGCGCCACTACGTCCCCGGCCGAGGATTCACGCGGGCGCAGGCACGGTCGGGCACGCGGCTATTCTACGTCGGCTGTGGACCGCGTCTTCGGGCTCCTGCTGCTGGTGGTGTACGTCGCCGCGATCGTCGGGCTGTCGTCCGGCGTCACGTTCCTCGTCATCAAGCTCTTCCCCGTGAAGAGCAAGTCGAGCACGCCCGACGAGCCCTCCGACGACGGCGGTGGCGGCGGTCCAGTCGGGAAGCTCTTCCGCAAGGCGAAGCGCGAAACGGCCTGAACGCGGCCGACGGCGCGACGTCAGGCGACGCCGGCGGCGAGCGCGTTCTCGAGCGGCGTGTACTCGAGTTCGTGCGCCTCGGCGACGGCCTCGTAGGTGACGTTCCCGCCGAGCACGTTCACACCGCGAGCGAGCTCCGGGTCACGGCGGACCCCGTCGACGACGCCGTGGTCCGCGATCTCCTCCACGTAGGGAAGCGTGACGTTCGTCAGCGCGCGCGTCGACGTGATCGGGACCGCGCCCGGCATATTCGCGACGCAGTAGTGGACGACGCCGTCGACCGTGTACACCGGCTCGTCGTGTGTGGTCGGATGCGAGGTCTCGGCGCAGCCCCCCTGGTCGATCGCGACGTCGACGAGCACGGAGCCGTCCTTCATCCCGGCGAGCATCTCCCGCGTGACGACCTTCGGGGCGCGAGCACCAGGAATGAGGACCGCTCCGATCACGAGATCTGCGTCCTTCAGTGACTCCTCGACCTGGAGGGTCGACGACATGAGGAGCGTGACGCGCCCGCTCAGGATCTCCTCGAGGTAGCGCATCCGCTCCACCGAGCGCTCGAGGATCGTGACCTGCGCTCCCAGCCCGAGCGCGATCACCGCGGCGTTGTAGCCGACCATGCCGCCGCCGATGACGACGACGCGGCCGGGAGCGACGCCGGCGACCCCGCCGAGGAGGAGACCGCGTCCGCCGATCGGCTTCTCGAGGTGGTGGGCGCCGGCCTGCGGCGCGAGCCGTCCCGCGATCTCGCTCATCGGCGCCAGCAGCGGCAGCCCGCCGCGGTCGGTCTCGACCGTCTCGTAGGCGATCGCCGTGATGCCGGAGTCGACGAGCGCGCGCGTCAGCGGCTCGTCGGCCGCGATGTGCAGGTACGTGAAGAGCGTGAGGCCCTCACGCAGCCGCGGGTACTCGGAGGCGATCGGCTCCTTCACCTTGAGCAGGAGCTCCGCGCTCATCCAGACGTCGTCGACCGAGACGATCGACGCGCCGGACCGCTCGTACGCCTCGTCCCCGAACGCGCTGCCCGCGCCGGCGCCGGTCTCGACGAGGACGTCGTGCCCAGCCTGGACGAGCTCACGCGCGCCCGCCGGTGTGAGCGCGACCCGGTACTCCTGCGACTTGATCTCGCGGGCGACGCCGATCCGCATGGCGCGCGGGACGATAGCGACTGCGTCCCGAATGAGGGAGACTGGCCCGATGGAGCAGCGCGTCAGCCTCGCCACGCTGGGCGTCGCCGATCTCTCTCGGGCGCGCGCCTTCTACGAGGGCCTCGGCTGGACGACGAGCGCGGCACCCGACGACGACGTCGTCTTCTTCCAGGCGGGCGGGATGATCGTCGCGCTCTGGGGCCGCGAGGAGCTGGCCGAGGACTCGGCGGTCGAGGACGGGGGCGGCTGGGGCGGGATCACGCTCGCGTACAACACGGGCTCGCCGGCCGAGGTGGACGGGGTGCTCGCGGAAGCGGCGGCGGCCGGCGGCACGATCGGACGGTCCGGTGCGGAGACGTTCTGGGGCGGCTACTCCGGCCTCTTCTTCGATCCCGACGGCCACGCGTGGGAGATCGCGCACAACCCCCACTGGACGCTCGCGGACGACGGCTCCGTCAGGCTTCCGTCGTAGGGCCGCGGCTGGGCGAGGACGCACGGAGGAACGCGCGGAGCTCGTCGTCGAACCGGCCTGACGCCTCCATGTTGAGCTGATGGCCGGCATCTCGGAGGACGACGAGTCGCGAGCCAGGGATGCTCGCGGCCAGGTGCTCCCGCACCTCATGAGGTGAGCGCTCGTCCTCCGACCCGTAGACGAGCAAGGTGTCGACGTCGACATGCGCCAGGACGGCCCGGAGATCCGCCTCGGCCATCGCGTGGGCCATCGTGCGCGACCCCTCGGGCCGGAAGGCGGCGACGATCTCGGCGAGCTCTGCGACCAGTTCCCGCGGCGCGCGCAGGAGGACGACCGGTGGGCCCTCTCCTGCCCGCTCCACCGCGACGCGGAAGCCGTTGATCACGTGCTCCGAGCGCACGGGAGACGCGACCGCTAGTCGTCTACCGCCTCGCGCGCGGCGTCGACGAGCGCGAGCGTGACCTCGACCATCGTCTCGAGGTCGGCGACGGCGATGTGCTCGTCGGGAGTGTGCGTCCCCACCGTGCCGTTCGCGAGGTTCACGCACGAGAGGCCGTGAGCGTTGAAGACGTTCGCGTCGGCCGCGCCGCCGCCGAGTGCATACCTCGGCTCGAAGCCGGCGCGCACGAGCGCCTCCGCCCCGAGCCGTACGGCGAGGTCGCTCTCGCGGAAGCGGTAGCCGGGGTAGCTCGGCCGAACCTCGGTCTCCAGCCCGCACTCCTCGAGGCTCGCAGCGAAGGCCGCCGTCTCGAGCATCTCGCGCACGAGCTCGGTCGCCTTCCGCTCGTCGTGCGAGCGCACCTCCGCCTGGAACGTGCACCACTCGGGCACGACGTTCCGGCCCGTCCCACCGGAGATCACCCCGACGTTCGCGCTCGTCTCCTCGTCGACACGGCCGAGCCGGAAGTCCGCGATCGCCCGGGAGGCGGCCGCCACCGCGGAGCGGCCTTCCTCCGGCGACAGGCCCGCATGCGACGCCCGCCCGTGGAAGCGGAAGTCGAGCGTGCGCCCATGCGGCGAGCCGAGGAGGATCTCGCCGATCGGCATGCCCTGATCGAAGACGTAGCCGACGGACGACTGGAGCCGCGTGTGGTCGAACGCTCCCGCACCGAGGAGCCCGACCTCCTCCTTCGGCGTGAAGACGAGCTCGATGCCGGCGTGCGGACGGCGCTCCTCGAGGATGCGTCGTGTCGCCTCGAGCATGACGACGACGGCCGCCTTGTTGTCCGAGCCCAGGATCGTCTCCTCCGCGTTCCGGACGACTCCGTCCTCGACGACCGGCTCGATCGGCGCCTCCAGGGGGACGGTGTCGGTGTGCGCGCACAGGAAGATGGGGAGCCCGTCTGCGTTTCCCGGGACCCTCGCGTAGACGTTCCCGGCCGTCGAGTCGATCTGCGTGCCCGCATCGTCCTCGTCCCACTCGAGCCCGAGCTCCGCGAGATATGCGCCGACACGGTCGACGACGGCCCGCTCCTGTCCGGACGGGCTCGGGATCGAGCAAAGCTCGACGAACAAGTCGACGAGGGGCGAGCGGAGCTCCTCTTGCACGGCGCCCATCGTAGGTAGTCCGCTCAGCGGAACGCCGCTAGCGTGCCGAGACAGTCGTTGCGCTGGTGTCGACGCGCTCGCGAGAACGCTCGAGCGCTGCGCCGACGAACGCGCGAAACAGCGGAGCGGGGCGCGTCGGACGCGACTTGAACTCCGGATGGAACTGGCTCGCGACGAACCACGGATGCTCGGGAAGCTCGACGATCTCGACGAGCCGGCCTTCCTGGAACGTCCCCGAGACGACGAGCCCGGCGTCGACGAGCTGCTGGCGCAGCTCGTTGTTGACTTCGTACCGATGCCGGTGGCGCTCGTGGATCACCGGCTCGCCGTACGCCTCGCGCGCGCCGGTCCCGTCCCCGAGCTCGACGGCCTGCGCGCCGAGGCGCATCGTGCCGCCGAGGTCCTCGATCTCCTTCTGCTCGGGCAGGAGGTCGATCACGGGGAACGGCGTCTCGGGGTCCATCTCCGTCGAGTTCGCACCGTCCAGCCCGCAGACGTGCCGCGCGAACTCGGACACGGCCACGTGCATCCCGAGGCAGATCCCGAGATACGGGATCGAGCGCTCGCGAGCGACGCGGCAGGCGAGGATCTTGCCCTCCCACCCGCGCGAGCCGAAGCCCCCGGGGACGAGGACGCCGTCGACCTGCTCGAGCTCGCTCGCGGCCTCCTCGTAGGACATGTTCTCGGCGTCCACCCAGCGGACGTGCACGCGGCAGCCGTGGTGGACCCCCGCGTGCTTCAGCGCCTCGTGCACGGAGAGGTACGCGTCGTGGAGCTTCACGTACTTGCCGACGAGCGCGATCTCGACCTCGCCCTCGAGCTCTCGCGTCCGCTCGATCAACTCGCCCCACTCGCCGAGATCGGCCGGTCCCGTATCGAGCCCGAGCTTCTCGCAGACGAGCGCATCGAGCCCCTCGGACTGAAGCACTTCGGGGACGAAGTAGACGTCACGGACGTCGGGCGACGCGACCACGGCACCCGCATCGACGTCTGCGAAGAGCGCGATCTTCTCGCGGATGTCGTCCGAGAGCGGCTCGGTCGAGCGGCACACGACGACGTCGGGGTGGATACCGATGCGGCGGAGCTCGTTCACCGAGTGCTGCGTCGGCTTCGTCTTCAGCTCACCGGCCGCGGGAATGAACGGGACGAGCGTGACGTGCAGGTAGACCACATTCTCGGGCCCGACCTCGCGGCGGAACTGGCGAATCGCCTCGAGGAACGGCAGCGACTCGATGTCACCGACCGTGCCGCCGATCTCGGAGATGACGACGTCGGCGGGCGACACCTTCTCCGCCCGCCTGATCCGCGACTTGATCTCGTTCGTGATGTGGGGGATGACCTGGACGGTCGCGCCCAGGAACTCGCCCTTGCGCTCGCGACGGAGAACGGTGTCCCAGACGGCGCCCGCCGTGTGGCTCGCGTTCCGCGAGAGGTTCTCGTCGATGAACCGCTCGTAGTGGCCGATGTCGAGGTCGGTCTCGGCGCCGTCCTCGGTGACGAACACCTCGCCGTGCTGGAACGGGCTCATCGTGCCCGGGTCGACGTTCAGGTACGGGTCGAACTTCTGCGCCTGGACTGCGAGGCCACGTGCCTTCAGGAGACGGCCGAGCGATGCGGCGACGATCCCCTTCCCGAGCGCCGAGACGACGCCCCCCGTGACGAACACGTACTTGGCCACGGGACGACACCGTACCAGGCAGCTCCGCCGGAGCGCCTCGGCCCGCTACGACTCCTTCAGCGAAGCGATGAACTCCGCGCCGCCCGCCATCCGCTCGAGCTCGTCGCGGCGGAGGGCGTCGTCGAGCTCCTCGATGCGCGTGTGCGTCGGGTCGCCCGCGACCTTCTCGACCCGGAAGTGGCGCTCGGCGACGCTCGCGATCTGCGGGAGGTGCGTAATCGTGAGCACCTGCGCGCGCTCGCCCAGGCGCTGCAGCGTCGCCGCGACAGCGTGGGCGGTGACGCCCCCGATCCCGGCGTCGATCTCGTCGAAGACCAGCGTCTCACCCCCTGCGACAGCGGCGAGAGCGAGCGCGATCCGCGACAGCTCACCGCCCGAGGCAGTCTCGGCGACCGGGGCGAAGGGCAGACCGGTGTTCGCGCGGATGAGGAAGGACGCCGCGTCGATCCCGGTCGGGCCGACATCGCGCTCGGCGAGCTCGACGAGGAACTCGCCGTCGCCCATGCCCAGCTCGCGGAGCTCCGCGGCGACGGCGTCCGCGAGCGCCGGCGCTCGCTCGCGACGGGCAGTGCGCAGCTCAGCGGAGAGATCACCCACGCGTGCCTCGGCCTCTGCGACTGCCTCCGCCGCCGCGGCCACCGGATCGCGGCCCGCGGCTGCCTCGTCGAGCTCCGCCCGGGCGGCGAGCGCTCGTTCGAGTAGCTCGTCCAGCGAGCCCGCGTCGAAGCGCCGCTTCAGGTCTGCGATTAGGGAGAGACGCTCCTCGATCTCTTCCACGCGAGCCGGATCGGTGTCGAGCGCAGCGAGGAAGCGGCCGAGATCGCTCCCCACCTCTCGCAGTCGGAGCGAGACGTCTCGAAGCTCGGCTGCAGCTGTCGCGAGCTCCGGCGCCAGCCGCTCGACGGGGGCGAGCGAGCGCTCGGCGCTCGCGGCGAGCTCCGCCGCGCCCTCTCCTTCCTCGGGCGCGATCGCGGTGAGCGCAACCCCTGCCGCCTCGCCCAGCTCGCTCACGTGACGAAGCCGCTCGCGCGTCCTCCGGAGCTCGTTCTCGTCGCCCGACGAGAACCCCTCGGTTCCCTCGACGAGGAGCTCGAGCTCCGCGAGCCGAGCCGCGACGGCGTCGGCGTCGCGCGTCAGCTCCTCGTGGCGCCGGCGGGCAGCTCCGAGCTCCCGCCACGCCCTCTGAGCCTCCCGGCGCCGCTCGAGCTGCTCCTCTCCGCAGAACGCGTCGAGCACGTCAAGCTGAAACGCTGGCCGTGCGAGGCGGCGCTGCTCGAACTGTCCCGACATCGCGATCAGGCTCTCGGCTGCCGCGGCCACGTCCTCCCGCGCGACCGCCCGGCCCCATGCATAGGCGCGAGTCCGACCGTCTCCGAACACCCGCCGCGCGAGCACGAGACCCGCCTCGCCTTCGGGGCGGAGCTCCGCGAGCGCGGCGACCTCGTCGAGCTCGAAGAAGCCCTCGGGGACGTCGAGCTCGGCCTCGACGTACGCCTCCGAGCCGTCCGCTCCGACCGAGGTCGCGTCCGCACGGGCGCCCAGCAGGAGCCCGATCGCCTGCGCGAAGATCGTCTTCCCGGCGCCCGTCTCGCCGGTGACTGCGTTCAGCCCGGGCGCAAGGTCGAGGTCGGCCTCGCGGATGAGGACCAGGTTCTCGATCCGGAGCCGACGGAGCACGTGTCAGGAGAGCGGTCGGGAGACGAGTGGCAACACGACGGCGCAGTCTTGCGAATCCGCGTGACGGGAGTGCGACGCGAGTGCGACCGAAGCGTCAGCGGACGGTGACGACCCGGTCGATAGGCGTCGGATACATGTACCCAGGCCCGCACTCGTTCGGCACCAGCAGCCGCCAAGAGCCTGCTCGCGGGAAGCGGATCGTCGTCCGCCACGTCTTCGGACGGACCTGCTTCAGCGACACGAGGAATCCCATCCGCGGCGTCGGTCGCAGCTTGCGAACGAAGTATCCGGTCGCCCCCCAGATCCCGACTCCACCGCTGATGAAGGCATCGAGTGCCCTGAACCTGCTCACCCCCGGCGCGACGGCGAGGAGCTTCATATCGCACCTGCCGGGCGCGAAGTCGCTCTTCACCACCGCGAGGACTGACTCGTGCGCCTTCGGCGCGTTCTTCGAGAGGGCGAGCGAGAGCGAGAGACCGGGCTTGGCGCTCGCCGCCGACACGACGCAGAGCGCGATCGCGACCACGACGACCGTGCCGAGCACCCTCGTCTTCGTCTTCCGGCGCATCCAGGCTCGACTTCTATTGTGCGCTTCGAGACGACGCAGGAACCCTCGACCGGGGTGGCTACGACGCGAAGCTCTGGCGGTAGCGGCGCACGAAGGTCGCCTCGGGCAGGGTCGCGAGAAGCGACCGCTCGGCACCGATGCGGACGACCGCTCGCTCTGCCTTCCCGAGCGACGAGACCTGATGGCCGTCGACGAGCACTCCCGCCCTGACGGCCGGCGTGCGATTCCAGACGATCACGTCGGCTCCCGGCGGGATGACGACCGGGCGCGCGTGGAGCGAGTGCGCCGCGACGAACGTGAGAGCCATCGCCTCGAGCCCCCACATCAGCACCGGCCCGCCGTTCGAGAGGTTGTACGCGGTCGAGCCGGACGGCGTCGAGCAGATGATCCCGTCGCAGGGCTGACGCCCGAGCTCCTCGCCGCCGACCGCGACCTCGAGCTCGACCATGCGGCCGAGCGAGGCGCTCGTCACCACGACGTCGTTCACGGCCCGACCGACGCCGTCGGGATGATCGACCTCGAGCGTCGGCAGCTCGACGATCTCGTACTCGCCGGCGAAGACACGGGTGATGCCCGCCTCGAGGTCGCGCCGGCCCATCGAGCTCAGGAATCCGACGCGCCCGAAGTTCACGCCCACGACGGGGATGCCGGCCCCGAGGAAGCGGGTGAGCGCACGGAGCACCGTCCCGTCGCCCCCGAGGACCACGGCGATGTCCGCTCCGGACACGTCTCCGGGATCGGGAAGGTCGTGCTTCTCGGCCTCGTCCGCCGCGTACAGGAGCTCGACGCCGTGCTCCCGGGCGACGGACTGCAGGCGCGCGAGCCCCGCACCGATCTGGCGCGGCTGCCCGTGGGTGACGACGGCCGCGCGCGCGATCCGTCTAGGCCGGAGCGAGGGCGTCGCGGATCCAGCGGTCGATGTCATCGGGGGTCGCTCTGCTCCGGCCGTTGACGAGGTGGACGAAGAACTCCCGGTTCCCCTTCGGGCCCGGCAGCCCTGAGTCTACGACGCCCGTCGTCTCGCCCCCCCAGGTCCGCGCGCTCTCGACGACGCGTTCGACGACCCGTCGCTGCACCTCAGGGTCACGGACGACGCCCTTGCGGACGTCTGCGCGTCCCGCCTCGAACTGCGGCTTGACGAGGACGAGCGCCTCCCATCCCGGCCGGGCGAGCGCGAGCACGGGCGGGAGCGCCTTCGACACGCCGATGAACGAGACGTCGCAGGTGACGAGGTCGGGCGCGAACGGGAGCTCCGTGAGCTCCCGTGCGTTCGTCCGCTCGAGCACGATCACGCGCGGGTCGGAGCGCAGGCGCGGATGGAGCTGTCCGTAGCCGACGTCGATCGCGACCACGCGCGCCGCACCCGCCTGCAGGAGGCAGTCCGTGAACCCTCCCGTCGAGGCGCCGACGTCGGCGCAGTCACGGCCCGCGGCGTCGACCTCGAACGCACGCAGGGCGTTCGCGAGCTTCTCGCCTCCCCGTGACACGAAGGGAGGCGGCGGATCGACGCGAAGCGCGACATCCTCGCTCACCTGCTGCCCGGGCTTCGAGTAGCCAGGGACGAGCCCCGCGAGGACGAAGGCCTGAGCCTGGGCCCTCGTCTCGGCAAGGCCCCTCTCGACGAGCACGATGTCGAGGCGCTTCCTCACCTGGTGAGGCTAGACGACCGTCAGCCCGTGGCGACGCGGCGCGCAGCGACGAAACTCGCTCCGTATCCGCTCGAGAGGCTCACGACCTCAACGGTCTCGCCGGTCTGCGGAGCGTGCACCATCCGCCCGTTTCCGACGTAGATCCCCACGTGCCCGAGCCCCGAGAAGAAGAGGATGTCGCCGGGTCGCAGGCTCGTCCTCTGCACCGCCCGGCCCGTGTCGTAGAGCGCATACGAGCTGTGCGGGAGCGAGATGCCCACCTGCCCGTAGGCGAAGCGGACGAGCCCCGAGCAGTCGAAGCCGCTCGGCGCCTCCCCTCCCCAGACGTAGGGAACGCCGACCTCGGAGAGCGCGATCCGGGCGGCGCGCTCGCCCTTCGTGAGCACGCGCGGCGGCATCGCCCGCGCCTGCTTCCCGTCTCCGGCGGCCGCGGCGGTCGGGGCCGAAGCGGCGATGCACACGGCTGACACGAGCGCGAGCGCGGGCGTGAGTCGTCGGAGGCGGGAGGACATCGGGTGAGGGGGAACGACGGCCCGCGCGAAGTCGGGGAAGGCGCAGGCCTGGCCTGTTCGTGAGGTCGCACCCTACTCGGGGATCCGGTCCTGGGAATCCCTCGAACTGAGCTAGAGGTCGGAATCCCTCAAACGGTGCGGTTCGCGAGCACGTCGACCAGCTCGGCGAGAACGGACGTGTCCGCAGGCACGTGCTGGAGGCGCTCCCGCGCGCGCTCCGCGGCGGCGTCGGCGAGCTGCCGCGCCCCCTCGTCGCCGAGCCGTTCCGCGAAGCCGTCCCCGTCGAGGATGTCGTCGCCGACCTGGAAGAGGAGCCCCAGCTCGTCGCCGAAGCCGCGCCAGGGAGCGTGCTCCGTCTCGGGAACACGTGCGGACCGAAGCCCGAGGCCGACCGACGCGGAGAAGAGCCGCCCGGTCTTCAGCCGGTCGAGCTCCGCGAGATCCTCGTCGTCGCCGGTGATGTCCCGGTACTGGCCGCCGATCATCCCGAGCGTTGCGTCGACCAGCTCGCGCGCCGGCCCGGGATCGTCGTACGTGAGCGCGAGCCGGATCGCCTCCGCGAGGAGGGCGTCGCCCTCGAGGATCGCGACCGCCTCGCCGAACGCGACGTGCGAGCTCGGGCGCCCGCGCCGGGTGTCGTCGTCGTCGAGCGCGGGGAGGTCGTCGTGCACGAGCGAGAACGTGTGCACGAGCTCGACCGCGGCCGCCGCGGGCAGAGCGTCCTCGACACTGCCCCCGGCGGCCTCCGCGACCGCGAGGCAGAGCACGGGGCGGATCCGCTTGCCGCCGGACTCGAGCGCATAGCGGATGGCGTCTTCGAGCCGACCGAGGTCGGGGGCGTGCGGAAGCGCCGCGAGGTACTCGTCGACGGCGTCGCGCAGCTCGTCAGGCGTCCGCATCGGCGAGCACCCGCGCGCGCGTCAGCTCAGCCTCGATCTCCTTCGCGAGCGACGCCAGCTCGGTGATGACCTCGATCGCCGCGTCTCCGTCGAGATCGTCGGCGTCCGCCAGCCGCTCCAGCTCCTCACGCTTCGACTCGAGCTCCACGAGGAGCGACTCGGCCTTCTGGATCGCCTCGTCGGCGGGCGTCGAGCTCACGCGGCCTCCTCGTCGCGCGCGATCCGCCCGAGGATGCCGTTCACGAGCTTCGCGGCGTCGTCCGACGCGTATCGCTTGGCGAGCACGACCGCCTCGTTGATCGCGACCTCTCGTGGCACCGTCCTCTCCTCCAGCTCGTACACGCCGATCCGCAGGACGTTCCGTTCGAGCGTACCCAGCCGGTCGGCGGGCCACTCGTCGGACGTCTCGGTGATCCGCCGGTCGAGTTGCTCCGCGCGCTCTGCGACCGCGGCGGCCAGCGCTGCGGCGAACTCGTCCGGCTCGCCTTCGTACAGCGAGGCGAGCGGCTTCCCGGTCAGGTCCCACTGGTAGAGGAGGAAGAGGGCCGTTCGCCGCGCCGCTCGACGACCCACCGGAGGGCTCATGCCGGTGCGAGCGAGGGCAGTCTGCCCATGAGCTCGTCGAGCGTCGACGTCGAGTACTCGCCGCTTCGGAATTCCGCCGAATCGAGGACCTCCAGCGCGAGCTCGCGGGTCGTCGGGATCCCTTCGACGCGGAGCTCCGAGAGCGCGCGGAGCGCCCGCGAGATTGCTCCAGCCCGGGTCTCGTCCCAGACGATGAGCTTGGCGATCAGCGAGTCGTAGTGCGGCGGGATGGTGCTCCCGTCCCGCATCGCCGTGTCCACGCGCACGCCGGCGCCGAGCGGCGGCGTGAACCGCGTGACGGTGCCGGGGGCGGGTGCGAAGCCCCGTGCGGGGTCCTCGGCGTTGATCCGGATCTCGATCGCGTGGCCGCGCCGTGGCGCGCGCCCCGTGAGCGCGAGCGTCTCGCCGCCGGCGATCCGCACCTGCTCGCGGACGACGTCGATGCCGGTGACGAGCTCCGTGACCGGGTGCTCGACCTGGAGCCGGCAGTTGATCTCGATGAAGTGGAACGAGCCGTCCGGCCCGACGAGGAACTCGAAGGTGCCCGCGTTCCGGTAGCCGATCGCACGGCAGGCCCGCTCGACCGCGGCCTCGAGCTCCTCCCGGGCGACGGCGTCGAGCGCGACCGAGGGCGACTCCTCGATCAGCTTCTGGTGGCGGCGCTGCACCGAGCACTCGCGCTCGCCGAGCGTGAGGACGCCGCCCTCGGCGTCGCAGAGCACCTGCACCTCGACGTGGCGCGCCGGGCGCAGCACCTTCTCGACGTAGAGCGCGCCGTTCCCGAACGCCGCCTCCGCCTCCATCGACGCGGTCGCGTAGGCGTCGTCCAGTTCGCCGGCTCCGCTCACGATCCGCATCCCCTTGCCGCCCCCACCCGCGACCGCCTTCAGGAGCACCGGGAAGCCCGCCTCGGCGGCGACCGCCCGCGCGTCGGCCAGCGTGGCCGCACACTCGGAGCCGGGTACGAGCGGGACGCCGGCCGCGCCCATCTCCTCCTTCGCGCGCACCTTGTCGCCCATCCGCTCCATAACGTCCGCTGACGGCCCGATGAAGACGAGGTCGTTCTCCTCGCAAGCGCGCACGAACGCGGGGTTCTCGGCGAGGAACCCGTAGCCGGGGTGCACCGCGTCGCAACCGGTGGTCTCCGCGGCCGCGACGACGTTCGAGATGTCGAGGTAGCTCGCGCCCGAAGGCGGCGGGCCGATGCAGACCGCCTGGTCCGCGAGCTCGACGTGCAGCGCGTCCTGGTCGGCGGTCGAGTAGACCGCAACCGCCTCGACACCGAGCTCGTGGAGCGCGCGGATGACGCGCACTGCGATCTCGCCCCGGTTCGCGACGAGGACCTTCGAGAGCACGGCGCCGCCTAGAGGACCGGAAGGGCAGGGACCGGGTCGATCTCGAACAGGAGCTGCCCGAACTCCACCGCCTGCGCGTTCTCGACGTGGATCGCCCGCACGACCCCCGAGACCTCCGCCTTCAGCTCGTTGAAGAGCTTCATCGCCTCGAGAAGGCAGAGCGTCTCGCCGGGGGCGATCGCGTCGCCGACGTCGACGAACGCCGGCGCGCCGGGGTTCGGCGCGCGGAAGAAGATTCCGACCATCGGCGACTCGACGCGCGTGACGCCGTCGGCGCCGGCGGCGGCCGCGACCTCGAGCTCGGTTGCGACGGCCTGCGAGTCGCCCGACGTGATCGCGGGCGTGATGAGGCCGGGCTCGTCGGCGCGGCGGACCGACACGCGCATCCCCTCGTCCTCGATCTCGATCTCGCCGACGCCCGACTCCTGGACGATCTTCACGAGCTCGCGGATGCGCTCGCCGCGCTCGGCGTCGGCGTCCTCCGCGATCAGGACGGTGTCGCGCGAGTGGCGGGCCCGGATCGTCCGCAGGAGATCCTCTGCCTCCGGGCCGAACATGGCGAGCAGCACGAGCTCCTCCTCGCTCGCGGCGAGGCCCTCGGCCGAACGGCGCACGTCCTCGGCCGTCGGCGGATCGTCGCCCAGGGACGGGCGCGGGGCGAGCAGGGCGACCGCACGCTCGACCGTCGGATCGATCGGCTCGGGCGTCCGCCCGTACCCGCCCTGGACGAGCGAGCGGAACTCGTCGATCACCGTCCCGTAACGCCTCGCCTCGAGCACGTGCAGGAGCGCCTGGGACGCCAGGATCTGGCCCATCGGCGCGGCCAGAGGAGGCCAACCCGCCTCGGCGCGGACGCGGCCCACCTCCTCGAGGACGTCGAGCAGACGGTCCGCCGCGGCATGCGCGCGCAGGTGCACCTCGAGCGCGGCCACGAGGCCGACCGGCAGGTCGTACTCGGCCGCGCGCACGGAGATCCGCGGAGCGACCGGCGCCACGGGCTCGTCGCCGATGTGCTCGTCGATCACGTCCGCCGCCTCCCACAGCTTGGCCACGTCCACCCCGGTCCCGTGACCGAGCCCGTCGAGCGACTCGGCGAGCGACTCGCCGGAGACGCGGTGCAGTGTGAGCGCGAGTGGGTAGACGGCGGTCGCGACGAGGTCGGCGCCCGCCTCGACGGCAGCGAGCGCGGCCGCGAGCGCGGTTCCCGCCGAGCCCTGCACGTAGAAGCCGACCGGCAGCTCGCTCGCCGCCTTGATCCGCCCGACGAGCTCCTGCGCGCGGTGCGGGAGGAGCGCGCCGGTCGGGTCGTTCACGATCACGCGCGTCGCGCCGAGCTCGCCGAGCTTGCGAGCCTGCTCGACGAGCGTGTCCGTCTCATCCGTCCGGCCAGGCCCGTAGATGAGCCCGGCGTGGAACGCTCCGCCCGCGTTCGTGATCGCCGCTCCCGCCTCGCGCAGGTTGGAGACGTCGTTTAGCGGGTCGTGCAGCCTGAAGACCTCGATGCCGTTCTCCGCTGCGCAGCCGACGAACCGCCCGACGATGTCGCCGCTGACGGGTCGCGAGCCGACGAGGAAACGCCCTCGCAGAGCGATCCCGAGCGGCGTCGACACGCGGGCCTTGATCCCGCGGATGCGCTCCCACGGACTCTCGACACGCCTGCGCACCGTCGCGTCGAAGACGCCGCCGCCCGAGATCTCGAGGCAGGCGAACCCGGCGCCGTCGAGGATGTCGGCGACACGGAAGATCTCCGCCGTCGGCAGGCTCCCGGCGAGGGGCTCCTGCGAGAGCAGCCGGACGGTCGTGTCGACGAGCTTCGGCACGACGTGGGACCTTAGCGACCCGCCCGAGCGATCGGAGCCGACGGTCGGAGCGCGCCGGCGAAGCGACCCACGCCTCAGGCGCGGCTGATGTAGCGCCCCTCGCGGGGGTCGACCTTGATCCGCTCGCCGCTGTCGATGAAGAGGGGGACCTGGACCACCGCGCCCGTCTCGAGCGTGGCGGGCTTCGTCACGTTCGACACCGTGTCGCCGCGCACCGCGGGCTCGGTTTCGGCCACGGCCAGCTCGACCGACGCCGGGAGCTGGAGGCCCGCCGGCTTCCCGTCCACGGCCAGCATCTGCACCGAGCTCGAGGGCGCGAGGTAGGCGAGCGCATCCTCGACCTCGCCGCGCGGGAGACCGAACTGCTCGTACGTCTCCTCGTCCATGAAGTGCGCTTCCGACCCGTCGTCGTACAGGTACTGGAGGTTCTTCACCTCGGTGTGGACGCGGGCGAACTTCTCGCCCGCCCGGAACGTGCGGTCGACGACCGCGCCCGTGTCGAGGCTCTTGAGCTTCGTCCGCACGAACGCGCCTCCCTTGCCCGGCTTCACATGCTGGAACTCGACGATGCGCCAGACGCCGCCGTCGAGCTCGACGTGCATCCCGTTCCGGAACTGGTTGGTGGAGACCGTCTCGGCCAACGCGCGGCCAGTGTAGTCGTCTCCCATCGACGGGAATCGACGACCCCGTAGAGTCCGGCGGTGACGCAGAGGGCGTACCGCGGCCGGGAGCCGAGCTCACCGATGACGGCGTCAGGCCTCCTCGAGGTCGTCGGGTTGCTCGAGGAGGACGGCCTCGACATCTGGCTCGACGGCGGCTGGGGCGTCGACGCCTTGCTCGGGGAGGAGACGAGGGTGCACGACGACCTCGACCTCGTCGTCGACATCCGGCACTCGGACCGCGTCGTCGATCTGCTCGAGATGGTCGGATACGAGCTCGTCGCCGGTGCCCCGCCCCGGAGCTTCGTGCTCGTCGACGCGGTCGGCCGGCAGGTCGACGTGCATCCCGTGACTTTCGACTCCGCGGGCGGCGGCGTCTACGTCATGGACTCCGGAGCCGAGTGGATCTACCCGGCCGACGGGTTCCGCGGACTCGGACGCCGTCGCCGGACGAGGTGTTCGGTGCCTCACCCCCGAGGTCCAGGTCCTCGTACACGCCGGCTACGAGCTCGACCGAGAAGGACCACCTCGAGCTCTATCCTGCTTCACGCGCGGTTCGGCGTCGCGCTTGCCGCCGGCACTGCTCGACGAGGTCTGCGCCGCGGGCGCTAGGAGACGGTGACGAGCTCCTTCGTGAACTCGCGTGAGCCGCTCGCGACCGTCTTCGGTCACGAGGACGAGGTCCTCGATGCGGACGCCGCAGCCCTCCTCGGGCAGGTAGATGCCCGGCTCGACGCTGACCACGTTTCCCGGCTCGAGCGTGTCGGTCGACTCCGGACGCAGCACGGGCGCCTCGTGTACCTCGATCCCGACCCCGTGACCGAGGCCGTGCCCGTATGCACCGCCGAGGCCCTCCGTCTCGATCGGGGCCCGCGAGGCCGCGTCCGCGTCGACGCCGGTGACGCCGGGGCCGACCGCCGCGAGCCCGGCGAGCTGTGCGTCGAGGCAGAAGGAGTAGAGCTCGAGGAGGCGGTCCGAGACGTCGCCGACGGCGAACGTCCTCGTGCAGTCGGAGCAGTAGCCCGAGACGACGCAGCCGGCGTCGACGACGACGAGCACGCCGGGCTCGATCCGTGCGTCTCCCGGAATCGCGTGCGGCGAGGACGCGGTCGCACCGGCAGCGACGACGGTGCCGAACGAGACGTCCTCCGCGCCGTGATCGCGGAACGTGCGCTCGACCCACCAGCAGAGCTCGCGCTCCGACCTCCCCGTGAAGCGCTCGTTCACCAAGAGCTCGAAGACCTCGTCGGACAGCGCACCCGCACGCCGAATCGCGTCGATCTCCCCGTCGTCCTTGACCGCTCGGAGCGCCTCGACGAGCCCGGTCGTCGGGCGAGCGGTAACGCCGCCCGCCTCGAGCGTCTCGACGGACGAGTACTGGAGATGCGCCGCCTCGAACGCGATCGTCCGCCCGGCGAGCCTCTCGGCGAGCGAGGCGATGAGGTAGCGGGAAACCTCCACGAAGGTGACTCCCTCGACCTCGCGGCCGCGGGAGGCGTACCGGAAGTCGGCGTACAGGGTCGCGGTGCCGTCGGGCTCGACGAGCAGCGCCGCGTTCGAGCTCGAGAATCCCGTGAGGTAGCGCAGATTCGGCTCGTACGTGACGAGCAGGGGAGCGTCGAGACGCTCGGCCAGACGAGCGATCCTGCTCACGCGTCGCTTCCGACGAGGAAGTCGAGCGCTTCCCGGTACCCGTCCGGCCCCTTGCCGACGACGCGCGTCGCGATGACGTCACCGAGCACCGAGAAGCGGCGCCATTCCTCACGCTCGTCGACGTTCGAGAGATGCACCTCCACGACCGGCGTCTCGAAGAGCTCGAGCGCGTCGTGGATCGCCCACGAGTAGTGGCCCCACGCGCCCGGGTTGACGACGACGCCGTCCGCCCAGTCGAGGCCCTCGTGGCACCAGTCGACGAACTCGCCCTCGTGGTTCGTCTGCCGGCAGCGGACCGTGCACTGCCGCTCGGCGGCCCACTCGTAGATCCGGGTCTCGAGCTCCGAGATCGAGAGACCGCCGTAGACCTCCGCCGGCCGCCGCTCGAGCGCGTCCAGATTGACCCCGTTGAGGACGAGGATCCGCACCTTCCGAACCTACTCGATGAGCGCGTCGAGAGCGCTTCGCATGGCTCGAGAATCGAGCTCGACGCCGAGCCGCGGCCGCCCGGGCGCGTCGAGGAGCACGAGCCGTGGACGGCCGCCGACGGTCTTCTTGTCGCGCAGGAGCGCGTCCCAGGCGGCGTCGCGGTCGACGTGCACGCGCTCGGGCCGAAGGATCTCCTCGACGGTCGTCGCATCGTCCTCGAGCTCCGACAGCCGGAGCGCGGCGGTGAGCCCGAGCGCGACGGCGCGCCCGTGCGGTACGGCGAATCCGGAGGCGGCCTCGAGCGCGTGCGCGAACGTGTGGCCGAGGTTGAGCTGGGCGCGGACCCCGCGGTCGAGAGGGTCACGTAGGCAGATCGCAGCCTTGAAGGAAGCGCACCGCCTCACCTGCTCGGCGAGCGGGAGCTCCCACAGCGGCTCTCCTGCGAGCAGCCCGGTCTTCACGACCTCGGCGGCTCCGTTCAGGAGCTCGTCCTCGGGCAGCGTGTCGAGCAGGGTCGTGTCCACGATCGTCTCGGCGGGCCAGTGGAACGCGCCGACGATGTTCTTCCCCTCGGGAAGATCGATCCCGGTCTTGCCCCCGATCGCGGCGTCGACCTGGCCGACGAGCGTCGACGGAACGGGCTTCCAGGCGACGCCGCGCAGGTGGGTTGCGGCGACGAACCCGACGAGATCGGTCGTCGAGCCGCCCCCGACCGCGACGACGGCGGAGCCGCGCTCCAGCCGGAGCGCGCGCCAGAGCCGCTCCGCCTCGGCGATCGACTTCGCGCTCTCTCCGGGCGGGACGAGGTGCGTCGCGTCGATCCCGTGCAGTCCGGCGACGTGCTCGTCCGCGACCACCGCGTCACCCTGCGCGTCTCGATGCGAGGCGAACCGGATTCCCGCCGCCGCGAGTACGACGTCGTCGGCGTCGGTCCCCCGCGCATGTGCGACCGACTCGTAGTGCGGGCGCCGGTCCTCGTATCGCTTCCGGAACTCGCCCTCGTCGCGGGCGAGCGGGCGAGGGCTGCGGCCGACGCGCCGCCAGGCCGTGTCCACGTCGACGTCCAGGAGGAAGACGAGCGCGTCGAGCTCCTCGAGGAGCGATCGCGTCTCGACCGCGCCCCCTCCGACCGCGATCACGGCAGGGTCACGTGCGCTGCACGCGCCCCTGACGAACGCCGCTTCGAGCTCACGAAAAGCCGCTTCCCCCTCGCGCTCGAAGAGCTCCCGGATCGGCCCGTGCGCGCTCTCGATCTCCAGGTCGACGTCGTGGAACGGACGCCCGAGCCGCCCGGCGACCTCCGCGCCGACCGTCGACTTCCCCGCCCCCATGAAGCCGATCAGGACGAGATGGCGATCTAGCGCGTGCGCCACTCGATTCGATCCAGGTAGGCCGCGTGGGCGCCTACGAAGTCGGAGAGCGCGTCGCCGCCGAACTTCTCGCGGGCGGCGCGCGCCAGCTCCCAGGCGACGGCGGCCTCGGCGACGACCGCGAGCGCCTCCACGGCCTGCACGTCGCTCCGCTCGACGAGCGCGTCGGCCGACTCCCCGCTCGCGAGATCGACCGACGCGAGCGGGCGCATCAGTGTCGGGAGCGGCTTCATCGCGGCGCGGACGACGACCTGCTCGCCGTTCGTGACGCCCGCCTCCAGACCGCCCGCCCGGTTCGTCCGCCGGCGCAGTCCCGGCTCGATCTCGTCGTGTGCCGCCGACCCATGCGTGCGCGCGAGCGCGATCCCGTCGCCGACCTCGACCGCCTTCACCGCCTGGATGCCCATGAGGGCGGCCGCGAGCCGCGCATCGAGGCGGTCGTCCTTCTCGGCGTACGAGCCGAGCCCGGGCGGAACGCCCTCCGCGACGACCTCGACGACGCCGCCGAGCGTGTCCCGCGCAGTACGGGCCGCTTCCGTGACCTCCTCCCAGCGGGCCTCGTCCGCCTCGCCGCCGATCTCGATCGCCCGGCCGCTCACCGAGACCGCGATCTCCGCGAGGAGCGCCTTCGCGATCGCGCCCGCGGCCACCTCGGCGGCGGTCCGGCGGGCGCTGGCCCGCTCGAGGGCGTTGCGGACGTCGGCGTGGCCGAACTTGAGCGTTCCGGCCAGGTCGGCGTGCCCCGGGCGCGGGAGCGTGACCGGCGTCGTGCCCTTTCCGGACGGCTCGCCGTCGGGCGGCCACGGGCTCATCCCCCACGCCCAGCTCCCGTGGTCCCGGTTGCGGATGAGGAACGCCAGTGGAGAGCCCAGCGTCGCGCCGTGGCGGAGCCCGGCGAGCACCTCGATCTCGTCCTGCTCGATGAGCTGGCGCGGACTGCGCCCGTATCCCTGACGACGACGCGCGAGGTCGCCGTCGATCGCTTCCCGGTCGAGGCGGAGGCCGGCGGGGAGACCGCTGAGGATCGCGACGAGCGCCGGCCCGTGCGACTCGCCGGCCGTGACGAGGTGGAGCGTCACGCAGGCAAGCCTAGTGCCGCTCGCATGACGTCGATCGGAGGCTCCCGTCCCGTCCAGAGCTGGAACGAGGCCGCGCCCTGAGCGACGAGCACCTCGAGCCCCTCGACGACCGTCGCACCGCTCTCCCGTGCGGCGCGAGCGGTCGCCGTCGCCGGATACGGCAGGTCGACGAGCGTCTGTCCCGGGCCGAGCTCGACGAGGACGGTGTCCCGCTCGGAGGTGGCGTTGACGACCACGTCCGCATCGCTCGTGCTGGGCGGCCAGGCGGTGCGGCGCGAGAACTGCCGTGCGCCGGGGAGCGCCGCGAGGAAGGCGGCCGCCGCCCCACCGTCGCCGATCACGACGGGGCTCTCCCCCGGGAGGCCGGCCAGCACCGCGGCGTCGGTCGACGTTCCGTGGATGGTTCGGCCGTCGAAGAGCAGCGTGTTGATCGACGGGAGGTCCGACCCGCAGAGCTCTGCCGCGGCCCGCTTGTGCGGCGAGGTCACGTTCGCCCCGGCGAAACCGGCGGCCGCGAGCCCCTCGACGGCGGCAGCGAGTCGCTCCGGAGAGGTAGGGAGCGGCACATAGGCCCAGTCGAGCCCGAGCGCGGCGAAGGCCGCGTTCTGCATGGCCGGGGAGAGCGAGTGCTCCACCGGCCAGCCGACGATCCCGACGAGGCGGGTGGCTCCGGTGATCTCGAGCGAGTGGATGGGCGAACGCGCGGAGATCTCAGCAGCCGCCGTAGCCGTACTCCAGGGACTTCTGGCAGAACTGGGACTCGCTCGCCGTGAAGAAGTGATGGACGCCGTCGGGCTTGCGGACGTAGTAGAGGTAGTCGACCTTCGCGGGGTGCGCGGCCGCGCGGAGCGAGGGGAGTCCCGGGTTCGAGATCGGCGTCGGCGGGAGCCCGGGCCGCTTGCGGGTGTTGTAGGGGTTGTCGCTCTCGATGTCAGACTTCTTGAGCGGCCGGTTGCCGGGGACGTGCCGTCCGTACCGGATCGTCGCGTCGATCCCGAGCGGCATCCGCG
Organism: uncultured Actinomycetes bacterium; assembly: GCA_963708265.1. GTDB lineage: Bacteria > Actinomycetota > Thermoleophilia > Gaiellales > Gaiellaceae > GMQP-bins7. The sequence continues at coordinate 646,938 of CAVPSC010000004.1, read as the reverse complement.
CGTGGAGGCGGTTGTAGATCACCGCGGCGACGAGCGGCCGCTCGGAGGGCGCGGCTGCCTCCTTCTCGATCATCGATGCGATCTTGACGACGTCGTACGGCGTCAGGTTCTTCGACCTCGCATAGCGGAGATCGACCTTCGCGAACTGCCGCTGGAAGAACGAGATCTGGTCGTGGACGAGCCCCGCCGAGGGCGTGCGCTGGGTGAAGTCGTACGTGGCGGGGAAGAGGAAGCCCTCGATCGAGCGCCCTCCCCAGTCCTTGCGAAACTCGCGCGGCGGCTCGGCGTGTGCGCTCGCGATCAGGTAGCCCTCGCGGGTGAGCCGGGGTGTCACGTGGCGCTTCCGGATTGCGATCTCACGGACCGCGGCGACGCGTGCGGCCATGTCCGCCCGCGTGAATCCCTCCGGGAAGATGACCCGCAGGTTCGCAAGGACGGGAACCGTGGTCGTCGGCGGCGGCGGCGAGTCGTTCTTCCGGAGGAGCGACGCCCCGGCGAACCCAGCGCCGAGGAGCACCGCTCCCACGGCGACGGCTCCCCAGACGAGCCGCATCTAGCCTCGGCCTCCGTGCATCCACGCGAGGTAGCTCTCGAGCAGATGCGCCGCGGCCCGGGCGTCCTCGGGGGCGAAGCCGTCCGCCCGCGCTGCGAGTGCGGTGGTGAAGCGCTCGTCGTAGGTCTCGACGGGAACGCCGACCGCCCCTCGGAGCGCGTCGACGAACGCCTCCGTCTCCCGCGCCTGCTCCCCCCGCTCCCCGCGAAGCGTCAGCGGAAGACCGACGACGACCTGCTCGGCGTCCTCCGCTGCGACGAGCTCGCCGATCCGCCGCAACCCGGCCGGGCTTGCAGCCCGCTCGATCACCTCGAGCGGCCGGGCGATCGTCCCGCTCGCGTCGCTGACGGCGACTCCGGTCCGCGCGGCGCCGAAGTCGAGCGCGAGGACTCTCACGTCCGGCCCGCCCCGCTCACAGCGCGGCGAGGATCAGGCGCTCGGCCTCCGCGAGCGCCTCCGGCAGCCGCTCCGGATCCTTGCCCCCGGCGCGCGCCATCGTCGGCCGCCCTCCCCCACCGCCGCCGACGATCGCCGCGGCCCGGCGAACGACGTCGGACGCGCTCACGCGCTCGGCGATCGACGCGTCGAAGTTCGCGACGAGGTGCACCTTCCCGTCCTCCCACGACCCGAGGACGACGGCCGCCGGCGCGTGGCGCTGCTTGAAGCGGTCGGAGAGGTCGAGGAGCGTGTCCGAGTCGACTCCGTCGACCGACTGGACGATCACGTTGACGCCCTGCTCGACGCGCACCTCGGCCTCGACCGCGTCCGCGGCGCCCGGCTTCGTGCCGGGTCCGCGCTTCGCGTCTCGGCGCACCGTCTCGAGCTCTGCCCGCAGCTGGTCCGCTTCACGGGAGCGCTCGCGCAGGAGCGCCCACGCCTCCCCCGACGTCACCGCCTCGATCCGGCGAGCGCCGGACCCGACGGAGCCTTCGGACAGGATCGCGAAGGGTCCGATCTCCGCCGTCGAGCGCACGTGAGTTCCGCCGCAGAGCTCGAGCGAGTAGCCGGGGATCTCGACGACACGGACGATCTCGCCGTACTTCTCGCCGAAGAGCATCGTCGCGCCGAGCCGGCGCGCTTCGTCGATCGGCGTCTCGAAGATCTGTACCGGCAGGTTCTCGAAGATCTTCTCGTTCACCTGCAGCTCCACTCGCCCGCGCTCGTCCGCGCTCAGCGCCTCCGGATGGCTGAAGTCGAACCGAAGCTTGTCCGGACGCACCGCCGACCCCGCCTGGTGCACGTGCTCGCCGAGCACGTCCCGGAGGGCGCGGTGCAGGAGATGGGTGGCGGTGTGGTTGGCCATCGTCGGGAAGCGGACGTTCCAGGGCACGACTGCTCGCACCCGATCGCCCTCCGCGATCCCTTCTCCACGGACGAGCAGCGCCTGGTCGTCCTCGACGCGGTAGGCCTCGACGACCTCGACCCGCGCGCCGGTGTCGTCGTCCCGCTCGACGTACCCGCGGTCCGTCACCTGGCCGCCGCCCGCCGGATAGAAGGGCGACTCCCGGAGCTTGACGAGGAAGTGGCCGTCCTCGAGCTCCTCGAGCGCCCCCACCTGCGTGAGCACGTCTGTCTTCGTATGGCCCACGAACTCGGTCGTGAAGCCGGCCCTGCGTGCGAAGTCGGCGGCACGCTGAAGGTCACCCGATCCTCCGGCACGCGATACCTCCCGGTGCTGCTCCATCTCGACCCGGTAGCCGTCGACGTCGACCGCCTGCCCACGCTCCTCCGCCAGCTCGACCGTGAGCTCCACGGGGAAGCCGTACGTGGCCGCGAGGGTGAACGCCTGCTCCCCCGAGATCGCCTCATCGGACGCGATCTCCTCGAAGAGCCTGAGCCCGCGCTCGAGCGTCTCCGAGAACCGCTCCTCCTCGACGCGGACCGCGCGTTCGATCGACTCGGCCTGCAGCGGCAGCTCGGGATATGCGTCCGCCATCTGCGCGACGACGACGCCGCACAGAGGATGGAGGCCGTCGAGACCGATGCGCCGCGCCTGTTGAACCGCCCGCCGGATGATCCTCCGCAGGATGTAGCCGCGCCCCTCGTTGGACGGGGTCACGCCGTCGCCGACGAGGAACGTCATCCCGCGGCCGTGGTCGGCGAGGATCCGGTGTGCCTTGGTGGCCTCGGGCGTATCGCCGTACGCCACGCCCGACCGGGTGGCGATCCAGTCCATGATCTGGCGGTAGCCGTCCGTGTCGTACACGGACATGACGTCCTGCAGGATGGCCGCGCCCCGCTCCAGCCCGAGCCCCGTGTCGATGTTCTGCCGGGGGAGCGGGGTCAGGGTGCCGTCGGCGTGCTGCTCGTACTCCATGAACACGAGGTTCCAGAACTCGAGGAACCGGTCGCAGCGCGGGCAGGCGGGCGCACAGTCGGGCTCGCCGCAGCCGTGCTCGAGGCCCCAGTCCCAGTAGATCTCGGAGTCGGGGCCGCACGGCCCCGGGCCGCCGACGGACCAGAAGTTCTCGACGGTCGGAAGCGGAACGATCCGCTCGCTCGGCATGCCGATCTTTTGCCAGAGCTCGATCGCAACTTCGTCCGGACCGAGCTTCAGCTGGGGATCGCCCGCGTGGACGGTCACCCAGACGCGCTCCCAGTCCAGCTTCATGTGCTCGGAGACGAACTCGCGCGCGAACGCGATCGCTCCCTCCTTGAAGTACTGCCCGAACGAGAAGTTGCCGAGCATCTCGAAGAAGGTCAGGTGGTGGCCGTCGAGCCCCACCTCGTCGATGTCGGGCGTCCGGAAGCACTTCTGCACCGTTGTCAGGAGTGGCCCCGGCGGCGTTTCGAGGCCGAGGAAGTACGGCATCTGCGGCTGCATCCCCGCCGTCGTCAGGAGCGTCGAGCGGTCGTCCGCCCTCGGGACGAGCGACGCCGAGGGGCAGCGGAGATGGCCTCGTTCCTCGAAGAACGAGAGGAAGCCCTCGCGCAGCTCGGCGGTCGTCCGCATGACGAGATTCTACGAAGGGCTTCCGGCGTCCCCGGGCTGCGCGCGACCGACGACTAGACGGCGGGGGGCGGATCCGGGGGCGGCGGCGTCCGGCCGGCGTTGCGGAGCTCCTCGTCGAGCTCGCTCTCTCGCCTGGCGGCCGCGTCCTTGGCGACACCCATCGCCTCGCCGACGTCCCGTCGTGCCCGGAAGGCGGAGAAGCCGTGCGAGACGGCGGACGCGAAGCCGCTGACCTTCTTCACAGGCGTCGTGATCGCCGTCGACACCGCGCGGACGGCGGTGTCGGCGCTGTCCGCCATCGACACGGCGCTGTCGGTCACCGTGTCGAGCTTGTCGAGCTGGTCGTTCACCCGGTCGACGGTGCCGCCCGCCTTGACCACGACCGGCAGGACGTCTCGCTCCGTGCCCTTGATCAGCGACGACAGCCGCCCGAACGTGCCGCCGAGGCGGACGAGCATGTACGCCAGCGCGAGGCCGCTCGCGACGAAGAACACGACGAGCGCGTAGTCCAGCACGTCGGAAGCCGTCGAAGCCAGGAGCGTCATGGGGCGTGATCCTAGTCACTCGCGTTCAGGACACGCCCGTGACGACGCCGGCTCCGACCACCGCGTCCTCCTCGTAGAGCGCCGCGAGCTGTCCCGTCGCGACCGCCGGGATCGGGGAGTCCAGCTCGAGCGAGAAGCCTTCCGGAGCTCCGGTCACCGAGGCCCGGACAGGGCTCGAACGATGCCGCAGCTTGGCCTCGACGCGCTCCACGGGGAGATGCAGCCGCCCTCGCGCCGCGACGCGGCGCACGCCGAGATCCCACTCCGGCCCGACCACGACCGCGTTCGAGGACGGATCGGTTCTAAGCACGTAGAGCGGCCGCTCGGCGACGACGCCGATGCCCCGCCGCTGCCCCGGCGTGAACCGCCAATAGCCGTCGTGGCGACCGAGGACACGGCCCGCCCGGTCGACGATCGGGCCGCCCGCCGACGCGACGCCCTGCCGCTCGAGGAACTCGCGATAGTCGCCCCCCGCGAGGAAGCACGCCTCCTGGCTCTCCGGCTGTCGCGCCGCGGCGAGGCCGGCGCGAGCTGCTTCCGCCCTCGTCTCCTCCTTCGTCTGCCCACCGAGCGGGAAGGAGACGCGATCGAGGAGCGCGGGATCGAGGGAGGCGAGCATGTACGACTGGTCCTTGTTCGCGTCGGCAGCGCGAGCGACGAGACGACGGCCGCGATGGTCGACGACGCGGGCGTAGTGCCCGGTGCGTAGCTCCGCCGCCCCGGCGCGGGTGGCGAACGCGAGGAGCGCGTCGAAGCGGAACGCCCCGTTACAGCGCGTGCACGGATTCGGCGTGTCCCCGGCCTCGTAGGAGGAGACGAAGTGGGCGACGACGGTCTCGCGGAACTCCTCGCGCAGGTCGAGCGTGACGTGCGGCAGCCCGAGCGCATGGCAGGTCGCCCGCGCGGCCGAGACGGCGTCCGGCGAGCAGCAGACGCGCTCCGCCGACGGGCCGGCCGGGTCCTGCCAGAGCCGGAGCGTGACGCCGATCGCATTCGGCGCCGCCCGTAGCAAGGTCACGGCGCTGTCGACCCCGCTCGACATCGCAACGGCCACGCGACGGGAGTCGGGCTCCGCGACGAAGACCTGGCCGAGCGCGGCGGCGAGCGCCTCGACCGCGAGCGGCTCTCCGCCGACCTTCGCCGCGTCGATCAGCGTCCGACCGGCCAGCGCCGCGTCGAGCCCGGGCGCGTCGGCCCGGACGATGCGGTCGCCGTCGACGAGAAGCCGCGCCGCGGCCCACTCTCCGTTGCGCGTCGCGTCACCGAAAACCTCGACCGTGCCCACGGGTCACGTTAGCGGCGCAGCAGCCGTCCCTATCGGGAGCCACGAGTTGATGCTCGTCCGAGGATGATCCTGTCCCGGCGTCGCATCCAGAGACACGACGACGTCGCATCGACGCGTCGCTCGTTCCCCAACCGAGAGAGAAGGCGCGGTCATGCTTCGCATCGAGGCACGTCGCGCTGTGTGCCTCGAGGCGAAGCGCGGCCGGCGCCACGAAGCACATGCTCCACCCTGGCGATGACCTCCGGCCGCCTGAGAACCTGGCACTGCCAGGTGGGTGCCGTGCGGGGCGTCGGCAACGCCTATCCCCGACGCCGGCTCCCTTCACGTGACTGTTGGTTCACGTTTGAGCCGGAGGCCACGCACAGGGTCGAGCTCGGCCATCCTAGCCGCCCGTGTCGGTCGCGAAACGCCACTCGATCTCCTGGGCGCCCTGGAGACCGAGGATCTTCGCCAGGCGCTCGGTGACCTCGAGCTGGCGGCCCGCGACGACGAGCTTGTCGTCGATGACCTCCGTGAGCACCTCCTTGCCGCCGTAGCGGAGCACGATCTTCGCTCCGCAGGGGAGCACCGGCTGCGTCACCCCGAGCGACTTCGCGGTCAGCACCTGGCCGCACGTCGTGCGCTGCGCATCGCCGGCCGGCCCGCGCGAGCCCGCGAACGCCTGGTTCCAACCGCCTGGGGCCTCCGCCGTCCCCACACCGGCGGCGCTGGCGGCTGCGCGGGTGCTGTGCTCGACCACCGCGATCGCCGTGACCGCCGCCAGAAGAGCCACGGCCGCGAGCGCGACGATGCGTTGGGGGAGCGACGGCGTCACGGCTCTCGAAGTGTCGCGGACGGGGCGGTCGCATCGCCAGCCGAGCTCGCCCGCCTATTCGCCCTCGCCCTCTTCGTCCCCGACACTCGCGACGACCTCGATCCCGAGCTCGGCGAGCTGCTCTTTCGTCACCTGCGAGGGGGCGCCGCTCATGGGGTCGAGGCCGGCCTGGTTCTTCGGGAACGCGACCGTGTCCCGGATGTACGGCTCGTCGAGGAGCGCCATCGTCAGGCGGTCGATGCCCGATGCGATGCCGCCGTGCGGAGGCGCGCCCATCGAGAGCGCGTCGAGCAGGAACCCGAACTTCGCACGCTGCTCCTCGGCCGAGATGCCGAGGAAGTCGAACATCCGCGCCTGGAGGTCCGGCTCGTGGATCCTGATCGAGCCTCCCGCGAGCTCGATCCCGTTGCCCACGAGGTCGTAGGCGACCGCGCTCGCCGCAGCGGGGTCGGAGTCGAGGAGCGGGATGCTGTCGTCGGTCGGTCGTGTGAAGGGATGGTGCTGCGCGGTCCAGCGTCCCTCCTCATCGCTCCAGTCGAGCAGTGGCATCGGCGTCACCCACAGGAACTTCCATGCCTCCCGGTCGATGAGTTCGAGCTCCCGACCGAGGTGGAGGCGCAGGAGCCCGAGCACCTTCGCGACGAGCTTCGGCGTGTCCGCGACGAAGAGCGCCGTCGTCCCCGGCTCGCGAAACGCGTCGAGCTCGCGCTCCGACAGGAACTTCGCGATCGGCGAGCTGATCTCGCCGTCGGCGCGGAAGACGACATAGGCGAGGCCCTTCGCTCCCCACGGCTTCGCCATGTCCTCGAGCTTCTGGATTTCAGCGCGAGAAAGCTCCCGCGGCACGCTCAGGCGGCGAACTGCTTCGGCGTTCGCGAAGACGCCGAACCCCGACCCTCGCGTGATCTCGGTCGCGTCCTGGATCTCGAGCCCGAAGCGGAGGTCGGGCTTGTCGGATCCGAAGCGGAGCTCCGCCTCCTGCCACGACATCCGCGGGAAGGGCGTCTCGAGCTCGACGCCGATCGTCTCCCGCCAGATGCGCGGAACGATCCGCTCCATCAGCGCGAAGATCTCCTCCACGTCCGGGAACGCCATCTCCACGTCCAGCTGCGTCAGCTCCTGGAGGCGGTCGGCGCGCAGGTCCTCGTCCCGGAAGCAGCGCGCAATCTGGTAGTAGCGGTCGAAGCCCGAGATCGCGAGAAGCTGCTTGTAGATCTGCGGCGACTGCGGCAGAGCGAAGAACTTCCCCTGCTGGAGCCGCGTCGGGACGAGGAAGTCGCGGGCGCCCTCGGGAGTGGGCTTCGCCATGATCGGGGTCTCGACGTCGACGAACCCTTCCGTCTCCATCTCCTCCCGGATGATCGAGACGAGCTTCGCCCGCGTCCGGAGATTCCGCTGCATCCGCTCGCGCCGCAGATCGAGCCAGCGATAGCGGAGCCGGAGCGTCTCGTCGACGCCCTCCTCGTCGAGCTGGAACGGGAGCGGGGTCGAGCGTGAGACGATCGCGAGCGACGCGACCTGGAGTTCCACCTCGCCAGTCGGCATGTTCGGATTCACGGTCTCCGTCGCGCGGGCGACGACGTCGCCCGTCGCCTGGAGGACGAACTCGTTCCGGATCTGCTTCGCGAGTTCTGCCGCGTCGGGCGCGTTCTCGGGATTCACCACGAGCTGGGTCGTCCCTGTGTGGTCGCGGAGATCGACGAAGACGAGCCCGCCGTGGTCGCGCCGGCGTGCCACCCACCCCGCAAGCGTGAGCGTGCGGCCGACGTGCTCGGCCCGCGGCTCGCCACACAGGAGGTCGCGCCAGCTCATCAGGCGATCCTCGCGAGCACGTCGTCGAGCGAGACGGTCTCGTCGGCGCCGTCGGGGCTGCGGATGGTCGCACCGTCCTTTCCGACGACGACCGTCATCGACGCCCCGAGCCGGGCGGCCTGCGTGAGCTGGCCCTTGAGCGAGCGGCCCGCGTAGTCCGTGTCGCACGAGACACCGCGCTCGCGCAGCTCCCGCAACCAGCCTGCGACCCGCTCGCGCGGCGCGCCGTCGAGGACGAAGAACACGTCGATCGTGGGCGCTGCCGGCGCCACCCCGGCGTCCTCGAGCGCGAGCACGAGCCGCTCGAGGCCGGCGCCGAAGCCGACGCCGGCCGCCGGCGGGCCGCCGATCTGCTCGACGAGGCCGTCGTAGCGCCCGCCGCCCGAGAGCGAGCTCTGCGCGCCCTCGTCCGGCCCGACGAACTCCCACGTCGTCCGCACGTAGTAGTCGAGCCCGCGCACGAGCGTCGGGACGAGCTCGTAGCCGACGCCGGCCGCGTCGAGATACGCGCGGACGGAGGAGAAGTGCTCGCGGCACGGCACACACAGGGACTCGCCGACGGTCGGTGCCTCCCGAAGCGCGTCGCGGACGGATTCGGGCTTCGCGTCGATGTTGTCGAACACGCGGAGCGGGCTGGTCGCGGCCTTCTCGCGGCTCGCGTCGTCGAGCCGGTCGCCGTTCTCCGCGAGCCAGGCGTTCAGCCGCTCGAGGTACGCGGGACGGCACTCGCGGCAGCCGATCGAGTTCAGCGCGAGGCCGTACTCGGAGACGCCGAGGCGCGAGAGGAGCGAGTCGTAGAGCGCGATTACCTCGGCGTCGAGCGCAGGGTCGTCCGATCCGATCGCCTCGACCGAGAGCTGCCAGTGCTCGCGAAAGCGTCCGCGCTGCGGCGCGGAGTAGCGGTGCATCGGCCCGGCGAGGTAGAGCTTCACGGGCTGCGGCTCGCGGTGCATGCCGTGCTCGACGTACGCACGACAGATCGGCGCCGTCCCCTCGGGGCGGAGCGTCAGCGAGCGGCCGCCCCGGTCCTCGAAGGTGTACATCTCCTTCTGCACCACGTCCGAGCCCGCTCCCGAGGTGCGCTCGAAGAGCGCGGTGTCCTCGAACACGGGAGTCACGATGGGCCGGTAGCCGTACAGGGCGCAGAGGCGCTCGGCCTCGTCGACGATCAGCCGCCAGCGAGGCTGCTCCGACGGCACGACGTCGTGCGTCCCGCGGGGACGCCCGATCCTTCCGGCTCTCGTCACTCCGTGCGCTCCGCCCGAAGGTCGGCCAGGAACGGGTTCCGCGCGAGCTCTGCGCCGAGCGTCGTCACGGGACCGTGGCCCGGGTACACGATCGTCTCGGGCGGATAGGCGTCGACGAGCGAGCGGATGGACGCGAGGAGCGTCTCCCAGTCCGAGCCGGGGAGGTCGGTGCGACCGACGGAGCCCGCGAAGAGGACGTCGCCCGAGAAGAGACAGCCGTCGGCGTGGTAGGCGAGGTGGGCGGGCGAATGCCCGGGGACCGCCAGCACGTCGAACGGGATCCCCGCGACATCGACGGTCTCGCCGCCGCTCAGGAGCATCTCCGGTGTGTGCGCGCGAAGTGCGAGACCCGCGGGCGTGACATCGGCGGGGCTCTCGAGGCGCTCGCGCTCGCCCTCGCTCATGTAGACCGGAGCACCCGTTCCCTCCGCGAGGTCGGCGACGCCGAGGAGGTGATCCCAGTGCCCGTGTGTGACGAGGATTGCCGCGCAGGTCGAACCGAGCCGCGCGAGCAGGAGCCGGAGCTCGGTCGCGTCGCCGCTCGGATCGACGACGACGGCCTCGGGTGAGGTCGCGTCGGCGCGGGCCACGTAGCAGTTCGTCCCCATCGGCCCCAGCGGGACCTGTTCGACACGCAGCGTCATGCGTGGCGGGTCAGCCGCGCTTTCCGGTGGCCTGGTCCCTCGCGGCGCGCTTCTGTTGCGACCGATAGAGGACGCCGTCGAGCAGGTGGCTGAACGGGACGAAGATCGCGACGATGATCAGGGTCTGCGTGATCTTCTGGATCGGCGACAGGTGGGGCGAGAGGACGAAGACCGTCGCGAACATGATCGGCGCGAAGATCGCTCCACGCTTGAAGGTCCGCTGCCAGGACGGAGGCTGGGCCTGGCGCCCCTGCCGTCCCCCACGAGAAGCGGAACGCGCCGGCGCCCGCTTGTCGGAGCCGTTCGCTGGGCCGTCCTCCGGGGGGAGTTCGTTCCCCTCGGCGTCCTCCCATACGAGCTCGTAGTCGTGCCGCAGGCCTTTCTCACGGCGGCGTCGCTGCTTGCGTGTCGGCATCCTGCGATTATGCCGGGCCGGTCCAGGCGATCCGCCCGGCTCGGACGACCGAGTGCACGACCGGTCCGCCGAGGTGATAGGCGAGATGCCGCCAGTCCTCCGCGGCGACGAGGACGAGGTCGGCGTCGAACCCGGGCACGATCCGCCCCTTTCGATCCGCACGTGCGAGCACATGTGCGGCGTTCACCGTGCAGGCGCCGAGCGCCTGCTCGGGCGAGAGGTGGAGCTGGGTGCAGGCGAGGTTGCAGACGAGAGGCAGGCTCTCGCAGAACGCGCTCCCCGGGTTGAAGTCCGTGGCGAGCGCGACCCCCGCGCCCGCTTCGACGAGGGCGCGTGCCGGGGGCATCGGCCGGTCGAGGAAGAGCGCGCTCGCCGGCAGGAGCACGCCGGTGACGCGGCTCGCGGCGAGCGCCTGGATCCCTGCCTCCCCGGTCGCCTCGAGGTGGTCGACCGAGCGCGCACCGAGCTCCGTCGCGAGCGGGATCGCTCCTGCCTCCGTGAACTGGTCGCCGTGCAGGCGGAGCTCGAGCCCGGCGGCGCGGCACGCCGTCAGGTAGCGGCGCGCCTGCTCGACGTCGAACGCGCCCCGCTCGAGGAAGACGTCGGCCGCCTCGGCGATCTCGGCCGCCGCGGGGAGGACGTCCAAGAGCAGGAACTCGAGGTACGCATCGGCGTCCTCGAGCTCGGGCGGCACGGCGTGCGCTCCGAGCCAGGTGGGAACCCCGCCCGCGGCCCGGATCGCCCGGAGCTGCGCGAGCTCCGTGTCCCGGTCGAGCCCGTAGCCGGACTTCGCCTCGAAGGTCGTCGTCCCGGCGCGGAGCATCCAGTGGACATGTCGCGCGAGAATCTCGGCGAGCTCGTCCTCGCTCGCAGCGCGGGTCGCGCGAACGGTCGAGAGGATTCCGCCGCCCGCCGCATGGAGCTCCTCGTAGCTCGCGCCCGCCGCCCGGAGCGCGAACTCGCCCACGCGATCGCCCGCGAAGCATGCGTGCGTGTGACAGTCGACGAGACCCGGAACGGCGGACAGACCGCGGCCTTCGAGCTCTTCGACGTCGCCGGCGAGCGCGGGGAGATCTCTCATCGAGCCGACCTCCACGATCCGCCCCGCCTCGCAGAGGACGTACGCGGCCTCGACGACGTCGACCGTGCCCAGGTCCGCGCTCCGCAGCGGCGCCTGTCTCCCCGCGGGCGTCGCCACCTGGGCGAGATCGCGGATCAGAAGCCGTCGCGAGCCGTCGCTCGCGGACGTCACCCGCCGCCGCCCGGGATCGACGGGAGGTCGATCCCGTGGTCACGGGCGGTCTCGAGCGCCTCGTCGTAGCCCGCGTCCGCGTGGCGCATGACGCCCGTTCCCGGATCCGTCGTCAAGACGCGCTCGAGCTTCTCGGCAGCCGCGTCGGTCCCGTCGGCGACGACCACCATGCCCGCGTGGATCGAGTTCCCGATCCCGACGCCGCCTCCGTGGTGGACGCTCACCCAGGTCGCGCCGGCCGCGACGTTTAGCAGCGCGTTCAGGATCGGCCAATCGGCGATGGCGTCGGAGCCGTCTCTCATCGCCTCCGTCTCGCGGTACGGCGAGGCGACGGACCCCGAGTCGAGGTGATCCCTCCCGATCACGACCGGCGCCGACACCCTCCCGGAGCGGACGAGATCGTTGATCGCCAGTCCCGCCCGGGCGCGGTCCCCGTAGCCGAGCCAGCAGATCCGCGCCGGAAGCCCCTGGAACGGCACGCGTCCTGGCGCGAGCTCGAGCCAGCGGCGGAGTAGCTCGTCGTTCGGGAAGAGCGTCTCCAGCTCGCGGTCGATCGCGGCGATGTCCGCCGGGTCGCCGGAGAGCACCGCCCAGCGGAAGGGCCCGACTCCCCGACAGAAGAGGGGCCGGATGTAGGCCGGGACGAATCCCGGATAGCTGAACGCCTCTTGGACGCCCGCGTCGCGCGCCTCCCCTCTCAGGTTGTTGCCGTAGTCGAAGACGTGACATCCCTGCCGCACGAGCTCGAGCAGTCCGTTCACGTGAGCCGCGATCGAGGCCTGGGCGCGCCGCAGGTACTCGTCCGGATCGCGCGCGCGCAGCGTCTCGGCAGCGTCCACGTCGAGCCCCTGGGGCACGTAGCCGTTCAGCGGGTCGTGTGCCGCGGTCTGGTCGGTGACGAGGTCGAAGGTCTCGCCGCGGTTCGCGAGCTCGGGGATGACGTCGGCGGCGTTGCCGAGCACGCCCACCGACAGCGCTCGGCCCTCCCGCGCCGCCGTCCGCAACCGTGCCAGCGCGTCGTCGAGCGAGTCCGCGGCCTCGTCGAGGTAGCGGGTCTCGAGCCGCCGCTCGATCCGCGTCGGATCGACCTCGACGCAGAGGATCGCCGCCCCCGCCATCGTCGCGGCGAGCGGCTGCGCGCCGCCCATCCCGCCGAGGCCGGCGGTGAGGATCGTCTTTCCCGTCAGGTCCGGGGAGCCGAAGTGCTTCTCGCCTGCCGCAGCGAAGGTCTGGTACGTGCCCTGCAGGATCCCCTGGGTGCCGATGTAGATCCAGCTCCCGGCGGTCATCTGCCCGAACATCGTGAGCCCCTCGGCCTCGAGGCGGCGGAACTCGTCCCAGGACGCCCAGCGCGGCACGAGCAGCGCGTTCGCGATCAGCACCCGGGGCGCCCCCTCGGTCGTACGGAAGACGCCGACCGGCTTGCCGCTCTGGACGAGCAGCGTCTCGTCCTCGCGCAGCCTGAGGAGCGTTCGGACGATGGCCCGGAGCGCGTCGTGGCTCCGCGCCGCCTTCCCGGTGCCGCCGTACACGACGAGGCGCTCGGGATGCTCGGCGACCTCCGGGTCGAGGTTGTTGAGGAGCATCCGAAGCGGAGCCTCCGTCTGCCACGAGAGCGCGTTCAGGTCCGTTCCGCGAGGCGCGCGGATCCGGGAGAGATCGCCGCAGAGCGCCTCGACGGTCGCGTCCAGTGTCGCCACATCGCTCATTCGGTCGTCCTTCCTCGGCTCACGCGAGCACTCCCACTTGGGATTCCACCCGCTCCTGGATCTCCCCGCCGCGCACCGCCGTCGCGACGAGCTCGATGTCCGCCGCGAGCGAGCGATCGTCCTCGAGACGCAGCGAGAGCGAGCGAACCGCATCGTGCGTCGCGCGCACGCCCTTGCCCGGCTCGAGCGGCGCGAGGAACTCGACGGCCTGCGCCCCGGCGAGGAGCTCGATCGCGAGCGTGCGCTCCGCGTTGTCGAGGACCCCGATCGCCTTCAGCCCCGCCGCATTCCCCATCGACACGTGATCCTCCTGACCGGCGCTCGTCGGAATCGAGTCGACGCTCGCGGGATGCGCGAGCACCTTGTTCTCGGAGACGAGCGCCGCGGCGACGTACTGCGGGATCATGAATCCGGAGTTGAGACCGCCCGACGTCACGAGGAACGGCGGCAGCCCGTCCGAGAGGCTCGGATTGACGAGACGCTCGATGCGCCGCTCGGAGATGCTCGCGAGCTCGGCGACGGCGATCGCGAGCGCGTCGAGCGCGAACGCGAGCGGCTGTCCGTGGAAGTTTCCGTTGGACACGATCTGGCGCTCCTCGACGAGGACGAGCGGGTTGTCGGTCGCCGCGTTCAGCTCCACGGCGACCGTGGCCCCGACGTAGTCGAGGAGGTCGCGGCAGGCGCCGTGCACCTGCGGCGCGCACCGGAGCGAGTACGCGTCCTGCACCTTGTCGCACCACCGGTGCGACTCGATGATCGCCGAGCCTTCGAGCAGGAGCCAGATGTTCGCAGCCGACTCCCTCTGGCCCTCGAGCGGACGCGACCGGTGGATGGCGGGTAGGAAGCTCGTCCGCGATCCCTGGAGCGCCTCGAGCGAGAGCGCGCACGCGAGATCGGCCACGGCCGCGAGCCGGCGCGCCCGCACGAGGCAGAGCGTGGCCATCGCCGTCATGAACTGCGTGCCGTTGATCAGCGAGAGCCCCTCCTTGCTCGCGAGCCGCACGGGTTCGAGGCCCACGCGCCGAAGCGCCTCGGCTCCCGTTGTGCGCTCTCCGCCGACGACCGCCTCGCCCTCTCCGACGAGCGGGAGTGCGAGATGCGCGAGCGGAGCGAGATCTCCGCTGGCGCCGACCGACCCCCGGGCAGGGACGACCGGCAGCAGACCGCGGTTCAGACACTCGACGAGGAGCTCGACCGTCTCCAGCCGCGCACCCGAGTAGCCCTTCGCGAGCGTGTTGGCGCGCAGGAGCATGGCCGCCCGCACGACGTCGTCGGGGTACGGGCCGCCGACCCCGCACGCATGGCTGCGCAGAAGGCGGAGCTGGAGCTCCTCCGTCTGCTCTTCGGGGATGTGCGCCGACACGAAGCGCCCGAACCCGGTGTTCACGCCGTAGGTGTGCTCACCCCGAATCGACTCGACGAGCTCGCGGGCGGCTGCGATCCGACGACGCCCTTCCTCCGCGATAGCGACCTCCGTCCCGTGGACGGCGACATCCCAGACGTCCGCGACGCGCAGGTCGTCGCCCGTGAGCTCGATCGGCACCGCCACGAGCCGAGTCTAGAGCGCGAGCAGGTGCTCGATGACGTGCGCTTCGTCGAGGCCCGGTACCTCGACTCTCGCCGCGCGGGCAGCGTCGAGAACGCGCTCCGGCACGAGCCCGACGAGCTCTCCGGCCGAGACCTCGACGCCTTCGCGCTCAGCTTCGGAGCGCACGCGCTCGACCACCTCGTGAAGCGGCGAGCGGTCGAGATCGATCACGTTCATGCTCACCTGGATCCGGTGGGAGCGAGGCAGCTCGAGACCGATCGCCTGTACGCCCGGCATGCCTCCGCTCGACTCGCGCACGGCGGCCGCGATGCGCCGGGCGGCCTCGACGTCCCCCGTCGCGAGCTCGACGTTGTAGGCGGCTAGCGGCTTCCGGGCGCCGACGAGCACCGCGCCCGAGCGCGGGCCCACCTCGAGCGGGCCGAAGTCGGGCACGAGCTCGCGTGCGTCCACGCGCCGACGGAGCTCGTCGAGGCCGCCGCGCCGGAAGAACACGGGGCGCCGCCCTCCTCCGGCCTCCCCGTAGAGGAAGACGGGCAGCCCGAGGTCGGTGCCGATCGTCTCGGCGACGTTGTACGCCGTCTCCTTCGCAGCCTCCATCCCCTCCGGCTCGACCGGGACGACGGGCACGACGTCCGCTGCCCCGACCCGTGGATGGGCGCCGTCGTGGAGCCGCAGGTCGATCAGCTCGAGCGCCCGGGCGACGCCGGCGACGACGGACGCCGCGAGCGCGTCGCTCTCCGCGGCGAGAACGAAGACGGAGCGGTGATGGTCGGGATCGGAGTGGAGGGCGAGGAGCCGTGCGCTGGACGAGAACGCACCGGCGAGTCGCTCGACCTTCGACGCGTCCCGTCCCTCCGAGACGTTCGGCACGGCGAGGAGCACGGCCCGTACCCTACGAGCAGGTGAGGGCAGAGGGCGACGCGAGGGAGCGCCGCACGAACTGGCGGACGTTCGTGCGCCTGCTCGCATTCCTCCGTCCGTACCGCTCGTCGCTCATGGTCTCCTCGATCCTCGCGATCGGGTCCCAGGGCGCCGCCATCCTCGTGCCGATCCTGACCGGTGCCGTCATCAACGAGCTCACCGGCTCGCAGGACACCCGGAAGCTGGCGTTCGAGATCGCGCTCATCATCGGGCTCGGGCTGGTGCGAGGAGCGCTCATGCTCGGGCGTCGCTTCATCTCCGGCAAGCAGGCGCTCGCGGTCGAGTACGACCTGCGCGACGACCTGTACGCACACCTCCTCCGACTGTCGTTCGGCTTCTACGACCGGAGCCAGACGGGTCAGCTCATGTCGAGGGCGACGATCGACCTGCAGTCCGTCCGCTTCTTCCTCGGCTACGGGCTCATCTTCTTCGCTCAGCACGTCGTGACCGTCCTCGTGGTGACGATCGTCCTCTTCTTCTACAGCTGGCAGCTCGCGCTCGTAGCGCTCGCGATCACACCGGCGGTGGTCCTGATCGCATACCGCTACAGCCGCGTCTCCCACCCGGTGCTGCGGGACGTGCAGCAGAAGCTGGCGGACGTCTCCATCGTCGCCGAGGAGAGCATCGTCGGCTTCCACGTCGTCAAGTCGTTCGCGCAGGAAGACCGCAGGAGCGAGCGATTCTCGGAGGCGTCGGACTCGGTCTTCCGCCAGACCCTGAAGGCGAACAGACAGCGTGCGTTCTACGTTCCGCTCCTCACGTTCCTGCCGCTCCTCGCGCAGGCGGCGGTGCTGCTCGCCGCGGGACGGATGGTCATCTCGGGATCGCTCACCATCGGCGTTTTCTTCACGTTCAACCTCCTGCTCGCGATGCTCGTCATGCCCCTGCGGATGCTCGGGATGTGGGTCGGGCAGGCGCAGCGGGCGACCGCGGCGGGAGAGCGGATCTTCGAGGTCCTCGACGAGCCAGAGGAGATCGCCGACCGCCCCGGCGCACGTCCGCTGCCGAGCGGTGGGCCGGGCCAGGTCCGCTTCGAAGATGTCGACTTCGGCTACGAGCCGGGCCAGCTCGTGCTCGAGGGCGTCGACTTCGAGGTGGGCGCCGGCCGCACGGTGGCCCTCATCGGTCGCACGGGCTCCGGGAAGACGACGCTCGCGGCGCTCGTCCCTCGCTTCTACGACGCGACCGCCGGGCGCGTCCTCGTGGACGGCATCGACGTCCGCGACCTCGAGCGGCGCTCCCTCCGGCGCGAGATCGGGGTCATCTCCCAGGATCCGTTCCTGTTCTCCGCCTCGGTGCGGGACAACATCGCATTCGGCATGCCCGACGCGCCGCACGAGGCAGTCGAGGCGGCGGCGATCGCGGCTCAGGCGCACGAGTTCATCGCCGACCTGCCGCAGGGGTACGAGACGGTCGTCGGCGAACGCGGCATTACGCTCTCGGGCGGTCAGCGCCAGCGGATCGCGATCGCGCGGGCGCTCCTCATCGACCCGCGCGTGCTGATCCTGGACGACGCGACTGCCTCGGTCGACGCGACGACGGAGGCGAAGATCCGCGCGGGCCTGCGCGAGGCGATGCGCGGCCGGACGACGATCATCATCGCCCACCGTCTGTCCACGATCGCGCTCGCGGACGAGATCGTCGTGCTGGACGGCGGGCGGATCGCGGCGTCGGGCACGCAGTCGGAGCTCCTCGAGGAGAGCCCGGTCTTCCGGGAGATCCACGAGCACGGGCTCCTGCAGCAGGTGGTCGCGGGATGAAGGTCTGGCAGGCGGGGAGCCACTTGAGCGACCAGCGTGGCGCCCGCGTCGACGACTGGTCCTGGGGGCAGACGCGCCGACGGCTCGGCACCCTCGTCCGCCTCGCGCGTCCCTATCGCCTGCGCACGGGCCTCGCGGCCGTGACCCTCGTCGCCTACACGCTCGTCGCTCTCGTCCCGCCGTACCTCGCGAAGCTCGCGGTCGACGACGGCGTCGCCGCGAAGGACCTCCACGAGCTCACGCTCGTCGTGATCGCGTTCGTCGCGGCGGGCATCGCCGCCTTCGTCCTCTCGGGCGCGCAGACCTACTTCTCGGGCTGGGTCGGCGAGCGCGCTCTCGCCGACCTGCGGATCCGGCTCTTCGACCACCTGCAGCGCCTCTCGCTCGGCTTCTTCGAGCGAAACCGCACCGGCGCCATCATCAGCAGGATCACGAACGACGTCGAGGCGCTCGACCTGCTCGTCACCGACGGCGTGGCGAGTCTCGTCCAGAACACGCTCGTCCTCGTGGGAACGGCCGTGGTGCTGTTCCTCCTCGACTGGCGGCTCGCGGTTGCGACGCTCCTCGTCCTTCCGCTCATGGCCGGGGCGACCGTGTGGTTCCGCTCGCGGTCGAACCGCGCATACCGCCACGTCCGCGAGCGCCTCGGGCTCGTGACCGCGACGCTCGCGGAGGACATCTCGGGCATGCGCGTCGTCCAGTCGTTCACCCGCGAGCCGGTGAGCCAGTCGACGTTTCGCGGGGTGAACGAGCGGTACCGCGCGGCGAACTACGAGACGGTCGTGCTCAACGGCATCTACTTCCCGATCGTCGACGTCCTCTCGTCCGTCGCCGTCGCGGTAGTGCTCGGATTCGGCGGAGCGCTCGTCGTCGGCGGCGATATCACCGTCGGCACGCTCCTCGCCTTCACCCTCTATCTGTCGAACTTCTTCGACCCGGTGCAGCAGCTCTCGCAGCTCTACAACACGTTCCTCTCGGCGACGGCCGCGCTCGACCGGATCATCGACGTGCTCGACGAAGAGCCGGAGATCGTCGACCGCCCGGGCGCGACGGCGCTCTCGCGCATCGATGGTCACGTCCGCTTCGATCACGTCCGGTTCGGCTACGGCGATCTCCCCGACGTGCTCCACGACTTCGACCTCGACGTCCCCGCCGGGACGACCGTCGCACTCGTCGGCCACACCGGAGCGGGCAAGTCCACGATCGCGAAGCTCCTCGCCCGTTTCTACGACACGCGTGGCGGCTCGATCGCGGTCGACGACCACGACGTGCGCGACGTCACGCAGGAGTCCCTCCGTCGCCAGCTCGGGATCGTCCCGCAAGAGGGCTTTCTCTTCGCCGGCACGATCGCGGACAACATCGCGTTCAGCCGGCCGCACGCTGATCGGGCGGAGATCGAGCAGGCCGCCGCGCTCGTGGGAGCGGACGCGTTCGTCCGGATGCTCCGGGAGGGCTACGACACGGAGCTCGGCGAGCGCGGCTTCCGGCTCTCCCTCGGCCAGCGGCAGCTCGTCGCCTTCGCGCGCGCCCTGCTCGCCGACCCGCGGATCCTCATCCTCGACGAGGCGACGTCGTCGGTCGACATCGGCACCGAGCGCCGCATCGAGCTCGGGATGCGGCGCCTGCTCACCGGACGGACCGCGTTCGTGATCGCCCACCGGCTGTCGACGATCCGAAGCGCCGACGTCATCGTCGTGCTCGACCACGGACGCATCGTCGAGCGGGGGACGCACGACCAGCTGATCGCCGCGCAGGGTCTGTACACGAGCCTGTACGGCGACTGGGCGGCCGAGGTCGCGTGACGTCGAGCGAAGGGCGGCAGGGGAACGACCCGTCTAGGCTTCTCGCCGAGACGGACGAGACGACCCCCATAGCGGCCGAGGACGAGGTCGAGCCGGAGCTCGGCGAGGCACTCCCGCTCGACGGGTCGGAGGACACGCGCCTGACGCCCGACGAGGCCGTCTCCGCCATGCACCTCCGCGTCCCCGCGCGCGGCAACCGGAAGCTCCGTCGCCTCCTCGAGAAGGTCGAGGACGACCGGCAGCTCAAGGCGTGGTGGCACGTGGCGAACGTCAACGCGGTCGTGCGCCTCGAGATCAACGACCACTCGTGGGTGCACATCCAGATCGTCACCAACATCGCGCTCAAGCTCTTCCGCCAGCTCACCAAGCACCACGTCGAGCCGTCGCTCGTCCGCGACTACCGGATGACACCGGCCGACGCCGAGGTCGTGATCGTGCTCGCCGCCCTCCTCCACGACGTCGGGATGTCGGTCCATCGCCAGAACCACGAGGACTTCAGCCTCTTTCTGGCGGAGCCCAAGATCCGCGAGCTCCTCGACGGCATCTACGACGAGCCCGAGCGCACCGTCGTCGTGTCGGAGACCTTGCAGGCGATCATCAGCCACCGCGCCGACGGGGAACCGCTCTCGCTCGAGGCGGGCGTCCTCCGCGTCGCCGACGCGCTCGACATGGCCAAGGGGAGATCGCGGATCCCCTTCGAGCGCGGCTCCGTCTCGATCCACTCGCTCTCGGCCGCGGCGATCGACGAGGTGAGGATCGGCGACGGGCGCGACCGTCCCGTCATGGTCGAGATCGTGATGAACAATTCGTCCGGCATCTACCAGGTGGACGGCCTGCTCAAGGCAAAGCTACGCGGCTCGGGCCTCGAGCCGTACATCGAGGTCGTGGCCCGGATCGACACCGAAGCAGAGAAGCGCCTCGTCCCCGTGTACCGGCTCGAGATCGGCGAGCCGGACGGATCCTCGACTTCGACTCGCTAGACTTCGCCCGCCCGTTGCGGGGTCGTCTAACGGCAGGACGCCTGGCTCTGGACCAGGAAGTTGGGGTTCGAATCCCTGCCCCGCAGCCTCACGCACCGCGCGCGTCACGGGCCGTAGCGACTGCACAACCGTTGCCCAACACGGTTACGCTCGTGACAGGCTTTCTGTGCTTTTTGTAAGAAATCGGCGCCCGGCTCGTGCCGGCTCAGGTAGCGTCCGCCGAACGAGAGACACGAGCGACTCCCGTGGGAGAGTCGCGCCCCTGTCCCCGATCAGGAGGTCAGCGTTCTGCGAGCCCTATTCGTCGGCGTTTGCGCATTCGTACTCGTCGCGCACGCCGCTGCGGCAGCGAAGGGGAGCCATCATCGTCCGGCCGTCACCCGTAAGGCGAAGCAGGTGCACGTGGCCGAGACCCCCGCGAAGCGGCTCGAGCACGAGCTCGACGTCGTCCGCAAGCAGCGAAGCGTCCTGCGCTTCTTCCAGAACCATCCGTCGCTCCCCTCGGGAGACGACGGAAACGTCGCCCGCGCCGCCGTGCGCCACGCCAGAGCCCGGCTCTCGCAGGCAGAGAAGTCCGTCGCCTGGCTCCGCCATGCGATCCAGGCCCACGAGGAGCAGCGGCTCGAGACGCTGCCGCCGAAGGCGGCGATCTGCGACGCGTTCGACAGCGACTGCGACGAGGCGGTTCAAGTCGCCTGGTGCGAGTCGCGCCTGCGACCGACTGCACGGAACGGCCAGTACCTCGGGCTCTTCCAGATGGGGTCGTACGCACGCGAGCTGTACGGGCACGGCCCGACCGCCCACGATCAGGCGGTCGCTGCCCACAAGTACTTCGTCTCGTCCGGGGGTGACTGGAGCCCGTGGAGCTGCAAGCCCTACCGAGCCTCCTGACGGCCGACGTTTTCTGCGCAAACTGCGAGCCACGAACGGCCGGCCGGGTTTCGCTCCGGCCGCCGTTCTGCTAGGCATCCGGGGGCAGTGTGGGGACAGGCAAAGCGCGATCGCCTGCGGCCCCTCGACGAGGCCGCCGCGTACGCCCGCTGCCATGGCGACCGCGCCGACAACGTCCGCCTCGTGAAGCTTCCTCCGCGACGGCTCCGCTACGACACGGTGCTCTCGAACGGAGAGGAGATCCGGCGCGACTTCGAGGAGCGCCTCGACACGCGCGAGCCCGACCCGGCCGCCTGAATCGCCGGCGCGCTTTCGGTACCCTTCCGCCTGCGGCCCATTCGTCTAGTGGCCTAGGACACCGCCCTCTCACGGCGGCGGCACGGGTTCGAATCCCGTATGGGCCTTAGCCGGTACACACTGCAAGAGACGCAAAGCCGTGCTACGGCGGGGTTTTGCGCATGGTTGAGCCGCAAACGCCGCATTTGCCCGCGTGCTCATGGGTGCCGCTCCGGACCAGGAAAGCACGGCTCATGCACACTCCGTGCACACTCAGCGGTTGCTTGCCACAAAGTTGACGTGGGCTTGCGAACCTGGTTGGGTGGCTGGGCTCAGCGAGTCGAGTTAGCGCGAAATCGTTCCAACAGGGCGGCCGGTTACCTGGCCTTCTGCGACGCCCAGCCTTCTCACTCGCTTAGCCGCAGCGTCTTGCTGCACCCATGAAGAAACAATGACAGGGGAGAGATGAAGAAGCTGGTGCTTCTACCGATGTTGCTTGCCCTGCTTGCCACGACCTCTGTGGCGATGGGCGCCGGCGGCACACAGTCAGTGTCGACAGTTCAAGGGCATGGCAAGGTGCAGTTTGGCGAGGGGACGAACCCCCTACCCAACGTCAGCCAGATCACCGTTAACGCCTGGCTGGACGGCGCTGGTGCTGCTCACGGCACCATGGGGTGGGTCGGCGGCTTTGTTGGAAAGGGGTCGAAGGCAGGCCCGGCTGACCCTTGGAATCTCGCTGTGACGGACATCACGGTGAACGGCAACACGGTGTCGGTCACGGGGATCGTTGTTCACTCGGTATTTCCTTCGGAGATTGGCCTGACTCAGACTTTCGACTTCGTGGACAACGGCGCAAGCGGCACGCCCGACACGATCAATGGCGTGGCTATCCAGGCCGGCAACATCGTCATCGGCTGAAACCGAACCAGCATCGATCTTTTGCAGAGGGCCCGCTCCGGCGGGCCTTCTTGCTTTCCCGGCCCGAACCCTCGCTCCCAGGACTCACGGCGTGGCACCCGACAGACAACCCCTCCTTCGTCCCCTTACTCAGGAAACAGGACAACTCGTCCGAGTCGTGCAGGTGTTGAGCGAGAGATTCACAAGGCAATCTAGAGGCGTTGTAAGCCACTCCAAGCGCCTCGGAGCGTCGCGCCCTACCGGGAAGCATGGCCGACCGCGCAGAACGCTGCTGAGCGATGCCGTTCGCGTCCGTGGCGGACTCAAACACTCCTGCAAATCAGGTGTTTTCATACCGCCAGTGTGCACCGGGTGTGCACCATAACTTTGGTGCTACCGGTCAAGGGCGCACCCGAGAGCGGCGCGCAGATGTCCTCAAGAAGTGAGTTTTCGGACGCAAAGAGTATATCACTGGCTGTGGAAAGAAGGCACGACCGTTTTGACCGCTATCGTGTCCAGATGGGCGAATTGGAGGTCACTGAGCGCCAAATCCGACCGCTAGCTATAAACCAAAAGCGGGCCCTTCTACGCAAGCTCAACGTGCGCGCCTCGGAGCTTGACACTTTCGCCGCCGTTCACGTTGACCTTCTTGCGAGGTCGCTCTCCAAGATTCAGCTCATCGACGAGCACTATGCCTCGCAAGGGCAGGTAGTCGATGCGGATGGACAACCGGCAGCGTCCCTGCCTATCTATGTCGCGCTTCTCAATTCGGCGCGACTGACTGCGGCGAAGCTCGCCGAACACATGAACCGTAAGGGCGCTCCTACGGCCTCGCTCGCGGATTACATCGACGCCCGCTACTCGGTGCCGAATGGCGACGACGACTAGCTCGGTCGGCTTGCTGGAGGCGGCCGAAGACAAGGCGCTCTTCGGCCTGCGTCTGAGTGAGCGCCAGCAAGAGCTCTTCGCGCTCATCGAGAAGA
Source organism: uncultured Actinomycetes bacterium (assembly GCA_963708265.1). Classification (GTDB taxonomy): domain Bacteria; phylum Actinomycetota; class Thermoleophilia; order Gaiellales; family Gaiellaceae; genus GMQP-bins7. The sequence goes on along the minus strand of CAVPSC010000004.1, from coordinate 623,650 downwards.
AGGGCACGGTCGTCGCCTCTTGTGGGAGGCAGAGCGGAAAGACGCTCGGTGCTGCCGTCACGGCCGTCTGGGATTTGCTCTTGAGGCCCGACTTGGACGAGATGGCGCGTGGCTCGGCGCGGCACGTCATCGTGGTGGCGAATTCTCGAGAACAGGCGCGAATCACGCTCGCCTTCGCGCGGGAATTCTGCGAGCGCAGCCCACTCCTGCGCTCGGAACTAGTTGGAGTGCGCGAAGACAAAATTGTCTTCAAAGCGGGCCGTACCCTACTCGCGGTTCCCTGCGCGGACCGGGTGACGCGCGGCCTCCGAGCATCGGCGCTGATCTTCGATGAGGCAGGCCATTTCCTGTCGGAGGCATACGGCCCCAGAACCTTGGAGAGAATCTACGTCGCTCTCCGTCCGAGCCTCATTACGTTTGGCGAGCAGGGACGGGTCCTCATGGCCTCGACGCCGGGTGAGTCGGGCTTCTTCACGAGCCTCTTCCAGAAGGCCGAGGCTGGCGAGCTACCCGGTGGCGCTGCCTTCACCGCGCCCACCGTGGAGATGAACCAGCTCGGCAACGCGGTCTGGACGAACAATGACTCGCCCGGCCCCACCGCTAAGCAAAGCGCGTTAATCAAACGCTGCCTGCACTGAAGCATGCTGCGAACTGACCACTCACGCTCGCGCGACGCACACTCCGCGCACACTCGGAGCTCGAAAAGGCGCGATTAGCAGGGGGGTCCGAATCCCGTATGGGCCTTAGCCGGCACACACTGGAAAAGCCGCAAAGCCCCGCTACGGCGGGGTTTTCCCGTGGTGAGCCGCAAACGCGCTTTCGCTCGCTTGCTCTTAGGTGCCGCTCGGACCGTGAAAGAGCGGCTCGTGCAGCATGGACGCCGCCTGGGCCAGCGTTCGGGAGTGTCCCACGACGACGCCGCCGACCGATGACTTATGCGGGCCTGCTAGGTCTCGGAGGAGGCACTACTCCCACCTCGCGAACGAAGGAGCACCAGATGACGAGCAAAGCACGTGCAGGTGACCAAATCCTGGGCAGCCTTCGTTCAGCTGATGGCAAGGGCGTCGTCCGCATGGAGAGCCGCTTAGACACCGATATCGACGACCTCTGGTCGGCACTCACGGATCCCCAGCGTCTGGCCCGCTGGTACGGCGAGGTAGAAGGCGACCTGCGCCACGGCGGTGAGTACCGCTTTCGCCTCTATGCCAGCGGATCGGAAGGTACGGGACGCGTGGAAGCGTATGAGCCGCCGCAGCGGCTGCTGCTGATGATCAAGGACGCGGACGAGCCGGACGAGGGCATCATCGAGGTCATGCTGGCCACTGACGGCGAGCGGACGATCCTGGTCTGGGAGGAACGCGGCATGCCCGTTGACCTACTCGCCGCCTACGGGGCCGGGGTGCAGATCCACGTCGAAGACCTCGCCGACCACATCGCCGGCCATGAGCGCCTCGACGACGTAAAAGCGAGATGGGACGAGCTCTTCCCCGCCTACCAGGGGTTGGCCGCCGACGTTAGCTAGTTGCTCAGACGAACCAGCCCGCCCGCTAGATTTGCGAGCGTCCTGCCGCTTGAGCGTGTGAAAACCGGCGCCCTGGGACTCGGGCGGTGTGCGGCTGAACAGGCAGATTCGAGCATGAGCACCGCTGAGAACAGCAAGGGAACAGTGAGCAACGGTCGCCCGTTCCGGGATTCTGGCCGCAGGGCCAGCCCCACCATCGTACTCCCCGATGCGAGCGGCATGGGCTGGCCGCTTACATGATGGCGGCCGCTGTTACCGTTTCTGAGTCGTGAACACCTCCGACGGGGAAAGCGACAGAGACGCCTGTCCCAAATGCGGCACGCGCGTCGAATCGGCGATAAGCGCTCCGGGCGAGCCACTCCGCGAGGCGACTGAGCGCCGCTGCCCGAACTGCGGGAGAGTGCTGCGGCGGGAGGTCGGGGGAACGTGGGCGATCGACGAATCGGCGAGCTAGCTCGCGCACACGATCAAACCGAAGCGTGCTCCGCCGGGTACTTCCCAGGTCGGCATCGGCATGACCTCGAGGCCGTCACCGCGTATGCCAAATGGCAGCGCTGCAGCCGCCGAGAGCTCGGGCCTTACGGTGCCAGCCGCGGACCTCAGGGATCCGAGCCCGAGGCTCCTCCGCCCTCGCGACGCTCCCTTGCCGCAGCATGGTCGCGCCCGGAGAAGGGCTCCTCCTCTTCGCGGCGCATTGCCTCGTACACCGCGTCCCAGTGGTGGGAGACCTCGCCCAGGGCACGCGCCGTTGTCAAGGCAGCGTCCTCGAGCCGAGCGTTCACGCGCTCCACTTCGGCCAGGCGCTCCTCGAGGCCGCGGAGCTGCTCTCCGAGGTTACTCAGCTCGGCGGCGATTACTCCGTAATCGTCCACGTCTCGAAATGATGCCGCTCCTGTCAACCGATCGCCAAGGGCTCGCCTCGACACTCTTCGGGACGCGTCGGTCGGAAGGGTCGAGGGCCGTTAGCCAGTAGACGAACGGGGGGCCCGATTTCTCGGACCCCCGCCATCGAATGCGATGCGATCGAGCTACGCGGCGACGAGAACGCGGTCGCTGTGGGCGACGATCTTGCCGCTCGTGATCTTGGGCTCGTTGGGGAGAATCGTCTCGAGCTTCTCCTCCCGGATCCACGTCGTGACGAGCCTCGTCGACTCCATGCCCTGGTCAGGCGTCTCGAAGAGACTGAGCGAGCTGAAGACGCCGCTGCCAGCATCGATCAAGTAGAAGCCCTTGAACCCAGGCAGCTTCTCGATCTTCGGGACGAAGGTCGCCGTGACCTTGCGGGTCAACTCGGACGCGCGATTCTCGTCCACACCGTCATAACGGCGAATGGTCGCAAACATGTGATGCTCCTTAGGTCGGTTCAGGACAGGGAGTCCGAACGGACTCTCTGCTGCGCTCAGCCCTGTGCGACAGTCGAAGAGGAAGGTAGAGCCTCGGCGGCTTCAAAGAGGAGCCAACGCGCTCATCCACCCTAGCTGCGATCCGGAGGAGCCGTGTTGCGTCGCAGCGACGTAGTCCTTCGTGCGATCCTCGAGCGTGCGGCTCGCTAGTGGTGCGGCGTGCCGCCTTCGCTTTCCCAGTCTTCGAGAGACGCTCCTTCGGTCGAGGTGGAACTGACGGATTCCCAGCTAGCGATCCGCGTGTACAGTGGGTAGCGGACACACCGAGCCAGTCGCGCTGACGGTCAGTTTGTGCCCGTCGAGTCGCCAGCTCCTCTTCCTCGTTGCGACCACGTCTCACCCGAGCGGACGTGCGACCGCATTGGGACCGTCTATCCGAGGAGTTGAAGCCGTATGAGCGCTATTGCCCGACCTTTGGCGCCGACCGTCGCCTCCAGCGACGAAGTTACCTACGCGGCGGATCGTGCGACGCGTCGTCATCGGGGTCGCCTCGGCGGCTTTTCCGTTTGCACGGCACTCTGGCTGCTGAGCGCGGTTCCGCTGGCCCTCTACGTCGACGATGGAGGCGGCGCTGGTCTCGTCGCCCTCTATGTGGCAGTCGCCGCCGTCGGCCTCGTAGGTGCGATTGCGGTCCGTGGTCTCTATTCCTGGCTGAGGCGTCGACAAGTCTGGTCTCCGTGGATCTTCGCCTTCGCGGCCGTGCTGGCGATCGTGGGCTACGTCGTACAGAGCGCGGGTAACGGCGGTCCGATGACGTGAGCTGTCTGTCGGGGTAGTCGGTGTCGTCGTGTACAACGCTTCCCTGTCAGATCCGGGCGAGATCCTCGACGCAACCTCGAGCGGCTCCGAACCGGCCACGACGTCGTGATGAAGCATCCAGTCGCCTGGATCGCGCGTGGATCGGACTGGTGGTTCGCACTCGCGACGGCGACCTCGTGAACCCGATCATCGTCGTGGCCGGAGCGCGCCACAAGGTGCCGACTCGGCCCACGCCATCTACGTGCCGGCTCGTCCACCGTCGTGCCCATGAGAAATCGCCGGCGCTTCTCTAACGTCACCCGCGCCACCCGCCGAACCTCGACTGCGTCACGCTCCGTAGGCGTGATCCCGGCGATCGGTGGACATGTATGCGAAAAACAGCGCAAGTGGGAAGAAGACAAGGCTGAACAGGAAGTACAAGAAGAAGCTGTGCCCCTTGCGACGGGCAACCCGCGCGGGCCAGAACGCAAGGAGAATCCACGCGATCACAAAGACGATTGAGATGTACCCGACCAGAAAGCTGGCGAGAACCATGAGCGATCTCCTTTTGTCGGCGCTCGGATTGCCGAATCCCGTTCGCGCGCAGCATACGGTCGATCCCCCGGGCACGCTCTCGGCGATCTGCCCGATGCCTAGGCCACGAGGGCGCACGACGATCCCCGCGAGAGCCACGCGAGCCGGCTAACGCTCGAGCGGGGCGCGTCTGCGCGCCACTCGACGAAGGACCTTCGGCGTCCGCGGAGAAGGGCTTGGGTTGCCGGACCGGCCTTTTGGCGTCCTCCTTCCCCTCTCCCCTGGTGAGGGAGGATGGGTGCAGCCGGTCCGGCCCCCACGCAGACGCCGCACGTCGGATAGCGTCCCGCCTCGGTGACCCGGCCCGCGCTTTCGATCCTCGCGGTCGCGACGCTCGTGCTCGCAGTCGCCGGGTGCGGCGGGAGCAAGAAGCCGGACGTGCCGAAGGACATCGCGCCTGCCGCGACTCCGTCGAGCGGAGCGGCGCCCTGGCCCGCGCCGGCGAACCCGCTCGAGCTGACTCGTGAGGCGGGGCTCGTCCCCGAGCCCGAGGAGCACCTCGAGTACCACGTGCACGCCCACCTGGACGTGTTCGTGAACGGAAAGCCGGTGCAGGTCCCCGCAGGGATCGGGATCAACATCCACGACCCCGCGGTACACCATCTGAAGCTCTCGGACGGGACCGACGCGTACGGTGGCATCGCTCCGCCGTGCGATCAGCCGTGCATCTCCCCGCTCCACACGCACGACGTGACGGGAATCCTGCACACGGAGTCCGCGAAGGTGCGGCCCAACACGCTCGGCGAGTTCTTCACCGAGTGGGACGTCTCACTCGACGACACGTGCGTCGGCGGGTACTGCGAGCCCGGGACGAGCGTGCTGATCTTCGTCGACGGTGGCCGGTACACGGGCGATCCCGACACGATCCAGCTCACGAACCACAGGGAGATCGCCATCGTGATCGGCACTCCGCCGGCAACGATTCCCTCGAGTTTCGACTTCGGCTAGAGATCCTCGCCCGCCCGCACGGCGCGTAAGGAATCGACGTGGCGCGGCCGATGATCCGGCATGACCCCCTGTCCGAAGAGGACCTCGCCCGCGCGGGCTAGCCTTCTACGTACGCTTTCGCACGCCCGCATCGGCCTGTGCGTCGCTCTGGCGCTTTTGGCGATCGCCCTCTCCGCGACCGTCGAGGAGATCGCTCCGGCGGCTCGTGCGGTCTCGTCGACTGCGACGTATCGCATCGACCACGTCGCGGACGGCGACACGGTCGATCTCCGGGACGGCGCGCGAGTTCGGCTCGTCCAGATCGATACCCCCGAGGTCTACTTCGGAACCGAGTGCTACGGCCCGCAGGCATCGGTGATCACGAAGCGCCTGCTTCCGCCGGGAACCGCCGTCCGTCTCCTCGTCGAGCCGGCCACGGACCGGGTCGACGAGTACGGGCGCCTGCTGCGCTACGTCGTCCGCGCCCGGGACGGCCTCGACGTGAACCTGCGGCTCGTCGCAGTCGGGGCAGCCGCTCCCTACTTCTACGACGGCCGACGAGGGATCTACGCGAACCGGCTCGACCAGCTCGCGAAGCACGCGCGCGCCGAGCGCCTCGGCCTGTGGGGCGCCTGCCCGAGGACACGGCTCGACCCGTACCGCGGCGTCGCGACCGGCCCGCAGCCGTAGCAACGAGCGTGAACGCGGAGCCGACTACCGCTTGGCGGCCGGAAGGACCGTGAGGCGGAGGGTACGGGTCGAGGTGACCTTGAACCCGTCGGTGATCCGAACGGTGATCCGGTACCTGCCCGACTTGCGCGGCGTCCCGCTCAAGATCCCGGTCTTGCGGTCGAGCCGAACTCCGTGCGGAAGCGGTCCCCGCGTGATCTTCCACAGCGTCGGGATCACTCCGCCCGTCGCGACGATCCGCGTCCGGTAGAGGCGGCCGGCCTTCGCGGGACGGAGCAGCCTGGTCGTGATCGCGAGCCGCGGGGACACCACGATCGACCCGTCCACCGTTGCCGACCGGCTCTCGGTGTCGGTCACCTTCGCAGTGAAGGCAAAGCGTCCGGACTCGCTCGGCGTGCCGGAGACCGCCCCGGTCGGCGCGAGCGTGACGCCCTCCGGAAGCGTGCCGCCGGCGAGCGCCCACGTGAACGTTCCGGTGCCGCCAGCGGCGGTGAGAGCGGCGTCGAAGCGTACGCCAACCTCGGAACGGCCAGGCCCTTGCGCGCCGACGGTTACCGACTGTCGGACGACAAGCGTCTCGGTCTCCGTGTCGAAGCGTGTGGCGTCGAGCGCTGCGCGAACCACGAACGTGTAGCTGCCTTCGGTCGTCGGTGTACCGGACAAGAGCCCGGTCGCGCCGAGCGTCACGCCAGGCGGGAGCGCTCCGGAGTCGACGGACCACGTCGCAGTCGCGAGCGCAGAGCCAGGCGGCGCGGGCGAAGCGGTGAGGAGCGTCGCGGTCAGTTGCTCGGAATACGCAACGCCGACAGTGCCAGGGTTCGCCGACTGCTGGTCGATGCTCAGGCCGGAATCGATCGTGATGCTGAACTCGCGTTGCGCCTTCGCCGGCACACACCAAGCTTGCGAGGGCGGGTCCTCGTCGGACAGTTCGATCCAGAACGAGTACGTGCCCGAGGCCGTCGGCTTGCCACTGATCGTTCCGCTCGTCGAAAGGTCGAGACCGGGCGGCAGAGCGCCGTTCAGGATCGAGTATTGGTACGGGAGCGCCGGGCCACACCCACCTGCACCCCCGAACGTCTTGCTGTACGACTGACCCACTACGCCTTCCGGCATCGTGAAGTCGTCGTCGCTGAACCGTAGCGCTGCAGCGCTCGCGACGAACACTCCTGCGAGCACGACGACGAGCGATACGAGAACGAAGCGGCTGCGGCGGCTCATTCGGGGCGGCACCGTAGCAGACATGCCCGTTAAGGCACTGTGAGGAGAACCAGGTGCGCGACGCAGACGGGCTTTGCGACTCCCTCGCACTCGACGGTCGCCTCGATCACGGCCCGCTCACCGTCGCCGGCGTCCTCGACAGACATGACGCGAAAGCGCCCGCGAATCCTGCGCCCGGATGGCACCGGGGCCGGGAAGCGCACCCGGTCGACGCCGTAGTTGATGACCATCCCGTCCGACGGCGGCAGGACCTCGCCGAGCATCGGGACGCACAGCGAGAGCGTCAGGTAGCCATGTGCGATCGTGGTCGCGAACGGCCCGTCGGCGGCGCGCTCCGGATCGACGTGGATCCACTGGTGATCAGCGGTCGCGTCGGCGAAGGCGTCGATCCGCTCCTGCGTGACGTCGATCCAGGAGGTCGGTCCGAGCTCGGCGCCCTCGATGTCCCGGAACGAGCTCACGCCGCGACCTCCACGGCCTTCTGGATGCGGCGGAGCGACTCGTCCTTCCCGAGCAGCTCGAGGCTCTCGTACAGGCCGGGCGACACGCGCGAGCCCGTCACCGCGACGCGGATCGGGGGGTAGACGGTTCGCGGCCTCTCCCCCAGCTCGTCGCAGAGCCCCTTGAGCCTCGTCTCGATCCCGTCCGCGGTCCAGGGCTCGGTCGCAGCGAGCGCCGGCTCGGCGCTGGCGAGGATCCGCTCGTCGAGGAGCGACGGATCGGGCTCGACCTCGTGGAAGAGAAAGCCGGCGAAGCCGGGAAACTCGCCGAGGCGCCCGATCTTCTCCTGCACGAGCGGAACGGCCTCGCGCACGCGCCCCTCGGGCCACTCGTAACCTTCCTCTCGCAGGAAGCCGAGCAGGCGCTCTGCGTAGTCCTCGGGGGCGAGCGCGCGCAGGTAGACGCCGTTCATCCAGTCGAGCTTCGCATAGTCGAAGGTCGCCGGGCTCGAGCCCACGCGCTCGAGCGAGAAGCGCGCGATCAGCTCGTCGCGGCTCATGATCGTCGTCTCGCCGTCCGGAGCCCAGCCCAGGAGCGCCAGGAAGTTCATGAGTGCCTCGGGGATGTACCCGGCCGTCCGGAACTCGTCGACCGAGACGGAGCCGTGCCGCTTCGAGAGCTTGCGCCCGTCGTCGCCGTTCACGTTCGGGACGTGGGCGTAGATCGGCGGCTCCGCGCCGAGCGCGCGCAGCACGTGGAGCTGCTTCGGCGTGTTCGAGACATGGTCGTCGCCGCGGATCACGTGCGTGATCCGGTCGAGCCAGTCCTCGAGTGGCGAGGCGAAGTTGTACGTCGGACGACCGTCGGAGCGCACGAGGACGAGATCCTCGAGCTCCGCATTCGGGAACTCGATACGGCCCTTGATCGCGTCCTCCCAGCCCGTGATGCCCTCGTCCGGCATCCGGATGCGGATCGCTCCCTCGTCCTCGTAGGCGCTGCCCTCCGCGACGAGGCGGCGTGCCTCCTCGCCCGCCCGCTCCATGCGGTCGAGCTGGAACGTCGTCTCGCGATCCCAGTCGATCCCGAGCCACGAGAGCGAGCGCTCGATCTGCGCGACCGACGCGGAAACCTCACGGCTCGTGTCCGTGTTCTCGATCCGCAGCAGGCACTCGCCGCCCCGTCCGCGGGCGAAGAGCCAGTTGAACAGGAACGTGCGCACGCCTCCGATGTGGAGGAACCCCGTCGGAGACGGAGCCATGCGGACGCGGACGGACATGCGCGCGTAGCGTATCCCGATGCTTTTCGGCGCCCACGTCTCGGCTGCAGGCGGCATCTCGAAGGCGATCGACCGAGTCGAGGAGATCGGCGGGAACGCCGTCCAGGTCTTCACTCAGAGCCCACGGATGTGGAAGCCGACGGCGCACACCCAGGAGGAGACCGAGCGCTTCCGGCAGCGGCGGCGCGAGGCAAAAGTGAAGGCGGTCTCGTGCCACGCGCTGTACCTCGTCAACCTCGCGAGCACGGACGTGGAGATCCGCGAGAAGTCGCTCGTCGCACTCCGCGCGACGATGCATACGGCCCGCGACATAGGCGCGGACGCCGTCGTCTTCCACGTCGGCTCCCACCTCGGCTACGGATTCGACGAGGCAGTCGACGTCGTGACCCCCGCGCTCGCAGACCTGCTCGAACTGACCACCGACGACCTCTGGCTGTGCATGGAGAATGCCGCCGGCGCGGGCGGGACGATTGGTCGCTCGGTCGCGGAGCTCGCCGTCCTCTGCGACGCGCTCGAACGCCATCCGCGGCTCGGCGTCTGCCTCGACTCGTGCCACTGGTGGGCGTCGGGCGTCGACGTGTCCGATCCAGCGGAGCTCGACGCCGCTCTCCTCGAGGCCGACGAGCGCATCGGCCTCGAGCGCGTCCGCGTGCTGCACGTGAACGACTCCCAGACCCCGCTCGGCTCGAACCGCGACCGGCACGACCGCGTGGGGCACGGCCTGATCGGCGACGGTCTCGCCACGTTTCTCGGGCACCCGGCGTTCCGCTCGCTCCCCGCGATCGTCGAGACCTGGGAGGACCGGGGCCCGGAGACCGAGGATCTCGACGTCATGCGCCGCCTGGAGCGACGTGGTCGCCGGCGGGCGGCGTCGAGACGCTCGTAGCGCGAGCGGAACTGTTGCGACACACGAAAAGAGTCGTCGCGGACGTGGCGGGCGCTCGGCCCCCGCGCTTCAGGGGTTCTCGCGGTTCGGGGCTCCGCACGAGCGGATCCGCGTCCCGTCGGGGCATTCGAGAGGCAGCCGAACGTCGCGGGCGCTCGGCGCCCGCGCTTCAGGGGTTCTCGCGGTGCGGGATCCGCGCGAGCGGATCCCGCACCTGCGGAAGAATCAGTCCGCGACGCGCGCGAACACGCGGAAGGTCGCGCGCTCACGTGGGAGCTCGTGGAACTCGGGGTTCCTGCACCCGAGGTCGTCCTCGCGGCTGCGGAAGCACTGGATGACCTCCGCCTCGCACATCGGGAGCGGCGTCCGCCGGGCGCGAACGGCCCCGAAGCCGCCGCGTCCAGCCTCGGCCTGTTGGAGCAGATCGAGGTCGATCTCCACGTCGAACACCTTCTGCAGACAGCCCATGTATGTGTGGCCCCAGGCCTCGTACGCGTAGACGAACGGGCAGCCCATCCGCAGACAAGCACCCGGGTGGACGACCTTCTCGCAGTGCACCTCGCAGTGACGGCATTCCACCTCGTCCTGGACCCGGAGAGGGAGCGCCATCTCTGCCGCTGCTTCGTGCACCCCCGAATTGTGTTCCCCTCGCAGCGGCCGCCGCAAGACTTGACAAGACGCCAGTTTTCAGGCAATGGCGACGCTCGAGGTACGCCCGGCTAGGGTTCCGCGGCGGTGGTCCGGCGGATTCTCTTCGGGACGCTGGCGCTAGCGCCGCTCGTCGTCGTCCTCCACTACGCCACCGATCTCCCGGAGACGGCGGAGTTCGTGCTCGCCGCGGTGGCGCTCGTCCCGCTTGCCTGGCTCATCGGCGAGGCGACCGAGCACGCGGCGGAGCACACGGGCCCGGGGATCGGCGGGTTTCTGAACGCGACCTTCGGGAACGCCCCCGAGCTCATCATCGCCCTCCTGGCCGTCGACGACGGCCTCTTCGACGTCGTCCGCGGGTCGCTCACGGGGAGCGTCGTCTCGAACCTCCTCCTCGTGCTCGGCGCTGCGCTCGTTGCCGGAGGGCGCGGGACGATCGATCGCGCGTCGGGCCTTCTCTCGCTCGCGCTGATCGCCCTCGCGACCGTACTGTTCCTCGTCCCCTCGGTTCCCGGCTGGAGCGGCGATCCGAACCGACACGAGCTCGCGGTGATCTCGGTCCCGATCGCGATCGCCCTCCTCGTCGTCTACCTCTGCGCCACCTGGTACTCGCTCCGCCGGCACAGCGCACTCCACCTGCCGAACGACGACGGGGTGGAGGGTTGGTCGCTCATGACCGCGCTGGTCGCGCTCGGGATCGCGACGGTCGCGACGGCACTCGTCGCGGAGGTCCTCGTGGGCTCGCTCGAGGCATTCGCCGAGAAGGTGGGCCTCTCCGACTTCTTCGTCGCGGCCGTGATCGTCGCGATCGTCGGAAACGCAGCCGAGCACGGCGGCGCGATCGTCGTCGCCCACCGGGGGAAGATCGCGCTCGCGGGCGAGATCGCGCTCTCCTCGGCGGCGCAGGTCGCGGTCTTCCTCATCCCCGCCGTGGCACTCCTCTCCTGGCTCATCGACCCACTGTCGCTCTCGTTCCGACCGGTCGAGATCGCGGCGCTCGCCGGCGGAGTCGCGTTCACGTCGATCGTTCTCTGGGGCGGCCGCACGAGCCGCGCCCGCGGCACGGCTCTGCTCCTCGGGTACGCCGTCGTCGTGGTCGCGTTCTTCGTCGCCGGCGACCGCTAGACCGAAGCGCGCGCCGCCGCGCCGACGCCGAGGGCGGCCGGGATGAGCTCGAGCGCCCCGGAGATGTCGTCGTCCCCGACGTCGAGATGCGTGACCGCGCGAATCACGGTGGGGTGGATCGTGGCCGAGAGACCGACGCCCGCCTCGCGCAGGCGCGCGAGGGCATCGGCGCGCGCGAGCCCGAGCGAGGCGACGTCGATCTGGACGAAGTTCGTCTGCACCTGCCCGAGGTCGATCGGCACTCCGTCGGTCGCGAGGCCTTCGGCCAGGCGGCGCGCCCGCGCGTGGTCGTCGGCGAGTCGCTCGAGGTGGTGGTCGAGGGCGTAGACGCCGGCCGCCGCCACGATCCCGGCCTGCCTCATCGCACCCCCGAACAGGTGCTTCTCGCGGCGGGCGCGCCCGACCAGGGCTGCAGAGCTCGCGAGGAGAGCCCCGAGCGGGCAGCCGAGACCCTTCGAGAGGCAGAGCGTGACGGTGTCGACGTCGGACGCGATCTCCGCAGGCCGGACTCCGAGCGCGACGGCCGCGTTCAGCAGCCTGGCCCCATCGAGATGCACCGCGAGTCCGAGCTCGCGGGCGGTCGCAATCGTCTCGGCGAGCTCGTCCGGTCGCCAGACCCGGCCGCCCGCGCTGTTGTGCGTGTTCTCGAGCGAGAGGAGCGTCGGTGCCTGGTCGGCCGCCTTCGTCCGCTCTGGGACGGCGGTACGTAGATCCGCAGCCGTGACGCGCCCTGCGGTCCCGTCGAGGCCCTGGATCACGAGGCCTGCGTGGACCGCGGGCCCGCCGTACTCGTAGATCACGATGTGCGAGTGGCGCTCCGCGATCAGGACGTCGCCGGGCCGCGTCAGGAGCTTCAGCGCGATCTGGTTCGCCATCGTCGCCGTCGGGAGGAAGACGGCTTCCTCCTGGCCGAGGAGCTCCGCGACCCTGCGCTCGAGCTCGAGGACGGTCGGGTCCTCGCGCCGTTGCTCGTCGCCGACGGCCGCGTCTGCGATCGCCCGGCGCATCCCCTCGGTCGGCTGCGTCGCCGTGTCGGAGCGAAGGTCGATCACGCCGCTCACGCTACCGTCCGGCGATGGATCTAGCGCGCCTCGACGACGTCCTCGCCGAGCTCGGCGAGCCCAGCTACCGCGCTCGTCAGGTGTGGGAGTGGACGGCGCGCGGCGCCGCGGGCTACGACGAGATGACGACGCTCTCGAAGAGCCTCCGCGCGAGACTCGCTGCGGAGGTCCCGTTCTCCACGCTCGACGTCGTGACCGAGCGCGAGGCTCGCGACGGCACGGTCAAGATGCTCTTCCGGACGCACGACGGGCATCCCGTCGAGGCGGTCCTCATGCGCTACCGAGACGGGCGCCGTTCGGTCTGTCTCTCGTCGCAGTCGGGCTGCCCGCTCACGTGCACGTTCTGCGCGACCGGGCAGATGCGCTTCGGCAGGAACCTCACAGCGTCCGAGATCCTCGACCAGGTCCTCCACTTCCGCCGCAGCGAGCCCGTCGACCACGTCGTGTACATGGGCATGGGCGAGCCCTTTCTGAACGTCGACTCCGTGCTCGCCTCGGCGCTCTCGCTGCCGGACGTCGGAGTGACCCACCGGCGGACGACGATCTCGACGGTCGGCTGGATGCCGGGCCTTCGCCGCTTCGTCGACGAGGTCGAGCGGCCGATCCGGCTCGCGCTCTCGATCCACGCGGCAGATCCGGAGCTTCGATCCGAGCTCATGCCCGTGAACGATCGCTACCCGCTGGAAGACGTCCTCGCGGAGTGCCGCCGCTACGTCCGGCTTCGGCGACGCAAGGTGTTCGTCGAGTACGTGCTCCTCGCCGGCGTGAACGACTCGCCGGCGGCCGCACGTGCGCTCGCCGCGGTGCTAGACGGCTCGTCGTTCAAGGTCAACCTCATCCCGTACAACCCGATTCCTGCGCAAGATCGGCATCTGCGAGCGCAGATGCCGATCGCGCCAAAGCAGGTAGGCGGGCGGTACGACGGATCCTCGCGGGAGACGATCGAGCGCTTCAAGACGGTCCTCGCGCGTGCGCGCATTCCGGCGACGGTGCGGCTCACGCGCGGACGTGACATCGAGGCCGCGTGCGGGCAGCTCGCGGCGACCCGCTGACCCGGCTTCAGCTCTCCGGCGTAGCGTGCCGGCGAACGATCTGCCAGCGGCCGTCCCGCCTGACCCAGACGTCGGTGACGCGGAGACGCAGCGAGACGTCTCGGCCCGAGAGCGTCGCCCGCTGACGGTATCGCGAGACGACGACCGCGGTCGAGCCGTAGACGTCGGGGTCGATCTCCTCGTAGGAGAAGTCCTCGATCTCGTACGCGCCCGCCGATGCCTCGAGCAGGCCCTCGCGGTCGAGCTGCCCGGCCGCTCCGTCGAGCGTGAACTCGTCGGCCAGGAGCTCCTCGAGCCGGTCGCGGTCGTGCCGCTGCACCGCCCGCACGAGCTCGTTCGAGAGCTCGACGAGCTCCTCGACGACGATCGCGGTCGCGTCGCTCACTCTGCCTCCACGAGCGCGGGATGGTCCTCGAAGAGGTAGCGGACGACGGGGCTCTTCGCCGCGCGCACCTCGTCCAGGCGGCGCACGGGCCGGCCGTGCGGCGCGTCGTGGACGACGTCGGGGCTCTCCTCCGCCTCGCGCGCGATCGCGCGCATCGCCTCGACGAACGCGTCGAGGCGCTCCTTCGGCTCCGTCTCGGTCGGCTCGATCATGAGCGCCTCGGGGACGACGAGGGGGAAGTAGATCGTCGGCGGGTGGAACCCGTAGTCCATCAGCCTCTTCGCGACGTCGAGCGCGCTCACGCCGTGCTCCTTCTTCAGGGCACGCGCGGAGAGGACGAACTCGTGGGTGCAGAGCCGGTCGTACGGGAGCTCGTAGACGTCCTTCAGACGCGCCAGGAGGTAGTTGGCGTTCAGCACGGCCGCCTCGGACATCTCGCGGAGAGCTGGGCCGTACGCGCGGATGAACGCGTACGAGCGAACGAAGACGCCGAACGGCCCCGCGAAGCCGCGGACGCGGCCGATCGTCTTCGGCTGGTCGTGGTCGAGCCGGAAGGCGTCTCCGTCGCGTACCACGCGCGGCACGGGCAGGAAGGGCTCGATCGACTCGCGCACCGCCACCGGCCCGCCACCCGGCCCGCCGCCGCCGTGCGGCTGCGAGAAGGTCTTGTGCAGGTTGTAGTGGACGATGTCGAAGCCCATGTCCCCGGGCCGGGAGATGCCGACGACGGCGTTCAGGTTCGCGCCGTCGTAGTAGAGGAGCGCCCCCACGTCGTGGAAGATGCGCGCGACCTCCTCGATGCCTTCGTCGAACAGACCGAGGGTCGACGGGTTCGTGAGCATCAGGCCGGCGGTGCGCTCGTTCACCTTCCCGCGGAGGTCGTCCAGATCGAGGTTCCCGCGCGCATCCGTCTCTACCTTCTCGAGCCGGTAGCCCGCCATGGTCACGCTCGCCGGATTCGTGCCGTGGGCAGTGTCCGGGATGACGATCGTGTCGCGCTCCTCGCCCCGGTCGGCGAAGTACGCGCGCATGAGCATGAGCCCCGTGAGCTCTCCCTGGGAGCCGGCCGCCGGCTGCAGCGTGACCGCGGGAAGCCCGGCGATCTCCGCGAGCATCGCCTGCAGGAGCCACATCAGCTCGAGCGCGCCCTGCGCAGCCTCGTCCTCCTGGGCGGGATGGAGATCGCGGAATCCGGGGAGTCCGGCGAGCCGCTCGTGGAGCCGCGGGTTGTGCTTCATCGTGCACGAGCCGAGTGGGTAGAAGCCTGTGTCCACGCCGAACGTGCGGTCGGCGAGCGCCGTGAAGTGACGCACGAGCTCGGGCTCGGAGATCTTGGGGAGGCGCGGAGGTCGCGCTCGGCGGAGCGAGCCGGGGAGCTCGACCTCGGGGAGGTCGGGCCTCGGCGGCCGACCTGCTCGCCGTCCGGGACGAGAGCGCTCGAAGACGAGCGGCGCGTCGGGCCACGCGCGGCCGGGCTCGGCGGTCACGAGCAGACCTCTTCGAGGACCTCCGCCAGCCGGTCGACGTCCTCGACCGTCTTCCTCTCCGTCACCGCGACGAGGAGGACGTCGTCCATGCCCTCGTAGTCGCGGCCGAGAACGTAGCCCGGGTTGACGCCGCGCTCGCGCGCACGGCGCACGACCTCGTGCGCCGGGAACGGGGTGCGGAACGCAACCTCCTTGAACGAAAGCTGGTCGAAGGCCGGCTCGAGTGGGATCCGTTCCCGCGCATACGCGGCGAGCGAGAGGCACGTCTCCCCCACCTCGCGGAGCCCGTCCGGCCCGAGCCAGGAGAGGGTCGCGAGACCCGCGAGCGCGAGGAGCGTCTGGTTCGTCGTGATGTTCGAGGTCGCCTTCTCGCGACGGATGTGCTGCTCGCGCGTCTGCAGCGTGAGCACGAACGCGCGGCGGCCGTCGAGGTCGACCGTCTCCCCCACGATGCGCCCCGGCATGCGCCGGATGAAGTCGCTCTTCGCCGCGAGGAAGCCGTAGTGCGGACCGCCGTACGACGTCCAGTTCCCGGCCGCCTGCCCCTCGCCGATCGCGAGGGAGCAGCCGTATTCGCCGGGCGCCTCGAGCACGCCGAGCGACATCGGGTCGACGTGGGCGATGGCGAGGGCACCGGCCTCGCTCGCCGCTTCCGCGAGCTCCGGCGCCGGCTCGAGGCAGCCGAGGAAGTTCGGCTGCTGGAAGAGGACCGCCGCTGCGTCCTCGGCAGCTTCCGCGACCCGCCGAGGATCGGTGACCCCGTTCTCGTGCGACACCTCGACCACCTCGAGCCCGAAGCCGGGCGCATACGTCTTCACGACCTGGCGCACCTGGGGGCTCAGGGTCTCCGCGAGCACGATCTTCCGCCGGTCCGAGACGTGCCGCGCGACGAAGCACGCGTCCGCCGCGACGGTGCACCCGTCGTAGCCGGACGCATTCGAGACGTCCATCCCGGTCAGCTCGCAGATCACCGTCTGGTACTCGAAGATCGCCTGCAGCACGCCCTGGCTCATCTCGGGCTGGTACGGCGTGTACGCGGTCAGGAACTCCCCACGGGAGAGGACGACGTCGACGACCGACGGGACGTAGTGGTCGTACATCCCGGCACCGAGGAACGAGAGCTCGCGTCCCGAGTGGACGTTCTTCGCCGCGAGCTCCTCGACGTGCCGGGCGAGCTCGGCCTCGCCGAGCGCGGGCGGGAGATCGAGCTCGCGTCCGAGGCGCACCCCCTCGGGGACCTGCTCGAACAGCTCGTCGACGGACGAGACTCCGATCGCCGCGAGCATCTCCTCTCGGTCGCGATCGGTGAGGCTGAGGTAGCTCACTGCGTCTCGAGATGCGCCTTGTAGGCCGCGACGTCCATGAGCCCGTCGAGCTCGGATGCGTCGGACATGCGGATCCGGACGAGCCAGCCCTCGCCGTACGGATCCTCGTTCACGACCTCCGGCTCGTCGACCGCCTTCCCGTTCACCTCGAGCACCTCGCCCGACAGCGGAGAGATCAGGTCCGACACGGCCTTCACCGACTCGACCTCGCCGTACGAGCCGTCCTTCGCGATGCTCGCACCGACCTCGGGCGCCTCGAAGTGGACGAGCTCGCCGAGCGAGTCCTGCGCGTACCAGGTGATCCCGAGCGTCGCCTCGTCCCCGTCGACCCGCGCCCAGTCGTGCTCGGGGTGGTACCCGAGCCCGTCGGGATAGCTCTCGGCTGACGGCACTAGTCCTCCTTCGGTCGGTAGATCGGCTTCTTCACGACGCTCGCGCGACGCGACCTCCCGCGCACGTCGATCGCGAGCTCGGTGCCGGGCGACGCGCCCGCCGCCGGCACGTAGCCCATCCCGATGCCCTGGTCGAGCATCGGCGAATGCGTGCCCGACGTGACCTCGCCGCCGCCTTCGATCGGCATTCCCTGCCGCGGGATCGCCTTCTCCTCCATGACGAAGGCGACGAGCTTCAGCGCCGGGCCCTCTTCGCGGATGCGGCGCAGGACGTCCACCCCCGTGAACTCCGTATCGAACGCGCACGTCCAGCCGAGGCCGGCCGAAACGGCGTCCGTCTCCTGAGTGATGTCGTTCCCGTGCAGCGGGTAGCAGACCTCGAGCCGCAGCGTGTCGCGCGCGCCGAGCCCGCAGGGGACGGCCCCGCGTGCGAGAACGGCGTCCCAGAGAGCGACCGCGTCGTCCGAGGCGCAGCAGAGCTCGACGCCGCGCTCCCCGGTGTAGCCGGTGCGGCAGACGAGCACTTCGACGCCGTCCACCTCGCCCATCTCGTGCGTGAACTGCGGACGCTCGGGCAGCCCGAGGCGCTCGATCGAGCGCGGCCCCTGGACGGCGACGAGCGCGTACTCGTCGGAGGCGTCGCGTACCTCGGTGCCCCGTGGCTCGCGCCCCTTGAGCCACTCATAGGCGGCCGCGCGATTCCCGGCGTTCACGACGAGGAGATACTCGCCCGGGCCGAATCGATAGACGATGAGATCGTCGACGATGCCGCCGCGCTCGTTCGTCAGGAGGGTGTACTGGGCCTCGCCGTCGCCGATCCGGTCGAGGTCGTTCGAGAGCATCTCCTGGAGGAACGGGCCGGCGGTCGGGCCGTCGACGTGCAGCTGGCCCATGTGCGAGACGTCGAACGCGCCGCAGTCGCTCCGGACCGCCTTGTGCTCCGCGATCACGCCCGCGTACTGCACGGGCATGTCCCAGCCGGCGAAGGGGACCATCCGCGCGCCGAGCTCGACGTGGCGTGCGTAGAGCGGGGTCCGCGTCGAGGTCGCTTCCACGGCCGCGACTCTAACGACTCGCCCTCGGGCGACTTACAGGACATCCGCCGCCCCTAAGGGTGCCGAACCCGTCTCGCCAGGCCGCGCTCGCACACCGCGAGCGGGCGGCGACTACTCCTCTCTGAGGAAGCTCGGGATGTCGATCTCGACGTCGGTGACGCTCGGCGCCTGGATGACCGGGCGCTCGCTCGACGCGGACGCTCCGACTGCCGCCTCGGCGCGCCGGCGGCGCGGACGTCCGCCGAAGCCGGTCGCGATCGCGGTGACGCGGACCTCCTCGCCCATCGACTCGTCGATCACGGCGCCGAAGATGACGTTGGCGTTCGAGTCCGCGGCGCTCGTCACGACCTCCGCGGCTTCGTTGACTTCGTGGAGGCCGAGGTCGGACCCGCCCGTGACGTTCAGCAGGATCCCGGTCGCGCCGTCGAGCGACGTCTCCAGGAGCGCGGACGAGATCGCCGCCCGTGCGGCCTCGAGAGCACGGTTGTCGCCGCGCGCGACGCCGATGCCCATGAGCGCCGACCCCGCGTCCCGCATGATCGTGCGGACGTCGGCGAAGTCGAGGTTGATGAGGCCCGGCACGGTGATGAGGTCGGTGATGCCCTGGACGCCCTGGCGGAGGATGTCGTCGACCATCCGGAACGCATCGGTGACGGGAGTCGACCGCTCGACGACCTGCAGCAGCCGGTCGTTTTCGATGACGATCAGCGTGTCGACGTTCTCGCGGAGGGTCTGGACTCCCTGCTCCGCCTGATCCGCGCGGAGACGGCCCTCGAATCCGAACGGCCGCGTGACGACGCCGACCGTGAGCGCGCCGAGCTCGCGGCCGATCTCCGCGATGACCGGTGCGGCACCGGTTCCGGTGCCGCCGCCCTCGCCGGCCGTGACGAAGACCATATCGGCGCCCTTCAGCGCCTCCTTCAACTCGTCGCGGCTCTCCTGCGCCGCCTCGAGCCCGACCCTCGGATCCGCGCCCGCACCGAGCCCGCGGGTGGCGCGCGAGCCGATGTGCAGCTTCACATCGGCCTCGATCATGAGGAGCGCCTGCGCGTCCGTGTTCACCGCAACGAACTCGACGCCTGCGACGCCGGCCTCGACCATCCGGCTGACGGCGTTCGAGCCGCCGCCGCCGACGCCGACGACCTTGATCACTGCGAGGTAGCTACCGAGCTGATTGTTCATGTCTCGACCCACCTGAAGCTGAAGCTCTCGTTGAGCGTGCGTGTGCAGGCACGGTTCGCCCCCGAGGGTACGGCTCCTCCCTGGGCTTGTCAATCGGCCCCCCGGCGACCAACCTTCAACCTCGACTCAAGAGTTGAGGGTTGCTCCCGCGACCGGGCGCTCGGGAACGCTCACGTCGAGGTAGAGCGTCTCGGGCTGCAGATGCCGGAAGACCTGCGTCGCCACCGCGAGCTTCAAGCGGATGTCCGTCGGCTCGCCGAGGCGTATCTCGGGGCCGTGCCGCATGACGATCGTCATCTGCCCGGTCTCGTCGATCCGGACAGCCTTCGCCCGCCGCCGGAAGTGCGCCTCGCGGAGCGCGGCGAACACCTTCGTCTCGGTCGTGTACGTCGCGGGGAGCGTCCCGCCGAGCCGTACCGGCACGTCACGCGTGAGCCACAGCCGCGGAAGCGTCGACTCGGACCCGGTCTCGATCTCCCGGACGACCTTCCCGGACGCGGTGACGACCCACGACGTATGGCCGCGCCGCGCAACCGCGACCGTCCGCTCGACGGCGACCTCGATCACGAGCGAGTGCGGGAACGCACGGTCGACCGAGACGCCCGCGATCGAGGGGAGCGCCCGAACCCGGTCTTCGAGCCCGGCGTCGTCGATCGCGAGCAGGCTCGTGCCGACGTCCCCCCGCGTCGCGCGCTCGACCTCACGGGCGACCTCGGGCGGAGCCCCTCGCACGTCCACCGTCCGGACGTCGAAGACCGGCGTGACCCGCGCGCCCCAGTACGCCGCGAGCGTGCCTACGACGAGACCGAGTGCGAGGAGGAGCGAGCGGCCGGAGGGGACGAGTCGGGCGACATCGAGGCGGCCGCCGGACTGCCGCAGCGGAAACGGGACGACGACGCTTGCCGCTCGCGTCCGCCGGCGCGATGGACCCCCGACTCGTCCCCCTTCGGCCATGGGGGTCCGATTCGCCGCGTCGTGCGACGCTCCTACGTCGGGAGCTCGAGGCCGACGAGCACCACCTCGCGCTCGAGCTCGACGCCGAGCTCCTCGCGGGCCCGGCGCTTCGCCTCCACCATCAGCTCGATGCAGTCGGCGCTCGTCGCGCCGTCGGCGTTCTCGATGAAGTTCGCGTGCTTGGGGGAGATCACGGCGCCGCCGATCCGATGCCCCTTCAGGCCGCAGCGTTCGAGGATCGCACCCGCGCCGAGCTCGCCGTTCGGGTTCTTGAAGACGCTGCCGAACGTGCGCCTGTTCGTCGGCTGCGTCTGCTTCCTCTGCGCGATCAACCGGGTCGTCAGAGCCGTGATCTCGTCGGGCGGCCGCGGTTCGAGTCGGTACTCGACCTGCGCCACGACCTGACCGGGCCGAAGCCCCGAGTGCCGATACGAGAGCTCGAGACCCGACGGCGTGAGCCAGTCCGCACCCTCCGCCGAGACGACGAGCGCACGCACGAGGACGTTCGACCAGTCACGGCCGTAGGCCCCGGCGTTCATGCGGACGCCCCCTCCGGCGGTTCCGGGGATCGCGCAGGCGAACTCGAAGCCGCCGAGGCCGGACGCCCGGGCACGATGGAGGCAAACCGCGTTCGCCGCTCCTCCGCCGGCGCGGAGAACGTCGTCCACGACCTCGGCCGCGGCGAGCTCGCCCGCGAGCCGCAGGACGAGGGCGTCCACGCCGTCGTCCGCTGCGAGGACGTTCGAGCCGAGGCCTACGACCACGACCTCCATGCCCTCTCCCGCCGCGAAGCGCAGCGTCTCCTCTAGCTCCGCGGGCGTCTCGGGCTGCGCGAAGGCGCGTGCCTCGCCTCCGGTCCCGATCGTCGTCCAGCGGGAGAGCCGGACGTCGCGCTCGATCCTCACGCGCCGAGCCTCTCGACCACGGACCGCGCGATCCTCCACGGCTCGCCCACGCCGAGCGTCACCACGACGTCGCCGGGCCGCGCCCAGTCGGCAGCGAGCAGGGCTGCGTCTTCGAGCGTCGGCGCCCAGCCTCGCCGCACGCCGAAGGGCACGTGGTCGAGGACGAGCTTTCCGTCCACGCCGGGCCGTGGGGCGTCGCGGCCGCCGATAACGTCGGTGACGACGGCGACATCGGCGAGCCCGAGCGACTCCCCGAGCTCGACCGCGAGCTGGCGTGTTCGCTCGTACACGTGGGGCTGATAGACGGCGATCAGCTTGCCCGCGGTGCGCGCGCGCGCCGTCTCGAGGGTTGCCGCGATCTCCGTGGGGTTGTGTCCGTAGTCGTCGTAGACGGAGACTCCCGCCACCTCACCCACGAGCTGGAATCGGCGATCGACACCTGCGAAGGTCGCAAGCGCGCGCTCCGCCGCGGCGCGCTCGACTCCGGCGAGCTCGAGCGCGGCGAGTGCGGACGCGGCGTTCCGGCGGTTGTGCTCACCGGGGACGGCGAGGGCGAGCTCGACCGGCTCCAGCTCCCAGGCTCTGACGACGTGCGGAATGCCCGCGAGCCACTCCTCGAAGAAGGCGGCCAGCTCCGCCTCGGACGCGAACGTCGCGTGGTGGTCGACCTCGACGTTCGTCACCACGGCGATCTGCGGCTCGAGCAAGGCGATCGAGCGGTCCGATTCGTCGCCCTCGACGACGAGCCAGCCCGACCCGGTGCCCGCGTTCCCGCCCAGCTGCGGCACGACACCACCGACGATCCACGCCGGATCCTGGCCGAGCTCGCGCAGGACGTGGGCGATCATCGCCGCGGTCGTGGTCTTCCCGTGCGCGCCGCCGACGACGATCGCGCGGCGGAGCCGGACGAGCTCGTCGAGGAGCTCCGCTCGCGGTCGGCCCTGCACGCGACCGAGATGCGCCGTCGAGAGCACGACCTCGAACTCCGGCGGCGGCGACGGCTCGCCTCCGACGTCGACCTCGATCCCAGCGTCGAGCGCATCCGAGAAGATCGTCTCGCGGGCGTCCCAGCCGCGCACGTCCGCGCCCCAAGCGCGAGCGAAGTTCGCGTAGGCCGAGAGGCCCGCACCGCCGATCCCGACGAAGTAGAGACGCCGGCCGGCGAGCGGCTTCGCCGGAGAGGTCACCGGCGCGCCTCGGCCAGGGCGACGAGCTCGTCGGCCACCTCGGCTGCGGCATCGGGCCGCGCGAGCGCGCGCATCGCCTCGCTCATCCGTGCGAGCCGGTCCGGCTCTCCGAAGAGCTCGTCCACGAGCGCGGGGACGTCCGCCAGCCGCGACTCGTCCTCGACGATCGCGCCGCCCCCCCGCTCGAAGTGGCCCGCGTTCAGCGTCTGGTGGTCGGCCGTCGCGTACGGATACGGAACGAGGATCGCGGGCGTCCCCGCCGCGGCGAGCTCCCACACCGTCCCGCCTGCGCGCGAGAGCGCGAGGTCGGCGGCGGCGAGCGCCTCCCCGAAGCGATCGGTGTGCGCAACGAGCACGTAGTCGTCGCGCGCGACCCGCGGCCGCAGCGCCGCATAGTCCCGCTCGCCGGAGATGTGGAGTACCGCCGGCCCGGCACGTCCCCACGTGTCGACGGCGAACTCGTTCAGCGCCTGGGCCCCCGCGAGGCCCCCGAAGACCGCCAGCACGGGACCGTCCGCGGGAAGCCCGAACCGCTCACGTCCCTCCGCGCGCGAGGCCCCGAGATGCGAAACGGGGATCGGCCTGCCCACGACCTCGTACCTCGCTCCGTCACGACCCGGGATGGCGTACGCGAGGAAGACGCGCCTCGCCGCCGGAGCCGCGAGGCGGTTGGCGAGCCCCAGGTGTGCGTCCGCCTCGGTCAGCGCCGCCGGGATCCCACGGAGCCGCGCGGCGAGCACCATCGGCCCCGCCACGTACCCACCGCCGCCGAGGACGACGTCCGGCTTGCGTCTCGCGAGGATCCGCGAGCACGCGAGCGGCGCCCGTATCGCGCGCGCGACCGAGCGCAGGAGGTCGATGCCGACGCGGCGAGGGAAACCGGAGATCGAGAAGGTGTCGAGCTCGAACCCGGCCTCAGGAACCAGACGCGACTCGACGCGGTCGGGCGACCCGGCGAACGTCACCGTCACTCCGCGTTCGCGCAGCGCCTCGGCGACCGCGAGCGCCGGTCGCACGTGACCGGCGGTCCCGCCTGCCGCGATCACGCACGCGAGCTTCGACGACCTCTCCATTGACGGCGATGTTAAGGAGAATCCCGACGCCCGCGAGGAGGACGATCAGGCTCGATCCGCCGTACGAGACGAATGGGAGCGGGATCCCCGTCAGCGGTGCGATGCCCAGCACGGCGGCGAGGTTGATCGCCGCCTGACCGCAGACGAGGGAAGTCAGCCCGGCTGCGAGGAGCTTCCCGAAGCGGTCGCGGCAGCGGAGCGCGATGCGGAACCCGAGGAAGCCGAACGCCGCGAACGCCCCGATCACGAGCACGGACCCGATGAGCCCGAGCTCCTCTCCGATGACGGCGAAGATCATGTCCGTGTGCGCCTCGGGGAGGTAGAGCGCCTTCTCGATGCCCTTCCCGAGCCCGACGCCCGAGACACCACCGGAGCCGATCCCGATCATCGCCTGCACGATCTGGAAGCCCGAGCCCTCGGCGTCCTTCCACGGATCGAGGAAGCTGAAGACGCGCGCGCGCCGGTACGGCTCGATCCAGACGGCGACGAAGCCGACCCCGAGCGCGAGGAGCGACGCGAATGCGAGCAGCCGGGCCGGCACGCCCGCGACGAGGAGGATCGCGAGCATCATCCCGCAGAGGGTGATCGTCGTCCCGAGGTCCGGCTCGAGCAGGATCAGCCCGCAGAACACCCCGGTCAGCAGGCCGAGTGGGCGGACGAGCTGGCGCAGCGACGACGGCGGCTTCCGCTTCGCCAGATAGGACGCGGCGAAGAGACAGAGCGCGAGCTTTGCGACCTCCGAGGGCTGGAAGCTCGCCGGGCCCACCACGAACCAGCGCCGCGCGCCGTTGATCGCGGGGGCGACGACGAGCACGGCAGCACAGAGAGCGAGTGCCGTGAGCAGGAGCCCCGGCGCGACGTAGCGCAGGCGGTGGTAGTCGAAGCGGGACGCGATCGCCATGCCGACGATCCCGATCAGCGCGTACAGCGCCTGCCGCTCGAGGTAGGCCATCGGGTCGCTGTTCCCGAGCGCGGCCGACGCGGAGGTCGCGCTGTACACCATCACGAGGCCGAAGGCGACGAGCCCGAGGGTGAGGAGCGCGAGAAGCTTCTGGTCGAGCTGCCCCGCGGATCTCATGCGAGCCCCTCGACGAGGCGGCGGAACGTGTCGCCCCGCGCCTCGAAGTTCTCGAACTGATCGAAGCTGGCGCAGGCGGGGCTCAAGAGGACGACGTCTCCCGGCTGGGCCCGCTCGGCGGCGGCCGCGAGCGCGCGCTCGACGTCGCCGGAGCGCTCGAACGGGACATCGTTGCGGCCCAGCGCCACGGCCAGGTCCTCCGCCGCCCGGCCGACGAGATAGGCGCGGTCGCCAAGCTTGAAGTCGGTGGCGAGGTCGTCGTAGGGCTCGGCCTTCCCGAGGCCCCCGAGGATCACGTGCAGGCGCGCATCCGGGAACGACGCCAGCGCACGCCGGGCAGCGGCCGCATTCGTCGCCTTCGAGTCGTTGACGTAGCGGACGCCGCGGAGCTCGCGGACAAGCTCGATGCGGTGCGGGACGCCCGCGAATGTCGTGAGCGCATCCGCGATCGCCTCGTCTTCGATCTCTGCCGCTCGCGCGGCAACCGTGGCCGCCGCGGCGTTCTCCCGGTTGTGCGGGCCGGGGATCCGCGGCTCGGCGGGAAGCTGGTCGTCGAAACGGAACTCGCGACGCTCGCCCGCGCCCGGGACCGGGTCGAACCCGCGCGGCAGCACGGCGACGTCCTCTCCACGCTGGTTCTCGAAGATGCGGAGCTTCGCCTCGGCGTAGCGCTCGAACGTGCCGTGGCGGTCGAGGTGGTCGGGCTCGAGGTTGAGCAGCACGGCGATCCGGGGACGCAGGGTCTCGATGTCCTCGAGCTGGAAGGACGAGAGCTCGCAGACGATCCACGTGTCCGACGCCGCGTCGACGACGGACGTCAACGGGCGACCCACGTTCCCGGCGACCTCGACCGGCCGACCGGCCGCGCGGAAGATCGCGCCGAGGAGCTCGGACGTCGTCGTCTTGCCATTCGTCCCGGTGACGCCGAGGATCGGGCTCTCGAGGAGGCGCGAGCCGAGCTCGATCTCACTCCATACGGGGATGCGGCGCTCATGGGCACCCGCCACCAGCGGCGCCTCGCCGGGCACCCCTGGGCTCTTCACGACGAGATCGATCCCCTGCAACAGCGTCTCCTCCTCGCGTCCCAGGTGGACTTCGACGCCGATCGCGTCGAGCCTTCCGGCGTCGAGCGACTCGTCGCGGTCGTGGCCTAGGACGACGGCGTCACGGGCCACGAGAGCCTCGGCCGCGGCCCGCCCCGAACGGGCGAGCCCTTCGACGAGGACCCGCTTACCGGCGAGGCCCTCCGAGCTCACCGTCGGATGAAGTGGAGGAAGTCGCGGTAGAAGAGCGCGAACCCGGACGCGCAGAAGATCGCACAGATGATCCAGAAGCGCACCATGATCTTCGTCTCGGACCACGCCTTCATCTCGAAGTGGTGGTGGATCGGCGCGATCAGGAACACCCGCCGGCCCGTGCGCTTGAAGCTGACGACCTGGATGATCAGCGACAGCACCTCGATCACGAAGATCCCGCCGATGAGGAGCAGGAGGATCTCCGTCCCGGTCACGATCGCGAAGCCGGCGATCGCGCCGCCGAGGGCGAACGAGCCCGTGTCGCCCATGAACACCTCGGCGGGGAAGGCGTTGTACCAGAGGAACCCGATCGTCCCGCCGATCACGGCCGCCGCCAGAGTCGCGAGGTCGAGGTAGACGTCGCTGCGGTCTCCGGGCGGGCCGGAGCGGAGCCACGAGATCCCCGCGATCGCGAGGAACGTCAGGAGCATGATCGTGGCCGTGCCGGAGGCGAGCCCGTCGATGCCGTCGGTCAGGTTCGCGCCGTTCACCGTCCCGCCGATGACGAGGAAGAGGAAGGGGTAGAAGAAGATGCCGAGGTCGACGTTCCAGCCGGCGAGCGGGATGTAGATCGAGGTCGAGAAGGTCTCGCTCCGGCTGTACAGGACGGCGGCCCCGATCGTGATCGCGACGAGCAGGATCATCTTCCAGCGGCCTGGCAGACCGAGCGAGCGGCGGCGGCGCAGCTTGAGGTAGTCATCGGCGAACCCGATGAACGCGCAGCCGACCATGACGAAGAGCACCGTGATCGCCTCGGGCGTGTACTTCGAGAGGACGAGGAACGGGATGACCGCCGACGCGACGATGAGCAGACCGCCCATCGTCGGCGTCCCCTGCTTGACGACGTGCGCCGCCGGCCCCTCCGCCCGGATCTGCTGACCGAGGCCGCGCGCACGAAGCGCCTCGATGAACGTGGGCCCGATCACGATGGCAGCCACCATCGCGATCAGGCCAGCGATCAGGACCGGGACCATTCGACCGCGAAGTTCGTGATCTCGTCTGCGATGCCTTCGAGCCCGACGGCGCGCGACGCCTTGACGAGGACGGCGTCGCCCGGGCGCAGGTACGACCTCGCCGCCTCGACCGCCTCCACCGGACCCGGCGTCCACACGGCCGGCTCGTAGCCCCAGGCGGCCTCGCCCACGCCGATGACATCCACCCCGAGCTCCGCCGCGAGGGCGCCGAGCACACGGTGGTACTCGGCTGACGTCTCCCCGAGCTCCGCCATCTCCCCGAGGATCGCGACCCGACGCCGCTCCGGCGCCCGCTCGGCGAGATGGACGAGCGCCGCGCGCATCGAGTCGGGGTTCGCGTTGTAGGCGTCGTTCACGACGAATCCGCCTCCCGGGAGCACGTACTCCTCCCCTCGCCAGGGCGAGAGCCGGATGCTCGGAACGCCCTCCGAGACGCGGTCGAGCGGGAGCCCGAGCGCCGTGTAGGCGTGCAGCGCGGCGAGCGTGTTCACAGCCTGGTGGTGCTGCGTGAACGGGAGCGCGAGCTCGAGCTCCTCCCCGTCCAGCCGGAACCGGAACCGTCCGCTCGCGTCGACATGCGTCACGTGGGCCGGGTCGACGCGGCGCACCTCGATGTCGCTCCGGTGGAGGTGTCGGTCGAGCTCACGAGCGAGCGCTGGCACGACAGCTGTCCCCCCGCCCGGGAGCGAGTCGATGGCCTCCGCATTCGCCTCGGCCACGCGCTCGACGCTGCCGAGGAGCTCGAGGTGCTCCGGGCCGATGTGGGAGACGACCGCGATCTCCGGCCGCGCGACCTCGCAGAGCGCGGTGATCTGCCCGAGCCCGCGCATGCCCATCTCTGTGACGAGGATCTCGGTGTCCGCCTCGAGCCGGCACACGGTCAACGGGACGCCGATCTCGTTGTTGAGGCTCCGCTCGGCCCAGATCGTCCTCGCATGCGGGGAGCAGAGCGCGCCGAGAATGTCCTTGGTCGACGTCTTCCCTGCGGAGCCCACCACCGCAACGACCCGCGCGCAACTCTTCGAGCGGACGAGCGACGCGAGCCTCGCGAGGGCGGCGTCCTGATCGTCGGGGACGAGCGTCGCCGCCCCTCGCGCCTCCGCGTCGCCGACGTGCTCGACACCGGTGTTGAGCGCGACGAACAGGTGTCCCGGGCCGACCTCCCGCGAGTCCGCCTCGATCGCGGTGATCTCGCCGCTCGCGGGCGCGCCGGCGAGCCGGCCGAGCGCGAGTGCCTCGATCTCCTCCCAGGCGACGGGAATCACGGCCTGGTCCCTCGGCTCCGCTCCCGGACCAGCGCCTCGAGCGCCTCGCGCGCGACCGCACGGTCGTCGAAGGGATGGACGACGCCGGCGATCTCCTGCCCCTGCTCGTGGCCCTTGCCGGCGATGAGGACGACGTCGCCCGCTTCCGCCACCGCTACCGCGCGCCCGATCGCCGACCGCCGATCGGGGTCGATCTCC
Organism: uncultured Actinomycetes bacterium; assembly: GCA_963708265.1. GTDB lineage: Bacteria > Actinomycetota > Thermoleophilia > Gaiellales > Gaiellaceae > GMQP-bins7. The sequence continues at coordinate 595,314 of CAVPSC010000004.1, read as the reverse complement.
ACGTCGACGCCCGAGCCCTGGAGCACGTCTTCGATGATCGCGAGCGGGTCCTCCGAGCGGGGGTTGTCGGAGGTCACGATCGCGAGGTCGGAGCCGCGAGCCGCGACCTCCCCCATGTGCGCGCGCTTCCCCCGGTCGCGGTCGCCGCCGGCGCCGAAGACGACGATCAGGCGCCCGTCTCCGAGCCCCCGCGCCGAGGCGAGGGCGATCTCGAGCGAGTCGGGCGTGTGCGAGTAGTCGACGAGGACGGCGAACGGCTGGCCCTCGTCGATGACCTCGAAGCGCCCGGGGATACCCTCGACGGACGCAATCCCCTCGGCGATCGTGTCCTCGTCGAGGTCGAGGAGAACGCCGGCCGCGACCGCAGCCAGGGCGTTCTCCACGTTGAAGAGACCGCGGAGGGGGGTCTCGATGTCGATTCCGGCTGCCCGGAAGCGGCTCCCGGCCGAGTCCGTGACGAGCCCCTCCGCGCGAATCTCGGCGCCCTCGCCGAGCGCGTACGTCACGAGCGGCGCACGGTGGAGGTCGGCGAGCTCGTCCGCGAGCCGCCGGCCCCAGGGCGATCCGATGTTGATCGCGGCAGGCGGCGGCTGTGCACCTGCGAAGAGTCGGCGCTTCGCCTGGAAGTAGTCCTCCATCGTCCCGTGGAGGTCGAGATGGTCCTGGCTCAGGTTCGTGAAGACGAGAGCGTCGAAGCGGATCCGGTCGAGCCGCCGGAGCGCGGATCCGTGCGAGGACGCCTCGAGGGCGACGCTCCGGTCGCCCGCGTCGAGCATCTCCCGCAGCAGGCGCTGGAGATCGATCGCCTCGGGGGTGGTGAACGGCGCCGGACGGGGCACTCCGCCGACGATCCACTCGATCGTCCCCACGAGGCCCGGTGCCTTGCCGGCGGCCGCGAGCATCGCGCGCAGAAGGACGGCGGTCGTCGTCTTGCCGTTCGTCCCGGTGACGCCCGCGATCTCGAGCGCGCCCGAGGGCTCGCCGAAGAAGACGTCGGCCGCGACGGCCATCGACGCGCGCACGTCGTCGACGACGATCTGCGGAGCGACGACGTCCACCAGGTGATCGACCACGAGCGCGACGGCGCCGCGCTCGACCGCCTCGACGGCGAGCTCGTGGCCGTCGACGTTCGCACCCGGGACGCAGAAGAACACGGCCCCCGGAGTCACACGTCGCGTGTCGTACGCGAGGTCGCCGACGTCGACCGGCCTGACTCCGGCCACCTCGCCCGGGGCGAGCGCCCGGATCAGGGCCTCGAGCTCCACCTCGTCGAGGAAGGCTAGACGAACGTCACGAGGCCGCGGACGGGCCGGTCAGTACCTGGACTTCGCCGTCTTCGGCGCATCGGGTGGGATCGCGAGGTGCTGGACGTCGAACCGCGCGATCTGCTGGAAGGCGGGTGCGGCGACCGTCCCGCCCCAGATCGAGGCGTGCGGCTCGTCGACCATGACCATGATCACGAGCCGCGGCTTCGTGGCGGGAACCATGCCCACGAACGACGCGACGTACCGCGACGTGGAGTAGCGCCCGTCCGGGTCGATCTTCGCGGCGGTTCCCGTCTTCCCGGCCACGGTGTAGCCGGGGAGGGCCGCCTCGGTGCCGGTGCCGTCGAGGACGACGCTTCGCAGCATCGACATCATCTGCGCTGAGACGGCGCGCGACACGACGCGATGCCCCCGTCGGCGGTGGACCGTGCGCCCGTCGATCTTCTCGATCAGATGCGGCTGCACGAGCATCCCGCCGTTCGCGATCGCGGAGTACGCCCTCGCCATCTGTAGCGGCGTGACCGCGATGCCGTGCCCGATCGGAACGGTTCCGATCGTCGACCCGGACCACTGGTCGAGCGGAAGCGCGAACCCTCCCGACTCGCCCGGGAAGTCGATTCCGGTCGGCTTGCCGAAGCCGTAGCGGTTCACCCAGGCGGCGAGGCGGCTCGGCCCGAGCTTCTCGGCGATCGTGACCGTGCCGATGTTCGACGAGCGCTCGATGATCTGACGGACGCTCATCCGCTCCGTTCCCCGCGCTTCCGCGTCGTGGATGACGCGGTCGGCGACGTGGAGCTCGGGCGGGAGGACGAAGGACGAGCGCGGCGTGACGACCCCGTCCTCGAGCGCGGCGCTGATGGTCACGAGCTTGAAGGTCGAGCCCGGCTCGTACATGTCGGTGACCGCTCGATTGCGCAGTCGGTCGGGACGTGTCGTCGCGAAGCGGTTGGCGTTGAAGCCCGGCGCGACGGCCATGGCGAGGATGTCTCCGGAGTACGGATCCATGACGATCGCAGTCGCCGACTTGGCGCCGAAACGCTGCACCGTCGACTCGATGACCTGCTGGGCATTCGCCTGCACCTGGTCGTCGATCGTCAGCCGGACGCTCTTGCCCGGCGTCGCAGGCTTCGTGGAGACGACATCGAGCGCCCGCCCGAGCGGATCCTTCACGATCGTCTCGCTCCCCGGATGCCCGGCGAGCACGGGATCGAGCGACTTCTCCAGACCTTCAAGCCCGTGGTTGTCCGTGCCCGCGAACCCGAGCACCTGGGAGGCGATCCGGTCCTGCGGGTAGGTGCGCAGCTCCTCGGGGTAGAAGCCGAGGCCGGGCAGGTCGAGCTTCTCGAGCTTCGCAGCCTTCTCGGGATTGCCCTTGCGGTCGACGTAGACGAAGCCGAGCGACTTGTCCGTGAGGAGCTGGTACGTCTTCTCTGGATCGACTCCCAGGATCCGCGAGGCGTCGAGCGTGACCTGGTTCGGGTTCGTGATCTGACGTGGGTTCGCGTACACCGTCGTCATCTGCTCGCCGATCGCGAGCGGCTCACCGTTCCGGTCGAAGATCGTGCCGCGTCCCGCCGCTACGACGACGGTCTCGCGATGCTGGCGCACCGCCATCGCCGCATACGCGGAGCCGTCGACGACCTGGATCCAGAAGGCCCGCACGAGCGTGACGCCGAGGAGGAGGGCGAAGACGACGCCGAGGAAGGCGATGCGCCGGTTCGCCGCGCCCGGCCTCATCGCGGCAGGCGGACGTAGACCGTCTTGCCGGGATCGGCGGGCACGAGGCCCAGGTCCTTCTGCGCCTTCGCCTCGACGCGCGTGCTCGCCTCCTGGGTGGAGAGCTGCGAGCGCAGGCGCGAGATGTCCGCCTGCAGCTGTGTCCGCTCGCCGCTCACGCGGTCGCGCTGGAGGTTCAGCCGGAGAACGGCGACGTTGACGGCGACGACGCCGGAGAGGAGCACGCCGAAGAACACGATCCAGACGACGCCGCCCGAGAGGAGTCGAGGCTTGGCCGCCCGCTTCGCGCGGACGCGACCGACGCCCGCGCTCTGGGCGATCGACGACATCAGACGCGCGCTCCAGCACGCAGCCGCGCCGATGCGGCGCGCGGGTTCAGCTCGACTTCGTGTGCGGACGGACGCACGGGCCTCGTCGTCAGCAGCCGGAGCTCGGGCTCGTGCCCACAGACGCAGACCGGAAAGTCGGGCGGGCACGTGCAGCCGCGCGCGCGCTCGCGGAGGAACTGCTTCGTGATCCGGTCCTCGAGTGAGTGGAAGCTGATAACGGCGAGGCGGCCGCCGGGTCGCAGCATGTCGAAGGCGGCGGGAAGACCTGCAGCGAGCGAGTCGAGTTCGTGGTTCACCTCGATCCGGAGCGCCTGGAAGACGCGTTTCGCGGGATGTCCCTCGCCGAACCGCGCGGGAGCGGGGATCGAGGCGCGCACGATGTCGACGAGCTGGCCCGTGCGGGCGATCGCAGCGCTCTCGCGCGCACGGACGATCCCACGCGCAATCTGCCGTGCGTAGCGCTCCTCGCCGTAGCGGCGGAAGATGTCCGCGAGCTCGCGCTCGTCCCACGCGTTGACCACCTCGGCGGCGCTCAACTCCTCGGACGCGTCCATCCGCATGTCGAGCGGCGCGTCCGTCGCATACGAGAAGCCGCGCTCGGGCCGGTCGACCTGCATCGAGGAGAGGCCGAGGTCGAGCAGGATCGCGTCGGCCTTCACCTCGTTGTCCGCGAGCTGCCTCAGGACGACGGCGTAGTCCCCGCGGAGGAACCGCGTCTGGACACCGCGCACGCCTGCCTTGACCCGGTCGAAGTACGGGCGGACCGTCGGATCGCGGTCGATCGCGACGAGCTTGCCCCGGCTGCCGAGGTCGGAGGCGAGAAGCCTCGAGTGACCGCCCGCCCCGAAGGTGGCGTCGACCACGGTCTCCCCCGGCTGCACGGAGAGGAGCCCGCGCACCTCCTCCGCGAGAACGGGGACGTGATCAGCCGCGCTTGTCCGCGATACGTTCGGCAACATCGCTCACGCTCCCTTCGATCGCGCTTCGTTCCTCCTGCCACTGCGTTCGATCCCAGATCTCGATGTGGTCGTGCACGCCTGCGACGACCACGTCGCGCCCGAGCCCGGCGTGGTCGACGAGCTGCTGCGGGAGCAGGACCCGGCCCTGGCCGTCGAGCTCGGTGACGAGCACCCCGGCGAAGACGTGCCGCTTCATCTTGCGAGCCTCCGACGAGAACGCGTCGAGGTCGGCGATGCGGGCGACGTTCGTCCGCCAGCCGTCGAGGGGATAGACGTCGACGTTCGGCTCGATCCCCCGTGCCAACACCACGCCGCCCGCAAGCGGCGCGCGGAACTTGCTCGGCAGGATGAGCCGTTTCTTGTCGTCGATCGTGTGCTCGTGCTCGCCGTAGAACATGGGTTCAAGGTGGTCTCCCCTCCCACGATGCCCCACCTTACTCCACTTTCATCCACTTGACAACCCCTGCGCTCCCCGGCGTCGGGGGTCCGGCCCGCTCGGCGAGCGGCGTACAGTGCTCGTGTGCCGGAGAATCGATTCGACGAGCGGATCGCGGAACGGTACGACGAGACCACTGCCGACTTGTTCGACCCCGAGGTCCTGGACCCTGCCGTGGACTTCCTCGCCGAGCTTGCCGGCGACGGAGCGGCGCTCGAGCTCGGGGTCGGCACCGGCCGGGTCGCGCTTCCGCTCGCCGCTCGCGGGATACCGGTGCACGGAATCGACATCTCCGAGGCGATGGTCGCGAGGCTGCGCGGAAAGTCCGGCTCCGACCGGGTCGGCGTGACGATCGGCGACTTCGCGACGACCAAGGTCGACGGGACGTTCTCCCTCGCCTACCTCGTTCGCAACACGATCATGAACCTCACGACGCAGGCCGAGCAGGTCGCGTGCTTCGGGAACGTCGCCGACCACCTCGAGCCCGGCGGCTGCTTCGTTCTCGAGGTCGTCGTCCCGGACCTGCGCCGACTCCCGCCCGATCAGGCTGCTCGCGCGTTCGCGCTCACACCGACCTATGTCGCATTCGAGGAGTTCACGGACCTCACGGAGGCGCAGATCGCGTGGTCCCACCACTACCGGATGGACGGCGGAAAGCTGGACGTCTTCTCCGCGCCGTACCGCTACGTGTGGCCGGCGGAGCTCGACCTGATGGCGCGGCTCGCCGGGATGACGCTCCGCGAGCGCTGGAGCGGCTGGAAGCGCGAGCCGTTCACGAGCGTGAGCGCGCAGCACGTCTCCGTGTGGGAGACGGAGGGCTCGGGTTAGCTCTCGTCCAGCTCGATTCGCTCGGCGTGCACGCCCGGCCCGGCCATCGCGCCGGCCCCGCAGCGCGACGCGAACTCGAGCGCCGCGGGCGTGTCGAGTCCGGATCCGAGCGCGAACGCGAGACCCGCTGCGAAGCAGTCGCCCGCCCCGTACGAGTCGTACCTCGTCGCGGGAAGGGGCGCGGCCGTGAACGGGCCGCCCGGCTGGGCCCAGCCGCCGAGCGACCCGGAGGTTGCAACGGCGAGCCGCGGTTCGGGGTCGAGGTCGCCCGGACGGTAGACCTCCGCCTCGTCCTTCGCGCTGCCGACGATCGCGTCGAGCTCCACCGCCCCGCGCTTCAGTGTCCCGAGCATGCGCGCGGTCGCGACCAGGACTCGTGCCAGGCGAGCGTTGACGAGCGCGTCCGCGTCGCCGGCGCAGAAGTAGACGGCATCGCAGCGCGCGAGCTCGTGCCAGGGAAGCGAGTCGTCATGGCCTCGCGGCGCATGGCGCGGGCCGAGCGTCGTGATCGTCCTTTCGCCGCCCTCGTCCACGTAGGTGATCCCTCGTCGCTGCGGGCCGTCGACGAACGACGCGTGGACCTCGACGCCTCGCTCTTCGAGCTCCTTCTTGGCGCGGCGGCCGATCTCCTCGGCCCCGAGCGCGGTGAAGAAGAGGACGCTGTCCGCGAGCAGCGCGAGCTGGACCGCGGCGACTCCGCCCCCGCCCCCCGCCTGCTCCCACGATGTCTCCGCGTGCACGATTTCGCCGGGCCGCGGGACGTGCTCGACCTCCACGAACTCGATCCATTCGACATGGCCGACGACAGCCGCTCTCACGCCGGGCATGCTCACAGATCGGCGGCGTCGCGCGTTGGAACGGAGATGATGACGCCCGTGTCGGTCCCGCCCTTCGAGCGCTTCTACGAGGAGCATCGGTCCGTGGTCCTGCGGGTTCTCCGGCGCAAGCTCGGCTCGACGCGCGCCGACGACGCTTTCCAGGAGACGTTCCTGCGCGCGCTCCAGGCGTACGGCCGTCTCGAGGACGGCGAGCATCTCCGGGCCTGGGTCCTGACCATCGCACGCAACGTCGCCATCGACGTGTTGCGCCGCGCCCGACTCACCCAGGAGCTCGCCGAGACGCCCGTCGAGGACGAGCGACCGGCATACGAGCAGCTCGCGCCGCTCACGAACGGCCTTCCGCCCAAGGAGCGCCGTGCCGTCGTGCTTCGGTACGGGTACGACCTTTCCTACGACCAGATCGCAGCCGCGCTCGGCTCGAGCGAGGACGCGGCCCGACAGGCTGCGTCGACGGGCGTTCGCCGGCTGCGGAGGAGGATGTCCGGATGACCGTCTCTCCCGACCTCGATCGCAGCCTCCGGGACGCGGCGTTCACGCTCGGGCTCGTCGACGTGGGCTACGACCTCGTTGACTCCCCCGTCGGGCCGCTCTTCGTGGCGGTCTCCGACCACGGCCTCGCCGCGATCGTCTACGACGCCCGACCCGACGACCAGCTCGAGCGTCTCGCGCGCTTCGGCGGCCCACGCATCCTGCGCTCTCCCCGCTTCGTGGACGGCGCGCGCCGCGAGCTCGACGAGTATTTCTCCGGCCGGCGGCACGGCTTCGATCTCACGCTCGACCTGCGCGGGCTCCCCGCGTTCACCGTCTCCGTCCTCCGCAAGCTCGCCCGTGTCCCGTACGGGAGGACGACGACGTACGGAGCACTGGCCGAGCGCGCCGGACACCCTCGCGCTGCACGGGCGGTGGGGACGGTGATGAACCGCAACCGCATCCCGATCGTGCTGCCGTGCCATCGCGTCGTCGGCGCGAGCGGCGATCTCGTGGGCTACGGCGGAGGCCTCGACCGGAAGGTGAAGCTGCTCGAGCTCGAGGGCGCGTTGCCCTGAGGTCTGCCGCTCGGCTACTCGAGCAGCCGGTAGCCGACGCCCCACACGTTGACGACGTAGCGATCGTCGACTCGGAGGTTCAGCTTCCGGCGCAGGCGCGACGCGTGGGACTCGAGCGTCCTCGTCCGCCCGAGCGCTCGGAATCCCCAGACCTCCCTCAGGAGCTCCTCCTTCGTGAACACGCGATTCGGCTCGGTCGCGAGCCATGTGAGCAGCTCGAACTCCTTCGCCGACAGCGTCACGAGCGAGTCGCGGATGGATACGCGACGGGTCCGGCGGTCGATGACGATGTCCCCCGCGGCGAGGACCTCGAGCGCCGCGGACGAGCTGCGCCGGAGGAGGGCGCGGATACGTGCGAGCAGCTCCTCGTACGCGAACGGCCGGCCGACCACGTCGTCGGCGCCGCGATCGAGCGCACGCACCCGTTCGACGAGGTCCGACGTCGGCGCGAGCACGATCACCGGGACGTTCCGGTCCCACGTCCTCCCCGGTTCTCCGCTCCGGAGCCGGAGACAGAGGTCGAGCTCCGCCAGCACGACGTCCGGATGCTCGCGCTCGACGAGGTCGAGTGCCTCGCTCCGGCGAGACGCGCCGAGCACGTCGAACCCGTCGTCACGGAGCTGGCGCCCGAGATACTCGCGGGCCTCCGGTTCCGGCTCGGCGAGGACGGCACTCGGCATGCCGGCGACGCTAGTCGCGGATCGGGCGCAGCGCCAGATGTCCTTTGCGGCGAATGGATCACAAGCGTTCCTCAGCCGTCCGGGAGCGACCCGGCGACATGAGCCGCGTCAGAGACGTCCGTGGCGCATGATTCCCCAGACGAGCCAGAGCCCGAACGCACCCGCGATCACGAAGCCGATCACGGCGAGCAGGTTGAGCCCGAGGGCGTGCGGTCCGCCCTTCGCGAGGACGCCGATGATCGCCGAGCCCACGAGGCCGCCGAGGATGATGAGCGACACCGCGATCCGGTTCGTCGCCTGGTGGATGTTCTCATCGAGCTCGTCGATTCCCGGATTCTGGATCTGCACGGTGAACGTGCCGTCGCGGAGCCGCTCGAGCACGTCACTCACCTGATATGGCATCTCCCTCGCGACCGACGCGAGGCCGAGTGCCTCCGCTCGCGCGCGCTGCGCGACGACCCGCGGCTTGAAGCGGTCGGCGAGGAGGCCGCGCGCGTACGGCTTCGCCACCTCGAAGACGTTGAAGTCCGGATACACCTCTTGCCCGACCGACGCGAGCGTCGCGATCGCCTTGTCGAGCATCACGAAGCGCGACGGGAGGCGCAGGTTCATCGAGTAGATGAGCTGGAAGCCCTCGCGGATGACCTGCAGCGGGTCGATGTCCGAGAGGCGCGTGCCGTAGTAGCGGTCGAAGAGCACCCTGAGCTCCGTGCGGAACTCCTGCTCCCGGTCGGGCGCGTACCGCACACCGAGCTCGCGCAGCCGTCGCGGGATGGCGTCGATGTTCTCGGTCGCGGCGTCGACGAAGAGGTACGTGAGCCGCGCCATGTCCTCGTCGGTCAGCTTCCCGGCCTGGCCGAAGTCGACGAGGCCGAGCTCGCCGCCGTCGAGGACGAAGATGTTCGCCGGGTGCGGGTCGGCATGGAAGAAGCCGTGGCGGAAGACCATCGTCATCCACGTGTCCGCCATTCGGTAGGCGATGCTTCGCCGCTCGTCCGGGCGTAGCGCCTGGAAGTCGATCTCGGAGACTTTCCTCCCGCGCAGGAACTCGAGTGTGAGCACGCGTCCGGTGGAGTAGAGCCGGATCACGCGCGGCACGACCACGCCCGGCTCGTGCTCGAAGTGCCGACGGAACGCGTCCGCGTTCCTCGCCTCGTGGAGGTAGTCGAGCTCGAGCCGTATCGAGCGCGCGAACTCGTCCACGAGCTCCTCGGGGTCGATGAACTCGAGCGCGCGCACGCGCTCGCGCAGGAGCTTCGCAGCCTGGTAGAGGAGCCCGAGGTCGGCCTCGATCTGGCCGGGCGCGGCAGGCCGCTGCACCTTGACGGCCACCTCTTCGCCGTTCGGGAGCAGGCCGCGATGCACCTGGCCGATGGACGCCGACGCGAGCGGCACCTCGTCGAACTCGAGAAACGCCTGCTCGACCGTGAGGTCCAGCTCCTCCTCGATCACTTCCCGAACCTGCGCGAACGGGAACGGTGTGACGTGGTCCTGGAGGCCGCGCAGCTCGGCAACGATGTCCGGCGGCACGACGTCGGGGCGGGTCGAGAGGAGCTGCCCGAACTTGACGAACGTCGGCCCGAGCTCGTCGAGCATCTCCCGCAGACGGCGTCCGCGGTCGGAGATCGCCGCGTCGCCCGCCTGCCCGTCGGTTCTCGAGAGCAGGTCTCCCAAACGATTCCGGCGCAGGAAGTAGCCGAACCCGTGGCGTGCGGCGACCTGTGCGATCTCGGAGAGACGTCCGAGGCTCCGGGGCGGCTTCACCTGCCTGCTCGACACGCCGCGGATTGTAGGGAGGCGGGCTGCGACGCTCGGCGTATCGCCTACGAGCGACGCTCGAGCAGCTTCAAGCGGTGCTCGACCTGCGCGATCCGGAGCTCGAGGTCAGCGAGCGCTTCGCGCGACGCGACGCCGAGGTCGGACGAGATCCGCGCGGCTGCGTCTCCGGTCTGCTCCCCGAGCTTCCGCGCCTCACGGCGCCAACTGTCGACGACATCGGCGACGGCGTGACGAACTTCGTCGCGCTCCATGCCGAGTCGCCGCGCGATCTCGTCCGCCAGATCGTCGGCCCGCTCCGCGACGAGCGCGAGCGCCCCCAGACCGGCGAGCGTCAGCGTCTCGAGCGGGCTGCGGTCGTTCGAGCTAGCGCGCTCTTCCATGCGGCCTCGAGGCGCGGCGTTGGCGACGACGCTCTCGTTTCGCACTCGTCGGAGTGGTTGCGGCTGGAGCTGCGGGCGAGACGCGCGGAGCAGGTGCCTGCTCCTCCACGACCTCTTCGTCCCAGTCGGCGGTCGTCGCTGCTGCCACCTCGGCGGCCTCCTGCGCGAGGGCGCCGCCGACGGAGGACACGCCGTCGAGCGCGCCGAGGTCGTCGCGGCGGCGGGCGAACTCCGGCTCCCGCTCCTTGAGCACCGCGAACAGCGGGGCCGCCACGAAGATGGACGAATACGCGCCCGAGCCGATGCCCACGAGGAGCGCGAACGCGAAGTCCTTGAGCGTGTCGCCGCCGAGCAGGTACAGCGATGCGACCGGGAGGAGCGTGATGAAGGTGGTCGCGAGCGAGCGCGGGAGGACCTCCCACAGCGAGACGTTCCCGATCACGCGGACCGATGCCTTGCGCATCAGCGGCAGGTTCTCCCGGATGCGGTCGAAGATGATGATCGTGTCGTAGATCGAGTACCCGAGCACCGTTAAGACGGCGGCCACGGTCGCGGTCGAGACCTCTCTCCCTGTGAACGCGTAGATCCCGATCGTGATGACGACGTCGTGCGCGAGAGCCACGAGCGCGCCGACCGAGTACTTCCACTGGAAGCGCACGGAGATGTAGGCGACGATCAGGAGGAGGCTGACGACGATCGCCCAGAGCGCCGAGCGTGCGATCTGGCGGCCGAAGCTCGAGGAGACGTTCTTGGCGCCGAACGCCGTCGCGTTGACCGCGTCGGCGAGGTCGCTCTCGAGCGTGTTCTGCTGCGCGGTCGTGAGCGATTCGGTGCGGATCTGGAAGTTCGTGTAGTTGCCGTTCGTGGACTGCCCGCGGCCCTGGATCACCGCCCCGGCCTGGCCGATCTGAGCCGCCTGGTTCCGGACCGTGTCGAGCGAGGTGGGCTCCGGCGTCCTGAACGTGACCTGCGTCCCGCCCCTGAAGTCGATCCCGAGATTGAGTCCCCGCACCGCGAGGGCGCCGATCGAGACGGCGACCACACAGGCCGAGATCGCGAACCAGATCCTCCGCTTGCCGATGAAGTCGACGCGCAGCCAGCGGGCGACGCCCTGACCGGTCGCCCCCATCAGGCGCGGGCTGTCGAACCACTCGAAGCCAGCGAGTAGCGCCAGGATCGCGCGCGTCGCAAGGACCGCGGTCAGCATCGAGAGAGCCGTCCCGATGAGGAGCATGAGCGCGAACCCACGGACGCTCGCGGTCGCGACGGAGAAGAGGACGAGCGCCGTGATCGCGGTGACGACGTTCGCGTCGACGATCGTGTGGAAGCCCTTCGAGTACCCCTGCGAGACGGCGGCTCGCACGGAGCGCCCGGCGCGCACCTCTTCCTTGATGCGTTCGAATATGACCACGTTCGCGTCGGCCGCGACCCCGAACGTGAGGACGAGGCCGGCGAAGCCCGGCAGGGTCAGCGTGACATGGAAGGCGAGGATCGCCGCGTACAGGAACGCCGCGTAGATCGCGAGCCCCGCGACCGCCACGAGCCCGAGGAAGCGGTAGAAGACGAGGAGGAAGATCGCGACCAGCAGGAGGCCGCCGAGTGCCGCCTTCTTCGCCTCGGACAGCGAGTCCTTCCCGAGTGTCGCGGAGATGTCCGTCCGGTCGAGCGTCTCGAACTTGACTGGCAGCGCGCCGGTCTGGAGGACGATCGCGAGGTTCTTCGCCTCCCCGATCGAGCCGAGCCCGGTGATCTGCGCGCCGTTCCCGCCGGTGATCCCGTTCGGGTATTGCGTCCAGTCGATCTGCGGCCACGACTTGATCTCGCGGTCGAGGACGATCGCGAAGTTCTGGAAGATGTCCTGGCCGCCGCCGATCGTGTTCGTGAGGAGCTTCCCGCGCTGCGCGAGATCGCGCGTGATGTTCTCGAACTTCTTCTGCCCCTTGTTCGTGAACTGCATGAGCACGATCGGCTGCCCCGTCTGCGGGTCGAAGTCCTGCTGAGTGCCCGAGAGCTTCAGATCGGCGCCGGTCATCTCGGGGATGCCATGAGCGGGCTCGTACCGGAAGAGGTAGTACGACGTGGAGGTCGGCGGGCTCGTGGCAACGCCGGGGCAGACGACGTCGGTGGGGCCGCAGGTAACGATCACCGACTTCGGCGGCACCGCAAGGACCGTGAAACCCTTCGGCACCTCGCCCTTGTTCGGCTTGAGCAGCGCCTCACGCGTGTCGGCAGGCCCGCGGACGAGCTTCTTCTTCGCGTTGAAGAGGTACCAGGCATCCGACGAGCTCCCCTTCACGAGCGCCTGCTGACCGGCGAGGAGGTTGTAGAGCGAGCTCGTCGCGACCGGGTTCCGCGACGCGTCGATCGACGGCGGGAGGAGGTTCCCCTGGAGGTCGAAGAGCTCGAGCTGCGCGGTCGTTCCGATGATCTTCGCGGCCGCCTCCGGATTCTTGATCCCGGGGAGCTGGATCACGATCTGGTTCGAGCCCTGCTTGCGGATCTCCGGCTCCGCGACGCCGAGCTTGTCGACGCGGTTCCGCATGATCTGGACCGACCGGCTGAGATCGTCGCTCGTCAACGGCTGACCCTTGGGCGGAACCGCCTGCAGGGTGACCTCGAGGCCTCCCTGCAGATCGAGCCCTAGCGTCGGGCTCTTGTGGAGAGGCGACCCAGGGATGGCGACGAGGACGACGCCCACGAGGGCCGCCAGGAGCAGACCGACGACGATGATGGAAGAACGCCGGCTCAAGGTCGCTCAGGTTAGCTGCGGCCGGCGGCGCCGGCTTCGCCGATACCGCAGGTCATAACACCTTCTTCGCCGGCCGTAACGGCCGATTCACCGAGCGCGCGCGCTTTCACCTCAGCCCTCGTGTGCGATCCGCTCGCGAAGGTCTTCCTCCTCCTCGTCGTGCGGTTCCTGCTCCTCCGGCGGAAGGACGGCGGTGATCCCCTGGCGCGTCATGTGCACGGTGAGGCCCTTGGCGATCTCGACCTCGATGTCGTCGCCTTCCGCGGCGACGATCGTGCCGTAGATGCCGCCGTTCGTGAGGACGTCGTCGCCGACGTCGGCGCTCGCCACCTGCGTCCGGAGTTCCTGCTGGTGCCTGCGCTGGGGCCGGATCATCATCACGTACATCACTCCGAGGACGAGAGCGAGCACGATCACGAAATAGGCGCCACCCACTGGTCCTCCTCGGACGCGAGGCGAAGCCGCGCGAGAGCATCCTTCCTGAACGTCGAGAACGCGCCCCGCTCGATCGCCGCCCGCGCACGTGCGGTCAGGTCGAGTACGAACCAGAGATTATGCAGGCTCAAGAGCCGGAGCCCCAGGATCTCGCTCTGGGTCACGAGGTGTCGGATGTAGCCGCGCGTGAACCTGGCGCACGCAGGGCAACCGCATCCCTCCTCGAGCGGGGCGGGATCGGTTGCGAACGCCGCGTTTCGGAGATTGAGGCGTCCGCTCCACGTGATCGCGGAGCCGGTGCGCGCCATCCTCGTCGGCAGGACGCAGTCGAAGAGGTCGATGCCCCGCGCGACCACCTCGAGGATGCCTACCGGATCGCCGATCCCCATGAAGTAGCGAGGGTGGTCGGCGGGGAGGAGCGGCGCCGACCAGCCGACGGTCTCGAACGTCTCGGCTTTCTCCTCGCCGACGGCCAGGCCGCCCAGCGCATAGCCGTCGAACGGGAGCGCGACGATGTCGTCGATCGACTGCCGCCGCAGCGCGTCGTCCGTTCCTCCCTGCGCGATACCGAACCGGAGCTGGCCCGGTGTGGGTTCGATCTCGGCCTGGCGCGCCGCCCAGCGCGTCGTGATCCGAACTGCGCGCTCCAGCTCAGCGCGATCGGCGGCGGCGGGCGCGCACACGTCGAGGCACATCGCGATGTCCGAGCCGAGCTTCCGCTGGATCTCGACCACGCTCTCGGGCGTGAACCTCGCGATCGACCCGTCGTACACGGATCGGAACGTCACTCCAGCATCGTCGAGCGCGAGGATCGTGTCGCGCAGCGAGAAGACCTGGAAGCCGCCGGAATCGGTCAGCACCGGGCCGTCCCAGCCCGAGAAGCCGTGGATCGCGCCGAGCCCTGCAACGACGTCCTCACCCGGCCGGAAGTGGAGGTGGTACGTGTTTCCGAGGACGACGTGGGCGCCGAGAGCGCGGACCTCGTCCGGGTGGAGCGCTTTCACCGTCGCTTTCGTCCCGACGGGCATGAACGCCGGCGTCGGGATGTCGCCGTGTGCCGTGCGCAGAACCCCGGCGCGAGCTGCATCGTCGACGGCCGTGACGGTGAAGGCGGTCAAACGAGCTCCGCGCGTCCGAACGCCGTCCCAGGGCTCACCGGCGGCTCCGACCGGTGGGGCCACCCCTTGCCTCCTCCCGCGTCCAGCCTATCGGGGAAACGTGTGTGCATGGGAGACGGGATCGTGCCGGAAGTGCACGTCGCCCGGATCGCTCTCCCGACGGCAGGCAGGGACGTTCCCTCGTAGCAGTCCCGCCCCCACACTGTCGGACCGGCAGAGCGTCGCTCAGAGCACGAGCATGGCGTCGCCGAACGAGAAGAACCGATACCTCTCGGTGACCGCCAGGCGGTAGAGCTCACGCGTCTCCTCGACGCCGACGAAGGCCATCACGAGCGCGAGCAGCGTCGATCGCGGCAGATGGAAGTTCGTGAGCAGGGCGTCGACTCGCTCGAACCCGAATCCGGGGGTGATGAAGAGCGACGTGCGCCCGCTGAGCTCACCGCCGCGCGCGACGCTCTCGAGCACGCGCACCGTCGTCGTTCCGACAGCGAGCACGCGCCCGGCCGCCCCGATCCGCTCCCATGCTTCCGGCTCGACCGAGTACCGCTCGCCGTGCAGCTCGTGCGCCTCGAGCGTCTCCTCGCTCACCGGCCGGAAGGTGTCGAGGCCGACGTGCAACGTGACCCGCACCGGATCGGTGCGCGCGACGAGCTCCGGGGTGAAGTGCAGGCCCGCCGTCGGCGCTGCCGCGGAGCCCACCCCGTCCGCGTAGACGGTCTGATACCGCTCGGGATCGTCGAGTCGCTCCGAGATGTACGGCGGGAGCGGGATGTCGCCGTCCGGCTCACCCTCGAGTCGGAGCCGCCAGCGCCCGTGGCCGAGCGCCTCCAGAAGCTCGACCGGACCGACCCGTTCGCCCGCCCGCACCCGTTTCGACGGCTTGACGAGAGCCTCCCACAGGCCGTCCTCGCCGAGACGTTCGACGAGCAGCACCTCGACCGCGCCGCCCGACTCCCGCCGAAGCTGCAGCCGTGCGGGGACGACGCGAGTGTCGTTCACCACCACGAGCTCCCCGCGGAGCAGGTCGGGCAGCTCCGAGAACGTGCGATGTTCGAGCGCGCCTTCGGCTCGTCGGTAGACGAGCAGCCTGGACGCGTCTCGCGGCTCGAGCGGACGTTGTGCGATCAGCTCGCGTGGTAGCTCGTATTCGAGCAGACTAGACTCCATCCGACACCGAGACTAGCCTCGTCGCCCATGGATCACGACGCTCTGGAACGCGCAAAGCAACGCATCGCCGACGCAGCCGCCGGTCGTCCGGAACCTGCAGTCCTCGAGGCTGCGCTCGAGCGCTCGAAGGAGCAGATCGAGTCCCTCGCCGCAGTGGCAGCCGAGCTCGAGGCGTCGATCCCGGTCGAGGTCGAGGCCGCAGTCCGAGACGGCCTCCGCGCGGAGGTTCTTCCCGTCGCCCGCCACATCGCCGAGATCCGCGGGCTGCTCAACCAGGCGATCAGGAGGCTCGAGCGGCTCGAGGGCGACCTGCTCGCCGAGCGCCACGCACGCGTCGACGATCTCGCGCTTCTGGTCGACCTCGTCAGCTCGGGCTGGCGGAGCGTCGACGCCCGTCTCGCGAGCCTCGAAGAGGATCAGTCGTCGATCGCCGCAATCGTCGAGGACCTGGCCGAGCTGACCGGACGCGACGAGGACGTCGCCGTCACCGACGTGGTTCGCGACGAGGACGTCCCGGTCGCCCACGCGGCCGCGTGACGACCAACCCCGGCTCGCTAGACAGCGTTCGCCACCGGCAGCACGAGTCGGAACCGACTCCCGGTCGGTGACACGGGCGCGAGCTCGACGCGTCCTCCCAACGCCATCGCGAGCTCGCTCGCAATCGGCAGCCCAAGACCGGTGCCGTTCATGTCCTGCGAGACGAACGGCTGGAAGATCGCATCTCGCCGCTCCGGTGGTACTCCCGGTCCCGAGTCGACGACGTCCACGCTCACCTGCCCGTTCCGCGCCTCGAGCTGGAGCTCGACCGTGCCGCCGTCGGGAGTCCAGCGAAAGGCATTGGACAGCAGGTTCGAGATGACCTGCAGCACGCGGTCGCCGTCCGAGACGATCACCGGCGTCTGTCCGAGGGTGTCGAGCGTGTAGTCGATCTCGCGCCGTCGCGCCTCCTCGGTGAAGGCCCCGTAGGCGTGGTCGAGGAGGCGGATCATGTCCACCTCCTCGCGCCGCACCGTGAACCGGTGGGCCTGGAGCTTCGCCAGGTCGAGCACGTCGCCGACGAGCCGTCCGAGGCGGTCTGTCTCCGCCGCTATCACGTCGAGCGAGCCGCGGATCTGGTCCGGGTCGGTCACGATCCCCTCCCGGATCGCCTCGGTGTGGCCGCGTATCGCTGTGAGAGGAGTGCGCAGCTCGTGCGAGACGGACATGAGGAACGAGCGCTTCAGACGCTCCGCCTCCGAGAGTTGGTCGACCATGACCCGGAAACGCTCCGACAGGAGCGCGATCTCGTCGTTGCCCCGAGCCGGCGGGATCTCGACGTCGTAGCGGCCGGCCGCGACATCGTGGGTCGCACGCGTCAGCGCCTGCACGGGCTCCGTCAGCCGCCGTGAGAGCCACCAGAAGAGGACGGCCGCGAGCGCGATTCCCGCGGCGAGGGCGAGCGTCAGCCGCTCGAGCAAGGTCACCCATTGCTGGCGAAGCTCTGCAACCGGCTTCGCAACGATCAGCCAGCCGAAGGGCTCGGTCCCCCGCGCGAGCTGTACCGGCTGCGCAGCGGCGATGACCTGCCGAGACGCGCCCGGCGGCGTGAATGTGAACGTGACCACGCGATTGCGGTCGAGGACGACGTTGCCCAGCTCGTCCCGTCGGATTCGCTGGAGCCCGAACCGCTGGCCGGGAAAGAGAGACGCCCCCACGTAGAACAGTTGATCGCCCGTCGCCAGCTCGAGCTTCGCGGCCGCGAACTCCGGAGCCCGAGCGCCTTCGTTGTTCGAGCGCAGCGCGGAGGCGGCGTACAGCGCCGCGAGCCCCGACGCCTCGCGCTTGAGCTCGTGGACCGACTGCGAGTGAGTCAGGTCGCGGAAGAGCCGGATCGCGAGCGCTCCGGAGACGAGCGCGAACACGAGAACGACTCCGACGAAGAGAGCCGTGAGTCGGAAGCGGAGCGTCCCGAGCATCTCGGGATCAGGGTAACCGCCTACGCCGCCGGTGCCGGCGTGCGCTCGGAAGCGACCTTGTAGCCGACCCCCCACACCGTCACGATCGGCGACGCGTCGCCGAGCTTCCGTCTGATCTGGCGTACGTGGACGTCGACCGTACGTGTGTCACCGGCGAAGGTGTAACCCCAGACGCGCTCGAGGAGCTGGTCGCGTGTCAGGACGATGCCGCGGTGGTCGAGGAGCTCCCAGAGCAGCTCGAACTCCTTCGGCGCGAGCCTGATCTCCTCGTCGCCGACGTATACCTCGCGCTTCCCGGAGTCGATCGAGAGGTCGCCGTGGCGGAGCTCCGACGTCTCGCCCTTCCGCCGCTCGGGGGAAGCACGCCGGAGGACACTCTTCACCCGCGCGACGAGCTCGCGCGGGTTGAACGGCTTCGTCATGTAATCGTCGGCTCCGACTTCGAGCCCGATGATCTTGTCGACGTCCTCGTCCCGCGCCGTGAGCATGAGGATGGGCACGTCGGAGCCCTTGCGAATCCGGCGGCAGAGCTCGACCCCGTCCCCGTCCGGGAGGTTCAGGTCGAGGATGACGAGCGACGGCGTCTCGCTCGCGAGCTGGACGAGCGCCGTCTGCGCAGTCGCCGCGCTCCGGACGTCGTAGCCGGCGTTCGTGAGGTAGGCGGAGACGAACGACGCGATCGACGTCTCGTCCTCGACGACGAGGATGCTGTTCTGCCGGGTCATCGTGCGCCGCCGATCGCCGACTTGCTCGACCCCTCGGTGGCGGTCGTCCCGAGCTTGAGCTTCAAAGGCGTTTCGGGGAGGGGCGTGCACGACTCTGGCTCCTCGCTGCAGTCGACCCCGTCCAGAGAGTAGACACCGACGTCGTCACCGAGGAACTTCGGCTGGCCGGTGAGCGTCACCGAGCCCCAGCCGACACCGGAGAGCGCGATCCCGTTGCCCCGCGCGACGAACCGGTAGCTCCCGCCGATCATCTTGAAACGCAGCCCCTGTCCCCGGAAGACGACGGTGCGCGCGTTGATCCGCTGCTGCGTCAGCTTCCGACCCGTGACCGCCGGTGCGTAGCGATCGTGCGGTGTGAGGTCTGTTACCCGGAGGCTTCCGCTCGTGAGCACGCCGAGCGTCACCCCCCGCAGCTCGACCATGACCACGCCCTTCCCGTCCGCGACCGAGAGCGTCCCGGCCGTCGGGGCGGCATTCGGGCCGGCAGCGCCTGCGGTGCCGGCGAGGGCGGCGAAGATCACGATCGGGCAGAGAAAGAGTAGAAGCCGCATCGCTCCACCCGGAAGTATCGAGATCCGCCGTGGGTCCTGGGTGAGAAGCCTGTAAGAAGACTGTAAGCGCGGACGCTCGGTAGTGGGTCAGTTTGAGTGGCTTCGCCGCATCGTTCTCGAAATAGAATCCGGCAAACGTGACGACTCGAGAGGACATCGCGAGTGTCGCTGCGCAGTTGGCTGAGCTGACTCGCACGGTCGATGCGATGGCGAAGGATCTCAAAGCGATGACCGAGCGGGCTGATCGCCAGCAAGCGCGCGCTGACAGCCAGCAAGACCTCGTTGACAGCCAGCAAAAGCGCGCGCAGACGCAGCAAGAGCGCATTGACCTAGCTGCGCGAGAACTAGCCGACGTCAGTGATCGTCTACAAGCCGCGGCGACCGCTCTTCGAGATTCGGTCTGATCGTTCGTTGGGAACTCGCTCCAAAGCGGGTGCCTGAGCGTGCCGTCCCGATGAAGCGCGGGCCGTACAAGAAGCGCAAGGCTGCGGCGGCTTGATTTCAAGCTAGCCCACCACCGGACGCTCGGCGGTGGGCCAGCCGAACCAGCCCACTGCCCGACGCCCCTTCACGCGCCCCGCCATCGGCGTCGCACCGTAGATTCAGCCCGCGATGAGCGACGTCACCGACTTCGGCGTGATCGTGCTCGCGGTTTCCGCGACGATCTTCGTCGCGCTCTTCGGCATGCGGCTCAGCGATCGACTCTCGATCCCTTACGCCGGACTCTTCCTTGTCGGGTCTGCGCTCGTCGCCGAGCTCGTGCCTGCGGTGCGTGACGCGCTCTCGATCGTGGACGTCGAGCGGATCGTCGTGATCGCGCTCGTCGTGATCCTGTTCGACGGCGGGCTCCATATGGGTCGTGGGCGCTTCCGCAGCGCGGTCGGTCCGATCCTCGCCTTGGGGATCCTGGGAACGTTCGTCACCGCCGGCCTGGTCGCGCTCGCCGCGCGCTACGTCCTCGGCTTCGACTGGATCGAGGCCGGCCTCGTCGGCGCGGCCATCGCGCCTACGGACCCGGCCGTTACGTTCTCGCTCTTCGGCGCGCGTGAGATCCGGGGGCGCGCCGGGACGATCCTCGAAGGCGAGGCGGGGATGAACGACCCCGTCGGGATCGCGCTCATGATCGGGATGATCGAGCTGGCGGGAGAGAGCCACGGCAGCTTCTGGATCGTCGTCAGGGAGTTCGTGCAGGAGATGGGAATCGGGCTCGCGATCGGGGTCGCCGGCGCATTGCTGCTGCTACCCGTCATGCGAAGCGTGCGGCTCACGTCACCCGCTCTCCAGCCGATCCGCGTGCTCGCCGGTGCGGGAATCGTCTACGGCGTCGCCGCGGTTCTCGGGGGATCCGGCTTTCTGGCGGTATTCCTCGCAGGGGTCCTCCTGGGCGACGCGTCGGCGCCGCGGAAGGAGGAGGTCGAGGACTTCCTCTCGTCGCTCACGGGCCTTGCGGAGATCGGCGCGTTCGTTGCTCTCGGGCTCTCGGTCGGTGTCGCCGACCTCGGCGATCTCGGCGTCTGGAGCGATGGGCTCGTGCTCGCACTCGTGCTCGCGCTCGTCGCGCGCCCTCTCGCCGTCTTCCCGCTCCTCGCTCCAGCGGATCTGCTCCGCCGCGAGCGCGTCTTCATCGTCTGGGGAGGATTGAAGGGCGCGGTCCCGATCCTCCTCGGTACGCTCGCGATCATCGCGGCGGTCGACGGCGCCGAGCGCCTGTACGGGATCGTCGTGGTCGTCGTCCTCTTCTCCGTGCTCGTCCAGGGAACGTCGGTTCCGTTCGCCGCGCGCACGCTCGGAATCCCGTTCAGGCGCGTCGACGACCCCGACGCGACGGCGATCTCCTAGTCGTCGTACGTGTAGAACCCGCGCCCGCTCTTGCGGCCGTAGAGGCCTGCGTTCCGCATCGCGACGATCCGCGGGGGCGGCGCCATGCGCGGCTCCCGGAGCTTCTCGTACAGCGCTTCGGACGCGTGGACGTGCACGTCGATCCCGACCAGGTCGAGGAGCGAGCACGGGCCCATCGGCCATCCCGCGCCAGCGGTCATGGCCGTGTCGAGGTCCTGGGGCGAGACCCGGGACTCGTCGAGCATGCGAATGCAGTCGTTCAGGAGGGGGATGAGGACGCGATTGACCACGAAGCCCGGCGTGTCGTGGCAGCGGATCGGCCGCTTCCCGAGGCGCTCGCCGACGGCGAACGCAGCCTCGACGGCTTCGTCGGAGGAGAGTTCGGCGCGTACGACCTCAACGAGCGGCATGAGGGGCGCCGGATTGAAGAAGTGCATCCCGACGACCCGCTCGGGCCTCGCGACCGCAGCGGCTATCTCCGTCACCGAGAGCGCAGACGTGTTCGTGGCGAGGACGGCGTCGGGCCGCACGATCGCCTCGAGATCGCGGAAGAGAGCGACCTTCGCGTCGAGGTCCTCGACGATCGCCTCGACGACGAGATCGCAGCGCGCCAGATCGTCGAGCCGAGTCGTGAGCGTGAGCCGGCCAAGCGCTGCATCGCGGTCGGCGTCCTCGACCTGGCCCTTGTCGACCTTGCGCTGCAGGAAGTGTGCGATTCGACCGCGCGCGCCCTCCCCCAGGTCGTCGGTCACCTCGCGGCCGACGGTCTCGTAGCCCGCCTCGATCGCGATCTGTGCGATCCCGGCGCCCATGGCGCCGAGCCCGACGACCCCGACGATCTCGATCTCCGACGCAGCCACGACGCGCGCGATCCTAGCGGCGCGTCACCGCCCGCGAGAAGGTCCGACTAGCGCCCGGAAGTCCGCCGACGGCCGACGTCGTCGACGCGCGAGTCGACGCCTGCGACCACTGCGAGCGGACCGAGGACGAGCAGGAACACGAGGAGGAACAGTCCGAACATGTCCAGATGATTGCGCGCCGCATAGATCAGCACCAGTCCAACGAACAGGATTTCCGATCAGTACCGCTGATGAAAGATCAGAGGCGCTCGACGATGCCCGCGATCGCCTGGCCCTGGCCGATGCACATCGTCGCGATCCCAAAGCGTGCGTTCCGACGCTCGAGCTCGGCGAGGAGCGTCGCCGTGATCCGGGCACCGGTCGCGCCGAGCGGGTGGCCGAGCGAGATCCCGCCGCCGTTGGGGTTCACGTCGCCCGCCTCCCAGCGCTCGTGGAGCCCGGTGTCCGCGAGGAACTGCAGGACGACGGACGCGAAGGCCTCGTTGACCTCGATCACGGACACGTCGTCCCACGAGAGACCTGCCTTCGCGAGCGCACGCCCGCACGCCTCCGGGTTCCCGTGCAGCATGCGGTACGGGTCGACGCCTGACAACCCGAACGAGACGAATCGCGCCCGAGGCTCGAAGCCGTTCGCCTCCACGGCAGCCTCGTTCGCGAGGAGCATCGCCGCGGCACCGTCGACGATCGAGCTCGAGTTCCCGGCGGTGATCACGCCGTTCGGCGTGAACGCGGGCTGGAGCGACGCCAGCTTCTCGAGCGACGTGTCGCGCCGCGGCGTCTCGTCGACGGCGAAGAGAACGAGCGCGCCGCCAGCCCCGACCTCGATCGGCACGATTTCCCGCTCGAACCTTCCCTCGTCGATCGCGGCGACCGCCCGCCGGTGGGACTCGAGCGAGTAGGCATCGAGCACGCCGCGCGTCAGATTCCACTCCTCGGCGATCACCTCAGCGGAAATCCCCTGTGGGACGATGGGCCAGCGCTCGCCGATCTTCTCGTTCACGGCGCCCCAGCCCGCGTCGCCGAGGTTCGAGCCCATGGGGACGCGGGTCATGTGCTCGACGCCGGCGGCCACGACGACATCCAGGTGCCCTGCCTGGATGGCGGATGCGCCGTTGAACGCAGCCTGCAACGACGAGCCGCACTGGCGGTCCACCGTCGATGCGCAGACGGTCTCGGGCCAACCTGCGACGAGAACGGCCTGGCGGCCGACGTTCAGCGCCTGCTCGCCGACCTGGGTGACGCACCCCATCTGGACGTCCTCCACGCCGCCGGGATCGAGCTCCACCCGACCGACGAGACCGTTCAGGACCTGGGCGGCAAGCTCCTCGGAGCGGATCTCCGACAGCGAGCCGCCTCTCTTGCCGATCGGCGAGCGGACGGCATCGACGATGTAGGCGTCAGCCATCGAGGACAGCGTACAACCGCCATGTGCCCGGGACTCCCTTCAGCTCGTGCTCTCCACGCTCCTCGAAACCGATGTCGGATCCGGCGACGAGGTCTCGCACGGTGCTCGAAACGAGCACTTCGTTCGCGCGTGCGAGCGCCGCAACGCGGGCGCCCGTGTGAACCGCGATCCCGGCCACGTCATCGCCGACGAGCTCGACCTCGCCGCAGTGCAGCCCGGCGCGAATCTCGAGATCCAAGGGGGCCATCGCGCCTCGGATGGCGACAGCGCACCGAATCGCCCGAGCCGGACCGTCGAACGTCGCGAGGAACCCGTCTCCTGCCGTGTCCACCTCCCGCCCGCGCCAGCGCTCGAGCTGGCGTCGCACGAGCGAGTGGTGCGCTTCGAGAAGATCGCGCCAGCGTCGGTCACCGAGCTCTGCTGCCCTCGTCGTCGACCCGACGATGTCCGTGAAGAGCACGGTCGCGAGAACGCGATCGGGCTCCCGCAGCGGGCGGATGCCCGTGAGGAACTCCTCGATCTCCTCCAGGATCTCGTCCGCGTCTCCGACGAAAGGAAGGTGGTCCTCGCCCGGAAGCTCGACGAGCCTCGCTCCACGGATCCGCTCCGCGAGATAGCGCGCGCCCTCGACGGGAAGGGACCGGTCCCCGGTGCGATGCACGACGAGAGTGGGTACGGCGACCGCCTCGAGCACCGCCCGGACGTCGATCTCCCCGTTCATGCGTGTCAGGGCCAGGGCGGCTCCCGGGCTGGCGCTCATGCGCAGGTAGTCGGCCCACCACGTCCGGAAACGCTCGTCGTCCACCAGGCTCGGCGCGCGTACCTCGAGCCCTACCGGACCGCCCCACCCGTCGGCGATCTCCCGGAGGAACGCCTCGTACGCCTCGGCTGCGGCGCCGAACGGATAGTCCGCTGCTCTGAGGCGACGAGCATATGTCCCGACCAGCGCGAGTGCGATCGTGCGCTCCGGATATGTCGCCGCGAAGAGCAGACACATCGGGCCGCCCTCGGAATGACCGAGAAGCGCAGCGCGCTCCGCACCGGCGGCGTCGAGGACGGCGCGGACGTCGTCCATCCGCGCCTCGAGTGTCGGCAAGTCCGCGTCCGGGACGCGGTCGGAGAGACCCGTCCCCCGCTTGTCGAAGAGGATCAAGCGGGAGAACGATGCGAGCCGACGGAGAAAGCGAGCGTACGACGGCTCCGCCCACATGAGGTCGAGATTCGAGACCCAGCCGGAGACGAAGACGAGATCGAGCGGCCCATCGCCGACGATCTGGTACGCGATGTTGACGTCACCGCTGCTCGCGTAGCGCGTCTCGATGCGATCCATACGCGGTAGTTTGCGAAACTGCGCTCATGGCCGTGACCGTGACGGAGAAGCGCCTGCTCGTCGGCGGAGAGTGGATCGCGACCGACGACTGGATCGACGTGCGCTCTCCATACTCCGGCGACGCGGTCGGACGCGTGCCACGTGCGGGCGCGAACGAGACGCGCTGCGCACTCGACGCAGCTGAGAAGGCGATGGCGAGCCCGCTGCCCGCGCACGAGCGTGCCGCCATCCTCGACCGCGTCGCGGCTCTTCTCGCCGAACGCGCCGACGACGCCGCTCGGACGATCTCCGCCGAGGCCGGCAAGCCCATGAAGGCTGCTCGCGTCGAAGCTTCACGCGCGGTCTCGACATTCACCATGGCCGCGGTCGAGGCCCGCAAGCTCGCCGGCGACGCCGTGCCGATGGACGCGTCGCCCGCCGGAGTGGGAAAGATCGCGCTCACGCTCCGCGTGCCGATCGGAATCGTCGCCGCGATCTCGCCTTTCAACTTCCCGCTGAACCTCGTCGCGCACAAGATCGCCCCCGCGCTCGCAGCCGGCTGCGCGGTCGTGCTCAAGCCAGCCGAGAAGACGCCGCTGTCGGCACTCTTCCTGGCCGAGCTCGAGACCGAGGCGGGTGCGCCCCCGGGCTGGCTGAATGTCGTTTGTGGGCCGGCGCGAGACATCGGAGACGTCCTGGTCGAGGACGAGCGCGTGCGCCTGATCACGTTCACCGGCTCCGGGCCCGTCGGCTGGGGTCTGCGCGAGCGCGCAGCGCGGAAGCGCGTCAACCTCGAGCTCGGAAACTCGACGCCCGTGATCGTCGCCGCCGACGCGGACCTCGCGGACGCGGCGGCGCGGCTCGCGGGGACCGCCTTCTCGTTCGCAGGGCAGAGCTGCATCTCCGTGCAGCGGATCTACGTCGAGCGCTCGGCGTACGACGCGTTCGTCGAGCAGTTCGTTCCATTGGTCGAGGCACTCGTCGTCGGCGATCCGGCGGACGAAGACACCGACGTCGGGCCCGTCATCGCACCGTCCGAGCGCGATCGCATCATCGCCTGGATCGACGAGGCGAGGACAGCAGGAGCCGAGATCCTGACCGGCGGGAGGCTCGAGGGCGAACTCATCGCTCCCACCGTCATCGTGGGCGCTCCCGCCGACGCCAAGGTCTCCTGCGACGAGGTATTCGGCCCGGTCTGCACGGTCACGCCGTTCGACGGGTTCGACGAGGCGATCGCGCTCGCGAACGGCACCCGCTTCGGTCTCCAGGCCGGGGTCTTCACGAAGGATCTGAGCGTGGCATTGCGCGCCGCCCGCGAGCTCGAGTTCGGCGGCGTGACGGTGAACGAGGCGCCGACGTTCCGCGCGGACCAGATGCCGTACGGCGGCGTGAAGGACTCGGGCAATACGCGCGAAGGCCCCGCGTACGCCGTCCGCGAGATGACCGAGGAGCGGCTCGTCGTCCTCCAGCTCTGAGCATGGCGCGACGGAAACACTCCGACAACGGCGACGCCGGGTCGCCCGAATACATCGTCCCGCCCACCCGGGAGCTCCGGCGAGAGCGAAAGGCGCTCCTCCTCGTCCGCGAGGAGCGGCTGCGCGACCTCGGGGGCCTCGCCCTCGAGATGTACAAGCGAGACCGCTTCAACGCCGGGCTCTTCGTCGAACGGTGCGCGGAGCTCGTCGCGATCGAGGCTCGGGTGCAGGAGATCGATGCGCTCCTCGACGGAACCGTGCACCTCCGCAGAGAGGGAGGAACGGTGTGCGTCTGCGGGGCGCCGCTCCTCCTCGGTGCCCGCTATTGCGCAAGCTGCGGCCGGGAGACGCCCGGACTCGAGATCCACGCTGGCCAGGCTGGAGGCGGGTGAGTGGCGGTCTGTCCTCGCTGTGGCGAACCCACGGCCTCCGGACAGGAGTACTGCGTCGAGTGCGGGCTACGTCTTCCCGGCCCTGGACCCGTCGGGAGATCTTCCGCGGCCGGGCGAGGCTGGGTGAGGAGGGCGCTCTTCGCCTTCGTCGTGGCCGCGGCAGGCGCGGCAGCGGCCGTCGCCGCGGCAGGTGGGGGAAACGGCGGCACCGCGAACGTCCTCACGGCGACGGGAGGCTTCGCGAGCGTGCCGACGACGGACACGGTTGCCGCACCGGGCGAGGTTGGCTCGAGCGGGGTCGGCGCCTGGCCGTCCACGCGCAGCGGCTGGACGATCGCTCTCGTCTCCCTGCCGCAGACACGAGGGCGGAAGCCGGCCCTCGCACAGGCGCGCCGAGCGCGGAAGGCGGGCCTTCCGAATGTAGGAGTCCTCGATTCGTCCGCGTACGCCAGCCTCCACCCCGGGTACTGGATCGTCTTCAGCGGCGTCTACACGGCGCAGGCCGAGGCGACGAGCGCGCTTCAGGGTGCCCGGGCGTTCACTCGTTCGGCGTCCGTTCGCAACATCGTGCCCTGACGACACCCGTTGTCCTCGGTGACGACGGAACAGCTGACTTTGTAACAACTCCGAAAAGGCGCTACACTCTCGCCTTGCAGAGGCTGTCGGTCCGCTTTCGTGGATCGAATCACGGGATCGAGGAGACTTCGAGAGGCCCGATGGAAGATCAAGCCGCGCAGTTGCGCTCGTGTATGTATCAATACTCGCGAGTGATTTACCGCTCGATCAAGGATCTCATCGACCCGTACGCGGACAGGACGACACAGCTCGGGTACCGACGCGCCGTCCTCTCCGAGTGCGAGGAGACGATGGAGCGCATCGCGGCCGACCCTCACTACTTCGCGCAGCCCGATCGTGCGCTCTTCGGCGACATCCGTCGCTACTTCCCGATCACAGCGCAGGCGCAGGTGGCCTGGTCGGTGCGCGAAGGCATCGGAGCCGCGACCACGTTCATCCAGCAGCAGATCGACGCGGGCCTGCTCGACGGGGACGCAGCGCGCTGCCATGCGACGACCCGCAAGGGCAAGGCATGTCAGCGAACGCCTCTTCCTGGCCGCGACTACTGCCCGTCGCATCAGCATCTCCAGCACGCCGTCGCTGCCGCCTGACGCACTCGGCGCCACCGCCCTCCCGCCAAGGGAGCCGGGCTTCGCGTCGGGCTGACGACCTCGGGCTCCCCGCAGGCACCGTCATGAGGCGGGCGGGCGGATAAGCTCGCGTTCGCATGTCCCATGACGCCGACAAGCTGATTCGGCAGCTCTCGCTCGTCGCGTTCCTCATGGCCGAGCGCCGGCCGCTCACCGCGCGCGACGTGAAGTCGAACGTCGAGGGGTACAGCGAGATGTCGGACGAGGCTTTCGCCCGCCGGTTCTACTCGGACCGCGCGGAGCTCACCGCGCTGGGCGTCCCGCTGCAGTCCCAGCGTGACGAGTTCACGGGAGAGGAGCTGTACACGCTCCGCTCGGAGCACTACTTCCTCGACCGGCTCGAGTTGGACGACGACGAGCTGGCGGCGCTGCAGACCGCGCTCTACTACCTGGAGGGCAAGTTCGCGTACGCGGAGCCGTTCCGCCTCGCGCTCCAGAACCTCGCTCTCGGCCGGACCGGTTTCGGAGACCCGCCGACGGAGACCGCAGAGCGAGTGCGGGTCAGTGCTCCCGACTACTCTCCCGAGCTCGCCGGCCGACTGTCCAAGCTCGAGTCCGCGATCTCGAAGCAGCGAACCGTGCGCTTCGGCTACTGGAGCCCGCGGCGCGCACGCATGGGCGAGCGCATCGTGAACCCCTACGCGCTCCGGCTCGACGACGGCAACTGGTACGTCGTCGGGCACGATCTCCACCGCAAGACGGTCCGGACCTTCCGCGTATCGCGCATCCGCGGCGACATCCGTTTCGCGACGAGACGCGAGCGCGACTTCCGTGTCCCGGTCGACTTCGACGTCGAGGAGCATCGCGTCCCCCGGCCGTGGCAGATCGGAGATACCGTCGGAACGGCGCGCATCGCGGTGTCGGATGACACGGCCTGGTGGATAGAGCGAACGCTCTCCGATGCCGGAACGGTCGACGACGGCGTGTTCGAGACCGGATATGCACAGGTGGACTTGCTCGCGGGCTGGGTGCTGCGTCAGAACGGGCGCGCCGTCCCGCTGGAGCCGGATGAGCTGCGGGAGGCGGTCGCCGACGGACTCTCCCGACTCGTCGACGCGCACGACGGGTCCGCGCCCGCCCCGGCACGGCCGAAGCGCGCGGATCCACGCCAGCCCCTTCCGGAGCGCCCCGTCGGCCCGGTCGAGCCCGAACGCTTCGGCGTCCTCCAGGCGTTGCTCGCCTATCTCCTGGCCGCGTGCGGCGAGGACCGGACGGCGGTCATCGACGCCGCCGAGCTCGCAGCGCGCTTCTCGATCCCGCTCGAGGAGCTCCAGGAACAGCTCTCGCTCCTCAACCTGGTCAACTTCGGCGGGGGTTGCTACGCGGTCTATGCCGAGCACGACGGAGATGTCGTGCGTGTGGACAAGGAGTTGTACGGAGACGTCTTCCGGCGGCCGCCGAAGCTGACGCCTCTGGAAGCGCGGGCGATCCGGCTCGCCATCGAGTACGTCGGCCCTGCGATCGCGGCCGACGCGCACACGCCGCTTGCACGCGTGCGCAGGAAGCTCGAGGAGACCTTCGGCCGGTTCGAGCTGAGCGGGATGTCCGAGCCGCACGACGCGACCGACGAGGAAGCCCTCATACGGGTGCTGAGCGACGGCGTCGAGAAGCGCCGGATCGTGGAGCTCGAGTACCTGAAGGAGGGGGACGAGAAGCCCGCGCTCCGGCGCGTGGAGCCGTACACGATCGAGCGCGAGTTGCCGGTCTGGCGCGTGCACACGTGGGATCTCGGAGTCGACGCCGCCCGAACGTTCCGCCTCGACCGCATGCGCTCGGCGCGTCTCACCGGCGAGCAGTTCGAGCCGCGTGCGGGTTTCGATCCTTCGTACCTCCACAATCCGCGCGTCGCGCACCTTCTCCATTCCTCCGTCATCGCGCGCTGGAAGCTGGAGCGTGGTGCGCAGCTCCTGACCGACGGGTCGTCCGAGGCACACATGCCGTACAAGACCGAGGAGTGGCTCCTGTGCGAGGTGCTCGCCGATCGCGGCGAGACGATCGTCCTCGAGCCGCAGAAGCTGCGCGACGCCGTCGCCCGACGGGCGAAGAAGCTCCAGCGCGAGCTCGGTCTCGTGCCGAGTCGGCGCTAGGTATCGCGAAAGCGCGCCGAGACCGCGCCGACATTCGATCGTGGCGGGCTTCGATCCAGCCTTCCTGCTAGCTTCGCCGTTGTCTTATTCGCCAACGGGGGAGTCCCATGAGCAGACGGTGGACCGGTTCCGTGCTGACAGTTTTCGGATTGTCGTGTGGCGCGCTGGCGGGCGCGCTCGTCGCGGGCGTATCCGGTGTCGCGAACCCTCACGCGGTCGTCGCGGCTCCGGCCGCCGGCGATCCGTTCATCGAAGCGACGCACGTCCCGGTGTCGCTCACCGTTCCGGGCGAACCCATCGACCTTCGCTACGACGTCTACTGCGGAGGGCCGGAGGAGGACGCCGACATCGGTGCGTGCGACGCGACCGGAAGCGTCTTCGTCAGGCGGGGTGAGAGCGGCGGCTTCGAGGAGATCCCGCTCGCACTCGACCCGAGCTCGAGCGACGGTCGCTACGTCGCGCACGTTCCCGACGACATCGCCCGCTCACCGGATGGCATCTCGTACTACGCCACGCTTCGAAGCGTCCAGTCCGGGGCGACCGTGACCGAGCCCGTCGGCGGGGAAGCCGCTCCGCAGCGAAGCCTCCCGCTCGGGCGGAGCGTCGCCGTCCACCTCGGGACGCATGCTTTCGGAGCGATCGTCGCTCCCGACGATCGCGTCGCGAAGGCGTCCTGGGGAGACGGTTCGGGCGACGCGGGGCTCGAGCGAGGCCAAAGTCTCACGCCGCTCGGAGGCTCCTCCTTCGACGTGACGAGGGACGGCACCGTGGACGTCCTCGACGAGGCGCATCGACGGGTGCTCCGCTGGAAGCAGGGTGCCGGAGATCCGGAGGGCGTTCCCGTCGCCGTGAACGGCACGCTCGCCGACCTGGCGGTGTCGCCGGACGGGGACTCGATGTACGTCCTCGAGTCGACCGCCGAACCCGGTCGCTCTCCTCTGTTGAGGCGCTTCTCGAGTGATGGCAAGACGAGCATCTCCGCTCGGATCGGAGAGCGGATGGCCTCGCAGATTCGGATGGGGCCGTCCGGCCCGGTAGCGCTCGAGCAACCGTCGGGAGCGTGGATGCCTGTTATGGACGGCGACACGGCAGTTGCCCCCGAATCCCAACGTCGCCGCGGGCGGTCCGGCCGACCTATCCCGGGCGGCGACGACGTCGTCGTCTTGAGGACCGGCAACGAGATCCGCGCGGCGATCGTAGGCGTTCAGGGAGTGCATCGGGCCTGGCGTGTCACGAGTGACACACCTCTCGGCGAAGTGCAGCTCGCCGAGCCCGCGGGGAGCCGACTCGTGCTCGTCTTCCGCGTCTACACGGCGACGAAGAGCGAGTTCGTCGCCCTGGTGCTCGATCAGCGTGGTATCGCCCGAGAGTTCTCTCTCGACTCCGCGGACTGGGCGGAGACCGCTCCGCTCTCGAAGTTCCGGCTCGTGGGCAAGTGGCTCTATCGCCTCGGCTCGACGACCCGTGATCTCTTCGTCGACCGCTTCCACCTGGAGGTGAGCTGAATGCCGCACCGCGTCTCGCTGTTCCTCGTCCCCTTCGCTCTCGCTTTCGTTCTCTTCGGCGCCGAGTCGGCGAGCGCCTACCACACTCGCTTCGTCGCGCTGAACTGCACAACGAGCGCCGGAGACCCGACACCGTTCATCACCCGTGACGGGTCGATCACGATCGCCCTGCGGGCGCGGTACGAGGGGTACCAGTGGGGCGGCGGGTGCTGGAACGACAACGACGTCGACGACGCGCCGGGCGACCCGCCGAGCGATCCCAACACGGGCGGAGAAGGTGGCGATTGCTCCGGGTTCACGTTCAAGGTGTGGCGCGAGTCCCAGAACCAGAGCGACGCCGGCTTCTATCAGTGGAACAAGCTGTGGACGGTTCACGGCCCGTACACCGCAGCGGCGTTCAAGAGCGGCGCAGGCGCGCCCAACGTGACCGTGTCCAAGTCAGCCGCGATCAAGATGGACGCCTTTGCGAGCAGCGGCCACATCGGGATGATCTATGCGAAGAACGCAGACGGGACGGATCAGATCGTCGAGGCGAAGGGCGAAGCGTACGGCACGAACATCTGGACGCGCACGTACCGCGGCGACCCCGGCTACAGCAGTGTCCGCCGTACTGGCTGGAGCAGTTGACGAGAACGCGAGGAGGCGCCGATCCTCCGCCCGGCGCCTCCTCGCCGTCCTTCTCGCGTGCGGGTACGTCCTTCCCGCCGCGGCCTGCGGGGGCGGTGACGACCACTCTGCGCCCGGTCGCCTGCTCGACGGAACGCCCGCCCGTGCGCCCTCGACACAGCTCGCCGGAATCGACGGCCCTGCGATCCTCACAACGGTTCGAACGGAGAGAGTCGCCGCCGTCGACATCCGTTCACTCGCCGGCTCATGTCTGACGAACGACTGGGGCACTCCTCCGGTAGGCGTCGTGGTCGAACGCACCGGGGCGGACGGCGAGAGCGTCACGCTCCTGAATTCCTCCGGACGTCAGGTGCTCGGATGTGACTTCGGCAGCGGCCCACATGAGGACGACCGCCGCTGGTGCGGCGTCGCCGTCGGACAGCTCGATGCCGGCCGCCTCGGCGATCCTCGGCTCGATCTCGGTTGCTCGACCGGAGCTGGCGACCCGCTGGGATTCGTCTGGGTGCAGCCGGCCGAAGGCGCTCGCTACGTGGCGGTCCAGCAGCAGGGCTACGCCGAGATCTACGAGGTCGTGGGCGCGCTCCCGGTGCGGATCGCGACGACGAGCCAGGTGGACGTCGACTCTCTGCGCGCGTCCTTCGCCGTCTCCGAATACACGGATGGCGGGAAGCTGCTTCGTGAGTACGGGGTGACGGCGACGCCCGCCGGTTAGTGGACGACCGGCAGCTGGATGCTGAAGGTCGCGCCCTCGCCCGGCGTGGACTCGAGGGTCAGCGTGCCGCCGTGTGCGATCGCGATCGTCCGCGTGACGGCGAGCCCGAGACCGGATCCTGGTCGAGACGGCTCGAGTCGCGTTCCTCGCTCGAAGATCCTCGCCTGGTCCGACGGGGCGATTCCCTCCCCGCGATCGGAGACCGAGACGAGCGCCTGTCCTCCGGCCATCCGCGCACGAACGAGGATCGGAGACCCGGCCGCGTGCGTCATCGCGTTCCTGAGGAGATTGTCGAGGGCCTGGCGAAGCCTCTCCGGGTCCGCGTCCACCTGCGGAAGTTCGGAATCGATCTCGGCGCGTGCAGTTGCGCCCTCGAGCCGGGCGGCCGCAACCGCCTCGGCGACGATGCGTCCGAGATCGACGCGCTCGAGCCGAACGCTGGCGACACTCGCGTCCTGGAATGTCCTCGCGATTCCATGACACGCCGCGATCGCCAGGCGCGCGAGCTCGCGTCGAGCGGTGCTCTCGGAAGGCGCGCGCGTGAGGGCCGTCGAGATCGCGGCGAGCGCCGCGACCGGGCTCCTGAGCTCGTGGACTGCGATCGCGAGGAGGCCGCGGTCGTCCTCGACGGTCACGACGCACCACGCTCCTCGATGCGGGAGAGGGCCCACCGCGCGGTGTCGCGCAGCATCTCGTCGTCACTGTCCGCGTAACGCGCGACGACGGGAGCCAGGTCGTCGCCGCCAACGTTCCCGGCTGCGACGAGCGCGTTCCGTCGCAGCCAGCGGGGGTCCTTGCGGGGCACGTACAGCCGCTCGAACTCGGCGACGAGCTCCTCTCCGCTCCGTTCGAGCCAGTCGCGGAGCGCGATGACCGGGGTGGCATCCGAAGGGGGCTGTGTGCGTGCCCGCCTCCTCTCGACCGCCCCGTTCCAGGGGCACACGTCCTGACAGATGTCGCATCCGTAGACGCTGCTCCCGAGCTCCGAGCGATGCGGCTCGGGAATCGGGTCCGGCGCCTGGGTGGAGTAGGAGAGACACCTCGTCGCGTCGAGCACTCCGGGCTCGTCGAGCGCGTCCGTAGGACACGCGTCGATGCACGACGTGCACGAGCCGCAGTCGAGCTCGAGACGCGGCGTGGACTCGATCTCGACGTCGGTGACGAGAGTGCCGAGAACGACCCAGGACCCGTTCTCGGCAGTGATCGCCATCGTGTTCTTGCCGTAGAAGGCGATGCCTGCGCGCACGGCGGCCTCGCGATCGACGTGATCGTTCGAGTCGACGAGCACGCGATACGAGCCCCCGAGACGACGCCCGAGCCGGTCGAGAGCGTCGCGGAGCTCCGCGTATTCGTCTCGCCAGGTGTACCGAGCGAGTTGCCCGTCGCCGGGCTTCGGGGCCGGTCTGGGCGCGAAGTAGCAGCGGGCGGCCGAGACCACCGACCTCGCACCCGGAAGCAGTCGCTCCGGATGGCACGACACCTCCGGGCGTGCCATCGTGAAGCCCATTCGGCCGAAGAGGCCGCGAGCACGGCGGTCGCGAATCTGGCGCTCCGTCTCGACGTACGGCCCCGCTGGCGAGGCCCCGACCGCGTCGAGCCCCACCTCTGACGCAAGGCGACTCAGCTCGGCAGCGGTCATGCGAGGATTCTGCACCGTGAAGGCGATCCGGATTCACGAGGACGGCCCACCGAGCGTCCTCTCCTACGAGGATGTCTCCGATCCGGAGGCCGGGCCGGGCGAGGTCGTCGTGAGCCTGCGCGCAGCGGGCGTCAACCACCTCGACATCTGGATTCGCAAGGGCCTTCCCTCGGTTCCCAAGCCGCGCATCCTCGGGGCCGACGGTGCAGGGGTCGTCACAGCCCTCGGCGAAGGGGTCGAGGGTTTCTCGCCCGGAGACCGGGTCGTCGTCAACCCAGGGATCCCGCACGACGGCCGCATCACCGTCATCGGCGAGCACACGGACGGGACGTACTGCGAGCTGAAGGCTCTCCCCGCAGGACAGCTCTATCCACTGGACGACTCCGTCTCGTTCGAGGAGGGCGCCGCGTTCCCGCTCGTCTTCGAGACCGCGTACCGCATGCTCGTGACGAAAGCCGCCGTTCGAGAGGGCGAGTGGGTGCTGATCTGGGGCATCGGAGGAGGAGTGGCACTCGCCGCGTTCGAGATCTGTCGCGCGCTCGGTGCCCGGACGATCGTCACGTCATCGAGCGCGGACAAGCTCGAGCGAGCCCGAGAGCTCGGAGCCGACGTCGCGGTCGACCACGCAGAGGGAGACGTCGTCGAAGCGGTGCGGGAGGCGACCTCGGGCGCCGGCGCGGACGTCGTCGTCGAGACCGTGGGCGAGGCGACCTGGGAGCGATCCCTGGCGGCCGCGGCGCAGGAGGGACGCATCGTCGTCTGCGGCGCCACGAGCGGCCACAGCCCTCCCGCGCGCCTCTACCGGATCTGGTGGAAGCAGCTCGTCGTCTACGGATCGACGATGGGGCTGCCGTCGGACTTCGAGGGCGCCTACGACCTCGTCCGCAGCGGGCGCGCGCGAGTCCACGTCGACAGCGTCTTCCCGCTCGCCGACGCTGCTCGCGCCCACGAAAGGCTCGAGAACGGCCGCCAGTTCGGCAAGGTCGTCCTGCGGATACCGGAATAGGTGCGGCATCCACGGGTGGCGTGGTTCCCGAGAGGCGCCAGGCGATGCCACCGAGTCTTGACGCCTCGGACCTCCGGTGTCGTCGCCCTCGCGTACGGAAACGGTGTCCGCGAGCGGCTCTTGGTCCGCTGCTTTCCTCGTGAGGGTGCGCTCGGACCTGTGGGGATCGGACCGGGCCGTTTGGAACATTCGACCCATCCTCCCCGGCAGGGGAAAGGAAGTTTGCCGCGGAGGAACCGACCCGGTCCGCTCAGGAAGTTCGCCCGACCTGGGTCGACTCCTCCTCCCCACGCCTCGGCCAGGTGTCCAGGAAACCGTTCCGTAGAGTCCGGACGATGCCGAGACGGAGCCTGCTCGCGATCGTCGCATTGCTCGCAGCGTCCGCGATGTCTGTTGCCACGGTTGAATTCAGGACTCACGAGACGGGCGATGCGTACTACCGCTTCCTCATCTGGAACCTGATGCTGGCCTGGGTGCCACTCCTGTTCGCGATCGCCGCCTACTCACGCGCGCGTAGACGAGTCGACCTCTCGGTAGGCGTGCTACTCGTCCCCTGGCTCCTCTTCTTTCCGAACGCTCCGTATCTGCTTACGGACTTCATCCACCTCGGAGAAGGCCCGGCACCGCTCTGGTACGACGCGCTCATGCTGTCCGCCTTCGCCTGGACCGGGCTCCTCCTCGGCTTTGCGTCGTTGTATCTCGTCCAGATGATCCTTCGTCGCGCACTGGGCGGCACGGTCGCGTGGGCGGGCGTCGTGTGCGCCCTTTGCCTGGCCAGCCTCGGCGTCTACGTCGGGCGCTTCATTCGCTTCAACAGTTGGGATGCGCTCTTGCACCCGATCCACGTCGGCGAGGTCGTCCGCGACCAGCTCTCCGCTGTCCCGACGCGGACTGCCGAGGCGCTCGTGGCCCTGGTGGCATTCCTCGTTGTCGCGTACGTCGCGGTGTACAGCTTCACTGGCTTGGATCTCGAGCTCCACCGAGATCGCGAGTAGCCACCGGCCAACGCTCGGCGCTCGGGTCGCACGCCGAAGGTCGTGACCGGACTCGAGCACTCGTGGAGAAGGCGCTGACCGTTCGTGAGCACTGCTGCTGCTCGCACGATTCGTCGAGCGCGACCTCGAAGAGCCTCACCGATGTCCCACGTCCCCGACCTCCTCGGGCGACACAGCATTCAGCGCCTCGTCTGCACGCTGCGCGTCGCTCTGAGTCGCGCAAGAGGAGATCGCGACCGCAGTCCCGTTCTCGCGATCGACGAGCTGTACTCAGCGCACGACGGTTTCCGTGAGCGTCTCGACCTCGGCGGGGACGCCGTCCGGAAGCTGACCGGGTCTCGTAGCCACCGCCCTGCCCTCGACCCCTCCTGCTCCGGTGGCGTAACCCTCAGCCGAAGCCGAGGATGAACTTGGCGTCCTCAGACATCCGGTCGGGCGTCCAGGGCGGGTCGAACGTGAGCTCCGCCTCGACCTCCTCGACCCCCGGCACGCCTCGAGCGGCGTCGACGATGCCGTCCGCGATCATCGCCCCCGCGGGGCACCCCATGGAGGTCAGGCTGTAGAGGATGCGCACGTTGCTGCCGTCGACCTCGACGTCGTACATGAGCCCGAGCTCGACGATGTCCATCCCGAGCTCGGGGTCCTCGACCTCGTGGAGAGCCTGGATGACGTCCTCGCGGGCGACCATGCCGCAAGTCTAGAGACGGCTCGCGCTCAGGCAGCGCCGACCAGCTGATCCGCGCGCCGGAGGACGAGATCCATGATGTCGCCGATCGCGCGGTCGAGCGAGTCGTTCACGATCACGGGCACGTCGTAGCGCCTCGCGCGCTCGACGAGGTAGTCCTGGATCTGCCGGATCTGCGGCAGTGAGTCGAGGTACTTGTCGAGCGGGCGCAGGCCCTCCGTCGAGTAGTCGCGCACCCAGAAGTGGCTGCGGTGGAGGTTCTCGTCCTCGATCGCGACGACGCACTGGACGACGAACGCACCCGGCACGTCGACGCTGACCATCCCAGGGACGAGGTGAACTCCTTCGAGCACCGTCGACCAGCGCTCTGTCCCCGCTCGCTCGAGCGCCGCCTGGACGCCGACGACGACGTGCCGCGTCTGGTCGAGGAACCCGAGGATCGCTGCGTCGCCCGACTCCTCCTCCTCGGCCCTGGTCAACGCGAGCCGCGCTTCGAAGCTCGAGTAGTGGACCGAGGGCATGAACTCCTCGGAGAAGAACGCGCGCATCGTCTGGCGGATGAAGTCCGTCGAGGTGACGCGTGTGATGCCGAGCCTGTGCGCCGCCTCCGTCGCGATCGTCGACTTCCCGGTGCCGGTGGCGCCGCCGATCAAGAGCAGCAGCGGCTCGTCGAGACGCTCGAGTGCCTCGAGCCGGCGGAGCCTGCGAACCGTCCTCTCGGCCTCGTCTTCGCCGATCACCTCGGCGGCGAGCTCGCTCAGGCGATCCATGTCGAGGGAGATCACGCCTCGCTCAGCGAGGTCCCGATCGGCGCGACGCGCGATGAGATACGAGCGCTCGGTGTCGAGCCCCGTGACGGCCAGCGCCCGTGCCATCAGCCCCTTCGAGAACGGAACTTCGTCCCCCAGCGGCAGGGGAAAGGTGTGCCTGCGCTCCCTCACGGTCGTATTCGTGCCATGTCCAGCAGCATCTCGTCAAGGTCCGGTTGACCCGGACAAGGGATGGGATCGTTCGCGGCGAGGACGACGCTCGCGTTTCGAGCCAGTGCGTGCTCGGCCACCGCGTCGATTGCTGCGGCCTTCAGCTCGACCAGGAAGACGTCTGCGTCGACTGCAGGCAGCTCCGCGGCGAGCTCGGTGCGGTCGGCGAGATTCCCGGACACATGGACGACCTCTGCTCCCTCGACGTCGTGGAGATGTGCTGCAAGGACCGGATGCACCGCCGCGGGCGCCGTGCAGAAGTACGCGACCCGCTGCCTGCGGATCTCGGAAAGCGGGCGGGGGCGGAGAACCACTCCGACGACATCGACTCCCTCCCCGACGAGCGGCTCGATCGCCGCCACGACGTCATGCCAGCCCGAGCCCTCCTCCGCCATCGTGACGACGACGAGATCCGCGAGGCGGAGCCGGTACTCATTCAGGTACCCGGCGGCGATCGCCGGATTCTGATGCCCTCCGACGACCACGACCGTCCGATCGGCAGCGACCGGCGGAATCGCCGCGCCGCTGCCGTCGAAGACGACGAGGTCCGGGCCGAGCTGCCTGGCGGTCTCGGCGCCGTCCTCGAGATTCGAGGTGACGACGCCTCCAGCGAGACCGCCACCGCAGCGGCGGCAGCCGACGGTCTCGACTCCGACCGCGGCGGCGGTCTCGAGGTGGTCGGACGCCGCATGTCGTCCCGCGCGCGAGAGAGCGACGAGCGACTCGACCGTGGGTCGCACCGAAACGACCTCGGGCTCTGCCGGCCCGCCTCGTCCCATTGCGACCACGACGATACGCCTCTCCGCGGATACGAGCCGCGCGAGCCGGCCCGTGATCGCCGTCTTCCCGACGCGCTTCCCGGTGCCGACGATCGCGACCGAGGGGAGTTCGAAGGTCTCGCGCGGAGGCGGGTCGAAGCGAAAGTCCGCGCCGACGTAGGGAAGCCCGTGGACGAGGACCCTGCTCGCGAGGGAGAAACGCTCGACAGGGCCGAGGATCGGCTCGTCGGAGAGATCGATCACGATGTCGGGGCTGTACCCCGCGATCGCCTTCTCGACGCTCGCGGCGAGCGGGACGCCGTAGTCCGGTTCGCCGCGGAGCTTCTCCGTGCCGCCGACGAGGACAGCCGCGACCACGTCGTACGGGAGCCCTGCAATCGCGTCGCGGACGACGGGCGGATAGTGCTCGCCGTCGACGATGGCGATAGCTCTCACGCCCGGCTTGTGACCTCGTCCTCGATCGCGCCGGTGAACTTCGCGTACTCGAGGGTGTCGAGCGAGAATCGCACGAGCTTGACCTGGCCGTGGAACGGGTGGCGGCGCCAGACGTCGACCTGGCCATTCGCGATCTCGATCACGTTGTAACAGGGCCTCGTCTTGCCGCGGAGACGAAGGGACGACACGGTGCCCGCGTTGACGACGAAGAGGTCCTCGAGCCGCCAGACGTACGGGACGTGCTTGTGCCCCGACAGCACGAGGCGGACGCCGGCGCGCTGTAGGCATTCGATGGCGTCCCCGGCGTCGTAGACGATGTTCCGCTCGCGGCCGGTTCCGGGCACGGGCAGGAGATGGTGGTGGAGGACGAAGAGCTTGAGCCTGGCATCCGCCTGCTGGAACTGCTCCTCGATCCAGCGGTAGCGCCCACGGCCGATCTGGCCGTGGTCGAGATCGGGCTCGCTCGAGTCGACGGCAACGATGGAGACGTCGCCCTTCCGGAGGACGGAGTTACGCTCTCCGAAGAGCTCCTCGAAGTGAACGTAGCCGACGTTCCGCGAGTCGTGGTTGCCGGGGACGACGACGAGCGAGTCGCAATGGATCCGGTCGAGGTACTCCCGCGCGGCGAGGTACTCGTGCCTGAAGCCGAAGGTCGTGAGGTCTCCGGAGCAGATGACGACGTCGGGCCGAAGCTCGTTGATCTCTCCGATCGCCCGTTCCAGCAAGCTGGCCTCGAAGTACGCCTCACCGCAGTGGAGATCCGAGATCTGGGCGA
The DNA here is from genome assembly GCA_963708265.1 of uncultured Actinomycetes bacterium. GTDB lineage: Bacteria > Actinomycetota > Thermoleophilia > Gaiellales > Gaiellaceae > GMQP-bins7. The sequence continues at coordinate 555,626 of CAVPSC010000004.1, read as the reverse complement.
TCCGGAAGACCTCGCCGGCGGATGACATGGCCACAGTCTAGGAGGTGTCGGACCTGGGCAAGATGCCGGCAAGCGCGGGCAGAGCGGGCGGGTCGAAGCCGTCCGAGGCGGTTGCTACCCTGGCTCAAGTGCGGGTCGAAAGTCCCGTTTTCCAGGCATATTGTGGCTCGGCCGCCCCGCGGTTCGCGAATCGCGTCGAGCTCGAATGCGCCAAGATCCTCGACTACTACGGGGTGCGCTGGGACTACGAGCCGCACTCGTTCGTGCTCGAGCGCGACGACGAGGGCAGGGTCGTGAGCGCGTTCACCCCCGACTTCTACCTCCCTGAGCAGGATCTCTTCATCGAGGTGACGGTGATGAAGCAGTCGCTCGTGACACGGAAGAACCGAAAGCTACGCGAGCTCCGACGGCTCTACCCGCACGTGAGGGTCAAGCTCTTCTACCGGCGCGACATCGAGCGCCTCGCGCAGCGCTACCGACTGCGCCTCGCGTCGTAGCCCGTGCTCACGGCGACACTCGACTCCGAGCACGGCGAGGTCGGCGCCGTCTACCTCACGCGCGACGAGATCGCGGCACGGGTCGCCGAGCTGGGGGCGGAGATCGCCACCGACTACCGGGAGCTCGATCCGCTCCTCATCGCCCCGCTCAAGTCCAGTGTCGTGTTCCTCGCCGACCTGACCCGCCGCATCGGGATCCCGCATACGCTCGACGTCATCGAGCTCGCCCCGTACACCGGCGCGAGCGCAGGATGCGTTCGGCTCCTGAAGGACGTTGACGTTCCGATCGAGGGCCGCCACGTGCTCGTCGTCGAGGACGTCGTCGACACGGGACTCACGCTCCACTTCCTCTGGAAGACGCTCGGCCTGCGTGGGCCCGCGAGCCTGAACGCCACCACGCTCCTCGACCGGCCCTACCGTCGGCTCGCGGAGGAGATTCCTCTGCGCTACGTCGGTTTCACCGTGCCGGACGAGCTCTTCGCCGGCTACGGACTCGGGCTCGACGAGCGCTGGCGTGCGCTTCCGGACCTCCATGTCGTGAACGCACGCGAGCTTCCGCGAGCCGCGACGGCGGCGGCGTGACGACGAGACCGGGACGCAACTAGAGGTAGCGGAGCGGGTCGACGGCGACGCCGTTCACCCGCACCTCGAAGTGGACGTGGGGTCCAGTCGAATGGCCCGTCGAGCCGGAGAGCGAGATCGTCTGGCCCTGGGAGACATGCTGCCCGACGGAGACGAGGAGCGACGAATTGTGCGCGTAGGCGGTCGCGAGCCCGCTCCCGTGATCGAGCACGACGAGGTTCCCGTACCCGGTCATCCACGCTGCGTAGATGACCGTCCCGGACGCGGCCGCGTGAACCGGGGTGCCCGACGGCACCGCGATGTCGATCCCTTCGTGGATTCGCCCCCAGCGCATCCCGAAGCCGCTCGTGATCGGCCCGCTGACCGGCCAGATGAGGCCGGAGTGTGGCTCGGATCCGCCTGCGTCTGAACCGCTCTGCGCGTTCCTGATAGCCGCACCCAGCGCAGCGCTCTGCGCCTGCAGCGCATTCACCTCGGCGAGATAGCCGGCGCGCGTCTCCCGCACGTCGGCGAGGGCGCTCGACTTCAGCTGCTCGGCCGACGCGAGCGAATCCCGGCTCGCGGCGAGCTTGTCGCGCACGGCGCGGGCTTCTTCGGTCTTGGCCGAAATCGCCTCGATCGTCGCAGCCGTGAGCCGCCTCGTCTCGAGCGTGGCACGACGCCCGGCCGCAGCTCTGGCCTTCGCGGCGCGCACGTCTCGGGCGATGTGCTCGTCCTGGACGCCGATCCGCCTGAGGAAGTCGTAGTTGTCGATGAGATCCGAGAAGCTTGTCGCGGAGACGAGGAACGAGACCGTGTCAGGCGAGCCTTCGATGTAGATCTCGCGTACCCGCTGCTCGAGGACCGCGACAGCCCGCGCGTAGTGAGCACGAAGTCTCTCGAGCTGGAGCGTCTGCGCGGCCAGGCGCGTGGTGAGGCGCGCAAGCGCGGCCCGCTGGGACGCGAGCCGGCTCTCGAGGTCGTCCACGGTCCCCTGCGCCGCGTCGACGGCCGCCTGTGCGGCGCGGAGTTCCTCGGCGACCTCCGAGAGCTGCGACGTGAGGACGCCCGCGTCGCGCTGGGAGGCGTCGATCCGGCCCCGGAGATCCGTGATGTGCGCGTCGACGGACGCCTTCCGAGTCCCGATCGAGTCGCCTGCGGCGGGAGCGGCGAGGACCAGTGCGAGCGCCAGCGCGGCTGCGAACAGGGGTCCCCGGCCCAGGCTCATCCATTCGAGGTTCGCTCCGCGGTCGGACGTCCCTCCCCCCCGGGCGCTCCCGGCCGCTCTGCAAGCGCTTGGAGCGCGCGTGCCGCGTCGCGCCGGAGCGGTCCCACGAGGGCCTGGTAGTCCTCGTCCGACACCGTTCCCGTGCGATGGTCGAACTCCAGCTCCTTCAATGCGGCGAGCGCACGATCACGTGCCTCCAGGAGCTCGAGTCGACGGCGCTCGTCCTCGTCGATCTCGTCGAGGGTGTCCGAGTCAGGCTCCGGCTCACGGAGGAACGGGAGAGCGACGAGGAGCACACAGACGACCGCGAGCGCCGCGGCGAGGACCAGCGCCAGCGTCAACGCGTGGCCGAGACGGCGACTTCGCTCGCGCGAGCCACGAGCCGGCGCTGCTCGCGCGCGTCCGGCCACAGCGTGATCAGAGACCCGAGGACGAAGACGAACCCCGCGATCCAGATCAGATTCACGAGGGGCTTCACGAACACGCGAAAGTACACGGTCCCGTTCGGGTCGATCTGATCGGCGATGACGAAGAGATCCTCGCCCGTGAGCGGGTCGCTCCTGATGCCGACCTCGTTCGAGACCTGCTGCTCGATCGTGTACGCATTCTTCCCGGCCTGGAGCGTTCCGATGTCGTGCCCGCGGTGCGTCACGTCGAGGTTTGCCCTGATCTCGGTCGCGTTCGAGACCTGGTGCTGCGAGAGGGAGCGATAGCGGAGGTCGTAGCTCCCGATCGCCATCGACTGCCCGGGGCGGAGCTTCGCCTCGGCGACCGAGCCGAACGCGCTCGAGCCGGCGACCCCGAGGGCGAGCAGAACCACCGCCGCGTGGACGACATACCCTCCGTAGCGTCGCCGGTTCCTCGCGATCAGCGACGTGAACGCTCCGAACCAGGAGCTGCTCCCGAGCGCACGCCGAGCGCGTGTGCCGCGTGCGAACTCGAGGGCGATCGTCGCGAGGACGAACGCGGAGAAGGTGTACGCGACGAGACCCGGGATCGAGCTCCCCGCGCCCAGGAAGAGGAGGACGACGCCCGTCCCGAGCGCGATCGCCGTCGGCCAGCGGAATGTCGTCGCGAGACTGCTGAGCGACGCGCGACGCCAGGCGATGAGCGGCCCGATCCCCATCAACAGCAGGAGCGGCAGTCCGAAGATCCGGAGGAAGAAGTCGAAGTAGGGCCGACCGAGGACGACCGACTCGCCGCGCACGGCGTCGGAGAGAAGCGGGTAGACGACCCCCCACAGGATCGTCAGGCAGAGCGCGAGCAGAAGCAGGTTGTTGTAGAGGAACGCCGCTTCCCGCGAGATGGGAGACTCGAGGCGCGTCGGCGAGCGGAGTAGCGGCAGCCTCCAGAAGAGCAGCAGGAGCGAGGCGGCCACGACGACCGCGATGAAGCCGAGGAACCACGGGCCGATGGAGCTCTCGGTGAACGAGTGGATCGAGTTGACGACGCCCGACCGCGTGAGGAACGTTCCGAAGAGGGAGAGCGAGAACGCGAGGATGACGAGGAGCATGTTCCAGACCTTCAGCATCCCGCGCTTCTCCTGGATCATCACGGAGTGGAGGAACGCGGTCGCCGCCAGCCACGGCATCAGCGCCGCGTTCTCGACGGGATCCCACGCGTAGTAGCCACCCCAGCCGACCTCGACGTAGGCCCAGTGGGCGCCGAGGAGCTGGCCGACGCCGAGCGCAGTCCAGGCGAAGAGCGTCCAGCGCCGCGTGGCGATGAGCCACCGCTCGTCCGTGCGGCCGGAGGCGAGTGCCGCCATCGCGAACGCGAACGGGACGGTGAGGCCCACGTAGCCCAGGTAGAGGAGCGGCGGGTGGGCGAGCATGTAGGGGTTCTGGAGGCTCGGGTTCATGCCCGCGCCGTCGAGCGGCGCGGTCTGAGTGACGAACGGGCTCGCGACCGCAACGACGAGGAATGCGAAGAAGGTCGCGATCGCCGCGAAGACGGGAACGACCCAGACGATCAGGTCACGCGCCCAGGCCCGATTCAGGCGCACCGCAACCGCGCCGAACCCGGTCAGGACGAGCAGCCACAGGAGGAGAGACCCCGCCTGGCCACCCCAGAACGCGGAGATCTTGTATGGGGTCGGAAGCTCCCTGCTGGTCGTCTGCGCGACGTAGGCGAACGAGAAGTCGTGGCGCAGCAGCGCCGAGACGAGCACGACCGCCGCCGTCAGGGTCGAGAAGAACGCCGCTACGAGGGCGTTCTGCGCGGACGCCGCGAGCCGCCTCCGACCGAGGTGCGCCGCAGCGAGTCCGGCGACGAACGCGTAGACGGTGAGGCCCAGCGTGACGACGAGCGCGGCGCGACCCAGCTCCGGCATCGCGTGCCGCTACGCCGAGCCGCTCGACTTCGGCGCGTACTTCGACGGGCACTTGGTGATCAGCGAGCCCGGCACCGCGACGAACGTGCCGCGGCGGAGCCGCCCGTCGACGACGATGTGTCGTCCCACCTTGAAGAGGTCCGGGACGCTGCCGGAGTAGCGCACCGGCACCTTCGTCGTGGACTTGCCGCCGATGTCACGAAGGCGGAAGCTGAGGCCACCCGCGTGTGCGTCTCCCGTCACCGGGCCGATGACCATCCCCGCGAGCTGCACGCGGCCCGTGTGACCCGTCAGCTGGCTCGGGGAGAGCGACGGGTTCCCGCCGCCCGCGATCGAGGTGTAGACGAGGAAGATCGCGAGTGCTCCAGCGACCGCGAGCGCGATCACGAGCCGCGCCGGGCTTGCTTTCCGGGCCACGCGAGAAGTCTAGCCCGGCGAACGCAAATGGAACCGCGCAAGGCGCGTGCTCGCCGGCCTCCGCGGGCTCGACTACCGCTCGCTTACCGCGGGCGTGCGCCGGTCCGGCATTCGGTAGCCGTGGTCCACGCACAACGTTCCCGGAGACTCCTCCGTGAGTGCGTCGCAGTAGCCCTTGCCGTAGGCAGCGCGAATGAACGCGGCGACGACCTCGAGGTTCCAGTCGGCGACGTCGGCCGCTTCGCGCCAGAGGTCGGTCAGGCGAAGATCGATGTCCAGCTCGAGAAGATCGATACGAGTGGGTTCCTCAGGCATGTTTTCGAGCGTACGAAAGGGATCGGACGGAGTGGCGGTGGCGGCGTCTACGCTGCCGCATGGCTCGGATTCGCGTCGGCCCCGCGCGCATGCCGTCCCGCGAGTCGCCGGAGTCAGCGCTCGAACTCGTCCTCGAGCGCGGCTACACGGCGTGCGAGATCGATTTCGAGAGCGGGTTTTGGATGGACTACCCGTTCGCGGAACGACTCGGGGAGCTCGCCCGCGATCGCGACGTGGCGCTCTCGGTGCACGCTCCCCTGTTCGGGTTCATGGGCCACCTGGAGACCTCCGGCCGGAAGTTCTCCTCGGCCGTGGGGGCTCTCGACCGGAGCGCGGGAATCGCGTCGGCGTGCGGGGCGGAGGTCGTCGTCTTCCACCCCGGCTTCCTGCTCGGCCGATCACGAGAGGACGCGATCGCCGCGGTGGTCGAGCAGCTCGGCACGCTGCGGGAGCGGCTGGAGGGGAAGAACCGGGCTTTGCCGTTCGGCATCGAGGTCATGGGGCGCGTCCGAGATCTCGGGTCGGTCGCCGACGTCGTCGAGATCTCGCGGCGCACCGGCTGGGTGCGACCCGTGCTCGACTTCGCCCACATGCACGCGACGAGCGACGGGGCGTTGCTCGAGGCGGAGCCGTTCGCCGAGGCACTCGAGAGCGCCGACGGCGTGCTCGCAGCCGGCGCGCCGTTCCACATCCACTTCTCCGACATCGCGTTCGCGAACCGCAACGAGACGAAGCACCTTCCGTACGGCGAAGGGACGTTGCGCGCCGATCCGCTGCGTGAGGCGCTCGATCGCTTCGACCGCCCGGCCACGGTCATCTCGGAGTCTCCCGACGAGGAGTCCTCGCAGGCGATCCGCGACATCCTGTTGCGCGGCGCCGGGTCGCGCGACGCGGCCTAGCCGCTACTGCGCCCGCGCGAAGCCGGATTCGCGCGAACCTGGCTCGACGAGCTCGGGCACGAGGTCGACGAGCCGCGCCTCGTAAACCGCCGCTTCGTCATCCCGTCCTCGCGTGCGGAGGAAGTCCGCGAGAAGCTCGAGCGGCTCCAGCTCGAGATGCGTGAACGGGCTTTCCTGTGCGATCGCGAGCCCCTGGCGGATCAGCTCCTCGGCCTCGGCGTCACGGCCCTGTGCGGCCCGAACGTGGCCGAGCGCGCCCGTCGCGGCCACGCGGGCGCTCGGATCCTCCGGGCCGACTCCGGCCACCGCCTCGAGCGCGAGCCGCTCCGCCTCTTCGAGCCTCCCGGCCTCGACGAGCGCGCACGCGAGCTGAGCCTGTGCCTCGGGGAGAAAGCCGCGGTCGCCGCGCGCCGCCGCCGACCGCGTCGCTTCGCGGAGGAGCTTCTCCGCACGCTTGACCTCGCCGCGGCGGCGGGCGAGCGCGCCCAGCTGGAACAGGGCATACCCGACGAAGTGCTCCAAACCCAGCTCGGCGGCGGTTTGCCGGACTTCCTCGTAGATCGTCTCCGCGGCCTCGAGCTCCCCCTTCTGCCGCAGGAAGTGCCCGTAGGCGAACGTCGCTCCGATCCGCGCCCGGACGCTCCCGCTCTCACCGGCAAGCTCGAGCGCTCGCGTGATCGCGAGCTCCGCCTCGTCCAGCTCGAGCCGGCCGAGATGCAGCGTGGCGAGCGCCTGTGAGGCGATGGTCTGGAGATCCTTGCGGCCCGAGTCCATCGCGACGCCATATGCCCGCTCGGTGTCCCGCACGGCAGCGTCGACGTCACCGCGCCAGGCCGCGATCGTGACTCGCAGGCTGAGCGCGTCGAAGTGAGCAGCCGGGTCGTCCGCCGCTGCCAGGATCTCGAGCGCGTGGTCGACCAGGGCCTGCGCTCCGGCCGGGTCCGCCTCGCGGCGGAGCTTCGCCTCGCCGAGCGAGGTGAGCGCGATCGCTTCGATCACGCGGTTGCCCTCGAGCGCCGCTTCGTCGCGCACCTTCTGCATCTCGACCTCGACCGTGGCGAGGTCGGCGAGCCTCCACGCGCCACGGGCGGCGAGGTAGCGGGCGGAGAGCGACGGATGCAGCTCCTGCGAGCGCGACGCGAGCTTCCGCGCCGTGACGTATGCCTCGCGCGCCATGGCCCGCCGAGCACCCTTGACGAGCGCTGCGGCGGCGTCCTTCGCGAGCTCCTCCGGCGGAGCGCCCTCGAGCTCCGTCAGGAACTCGACGGCCTGGTCGAGGTGGTATGCACGGATCTCGAGCAGTTCCTCCCCGGCGCGCTCGCCCAGCCACTCGGCGAAGCGCGCATGATGCTGCGCTCGGGCGAGCTTGGCGAGGCTCGAGTACGCCACCTCGCGGATGAGCTGGTGCTTGAAGCGATACGCCTTCTCGCCGGAGATCGAGGATCGCGGCTCGCGGAGCAGGAACTCGCGCGTGAGCAGGTCTTCGAGGATCTGGTCGATGTCTCCGAGATCCGGCGACACGTACTCGATCGCCGCTTTCCAGAACACGCGCCCCACGACGGACGCCCGCTGGAGGAGCGCCTTCTCGGCGGAGGGGAGATGGTCGATGCGCGCGGCGATGAGCGCCTGAAGCGAGTCGGGGATGCCGTCCGACACCTCGTCGCGGGCGTCGCTCTCGACGAGCATCCGGATCATCTCCTCGACGAAGAGCGGATTCCCCTCCGTGCGGTCGAGCACCTCCTTCGGGAGCGACGGCGGGATCTCGCCGGAAGCGCCCGCGAGCTGGCCGACGAGCTTCTCGACGAGGAGCTCGCTCTCCTCTTCGGACAGCGGCTCGAGCTCGATCGCCGTCGAGCGCACGCGTCCTCCGCCCCACCCCGGTCGCTGCTCGAGGAGCTCGGGCCGGGCGAGACAGAGGATGAGAAGCGGGGTGCGAACCAGGTCGGCCAGGTGCTCGATGAGATCGAGCATCGGCTCCTCCGCCCAGTGGATGTCCTCGAAGAGGAGGACGAGGGGTTGCACGTCGCCGAGAGACTCCATGACCTGGCGCGCCGCCCAGGCGATCTCCTGCGGGCTGCGGTCGCCCTCGAGCGCCTCGAGCATCCCCGCGGCGAGGCCGAGCACGTCCGCGACGGTCTCCTCCTCGCAGCACGCGCGGAGCTTCTCGAACGCCTCCTCGAGCGGGTCGTCGTCCGTGATGCCGGCGGCGGCCTTGATCATCTCGGCGAGCGGCCAGTACGTCACGCCCTCGCCGTACGGGAGGCAGCGCCCGGAGAGCACGCTCGCGCGCTCCAGTCCGTCGACGAACTCGCGTGCCAGCCGGCTCTTCCCTACGCCGGGCTCGCCGAAGATCGTGAACAGGTACGCGCGACCGTCCCGCACCGTGCGCGTGAACGTGTTCAAGAGCAGGTCGAGCTCCGCATCCCTTCCGACGAGCGGCGCCCGCGGGCCGGCGGGGCGCGCGCCGCCATCGAGCGCGCCGATCACCCGCCAAGCGCGAGCCGGTGCGTCCAGACCCTTGAGCTCGAGCGGCCCCGCATCCTCGACGACGAGCCCGCCCGCCGCGAGACGATGTGCGGTCGGCCCGATCAGGATCTCCCCGGGCATCGCCACCTGCTGTAGGCGCGCGGCGAGGTTCACGGCCTCTCCCGTCACGAACGAGGACTCGGCCTCGTCGACGACGAGCTCGCCGGCCTCGATCCCGATCCTGGCCTCGAGGTCGAGCTCGGCGACCGCCTCGCGCATAGCGACGGCCGCTCGGGCGGCACGCAACGCATCGTCCTCGTGCGACTGGGGGACGCCGAAGGCGGCGAGGACGGCGTCGCCCGCGAACTTCTCGACGATCCCCCCGTGGATCGTGACGCAATGGGAGACGCGCTCGAAGAACTGTGTGACGCGGCGCCGGACGACCTCCGGATCCGATGCGGTGACCATCCGCGTCGAGTCGACGAGGTCCACGAACAGCACCGTCGCGAGCTTCCGCTCCACCATTGAAGTGTAGAAACGTCGTCGGGGCCTGGCGGAATCCCGCCGACTAGAGTGCCTTTCGTGCTGGACGCGAGCGTCTTCAAGGCGTACGACGTCCGCGGCGTCTATCCGGACGAGCTCGACGAGGAAGGGGCGTACGCGATCGGTCGCGCGTACGTGGAGCACTTCGAGCCGAGGCGGATCGCGGTCGGGCGCGACATGCGCCTGTCCTCGCCGACCATGGCCACGGCAGTCGTCGACGGTGCCAGGGACGGCGGCGCCGACGTCCTCGACATCGGGCTCGTCGGCACCGAGATCCTCTACTTCGCGGTCGGCGACCTGGAGCTCGACGGCGGGATCTGCGTGACCGCCTCGCACAACCCGAAGGAGTACACGGGGATGAAGATCGTCCGCCGCGGGGCGCTTCCCGTCGGCGGAGACTCGGGGCTCAGCGAGGTCCGAGCTCGGGCCGCCGAAGGCTTCGGAGCCGTGGAGGAACGCGGAGAGGTGACGAGCGAGGACGTCTGGCCGGCCTTCGTCGAGAAGGCGCTCTCCTTCGTCGATCCGGGTGCGATCTCCGCGCTTCGGGTGGTGATCGACGGAGCGAACGGCATGGCGGGAGTCATCCTCCCGCCGGTTCTCGACCGCCTGCCCCAGCTCGACGTCGTTCGCTGCTACTTCGAGCCCGACGGGAGCTTCCCGAACCACGAGCCGAACCCCCTGCTTCCCGAGAACCGGGAGTTCATCGTCGAGCGAACCCGAGAGGAGCGGGCCGACCTCGGTGTCGCGTTCGACGGAGACGCCGACCGCTGCTTCTTCATCGACGACACCGGCGAGTTCGTGCCCGGAGACTTCGTCACCGCACTCCTCGCGGAGGCGGTGCTCGAGAAGGAGCCCGGTGGGACGATGATCTACGACGTCCGGGCGAGTTGGGCGGTGCCCGAAACCATCGAGCGCTCCGGAGGCACCGGGCTCGTGAACCGCGTCGGGCACGCCTTCATCAAGCAGCGCATGCGCGAGGAGCGTGCGACGTTCGCCGGCGAGGTCTCCGCTCACTACTACTTCCGCGACTTCTTCCAGGCGGACTCGGGCACGGTCCCGCTCCTCCTCATGCTCGAGCTCCTGTCGCGACGTGGCCGCAAGCTGTCGGAGCTCCTCGCGCCCTATCGCGAGCGCTTCTTCCTCACCGGGGAGATCAACACCCGCGTCACCGACGTGGCGCTGAAGATCCAGGAGCTGAAGGAGCGATACGGCGCGCTCGGTGGGCGCGTATCGCACCTCGACGGAATCTCGATCGACTTCGACGAGTGGCACTTCAACGTTCGCCCGTCGAACACCGAACCGCTGCTGCGCCTCAACCTCGAGGCCCTCTCGCGAGCGCTCATGGAGGAGAAGCGGGACGAGGTGCTCGGCCTGATCCGCGCGTAGGGCGTCGTCTCTCGGCACACATAGGATCGGGCTCGTGAGCGACGCCCTCGAGCTGGGCCGCACGACCGATCGCCGACCCCCGTTCAAGTACTCGGCGCTCGCGCGGGTCTGGTTCTCCGATACGGACGCGCAGGGGATCGTCTACTACGGGCGCTACCTCCCCTACTTCGACCATGCACGCGTCGAGTACCACCGCCACCTCACGCACGCGCCTTTCGCCGAGGTCGAGGGCGAGTTCGTCATGCGAGCCCTGAGCGTCGAGTACCACCAGCCGGCGCGGTTCGACGACCTCATCGAGGCGTTCGTGCGCGTCATGCGGATCGGCCGCACGAGCATGACCTACGAGTGCGCGGCCTACCGCCTCCCGGACGACCTGCTCATGGTGGTGGCCGAGCTCACCGTGGTGCTCGTCGACCTCGACGAGCGCCGCGCCGTGCCGATCCCGGAGGGGATACGGGCCGTGGTGCGCTCGTTCGAGGGGGCCGATCTCGAGGAGTGAGCGGTGAGCGGTAGCGCGTCAGACGCACTCGACGAGATCCTCGAGCAGGGGGGAGAGGCAGACGACGTCCTCCGCCGTGTCGTCGAGCTCCTCACGGCACAGCCCGGCGTCGCGTGGGCCGGGTTCGCCTTCCTCGAGGGGAGCTCGCTGTCCCTCGGTCCGAACGCGGGCACGCCCGACGAGTCTGCCCGGGGACGGACCGCGATCCTCTACGACGGCTCGCTCGTCGGAGAGCTCTGGGTGGACGGCCGAGCGGATGAGGGGCTCCTCAGACGGATCGCCGCCTCGGTCTCGCCGTACGTGCTCATCGGCTGGGACACGCAGGGCCAGACCTGGGAGCCCTGAGCTCACGATCGCGGGGAGCGGGAAGAGATTGGCCGCGCGCCCGCCGCGGACGGTGAGCGCGCGGCTCCCTTCCCCTCTCCCCGTATCTCGTCTTAGTCACACGTTGGGGGGATGCAATCCCTCGTCCGAGGTACCCACCTCTCGAACGAGCGGCTACTCGAACGAGCGGCTACTCGAACGAGGAGGCCACGGGTCGGACTCGTGGAACGGTCGCAGCGTCAGGCGCTAGGCCCGGGCGCGCCGTCGAAGCCGCCTGCGTGCCAGCGGAAGGGCTGGCCGGGCTGGAAGCGGTGGAAGCCGAATCCGCCCGGACGTGCGAAGAACGGCGGCCCGAGGCGCGGCCCGGCCCGGAACGTGCCGTCCGGGAACTTCCCGTTGACGAGATCGGTGACCGCTTGCTCGAGCGTGCTCTTCGCCTTGTCCGCCTGGTCCTTGGTGAGTCGCCCTGACGTGACGGCGGCAGTGATCTTCTCCTCCGCGTCCTTCACGAGCGCCTGGACGAGGCCGTCGACCGATTTCCCCTGGTCCTTCGCGATCTGTGCAAGGGTCTTCCCGGTCGCGAGCTGGCTCCGAAGGTCCGCCGCGGAAAGGCCGAGGTAGGACGCTGCCGCAGAGAGACCGCGCGCGAGCGGCCCGCCGAAAGGCCCGGGACCCAACGCGCCGCCCCGAGCTCCGAGGCCGCCGAGCACGAACGGCACGCCGCTGGCGTCGATTCGCGCCTTGAGCGCGTCACCCTGACTCTTCGTGAGCTTTCCCGCTGCGACGGCGGCGTCGACGCGCTTCTTCAGGGCGTTCTCGAGGGCGGAGCTGAGCTGATCGGAGGAGACACCGAGCTGCTTCGCAGCGTCGTCGATCACAGCCTGGTTCTCCGCCTTCGGCGACCACACCTGTGACGCCGCGAAAGCGGCTCCGCCGCCCGCGACCGCCACCGCCACCGCCACTCCAACTGCGATTTTGACCTTCGTGCTCACCGCCGTCTCCACATCCCTTCGTGCTCCAGTCGATTCGCGCTCATCTCAGCACGGCCGTGTAAGACCCTCCTAAGAGCATCCTAAGAACTCGGCCACTCGTCACCGAACGGTCTCTGCCCGCTCCGGGGCCGGCGAGGCCGCCGCGAGGATGCGCCCGTCCTGCATGCGGACGATGCGATGGGCGCGTGCGGCGATCTCGCCGTCGTGGGTCACGACGACGACGGTTCGCGCGCCTTGCTCGGAGAACGACAACAGGAGCTCGATGATCTCCGCGCCCGTCGCCGAATCGAGGTTTCCGGTCGGCTCGTCTGCCAGGAGCACATGCGGGTCGTTCGCCAGCGCGCGCGCTATCGCGACGCGTTGCTGCTCGCCGCCCGAGAGACGGCTCGGCACATGCTCCGCGCGGTCGCCGAGCCCGACGGACGCCAGGAGCTGCATGACCTTCTCCCGCCGCGCGGAAGCGCTGCCGCCGCGCGGCGCCAGGGACACCTCGACGTTCTGCGCGGCGGTGAGCGTCGGGATCAGGTTGAACTGCTGGAAGACGAACCCGAACGTCTGAAGTCGGAGCGTACTCAGCTCACCGTCTCCCATCCGCGCGAGGTCGCGCCCCTCGAAGAGCACCTCGCCCGCGCTCGCGCGGTCGAGCCCGCCGAGAAGCTGGAGCAGGGTCGTCTTTCCCGACCCACTCGGTCCGACCACGGCTACTGCGTCCCCCGACGAGATCGTGAGCGCGACCTCGCGAACGGCGGGCACTTCGTGCCCACCGAGCGTGTACGTCTTGGACACGCCTCGCAGCTCGTATACGGAGGTGCCGGAGTCTCGGAACTCGAGCGCGTTGGTCACGTCTCTCCTCAGTCGATGTGCCGGATTGCATCCGCAGGTCGAAGACGCGCGGCCCGCAGCCCGCCGGCCGCACCGGCCGCGAGTCCTCCCAGAAGAGCCAGACCGACCGCGCCCAGGACGAGCGCGAAGCTCACCGGCGCATGGAGGGCGACGCTGGTCGAGGCAGGGGGAACCGCCCCTTGACCGAAACCGCCGAGGAGCCGCGGCGGCCCCGCGGAGGCGGCGCCCAAGGTCGCATGGAGGTCGGGCCCGAATGCGCTGATCAGCGCCGCCCCGGCGACGCCGAGCACGACGCCGAGGATGCCGCCGAGAAGGCCCTGGAGGAGCGACTCGCCTGTGACCTGCCGCACGACGAGGCGCTGCGACCAGCCGAGCGCCTTCAACGTGCCGAGCTCGCGGACGCGCTTGGTGACGGACGAGAGCGTCAGCAGGATCGCGATCAGGAACGCTGCGACCAATCCGACCACGATCAGTGCCGTGCCGAGCTTGCCGGCGAGGTTCTTCGCATCGACGAGCGTCCCGGAGACACGATCGGCGAGATCCTGTGCGGTCGTCACGGATGCCCCGTCGAACGTCTTCGTGATCGTCGACGCGACGGACGAGACGTCGTTCGCGCTGTCGGCGCGGACGTAGACGACGTTCACCCGGCCCGCGCGGTCGGAGACCTTCTGGAGCTGCGAGAGCTCGAGATACACGTCCGAGGTCTGACCTCCGAGTGGGGTCTTGGCGATGCCGACGACCGTGAACGTCTTGCCGCCGACCGTCACGGTCTTTCCCGCGGCGAGGTTTTCGCGGCTTGCGTAGCTCTGGTCGAGGACAGCCTCGTTCGCGCCCGCCTTCCCGAAGTAGCGCCCGTGCACGATCTGCCCAGAGGTGACCGCACCGAGCTCAGGCTTGGTCTGGTCGACGCCCGTGACGGTGAGGTTCGTCAGGCTGATGTTGCGCGGCGCGCCGCCGAACACACCACCCTGGCCGCCGCCTCCTCCACGGAGCCCGCCTCCCTGGAAGAACTGCTGGCGCTCCTGCTCCTGCTCGGCTTCCGTGGGAACCGTGCCCTCGACGTGGATCGCGTTCAGCGTCAGTCCTCCGGCGGCCGAGCTGACGCCGTCGATCGACGATATCTTCGTGACTTCGGTCGCCGGGAACGAGAGCTGTGACGCGGCGACGAAGTTGTCCCGCGAGAAGTGCGAGCCCGGGGCACCGAGGTTCCCGAGGCCGAAGCGCGACCCGCCGTTCTCCCGCTGGAGCTGTTGCCGCTCCTGGTTGCTCAACCGCGGGAAGCCGAAGCCCCCGTTTCCTCCGTTCCGAGGACTCTGGAAGCTGATCGGTCGCGAGACGGACATGTCCGTCCCGACACCGGTCAGCGGCTTCAGGACCTTCTCCTGCGCATCGTCGAGCCCGGTCGACAAAGCGTTGACCGTGACGACCAGACCGACGCCGATGGCGAGACCGAGGGCGGTGAGGATCGTGCGTCCTCGCCGGCGTCGTAGCTCGGCGAGCATGTAGGTGACGTAGAACACGCCCGCCGAGAGAAACAGGCAAGACTGAACGCGTGCTGAGAGACCGGTAAGAACTCGCTAAGAAGCGGCCGGGGCGCCGGGTGCGTGTCCGTTGAGCCGCAGGGTCATGACCGTTCCTCCGCCGACCGCGTGCTCGGCGACGACGTCGCCGCCGTGAGCTTCGGCGACCTGGCGCACGATCGCGAGACCGAGCCCGGAGCCAGGCAGGCCGCGTGCCGATCGTGCGCGATAGAAGCGGTCGAACACGTAGGGGATGTCCTCGTCGGGAATCCCGGGGCCGTGGTCCCGGACCGTCACCTCCCCGTCGTGCACCTCGAGCCGGACCTCACCGCCGGCCGGGCTCCACTTGGCTGCGTTGTCGAGGAGGTTGGCGATCGCACGCTCGATCGTCGCCGGCACTCCGCGGACCGTCGCCGCCTCGATGTCGGCGGTGAACGTCACCTCGGAGCGGTCGCGGCGCGCCCGCTCGAGCGCCTCGGTTGCGATGAGATCGAGCCTGACGTCCTCCGGCTCTGCCGTCTGCTGCTCAGCGCGCGCGAGCTCGATGAGCTCGGAAATCAACGTGGTCATCTCACCCACCTGCTCGATGACGTCGGAGAGGAGCCGCTGCCGCTCCTCGGCCGGCAGCGCACGGTCGCCGGCCAGCACCTCGATGTTCGTCCGCAGGCTCGTGAGCGGTGTCCGCAGCTCGTGGGACGCATCCGCAACCAGCTGCCGCTGCGCCCGTGTCGACTCCTCGAGCGCCGCGAGCATCGAGTTGAACGTCGTCGCGAGACGGCTGAGCTCGTCGCGCCCACTGACGTCGATGCGCTCGGTCAGGTCGCCCGTCTCGGCGACGTGTTCGGCGGTCTCCGTGAGGCCCCGCACCGGCCTCAGCGCCGCGCGCGAAACCACGAGGCCGAGAGCGGCGGCGAACGCGATCCCAGCGCCGGCGATGAGGAGCAGGAGAAGCCCGAGATGCGTGAGCGTGTCGTCGACCTCCGTGAGCGGCCGCGCGACCTGCACCGCATATCCGGGCGAGTAGGGGAACGTGAGCACGCGGAGATGTGTCCCCTCGACATCGATGTCCTCCCTGAATGCACCGGCGGTCCCTCGCGCAACCGCGAGCTCCGCGTCGCCGACCGGCAGAGGCGTGCTGTCACCCGGCGGGCGGATCGTCCCTCCGGTTGCCTTCACCACCTGGATGTAGACGGTCGGCTCGCCGAATCCCGGGCGCAGCGCGAGGAAGGTCTCTCCGGTCGGGGAGGTCATCGCCTCGAGCGGGAGATGGGCGATCTGGTCCGCGCGCTGGTCGAGCGTCTGGTCGATCGGCGCGCGGATCTGCCCCCGCGCCACGAAGTAGACGACCGCAGACGCGAGGACGACCGCGAGCGCGACGGCAACGGCAGAGGAGAGTGCGATGCGCGCGCGGAAGCTCACAGCTCAATCATCACTGCTCGCGGAGTGCGTACCCGACGCCGCGAACCGTGTGGATCAAGCGCGTGTCGCCGTCGGCCTCCGTCTTGCGCCGCAGGTAGCCGATGTAGACGTCCAGCGAGTTGGAGGTCGGCCCGAAGTCGAACCCCCAGACCCGCTCGAAGATGATCGACCGCGTCAGCACCTGGCGGGGATTCCGAAGAAAGAGCTCGAGAAGAGAGAACTCGGTCCGCGTCAGCTCGATCGGGCGGCCTCCCCGGGTCACCTCGCGCGTGCCCGGATCGAGCTCCAGATCCGTGAACCGAAGGATGTCGGATGACCCGTTCGCGGCCCGACGGAGCAGAGCCCTGAGCCGCGCGAGCAGCTCCGCGAGGGCGAACGGCTTCGGCAAGTAGTCGTCCGCTCCCGCGTCGAGCCCGGCCACGCGACTGTCCACCTCCGCGCGCGCAGTGAGCATGAGCACCGGCAGCACGCTTCCCGACTGGCGAAGCCGGCGACAGACCTCGAGGCCGTCGATCCCCGGCATCAGGATGTCGAGGATCACGGCCTCGGGCTGCGGCTCGAGCGCCAGCCGCTCGAGCGCCTGCTCGCCGTCGGCGGCGAGCTCGACCTCGTAGCCCTCGAGCCCGAGCGCACGCCGGAGCGAGTCGCGAACCGCCGGCTCGTCGTCCACGACGAGGATGCTCATGTCGCAATTGTGCGCATCGACTGTGAGAGTCGGGTAAGAGCGGCCCGGCATGAACCCGCTCGGCGCGCGGTCTTACCGAGTTCTTAGCCCTGTCTCAGCCGCTCTTCACGAAGGTGCTGCGATCGTGTGGCGAACACCGACTCGAAAGGATCGTCGAATGAAACCTCGCACCCGCTCCCTCGCCCTCGTCGTCGCCCTCACCGCCGCGCTCGTCGTCGGCGTCGGCGCGGGTGCGTTGGCCTTCGCCGCGTTCCGCGACGACGGCGGCACCACGGTCGTTCGCCAGGTGACCGTCGCTGGCTCTCAGCCCACGTCGGCTGCAGGCGCGCTCACGGTGGGGCAGATCTACGACCGGGCATCCGAGTCGGTCGTCGAGATCACCGTGGACACGACATCCGGCTCACCGCTCGGCGACCAGCAGCAGCAAGCCCAGGGATCGGGCTTCGTCTACGACGAGAACGGTGACATCGTCACCAACGATCACGTCGTCGAGGGTGCCGACTCGATCTCGGTGCGGTTCTGGAACGGCGCGACGTACAAGGCCAAGCTCGTCGGAAGCGATCCGTCGACGGACCTCGCGGTCATCAAGGTGAGCGCTCCCGCATCTCTCCTCCGACCTCTGCAGCTCGCCGACTCGAGCAAGGTCGCGGTCGGCGATCCGGTCGTCGCGATCGGAAGCCCGTTCGGTCTCCAGGGTACGGTGACCAGCGGCATCGTGAGTGCTCTCCATCGCGCGATGACCGCGCCGAACAACTTCACGATCAACGACTCGATCCAAACCGATGCCGCGATCAACCATGGCAACTCCGGCGGGCCGCTCCTGGACGTGCGTGCGCAGGTCGTGGGGATCAACTCGCAGATCGACAGCGATTCCGGGGGCAGCGACGGCGTCGGGTTCGCCGTCCCCTCGGACACGGTGCGCGCGATCGCCTCGCAGCTGATCCAGAACGGGAAGGTCGAGCACGCGTACCTCGGAGTGGGGATCTTCGCCATCCCGTCCGATGTCGCACGGCAGCTCGGCGTCGCAGAGGGCGTCGAGGTGACGAAGGTCGTCTCAGGGACGCCGGCAGCTGCCGCCGGGCTTCGAGCGTCGACCGGACAGAAGCTGGTCGACGGACAGCAATACCCGACGGGCGGCGACGTGATCGTCGCCTTCGACGGGAAGTTGATCACGTCCGAGGCGCAGCTCCAGACGCTCGTCGACTCCAAGCAGCCCGGCGACAAGGTCACGGTGACCTACGTCCGCGGCGGCAACACGAAGACCGCGACGGTCACGCTCGACGCGCGACCGTCGTAGCCCTCCGATTCTGCCCGGCGCGACTCCCCGGAGATAGAGTCGCGCCGTGGCGGGACGTTGGGAGAGCGTCCGACTCGACGAGATCGAGCCGATTCCCGTCGTCGGCGGGAAGCTCCTCTGGCGCCCGGTGCGCCGGACCCTGGACGTCGGCGCGTTCGGAGTGAATGCGTACACCGCTCCGAACGCCGGCGACGAGGTCGTCGAGGAGCACACGGAGGAGTCGCTCGGGCACGAGGAGCTCTACGTCGTACTCCAGGGCCGGGCGACGTTCACACTCGACGACGAGCCGCTCGACGCGCCCGCCGGGACCGTCGTCTTCGTGCGCGACCCGAAGGTCAAGCGGCACGCGCTGGCGGCGGAGCCGGACACCGCGGTGCTCGCCGTCGGCGGTCCGCGCGGCGGCGCGTACGAGCCGTCGCCGTGGGAGGACTACTTCGCGGCCGAGCGCCATCGCACTGCGGGCGACTACGACGCGTACCGGGCAGAGCTCGCGGACGCGCTCGACCGCCGCCCCGATCATCCGGCCACGCTCTACAACCTCGCGTGCGCCGAGGCCCTTGCGGGGCGGCCAGACGACGCTCTCTCACACCTGCAGCGGGCGCTCGAGCTCAGGCCGGAATGGACGGACATGGCGGCGAAGGACGACGACCTCGCGTCCCTTCGCGAGCTCCCCGGCTGGCCGGCCTGACCGCCGTCTCCGCCGATCCCGGGCGGAACGGGCTGAGCTCGACGCGCCGCGGGGCGCGCCCGGCCGAGTGCCCGCCTCAGGAGGGCGTTACTCGATATGCGTCGAACACGGCGTCCAGGTTCCTGAGCGCGGTGAGCAGGCTACGGAGCTCCTTCACGTCTCCGACCTCGGCCGTGTACCAGTTCCGCGCCATGCCGTCTTCGACCACACCGCCGTAGGAGACGATGTTCGCGCCGTGCTCGGCGAACGTCCGGGCGACGTCTTCGAGCAGGCGCTGGCGGTCCCACGCGTCCACGGCGACCTGAACGAGGAAGCTGGCCGAGGCGCCTCCCTCCCACTCGACCGTGGTGAAACGCTCAGGATTGCGTTGGAGCGCCTTCACGTTCGGGCAGTCCTCACGGTGGACGGTGATCCCGCGGCCCATCGAGATGTAGCCGACGATCGGATCGCCCGGAACCGGTGTGCAGCACTTCGCGAGCCGGACGAGGACCTTGTCCACGCCCGGGACGCTGATCCCGAGCCGGTCGCTCGCAAGTGCCGTCCTTGCCTTCCGCGGCTTCGTGGTGACGGCCGGCTCTGCGGCTACCTCGTCGGTCTTCAGCCGCTGGATGACCTTGTTGACGATCTGGCCAGGCTGGAGCTTCCCCGCGCCGAGCGCGACGTAGAAGTCCTCCGCCTTCTTGAAGCCCGTCTCGCGAATGACCTGGGCGAGAACGCTCGAGCCCTGGAGCTTGCGGTAAGGGAGCTTCTGCGCCTTCAGCGCCTGATCGAGGAGCTCGCGGCCCTTCGCCTCGGTCTCACCGCGCGTCTCGCGCTGGTACCACTGGCGGATCTTGTTGCGAGCGCGCGAGGAGGTCGCGAGCGCGAGCCAGTCTCGCGACGGGCCCCGCCCCGACTTCGAGGTCAGGATCTCCACGAAGTCGCCGTTCTGGAGCTTGTAGTGGAGCGGGACGATGCGCCCATTCGCCTTCGCACCGACCGTCCGGTGACCCACGTCCGTGTGCACGGCGTACGCGAAGTCGATCGGCGTCGCCCCGGACGGGAGCACCTTGACCTCGCCCTTGGGCGTGAAGACGTAGACCTCGTCCGAGAAGAGGTCGGTGCGGAGCGTGCGCATGTACTCGCCGGGGTCCTGCTCCTCCTGCTGCGAATCCATGAGCGACTTCACCCACACGAGCCACTCGTCGTCTGCCTTCGCGCCGCGGCCGCGCTTGTACAGCCAGTGTGCCGCGACACCGTACTCGGCCTGCTCGTGCATCTCCCGCGTCCGCACCTGGATCTCGAGTGGCCGTCCCTCGGGACCGATCACGGTCGTGTGGAGCGAGCGGTAACGGTTGAGCTTCGGCATGGCGACGAAGTCCTTGAAGCGACCGGGCATCGGCTTCCAGAGCGAGTGGACGAGGCCGAGCGCGGCGTAGCAGTCGCGAGTCCCCTCCTCGTCCGCGCGCTCGCAGATGACGCGCAGCGCGGTGAGGTCGTAGATCTCGTTGAACTCGCGGCCGCGCTTGGCCATCTTGTCGTAGATCGAGTAGAGGTGCTTCGCGCGGCCCGTGATGTCCGCGGGGACGTCCGCCTTCAGGAGCTCCTCGCCGAGGATCGCAGCCGCCTTGTCCGCCTGCGCCTCGCGGTCGGCGCGCTGGTCGGCGACCATCGCCTTGATCTCCGCGTACTTGCGCGGGTGGAGGATCTGGAACGCGAGGTCCTCGAGCTCCCACTTGAGCGCGTGGATCCCGAGTCTATGCGCGAGCGGCGCGTACACCTCGAGCGTCTCCCGCGCCTTCTGCGCCTGCTTCTGCTTGCCGAGGTACTCGATCGTCCGCATGTTGTGGAGGCGGTCGGCGAGCTTGATGAGGATGACGCGGACGTCCTGCGCCATCGCGACGATCATCTTCCGGTAGTTCTCGGCCTCCGCCTGCTCGCGACTCTGGAAGCTGATCCGCGTCAGCTTGGTGACGCCCTCGACGAGGTGCGCGATCTCCGCACCGAACTCCGCCCGGAGCTCCTCCATGTCCGCGCCCGTGTCCTCGACGACGTCGTGGAGCAGCGCGGCGGCGATCGTCTGCTCGTCGAGATGGAGCTGCTCCGCACAGATGTGCGCGACGCCGAGCGGGTGGTGGATGAACTCCTCACCGGACCTGCGGATCTGTCCTTCGTGTTCCCGCTCGGCGAACTCGAACGCCCTCCGCAGGAGGTCACGATCGACCTCCGGGTTGTAGTCCGAGACCTCGGCGATGAGCTCCTCGACGAGGTCTTCGTGGTGTCTCTTGGCGTCGAGAACGCTCATCGACTCAGTGTACTGGCGAGCCTTCGAGACCCCTTCTCGCCCCGTCGGAGTTCCGGGACCCCTCGGTGGCGGAGAGGAACGCGCCTGTGCGCGACGAACAGCGACCTCCCATGCTTGCCCTCAGGCGATGGCTGCGACAGCGCTCGGCGCGACGCCTCGCGGTGGCGATGCGCGACGCGCTCGTGCCGACGCGCCCCGGGCTCGGCTGACCGACTCGCGCTAGGCGGCGCGCGGCAGCGCCTCGTCGAGAAGGGCGCGGAACGTCTCCGACTCGAGCAGCTGCCGACGGCGGCCGACCTCGTCCTCCAGTCCGAGCTCCGCGAAGATCCTGCCCGCGTCGGGCGTCCACGCGCCGGCGCCCGCGCGCCAGAGCTCACCGAGCGAGCTGCGGAGCTCCTCGTAGCGCTCGGGCGTGTCGAAGAGCCGGCGCACGACGAGCTGCGGCGCGACCGTTCCGTTCCAGCGGTTCTCCTTGAGGCGGCACGCGATGTCGAACCGGTCGGCCGCGCGGAGCCGGTCGAGCTGCGCTCCCTGGCCGAACGCGATCGCGCTGCCTCCGTCCCGCCCGTGCTGGCGGACGCGGAACCGAAGATGCTTGCCGTCGCCGACGAGGGACGGCTCAACGGCCTCGCAGGCGGGGACGAGGAGCGTCACGTCGGGGTTTCCGAGCCCGAACGGCGCAAGTCGGTCGAGCTCCTGCGCGAGGCCGAGCGTCAGCTCGTCGGCGGAGACGATCCCGTCGACCGTCGTCGTCGGGTAGAGGTCGTCCTCGGTCAGGACCTCGTCCGCGTGAGCCGCGAAAGCATCCGCGAACGCCTCGATGCTCGACCCGTCGATCGCGAGGCCCGCCGCTGCACGATGGCCGCCGAAACGCTCGAGGTGCTGCGAACATGCGCCGAGCGCGCCGTGCAGGTCGAAGCTCGGAATCGAGCGGCCCGATCCCTTCCAGCTGTCACCGGAGCCCGCGATCAGGACGATCGGGCGCCGGTAGCGCTCGACCAGGCGGGACGCGACGATACCGATCACGCCTTCGTGCCAGTCCTCGTTCCAGAGGACGTAGCCACGACGCCGGCGCTTCGGCTCGGGCATCGACTCGACCTGGCTCGCAGCCTCGCGCAGGATCCTGTCCTCGACCCCCTGGCGCTCGCGGTTCAGGTCCTCGAGCTCGACCGCGAGCGATCGCGCCCGCTCGTCGTCGTCCGTGAGGACGAGCTCGAGCGCGGCGTCCGGGCGACCGAGTCGCCCGGCAGCGTTGATCCGGGGCGCGAGCCGGAACCCGACCGCGCCCGCGTCCACCGCTGCGGGGTCGACTCGCGCCGTCTTCATCAGCGCGCGCAGACCGGGACGTCTCGTGCAGGCGAGCGCGCGGAGCCCTGCGGCGGCGAGCGCGCGGTTCTCGTCCACGAGCGGGACGACGTCGGCGATCGTCGCGAGCGCGACGAGGTCGAGGTGCTTCCGCAGCGCGGGGTGATCGGCGCCGAGGAGCGCCTCGCCGAGCTTGAGCACGACGCCCGTCCCGCACAGCTCCGGGAACGGATACCGGGATGGGCGCGTCGCCACGACGGGGCAGTCGGGGAGCGTCTCTCCCGGGCGATGGTGGTCGGTGACGACGACCTCGAGCCCGAGCCTCGTCGCCTCCGCGACCTCGTCGACCGCGGTGATCCCGCAGTCCACGGTCAGCAGGAGGCCGACACCGTCCTCGACGACGCGGGAGATCGTCTCGCGGGCGATCCCGTAGCCCTCCTCGAAGCGGCTCGGGAGGTGCCAGGTGACGTCGGCGTCGAGCTCGCGGAGAACGAGGACGGCAAGCGCGGTCGCACAGATCCCGTCGACGTCATAGTCGCCGTGGACACAGATGCGACGGCCGCCGGCGATCGCCTGTCGTAGCGCCTCGACCGCGGCTTGCATGTCGCCGAGCAGGAACGGATCGTGCTCCGGAAGCTCGGAAGCCAGAAACCGACGGATCTCCTCCGGATCCGAGTACCCGCGGCGGACGAGCACGGACGCGGTCACCTCGCTCAACCCCAGCTCCGCGGCCAAGGCGGTCGCCCGGCTCCGGTCGAGCGGCTCGATCGCCCATGCTCCCGTCACCCGGATGACGGTAGGCAGGACGTCGGACGACGATCAGGATCTCACTCTTCGCCGCGTCGACGGTCGATCGAGTCGAGGACGATCTTCACCCACAGGACGACGATCCCGATCGTCGCGCCGACGACGACCACTGCGATCGGGGTCAGATAGGCCATCTTCTCGAGCGACCACCCGGTCACAGCGGCGCCGACGAGCCAGATCACGAGGACGGCGACGGCGATCGCCGCGACGAGGGATGGCCGAGCCTTCACGTCGGAAACCCTAGATACGCTCAGAAGCGTGATCGTCACGAACTACCGCTCCGGGGACGACTTCATCGTCGAGTTCCTCGGACATCGCTTCGAGTTCAGCGCCGGCGACTTCGAGGAGCGCGTCACCGCTGCTGCAGTCAAGCTCGCGCTCATCGACTCGAACGACCTCGGCGAGGACGAGGCCTCCGATCTCGTCGAGCTCGTCGCCGACGGCCGCATCGTCGAGCCGAAGAGCGGGCTCGGCATCTACCTCATCCGCCACTGGGAGCGACTCGCCCTCGTGAACGGCGAGTCGCTCGTCTACTGGCTCCGCAAGCTGGTCTTCCGCGGCGCGTGGCTCGACCACCGCGTCAAGGAGGGACTGCTCGACGTCGCCTGGGAGGACGACACGGGCGACTTCGGCTACGCAGAACCTGAGGGAAGCCGGCCGCTGATCGACCTGCAGCCCGTTCCCTCCTGGCGCGATCTCCAGTACCGCGGCTAACTCCGCTCGCCTGCTTCGGAGCTCCGGCAGGCACGAGCGCGGCCCGGCCGCGGCTACTCCTCGACTGCGAAGCCGAGGTGAGGGCGCTCGGGATCCGGCGTCGAGATCTCGATCGACCGCACTGCGCCGATCGGGACGATCAGCCTCCGCGGCTCGCCGTCGTCTTCTGGGTGCGGAGTGAACGAGAAGAAGCCGAACCCCGGCTCGGCGCTCGTCGTCGCGAGGGTGTGACGCGACCCGTCCACGAGCTCCACGCACACCTGCGCCCGCTCGAGAGCGTTCTCCTGCGCGAAGTCGGCCGCGAGGCGCGAGATGCGGCTCACGAGCTCGTCCAGGGGGCCTGCCGCCCCCGGCGTCCAGATCGCCGACATCAGAAGAGCCCACCGCTCTCGGTCGCGGCACCGACGTGCTCGCGCCCGAGCGCGGTGATGACACGACCGCGGGGTGTGCGCTGCAGGAACCCGAGCTGGAGGAGATAGGGCTCGTACACGTCCTCGATCGTGTCCGGTTCCTCGCCCAGCGAAACGGCGAGCGTCGAGAGGCCGACAGGGCCGCCGCCGAACTTCTCCGCGATCGCGACGAGGAGGTCCCGGTCGGTTCGCTCCAGCCCGACGTCGTCGACTTCGAGAAGCTCGAGCGCCTCGCGCGCGACGTCCAGCGTGATCGCACCCGCATGCCGCACCTGCGCGACGTCCCGGATGCGCTTGAGGATCCGGTTCGCGACGCGCGGGGTACCGCGGGCGCGGCGCGCAATCTCACGCGTCGCCTCCTCCTCGATCTCGACCTCGAGGATGCGCGCCGAGCGATGCACGATCGAGGCGAGCTCGTCGGGCTCGTAGTACCCGAGGCGGAAGGTCATCCCGAAGCGGTCACGGAGCGGGGTGGTGAGGAGCCCCGTCCGGGTCGTCGCGCCCACGAGCGTGAACGCAGGCAGGTCGAGCGTCAGCGTCCGTGCGGCGGCCCCCTGGCCGACGATGATGTCGAGCCGGAAGTCCTCGAGCGCGGGATACAGGATCTCTTCGATGGCGCGGTTCAGGCGGTGGATCTCGTCGATGAAGAGGACGTCGCGCTCCTCGAGCCCCGTGAGGATCGCCGCCATGTCGCCCTTCTTCTCGAGCGCAGGCCCCGCGACGGTGCGGAGCCCGACGCCGAGCTCCTCCCGGATGATGGTCGCGAGCGTGGTCTTGCCGAGGCCGGGCGGGCCGACGAGGAGCACGTGGTCGAGCGCGTCGCCGCGTCCGCGTGCCGCTTCGAGGGAGATCTCGAGCTGCTCCTTCGTCCGCTCCTGGCCGACGAAGTCGTCGAGCCGGCGCGGGCGGAGCGTCTGCTCGACCTCCTCGTCGCCCTCGCGCTGCACAGGCGCCAGGAACTGGGACGTCACGCGGCGCTCCGGAGGGCCGCGCGGACCCGCTCCTCGGCGGGGAGCGTGGAATCGATGCCGGCGAGCGCCTGCTCCGCATCCGCGACCGAGTATCCGAGCTCCACCAGAGCATCACGCGCCACGAGCTCGGCCGGAGTCTCGCTCTCCCCGTGCTCGCTCGCGCCGGCGATCGAGCCCTTCAGCTCGAGGACGATGCGCTCTGCGGTCTTCTTGCCGATCCCCGGGATGACCTGGAACCGCGCCGCGTCGCCGAGCGCGATGGCGCGCCGAAGGTCGTCGGGACGGCCGCTCGAGACGACCGCGAGCGCGACCTTCGGCCCGATCCCCGATACACCGAGCAGCCTGACGAAGAGCTCGCGCTCGCGCGCGTCCGCGAAGCCGTAGAGCTGGAGCGTGTCCTCGCGCACGTGCAGGTAGGTCTCGAGGGTGACTTCCGAGCCCACGTCCGCTTGGCGGAGCGCGCTCGGCGTCGCCGCGACGAGGTAGCCGACGCCGCCGACATCGAGGACGAGCCCCTCGGCCGAGCGACCCGTCGGAATGCCGCGCAGCCGCGAGATCACCCGACGACCTCGAGCAGCGGCGGAGCCAGCGCGTGGCAGATCGCCACCGCGAGCGCGTCTGCCTCGTGCGTGGTCCCGGGCTCGGACTCGAGCGCGAGGATGAGCTTGACCATCCGCTGCATCTGTCCCTTCTCGGCGCGGCCGTAGCCGCAGACTGCCTGCTTCACGAGGGCGGGGGCGTACTCGGTGCACTCGACTCCCGCGGACGCGGCCGCGACGAGCACGGCGCCGCGCGCCTGTCCGACGGAGAGAGCGGTACGGGCGTCGGCCCCGACGAACGACTCCTCGAGCGCGACGGCGTGCGGCGCGTGCTCCGCAATGAGCTCCCGAACGCCGCCGAAGAGCGTCATCAGGCGGTCCTCCAGGCGCATGCGCGGCGTGGTCCGCCACACCCCCTGCGCGACCAGCCGGAGGCGACTTCCTTCTTCGTGGACGATCCCGTATCCGCACGCTGCCGTCCCTGGGTCGATGCCGAGGACCCTCACGGCGAGAGGGTAGGCACGCGCTCGGACGTCTCCTCAGCGAGCTCGTGGGAACCTGCGAGGCCCGGATCGGGGCCCCGCAGGCTCCCACGAGCGATCAGCAGTTCTTCCGCGTCCAGGCCTCGAGGTGCTGCTCGGCCGTCTGCACCTTCTGGACGTCGAGCGACTGCAACGCCGACTGCATCTTCTGCAGGTCTCCAGCGCTCGGCGTCTTGCCGGAGGTGAGATCGATGCCCTTGAGGGCGTTCGCGTACGTCGTGAACGCGTCTGCGAGGGTCTGAACGTCAGGCTTGATCTCCGACGGGACCGCGTCGACGAACTGCTGGAACTCCTTCGCGACGTCCTGGAGGTTCCCGCTCGCGTTTGCCGCGCTGAGGTCCTGGCCGATCTTCTGCGACGCGACGGCGAGGTTCTTGCACTTCCCGGACGAGAAGTTCGGCGTCGTCAACGACCCGGACGTCGTCGTCCCGCCCGACGCCGTCGTCGTGCCGCCGGTCGTCGTGGTCGCCGCCGTCGTCGTAGTCGTCTCGGTCGTCGTGTTCGAGCTCGCGTTGTTGCTTCCACCGCAGCCGGCGAGCGCGAGCCCAGCGAGCCCGACTGCGAAGACCATCAGCCAGCGCATCCAAGAACCTCCTGATCGAAAGCTGCCCCTCCGCCCGCCCCAGCGGCGGGCCGTCACCGCGACCCTAACACCGGAGGAGGCCGGATCCGTGCTAGCTCAGGACGCGCTCAGGTGCTCCGAGAAGAAGCCGGCGATCGTCTCGTAGCAGCGCACGCGGTTCTCGAGCTTGAGCACGTCGTGCCCTTCGTCGGCGAAGACGAGGTAGTCCACCGTCTTACCTTGCGCCTGCAGCTCCTCGACGAGGTCGCTCGACTCCCGCTCGACGACGCGCGGGTCGTTCTGACCCTGGATCACGAGCAGGGGACATGCGATGTCCGAGACGTACGTCCGCGGGGAGCGCTCGGCGAGGAACTCGCCGTCGGTCTCCGGCGAGCCGACCGAGAGCGCGAAATAGGTCTTCCAGGTCTCCGGCAGGCGGTCGAGGAACGTGAGGAGGTCGTACGGGCCGAACATGTCGACGGCCGCGCGCCAGAGCTCCGGATGGCGCCCTGCGAGCGTCAGACTCATGTACCCGCCGTACGAGCGGCCGACGACACCCGCGCGGGCGACGTCGATCCGCTCGTCGCGCGGCAGCACCTCGGTCATCGCGTGGACGTGGTCGAGGCGATCCTGGCCGCCCCAGTCTCGGTCGACGAACTTCGCATAACGGAGGCCGTACCCGGTCGAGCCGCGCACGTTCGGGACGAACACCGCGAAGCCCTCGAGCGTGAGGATCTGGATGAGCGGCATCGAGAACCATGCGAAGTCGGGCCGTTCCTGGCTCTGCGGGCCGCCGTGGACGTAGTAGACGAGCGGTCGCGGCCCCTCGAACCCGAGCGGCGGCGACGGCAGATACAGGCGTGCGGAAATGCGCAGCCCGTCGTGCGACTCGAACGACGCGTCCTCTCCCGCCGAGAGGAGCTCGGGGTCGAGGCCGAGCGCCCGCTCGCGCGTCCTCCGGCCGGGAGCCGCTCCCTCCTGCGCGTCGAGGACGTAGAGCTGCGTCGGGTTCGTCGACGTGCAGAACCCGACCGCGAACCGCCCGCTGCCCTCGTCGTAGTGGAGGCCGTGCAGGACGCCTCCGGCGAGCTCGCCGGTCCCGACGAGGACGTGCTCGACGGTCAGCATGCGGCCCGCCTCGTCGAACATGGCGTCGTACACCCACGAGGCGCCGTCGATGTTGTAGCCGAGCGCGTAGCGGCTTCCCTCGAGGTGGTCGAGGCGCTCGAGCTCGCCGCGGCCCTCGTGCGCGAACCCGGAGACGGGGACGGGCTCGATCTCGCCGGGACTGGCGAGGTCGAGGTAGCCCGGGCTGCCCCCGTCGTCGAAGAGCGTCGACACGACGAGCGCGCCGGCGCCGCTGACGGTCACGTGCCCGGAGCTGAGTCCCGAGAGCGGATACTCCACGCCCTCCTCCCGCTCGTCGATCGGCGTCCCGTACAGGACCGTGCGACCACCGTCGGCGTCGCGCTCGTAGAGGACGACGTCCCCGACGAGGTACTGGTCGGAGAAGATCACACGCGAGTGGTCGCTCGTCCAGCCGACGGGGATCGACCCGTACTGGCTCTCACCGAGGACCTCCACCTGCCCAGTGCGGAGGTTCGCGCGGATCGCGCGGATGAGAGGTGCGTCCTTCGCCTCGCCGGCGAAGTACGCGAGCCCGGTCGCGACGTCGACGTCGACGAGGTGCGAGCGGTGCGCCGCGAAGGGGTCCTCGGCGATCGGTTCGGGAAAGCCTCCCTCGAGCGGGACGACCTGCGGCTCGTAGTTCTCGTCGCCGTCGTGGTCGATCATCACGAGGATGTGCCCGAGCGCCGGGAGCACGTAGAACGGGTGGCCGCCGAGGAGCTCGGGGTTCTGGAGCGCCATCCGCGGCGGCAGGAGCGGCTCGGGCACCCCGCCGGACGCATCCATCGCGTACAGGCTCAGATGGCCCGAGAGGTTGGAGACGAAGTACAGCCGGTCGTGGGCGAGCTGAGGCTCGACGAAGACCCGAGCCGAGAGCAGCGACTCGATGCGATTCGCGGTCCGGCTCGCCACGGAGGCTTACGACACTACCGCTTCGAGGACGGCCTCGGGGATGTCGAAGTTCGAGTAGACGTCCTGGACGTCGTCCTGCTCCTCGAGCCCGTCGATCAGGCGCACCACCCGCTTCGCCGTGGACTCCTCCGCGATCATGACGGTCGACTTCGGGACCATCGAGAGCCCCGCTGACTCGATGAAGAAGCGGGCTTCCTCGAGCGCCTCTCTCACCGAGCTCAGGTCCTCGGGCGCACACGAGACCTGGTAGGTGGAGCCGTCGAGCTCGACGTCGTCGGCCCCTGCGTCCGCAGCGGCGATCACGAGGTCGTCCTCGTCCACCCCGTCCGCGGTGACGAGGAGCACGCCCCGCCGCTCGAACTGCCAGGCGACCGCCCCCGTCGCCCCGAGGTTTCCGCCGTTCTTCGTGAAGAGATGCCGAACCTCGGAGGCCGTGCGGTTGCGGTTGTCCGTCAGCGCCTCGACGAGAACGGCCACTCCTTCGGGGCCGTACCCCTCGTAGACGACCGTCTCGAACGCCGACCCCTCCGCGTCCGCCCCGCTTCCCTTCGCGATCGCCCGTTCGATGTTGTCCTTCGGCATCGAGTACGAGCGCGCCTTCTCGATCGCGTTCTGCAGGGCCAGGTTCGCCGCCGGGTCGGAACCGCCCTCGCGCGCCGCGACGATGATCGCCCGCGAGAGCTTGGAGAAGAGCTTGCCGCGCTTCGCGTCCGCAGCCCCCTTCCTGTGCTTGATCGACGACCACTTGCTATGCCCCGACATGCGCGGCCTCCTCGACCAGGTGCAGGAACCGCTCGTGCACGCGGGTGTCCTCGGTCAGCTCGGGGTGGAAGGTCGCGAGCAGCAAGCGACCGTCGCAGACGAGCACGGCCTCACCGTCGAGCTCTCCGAGCACCTCGACGTGATCGCCGAGCCCGCGGATGCGCGGCGCGCGGATGAAGATGCCGCGGAACGGGCGCTCCTCGCCCACGAGGTCGACGTCCGCCTCGAAGCTCCGAACCTGGCGACCGTACGCGTTGCGCTCGACGACGAGGTCGGCGCGCGCGAGATGCTCGCGGTCGAGAAGGATCATGCCTGCGCAGGTTCCGAAGATCGCTCCGCCGAACCCGCGGATGGCCTCGTCGAGGCCGTATAGCGCGGCCAGCTTCATGATCGTCGTCGACTCCCCGCCCGGGATGACGAGGCCGTCGAGGCCGTCGAGCTCCTCGGGGAGGCGCACCTCCCTGACCTCCGCGCCGAGCGCGCGCAGCACCTGCACGTGCTCTCTGAAGGCGCCCTGGGCAGCGAGGACGCCGATGCGAACAGGTTCGGGCACGACCGTGATTCTAGGGAGAGCCGCGTCGCGTCCGGCACGGCCGGCCGAGGCGCAGGACCGCTACCAGCCGCGAATCTCGAGGCGCTCGTCGTCCGGGATCGAGCTCGCGGAGATGCCCACCATGGGCTGCCCGAGACCCGTCGAGACGTCCGCGAGCACCTTCGCGTCGTCGAAGTGCGTCGTCGCCTCGACGATCGCCCGAGCCCTGCGGGTGACGTCGTCGACCCAGCCGTCGCGGTCGTGGATCGGGTCGCGGCCGGACTTGAAGATTCCCGAGCCGACGAACACGCCGTCCGCGCCGAGCTGCATGCAGAGCGAGGCGTCGGCGGGCGTCGCGATGCCGCCGGCGGTGAAGGTGACGACCGGGAGCCTCCCGTTCTCGGCAACGAAGTGCACGAGTTCGTACGGCGCCCGGTGCTCCTTGGCGGCGGCATGGAGCTCGTCCTCGCGCATGCTCTGGAGCTGCCGGATCGCGCCGAACACCGATCGCATGTGCGTGACCGCGTTGACGATGTCGCCGGTCCCGGCCTCTCCCTTCGTCCGGATCATGGCCGCGCCCTCGGAGATCCTCCGCAGCGCCTCTCCGAGGTTGGTCGCGCCGCAGACGAACGGGACCGTGAAGCCCCACTTCTCCACGTGGTTCCCGACGTCGGCCGGCGTGAGCACCTCCGACTCGTCGATGTAGTCCACCTCGAGCGCCTGCAGGATCTGCGCCTCGGCGAAGTGCCCGATGCGGCACTTCGCCATCACCGGGATCGTGACCGCCTCCTGGATGTCGAGGATCTTCTGCGGATCCGCCATTCGGGCGACGCCGCCCTCGGCGCGGATGTCCGCAGGGACGCGCTCGAGCGCCATCACCGCACATGCGCCCGCCTCCTCGGCGATCTGAGCCTGCTCAGCGTCGACGACGTCCATGATCACGCCGCCCTTGAGCATCTCGGCGAGGCCCGTCTTGACCCTCAGGGTGCCGTACTCGGCCACGCGGGCAGTGTATCGACGGCGCTATCGCACACGACTGCGAGACGCCACGCGACGGCCTGTGGACGGTCGGGACGGTCTTTGCCGATTTTCCGACTTCGGACTGTGGAAAAAGGTGGGGAAAGCCTCGCAGTCCGCCACACGATGTGAGACAGATAAGCGCCTACAGGCGCGACTCTTCTCCCCACCAGGCGGGTTCGCCTGACCTCGAGGTTGCGCCATAGGAACAGGGGGCCCGCCCACCCGGGCCCCCTGTCGTTCTTCGGCCCGGAGCGCTATCCGGGAGGCTCGGGATCGTCGGTCGGCGAGTCGCCGCGGTGGAGCAGCCGGCTCACACGACCGCCCGACTCCGCGCGCTCGTGGTGCCGCTCCTCCCGCTTCGCAGCGATCTTCTCGTGCCGCTCGTCCTTCATCTCGGCGGCCTTCTCCTTCGCGCCCCCGTACGAGTCCCTCACGAGCGTCGACCCTCCGCTCCAGCCGAACACCACGCAGATGAGAATGATCGCGAAGCCGATGTTGAAGGCGGTCGTGACGAGCTGCTGCCCGAGCGAGTAGGCGGTCGCGGTCGTCGAGCTCGTGTAGCTGTCGAGAGCGAAGGTGTTGAACGCCTGGTTGACGCCGACGCCGCCCGGTGTGAGCGAAAAGAGATTGGCGAGCTGGTTCGAGCCGAGCACGCTCATGATCGAGCCGAAGGTCACCGGGATGCCGTACGCGGCGAGGAAGACCGCGATCACGCCGATCTTCGCCACGTACCCACCCGCCTGTGGCAGCAAGACGTCCTTCACGTAGGCGCCGAGGTCGCCGAGGATCGCCGCGCCTTGCTTCGCCTTCTCCCACATCACCTTGACCCACCGCCAGAAGATGCGGAGAAGCAGGACGAGCAGGACGAGGCCGCCCAGGATCACGCCGACCGTGATCCCCGGGTGGTTCGAGATCGGATGCCACTCGCTCCCGAACCGGAAGTCGAACGAGCCTGCGATCGCGAGGAAGAGGTAGACGTAGATGAGTGTCCCGACGACCAGGTAGAAGATCTTCTGGACCATGTAGCCGGCGAGGATGCCCGGGAACGTCGCGCCCTCCACGATCGCGACGTACATGAGGAGCATGACGAAGGTGCCCATGTTGGCGGGCACGACGTTGTTGAGCGCGACGCCGGCGGCATACGCAGCGAGCACGCCCATGTAGGTCACCCCGCCCGGGTACGCATAGCGCAGGATCCCGTACCAGCCGAGGGCTGTGAGCGTGGTCTGGAGCCCCTGCAGCACACAGCCGAGGATCACGTACCCGAGCGAGATCTCGGTGAGCGCGTCCCAGAGGTTCGAGAACCAGCCCCACACGTCGATGCCGACGAGCTGGAGGAGCCCGAGGACGACGAGCGTGCCGACGACCCAGGCGGCGATCCGGAGGACGCGCCGGCGCACTCCCTCGTCCGAAGAGGCTGAGGGCGGCGGGAGCACTGCCTCGGACATCGCGGCCAGAGCCTAGAGCATCGAGACGTCGCGCCTTCCGCCGACTTCGAGCTCTGGCCAGCGCCCTCGCTATCCTCGTCGGCACCGACGACCGGAGGCAGCGATGTATCTGGCGCTCGAGCTTCGCGCCGAGATCGAGACCGCACTCGACGCCGCGACCGACGCGGATCGCACCGAGCTACGCGTAGCCGTGCGTCTCGACGACTGGCAGCGGGAGGGCGGCGCAGCGTACCCGGGCGGACCCGTCAAGACCGTCCTCGACGCACTCCAGCGCTCGCACGCCGCGGAGCTCGACGAGGCCCTCGCGAGCGGGTCGACGGAAGAGCTCCGGGCGCGCGTTCGCGGCCGCGTGGGCTGAGCCGCGCGGCGCTCTCCCGGGTGGCTCCCCGACGTTCAGGGGGCGGCGGTCCGGGCAGGCAAGGACCGAGAGTCCACGAGAGGGGTTGACCATGCCGGGTCCTGCTCCGGTCGGAACCGCAGTCGTCACCGGTGAGATGTATCGCTGCACGAACTGTGGCTACGAGATCGACACGCTTTCGATCGACCACCTGCCCGGATTGCCGGAGCCAGGACGGCTGGGAGCTCGTGACGGACGACGACGATGATGAAGCGCTCGCCTCGTGATCCAGCCCGCGCATCGAGTTCGTCGGATTCGGCCGGAGCCTGACGCTCGCGCAAACGCCAGGCTCCGGCACTACTGGTTGAGACTCCTCTCGCCGGCAATCGCCGGACGGCTTCACCGAGCCTGAACATGCGACCCGGGCCGGGCCGGCGCGTGCGCTAGAAGTCGATGCGCGTGACGACCCGGCGCGGAGTCGCATGGCCGACCTCCGTGAACCCGGCCCCGTCGAAGACGCTCCGCTTGCCGACGTGGGCTCGCCCCAGACCTGCCGAGCGCCAGGGCACGGCCCGTGCGTACATTGGAGACCCTCCCGAAGCGCGCTCGCGACGTGAAGCCCGACCCGAAAAGCCGACGACTCTCGCGGTGGCCCGCCGCCCCGCTCCTCGTCGCGGCGCTGGTCGCGGGCGGATGTGGGGGCGGGTCGCGCGACGCGTCGACGACCTCCTCGACGACCCGACCTCCGGGCTCCTGGTCGACCACGGTATGCAGACAAGTCGCCGGAGCGGTGGCGAGGGAGGGCTTGCAGGCGCTGGCCCACTACCGGCCACCGCTCTCGAACTACCCGCCGGACGTCGCGTTGCTCGGTGTCAGGCTCTCCGTCGGCGGCTTGAAGGGCCACCAGTGCCCGCCGTCGATCGTCGGCGGGATCCTCGCTCGGCGGCTCTCCGCGAAGGAGCGCGCGGAGCTCTTCACGCACCTTCCTCCGGGCGTCGTGCGCTATCTCCGCGAGGGGCTCGTCGAGAGATGAGCGCAGCCCCGACGTTCGATCGAGACCCGAGCAGTGCGAGATCCTCGCTCGGACGACCGCGGAAGAACGCATGCAGCGCGTGGGCGAGGAACGCCGGCAGCCGCATAAGCTCCCCCGCGTGGGTTCAGCGAGTGATCGTCCACCGACGGCGCTCGTCGAAGGCATTCACCACATCGCACTCCTCAGTCGGACCTCGACCGCCTGATCGTGTGGAGTATCAGCTTCCACGACCCGGACGGCATGTGGGGCGAGGTCATGTGGATGCCTCCTGGCGCCGGCTTCGACGACATCGAGCGCCCACCCCGGTGGGAGATGATCGACCCGTAGCGAGCTCGGCGGCCGAACGGATGCGCGTGCCCGAGCGCCGGCGGCGGGTATCGGATGGGCCCGCCTGGACTCGAACCAGGGACCAACCGATTATGAGTCGGCTGCTCTGACCAGCTGAGCTACGGGCCCGCCGCGAGGGAGCCTACCGCGACACCTCGACACGATCGGGAGCGCGCGCGGGGTGCCCCGGCTGACAGAATGTGGCCGGCGTGGAGACGTTCCAGTACGAGGCACACCTTCGCACCGCCGGTGGCCTGACCGTCACCGACATCACGGACGAGGTCCAGGAGGCCGTCAACCAGAGCGGCATCCGGGATGGCATCTGCTGCATCTATTCGCCGCACACGACCTGCTCCGTGCGGGTGAACGAGTGGGAGCGGGGCTTCCTCGAGGACTTCGCCGTCCTCCTCCGTCGCCTCGTGCCGCGTGAGCACTACTACGCGCACGACGACTGGGACCGGCGCACCGAGAATGTGTGCCCCGAGGACATGGACATGGGGAACGGGCATGCCCACTGCATGTCGATGCTTCTCGGCCCGGCGGGCGAGTCGATCCCCGTCCGCGGCGGAGAGATCCAGCTCGGCCAGTGGCAGCGGATCCTCTTCCTCGAGCTCGACCGCGAGCGGGACCGCCGCTGGACCGTCCAGGTCGTCGGCGTCTAGCCGACCTCGACGCCGCGGCCGCTCTCCGCGCGGCGCGCGCGGTAGGCGCGCGCCTCGTCGACGAGCGCTGCGAAGAGCCCCTGGTCAGCGCCTGCTTCGGGGTGCCACTGAACGCCGACGACGAAGCGCATCTCCGGGTCCTCGACGCCCTCGAGCGTGCCGTCGGCGGCCCACGCAGACTCGACGAGGCCCTCGCCGACGCGCCCGAGTCCCTGGTGGTGGTGCGACGCGACCGTCGACGGCGCGCCGACGATGCCTCCTAGTCGCGTGCCCTCCTTGACCTCGACGTGATGCCGCGAGAACCGGCCCGGGATCTCCTTGTGGTCGTCGGTCCCGATCCGTTCGGGCAGGTGCTGGACGAGGTCTCCGCCGCGCGCGACGTTCAGGAGCTGCATCCCGCGACAGATCGCGAGCACGGGCAGGTCCCGCTCGAGGGCGGCGGTGAGGAGCGCGAGCTCGCCGCTGTCCCGCCGCCGCTGCGGATCGTCCGTCTCCGGGTGCGGGTCGGCCCCGTACAGCGCGGGGTCGACGTCGGCGCCGCCGGAGAAGACGACTCCGTCGAGCACCTCGAGCACCTCGTCGACGCCATCACCGGACGGCGGGATCACGAGGGCTCGGCCGCCGGCCCGCTCCACCGCGTCGACGTAGTCGAGCGGGACGAGCGCTGCAGGCAGCGTCCACACACCCCAGGTCGCCTCCTGGGCGTACGAGGTGATGCCGATCACCGGCCTCACGGAGCCTCGGTCTCCACGACCCAGATGGTGCCGTCTCCACTGCTCACCGCGCGAGCCCCCTCGACCGGGGAGAGGCTCGTCCGCAGGACGCGGACGGTCTCGCCGGCGAGCTCGGCGAGCGCCCCACGCTCGCCCGGAGCGACAGACGCGAAGCGCCACGCCTTCACCTGCCGGTAGATCTCGGCCGCAGGCTGTTCCCAGTCGATCCAGACGTAGTCGGGACCGAAGAACCCGGCGTAGCTGGCCAGCGATTCGTCCTGCTCGTCTCCCGGATCCCCGCTTTCGAGACGGGCGAGCGCACGTGGCAGGAGCTCGCCGACGAGCCCTCCGAACTTCGATCCGAGCTCCTCGTACGAGTGCTCTTCGTCGAGTGTCGACCGCGCCTGCGCGAGCACGGCCCCCGTATCGAGATCGGCGTCCATACGGTGGAGCGTGAAGCCGATCTCGTCGTCGCCGTTCCGAATCGCCCACGCGACCGGGCTCGGCCCACGGTAGCGCGGGAGAAGGGACGGGTGGCCGTTCACCGCCCCGAGCTTCGGCACGCCCAGCGCGTCCGGCGGGATCTTCCACGGGAACCCGAAGCAGAGGAAGGTGTCGGGCTCGTACGCTCGGAGGAGCGGCGCAATGCGCTTCCGGCTCGCGGGAACGACGACGTCCATGTCCGCAGGCGCGTCGCGCACGAGCGCGTCGAAGGCGTTCCCGTAGCGTCCGGCGTGCTCGCGGCTGCACAGGACGGCGATGGGTTCGTGGCCGAGCGCACGGAGGACCTCGCTCACGCCGTGGGCTGCCTCGGGGACTTGCGTGACGAGGACGATCCTCAGCACGTCGTCTCGAGGGCCGGCATCGGCCCCACCCTACTGACGATCTCCCCGCCGTCCGCAAATAGGGAGAAATTCGTACGGACGTGCCCTTGAAGGACGGGTTGGACATGGCGTAGTGTCCCCGCTGCGCCGAGCACGGGGCGCCGGTAGGACGAAGCCCCCCGAGGAGCACTACGCGGAAGCGGAAGGTTCGTCGGGAAGGTGGACGAAAGCGTTCCCGGCTCGGCGAACTTCTGCGGGTCGGGCTGCTGCTCGGCCCGTTTTCTTCTCTCGATCGAGTCCGAACAAGCGCAGACCAGCGCAGCTCGACTGTTGTGTACAGGAAACAACGCAAATTGCGAGGAGTTCCTCGCGGATGCGCCTTGACGGACTCCCCCGCACCCCCTAGGGTGCTGCTTGCACCGAGTACGGAGCGTCCGAGGTTGATGGCTCTCCGATCGGCACCCGCTTCGGCGGAGGTCAGTCGGAAAGCCGGACGAAGGCGTCACCGGCTCGGTGCATTTCTTTTCGGATTACATCGCCGCACGTCGCCGGGATGCGCACCGACGCGCGGTAAATGAGGCACCCTCGAAGTCGCGGCAAGAGCTCGGAGGCATCCGACAATACTTTGTCGGAATTTGCGGACGATTTCTGTCTTCGGATGCTTGACGACCCGGCATGCACCCCCTAGGGTGCTGCTTGCACCGAGTACGGAGCGTCCGAGGTTGATGGCTCTCCGATCGGCACCCGCTTCGGCGGAGGTCAGTCGGAAAGCCGGACGAAGGCGTCACCGGCTCGGTGCATTTTCGTGTGCGCACGCTGGCCTCGGCGCGACGTAGCGCAGGCATATCCTGGCTCGGGTGCGCCGCCTCCTCGCCCTCGTCAGCGCGATCATCTTCGTCGACGCCATGCTCTTCACGGCTTTGACGCCGCTCGTTCCTCGCTACGCGGACGAGTTCGACCTGTCGAAGCTCGGCGCCGGCCTGCTCGTCGGAGCCTTCGGCGCGGGAGCACTGCTCGGCGGGATTCCGGGTGGGATCGCAGCCGCGCGCTTCGGGCCCAAGTGGGCGGTCGTGGGCGGGCTCGTCCTGCTCTCGCTCGCGAGCTTCTCGTTTGCGATCGCCGACAGCATCGTGACGCTCGGCGCCGCGCGGTTCATCCAGGGCTTCTCGAGCACGACGACCTGGGCGGGAGCGCTCGCGTGGCTCGCGGTCGTCGCGCCCAAGAGCCAGCGCGGCCAGGTGATCGGCACCGCGTTCGGCGCAGCCGTCTTCGGCGCCGTCCTCGGGCCGATGTTCGGCGGACTCGCCGAACTGGTCGGGATGCGCCCCTCGTTCGTCACCGTCGGAGTCGTCGCCATGGCCTGCGCGATCCTCGCGTCTCTCCCCCGCTCCGCGCCAGCCGAGGGACTGAGCGCGAACGGCGTGTCCCGCGCGTTGCGCGACCGACGGTTCCTCGGAGGGCTGTGGCTGAACACGCTGCCGGCGTTCCTCTTCGGGGTGCTCGTCGTCCTCGTGCCGCTCGCGCTCGACGCCGGCGGCTGGTCCACGATCGCGATCGCGATCGCCTTCTTCGTCGCCGGCCTCGCCGAGGTCGTCATCAACCCCGTCCTCGGCCGCGTGAGCGACCGCATCGGCCGGCTCCTCCCCATTCGCGTGGCTCTCGCCGCCTCCGCCGTGGTCGCGGTCGCGCTCGCGGCGGCCGACGCGCCGATCGTTCTCGCCGTGCTCGTCTCCGCAGCCGCGGTCAGCTTCGGGGGCTTCTACACGCCGGGAATGGCGCTCGCGTCCCATCGCGCCGATGCGGTCGGGCTGGCGCAGGGCCTCGCCTTCGGGATCATGAACAGCGCGTGGGCGCTCGGCGAGCTCACCGGACCCACCCTTGGTGGCGGGCTGGCAGACGCCGTCGGCGATCCAGCCCCGTACGTCCTCGGCGCGACGCTGTGCGTGTTGACGCTCATCGCCACGCAACGCGTCGCGGCGACGAGGAAGGCGAGCCCGCGTGAAGCGTGACGACTGGGATCGCAAGTACGCGAGCGGCGAGCTCCTCTGGGGAGCGAGACCGAACCGGGTGCTCGTGGCCGAGGCCGCTGACCTTTCCCCCGGACGCGCGCTCGATCTCGCCTGCGGCGAAGGCAGCAACGCCCTCTGGCTCGCGGAGCGTGGGTGGGACGTCCTCGGCGTCGACTTCTCCGAGGTCGCGATCGGAAAGGCCCGCTCGCGCGCGGTCGCTGCGGGCGTGGACGTCGAGTTCCTCTGCGCCGACCTCCTCGAGTTCGGTCCGGAGCCGAGTGCATACGACCTCGTCCTCGTGTTCTTCCTCCAGGTCCCGGCATCCGAGCGCACACTCGTGCTCGGGCGGGCCGCGCGGGCCCTCGCTCCGGGAGGAACGCTCCTCGTCGTCGGCCACGACCTCGTCAACCTCATCGACGGCGTCGGCGGGCCACGCGACCCGTCCCTCCTGTACACGCCCGCCGCTGTGGCCGCCGACCTCGCCGGCCTCGAGATCGACCGCAGCGAGCGCCTCCTGCGTGACGTCGAGGACGCAGACCGTCCTGCGATCGACGCGTTCGTCCGCGCGCACGCGCCGAGCGCGCGGCGCGACCCCGGCTAGTCGCTCGCGCCCTCCGCGAGCAGTCGCCGGAACGCGCTGAACTGACCCGCCTTGCCGACCGCGACGAGCGTGTCGCCCCGCTGCACGACGTCCTCGGGCTGCGCGCCGCTGATCGGTTCCGGCTCCCGCAGGATCGCGATCACGGTCACGCCGGTCAGAGCACGGAAGCGGCAGTCGGCCAGCGTCCTCCCGACCGCGGGGCTCGCCTCCGGCACGGGAACCCACTCGATCTGGAGCTCGCCGAGAGCGAGCTCGAGCTCCTCGACGATCCGGGGGCGCTCGTACGCACCGCCGAGGACGGCGCCGAGCTGGCGGGCCTCGTCGTCGTGCAGCTCGATCACGGCCGTCGGTTCGTCGGCGCCCGAGCGGCGGTAGAAGTAGATCTCGCGTTGGCCGTCGTTGTGGACGATCACGGTCAGCCGCCCGCCCTGCCCGGTGGGGAAGGTGTACTTCACCCCCACACCGGGGAGCCGTGTCTCTCGTAGGTCGACGGGCATCGAGCCTCTAGGCCTCCTCCGCCAGTTTAGGCGGCGCCGGGAACAGGAACCGGCCGAGTCTCTTCGACTCCTTCATCAAGACGATCCCGATCGTCGCAGTGACGAGCACGTAGAGACCGGAGAACGCAACCAGGTCGGTCCGGTCCGAGGCTGCGATCGCGGGGTTCCCGGCGGCGAGCTGCGCGAGGATGATCGTGAACTCGCCGTGCGCGAGCAGCGCGATCCCGGCGTTCAATCCCTGCCGCCTGCTGAATCCCCCGACGCGGCCCGCGAGCATGCCGGTGACGATCTTCCCGACGAGCGTGACCGCGAGCGCGGAGGCGACGATCCAGCCCACGTCCCCGATCGCGGACACGTCGATCGAGAGGCCGAAGACGAAGAAGAAGAGCGCCGCGAAGATGTCGCGGAAGCTGAAGAAGCGCTCTTCGATCTGCTCCCGGACAGAGGTCTCGGAGAGCACGATCCCGGCCATCAGCGCGCCGATCGCCTCGGACAAGCCGAGCTCGTCGGCGACCGCCGCGACCCCGATCACGAAGGCGAAGACGGCGAGGAGGAAGAATTCGAGCGGTAGCCGGTCGAGGAAACGGTCGATGTGCCGCGGGAGCCAGCGCGACGCGGCCAGGCCGAGCGTCACGAACGCGAGTACCTTCGCCACCACGACGAGCGTGTCGGAGGCTCCCCCGCCACCGGCGGCCGCGAACCCGAGCATGAACGCGACGACCAGATCCTCGAACACGAGGATCGCGAGCACGAGGTCCGTCTCCTCGTCGCCGAGGCGGCGGAAGTCGATCAGCCCCTTGACCGCCATCGCGCTCGACGAGACGTAGATGCAGCCGGCCAGGATGACCGCGGCGGTGCTGATCCCGAACGCCGCGACGCCGACGACGAGACCGAGCCCTGCGTTCACGAGGAGATCGATCGCACCGCCGAGCCCGATGTGGCGCCCCGTCCTCGTCAGCCTCGAGAAGCTGAACTCGAGGCCGAGGAAGAAGAGGAGGAAGACGATCCCCAGCTCTGCGACGAAGTGGGTCACCTCGGACGGATGGACGAGCGCGAGCTGGGTCGGCTCGTTCGGGCCGAGGATGAGCCCGGCGAGGAGGTAGGCGGGTATCGCCGAGAGGCCGAGCCTGCTCGCGACGAGGCCCAGCGCGCCGAGCAGGACGACGGTCACGGCCAACTCGGTCAGCGTCACGTCCCACATTCTTCCGGCGCGGCCGGCCGCGCGCCCGCGTCAGCGGGAGCCGGCTCGGGCTGCGCTGGTCGGGAAACGCCGCAGGATCCACTGGGCGTCGCGCCGTTCGAGGCGCTAGTCGCGCCCGTCGACGAGCGCGTACGTGCCCGAGATCGGGTCCATCGGCAGCCGCGACTCGACGGGGTACCAGCGTTTGTGGCGGTCGATCAGGTCGTTCACCCGCTCGAACCGCCACGACTGCGCGATCGCGCGCCAGCGAGCGGCGAAGTCGCCTCCGTCCTCGGCGCACTCCGCGGCGAGCGTGTGCCAGGCAGCGCGGAGAGCGTAATCGTGACGCGCGGTCTCGTCCTCGATCGCCCGGAGCCGGAGCATGTACGCGAGCGGCCCGCCGGCCGTCGCGAGGTAGGAGTCGGCGTCGGGGAGGAAGTTGCGGAGCCGGAGCGGCAGCGGCCGGCCGCGGTGCTCGACCGAGCGAAGATCCTCGTCGAGATTCTCCCGCTCACGGCGCTCCCTGGGCGTCTCCGGCAAGACCACTCCCTGGTGCAGATACGCGTCGCGCTCGGATCGGGTCACGACTCCAGTAGAGCGCACGACATCGCTCGAAGCGGGACTACGAGCCGAACAGGCGCGCGAGCCAGGACCGCTTGTGCTCGAGGGCGGCGGAGCCGGCCGGCGCGGCCTCGTCTTCGTCCTCGGGCTCGAACGGGGCGAGCGGGAGGAGATCGTGCTCGGATTGGGGCGACGTCTCGGCCTCGCGCATCAGCTCCTGGCTGCCGCGCCGGTCGGCGAGACGCTCGAAGTCGCCGCGAATCGCGGCGCGCATGTCGTCGAGATGGCTCTCTTCCCTCATCCGCGGCTCGTTCCCGGCCGCGCGCGAGACTCCTGCGTCAGCGCGGCGACGCGAACGTAGCGACCCAGACGACCGAGTCGCCTCCGGGGTCGAAGCCCGAGGCGCGGACGAACGTCGCTCCGAAGTCCCGGAACACGGGGCGCAGGATGTTCGCGCGGTGGGACGGGGACGCGAGCCAGGCTGCGACGACCTGGCGCGGCGTCACCTGACCCCACGGGCCGAAGAAGAGGTTCTCGCCATAGCTCGAGAAGCGGTATCCCGCTGCCTTGACGGCCGCGGCCGCACCTGCGTCGCACGGCGTGTGACTGAACGCGGCGCACGCGACGACCTGGCGCCCTTTCAGGAGCGCTGCGCGCTGGAGGGACGCGGGCTGCCGCAGCGACAACCTCCGATCGTGCCGCCGCGCCCAGTTCACCAGGCATCCGACCGCGCGGCGCTGGACTGCGGGGGAGGCGGCGGCCTCGTCCGCGCCCGGACAGACCGACGCCGGAGCGAGGAAAGAGCTCGCTGCTCCGGGTCTGCCCTGCGCAACGCCCACGGACAGGAGGACCGCGAGCAACGCGACCGCGAACGTCGCGAAGAGTCGACCGCCGGCTGCCGCATGCACCGAGCCCACGCGCTCACGGTAGGAATCACCTGCAGCTGCTCCCTGCCCCTCCCGGGGGAGACGGTACCCCTGAGACGAGTGAACGAAGCGACCCGCTCTCACTCGGCGGGCTCCAGCGACTCCCCCGGATGATGCATCCGCCAGGTCGCGGCGCAGAGCAGGCCGAGAGCGAGGGTCGGCAGCACGGTCAGGGCACGGTAGAGCAGTGTCGCAGTCACCGCGTCGGCATTCGATGCGCCGAATGCCACGAGTGCGCCGCTCAGCCCCAGCTCGACCACCCCGAGGCCCGCAGGCGTGATCGGGAGCGCGCCGAGGATCCTCGCGAGCGACCAGGCCGCGAACGCCTCGACGATCGTCACCTGGTCGGTGCCGATCCCGACCGCATGCAGACAGGCGAGTAGGACGAGGAAGACGCTGAGGTGGCCGACGAGGGTGGACACCGTGATCACGTGCCAGCGTCTCCGGAGGAGGTCGAGCGCGCGGCGGCGGAAGGTGGCGAGGTTCTCGCCGTTCCAGGTCACCGGCTCACGCCGCAGGAGCCGCTGCCCGCGATCGGCGAGACGAGCTGCGAGATCGCCGATCTGACGAGCGCGATACGCGCTCGAGAGCGCGAGTGCGAACGCGCCGATGCTGATCGCCAGCACGATCACGGCAATCACGGCAGCCGTCTGCAGCGCCCGATGCTTCTCGTTCGCGCTCGTCAAGAGCGCGAGACCGACGATGGGAAAGGCGAGGTTCGCGAACTGGTTCCAGATGCCGGTGACCGCGACCGCCAGACCGACGGGCGCGGCCGCGAACCCCCACGCTCGCAGCATCGAGTACGAGCCCGCCATTCCCACTGCCGCACCTGCCGGGGAGACGATCGAGAGAGCCGTCGAGGCCTGGCTCATCACGAACGCTCCTCGGAAGCCGAGGCCCGGGAGCGAGGCCATCCAGGGAGGAGCGAAGGTGACGACGTTGAGCACCGTCGCTCCCGCAAGGAGGAG
This sequence comes from uncultured Actinomycetes bacterium, assembly GCA_963708265.1. Classification (GTDB taxonomy): domain Bacteria; phylum Actinomycetota; class Thermoleophilia; order Gaiellales; family Gaiellaceae; genus GMQP-bins7. The sequence continues at coordinate 512,141 of CAVPSC010000004.1, read as the reverse complement.
GGCATCCTCGGCTGTTACTCCCCCGAGGACCTCCCAAACCTGACGGTAGTCCGCGATCCGCGGCAGGAAGAAGACGAAGACCGCGGCGATGACGGCGACTGCGATTCCGCCGCCGAGCAAGCGTCGCTTCGTCCGCTTCCCCACACGGGGCGGGGCGCCCGTGTCGTCCGGCATCCGCTGGAACCTACCGGGCTGATACGGACGGACGACCCCCGATCGGGCGTCGCCGAGCCTGCCCGCTGCGGTGACGGTCCGAGCCACGAGCACCGAACTGGAAGGAGCGACCATGGACAGACGCACTCACCTCTCGATCAGCCCGGCAACCGTCATCGCGCTGATCGCCCTCTTCTTCGCGCTCAGCGGCTCTGCATTCGCAGTCGGCCAGCGGGTGGGCGGAGCGGCTGTGGCTCAGCAGCGCTGCGCGAACGGCGCCGTCCGCGGCATCGCCTGGGTCACGGGCGATTCGAGCGCCGGAGCGGCGAACATCTCCGATCAGTTCACGAGCAGCGCGAAGCTCTTCGGCCGCACCTTCAACTGCACCGGCCGCGGAGTCCAGGTACGCCGCGTCGCACAGGGCACGTTCGAGGTGCGCTTCGTCGCCAATGCCGCTCGGAGCGCGGTCGCGAGCGCGCCGGGCGACAGCTACGCGGACGTCGAGTTCGTCGCGGGCGGCACGTTCCGGGTGATCGTCCACCCTGCGGGACGCGACGACAAGGCGGACGCGCCCTTCACGATCGTCGCCGTCTGAGCGGTTCGCTCGAGGGTGGTGCGCGGAGCGCGACGCACCACCCGGCCCTCGGCCGCCGCGCTCAGGGAAGGCGCGGCGAGGTGACCGCCGACGCGACCGCGGCTGCGAGCAGGAGGAGCGCCGCGGCACCGACGAAGAGGAACGTGACCTCGCTCTTCCCCGGCTTGCGACCTAGCCGCGAGCCGAGACCCGAGTACGCGGCCTGGAGCGACGTGGCCGACCGCGCCTCGGAGAACTTGCCCCCGGTCGTCTCGGCGATCGCCCTGAGCGTCGCCGGGTCGGGCGGGACGATGATGCGCCGCCCGCTTCCGCTCCCGAAGTTGAAGAAGCCGGGCGGTGCCGGGACGGTCCCGGTCGGAGTCCCGAGCGCGACCGTGTAGACGGGGAAGCCGGCGTCTTTCGCTAGTCGCGCTCCATCGAGCGGCTGCAACTCCCCCCTCGTCTGTGAGCCGTCCGAGAGGAACAGGATCGAGACGAGGCTCTGGGACTTCGCCGGAGTCGAAGCCGCGGTCAGCTGCCGGAAGTCCTTCGGGGACGCGGGCGCAGCCGTCTGACCCTGCGCGGGTGGCTCGGAGAGAGCCTGCTTCCCGAGCTCCACCGCCGCTCGGAGCGCGTCTCCGATGGCGGTTCCGCCGAAGACCGTGTAGCGGTCGATGTTGTCGACCGCCTGCCGCACGAGGTCGTGATCGCGGGTCGGCGGCGTCGCGACCTGGGCCTCGCCCGCGAACACGATCAGTCCGATCCGAAGCCTCGAGGGCGCGCGGGCGATGAACGTGCGCACCGCATCCTGCGCCGCGCCGAGCCGCGTCGGCTTGACGTCCGTCGCCTGCATCGAGCGGGACGTGTCGATCACGAGGATGACCGTGGCGCGCTCGTCCGTCAGCGTCCGGTCGACTTGAGGCCGCGCGAGTGCCACGAGCAACGACGTCAGCGCGAGCCCGAAGAGTGCCGGCGCCACGAACCGCGTCCACGACCTGCCGCCGACGACGCTCGCGAGGACGTCGAGGTTCGTGTACCGGATCGTGTAGCGCGCGCGCCGTCGGTCGGCGACGAGCCAGAGCCCCACCGCGAGAGCGAGGACGAAGAGCGAGAGGAGGAGCCATGGGCGCTCGAAGCTCATGCGGTCACGCCGTCCTCGAACACAGGGCGTGGACCTGGACGACCGCGCGGACGCCCCCGAGCTCGGCGTCCGCCTTCACCGACACGACCACGCGTTGCCCGCGTATCGCGAGGCTGCCGTTCACGGCGTGCACGAGGCTCTCCGACGGCGGCCGCTTCGTGAAGAACCCGAACGCGTGCGAGGCGGCGACGAGCCGCTCTCCCTTCGCGCAGGTCTGCACCACCGTCTGGCTCCCCGGTCGCACGCGCACTTCGTGCACGCGCCGAGTCGTCGGCTGCCCCGGCTTGAAGACGGTGCTCGCCGTCGGCACGCGGACTCCGCCGCCGTTGGCGGGCATGCAGCCGACGTGCGGCCGGAACGTCGGGCCGCGCGGCGCGGTGCCGACGTAGCGCCCCACGAAAGTGACGGCGCGGTCGGTCGAGATCCCCGGGTTCACCGGGGCTCCGAGCCGCCCGAGGAACACGAGGTCGATCGCACGCTGGCTGAGCTCGGCATCGAGGCCGCCGGCGACATAGCCCTTCGGGCACGTGACCTGGTACTCGACGGTCGGGCGCGGAACAGTGGAGGTCGCCGGGACGACGACCCACGGGCCCGCGATCGGGACGCAGACCTGGAGCCCGTTGCACTCGGTCGTCGCTCCCGCCGGGGAGACGGCGACGACGAGTCCGAGCACGAGGCTCGTCAGGAAGGCGACGGCGACACGCGTCATGGGACTCTCCGGAAGAGGAATGCCGAGAGAGCACCGCCGACGAGCAGGAGCATCGCTGCGCCGGCGGCGAACCAGTCGGTGATCTCGCGGGATTCGGTGCGCGTGCCGAGGCGCGAGCCGAGATCCTCGTACACCTGGCGCAGGCGATCGGTGCTCGGCGCTGCGAAGAACTCGCCCCCGGAGGTCTTCGCGATCTGCTCGAGCGTCCCCGGGCTCGCGGGGACCTTGATGATCTGGTCGAAACCGCCCGTCAGCGTCTGGTGGACGACGCCGTCCTGCGTGCCCACGAGCACCGAGTAGACCGGGACGTGCTGCGCACGCGCACGCGCCGCCGCGGCCTCGGGAGACACACGCCCTCCCTCCCGCGCGCCGTCGGAGATGAGCACGACCGCCTTCGGCGGGCTCGTCCCGTCCGCCCCGCGAATCCTCTGCCCGAGCTGCACGGAGAGCGCGACGCCGTCGCCGATCGCCGTCCCCTCGCCCGGCCGGAGCGTGTCGAGCGACGCGTCGACGAGCGAGCGGTCGGCCGTCGGCGGAAGCCCGACCACGGCCCGCGTCGCGAATGAGACGACGCCGATCCGGAACTTCTGCGGTACCTGGGCGACGAACGCCTTCGCCGCCGCCCGCGCGGCGTCGAGCCGCGTCGGCGAGACGTCGGTGGCGCCCATCGAGCGCGACGTGTCCATCGCCAGGATCACGGTCGCCTCCTCGCGCTTGACCTTCACGTTCGCGTGCGGTCGCGCGACACCGACGATCATCGTCGCGAGGGCGACGAGGAGGATCGCGAGCGGGAGGTGCCGCAGCCGGCCCGGCTCGCGATCGACGACGTTCGGCAGGAGATCGGGGTTCCCGAAGTCGACCGCGGAGTCCCGGCGCCAGCCCTCGTACCCGACGTAGAGGAGGACGACGATGGGCACCAGGAACAGCCCGACGAGCACGATCGGCCAGGTGAACGTCACGACACGCTCCGGCGTAGGTAGACGACGAGCGCCCGCAGCCAGTCACCGCTCGTCGAGAGCACGACGTGGCGTGCGCCGACGTGTCGGAACACGCGCTCTATGCCCTTTCGCTCGACGGCGGCGGCCGCGGCGAAACGCTCGCGGAGCTTGCGGCTCCTCGTGTCCACGCGCAGCTGGCGCCCGGTCTCCGGGTCGACGAGCCAGAGGACACCAGCGTTCGGAAGCGCTTCCTCGGCAGGGTCGCGGACCTCGACGGCGACGACGTCGTGGCGGGCAGCGAGCTCGAGCAGCGGGCGCTGCCAGTCGCGCGGCCCGCGGAAGTCGGAGACGAGCACCACGAACGAGCGCTCTCGTGCGAGCGCCCCCGCGCGGACGATCGCGTCCCCGAACCCGCCCGGCGCGTCACCCGCTGGACCGTCGTCGTCATGCCCCGCCCGGATCGCCGACAGCAGGCCGATCAGCCCCATGCGGCCGGGCTTGGGCGGGAGCGCTCGAGGATGGGCGTCCCCGAAGGTGACGACCCCGAGGCGGTTTCCGCGCCGCGTCCCGAGGTGGCCGGCCGCGATCGCGACGCCCTCGGCGACGTCGGCCTTGCGCCGGTCGGCGGTGCCGAACTGCATGGAGACCGACGTGTCGAGCACGAGCCAGGTGACGAGCACACGCTCGGCGAGGTCGACGCGTACGTGCGGCTCGCTCGTTCGCGCGCTGACGTTCCAGTCGATGCGGCGGACGTCGTCACCCGGGACGTACGGACGGACGAGCGCCAGCTCGGAGCCCTCGCCGAGGAGCGTCGAGCGATAGTCGCCCGCGAGTAGGCCCTCCACGCGCCGACCGATCGTCACGTCGAGGGCGCGGAGCAGCGCATCGGGCATCGGCCCCGGGCCCGGACGAGCCGGGGTCGGGGGTGCCTGGAGCACGCCGCTGCGCGTCGTCACGCCGCGCTCACCCTCGCGAGGTCGAGCTGAGGAGCGGCCACGGCGGCGAGGACCTGGTCGAGGATCGCGTCTGGAGTCACCTCCTCGGCGAGCGCCTGGTACGTGAGCACGAGCCGGTGGCGAAGCGCGTCGCGCGCCAGCGCCTGCAGGTCCTCGACGAGGACGTACTCGCGCCCGCGGACGAGCGCGAGCGCCCTCGAGGCCTGGATGAGGCTGATGGGGCCGCGCGGGCTGGCCCCGAACCCGATGTACGGCTGCAGCTCCTCGAGGCCGTACGTCGCCGGCTCGCGGGTGGCGCTCGCGACGTCCACCGCGTAGCTCACGAGCGACGGGTCGACGTAGATGCCCATGACCGCGCGCTGCAGCGAGCGGAGATCGTCGAGCGACAGAGCCTGCTCGAGCTCGGGCGGTTCGACGAGCTGGCGCTGCACCACGGTCAGCTCCTCGTCGTGCCGCGGGTAGCCGATGAGCACTTTGAGCATGAAGCGGTCGATCTGCGCTTCCGGAAGCGGGTAGGTCCCTTCGGACTCGATCGGGTTCTGCGTCGCCATGACGAGGAACGGGCTCGGCACGGGATGCGTCTCGTGCCCGATCGTCACCTGGTGCTCCTGCATCACCTCGAGGAGCGCCGACTGCACCTTCGCCGGCGCACGGTTGATCTCGTCGGCGAGGAGGAAGTTGCAGAACACGGGCCCGAGCTCGGTATCGAAGCTCCCGTCCCCGGCGCGGTAGATCCGTGTCCCGACGAGATCCGAGGGGACGAGGTCGGGCGTGAACTGGATGCGGGCGAACGAGCCGCCGAGCACCCCCGCCGTGGTCTTGATGGTCAGCGTCTTCGCGAGCCCCGGGACGCCTTCGATCAGGAGATGCCCCTGGGAGAGCAGGCACACGAGCACGCGCTCGAGCATCGCGTCCTGCCCGGCGATGACTCGCCGGATCTCGAACAGCGCTTGCTCGAGCTTCTCGCTCGCCTCCTCCGGGGTCGGAACGTGGAGGTCGTTCGTCGCGTCTGTCACCTCGGCCCCCTAGGTCGTCGGTCGAGAGGTATACGAAAGCACGCGCGGATGAGTTTTCGCTAAGTCCGCAACCTCGCGGTGACCGCCACACGGGTCTGCGTGGCACCCACCGCTCTCTCGATGGTCGCACAGCTCGGTACGATCCGCGTCCTCCCAGGGCGCAAGCTACGGGCGGGCGAGCGTGCGGTCGAGCCAGGTGATCGCCGCGGGCACGTGCTGCGGGTCGATGTGGTGCGCCGCATCCGACTCGTGGTACTCGACCTCGAGGCCGCCCTCTTCGAGCAACTGCCGCGCGCGACGCGCGAACGCGACGTCCATGACGGGATCGCGTCGACCGTGAGCGACGAAGGTGCGGAGCCCGGCCCGTCCCGGTAGGTCGGGATCCCAGCCGGCGACCACCGGCACGAAGCCAGAGAAGACGAGGAGACCCGCAGGCGCGGGCCGATCGGGTCCGAGGCCCAGCGCGTAGCTCATGACCGAGCCCATCGAGAACCCGCCGAGGACCGTCCGCTCCGGGGTCAGGCCGGTCCGTTCCCAGATCTCGTCGTGGAACCTCGCGAGCTCTCGATACGCGGCGCGGAAGGTCTCGGGATCCGGGTAGCCGACACGCGGGACGACGTACCAGTGGTAGCCGGGCCACCCGGGCAGCTCGAGCGGAGCGCGCGGCGTGACGACGTGCAGCCGCCGGCGCGGGTCGAGGACGTCGCCGAGCCCGACGAGGTCGAGCTCGTCGGCGCCGCGGCCGTGGTGGAGGACGAGGATGCCCTCCGGATCACCGTCCGCCGGGCGCTCACGAACGGTCAGAGCCATCGACGGATTCTGCCCGTGCGCCGAGCGCCGGCCGGTGGTTGGCACGGCGCGCGCCGGGTCAGAGACCGAACCAGCGGGCGCGGCGATCCGCTCCGAAGCGATCCTTCTCGGCGACGAGCGCGCTCGAGGGTTCCTGGAACGTCCCGGTTGGACGCGGCCCGGAGAGGAAGTCGACGTCGACCCTCCCCACTCTCCCCGCGCCGAACTCGACGTAGCAGGAGCCGCGCCCGTCGTACCCCTCCGGCTCGGCGCCTCCTCGCACGCGGGCGACGAGAGACGCGGCGACGATGCGAGCCGCGCCCTCGGAGAACACGCCGGCCTTCGGGACCCCGACGGTGGCCACGTCTCCGATCGCGTAGACGTTCGCGAAGCGCGTCGCGAGCGTGCGCGGGTCGACGGGGACGTACCCGCCCTCCGCCATCCCGCTCTCGAGGACGACCCGCGGTGCCCGGTGCCTCGGAACGCCGAGGAAGAGGTCGTACGGAACCTCCGCGCCGTCGTCGAGCGCGGCCACTCCGCGACCCGCGTCGAGCGAGCTCACCCTGCGATCCGCAACGAACACGATGCCCCGCTCCGCGAACGCTTCGAGCAGCGCGGACGAGGTGTCGGGCGACGGCGGGACGGGCGTTCCGAAGGGCATGACGAGCGTGATCTCGCACGCGCCGCGAACCCCCCGCTGCAGGAGGTAGTCGTGGGCCAGCAAGGCCGCTTCGCTCGGCGCCGGCGGGCACTTGAAAGGAGCTCCGCAGACGCCGACGACGACTCTGCCGCTCTTGAAGGACGGGAGAACGCCGCGGAGACGCTCGGCACCGGCCACGGAGTAGAACTCGTCGGCGTCGGTGAGCCCGGCGGTCGCGTCGATGTCGTAGTCCGCGCCGAGCGCGACGACGAGGACGTCCGCCCGGCGGACGCCCGCGTCCGTCGTCACCGTCCGCGTCTCCGGATCGATCGCCGCGATCGTCTCGCGCAGGAATCGGACCCCCGGCTTCGAGAAGCCCGCGTAGGGCAGTCGCACCGAGCCGGGCTCCGCGCGTCCGAACATCACGTCGAGCTTCGAGTAGCCGAACACGAACGCCTCCGCCGCGTCGATCAACGTGACGCCGGCGTCGTCGCCGAGCTCGTCCGAGAGGATCGTGGCCAGCTCGAGACCGCCGAACCCGGCACCGAGGATCAGGACCCGCTCGTCCACGGAGCGAGCCTATCCTCGCTGCGGTCGCTGCCTGCGCGGTCGACGCCGATCAGACGTGTCGGTCGTGCGGATGCCGTTCGCCCGCAGCGAGCGGAATGGCGAGCCGGTTGGCGGGCGGCGCGAGCGGGCACGCCCAGCGCGGGTCGTACGAGCAGGACGGGTTGTAGGCGAAGTTGAAGTCGAGGATCGCGGTCCGCTCGGCGGCGTCGAAGCCGAGGTCGGCGCCCTTCACGGTGTCGACCAGATAGCGGCCTCCGCCGTACGTCGTATCCCCGGTGGTCTCGTCCTGGAACGCGAGGAAGAGGCCGCCGCCGTACCCCTCGTTCCACATGAGCTCGAGCTCGTGCTCGTCGCCCCCGAGCTCGAAGCGGACGGCGCCGACACAGGTGAACGCCAACGTCCCGCCGGTGCTGACGGCCATCTCCCGGCGACACTGCTCGACGTCCTCGACGACGCCGGTCACGCGCCACGCCGGGTCGTATCGGTAGACGCTGCAGCCGGCGAAGTCCTCGCGATCGCTGGGCGGGATCGGTGATTGCGGGTGGGTCGCGTACATCCGGTCACGGGTCTCGCGCCACCGCTCCCACGCCGCCCGCGGCTCCGCTGCGGCGCGGATGTCGGCGTACAGGTCGAAGATCGCGTGCTTCCACTGGAGCAGGTCGATCGCGTCGGCGGCGGTGAGGCGGTGCCCGTGCGTCGTCGCAGGATGCAGGTCCGTCATCACGCCCCTCGTCGGCATGCGGGCAACTACGGGGAGCTGCGCCGCCCGGATTGCCGACGCTTCAGTCCCGACCGAGTGTGACGACGAGCTTGCCGCGCGCGTGCCCCTCTCCGAGGTGCGCGAGCGCGTCCGGCACCTGCGCCAGCCCGTCGTAGCGCCGGTCGATCGCCGAGCGCAGCTTCCCCGCCTCGAGGAGCTCCCGTAGGAACGCCAGGTCGTCCTTGTTCGTCTTCGCGAGGAACATCGTCACGTCCCGGCCCCCGAAGGCCGCGGCCACTCGCGTCGCGACGAGGCCCCGGATCGAGAGGCCGGTGAAGCGGTTGCGCTTCGGGCCTCCGACCTGGACCACGATCGCCTTCGGCTCGAGCACGCGCGTGAACTCGGACCAGCGGCGGCCGCCCGCGATATCGAGCAGGAGGTCGTAACGCCGCTCTCCCTGCGTGAAGTCCTCCCGCGTGTAGTCGACGACGTGATCGGCGCCGAGCGAGCAGATCGTGTCGACGTTCCGCGTGCTGCAGACGCCCGTCACCTCGGCCCCGAGCGCCTTCGCAATCTGGACCGCGAACGTCCCCACCCCTCCGGAGGCGCCGTTGACGAGCACCTTCTGCCCGGGCTGCAGGTGTCCCTTGTCGCGGAGACCCTGCAGGGCGGTCAGTCCGGCGACACCCACCGCGGCCGCATCCTCGAAGGTCACGTTCTCCGGCTTGTCGACGATCGCCCGCTCCTCGCGCGCTCGCACGAACTCCGCGAAGGCGCCGTTCCGGCAGCCGAAGACCTCGTCGCCCGGTCGAAACCGCGTCACCGCCTTGCCGACGTCCGCCACCGTGCCCGCATAGTCGACGCCGAACTGGGCGTCCTTCGGCCGCCGCAGCCCGCCCTGCATGCGCACCAGATACGGCCACCCGAGCATGGAGTGCCAGTCGACCGGGTTCACCGACACCGCGTGGACGCGGACGAGCACCTCGTCGTCCTCGACGACCGGCCGCTCGACCTCCTCGAGCGCGAGCACGTCGGGAGGTCCGTACTCGCGGCGCACGATCGCCCGCATCCGGGTGTCCTGCGTCGACGCTGTCTCGACCATCGGGTACGCTCCTTACTTACACTGTAAACGTACGCTGTAAGCTAGACGTCCGCCGCACGCCTGTCAAGCGCCGATTCCGGAGACCCCGATGGCCAGTCGAGCCCGCCCGACCAAGACGACTGCCGAGCCCCGCATCCCGCTCAGCCGGGAGCGCGTGCTCCGCGCCGCCGTCCGCCTCGCAGACGAGACCGGCTTCGAGTCGCTCAGCATGCGCAAGCTCGGGCAGGAGCTGGGCGTCCAGGCGATGTCGCTCTACAACCACGTGGGAAGCAAGGACGAGATCCGCGACGGGATCGTCGACCTCGTCATGCAGGAGATCGAGCTTCCTCCCGACGGCGGCGACTGGAAGGCGGCGATCCGGGCGAGCGCGGTCTCGGCGCACGACGTCCTCGTCGGCCATCCGTGGGCGTGCGGGCTGATCAACTCGACGAAGAGCGTCGGCTCCGCGCGCCTCGACTGGATGGAGGCGATCCTGCGAACGCTCCGCCAGGCGGGCTGCTCGGCGAACCTGACGCACCACGCCTACCACGCGCTCGACAGCCACATCACCGGCTTCACGCTCTGGCAGGTGAGCTTCCCGTTCGAGGATGCGGGGGACCTCGAGGAGCTCGCGGCGACCTTCCTGCGCACCCTGTCGGTCGAGACGTACCCCTACCTTGCCGAGCACATCCGCGAGCACCTCGCCGAGCCGGCCCCTGAGGACAAGACCGAGTTCGAGTTCGGGCTCGATCTCATCCTCGACGGGATCGAGCGGATCCGGGACGCCGCCGCGGCCGGAGCCTGAGGGTCGGCTCCACGAAGCGCTGCGGCTAGCCTGCGGCGATGGACGTACGCCGTCACCCCCACCACGGCGTGACGTTCGCGATCCTCGCGATCGCAGGCATGTCCTACGCCCTCCTGCAGTCGCTCGTGCTCCCGGCGCTGCGCACGATCCAGGAGGACCTCGGCACGACCACGACGGCCGCCGCGTGGATCCTCACCGCCTACCTCCTGAGCGCGTCGATCGCGACGCCGATCGCTGGCCGTCTCGGCGACATGTTCGGCAAGAAGCGGATGTTCGTCGTCGTCCTCGCGATCCTCGCGGTGGGGACGTTCATCTCGGCGATCGCGACGACGATCGGCGTGATGATCGTCGGCCGCGTGATCCAGGGCGCGTCGGGGGCGATCTTCCCGCTGGCCTTCGGGATCATCCGCGACGAGTTCCCGGCCGAGCGGCGCGCGGGCGGGATTGCGCTCATCTCGGCGATCCTCGGCGCAGGCGGCGGCCTCGGGATCGTCCTCTCCGGCCCCATCACCGAGCACCTCTCGTACCACTGGCTCTTCTGGATCCCGCTGGTCGCGATCGTGGTCGCGGCGATCGCCGCCTGGATCGTGATCCCGGAGTCGCCCGTCCGTACGCCCGGCCACGTGAACGCCCTCGCCGCGATGCTTCTCTCCGGCTGGCTCGTCGCCCTCCTCCTCGGGATCAGCGAGGGCTCGAGCTGGGGCTGGACGTCGAGCCGTGTGCTCGGCCTGTTCGTCCTCGGCGCCGTTCTCTTGTTCGCGTGGATCCGCGTCGAGTCGCGCTCGCGTCAGCCGCTCGTCGACATGCGGATGATGAGGATCCGTGGCGTCTGGACGACGAACCTCGCCGCGCTCCTGATCGGGTTCGGGATGTACAGCTCGTTCATCCTCATCCCGCAGTTCGTGGAGACGCCGTCGGCCAACGGTTACGGGTTCTCCGCGTCGGTGACCCAGGGCGGCCTCTTCCTCGTGCCGTCGACGATCGCGATGATCCTCGTCAGCCCGCTCGCCGGCCGGCTCGCCGGAATCGTTGGCTCGCGCGTTCCGCTCATCGCGGGCTCCATCGTGACCGCAGTGTCGTTCCTCGTCCTCGCCTTCGCACACGAGCACCGCTGGCAGCTCTACCTGGCGACGTTGCTCCTCGGCGTCGGGATCGGGCTCGCCTTCGCGGCGATGGCGAACCTGATCGTCGACGCGGTCCCGCCCGAGCAGACGGGCGTCGCGACGGGCATGAACACGATCATGCGGACGATCGGCGGCGCGCTCGGCGCCGAGATCGCCGTCAGCATCCTCGCGGCGAGCCCACTCGCGAACGACCTCCCGAGCGACCACGGCTACACGCTCGCGTTCGCGGTGTCGGCGGTCTCCCTGCTCGTCGCCACTGGGGCAGCGTTCCTCGTCCCGAGACCGAAGCTCGAGACGCTCGAGACGCTCGAGCACGCCCCGGCCCTCGTCTTCGAAGCGCCCGAGTCGGGCCGCTAGCCCGCTCGGTCGGCGAAGAACGCCTCCAGCCGGGCGGCCTCGTCGTCGAGCTCGCCGCGGGCGGCGCGCGACAGCGTCTCGAACGGGTCGAGCACGACGCGTCCCTTGTCGACGCGCCACGTGCCTGCCACGAACCCGTCGACGAGGAACGTCTGCGCGACGTCGCCGTTCTGGCCGATCACGGTCTTCCGGTACCGCTCGGGGAGGACTCGCGTCCGGTCGGCCCATGCGAGGAGGACGTTGTCCCACTTCGGCAGGTAGCGGACCGGTGCGGGCGTCTCCGGGTCGGGGAGCGGCGCGCGCCGGACGTCGAGGAGCTCACGGCCCTGCTCGTCATGGAAGCGGCGGAGCGGCTCGAGTCGCTCGAGGGCGCGATTGATCTCGGGCACGTGCATCATGCTCCAGGCGCCGAGATCCCGGCGCGATGCCGGTCCGAACGCCGCGAGGTAACGCCGGAGGATCTCGGCCCGTGCTTCGGTGGGGTCGTGGAGGCCCGGCTCCTCGAGCACGACGAATCGACCCTCGGGCCGCCCGCCCCAGAGCGCGGTCTCGTGGTGATGGACGACGTGTGCCCGCACACGCGCCGCGCGCCACGCCCGACGCGCTTCGATGCCGGTGAGCCCGTGCTCGCGCTCGAGATGCGCGAGAGCCTGCTCCGTCGTCACCGGGCCGCCCGCGGCGAGCGCACGCACCGACGGCGCGAGGCGCTCCGCGACCTGCGACTGCCAGTCGAAATTCGTCTCGGAGAGCGCCGCCCGCAGGAGCGCGTAGTCACGCGGCGTGACGAGGTGCAGGGTCTGCCGCATCACGGTCGCCTTGACGACGTTCGCATTCGCGAGCTCGCGCTCGAGCGTCTCGCGACGGAAGCTCGTCGTGCGCGTCCAGATTCCGACGTACGGCGCCGACGGCGACTGCGCCTGCAGGCCGACGAGGCGCTCGATCACGGCCGTCGGCGAGAGCCGCTTCCGCTCGAGGAGCATCTGACGCGCGAGCGTCGCACGGTTCAGCTCGCGCAGCGTGAGGACGCGCTCGGGCACGCGACTACGCTACCGCCGAGGGCCGCGACCCAACGCCGCCGCGAGCCGGCAGGCCCATCCGCGGGTCACGCCGGGAGCGTGAGGCTCTCGAGGTCGATCGGGTAGTCCGTGAGCAGGTCCACCCCGTCCTCGGTCACGACGACGGTGTCCGAGTGCCGGAAGCCGCCGACCGCCGGGTCGTAGAGACCGGGCTCGACGGTGAAGACCATCCCCGGCGCGAGAGTCGTGCGGTCGCCCAGGTCGAGGAACGGCGCCTCGTGGTTCCGCAGGCCGATCCCGTGGCCAGTGTGCTGCCGCCAGTACTGGAGGAGGTCGTTCTGCTCGAAGTAGCGCATGACCGCTCCGTCGACCTCAGCGCAGATCACGCCCGGCCGGATCGCGTCGAACGCGACCCGCTGTGCTGCGACCGCGTGGTCGAACAGCCGCCGTACCGTGTCCGTCGGCGGGCCGATCACCAGCGCCCGCTCGAGCTCCGCGTTGTAGCCCCAGATCGGCGCGCTCGTCTCGGTGACGAGCACGTCTCCCGCCCGGAACTCGATGTTGTGCGCGATCGCGTGCGCCCACGAGCTCCGCCGCCCGATCTGGCCCCGGTAGCCGGCCGACACACCCGCGGACGACGAGAGGCCACCTCCGTAGCGCTCGCCGGGCTCCTCGAAGAGCGCGAGCGTCGCCTCGTGGCTCGCACGCAGGCTGGCCTCGGCCTCCGTCGCACCCGGCCGCGAGTACTCCTGCAGGAGCGCGTGAGCGCGCGCGCACCAACGACCGCTCTCACGGATGAGCGCGATCTCGCTCGGGCTCTTGCGCGCCATCATCCCCTCGATGTCGTCGGCCAACGACGCGACCGCTGCGCCCGTCGCGTCGCTCAGTGTGGGCCCCCTGTAGCCGAGGATTCCCGGATAGCCGTCCTGGTCCACTCCGATCGCGTCTCCAACCCCGAGGTCGGCGAGGACACCCGCGAGGATGGACATCGGATGCTCGACCCCTGGGTACTCCGGATACGACTCGATGCGCTCGAACGTCGTTTCCTCGCGCGTACGCTCGACCTCGAACTCCGGCACGAACACGGCCGAGTCGCCACCGACGCTCTCGGTGTAGATCACGGGCCGCTCGGTCGAGAGGAACCAGAACCCCGTGAAGTACCGGATGTAGTCCGCGCCGAAGAGGACGTAGCCGGAGAGACCGCCCCTGCGAACGCGCTCGAGCAGGCGTTCGCGCCGCTCCTCGAACTCGGCGGCAGAGATGCCGCTGTCCACCTCGGTGCGCTCATTCACCGTATTCGCCTCGCCCGTTTCCGATTCCGCCCTCGCAGGAGGCGGCACGAGCCTAGCTCCTCCGTGCGGCGAGTGGCCCCGGAGGAGCAACGGCGTAGGATCGCGACGTGCGGGCCGAGCACCCAGCGCAGTACGGCGCGGAGTCGGGTCGTGCCGAGCAGCCCGTCCGCGCGGCGGAGCTCGTCGGTGCACTCTCGCTCGCGACCGACCTGGGCACGGGGCAGCCGCTCGAGCACGCGCTGCGCACGGCCGTGCTCGCGGTGCGACTCGGCGAGCGCGCCGGAGCGTCCGCGGAGGAGCTCCGCGACACCTACTACCTCGCGCTCCTGCACGCCTCCGGATGCACGTCGAACGGGCACGAAGCCACGCAGTTCTTCGGTGAGGACATCGAGCACCGCGCGGCCTTCTTCCTGATCGACCCGGCCGACGCGAAGCAGGTCATCGCGTTCTATCGCACCTACGTGGCGCCCGGCCGGCCACCGGATGTCCGCGACCGCATGGTCGAGGCGGCGCTCTCCGACCCGACGAGGGCGGGCGACGCGTTCGCCGCGATGTGCGAGGTGGCGCAGCGGTTCGCCGGGTGGCTCGGCCTCGGCCCCGGAACCGAGGCCGCACTCGAGCACGTCTTCGCACGCTGGGACGGGCGAGGGTGGCCGAAGGGAGCGTCGGGCGAGAGCCTGCCGCTTCCGGCACGTCTGCTCCACGTGGCGAGGGACTTCTCGCTCTTCCTCTCCGCCGCCGGCAGCAAGGACGCACGCGCGGTTCTCGAGCGCCGCGCCGGGGAGGCATACGAGCCGCGGCTCGTCGAGCTGGCGGTGAGCGATCTCGACGAGGCGCTCTCCGAGCTGGACGAGACTCGAATGTGGGAGCACGCGCTCGAGAGCGAGCCGTTTCCGCAGATCTACCTTTCGGACGACCGGATCGATGCCGGCTTCGGGGCCATCGCCGCGCTGACGAACCTCAAGTCGCCCTGGCTCCGCGAGCACTCGACCGCGGTGGCGGAGCTCGCCGAGGCAGCGGCCTGGCGCCTGCGACTTCCGGCAGGCACCGTCGCGCTCCTGCGTCGGGCCGCCCTCGCCCACGACCTCGGCCGTGTCGGCGTGTCGAACGCGATCTGGGAGAAGCCCGGCCCGCTCGGATTCGGCGAGTGGGAGCGCGTCCGTCTCCATTCGCACTTCACCGAGCGTGCGTTCGCTCAGTCACCGACGCTCGCGCCGATCGGGCTCCTCGCCGGCTCTCACCACGAGCGGCTCGACGGCTCTGGGTACCACCGGGGCGTGAGCGCGCCTGCGCTCGACCTCCCGGCGCGAATCCTCGCGGCCGCGGACTGCTACTCGGCCATGCGCGAGGCGAGGCCGTACCGGCCGGCGCTCGATCCGGGAGCCGTCGAAGCAGAGCTCACACGCGAAGCGACCGACGGACGGCTCGATCGCGAGGCGGTCGATGCCGTGCTCGGCGCCGCCGGCCACCAGGTCGCCAAACGCCCCCGCGAGCTTCCTGCCGGCCTCACGCGGCGCGAGCTGGACGTGCTCTTGGCGCTCGTGCTCGGGCAGTCGAACCAGACGATTGCCGACAGCCTCGGCATCTCCCCGAAGACGGTCGGGCATCACGTCGAGCACGTCTACCGGAAGGCGGGCGTTCGCAGCCGCGCCGCCGCGACGGTCTGGGCCTTCGAGAACGACCTCGTCCACGCAGGGTAGGGCGTTCGCCCGATACCGCCGCGGCAGCCTCGGGACCACACTCGCTCGGACAGTTCGCGCCGAGCCACGGCGCGGAAACGAACGAGAGGAGGACGACGTGATCCTCGCAACGACGACGATCGAGGACATGGATCGGTTCGTGAAGATCTACTCGACGACAGGCGCCGAGAAGCGGAAGCTCCACGGGTCGAAGGGCTCCACCGTCTTCCGGGATCCCAACGAGGAAGACCGGGTCTGGGCGATCTTCGACTGGGACCTGGAGGGCTGGGGGAACTTCGCCTCCGATCCCGAGGTGCCCGCGATCATGCAGGAAGCCGGGCACAAGAGCAGGCCCCAGGTGGGCGAGCTCGTCGGCCGCTTCGACGCCTAGAGCGGGCGGGTCTTTCGAGACGGTGGGCCGCGCGCTCGAGGCCGCGTCCGGCGACGGCGACGGCGACGGCCCACCCTCTCACCGCAAGACGGAAGGAGAAGCGTGCTGGAGAACGCCGCGATCGTTCGCCGTGAGTACGAGGCGTTCGACGTCGGAGACCTCGAGACACTCACGGAGCTCTTCGACGAGAACGCCGAGTGGCACACGCCCGGGCAAGGTCCGCTCGCGGGCGACGCCGTCGGCCGCGACGAGTCTTCGCCCGGGTCGGCCGCTACGCGAGCGAGACGAACGGCACGTTCGAGACCACGCTCCAGCGCGTCCTCACCGACGAAGACGGCCGGGTGATCGGCATCCATCGCAGCGTCGCGAAGCGCGCCGGAAGCAGCTCGACGTCATTGCCGCGTCGTCTTCGAGCTCGAGAACGGCCGGATCGTTGGCGCTTTAGAGCACGTCGACGACCTCTGCGGCTGGGACGAGTTCTGGTCGTGCCTACCATCGCGAGCGACAGATCACCACCCGCCGTTGACGGCCCGCAAGCCGCCGCTTTCCGTGCGGGTCGGTTCGCACTCCTGCGCAGGTCCTTCTACCTGCACAGGGCGCTTCATCGCAGCCCTTCGCGCTCGCCTATCGAGTGGAGGCGGCGGGAATCGAACCCGCGTCCGCGGTCGCACCGAACAGAACGTCTACGAGCGTAGTCCGTGCTTAATCTCACCCGCCGGCCGGTTCACGGACGACCAACCGACGGGCCAGCCATCCTGAAGTGTCGCGCTCCGGGCGATTGGCTCTCCCTCGGCGCCGAGCCCGATCGTTGGCGCCGGCTCCCGGATCTCGGGCCGAATCCGGGTCGGCGTCGCCTTACCTAGTTCCTACTAGGCGGCGAGTGCGAGTTCGTTCTTGTTCGCACTTGCTTTGGTGCCGGTTGATTTACGAGGCCAACCGGCGACCTCGGCTCGCAGCTCTGCCGGAGAACCGACCACGTCGAGACCTGGTCGCCCCCGTATGTGTGTTCAGGTCTCGAGGATAGCTGCCGATAAGCGGTGCGACCCATCTTGCGGACAAGAGGGCACTGGGTCACGAGGGTGTCGTTCCCACGGGTGAAAGGAAGCACTGTGGCGTTGATGATGGAGGAGAAGTACGACGATTTCGCGAGCCTGCGCGAGCGTGCGAAGGCGGAGGTCTCGAAGGTCGTCATCGGGCAAGACCGGACGGTCGAGCTCCTTCTCATCGCCGCCGTCGCTCATGGGCACGTCCTGCTCGAAGGGCCACCCGGGAGCGCGAAGACGCTCATCGCCCGAGCGGTCGCACACATGCTCGGCGCCAACTTCAAGCGGATCCAGTTCACGCCGGACACCACGCCCGCCGAACTGAACGGCGTCAACACCGTCCGGAACGGCGAGCACGTGTTCCTCCCCGGGGCCGTGTTCACGAACGTGCTGCTCGCGGACGAGATCAACCGCACGCCGCCCCGCACGCAGGCCGCTCTCTTCGAGCCGATGGGAGAGCGCCAGGTGACGATCGACGGCCGTGCCCACAAGCTCCCCGATCCCTTCCTCGTGATCGCGACCCAGAACCCGTACGAGCACGAAGGCGTGTTCGTCCTTCCGGAGGGCCAACTCGACCGCTTCCTCTTCAAGGTCGTGCTCGAGTACGCAGATGCGGAGAGCGAGCTCAGCATGCTGAACCTTCCGCACAAGGGGATCGCTCCGGACATGCTCGGCGAGGTTCGCCCGCTCCTCGGCGTGGTCGGGCTCGACAAGGCTCGGCAGGAGCTCGAGTCGACGGACGTTTCGGACGCGATCGGCCGTCTCATCGTCGCTCTCGGTCGGCGGACCCGGGAGATTCCGGGCGTGCAGCTCGGCGTCAGTTCACGCGCGATGATCCATCTCGTGAGCGCGGCGAAGGCGAACGCGCGCCTCAACGGACGGCACGCGGTCACCGCCGAGGACGTCTTCGACATGGCTCCTCATGTCCTCCGACACCGCATCATCGTCGACGACCCGGGCGTGTCCCAGGACGAGGCGCTCCGAACGGCGATGGAGTCGATCCCCGTGCCGCATACGGCTCGCGCCCCCGCCTGATACCGGCTTCGTCTCGGCGCCCTCTGCCCGTTGACGGGCGGCGACCGGTCCACGATAGTGGGTTCGGGGACTCGGCGAACGCTGTGCGGCCGGAAGGCGACAGCGGTACGCTCTCCACTGCAGGACCGGGAAGTACTGGGCGAAGGGGGAGGTAAGGGATAGTGGCACTCATGACGGAGGCACCGTACGAGAGCCTCCTGGAGCTCCGCGAGCGAGCGAAGCGAGAGGTCGCGAAGGTCGTTCTCGGGCAGGACCGGGCGGTGGAGATGCTCCTCGTCGCCGCGCTGGCACGGGGTCACGTGCTCCTCGAGGGGCCGCCGGGGAGCGCGAAGACGCTGCTCGCGCGCGCGACCGCGCACATGCTCGGCGCAGAGTTCAAGCGAATCCAGTTCACGCCGGACACGACGCCCGCCGAGCTGACGGGCTTCGACACGGTGAAAGCGGGCGAACGACTCTTCCTGCCCGGGGTCGTGTTCACGAACGTGCTCCTCGCAGACGAGATCAACCGCACGCCTCCGCGCACGCAGGCTGCCCTCTTGGAGGCGATGCAGGAGCGGCAGGTGACCGTCGAGGGAAGGACACACCGGCTGCCCGATCCGTTCCTCGTCATCGCGACCCAGAACCCCTATGAGCATCGCGACGTGTTCGAGCTTCCGGAGTCCCAGCTCGACCGCTTCCTGTTCAAGATCCAGCTCGACTTCGCGGACTCCGACAGCGAGCTCGAGATGCTCAACCTACCGCACAGGGGCGTTGCTCCGGACATGCTCGGCGAGGTGCGACCGCTGCTCGGCGTTGTCGGGCTGGACAAGGCCCGCACGGAGCTCGACGCGACCGAGATCCCCGAGGAGGTCGCCCGGTACATGGTCGCGCTGTGCCGGACCACCCGCGAGCTTCCCGGCCTGGAGCTCGGAGTCAGCTCCCGCGGCATCATGCACCTGGCCGGGGCGACGAAGGCGATGGCGCGGCTCAACGGCCGTGACGTCGTCACGTCCGAGGACGTCCGCGAAGTTGCGCCGAACGTGCTCAGGCACCGCCTCATCCTCGAGGACGGCACCGACGCCGACGACGTCCTGCGCAAAGCGTTCGAGCTCGTGCCGATGCCCACCCCGCGGGCATACGCGTTCGTCTAGATCTATTGGGGAGGCCGGGGCGCTCCGACTACGGTGACGCCCCGGCTCTCGTCTCCTAGCGCGCCGACGTCTCCTCGAGCGCGCGCCGTGTGAGCACACGTGCGAGGTGCGCGCGGAACTCAGCGCTTCCGGCGTGATCGGACGGCGGCCGGGTGCCGTCGGCCGCGAGAGCGGCGGCGTCCTCGACCGACGTCCCGTCCACGAGCGCTGCCTCGGTCGCGCTCGCTCGGAGCGGCGTCGGCCCCATGTTCGTGAGGGCGACAGCCGCCTTCGAGACCGAGCCGTTCGAGCTGACGATGGCCGCGACCGCAACCGTCGCCCAGTCCTGCGCTCGTCTGCTCATCTTCAGGTAGGTCGACTTCGTCCCCGCCGGGAGCTTCGGGACGCGGATCTCCGTCAGCATCTCGTCCGGCCCCGCAGCCGTCTGGAAGATGCCCGTGAAGAAGTCGCCGGCGGGGACGACCCGCTCGCCGCCCTTCCCGCGCACGACGAGCTCGGCATCGAGGGCGAGGATCACGGTCGGCAGGTCCGAGCCCGGCTGGCCGTGGGCGAGCGACCCGCCGATCGTGCCGCGATGCCGTACCTGCGGGTCTCCCACGAGGCCAGCCGCGCGCGCGACGATCGGGCACTGCTCCCGCAGGAGCGGGTCGTTGTTGACGTCCGCATGCCGGGTGAGCGCGCCGATCGCGATCTGCCCTCCGGCGTCGCGGACGTAGGAGAGGTCGGACAGCCTGCCGATGTCCACGAGGAGCAAAGGTCGGGAGACGCGGAGCTTCAGCGCGGGGATCAACGACTGCCCTCCCGCGATCAGCTTCGCGTCGTCGTTTCGGCCGAGGAGCTCGAGCGCATGCTCGGGGCTGTCCGCGACCTCGTAGTCGAACGGTGCGGGGATCACTGTTCCTTCGCCTCCTGGATCGCGTTCCAGACTCGCTCCGGCGTTGCGGGCATCTGGATGTCGGTGACTCCGAGATGGGAGAGGGCGTCCACTACCGCGTTGACGACGGCGGGCGCGGCCGCGATCGTCCCGGTCTCGCCCACACCCTTGACGCCGAGCGGGTTGTCGGCCTGCGTCTCGGTCCGGTCGGTCTCGTACGACGGGAGCTCCGCCGCCGACGGGACGAGGTAGGTCGTCATCGTCGTCGTCAGCAGATTGGCGTCGTCGTCGTACGCGCCCTCCTCGTACAGGGCGGCGGCGATCCCCTGCGTGATCCCGCCGTGGACCTGCCCGTCGATGATGGTCGGGTTCACGGCCACGCCGACGTCGTCGACGGCGACATAGCGGAGGAGACGTGTGTCGCCGGTCTCCGTGTCGACCTCGACCACTGCGGCATGCGCTCCCGCCGGCCAGGAGAAGTTCGGTGGGTCGAACGTCGCCGTCGCCTCCAGGCCCGGCTCCATCCCGTCGGGCAGGTTGTGCGCCGCGTGGGCGGCGAAAGCGGCCTCCTTGATCCCCATCGAACGGTCCGGAGAGCCCTTGACGGTGAACGAGCCGTTCTCGAACTCGAGATCGTCCTCGGCCACCTCGAGCTGATGGGCGACGATATGGCGGGCCTTGTCCACGATCTTCTGGCCCGCGTGCCAGAGCGCGATGCCGCCGACCGTCAGCGAGCGGCTGCCGTACGTGTCCATCCCGAGCTGCGAGACGGCGGTGTCCCCGTGGAGCACCTCGACGTCGTCGACGTCGACCCCGAGCTCGTCCGCGACGATCTGCGCCCAGGTCGTCTCGTGCCCCTGCCCATGCGGCGACGTCCCGGTGACGACCTGCACCGAGCCGAGCGGCTGGAAGCGGATCGTCGCGCTGTCCCAGCCTCCGACCGCGTAGCGGATCGCGCCGAGGATCCGTGAGGGCGCGAGGCCGCACATCTCGTTGTAGGTCGAGAAGCCGACTCCGACCTGCCTCGTCGAGCCGCCCTCCCGCCGCCGCTTCTGCTCGGCCCGCATCCCCGGGAGGTCGAGGATCTCGAGCAGCCGGTCGAGCGACGCCTCGTAATCGCCGGAGTCGATCGTCAGGCCGGACGCGATCGTGTACGGGAACTCACGGACGAGGTTCTTGCGGCGGAGCTCGACGGGGTCGATCCCGAGCTCGGCGGCGAGCGCGTCCATCGTCCGTTCGAGGACGTACGTCGCCTCGGGCCTCCCCGCGCCGCGGTAGGCGTCGGTGGGCGTCGTGTGCGTGAAGACCCCGGTGAAGGTGACGCTGTAGTTCGGGATCGCATACGGCCCCGAGTAGATCCAGGCCCCGAGCAGCGGGATCCCGGGAGTCACGAGCTGGAGATAGGCGCCCATGGCGCACGTCATCTCTCCCTTGACCGCGGTGATCTTCCCGTCGTTGGTCGCGGCGAAGGTCAGCTCCGTCACGACGTCGCGCCCGTGGATCGTCGCCTGGTAGTTCTCCGTGCGCTCCTCTGTCCACTTCACCGGTCGACCGAGCCGCTTCGCGAGCGCGACCGCGATGTACTCCTCGGCGTAGACGTCGCACTTCGAGCCGAACCCGCCGCCGACGTCGGGCGCGATCACGCGCACCTTCGACTCGGGGATCCCGACGACGAGCTGCATCGTGAAGCGAAGGATGTGCGGGATCTGCGTCGCCGACCAGATCGTGACGTCGCCGGTCGGCCCGACCTGGGCGAGGACACCCCGCGGCTCGATCGCGTTCGGGATGAGGCGCGGCTGGAAGTACCGCCTCGTCACGACCGCGTCCGCAGCGTCGACGGCGGCCTGGAAGTCGTCGGTCTCGAGCTTCCACACGTAGCACTCGTTCGTCTCGAGATCGGCGTGCACGAGCGGCGCGTCGGGCTCGAGCGCCTTCTCCACGTCGGCGGTCGCCGGCAGCGGCTCGTACTCGACCTCGACGAGGTCCGCGGCGTCCTTCGCGAGCGCGCGGCTCTCGGCGACGACGACGGCGACGCCGTCGCCCTGGTAGCGCGCTTCGTCCACGGCCAGCGGGAAGTGCGGCGGCATCTTGATGTCCTCGGTGACCGGCCAGGCGCACGGCATCGGCCCGGCCCAGTCGTCGACGAGATCGGCTCCGCTGAAGACGGCGATCACGCCCTCCGCGGCCCGGGCCGCGTCGAGGTCGAGCTTCGCGATACGGGCATGCGGGTACGGGCTGCGGACGACCGTCATCGAAAGCGTGCCGGGCAGCGTCAGGTTGTCGACGAACGTCCCCCGGCCGCGCAGGAGCGACGCGTCCTCCTTCCGTTTGACGGACGCGCCGACGAACGACTCGGTCTCGGCGGCGATGGCCATGGGCTACCTCACCCCCGCGGCCGCGGCGACGGCCTTGACGATGTTGTGGTAACCGGTGCACCGGCAGAGATTCCCCTCGAGCCCCTTCCGGATCGAATCCTCGTCTCGCACCTCGCCGTTCTCGATCAGGCTGACGGCGGCCATCACCATCCCGGGCGTGCAGTAGCCGCACTGCAGGGCATGGTGCTCGTGGAAGGCCTGCTGCACGGGGTGCAACTCGCCGTTTCGTGCGAGCCCCTCGATCGTCGTGATCTCGAGGCCGTCCGCCTGGACCCCGAGCATCGTGCAGGACTTCACCGACTCGCCGTTCACGAGCACGGTGCAGGCGCCGCACGAGGTGGTATCGCAGCCGACGTTCGTCCCGGTCAGACCCAGTCGCTCTCGGAGTACGTACACGAGCAACTCGCGCGGCTCCAGCTCGAGCTCGTGCCGCACGTCGTTGACGGTCAGCGCTACCCGTCGCAAGGCTCTCCTCCCTTCCTCGCGAGTGGACAGCGCGAGCGTACTCCTAGCGTGACCCGCCCGCCAGGAGAGCGGAGAGCCGGCTAGCGCCGACGCTTGAGCGCGCGCTCGATCTGCCGCTCCGCGTCACGCTCGGCGATCACCCGGCGCTTGTCGGCCCGCTCGCGTCCGCGCGCGAGCGCGAGCTCCACTTTCACACGCCCGTCCTTGAAGTACATCCGCGTCGGCACGAGCGTGAGACCCTTTTCGCGCACCTTGCCGTGGAGCGAGTCGATCTCGCTCCGATGCAGGAGCAGCTTGCGGTCGCGGTCGGGCTGGTGCGAGAACGCGCCCGCCTGCGGATACTGGGCGATCGAGGCGCCGACGAGCCATGCCTCCCCGCCCCGGAGGTCCGCGTACGCCTGGCCGAGCTGAACCTGTCCGTCGCGTGCCGACTTCACCTCGGAGCCCGTGAGGACCACGCCGGCCTCGACACGCTCGAGAAACTCGTAGTCGCGCCGCGCGCGGCGGTTCTCCGCTATCGCCTTCTCGGTGCCGGCCATGGCCCTCGAAGTCTAGGGAGACGTCAGTCGGGCGCTGCGTCGCCGAGGCGCCGCGCGAGCTCACGCAGCATCTTCAGCGCGAGGGACGGCTCGGTCTCGACGAGCTCGACGAAGTCGTCGCGCGGCACGCTCAGGCAGCGGACCGCATCCATCGCCCGCACGCGGGCGACGCGGTTCGATGTCGGGACGAGCAGCGCGATCTCCCCGAAGAAGTTCCCCTCGCGGAGCTCGACGTAGAAGCCGCCGCGCATCTCGACCCGGACCGTGCCCTCGAGGATCACGTACATCCCGGAACCGGGATCGCCGGGCAGGGCCAGCACCTGACCCGGCTCGCACTCGATCGGCGCAGCCGAGGTGGCGAGCCGCTCGAGACCTCCCTCGGAGAGGCCGTCGAAGAGAGCGACCGCGCGAAGCTCGTCGGGCGTCACACGCGGTTCATATCACGACCGGCTCGCGATTCCCGCGCAGCGGTCGCAGAGTGGATACCAGGGCGGGCACGACCGTCCGCACGATCGGCAGCGGCCGATCGTCGGCGACTCCACCTCGAGCCGAAGGCGTGCGACGACGCGCTGCGCTGCCATCTCCTCGAGTGCCGCCGCTCGCTCGCTCGTCACGCCACCGGTGCCCGGGTACTGGAGCGCGAACCAGCGGAGGATGCTCGCCTCGCGCCCCGCCTGCTCGGCGTCCTCGAGCGACGCCGTACGCAGGCGCGCGGGATCGAGCAGATAGCTCAGGTGAGGTCGCGCGACTCGGTCTCCCGCGAGTGCGAGCGCGAGCGTGGCGAGGAGCTCGACGCCGTCCTCGTCGACGGGCGCGCTCACGAGCGTCCACGTGTCCTCGAGCGACAGGCGGCGCCCACGCTCGCGCAGCCGCCGCTGCACGCCGTCGAGGCGCAGGCGGAGAGGCTGGAGCGACTCGACGGCGAGCCAGCTCTCGAACGCCCACTCGCGGAGCGCCACCTGGTGCCAGGCGACGAGCGCGGCGTCGAGGTCGGCCGGGTCGCCGACGCCGAGATCGCCGAGACGCGGACGGATGCGCGCCTCGTCGACGACGCGATACCCGCGATGGCCGCCTGGCAGGAGGACGTGCGGCTCGAGCGCCGACTCGACGAGCGTCGGGTCCGGCGCGCCCCAGCCGATCCCGGAGAGGACGCCGACGAAGCCACGCTCGACGAGCCCGAACCGCCCGGCGCGTCCCGCGATCTGAGCGAGCTCCCATGGGAACAGGTTCCGGCGCTCCTGGCCGTCGAACTTCGTCGTCTCCGCGAACAGGAGCGTCTCGCACGGGAGGTTCACGCCATGCCCGAGCACGTCCGTGGCGACACACACGTCGGCGGCGCCGGAGAGGAAGCGCTCGATCTCCTCTCGACGCGAGGACAGCGGCATGGCTCCGTAGAGCACCGCGACGCGGCCCGGGTGGAGCCGGTTCACCTCTCCGGCGAGCGCGAGCACGGCGCGTCTGCTGAAGGCGACGACGACCGTGCCGCGACCGAGGGAGCGGAGCGCGCGCGCGCCGACGAACTCGAGCGGAAGCTTGCGCTCGAACACTCGCAGCTCGTGCTCGGGGAACGCGCGCTCCACGAGCGGCAGCGCGTCGAGCGCCCCCAGGAGCAGGATCTCGCGGTACTCGCCGGCGAGGAGCAGCCTCGTCCAGGCGGACCCCCGCTCGTCGTCATCGGCCCACTGGATCTCGTCGAGGACGAGCAGGTCGCCGGCGGACGGCGCCATCTCGACGGTGCAGCAGAGGACGGGCGCACGCTCGTTGAGCCGCTCCTCGCCCGTCACGAGACCCACGTTCTCCTCGCCGAGGCGGGCGGAGAGGCGGCGGTGCGCCTCCTGCGCGAGCATGCGGAGCGGCCCCGCGTACACGCCCGCGCCGGCCGCGACGAGCTCCTCGAGCGCAGCGTACGTCTTCCCCGAGTTCGTGGGCCCGAGGTGCGCGACGACGCGTTCCGGCTCGGCGCGCCTGGACGGGAGGCTGATCGCGATGCGCTTCTCGGCTCGCGCGACCGACGCCGAGGGACGCCGTCGCGAGCGCTCCGAGCGGCTCGGGCGCTTCTGGCGTCCGCGGGGTGGCCGCCGCCGATGCATCAGCGGACCGCGGGTCTCAGACGCGGAGGAAGCGGCGGAGCGTCATCCCCGACCCGAGCGCGCCGATCCCGAGGCCGACGGCGAGGAGGATCGCCGCGGTCCAGCTGAAGGCGAGCGCACGCACGTCGGGGTCGCTGCGGATGTGAGGGAGGATCTGCGGGACGGCCACTCTCCTGCTCAGGAACAGCAGGAGGATCGCGGACATCGAGCCGGCGAGACCGGTGAGGAGCCCCTCGAGCATGAACGGCCCACGCACGAACCAGTTCGTGGCGCCGACGAGCTTCATCACCTCGATCTCGCGCCGGCGGGAGAAGATCGAGAGCCGGATCGTGTTCGCGATCAGGATCGTCGACGCGACGAGCAGGATGATCACCGCGATCAGGAAGACGACCTGGATCGCCCGCGCGATCTGGAGGATCCGCCTCGAAGTCTCCTTCCCGTACTTGACCTCGCCGACGCCGGCGAGCTTGGCGTCCTGGATCGAGAGCGCGACCGGCTCCGTGTTCTCGGCCTTCGTGGGGACGATCTCGAACGAGTCCGGGAGCGGATTCGCCGGCAGGTCGGCGGTGAGCTGCGGATAGCTCTTCTCCATCCGCTCGAGCGCCCGCTCCTTCGAGATGAATGCGATGCTCTTGACCCGCGGGTCCCGCTCCAGCCTGTTTCCGACCGCGTTGATCTGCTTCTTCGTCGCGTTTCCCGTGAAGTAGACCTTGACCACGAGCTCCTTCTTCACGTTGTCCGACCACGACACGACCCACGTGCCGAGGCCGATGAAGACGCCGAGCAGGAACATGCCGATGAGCACCGTCACGACCGCAGCCGCCGTCGTCGAGAGGTTCGCGCCGATCGAGCGGGCGGCTTCGGAGAAGAGAAGACGAACGCGCGTCATTGCTCGGCGTACCCTCCTCGGCGCTCGTCGCGGATGAGCTTGCCCTCCTCGAGCGCGATCACGCGCTTGCGCATCTTGTCGACCATCTCGCGGTCGTGCGTGACCATGAGGATCGTCGTGCCGGTCTGGTTGATCCGGTGCAGGAGCTGCATGATCCCAACCGAGGTGTCGGGATCGAGGTTCCCCGTCGGCTCGTCGCAGACGAGGAGCGGCGGATGGTTGACGAACGCGCGCGCGATCGACACGCGCTGCTGCTCGCCGCCCGAGAGCTCCTCCGGGCGCGAGCCCATCTTGTGAGCGAGTCCGACGAGGTTGAGCACCTCCGGCACCTTCTTCCGGATCTGCGCGGCCGACTCGCCCTGGACGCGGAGCGCGTAGCCGATGTTCTCGGCCGCGGTGCGATTCGGGAGGAGCTTGAAGTCCTGGAAGACGCAGCCGAGATTCCGGCGGAGGAGCGGGACACGCGAGCGCTTGAGGCGCCCGAGGTCGCGGCCGCCGACGATGATCCGGCCCTGCGTCGGCTCGATCTCCTTCAACAGCAGCCGGATGACGGTCGACTTGCCCGAGCCGGACGCGCCGACGACGAACACGAACTCGCCCTTCTCGATCGTGAAGTTGACCCCCTGGAGGGCGACGACGCCCGGATCGTAGGTCTTCTCGACGTCCTCGAACACGATCATCGAGGACCCGCTCGGCGTCTCTCGCTGGATGAGCTCCTGCGGAGCGAGCGTCTCTGGTTCGGCGATAGCCGTCATGGTCGTGGGTGTCGCAGACTCGTCGTCCGGCACCGGATCGGAATGCACCGCAGCCGCGGGGGCCTGCTCCGGTTCTGAGGAAGCGCCCAGTGTAGCGGACACTTCCGACGTTCCTTGCGCAAGACCGGAATCGGCTAGCGCCGACCCCGGTCGCGCCGAATCCCTGAAGGCGGCCACCTCGCGGCCGCTGCGCTGTGCGCTCAACTCAGCGCCTCAGAGCACTTTCCCCGCCGCGCGGGCAAGGAGGTAGGAGTGGACGAAGTCGTCGAGCGCGCCGTCGAGAACGGACTGGGCGTTTCCGACCTCGTGGTCCGTCCGGTGATCCTTCACGAGCTGGTACGGGTGGAGCACGTAGGACCGGATTTGACTCCCGAAGCCGATGTCCTGCGCGGCGCCGCGCTCCCGCGCGAGCTCTGCCTCGCGCTTCTCCTCCTCGAGCTCGACCAGGCGCGAGCGGAGGATGCGCATGGCCGTCTGCTTGTTCGAGGTCTGCGAACGCTCGTTCTGGCACTGGACGACGATCCCGGTCGGAAGATGCGTGATCCGGACCGCCGAGTCCGTCTTGTTCACGTGCTGCCCACCGGCACCGCTCGAGCGGTAGGTGTCGATGCGGAGCTCGGAGTCGTCGATCTCGAGCGGCGCGTCCTCGGGGAGGAGCGGCGCGACGACGACCTGTGCGAACGCGGTGTGCCGGCGGTGCGCAGCGTCGAAGGGCGACAGGCGGACGAGCCGGTGCACGCCGCGCTCGGCCTTCAGGACGCCGTACGCGTTCTCGCCGCGCACCGCGAGCGTCGCCGACTTGATCCCCGCCTCCTCCCCCGGGCTCGAGTCGAGGAGCTCCGTTGCGAAGCCTCGGTCCGCGGTCCACCGCTCGTACATACGGAGGAGCATCTCCGCCCAGTCCTGGGCGTCGGTCCCCCCCGTCCCGGCGTGGATCTCGAGCAGCGCGTCTCCCGCGTCGTACCGACCCGTGAAGAGCGCGTCCTCTTGCATTCGCTCGAGCTCACGTTCGAGCGAATGGACCGCCTCGGTGATCTCCCCCGTCAGCTCGTCGTCGCCCAGCGCGAAGAGCTCGCGGGCATCCTCGTACTCGCCGTGCAGGCGTTGGTAGCGCTCGAGCTTGCGCGCTACCCGCGCGTGCTCGGTCGAGATCCGCGCCGCCGCACCCTGGTCGTCCCAGAAGCCCGGCGCGCCCATCGCCTGCTCGAGCTCGGCGCGGCGTCGGCTCAGCGAATCGGGGTCAAAGGTAATCACGGACCCAGGCGAGCTGGGCCCCGATCTCCTCGAGGTGCTCCGCGAGCGGCTTGCCGTCGGCGTCGGACATGCGACAAGCCTAGCGGCGGGCTCCGGCGGCTACCGGGGGGGCGTTCCCGCGAGAGCTCGGAGCTATGGAAACGGGTTAGGCGCGGACTGTCGTGTCCGTCTGAGCTGCGGTAGAGCGAGACGCCCGCCTGCCGTTCGTCGAGCGACAGCTCGCCGATCGTGTTCTCGTACGTCGGGGGCGCGACGAAGCGCCACGAAGCCGTCGGTCGAGGAACTCCGCACCTCCTGGCCAGCCACCCGAAAACTGCCGCCGCAGCGCGCGACCCCGTCGCCCTGACCACGCGCCGTTCGCGTGGCTTCAGAGGGTTCCGGAACGGCGAGCAGACAATCTGGCTGACTCGACTTGGTCCCGCGCCCGCGCCGAGGTCGATCTCGGCGACGTAGGTGGTGTGGACGTCGCCGCTCAGGATCGTGATCGTCGCGGGGGCCTCGCCTCCCAGGCCATGGCTCGCCGCTCGCAAGAGATCGACGAGTCGCTCGAAGGAGCGCTCGAAGGCCGCCCAGTGCTCGAGGTCGACCGCCCGGCGCACCCGCTCGGCGATTCGCGCCGCGAAGGAGCCCCAGCGGCCGGCGCACACCGCCTCGCTCCACGACTCGAGATGGTGGATGCCGTGCTGCGCGAACGCCGGGAGCGTGGTCGCGACGATCAGGTGGTCGAAGGAGCCGCGGGCGTGGTCGGCGATCCAGTCCCACTCCTCCTCGTCGATCATCTCCCGCCGTCCGTCGACGAGGACTCGGGCCGCGCGCGAATCGATCACGAGCAAGCGCGACCGCCCGAAGTCCCGGTAGTACGCCCACCGAGAGGCAGCCGATTCCCGATCCCACTCGTGCGCAGCCGCGCGCAGGAGTGGACCAGCGTCGACGTCCTCGCGCACTTCGGCGAGGAGCGTCTCCTCGGCGAGCTCCGGCGGCGAGAGGTTGCCGATGTGCTGGTACAGCCAGTAGGCCATGAACGCGCCCGTGATCCGATCCTCCCACCATGGCAACGAGCGCATCTCCGCCACCCACGACTCCGAGATGTTCCAGTCGTCGTTGACGTCGTGATCGTCGAAGATCATCGTCGTCGGCACCGTCGACAGCAGCCAGCGGACGTCCGGGTCCGACCACGACTCGCGATAGAGCATCGTGTACTCCTCGAAGTCCGCAACTTCCTCGCCGGGCGGCTCTCGGACGTCGCGCCGGGCGCGGATGAACGCTGCCGTCTCCGGGGGAACGAGGTCTGCATACACCTGATCCCCGAGGAGCAAGAGCCCGTCCGGCCACTGCGCGGCGCCGTTCTGGAGCCGCAGCGAGTAGGCCCAGAGGGCGTCGACCCCGAACCCTTGCGGTTCCTCGCTCGGAAGCAGTGAGTACGGAGGCCTTTCGGGTGCTCCGACCCGGCAGGAGCCGAAGACGAGTCGCGCCTGTCGCTCGCCTTCACGCGTCCGGATAGCCGGAGCGGGTCGGCCGTCCTCGGGAGGCCACACGCGTCGGCCGTCCAGACGCACCTCGTATGGGATGACGCTGGCGGGTTCGAGATCCTCGAGCAGCACGAGGGCATAGTGATGACCCTCGACCTGAAACGTCCTCGCTCGCTGTCCCAGGATCGTCACCACGGTCGCGGCGCTCGTTTCGACCCACACCGTCGCTGTCGTCGTTCCGACGTACCGGAGCAAGGGCCCGACGACGATCTCGGCTGCCGCAGAAGCGTCGGCCACGCGATCGCTGTGATGCTCGTCGGAGGTTTGGCCCATGCGCGACTCGACCCGTCGCGAAACTTAACCGCTGCCGAGCGGAGGAAGCACACGTCCCGACAGAGTGCTCGGTGGACGAGCGGTCGCGGGCTATCTACGAGTGGCCGTCGGGCCCTCGAGTAGTCGACCTACGGGCTCTCCCTCCTCATCCGTCCTCTGCTCGACGATGCGCGTCGCCTTCTCGACCGGGGCGCCGAAGCTCAGGAAGCGGCCGCCGAACGCGATCGCGCAGATCGCGAACCAACCCCACCCGAACGCCAGACCGGCGACGACGTCCGAGAGCCAGTGCACTCCGAGCAAGACGCGGCTGCCGGCCACTGCGACCGCGACGGCCACCGCGAGCGCCGCGATGAGCGCCCGGACGCGCGGCGACCGCCGGCGAGCGACGAGGAGCGCCACCGCGGCGTACAGCGCAGCCGCGGTCGCCGAGTGTCCGCTCGGGAACGAGGGGCCGAGGGATGCCGCTGCCGGGTTGAACGTCGGCCGTACCCTGTCCAGCGAATACTTGATCGCCGTGACGATGAGGATTTCGCCCACGACGACCGCGATCAGGAAGACGGGGATCCACCTGTTCGGGATCCGGATCCACTCTACGATTGCGACGACGACGATGACAACGACCACGACGTACGTGCCTCCGAGGTCCGTGATCATCTGCAGGGCGTGCGTCGACAGGTGAGTCGCGTGCCGAGCTCCCCAGTGACCGACGCTGAAGTCGACTCGTACGAGCACCGCGCTCCTCCGGACGAGGAACGCGAGAATGCCGACTACGAGACCGCCGACGATGGCCGCGCCCAAGGCGCACGTGAGGGCCAGCCCCGTCGCGGTGGCCGGGTCGAGACGGCCTCGTAGCGATCTCGCGAGCCACGGACGGCGAGCCGCCTCCTCCCCGAGCTTCTCACCGGCAGCCTCGGCGGTCGTCTCGACGATCGCCGGTGCCGGGTAGCGGCTTCCGAGGTAGAAGGAGAGCGAGCCCGCGGCGATCGCAATGAGGAAGAGGACGAGAATCGGCATCAGCTGATCAGAGGTGCGCCGCCTCGAGAGGACGGGCGGGGCGGGTTTCCTTGGCTACATGATTCACCTCTGCCGTGCGCGGGTAAACCGGGGCGCATGGCGGCGGTGCACGCGGCGGAGCTCGCCGACGAGAATCTGACCTCGACTCGCGACGCTCCTGCCGGCCGCCACCGTGCCCGGCGCGTCCCAGTGCTCGAGCCGCGACCCGGAGGCTCGGCAGAGCGCTTCTCGCAGCGGGTCGGGGCAGAACGGCCCGCGCTCGCGTTCGTTGCCGCACTCCTCCTCGGATATGCGGCGTTGGTTGCCTCGATGATCCTTCTGGGACTGCTCCTGACGGAGGTCCTGCTCCCGATCGGTGGGTTCGCCAACTGGGACGAAGGCGTCAACCGCTGGCTCGCCGAGCGCCGCACGCCGTCACTCGACCATCTCTCCTGGATCGGCTCGACGCTTGCCGGTGGGCTCGTGATCCCCGTCGTCGTCGGCTTCTTCCTCGTCGTGTTCCTGGCCCTCCGGCGCTGGCGGCTCGCGGCGTTCACCCTCTTCGCGATCGCCGTCGAATCGGGCGCGTATCGCGCCACCACGCTCGTGGTCCATCGGGAGCGGCCGTCCGTCCATCGGCTCGAGAGCCTTCCGGCGGCCGCAAGCTTCCCCTCGGGGCACACGGCCGCCGCGCTCGCTCTCTTCGGGGGACTCCTGCTGCTCCTCGTGTCGCGCGTTCGGCGACCT
Organism: uncultured Actinomycetes bacterium; assembly: GCA_963708265.1. Taxonomy (GTDB): domain Bacteria; phylum Actinomycetota; class Thermoleophilia; order Gaiellales; family Gaiellaceae; genus GMQP-bins7. Next base: position 480,219 of record CAVPSC010000004.1, on the reverse strand, counting down.
CTCCTGACGGCGCTCTGTGCGGTCGTCGCGCTCGCGATTCCCGTCTTCGTCGCCTGGGCGCGGATGTATCGGGGGATGCACCATCTCACCGACAGCGCCGCCGGCCTGCTCCTGGGCATCGGCGCGCTCGTCGTCACGGTCTTCGCGGCGCGGGTGGCGGGTGCGGCCGCCGACCGACGCGACGGTCGTGCAGCCGCCCGGGAGGACGTCCGACGATGACGAAGACAGCCGTGATCGCCCATGCGGGCAAGACGATCGGTGGGGGGCTCGAGGAGCTCCGCGAGACGCTCGCCGACGCGGGGGTCGTCGATCCGATCTGGTCAGAGGTGCCGAAGAGCCGGTTCGCGCCCAAGCGCGTCCGACGCGCGCTCGAGGACGGCGCCGAGCTCGTCTTCGTATGGGGCGGTGACGGGATGGTGCAGCGCTGCGTCGACGTGCTCGCGAAGAGCGACGTCCCGCTCGCGATCGTCCCGACAGGGACCGCGAATCTCTTCGCCTCGAGCCTCGACATCCCGCAGGACGTCGTGGAGGCGGTGAAGATCGGCCTGGACGGGACGGAGCGCGCGCTCGATGTCGGCAAGATCAACGGCGAGCGCTTCGCCGTGATGGCGGGTGCGGGCCTCGACGCGAAGATGATCAAAGACGCCGACGGCGGCTTGAAGGATCGGGTCGGTCGCCTCGCCTACATCTGGACTGCATCCAAGCACCTGCGCGGCGACCCTTTCGAGGCGCGGATCGAGGTGAACGGCGAGCTCTGGTACGACGACCACGCGACTTGCATCCTCCTCGGCAACATCGGATCGCTGTTCGCCGGGGTCGAGGTGTTCGACAACGCACATCCGGACGACGGGATGCTCGAGCTCGGTGTGACGAACGCCGAGGGCATCGGCGAGTGGACCCGCACGTTCGCCCGGACGGCGTTGGGAACGACGACGAAATCGCCGTTCGTGCAAGCGACGAAGGCGAAGAAGGTCGACATCAAGCTGAGCCGGAAGATCCGGTACGAACTGGACGGCGGCGGGAGGACCACCGTCAAGCGCCTGAAGGTCAAGGTCGAGCCCGCGGCGATACGGGTCCGTGTTCCGGACGGCACGGCAGCCCCGACGGCTGATTCCCCAACGAAGACATGACCGATCCATCCGAGATCAGCGGCGTCCGTTCCGCTCGAGCCGCCGGCGAGGGCGTCGTCCGGTCGACCGGTTTCGAGTGGCTCTCGCGTGCCGGCTTCGTAGCCCGCGGGCTCATCTACGCCATCATCGGCGTTCTCGCGCTGAGGCTCGCGTTCGGGCTCGGCGGCAGGCTCACGAACCAGCAGGGCGCCCTCCATACCGTCGCGCACCAGCCGCTCGGCACGTTTCTGCTCGTTCTCCTCGCGATCGGCCTCGCCGGCTATGCGCTGTGGAGGCTAACCCGTGCCGCGATCGGTCATGGCCCCGAGGGATCCGACGGCGGCTTCGACCGAATCGCCGCGCTCGCGAGCGGTCTCGTCTACCTGGGACTGGCTTTTCTCGCCGTTCGCATCCTGTCGGGCTCCCGGGGAAGCTCGGCGAGCCCCGGCACGACGACGGCCGGCGTCTTCGGATGGCCGGCCGGCGTCTGGATCGTCGGTGCGGTCGGGCTCGTACTGATTGGCGTCGGCCTCTACCAGGGGTGGCGCGGGATCTCGAAGGACTTCCTCGCCGACTCGAAGACGGAAGTGATGAGTTCCCGAACCCGAGCGTGGTTCGGGTGGATCGGCAGGATCGGCTACCTGGCCCGCATGGTCGTCTTCGTCCTCGTCGGCGTCTTCCTCGTGAAAGCCGCGGTCGACTACGAGCCGCGCGAGGCGATCGGGCTGGACGGAGCCCTGGCCAAGCTCCTGCACCACCCGTACGGCCAGGTCGTGCTCGGAGTCGTCGCCGTCGGCCTCATCGCCTTCGCCCTGTACTCGTTCAGCGACGCACGGTACCGCCGCATCTGATCGCTCGCGTGCTCGGCTCGCTCCGAGCCGGCGCGAGGAACTCCTCCATCCAGAGCGCTACTCGGAATCCTGGGCCGGGAGGATCACCGAGGGGATGTCCTCCTCTGCCGGGTCCTTGTCCCTCACGACGATGTCGAACAGCGTCACGATGATGCTTGCGAGAGGGACCGCGAGTATCACTGCGAACCCGCCGAAGACGACTCCGACGGAGGTCACCGCAATGAGGACGACGAGCGGCGAGAGCCCAACCGAGTGCCCGAGGACCCGGGGAATGATCACGTAGTCCTCGAGGAGCCGGACACCGAGGACGAGGAGGCCGGCCAGTACCGCGAGATGGGTGGAGACGGAGAGCCCCACTCCGATCGCCACGATGCCGGCGACGAGCGGCCCGATCACGGGGACGATCTCCACCAAGCCGGCAAAGGCTCCCACGAGGAGCCAGTACGGAAGCCCGATCGCCCAGAATCCCGCCGAGAGGATCGTCGCCACGATGACGATGAGGACGGCCTGCCCGCGCACGAATGCTCCGAGCCTCAAGTCGATGAGCTCCCAGGTGTCCCGCACCCTCTTCCGCTTCGGCCGGGGCAGGACCGAGCAGAGCGTGTCGATAGCGCGCTCCCGTTCGACGAGCCAGTAGGCGGCGGAAGCGAAGACGAAGAACGTGCCGATGATCACCTCGAAGGCCTTTCGACCGTACTGCACCGCCGGATCCACGAGCTTCGTTCCCGAGGGGAGATCACGCAGGCGGCGATCGAGCGCTACCAAGAGGTCGTGCTTGACGCCCGTCGCATGCTGAGCCTCCTCTCGCAGGCCGTTGCTCGGCCCCAATGCAGCCTGCACCTGGTCGATGGCCGCGGGTATGACGAACCAGAGGACGACGGCGACGAGACCGAGGAGGGCGGCGTAGTGCAGAAGCACCCCGACGCCGCGAGGCACTCGCCGGCGCTTCAGGGCCTCGACGCTCGGGCGAATCGCCGAGGCGACGACGATCGCGAAGAAGAGAAGGCCCACGATGATGCGCCCGAGCCAGAGCACTGCGACGACCGCGAGTATCCCGAGGACCACCAGCGTCGCCACCGCCACGCGCGCCGCGAACATGCGGAGCGGTCTCGGCACCCGATCGTCGTTCGCGGTCGTCACGATCAGCCGTCGACGAGGAGGCCCTGCAGCGGTCCGAGCAGACGCTCCGAGCGCCGCGAGACGTGCGGCAGGCGTACGAGACGATGCGTAAGGGGCTCTCCCGCTCTCAGGCGTCGAAGCTGGTCGGCGCTGATCGGCTTCCAGCGGTCGTCGATCACGCTGACCGGGTCGCCTGAGACATCACGCAGAGAGAGCTCGAGGTGCTCGGCCCAGAGACGCCTCCGCGTCTCCAAAGCCAACGCGCGGTCGTGCGTGACCACGTTCATCTCGGTGTCGTTGAACAGCGAGTGGTCGTTGAGATTCGCCGATCCCACCGTCAGCCACGAGTCGTCCACGATCCCGACCTTGGCGTGGACGTACACGGGGTCGGAGAACGACCCGTTGCGTGCGTAGAGGGTGCAGGCGAGAAAGCGCCCGGCGCCGCCGTCGGCGTCGACGAGCTCGCCGAGCGAGCCGCGCGTGTCGTCGGACCCGGCATTCGGCTTCGCCGGCAGGACGACGAGCAGCCGGAATCGAGGGGTCGGAGGGTTGCGGAGCTTGTCGCGCAGGATCGCCGTGACCTCGGGTGACCACAGGAACTGGTTCTCCAGGTAGACGAGCTCGCGCGCATTGCGTAGTGCTCGAACATAGGACTCGAGGATGCCGAAGTCGCCGTGTGGCAGCGCCGAGTAGATCCGCTCTGGAACCGTCCGGACGATCTGGATCTCGTCACTGCCTTCCTCCGGGATAGGCGCCACCGGAGGTAGCTCCTCACGTGCGACCTCGTGCCAACGCATCTTGAAATGCTCGGCGACGTCACCGACGGCCGGCCCGCGGATGAGCGTCGTGAGATCGTGCCAGCCGACTCGAGCGCGCGCAGGGTGCACGGTGGTGTCGAAACGATCTCCATTTCGTGCCGTCAGGTCGATTCCGCCGACGAACGCAGTGCGGTCGTCGATCACGATCGTCTTCTCGTGGTGGCAGTGCAGCGGACGCTCCTTCGAGTCGAGCGCGCACGTCACGCGAGTGCCATCACACAGGCGGTCTCGCATGCTCCGGACGTCGCCTCGTGAAGGACGAAAGAGCGGAACCGGCGCGCCCGCCCAGGCGAGAACCCGGACGTCGACCCTGTTACCGATCTCCGCGAGAACGTTGCGGAGGATCTTCGGCTCGTCGCCTCGGGTCAAGGCGAAGTCGGGCGAGAATTGCCAGCCGGACAGGTGGACGTGCGATTGCGCACCCTCGAGCTCGGCCGCGATCCGCGGAAGTGCATCGGCGCCGTCGATCAAGACCTCGAGCGACGAGCCGGGGCGAGGCGGCGAACCTCCACTCGCCCAGCCGTCGCCCGAGACGTCGAGGGCGCCGAGCCAGCCCTCCCGACGCAAGCGACGGCGGTGTCGCCCCATGATGGTGTTGGCGACGATCGCTCCTAGGCGACGATCGACGCTCTCGACGAGACTCGCCCGGCCGACGTTCATCGAAGGCTGCCGGGTCTGCGGCGCCGCTCCACAGTGTCGCCCACGCCGGAGCTAGTACCCGAAAGTCGGATTCCTCACCCCTCGTAGAAACTTCGCGGTCGCCCGCGGGCCGCTCGAACGACCTCGTTAGGCCCCGTGGCAGCGCTTGTACTTCTTGCCCGACCCGCACCAGCACGGGTCGTTGCGGCCGATGTCCTTGTGCTCGTTCACCGCCGGCGCCTGGCCGAACGACGCGGAGGACGCCGCGGGTGGCGCGGCGAGCGCGGTCGCCGCCGAGCCTCCTGCGGCGGCGATCACGTCGGCGCCCGCAGAGATGTCGTGCTCGTAACGGAGGTCGCCGTCGTGGGCCTGCATCGGCTCGAGAGCGGCCGGTTCGACCTCGACGGCAACGTGGAAGAGCGTGAAGACGACCTCCTGCCGGATCGACTGCCCGAGCTCCTCGAACAAGGCATGCCCCTCGCCGCGGTACTCGACGAGCGGGTCCTTCTGCGCGAATGCGCGGAGATGAACGCCCTCACGGAGGTAGTCCATCGTCTCCAGGTGCTCGCGCCAGCGCTGATCGACGATCTGCAGGATCACGTAGCGCTCGATGTCGCGGGCGAGCTCCGGAGTGAGCTCCTGCTCCCGCTCCGCGTACGTCTCCATCGCATCCTCCACGAACTCCTCGGTGAGCGCGTCCCTGCTCTGGACGTCCGCCTCCTCGCGTAGCTCGTCCACCGTGATGTCGCTGCCGTAGAAGGACTGCATGCTCGCGGCCAGCCCCTCGAGGTCCCACTCCTCCGGAAACTCGGCGTCCGTGACCTGGGCGACGATCGCCGCGATCGACTCCTCGATCCAGCCGCGAACCTCGCCGGAGAGATCCTCGCCCTCGAGCACCCGCCGGCGCTGGTCGTAGATGACCATGCGCTGCGTGTTCATCACGTCGTCGTACTTGAGGACGTTCTTCCGCGCGACGAAGTTCTGCTCCTCGACCTTCTTCTGCGCGTTCTCGATCTGCTTGGAGAGGATCCCCGACTCCATCGGCTGATCGTCCGGGATCTTGAAACGCGCCATGATGTTCTGGATCCGGTCGCCCGCGAACAGGCGGACGAGGTCGTCCTGGCCCGAGAGGTAGAACCGCGACTCGCCGTCGTCGCCCTGGCGCCCCGAGCGGCCGCGAAGCTGGTTGTCGATCCGCCGCGCCTCGTGCCGCTCCGTGCCGAGCACGTACAGGCCGCCCAGTTCGAGGACGCCTTCGCCGAGCTTGATGTCGACGCCGCGGCCCGCCATGTTCGTGGCGATCGTCACCGCGCCGCGCTGGCCGGCGTTCTTGATGATCTCGCCCTCGCGCTCGTGCTCCTTCGCGTTCAGGACGTTGTGCTCGATCCCCCGGCGCGCGAGCAGCTCGGCGAGGTACTCCGAGGTCTCGACCGCGATCGTCCCGACGAGTACGGGCTGCCCCTTCTCGTGCCGCTCGACGATGTCCTCGAGCACCGCGTCGAACTTCGCGTCCTTCGTCTTGTAGATGAAGTCGTTCTCGTCGGCGCGTGCGACAGCCTGGTTCGTCGGGATCTCGACGACGTGGAGGTTGTAGATCTCGACGAACTCCTTCTCCTCGGTCTTCGCGGTGCCGGTCATGCCGGCGAGCTTCTGGTAGAAGCGGAAGTAGTTCTGGAGCGTGATCGTCGCGAGCGTGACGTTCTCCTCCCGGATCGAGACGCCCTCCTTCGCCTCGATCGCCTGGTGGAGCCCCTCGCTCCAGCGCCGTCCTTCCATGATCCGGCCGGTGAACTCGTCGACGATCTTCACCTCGCCCTCCTGGACGACGTAGTCGACGTCCCGCTTGTACAGCGACTCGGCCTTGAGCGCCTGGCTCAGGTGGTTGACGAGGGAGACGTTCCGCGGGTCGTAGAGATTGTCGATCCCGAGGGCACGCTCGACCTCCTCGATCGCAGCCTGGGCGGGCGACACGGTCTTGAACTTCTCGTCGTACAGGTAGTCGGCTCCGGAGAGCTCGGTCTCGTCCTCGCCCTTCGCGCCCTTGCGCGTCGCGGGCTGGCCGTGCAGGTTCTTGACGACGCGCGCGAACTGGTAGTAGGTCGCAGCCGCGGTCTCCGGCTCGCCCGAGATGATCAGCGGCGTCCGCGCCTCGTCGATCAGGATCGAGTCGACCTCGTCGACGATCGCGAACGAGTGGCTCCGCTGGACGGTCTGGTCGAGCGCGACAGCCATGTTGTCGCGGAGGTAGTCGAACCCGAACTCCGAGTTCGTCCCGTAGATGACGTCGCACTCGTAGGCCTCGCGGCGCTCGGCGAACGGCATCATGTTCTCGATCGAGCCGACCGTCGCGCCGAGGCGCTCGTAGACCGGCCGCGTCCACTCCGCGTCGCGCTTGGCGAGGTAGTCGTTGACGGTGACGAGGTGGACGCCGTCTCCGGTCAGGCCGTTCAGGTACAGCGGCTGGACGGCGACGAACGTCTTCCCCTCGCCCGTCTTCATCTCCGCGATATCGCCCTCGTGAAGGACGATCCCGCCCATGAGCTGGACGTCGAAGAGGCGCACGCCGATCGTCCGCCTGAACGCCTCCCGGACCGCCGCGTAGGCCTCGAAGATCAGCTCCTCGAGCGACTCCCCGTTTTCGTGGCGCTGCTTGAACTCGGCGGTCTTGCCTGCGAGCTCGGCGTCGGAGAGAGACTCGAAATCGGGCTCGAGGGTGCCGATGTACGCCGCCTGGTCGCCAAGGCGCTTGAGGCGGCGCCCCTCCCCCACGCGCAGGACCCGCTCGAACTTGCCGTAGGAATCGGTCGGCATCGAGACTCGAAGGGTACCGGCTGCGGTACGGGATTCCCGGCGGCCGCCCGGCCGCGCGGGGCGTCACAGCGGGAGGACCAGCACCTCCCAGAGATCGGCGGCGAGCCGGTGCGCACGAGCGGCGTACGAGCCCTGCTGGCGGTCTCTCGCGAGCCGTTCGAGCGCAGCCGCCCGTCCCGGGTCGGCGGGCATCCGGTCGCTCACGAGCGCGAGGGTCGATCCGTCCCAGGTCAGCTCGAGGTCGTCCGCGTCCGGGCTCGGTTCGAGACGGACGACGTCGATCGCACGCGCGCCGATGGCCCAGAGATCGTCCCGCCGGATCGCGACCGCGCGATACGGAGCGTCGATCGACGGCGCGAGCGCACCTGCCAGCGTCTCCGGGTCGACGTCGCCGGCGGCCGTCTCCACGACGATCGTCCCGTCGGGGAGCGCGACGAACTCGACCTCGTCGCCCACGGCTCCCGGGCCTTCGGTCGTCGCGACGACGTCCCACTCGCGCTGGCGCGCGAGTCCGGTGATGCCCGCCGCGAGCCAGTTGCGGCCGGGGTCGAGCGGCACGAGTCCAGCTACGCGGCGGCTGCGCCGCGCTCGGCCGTAGGCTCCTGCTCGTCCGGGGCCGACGGCTCGCCGGTCTCCTCGCGCTGACGCGCGACGCTCCGCCGCGGCTCGATGTGCCGCTTCTCGCGATAGCGCTCGATCTGGCGCTCGAGCTTGTCCACGAGGCGGTCGATCGCGGCCTCGTACGTCGTCGCCGACTCTCGCGCCACGAGGTTCGGCCCCTTCGTGTACACGATCCCCTCCGCCGAATGGTCGTCCGTGATCGAGGGGTTGTGCTCGCGCGACAGGGTGACCTCGACGAGCGTGCCCTGATACAGGCGCCGCTCGAGCTTGGAGAGTCGCTTCTCGGCGTACGCTCGCACCGAATCGGAGAGGTGACCGTGGTGCGCCTTGAGCTGAAGCTGCATGCGCGCTCCTTTCCGGATCGGGATGAGACCTGGTCGCAATCTAACGAACCGCCCGCGCCAGGGTGACGATCTCGACCCTGTGCGCTCCCGCCCGGCGGAGGACGCTCGCGCAGGCGTCGGCGGTCGCTCCCGACGTGTAGACGTCGTCCACCACGCAGACCGTGCGCGGCGCATCGTCGAGGGCGACGACGCTGTCCCGCACGTTGCGTCGTCGATCAGCGAGCGCGAGCCCCCGCTGCCGAGGAAGCTCCCCCCGCCGGCGCAGCAGGTCTACCGCGGGCACGCCCCAGCGAGCGCCGAGCGTGCGCGCGAGGGTTCGTGGGGCGACGTCGCCCCGCCGCAGTGCCCGCTCGGGATCGCCTGGCACGTGCGTGACGACGTCGACGCCGAGCGCCGGCACGCTCTCGAGCACGAGCGCCGCCGCCTCGTCTGCGAGCCGCCGTCTGCCGTGCTCCTTCCACTCGCGGACGAGGACCCGGGCACGCGCGTCGTAGACGATCCCCGCGCGTGCACGGGCGAACGCGAGCCTGCGGCCCGAGCATTCGGCACACCGCCGGACGGGCCACGGCCCGGGAGCACCGCAACGGTCGCAGACCGGCCCGCGCACTCTCACGAGTGCGCCGCGGCACATGGTGCAGAGCGCTGCGCCGGGCGTCGAGCAGACGGCGCAGCGCTGCGGCAGGAGCAGCCCGAGCACCTCCCGATTGTGGGTGGCTACTCGTTACGACTCTGCGAAAAGATGCGGTCGGCTTCCTGAAGCGTCTCCGCCGAGCCGATGTCGTACCACTCGCCGGGGAGCCGCCAGGTGTAGACCGCGGTGCGCGGGTAGAGCCACTGGATCAGCCGCCCGGGCTGATCGGGGTTGTTCCCTTCGTCGAGGTACTGCCGGACGAGCGGGAGCGCGCTCTTGGGGTAGTAGTAGAGCGCGACCCCGGCGAGCGTCGTGCGTGCCCGGGCCGGCTTCTCCTCGAAGAAGACGATCCGGCCCTCGGCGTTGATCTCGATCTGGTTGTACTCGTGCATCAGCGAGAGGTCGCCGATGTCGTGGACGGCGATGACGGGGGCCTCGACCTCGCGGCCGTAGTGGGCGAAGCCCGACACGTCCTCTGCGAAGAGGTTGTCGCCCGCGACGACGACGAGGTCGTCGTCGATCCCACGCTGCTCCACGACGAAGCCGATGTCGCCGATCGCTCCGAGGCGGTCGTCGTTCGAGGTCGTCCCGTCGTTCACGACCGTCACCTCGCTCTTCGTCCGCGCCCACTCCTCGAAATGCCCGGCGAACTTCGCGTTCGTGACCACGATCGTCTCGTCGGCGCCCATCGCCTGCAGCCGCTCGAGGACGAAGTCGAGCATCGGCTTGCCTCCAACCTCGAGCAGCGCCTTCGGCTTGTCGAGCGTCAGCGGGTACAGGCGGGTCGCGTAGCCCGCAGCGAGGACGAGGGCCTTCACGCGGCCACCGGCCTCGGCAGGGAGACTGCATACGGTGCGCGATGGACGCCCTCTTCGGTCACGATCGCCGCGATCAGGTCCGCCGGAGTCACGTCGAAGGCGGGGTTCCGTGCCGGGAAGCTCCCCGAGACCTCGGCAGGGTCACGCTCCTCGATCGGGATGTCCGCGCCCGTGGCCGTCGACGAGTCGAGCGTCGAGGTCGGGGCGATGACATAGAGCGGGATCCCGTGGTGGCGGGCCGCGACCGCGAGCGCATACGTGCCGACCTTGTTCGCCGTGTCCCCGTTCGCCGCTATCCGATCCGCGCCAGTGAGGACACAGTCGACGTCGCCCGCGCGCATGAGCGACGCAGCCGCCCCGTCGACGATCACCGAGAAGGGGATCCCGAGGGCGTCGAGCTCCCATGCCGTCAGTCGCGCTCCCTGCAGGAGCGGGCGGGTCTCGCCGACCCAGACGTGCTCGACCAGCCCCCGCTCCCACGCGGCGCGCACGGCGCCGAGCGCGGTGCCGTAGCCCCCCGTCGCGAGCCCGCCTGCGTTGCAGTGCGTGAGGACGCTCGAGCCGGGCGCGATCAGGTCTGCGGCGTGCGCCGCCATCCTCCGGCAGCGTTCGACCTCCGCCTCGTGGATCGCGCGCGCCCGGTCGGGAGTCGGCTCGTCCCGCATCTCGTCGAGCGCCCAGCGCAGGTTGATCGCGGTCGGACGCGCTGATGCGAGGAGCTCGTAGGCATCGTCGAGATCTTCGCCTCGCTCCGCAGCGAGCGCGTATCCGTACGCGGCGGCGACGCCGATCGCCGGCGCGCCGCGAACCGCGAGGTCGCGGATGGCGTCGGCGATCTCCGCGGCCGAGCCCAGGCGGAGCTCGACCTCCTCACCGGGAAGCCTGCGCTGGTCGAGGACGACGACGGCGTCGTCCTCCAGCCTGACGATCCGCTCGGGCGCGAGCTCCACGAGGACTACGTGCCCTCGTCCCAGCTCTCGAGGTACTTCGCCTGCTCCTCGGTGAGCTGGTCGATCTCGATACCCATCGTCGCGAGCTTGAGACGCGCGATCTCGTCGTCGATGTCGCGCGGGACGTCGTACACCCGTTTTTCGAGCGTCGCCGCGTTCTCGACCACCCATTCGGCGGAGAGCGCCTGGTTCGCGAAGGACATGTCCATGACGAGCGCCGGATGCCCCTCGGCGGCGGCGAGATTGACGAGCCGCCCCTCGCCGATCAGGTAGAGCCTGCGCCCGTCGGCGAGCGTGAACTCGTCCACGAGTGCCCGTGCCTCGCGCGTCTCGACGGCGAGGTCGCGCAGAGCCTGGAGCTCGATCTCGACGTTGAAGTGGCCGGTGTTCGCAAGGATCGCCCCGTCCTTCATCCGCTCCATGTGCTCGCGGGCGATCACGTTCTTGTCGCCCGTCGCGGTGCAGAAGATGTCGCCGATCTCGGCCGCGCGCTCCATCGGCAGCACCTCGTAGCCGTCCATCGCCGCCTCGAGCGCCCGGAGCGGGTCGACCTCGGTCACGATCACGTGGGCCCCCATCCCACGCGCGCGTAGCGCGACGCCTCGGCCCGTCCACCCGTAGCCGCCGACCACGAAGCGCTTGCCGGCGAGGAGGACGTTCGTCGCGCGGATGATCCCGTCGATCGTCGACTGACCCGTGCCGTAGCGGTTGTCGAAGAGGTGCTTCGTCCGCGCCTCGTTGACGGCGATCACCGGGAACCCGAGCTTCCCGTCGCGCTCGAGCGCCTTCAGCCGGATGACGCCCGTCGTCGTCTCCTCCGTGCCCGCGATCACGTCGCCGAGTTGCTCGCGGCGATGCGAGTGGAGGACGCCGATCACGTCTGCGCCGTCGTCCATCGTCAGGTGCGGGCGGTGATCGACGGCCGCCTCGATGTGACGGTAGTAGGTGTCGTTGTCCTCGCCCTTGATCGCGTAGACCGAGATGCCGTACTCCTCGACGAGCGCCGCCGCGACATCGTCCTGCGTCGAGAGCGGGTTCGACGCGCAGAGGACGACGTCCGCGCCGCCCGCGTGGAGTGTGCGCGCGAGGTTCGCCGTCTCCGTCGTCACGTGCAGGCAGGCCGAGATCCGGTGCCCCGCCAGCGGCTGCTCGCGCTCGAAGCGCTCGCGAATCGCGGCGAGCACCGGCATCTGCCGGTCGGCCCACGCGATCCGCCGGATGCCTTCCGCGGCGAGCGCCAGGTCCTTCACGTCGTATCCCTGTGTCGTTGCCATCGATCCTCTCTCTATGTCGGGTGATCCGTTCTCAGGCGGCTTCGGGCGCGAGCAGGCGCTCGTGCTTTCGCTGCTCCCACTCGACCCACGCGGACGTGACGCCCTCGGAGGACGGCTCGGTCGTGCCCGCGAGCCAGGTCTCGACCGCGGCGCGAACGTCGGGCTCGCGGCGCAGGCGGAGCGCGAAAGCGAGCTCGTCGAGCCCGACGCCGAAAGCGCTCCTGAGCGTGGCGAGCGTCCGGAGCTGGTTCAGCTCACGGATTCCGTAGCGCCGGTAGCCCGTGAGCGTGCGACCTGGGACGACGAGGCCCTCCGCCTCGAGGTAGCGGAGCATGCGCGGCGACCAGCCGGTACGCCGCCCCGCCTCGCCGATCGTCATAGCCGGCTCGAGCACACGACGACCTTACCAGGACTTTGTCAAGGTTGCGGGCGGGGCGCTGCCCGACGTTCACGGGTCCGACGTGCCCTCGCGGCCGTAGCGGTCCTCGAGGCGAACGACGTCGTCGAGCTCGGTCGTCGACACCTCGACGACGAGCAGGTCCTCGAGCGCCGTGACCCGGTGGACCGTGCCCGGCCGGTAGTGGAACGCCTTTCCCGGCTCGATCTCGATCGCCTCGAGGTCGCCGTCGACCTCGCCGAGCTCGAGCCGCGCGCGGCCTTCCTGGACGAGCCAGGACTCGTCCTTCCGCTCGTGGTACTGGAGACTGAGCGCCTCGCCGGCGCGCACGAAGAGGAGCTTGCCGACGTACGCGTCCGTCTCCGCCCACACGAGCTCCCAGCCCCACGGCTTCTCCACGCGCCGAGGTATGTGCCCGTACCGATCCTGGGCCGAGCTCACGAGAACCGGAGCGCGTGTTCGGGAATGCGCTGGCCGGCGCCGATGCGAAGGCCGTGATCGAGCTCGTTCCCGGCGCCGAGCGTCGCGCCCGGTCCCACGACCGCGAGGTTTCTGATCTCGCACCCGCGGCCGATCTCCGACTCGCCCCCGACGATGGAGCCGACGACGGAAGCGCCCTCGGCGACGGTCGTGCCACCTCCGACGACGGCGTTCTCGACCACCGCGCCGACCCCGAGGCGCGCCCCCGACCCGACGACGGCCAGGCTCCCCACCCTGGCGCCGTCCTCTACGACCGCCTGCGGACCGATGTACACGGGCGGCACCAAGCGTGCTCCCGGATCGACCTCCGCGGTCGGGTCGACAAGGGTGAAGTCCGAGCCGAGTGCGTCGCCGACCTCCGTCACGAACGAGCGCTCGAGCACGTCGCGGTGGGCCTGGAGATAGGACTCGGGCGTCCCCACGTCGAGCCAGTAGCCCGCGAGCGCAATCCCGTATACCGAGCCCTGGTCGGCGAGCCGCGGGAAGACGTCGCGCTCGATCGAGACGGCACGGCCGGCCGGGACGAGGTCGAGGACCTCCGGCTCCAGGATGTACAGCCCGGCATTGATGAGGTCGGTGTCGATCTCCTCGGGACGCGGCTTCTCGAGGAAGCTGGAGACGCGGCCGTCGGCAGCGGTGCGGACGAGCCCGTACCGGCTCGGGTCGGCGACGGGGGTCAGCAGGATCGTCGCCTTCGCCCCGGTCGAGCGGTGGAAGCGCACCAGCTCGCCGAGGTCGGCCTCGCGCAACGAGTCGCCGTTGAGCGCGAAGAAGCTCGACTCGAGCTCTCGGCCGGCGAAGCCGATCGCGCCCCCCGTCCCCAGCGGCTCCTCCTCGACCGCGTACTCGAGCGCGAGCGACCCGTGGCGATCGCCGAACGCCGAGCCGATCTGGTCCGGGAGATAGCCGCACGAGACGATTGCGCGCTCGACGTCGTACCGCGCGAGGTGCTCGAACGTGTAGGCCAGGAGCGGACGATCGACGAGCGGGAGCATGTCCTTCCGCGTGCGGTCGGTGAGCGGCCGGAGCCGAGTGCCCTGCCCGCCGACGAGGATGACCGCCGGGAGGGTCATACGCCGGGGGGCGGCCGATTCCCTCGTACTCGAAGCCGCAGGCGCGAAGGGCGTCGGGATCGAGCGCGTTGCGGCCGTCGACGAGCAGCGCGTGCCGCATCCGCTTCACCGCGGCCGCCCAGTCGAGATCGACGAGCTCGGGCCACTCGGTCACGAGGACCGCCGCATCCGCGTCGTCGAGCGCCTCGAGGGCGGACGCGGCCACGTCGACTCCGTCGAGGTGGTCGGCCCCGTCCGCCACCGGATCCCACGCGCTCACGTGCGCGCCCTCGGCGATCAGCCGACCGGCGAGGACGAGACTCGGCGCCTCGCGCATGTCGTCGGTACCGGGCTTGAAGGCGAGCCCGAGGAGCGCGACCTTCTTGCCGCGGAGCGAGCCCAGCCGCCGCTCGAGCTTTCCGATGACGCGGCGCTTCTGGAGCTCGTTGACCTCGATGACCGCGTTCAGGAGCTGGAAGTTGTAGCCCGAGTTCGCGGCTAGCTGCTTCAGCGCGAGCGAGTCCTTCGGGAAGCAGGAGCCTCCGAAGCCGATCCCCGCCCGCAGGAACGACGGGCCGATCCGGTGATCGAGGCCGATTCCCTGCGCGACCCGAAGCACGTCCGCCCCGGTCGCCTCGCAGACGTTCGCGATCTCGTTGATGAAGGAGATGCGGGTGACGAGCGCGGCATTCGCCGCCAGCTTGATCATCTCGGCAGACGCGACGTCGCAGCGGATGATCGGCGCGTCGATGTCGTCGTGCAGCCGTGCGACGACCTCGGCGTCCTCGTCCTCGAACGCACCGACGACGATGCGGTCGGGCCGGAGGAAGTCGCGCACCGCCGTACCTTCGGCGGTGAACTCCGGATTCGAGACGTAGCCGACGTTCGCGAGCCCGCGCTCGTCGAGCCGGTGGCGGACGGTCCGCCCGGTCCCGACCGGGACCGTGCTCTTCATCGCGAGCACGATCCGCCGGTCGACGCGGGGCAGCTCGTCCACGACGGTCCACACGGCGGACAGGTCGGCGTCGCCGGAGTAGGTCGGCGGGGTGCCGACGGCGACATAGACGACCTCCGCGTCGCGCACGGCCTCCTCGACGTCCGCCGTGAAACGCAGTCGATCGCGGTTTCGCTCGAGGAGCTCGGAGAGGCCGTCCTCGTGGATCGGCACCTCCCCGCGCCGGAGCGTGTCGATTCTCTCCTCGAGGACGTCGCGGACGACGACCTCGTGGCCGAGCTCGGCGAAGCACGCGCCGGTGACGAGACCGACGTAGCCGGCGCCGAAGACCGCGATGTCCACGTGCTACCTGGCTCTCCCGAGAGGCTGCAGGCCCTTCGCGATCGCGAGCATGGTCTCGTTCGACATGCTGTCGAGCAGCGTGTTGATGACCCAGTAGCGCGCCTTCGGGGTGTGGAGCACGACCATGTGCAGGTTCGGCCCGTTGTAGTAGAGGTCGTACGTCCGGCCGCCGATGTGGCGCGTGAAGCTCTTGTCGGCGAGCACCGGCGCGCCGTCCCAGTTCGTCTCCTCGACGCCCCAGTACTCGTTCGAGCCCATCCGGTAGACGAGGCGGACCGCCTTGTGGTCGTGCCCGTCGATCCAGTAGAGCCGGACCGGATCCGAACTGTCCGTCCACGAGCTCCGCTCGATGACCCGCGGGAGCATCAGCGGGAACGGGACCTTCGAGCGCCGCTCGCGGAGCAGGTCCCTCGCCGCATTCGGAGCGAACGTGACGTTCGGCTTCTCGCGCTTCGGGGTCTCGTCGATCGGCGCAGGCGCCAGATTCCCGTGGAACGTCCGGCCGACTACGATCGTGAGCATCGCCCCGTTGGAGAGCGTCGCGATCGTCTGTGGGACGCGCTTCGTGTCCGCTGAGCCGAAGAGGTTCGCCACCTTGCCCGCCGCCTCACGCGCGCCGCGCTGCTTCGCGTCGTAGTAGACCTGCGTCCGGAAGTAGTCGAAGCGAGGCGCGTTGGCCGGGAGCCCGTTGGGAGGAGTGAGGATCTCGTACTCGCGCTGGCCGAGCTCGAAACCGGCGGTCGACGCCGATCCCGTCTCGCCGTTCCCGTTCAGGACGGTGATCGTCGTGGAACGCGGTGCGGGCGCGGCGCGCTTCACCTTCTCGCCGAGCGCGACCCGCGTGGCCGCCCTCGACGAGCCGACATCCGGGTGCATGAACTCGGCGACGGCCCGCGTGATGTTCTCGGGCGCGGTCGTGAGGTTCGCGTAGCCCTCGAGGCCTTCGATCTTCGACTGGAAGACACGGCCGTGCGGCAACCCGTACGCGAAGAGCGCATACGAGAGGACGGTCTTGCCGGATACGTCGGAGCCGCCGCCCTGAGCGGCTTCGACGTTGTGCGTGATCGCGTCGACGATCCTCGGCAGCGCCAGCGGCGAGAAGCCCTGCTGCACCTGTCCCTTGAAGGCCTTTACGAACTGCTGCTGGCGGGCGACGCGATAGAGGTCCGAGTCGGTGTGCCGGTAGCGGACGTAGTCGAGCGCTCTGCTCCCCGAGAGCTTCTGGTACCCGGGCTGGAGATCGATGGTCGCGTACCCGCCCGGCCCGCCGTGCGTGTTCAGGTAGTGGCGGTCGATGTCGAGCCAGACGCCGCCCATGCGGTCGACGATCTGGGTGAAGCCGCGGAAGTTGACCGTGATCAGGTAGTTGATCGGCACGCCGGTCAGCGCCTTGACGGTGAGGAGCGAGCCCTGCGGTCCGCAGTTCGCGTAGGCCGCGTTGATCTTGCTGAGATACGGCGTCACCCCGGGGCAGTGGATCTCGACCTGCATGTCGCGCGGGAACGAGAGGAGGGAGATCGAGTCCGAGGTCGGGTCGGCGCGGACGAGCATCAGCGTGTCCGAGCGGCCCGAAGTGTTCTTGCCGTCCGCGGCTCGGTGGTCGTAGCCGACGAGGAGCGCGACGGCCGGGCCGTCCGGCGTCGCGATGTCGAGCTGGTGTGCGGCCTTCCTGACCTCCGGCGTCTTCGCCGCCACCGCTGCGACCGACTGGTGGAAGTAGAGGTACGCCCCGCCCGCGGCCCCGACGACGAAGACGATGACCGAGATGCCGACCCACATCAGCGCGTGGCCCACGAGCGCCAGACGCGAGCGGCCCGGCGGCTGCTGCCGGTACCGGGTCACGGGCGTGAGCGCGCCGGGGGGGAGGACTGCCTTCCCGTTCCCGTTCGGCGCCGAGGCGCGTCCGAGGCCTCTCTTCAGGGTCGTTCTCATGGAACACGACGAGCGCCTCCAACGGCGCCCGCCGTCGGAGGATAGCGGTATTCCCGGTCGGCCTCGGCCCTCCTACCGCGAGGCGGAGACGACGGCCGCGAGCGCCTCGTCGAGGAGCGCGATCTCGTCGGACGTCCCCGCGGTGATCCGGAGCGCACCCGGCGCCCCGAACGGGGCGGTCGGGCGAACGATGACCCCCTGCCGGAGGAGCGCGTCGTTCAGGGAGAGGGCGGCGCCCTCGCCGACCTCGACGAAGACGAAGTTCGCGACGGCCGGCCCGGCCGGATCGAGACCGTGGCCGCGCAGAGTGGCCTCGAGGAGCGCCATCGCGTCGCGGTTTGCCGCGCGCCGTCTCGCGACCTCGGCGCCGTCGGCGAGGCTCGCGAGCGCGGCCTCGAGGCCCACCGAGCTGACGTCGAAGGCACGGCGCACCTTTCCGATCGCCGTGACGACGTCCTCCGGACCGATCCCGTAGCCGACGCGGAGCCCAGCGAGCCCGTAGATCTTCGAGAACGTCCGCAGGACGAGGACGCGGTGGCCCGCCTTCGCGTACTCCTGGATCCCGTCCGGGTAGTCCGCATCGTCGATGTACTCGAAGTAGGCCTGGTCGAGCACCGTGAGGACGTGCGGCGGGACGGAAGCGAAGAAGGAGTCGAGCTCCGCACGCGTGTTCGTCGTCCCGGTCGGGTTGTTCGGGACCGAGAGGAAGACCAGCTTCGTCCGCGGCGTGATCGCCGCGAGGACTGCGTCGAGGTCGATGCGGTCGTCGCGGAGCGGGACGCGCAGCGGGGTCACGCCGAGCTTGAGCGGGTCGAGCACGTAGCTCGCGAACGACGGCCAGCCCGTCACGACTTCGTCTCCCGGGTCGAGGGTCGCGACCGAGACGTAGCCGATGACCGCGTCCGCACCCGCGCAGACGGTCACTTCCTCGAAGCGCACGCCGTGGCGCTCGGCGAGCTCGTGTCGAAGCCGGTAGGCGCCGCCGTCGGGATAGCGGTTGAGCTCGAGAGACGCGCGCGCGACGGCCTCCGCCGCGGCCGGGAAAGGACCGTACGGGCCTTCGTTCGACGCGAGCTTGACCACCCGCTCGAGCCCGAGCTCGCGCTGGACCTCCTCGACCGGCTTGCCCGGCTCGTACGCGACGAGGCCCGCGAGCGCGGGCCGGATCAACGACTCGTCGTCCTCGACGGGCCGACGACTCACGTCGTCGGAATCGACTCCGTCGCCTCGGCGAGATCGTCGACGACGACCTCGACCTCGCCGGCGACGTCGACTCCCTCGAGCGTCTCTCCTTCGCGCGAGCGCCGATGTAGGACTCCGGCGAAGGCGATCAGGAGACCGACCGAGAGGATCCCGAGCACGAGCAACGTCGCGAGCTTCAGGCCACTCCGCTTCTTCTGCCGGCGCATGAAATGCCGCCGAGCCCGCGACTGGGCCTTCAGCGTGAGGTAGCCGACGATGGCGTTCCGCTTGGTGAAGATCTTCACGCCCGGAGGGTAACCGACCCCGGGAACTCAGGCGGACGCGCGGCGGCGCGGGCCGATGTGAATCGGTCGCCCGAGTGCCACGAGCCCGGCTTCCTTGATCGCCTCCGAGAGCGTCGGGTGCGGCGCAATCCCGTCCGCGACCGTCTCGACCGTCGCCTCCGCGTCGAGAGCGATGACGCCGGCCTCGATCAGGTCGGTCGCGTGCGCGCCGACGATGACGATCCCGAGGAGCTCGCCGTACGTCGTCTCGTGGATCGACTTCACCCAGCCCGTCGACTCGCCGGACATGACCGCACGCGCGTTCGCGACCCACGGGAAGCGGCCGACGGCGACGTTCTCGTCGCCGTAGCGCTCGCGCGCCTCGGCCTCGGTGAGCCCGACGCCCGCGATCTCCGGGTCGGTGTAGATCGGCCGCGGGACGGCCGGATCGCCGATCTCGGTATCGTGGCCGGTCGCGTTCTCCGCCGCGATCTCCCCTTCCCGGAAGCCCGTGTGCGCGAGCTGCCAGTACCCGGCGACGTCGCCCGCCGCGTAGATGTGCGGAACCGATGTCCGCCGGTGACCGTCCGTAGAAATCCCGGACTTCTTGTCGAACTCGACGCCCGCCGCCTCGAGACCGATGTCCTCGACGAGCGGCGCACGGCCGACGGAGACGAGCATGAGGTCACATTCGACCGTCTCGCTCTCGCCGAAGTGGACGACGAGTCCCGCGCCGGTGTCGTGCACCTGCGTGCATTGCTTTCCGAGGTGGACGGCGATGCCGCGTCGCGCGAAGGCCTTGCGAAGCTCGTTCGTCGCGTCCGAGTCCTCCTGCGGGATGAGCGTGTCGACCATCTCGACGATCGTCACCTCGCTCCCGAAGCGCTCGAAGATGGAGGCGAACTCGCACCCGATGACCCCGCCGCCGAGGACGACGAGCCGCTTCGGGACCTCGGTCTGGCCGAGGAGCCCGGTCGAGTCGACGCACCGCGGAGAGTCGATCCCCAGGATCGGCGGCCGGAGCGGATACGAGCCGGTGGCGACGATCGCGCTCTTGAAGCTGAGTCCGACGTCCTGACCCTCGAAGGTCAACGAGCGGGCGTCCTCGAAGTGCCCGGCGCCCTGGAACCAGGTGATCCCGTTCGCCTTGAAGAGCGTTGCGACGCCGCTCGTCATCTGCTTGGAGACCGCATCCTTCCACTCGTTCGCCTGCGCGAAGTCGAGCTTCGGCTCCCCGGCGGTGACACCGAGGCGCGGATCGATCTCGCTCGCGGCGTAGAGGGCATGCGCCGTCTGGACCCAAGCCTTCGTCGGGATGCACCCGACTCGAAGACACGTGCCGCCGAGCTCGCTCTCCTTCTCGACGCACGCGACGTTCGCGCCGAGCTGGGCTGCGCGGATCGCCGCCGTGTAGCCGGCCGGGCCGCCTCCGAGGACGGTCACGTCGAATTCCATCGTTCCGGATCCTTTCTCCTCGAGTCCGCGCGGATCCTAGCGAGGGGCGGTGCGATGCGATCGAATGGCGCGCGGCAGACCGCGCGCCGCACGGGCTGCGACCCGAGGCGGTCAGACCTCGTGCGTCGACCTCGACATCTACAGCGCGCGGCGCATCGTCACGCTGTCGTCCCCGTCCTCCTGCACCGGGCTGAAGCCGTGCTTCTCGTAGAAGGAGACGAGCGCCTCGTTGTCGCGGGCGACGCTCAGGCTCAGGGCGTGGAATCCGTCCGAGCGAGCGCGCTCGCAGAGCGCGTCGAGCAGCGCTTCTCCCAAACCGCGGCCGCGCCGGCTCGGGACGACCGCGATCGCGAGCTCCGGCGTCTCCTCGTTTACGAACCCGTATCCGGGCCGGTCGCGGGTGAACAGCCGATACCACGCGGCGCCGACGGGGAAGCCCTCGTCGAGCGCGATGAGCGCGGTGTCTCCCGGCCGCCCCCACCCTTTGACGTACAGCGACACCGGCGTCGCGCCCTCGCCCGGCTCGCGCTCGCGCCAGTAGTAGGCGTGGTGAAGCATGTCGCGGAGGAACCGGACGTCCAGGCGACCGCCGCGCCGGATGACCATCCCCGGAGCCTAGTGAAGCTCGCAGCTCGCGCGCACGTCGCCGACACGGAACGCCGCCGCTTCAGGGATCTTCCGCTCGTCGACCCTCCGTACGAACGTCGGGAATGCGAACGCCGCGGCCGAGCGGCGGCGCTTCAGGGGTGTTCGCGATCGGACGATCCGCTCCCGCGGATCGTCCGATCTGCGCTACAGGGCGAGCGCGGGAGCTTCGACGAGCTCCTGGAGCGTCTGCAGGAACTCTGCGCCCTCGGAGCCGTCGATCGCGCGGTGATCGCACGTGAGCGTCAGCGTCATCGTCGGGACGACGTCGAGCTCGCCGTGCATCACGAACGGCCGCTCGGCGATCGAGCCGACGGCGAGGATCGCGACCTGCGGCGGGTTGAGCACGGCGATGAACTGGTCGATGCCGTACATCCCGAGGTTCGAGATCGTGAACGTGCCGCCCTCGAGATCCGGCAGCCGGAGCTTTCCGTCGCGAGCACGGGAGACGAGATCCACACGCGCGGCGGCGATCTCCTGCACCGACGAGCTGTCCGCCCTCCTGATCACGGGCACGACGAGGCCGTTCGGGGTCGCGACCGCGAGGCCGATGTTCGCGCTCGCGTAACGGTGGATCTTCCCCTCGACGAAGAGCGAGTTGAGCGGTCGGTGCCGAACGAGCGCCGACGCGACGAGTCTCGTGAGGACGTCGTTCACCGTCGGCTTCGCCTCGCCCTCGCGCAGCCTCTCGACCATCGCCTCGCGCGTCGCGACGAGCTCGCTCGCGTCGACCGTGCGCGTGAGTTGGAACACCGGCGACGCCCATGCCTCCGTGAGGCGGCGCGCGATCGTCCGCCGCACCGACGTCAGCTCGACGACCTCGAACTCGATCGGAGCGACGGCCTCCTCGGGCGGCGTAGTCGCAGCGCGCTCGACGTCCTCCGCGACGATCCGGCCCTCGGGGCCAGTCCCGGTCAGGCGCGCGACGTCGACCCCCTCCTCCCGCGCCATCCGCCGCGCGAGCGGCGATGCCTTCACACGCCCGGACGGCTTCGTCGCAGCCTGCTCGGACGCCGGCCGGGCGGGAGCCAGCGGAGGCTCGCCCTCCCATTCCGGAGCGGCGAGTAGCTGCTCCGTCGAGGGCGGAGGAGCATCTCGCGTCTCCTCCTGCGCGAGCTGCCCCTGCGACTCCTCTTGCCCCTGCGGCTCCTCGGTCGAGCCCTCGGCCTGGGTCTCGCCGCCCATGGTCGCCGTCGACTCGACTCCCGGCGGCGAAGCGGCCGCCTGGGGACCGCCGCCGTCACCGTCGCCGGGGGCCGTGAGCCGGGAGACGTCCTCGCCCTCCGCGCCGATGACCGCGATCGTGGTCCCGACGTCCACCTCGCCGTCGGCGACGACGATCTCGAGGAGAACGCCACCCGCGTCGGACTCCACCTCCTGGGTGACCTTGTCGGTGTCGAGCTCGTACAGCGGCTCGCCCTTCTCGACGTTGTCGCCCTCGGACTTGAGCCAGCGCACGATCGTCCCGGCCTCCATGCCCTGGCCGAGCCGCGGGAGCTTGACCTCGACCGCCATCCGCTGCGAACCCTACGCCCGCGCGACCGTACGCCTGATCGCGTCGAGGACGTCGGCCGCGTGCGGCACCACCCACTGCTCCATCGCCGGAGCGAACGGGAGCGGCCCGAACCTCGCACCCACGCGCTCGATCGGGGCGTCGAGCCAGTCGAAGGCCCCGTGCTGGATCACGGCCGTGAGCTCGGCGCCGAACCCTCCCCGTGTGACCGCCTCGTGTGCGGTAACGCAGCGCGTCGTCTTCTTCACGGATTCGACGATGGTCTCCTCGTCGAGCGGGAGCAGCGTGCGCGGGTCGACGACCTCGACGGAGATCCCGTCCTTCTCCGCCTCCTCCGCGGCCCGCAACGACTCGTGCACGAGCCGGCCGATGGCGACGACGGTGACGTCCGTGCCCTCGCGGTGGACGCGCGCCTTCCCGAGCGGGATCGGCTCGAGCTCGTCCGGCACCTCACCCTTGATCGGATACAGCGTGCGGTGCTCGAAGCAGATGACCGGGTTGTCGTCGTAGATCGCCGACCAGAGGAGGCCGCGCACGTCCTCGGGAGTCGACGCGAAGACGACCTTGAGGCCGGGCACGTGGACGAACCACGCCTCCAACTGCTGCGCGTGCTGCGCACCCGGAGACCAGCCGGCTCCGCCCTGCGTCCGGATCGTCAGCGGCACGCTCACCTGGCCGCCTGACATCGTCCGGTGCTTGGCCGCCTGGTTGACGAGCTGCTCCATCGAGAGCGTGAGGAAGTCCTCGTACATGATCTCCACGATCGGGCGCATCCCCTGGATCGCGGCGCCGATACCGCTCCCGACGATCGCCATCTCGGAGATCGGCGTGTTGCGAATCCGTTCGGGGCCGAACTCGTCGAGCAGGCCCTGCGTGACCGCCATCGACCCGCCCATCTCGGCGATGTCCTCACCCATGAGGAAGACGCGCTCGTCCTCGCGCAGGGCGCGCGCGAGCGCGTCTCTGACCGCCTCCCGGTACGTGACCTCGGCCATCTCTCGCCTCAGGCGTACACGTACTTCAGCGCGTCGTCGGGCTCGGGGTCGGTGCCAGCCTTCGCGAACTCGACCGCGGCCTCGACTTCGGCCGTCACCTCGGCGTCGAGCGTCGCAAAATCGTCGTCCGAGATCTCGAGCCGTGCGCGCAGGAGCCCGATCGGGTCCTTCGTCTCGCGCTCGTGCTTCAGCTCCTCGCGGTCGCGGTAGAGCTGCGGGTCGCCGATGTAGTGGCCCACGAGCCGGTGCGTCCGCATGTGGAGCAGGACGGGCCCCTTCCCGGAGAGCGCATGCTCGCGAGCGGCGAGCGTCGCCAGGTACACGGCCTCGACGTCCTGACCGTCGGCCTCGATGACCTTCATGCCGTAGGCGAGCGCGCGGTCGGCGAGCCGGTCGACCGGGAGCGGCGAGTGTTGCGCGGCCGGCGTCGACTCCGCCCAGCCGTTGTTCTCGAGCGCGAAGAGAGCCGGCACCTTCCACAGCTGCGCGAGATTCAGCGACTCGTGGAACGTGCCTGCGTTCGTTGCGCCATCGCCGAAGAACGCGACTGCGACGCGAGGTTCCCCCCGGAACTGGAACGCGAGCGCGGCACCGACGATCCCTGGGATCCCGCCCGCGACGACGGCGTTCGCACCGAGGTTCCCGACCTCGACGTCGTACAGGTGCATCGAGCCGCCATAGCCGTGAGAGCAGCCTTCGACCTTGCCGTAGAGCTCGGCCATGATCCGCTCCGGCGCCGTGCCCTTCGAGATCGCGTGCGCATGCGCGCGGTGCGTCGAGGCGATGACGTCGGCGCGCGTGAGCGCGGAGCACACTCCGACCGCGCACGCCTCCTGCCCGATCGCGACGTGGAGGAAGCCGGGAAGCTCGCCCGCGCGAAAGCGCTCCTCGACTTTCTCTTCGAAGCGGCGGATCAGCAGCATCTCGCGGAAGAACGTGCGGAGCACGTCTTCGGAGACGCCGCTGCCTCCGGCGCCGGCCTTCTCCTCGACCGTCGTCATGGACCGGCCATTATGCTGATCGGCCGATGCGGGCCGTCGACCAGTGGAGGCTCATCGAGGCCGAGCTCCCGGACGGCTGGGAGCAGGCACGCATCTCGTTCGTCGTCGAGGATCCGGCGCAGGCGTCCGCAGCGGCGGGCGTCCTCGGACCGCTCGGCCCCGGACGGGTCGGCAACGAGATCCGGTTCGAGCTGCGCTCGTCCGGGAGCGGAGGCCCGCAGGCGCTCGCGAACCTCCTCGGCCGGATGGACGGCAAGCGGCTCTGGGGGACGCTCACCCTGCGCGACGTCACGGCGCCTGCGGCCCAGCCGGTCGAGCCGGAAGCCGAGCCCACGCGTGCCTCGACGGCGCGCCCCTCCGAGGCACGCTCCGGGACGCTGGCGTCCCAGTGGGACGCCCTCCTCGAGACGCTTGCGCCCGACTGGAGCGATCTCCTCTGCCGCCTCGAGGTCGACTCCACCGACTACCTCGCGGGCGCGACCTTGCTCGGCGCCCCCTTGAACCCGGCACGGATCCGGGACGAGAACGCCGTCCGGTTCCGGGTGGCGGGAAGGAAGGGCTACGGCGCCTCCTCGCCGATGGCTCGGCGCTGTTTCGAGCGCATGGACGAGCAGGGCGTCACCGGTCGGCTCGAGGTCCTGACGGAGCTCGCGGACACGCAGAACGTCGGCACGCAGGGCCCCGTGTGGCGCCTCGCCGGCCAGTCGGTCTGACACTCGGACACGTCGACCCTTCTCCGGACGACAGGAGCCGTGGGACGCTGGTCAGCGGTGCGCGTCACGGAACCGTTCGTCGAGATCGAGAAAGGCGTGGGCGAGGGCCTGTCGGTCTTGCCGGAGCGCCACCACGACCTCGTTCAGGCGCCGCTCCCCTTCGGGAGTCAGCCGCAGCAGCCGAACACGTCGGTCTTCGGCCGAACGCCGCCGTTCGACCAGACCCGCCTCGACCGCGCGGTTCACGAGCTCCGTGACC
The DNA here is from genome assembly GCA_963708265.1 of uncultured Actinomycetes bacterium. Lineage (GTDB taxonomy): Bacteria > Actinomycetota > Thermoleophilia > Gaiellales > Gaiellaceae > GMQP-bins7. The sequence continues at coordinate 455,029 of CAVPSC010000004.1, read as the reverse complement.
GCCGTCTGACGTCGCTGCAGACGCTCGCACAGCTCGGTGAGCGGCACGCCGTCCCCGTCCCTGCCGCTCGCACGAATCATGAGCAGCAGGTCGTAGCGGTGCGCCGTCAGGCCGAACCTGGCCGTGACCTCGGCGGTCGTGAGCAGGAACCGCCGGAGCTCGGTCCGGAACGCCGCAGTCCGTTCGAGCTCGGCCTCTGCCATTACTTCGGACTCCCTGCCGATCCCCACGTCAGGATTCTGCCGCGAGCACGATCGGCCGCTGGGAGAGTGCCGGCGATGGTCGGAGCCACTGCCGACCCCGCCGGGGGCCGACGCGTCGTCGCAAGACGCGCGCCGGCCGAGGCCCCCGGGGATCGAGAGGCCTCTCTCGAGCCCACGATCTACCTGCATAACAGTCGCATTTGACTTTGGGTGTCGGAAGTAAGAACATCACGCACTGGTGCATATGGGGCGAAGAGTCGCGGTCGTTGCGGTCACTGCGTTCGTCATCGCAGGTCTGATCGTCTGGTACGTCGCCGGCTTCCTGATGGTTTCCCCGCCTGCCGTCACCGTCCCGGCGACCTCGTCGGCGACCCCGAGCGTGAACCTCACGTTCCAGACGGTCGCTTCGCTCGGGCCGAGCTACACCCAGCCGAGCTGGGTCTCGTATCTCGTCAAGGACGGGAGCGGGCAGTGGAGGCACACGACGATCCTGGACGTTCCCGCACACGCGCTCGTACACGTCACCGTCTACCAGTACGACGGTGCGAGCGGGCTCCGCAATCCGTTCCTCGGAAGGCCGGAGGGCGTCGTCGGCAACGCCATGCGGGTCGACGGAAAGACGCTGGACGCGCTCGACGCGCAGGATGCCTCGCACACCTTCGCCATTCCCGCGTACCACCTCGTCGTCCCGCTCGCGGCCGTCGCCGACGACGCGAAGAACCAGTGCGATGCGGCACCGTGCACGCTCGCCGAGGCGCATCGGACGATCACGTTCGCGTTCCGGACCGGTAAGCGCGGACGCTACCGCTGGCAGTGCTTCGTGCCCTGCGCGGCGGGCTTCATCTACGGCTTCGGCGGCCCGATGCAGACGATCGGGTACATGGACGGGTTCCTGAACGTCGGCACGTGAACGAACCGAATCACTTTCGCAGGGTCGCGATCCTGACGGTCGTCGTGAGCGTGATCGCCACGCTCCTCGTGATCTTCGTGCTCGGCCCGCACCTGCCCCCGGGCAAGGGCTCGGCGCAAGCGGCCGGGCAGGTGACCGACAACACGGTGCTCACCGCCCTGCTCACACCGATCATCTGTCTGATCGTCATCTACTTCCTCTACGCGCTCGTCGTCTTCCGGCGACGCGGGAGCGAGACGGGCGAGGGGCCGGCGATCCGCGGCAACCCGCGCGCGCAGTCGCTCTGGATCGCCGGAACGTCCGCGCTCGTGCTCTTCCTCGCCGGCTACGGCACGTGGGCGCTTCTCCAGAACGGGTCGGGCGGCGGCCAGGGCCCCGACCCGCTCGCCGTCCCCGCAGGCCCCAAGCTGCCGGTGCAGGTCATCGCGCAGCAATGGGAGTTCACGTACCGCTACCCGACTTTCGGGGGGCTCGAGACGTCGCAGCTCGTCCTGCCTTCCAACCGGGACATCGAGCTCCATGTGACGTCGCTCGACGCGGTCCATTCCTTCTGGGCGTACGGACTCGGGGTCAAGGCGGACGCGAACCTCAACTCGGACAACGTCGTCTTCGTGAAGACGCGCGGGCCGCGCACCTTCAACATCCACTGCGCCGAGCTCTGCGGGCTCTGGCACGGGTACATGTACGACACGGGCTCGGTCGTGACTCCGGCCGCCTTCGCAGCGTGGGTGCACGGCGAACAGAAGGTCTTCCAGGCGGTCGCGAAGTACATGCCGCCGTACTCGACCACCTACGAGCCGCAACCTGACAGGAGAGCAGGATGACGAGCGTCGCCGAACCGTCGCCGAGTCGCCCCTTGCTGCGGCGCCTCGTCGGCTTCAACCTCCTGAGCGCGATCGTGCTCGGCGCGGTCGGCTACTACGTCGGTTGGTGGCTCGGCCACCAGATCAGCGCCCCGAGCATCGACTACTTCGGGGACTCGGGCCAGAACGACATCGCGCTCTTCCTCGCATACACGCTCGGGGTGATCGGGTTCCTCGGCGGGATGGGGCTTCTCAACTACCCGCTCTCGCGGCTGGCCGGCAGCCCGGCGAACGTCGGGCACGATGAAGACGACGGTCGAGGCTGGACGCGCTACATCGGCTTCTCCACCGACCACAAGGTCGTCGGCCTGCAGTACCTGATCGGGATCGGGGTCTTCTTCTTCATCGGCGGCGTGAACGCGATGCTCATCCGCTTCGAGCTCCTCCGCCCCACGCCCAACGTCTTCCCCGCCGGCCAGTACCTGACGCTCGTCGGCCTGCACGGGACGATGATGATGGGGATGATGACGAGCGGGATCCTCGGCCCGTTCGGCAGCTACTTCCTCCCGCTCATGATCGGCGCCCGGCGGCTCGCGTTCCCGCGCATCGAGGCGCTCACGTTCTGGCTCCTGATGCTGGCGGGCACCATCCTCGTCTCCACGGTCTTCTACGGTGGCTTCCCGACGGGCTGGACGGGTTACGCGCCGCTCAACGACCAGGCGAACATGGGCATGGACGCGTACATCGCGTTCTTCGCCCTCGTCGGGATCTCGATGACGCTCCTGGCCTTCAACATGCTCGCGACCGTCGTGAGCATGCGCGCACCGGGGCTCACCTGGGGCCGCCTCCCGATCTTCGTCTGGGGCATCGTCTCGACCTCGGTGCTGAACGTGCTGGCGGCGCCGGTCCTGGTCACGACGCTCATCATGGTCGCCCTCGACCGCACGGCGCAGACCGGGTTCTTCCTCGCCACCCAGGGCGGGAGCGGGTACCTGTACGAGAACCTCTTCTGGGTCTTCGGGCACCCGGAGGTCTACATCCTCGCGCTGCCGGGCTTCGGGATCGTCCTCGAGCTGCTCCCGGTGTTCGCCCGCAAGCCGCTCTGGGGCTACAAGCTCGCCGTTGCGGGGATGCTCGGCGTGACGCTCCTGAGCTTCACCGTCTGGCAGCACCACCTGTTCGTGAGTGGCCTGAACGCGAACCTGAGGCCGTTCTACATGCTCTCGACCGAGCTCATCTCGCTCCCGACCGGGTTCATCTTCCTGTGCGCGATGGGGACGATCTGGCGCGGGAAGATCCGCTTCGACGTCCCGATGCTCTTCTGCCTCGCCTGGGTCTTCAACTTCTTCATCGGAGGGCTCTCCGGCGTCTTCCTCTCCGACGTCCCGAGCGACGTGACGACCCACGGCAGCTTCTTCTCGATGGCCCACTTCCACTACACGATCATGGGCGGGCTCGTCTTCACGTTCTTCGCCGCGATCTACTACTGGCTGCCGAAGATGACGGGCGTCCAGCTGAACCAGGTTCTCGGGAAGATCCACTTCTGGGTGATGTTCATCGCCTTCAACTCGACGTTCGCGCCGCTCTTCGCGATCGGGTTCCTCGGGCAGCCGCGCCGGGTGGTGACCTACCCGTCCAACCTCCAGTTCCTGAACGACTGGGTGTCGGTCTCGGCGTTCGTGCTCGGCGCATCGATGCTCGTCTTCCTCGTCAACCTCGTCTGGTCGCTCGTGTTCGCGCGCGTCCCGGCCGAGCAGAACCCGTGGGATTCGCGCTCGCTCGAGTGGCAGGTGCCGACGCCGGTCCCGTCCTACAACTTCGAGCGGATCCCGGTGATCGACGCCGACCCGTATCCGTACGGCGAGCCCGTTCCGACGCGGCTGCCAACCCCGGCTCTGACACCGGCGGGACGCTGAGGCAGGAGGGGAGACGATGAGCCAAGCTGCCGAGACCGCGCCGGTCACGAGCGAGCCCGAGCTTCCCGAGGTCCAGGATCGCAATCTGTGGGCGGGTGCGCGGCTCCTCGTCTCGTCGACGATCTTCTTCTTCCTGCCTTTCTTCTTCGCGTACGTGTACCTGGCCGCTCTCGACACCGGCGGGATGTGGAGGCCTGCCGGCATCGAGCCGCCCACCGGCTGGGGGATCGCGATCTACGCCTGCGTCGTCGCCGCTACCGGCTTCGTCGCGTGGGCCCGTTCGGAGCTCGCGGGCGGACGGGCCTCGAGCTTCCATCTGCTCCTGCTCCTCGGTATCCTCGCCGGGGTCGCCGGGGTGGTGCTGCAGGGGATCGAGTACACGCAGCTCGGCTTCGGGCCGACGGACGGAGGTTTCGCGAGCGTGTTCGTCGCCTGGTCGGGCTTGTTCGCGCTCTTCGTCCTGGGGACGATGCTCTGGCTCGAGACGACCCTCGCCGCCTCGCTGCGAAACGGTGCCGGCAGCCGCGGAGCGGGGCTTCCGGAGGTCGACGGGATGGTCTTCTACCTGACGTTCCTCGCCGGCCTCGGCGCGCTGACCTTCGGGTTCCTCTACCTCATCTGAGGGAGGGGCGATCCTCCTCGAGCCACCCGTCATCGGTGTCGCCGTCGCGGCGGCGCTCTACGCCCTCGGCGGTCGCGGCGGCTCGGTGGGGCGACGGGAGCGGGCGGAGCGCCGCTGGCGGACGGCCCTCTTCGCAGCCGGGCTCTGTTCGATCCTCCTCGCCGTCTCTCCACCCGTCGACCGTCTCTCGGACTCGCTCTTCTGGATGCACATGGTCCAGCACGTCGTGCTGATCGAGGTTGCGGCGCCGCTCATCGTCTGGAGCCGGCCGTGGAGCCGGCTGTGGCGACCCTTCCCGCTCTCGCTGCGCCGGACGATCGCCCGCGGCGTCGCGCGCGGCGCGTGGGCAGCGCCGCTGCGCGCGGCCGGCCGGGGACTCGCAGCTCCGACCGTCGCCTTCGTCCTCATGAACGGAGCGCTCGTCCTCTGGCATGTCCCCGCGCTCTACGACGCGGCGCTCGCACACCCGTTCGTGCACGAGCTCGAGCACTTTGCATTCTTCGCGACCGCGCTCCTGTTCTGGGCCCACCTGCTCGGCGACGGGCCTTTCCGCGCACGCCTGTCGCTCCCCGCACGCGCCGCGTACGCGATCGGGGCGATGCTCGTCGGCTGGGGCCTCGCGGTCGTCATCGCGACAGCGGAGACTCCGCTCTACTCGCACTACGCGGATCTCGCGACGCGGCCGCTCGGGATCTCCGCGCTCGCCGACCAGCAGCTCGCGGCGGGGATCATGTGGGTGCCGGCCTCGGTACCCTGGGTGGTGGTGGCGATCGTTTGCGTGTACGGCTGGCTCGATTCGGGAGCACGAGGTCGCAGATGGGCACGGAAGCTGACCGGCGAAGCTCTCACGACGAGGGAGGTAGGACCATGACCAGCAACTTCACGACCGGGGCCGTGCTCTCCTGGGCGCTCCCGATCGTCGTCGTCTTCTGTGTGCTCGTGTGGTGGATGGGCACGCTCGCGATCCGGGCGTTGCGGACGCCGCGCGACTCCGCCTGAACGGGCGGCACATGGCGCGCCACCGTCGGACCGGATCTCGCCTTGCGATCGCCCTCGCGCTCGCGGTGGTGCTGGGCGTCGCCGCCGGAGTCGGCGCGCATCTCGTCTTCCGCCAGAGCGCCGACGCAACCGGGATGCCGTTGCCCGACCTCCACGGACAGGCGACCTGGTCGGCCGGACAGCGGCCGGCGCCCCCGTTCACGCTCCGCGACGTCCTCGGCGGTCGCTTCACCCTTGCCTCCACGAAGGGAAGGCCGACGCTCGTCACCTTCCTGGACTCGAAGTGCCGCTCGCTCTGTCCGATCGTCGGGCGCGACCTCGGGGACGTGCAGCGCTCGCTTCCCGCGGCGGAGCGCCCTGCGGTGCTCGTCGTGAGCGTCGATCCGGCAGGCGACACTCCGGCGAGCGTGCGGAGCGCGGCCCGGCGCTGGCATCTCGAACCCGGTTGGCGGTGGCTGACGGGCACGCGTCCGCAGCTCGCCGCCGTCTGGAAGAGCTACGGCATCGAGGTCCAGCGGACGACGAACGACATCGTCCACGGGGCGGCCGTGTACCTGCTCGACTCCAGGCACGACGAGCGAGCCGGCTACCTGGCCCCGCTCCTCCCGAACTTCATCTCGCTCGACATCCGCCACGTCGAGGCGGAGTCCGCGTCGTAGATCCCTAGAACCCCGTCCGGATCTCGACCGCGGGCCTGCGGACGCCGCCGACGACCAGGACGTCCCACATCCGCGCGTCCTCGTGGCCCGGGACGAGGCATGCGATCCGGTAGACGCCGGCGTGGTCGGCGGTGAACGTGAACCGGGCGGTGGCTCCCGGTCGCAGCCCGGACACGGGATGGGGGGTGGCGGCCCCGCGAAACGCGGGAGTGACGGTCTGCGGTCCGTGGACGATCGCACAGGAGTGCGCGACCGTCCCGGCGTTCGTGCACGTGACGTGCACCCGCCAGCCGAGAGGAAGGTCGACGAGCAGCTTCCCGCGCCCGTAACCGTCGAAGTTGAATCCGTTGTTGGCGCGGTTGTAGCCCGCGATCAGGAGCAGCGACGCCGTCCGCGTGCGCTGATTCCAGGTGAGCCACCTCGCATGCGCCGCGGTGGTCGTGGACGCGGACAGGGGCGGAGAAACCGCGAGCGCACACGTCGCGACCGCGAGAAACGAGTACAGGAGGCGACGCATGCCGAGACGATGACATGTCCCGCCCGACTCCGGCGCCCGATCAGTGCGAGCTGACGGGTTCGGTGCCGACCCGTCGGTGAGGCCTCCCGCCCCGAGTACCCGCTTCAGGCGCTCTCGCCCCGAACCTCGGCGTCGAAGCGCTCTGCGAGGGCGCTCACGATGCGGCCGCGGTGCTCCGTCGCCTCCTCGTCTGTCAGGGTGCGCTCCGACGACTGGAAGGAGAGGTGGAGGGCCACGGACTTACGGCCCGCGCCCGCCTGCTCGCCGCGGTACACGTCGAACACCTGGACGTCGCGGAGGAGCGGCTCGACGGCTTCGCGGGCAGCGTCGACGAGCGCTCCGACCTCGACGTCATCGTCGACGACGACCGCGAGGTCCTGGAGCACCGCCGGGAACGTGATCACGTCCTCGTAGACGACGGGCTCCGACACGGCGTCGAAGAGCGTCGTCAGATCGAGTTCGAAGGCACCCCGCTTCCCCTCGATGAGCGACGGGTGAAGCTCCCCGAGGACGCCCGCGTCGACCGCGGCCGTCTTCCCCGGGTGCAGCAGCGGATGCGCTCCGCGCCCGACGCGAAGCTCGAGATGGAGGGCGTCGTAGAGCGCCTCGAGGACCCCCTTCGCGGCCTCGTACCCGCCTTCGACGATCCCGCCGAGCCGCCAGCGCTCCTCCGGCAGCTGCTCGCCCGATCGGAGATACACGCGCGCGATCTCGAACAGCGCGATCCGGTCGGACCCGGCGTCGATCGCGGTGCGAGCGGCCTCGACGAGCCCCGGGAGGAGCGTCGTCCGGAGCACCGCCTGGTCGGCCGTCATCGGATCCGGTAGCCGGATCGCGTCCGGGTCGGGGTCGGAGGCAACGAGGCTCCACGTGTATGCCTCCGAAAGACCGGCACCGACCATGACGTCCTCCACGAGCCGGCGAAGCCTCTGGTCCTTGGACAGCCGACCCCGGACTTCGCGCCGGAGCGGCAGCGTGTGCGGAATGCGGTCGAGGACCGCTCGCGCGACCTCCTCGACGAGATCGATCTCACGCGTGACGTCTCGCGCGCGCCAGGTCGGGACCGTCACCTCCCAGCCCTCCGAGACGTCGAATCCGAGCCCCTCGAGGACGCGCTGCTGCTCCGCGGGCTCGACGTCCATCCCGATCACGGCGCTCGCGCGCTCGGGACGCAGCGTCACCACGGGCCTGTCGGGGAGCCCCGCGTGAACGTCGACGTGCCCCGTCATGCGCGCCCCGGCCAGGTCGACGATGAGCCGACTGGCCAGCTTGGCCGCGTCCTCGGCCGAGTACGGGTCGACGCCTTTTTCCCAGCGATTCGAACCCGCCGTCCGCAACGCGAGCCGCTCCGACGAGCGGAGGATCCCGATCGGCTCGAAGTTCGCCGCCTCGAGGAGCACCTCGCTCGTCGCAGTGGAGACCTCGCTGTCCTCGCCGCCCATGATCGCCGCCAGCGCGATCGGGCGCTCTCCGTCCGTGATCAGGAGGTCGGACCGAGCGAGCGCCCGCAGCGTGCCGTCGAGCGTTCGCAGCTCCTCGCCGGGGCGGGCGCGGCGGACGACGATGCGGCCGCCCGCGAGCTTCGCCCGGTCGAACGCGTGGAGTGGGCTCCCCCAGACGTGCATGACGTAGTTCGTGACGTCGACGACGTTCGAGATCGATCGCATCTCCGCGAGGTGCAGACGAGTGCGGAGCCACTGGGGCGATGGGCCGATGCGGACGTCCCGGAAGCCGCGGCCGATGTAGCGCGGACAGCCCTCGAAGTCCTCGACGGTGACGTCGACGTCCTCGGAGTCGACGATGGGGGCATCGTCCTGTGCAGGGAGGTGAAGCTCGCCCCCGAGCAGCGTCGCGACCTCTCGCGCGACACCGACCATCGAGAGGAGGTCGACGCGGTTCACCGTCGGAGTGACGTCCAGCACCTGGTCGCGGATCGGAAGGACGTCGACGAGCGGCGTCCCCGGCTCCCGCGCGTCGGGCAGCACGATGATCCCGGAGTGCTCGTCTCCCAGGCCGATCTCGTCCTCCGCGAGGATCATCCCGCGCGAGGACTGGCCGCGGAGCTCGCGTTCGTCGAGCGGCTGGTCGAACACGGGCAGGAGCGCGCCCGGCAGCGCGACCGCGACCGTCGCGCCCGCCTCGAAGTTCCAGGCGCCGCAGACGATCTGCCGCGCGCCGCCCTCCCCGACGTCGACCTGGCAGACCCGGAGCCGGTCGGCGTTCGGATGCGCGTCGACCGCCAGCACGCGGCCGACGAGGAAGCGGCCCAGGTTGCCGTCGACATCGGGCACGCCGACCTCGAACACGCGCTCCACCTCGGCAGCCGAGGTGAAGAGCCGGTCCGCGATCTCGGCCGCAGTCGCGTTCACGGTGACGTACTCGCGGAGCCAGGAGACCGGTACGTGCATGGCTCTAGAACTGCTCCAGGAGACGCGGATCGTTGCGCCAGAGCTCGCGGAGGTCGGGAATCCCGTGTCTCAGCACCGCGATCCGCTCGAGACCCCAGCCGAACGCGAAGCCCGTGTAGCGCTCCTTGTCGTAGCCGACGAACTCGAAGAGGTTCGGGTCGACCATGCCCGAGCCGCCGACCTCGATCCAGCCCGAGTGCCGGCACACGGGGCAGCCCGAGCCGTCGCAGATGTGGCACGAGACGAGCGCCTCGACCGATGGCTCCGTGAAGGGGAAGTGATTCGTGACGAACCGCGTCCGCCGGTTCTCGCCGAAGAGGGCCTTGATCAGATACTCGAGCGTGCCGAGGAGGTCGCCGAGGGTGATCCCCTCGTCGACGGCGAGCCCCTCCGCCTGGTGGAAGGTCGGTGTGTGGGTTGCGTCGGGGGTGTCGCGCCGGTAGACGCGCCCGAGTGAGACCACATACACCGGCGGCTCCTGCGCCTCCATCGCCCTGATCTGCGACGGGGACGTCTCCGTGCGCATCACCGTCTCGTCGTCGAGGAACAGGGTCTGCAGCGGCGAGCGAGTCGGATGACCCGGCGGGAAGTTGAGGGCGTCGAAGTTGTAGCGGGTCGTCTCGACCTCCCGGCCGTCCACGACCGTGTACCCGAGCCCGAGGAAGATGTCCTCGAACTCGCGGCGGATCTGCGTGATGAGGTGGAGGTGGCCGCGGTGGACCGGTGTCCCCGGCATCGTCACGTCGACGCGCTCCTCGGCCAGCCGGCGATCGAGCTCTGCGCGCCGCAGATCCTCCTCCCGCGCGTCGACCGCCTGCTCGAGCCGCTCGCGGAGCGCATTGAGCGTCATCCCCGTCTCGCGCTCGCGCACCTCCCTGAGCGCGAGCTTGAGCGCGCTCTTCCGCCCGAGATACTCCACCCGCACCCGCTCGATCTCGGCCTCGGACGAGGCAGCTGCGACCGCGGCGAGCGCCTCCGTCTCCAGAGCTTCGGGATCCACGGCGGCGACTGTAGCGTGATCGGTCTCGGGTGTTTCGGGCATCGCTCCTCCTTCGCGTACGAGCGCACGGGACGGCCTTCGGCCCCGGCGAGGAACGCGGAGGAACGGCGACGTTACGCGAGCGCCGATGCCCCGGTGCCTGGCCGGGGCTTCGTAAACGGGAAGCGCTGCGTCGTCAGGTCCACGATCTCAGCGTAGCGCCCGTCACAATCGAGTGTCCATGACCTTGTACGACCACATCGCGCCGATCTACGACCCCTGGAGCCGGTCGGTGACGGAGGACGTCGGCTTCTACGTCGCCCAGGCCGAGGCGACGGGAGGCCCGGTGGTCGAGTTGGCCGTCGGCACCGGCCGAATCGCCGTGCCGATCGCGACGGCCGGGGTAGCCGTCATCGGGATCGACACGTCGCCCGAGATGCTCCGTCGGGCGGCCGAGCACGCGCACGCCGAGGGCGTACGCGATCTCGTCGACCTGCGGGTCGGCGACCTGCGCGAGCCTCCGGTGCCGGAACGCGTGCCGCTTGTCATCTGTCCGTTCCGCACGCTCCTGCACATGGAGACGGAGGCCGAGAAGCTGCGCGCCCTCGTCGCCGCGAGAGCCCTGCTCGAACCGGGAGGCCGCTTCGTCTTCGACGTGTTCGCGCCGAGCGCCGACGACATCGCCGAGACGCACGACCGCTGGCTCGAGCGAGAGCCGGGGATCGAGGAGCGGGCGGTCTGGGACGAGGGCACGCGAACGCTCTCACTCTCCGTCCGCTCGCGCGACGTCTCGGCGACGTTCGGCCTGCACTGGCTCTCGGAGCCCGAGTGGCAGAGGCTTCTCGATCGCGCGGGCTTCGTCGTCCAGGCCGTCTACGGGTGGTTCGACCTCAGGCCGTTCGTGGACGAGGAGGACATGATCTTCGTCTGCTCCGCGCGGTGAGCGTTTGCCATGAGCGCGGCGCGGGCCTAGAGTCGGTGGCGCTGTGATCTGGGTCATCGTGCTCCTGGCGATCGTCGTGATCGTCGTCCTCCTCGTAATCGGGGTCTACAACCGCCTCGTCCGCTCCCGCAACGCGGTGGACAACGCCTGGGCACAGGTCGAGGTGCAGCTCAAGCGGCGCTGGGACCTGATCCCGAACCTCGTCGAGACGGTGAAGGGCTACGCGGCGCACGAGCGCGGGGTGTTCGAGGAGGTCACGGCCGCTCGAACCCGAGCACAGCAGGCGCAGACGCCGGCGGCCACCGCCGAGGCGGACGGGATCCTCGGACAAGCGCTCGGACGCCTCTTCGCCGTCGCGGAGGCGTATCCCGACCTGAAGGCGAGCCAGAACTTCCAGGAGCTCCAGGGCCAGCTCTCGGAGACGGAGAACATGGTCGCGACGACGCGTGAGTCCTACAACTCGAGCGTCCTGACGTACAACAACTCCGTCCAGACGTTTCCGGGCAGCCTCCTCGCCGGGCCGTTCGGCTTCCGCGTGCGGGAGTTCTTCCGCGTCGAGGAGGAGGCCCAGCGTGAGCCCCCGCAGGTCGACTTCTCGCAGCCGAGCGGAGCGGCGCCGGCCGCAGAGCCTCAAGCGACAGTGTCGGAGCCCGAGCCGCCCGCTCCGGACACGCGCGAGAGCTCGTAGAGCGCGATCGCGCCGGCGGCGGCGACGTTCAGCGACTCGGCGTCACCCGGAAGCGGGATCGTCGCGGTGGCGTCGCAGGTCTCGAGGAGATCGCGTGGCAGGCCCTCGCGCTCGGCGCCGAGGAGGAGCGCCACGGGCGGCGAGAGGTCGACCTCGCGGAGCCCGGTCCCGCCCCGGGCGACGAGGGCGACCCGACGCGCGGGCAGATCGTCCCAGCCCGCGAGCGGGACACGGAAGATCGCACCGGCCGAGGCGCGGAGCGCCCGCGGGCCGAGCGGGTCGGCGCACTCCGGTGAGAGCGCGACGGCGGCGCCGAACGCGTCCGCGGTGCGCAGCAGCGTCCCGACGTTTCCGGGGTCCGCCACCTTCCAGAGCGCGAGCACGACGTCCCGCGTGCCGCGCGGGAGGTCGCTCGCGCGGAAGACACCGACGACGCGCGGCGCGTGGCCGAGCGTCGAGAGGGCGGCGAGGAGCTCTTCCTCGATGTCCTCACCCGCGACGAGGAGCTCGACCGGCTCGATGCCCGCGCCGAGCGCGGCGTCGATCAGGTCCTCGCTCTCGACCGCGAACAGCCCCGTCTCCTGCCGGTGCTTGCGCGCCTGCAGGAGCTTCCTGACGAGCCGGAGCTTCTCGTTGTGCGGTGAGGTGATCAGGCCGACGTTTCGAGCGCGGCCTTGGCGCGCTCGGCGACCGCCGCGAACGCCTTCGGGTCGGACACGGCGAGGTCGGCGAGCGACTTGCGGTCGAGCTCGATCCCGGACGCCTTCAGTCCCGCGATGAACCGGTTGTACGAGAGCCCGTTCTCGCGCGCGGCGGCGTTGATGCGCACGATCCAGAGCGAGCGGAAGGTGCGCTTGCGTACCTTGCGATCCCGGTACGCGTATGCGAGCGAGTGGTCGAGCTGCTCCTTCGCGAAGCGGTAGCTCGACTTCTTGCGGCCGTAGTAGCCCTTCGCCTGCTCGAGGACCTTCGCCCGCTTCTTGCGAGCGTGGACGGCTCGCTTCACCCTTGGCACGAGATCACCCGCCCCTCAGGAGCTTGCGGACGCCCTTGACGTCGCTCGGGGCGACGCCGTAGGTCTTCCGGAAGCCGCGCCTACGCTTCGACGACTTCTTCTCGAGGTTGTGGCTCTTCATCGCGTGCCGGCGCAGGATCTTCCCCCCGCTCGTCACCTTGAAGCGCTTCTTCGCCCCCCGCGACGTCTTCATCTTCGGCATCGGCCTTCACTCCCGCGTTCTTGGTCGGTGCGAGAACCATGACCATGTTGCGACCGTCGAGGGTCGGCTGCTGCTCGATCAGGCCGAGGTCCTTGACGTCCTCGGCGAGCCGCATGAGGAGGTCGCGGCCCCGCTCCGGGTGCAGTGTTTCCCGCCCCCGGAACATGATCGTGACCTTCACCTTCGCCCGCTGGTTCAAGAAGCGAACGACGTGCCCCTTCTTGGTCTCGTAGTCGTGGTTCCCGATCTTCGGTCTGAGCTTGATCTCCTTGATCTGGATCTGAAGCTGGTGCTTCCGCGCCTGCTTCGCGCGCTGCTCCTGCTCGTAGCGGTACTTCGAGTAGTCCATGACGCGGGCGACGGGCGGATCCGCACCCGCAGCGACCTCGACGAGGTCGAGTCCCTTGTTGGCGGCGAACTCGAGCGCTTCCTTCGTCGGCGTGATCCCGATCTGCCCACCGTCCTCGTCGACGAGGCGGACGCGCTGAGCGCGAATCTCCTCGTTGATGCGCTCATCCCGCTTGCGGGGGACGACCCGGTCGAGGACGGGCCGGCGACGCCTCGGTCTCAAAGTCCGTTCACCAAGTTCTCGCTTCCCTCCTTGCAGACGACAAAAACCGCTGCAAGCAGCGGCTCGAATCCTCGTCCAACCCCAGCGAGTGCACCACCGGCTCGGTTGAACCCCCGCGAGTCATGCCCGGGAGGTGAGGAAGCTCTTTCGCTCCTGCTTGCAGAGGCGGGATGGTAGCACCTATGCCGCTTCGGTCTCGGCGGCGAGCTCACGGAACGCGGCGAGCAACTCCGCGAACGAGCGCGTCGACTGTCCTCCTCCCCGCTCCCTGACCGCGAGCGCCTCGTCCGACTCGCGGTCGCCGTAGACGACCACGAACGGGATCTTCTCGACCTCGGCCTCGCGGATGCGCTTGCCGAGCGTCTCGTCGCGCTCGTCGACCTCGACCCGGAAACCTTCGGCGAAGAGACGGTCGCCGAGCGCGTGCGCGGCCGCGCGGTGCGCCTCGCCGACCGGGAGGATCCGCGCCTGCACGGGCGCGATCCAGAACGGGAACTCGCCGCCGTAGTGCTCGATCAGGATCCCGATGAAGCGCTCGAGCGAGCCGAGCAGCGCGCGATGGATGACCACCGGGCTGTGCTCGCGGTTGTCCGGCCCCATGTACGTGAGCCCGAACTGGACCGGCATCTGGTAGTCGAGCTGGATCGTCCCCATCTGCCACGAGCGGCCGAGGACGTCGGTCATGTGCAGATCGATCTTCGGCCCGTAGAAGACACCCTCGCCCGGCGAGATCACGTACTCCATGCCATGCCGCTTCAACGCTTCCTCGAGCGCGGACTCGGCCCGGTCCCACTGCTCGTCCGTGCCCAGGCGCTTCTCGGGCCGGGTCGAGAGCTCGGCCCGCGGCGTCACGCCGAAGCGGTCGTAGAGGTAGCGGACGTAGTCGATCATCCCGTGGATCTCGTCCTGGATCTGGTCCTCCGTGACGAAGACGTGCGCGTCGTCCTGGGTGATGTGCTTGACGCGCAGGAGCCCGTGGAGCGTGCCGCCGCGCTCGTCGCGGTGGAGCGTGGACGACTCTGCGTAGCGGATCGGGAGGTCGCGGTAGGAGCGGAGCTGTGAGCCGAAGAGGAGCATGTGCCCCGGGCAGTTCATGGGCTTGAGCGCGAGCGGCTCCTCGCCCTCGTGCGGCTCCACGAAGAACATGTTCTCCTCGTAGTTCTCGTAGTGCCCCGAGGTCTTGTATGTCTCGATGTCGTACAGGAGCGGCGTCTTCACCTCGACGTAGCCGCGACGGCGGTTCTCGCGGCGGCGGAGATCCTCGAGCGCATTCCAGACGACCATCCCCTTCGGGTGCCAGAACGGCGACCCCGGCGAGTGCTCGGAGAGGTGGAAGAGGTCGAGCTGCGGGCCGATCCGGCGGTGGTCACGCCCCCGCGCCTGCTCGAGCCGCTCGAGGTGGGCGTCGAGGTCGGCCTGCGAGTAGAACGCCGTGCCGTAGATCCGCGTGAGCTGGGTGTTTCGCTCGTCGCCGCGCCAGTACGCGCCCGCGAGGCCGGTCAGCTCGAGCGCCTTGATCGGCGACGCGTTCTGGAGGTGCGGGCCGCGGCAGAGATCGGTGAAGTCGCCTTGCGTGTACAGCGAGATGTCGCCCTCGGCAGTGCGGGCGAGCTCGACCTTGTACGGCTGCGATTCTGCCTCGAAGCGAGCGATCGCGCTCTCGCGCGACGACTCCTCGCGCGTCCACTCGCGGCCCTCCGCGATCTCCCGCCGCATCTCCTCCTCGATCGCCTCGAGCTCCGCCTCGGCAATCGGCGCCGGGAACTCGAAGTCGTAGTAGAAGCCGTCTGCGATCGGCGGGCCGATCGCGATCTTCGCGGCCGGGTGGAGGCGCAGCACCGCCTCGGCGAGCAGGTGCGCGCTCGAGTGGCGAAGGACGGAGAGCGCGTCCGGGTCCTGCGCGTCGCGCGTCGTCAGGATCTGGATCTTCTCGCCCTCGGCGAGCGGGAGCCGCAGGTCGCGGGTCGAGCCGTTCACGCGCAGGAGCACCGCCTGCTCGGCGAGCTTGGGGCCGATCGCGCGCGCAGCGTCGAGCCCCGTCGCGCCTTCGGGGAGCTCGAGCTCGGAGTTGTCGGGAAGCACGACCTTCACGCGCGCTGAGGATAGACGGCGCGAGGTCGGCGCCTGCCTCTCTCCGCCGGCGCCGGAGGTCGAGCCCGGGCGCTGCGCGCAGGACGTCGCCGTAGACTCAGGGCGTGGGCGAGACGCCGGTCGCGGAGCCTGAAGGACGCGCGAACCGTGTGACGCGCTGGCCGTCGGACGTCGTCCGCGGGGTCGTGCGGGCGCTGCCGCGCGCGGTCGAGGACCTCTTCAAGGACCGCTGCCCGCAGTACGCCGCTGCGATCTCGTACCACGTCCTGTTCTCGATCGTCCCGCTGACGATCCTGCTCGTCTCCGTGTTCGGGCTCGTCCTCCAGGACGACGAGCTCCGCAACCGGGTGATCAACGAGCTGCTCGACGTGCTCCCGTTCTCGGCGGAGGGGATCAAGAAGTCGATCGAGGGGATCGCCAGCCCGCTCTCCGCCATTGGGCTCGTCTCCCTGATCGCGCTCCTCTGGGGGGCGTCGGGGATGATGGCGTCGATCCGGCTCGGGCTCGAGGCGACGATGAAGGTCGAGCGCCGGCGTCCGGTCGCCCACGCGAAGCTCGTCGACTTCGTCCTCGTGGGGGGCGCCGGCGTCCTCGTCCTCCTCGTCGTGGCGCTATCGGCGTTCGCCGCGTTCTTCGGCCGGCTGGTCGACCGCTCCGCGGAGCAGCTCGGGATCGATGCTCACCCGTCGGGGCTGCTGCTCCGCGACGTCGTGCAGCTGATCCTGATCTTCGCGATGGCGTTCCTGCTCTACCGCTTCGTTCCCACGCGGACGAACCTCCGCGCCCGCGACCTCCTGGCGGGCGCGATCCTCACCGCCGTCGGCATCTGGGGTTCGGCGAAGATCATCTCGCTCGCCTTCGACTTCAGCCATTACAACGTGATCTACGGATCGCTCGGAGGCGTCATGGTCTTCCTCTTCTTCGTCTACGGAGCGGCGCTGATCGTGCTCCTCGGATCGGAGTTCGCGTACGCGTGGGCACAGCCGCCGGGGCCGCCCGGACCCCCGCTTCCCGCCCAGATCTGGAGCGCGGTCAGGGGACTCTTCGTCTACCGGGACGAGGAGGAAGTCGACGGCGAGGAGCGGGCCGGCCTCTAGCTAGCCGCAGATCCGCACGGGACGCGACGCGCGATCCTCGCGACCGCGCGTGTCGGACGCGACCGCGGTGAGCACGTGCGCGCCGTGCTTCTTGCCGGCGGTGCTCCAGTTCAGCGTGTAGAGGCCCGCGGTGTTCTTGCGGACGCGGCCGATCTGACGCTTCCCGTCGAAGAAGCCGACGGACGAGACCGGCGAGTTGTCGTTCGCGACCACGAGGAGCTTCGCCCGCTTCGGCAGGCATGCGCCCTTGTTCGGGGTGACCCACGTGACCGCGGGGCCGTTCACGACCGCCAGCTGCGCCCCCTTCACCGTCGTGTTCGGGAACGGGTTCTGGCCCTCGGTGTCGACGTTCTTCGCCTCCTGGAAGTCGGAGGCGACGAGCTTCACGAAGCTCGGCCCCGCCTGGAGCGGGAAGGTCGTGCGCGGCACCTGGAGCACCGCGATCCCGGTCTTCGGATCGAACATCGTCGCCGAGATGGTCGGCCGTCTCGTGATCAGGAGCTGGAGCGAGAAGGGATCGACGCCCGACTGCGAGTCGGTGACCTTGACCACGATCGTCGGGTGGCCGGCCGAGACGCGCGTGGTGACGAACGTGACCCTCGGCGGCTTCACGTCGTTGATCCACGAGTGGAGCGTGTACTTGCGGGCCGTCGACTTCCCGGTGAACGGGTCGCGCCCGGAGTCGACGACGACGTAGTAGCGGCCGACCTCGGGGAAGTCCGCGCCCGCGACGCCGAGCCCGAAGAGGAAGTCGGGCATGCTCCCGTTCGCGTTCACGGGCGTGCCCGCGTACCCGAGCACCGTGTTCTCGTCGAGCGCGTACAGGAAGTACGGATGGATCGGCGCCGTCAGGAGCTGCTCGATCGGCTCGTCGAGGTCGTGGACGGGCAGGGCGACCACGCCGGCGTTCGCGACGCGCTTCGTGAGATCGAGCGAGTAGACGTGCTCCTTGCCGTCCTCCGGCGGAGTCTGGTTCGCGCCGAAGAGCGTCATCACCGAGAACGGCGAGGTCGGCCAGCGGTACGCGTCGACGAGGTCCTGCCCGACGCGGGTATCTCCGACCTGGTTCGTCTTCAGCGGGAGGACCTGCGCGGACGCGAGCTTCGAATGGCCGACGGAGAAGGCGTACGGGAGGCGTCGCACGTCGCTTCCCCGGCGAAGGAGGAGGAAGCCGTAGTCGACCCCCTCGGCCGCTCCCGCCGACGCGCGCGCGACGACCTGGAGCAGGGCGGTTCCGCCCGGCGCCAGCGTGACGGGCGCCGCCTCGACCGTCGCGCCGCTCGACGCCGACTGCGCCTGCACCTCGACCTGCCACGA
The DNA here is from genome assembly GCA_963708265.1 of uncultured Actinomycetes bacterium. Classification (GTDB taxonomy): domain Bacteria; phylum Actinomycetota; class Thermoleophilia; order Gaiellales; family Gaiellaceae; genus GMQP-bins7. The sequence goes on along the minus strand of CAVPSC010000004.1, from coordinate 437,089 downwards.
CCCGGCGCCGTTCCCGGCGTCGGAGACCGTCACGGGGATGGTCTTGCTCGCGCCGCCCGAGCCGACGTCGAGGTCCCCGAACGAGAGCGACTGCGGATCGGTGAAGACGAGCGGGTCGTCTGCCGTCTGCAGGCGGGCCAGCCCGGCGCCCTCGAGGAGGACCGGCGCCTCCTCCGTCCCGGCCGTGTTCCCGAGCGCGGCGCCGGCCGTCGACATCAGCGCCGACTTGAGCTGCATCGGCCCCCAGGTCGGGTGCCGCGCGAGAAGAAGGGCGGCCGAGCCGGAGATGTGCGGCGCCGAGAAGCTCGTCCCGTCGAGGACGGCGTACTGGTCACCCGCGAACTCGGGGAGCGTGCTGGAGATGATCTGCGAGCCCGGCGCGGCGAGGTCCGGCTTCAGCAGGTGCCCGAAGGGCGTGAGCCCGCCGGCCGAGTAGCTCGCCGGGACGCCCGCCCAGGTCGTCGGGATCTCGTTCTCGCCGCGGTCGAAGCGGATCGTCGCGACGCCGCCCGACTTCGCCATCGCCTGACGTAGACGGTCGCCGTCGAGGTCCGAGATGACTCCGCCGTCGACACCGAAGAAGACCGGGGTCCCACTCGGATCGCCGGGCGTGTCGTCGGCGACGACCATCCCCACTCCCCCCGCCTGCGAGACGCGGCTCGCCTTCGTCGAGAAGGTGCAGCCGCCCCGCGTCACGAGCGCGATCGCACCGCGGAGAGAGCCGGCCGGCAGCGCCGGCGAGGCGGCACAGAGCAGGGGGTCGACGGGCTGGCCGCCGACCTCGATCGAGCCGACGTCGATCAGTTTCTGGTCCGTGGTCCCCCACGACGTCGGCACGCCGCCGCCCGCCGGGGCGAACGGCATCGGCGCGAGGTTCGGCGACTTCGACACGAGCGACTGCCCGAAGACGTGCCCGTTCGTGACGGCGGCCACGCTCAGCGCCTCCGGGGCCGTGCTCGGCGAGCCGACCGTCCCGAGGCCGAACGAGTCGCGGTCGTTCCCCGCCGAGATCACCGGGAGGACGCCTGCGCGGACGGTGTTCGTGATCGCCTGCATGAGGATGTCGCGGCGCGGGTCGATCTGCGGGCCGCCGCCGGAGAAGTTGATGATGTCCATGCCGTCCTTCACCGCCGCCTCGAAGGCGGCGACGATCTCCGGGCTGTTGGCGACACAGCAGCCGCCGAACGGGAGCGGCGTGTTGAAGACGCGGTAGTTCCCGAGCCAGGCGCGCGGCGCGACGCCCGAGAGTCCCTTCACCGCCGGGTGGCACCCGCCCTCTGCGAGCCCGCACTGCCCTGGATCCCCCGCCGGGACATCGGTCCCCGCATCGCCCGCGACGACGCCGGAGACGAAGGTCCCGTGGAAGGAGGTGTCGCGGTCGAGCGGGGCCGGGTTCGCCGCGGGGCCGGGGAACGAGCGCGCGACGATCACCTTCGGTGTCGTCGAGCCGGTGACTCCCTTCGGGAAGCCGGGGGGATACGAGTAGCCGGCCGGATCGAGGAAGGGATGGGTCTGGTCGATGCCGTCGTCGACGATCGCGACCTTCACGCCCTGGCCCGCGTCGCCCGTCGCCGCCGTGAGCTGCGCCGCCCCGATGACGGCCCTGCTCCGGTTCAGGTCGAGCGAGTAGCGAAGGCTCGGGTAGACGTCCTTCACGAACGGCAGGTTGAGCACCTTCGGGAGCTCCGCGTACGGGACGCTGACCGTGAGCCCGTCGACGAGCACCTGGAAGCGCCACGACACCCTCGCGCTCGGCACCGCCTCGTGGATCTTCGCGATCGCGGCGCGCTGCGCGGCTTCGACGCGCGTCAGGTCGGCCCGGACGAGCGGGCTCTGGAAGTCGATCTTCCCGCGCGGGCCGGCTCCGAGGAGAGCGCGGGACGGGAGCGCGGCGGCGAGCGGCGGCGGGGCGAGCGTGACGATGACGCGTGTGCGCCTCTCCGCCGGCGGCGCCGTGACACGTACCGGCCCCGACTCGCTCCCGAGCCGCGGGAGCTGGATGTACTTCCCGACGATCGGCTGGATCGCGCCCGACGCCGGCCCCGAGAGGGCGACCGCGACCACGGCTGGCAGGAGGAAGGCGAGACGGCGCACGGGGACGCTCGTCAGTACGCCCACGGGCGCACTAGTGGATCTTCCCTGCGAAGCTCCTCGACGCCTTCAGGCCCTCGAAGACGATCGTGTCCGTCCCTCTGAACGTCTTGCCCTTGGCGTTCTTCGGGATCTTGAACGTGCATACCGCCGCCCCGCCCGACACGCTGTGGGCGGTGGCGACGAGCTTCGTCGACCCGGCGCGCGCGGCGCAGGTCACCTGGCCGCCCTGGAGCACCGCCTTCGTGTCCGAGCGGGCGGTGGTGAGGAGGAGCGAGAACGAGCTCCCTGCCTTCGGGCTCGCGGGCTTGTGCGTGAACTTCTTCACGATCAGCGTGGGCTTCCCGACCTTCACGTCGTAGGGGTAGAGGCCCACGGTCGGCGCTCCGTCCGCATGGGCATTCGTATCGTCGATCGCGCCCGTCGTCGGGTCGATCACGAGACCCGTGAGCACGAGCGCGTCGAAGTTGAGCTTGCGCGTGTTCCCCAGGTCCGACGCGTTGATCTTGACCGTCGCCCCGCCCGACCACGAGTACGAGAGAGTCGACTGGGTCGCAGCCAGCGAGAAGGTCGTCCCGTCCCACTTGAAGAGCAGTGCCTCGCCGCCGAGGATCTGGATCGCGTAGTCGGCGCCGAAAGACTGCGGGTCCCCTGTCGCCTGGTTCGAGTCCGTGTCGACGAACATCAGCATCAACATCGTGTTGACGTCGAACTGCGGACGATTCGGCACGTTGACACGGAAGGTGATCGTCCCGGCGTCGTCGTTCGAGACGACGATCGTCGTGATGTCCGGGCCTTGCGGGTCCTCGCCCGTGGAGTCGGTGAACGTCGCCGTATTCGACGCCGCGGCCGCCGGCGAGGCCGCCGACTGCGGCTGGCGGGTCGCCCCGAGTGCGACCGTCGGCAGGGCGACGCAGAGGAGAGCCGCGAAGGCGAGCACGAAGCGGTAGGGCTTCAGCGAATGCATCCGGCGCGGTGAGGCTACTGGCGGCCGGAGGGGGTCGTCAAGCGAATCGCCTACGCCGGAGCGGCCGGGGCCGCTCCGCCCCCGGCCTTCTCGAGGAGCTTGCCGCTCTCGATCGTCGCGACCATCTCCTTCGACTCCTCGCGGTACACGCTGCCGTCCTCGAACTGGATCGCCGGGTAGCGGTCCTGCCCGGTCAGCCGGATCAGCTCCGCGCGCGCCTTCCGCTGCCACGGGAGCGCGGCGCCGGCGACGATCTCGTACTCGACCCCCGCGCTTCGGAGCGCCTGCTCGACCCGCCAGCACGGGTGCCCGCCGAACTTGACCCACTCCGCGGAGCAGCGATGGAGCTTCACGGCCACGGGCGGACCATAGCGCGGGCAAACCGGCGGACCGCAACCCCGCGTATGACAGCGAGAAAGGAGGCGATGCAAACGATGAGACACATCGGAAACAAGAGCGGCGGCTCCCGTCGGCGCGGAGGCACGTTCCGCATCACGCTCGGAGTCACGCTGGCGGTCGCGCTCGGCGCGATCGGGCTCCTCGCCGCCGGCGCCCTCGCCGGAAACGCGAAACAGTCGAGCGCGACGATCTCTCTCCGCTCGACGAAGCTCGGGGCGGTCCTCGTGAACTCGAAGGGCCACACCCTCTACCTGTTCATGAAGGACCGGAACGGCAAGAGCGCGTGCGCGGGGCAGTGCGCGCAGTTCTGGCCCCCGCTCGTCGCTCACGGCAAGCCGACCGTCGGCAAGGGGCTCAAGGTCTCGCTCGTCCGCGTCACGAAGCGGAGCGACGGGAAGATGCAGGTGAGCTACAACCGGCACCCGCTGTACGCGTTCTCCCAGGACAAGCGGGCCGGTCAGACCAACGGTCAGGGCTTCTCGGCCTTCGGCGCGAGGTGGTTCACGGTCTCCGCCAAGGGCAGGGCGATCCTGAAGGCGCCGTCCGGCGGGGGTGGGACGACCACGCCGCCCGGGACGACGACCACCACGCCGTACCCGACCAACCCCTATCCGTAGAGGACGAGTCGTCTGCGGCGACGCGGAAGGGCCTGCCTCGAGCGGCGGCAGGCCCTTCCGCATGCACCGAGTCGCCCTCTCGCCCATGCCCCCGGTTCGGGGATCGCGCGGTTCATCACGAGAGCCGATGTCCTGTGAGCTCGGCTGCGGCCGGGACTTCGACCCCGCGAGACAAGGAGAGGCAGCGACATGGACTCGTCGTCACGCATGCGCGTCGGCTGGGCGATCGCCGCCGTCTCCGCGCTCGCGCTGGCGTCGTCCGCGGCGCTCGCGGCGGCGAGCGGCGGCCCCGAGAAGATCAGCTACACCACCGCCGGCCAGGCTGCGGCGCGAGTCGCTGTCGTTCGCGGCACCGACCTCGAGCCGGCGGGCGCCTGGAAGGGCGGCACGAAGAAGGTGACGAAGGCGGACCTCGCGCCCCTTTCCTGCCCGGGCTTCCATCCGAAGGTCTCCGATCTCGTGGTCACGGGCGCGGCCGACTCCACGTGGACGTACGGCCCGAACAGCCTCGAGAGCCTCGCCGTCGTGCTCCGGACGGCGGACATGGTCAGATCCGACTGGGCTCGCTCGGTGCGGACGTCCGGCGCGGCGGCGTGCGCGGCGTCGTCGCTCGGCAAGTTCGCCGGAGCAAACGTGAAGGTCGTCTCGTACGGGAAGGTCTCGTTCCCGCGCGTCGCGCCGTTCACGACGGCGTTCCGCTTCGCCCTCGCGTTGACGACGCAGGGCGTCACGATTCCCCTCGTCGTCGACACCGTTCTCGTCGGCAAGGGCCGGACCGAGCTCACGCTCACGTCCGGCGGCCCGACGGCGACGGCACCGCCCGTGAGCTATCTCGCCCGTGTGGCGCGTCGCCAGCTCGAGCGCGTGCACGGGTAGCGTCCGGGCGGGCGGACTCTCCCCTGCGCACGAGCACGGGGGGAGCAGAATCCACCGCTGATGCAGCTCCGGATCGCGCGTCCGACCCGCGACCTGCCTGCGGCCGTGGCGTTCTACGCCTTGCTCGATCTCCCCGTCCTCACGTCGTTCGACGAGCACGACGGGTACAGCGGCGTCGTCCTCGGATTGCCCGACGCCTCGCGGCAGCTCGAGCTCGTCTTCCACTCGGGTGCCGCGGTCACGCCGACCACTGAGGACCAGCTCGTGCTCTATCTCGGATCGGAGGAGCGCGTCGCGAGCCTCGCCGACCGCATCCGGGCGTCGGAGTCGAGCCGAGCGCCTCGCCGAACCCGTACTGGGCTCGGACCGGCGCCGTCTGCTTCGTCGACCCCGACGGGTACTGGCTCGTGCTCTCGCCGGAAGCCTGGTAGCGCTCGCCTACGCCGGCCTCGTGCGGGCCGCGTCCCAGAGGAAGTAGGCGAGCAGCCCGACGAGCGGCAAGACGAGGATCACGACGATCCAGAGCACCTTGCCGCCGATCCCGAGATCCGGGCGGCGCAACACGCGGATCGCGACCAGGATCCACACGCAAATCCAGGCGACCAGGGCGGCGGTTGCGAGGAGCATCGCTAGAGCTCGTCCGTAGAGTGGGCGGTCGGCACGGCCGCGGAACCCTACAAGGTGACGACGGCGAGCCTGCTCGAGATCCAACCCGGCGCTCGAGTCGTAGGAGCACGAAGACCGCTATCGAAGGAGACGTCATGAAACGCATCACACTCGCCCTCGTCGTCCTCGCGCTCGGCCTCGTGGTCGTGGCGCCGAGCTCGGGAGCGCCCGCCACACCGCGCCTCGTCGCGACGGTCGGGCCCGGCTTCACGATCTCGCTGAAGAAGGGGACCGCGAAGGTCAAGACGCTCAAGGCCGGGAAGTACACGATCGCCGTGAGCGATCGCTCGAGCTCTCACGACTTCCACCTCTCCGGCCCCGGCGTGAACAAGACGACGAGCGTCGGCGGAACGGGCAAGGCCACGTGGACGGTCAGGTTCCAGAAGGGGAAGACGTACCGCTTCGTCTGCGACGTGCACGCGACGTTCATGAAGGGCAGCTTCAAGGTCACGTAGCGCCGACCTAGAGGCGGCCGGCTTCTCACCGGCCGCCTCGCGCTCGACCTCGTCCCGCCCTGCCGACAGGACTACCATCGCGGGCGATGGTTCCCGAGGCGAGCCTCGAACGGACGGAGCACGGTCTCGTCCCGCGCGGTGGAGGCTGGTACGTCCTCGGCATGCGCGACGCCGAGTGGCGACACGCCGAGGGCCGCGGAGCCGTCTGTGTCGTCTCCGACGACTTCGAGGGCTGGCGCCGGACTGGTGACCAGCTCGGTGTGAACGTGTTCGTGCTCGAGCCGGGCGAGGCGATGGCGATGTACCACCGGGAGGCCGACCAAGAGGACTTCCTCGTGGTCTCCGGCAAGGCCGTCCTCGTCGTCGAGGGCGAGGAGCGGCCCCTGCGCGCCTGGGACCTCTTCCACTCTCCGCCCGGAACGGAGCACGTCATCGTCGGAGCCGGAAGCGGGCCGTGTCTCGTGATCGCGGTCGGCTCTCGCGAGCACGACGGAGAACCGGACTCGCTCGCCTTCCCCGCCGACGAAGTCGCGCGACGGCACGGCGCGAGCGTCGAGGCGGACACCCTCGACGGCGGCGAGGCGTACGCGTCGATCCCGCCGCGGCGACCGACTGCATACCGCGACGGCTGGCTCCCCGGCACGTCCTGAGGCTCGAGCGCTCGAAGCCGTCGGTCACTCGGACGAACGAGAGCCGCCCGGCGAGGCGACCTCGATCGGGGCGACGCGTCACCCAGGCGAGCGATGTGCAAGCCGCCCGGTCGTGGAAGCGTTCGCGTCCGGCCGCCGGGCTCCACCGCCCGGCGTGAGGGGAGACAAGGAGGCACCGTGGTACGACCGCGTTTCTTCGTCCAGCTGGGCGTGGCGCTGCTCGTCCTCTTGGTTCAGCTGGGGCCGGCACAGGCTGACAGCCCGGACCCGGTAACGATCACGAAACACGCCAATCTCGGCTTCACCACGAGCATTCCGGTGAACGAGGACACCGGGGTGGGAAACCCCCCGTGCCTGTTGAGCGTGGGCGTCTGTCTCTTTCACGGGGCGCTGGCCTTCAACGGCACGCTCACGGCGAACGTGACCTTCGGGACCGACGTCGCGATGACGTACGACCCGGCCGACCTGAACACCGCGAACGGGCCTCTCCCGGTGTCGATCACGTACACGCCTACCCCGGGCGGATCGACGGTCTCGTATTCGCTCAACGGCAACATGACATTCGACTTCGACGGGTGCTCCGGGTGTCCGAACGTCGTCCCCTTCAGCGCGACGTCAGCGCCGAACACGTTCACCGCACCCATGGACTCCGACTCCCCGATCACGATCCCCGGCACCAGCTCGGGGCTTACGCTCAGCGTCGCCGGGCTCAAGGTGATCACGGCGTCGCTCGGAAGCTCGCTCACCCTGGCGCCGGCTCCGTCGACCGGGGTTCCGGGACTTGGCGGGGCAGCGGCCCTGGTTCAGGTCACGGGCGCGAGTGGTGCGCCGGTCCTTCCGATCGAGTGGGACTCATCCGGTTCGGCGCAGACGTTCAACCTGACGACGCCGGCCACCCCGGCGGCGCTCGGGGTCTCACTCAGCCCGCTCTTCCACTGGGTGGGAACGTCTGGAAACGCCCAGATCGATCTGCACTGGACGAGTGACTTTCAGGACGCGGTCGCCGTCGTCGCCGACATCGTCACCGCCGGCGTCTGCCTCATCGCCGACTGCTCGATCAGCGACCCCGCTCCGATCAGCCTGTTCTCCGGGGGGTTGGGACCGGTGTACACCTCGGCCGGTCTCGACACGGATATCGGGAATGCGATCGGCGGTATCGCGGGACCGCTGGTCGCCGGCCGGGTCGCGGACGGGTTCGTCCCCGTGCCGCTGACCTCGCCGCCGCACGCCTCGATACCCCCTGTGAACGTCGGTGCGCTCGACTTCGACATCCCGGCAGTCTCGATCTCCGGGGCTCCGGCCGGGGTCGTGCTCGCGGGCAACTCGGTCAGCCTCACCGCCAATCCGAGCGGAGGGACCGGTCCGTTCACCTACGCATGGACGAAGGACGGCGCGCCGTTCGGGACGACGAAGACGATCACGGACACGCCAGCGCTCGGAGACACCACGTACGCGGTGACCGTGACGGACTCGCTCGGAGCGGTGTCGAACACTGCCACCACAACGGTTCAGGTCTACGACTTCACCGTTGCGGGCAGCCCGACCAGCCTCCAGGTCTTGACGACCGGGGCGAACACCGACGCCGTGACGGAGACACTCGTCACGGGCTCCCCGACCTCGGGGCTGCCTACGATCGACCTGTCGCTGTCGGGTCTTCCGTCCGGAGCGACGGCGGCCTTCAGTCCGACGAGCGGAGGCGCAGGGGGCTTCTCCTCGACGCTGACGATCACCACCGCCGGCGCACCGCCCGGCGACTACGTGCTCACGCTCACCGGCACCGACGCCAGGTCTCAGATAGGCGGGACGAGGTCGGCGACGCTCGACCTGACCATCCTCACGCCGGCCCAGGCGATCCCGGACATCATCACGAAGATCGGGGATCTCGAGGGCGCCGGGGTGCTGAACAAAGGCCAGGCGAATTCGCTGACCGTGAAGCTCCAGCACGCCATCGACAGCCTGAACACGAAACCCGACAAGCCGACCGCTTGCAACCAGCTCGGAGCGTTCGTCAACGAGGTGAATGCCTACGTCTCGTCGGGCAAGCTGACGCCGGCCCAGGCCGACACGCTCCTGGGCGGCCCGCTCGGTATCAACGCGATCATGGCGGCGATCCCGTGCTGAGGACGGAGTCCGAGCGACTCGAAGACGGAGCGAGAGCTACGGGTTCCTGACCGCCGTCGGGTGACGGCGGAAACCCGTACAGGCCCCGGCCGTCCGCGGCCGGGGCCTGTACCGCGGAATCCCTAGCGAGTTCTGGACTCGTTCAGAGCGACCGCGGCGCGAAAGAGAGCCTTCAGCGCCGACTCATCGATCTTCTCGCCTTCGTGGAAGTCGATGGCGCGCCTCGTGTTCCCCTCGAGACTGGAGTTGAAGAGCCCCGAGGGATCCTCGAGAGCAGCCCCCCTGGCAAAGGTCAACTTCACGACGCTCTTGTACGTCTCGCCCGTGCAGATGATTCCGTCGTGCGACCACACCGGGACTCCCGGGCTCGAGGCCTTTGCCCACTTCCACTCCTCGACCACGTCGGGATCGGCTTCCTTGACGAGGGCGCGCAGCCGGCCGAGCATCTCGCCCCGCCAGTCGTCCAGGTCCTCAATTCTCGCGTCGATCGACTCGGAGGGAGAACGCTCCTTCGCCACCTTCCCCTCATACCACACCCGGCGCCGCCCGAGCGTCACGTCCGCGGCAGTCGTTCGAGCCCCTATGGCTGCCGAATCGTCTTGAGCTCGTGGCGCGTTCCGGCCTTGTCGTAGCGAAACACCACCACCGAGCCGTCCGTCATGTCGAAGCCATGCGAGTTGGGGACGAGGCTCACGTCGTCCAGTGAGCAGCTCATGGTGGGTGCACCGGCGACGTAGACGTGGCAGTACAACCCGACGCCGTGGGTGCCGGGGACGGCGAACCCGCCGTTGTTGTGGAGCACCCGAGCTTTGGTCTTCGGGAACGACGCCCGGGAGCGCGACACCTGCACCACGCCCGTCTGGAGGATGGTCGCCGTGAGGCCGCCGACTTTCCTGCAGGTCACCGAGGTCGCCGCGGCGCGGCAGCGGATGTGCGTGCCGGCCATGACGGCACTTCTTCCGGGCTGGAGCGTCGGGACCTCTGCGGCGCCGGCGCTGGATGCGAATGTGACGGCCACACCGGCAGCGACCAACGGGAGCCAGCGCGTGATTGACCTCTGCGCGGCTCTGGCGGTCGTGGCAACTCGTCTCACGGGCTCCGATCCTCCCTCGTGGCGACGGTTCCCGCAAGTCCCCGGCGGAGTGGGCGACGCGAGATCACATGGGCGGTACTACCCTGCTCGAGCGCTCGGCATACGCCTATGCGAATGAGCACGCGGCCGAGCGTCTGGCTGCTCTACCGTCGGTGCTCGAATCTAATCGGACTCGTCCTCGGACTCGACGGGCGTCTCCGCCGCCCAACCCGCCAGGTGCGTGATCCAGATCGCGTACAGAGACATGAAGCCGACGAACCAGAGCGCATGACGCAAGACGATCCAGAGCGCCAGGCCGACGGTGAACCAGAGGATGGTGAGCCAGTAGTGCATGACCCGGCGCTGCTTCGCGCTCGTTCGATCGACGATCCACTCGCCTGTGAGCAGCTTTCTCAAGGTATCGGCCCGTCGCAGAGGCCTCGGCTCGGCACGAGCGCTATCTGAAGATGAGGACAAGGATCACAACGATCACGAGAAGCACGAGGAAGCCTCCTTCCGCCGATGTAGATACCGCCACTCGCGAGAAGAAGAGCCATCTTCATACCTCCGTTTTCGGGGACCGTGCGGCTAGGTACCCAGATCACAGGGAGCTCACACTGCGCGGCGGTCGTGTCATCGGGCGCGCAACCGGAGGAGGGTCGCTGCGTGACGTCTCGCGGCGCGTCGACCTTCCGGCGCAGGACGCTGAGCAGACGATCACGCGCTACGGGGAATCACTGAACCCTCGAACGCGGTTCAAGCCGGCGTTTCAAGCCCGAGCAGCCCGAGCAGTGTCGACAGTAACCCACGGAGAAATGCAGGTTGGCGCCTGGCTCCGATGTCAGATGGGCGGTACTGGGCTCGAACCAGTGACCCCCAGCTTGTCGAGCTGGTGCTCTCCCAACTGAGCTAACCGCCCCGGTTCGGGGCGATTCTACCCGAGCTTCGGCGACGCCTCAGACCGTGATCGCCCGGCTGTCGCCCTGCCTGCCGGCGACGACCCAGATCGCCTCCGCGGGCTCGTTCCCGATCGTCCACAGGCGATGGGGCGACGACGAGTCGAAAGAGATCGCCATCCCCGGCCCGAGCTCGTACTCGTCGAACCCGACCCGGACGCCGAGGCGTCCACTGACGACGTAGCCGTACTCCTTCCCGCCGTGGCGGACGAGTGAGTCCTCGGGGCAGGACGACGCGCCGGGCGGATAGGCGACGAAGAGGAACTCGAGGGCGGGGTCGCTCGCCGGCGTGAGGCGCTCCCAGCGGACTCCGGTCTCGAGGTTGATCACGGCTCGCGTGTCCGGCGCCGTGACGGGGCCGACGGGCGCGCTGGCGGAGGCAGCGCGGGCCTGGCGCGGGCTAGACGCCTCGCCGAACAGGTCCCCCATCGTCAGGCCGAGCACGGTGACGAGCCCGTAGAGCGTGCTCACGGACGGGTTCACCTTGTCGCGCTCGATCTGCGAGACGAGGCTCGGGGAGACACCGACACGGCGGGCGATCTCGCGGACGGTCAACCCACTCCGCTGCCGCTCCTCGCGGAGCCGCTCGCCGATGCCCGAGGGCCGCGGCAGCTCCGGGACGCGATCGGCCAGCGATGCCTCCATCGGCACAGCCTAAGCGCGCGCGGCTGCGGACGCTTCGTCGCCGGCCTTCGCCGCCAGATACTCCCAGTCGCGCTCGAAACGGTACGAGTGGCGGTCGGGCGGCCCGGGGGCGGACGTCTCGAGCCACAGCACCGTGTTCCCCTTCGTCTCGTAGAACGCGTGGATGCAGCCCACCCCGGTCCAGAACACGTCGCCGGGGCGGAGCGCGTACCGCGTCCCGTCGGCGACGACGTCGACCTCGCCCTCGAGCATCACGTACGACTCCTCGAACGGATGGTCGTGCGGATGCGCCACGGCGCCGGGCTGGTACCCGACCATGAACATGGTGTGGAGCTGCGCGTCGAGCCGCTTGTCGACGAGCATCTTGACCGTGATCCCGCTGTAGGCGAGCGCCGCCGTCGCCATGCTCGCCGAGACCCTGGGCTCGTCGACGGCAGCCCCCGACTTCAGGCGGTCGATGTCCATGTCGCCCGGCTGCAGGAGGAAGAGGTTGCGATTCCGGGGGTCCCGGAGGTCGAGCGGCGCCGGCTCGTCGTCGGGAGCCGGGCCGAGGAAGAACGTGTCCGGCGGGTTGTCGGGTCCGCGGGGACGCGGAGACGCCATCTCGATCCAGCGCGCGCTGCCCTCGGCACGCCACGCGTGAGCGGCGCCGACCGGAATCGCCCCGCAGGCGCCCTCCCGCAGGCGGACGCCCCCGCCCTCGCCGTACAGGACCGGCTCGCCCGAGAACACGTAGAAGCCCGTCTCGAACGAGTGGACGTGCCTGTCGACGTGCCCGTCGGTGAGCTCGATGAGCGACAGCCCCGTGTGCGTGGCACCCGTCGCCTCGCCGACGAGAACCGCCTTCGTCAAACCGGAGCCATGCTCGGGCAGCGCCGGAACGAGCTCGATGTCCTCTCGGGGAAGGAGGAGATGCATCCGCGTCAGGCCCGCGTGAGGTCGTCGGCCCGGTCCGCCGCGGCGGCGCCGTTTCCGGACCCGGGGCCGCCCACCGGCCCGGACTGCACGAAGTCCGCTCCGCGGACGTAGCCCTTGCCCGTGACGAGGAGCTCCTGCGCCGGGAACCTCGTGATCACCTGCGGCCCGGTCTCGGTGACGATGACCTCCTCCTCGATCCGTGCCGCCGAGCGGCCGTCCGAGGCGGGGCAGTACGTCTCGAGCGCGAAGACCATCCCGACCTCGAGCTCGACCGGGTCGTCGAACGAGTGCAGGCGCGAGATCATCGGCGCCTCGTACAGGCCGACGCCGAGGCCGTGTCCGAACTGGAGGCCGAACGCCGCCCGCTCGTCCTTCATGCCGATCTGCTCGGCAGTTGGCCAGACCTCCGCGATCTTGTCGGTCGTGATGCCGGGCCGGACGCGCTCGATCGCGTCGTCGAGCCACTGGCGGCATTGCTTGTAGGCGTCGAGCTGCGACGGGGTCGCGTAGCCGACGTTGAACGTGCGGTAGTAGCACGTCCGGTAGCCCATGAACGAGTGGATGATGTCGAAGAACGCCTGGTCGCCCGGCCGCAGGAGTCGGTCGGAGAACGTGTGCGGGTGCGGGTTGCAGCGGTCTCCGGAGATCGCGTTGATCGCCTCGACGTGCTCCGAGCCGAGCTCGAACAGCACCTTCAGCGCCGCCGCGACCACCTCGTTCTCGCGAATGCCGGGACGGAGCAGCCGGTAGATCTCCTCGTACGCCGCGTCGACGAGCGCGGCCGCGTTGTCGAGGAGCGCGAGCTCGTCGGCGCTCTTGAGCTTGCGAGCGTCGAGCATCACGGGCTGCGAGTCGGCGATCTCGAGCCCCTTGCGCTGGAGCGCGAGGAGCGTGGTCATGTCCGGCACGTCCATCCCCACCGGCTCGGTGTCGAGACCGCGCTCGTGGAGCTCCTCCCAGATCATGTCTGCGAGCGCGTCCGGCACGCCGGTCGGATCCGGCATCGCGCCGCGCATCGGCGGGACCCACGCCCGCCAGCTCGACTCGGGGAGCCACGGGCAGTAGAGCTGGTGATGTCGTGCAGCGGATCCGAAGTCCCACAGGATGGGCGCCTCCTCGCGAAAGACGAGCGCGAAGCGGATGTTCTTGTCCCGCTCCCAGGTGCCGATCGCGGTGCTCGTCACGTAGCGGAGGTTGTTCGGGTCGAAGAGGAGGAGACAGCCGAGCTCCGAGGCCTCGAGCGAGGCCTTGGCGCGCGCGAGCCGGTGGCTGCGCAGCCTCTCGAAGTCGACGCGTTGCTCCCAGTCGACCGCCATCGTCGCGCCGCGGGAGGCGATGTTCGTCGTTCCGCTCACATCGATCACCTCTTCGTCCTGGATAGCCGATCCTCGCTCGCCCGGCGCCTGAGCTCGAGGACGAGCGCGATGAAGTCCTCGTCGGCGTGGCCGCCGTCGGACGTCGCCTCGAGCAGGGGGCGGAGCTCGCGGGTGAAGGGCAGGTCGACGCCGATCTCCTCGGCCAGGTCCAGGACGAGGTCGACGTCCTTTCGCATCATGTCCGTCGTGAAGGTCGCCGAGTAGTCGTCCCGGACGAGGGCGTCGGCCTTGTAGCTCACGAAGGTCGAGCCGATGACCGAGGAACGGATCAGGTCGAGCAGCTCCTCCCGGTCGACGCCGGCCGTCTCGCCGAGGACGACGGCTTCCGCCAGGAGCTCGGCGGTGCCTCCGATCAGGATCTGGAGCGCCAGCTTGACGACTCGGGCGCGCTCGTCCTCACCGACGTAGCGCACCGTCGGGGCGATCGCCCGGAGCAGCGGCTCGGACTCCTCGAACGCACTCTCGGGCCCGGAGACGAACACCGCCGCCTTCCCGCCGCGGATCGCGACCGGGTTGCCGGAGGGAGGTGCTCGGAGGTAGCGCACGCCCGCGACGGAGGCCGCATCCGCGACCCGCGCGGACGCGTCGACCGAGATCGTGCTCATGTCGATGAGCGTCGTGTCGGGACGCGCCGGCGCGAGCACGCCGCGCTCGCCGCAGATCACTTCGAGGACGGCGTCGTCGTCGGGCAGCGACGTGACGCACACGTCCGCGGCGACGAGAGCGTCTCCCGCGGATCCGAGCCGGGACGCGCCCGCTGCGACGAGCTCGTCGTCGCGGCCGGGGGTACGGTTGAACACCGAGAGCGGGTAGCCGGCCTCGAGCAGGCGCTCGGCGATGGCGCTCCCCATGTGTCCGAGGCCGACGACCGCGACCCGAGGCGCGCCCGCGTCAGCGCTCATGCGAGCAGCCACCCTCCGTCCACGTCGAGGTTGACCCCGTTCACCGCCCTGTTCTCGAGGAGGAAGATGGACGCGTCGACGGCGTCCTCCATGGTCGCGAGCCGGCCGAGCGGCGTGCGAGCACGGGGAGACTCGAGCGCCGCTGCCGGCTTCTCCAGCCAGTACGGGCTGTCCTCGACGAAGCCGGGGTGGATGCCGTTCACGCGGATCGGCGCAAGCTCGATCGCGAGGGTGTGGACGAGACCCGTCACACCGCCGTTCACGGTCGTGACGGTCGTCGACCCGGGGTACGGCCTCTTCAGCGCGAGTCCGCCGAAGACCAGGATCGAGGCGTCGCCCGCGAGGCGTGAGCGCAACGAGTGCACCACCTCCGTGTAGCCGACGAGCTTCATGGTCACGAGCCTCAGCGCGCGTCCGACGTCGTAGTCGACCACCGAGTTCTCGTCGCGCTCGACCGCTCCGAGGACGAGCCGGTCGACGGGCCCGACGTCCGCGAGCGCCTCGGCGATGGTGGTCGGCTCCGCGAGGTCGAACGCGTACGCGGCGACCTTTCCCGACCCGTCGAGCACGGACGCCGCGGCCGCCGCGCGCTCCAGATCGCGGCCCGTGATGACGACGTCGCGACCGCGGTTGGCGTACTCCCCGGCCAGCCGATTGCAGATGCCCGCCGTCCCGCCGACGACGACGACAGCTCCGTCGCTCATTCCCGTCACCTTAGAGCCGTAGTGCAGTAGGAGTCAACTAGCGCCCGCTCTCCCTCCATTCACGAACCCCGCATGCGGCCTGGACTCGCCGTCCCGATAGCGTTGCCACCGCCTGCAAGACCTGGTAAGAACCGCCGGGCTAGTACAGCCGTACTGGACAAAGGACTCGCGACGAAAGGAGACCTCGGTGCCCGAGCGCGTGCTGTTTCGCGGTGGACACGTCCTCAGCATGGACCCGGACATCGGCGACGTGTATGGCGGCGACGTGCTCGTCGAGGACGGCGCGATCGCAGCCGTCGGCGTCGGGCTCGACGCCGGGGAGGCCCGCGTCATCGACGCCTCGGACTGCATCGTCATGCCGGGATTCATCGACTCCCACCGCCACACGTGGGAGACCGTGATCCGCGGGATCGCGCCCGACGTCAGCCTCGCCGGCTACTTCGACCTCGTCCTCGACCAGCTCGCCCCTGCGTACCGGCCCGAGGACGTCTACGCCGGCAACCACCTCGGCTCGCTCGAGGCGATCGACGCGGGCGTGACGACGATCCTCGACTGGTCGCACATCTCGAACACGCCGGAGCACTCGGACGAGGCGATTCGCGGGCTGCAGGACGCCGGCCTCCGGGGGGTGTACTGCTACGGGACCCCGAACACCTCGCTCGCGGACTGGTGGTACACGAGCACGCTCGAGGCGCCGGAGGACATCCGGCGCGTGCGCGAGCGCTACTTCTCGAGCGACGACGGCCTCCTCACGCTCGCGATGGGGACACGCGGCCCGGGGTTCTGTACGCCCGAGGTCGTGCGGCACGACTGGGAGCTCGCCCGCGACGTCGGGGCGCCGATCAGCGTCCACGCCGGGATGGGCGGCGTCGCAGGCCGCTTCTCGATGGTCTCCCAGCTCGCGGAGATGGAGCTCCTCGGCCCGGACACGACCTACATCCACTGCAACTACCTCTCGGACGACGAGTTCCGGCTCATCGCCGAGAGCGGCGGGAAGGTGTCGATCGCACCGACGGTGGAGATGACGATGGGGCACGGAACGCCGCCGACCGCGAGGGCGCTGGCGCACGGGCTGCGGCCGAGTCTCAGCATCGACGTCGTCACGACCGTGCCGGGCGACATGTTCACGCAGATGCGCTTCCTCTTCGCGCACGACCGCCTCCTCGCGCACGAGGCTGCCTTCGCCGCGGGCAACGAGGAGGAGCCGACGCTCCTCTCGAGCCGCGAGGTGCTCGAGTTCGCGACGATCGAGGGAGCGCGGGTGTGCGGCATCGAGGACCGCACCGGCTCGCTCACCCCGGGCAAGCAGGCGGACGTGGTGATGATCCGCGGCGACGACACGAACACGTACCCGGTCATCGACCCGGTCTCGACCGTCGTCCTCCAGGCCGATACGCGGAACGTCGACACCGTGCTCGTCCGAGGGCGGATCCTCAAGGAGAGCGGCGAGCTCGTGGACGCCGACCTGCGGAGCGCCCGCGAGCGCGCCGCGTCGTCGCTCGAGTTCCTGCTCGGGCACACGGCGATCCAGCCCACCTGGGTGCAGAGCGCGACGCGCGCGGCCGCGGCGAGCGACTGAGGTCGAAGGGCGGCCTCGACCCTGCCGGCGTGCAGCATGAGTAACCGTCTTGACTTCGCTCGTTTAGCAGACATACACTCGCGCGGTTGCAGGTGAGCCCGCGTGGGATGCGCAGCAGCACCGCAGGGCGACGGTTCGGTCGACGCCCGCGTGCGACCACGTCCCGAATGAAGGAGGGTCAGTCGAAGTGAACGGTCTCTTTGTCGTGTCCCGGGGCAGGCGTATTGCCGGCGTGGCGACGCTCCTCGCGTTCGCCATCGCTGCAGTGGTACTCGTGTCCGGCGCGTCCGGGGGCTCGAACGCCCAGAAGCCGGTCCGCGTCGCGTATCTCTCGTTCGCCATCGCGAACAGCTACGACGCTCCCATGCTCGCCGCGGCGCAGAACGTGGCGAAGGCGTCGAAGGCGAAGGTTACGGTGTTCGACGCCGCGAACGACCCGAAGAAGCAGCTCGGCGAGCTCCAGACGGCGATCACGTCGAAGCAGTTCAACGCGATCATCGTCCAGCCGATCTTCGGCCCGCAGCTCCTGCCGACCGTCAAGCAGGCGATCTCCAAGGGGATCAAGGTCGTCAACATGGACCAGATCCTCGGCCTCCGGCCGGGCTCCGCGAAGCCGCCGCTCAAGGGCATGGCCGGCAACGTCGTGTTCGTCCAGACGCAGATCGGCCAGAAGCAGGGCGGCCTCGTCGTGAAGGCCTGCCAGGCTCGCAACGCGAACCCGTGCAAGGTCGGGTACCTGTACTCGGTGAAGGTGTCCTCGCTCGACACCGCGATCCGGAACGGGTTCAACAAGGTCACGAAGGGCCACAACATCGACGTCGTCGCCGAGGGCGAGACGTTCTACAACCCGGCGAACGCGCTCAGCGCCTCGCAGACGATGCTCCAGGCGCATCCCGACCTCGACGTCATCGTCGGCGCCGACCAGGGCGCGACCGGCGCCCAGCAGGCGCTCACCGGACAGAAGGTGACGCTCGTCGGCTACGGCGGCGGGGCCGTCGGCCTGCAGCGGGTCGCCTCGGGTCAGTGGTTCGGCACCGTCATGCAGCGGCCGGCGACCGAGGGACGCCTCGCGATGGGCTGCGCGGTGAAGGCCGTCCGCACCGGCAAGGGCTGCGGCGGCATCGACGTCCTCGCCGGGCTCCCGGACGGAGGCGTCGTGACGAAGGCCAACGCGAGTAAGTTCAAGGCGGAGTGGCCCGGATAGAAGCGTCCCCTGCACCGGGGGAAGAAGAGGTTCGATATCTCGAGCTCCTGGACGTCACCAAGCAGTTCGGTGGCGTCCGGGCGCTCGACGGCGTCTCGCTCGCCGTCGCCCGCGGCTCGGTACACGCCCTCGTGGGCGAGAACGGCGCCGGGAAGTCGACGCTCGGTCGCATCGTCGCGGGAGCGCTGTCACCCGACGCCGGGCGGGTGACGCTCGGCGGCCGGGCGGTCTCGTTTCGCTCGCCGCGGGACGCGCTCGAGCACAAGGTCGCCGCGATCGCGCAGGAGCCGTCCGTCGTCCCGCAGCTGACGGTCGCAGAGAACGTCTTCCTCGGGCTCGAGCCGCGGAGCACCGGCTTCGTCCGCGGGCGCCGGCTCCGACACGCCTACGACGAGCTCGCCGCGTCGGCCGGCTTCGACCTCCCCGGCGGAATCTCCGCGGGCGCCTTGCGCACCGCCGATCAGCAGAAGGTGGAGATCCTGCGAGCGCTCTCCCGCGACGCGCAGCTCATCGTCATGGACGAGCCGACGGCCGCGCTCGCGGCGAACGAGACGCTCGCCCTCCACGAGATCGTCCGCTCGCTCGCGCGGAGCGGCAAGACGATCCTCCTCATCTCGCACTTCCTGCGGGAGGTGCTCGAGCTCGCGAACTCGGTCACGGTCCTCCGCGACGGGCGGCTCGTCCGGACGTCCCTCACCGCCGAGGAGACGGAGTCCTCGCTGGTCGAGGCGATGCTCGGGCGCTCGCTCACGGCCACCTTCCCCGAGAAGCAGGTCCGCGACGAGGCGGAGACGCCCGTCCTCATGTCCGTGCGGGACGTGTCGGCCCCGGGCGTGAGCGGCGTGTCCTTCGATCTCGGCGCGGGCGAGATCCTCGGCATCGCCGGCCTCGTCGGCGCCGGCCGCACGGAGCTCGCGCTCGCGCTCTTCGGTGCGAGCAAGCTCGAGTCGGGGACGGTCGAGCTCGCGACGGGCGAGCGCTTCGGCCGCAGCCCGCGCCGCAGCCTCGGCACCGGGCTCGCCCTCATCCCCGAGTCGCGCAAGGACGCAGGGCTCGTCTTCGGCCGCTCGTCGATCGAGAACGCGACGCTCTCGCGTCTGCCGTCGTTGAGCGCGCTCGGGGTCGTCCGGCGCGCCCGCGAACGGAAGGAGGCGCGCCGCGTGCTCGAGCGCTGCGACGTGCGCGCAGCGAGATACTCCGCCCCGGTCCGCACGCTCTCCGGGGGCAATCAGCAGAAGGTACTCCTCGCCCGGACGCTCCTGTGCGGCCCGCGCGTGCTGATCGCCGACGAGCCGACGCGGGGAGTCGACATCGGGGCGAAGCGCGCGATCTACGACTTCCTCACCGAGCTCGCAGCCGAGGGGCTGGGAGTGATCGTGATCTCGTCGGAGCTCGAGGAGCTCCTCGGCCTCGCGCACCGCGTCCTCGTGATGCGGCGCGGCCGGATCGTCGGGGAGTTCGTCGGCGACGAGATGACCGAGAGCGCTCTCCTCAACGCAGCGTTCGCGCAGGAGGAGTCGGGCGGCGAGGTCGCGGCATGAGCACGAACGCGGGCGCGATCACGGCGGGCCGCCTCTACACGACGACGACGTCGTTCGTCCGCAACGCGGGCATCCTCATCCCGTTCCTGATCCTGTTCGCGGTCCTCTCGTTCTCGAGCTCGTCGTTCGCGACGAAGCCGAACCTGCTGAACATCCTCGAGCAGCAGTCCGCAACGCTGATCATCGCCTCCGCCGGGACGCTCGTCCTCGTCGCGGGAGGCATCGACCTCTCCGTCGGCGCGACCTACGCCTTCGCGGGCGTGACCTCGGCGCACTTCGCCCAGCACACGACGCCCTCGGTCGCGATCGCGCTCGGGATCGGGGCCGGGCTCCTGATCGGCCTCGCGAACGGGCTCGCGACGACCCTCCTTCGCATCAACGCGCTGATCACGACCCTCGCGATGTCGTTCATCATCAGCGGCTGCGCGGCGCTCGTCACGAAAGGGAACCTCCTCGTCCTCTTCGACAAGCCCGGCTTCGGGAAGCTCGCCAACACCGTCGTCCTCGGCGTCAAGACCTCCATCTGGCTGATGGTCGCGACGGTCGTCGTCATGGGCCTCGTGCTCTCGGCGACCACGGCCGGGCGGTACATGTACGCGGTCGGCGGCAACGCCGAGGCCGCCCGGCTCGCCGGTGTTCGCGTCGACGCCATCCGCGTGCTCACCTTCGTCCTGAGCGGTGGCGCGGCCGGGCTCGCAGGCGTGATCGACACGTCGCGGGTGCTGAGCGCCCAGGCGTCGAGCGGGGACACGGCGCTCGCGTTCACGGTGCTCGCGGGCATCGTCGTCGGCGGCACGAGCATCCTCGGCGGCGAGGGAGCCGTCTGGAGGACGGTGGTCGGCGTCCTCTTCATCGCGCTCGTCGGGAACGGCTACATCCTCCTCGGCCTCGACCCGCTCTACGAGCAGATCACGATGGGCGCGCTCCTCCTCGCAGCGGTCGCGCTCGACTCCTGGACGAGAGGACGACTGCGATGACGACCGGGACGACGGCAAGCCTGGACCGCACACAGGCACTCGACCTCTACCGGCGCATGCTCCTCGTCCGTAGGTTCGAGGACCGGGTCCAGAGCCTCTTCCTGCGCGGCGAGGTGTACGGGACGACGCACCTCTACTCCGGACAGGAGGCCGTCGCCGTCGGCTTCGCGAGCGCTCTGCGGGACGGCGATCGGATCGCCTGCACGTACCGCGGGCACGGGCATCTCCTCGCGATGGGCACGGATCCCGAGGGCCTCCTCGCCGAGCTGATGGGCCGGGCGATCGGCGTGAACGGCGGCCGCGCGGGGTCGATGAACGTCGTCGACCCGGAGCACGGCGTGCTCGGGAGCTACGGCATCGTCGGGGGCAGCATCGCGGCGGCGACCGGCGCGGCGCTCTCGCTCAAGGGCAGCGGCTCGGTCGCGATCGCGTACTTCGGCGACGGGGCGACGAACCAGGCCTACTTCTTCGAGTGCCTGAACCTGGCGAAGGTGCTCGACCTCCCGGTGGTCTTCGTCTGCGAGAACAACGGCTACGGGGAGTACACGCCGTTCGAGGCGGTGACGGCGGGAGGGATCGTCCCGCGCGCGGCCGCGCTGGAGCTGCCCACCACCGAGGTCGACGGCATGGACGTGCGGGCGGTTCGCGCGGCGGCCGGCGAGATCGTCTCCCGCGTGCGCGCCGGGGAGGGCCCCGAGTTCGTCGAGGCACGCACGTACCGCTTCGTCGGGCACTCGCGAAGCGATCCGGGGAAGTATCGCCCCGAGGGCGAGCTCGACGAGTGGCGGACGAGAGATCCGCTCCTCGTCGCCGCCGCGATGCTCCAGGAGGAGCTCGGCGTCCCGGAGGCCGAGCTCGACGGGGTCGCGCGCGAGGTCGACGCGGAGATCGACCGCATCGAGGCGGCAGCCGCCGCTGCGCCGTATCCAACGAGCGTGGACGTTCCCGAGTTCAACGAGGTCCGGCCGTGAGCGTCGATGCGGGAGCCGAGGTCGTCGCCGACGTCCGTATGCCGAAGCTCTCGGACTCGATGGAGGAGGCGACCGTCCTCGAATGGCTGAAGCAGCCGGGCGAGGCGGTCCGCCGCGGTGAACCGCTCGTCGAGGTGGAGACCGACAAGGCCAACGTCGTCTACGAGGCCGAGGCGGACGGCACCCTCGAGGAGATCGTGGTCGCCGCGGGCGAGACGGTTCCGCTCGGAGACGTGATCGCGCGGCTCAGGACGACCGGGGCAGGCGGCGCACGGCCGGCAGCCGTCGCCGCGCCGGCGAGCGCGGCCCCCGAGCCTGAGCCCGGGCCGAGGCTTGAACGCGGGCCGGCGCCGTCGCAGACGGCCGACCTCCCGCCCAGCTCCGCGCCGACGGGCGATCGCGCACGAGCGACCCCGTCGGCGCGGCGACTCGCCGAGGAGCTCGGCGTGTCGCTCTCAGGAGTCACCGGCTCGGGTCCCGGCGGCCGGATCGTCGGCGCCGACGTCCGCACATTCGCGGCCTCGGCCACCGATTCCGCACCGACCTCGACGTCACCCACAGGCGGCCGCGGCGCGGCGACGGAGATCCCGCTCACCCCGACCCAGCGGACGATCGCGCGCCGCATGGCCGAGTCGCGCTCGCAGATCCCCGAGTTCACCGTCCAGGTCGAGATCGCGATGGTCGAGGCGGCGAGCCTGCGGAAGGACCTCCGCGCGGCAGGCGCCGATCCTCTCCCGTCGTTCAACGACCTGGTCGTGCGCGCCGTCGCGCTCGCGCTCCGCGAGTTCCCGGCGCTCAACGGGAGCTACGACGACGGGAAGGCAGTCCGTCACGGCCGGATCAACGTCGGCATCGCGGTCGCCACCGAGGACGCACTCCTCGTCCCGACGATCTACGACGCGGATCTCAAGTCGGTGGGCGAGATCGCGGGCGACTCGCGCCGCCTCGCCGAGGGCGCCCGGACCCGGTCGCTCTCGACCGAGGACCTCGCGGACGGGACGTTCACGGTGTCGAACCTCGGCATGTTCGCCGTCCGCCGCTTCACGGCCGTGATCAACCCGCCGCAGGTCGCGATCCTCGCGGTCGGAGAGGTCGCCGAGCGGCCGGTCGCCGAGAAGGGCACGGTCGTCGCCCGGAAGACGATGGAGGTGTCGCTGTCGTGCGACCACCGCGTCGTCTACGGGGCCGAAGGCGCACGGTTCCTCGCACGGGTGCGGGATCTCCTCGAGCACCCGGCGCAGCTCGTCGAGGAGGTGGACTGAGGTGGCCGAGCTCGAGTTCCGCGAGGCGGTCCGGCAGGCGCTCGACGAGGAGCTCACCCGCGACGAGCGCGTGATCTTCTTCGGCGAGGACGTCGCGATCGCCGGCGGCGTCTTCGCCGTGACTCCCGGCCTGCAGGAGAAGCACGGCGCGGCTCGCGTCTTCGACACCCCGATCTCGGAGCTGGCGCTCACGGGCGCCGCCTACGGCGCCGCGATCACAGGCCTCCGGCCGGTGCTCGAGATCATGTTCGGCGACTTCCTCGCGCTCTCGATGGACTCGCTGATCAACCAGGCGACGAAGTACTGGTTCCTGACGGGCGGGCGCCAGAGCGTGCCGCTCGTGATCCGGTCCGTCGTTGGCGCCGGCGGTCGCTTCGGGGCGATCCACTCGCAGATGCCCGTCTCCTGGCTGATGGGGATCCCGGGGCTCAAGATCGTGGCGCCGGCGACGCCGGCCGACGCGAAGGGGCTTCTGAAGGCCGCGATCCGCGACGAGAACCCCGTCGTGTTCTTCGAGCACAAGCGCCTGTACTCGATCACGGGCGAGAGCGGCGGCGACGAGCCGATCCCGCTCGGCTCCGCGCGGGTGGCGCGCGAGGGAGCCGACGTGACGCTCGTCAGCGCCATGAAGGGTGTGCACGACTGCCTCGCCGCCGCGGACGCGCTCGCCGAGTCCGGCGTCGACGCGGAGGTGATCGACCTCCGGACGCTGCGTCCGCTCGACGTCGACACGATCCTCGCGTCGGTCGGCAAGACCAACCGCGTCGCCGTCGTCGAGGAAGGCCCGCTGACCGGGGGCTGGGCCGGCGAGGTCCTCGCGCTCGTGACCGAGCACGGCCTCGGCGACCTCGACGACGCGTGGCGGATCGCGACCTCGAACTCGCCGATCCCGTACAGCCCCCCGCTCGAGGATGCCTTTCTCCCCGGGCCGGAGCGGATCGCCCGCGAGGTGCTCGAGCGCCCCTAGCCGACCGCGCGTCGGCTAGCCGGCGACCTCCACCTGAGTCGGGATCTCGGGCACGTCGATCTGGAGCCCCGAATCCGCCGCGCGCACCTGCGTCGTCTCGACGCCGAGCTCGCCGCGCACGATGTTCGCGCCCTGCGCGAGGGCGGCCGCCTTGTAGAGCGCGATCGGCCTCGGCACGCCCTGACGCCCGAACCCGCAGTCGGACGAGAGGACGAGCTGCTCGGGATCGATGTACTCGAGCGCGAGCCGGATGTCGGCCGCGACTTCGTCCGGAAGCTCGACCTGCAGGGCGCGGTGGCTGATCATCCCCACGGCGATCTTCTTGTTCAGCTTCCCCTTGTACGGCCCGAAGTGCGGCAGGAGCGAGTGCCCGTTGTGCTTCGACTCGATCGTCCAGACGTCGGCGTTGATGCGCTCTAGATAGATCTCGAGGGAAGCCTCGTAGGTGATGTCGGGCTGGAAGCAGTGCTGCGCGCCGGGGTTGCCCCAGCACGTGTGCACCCAGATCTCGGCCTCGTCGAGCCCCTCCACGGTGTAGTTGAAGAGATCGACGTAGAAGTCGAGCGTCCCCTGATCTGCGCCCCAGGCCGCGGCACTGTGGATCGCGGGCTCCTCGATCTGGACGACCTTGCACCCGGCGGCGACGAGCTGCCGGAGCTCGGCGTTGAGGATGCCGGCGAGGTCCCACATGAGCTCTTTCTTGTCGTCCGCGTACACGTCCGTGCGGAGCGTGAGGACGGTGGAGGCGAGGTCGGACGAGATGGTCCCGAACTTCACGGGCCGGTCCGTGCGCGACTGCGCGACGCGCCAGACCTTCGCGAACTCGAGCGGCACGCGGGGTCCGATCTTGTCCACGATCGCGTGGTACTTCCAGCCGCCGACGATCTCGTTCAGCCACGTCCCGATCGGATAGACCCAGCCGGCCGTCGTCTCGGTGTCGAACTCCGAGATGCCGCTCAGACGCTCCGTCGGGTACGAGAACCAGGAGCGACCGGCGAGATCGAAGTCGAGGTGGTAGTCGCCGTTCGTGAGGATGTCGAGGCCGGCGAGCTCCTGGTCGGAGATGACCGAGGCGACCGCGTCGGTGTGCTGCTCGCGGAACTGCACGTCCGCGAGCCCGCTCGAGTACGGCCGTTCCAGGAGATTCCCCGTGTACCAGCTCGGTCGCGGCCACGACCCGGTGACGGTCGTCGGCAGGATCAGGTCCTTGGTGGCAGTGAACATCCCGGCCTCCGTTCAGTCTCGGTCCGCGCGTGTGAATTCCGACTGAACGTAACACAGCCGGAGCCGACGTCGATGGCCAGCCGACGGTCCCGCGGAAGCGCCTCGGGAGCGCCCGTCAGAGCCAGGGGAGGAGATCGGCGATCCCCGAAACGACCGCGTGCGGGCGGCGACGCTCGGCGAGCCCCTCGAGCGCGAGCCGACCGCTGATCCCGGTGGCGACGAGGATCGTGCGCGCTCCGCCGAGGCGACCGAGCGCGATGTCCATGGCCACGTCGTCGCCGATCACCGCGAGCTCCTCGGGAGCGGCTCCGAGCCGCTCGCTGATCGTCTCGAGCGCGGCTCGTGACGGCTTGCCGACGACGACCGGGCGCGCTCCCGTTGCTTTCGCGAGCGCGGCGGTGAGCATCGCCCCGCGGCTCAGGATCGGGCCGTTCGCCCCCGCATAGGCCGGCGCGTAGCTCGCCGTGAGGAGCCGCGCGCCGCCGAGCACGAGGCGCGCCGCCCGTTCGAGCTCCACGAAGTCGACGGCGTCGGCGTGGGCGACGAAGACGGCGTCCGCACGTGTCGCGCCCTCGCCGTCGAGAACGTGCATGCCCTGCCCGAGCAGGTACTCGTGCGCTGCGTCGGTCGCGAACAGGAACACCGGACCGGCGAGGCTGTGCAGCTTCAGGTACTGGAGAACGCTCCGGAGCGGCGTCAGCAGCTCGTCGTCGGCGACGTCGAGCCCCACGCCGCGGAGTCCGGCGGCGAACGCCTCGGGCGCCTCGTGGCTCCCGTTCGTGAAGATCGCGAGCGGCCGGCCCGAGGTACGGATCCTGGCGAGCACCTCGGCCGCGCCCGGCTGGACGTGGATCTCGGCGCCCGCGCGGTGCACGAGCGTCCCGTCGACGTCGAAGACGAAGCCCCGCACGTCGTCAAGTCGCACGGCGCCACTCCACGACCTCGTCGTCCTTCTCCACCCGCAGGTGCACGATCTCCGGCCGCCCGACCACCTCGGACAGGAGCGTGACGATCGGGCTCGCGCCCGGCACGTCCGCGCGCCGCAGCGGTGCCGGGCCTCGGCGGTCTCGGTCGCGGGCGCGCCGGCGGTGACGAGAGCATCGCCTCGACCTGCTCCTCGGGCATCGTCAGCCTCAGCAGGAGCTCCTCGTCGGAGATCCCGGAGCCGAAGCGCGCGCGGGCGCCGTCGAGGTGCAGCGGCTCGACCGTGCGGAGCTCCTCTGCCCGGGGCCGCGAGAGCACGCGGTCGGCGATCTCGGGATCGGGCGGCGCGGCCGGGTCACCGTAGTGGCCGAGGAAGTAGCGCACCGTCTCGTCCGAGACGTTCGACCAGCGCTCGCCGTCGATCACGTTCCGTACCGCCTGGGTCGCGACCAGCTGCGAGACGGGCGTGACGATGATCGGGTACCCCATCTCGGCGCGCACACGGCCCACCTCTTCGAGCACCTCCTCGAAGAGCTCGGGTCGGCGGAGCTCCGCGAGCATCCGCTGCGTCGTCGAGACCATGCCGCCGGCGAGCTGGTGCCGGTAGTAGGTGGCGTCGAACTCCTGCGGGCGCCCCTCCGGAAGCCCCCTCTCCCGCGCGAGGCGGCGGAAATGATCGGAGACCTCCTCGAGCGCCTCGAGGTCGAGCCGGTGGGAGAAGCCCTCTGCCTCGAGGTTCCGGAGCGTGGTCTCCACGGCCGGGTTCGACGTTCCGCGCGCGAGCGGTGCGACCGCCGTGTGCAGCACCTCGAAGCCCGAGCGCAACCCCTCCATGTACACGAAGGGCGCGAGGCCGATGGTGCAGTGGCTGTGCAGCTCGATCGGCCGTGTACCCGCCGCGCTCCGGAAGTGCGGAGCGAGCTCGCGCACGGCGTCCGGGGTCAGCAATCCGCCCGGGTCCTTGAGGTAGAGGCGGTCCATCTCGACGCAGCCGGCGAGCGCCGCCGCGCGCTCGGCGTAGTACGCGTGCGTGTGCACCTCGCTCACCGAGTACGTGAGCCCGATCACGACCTCCTCGATGCCCTCCGTATGTGCCAGCCGGGCGATGCGGCGCAGCCGGATCGGGTCGTTGGAGGGATCCGCGACCAGGAAGCGGCGGATCCCGTTCCGCGCGACGCACCGGAACGCGAGCCGCATCACCTCCTCGTCGGCCGGCACCCAGGTGATGAAGCGCATGCCCGTCGTGATGAAGCTGAGCGGCGTCGCCGGCATCGCCGCGCTCACCAGTCGGATCCGCTCCCACGGGTCCTCCCGGTGGAAGCGAACCGAGACGGCCATGTGCGTGCTCGATGTGAAGTCGAGCGCGTGAAAGCCGACCCGGTCCATCGTCGGCGCGATCGCGAGGACGTCGGGAGTCGTCAAGCCGGTCGCGCTCCAGAGGCTCTGGTTCCCGTCGCGGGTGGTCGTGTCGACGATGTCGACGACCCGCCTCACACGTCCTCCCGGACCCGGAAGAGCGGCACGTCGTGCTCGACGAGCTCCGCATTCTCGGCGCACACCTCGACGATGGTGCCGGCGACCCCTGCGGGCACCGGGTTCATCATCTTCATGACCTCGATCAGGCAGACGACCGTGTGCGGCTCGACACGCTCCCCCACCTCGACGAACGGCGGCCTGCCCGGCGCCTGCGCGCGGTAGAAGGTGCCGAGCATCGGTGCCCGGATCGAGGCCAGGGCGCCGTCGGACGCAGCGGCCGCAGCGGGAGCCGAGGGCGGCTCGGGCGTCTCCGAGTGCGGAGGGCTCCCCGGGTCTCGCCGCACATAGAGCGACAGCCCGCCCGTCTCCACGCGAAGCTCTCGGACGTTCGACTCGTCGATCAGACGGAGGATCTCGCGGACGTCGTCCTCGCTCAGGGGCATCGCCGGATCATGGTCGCTCCTCGTCGACCGCCACGCCGAAGGTGCCGAGGACGAGGGACATCGCGGATCCGGAGAGCGTCGGCCCGGCCGCCGCCCGCTCGGGAACCGTCGTCACCGGGCGCGCCTGGAGCACGACGAGGGCGTCGGGAAGCTCCTGCCCGCGCGCGAGCGCCCATTCGACGTCCTGGTGCGAGCCGTAGTGACGCTCGATCGACCGCGCGACCTCGACGAGCGCCTCGAGACGCGGCCCGTCGAGGCACGGCTCATCCCGCCGGTCGACGGAGACCTCGATCCGAACCGTTCCGTTCCCGGCGGCATCGGGCACGTACTCGACGTGCTTGGTGCTCACCGTTCGGCGCACCACCTCGCGCGTGACCTTGCTGACGAGGTAGTGGTCGGGCGTGAGCTCGCCGCCCACGACCGCGACGCCGAGCCCGAAGCTGGCATCGATCGCGACCATGCTCGGGTCGCCGCTGACGGGGCTGCAGGTGAAGAGCACGCCCGAGACCTCGGCGTCGACCATCGTCTGGACGGCAACGCCCATCGCAGGCTCCGCGCTCCCACCGCCATGGGCAGCGCGGTAGCCGATCGCAGGCGGCGAGTACAGGCTCACCCAGCAGTCGCGGACCGCGTCCAAGACCTGCTCGACGCCCCGCACCCAGAGGAAGCTCTCCTGCTGTCCCGCGTGGCTCGCCTCGGCGCTGTCCTCGCCGAGCGCGCTCGAGCGTACGGCGAGCGGAGGACGCTCGCGGCCGGTCGCCTCCTCGAGCTCGGCATGGCGGCGCTCGATCTCCGAGCGCACAGCGGCGGGGAGCGGCGCGAAGCGCATCGCCTCGCCGATCGCCTTCGCGGCCGCGCCGATCGATTCGACGTCCCCGGGCGTGACGCGCGACGATGCCTCCCGGAGCAGTCCCTCGAGGCCGGTCGCCGCGACGAACTCGCGGAACGCTCCGGCCCCGATCGCGAAGCCGGCAGGCACGGGGATGCCGGCGGAGAGCAGCTCGCCGAGGTTCGCACTCTTGCCGCCGAACGCCGCCGCGTCCGCCGCCCGCAGCTCCGAGAGCGAGCGGGTGTGGGTCGCGCTCACTCTCCGTCGAGGATCGTCACCACGCCGGACGAGCCGTCCACGCGGATCCGTTGTCCCGTCGGGATCTCTGCCGTCGCGCGCCCGGTGCCGACCACGGCGGGCAGCCCGTACTCGCGGCAGACGATGGCCGCATGCGACATCACGCCGCCGATGTCGGTCACCACGGCCCTGACGTTCGAGAAGATCGGCGCCCAGGCTGGAGAGGTGATCGGGCAGACGAGGATCTCGCCCTCCCGCACCCGGGCGATCTCCGCGACGTCGATCACCACGCGGGCGACGCCCTCGACGACGCCGGGGGACGCCGCGGCGCCGGTGAGCCGTCCGCCTCCCTGCTCGGCGCTCGCCCACTCCTGCACGCGCTGCGTCGTCACGCCCCAGAGCATGATCACCGCGGGATCGGTGATCGCCTCCGGGGTGGCACCGATCGCAGGAGGCGGCGCCCAGTCCCCGAGCCGCGCGAGGAGCTCCTTGCGGCCGGCGACGATCGGCGGCCAGTGGGCCGGCCCGGCCGCTGCGCCGCCGGTCGCCCACGTGAGCACGAGCTCGTCGAGCGCCTGCGCAACCTCGTGCCGGGTGAGCTGGAACACGTCCTCGGCGTCCTCGAGGAAGCCGTGCTCCGCGAGCAGCGCGCCGAACTCGCGCACCTTGTTCCACCAGCGCGTGAGGAACCAGTAGTCGCAGAAGAACTTGTGCTCCTCGACGTACGGGAACACCGTGCGCGAGAGGGAGAGCAGCTCGTCGAAGCCGGCGCGCGACGGCTCGTCGAGCAGGTTCCGGTACTCCTCGGCGAGGCGGTCACGCTCGCGCGCGATCTCGTCCAGCGGGCGCTCGACGTCCTCGCCGGCCCGCAGTGCGCGCACGTGCCCGACGAGCGACGCGTACGCGATGCTCGGGTCGTCGTACCAGCTCCGGTAGAAGTGGTAGAGCCCGTCGCCGGTGGCCATGTTGAACCACGGGTCCTTGACCTCCTCGAGCGCCTCGAGCCAGCGCTTCCCGTCCTCGCTCCCGGCGAGCTCGGCCTCGATCTCCGCCGGCGTGCGCCCCTCGCCGAACGCGCCGTCGACGCCGGTGTCGATCGCGAGCTTCGCCAGCTTTCGGAGCTCCGCGCTCGGCTTGAAGAGGAGGACGTCGATCCCCGCGATCATCTGCGCGACGTGCTGGTCGGGGATGTCGGGGAGCTGGCTCTTGCACAGCTCCGAGAAGGTCATGTAGGCGCCGTAGCCGAGCAGCAGGAACTCGAAGTGGTGCTGCCACATGAGGTCGCCGCAGCGGAGCGTCCGCTGGTACGCGTCGAGCACCTCGTAGACCGACGTGTTGCGGTCGTCCTCGAACGCCACCTCGTCCGCCTCGTACTCCGGGAGGTCGGGAACGCGGAGGTCCGTGATCTCCGCGATCAGCGCCCGCATCTTGTCCTTGAACGTCGCGTACAGCTCGTCCCAGTGCGCGTAGTAGTAGCCGGCGCGCTGCTGGAAGAACTCGGCCCGTTCGGCGATCTGCGCGGGGTCCGTGACGGGGTTGCCCGAGATGTAGACGTAGCCGTTCACGATCCGGTAGTCGATGCCCATGGCGGGCGGCACCGCGAAGACCCGGTTCTGCCAGACGCCGAGCGCCTGGTATGGGCTGTCGACGCAGGCCACGTCGAAGGCCGGCATCGGCACGGGGAAGTGCATCGAGTTCCAGAACCAGAACCTGCCCTCGTCCGCCTCCCGCCGCGCCTCGTCGAACACGGCGTAGTACGGGTACATCTCCTGCCAGCCCTCGCACCCGGCGGGCGTCTCGATCTCGTACGGGCTCGGGAACGCTGAGGTCTTCGCAGGCGCCGCCATGTGCTCTCCTCCCTCGGGACTCACGCTGTATACAACAATCGCCCCGACCCCGAAAGGACCCCTCGTGACCACGGATCCCGCGGCAGGCAGCACCCAGCCCGAGCCGACGATGCGTGCCGTGCGGCAGCGTTCGCTCGGCGCGCCGGATGTACTCGAGCTGGTCGACGTCCCGCGACCCGTCGCCGCCCCCACCGAGGTCCTCGTGCGCGTTGCAGCCGCCGGCGTCAACCCGGTCGACTGGAAGACGCGCGCCCGTGGCGCCTTCCTCGGCGAGCCGCCGTTCACGCTCGGGTGGGACGTCGCGGGGATCGTCGAGGAGCTCGGAGCGGGCGTGACGCGATTCGAGCGCGGAACGCGGGTCTTCGGCATGCCGCGCTTCCCGCGCGAGGCCGGGTGCTACGCGGAGTACGTCACCGCGCCGTCGCGGCAGCTCGCGGCGACGCCTCAGGCTCTCGGGGACGTCGAGGCCGCCGCGCTCCCGCTCGCCGGGCTGACCGCCTGGCAGGCGTTGGTCGAGACTGCGGACGTCCGGCCGGGCCAACGGGTGCTCGTGCTGGCGGCAGCCGGCGGCGTCGGGCACCTCGCGGTTCAGATCGCGAAGGCGCGCGGCGCGTACGTGATCGGCACCGCTCGCGCGGCCAAGCATCCGTTCCTGGGGGAGCTCGGCGCGGACGAGGCGATCGACTACACGAACGAGGTCGTCGCCGAGCGCGCCCCCGACGTCGACGTCGTCCTCGACCTCGTCGGCGGCGACTCGAGCCGGGAGGCGCTGCCGGCGCTCCGCGACGGCGGGATCTTCGTCGCGGTGCCGTCGAGCTCGGGAATCGCAGCGCTGCGCGAGGAGGCGGCAGGCCGGGTTCGTGTCACCGGCATCCTCGTCGAGCCCGACCGCGCCGGCCTCGAGGCGCTCGCCGGCCTCGTGTCCGCGGGAGCGCTCCGTGTCGAGGTCGCCGCCACCTTCCCGCTCGACGAGGTCGCGAGCGCCCACGAGCTCGGCGAGGGCGGCCGCACGCAGGGCAAGATCGTGCTCACGGTCGACTGAGCGGCTGTCGCGCTCGCCCATCCGGCGCGGGCATATGCTGCGCGCGCGACACGCGAGCGGCGAGGAGGTCGAGATGGCACGCATGGTCTTCGTCCACGGCGCGTACGGGGGCGCCTGGTGCTGGGAGCCGGTCACCGAGCCGCTCCGGGCCGCGGGACACACCGTCGAGACGCTCGACCTGCCGGGCTCGGGTGAGGACGACACGCCGATCGAGGGCGTCACGCTCGAGGCGTGCGCCGAGCGCGTGCGCCAGGTGCTCGAATCGCGCCCGGAGCCCGCGATCCTCGTCGCGCACAGCATGGGAGGCGTGATCGCGACCCAGGCCGCGGCGGGCTCGCCGGACCGCGTCGCGGCGCTCGTCTTCGTCTGCGCCTTCATGCCCTCGAACGGCCAGAGCCTCCTCGATCTCACGCGTCTCCCCGAAGGCGCTCGGGACCTGATCCAGGCGAACATCGTCATCGAGGGCGAGCCGCCGGTCGCGTACCTCTCGCCGGAGGCGACGGCGGCCGCGATCTACAACGACTGCACGAGCGAGCAGACCCGGTGGGCGGTCGCGCGGAGGCGTTCGCAGGCGGTGGCGCCGTTCGCGACCCCGGTCGAGGTGGACGAAGAGGTCCTCGCCTCGATCCCGCGCTTCTACGTGCTCACGACGCGCGATCGCTCGATCCCGCCGGAGCTCCAGCGGCGGATGATCGACGAGCATCCGTGCGTGAAGGTCGTCGAGCTCGACGCCGACCACGCGCCGTACCTCTCGGCGACCGACGAGCTCGTCGCGGCGCTCCTCGACATGGTCGGCTCCACACCCGTCATAGCCGAGGCGTCGTCCTAGCGGAACACCCGGCTCCGCGCGGCGGAGGTCAGGGTCTCGTGTCGTGGCACCTTGCCCCCATCTCGTGCTACGACACGAGACCCTGACCTCCGACCGAAACACCGGTCGAGCGCGCTCGTGACGCCTCAGGCGACCCCCGCCTTCGTCCGCCAACCGTCCGCGTACGACGTTCGTGCCATCTCGGAGTACGGCGCCGGGCTGACGATCGCGCGCAGCTCGGTCTGGACATGCCGCTCGACGACGGGCTTGGACGAGCCTCCGCCCTCCTCGCCCCACACGAGCGTGACCTCGGAGCCGAGCTCGATCTCCGGGTCGATCATCGCCAGCGAGAGGTAGGAGCGCTCGTTGTAGCTGTACCCGGAGAACGACGAGACGCCGACCATCTCGCCGTCCCTCAGGACCCGGTCGTACGGCCACGTCGCGTAGTTCGAGAGCGGGAAGTCGATGTACTTCGCGGCGTCCCCGCGCCGGAAGAGCGTCCCGAACGCGGCCGCGACGTCCTCCCCGTTCCACGCGAGCGTGACCTTGCGCCGGCGCGGCTCCTCGCCCATCTGCTCGAGTGCCTCGCGGCCGACGAAGTCGTGGTCGAACCTCACGAAGGGCCAGTACCCGAGCTCATGCGGCGTCAGGTAGTAGTCCTCGATGTCGTCGGAGTAATAGCTGCCGCCGAGCGAGCCGGTCGCCTCGTACCAGTCGGCGGGGAGCCACTCGCGGTACGCCTTCAGCTCGTCCCCGGTGAATACCGCTGGCAGCGGGCACGGGATCCAGCCCGACTCGAGCGTGTTGGTCGCGTAGACGCGCGAGCCGACCTGGCGCAGGCCGAAGTCCGCGCCCGCCTCGACGATCGCCGCCCTGACGTCCTCGCGGTCCGCCCACGGCCCCCACAGCTCGAGGCCCGGGACGCCGGACATGCCGTGGTGCAGCGCCCGAACCGCGTGCCCGGCGATCTTCAGGTCGCCCATGTTGAAGAACTTGATCTCCGGGAGCGATCCGCCGTTCGCCTCCTTCAAGACGTCGAGCGCCGTCGGGCCCTGGACCTGGAAGCGGTACAGCTCCCGCCCGCCGGTCGGGTTCACCGCGGTGCGCTCGTCGCGCGAGATCTCGACGTCGTAGCCGCCGGTCTCGGCGTGGTACTGCACCCAGTTGTGCGCCGAAGGCCGGCCGACGAGGCGGACCGTGTCGTCGTCGAGGAAGAAGAGGATCCCGTCGCCGATGACGTACCCGTCCGGGTTGCAGACGACGAGCTGCTTCGCCTTGCCGGCGGCTGCGTTCGCGAACGAGTTCACGCCGACCGCGGACAGGAGCTCGATCGTCCCCGGGCCGGAGATCTGCAGGTCCGTCATGTGGTGGGACTGGTCGAAGAGCGCGCTCGTCTCCTGCCAGGAGACCTGCTCGTCCCTCCAGTTCGTGAACTCGGCGGCAACCGCGGGATAGACGTACGGCCCGATCTGCGAGTTCCGAGCCATCTCGACCGCGCTCCCGCTCGCCTGCAACTTCTCTTCCAAGCTCGAGTACGCCATTCGTCTCCTCCGTGAGAGGGCCGGGCACGACCGCCGGCGATGTGTCGATTATGACGCCGTCGAAGCGCTCGGATCCGGGTCAGCCGTCGGCGTCGCGGGCGAGGTCGGAGAGCACGGCTGCGCTCGCCGCCGCGACGTGAGGCTCGATCCCGAGATCGCGGAGGAGAGCGGTTGCGGCCTCCATCTCCTCGACCCGCCGGGCTGCATGCACGCGGCTCCCTTCCAGCAGCCGCTCGAGGAGCGGCTCACCGACGACCTCGGCCACCTGACCGCGGAGCCACTCCGCGTGCCCGGTGACCTCGGCGGCGCGCGTGCTCTCGATCGCCGCGGAGGCGAGCCCCTTCATGAAGACCGAGCGCAGGAGCTTCAGCGCCGCCGCGTCGCCGGCCTCTCGTGAGACGACCTCGACCGGCATGCCGAGCGGAGAAAACAGGTCGGCGAACGCCTCGGCGCCCGAGCCGGAGGCGAGTGCGGGCGTGCCGAGCCCGCGGGCCGGAACCGAGCCGAGCAGCGCGACGTCGGCGAACCTGCGGTCCGCGTCTGCGAGAACGCCCGCGAGCTCCCGTTTGAGCGCGGGCGACGACGTGTTGAGGTCGGCGTACACCGAGTGCCGCTCCAGCACGGATACGACCGACCTCGCCGCTGCGAGCGCGGTCGCCGCGGTCGTGAGCGAGAGCACGACGTCGGCCCCAGCGACCGCCGCGGCGGCCTCCGGAGCATGGACGAGCCCCTGCGGCGCTCCCGCGACGACCGGGTCGAAGCCGCGCACCTCGGCGCCTGCGGCGACCAGGTCGGCGCCGAGCCGGCTCCCCGCCTCGCCGAGCCCGAGCACGCAGATGCGGGTCATCGGTGAGTGTGGCGAGACTGAACCGTTGACGATCTGCGCAACGCCGGGGCAGTATGCACCGGCAGCTCGACGACGAACGGCATCGTCGTCGTCGTCGTCGCACGGGCGACGGGATCGAAGGAAGGAGCGACGTGAGCCACGAAAGCCTCGATGACCTGCTCGGCGAGAAGAACCCCGTCGAGCTGCTCCGCAACTCCCAGACGGGAGCGAACGTCTTTCCGGGAGTCCCGCCCGAGTTCACGAACTGGCGGGACGAGCAGCGGGCATGGCAGGAGACGTGCATCCTCTTCGACCAGTCGTTCCACATGAACGACCTCGCCGTCGACGGCCCGGACGCGCTCGACCTTCTCTCCCGCCTCGCCGTCAACAGCTTCGACGGCTTCGGAATCGGCAGGGCGAAGCACTTCGTGCCGTGCAGCCCCGAGGGCTACGTCATCGGCGACGTCATCCTGTTCGCGCTCGGGGAGGATCGCTTCAACCTCGTCGGCCGCGCGCCGGCCCTGAACTGGGTCACCTACCACGCCGAGACGGGCGGCTACGACGTGCAGGTCGACCTCGACCTGCGCTCGGCGCTACGCACGGACGGACGCCGTCGGTCCTACCGCTTCCAGCTGCAAGGGCCGAACGCGATGCGGATCACCGAGCGCGTTCTCGGCACGGCCCCGCCCGAGCTCAGGTTCTTCCATACGACGACGCTCGAGATCGCGGACAAGACGGTCGGCGCCCTTCGGCACGGGATGGTCGGCCAGCCGGGCTGGGAGCTCTACGGACCGTGGGAGGACCGGGAGCCGGTGCTCGAGGCGATCCTCGCCGCCGGCGAGGAGCACGGGCTGCGGCGCTCGGGCGGCCGGGCGTACTCGTCGAACACGCTCGAGTCGGGCTGGATCCCCTCACCGCTTCCGGCGGTCTACTCGGGGGAGAGCTTGAAGGCGTACCGGGAGTGGCTGCCCGCGATGGGGTACGAGGGCTCGGCGTCCGTCGGCGGGAGCTTCATCTCGGAGGACGTCGAGGACTACTACTTCACACCGTGGGATCTCGGCTACGGGCAGTACGTCAACTTCGACCACGACTTCGTGGGCCGCGAGGCGCTCGAGCGGATCGCGGAGGGGGAGCACCGGCAGAAGGTCACGCTCGCGCTCGACGACGACGACGTGACGCGGACGATCGGGACGATGTTCCAGGAGACCGACAGGGCGAAGTTCATGGACTGGCCGGCTGCCGTGTACTCGATGCACCAGTACGACGACGTCACCGTGGACGGCGAGTCCGTCGGCGTCTCGACCTGGATCGGCTACAGCTCGAACGAGGGGAAGATGCTGACGCTTGCCGTGCTCGAGGCGGAGCACGCGGAGCCGGGCACGGAGGTGACGCTCGTCTGGGGCGAGGAGGACGGTGGGACGACCAAGCCGACCGTCGAGCCGCACGTGCAGACGGAGATCCGCGCGACGGTCAGCCCGGTGCCGTACGTCGAGACCGTGCGGAAGGACTACGCGCCCGGAAGCTGGCGCGCCGCGCACGCCTAGCTTGCCTGAAGTTGCGACTCACGGAGACGCGCGACAAGGCCGCGCCAGCGGTCGTCTTCAGGGGTTTTCATGCGCGACCGGAAGGCCGCACGAACGGCGTTCCGGTCTAGCGCACTGAACTGTGCTCGCCGAGATAGCTGGCGACGAGCAGGTGACGGTCGCGTCGGAGTTCGGCCGCGGAACCTTCCAGGATGATCTCGCCGTGCGAGAGCACGTAGCCCCGATCAGCGACCTCGAGCGCGAGCCGAACGTGCTGCTCGACGAGGAGGACGGCGCAGTCCGACGCGCTCGCGTACTCGCGCACCGTCGGCAGGAGGCTCTCGACGATCACGGGCGCCAGCCCCAACGACAGCTCGTCGAGCAACAGCACTCTGGGATGGCGGGCGAGCGCGCGCCCGATGGCGAGCATCTGCTGCTCCCCACCGGAGAGGAGACCTGCGCGCCGGTCCTGCAGCTCCTCGAGCTTCGGGAAGTACTCGTACGCGAGGCTCGTATCCAGGCGCTCCCCCCGGTGACCGAGCCGGAAGTGCTCGCCGACCGTGAGGCCGAAGAAGATGCCGCGTCCCTCCGGCACGTGCGCGACCCGACGAGCGCGCGAGCTCGGGGAGCGCGATGCGAGATCCTCGCCGTCCAGTGAGACACGACCCGCTTCGGGCTTGACCACGCCCGAGATCGCCCGCAGCGTGGTCGTCTTGCCCGCTCCGTTCGCCCCGAGCAGCGCGACCACCTCGCCGGCGCCGACCGTCATGCTCACGCCGCGCACGACGGCCGCCTGGTCATAGCCGGCAGTCAGGCCCTCGATCTCGAGCACGGATGTCACGACGGCTCCGACGCTTCGGGCGCGAGCTCCGCGGTCACGTCCGCGCCGGCGCTTCCGAGATACGCGCGGACGACGTCCGGGTTGGTGCGCACCGCGTCCGGCGCACCCTCCGCGATGACCTTGCCGAACTCCAGCACGACCACGTAGTCCGAGATCGAGAGGACGAGCCCCATGTCGTGGTCGACGAGGAGCATCGCGGTGCCTCCGTCGACGATCTCTCGCAGGCTCCGACCGAGGACCTCGCTCTCGTGCGAGTCGAGGCCGGCGGCAGGCTCGTCGAGGCAGAGGAGCCGCGGCGTCGCCGCGAGCGCCCGAGCGATCCCGACGAGCTTCCGGTCGCCCTGCGAGATCTGGCTCGGCTGAGCGTCGCTCCGCCCGTCGAGTCCGAACGTGCGAAGGACGGCGTCGACCCGCTCGTTCTGCTCCGGCCGGGAGACCACTTGCGCCAGTGCGCCCCACGCGGACGGCCGCTCCGCAGCGACCCGGACGTTCTCCTGCACCGTCAGATCGTCGAACAGCTCGACCGACTGCCACGTCCGCGCGAGGCCGAGCCGAGCGCGCGCATACGCCGCCTTCCCTGCCAGATCTCGGCCGTCGAGCACGATGCTCCCCCGGTAGGGGACGAAGCCGGAGATCGCGTCGATGAAGGTCGTCTTGCCGGCGCCGTTGGGCCCGATCAGCCCGACGAGCTGGCCGGGCTCGACGCGGAGGTCGACGTCGACCAAGGCCTGGACGCCGCCGAAGCTGACCGAGACGGCACGTGTCTCGAGGACGGGCGTCACCCGCGGGCAGCGCCTTCGTGAGCCTCGAAGAGCGTCGTCCCGAATCTCGGGAGACCTCGCGAAAACGTGCCCTCGCACCGTGCCGCAGACCGGTTCGTCCAGGGATTGAAGGGCACTTGTGACGATGTTATCGTTGCCCCGTTCCTGGCGGGCCGTGTGTCAATCGCCGACCGAGGAGGCTTCCGAATGTCCGTGCGAACCAGGCCGATGTCCCGTGCGCGAGGGCGGAGGGCGATCGTCACCCTCGTCGCGCTGACGACGACGCTCGCGGTGACGATCCCCGTTGCGCTCGGTGGAGCGGCCGCCCCGGCGGTCGTGACGAACTACGCCAAGTTCGTCGGCGCGAGATCCGGCAAGGCGAACCCGAAGCTGAAGCCGGTCGTGATCGGCCTCGTCAACCTCCAGGGCGGCCAGGTCCAGGTCGGGCCGCTGTGGACGCCGGCGGTCGAGACGACCATCAAGTACGTCAACAATCAGCTCGACGGCATCGACGGGCATCCCATCGTCCTCAAGGAGTGCTTCATCAAGAGCGCCGAGGAGGAGGGCACACGCTGCGGCCAGCAGATGGCGAACGACAAGCGAGTCTCCGTCGTGCTGTGGGGCGGCGTCGTCATCGGGAACCAGTCGTTCTACTCGGCTCTCGCCGGCAAGAAGCCCGTGATCGGCGGCGTTCTCGTCTCGCCCATCGACGAGACGAACAAGCAGAACGTGTTCGGCATCTTCGGAGGCGCCACGTCCGTGCTCAGCCCGTACGGGACGTTCGCGAAGAACACGCTGAAGGCGAAGACGGCGGCGGTCGTGTATCCGACCATCCCGGGAATCGCGGAGGCCGGCGTCGCCATCGCGGCGGCGATGAAGAAGGCGGGGCTCAGTGTGAAGCAGGTCTCGTACGACCCGAACACGACCGATCTCGTCGGCCCGATCACGGCGGCGGGAGGCCAGAGCGCCGACGTGTTCGTACTCCAGGACGTCGCCTCCGGGTGCGTCAACATGGCAAAGGCCCTCGCGCAGCTCCATCTCACGCAGAAGGTGCTGACGAACCCGCTCTGCCTCGATCCGAGAGTGGCACAGGGGCTCGGAGGCGACTTCCCGAAGTGGACCTTTGCGATCGCCTC
This sequence comes from uncultured Actinomycetes bacterium, assembly GCA_963708265.1. Lineage (GTDB taxonomy): Bacteria > Actinomycetota > Thermoleophilia > Gaiellales > Gaiellaceae > GMQP-bins7. The sequence goes on along the minus strand of CAVPSC010000004.1, from coordinate 397,715 downwards.
GTCGCTCGGCTTCGACCTGACGGACAAGGGCGTGCCCCCGTTCGTCAAGGTCTTCAAGAAGTACGGACAGGGCAAGATCGTCATCGACCCCTGGAGCCCGGTCGGGTTCGGGCAGACGCTGACGCTCGTCAAGTGGCTGAATACGATCGGCTACGGCAAGATCAAGCCGGCGGCGATCGTGAAGCAGGCAAAGGCGTTCCGCGGGCCGGTCCCCCTGGGTGCGCCGACGGTGAGGTGCGGGAAGTACGCGGCCCTCCCCGCGGACTGCAACGACCAGACGCAGTTCTTCGAGTACTCGGGCGCGGGCCATTTCAAGCGGGTGTCGAGCTGGGTCCAGCCGCCGAGGTAGTGCGCAAGACCGGCAACGCGGTAGTGCGCAAGACCGGCAACCCGCTCCCGCGGGTTGCCGGTCGCGCGAAATCCCTGAAGACGGCCGCTTCGCGGCCTTGTCGCTGCTGACCTTGTTTGTTTTCTGAGCGAGCTTCGAGTGGTCGCCGGTGGGCATGGCCCTTTCCGGCCCGCCCCGCCGGAGCGCTCTAGGGTGCGCGCGTGAGCTTCGAGATCCAGCAGTTCCTCCTCTTCTCCCTGCTCGGCCTGGGGATAGGAGCGCTGATCGCGGGGATCGCGCTCGGCGTAGTCCTCTTCTACCGCGGCTCGGGCGTCATCAACCTGGCGACGGGCGGGATCGCCATGTTCGCCGGCTACACCTACTGGTCGTTGCGCACGGGACTCTTCGGGCCCGACATCCCAACCGCGCCCGCCCTCGTCGTCACGTTCGTCGTCATCCTCGCCCTCGGGGTTGCGATCGAGCTCCTCGCCTTCAGGCCGCTCCAGGCGGCGTCGCCGCTCGCGAAGCTGGCCGCGTCGCTCGGCATCCTGCTCACGCTGCAGGCATCGATGCTGCTCGCGTTCGGCGACACTCCGAAGCCGCAGCCGCCCGTGCTGCCCCAGGGACGTCAGGTCTTCCTCCTCGGGGGCTCGGTGCCGCTCGATCGCTTCCTCCTCGCGGGAATCGTGATCGCGACCGCGGCGGTGCTCGCCGCGCTCTACCGCTGGAGCCGCTTCGGCCTCGCGACGCGGGCCGCCTCCGAGAACGAGGTCTCGGCGATGCTCGCGGGGCTGTCTCCGAGCCGGCTCTCGATGGCCAACACGCTGCTCGCTTGCCTCGTCGCCGGAGGACTCGGCGTGCTGGCGGCGTCCATCACGGTCCTCTACTGGCAGACGCTCCCCCTCTACATCGTCCCCGCTCTCGCCGCGGCGCTCTTCGCACGCTTCACCTCGTTCGGGATCGCGTGCGCGGTGGGCCTCTCGCTCGGCATGGCCCAGTCGGCGCTCCTCTACTACATCGCACCGAAGCCCTGGTTCCCCACCGACCACGGCATCACCCTGCCCGGGGTCTGGGACCTGTTCGTGTTCGGGGTGATCGTGGTCGCGATGTTCTGGCGCGGCGCCAGCCTGCCCGGTCGCGGCGAGCTGATCGAGAAGCGGCTGCCGCTCGTTCCGTCGTCCGAGCGGCTGGGCCGGAATGCGCTCCTCGGGACCGCGGCCTGCGCGATCGCGCTCGTCGTCTTGCCGTGGGACTTCCGCCAGGCGCTGATCGTCTCGCTCCTCGCCTCGCTGATCTGCCTCTCGTACGTCATCATCACCGGCTTCGTCGGGCAGATCTCCGTCGTGCAGGTCGCTCTCGCCGGGGTGGCGGGGTACACGGTCTCCCACATGGCGACCGACTTCGGCATCGAGTTCCCGCTCGCGCCGCTCATCGCCGTGGTGGTGGCGACGGCGCTCGGGCTCCTCGTCGCGGTCTCCGCGCTCCGTGTTCGCGGCGTCAGCCTCGCCGTCGTCACCCTGGCCGCGGCGGTGGCGATCGAGAAGTTCGGCTTCGCCAACTACCGGTGGGGCGGCGGTTCCGGCGCGTCGCCCGTGCCGCCGCCGAGGATCGGCCACTTCAGCCTCGGGCCGGACTCCTCCTGGCGCGGCCTCGACGGCGAGCTCCCGAGCCCCGTGTTCGGGTTCTTCCTCCTCGTGCTCATCGTCGGGATCTGCCTCGTCATCGCGAACGTGCGACGCTCGAGCCTCGGGAGACAGATGCTCGCGGTGCGCTCGAACGAGCGCGCGGCGGCCGCTGCCGGCGTGAACGTGACGGCGGTCAAGCTCATGGGCTTCGGTCTCGCGGCGTTCATCGCCGGGGTGGCCGGCGTCATGTACAGCTACGAGTTCGGCGGCGTCGCGGCGACGAAGTTCGGCGCGTTCGCAGCGCTCGGCCTGATCGCGTTCGCGTACGTGGGCGGGATCACGATGGTCTCCGGCGCATTCGTCGCCGGGCTGATCTCGACCTCGGGCCTCGTCTCGTACGCGCTCGACAAGTGGTTCGGCCTGTCGGGAAACTGGGCGCTCCTCTTCGCCGGCGTTGCCCTGATCGTGACCCTGATCCTGAACCCCGAGGGCGTCGCGGGCGCGAACTACAGGAAGGCGCAGCAGCGCCGCGCCCGGCGGGCGGCCCGATCGGCGACGCCGGTCGCGGAGACGCCGGCCAGCTCCTGAGAGTCCAGCGCGCACGCCGCGGCGCCCTCGCGCGCGCGGCGCTCAGATCTCAGCGCGATGCTCGCTCGGCCTCGGCGGCAGCGAGTGCTCGCCAGACGTTCTCTCCGTTGCACGGGAGATCGACGTGGCGCACGCCGTACGGGGCGAGCGCGTCCAGGACCGCGTTGTGGACGGCAGGCGTCGAGCCGATCGTGCCCGATTCGCCGATCCCCTTCGCGCCGAGCTCGTTCACCGGCGTCGGCGTCTCCATCTCGACGACCTCCCAGAGAGGCAGATCCGCGGCGGAGGGGAAGGCATACGTCACGAGCGTCCCGGTGAGCGGGTTGCCGTACTCGTCGTAGGCGAACTCCTCGTACAGGGCCTGCGCGACGCCGGTCGCAACGCCGCCGTGCACCTGGCCCTCGGCGATCAACGGGTTGATCAGCGTGCCGGCGTCGTCGACCGCGACGAGGCGTTCGAGCTCGACCTGCCCGGTCTCCACATCGACCTCGACGACCGCGATGTGCACGCCGAACGGGAAGGTCGGAGGCGCCTTGAAGTCGTGCTGCGCCTTCAGCTCCGCGAGCCGATCGTCGGCCGCCGCTCGCTCGGCGAGCTCTGCCCACGAGAGGGCGCGCTGCGGTGTCCCTGCGACGTGGAACCGTCCCAGTGCCGTATCGAGGACGACGTCGGACGCGCTCGCCTCCAAGTAGTCGCCGACAAGCGCCTTCGCACGCTCGACCACCTCGTCGGCGGCGCCCCGTGCTGCCATCCCGCCGATCTGCGTCGACTTGGAGCCAAAGGTGCCGGTGCCCCTGGGCACGTCGTCCGTGTCGCCCTTGACGACGGTGACTCTCTCGATCGGCAGTCCGAGCCGCTCGCCGGCGATCATCGCGAACGTCGTCTCGTGGCCCTGGCCGTGCGAGAACGAACCGGTGTGCACGATCGCGTCGCCGTCGGCCGTGATCTCGACCTCGCCGTACTCCTCCTCGCCGAGCGGGTTCGTGATCTCGGTGTACGAGCTGATCCCGATCCCGAGCTCACGGGTGTCGCCGGCGTCACGCCGACGCTGCTGGTCCGTCCGCAGCGCGTCATAGCCGGCGGTGCGCAAGGCGAGCTCGAGCGCAGCCTCGTAATCCGCCGAGTCGTACGTCGCCCCTGCTGCGGTCGTGTAGGGGAAGGCGTCCTTCGCGATGAAGTTACGGCGCCGGACCTCCACCGGATCCATTCCGATCTCGGCGGCGAAGAGGTCGACCATCCGCTCGATCGCCTGCGACGCCTCGGGCCGTCCGGCTCCGCGCACGGTCGTCAGAGGAGCGGTGTTGGTCACGACCGACAGGCCTTCGACCTCGATGTGCGGGATCGCGTAGACACCGCTCGCGAGCAGCGCCGTCAAGTTCGGAAGGTATGCGCAGACTCCCGGATATGCGCCCGCGTCCTGGAGGATGTGCATGCGGTACGCGAGGATCTTCCCGTCCGTCGTGCCGCCGAGCTCGAGGGTGAGACGCTGGCCGCGGCCGTGGGGCAGCGTGACCATGCTCTCGCTCCGCGTCTCCGTCCAGCGCACGGGCTTGCCGAGGTGCCGCGCGAGCCAGACGACGATCGTCTCCTCGGCGCCGAACGCGCTCTTGGCACCGAAACCGCCTCCGACGTCCGGCGCGATGACTCGAAGCTGGGCGGGCTCCAGCCCCAGCGTGAGGGCGAGGCCGAAGTGATCGCGGTGCGGAACCTGCGTCGAGAGCCACGCGGTGATCCGGCCGTCGCTGCCGACCTCGGCGGCGGCCGAGCGCACTTCCAGCGGGCACGCGGCCATGCGCTGACTCACGAGCGTGTCCCTGACGACGACGTCGCATTCCTCGAAGAGACGGGGGTCGGGGTCCATGCGCCCGGCCCGCCCGGCGACGTTCGTGCCGATCTCCGGGTAGAGCAGCACCTCGTCCTTCGCGGCATCGACCGTCCTCACGACCACGGGCAGCGGGTCGTACTCGACCGAGACGAGCTCGGCAGCGTCGAGACCCGTGGCCCGGTCGGGGCTCACGACGACCGCGACGATGTCGCCGACGAAACGGACGACGTCCTTCGCGACGACCGGGCGTCTCATTCGCTGCTCGAGCACCGGGATCGGCGGCGGCCCGGTCGAGACGTCGATGTCGCGACCCGTGACGACCTGGACGCCCGGCAGCTCTCGAGCGGCGGAGGTGTCCACTCCGACGACGCGCGCGTGTGCGACGAGCGAGCGGACGAAGGTGACCGTGAGCGCGCCCTCGAGGGGCAGGTTCTCGACATAGGTTGCCTCGCCTCGTAGGAAGCGCGGGTCCTCTTTCCGCAGCACCCGGTTCCCGAGGATGCTCACCGCGCGAGCCTAACCTCCGCGCGGCGGGCGGACAACTGCCTCCGTCGCGGGGGTCAGCGCGCGCCGACGAGCTCGCGGACGGCGTCGGCGACCTGCGCTCTGCCGGGGAGGTAGGCGTCCTCGAGCGGCGGGGAGAACGGCACGGGAGAGAACGGCGCGCCGACCCGCGCGATGTGCGCGTCGAGCTCGTCGAACGCCGCCGCCTGCACCTGAGACGCGATCTCCGCGCCGAAGCCGCCGTGTATCACCGCCTCGTGCGCGACGACGAGCCGGTGCGTCCGCGACACGGACTCGACGATCGTGTCGAGATCGAGGGGGACGAGCGTGCGCGGGTCGATCACCTCGACCTCGATCCCTTCGCCCGCCAGCTCCTCGGCGGCCGCGAGCGACTCGGACACGAGCCGCGAGAGCGCGACGATCGTGACGTCGCGACCCGGCCGGACGACCCTCGCCTTCCCGATCGGCACGATCTCGCCGTCCGCTGCGGCGAGCGGCTCGCGACGGAAGTAGAGCGTCTTGTTCTCGACGTAGACGACCGGATTCGGGTCGGCGATCGCGGCCGCGAGCAGGCCGGCCGCATCGGCGGCGGTGCTCGGCATGACGACCTTGAGTCCCGGCACGTGCGTCAGCCAGGCCTCGAGGCTCTGCGAGTGCTGGGCGGCGCCGCGCTGCCCCGCTCCGCCCTGCGTTCGCAGGACGAGCGGGACCCGGAGCTGACCACCGGACATGAAGTGCGCCTTCGCCGCCTGGTTCACGAGCTGGTCGAGCGCGAGCGTGACGAAGTCCACGAACATGATCTCGACCACGGGCACCAGCCCCGACTGCGCGGCGCCGATCGCGACTCCGCAGATCGCGGCCTCGCTGATCGGCGTGTTCCGCACGCGCTCCGCGCCGAACTCTTCGGCGAGTCCGGCCGTGGCGCCCCACGGTCCGCCCTCCGCCACGTCCTCCCCGACGACGATCACGCGCTCGTCCGAGCGCATCGACTCCGCGAGCGTCCGCGCGATCGCCTGCAGGTACGTCCACTCCGTCGAAGCGGTCATGTCGCGTACACCAGCTCGTCTGCGAGCGCAGGTGCGGGATAGGGGCTCTCGCGCGCGACGCGCACCGCCTCCTCGACCTCGTCCCGCGCCGCCTGCTCGAGCTCCACGGGGCCGTTCTCTCCGAGCCAGCGCTCCGCGAGCCCGCGCCGCTGCAGGCGGAGGATCGGGTCGAGCTCCTGCCACTCCTCGGCCGCGAGCGCCTGGCGGTAGAGCTGCGGGTCGCCCTCGTAGTGGCCGCCGAGCCGGTGCGTCAGGCACTCGAGGAGAGCGGGGCCGCCACCTTCGCGCACGCCTTCGAGGAGCGCCGAGAAGGTGTCCCGCACGGCGACCACGTCGTTCCCGTCGACCGTGTCCCGCTCGAGCCCGTAGGGGGCGACGACGTCGCTCACCCGCTCGACGTTCGTGTGCGCCGAGCGCGGCGTGAACTCCGCGAAGCCGTTGTTCTCGCAGACGAGGATCACGGGCAGCCGCCAGAGCGTCGCGAGGTTCACCGACTCGACGAAGATCCCGCCCTGCACGGCGCCGTCGCCGAAGAAGACGACGGCGACCCCGTCCGAGCCCTGCATCCGCATGGCGAGCGCGCTCCCGAGGGCGAGCGGGACGTTCCCGCCGACGACTCCCGTCGCGCCGAGGAAGCCGTGCTCTCGGTCGACGAGGTGCATCGAGCCGCCGAGACCGCGGCAGAGGCCGTCGACCCGTCCCATCAGCTCCGCCAGCACCGCGGCGAGCGGCGCGCCCTTCGCGATGGCGTGGCCGTGCGCCCGGTGGCCGCTGTAGACGACGTCGTCCCGGCGAAGCTGCCCGCACGCCCCGGCCGCCACGCCCTCCTGACCCGCACTCAGGTGGACGAGGCCGTGCACCTCGTTTCCGCGCGTGAGCTGTCCGACCCGCTCCTCGAAGACGCGGATCCGCCACATCGTGCGGAGGAACTCGAGCCCGGCGGCGCCGTCGAGCGCGCCCGCCACCGCGCTAGGCGGCGGTCGGCGAGGAGCTCAGCGCCTGCTGCACGGCCGCGGCGATCTTCTCCTCGCTCGGCAGGATGTACTCCTCCATCGGCTCGCTGTACGGGATCGTCGCGTCGAGCGAGCACACGAGCTCGATCGGCGCCTTGAGCGACGAGAAGCCCTCGGACGCGACCTCCGCCGCGATGACCGCCGCGGCCGAGCCGTGTCGCGTCGACTGGTCGACGACGACGAGCCGTCCCGTCTTCTCGACCGACCGCAGGATCGTCTCCGTGTCGAGCGGAGCGAGCGTGCGCGGGTCGATCACCTCTGCGGAGATCCCCTCGGACGCGAGCGACTCGGCGGCCGCGAGCGCCTTCCCGAGCATGAAGCCTATCGCGACGATCGTGACGTCCGATCCCTCACGGACGACGTTCGCCTCGCCGAACGGGACGACGTGCTCCCCGTCGGGGACCTCTCCGTGCTCGAGCGTGAGGAGGTAGTGGTGGAAGAAGACGACCGGGTTGTCGTCGCGGATGGACGCCGTCATCAGGCCCTTCGCGTCGGCGGCCGTCGCGGGCACCGCGACCTTGAGCCCGGGCACGCCCATGAACATCCCGTAGATCGAGCCCGTGTGCTGCCCGGCCCAGCCGGCGGTGAAGCCGTAGCCGGCTTTCATCACCATCGGCACCGTCACCTGGCCGCCCGACATGTAGTGGAAGCGGTTCGCCTCGTTCACGACCTGGTCCATCGCGACGAGCATGAACTCGGCCATGTACAGCTCGACGACCGGCCGGTAGCCGGCGACGGCTGCGCCCACGGCCATCCCGATCTCGGCCGTCTCCGAGATGGGCGTCACGCGCACGCGGTCCGAGCCGAAGGCCTGCAGGAACGGGTCGTTCTCGTGCGTCGCGATGTTCTGGCCGAAGTAGAGGACGCGCTCGTCGCGCTCCATCTCCTCGCGGATCGCCTCCTCGATCGCGGCGATGTACGGAAGTTCGTGCGCCATCTCGCTCGGCCTCCTAGGCGTAGACGTACGTGACGGCCTCTTCCGGGGCCGGGAACGGGCTCTCGATTCCGAATGCGACCGCGGCGGCCATCTCCTCGCGCACGGACTCGGCGATCGCATCTGCCTCCTCGGCGCTCAGGATGCCGTCGGTGACGAGCTTCGCGCGGAAGCGCGGGACCGGATCGCCGCGCTTCGCGGCCTCGTACTCCTCGGCGTTGCCGAAGACGGTGATCGCCTCGTGCTCGGGGAAGTGGAGCGGGATCCCGGGCGGCGCGATGATGTTCCCATGGGCGCTCAGGCGGTAGACGAGCGACTCGACGAGCGTCGGCCCCTCTCCGGAGCGCGCCCGCTCGACCGCCGCCGAGACCTGCTCGTGCACGGCGAGCGGATCGGTGCCGTCGACGGTCACGCCCGGCATCGAGTACCCCTTCGCCTTGACGGCGAGCGGCTCGCCCGCGGCGGCGTTCGCGTCCTCCTGCTCGACCCGCGTGACGACGTTGTAGTTGTTGTTCTCCATGACGAAGACGATCGGGAGCTTCCAGAGCGAGGCGATGTTCAGCGACTCGTGGAACGCGCCCTGCTTCGAGGCGCCGTCGCCGAAGAACGAGAGGACGACCTGCCCCCGGCCGCGGATCTGCGCCGCGTAGGCGGCGCCGGTCGCGTGCGGAATGCCCTGCGCGACGATGCCCGACGTGCCGAGGAACCCGCGCGAGACGTCCGTCAGGTGCATGGAGCCGCCGTAGCCCTTGCAGATGCCGGTCGAGCGGCCGTAGATCTCGGCCATCATCGCCTTCGGGTCGGTGCCGAGAACGAGGGGATAGCCGTGGCAGCGGTAGGTCGTCAGGATCTGGTCGTCCTCGCGGAGCGCGGCGATGGAGCCGACGATCGACGCCTCGGCGCCGTCGGCGAGGTGCGTGTGCCCGCGGATCACGCCGGGGAACTCCTCGAACGTCTGCTTCACGCGCTCCTCGAACTCGCGGATCCGCGCCATCTGTCGGAACATCCAGATCTGCCGTTCCTGCGAGAGGCCGTTCTCAGACACCGAGGCTCCTTTCTCCTGCAGCGGCGAGCTGCGCGCTCGTCGCCTCGTAGGCGCGGTCGAAGATCTGCTCGATCGGGAGGTTCCGGAGCTCTTCCGAGAGCACCTCGACCCCCCACGGGCCGTCGTACCCCAACTCCCGAAAAGCGGACACGTACTCGACGATCGGGAACTCGCCCTCTCCGGGAAGCTTGCGGCGGTTGATCACCTCGTCGAGGCGGTCCTCCGCGTACTCGTACGGCCCGTCGCAGAGCTCGACCCAGGACACCCACCGAGGCGGCACCGCCCGGAGCTCGTCGGGCTCGAGCCTGAGCTTGCCGAGGTGCCAGGTGTCGAAGGCGAGGCCGCCGTTCGGCGCATCCGCTCCCTCGACCACCTCGAGCGCCGTTTCGAGGTCGCCCACATTGACGTCGTACGGCATGAACTCGTAGACGATCTTCGCGTCCGTGTGCTGGGCGGCGTCCGCGCAGAGCTCGGCGTAGCGCTCGACGATCCGGGGTCGGTCGCACTCCGTGCCGACGATGTTGCCGACCTTGATGTGGTGCGCCGGGAGCTCGGAAGCGGCCTCGAAGAGGAACGCGCGCCGCTCGTCGGAGGCCTTCCGCCGCTCGTCGTCCGGGTCGAGGAACCAGTCGCCGAGGAACTCGAGCTCGAGGTAGCGGAGCCCGTTGTCGTCGAGGAGCTGCCGCACCTCGGCGAGCGTCCGCGTCTCGAGCACCCTCTCGAGGTCGGCGTGCCAGAGCCCGATCCCCGCGAAACCCACGCGGGCCGCATGCTCGCAGCGGTCGCGGAGGTCGAAGAGGCTCCACTCCCGCCCGAAGTGCACCTCGACCGGCCCCGACGTGGTCCAGTAGAGACCGAGCAGGTCCATGCCACTCCCCACGACAGGACAACCTAACGCCTCGGCGAGCCGCCTGCCAACTGCCTAGCGGCGCCTCTAGACCGTGCGGGGACCCCGCATTACGATCGGTGCCGCAACCGAGACGAGGAGCGGGATCGTGGCTGACTACGTGATCGTCGGAGCCGGGACGGCAGGGTGCGTTCTCGCGGGGCGCCTGAGCGAGGACCCCGACGTCGAGGTCCTGCTGCTCGAAGCCGGCGGCCCCGACACGGCGGCCGAGTTGCGCGTCCCCGCGATGTTCCCGCTGGCGTTCAAGTCGAGCCTCGACTGGGACCTGTACGGCGAGGAGGAGCCGGGGCTCGGCGGCAGGCGCCTGTACCTGCCGCGCGGCCGCGTGATCGGAGGCTCGAGCTCGATCAACGCGATGATCTACCTCCGCGGCCATCGCGCCGACTTCGACGGCTGGGCCGAGGCGGGCTGCACGGGCTGGTCGTACGACGAGGTGCTCCCGTACTTCAAGCGCTCCGAGGACAACGAGCGCGGCGAGAACGATTTCCACGGAGTCGGGGGGCCGCTCTCGGTCTCCGACAGCCGCTCGCTGCACCCGTTCGTCGACGCCGAGCTCGAGGCCGCTGCGGAGGCGGGCTACGAGCTGATCGACGACCTCAATGTCGACCGCCCGGAGGGAGTCGCCCGCTTCCAGCTCACGCAGCGCGGCGGCCTGCGCTGCAGCGCGGCGGACGCGTTCCTGCATCCCGCGGAGTCGAGGCCGAACCTGACGGTGCGCTCGGGCGTCTTCGTCGAGCGCATCGTGTTCGACGGCGAGCGGGCGGTCGGCGTCGAGCTCGTGCGGGACGGCCGGCGCGAGAGGGTGACGGCCGAGCGCGAGGTGATCGTCTCGGGCGGCACCTACCAGTCGCCCGTCCTGCTCATGCTCTCCGGCATCGGCCCCGCCTTCGACCTCGGGCTCTTCGGGATCGCGGTGCGGCAGGACCTCCCAGTGGGAGAGAACCTGCAGGACCACTGCATGGTCAACGTCAACTACCTCACCGACGAGCCCGGGCTCTTCGGGATCTTCACGCCCGAGAACTTCGCGCTCCTCGAGTCGGAGGGCCGCGGGCCGCTCACCTCGAACTACCCGGAGGCGGGCGGCTTCTTCACGACTCGGGCCGGCCTGCCCGCACCCGACGTCGAGTTCCACTTCGCGGCAGCGCCCTTCTTCGACGAGGGCCTCACGCCGCCGCCGGGCAACGGCTTTGCGTTCGGCCCGGTGATCATCAAGCCGATGTCGCGCGGCAAGGTCGGGCTGCGCACGCCGATGGCCGACTCGAAGCCGACGGTCCTCTGCAACTTCCTCACGACCGAGGAGGACCGCGCGAGCATGCTCGAGGGCGTGCGCATCGCGCTCGAGATCGCCGACCAGGCACCGCTGCGGAAGATCGCGCGCGAGCCGCTGAGTGTCCCCGCCTCCGACTCCGAGCGGGACATCTGGGCCTGGGTCGAGCGGGCGAGCCAGACCGTCTACCACCCGACGTCGACGTGCGCGATGGGCGCGGTCGTCGACCCCGAGCTCCGCGTCCACGGCGTGGAGGGGCTTCGGGTCGTGGACGCCTCGGTGATGCCGACCGTCACGCGGGCGAACACGAACGCGGCGACGATGATGATCGCCGAGAAGGCAGCGGACATGATCCTCGGCAGGGCACCGCTGGCCGCCGAGAGCGTCGCCGCTACCTGACGTTCAACTCGATCCGGACGCCGTTCGGGTCGTCGACGAAGAGCTGGCGGATGCCCGCAGCGGGAACGTCGTTCGCCACGGCCTCGACTCCCGCGGCCTCGAGCTGCGCGACGAGCGCCTCGTCGCCGCCCTCGACGCCGAACGCCAGGTGGTCGACCGGGCCGTCGCCGCGGCGGAGCCCGACCTCCGCAGCGTGCGCCTCGTAGGCTGCGCGCTCGGCGATGTGCAGGCAGGCGACGCCGTCGAGGTAGAGCCAGTAGCCCGGGAACGCGAGAGGCGGGCGCTCACCTGTTTCGAAGCCGAGCGCCTCGCAGTAGAACGCCCTCGTCGCGTCCAGGTCGTCGGTGAGCACGAGCGCGTGGTCGAGCCGGTGCAACGGCATCAGCTCGACCCGTCGCGAGCCCGCGCGTACTCGGCGAACGGCTCGATCGAGCCCGGCTCGACGAGCGCGTCGCTCGCTGCCACGTCCGACACCCTCGCCCCGGTGAGGATGCGTTTGACCGGGACCTCGAGCTTCTTCCCGGTCAGCGTCCGTGGGATCGCGGGCACGGCGACGATCGTGTCCGGCGCATGGCGCGGCGAGAGGGAGTCGCGGAGAGCAGCGACGATGCGCGCCCGGAGCGCGTCGTCGAGTGAGACACGCGGGCGGAGCACGACGAACAGGAGCAGCTCGTCCTCCTCCTCGAGATGGACGACGAGGCTGTCGAGCACCTCGTCGATCTCCTCGACGACCGAGTAGATCTCACTCGACCCGAGCCTGACGCCGCCGCGGTTCAGCGTCGCGTCGGAGCGGCCGGTGATGATCGCGCTCCCCCGCTCGGTGATGAGGATCCAGTCGCCGAAGCGCCAGACGCCCGGGAAGAACCCGAAGTAGGCGTCCCGGTAGCGCGCGCCGTCGGGGTCGTTCCAGAAGCCCACCGGCATGGACGGCATCGGCTGCCTGATCACGAGCTCCCCGAGCTCGCCGACGACCGGCTGCGCGTCAGGCCCGTACGCCGCCGCGTCGACTCCAGGCATGCGCGCCGACATCTCCCCCGCCCACACGGGAAGCAGCGGGACCCCCTGCACGAGCCCGGTGCAGACGTCCGTTCCGCCGCTCCCGACGTTCACGTTGACCTCCGGGCCGAACTGCTCGTAGAGCCACTCGTACCCCTCGAGCGGCAGCGGCGAGCCTGCCTCACAGACCATGCGCACCGAGGAGAGGTCGAAGAGGCGTCCGGGCTCGAGGCCCTCCTTGCGGCACGCCATCGTGAACGCGGGGCTGAGCCCGAAGAAGGTCGGCCTCGTCTCCTCGAGCACGCGCCACTGGAACGAGAGGTCGGGGAACGCGGGGTTGCCGTCGATCATCACGATCGACGCGCGGTGGAGCAGCACCGAGACGAGCGCGTTCCACATCATCCAGGCGGTCGTCGTGAACCACTGCAGACGATCGCCCGGCTGGAGGTCCCAGCTGAAGCCGTGGTTCTTCAGGTGCTCGAGGAGGATGCCGCCGTGGCAGTGGACGATCGCCTTGGGGAGACCGGTCGTGCCCGAGGAGAAGAGCACGTAGAGCGGGTGCGCGAAGGGGAGCGGATCGAACGCGGGCTCGGCGGGCTCGGCGAGGAGCTCCTCCCACGAGACCGTGTCGGGGAGCGTGTCCTCCGCCCCGCCCGGATAGGGAACGTGGACGACTGCGGCGAGGCTCGGCAGCTCGGCACGGATCTCCGCGACCTGCGAGCGCCTGTCGATGTGCTTGTCCCCGTAGCGGTACCCGGCGAGCGCGAGCAGGACCTTCGGCTCGAGCTGCCCGAGCCGGTGCAGGACGCTCCTCACCCCGAACTCCGGCGGGCACGTCGCCCAGATCGCGCCCAGGCTCGCGCTCGCGAGGAAGGCGACGAGCGTCTCGGGGATGTTCGGCAGATAGGCGACGACGCGGTCGCCGGGACCGACGCCGAGGCGCTCGAGGCCGGCGCGGGCCCGGGCGACCTGCTCGCGGAGGTCGCCGAAGGTGAGCTCCTGCCTCGCTCGCGACTGCGAGTAGGCGACGACCGCGACCCGGTCGACGTCCTCGTCGCGGCCGAGCATGTGCTCGGCGTAGTTCAGCCGCGCACCGGGGAACCACTCCGCCCCGGGCATCTCCCTCGTGCCGAGCACGCACTCGTAGGGCGTGTGCGCGCGGACGTCGAAGAAGTCCCACACGGACGCCCAGAATCCCTCGAGGTCGGCGACCGACCACTGCCAGAGCTCGTCGTAGCCCGGGAAGTCTAGACCGCGCTCGCTCCGGAGCCACTCGAGGTAACGGCCGATCAGGAACCGGGTGCGCGCGTCCGCAGGAGGCGTCCACAGCACCTGGCCTTGGGTCAGCGGCCGCTCGGCGCGTGCGCTCATCGCCGCGATCCTAGACTCGAGGATCCGACCAGCGCGCGGGTGCACACAGCCGCCCGACCCCGCGCGGAATAGGGTTCCACGCGTCCTCGTGAGCGACACGGAGGTGTGACCGGCAGATGAAGGTCCTCGACGGCAAGGCGGCGATCGTGACGGGCTCGGCGAGAGGGATCGGGCGGGCGACCGCCGAGCTCCTGTGCGCTCACGGAGCGCGCGTGCTCGTGAACGACGTCGACGCGGAGCTCGCGGCGCAGACGGCCGCGGAGATCGAGGGCGAGACGGCGGTCTTCGGCGGCGACCTCGCGCAAGAAGGCGTGTGCGAGGCCCTCGTCGAGAAGGCGGTCTCGGAGTTCGGCCGGCTCGACATCGTCGTCAACAACGCGGGCTTCACCTGGGACGGGATGGCGCACAAGATGTCCGACGAGCAGTTCCGCGCGATGCTCGAGATCCACACGGTCGTCCCCTTCCGCGTCCTGCGGGCGGCGGCTCCCCACCTGCGCGAGCCGGCGAAGAAGGAGCTCGAGGAGGGGCACGAGGTCTTCCGCAAGGTCGTCAACGTGACGTCGATCTCCGGCACCCAGGGCAACGTCGGGCAGGTCAACTACGCGGCGGGGAAGGCTGCCCTCGTCGGCATCACGAAGACGCTCGCCCGTGAATGGGGGCCGTTCAAGGTGAACGTGAACGCCGTCGCGTTCGGCTTCGTGGAGACGCGCCTGACGGCGGCGTCGGACGAGAGCGACGAGACCTACTCGCACGGGGACCTCGAGATCCCGCTGGGCATTCCAGGCCAGATGCGGGAGCGCGTTCCGCTCGTCATCCCGCTCGGGCGCGGAGCGCGGCCCGAGGAGGCTGCGGGCGCGATCTTCTTCCTCTGCTCGCCGTGGTCGAACTTCGTCACGGGCCAGGTGCTGACGGTCAACGGCGGCCAGGGGACCGGTATGACGTAGAAGGCCGGCGGCGCGATCCGGCTGTTTCTCAATCGCCCATGGCGAACTCGACGACGCGGCGCATAGCCGCAAGTAAAGAAGTCAGGCGCTGGAGGCGGGCTCCGGCTCCGCGACCTCGAGGCCGGCAGAGAGGACGAGCGTGCCGCCGTCGATCAGGTACGCGGCGCCGGTCATGAAGCTCGACGCCGGCGAGGCGAGCAGGAGCACGAGCCCCTTCAGCTCCTCCGGGCGGCCCATGCGCCCGAGCGGCACGGTCCTCGCCCACATGCCCTCCAGCTCCGGCGTCGGGCTCTCGGTGACACCGCCGCCGATGCGGGTGCCCTTGAACGGCCCCGGGCAGATCGCGTTCACGAGCACGCCGTAGGACGCGAGCTCGAGCGCAGCCTGGCGCACGATGTTCAGGACCGCGGCCTTGCTCGCGACGTAGCCGTAGCAGACCTCGGGCTCGGGGCGGAGGCCCGCGTTCGAGGAGGTGACGACGATCCGGCCCGAGCGCTGCCGCTTCATCACCGCGGCCGCGTGCTTCATCGTGAAGAGGACGCCGTTCAGGTTGACGCCGAGCACGGTGCTCCAGTCGGAGAGCTCGACGGCGGCGATACCCTGACCTCCCTCGACGGCGAACCCCGGCACGGCCGCGAGGCCGGCGTTCGCGAAGACGACGTCGATCCCGCCGTCGGCCGAGACGACGTCGTCCATGAGGGCCTGCACGCGACTCTCGTCCGACACGTCGACGACGAAGGAGCGGACGGCCGCGCCCCGCTCCGCGAGCGACGTGGTCTCCGCCTCGAGCCGCGCGGCGTCGACGTCCGCGAGCGTGACGCGGGCTCCGCAGTCGGCGAGCACCTCGGCCATCGCGAGACCGAGCCCGCTCGCGGCGCCCGTGACGACGACCCGCAGCCCGCGGACGTCGAAAAGCTGCTCCTGGACGCTCGTGCTCATGGCACGAGCACCGCCCTGCCCGTGATCTCGCCCTCGCGCAGACGCGCGAGGACGTCGTTCACGTCGTCGAGCCGGCTCGTCTCCGTCCGTAGCGTGATCTGTCCTCGGCCGTGCATCTGCAGGACATCCCACAGGTCGACCCAGTTCCCGACGAGATTGCCCTCGATGGAGACGTCCTCGCCGACGAGCGCGACGGACGGCACCGAGAGGACGCCGTCGAAGCCGACGACCGAATACAAGCCTCCCCTCGCCAGCATCTCCAGGGCTGACGCGTGCGTGCCATCGGAGCCCACGAAGTCGATCACGACCTCGGCCCCCACGCCGCCCGTGAGCTCCCGCACGGCGGACGCGACGCCCTCCCGGTCGCCGACGACCTCGTCCGCGCCGAGCTCCCGGGCGAGCGCCCGACGCCGTTCGTCGGTGTCGATGCCGACGACCGCCGAGGCGCCGAGAGCCTTCACCAGCTGGAGTGCGATGTGCCCGACGCCGCCGACGCCGATCACGACCGCGGTCGTACCGGGGCCGAGACGGGGGACGAGCTTCTTGACCGCGTGCATCGCCGTGAGCCCCGCGTCGGCGTAGGGCGCGACGTCCACGGGGTCGATGCCCGAAGGGATCGGAACGAGCGAGCGCTCGTCCACGAGGACGAAGTCGGCGAAGCCGCCGTCCCGGGTGAGACCGGTGAACTCGTGGCGAGTGCAGTGCATGTCGTGGCCGCGACGGCACGGAACGCAGAGTCCGCAGCTGACGGGCGGGAAGACGAGCACGGCGTCTCCGACCGCGACCGCCGTGACGTCGTCCCCGACCGCGTGCACCCACCCCGCGCTCTCGTGTCCGAGCACGAGCGGCGGCCGCAGGCCCGCCGGCTCCATCAGCCCGTCGATCGCGTGGAGATCGGTGGCGCAGACGCCGGCACCCCCGACCCGCACGACCACGTCACGCGGCCTCGCCGGCTCGGGCTCGGGCCGCTCCACGAGCTCGAGGGGTCGGTGGTATTCGGCGAGGAGGGCGGCTCTCATGCGGCGGCCGCGGTCGTGGCGCGCAGGTAGCCGTTCGCGTCGGCGTCGAGATGGTCGGCCAGCCTGGTCGCGAGCGCCATGATGGTCAGGGACGGGTTCACCGAGAGCGTCCGCGGGACGAGCGAGCCATCGCCGACGAAGAGCCGCTTCACGTCGTGCGACTCGCCGTTCCGATCCACGACCGAGCGCGCGGGGTCGTCGCCCATCCGGCACGTTCCCTGCACGTGCGTCGAGGCGATCCCGGTCCAGCAGACCTGGGTCGCACCCGCCGCTTCGAGCACCTCGCGGCTGAAGCGGAGCGCGGCATCCAGTCGCTCAAGCTCGTTCGGACGGAGCTCGACGTCGAAGCGCTCGGCGCCGGACTCGTCGACGACGACCGCGGAGTTGTTGTCGTCGTTCGCAAGCGCCAGGAGGCCGATCCAGCGACGGAAGCCCCTGACCGCCTCGACCAGCCGCTCGCCCCAGAGCGGTCCCCGCTCGTCGCAGAGCGTCGTCGCGAAGGCGATCGGGTCCTGGATCGTCGTCGCCTCGATCACGAAGCCGCCGTCCTCGTCGAGCTGGTGGTCCATGCAGTGGGCGGTGATCGGGTAGACCATGTGCGCGTCCTGCGGCTCGTCGAAGAGCCCGTAGACGAGGCGAATCGGATGGATCCCCAGATGCTTCCCGATCGGCGTCGTCCCGTCGCCCACGCCCGAGCGGACGAGAAGCTGCGGCGTGTTCAGCGTGCCCGCCGAGACGACGACGGCGTCCGCGTTCACCGTGTGACGATCGCCGGCGGCGTCAACGTATTCGACGCCGGTCGCGCAGGGGCCGTCGGCGGTGTCCTCGATCAGCACCCGCTCGACCGCGGCCTCCGCGCGCAGCTCGAGCAGGCCGCGCGCCCACGCGTCGTGGATGTACGTGTTCAGCGTCGACTTGCCCGCGTTCGTCGCGCACCCCTGGAGGCACGAGCCGCAGCTCGTGCAGTTCACGTCGGTGTACGAGCGGACCGGTTCGAGCTCGGCCCCGACGACGCGGAACCCGCGCTCGACGGTGAGCACGCTCTTCCGCCAGTCGGTCCGCTCGCGGACTCCGAGGTAGCGCTCGACGCGCTCGTAGTACGGGTCGAGGTCGGAGACGGCGAAGGCCTCGCCGCGCTCGTTCGTGAGCCCGGTCGCGGGATGCCACTTCGCGACGTCGCGCTCGTGCGCGCGGAGGGCGACCTTGGTGTTGATCGTCGTCGTGCCGCCGACGCAGCGCCCCGCGAGGAAGGCGACGGCCTCCCCGTTCGGGAGCGGCGCGAGCCGCAGCGGCCAGAACAGGTCGTTGGTCGCCTTCGCCTCCCAGCGTGTGAAGTCCGCGGCCGTCCGGTGCGGGCCGATCTCGAGCAGGAGCACCTCGCGCCCGCGCTGAGCGAGCTCGCCCGCGACGACGCCTCCGCCGGCGCCCGAGCCGACCACGACGACCTCGAACGCGTCCTTCACGCGGCGGCCGCTGACGCGTGAAAGGGGAGGGGTGTGGGGAACCGGGAGGTTCCCCAGGCTCTCGAGAGGAAGGGGGTTCGTGGGGGAAACCTGGTTGCCCCCACGAACGCGAGCCGAAGGCGAGTGTTCACGCGGCCCCGATCCCGAGATACGACCAGTCCTTGTGCAGGCGGGTAGCGAGCGGCGAGTTGAAGTCGATCTCGGACCACGCGCCGGGAGCGTCCTTCCCGGGCGCGACGAAGTCGCTGTAGAACGCCTCGATCGCGAGCGCGCGGACGAACGCGAACTCGGGTGTCCGCTCGTGCTCGGCGAGCGCGTTCGTACCCTCCTCGGCAGCGGCCGCGAGTGCGTCGATCGCGGCGAGAGCGCCCGCCCGCAGGTCCGGCGGCATCCCCGCGAGCAGCGCGTCGACATAGACGACCGGCCCCACCGCGCTCGATCCGGGCACGATCAGCTCGCACAGCGTCTCCGCGCTCTCGGCACGCCGTGCGTCGAGAGTCTTTAGCGCAGGGCGCGCCACCCGGCGACTCTAGAAGAGGGCCATCCCGCTCGTCAATCGAGCCGGACGACGGCCTTCATGACCTCCGCGGGATGCTCGATCGCGTAGGCGATCGCAGCCGGGGCATCGTCGAGCGGGAACTGGTGCGTGACGAGGCCCTCGAGCGCGTCGCGCCGCCGCGCTACGAGCGAGACCGCCTCGCCGAACTCGTCCGCGTTGCAGCAGCTGACGCCGAGGACGTCGATCTCCTTGAACGCGAGGTCGCCGACGCGGAGCGGAGCGTCCTGGCTCGAGAGCCCGACGACGACAACGCGCCCCGCCGGCGAGACGAGCTCGACGGCCGAGCGGGCAACGGCCGCGACTCCGGTCGCCTCGAAGACGACCTCGGGCCCGTCCGGCCCGGCCCACTCGCCTGCGGCAGCGACCGGGTCCTCGCCCTCGTCGAGCTCGAGGAACTCGGCGCCCAGTCGGCGCCCCCCCTCGAGGCGGCTCGGAAGCGGGTCGACGAGAAGCACCGACGCGCCCCTGTCGATCGAAGCGACCGCGAGCGCCTGCCCGATCGGGCCGGCGCCGAAGACGACGACCTTCTCCCCCGCCGAGACACGACCGCGGACAACGGCACGGACCGCGATCGAGACCGGTTCGATCAAGGCGGCGACCGCCGGATCCTGGTCACCGACCGGGAACACCTGCGCCGCGGGAAGCCGGAGGCGCTCCTGCAGCGCGCCGTCCCGGTGGACCCCGACCAGGCTGATGTTCGCGCAGACGTTCGGCCGTCCGATGCGGCACGGGTAGCAGTGACCGCAGGCGGCGAGCGGCCAGATCGCGACCCGCTCGCCGATCCTGAGTCCGGCGGGGGCATCCGGCCCGATCGCCTCGATCACACCTGCCGCCTCGTGGCCCTGGACGCGAGGGTAGAGCTCGGACTCGGAGACCGCGCCGATATCGCCGAGGAAGTAGTGGAAGTCCGATCCACACAGCCCGACGGCCTCGGGCCTGACGACGACCTCCGCCGCGCCCGGCTCCCCCGGCTCGGGAACGTCGGCGATTCTCATCGCGCCCTTGCCCTCGGTGACGGCTGCGCGCACGGCTCGCGCTCAGCCGCCGTCGGACCCGGCGTCCGCGCTGGTTCGCTCGCCCGTGAGGTACGCGGAGCGGAGGACGTCCGGGCGTGTCCTGAGCTCCTCGGCGGTGCCCGCGTACCGGATGCGTCCGCCCTCGAGGACATACGCCGTGTTCGCGAGCGAGAGCGCGAGATGCGCGAACTGCTCGATCAGGAGCACGCCCGCGCCCGACGCCGCGACCGACTCGATCGTCGGGACGAGACGCTTGACGACGACCGGGGCGAGGCCGAGCGAGAGCTCGTCCACGAGGAGGACGCTCGGGCGGGAGACGAGCGCCTGCGCGAGCACGAGCATCTGCTGCTCCCCGCCCGAGAGCAGGCGGCCCTGCGTCTGCCAGCGCTTCTCGAGCTCCGGGAAGAGGCTCAAGGCGTAGTCGATCCCGTCCTTCCGCTCCTCGCGCGGCAGGGCGTAGGTCGCGACGTGCAGGTTGTCCTCGATCGTGAGCGTCGGCAGGAGGCGCCTGCCCTCGGGGACGACCGCGATCCCGGCGGCGCGGATCGATTCCGGGGACTTGCGCGTGAGGTCGCGATCGCCGAGGAGCACGCGCCCCGAGCTCGGCCGGAGCACCCCGCCCACCGCCAGCACGAGGCTCGACTTGCCCGCGCCGTTCGCGCCGAGCAGCGTCGTCACCTCGCCGGGGGGGATCTCGAAGGAGACGTCACGGACGACGATCCGGCCGCCGCGCGGTACCGAAAGCGCCTCGAGCCGCAACGTCCGTCCATCCCGGTCGGCGGTCGTCGCGGCGCTCACAACTCGTCCTCCGTGCCCAGGTACGCCCTGACCACGTGCTCGTTCCGCAGCACTTCGCTCGTCGGCCCGGACGCGATCAGCCTCCCGAAGTCGAGTACCGCGGTCGTCTCGCAGCACTTGGACACGAGGCTCATGTCGTGGTCGACGAGAACGACGAGCGCGCCGAGGCGCTCCGGGATCGCCTTGATGACCTCGCCGATGTGGGCGGTCAGCTCGTCGGGAAGACCGGCCGCCGGCTCGTCCAGGAGCACGACGCGCGGGCTACCGACGACCGCCCGCGCGAGCTCGACGAGCCGGCGCAGCCCGACCCCGAGTCCGCCGACCTTCTGCGCCGAGAGGTCGGGCTCTAGCCCGACGAACGCGAGCGCCTCCGCGACGGCGTCCTTGCGCGACGCGCGTTTGCCGCCGGTGTGCTCGTGGATCATGGCGACGTTCTCGAACACGGAGAGGCGCTGGATCACCTGCTCCTGCTGGAAGGTCCGCCTGAGCCCCCACCGTGCTCGCTTGTAGTCCGTCATGCGCAGGAGGTCCTCTCCGAAGACGCGCACTCCGCCGGCGCGTGGTTTGACGAACCCGCTCAACACGTTGAAGAACGTCGTCTTCCCGGCCCCGTTCGGGCCGATGAGCCCGCACGTCCCGGCCGGGAAGGCAACCGTCATGTCGTCGAGCGGCGTGACGCCGCCGAAGCGCACGGTGAGCTTCTCGACCTCGATCATCCCGTGCTCGGGCTCCCGCGATCGGCGTCGTCGCCGTCGCGGCCGCGCCGCGGCCGCGGCCGAAGAGCTTGCCCCCGAGGCGCGTGAAGAGCCGACCGAGGCTCCTCAGGTCCCTCGGAACCTGCGTCACCAGTCCTTCGGGCGCCGTGACGAGCACCTGCAGGATCCCGATCCCGAAGAGCACGAGCACGAAGTCGGGGTTCCGCTGGAAGAAGCCGAACCAGTCGTTCAGGAGCGCCGGCAGGAGTTGCTGGAGGATTCCCGCGACGACCGCGCCCCACAGGCTGAAGATCCCGCCCATGAGGACCACGGCGAGCAGCGTGACCGAGTCGATCGTCCGGAACTGGATGCTGTACAGCCTCCCGACGTCGCTCGCGAGCAGCCCCCCCGCGATCCCGGTCATGAACGAGGCGAGGGCGAACGCCCACAGCTTGTAGAGCGTGATGTTGACGCCGGCGGCGATCGCGGCGGGCTCGCTCTGGCGGATCGCAGCCCACGCGCGGCCGGCCTTCGAGGCGACGTGCGCGAGCGCCACGAGGAACATGACCGCCGCGACGATCACCGCGTAGCGGTAGAACGCGTCGTCGTTAATGGCGACGCTCGGCCGCCGCACCGCCAGGCTCCCGAGCGACGACTCGGTGTGGCCGAGGACGCCGCCTCCGCCGTTCGGGAACTCGATGCTCGGCATGACGATCGTCACGAGCCCGGCGAACATCAGCGTGATCAGCGCGAGGTGGAGACCGCTCAACCGCAGGGCCGGCAAGCCCAGGAGCGTGCCGATCGCCCCCGTCAGCAGCCCCGCCAGCAGCAGGACGATCGGAAACGGGAGCGAGGTGAGGAACAAGAGGCGCGCAGCGATCCAGCTCCCGACCACGAGGAGCCCGATCTGCCCGAGCGAGACGAGCCCCACCCGCCCGAAGAGGAGGTTGAGGCCGAGCGCGACGATCGAGAAGATCGCAGCGGCGGTCATCACCTTGATCCAGTAGACGCTCAGGAGCGGCGGCAGCGCGAAGAGGACGAACACGAGCACGGCTCCGATGACGAGTGCCCGGACGATGGTCGACCGCCCGACGCCGAGCTCCGGCAGCACTTCGGTTAGCCCTCCGCTTGCGAGATCGACACCACGCGCTTGCGCGCGAGGATCAGCAGCGCGACGATCGCGAGCACGAACGGCGCACCGTAGCGGTAGTTCGACAGCGAATACGTGGAGTTCGGCCAGAAGAGGACCGGCGTCAGGAGCGCCGTGCAGAGGCCGACGACGATGCCTGCCAGCAGGGTCACGACGAGCGACTGCAACCGCGCGATCAGCGCTGCCGCGAGCGACGAGATGACGAGGAACGTCAGGCCGACGGCGTCGAGGCCGACGAGATCCGAGAGCAACAGGCCCGCGCCTCCGGCGAGCAGGCCGGAGCCGAACCAGGCGACCGCCTCGACCCGGCGCACGGGGACGCCGAGCGTCGAGGTGATCTCGCGATCGTCGGCCATCGCCCGCATCGCCGTCCCGAGCCTCGTGTACCGGAGGAACGCACTCACGAGGACGGTCACGATCACGCCGAAGGCGAGACCGATGATCTCCGTCCAGGTGATGTCGATGCCGGCGAAGCCGAGGTGGTAGCGCCAGTTGCTCGTCGGCAGGAACATCGAGCGGCTCTTGGGCGGCCAGAAGTACGACATGAGGCCGAGCAGGATGAGCGCCAGGCCCACCGTGCCGACCGCCTTGACCAGCGGGTCACGCCGCGCGAGCGGGGGCCCGAGCAGCACGCCGTAGGCGAACGTCACGAGCCCCCCGAACGCGATGCAGGCGAGGTACGCGACCCAGTGAGGGGTCGATGTGTGGTTGATCAGCGTCCACGAGATCAGGGCGCCCATCGCGCCGATGGCCCCGAATGCGAGGTTCAGGACCCCCGTCGTCCGGTAGAGGACGACGATCCCGACGCCCGAGAGGGCGTAGACGCCGCCGAGGGCCAGGCCCGTGATGACGAACGGCTTGAACTCCTCGAGCGTCGGGAACATGCGGCTCTTCGGGCACCCTGTCCGTGGACTCGTTCAGCTCCTCGCTCCGTGCCTACTTCTTCGGGCCCTGGAGCGGGTAGGACTTGCCGGTGGTGAGCTGCTTGTCCTTCGCCTGCAGCACGCGGACCTTGGCGATGTCCGGATCTGCGGCGGAGATCTTGAAGCAGCCTTCCTTCACGACCATCTTCCCGTTCTTCGGGGTGACCGTCCGGTCCATGTTGTTCGGGATGTGGGCCGGAGCCTTCCCGAAGTACCACGGGCCGCAGAGGATGTCCGTGTGGAAGTTCTTCACCCCCAGGAACGCCTGGTTCACGCGCTTGAGCGTGTACGGCGCCTTCATGTTGAGGAGCGCCGCGGTGGCGATCCTCGCCTCGACGAAGCCCATTTGACTGAAGCTGCCGAGGCCGAAGGCGAGCTTCGCCTTCGGCACGAGCTGCCGGTAGAGCTTGCTGTCGGGGCCGGGCGCCGACGGCAGGTTCAGCTCCGCGTTGACGCCGAACTTCCCGTCCCAGGACGACCCGAGCGCCGCCGCGACGAAGTCCGAGTTGCAGGGCGTCGAGCAGCCCCACGCCTTGACGTTGTCGACGATCCCTTGCTGCTGTGCCGCCTGCAGGATCAGGAGCGCCTGGTCGGGCGTGAAGTTCAGAACGACGCCGCCGTTCTTGCCCGCCGCCTGGACGAGCTTCAGGGCGACCGACTTCGCGTCCTGAATCGGCACGTTGTCCGTGAAACCGACGAGCGGGACGCCCGCCGCCTTCGCGACTGCGGTCGGCCCGCCGACGATGTAGCCGGTGCCCGGCACGTTCGACTGGTCGAACACGATCTTGTTGACGCCGGCGCGGATCGCGTACTGGACCGCACCGTCCGAGCTGTAGCGCGGGCCCATGTTGACCGCGGCGATGTGCGAGGTCGAATAGCACTCGGGCGCGATCCCCGAGCCGATCATGTAGATGCCCTTCGCCTCGTAGTACTTGTGGTTGATGGCGCACTCGATGATGCTCGTGTTGCCGACCATGCCGACGACCTTGTTCGACTCGACGAGCTTCTTGACGAGCGCGGCGTTCTGACCGGGATCGGTCTGCTCCGTCTGGATGATGTACTGGATGCGGTGGCCGTAGATGCCGCCGTTTGCGTTGACGCAGTCGAAGTACGCCTTCGCCATGTTCGGGATGTCCGTGAAGTCCGTGCCCGGCTGCTTGGTGGCGATGGCTCCGATCTTGATCGTCGAGCCCTTCGCCGCCTTGCCCGTCCCGAGCCCGCACACGCTGTGCGTTGCGGTCTGCTTACCGGACCCGATCGGGGCCGCCTGCGAGCCCGTGCCGGCACCGGTGGCGATTGCGGCCGTCGCAAGGAGTGCAACGGGGAGTGCGAGCGCGATGGCTGCCCTCCGAAGCTTCATCCTTCCTCCCTTCCTCGAACTGTCGATCGCTGAGCAGGTGTATGCGCCGTGGCGTCTCGACGGTGCACGAGCCGACGAGAGCCCTGACGAGCCTCAATCTTTCACGGTCGGAGGCCTCTCCGCAAGCGCGGTCGGCGCAGGGGCCGGACCTGGGATGATCGCGTGGTGACGAACGCGCTCGATCCCCGTGCGGTCACCGCGATCGACGTGCACGTGCACACGGAGCGTGCGCGGGACGGCCACGATCCCATGCCACCCGAGCTCCGTGCCGCGGCCGAGCGCTACTTCGGAGCGGATGGCCTGCTGCCGACGGTGGACGAGGTGGCGGCCTACTACCGCGAGCGGAGCATGGCCGCGGTCGTCTTCACGGTCGACTGGGAAGCGAGAAGCGGCATCCCGCCGATCCCGAACGAGGAGATCGCGGACGCCGCCGCCGCGAACCCGGACGTCCTCATCCCGTTCGCGAGCGTCGACCCGGCCCGCCCGGACGCGGTGGCTCGCGCCCGCGCCCTGATCGACGGGCACGGCGTGAAGGGCTTCAAGTTCCACCCCAACCTGCAGGGGTTCTTCCCGAACGAGCGGAGCGCGTACCCGCTGTACGAGGTCATCGCCGAAGCGGGCCTCCCCGCGCTCTTCCACACCGGCCACAGCGGCATCGGCACGGGCCTTCCCGGAGGCGGCGGCCACCGCCTGAAGTTCTCGAACCCGATGTGCCTCGACGACGTCGCGGCCGACCTGCCGGAGCTCCAGATCGTGCTCGCCCACCCGTCCTTTCCGTGGCAGGACGAGGCGATCTCGGTGTGCCTCCACAAGTCGAACGTCTGGATCGACCTCTCCGGCTGGTCGCCGAAGTACTTCCCGCCGCAGCTCGTCCGCTACGCGAGCTCGCAGCTCAAGGACCGCGTGCTCTTCGGGTCCGACTTCCCGCTCATCACCCCCGACCGCTGGCTCGCCGACTTCGCGGACGCCCCGTTCAAGGACGAGGTGCGGCCGCTGATCCTGAAGGGGAACGCGGTGCGGCTCCTCGGCCTCGACGCAGGCCCCTGAGGAGAGCCGGCCCCGCCGCGGCTACGCGCGCGCCGGCTCCGAGGTCGCGAGGGCGCGTCCGTGGCGGTCGAGAGCTGTGACGGCCACGACCCCGGTCAGTCGCGGGACGGTGAACGACGTCTCGAAGCCGGTCCGCGGCACCGTCCGCACCGGCTCGAGCCGGTCGGAGCGCGGGCCCGCGGTCACCCGCCAGCGCGCGACCTCCGTCGCGCCGTTCCAGCTCACGTGGATCGTCGTCTTCCCGGCCGGCGTGCGCTGCGAGACGACGTCTGGCGGCGGCGTCGGGCGGCCCACCCACGGATAGCGGAAGGCGCGGTAGCTCAGGCCCTCGGGGGCGAAGTCGGCATCGAAGACGACGCTGCCGTCGGCCGCGAACTCGGTGAACGAGCCCGCGGTTCCCCAGCCGACGAAGGCGCCGCCGTTCGGCAGTTGCTGTAGATCCCCCATCGCGATCGCGAGCCGCGGGCTCGCGGGCTCGTAGACCCCGGCCAGCGTGGCCGTCATCGCCGTCGTGTCCACCTGCAGGCGCATGGGACGCGAGAAGGGCTCGACCGCCCCCTGTCCCGGCGGAGCGAAGGCCCCGTTGTCGAACAGCGTGATCGTCCCGTCCGCGTGCCGCCGCGCATCGTGCTGGAAGTTGAACGTCGCGCCCGGCCCCAGCGCGAAGTCGCTCTTCCTGCCGCCGAGGCGCCAGATGATCTCGCCGGAGTGGCGGTCGAGCTTGTAGACGGTCGACGCGTGGCGCGCCGACACGAGGAGATGCCCGTCCGTGTCGACCGCAATCGAGTTGAGGTGGAAGTAGTCGAATGCCCCGGTCTCGTCTCCGTACGGGAGCAACGACTCGTCGAGCCCGACGTGATCGAGGCTGTGCCACTCGTACAGGACACGGCGCGAGCGGATGTCGATCTCCTGGATCACACCCTCGACGACGTGCCCGTCCACGGGACCGCCGATGGACGAGGCGTCGATCGGGCGATCGTTGTAGATCGCGACGAGAGCGGTTCCGCGCGACGTGACGATGAACTCGTGCAGGTCGCTGTCGTACCCGTTCCCGGCCTTGATCCGCGCGACCCGCTGGTACGTGTCGTCGAAGACGACCCCGGTGCCGCCGCCGTAGCCGCCCTCGACCTTCCCTTCCCACCACGTGAGCACGTCCTCGCCGCCGTAGCGCTGGACGCGGAAGTTCATGGCCGTCGGGTGGTCGATGGGCTTGAACCAGACCGGCTCGCCGCGGTTGTCGAGGATGAGCGGGCCGTACGTCCCCGGGCCCGTGAAGGGCGCGGCGAAGACGTATCCCGGCGACGTCGACATGGCCGGCGTGTTCACCGTCACCGTGAGCGGGGTGAGGTCCGGGCGCGACAGGAACGTCTGCACGTTCGGAGCGGCGGCGTCGTCCGCCACGAGCAGTCGCCGTCCAGCGCGCGCGGTCGGTGCGAGCGGGCTCGAGGCGGCGAGGAGCGCGAGCCCGGTGGCAGAGAGGAATCTCCGCCGCGTCCACCGCTCGCCGCCCGCCGAAGCGACGTCGCTCACGGGCCGGAACCCTACAGACCGCTCCGACGACGTGTGTAAGGACGGTCGCTATCCCCGAGCGCTTCTTGACGGCCCCGTGGCAACGGGCGTAACGTCGCGGCGTGCCCTGTCGCGCGGTGTGCATCTCGCGTCCCGAAGGAGCCGGCGGCGCCGAGGTCGGCCGGCTCGTCTCCGAGCGGCTGGGGTTCGCCTACGTCGACGAGGAGATCGTGGCCGCCGCCGCCGCGAAGGGCGGGATCTCCGCCGAGGACGTCGCGGACGAGGAGCAGCGCAAGCGCGCGCTCGCACGGTTGCTGCAGGAGATCGGCCGCGGTGCCTCGGTCGAGAGCTACGGGCTCGGCGGCATCGCCTGGCCGCAGCACGAGGAGACGACTCCCGACGCGATCCGCGGCCTGATCCAGCAGGCGGTCGAGGAGACCGCCGCTCGCGGCGACGTCGTCATCGTCTCGCACGCCGCCTCGCACGCGCTCGCGGGGCGCGACGACGTGCTCCGTGTCCTCGTCACCGCGTCGCCCGACACGAGAGCGGAGCGGCTCTCCGCTGCGCGCGGGCTCGAGCCGAAGGCCGGGGAGAAGGCAGTGAAGGAGGGCGACGCCGCGCGCGCCGACTACCTCCGCCGCTTCTACGGGATCTCGGCAGAGGCGCCCACGCAGTACGACCTCGTCGTGAACACCGACGTCCTCGGGATTGAGCGCGCGGCCGAGATCGTCGTCGCTGCAGTCTCCTGAGGCGACTCAGAAGATCTCGGGACACCAGGGAGCGCGCGGCGATGCGAACATCGCGTCCGCTCGCGCCGCAGCTCCCCTCGTCAGCTCCTCGACACGGCCCGCACGCGCGAGCTCGGAGAAGCTGAACGCTCCGAGGTACGCGGCGGCGAGCGCGCCGACGTCGAGACGGAGTTGCCCTGCGCTCTTCGTGCGCTTCGCAATGCCGTCTGCGAGGCGCCAGCAGCCGTCGTTCCACGGGCAGAACTCGTCGCGGACCTCGAAGCGAACCGCGCCGTCGGCCGCATAGCTGCGCGCGGAGAGCGCCTCCCCGACGTCGACGAGCCTCGCCCAGAGCCCATCGCCCACGCGAAAGCGCATCCTGCGCGGCGTCGCGAGCAGAAAGAAGAGCGGATGGTCGACCGGGAGCAGCCGCGCGACGATGCGCGCCGACCAGTCGATGTCGAACAGGAAGCGCCAGATCTCCGCGGTCGGGCGGCCGTCCTCGGCCAGCGCCTCGACGACGACCGTCTCGGAGTCGGGCGCGCCGTCCCCGAACTTCGGGTTGTGGCGGTAGATCGCGTAGCCCTCGAGCCGCCCTGTGCGCTCGAGGACCACGAACCGCTTCGCCGTGCCCCCCTCGAACGGCCCGCCCGGGCTCTCGAAGAGGATGCGGTACTCCCACCAGTCCCGCGTGCGGGCGAGCATGCCCGGAGTCGCCCTGCGGACGCGGTCGTAGAAGCGCGGGAGCAGCTCGAGCGCCTCTGCGGCGTCGACGAAGCGAGGCGTCGCCTCGCGCTCGAGCGCCCGCGCGAAGGCCGAGTACTCGCGGGGCAGGTTCATCTCGCCGACGAGCGATGCCATCCCGTAGCCGAAACGGCCGTAGATCGTCTCCTCGGAGGCCCACAGGAGCGCGAGCGGCTCACCGCGCTCGTGGACGTCGTCGAGCTGGGCGCGCATCAGGGTGCGCAGGACTCCACGGCGCCGGTGGGTCGGGTAGGTCCCGACGACGGTGACGCCCGCGGTCGGAACGATGCCGCCGGGAACCGTGAGCCGGAACGGGAAAGCTCCGGCCCCGCCGACGATGCCGCCGTCCTCCCAGGCGGCGTGCATCCGCTCGATCGGAAGGTTCTTGGAGAAGCGCTCCATCCGCTCCTCGGTCGGATCGAGCCCGAAGTACTGCCCGATCGCGAAGACCGCTTGCCCGAACTCCTGCAGGTCGGCGCAGGGCGCGACCCTGAACGTCATGCGATCTTCTCCAACGGCGCGTACTCGACCATCAGCCTCCGCTCCGACCCGTCGGACGCGAACCGTATCGTGACGACGCCGCCGGGCTCGATACCCGTCACGATCCCCTCGCCCAGCGATCCGTGGCGGACGGCGTCGCCGGTCGAGAGCGATATCCCGGGCCGCGGCTCGATCGCGGCGCTCGTCGGGGAGCCGTAGCCGCTCCAGGAGGAGGGTCGCAGGCGCTCGCGCTCGACCTCGGAAGGAAGCTCGTCGAGGAAGCGCGACGCGAGGTTGTACTCGCGGCGCCCGAAGAGCGAGCGCGACATCGTGTGCGTCAGCGTCAGCCGCTCCATGGCCCTGGTCATGCCGACGTAGCAGAGGCGGCGCTCCTCCTCCACCCCCTGCTCCTCGATCGAGCGGGCGTGCGGGAAGACGCCCTCCTCCATCCCGATGATGAAGACCGCGCGGAACTCGAGCCCCTTCGCGTTGTGGAGCGTCATGAGCGTGACGAGCCCGCGGTCGTCCGAGATCGTGTCCTGGTCGGAGACGAGCGAGATGTCCTGGAGGAAGCCGGCCAGGGTCGCGTCCTCGCCCTGCTGGCGGTACTCCCGCGCGACGCCGACGAGCTCCTGCAGGTTCTCGAGCCGTCCGCGCGCCTCGATCGTCCGCTCCGCCTCGAGCGCCTCGGTCGTGCCGGTCTTCTCGAGGACGCGCTCGAGGAGCTCGTCCACGTGCAGCTCCTGCGACAGCGCCATGAGCGACTCCATCGTGGCGCGGAACGCGCGGATCGCCCGGCACGACGCGGGCGAGACCGCGGCCGCCTCCGGATCGGCCATCGCCTGGAAGAGCGTCCGGCCGGTGGCCTCGGCGTGGGTGACGAGGCGCGCGATCGAGGTGTCGCCGATGCCGCGTCGCGGGCGGTTCGCGATCCGCAGGAGCGAGGTCGCGTCCTGCGGGTTCACGAGCACTGCCAGGTACGCGGTGGCGTCGCGGATCTCCGCACGCTCGTAGAAGCGTGGCCCGCCGATCACCTGGTAGGGCACGTCCTGGCGGACGAGCACGTCCTCGAGCACGCGCGACTGCGCGTTCATCCGGTAGAAGACCGCGATCTCGCTCGCCGAGAGCCCGCCGTCGATGAGCGCCGCGATCTCGGCCGCGACGAAGCGCGCCTCGGCGTGCTCGTCCTCGACCTCGATCGCCCGCACCGGGTCGCCCTCGCCGAGGTCGGAGAAGAGCCGCTTGGGCTTTCGCTCCGTGTTCTGCTCGATGACGGCGTTCGCCGCCCGGAGGACGCTGTTCGTCGAGCGGTAGTTCTGCTCGAGGGTGACGACCCGCGTGCCCGGGAAGTCCTTCTCGAACTCGACGATGTTCCGGATGTCGGCTCCCCGGAAGGCGTAGATCGACTGGTCCTGGTCGCCGACCGCGCAGACGTTCCCGTGCTCGCCGCCGAGGAGCCGGAGGAGTCGGTACTGCGCGTGGTTCGTGTCCTGGTACTCGTCGACGAGCACGTAGCGGAACGCCTTCCGCCAGCGCTCGAGCGCGTCCGGGAAGCGGCGCAGCACCTCGACGGTGAGCATCAGTAGGTCGTCGAAGTCGACGGCGTTCGAGGCGTGGAGCCTGCGCTGGTAGAGCTCGTACGTCTCCGCGACCGTCTGGTCCCAGAAGGACGCCACCCGCGCGAGCGCCTCCTCGGGGAGGACGAGCTCGTTCTTCATCCGCGAGATCTGCGCGTGGATCCCGCGCGGCGAGAAGCGCTTCGGATCCTTCCCGAGCTCCTCGAGGCACGCCTTCACCAGGCGGACCTGATCCTGGTCGTCGTAGATGGAGAAGGTCGAGCGGTACCCGAGCCGCTCGGCCTCGCGCCTGAGGATGCGCCCGCAGGCGGCGTGGAAGGTGAGGATCCAGATCGCGCGCGCCGTGCCGCCGAGCATGCGCTCGAGGCGCTCGCGCATCTCCCCCGCCGCCTTGTTCGTGAACGTGATCGCGAGGATCTCGTTCGGCTTCACGCCGCAGGTGTGGATCAGGTGCGCCACGCGGTAGGTGAGCACGCGCGTCTTCCCCGAGCCCGCGCCGGCGACGACGAGCAACGGGCCTTCGGTGGCGAGGACGGCCTCGCGTTGCGCCTCGTTGAGGTCGGCGAGATAGCTCTCGGGAGTCGCGACGGCCACCGGCCGATGCTACCGGCGGCCGATTTCGGCGAGCCCGGCGCCTACCAGCGCACGGTCAGCTCGACGTGCGCGGGCGCCTTCGGCTTGCCCGCCCACGCGATGCGCCACGTGTACGTCCCCTTCGGCAGCGGCTCGTACGAGCCCTTGCAGTAGAAGGAGCCGGCCGCGCCGCTGCATGCGCCCTTGTTCGGCGAGGTGTTGCTCGTCTGGATCAGCGGCCCGCCCTTGGGTGCCTTCTTCCCGAGCAGGGAGAGCTTCGCCTTTCCGGCCGTCGGAACGCGCAGGAGAACCTTGAACGAGGCAGCGCGGTGCGTGACGATCGTGACCGAGGACGAGCTCCCCGAGGGGACGGTGTCCTCGAAGAAGACCTTCGCAGGCCCGACCGCGAGCGCGGCCGCGGGCAAGGCGATCGCAGCCAGGGCTGCGGCGACGGCGACGAACGTGCGCATCTTCTCTCCTCTCGGTTGGCCTGCCGCAGACGTGGCGTCGACCCTGCCACTCGGGAACCGAAGGAAAGCAGATCCGCCTGCTCGACCAATTGGCCGCCGGGCAGCCGTCGCTCAGAGTCTGAGCGGAATTAGCGTGCGCCGCGGCGAATCGGGCCGATGTACGTCCCCGGATGTGTCGCCGCATCCTGCCGCAGCACCGACCCGAACCGCCAGGGCAGCGCCATAGCGAAGCTCAAACCCCTGTTCGTCCGAACGACCACGCGAACGTAGCCAGGTACCCAGGGATCGCTTCGACTCGACGCATGGAGCCACGTCAGCACGGCGTGGGCGCGCTGACCCGGCCGTAGCGTCACACTCTCCGAGCGTCCAGCCTGATCGGGCACGAAGTAGATCGAGCCGAACATCGGATCGACCGGCCCGATCAGCTCGACGTCCGGAAACCCGGAGACTCGACAGGCAGTGCGGGTCACGTTGTCGCTGTTAACCACCGCGAGACTGACGTGACCGAGCGCTTCCGAGCGAGCGCCGAACTTCAACGTCAGGTCACACGGAATCCGGGAGTCCCCGCGACTCGCCCCAGCTGCCAAGCCCATCGAGGCGGCGCAACCAGCGGTCGCAACTGCGAGGGCAAGAGCTCTTCTTCGCACGCCCCTCATCTTCAGCGAAGCAGCCGCCCGGCGCTGCCGTTGCCTCAACGGGCAGTGCTTGGGCCGCTATCCATCCCAAACAAGAGGCGTCACTTCAGCCGCCGACGAGCGGAAACGGCTTGCGCGCGAGCGCGGGCACGACCTGCGACGTCACCCACACCGGGGTCGTCGCGTACGGCTTCGAGAAGCGGTAGCTCCCATCGGGACGGCGGAGTCGGGCGAGGAAGCGGAAGGCTGCGCTCGACGGCTTCGTGCCCGCGGCGAGCAGGGCTTGGATCGCCCACGCGGTCGACTGCGCGTCCGACGCGCGGCCCGGCAGGAGCCCGTAGCCGCCGTCCCGGTTCCGACAGCGGGCCAGGAATGCGAGAGCGCGCGTGATCGGCGTGCCCTTCACCCCGGTAGCGCGGAGCGCTTCGACGACGGCGGCGGTGTCGTTCGAGTCGGGCGCACCCCGCCGTGTCCACGACCACCCGCCCGAGCGCTGCTGCCGGGCGCGGAGCTCGGCGACGAGCACGAGCGGAACGCGCTCGCCCGCCTGCCGGAGCGCGATCACGGTCCAGGCGGTGGCATTCACGAGCGTTCCCGGCCGGTAGGCGCGAAGGCGTACCAGCAGCGCGTCGGGCCGATCTCCGAGTGCCTCGCGGGCGAGCACCTGCAGCGCCGCATCGGCGTCGGTGCGGACGTCTCCCTCGTGCGCACGGAGGTAGTCGAGCGCTCTCGCGCGGGCGTCCGGCGATCCGCCTCCTGCGACGAGCGCCAGCGCGCCCCAGGCCGTCGAGGTCGCGTCCGCGGGCGAGCCGCGCTCGCCGATCCCGCCGTCCACGGCCTGGCGCTGTTCGAGGAACCCGACACCCGAGACGGGCCTAGTCGAGCCGCCGAGAGCGAGCGCGGCCGCGAGCACGGCGAGGAGCTTCACGCCCAGACCACCTCCGTCCGTGCCCGTCGCTCGTGCCGTTCGAGGATGCGGCGGAGCTCGGGGCCGGCGACCAGCGCGAGCACGACGTTGCCGAGCGCGTGGGCGGTGTTGAACGCGAACCCGGCGCCGAGCGTCACGGTCAGCGCGGCCCAGGTGTGCGGCATGAACGCGTACCACTGCCAGAGGTCGAGGAGCGTGCCGTAGGCATAGCCGAGCGCGAAGCAGAGCGCGGCGAACGCGACGCGCCGGCGGACGAGCGGCGCCAGGAGGCCGGCGACGACGCCGCAGCCGCCCCACGCGAGCATCTGCCACGGCGTGTACGGGCCTTGCCCCAGGAAGACGTTGGAGGCGAACGCTGCGAGCGCGCCGACCGCGAAGCCGCGGCGCGGCCCGAGCGCTGCTCCGGAGGCGACGACGATCACGGTCACGGGCTGCACGTCGGGAATCGGGGCGAAGAGCACCCGCCCCGCCGCGGCGATCCCGGCGAGCGTGGCGACGAGCGCGACGTCGCGCGTCGACGACGACCCCGCCTCGAGCCAGGCGAACCCGGCGCCGACGATCGCGGCCGCCGCGAGGAGCACGGCGACGCGCCCGCGCGCCGGATCGAGGGCGGCCCAGGCCGCAGCCGCCAGCGCGAGCCCGCTCCCGGCGAGCACCCACCTAGACGGCATGGAGGCCCCTCCCCCGCGTCAGGCGCAGCCCGCGATGCGCCGGGAACGACTCGTCGTGCGTGACGACGAGAACGGCGACGCCACCGGCGGCCAGCTCGTCGATCCACGCACTCAGCTCCACCTTCCTCTCCGGGTCGATGCCGCGAGTCGGCTCGTCGAGGACGAGCAGGCCAGGCTCGACGACCGAGACGGCGGCCAGGCCGAGGCGCTCGCGCTCGCCGCTCGAGAGGTCGCGCGGGTGCCGCTCTCCGAGCGCGCTGAGCCCGAACCGCGCGAGCGCGGCCCGCGCACGCGCCCGATCGCCGCCGACGCCGAACGCGACTTCGTCGAGCGCGGACTCCTTGACGAGGTAGCGGCCGGGGTCCTGCGTGAGGTACGCCGCCCGCACACGCCGCTCGACGCTGCCCACGACGGGCTCGAGCAGCCCTGCGGCGATCCGCGCGAGCGTCGACTTGCCCGTGCCGTTCGGCCCTCCGAGCACGACGACCTCGCCGGCGCGAAGCTCGAGGTGGACGTCGTCGAGAACGGGCAAGCCCGCGCGATACGAGAAGCTCACGCCGTGCAGGTCGAGCACGCGTTCCCCGCCGGCGCGCGCGTGCTCATGGGCCGGGCGTCGGGCGGGTCGCTCCACGTACGCGGGCCGCGTCGCCGCCAGCCACGCTTCCGCGTCCTCGCGCGGTGCATCGAGCACGATGCGCCCCTCGTCGACGAACACGATCCGTTCGGCGAGCCCGAGCGCCCGGCCGATCCGCTGCTCCGAGAGGACGACCGTCACGTCCAGGCTCGCGACGAGGTCGAGGAACGATGCGGCCCCCTCGGGATCGAGCTGCGACGTCGGCTCGTCGAGGAGCAGGAGCTCCGGCTCGAGCACGAGCGCCGATGCGAGGCAGACGCGCTGCAGCTCTCCCCCCGAGAGCTCGTCGAGCCGGCGGTCGGCCAAGTGCCCCGCGCCCACCCGGTCGAGCGCCGCCGCGGTTCGCGCCCAGATCCGGCTCGGCTCCGCTCCGACGTTCTCGAGCCCGAAGGCGACCTCGTTCGCGACCCGGGTCATGACGACCTGGTCCTCCGGATCCTGGAACACGGAGGCCACCGCGCCCGCCAGCTCCGCCGGGCGCACGACCCGCGTATCGCGGCCGTCGACGAGCACGCTCCCGGCGAAGCGACCGCCGTGGAAGTGCGGGACGAGCCCGGCGAGCGCGCGGAGCAGCGTCGACTTCCCCGATCCCGACGGGCCGAGCACGGCGATTCGCTCCCCGGTCGAGATCTCGAGCGAGACGTCGTCGAGCGCGGGCGGGCCAGCTCCCGCGTACGAGTACGTCACGTGCTCGACCCGCCCGAGCACCCGGCCGGCGACGGCTCGCCGATCGGAGACGGCTACAGCCACAGCACACCGGCGATCGCGAGCACGGCCCCGGCGCCGACGGCGAGCCGGTCGAGCCACGTCCAGGGCGGCTGCGGTGCGCGCGTCCCTCCCCGCCGGCCGAAGCCCCGCGCCTCCATCGCCTCCGACAGGTTCGTCGCTCGTTCGAGCGAGCCGGCGACGAGCGGGGAGAGGAGGACCGCGTACGAGCGCGCGCCCTCGAGCTCGATCCCCCGCCCGCGGACGGCTTCCCGGATCCCCGCCGCGTCGCGCTCGAGCGTCGGGACGAGGCGGGTCGCGAGCGCGGCGGCGAGCGCCGAGCGGCGTCCGAAGCGGATGGCGCCGACCAGTCGGTCGTGGTCGACGAAGAGCGTGTAGACGGCGAACGCGAGCCCGACGCATACGAGGCGGAGCCCGGAGAGGGTCGCCTGCACGAGCTCGCCGGTCGTCACGTCGAGGACGCCGACGACGGGAACCGTCGGCCCCTGCCACAGGAGCGTGCCGCCTCCCGACCAGAGGAAGGGCGAGACGACGACGACCGAGATCCCGGCGACGAGCGTCCCCATGAGGTACGGCCGCCGCCTCGCAGCCGGCGCGCGCAGGCACGCGACGAGGAGCACCGCCGCCAGCGCGCCGAGCGTCGACAGCCGGTCGGCGCTCAGGGCGAGCACCGTCACCGAGGCGAGGAGGAGGGCCGCGGGGACCGGAGTCACGGAACCGAGAACTCCCTCACGTACGGGTGCGGGCCGCCCGGCAGGAGAGCGGCGAGCGGGCCGGCGTAGGTGAAGACGACCGGCCCCTTCGGCCCCGTCCCCGGCCTCCGGAGCGCAGCGCTGAACCGCCGCTTCCCCGCGACGAGCTCGAAGACGTTCGCGTCATTCGCCGCCGGCGTCCCGACCGGCGCGACCGAGGACGCGTGCAGGACACGCGCGATCCGCCTTGCACCGGCTCGCTCGCCGGGCCCGTAGCGGACGACGGCCGGGTGGACATGCCCGCTGTAGCCATGGAGGAACGGCTCCGGAAAGGCGCCGACGACGACCTCGGTGTCGTAGTCCTGCGTCCAGCTCCGGATGTCCCACCACGCGACGTCGCCCGCGTGCAGCCGGTACTCGGCCGCGCTCGTGTCCCCGAGGAGCCCGTTCACGAACCAGAACCAGTCGCGTTGCGACGACCCGCTTCCCGAGATCCCGGAGATCGACTCGACGAAGCGGCCCCCATACGTCGTGTCGACGTCTGCGAGCGACCGCAGCCCACGGAGGAGCGTCTCCCCCGCGGGCACGGTCCCCTTCTCCACCAGCGTCGTCCCCCGGTCCTTCGTCACCCAGATCGTCGCCGTCCCCGACCCATCTCCCCGGCCCGGGCCGAAGCCGGCACAGCCCGCGAGCGCGAGAGCGCACGCGACGACCGAAAGCGCGACGACGAGCCGCGTGACCCCGAGAGGCGAGCGCGTCCTCACCTGAGCGCGTTCGAGCGCACCGTCCCGGGCGCGGTCGCACGGACGAGCCCGCGGTGAGCCCCGACACACGCCATGGCCGCCTGCGTCGCGCCCTGGGTCTGCACCGACCTTCCGTCGACGTGCAGCACTGCGCCCTGCGGAAACGACGGCTGGCCCGCGTCGTCGTAGGCGACGGCCCGGTAGCACGCCGTCTTGCCGGCCCGCGTCAGCCGCAGGGTCTTCGGCCCCGAGCCGCTCGCGAAGTCGGCGTAGTACCAGAGGACACGGTCCCCTCGCTTCAGGTCGACGGCGTCGGCGCCGACCGGCGGCGACACGTCGTTCACCTTGAACACCCAGCCCGCCGAGCCGCTGCCGCCGTAGCGCCCGATCTGGTCGACGTAGTTGCCGAAGCTCGCCTTGGTGACGTGGTAGTAGAGCTCGCCGGCGCGGCTGGCCGCGTCGAGCGCGGCGAGCGGCGTCGCCGCGAGAGCGTGCGGCTCGGTCGCTCCGAAGAGGGTGGTCGTCTTGCCCTCCACCCTGACGCTCACGAGAACCGGGTCGGCGGCCGTCGCAGAGCCCGTGGACAGGACACCGGCGACCACGAGGGCCGCGAGCGCAAGTCTTCCGATCACTCGAATCCTCCTTCCGCGAGGGGTTCGGCTGTGTGGAGGAGGCGCGGCAGGTCTTCTGACTCGGGGCTCCCTCCCCCGCCGCCTTCCCGGCCATGGAGGCCAGTGGCGTCGTGGCGGGAGAGCAACTCCCCTCACAGCGGCGGGACCGTCCCGGATTCGCACCGGGTTCCCTCACCGCGCTCCTTCTGTCCGGCGAGCCTATCATCGGCCGGTGCTCCGGATCGCTCGCCCGCGCGTGGCTCCCGGTCGTCGCCTGGGCGGCGGTGATCTTCGCCTTCTCCTCGGTGCCGCACCTCGGCACAGGGCTCGGAACGTGGGACCTGATCCTGCGCAAGATCGCCCACACGGCGGAGTACGCCGTGCTCGGCGCGCTCCTCGTGCGAGCGACCACGCGCCCTTGGCTCGCCTGGGTGCTCGGCGTGCTCTATGCGGCGAGCGACGAGATCCATCAGACGTTCGTCGCGGGCCGGCACGGCTCTCCGATCGACGTCGCGATCGACGCCGTCGGGGTCGCGATCGGCGTCGCGGCGTGGCAGAAGCTCGGCAGCCGGCGGAGCCGCGTGCCCGCATGAGCGAGGCGGCGGCGCTCGCCATCGACCTCGACAGCGTCCTCGGCGACACGCGCCCGCTCTGGCATGCGTGGCTCGCGTCAGCCGCGCCCGTCCTCGGAGTCGACCCGGATGCGCTCTCGGACGACCGCGGTCGTGCCGCCGACGAGCTCGACCGGAGCGGCGCGGGCAACTGGCGGACGCTGCTCGAGCGCTTCAGCGAGGACCGTGCGCCCGTCTTCCTCCGCCGCGATCCCGGAACGAGCGCGGCACTCCGGGCGCTCGCCGCCTCCGGCCACCGGGTGGGGGTCTTCAGCGACGCGCCCGAGCCGCTGGCGCGTGTCGCGCTCTCGCAGCTCGGGGCCGATCGCCGCGTGGAGCTGCTCGAGACGGGAGCGAAGGCCCGTGAGCGCGTCGTGGCGCAGCTCGGGCCGGGCTCGCTGGTCGTCACGAACCGCGCCGAGCTGGACCGGGTGCTCCGCGACGAGACGTAGAATCGCGCCGTGGACCAGAAGGACGTCGGCGACCGCCAGCTCGACGCTCTCCTGGAGCGCCTCGACCGTATCGCCGAGGAGCTCGAGCGCATGAACCGCACGGCCGAGCAGCAGGAGGGCTTCGCGCTCGTCGCGCGGGAGCTACGCCAGCTCAACGAGTCGCTGAACGCGCTCGCCTACGCGGCGCTCGGCCAAGCGCCGCCCCGCGTCCGCCGCCGAGCCGGGTGACGCTCGCTCGCCGCCGGAGGGCGAGGCGGCGAAGCTGCGGTCTTCAGGGATCCTCGCCCCACCGGATACCGCGCGCTGCGCGGATTCCGGTCGGGCGCTGAGCTCAGGTCAGCCGGTAGAGGACACCGTTCGAGGCCACGGCGTAGAGCTCCCCCGCCGGGCTCTGGCCGAAGGAGGTCAGACCCGGGATCCTGAACGGCTCGACGCGCACCGCCTTGGCCGCCCCGGACTCGATCTTCAAGCTCCAGACGATCCCGCTGCAGTAGTCGCCGAAGATGTACCGGCCCTGCTCCGAGGGTCGTGCCCGCCCGCGGTAGACGTAGCCCCCGACGACCGTGCAGTTGCCGTCGACGTGGTGGTACTCGTACACGGGGAACACGAGCTTTCCGGGGCCTTGCGGGTTCTGCGAGTAGCGCTGCGAGCCCTCGTACAGGTTCCAGCCGTAGTTCTCGAGCCCCGGGCTCGAGCGGGGAGTGAAGTCGACCTCCTCGATCTCGTTCTGGCCCACATCGCCGATGTACAGGTCTCCCGTCTTCCGGTCGAAGGAGAACCGCCACGGGTTGCGCAGCCCGTC
The DNA here is from genome assembly GCA_963708265.1 of uncultured Actinomycetes bacterium. GTDB lineage: Bacteria > Actinomycetota > Thermoleophilia > Gaiellales > Gaiellaceae > GMQP-bins7. The sequence goes on along the minus strand of CAVPSC010000004.1, from coordinate 358,368 downwards.
GCCGACGATCACCGGCGGTGAGCCGGGCCGGTGCACGTCGAGGCTCAAGAGCTTGCCCAGGAGCGAGGACGGGTTCTGCGCGTGTTTCTGCGGATCGCCCTCGCTGCCCCCGTCACCCATGCCGACGTACAGGCGCCCGTCCGGCCCGACGACGACGTCGCCCCCGTTGTGGTTCGCGTACGGCTGGTCGACCTCGAGCAGTTGCTTCGCGGTGGAGGGCAGCACGCGAGTGCCGTTCGTCCGGTACCGCATGACACGCGTGTTCCCGCTCCGGTCCGTGTAGTTCACGTAGACGAAGCGGTTGCTCGCGTACCTCGGGTCGAACGCGAGGCCGAGGAGACCCTGCTCTCCGCCGAACGAGACGAGGCGCCTGACGTCGAGGAAGAACCCCGGTCGAAGCTTCCCTCGGTCGACCACGCGAATCGTGCCCCGCTGCTCGACCACGTAGAGCCGGGTGGGCTGGCTCGCGGTCGCGGCGATGTCCACGGGATCGGCGAGCCCGCGGACGACGACCGCGCGCCGAAAGCTCGTGTCCGCGGCGGACGCGCGGAGCCCGATCGCGAGCGTCGACGCTGCCACCAGTGCGAGCAGCACAGCCGCTCCGGCGATCGTGCGCGTCCGCGAGCGCATCGAGGCCACGGTAGCCGAAGCGGGTTCCGGCCCGGCCTCCGGAGTAGGATTGCGCGCTCGTGAAGGTGTTCCTGATCGGCGCGGGCCAGGTCGGCTCGACCGTCGTCGAGACTCTCCACCACGAGCACGAGCTGACCGTGCTCGACACCGAGCCGGCACGCCTGGCCGCACTGGCCGACCGGTACGACGTCACCACGGTCGAGGGAGACGGGACGAGCCGCCGCGACCTGCAGCGAGCCGGAGTCGCCGATGCCGACCTCGTCATCGCAGCGACCTCCCGGGACGAGGTCAACCTCGTCGCGGGCATGTTCGCGCGCCGGGAGACACGGGACGCGACGACGGTCATCCGAACCTCGAACATCGAGTACGTCGAGCTCTGGCGCGAGGGCCAGCTCGACGTCGACTTCGTCGTTTCCTCCGAGCTCGAGACGGCGAACGCGATCAGCCGCATCATCGGCGTCCCCGCGGCGCGGCAGACGGACGTCTTCGCAGAGGGGCAGGTGCAGATCGCCGAGTTCGACATCGACGACAAGGCGTCCGCCGACGTCGTCGGCATTCCGCTGCGCCACGCCCCGATCCCTCCCGACTCGAAGGTTGCGGCAGTGATCCGCGACGGGCAGATGACGTTGCCTCGCGGCACCGACGAGATGCGGTCCGGCGACCGCATCGTCGTCATCGGCTCGCCTCGGGCCACGCAGGCCTGGGGCTCGCTGCTCGCGCCGGAGGGAAGCTCCGTGGTCCGCGAGGTCGTGATCTACGGCGCCGGGCGGGTCGGCTCGGCTATCGCGAGAGCCCTCCTCGACCAGGGGGTCGGACTCCGGATGATCGAGGCCTCGGAGGAGCGCGCCCACCGCGCGGCGGAGGCGTTCCCGAAAGCGCGCGTGTACCACGCGACCGGGCTCGAGCCGGAGTTCCTCCAGCGCGAGCGCATCGGCCAGGCGCAGGCTGCGATCTTCGCCATGCGCGACGACGCAAAGAACCAGTACGCCGCCTCGGTCGCGCGCGTGCACGGGATCGCGTACACGATCGCGATCGCGCACGAAGCGATCTCGGTCCCGGCGTTCGAGCGCGCGGGCATCGACGTTTCCGTCAACCCGCGCGGGGTCACCGCGGAGGAGATCGTCCGCTTCGCGCACGACCCACGGACGAAGCAGGTCGCGATGCTCGACCAGAACCGCTACGAGGTGCTCGACGTGACGACACGACCGTCGAGCCGGCACATCGGGACGGCATTCCGCGACATGCCCGTCCACGGGGCGCTCATCGGGGCGATCGTCAGGGAGGGGAAGGCGATCTTCCCGCACGGCGACGACGTCCTGCAGGCGGGCGACCGCGTCATCCTCTTCACGGAAGCGGCGAACGTCCCCTGGGTCGTCGAGGCGCTGTGAGCCAAGCCCTCGCGCGCATCGGCCCGTCGCGCCGCATCGCGATCGATCTCCCCGCAGCGCTCAACCTCGTCGGCACCGTCGCGAAGTACCTCGGCCTCGCCGCGCTCTTCCCGACGGCGGTCGCCCTCTGGTACGGCGAGCCCATCTGGCCGTTCCTCGCCGCGGGCGCGATCACGAGCGGATTCGGGCTGGCGCTCGAGCGCGTCACCGCCGGCGCCTCTGCGCGCATCGGCGTGCGCGAGGGCTTTCTCGTCGTCTCGCTCGTCTGGCTGCTCGCCGCCGCGTTCGCCGCTCTGCCGTACCTCTTCGGCGGAGGCGCCCAGCTCGACCATCCGCTCGACGCGTACTTCGAGGGCATGTCCGGATTCACGACGACCGGCTCGACGGTCGTCACCGACTACGCCGCGCTCTCGCGGTCCATCGACATGTGGCGCCAGTTCACGCAGTGGCTCGGCGGAATGGGGATCATCGTGCTCGCGATCGCGGTCCTCCCGCGGCTCCGGATCGGAGGACGCCAGGTCATGGAGTCCGAGCTCCCGGGTCCGGAGATGAGCCAGTTCTCCGAGCGGATCCGGAACACCGCGCGCATGCTCTGGATCCTCTACGTCGCGCTCACCGCGATCGAGGCGCTCGCGCTGGCGTCCCTCGGCTGGCTCGGCGTGGACGACAAGATGACGCCGTACGAGGCGCTCGCACACGCGTTCACGACGATGTCCACAGGCGGCTTCTCGACACGGGAGGGTTCGCTCGCGAGCTTCTCGGGGGCGGCACAGTGGATCGTCGTCGTCTTCATGCTCCTCGCGGGTGCGAACTTCGCCCTCCTCTTCCGCGGGCTCGCACGCCGCCGGCCGCGGGTGTTCCTGCACGACGAGGAGTTCCGCGTCTACCTGGCGGTCGCAGCCGTGGCCGCGGTCGTGCTCACGATCGAGCTCTGGAGCTATGGGATCGCGCACGGCGAGACAGCCGTCCGGGCGGGCGTCTTCCAGGCGGTGTCGCTGGTGACGACGACCGGCTACGCGACGATCGACTTCGGCTTCTGGCCGACGCTTGCGGTGCTCTCGCTCTTCGCCCTGATGTTCGTCGGCGCGTCCGCGGGATCGACCGGCGGCTCGATCAAGGTCGTCCGCCACCTCCTCCTCGGCAAGATCCTGCGGCGCGAGCTCGACCAGACGGTCAGCCCGAACGTCGTCATGCCCGTACGCCTGAACGGCGCGTCGGTCGACGAGGGCACGCTTCGGGCGATCTCGAGCTTCGTGCTCCTCTACGTCGGCGCCTGGGCCGTAGGGGCGGCGATCATCGCCATCGACTCGGCGATCTCCGGCGTCGGCCTCGGCACGCTGGACGCGCTCGCCGCGTCCGCGACCGCGCTCGGGAACATCGGCCCCGGCTTCGGGATCACGGGACCGACGGGCTCGTTCGCCTCTCTCGGGGACGTTTCCAAGATCACGCTGATCGGGCTGATGTGGATCGGGCGGCTCGAGATCGTGCCGGTAGCCGTCCTCCTGACGCGGCACTACTGGCGGCTCTAGCTATTTCGGCGCGCCGAGGAGCACGCGGCGGAGCTCGGAGGCCGAGTCGTCAACGACCACCGCGAGCACCTGATCGCCCGGACGGAGGACCGTGCCGGGCTCGACGAGCTCCGTCCGACCGTGCCTGAAGACGGAGACGAGACGCGAGCCGTCGGGGAGTGCGAGCCCTGCGACGCGCGTGCCGGCGGCGGGCGAGCCGCTGTCGATCTGCGCCTCGACGATCTCGAGCCCCTCCTTCTGCAGCTCGAGCAGCCGGACGAGCCCGTGCTCGGGCATCTCGTGCTCGACGAGGCCGAGGATGCTGCTCGTCGCGCAGATCGTCTGCGTGATCCCGAGGAGCTCGAAGTGCGACTGATTCCGCGGGTCGTTCACGCGGGCGATGACCTTGGGGACGCCGTAGCCCTCCTTCGCGATCTGCGAGATGACGAGGTTGTCCTCGTCGTCACCGGTCGCGGCGAGGAGGAGCTCCGGCGGCCGCGCGATGCCGGCTCGCTCGAGCACGCTGATCTCCGTCGCGTCCCCGCGGATCACCACCGGCCCGAACTCCTGCTCGAGCCGCGCGAACGCCTGCGGCCGCTCCTCGACGAGCGTCACCTCGTGACCCATCTCGAGCAGCGAGCGAGCGAGGTTCGCTCCGACCTTGCCGCCGCCGGCGACGACGACGTACATCAGGCCTCGCTCGCGACGTGCGCGGTCGAGCGCACCGCGTCGAGGAGCACCGAGATCGCCGTCTGGGTCGGGCACACCGTGTGCAGCCCACGCTCGGCGTAGAAGTGCGCGCGTGCCGGATCGAGCACCCGGACGAACACCGAGTCGATGCCGTACCGCTTCTGGATCACCTGGCCGATGACGACGTTCGTGTTGTCGCCGTCCGTGGAGACGACCGCCGCGTCGGCGGACTCGATTCCCGCACGCCCGAGAACGCTCATGTCCATCCCGTGGCCGAGGACGAAGCCTCCGCGCCAGCCCGGGCCGAGCCGCCCGAGCGCATCCTCGTTCTCGTCCACGACGGTCACGTCCCAGCCCTCTGCCGCGAGCCCCTTCGCGACGGCCGAGCCCGTCCGTCCGCAGCCGATAACCACCGCGTTCACAGGCGCGCAGCCTAGCGCGCGGGGAGCGGTCGATCGCCGGCGCTCGCCCGACACGTGCGCACCCCGAGAGCTGGCGCTGCGAGCCGGCGAGCGCTGCTCGGGCTCGAGCCGGGCGGCTTCCTCGAGACGGGGCAGGTGCTCGAGCACTTCGCCTCGAGCCGTGACGCCGCACGCGTTCGTTATCGCACCTTCTGCGCGGAGGATGGGCGCCAGGAGCGCTCCCTCCATCCGCTCGTGGACGGGGACGACGCGTTCGTCCGCGGGACGCTCGAGAGCGTCGTCGCCGCACCGGGTATCCCGCGCCGGTACCTCGCGGCCCCGCGAGCGAGGCTCGACGCGCTCCTCGTCTCCGACGACATCGAGGCGATCGCGGCCTACGAGACGGGCTACGAGAGTCCGTGGTGAGGGGCAGGTTCATGCAGATCTAGACTCGGACGTCGTGACCTACGCGCAGGCGCGACCGTGCTAATCGTCTATCCGCTCGTCATTGTGGCCGCGGTTGTCCTCTTTCGGAGGCGCCGCGGCCTCCCGGGCGGACACGGAACGGTTTGGTACCTCGTTTGGGCTCTTGCCGGTTTCCTGGTGAGCTTCAGCATCGCGACAGCGCTGAGTGTCGGTTTCTTTTGTCGCGCCCGTGGCAGCCGTAACGCTTCTGTGGGTGGCCTCGCGTTCACCCCACCTGCGCGAGGCGTCCGGGTTGCTTCTGGGGATCGTTAGCGCCGGTCTCGTGTTCTTGATCGTGAATCTCGTAGCCTGAGGAATACGCAGGCCTTCCGCGGTGCAGTGCGGTGCAGACTCAGTCGAAGACGCCCTCGGGGAAGGCGACCACCAGCACCTCGCACGGCGCTCGTCGCAGCACGAAGTCGACGGTCGGCGAGAAGAACCGCGACTGCCGGCGCCAGCGGGGCGCCGACCCGAGGACGATGAGGTCGACGTCCCGCGCACGCGCCTCCTCGACGATCGCGTACCCGATCGAGCGCGCGCGCACCACGCCTGTGTTGACCTCGACGCCGTGATCCTCGCCGAGCGCGCGCGCCTCCTCGAGCGACGCGTCCACACGCCGGGCCACGTCCTCGGGGAGCGGTCCCTCGAGCGCGTACTTCCGCGGGACCCGGACGACCGTGAGCGCCTCGACGGCCGAGCCGCGCTCCTTCGCGAGGGCGATCGCGGTCGCGACCATCTCCTCCCCGATGTCGCCCACCTTCATGGGGACGAGGATCCGACGGACGTCCATCCCCGGCGGAAGCTCCTCGACGGGAGTGACGTGCTCGAGCAGGCCGTGGTGCTGTGACCGCCTCACCACGACGAAGACGACGAGACCGATCGCGAGCCAGATCGGCCCGGCGTAGCGCGCGCCCGGATGCGTCGCGAGCGCGAGGATCCAGACGACGAAGGTCAAGGGGGCGCCGACGAGCGCGGGCACCGGGATGTCGGCTCCGCGGATCGAGATGTTCGGCCTGGCGCGAAACGGACGCGCGAGCTCGGGCTCCTTCACCCGCAGGCGGATCACCGCGAGCTGTGCCGCCGTGAACGCGATCAGCACGCCGAACGAGTAGAGGCTCGCGAGGAACGTCGGATCGCCGTCGCGCGCGATCTCCGTGACGAGGACGAGCACGATCGCGAGCCCGGAGGCGATGACGATCGCCTCGCTCGAGACGAGCGCGCGCCGCTCGAGCCGCGCGAACTCGCGCGGCAGCGCGCCGTGCTCGGCGAGGGAGTGCGTGAGCCGCGTGATGCCCGACATCGACGTCGTCGCGGCCGCAACCAGGATAAGGATCCCCGAGATCCCGACCGCCACGCGCAGCGCGTCGACCACCGGCCCTGGGAGAGAGCCGTCGAAGGCGGCCGCGATCCCGACGAGCGGCGCCTCGAGCCACTTGCCCCCGAGCTCGGTCGAGCCGTCGGTCGCCGGGTAGGCGGAGAGGCCGATCGCGGCGATCGCGACGGTGACCACCACGACCAGGCCGATCGCCGAGAAGAGCGAGCGCGGGAGCGTCCTGCCCGGCTCGCGTGCCTCCTCGGCCAGGTTCGCGGCCGTCTCGAGGCCGGTGTAGGCGAGCATCGCCAGCGGGAGGGCGAAGGCGAGGTCGCTCCAGTGCTGGCCGCTCGCGAACCCGAACCCGGCCGTGAGCGTGTGCGGCGAGAGGAGGAACGCGAGCCCGAGCACGACGAGCACGCCCTGGACGACGAGGTCGAGCACGGCGACGGCGAGCGATCCCGCATGGAGCCGCGTCCGTCGGGCGAGACGCACACCGGCGATGACGACGATGACGCTGCAGCCGATGATCGCGTCCCACGGAGACTGCCGGAGCGTGGGCGCGGACAGAGCGGCCCCGAGGTAGTGCGGGACGAAGAGCGCGGAGAGCGCGATCACGATCAGGAAGTCGAGGAAGAGCGCCCAGCCCGTGATGAACCCGGCCAGGTCGTTGAACGCCCTGCGGACGAACGTCGCCGCGCCGCCCGTCTCCGGAAGCGCGGCCGTGCCTTCCGCGTACGAGAGGGAGACGACGAAGAAGAGCGCGCCCGTGAGGAGGAGGACGAGCGGGGTCAGTCCCAGCGCCTGCGCCGCGACGATCCCGAGCGCGATGTAGAGCGAGGAGGCGATCTCGCCGTACGCGACGGCGAAGAGCGAGGGGGCGTCGAGGACACGCTCGAAGCCCTTGAGCTTCCTCGCCATCTCAGTGCTCTACCCGGCGCCGGCGCTCGACGGTGAGCCGGCCGGCGCCGAGCGCGACGAAGAGCGCGCCGAGGACGAAGCCGACGACACCTCCCCCGTTCGCCGCCGTCACCACGAGCAGTGCGATCCCGATCCCCACGAAGACGAGGGAGAACACGACCACTGCGATGCGGTAGGCCCTCACGCCACCTCGGTCGCGGTCACGAGGACCCGGCAAGGCGCGTTCTTGAGCACGTAGTCCACGGTATTCCCGAAGACTGCCGCGTGGGTGGCCGTGAGGCCGGAGCGCGACGACCCGAGCACGATGATCTCCGCGTCGCGGGCCCGCGCCTCGGCCACGATCGCAGGGCCTGCGCTGCGCGCGCGCTCGAGCCGCCCGACGACGCGCACGCCGTAGGAGTCGCCGATCGCCATGGCCTCGTCGAGCTCCCCGTTCGCACCCCGCTCGAGTTCGGGCAGCGCGGCGGTCAGCGGCCGATCGAGCGGGACCTCGAGCACGTTCAGCGCGACGATGCGCGACCGCCGCTCCGCCGCCAGGCTGCAGGCGACGTCCATCGCGTCGTCCGACGCCTGCCCGGGGACGACGGGCACGAGCAGCCGGCGGTACTCGAGCGCGAGGGCCGGGCCGAGCGCGGGTGGCGCCTTCACGGTCTCGCGCACCGGCACGTGCACGAAGCGGCGCCGGTAGATCACGTAGGCGACGAAGCCGAAGCCGAGCCACGCGAGCCCCACCCATCTCGTGGTCGGGTTCTGGGCGAGGATGACGAGGAACGACGCGCCGGTCGCGAGCCCGCCGACGATCGCGAAGATGGGCCAGCTGATCCCGCCGACCCTCAGGTTGGGATGCCCGCGATACGGGATCTCCGCGTGCGGATCCCGGGCGCGCATGGTCACGATCGCCGCGTGCGCGACCGTGAACGAGAGCGTCGCGCCGAACGAGTAGAGCGTCCCGACGAAGGTCACGCTCCCCGGCAGGATCACGACGATCGGGAGGATGCCGGCGAAGACGACGAGCGCGAGCCACGGTGTCTTGAAGCGCGGGTGCAGCCGCCGGAAGACCTCGGGGATCTGGCGGTGACTCGCCATCGAGTACGTGATCCGCGAGGCGCCGATGACGCCTGCGTTCGTGGCGATGAAGAGGATCGTGGCGGCGAGGATCCCCACGTAGATCTCGAGCGCGTGGAGCGTGCCGCCGTGCAGCCCCAGGTTCGCCACCACGCCCAGGATCGGATCGTTCGCGTAGCCGCCGTCCTTCGGAGGCTGGGCGAGCTTCGTCGTGTACTCCCCGTTTTGGAAGACGACGGGCATCGCGGACAGCGCGATGAGGGGGAGCGTGAAGTAGATGGCGAAGACCGCCCCGGCCACGAGCTTGTACGCGGCAGGGACCGTGCGTGCCGGCTCGCGCGCCTCCTCCGCCAGGTTCGAGACGGTCTCCACCCCCGTGTACGCGAGCATCGCGATCGGAATCGAGAGCGCGAAGTTCGACCACGTCGGCGCGACGCCCCAGTGGATGTTCGAGGTGAGCGTGTCCGGGCTGAAGACGAGGACGAAGCCGAGGATCACGAGCATGACCTGCGTCGCGAAGTCGATGACGGCGAGCGTGATCGAGAGCCGCGCCGCCTCCTGCACCCCGACGACGTTCAGGCAGACGAGCACGACGATCACCACCGCGCCGCCGACGATGTCCCACGGGTTCGTCTTCAGCGGCTCCCAGAAGACCGACAGGTAGTGAGGGACGAAGAAGGCCGACGTCGCGACGGTGACGACGTAGACGAGCATCTGCGACCACCCGGCGCCGAAGCTCACGAGCTCGTCGAACGCGTGCCGGGCGAAGCTCGACGAGCCGCCCGCCTCGGGGAACCGGACCGTTCCCTCCGCGTACGTCGCGGCGGTCGCGGCGAAGATGACCCCGGCGATCACGAACACGACGGGCGTGAGCCCGAGGGCGTAGATCGCGGTCAGGCCGAGGGCGTAGTAGATCGACGAGCCGACGTTCCCGTACGCCGTCGCGAACAGCGCCGGCGTTCCGAGTACCCGCTCGAGCTCGACCTCGCGTCTCCGGCGGCGCCCCGGCACGGGCGGGAGCCTACAACCGGCGGGGCCGGCTCCCGGAGGCCCACGTTCCGTCGAGCGTGCTCCGAGGACACTGGGGCTGCCCTCGGCGCGGATGCGATGCGCCACACGGCGCTGCGCAAACGGGGAAAAGGTGCCGTGGTCGCCGTCGGCGCGAAGCGCGCGACGACTGCCAGCTCCGGCCGGGCTCCTACGCGGCGACGGTCACCGCGCCCGGCTACGCCGCCGCGACGGTGCGGTTCGAGGCCTGAACGGCACGGGGAGAGCAGCGGTCGCGAGGGGCGCGCCGAGCGGGCCCGCCCCTCGCGCCTTCTCGAGCGCTACCCGTGGATCGAGACGATCAGGGGGATGATCAGGATCGCGACGATGTTCGCGATCTTGATCATCGGGTTGATCGCAGGGCCGGCCGTGTCCTTGTACGGGTCGCCGACGGTGTCGCCGGTGACCGCAGCGGCGTGGGCCTCCGAGCCCTTGCCGCCGTAGAGGCCGTCCTCGATCGTCTTCTTCGCGTTGTCCCAGGCGCCGCCACCCGACGTCATGGAGATCGCGAGGAAGAGCCCGGTCACGATCGTCCCGATCAGGAGCCCGCCCAGCATCTCCGGCTTGATGATCCCGACCACGATCGGGAACAGGATCGGGATGAGCGCGGGAGCCATCATCTCCTTGATCGCGGATCCCGTCACGATGCCGATCGCGCGCGAGTAGTCGGGACGCGACGTCCGCTCCATGATCCCCGGGTCCTCGCGGAACTGGCGGCGCACCTCCTCCACCACCTGGCCGCCCACCCGTCCGACCGCCTCCATCGCGAGCGACGCGAACAGGAACGGCATCAGACCGCCGATGAAGAGCCCGGCGATGACCCAGGGGTCGGTGAGCGAGAAGCCGATCACCTGACCTCGGTCGAGGAGGCCCTGGTGGTAGCTGTCGAAGAGGATGAGCGCCGCGAGCCCGGCCGAGCCGATCGCGTACCCCTTCGTCACCGCCTTGGTCGTGTTCCCGACGGCGTCGAGGGGATCCGTGATGCCGCGCACCGCCTCGGGGAGGTCGGCCATCTCGGCGATGCCGCCCGCGTTGTCCGTGACCGGGCCGTACGCGTCGAGCGCGACGATGAGTCCGGTCATGGAGAGCTGGGCCATGACCGCGACGCCGACTCCGTACAGCGCCTGACCCGCCGCGTAGTACGCGCCGACGATGCCGGTCGCGATCACGATCACCGGGAGCGCGGTCGCCTGCATCCCGACGGCGAGCCCAGCGATGATGTTCGTCGCGTGGCCGGTCTGTGACGCGCGTGCGATCCGCTTGACCGGATTCCAGCGTGTGCCGGTGTAGTACTCGGTGATCGCGACGAGCAGGAACGTGACGCCGAGACCGATCAGAGCCGAGCCGTACAGGTTCCAGAAGCCGAACTCGGGGCCGTCGTCGTAGGCCATGGTCACCGGGATGAAACCGGCGGCGGAGAGCACCGTCGCCACCAGCACGCTCCGGTAGAGCGCGTTGATGATCGCGTTCGGCCCCTTCCCGACCCGCGTGAAGAACGTGCCGATCACCGACGAGAGCACGGAGATGCCGCCGAGCGCGAGCGGGAAGAGCCATAGCTCGGTGCCGACGAACCTGATCCCGAGGAGCATCACCGCGACCGCGGTCACGGCGTACGTCTCGAACAGGTCGGCGGCCATGCCGGCGCAGTCGCCGACGTTGTCGCCCACGTTGTCGGCGATCACGGCCGGGTTGCGCGGATCGTCCTCCGGGATCCCGGCCTCGATCTTCCCGACGAGGTCGGCGCCGACGTCCGCAGCCTTCGTGTAGATCCCCCCGCCGAGACGGGCGAACACCGAGATCAGCGAGCCGCCGAACGCTAGTCCGAGCAGGTCGTGGACCGCGGACTCCGGGGTGTGGTTCAGCCAGCCGGTGAGGATCCAGTAGTAGCCGGCGACTCCGAGGAGCCCGAGCCCGACCACGAGGAGCCCCGTCACCGAGCCGGCGCGGAACGCGACCTTGAACGCGGGCTGGAGCCCGTCGCGGGCAGCCTCCGCGGTGCGGACGTTGGAGCGGACGGCCACGTTCATGCCGATGAAGCCGGCCGCCGACGAGAGGATCGCTCCGAACAGGAAGCCGAAGGCGGCGCCCCAGCCGAGCTGGTCGTAGAAGCCGAGCAGGAGGAACGGCGCGATCGCGACCACCGCGATCGTCGTGTACTGCTTGCGTAGGTACGCCGCAGCGCCCTCCTGGACGGCATGAGCGATCTCCTGCATCCGCTCGTTGCCGGCGGGCTGACGCAGCAGCCACCAGGTCAGGTAGATCCCGTACAGGACCGCCACGAGCGCGCACACGAGCGCGAACGCGACGGCGTGGTCAACGAAGAAGTCCATCCATCCTCCGGTCTCGGCCCGTCACGAAGTGAGCGCCGAGTCGCCCCGGCGCGGGGGATTATGTATCACAAGGCGGGAGAGCGCCCTCCGGTTCGGTCAGGTGCGGGCGCCTTCGAGCGCGCTGGCACAGACGTCGTCGGGCTGCGGGCCGATCTTCGGGATGGCGGCGAAGAGGAGCTCGCGTAGCCGCGCGTTGTTCTCGTCGAAGACCTCGATGACCCGCTCGTGCGAGACCGGCTCCGCCCCGTCGACGCCGACGTCGTGGTCGGTGACCATCGAGATGTTCGCGTAGCAGAGCTCGAGCTCGCGGGCGAGGTAGCCCTCGGGGTACGCGGTCATGTTGATCACGTCCCAGCCCATCCGCTGGAACCACGCCGACTCCGCGCGCGTCGAGAACCGCGGGCCTTGGATGACGACGACGGTGCCGGCGTCGCGCACGGGGATCCCGAGCTCGCGGGCGGTGTCCACGAGGATCGAGCGCAGGTCCGGGCAGTACGGGTCCGCCGCGGACACGTGCGTCGTCACCGGGCCTTCGTAGAACGTGTCCCGGCGCCCGCTCGTCCGATCCACGAACTGGTCGCAGACGACGAACTCGCCGAGCGCGAGGTCTGCCCGGAGGGCTCCCGACGCGCACGGGCCGATGATCCTGCGGACGCCGAGCTCCTTCATCGCCCACAGGTTCGCCCGGTAGTTGATCTGGGCGGGCGGGAGGCCGTGGTCGCGACCGTGCCGCGGGATGAACGCGACTCGCTTCCCGCCGATCTCGCCGACGACCGGCGTCGCCGACGGCTGGCCGAACGGCGTCTCGACCCGGACCTCGTCCACCGTGTCGAGGAGCTCGTAGAACCCCGAGCCTCCGAAGACTCCGATCTCAGCTTTCACCTTCGCCCTCGGCGACGGCGCTCGCGTACGCGAGCTGGAGGTTCATACGCGCCTGCTCGAGGTCGCGGAGGAGACCCTCGTCGACACCGCCTTCCCTGAGCACGGGCTCGAGCGCCCGCAACGACTCGATCGCGAGCCTCGCCTGCGGCAGGTCGCGGGCCTCGGCGGAGACGCGCCGGTAGCCGAGCGACACCGTGGCCATGAGCGCCTCGACGAGCACGTCGGAGACGCCGACGCGGTCGAGAGCGGCGCGGAGCTCGTCCCGGGTCGGGCCAGCCTCGCCGGCTTCCGCTTCGGTCGCCTCCGCCTCGGGCGCCTCCTCCTCGGGTGTCTCCGCGTGGGAACCCCCCGCCTCGGGCGTCTCCTCCGACTCCCCGACGGCGGCCTCGTCCTCGACCGGTCCGTTCTCGTCCTCAGCCACCGATGCGCTCCGTCGCCCGTACCTGCTCCGTGTAGATCTGCTCGAGCGTCGCGCCCTCCTCGAAGCGCTCGATCTGGCGCTCGGACGCGTTCCTCTCGGGGAGGGCGAGATACGGCCCCGCGCCGATCTCCTCCGCCGCCGGCAGCACCCACTCGATCAGCTCCTCGATCCGCTGCCGCGCGGGGATGGCCTCGCCGCGCTCGAAGTCGATCAGCTCGCCGGGCAGCCCGTACCGGATCGCGCGCCAGAAGTTCTCCTCGATCAGCCTGTGCGGGAGGGGCTCGACCGGACGCCCCTCGTCGTAGGCCCTAGCGATCCGCGCGACGAGCGAGGTCGTGATCGCCGCGAGCGCCTGCGCCTCGTGCAGCTCCGGTTGCCCGTCCGAGATGCGCACCTCCACCGTCGGGAATGCGAGATGCGGGCGGACGCTCCACCAGATCTGCGTGTGCTCCGTGATCGAGCCGGTTTGGTAGAGGAAGCGCACGAAGCGCTCGAACTCGTCCCAGGACGCGAACGCGTCCGGAACGCCGCAGCGCGGGAAGAAGCGGGTGAAGATCTGCGTCCGCGCGGAGTGGAGGCCCGAGTTCACGCCTTCGACGAAGGGTGAGCTGCACGAGAGCGCGAGCAGCTCGGGAAGGAAGTTGCGCATCCCGTTCAGGACGGCGATCGCGCGATCGGGCCCCGCGATCGCGACGTGGACGTGGAACCCGAAGGTGTTGTTCCGCCACACGACGTAGCGGAGGAGCTCGTCGTTCCGGCGGTAGTGGGGCGTGTCGATGATGCGCTGGTCCTTCCAGTCCGCCCAGGGATGCGTGCCCGTCGCGCCGAGGAGCAGGCCCATCGGCTCGACGAGCGAGCGCAACTCGGCGCGGCGCTCGGCCATCTGCGCCGGGATGTCGGCAAAGGTCTCGCAGCGCCCGGTCCGAATCTCGACCTCGGACGCGATGAGCTCGCCGACGAGGTTCGGCTCGAGCGAGGTTCCCTTCGCCTCTGCCTGGACGTCCTCGAAGCGGTTCGTGAGGTCCATCGTCTCGGGATCGACGAGCGCGAACTCCTCCTCCACGGACACCGTGAAGTCGGTTGCGGCGGCGAAGCGTGCGCGTGCCGACTCGATCTGCTCCTCGGATGACAAACGCTGTTCCTCGCCCACGGCGGCAGTAACTTAGTTGAAGCGTTGGCTCAGGAGCCGAGCGCGAGGAGGCGCTCGGCGACGCCGGCCCAGCTCCAGCGCTCGACCGCGGCGCGGCGGGCGGCGGCGGAGAGCGCCTCCCGCTCGCTCGCCGGCAGCTCGAGCAGGGCCCGCAGTTTCTCCCGCAGATCGGCGGCATCGCCCGTGGCGAACGAGGTGAGCCCGGCGAGCGCCGGCGGGTATTCCGCCTCCAGCCCCTCCGCGATCTCGGCAAGCCCGGAGTGGCGCGCGACGAGCGGCGGACAGCCCGTCGCAGCTGCTTCCGCAGCGACCATCCCGAACGCCTCGGGGAAGATCGACGGCACCAGGCATGCGTCCGCGAGCGGCAGGAGCTGGACGAGGTGCCGGTGCTCGAGCGGCCCGGTGAAGAGCGTGCGCTCCGGATCGGCCATGCCCTCGAGCTCCGCACGGTAGTCGCCGAACCCGACGATCACCGCCCGCACATCGAGCTCCGACAGCGCCTCGAGCAGGACGTGGACACCCTTGTTGTAGAGGAGCTTCCCGAAGTACACGACCGTCGGCCCGGCCTCCGCGAGGAAGGACGCCAGACGTTCCGCGTTTCCGTCGTCCGGCTGCCGCTCGTCCGCGTTGCCGGGGTTCGGTGCATCGCTCCTGGCCTCCTCGATCAGGGCCGGGAGCGCCTCGCTCCGCGGGCGCGGGCGCCACTCCTCGACGTCGACGCCTGGAGGCACCTCGTGCACGCGGTCGACGTGCCCGCACACCTCCTCGAGGACCTTGCGGATGTGCGCCGAGCCGACGAACACGGCCTTCGCTCCCGCGAGCGCCTCGGCCCCTCGGCGCTCGAGCTCGGGTCGGCCGCGCATCGAGTACTCGAGCTCCGACCCATGCGCCTTCACGACGTACGTCGCCCCGGAAGCCCGGCCCACCGCCCCACCGAGGAGGACGTGGTTGCAGAAGACGAGATCGGCCGGCAGGAGCCCGCGGACCGCTGCCGCGTTCGCCTCGACCCAGCGTGTGAGCTCGTCGTCCGTCAGGTCCTGGAGGAGTTCGACCTCGTATCCCTCGTAGCGGTCGAGCACGAAGACCGGCAGGAGACCGCCGACGTCGGGGCGCACGACCGTCGCTCCGCCGACGTCGTAGCGCTCGGGGTGCGGCTCCTGGCAGAGGACGGTGACCTCGTGCCCGGCGCGGCTCCACTCGCGCGCGAGCTGCCGCGTATAGACGTTCGACCCCGTCCCGCCGAGCAGGTACCCGTGCCAGAGCAGGATCCTCATGACCTCATCCTGCCCGGCGAGCGCGTCCAAGGTCTCGGATCGGGCGTCGAGGCCTTGCCCGATCCCGTGCCGCGATCCCCCGAGACCCGTGACCTCGTCGTACGGTCGCCCGCGTTCTCAGGTCAGGTGGAAGTAGAGCGCGTACAGGAGATCCACGGCCGGATTGGCCGTGTGCACGCTGACGTCGTGCGGAACGTCGAGCAGAGCCTCCGAGTAGTTGAAGAGGATCTTCAGGCCCGCGCCGACGAGCGAGTCGGCGGCGCCCTGGGCGTTCTCGGCAGGAACGGCGATGACGCCGACGATGATGTTCCGCTCGCGGCAGATCTCGGCGACGTCCGAGATCGAGCTGACCTCGACGGCCCCGACGCGATGCCCCACCTTCTCGGGGTCGTTCTCGAGGATCGCCGCGATCGTGATCCCGTGCTCGGCGAAGATGGGCGAGCTCGCGATCGCGCTTCCCAGCCGCCCGGCCCCCACCAACGCGATGTTGTGCTGGCCCTGGGTGCGGAGGATCTTGCGGATCTCGTCGAGGAGCGCATCCGTCCGGTAGCCGACGCCACGCTTGCCGAACTTGCCGAATGCGGAGAGGTCGCGCCGGATCTGCGTCGCGTTGATGTTCGTGTACTCGGCGATCTCCTGCGAGGCGATGCGCTCCTTGCCCATCTTCTGGGCCTGGGTCAGCACCTGGAGATAGCGGCTCAGGCGCGATGCGACTCCGACGGTCAGCCGTTCTGTCACGTGTCCTCTCTTCTGCTCGCTTGTGACAAATCGTCACGATTCTGCCTACGGCCGGCTCACGGCCGCGGTGCCAACCGTCAGGCGCGAAGACGAGCGCGGAGGGCCCCCGGCTCGACGAAGTACGTGAACGCCCGCACGCCGTCGATCTCGACGACCGGCAGGAGCTCGCGGTAGCGGGCCTCGAGCGCGGGGTCGCCCGCGATGTCGACGAGCTGGAGCTCGAAGTCGAGCTCGGCGCGAGCCTTCTCCACGACCTCGATCGCGCGCTCGCACAGACTGCAGTCCGAGGCGCTGAACAGAACCACGCTCGCCATGGCGTTATCGCAAAGGCCGCGGCCGCTAGCGGCCGCGCTTCAGGGACTTTCCGCGCGACCGGGATTCCCACGCGAATCCCGGTCTTGCGCACGAGTCACGGGTAGAGGCCCCTCGTGGTCGTGGCCTCGGCGACGCGCTGAACGGCGAGGCCGTACGCAGCCATGCGCATGCTCGTCCGCTTGTCGTCGCGCGCCTGCCATGTCTCCTCGAAGGCGCGGACGACGATGTCGTGCAGCTTCGCGTTCACCTCGTCCTCACGCCAGAAGTACTCCTGGAGCCCCTGGACCCACTCGAAGTACGAGACGACGACGCCGCCCGCGTTGGCGAGCACGTCGGGCAGGACGAGCACGCCCTTGTCCTCGAGGATCGCGTCCGCAGACGGAGTCACGGGCCCGTTCGCGCCCTCGCAGATGATGCTCGCCTTCACGCGCTCGGCGTTCTCCTCGGTCACGACCTGCTCGAGCGCGCACGGCGCGAGGATGTCGCAGGGAACCTCGACGAGCTCCTCGTTGGTCACCGCCTCCGCGTGAGCGAGCCCCTCGAGCGTGCCGCGCTCCTGCTTGTGGGCGAGCGCCGCAGGGACGTCGAGCCCGTCGGGGTTGTAGACACCACCTCGCGAGTCGGATACGGCCACCACCGTCGCGCCCTCTTCGTGCAAGAGCCGCGCCAGATGCGAGCCGACGTTCCCGAACCCCTGGATCGCGACCGAGTACTCGTCCATCCGCGCGCCCTGCTTCACGGCCGTCGCCTGGATGCAGTAGAGGGCTCCGCGCGCCGTCGCCTCCTCGCGCCCGAGCGAGCCTCCGACGGAGAGCGGTTTGCCCGTGACGACACCGAGCACCGAGTGTCCCTTGTTCATCGAGTAGGTATCGAAGATCCAGGCCATGATGCGGCCGTCCGTCCCGACATCCGGCGCCGGGATGTCCCGCTCGGGGCCGATGTCGTTGATGATCTCGCTCGTGTAGCGGCGGGTGAGGCGCTCGATCTCCCGCTCGGAGAGCCGCTTCGGGTCGCAGACGACACCGCCCTT
The DNA here is from genome assembly GCA_963708265.1 of uncultured Actinomycetes bacterium. Classification (GTDB taxonomy): domain Bacteria; phylum Actinomycetota; class Thermoleophilia; order Gaiellales; family Gaiellaceae; genus GMQP-bins7. Next base: position 340,801 of record CAVPSC010000004.1, on the reverse strand, counting down.
CGCGCCGCCGAACGGCAGCCCCATCAGCGCGCACTTCCACGTCATCCACATGGCGAGGGACTTGACCTCGTCCTCGGTGACGTCCGGGTGGTAGCGGATCCCGCCCTTCGAGGGCCCGCGCGCGATGTTGTGCGTGATGCGGTAGCCGATGAAGACCTCGATCGACCCGTCGTCCATCTGCACGGGGATCGAGACCTCGACGGCCTTCTTGCACTGCGAGAGGACGCGGATCAGGTTCGGGTCGATCGCGAACACCTCGCCGACCCGCCGAAGCTGGGACTTCGCGAGCCCGAACGGATTCTCGCGAAGGTGTGACGCCTCAGCTGTGCTCATCGAGCATGGCCTCCTGGCTCGTCTGGACGAGGCGAGGATACACCTGCCTCGGGCGGCCAAAGCAGCGGGCGCTACCGAACCGCGTACGGCACGGTCACGGCCTGGGTGGGAGTCCCGTCGCCCGGTCGGACGACGATCCGGACGGTGTAGCTCCCGCGCCGCAACCGCGCGCCGTCCGGGCCACGCCCGGTGAGGCCGAAGGTGTAACGACCCGGCAGGAGCTCCTGCCGGGTCGCGAGGACGCCGAGCAGCTTCCTCCCCCGCCAGAGCTGGAGGGCGAGGAGGTCGACGGGGCGCACCTGCGGCTCCGGCGCGGGGATGACCGCGCCGGCGACGAGTCCGAGCACGTCCGGCGTGGCGTCCGAGACGCGTCCGCCGTTCGTCTTCAGCGTGACCTTCGAGATCAGGCGCACGTTCGGCGACGGGATGGCCAGACCCCACGGCAGACGGACGGTCGTCGAGCCGCCGACCTGGAGCGTGAGCGTGCCGGTCGCGGCCGTCGCGTCCTTCGGAAGCGAGCTCGTGTCCGCCCGCAGGACGATCTGCTCGCTTGCTCCGACGGGGAGCCGAAGATGGGACGGAGCGACGGTCAGCGAAACGCCGACGGGAGTGTCCTTCGCCTCGATCGAGACCGACAGCGGCCGCGCAGAGACGTTCCGCACGACGAACGTCCGCTCGATCTCCGGCGCGGTGCGCCTCCTCGTCCCGAGAGAGATCGCGGACGGCTCGGCGACGATCTCCTGCTGCACGGCGCTCCGGAGGTCGAGGAGCCCCGCTCCGGCCGCGGTCGAATCGCTCTCGAGCGGCTTCGCCGACCCGACGAGCAGCCCCGCCAGCTCGGTCGCCCCTGCACGCGGGTGCCCTTCCGCCAGTACGGCGGCGGCGCCTGCCGTCACCGCTGCCGCCACGCTCGTGCCGCTCACGGTGCCGAACCGCACCTCGCCGTCCTGGCCGCGACCCGGCTCGGACGTCGGGACCGCGACGCCCGGGGCGACGAGCTCCGGCTTGACGATTCCGCCGAACGCGAGCCCGCGCGAGGAGAACGTCGCGATCGCGCCGCCCTCGCCGTTTGCAGCAACGCCGACAGCGCCGATCGACACCGTCACCGGGATCCCGGACGCGAGGAGTGCCTGCATGGTCAGAGCGAGGCCGTCCGGCAGGCCAACAACGGGGACGCCCGTCGGGACGTCGAGGCTGAACGCGCCGGCCGGGATCGGTCCGTCCCCGAGCACGGCGACGGCGCCGGCCGTCGTCGCCTCCTCGACGGTCTCTTCGGAGAGCGCGCCCTGCGCGAGGAGAGCCGCGCGTCCGGCCACGATGCTGACGCCGCCGTCGAAGAGCGCCGAGATGCCCTTCTGCGCGGTCTGGCGCGAGACCGGCACGATCGTCGCCGTCACCGTCTTTCCCGGCGCGCCTCCGAGAGGCATCTCGCCGTCGTAGAGCACGCGAAGCCCCGCACGCACGAAGACACGCACCGTCGGAGTGGCCGGTCGCCCATCCGCCGCGCCGACCGTGAGCGCGGCGGGCGCGCCTCCGGGGCCTCCGATGTTCCCGAAGCTCGGGCCGGCGCTGCCGTCGTTCCCGGCGGGCGCGATCACGAGCATGTCGAGCGCGGTCGCTCCCGCGATCGCCCGGGCGAGAGGCCCGTCGGGGAAGGACGCGTACGGCTCGGCGACGCCGACGAGAGCGATCCTGGCGGCGTCGTGGGCATCCCCGTCGCCGTTCGGGTCGACCGCGCCCTCGAGACCGGCCAGGATCTGGTCGGTTCGCGAGTAGACGGCGTAGCCGCCCTCGGCGTCCGGCTGCCAGCCGGCGATGCGGACCGGGAGGATCGACGCGCCCGGCGCGACGCCGTGCAGACCGTTCGGCCCGTCCGAACCGCTGATCACGCCGGCCAGCTCGGTCCCGTGGCGCTCGGGCCGCCCGGGCACGGACGGGTTCGGCTGCGCGATGCCTCCGCTCCCCGGGTCGATCACGTCGAGACCTGTGAGGACGCTCGAGCGCAGATACGGATGCGACGGGTCGACGCCGGTGTCGAGCAGGGCCACGGTGACGCCGCTCCCGTCGAGGCCCGGCACGTCGATGCCTGGCGCCGCTGCTGCATCGACCGCGGCCGAACGCTCGTCGACGGCCGGGTACGCGATCCGGACCGGGTACACGCCCGCAACCTCGTGGTCGTGCTCCAGGAGTTCCAGCGTCGTCGGGTCGACGCGCGAGGAGAACCCGTTCAGCAGACGGACGTAGCGATACTCGCGGGTGAGCCGTGCGCCGCTCGCCGCCATGCGGGCGAGGAACTGATCCTGAGCGCTCGTCGCCGCTTCGGTCCACCGCTGCATGTCGGCTTCGGTCGCCTCGCCTCCAGCGGCCTCGACCTTGGACGCGAGGGAGGGAGCCCTGAGCAGGACGATGTACCGCTGGCCCGTCGACACCGGCGGACGCGCGCCGAGGACGCCCTGCCAGCCCGCCTCGTCGACGGCGCCGAGAACAGGTGTCTGTGCGCTCGCACCAGCCGTCCCGAGCGCGACGAGAGCCAGGAGCGCGCCGAGCGCCCAGGCGACCGGGCTACGGGAGAGACGCATACGCATCGAGTTCGAGGTAGTCGGGATACTGCAGCGCTGCCGTGAAGCGGCTGGCCGAAGCGATCATGGCGGCGTTGTCGGTGCAGAGGTCGAGCGGCACGAGCCGAGCATCGCTCAGCTCATCCCGTAACGCCGTGTTCGCTGCGACGCCGCCGACGACGGCCAGCTTGTCGATCCCGGTCCGCTCCAGGGCCTCGCGCGCCCGACTGGAGAGGGCGCGGACGATGGCGCGCTCGTACGATGCGGCAAGGTCGGCCGTGCGGCGCCCGGTCTCCGCCTCCCCCAGTTCGCGCACCGCGTACAGGAGCGCGGTCTTCACGCCCGAGAACGAGAAGTCGAGTCCGGGAACGCGCGCGACGGGGAACGAGAACGCCTCGGGGTCGCCCGTTCGAGCGAGACGGTCGAGTGCGACGCCGCCCGGGTAGCCGAGGCCGAGGAGCCTCGCCCCCTTGTCGAACGCCTCACCGGCCGCGTCGTCGAGGGTCGAGCCGAGCCGCTCCGAGCGGCCGCGCTCTCGGACGAGGAGCAGGAGCGTATGGCCGCCGCTCGCGAGCAGGCAGACGAACGGCGGCTCGAGCGGGTCGTCGCCGAGGTAGAGCGCTGCCACGTGCCCGTCGAGGTGGTCGACCGGGACGAGCGGCGTCCCCGCGCGCCACGCGATCGCCTTCGCCGTCGAGATGCCGATGAGGAGGGCGCCGACAAGCCCGGGACCCTGGGTGACCGCGACCCGGTCGACGTCGTCGAACGAGACCTGCGCACGCGCTAGCGCCTCGCGCACGACCGGAGCGACGAGCTCCAGGTGGCGCCGCGAGGCGATCTCGGGGACCACCCCGCCGTAGCGGTGGTGGAGCTCCGCCTGGGAGGAGACGACGGACGACCCGATCTCGCCCTCGTCGGAGACGACCGCCGCAGCCGTCTCGTCGCAGGACGTCTCGAGCGCGAGGATCACGATGCAGCCTCCCGCCCGTCCTCGACCGACGGCTCGCGCCACATGATCAGCGCGTCTTCGCGGTTGTCGGTGTAGTAGCCGCGGCGGATCCCGCGGGCCTCGAAGCCGAGACGCTCGTACAGCCGGATGGCGTCCAGGTTCGATACCCGGACCTCGAGCGTGTATCCACGGCGGGCGTCGCCCCCGGTCACCTCGAAGAGCCGCTCGATGAGCTCCCGCGCGATGCCGCGTCGCCGGTACTCGGGCGCGACGGCGACGTTCATCACGTGCCACGCGTCCACGTATCGCGAGACGATGAGGTACCCCACGAGGCCGCCGGACTCGCCGTAGGCCCCGAGCGAGAGCGACCCCGGCTTCTGGAGCTCCGCTGCGAACATCGAGCGCGACCACGGCGTGGGATACGACGCCTGCTCGATCTCGTCGACGGCGTCGAGGTCGTGGATCTCGATGCGCCTCAGCTCGACGTTCACGCGTGTACCTCGGCGTCGGGGGCGCGCACGTATACCGGGAGCAGCGCGTCGACCACGTCGTAGTCGGCCGCGAGCGCCGCGTGGAGCCGGGCGTGCGGCAGGTGGACCGGATCGTCGTCGGCGGGGACGAGGACGCCCCTGCGTTCGAACACCTCGCGGTAGCGGACGGCCCCACTCCCGATGCAGGCCGTCTCCGAGTCCAGGACGAGATCGTCGGGTGCGATGGCGAGCGGTCCCGGCACGAACACCTCACCCCGGCGGGCGTCGATGAGCGGGCACGCGTCGGCGGCGGCCGAGGCGAGCGCGTCGAGCGTCGAGACCCCCGCGACCGGGAGATCGTGGACGAGCGCGAGGCCGCGAGCGATCGCAAGCCCGATCCGCGTGCCGGTGAAGCTTCCCGGCCCCGTCCCGACGACGAGCGCGTCGAGGTCGAAGGGATCGAGCTCGACGCTCTCGAGCATCTCGTCGACGTCGGAGAGGAGCGATCGTGCGACCGACACGCGCTCGGCGAGCGCGAGGCCGTCTTCGACGAGGGCGCTCGTCGCGACGTCGGTGGCGGTATCGAAGGCGAGGACGAGCACTATCCGAGACCTTCTAGCAGCGCCGCCTCGCGGCACGCGACCTCGATTCGCCGCCGGTCTCCACCTGCGTGCTCCAGCCGCACCGAGACGCGGGCGTCGGGCAGGATGGAACGCCCGGCTTCCGGCCACTCGACGAACACCACCGCGTCGTCGAAGTAGGGCTCCAGGTCGCCCCAGTCCGCGGTCGAGAAGCCCTCGAAGCGGAAGAGGTCGAGGTGCGAGACGTCGAGGACGCCGCGGTAGCGGTGGCCGATCGTGAACGTCGGGCTGGTGACCGGCGAGGTCACGCCGAGCGCACGCGACGCGCCCCGAACGAAGGTGGTCTTCCCCGAGCCGAGCTCGCCCGAGACCTCGACGACGTCTCCGGGCGCGAGCAGCGCCGCGAGGCGTGCGGCCAGCGCTTCGGTGTCGGTTGCCGACTCCGACACGAGCGCGACCGAGCCCGCGCGGGGCCCCGCGGGGCCCGAGCGCATCAGAACAGGCCGAGCTGGACGGCCTCGGGTTCCGCCGCGACGGCCGGAGCTGACTCGTCGTGCGCAACCGGCACGTCGCCTGTGCGAGCGAGGAGATCCGGGATGCGCGCGAAGTCCTCCTCGAGCACCTTCAGCATCGACGGTGTGTACAGCGCGGCCGCCGGGTGGTAGATCGGATACAGAAGCACGCTCCGCGAGCCCAGCGTCACCTCCTGCTCGTAGCCGTGGACGCGCGTGATGCCGGCGGGCTTGCCGGACAGGAGCTTCGTCGCGAAGTTCCCGAGCGTCGCGACGAGCGTCGGCTCGATGAGCTCGATCTGCCGGAAGAGATGAGGCTCGCAGGCTGCGATCTCGTCCGGGAGAGGGTCGCGGTTCCCGGGAGGCCGGCACTTCAGCACGTTCGCGACGAACACGTCGGCCCGGGTCAGTCCGATCCCCGCGAGCAGCTTGTCGAGGAGCTTCCCCGCCTGACCCACGAATGGAACGCCCTGCTGGTCCTCGTGGAAGCCGGGTGCCTCGCCGACGAACATCACGTCGGCGTCAGGGCTGCCGGAGCCGAACACCACCTGCGTCCGACCGCTGGAAAGAGCGCACTTCGTGCACCCCGCCGTGTGCTCCGCGTACTCCCGGAGCGCTCTTGCACGCTCGACGGCGTCCTCCATGGGACCGCCAGTGTACGTCTCGTCCCGGATGCGTCAGTGACCGCAGCCGCACGAGCCGCCGCAGCATCCGCCGCCGCCGCCCGTCGGGGCGCTGAACACCGGCTTTGCGGCAGTGCCGTGCACCGCGAACGTCGAGAGCTGCTTCAGCACGTTCCCCGCCCCGCACTCGGGGCACGCGACCGCCTGGTCGACGCTCCGCACGAGCTCGTCGAAGTGCGACTCGCACTCCATGCACGCGTACTCGTAGATGGGCACGGCCCGAGTGTACTGTCGCGCCGGATGGAACGGCAGACGGAGCGGTGGACGGCGTCGGTGCTCGAGGGCGCGCGGGTCCGCCTCGAGCCGCTGTCGCCGAAGCACGAACGGGGTCTGTGGGAGGCCTCCCGCGACCCACGCACGTGGCGCTGGCTGCCGATCGTGCAGCCGCAGACCGAGTCCCAGTGGCACGAGTGGATGGAGAGCGCGCTCGCGGCCGCAGCCGCGGGCACGGACATCCCCTTTGCCACGGTCGAGCAGGCGACCGGCACAGTGCTCGGCTCTACACGGTTCCTCGCGCTGCGTCCGGAGCACGGGTCGGTCGAGATCGGCTGGACGTGGCTCCACCCGTCCGCCTGGGGGAGCGGCGCGAACGTCGAGACGAAGCTCCTCCAATTCGAGCACGCCTTCGACACCTGGGACTGCCGCCGCGTCGAGCTGAAGACCGATGCGCTCAACGAGCGTGCCCGCGGAGCACTCGAGGCGCTCGGCCTGACGTTCGAGGGCATCCACCGAAAGCACATGCTCGTGCGCGCGGGGGAGAGTCGAGACAGCGCCTGGTACAGCGCGGTCGACGACGACTGGCCGAACGTGCGCGCCCACCTGGAAGCGCGCCTGGCGTCGGCGTAGACGCTCCGCGCTACACTTGCCGCTGCCCGGTATCCGCGAGGAACTGGAGCCAGCCAGATGATCGAGAGCATCGAAGTCGTGGGCGCGGGCGGCCGCGTCGGGTCTGCGGTGAGTGCGAGGCTCGCCATGCACGGCATCCGCCTCGACGCCGACGACCCGGAGCTCGTCTTCCTCTGCATTCCGGATCGTGCGATCGCGGAGGTCGCGCCGGAGATCCGCCTCGGCCCCTGGGTCGCGCACGTCAGTGGAGCAACGCCGCTGGCGGCCCTCGACCCTCACCGGCACCGGTTCTCGATGCACCCGCTGCAGACGTTCACGAAGGCCCGAGGGCCGGAGCAGCTCGACGGCGCCTGGACGGCCGTGACCGCGGAGACCGACGACGCGCTCCGCACGGGCTTCTGGCTCGCCGAGACGCTCGGTCTCCGACCCTTCGAGCTCGCGGACGCGAGCCGCGCCGCCTACCACGCGGGCGCGGCCGTCGCGTCGAACTACCTCGTCACGCTGCGGGACGCAGCCGGCTCGCTCCTCGAGGCCGCCGGGGCGCCGCCCGAGGCCCTCGACCCGCTGATGCGGCGCGTGATCGAGAACCACTTCGAGTTGACGGGACCGATCGCACGCGGAGACTGGGAGACGCTCGAGCGCCATCTCGACGCGATCCGCAGCGAGCGGCCGGAGCTCGAGCAGCTCTATCTCGTCCTCGCCGAGGCGACTGCGGGGATGGTCGGGAGCGAGCTCCCAGCCGGAATCGCGTCGATCGGGAGTCGGAGCGCGCGATGAAGACGTGCAGGACGATCGCCGAGGTCCGTGCCGAGCTCGCGGCGCAGCGCGGCGGCACGATCGGGCTCGTCCCGACCATGGGCGCGCTCCACGGCGGGCACGTCTCCCTCCTGCGCGCTGCGAGAAGCGAGTGCGACACGGTCGTCATGAGCCTTTTCGTCAACCCCGCGCAGTTCGGCGAGGCCGCGGATCTCGCCGCGTATCCCCGCGACGAGGAGCGTGACCTCGAGACGGCTGAGGCAGCAGGAGTCGACGTCGTGTTCGCGCCGCCCGAGGGCGAGATGTACCCACCCGGGTTTCAGACCTGGGTCGAGCCGGTAGAGCTCGGAGCAGTTCTCGAGGGCGTGTTCAGGCCCGGCCACTTTCGGGCCGTCGCGACCGTCGTCCTCAAGCTGCACGAGATCGTGCGCCCGGACCGCGTCTACTTCGGGCAGAAGGACGCGCAGCAGGCCGACGCGATCCGGGCGCTGATCCGCGACCTCGCGCTCGACGTCGAGCTCCGCGTCCTCCCCACCGTCCGCGATACCGACGGGCTCGCCCTCTCGTCGCGCAACGTCCTGCTCTCGCCCGCCGAACGAGAGCGCGCGGCCGTCCTCCCGCGCGCCCTCGCCACGAAGGATCCCGCCGCCGCCCGCGAGCTCCTCACGCGCTCGAACGGACTCGAGATCGACTACGTGGAGATCGCAGACTTCCACCCCCGCGTCCTCGCGGCCGCGGTTCGCGTCGGGTCGACCCGACTCATCGACAACGTCCCACTGGAAGGAGACGAAACGTGAGCATCCGACCCCAGAAGCCGGCCCCGGCAACACCGGCGCCGGGCAAGCTCCCGCTGACCGAGCTCGCCGAGATGAAGGACCGGCGGCAACCGATCGTCATGGTCACCGCGTACGACGCTCCGGGCGGCCGCCTGGCCGACTCCGCCGGTGTCGACCTCGTTCTCGTCGGCGACTCCGCCGCGATGACCCTGCTCGGGCACGACTCGACGGTGCCGGCGTCGATGGACGAGATGCTCATGCTGACGGGTGCCGTCACGCGCGGAGCGCAGCGGCCGCTCGTCGTCGCGGACATGCCCTTCGGGTCGTTCCAGGTGTCCGACGAGGACGCCGTCCGAAACGCCATCCGCTTCGTCAAGGAAGCGGGAGCGGACGCGGTCAAGCTCGAGGGCGCAGGGCCGATGCTCGACCGCGTGCGTGCGATCGTGGGAGCCGGGATCCCGGTCATGGGCCACCTCGGGCTGACACCGCAGACCGCGACGATGCTCGGGGGCTTCAAGGCACAGGGACGAAGCGCGGAGAAGGCACTCCGGCTGCTCGCCGACTCGCGTGCGCTCGAGGCCGCGGGTTGCTTCTCGCTCGTGCTCGAGGCGGTTCCCGCCCCGGTCGCGGCGCGGGTGACCGCCGAGCTCTCGATCCCCACGATCGGGATCGGCGCAGGCGCCGGCTGCGACGGCCAGGTCCTCGTCTGGCACGACATCCTCGGCCTCTACGAGGGCCGGACGGCGCGGTTCGTGAAGCAGTACGCCGACGTCGCCTCCGCGATCCGCAGCGCTCTCGCCGAGTACGCGTCGGACGTGCGCGAAGGCCGTTTCCCCGAGGAGCGCCACACGTACGCGATGCCCGAGGACGAGCTCGCGCTCTTCGAGCGTTCGGCCGTGCGCTCGCTAGACCGCGAGGAATAGGCCGACGATCGCGGCGAGCAGCCCCGCTGCCGCGCCAAGCGTCGCGAGCGATCGCAGCAGGCTCCAGCCGTGGACGACACGGATGCCGACGAGGACGAGCGCGACCGACCAGGCGATGAAGCCGACCTGGACGGCGCGGAAGACCGTGTCTCCGGCTCCCTGATCGGCCCCACCCGCGCGGAAGGTGTCGCTGCCGTAGAGCGCCAGCTGGAGTGGGAGCAGGATCAACGCAGAGAGAGCGAGCGGCGCGGCCGCGAAGGCGACGATCTGTCGCTCGCGGCGAAAGTCGCCGAGACTGCCGAGTAGCCGCGCTCCGAAGAAGAGGCCGAATCCGATGGCGAAGTAACCCGCCGCACCCTGGACGCCACCGACGATGAATATCCACACGGCGAGCACCGCCGAGTCGTACCCGGGTTGGTTGAGGACGTCCGCCGTCGTCGGGTCTACGAGGACGGCGGCGATCCCGGCCAGCCAGATGAGGAGGAGGATCGGCTCGCCGCGCGCGGCCACGTCGTCGGAATCGTCTTCGCGCAAGGCGTAGAAGACCGAACGCGGACTGAACAGGACCGCCGGAACGCGAAGCCACCACGCACGTTCCGGCGACATCTCCGCCGCGGCGTCGAGAGGCTTCGTGGCCACGCGCTGAGACTAGCCGCCTCTCTCTGTTCAGCGCCTCACGCGGGCAATACAGTGCGCACGTGTCCGAACAGCTTCTGTGCCCGTCCTGCGGCACGGGGAACGAGGCAGGCAGGAGGTTCTGTGGAGAGTGCGGAACTGCACTTGCCCTGACGTGCGCGTCGTGCGGGGCGGCAAACCCGCCGTCGGTGAAGTTCTGCGGCGAGTGCGGAGCTGCGCTGACGGCTGCGACGCCCAAGGCGGCAGCGCCCCAGGGGCCGACCGCGCCTCATGGCCGAGCGACGCCTCGTCTCCGTCCTCTTCGCCGACCTCGTCGGCTTCACGACACTCTCGGAGAGCCGCGACGCGGAGGAGGTCCGCGAGCTCCTCTCCCGTTACTTCGACACCTGCCGCCGGCTGATCGAGCTGTACGGAGGCACGGTCGAGAAGTTCATCGGGGACGCGGTCATGGCGGTCTGGGGCACACCGGTCGCGACCGAGGACGACGCCGAACGTGCAGTCCGCGCCGCGCTCGATCTCGTGGCCGCCGTCTCTGCGCTCGGAGACGAGGTCGGCGCCCCCGAGCTCCGGGCACGTGCGGGCGTCCTCACCGGCGAAGCCGCCGTCACCCTCGGCGCCGAGGGACAGGGGATGGTCGCCGGCGATCTCGTCAACACTGCCGCGCGGATCCAGTCGGCGGCGACGCCCGGCACCGTCTACGTGGGCGAGTCGACGAAGCGCGCGAGCGAGCTCACGATCGCCTACGAGGACGCGGGCGAGCACGAGCTCAAGGGCAAGGAGGAGGCGGTCCCCCTGCACCGCGCGATCCGGGTCGTATCGGGGAGGCAAGGAGCGCTCAAGTCGGCCGGGCTCGAGCCGCCGTTCGTCGGGCGTGACCGCGAGCTCCGCCTGGTGAAGGAACTCTTCCATGCGTCTGCCGACGAGCGGAGGCCGCACCTCGTCTCGACGATGGGCATCGCAGGGATCGGCAAGTCGCGGCTGGCGTGGGAGTTCTACAAGTACTTCGACGGCCTCGTCGACACGATCTACTGGCACCGCGGCCGCTGCCTCGCTTACGGCGAAGGAGTGACCTACTGGGCTCTCGCCGACATGGTCCGTATGCGGGCACGCATCTCGGAGGACGACGACGACGCGACTGCGCGCGCGAAGCTCGAGGCGACCCTCGACGAACACCTCCTCGACGCCGGTGAGCGGCGGTTCGTCGAGCCCATGCTGAGGCACCTGCTTGCGATCTCGGAGGACCAGGTGTCGTACGAGCGACACGACCTGTTCGCGGCCTGGCGACTCTTCTTCGAGCGCCTCGCGGACGTCTACCCCACCGTCCTCGTCTTCGAGGACATGCAGTGGGCGGACGAGAGCCAGCTCGACTTCGTCGAGTACCTCATCGAGTGGTCGCGCACGAGCCCGCTCTTCGTGCTCACGCTCTCGCGGCCCGAGCTTCTCGAGAAGCGCAAGAGCTGGGGCGCAGGTCACCGGAACTTCACCTCGCTCCATCTCGACTCGCTGTCCGGAAAAGCCATGACCGAACTCCTCGACGGGTTCGTCCCCGGGCTTCCGGATGCGCTCCGCGAGCAGATCCTCGCGCGCGCCGAGGGCGTGCCCCTCTATGCGGTGGAGACGGTTCGGATGCTCCTCGACCGTGGCCTCCTCGTCCAGGAGGGCGCGGTCTACCGGCCGACGGGCGAGATCCCGTCGCTCGAAGTGCCGGAGACGCTGCACGGGCTCGTCGCGTCGAGACTCGACGGGCTCGCTGCCGAAGAGCGTCGGATGCTCCAGGACGCGGCAGTCGTCGGGAAGACGTTCACCCGGCAGGCGCTCGCCTCGGTCGCGGGAACGGCCGAGACCGAACTCGACGCCATCCTGACCTCGCTCGTGCGGAAGGAGATCCTCGGCGTCCAGGCCGATCCGACGTCACCGGAGCGCGGGCAGTACGGCTTCCTCCAGGATCTTGTCCGCCACGTCGCCTATGAGACGCTGTCGCGCCGCGAGCGCCGCACGCGACACCTCGCCGCCGCCGAGTACCTGTCGACGGTGTTCGCCCACGAGGAGGACGAGGTCATCGAGGTCATCGCTTCGCACTACCTGGCCGCCGACGAGGCTGTCCCGGACGCCGACGACGCCGCGGAGACGAGAGGCAAGGCCCAGGGGATGCTCGTCCGTGCGGGCGAACGCGCGGAGTCACTCGCGGCAGCAGCTGAGGCGAAGCGGTACTTCGAGCAGGCTGCCGAGCTGACCGCCGGTCGGCCCGAGAAGGCAGATCTCCTCGCCCGGGCGGGCGACATGGCGAGACGTGCAGGAGACCCGGACGCGGCGCGCCGACTGCTCGCGCAGGCCGTCGACCTTTTCGAGCAGGATGGCGACACGCACGCTGCGGCCCTCGTCTCTTCTCGGCTCGCACGTGTGGAGCGATTCACGGGTCGGCTCGACGAGGCCCTCGCCCGCCTGGAACGGGCTTTCGAAATGATCGCCGAGGACGAGCCGGACGAGGATATGGCGCTCATCGCCGGACGACTGGCCATGGCCCACTTCACGAGCGGGGATGTGGAGCGCGCCATCGAGCGGTCCGAACAGGCCATCGACCTCGCGGAGGCGTACGGGTCTCCGGAGGCGCTCGCCCTTGCACTCGGCGCGAAGGCCTGGGTCGCGCACAGCCGCGGCCACATGGAGGAGACGCTCGCCCTCTTCAAGCAGGAGCTCGCCATCGCCCTAGAGCACGACCTGTTCGAGGACGCCGGGAGCGCGTACTTCCTGCTCTCGGACCACTCGTTCCATCGCGACCGCTACGAAGACGCGCTGGCCTACCTCGACGACGCCCTCGCCCTGGCCCGCCGACTGGGAAATCGCCCCAATGAGTGGTCGATCCTCTCCGAGCGCACGTATGCCCTGTACATGCTCGGGCGCTGGGACGAGGCCCTCGCGGTCATGCACGAGCTCACCGACGAGCAGGCGCGCGCCGGCGGGATGTACCTGAGCCTGCTTACGGGACCGCTGGAGATTCACCTCCATCGCGGGGACGTGGTCGAGGCGCAGCGACTTGTCTCCCATTTCTCGAGCCTCGGCGACTCCACCGACGTCCAGGAGCGCGTGTGCTACTTCGGTGCGGCGGCGGCGATCGCGCGCGCCGAGAGTCGCACCCGCGACGCGCTCGATGCAGGACTCCATTTCGAGGAGGGACTCCAGACGCACGGGATCTCGCATCAGGCGGTCGAGCAGGGGCTGGTCGAGGCTCTCGACGCCGCGCTGTCACTCGGCGACCGCTCGAAGGCAGAGGATCTCCTCGGACAGCTGGAGGCGATTCCGCCCGGCCGCAGGCCGCCGTTCCTCGATGCACACCGGCATCGCTTCCGCGGGCGTCTCGCCGCTGACCCCGCACGAATCGAGGCCGCGGCGCAGCGGTTCCGCGAGATCGGCATCCCCTTCTGGCTCGCCGTCACGCTCCTGGAGCAGGCCGAGCTAACGGGCGACGAATGGCTGCTCGACGAGGCGCGCGAGATCTTCGAGGATCTGAGAGCAACACCCTGGCTCGAACGACTCGACGCTGCCCGCAGCAAGCGCCCGGACCGTGTGCCTGCGCCGAGCTGAGTAGGGTTCGTCCGCCGAACAGGCTTAGCTTCCCGGCACGCGACGAACCTCGTTCTTCGACCGCTTCTCCAAGCTGACCGCGCGCTGGACGGGTCACCCGATCGCGTTCGCCCTTGCCTCGCTCGTCATCGTCGTCTGGGTCGTTAGCGGGCCGATCTTCGGCTTCAGCGACACCTGGCAGCTGGTCATCAACACCGCGACCACGATCGTCACGTTCCTCATGGTCTTCCTGATCCAGAACACGCAGAATCGGGACGGCGTGGCCGTTCAGATCAAGCTCGACGAGGTCATCCGCTCGCTCGACGGTGCGCACAACGCGCTCCTCGACCTCGAGGAGCTGTCCGAGCGGGAGCTCCGCGGGTTCCACGACAAGTACGTCGAGATGGCGCGGACCGCTCGCGACGAGATTCGCAAAGGCGCGAAGGACACCGGTTCGCCGAGCGTCGACCTCGACTGATCCGAGCCGCTACGCCGCCGCTGCCGCAGGCTCCGCGAGCACGGTGCGCAGGAACTGCCCGGTCGACGACTCCTCGACCTCGGCGACGTCCTCCGGTGTCCCGACCGCGATGATCTCCCCACCCTCGTCTCCGCCCTCGGGGCCGAGGTCGACGATCCAGTCCGCCTGCTTGATCACGTCGAGGTTGTGCTCGATCACGAGCACCGTGTTCTGAGAGTCGACGAGCCGCTGGAGAACCTCGAGGAGCTTCTCGATGTCCGCGAAGTGGAGGCCCGTCGTCGGCTCGTCGAGCATGTACAGCGTCCGACCTGTCGCCACCTTCGACAGCTCTGCGGCGAGCTTCACCCGCTGCGCCTCCCCGCCCGAGAGCGTCGTCGCAGGCTGTCCGAGCTTGATGTAGTCGAGCCCGACGTCGTGGAGCGTCTGCAGCCGCCGGCGGATCTTCGGGATCTTGGCGAAGAAGTCGAGCGCCTCCTCGACCGACATCTCGAGCACGTCCGCGATCGACTTCCCCTTGAAGCGCACCTCGAGCGTCTCCTTGTTGTACCGGCGCCCGTGACACGTCTCGCACGGGACGTAGACGTCGGGGAGGAAGTGCATCTCGATCTTGATCGTCCCGTCTCCCCGGCAGGCCTCGCAGCGCCCGCCGCGGACGTTGAACGAGAACCGGCCCGGCCTGTACCCGCGCACCTTCGCCTCGGGGGTCAGCGAGTAGAGCTCGCGCACGTGCGTGAAGAGGTCCGTGTAGGTCGCCGGGTTCGAGCGTGGCGTCCGGCCGATCGGTGTCTGGTCGATGTCGATCACCTTGTCGAAGCACTCGATGCCCTCGACGCTCGAGTGATCGCCCGGCTTCGTGCGCATCTTGTTCAGCCGGTTGGCGAGCGCCTTGTAGAGGATCTCGTTGACCAGCGTCGACTTCCCGGAGCCGGAGACGCCCGTCACGCAGACGAAGCGGCCGACCGGAAAGTCCACGTCGATGTCCTTCAGGTTGTGCATCGTCGCGCCGCGGACCGTGAACCAGCCGCGCCCGTCGTCCCCGCGACGCGCAGGAACCGCGATACGCCGTTCCCCACTCAGGAACTTGCCCGTCACGGAGCGCTTCTGCCTCGCGATCTGGTCGGCGGTGCCCTCGGCGACGACCTCCCCCCCGTGCTCGCCTGCGCCGATCCCCATGTCGACGATCCAGTCCGCCGACCGCATCATCTGCTCGTCGTGCTCGACCACGAGCACCGTGTTCCCGAGGTCGCGCAGGCGCTCGAGCGTGGCGATGAGCTTCCCGTTGTCGCGCTGGTGGAGGCCGATCGAGGGCTCGTCGAGGATGTAGAGGACGCCGACGAGCTGAGAGCCGATCTGCGTCGCCAGCCGCAGCCGCTGCGCCTCGCCGCCGGAGAGCGTCTTCGCTGCGCGGTCGAGCTGCAGATAGCCGACGCCGACGTTGTCGAGGAACATGAGCCGCTCACGCACCTCCTTGAGGATCCGCCGGCCGATCAGCTCCTCCGTCCTCGTGAGCTCGAGCTCGTCGGCGAAGCGGAGCGCCGTGGTCACGGACATCTGCGCGAACGCGTGGATCGACTTGTCGCCGACCGTCACCGCGAGCACCTCCGGCTTGAGCCGCGCGCCGTGGCACTGGGGGCACGCGCGGAAGCTCATGTACTCCTCGATCCGCTCGCGCTGCTGCGAGGAGTCCGTCTCCTTGTAGCGGCGCTGGAGGTTGGCGACGAGGCCCTCGAACGCCATCGTGTACTGGCGCTTCCGCCCCATCCGGTTGCGGTACGTGACGAAGAGCTTGTCCCCGTCCGTTCCGTACAGGAAGCGGTCCTGCTGCTCGGCCGTGAGCTCCCGCCACGGCGTGTCGAGCGAGATCTCGTAGCGTTCCGCGACCGCCTGGATGACGCTGTCGTAGAAGCCCTGGCTCCCGATCGTCCACGGCACGAGCGCGCCCTCGCCGATCGAGAGCGACGTGTCCGGAACGAGCAGGTCCGGGTCGATCTCGAGCTGCGCCCCGAGTCCCGTGCAGCGCGGGCAGGCGCCGTGCGGCGAGTTGAAGGAGAAGATCCTGGGCTCGAGCTCGGGGAGCGAGACACCGTGGACCGGGCAGGCGAAGTTCTCGGAGAACGTCATGGTCGAAGGGCCTTGGTCCTTCGAGCCAGCAGGCAGCGCGTCTCCGCCGACGACGTCGATCACCACGAGCCCGCCCGCGAGCGAGGTGGCGGTCTCGACCGACTGCGTCAGCCGCTGGCGCAGATCGGCCTTCATCACGAGCCGATCGACGACGACCTCGATCGTGTGCTTGAACTTCTTGTCGAGCTCGATGTCCTCCTCGAGCAGCCGCTGCTCGCCGTCCACCTTCACGCGGGTGAAGCCGTCGCGGCGGAGCTCCTCGAGGACGTCCTTGAACTCGCCCTTGCGGTCGCGCGCGACCGGCGCGTTCACCGTGAACTTCGTCCCCTCGTCGAGCCGCAGGACCTGCTCGACGATCTGGTCGAGGGACTGCCCGGCGATCGGCCGGCCGCAGATGGGGCAGTGCGGGCGGCCGATGCGCGCGTACAGGAGGCGCAGGTAGTCGTAGATCTCGGTCACCGTGCCGACCGTCGAGCGCGGGTTGCGCGAGGTCGTCTTCTGGTCGATCGAGATCGCGGGCGAGAGCCCGTCGATGGAGTCCACGTCGGGCTTCTCCATCATCTGCAGGAACTGGCGCGCATACGCGGACAGCGACTCGACGTAACGACGCTGGCCCTCCGCGTAGATCGTGTCGAACGCGAGCGAGGACTTCCCCGAGCCCGAGAGCCCCGTGATGCACACGAGCGCGCCCCGCGGAACGCGGACCGTGACGTCCTTCAGGTTGTGCTCGCGGGCACCGTGGACGACCAGCTCGTCGGCTGCCATGAGGCCGGTCATTCTACCGATACGAACAGACGTTCGGTCGCGGTCGCGAGTCCGACCTGCCATGCTCGGGCCGTCATCCGGAAAGGGGTGAGAGATGGCAGAGGCAGGTCTCTTCATCGGCTGGGGCGGCGTCGCCCGCGGCCGGGAGCAGGAAGCGGTCGAGCTCTTCTCCGAGATCCTCGGCTTCTACGGGAGACTCCAGGAGGAGGGCGAGATCGAGAGCTTCGAGCCGGTCTTCCTCGAGCCGCACGGCGGCGATCTCAGTGGTTTCGTGCTGCTGCGGGGCGAGGCGGAGAAGCTTGCAGCGATTCGCGTCAGCGACGAGTTCGCGCAGTTCTCGATCCGCGCGGCGATCGTCGTCGACGGCTTCGGCGTCGTCGGCGCGGACCTCGCGGGGCGGATCGAGCGTCAGATGGCCATCTACATGGAGCAGGTCGCAGCCATCGCCTGACGAGAGACGAGCGGCGTGCGCGCAGGCGCGCACGCCGCTTCTCCAAGCGAGACTAGCCCTCGGAGGTCGTCTTGACCTGACCCCGGATCTCACCGCCGGCGTTCTTCGCGGTGTGGACGTTCACGTACGTCTTGCCCGCCTCGAGGGCGTGCTCGACGCCGCGGGCAACTACCGCCTTCCCGGTCTGGCCGCTCTTGCAAGGCGCGCAGAGCGGGACGATGACGTTGCCGGGCTTGCCCTTGGCGCCCAGGTGGATGTGCGCGGCCACGGCCTTCCCCGACAGGTGCGAGAACGTGAGCTTCCACGACAGCTTCACCTTGCCCGTCTTGGGCTCGATCGTGGTGCCCGTGAACGTGCCGGTGGCCGCGGCGGGAACGCCCTTCGGCGCCGGCACCTCGGCGCCGGCCGTGAGCTTGGCGCTCAGCTTGTAGGTCTCGCTCTTCTGCGCCGCTCCCGCGGCCAGCCCCGTGATCACGAGCGCGGCGGCGAACACCGCACCGACTGCCTTCAACATCTGCCCCTCCTTGGTCGGGTTCGGACGACCTTCATTCGGAGGAACGGCGCGAGCGGTTTGCCGGACCGGTCGGCGTGACGAGCGAGTGGCGCTACCGGCGCGCCGTGCGCCAGCGGCCGAAGATCAGGCCACCGACCGTGAACCCGAGCCCGAAGGTGCCGAGCGCGAACGCCCCGACGGCGATCGACTTGCGCCAGAGCGAGAGCCGCTGCCAGCGGCCGATGGCCTCCTCCTCCTCCGCGGAGAGGGACTCGCCGCGCCGCTGCTTGCGCACGGCGCCACCCGCTCGCAGCCCGAGGTAGATGTCGTCGAAGAGCTCTGGCGCCTCGTCCGCCACGTTTCGAGTGTATAGCCTGCTCCGGCCGTGACAGCAGGGATTCTCCATGTCTCGGACCTGCACATCGGGCGCCGGGAGGCGCCCGAGCCCCTCTCGGCGCTCCGCGAGCTCGTCGACGAGCTCGCTCCCGAGCTCGTCGTCGCGACCGGGGATCTCGGGCACCGCGGACGCCCGGACGAGCTCGGGCGCGCCGCCGACCTTCTGCGCTCGCTCGGCCCACCGTTTCTGGCCGTGCCCGGGAATCACGACATCCCGCACACCGTGCCGGGACGGTTCACCCGCACGTTTGCGGCCTGGGAGGACGTCTTCGGCTCGACCGAACCGACATACCGGTCCGAGAACGTCGTCTGTGTCGGGTTGAGCTCGGTGCGACCCTGGCGGCAGCAGGGCGGTGCGCTGTCGCCCGACGCGCTCGCCCGCGCTGCGAAGCGGCTCGCCGCTGCACCGGCGGGTGCTCTCCGCGTCGTCGCCTTGCACCACCAGCTCGCCGCACCTCCGTGGCGCGCACGGCGGAAGCGTCCTCTGCATGACCGCGACGCCGTCCTCCGCTCGCTCGCCGACGCGGGGGCGGAGCTCGTCCTCGGCGGCCACGTCCACCAGGCCGGAATCGCCGAGCGCAGCGAGTTCGAGGTCGTCGAGGACGGAGGGCATGCCACACTCGTCCTCGCGACGGCACCCGGCCTCGGCCGACCGCGGCCGCACCGGACGGGCGAGGCACGCGGCTGCAACGGCTACGAGTGGGACGCGACCAAGCTCGTCGTCGTCACGTACGCGTGGGACGGGAGCGCGTTCGCCGAGACCGCGCGCAGGTCGTTCGCCCGCGGATAGAGTCCGCGCGCGTGGAGCAGGCCCTCGCAGAGCTGAAGCGGCACCTCGCCGAGATCAAGGACCTCGCCCGGATCGAGCAGCTCCTCGCCTGGGACCTCGAGGTCTGGATGCCGCCGGGAGGACAGCCGTCGCGAACGTCCCAGATCGAGACGCTCGCCGGCATCCTGCACGTGCGGCGAGTCGACGATCGGATCGGCGAGCTCACCGACGAGCTCGCCTCGTACGGGCAGTCCCTGGCCTACGACTCGGACGACGCGTGCCTGATCCGCGTGGCGCGCAGCGACTGGGAGAAGGCGCGGAAGGTCCCGCCCGAGCTCGCCTCCGAGCTCGAGGGAACGGCGGCGAACTCCTACGCGGCCTGGGTCACGGCACGGGAGAACGACGATTTCGAGAGCTTCCGCCCCTGGCTGGAGCGCGTCCTCGAGCTCCGCCTTCGCTGGATCGAGTGCTTCGCGCCGTACGACGACCCCTACGACGTCGTGCTCGACCAGTGGGAGCGCGGGATGCGCGCCGAGGACGTGAGACGCATCTTCGACGCGCTCGAGCCCGACCTGGTCGCGCTCATCGACGAGTACGTGACCGAGGAGGACGACGGGTTCATGCACGGCCCGTTCCCGGTCGGCCCGCAGGAGACGCTCTCGCGGGAGCTCGTCGAGCGGTTCGGAGGGACCTGGGACGCCTTCCGCCTCGACCGCACGGTCCATCCCTTCATGACCGCGTTCGGCCTCCGCGACATCCGGCTCACGTCGCGCTACGACGAGACCGACCTCAACTCGCTCTTCACGGCGATGCACGAGTGCGGCCACGGCCTCGTCGAGTTCGGCGTTAGCCCGACCCTCGAGGGGACGCCGCTCTGCGACGGCGCGTCGAGCACCATCCACGAGTCGCAGAGCAGGCTCTGGGAGAACGTCGTCGGACGCTCGCTTCCGTTCTGGCGCTGGTTCTACCCCCGCGTGCAGGCGTCGTTCCCGGGGGTGCTCGGTGGCGTCACCGTGGAGGAGTTCCACCGGGCGGTGAACCGCGTCCGCCGGAGCCTCATCAGGGTCGACGCGGACGAGACGACGTACGGGCTGCACGTGATGCTGCGCTTCGACCTCGAGCGGGAGCTCCTGGCGGGACGGATCGCCGTTGCCGACCTGCCCGAGGCATGGGACGCGAAGGTTTCGGAGCTGATCGGGCTCGAGGTGCCGAACGATCGGATAGGCGTTCTCCAGGACGTCCACTGGGCGGGAGGCGGCTTCGGCTACTTCCCGACCTACCTGCTCGGGACGCTCCTCTCGGTCCAGGTGTGGGAGAAGGTGCGCGAGGCCGTCCCCGACGTCGACGACCAGATGGCGCGCGGCGACTTCGCGCAGGCACACGAATGGCTCCGCGAGAATCTCTACTCCCTCGGACGCAAGCTCACGCCCGCCGAGACGATCGAACGCGTCGTCGGCGGCCCGATCACGCACGAGCCGTACGTCCGCTACCTGCGCGAGAAGCTCGAGGCGCCCGCCGTCTAGTCCCCCGATCGGGTCAAGATGTTTGGCGGCTCACCGCCGACGGTACGACTCTACTGCGGCTTCCCGAGGAGGAGTGTTCGACGTGCTTCGCAACCTGCTCGCGCGCTGGACGGCGCGACGTCGTGTGATCAGGGTCCAGGGGCTCATGCTCGAGCTCCTCGACGCCGAGCCCGCGCGCGTCAGGCGGTAGCCCCGCGCTCTACGCGGCCGCGCGGCCGAAGCGCTTCTCGGCACGCGCCCGCGCGCGGGCGGCCTCGAGCTCGCGGTCGCGCGGCAACGCCGTCGTCACGAGGTCGGCGAGCAGGTGGCGCGTCACGTGGGCGATCTCGTCGACCGCGCGCGCGAAGGCAGCCTCGTTCGCCTGCGACGGCTTCTGCGAACCGCTGACCTTGCGCACGTACTGGAGCGCCGCGCCGTGGATCTCGTCCTCGGTCGCGGGCGGCTCGAAGTTGTGGAGCGTCTTGATGTTCCGGCACATGCCGGCAGCGTAGCCGGCGTCGGCGGCCGAGCGCCGGCGCACGCTCGGGCGTCGCTTATCCTGCCCGCATGGCACGTCCGAGCCCGGGCACGGTGGGCGAGCTTCCCGGCGCAGAGCTGATCGCGAAGGGCATCGAGGACCTCGATCGCGGCGTCGAGTCGGTGGAGGCGCTCCTCGTCTCGATCGGCGGAGACCGCCTACGGCGGCTGGGGCTCGCGCCGCCGGCGACGTTGCCGGCGCCTGAGCACCGCCTGTACGAGCTCCTCGCTCGAGACGGCGCGGATTCCGCCCATTCCCGTTACAACGCGCTTCTTCGCCGACTCGTGAGCTTCGAGCGCGCCGCAGAATGCGCCGGTTAGCGGACGAGGCCCGCATCCGTGACTTCATGGGCTCGCTCGCAGCCACGGCTGGTACGGACACGACCTGTTATTTCACCGGCGGAGCGACTGCGGTCCTCCTCGGCTGGCGCTCGTCGACGATCGACGTCGACATCCGCCTGGAGCCTGAGCACGACGACGTCATGCGCGCCCTCCCCATGCTCAAGGACGAGCTCCAGATCAACGTGGAGCTCGCGTCGCCCCTCGACTTCGTCCCCGTTCCGGCGGGCTGGGAGGATCGGAGCGTGTTCGTATCACGCGACGGACACATGACGTTCCTCCATCTCGATCCCTACGCGCAGGCGCTCTCCAAGCTCGAGCGGGCGCATGTCCAGGATCTCGAGGACGTCGCGGCCCTCGTCGAGCTCGGGCTCGTCGAGCCGGCGCGAGCCCGCGCTTACTTCGAGGAGATCGAGCCCGAGCTGTATCGCTTTCCGGCGATCGACCCGCCGTCCTTCCGACGGAGGGTCGAGGAAGCGTTCGCATAGACGGAGCTACGCCTCGGCGAGCGCGGTCAGCTCGCGCCGCAGGTCCTTGATCTCGTCGCGGAGCTTCGCCGCATACTCGAAGCGGAGCTCCTCGGCTGCGAGGTACATCTCCTCCTCGAGCGTGACGACGAGCTTCTCCAGCTCGTCGCGGGACATCCCCTCGACCTCGGACTTCCCGCGCCGGCGCCGCGAGGACGGAACGTGCGGCGACTCGAGCGCGAGCAGCTCGGTGATGTCGGAGACACCCTTGACGATCGACTCGGGGGTGATCCCGTGCTCGGTGTTGTACGCGAGCTGCACGTCACGGCGGCGGTTCGTCTCCGACATGGCCTCCTCGATCGCCTGCGTCACCTTGTCGGCGTACAGGAGCACCTTCCCGTTCACGTTCCGGGCGGCGCGCCCGATCGTCTGGATGAGCGACGTGCGCCCGCGGAGGAAGCCCTCCTTGTCCGCGTCGAGGACGGCGACGAGCGAGACCTCAGGGAGGTCGAGCCCCTCCCGCAGGAGATTGACGCCGACGAGGACGTCGTACTCGCCGAGGCGGAGTTCGCGGATGATCGCGATCCGCTCGAGCGTGTCGATCTCGGAGTGCAGGTAGCGAGCCTTGACGCCCGCCTCGAGCAAGTAGTCCGTGAGATCTTCGGACATCTTCTTCGTCAGCGTGGTGACGAGGACGCGCTCTCCCGCCTCCTCGCGGTGGCGGATCTCGTTCAGGAGGTCGTCGATCTGATTGCGGGTCGCGCGGAGCTCGACGTCCGGGTCGACGACGCCGGTCGGGCGGATCAGCTGTTCCGCGATGACCTTCGAGCGCGACATCTCGAACGGGCCCGGCGTCGCGGAGACGAAGACGAGCTGCTCGACCTTTCCGAGGAACTCGTCGAAGCGGAGCGGACGGTTGTCGAGCGCCGACGGGAGCCGGAAGCCGTAGTCCACGAGCGTCTGCTTGCGCGAGCGGTCGCCCTCGTACATCCCGCCGAGCTGCGGCACGGTCTGGTGCGACTCGTCGACGAAGCAGACGAAGTCGTCGGGGAAGTAGTCGATGAGCGTGAACGGGTGCGAGCCCGGCGCCCGCCCCTCGAGCACGCGGGAGTAGTTCTCGATCCCGTTGCAGAACCCGAGCTCCTTCATCATCTCCATGTCGTACTCCGTGCGCTGGCGGATCCGGTGCGCCTCGAGCATCCGCCCCTCCGACTCGAACAGAGCGACCTGCTTCTCGAGCTCGTAGCGAATCTCGTCGACCGCACGCTCGACGGTCGGCTTCGATGTCACGTACTCGGTCGCGGGCCAGACGACGAGGTTGTCGAGCCTCGCGTACACCTCGCCCGTGAGCGGGTCGAAGTGCGTGATCTGCTCCACGGCGTCGCCGAAGAACGAGACGCGGTACGCGGTCTCGACGTTCGCAGGCTGGATCTCGACGATGTCGCCCTTCACGCGGAAACGCCCGCGGCCGAGGACGGTGTCGTTGCGCACGTACTGACTCTCGATCAGCTTGCGGAGGAGGGCGTCGCGGTCGTGCTCGTGCCCCACCTCGAGGATCAGGACGCGCTCGCGCCACTCCTCGGGCGAGCCGAGCCCGTAGATGCAGGAGACCGAGGCGACGACGACCACGTCCCGGCGGGTGAGGAGCGAGGAGGTCGCCGACAGCCGAAGGCGGGCGATATCGTCGTTCTGCGACGAGTCCTTCTCGATGTACAGATCGGCCTGAGGAATGTACGCCTCGGGCTGGTAGTAGTCGTAGTACGAGACGAAGTACTCGACCGCGTTCTCGGGGAAGAACTCCCGGAACTCGTTGCACAGCTGCGCGGCGAGCGTCTTGTTGTGGGCGATGACGAGCGCGGGCCGCTGGAGCTTCTCGATGGTCCAGGCCATGGTCGCCGTCTTGCCCGTGCCCGTCGCGCCGAGCAGGGTCTGAAAGCGGTTGCCGTCGGAGACCGAGGCCGTGATCTCGTCGATCGCAGTCGGCTGGTCGCCCAGGGGCGCATAGACATCCGTCGTCTTCAGTGCCCGCACCGGGCTAGCGTAGCCGCCCCTCTGCGGGCCGCCGAATCGCGCGCGGATCCCTCGCGTGTGGTTACGTAGTCGCCCGACGTGGGGCCCAGGAACGTCCTCCGAGTGACCGCCGGCGCAGCAGTGCTCGCCGTGATCCTCTTCGCGGCGGGCTCGACGGTCCGCGTCGACCGCTACGAGCCGCTGCAGCCCGGCGGCGACCCGCGCGTGCGGCGCGCCCCGTCCGCAGAGGAGCTCAGGCCGGGAGTCGAGGCCGCGTTCCGCTCGGAGAGCTACCCACCGGGGACGCTCGCAGTGCTTCGGTTCTTCGCCGACACCGAGGATGTGCGACTCCAGGTCTTCCACGTCGGCCCCGAGCACGTCCGGACGGTCGGCCCGAGCGAGATGCGGGGCGTTCCGGTATCGCGAGAGCTCACAATCGGAGACGCGTCGGCAGGCCGGACGATCCGGGTCGCGGTCGGGCCGTGGCCGAGCGGCCTCTACTTCGCCCGCCTCGATGCAGCGGACGGGCGCGTCGGCTTCGCCCCGTTCGTCGTCGGCCCTCGCCGGCTCGGAACCAACCGCGTCGCAGTCGTGCTGCCGACGTTCACGTGGCAGGCGTACAACATTCGAGACGACGACGGAGACGGCGTGGGGAACTCGTGGTACGCCAACCGCTTCGACAACGTCGTCCGCCTCGAGAGGCCTTTCCTGAACCGGGGCGTCCCGTTCCGGTTCAGCCAGTACGACCTCCGCTTCCTCCACTGGCTCGCCCGCCACGACAAGCACGTCGACTTCCTCACGGACGGGTCGCTCGATCGCGTTCGGAGCGCGGCCGCACTCGCGCGCGCCTACGACCTCGTCGTCTTCCCCGGCCACGACGAGTACGTCACCAAGCACGAGTACGACGTCGTCGAGGGGTATCGAGATTTCGGCGGCAGCCTCGCGTTCCTCTCGGCGGACAACTTCTACTGGCGCGTCGTGCGACGAGGGAACGTGCTGGTGCGGACGAGGGCGTGGCGGAACCTCGGCCGGCCGGAAGCGGCCCTCATCGGTGTCCAGTACCGGGCGAGCATGCCGAGATTCGGCCGCTACGTCGTGGTCGGCGCCGGATCAGCGCCGTGGCTCTTCGCAGGCACCGCGCTCGAGAACGGGGCTCCGTTCGGGCACGGCGGGATCGAGATCGACTCCGTCGACGCGAGCTCGCCAGCGGACCTGAGCGTCGTCGCCCGCATCCCGAACGTGTTCGGCCCGGGGATCGACGCGGACATGACCGTGTACCGGTCGAAGCGTGGCGGCACCGTGTTCGCCGCGGGTGCCTTCACGCTGGCCGCGTCCTCCGTGCGCCCCGAGGTCTCGAGGCTGCTCGAGAACATCTGGCAGCGGGCTACGGGCCGACTCTGACGCCTCGAGCGCGAGCAGGCCTCAAGCCTGTACCGGAACGGCGTTCGGCGTCGCGTCCAGGTCCCGGTGCCTGAGCGCGATCGTGGCGAAGACCGACGCCATCACCGTTAGACCGACGACCACGCCCGCGAAGAGCGGCGCAACGCCCCAGCGGTCGAGCACTTGGCCGGCGACGAGAAAGCCGAGGGGAGCGGCGATCGTGTTCACGGCGATGATCGCGGTGATCGTCTTCGCCCGCAGCTCGGTGGGCGTCCTCGCCGTCAGCACGCCGAACATCGGCCCGTTTACGAGAGGCGCGAACATCGTCGCGACGAACAGTGCGGTGAAGACGACGGGCGCGGGCGGCAGGAACGGCACGACCCAGAGTGGCACGGCGAACCCGATCGCGGCGAGGCCTGCAAGGCGAAGCGGTGGCACCCTCCGTACCGCCGCGATCGCGACGATGCTTCCGACGAGCGCGCCGGCCGCGAGCGCCGCGTAGAAGAAGCCCGCGATGCGCGAGCTGCCGTCGAACTCGTCGTACGCGTACACGGGGAGGCCGGCGGAGAGACCTGAGCCCAGGAAGCCGAAGCCGACGACCGTGACCGCGAGCGGGGCGAGCAACCGATCCTGCAGGAGGAAGCGCAACCCCGCCAGGACGCCGTGTTCATCGGCTCTAGCGGCGACGGGCTTACGCCGAGGAACCAGCGTCAGGATGAGGAGAAACGAGACGAGGTACGTCGCGCCGTCGACGTAGAGGACGTTCGGTGCGCCGAGGACCGGGATGAGGATCCCGGCGAGTGCGGGACCGACGAGCCCGGCCACCGAGGTCCCGCCCTCGATCAGGCTGTTCGCCTGCGACATCCGACGCTCGTCCTCGCCCACGAGCTCGGGCAGGATCACCCGCTGCGAAGCGAAGTACGGCGGCATGAAGCAGCCGAGCAGCGCGACGAGCGCGAGTAGGACACCGAAGCTCAGGGCGCCGGCGGCGTAGAGCAGCGGGATCGCGGCAAGGAGCGGTGCCCGGGCGAAGTCCGATACGAGCATCGTTGTCCGCGCGCCGAGGCGCTGGACGACGGTGCCGCTCGGGATGCCCAGGATCGCCATCGGCGCGATCTCGACCGCCAGGACGAGGGACATCTTCCCCGGCGATCCCGTCGTGACGAGCACGAACCACGGGAGGGCCAGGTACGTCATGCGAGAGCCGAGCGTCGAGATGATCTCCGCGGCGACGAGCGCGCCGACGGCGGTCTTCCTCACGGTTGCGGCTCCGGCTTCCATTGGGCCCAAGATAATAAAACGTCCGTACTGTTTTGTAAAGTGCTGACGTGCCGAAGATCACCGACGAGCGGAGGACCGAGCGCAGGGAGCAGATCCTGGCGGGCGCACG
Source organism: uncultured Actinomycetes bacterium (assembly GCA_963708265.1). Classification (GTDB taxonomy): domain Bacteria; phylum Actinomycetota; class Thermoleophilia; order Gaiellales; family Gaiellaceae; genus GMQP-bins7. Next base: position 314,119 of record CAVPSC010000004.1, on the reverse strand, counting down.
TCGCTGTTTCGCCGAGCACGGCTACCAGGGGGCGACAGTCGTGCGGCTCGAGGAGGAGATCGGGCTCTCTCGAGGGGCGATCTTCAACTACTTCGAGTCGAAGGAGAGCCTCTTCCTCGAGCTGGCGTGGCGCGACACCCAGGAGCTCGTCAGGCTCTGGGTCGAGAAGGGCTGGGAGACGGCGCTCCGCGAGGTCGCCGCAGACGACCCCGACTGGCTCGGTGTCTACCTCGAGGTCGCGCGCAAGCTACGAACGGACCCCGAGTTCCGGATGCGGCACGAGGCACGGACCTCGGAGGAGCTGGCACCGCCGCTCCTCGACCACGTCCGCGCGCAGCAGGAGGACGGAGTGCTCCGCAGCGATCGGCCGGCAGAACAGCTCGCCGGGTTCATCGGGCTCGTCGCGAACGGCGTCGTCGTGCAGATGGCAACCGGGGAGCCGATCCGGAACATGGACGCCCTGATCGAGTTCGTGCGTCGGCGCGTCACGGCGCCTGCGCAGAAGCCCGCGCGTCCGCGCACCCGCGGCTGAGCGTCGCCGGTCTCCTACCCGCCGACCAGGGGGGTCGCGCGCCCTCCGCCGTGCATGCAGCGCGCGCCGTCGGACAACGTCAGGAACCTGACGGGAAGCCAGATGCCCGGCGCGGCCGGATGCTGGGTCAGGAAGAGATCGTCGTCCTCGTCGAGGAGGAGGAACGGCAGCTCGAACGGTTCCGGCGTCATCTCGGACCCGAGCCCCGTGACGGTCAGGACGGCGATCATGCCGCCATCGCGAGCGACGACGTCGAAGGAAGCGCCCTCGCGCTCGTACATGCCGACGTAGAGCGAGGGATCGAACGAAAGCGGCTCGTCCAGTGGGGCTAGCTCTGCCGGCATCTCGACGCCCGCGGCGTCCGCGAGGAGCCCAGAGGCCAGCTCGTCGAAAAGCGCGATCGCGTTCCCGCCGTTCGTGAGGAGGGCGATCGCGACGCCGGCATCGGGTACGACGCGCAGGAAAGCGAACTGTCCGATCGTCCCTCCGTCGTGCCCGATCACGGTTCGACCGTTCCAGTCGTTGATCTCCCACCCGAGCCCCCAGTGGCCGGCGAACGAGCCGCGTCCGCCGCTCGGGACGACCACTTGCCGGCCCTGCATCGCGAGCACCGCTTCGCCACTCATGACCTGGGCGTCCGTCCGCGACTTCCCGACGTTCACGTGCATGCGTGCGAACTCGACGACGTCAGTCGCGCTGGCGCAGATCGCGCCCGCCGGGCCGGCGGATCTCGGAAGCCCCCACGCCGGCGCCGTCTGGATCTCCTGACCGGGCGGCTGGATGTGGCCGATCGCGGCGCGGTATCGCAGGACGTCCTCGGGAAGCGTCGCCGTGTGCCCGAGCTCGAGCGGCTCGACGACCCTTGCCCTGAGCGCGGAGTCCCAGACCGTCCCCGTCACGACCTCGATCACACGACCGAGGATCGAGAAGCCGGTGTTGCAGTAGGACATCGTCGCCCCGAGGGGGACGACCTGACGAAGCGTCGCGCAGCTCTCGACGTACCTCTCGAGCGCGTCGTCGCCCCGGCCCGTGTCGGCGAAGTGGTCACCGTCGATCCCGCTCGTGTGCGTGAGCAGGTGACGAAGCGTGACCGACTCCGACACGCCTTCGTCGGCGACACGGAAGCCCGGGAGATAGCGGTGAACAGGGGCGTCGAGCTCGAGGAGCCCCTCGTCGACGAGCTGCATCGTCATCGTCGCCGTCCACACCTTCGTGATCGAGCCGATCTGGAAGAGCGAGTCGGAGGTCGCTTCGACGCCCGTGTCGAGGTTGAGGACGCCGGAGGCGGCCGCGCTGACACGGTCATCGGTGAGCACCGCGAGCGAGGCACCCGGCGTTCCGTATCTCTCCCGGGCGTCGTCGAGCCGTTCCTCAAGTGTGGTCCTAGCGATGGCGAGTGACACGTTCTGCCTCCTGACTTTCGTGGTTGGTCGCAGTCGACATCGCGACGGGCGGCGTGAAGTGACACGCTGCGCGATGGCGGTGGTCTTCCGACTGGTCTCGCGGGTCCCGATCGATGCAGATCTGCCGATCAGGTAGCGCGCGCGGCCCGATCGGGCAGCGCGGATGGAAGTGGCACCCGGTCGGCGGATCGTGGGGGTCGGGCGGCTCGCCGAGCTCGTCGCCGCCCCCGCCGAGCTCACGCTCGCCGAGCGTCGGAACCGCGGCGAGCAGCATCCGCGTGTACGGATGCTGTGGATCGGAGACGACGGCGTCGGTGGGGCCGATCTCGACGAGCCGCCCGAGGTACATGACCGCGAGGACGTCGCTGACGTACCGCACCGTGGCGAGGTTGTGCGAGACGAAGATCATCGTGAGCCCGAGCTCGCGTTGCAGCTCGCGCATGAGGTTGAGGACGGCGCTCTGGACGGAGACGTCGAGGGACGACGTGATCTCGTCGGCGATGAGCACCTCCGGACGGGCGGCGAGCGCCCGCGCGATCGCCACTCTCTGCCGTTGCCCACCGGAGAGCACGCGCGGAAGCTGCCCGGCGACGTCCACGTCGAGGTGCACGAGCTCGAGGTAGTGACGGACGGCCTGCGAACGGGTGCCTCGCGGGATGCCGCCGCGAACGGCGAGCGCCTCGGTGAGCACCGCACCCACGCTCATCCGCGGATTCAAGGAGGAGAAAGGGTCCTGGAAGATCATCTGCACCCGCCGTCGTCGATCCGTGACCCGGCCGGAGCGCCGGATCGGGACTGGCTCGCCGTCGATGAGCACGTCTCCGGCCGCGATCGGCGTCAGCCCCACGAGGGCGCGAGCGAGCGTCGACTTCCCCGAGCCCGACTCTCCGACCAAGCCGAGCGTCGTCCGCTCGGGCACGGTCAGGTTCACCCCGTCGACCGCCGTCAGCCGTCGCTGTCCCCGTCCGAAGTGGACGGTGATCCCTCGAGCCTGGAGCGCGGTCAGACCGCCACGTCCTGTCGTCCGCTCGCCGCGTTCAGCGCCTGCTCGCGGAGCGCGTCGTGCGTGAGCGGGTGCCAGCACGCGACCCGGTGTCCCGCCGAATCGAGCCTCTCGAGGAGCGGTCGCTCCGTCCGGCAGCGGCTCGTCGCCACCGGGCAGCGTGCCGCGAACGGACAACCCGGCGAGTGGTCGAACGGACCCGGCGCGCGTCCGGGGATCGTGGCCAGAGGACGCGCTCGATCCGACTCCATCGTCGGGACCGCCGACACCAGAGCGGCTGTATACGGGTGCGCCGGGCCGCGAACGAGCGTGGCCACGTCGAGCTCCTCGACGATGCGCCCCGCGTACATCACGACGACCCGGCTGCACAGCTGCGAGACGACGGCCACGTCGTGCGAGATGAAGAGCGCCGCCGCATGGCTCGAGTCGCTGACGTCCAGGAGCAGTCGCAGGATCTGCTGCTGCACCGTGACGTCGAGAGCCGTCGTCGGCTCGTCCGCGATCAGCAGCTTCGGGTCGACCATGAGCCCCATCGCGATGACAGCGCGCTGACGCATGCCGCCCGAGAACTCGTGCGGGTACTGGCGCAGGCGGACGTCGGGACTGGCGATGCGCACTGCGCGGAGGCGGTCGACGCTCCGCTCCCTCGCCTGCGTGCGCGAGAGGCCGTGGTGGACCTCGGCGACCTCGCCGAGCTGGAGGCCGACGCGGAGCGACGGGTTGAGCGAGGACATCGGATCCTGGTAGACGATCGCGAGCGACCGCCCGAGGAGCCTCCGCCTCTCCAGATCCGAGAGCTCGCGCGGGTCGCAGCCGAGGATCGAGTATCGCGACGCCGTCATCCGGGCGGTCGGCGGCAGAAGATCCGAGAGCGCCATCGCCGTCAGCGTCTTGCCCGATCCCGACTCGCCGACGATGCCTACGATCTCGCCGCGGCTGAGCGTCAGTGAGACGTCTCGGACCGGTGACGAACCCCCGGGGAAGGACACCGTCAGGTTCTCGACCACGAGCGCGTCGCCGTCCGCCTCCAGGTCGCCGTTCTCGCCCAGAGGCTCGCCGGACGGGACGAGGTCGCCGCCCCGCTCGTCCCAGCGCGAGACCGTGTGCCCCGCCACGCCCTTCGCGAGCGTCTCTCCGAGCAGGGTGAACATGAGCGCGGCGAGGATGATCGCGATCGCCGGGCCGATGGCGACGATCGGCGTGACGTAGATGCTGCCGAGCCCCTCGCTCAGCATGCGTCCCCAGTCGTAGCCGGGCGGCTGGACGCCGAGCCCGAGGAAGCTCAGGCCGGCCAGCGCGAGGAGCGCTTCACCGACCGCCAGCGTGGTCGTGAGGAGGAGTGGCTCCGCGACGTTGGGGAGAACGTGACGCGTGAGGAGGCGCGCACGCCGGACGCCGAGCGTCCTGGCGGCGGCGATGTAGTCGGCTCCGATCACCGAGGACGCGAGAGTCTGCGTCAGCCGCGCGAACGACGGGGCCACCGCACACGCGATCGCGAAGACCGCGCCGCGGGCCCCGACGCCGATAATGGCGGCAACGAAGATCGCGATGAGGAGCGCAGGGAACGCGACGGCGAGGTTGATGAACCCCGTCACGAGCCTGCCGAGACGCTCCCCCAGGATCGACGGAAGAGCCCCGAGGGGGACGCCGATCGCAGCCCCGAGCGCCGTGGCGAGAACTGCGAGCGAGACGGAGAGCCTCGTCGCGACGAGGACGCGGTGGAAGATGTCCCGCCCGAGTGCGTCGGTGCCGAACCAGTGCCCGGCGCTCGCTCCCTGGGACACCGCGCTGAGGTCGATGCGCGATGCCTCGGCCGACCAGAGCACGGGCGCTATCACAGCGAGGACGACGATCGTCCCCACACCGAGCGTCGCGACCATCCCGACCGGCGTGCGGAGGACGCCACCCCAGCGTCCGAGTGACGGACGTCTCACGACTCGAGGATCGTCGACCGGGGGTCGATCACCCCGAGGGCGATGTCGACGGTGAAGTTGATGACGAGCACGAGCGTGCCGAAGAGCAGCGCGAGCGCCTGCACCGCCGGATAGTCCTTCTGCGAGACCGACTGGACGAGAATCGTGCCGAGCCCCGGCCAGGCGAAGATGTTCTCGACGAGCACTGTGCCTGCGATGAGTCCTCCGAGGAGAAGGCCCGCGATCGTGAGCGTCGCGGTGAGCGTGTTCGGAAGCGCATGCCGAACGTAGACGAGCCTCCGCGGAAGGCGCTTCCCCCGCGCCGTCCGCATGTAGTCCTGGTCGAGGACCCGGAGGCCCTCCACGCGGACGATGCGCGAGAGCGCGAATGCCGGCGCGATCGCGAGCGCGGCAACCGGGAGGATGTAGGAGGAGGCTCCCGCGCGGCCTGCGACCGGCAGCCATCTCAGGCTGACTGCGAAGAGCCAGACCATCCCGACAGCGAGCAGGAACGACGGTATCGAGGCGAACGTGCCGGCCGTCGTCGTGAACCCGAGCTCGAGCGATCGTCTCCGGCCACCGTGCGTGAGCGCGGCCATGGCGACACCGAGCGGCACGGACACGAGCACCGCGAACAGGAACGCGAGCCCCGCCAGCTCGAGGGTGGACGGCAGGCGTGCGCGGATCGTCTGCGTGAGCGGCTCACCGGTGACGAGCGACGTCCCCATGTCGCCGTGCGCGACCTGCCGGACGTAGTCGACGAATTGGGAGCCGAGTGGCTGGTCCAGGCCGAGCGCATGCTGGCGCGCCCGGACGAGCTCTTGCGGCGCCGTCGGCCCGAGCGCCGCGCGCACGGGATCGCCCGGCACGAGGTGGATCATCAGAAACGTCGCCGCAAGCAGGAACGCCATCGAGACGACGAGCCTGGCCGTCCGTCGGACGGCGTAGGCGGACCTCGCATGGTCCGCCCACCACCGTCGTATCGGCCGCTCTGGAGCGGGCGTCACCGTCACCTCACTTCGTGAGCCTCAAGCTCGTCGGCACGACCCCGGCCGCGTTCACGGAGAACGTCGCGTTCCTCCCGTAGATGCCGGTCGTGACCGCACGCGAGGGGGCGATGTTGCTCGCGGCGAAGAGCGCCTTCTCGCCCTGGATCCAGAACTTGCATCCCGCTGCTCCGACCCGCCGCGTCGCGCGTGCCGCGGCCGTCCGGTACGCGGCGTTCGAGATCGCCGAGAAGTTGACGCCGTTCGGAGGCGCAGGCCCCGAGAAGAACGACTTCAGCTGCGACGGGTTGTCGACACCGATCCCAAGCACTGCGACGTCCCAGTCGCTGGTGCCGAAGAGCGCTCCCTGCAACGCAACGGTGGTCATCCCCTGGAGCGCCACCTTCACGCCTGCTGCGGCGAGCTGCTGCTGCGCGAGCTCCATCGCGGGGGTGAGGGCCTGGATGGCGTCCGTCGGGTAGATGACCTTGAGGCTCGGAGAGCTCACCGAGAGGACCGACTTCGCGGCCTGCGGGTTGTACTTGGCAGGCTGCCGGCGACCGAGTTGCCGGGCACGGCGTGAGGTCCTGCCTCGTCAGCTGGGTCATCGGGAGGCCGCGTCCCGAGGTCGCGACGCCGCCGATCTGGTTGAGGTTCATCGCCTGGACGACCGCTCGCCGGACACGCGCGTCGGACAGCGAACGTCCCGCCTTCTGGTTGAAGAAGAACTCGAGCGGGAACCCGATCGCCACACGCCTGAAGAGACTCTTGCTGTTGAGGCGGCTGCGGTCGGCACCCGTGATCGTCGCGACGTTGACTCCGCCCGTGAGGAGGAGGTTCGCCGCCGTCGTCTCGTTGGGGATGACCTTGAGCACGACCCGCGCGGGAAGGCGCGGTGCAGCGGTCGTCGCCCCGTCCGGACCCCACGTGTACCCCTTGCGGACTTGGAACGTGTAGTGGTCGCCGCTGACAGCCTCGACGAGCGTGTACGGCCCGCTGCCGACCGTGCCGCGGTCCAGCAGGCTGCGATTCGCGAGCCCTCGTGCGCACACGATCTGGATGAGCCCGAGGCCCTGCAACAGGAACGGGCTCGGGATCGCCGTCGTCACCGTCACCGTCGCGGTCCGATCGTTGGCGGTGGCCGTCGTCGTCGGAGGAATGGCCACTCCGAAGTACGGTGACTGGTTCGCCGGGTTCGCGACGAAGTCGAGATTCCGCTTCACCACGGAGGCGGTCATCTTGGTCCCGTCCGCGCAGGTGACGCCGCGCCGGAGCGTCAGCTGAACGCGCTTGGCCGAGATCACCTTCCAGGACTTCGCCAGCCCCGTCGCGATCTTCCCCGGCCCCACCACCGTGAGCAGGGAGTCATAGGCGAACGAGTCCACCGTCCGGGCCGCGCCCAGCAGCGTCAGCTGCGGGTCGAGGTTGCCGGGATCAGTCGTGACCGCCATCGTCAGCGCACCCGACGCTGCGGGCGCAGCGGAGCCCGCCGACTGCGCGCGACCGCCGGACGTCCACGCCGCCAGTACCACGGCCATCGCCGTCGCGACGACGATCACCCCTGGGAACTTGCGCATCTCCAACCTCCGTATGAAGTTCGGCTCGGCACCCGGCACCTGCCGTCATCCGACTCCGAGCGGGTCCACCACGACGCCATAGTTACTCGCAGCCCGCCGAGGGGCATCGTAGCCCGGGACAACAACCTCCGCCAGCGTTCGTGTGGTGCGACCATCTCGACACTCTCAGCCCGTCTTCGGCGTCGCGCGAGCACCGAAGTGCATGTACCGCTCGCCCGTCGGCAGCGAATAGAAGGTGACCGGTATCCACGTCTGCGTCTCGGGCGCCCGCACCGCGAAGAGATCCTCCTCGACGGCGACCATCGGATACTCGTTCACGGTCTCCGGCATCAGCGCGGCGAGCTCGCCCATGACCTCCGTCCGCAGGACCGGCCCGTCGTCCTTCTGCAGGACGTCGAGGCGAACCCCCGAGCGCTCGTAGGCGCCGAGGTGGGGGCCGACGTCGACGGAGACGGGCTCGGAGGGCGGGTCGAGCGGGCGGGCATGTCCACCCCGGCGAGCTCCGCGAAGATCTCGCGATAGAGGTCCTCGTAGAGGTCGCGGGTGTTTCCGCCGTTCGTCAGCAGGGTCACCGCGAGGCCCGCGTCGGGCAGAACCCGTAGGAACGCCGCCTGGCCGATGGTGTTTCCGTCATGGCCCAGGAGCCGCCGGCCGTCCCAGCCGAAGCGGATCCAGCCGAGGCCCCACGAGTCGCCGAGGATGTACTTGTCCGGGACGTCCGCCTGCTTCTCGGTCATCGCCCCGGTGCTCTTCTCGCTGAGGATGCGCGTGCCGTCGGCAGCGAGACCGCCGGCCAGGTGCAGCCGAGCGAACTTCAGCACGTCGCCGACCGTCGAGTTGACGAGGCCCGCGGGCCCCGCCGACCGAGGCAGCGCGAAGGCGCTCGGCGCCCGCGTGATCTCGCCCTCGATCTCGATGTGGCCGACCGCCGCCCGGTGGAGGAGCGCCTCCTCGGCCAGGGTCCCGGTCCGCTCCATGCCGAGCGGGCCGATGAGCCGCTCGCGGATGGCCGCGTCCCACGTGCCGTCCGTGAGCTTCTCGATGACGCTCCCGGCGACCGAGAACCCGGAGTTGCAGTACGACCAGGTCGCCCCGAGGGGGTGGTTCTGAGCGGCGTCCGCCAGGCTCGCGACGTATTTCTCGATGCAATCGTCCCCGCGCCCCGTGTCGCGGAAGATGTCGCCGTCGATCCCGCTCGTATGCGAGAGCAGGTGGCGCATCGTCACCGTCTTCGCGACCCCGGCGTCCGCGAGCCGGAACTCGGGGAGCACGTCGACGATCGGGGCGTCGAGGTCGAGCTTCCCCTCGTCGACCAGCTGCATCAGGACGGTCGCGGTCCAGACCTTCGTCATCGAGCCGATCTGGAAGACCGTGTCGGTGGTGACGTCGACGCCGGTCTCCTTGTTCAGGAGACCGTAGGCGGCCTCGACCACCTCGTCCTCGCCGTCGGGCCGGTAGCGAAGGATGCCGAGCGCTGCTCCGGGAACGCGGTGCTTCTCCGCGAGCGCGGCGAGGCGCTCGGCCCAGTGGCTCTGGTCGAGGCGTGTCTCGGGACGGCCGGTCACGGTGTCGGCGTGCTGCTCGACCCACCCTGCGACGCGGCGGTTGAAGTCGATCCGGTGCGACATGAGTCCCTCCAGGACGAATAGGTGAGGCGCGTCAGGATAGAGAACGAGTTGCGTCGGCACTCCGCGCGCTCGGAGCGCCTCGAACCACTGCTGGGCCTGGCCGACGGGACAGCGCACGTCGGCCGCGCCGTGGTACACGAGCGTCGGCGCCCGGACGCGGTCGACCGCCGCGTACGGGGACAGCCGCTCGTAGAGCTCGGGTGCGTCCCACGGCTGGCCTCCGATCTCGTAGACGCCGAGGAGATGCCCGAGATCGGCCGCGCCGACCTGGGAGGCAAGATCGCAGACGACGCCGCCCGCGACCGCCGCGGCGAACCGGTCGTCGCGACTCGTCAGGTAGCAGGTCATGTAGCCGCCGTAGCTGTACCCGGTCACCGCCAGGCGGTCGGGATCGGCAAGCCCCTCGGCGACGAGCTCGTCGATCGGCTCGAGGAAGTCCTTCGCATCCGATTCGCCCCACGCGCCGATCGCGGCCGTGAAGAACGCGTTCCCGTAGCCGTCGCTTCCCCGCGGGTTGAGCAGGAGCACGGCCCAGCCGCGGGCGACGAGCTTCTGGTGGTACAGGTGCATCTCGTCCGCCGCGCCGTTCCACGCGTTGTGCGGCCCGCCGTGGACGTCGAGCAGAAGCGGCCGTGGGCCGCTGAACGACGGGTCGCGCATGATCCAGCCGTGGACGACGGTGCCGTCGGACACGCTGAACTCGCGCTCCTCCCGCGGATAGAGCTCGATATCGCCGAGGCTCGCGCCGTGCTCGGTCAGGACGGTCTCCTCCCCGGTCGCGAGATCGACTGCCGCGACCTCGCCGAACGACGTGCCCGTGGCGAGCACCGTCACGGCAGTGTTGCCGACGACGGAGAGCCCGCTCACGTAGAGCCCGGCGCCGGTGACGAGCGGGGCCGGCGCGCCGCCGTCGACGGGGATCGAGTACAGGTGCGTGCATCCCCGGTCGCGGATGCAGAAGAGCACGGTGCGGTCGTCGCCCGCGAAGACGGGCGGCGCGCCCGGGTACGCCGGCCCGCCGGGCATGACGTTGCGATCGAGAGGCGCTGCCAGGTCGACGGGAGTGCCGCCGTCCAGTGGGACGCACCAGAGGCCGGCGTGACCGACGGGGTCGCCGGGCCAGCCGACGACGAGGAGCGACGAGCCGCCCGGCGACCACGTGACCGGGCCGCCGACACCGCCGGCGAAGGCGACGATCTCCGGCTCGGAGCTGCTCCCGTCCGCGTTCACGAGCTGGACGGGCGTCCGGTAGGTCAGGTCGGCGTCGGCCGCCGTTGCGGCAGCGAAGGCGAGCTGCCTGCCGTTCGGCGACCAGGATGGGTCTGCGGCGTGCCAGTCGCCGTGTGTGAGCTGTCGGCACTCCTTCGTCTCGACGTCGAGGACGTGCAGGTGCTTGCGCACGCTCCGCAGGAGGCCCGCGCCATCCGCCTGGTAGTTCAGCCGGTCGATCACGATCGGCTCCTTCGCCCGCCGCGCGCGTGCGGCTTCGTCGTCGGGGTCGACGCCGGGATCGGTCGCGGCCGCGAAGGCGATCTGCGAGCCGTCCGGGCTCCAGACGGGTGTGCCGGCGCCGAGCGGGCGCGTCGTCAGCCGCTCGGGCTCCCCGCCGTCGCCCGGCAGGAGCCAGACCTGCGCCGGCCCGTCCGCCGCCCGCAGGAACGCGATCGAGGCGCCGTCCGGCGACCAGGCAGGTGACGTGTCGTCCTGTCCGCGCGTGAGCTGCCTCGCCTCGCCACCGGCCGTGGCGACGCTCCAGAGGGCACGTACCGCCCGATCCTCGTCTGTGTCTGCGGTTCGGAGCACGTACGCGCAGCGAATCCCGTCCGGGGACAGCGCCGGCTGCTCGGGGACGGCGAGCGCCGTGAGATCGTCGATTCGCAGACGTCGCTTCAAAGTGCTCTCTCCTCGATCACACGGCCGGGGGACTACAGCGTCGCCGCGGGGCGCCCGCGCCACATCGTCCGGCTGACCCAAACCGGCAGGGGCATCTGGGTGCCGGGCACAAGTCGGAACGCCGAGCTCAGGCGAGGAGATCCGCGACGAGAGCGGCGACGAGAGCGGCCCGTTCCGCAAGGGCTGGGATCTCGACGAACTCTCCCTCACCGTGTGCGTGGTCGCCGACGGCGCCCAGGCCGTCCAGCACGGGCACGCCGAGACTCGCGACGAGGTTGCCGTCGGAGCCTCCGCCGACCGCCGCCTCGTCGAGCGGCCCGAGGCCGAGCGCGGCGGCGAGCGCCTGCGCCCGGCGGTACAGAGCCTCCGAAGCGGCTCGCTCGAGCGGAGGCACGCTCACGGTCTCCTCGACGGTGACGGCCGTCCCGGGCACGACCGGCAGCAGTCTGGAGAGAGCCTCTCGGACACGGTCGGCTTCGGCGCGGGTGCTGGTGCGGACGTCGACGTGGCCCGTGGCTCGGGCGGGCACGGTGTTCATCGCAGTCCCCGCGGTGACGAGGCTCGGCGTCACCGTCGTCCCGGCGTCCGGACGTGCGAGGGCCGCCACGAGCACGACTTGGTGCGCGAGCTCGACCGCAGCGTTCGCGCCCTTCTCCGGATCGAGGCCGGCGTGTGCCGCCTTCCCGACGGCGGTGATCCGATAGACCGAGACGCCCTTGCGCTCGGTCTTCAGCGCTCCGTGGGCGCTGGGCTCGAGGACGAGCGCGGCTTCCAGCCCGCATGCGGTCTCGGTGATCAGCGTCCGCGACGTCGGAGCTCCGACTTCCTCGTCGGTCGTGAGCAGGATCGCGACGTCTCGAAGGTCGTCGAGCGCGGAGAGGGCGAAGAAGAGCTGGGCGACTCCCGCCTTCATGTCGAAGATGCCCGGCCCGGTGGCCGTGTCGCCGCGAATCTCGAATGGCCAGCGCGCGAGCGTGCCGAGCGGCCAGACCGTGTCGAGATGCCCGACGAGGAGCACCCTCGGCTCGTCTCCGAAGCCCCAGCGCAAGTGCACGCGCCCCTCGCTCTCGATCCGCTCGGCACGAGCCCCGAGCAGCCGCAGCCCGAGCTCGTCGGCCACGTCCGCACAGGCCGCGCAGGCCCCCGGTTCCGCCGTCGGCGACTCGACGGCGACGAGCGCGCGCAGAGCCTCGACCATCTCGGGCGTCCGCGCCCGCAGCGCCTCGACGAGCGATCCCGATGGCTGGCTCATGTCGCGATTCTCCGCCTCCTCGCGTCGCGCGCGTTTCGGAGGGCAAGCCAAAGTACCGTCCCGGAGCTTGTGGGGACCGACCATGCTCCCGCCGCGCGTCCGTGGAACCATCGGAGGCATGGAGCGAGTACGCCTCATGGCTCGCCCCGTGCGGCTCGAGGCGCGCGCGCACGCGGCGGATGCAGCGCGTCGCGCCGCGGAGCTGGCCGGTGTCGACGTCCGCGTGCTGGAGTCTCTCTCCGAGCTCGACGCGTGCTCCCGGCTGATCGAGCACATCTGGGACGACGGCGAGCCCAAGGCCCCGACCACCCTTCTGCGCGCGCTCTCGCACGCCGGAGCTTCGTCGCGGGCGCCTTCAGCGGCGACGAGCTCGTCGGAGTCTCGTTCGGCTTCTACGGGCTCGACGAGTCCGAGGTCCATCTGCACTCGCACATCACCGGCGTCGATCCCGCCCTCCAGAGCAGGTCGATCGGCTTCGCGCTGAAGCAGTTCCAGCGCTCGTGGGCGCTCGAGCACGGCGTCAGCGCCATCCAGTGGACCGCGGATCCGCTCGTGCGCGGCAACGCGTACTTCAACCTCGTGAAGCTCGGAGCGACGATCGTCGGCTACCACGACGACTTCTACGGCCCGCTTCGAGATCGACTGAACGCCGGCGGGAGAGCGATCGCGTCGTCGTCCGCTGGGAGCTGCTCGGCGAGCGCTCGATGCGCGCGGCCGGCCGGCGCGTCGTCGAGCCCGTGCTCGGGGAAGGCTCGGTGATCCTGCGCGCGGACCACGGCGGCGGGCCTGCGATCGAGCCCGACGGGCGCGGCGGACGCTGCACGCCTGGTTCCCGACCGACATCGTCAAGCTCCGCGAGGAGCAGCCCGTGTGCGCACTTGCCTGGCGCCGCGCGGCACGCGAGACGATCGGTCGCTCGCTCGTCGAGGGGTATCGGGCCGAGACGATCACGCGCGACGGCTGGCTCGTCCTCATGCGATGAGGATCGCGTCGGTCGAGCTCGTCCGTCTCCGCCTCCCTCTGGTCGCGCCGTTCAGGACCTCGCTCGGCACCGAGCACGAGCGCGACGTGCTCCTCGTGCACGTCCTCGGCGACGAGGCCGAAGGTTGGGGCGAGTGCGTCGCGTTCGGCGAGCCGTTCTACTCCTCCGAGTACGTGGACGGCGCGCACGACGTCATCCGCAGGCACATGCTCCCCCGCTTGTTCGCCCGCGAGACGGTGACCGCCGAGGAGGTCGCGTCCGTGCTCGCCCCCGTGCGTGGACACCCGATGGCGAAAGCAGCGGTCGAGATGGCGGTTCTCGACGCGGAGTTGCGCGTCGCGCGGGATATCGTTCGGCGACTTCCTCGGAGCCGTGCGCGCGGAGGTCGACTGCGGCGTCTCCGTCGGCATCCACGACGTCCGAGGCCGATCTCCTCCGGACGGTCGAGCGGCCACCTCGACGAGGGGTACCGGCGTATCAAGCTGAAGATCGAGCCGGGAAGCGACATCGAGCCCGTGCGTGCGTCCGCGAGCGCGTACGACGGCATCGCTTTCCAGGTCGACGCGAACGCCGCCTATTCGATCGACGATGCGCTCCGTCTCGCGCGAGCTCGACGAGTTCGGCCTCCTCCTCATCGAACAACCTCTTCCGGAGGAGGAGATCCTCGGCCACGCGGAGCTGGCGAAGGTGGTGCGAACGCCCATCTGCCTCGACGAGTCGATCGCCTCGGCCCGAGGCGCTGCGGATGCGATCGCGCTCGGGGCCTGCAGCGTCGTCAACATCAAGGCCGGTCGCGTCGGCGGCTACCTCGAGGCGCGGCGCGTCCACGATGTCTGCGTTGAGAGGAACGTCCCCGTGTGGTGCGGCGGCATGCTCGAGACGGGGCTGGGACGCGCAGCGAACGTCGCGCTCGCCGCCCTCCCCGGGTTCACGCTTCCCGGCGATACCTCGGCATCGGGGCGGTATTACGAGGAGGACATCACGGAGCCGTTCGTCCTCGAGGACGGCCGCCTCTCCGTTCCAACCGGTCCCGGGCTCGGCGTGTCGCCCGTCCCGGAGCGTCTCGAGCGCTTCACGACGGGGACGGAGACGCTCCGCCGCGAGTCGTAGCGCCGTCCGGCGCGAGCAGACGGAGCTGCAGCTCGAGCACGAGGCGCTCCTCCGGGTTGTCGAGCTCGATTTCGAAGAGCTCCACGAGGCGGCGCATCCGGTAGCGGAACGTGTTCGGGTGAACGGACACGTTCGCGGCCGCCTCGGCGACGTCCCCGAAGGAGTCGAGGTACGCGCGAAGGGTCTTCGCGTACGCGCTCCCGTGCTGCGCGTCGTGTGCCAGGACTCGCTCGAGTCGCCCGCGCGTGAGGCTCGGGTGCTCCGCGCTCAGCTCTCGGAGCTCGAGCAGCACGACGTCGCTCCGCACGTCGTCGATCCGGGCCGTCGTTCTGCCGGCCGAGCCCGAGCGAAGAACGCCGAGGACACGCTCCGCCTCGCGACGGCCGCGAGGAACCTCCCGTACACCTTCCGCCGTCGACCCGATCGCGGCCAGAAGCGCCGATCCGAGCCGCGACTCGGCGTGAGCCTGGATCCGCTCCACGAGCTGCGCGATTCTGGGAGCCTCGAGCTCCCGCTCGCCCTGGACCAGCGCGTACACCGTGCGTCCGATCGCGACCGCCGCCGTTTGCCTGCACGAGGCCTCGCAGTGGACGACGATCAGATCGACGAGGCGCTCGCGCTGCAGATCGTCGATCGCGGGCTCGGAGCCCGCGAGCTCGAAGGCGAGCACCGACAGCGGGGCGGCGACGTCGAAGCCGAGCCGCGTCGCCGTCTCCTCGGCGGAGCCGCGCCCGTCGAGCACCGCGAGGAGCATCTCGGCGCGCATGCGGCGCTCCACGTCACGAGCCGCCCTCGCCTGGATCACGTGGGGCGCCGCGATCCGTGCCGCCTCGACGAGCGCGCGCTCGGATTCCTCGTCGAGCTCGCTCGCGTCGTGGACGATCCAGATCGAGCCGATCGCATGGCTGCCGACACGAATCGCGATCGCCGAGCGTGGCTTCAGGTCGCGATCGTCGGGGAGACCGCCCTTGAGAACCCGCCGCAGCGTCGGCGTGTCGGCGGTCATCACCCCGGAGGTCGAGAGGACCTTCCGGTAGAGCGCACGCATGCCCGCTGAGTCCGGGACCTGCCGGCCGAGGATCGAGCCGCGCCGCGCCGCGTCGATCGGCTGATCGTCGATCGTCGAGTAGGCGAGGACGCGCCGGTTCGGATCCTCGATCGTCACCGCGCCTCCGACGACTCCCGCGATCGCGTTCGAGAGGGCGAAGAGATCACCGAGAGGAACGCCGGCGATGCCGCCGGGAACGCTCGACTCCGCCGAGAACCGGCTTGCGTTCAGGAGAAACGCGTGCAGCTGCGTCCACGTCATCTCCTCCGGCACGGCGAGCAACGCGATGCCGGCCGCCGCCGCGCGGGAGAGTGCCGCCACCGCGTCAGGCCCCTTGAACACGACCGCGGCGGCTCCGGCTCGAACGGCGGCCTTCACCATCGCGTCGCTCTGCGGGGTCTCGGGCTGCACGCCGACGGCGAGTACGACGGCCCCAGCCGCGATCGCGGACCGCTCGGTGGGGTCGTAGATGACGAGCTCGCGGACGGGCACGTCGAGGCCGTTCGGAGAGGCGACGATCTGGAGGACGTCCTGCCCGAGGTTGGCGAGGAGGCTCTCGAGGCTCGACTCCTCGACTTCTCCCGGATATGCCCCGTCGTGCTCGGAGTCGCTCACGCGCAAGACGCTAGCGCGGACCCGAGCTCATTCGCTCGACCCCGACCGTCACGATCCCAGAGTCGGTCCGTACGCCCTCTCATAGACCCGCGTGACGCGCTCGACCTCCGAGACATAGGCGCGCGTTTCGGGGAAGACGATGCCCGATCCCTCGCGCTGCCAGCGGTCGACGTTCCCCTGGCCGGCGTGGTAGGCGGCGAGCGCGGTGCGCATGTCCCCGTAGCGGTCGCGGAGGTGGTCGAGATACCAGGCTCCGTAGCGGATGTTGACCTCGGGGTCCTGAAGGTCGGAGAGGACGAACTTCGTCCCGCCGGTGCGGGTTGCGATCCCCTGCGCCGTGTCCGGCAGGAGCTGCATCAGGCCGATGGCGCCCGCAGCGGAGCGCGCGTCGGGACGGAACCTGCTCTCGACGTATACGACCGCCGCCAGGAGATCCGGGTCGAGGTCGTAGTTCCGCGCGTGGGCGCGGATGATGTCCTGGTATTCGAGCGGGTAGCGCGCGCGCAGATACCAGTCCGGTTGGGCCTTGTAGACCCAGGCTCCGACACCGGCCAGGCCCAGCACGACGACGGATACGGCGACGAGGACGCGCATGAGCGGAGTCGGGCCGGCTCGAGCCCGGGCGACACCGAGTCGCCGCTAGGCCGAACCCGCGGCGGACAGCGTAGCCATCACCCCGGCCACCCAGGCGTCGAGCTCCTCGGGCGTCCCGGTGTTGACGTAGACGTAGTCGGCGCGCTTCGCCTTCTCCCGATCCGGAAGCAGGCGGGACTCGCGGTCGTCGGTGCGCCCGCCTCGGCGCGCCTGGCGCAGCTTCGCCGGCGCCGTGACCACCACGACCTTGTCGAACCTCTCGTCGGCGCCGACCTCGTACAGCAGCGGGACCTCGGTGACGCAGACCTTCGGCGGATCGGGGAGCTCGGCGAGCTGCTCGCGCCACGCGAGGTACTCGCGCGACACGAGCGGATGGAGGAGCTTCTCGAGGAAGTCGAGCGCGGCACGATCCTTGAAGACGCGGAGCGCGATGAGCTCGCGCTCCGGCGCGCCGTCCGGCCCGAGGATCTCCTCGCCCAGCCGCTCGACGAGCGCCTCCTTCACTTCGGGATCGGCCGCGAGCAGGTGGTGGACGATCTCGTCGCTCGAGACCGTTGCGGCGCCGTGACGGCGGAAGCTAGCGAGCGCCGTGCTCTTCCCGGCGCCGATCCCGCCGGTGATGGCGACCGCGAGCGGGCCGGTCACCGCGACGGGCGAGGTCAGGCGGACTGCTCGGCGTCGTCAGCCGGCGCCGTGGTGGCCTCGGCGAGCGCCTCGACGTCGTCGGTGCTCTCGGAGTCGTCTGCCTCGGCCGCTTCGTCCGACCCCTCGTCGGCTTCATCGGCTCCCTCGGCTTCCTCGGCTTCGTCCAGGGAGGCAGACTGCTCGACGTCCTCCTCGACGTCCTCGGAGGAAGCAGACTGCTCGACGTCCTCCTCGACGTCCTCGGAGGAAGCAGACTGCTCGACGTCCTCCTTGACGTCTTCGGAGGAGCCGGTCTGCTCGACGTCCTCCTCGATGAGGTCGTCCTCGAAGACGTCGCCCTCGACGATCTCGCTCCCGTCCACGACTTCCAGCTCCGCGACCGTCGTGCCGCCGGCCGGAAACGCCTCTTCGCTCAGCTTCAAGTCTGGCGTCGTGTGCACCGACTCGGCGCCGTCCGCGCGCGGCACGGGCTGCTCGCCCTCCTCGACCCGCTTGAGCGAGAGCGAGAGCCGGCGCCGCTCCCCGTCGATCTCGAGGATGCGCACGTTCACCGCCTGACCCTGGGCGACGACCTCGCGCGGATTCTCGACATGGTGAGGAGCGAGTTCCGAGATGTGCACGAGGCCCTCGACGCCCGGGAGGATCTCGACGAAGGCACCGAACGTGACGACCTTCGCGACACGACCCTCGACGACGTCCTGCTCGCCGTAGTTGTCGAGCACCTGCTGCCACGGGTCGCTCTGGGTCTGCTTGAGACCGAGCGAGATCCGCTGGCGGTCCCGGTCGATGTCGAGCACCTTGACCTTGACGTCCTGGCCGATCTCGAGCACCTCCGACGGATGGTTGACGTGGCTCCACGAGAGCTCGGAGATGTGGATCAGGCCGTCCATCCCGTCGAGGTCGACGAACGCGCCGAAGTCGACGATGTTCGAGATCTGGCCCTCGATCACGTCGCCCGGGTTGAGCCGGTCGAGGATCGCCTGGCGCATCTCCTTCCGCTCGTCCTCGAGCACCGCACGGCGGGAGAGGACGACGTTGTTGCGGGAGCGGTTGAGCTCGATGACCTTGCAGCGGAGCTCGCGCCCGAGGAACTCGTCGAGATCCTGCACGCGGCGGATGTCGACGAGCGACGCGGGCAGGAAGCCACGGACGCCGAGGTCGAGGATGAGGCCGCCCTTGACGACCTCGATGACCTTGCCGATCACCGGCTCGCCGGACTCGGCGGCCGCCTCGATGCGCTTCCACGCGAGCTCGAAGCGCGCGCGCTTCTTCGAGAGGATGAGACGGCCTTCGGCGTCCTCCTTCGTGAGGACGAGCGCGTCGATCTCCTCGCCCACCGACACCTCGTCGGCGGGATTGACCGCACGCCGGATCGTCAGCTCGGCGACCGGGATGACGCCCTCGGACTTGTAGCCGATGTCCACCAGGACCTCGTCCTTGTCGACACGCACGACCGTGCCGTGCACCACCTCCCCCTCGTTGATCTCGGGAAAGGCGGCGTCGTAGTCGGGGACGAGCTCGCCGTCGGGGCCTGTCGTCCAGACCCCTTCCTCGGTTGCGGTGGGCTTCTCGGCGGTGTCGTTGGCCATTCGAGCCGCCGAGTATAGCCAGGTTCCCCCGAAACCAAGGCTTTCGCATAGTCCCGAAGCACGTGAGGTAGAACGTCGGTCGTGCAGCTGACACTGGTGCGAAATGCGACCCTGCTGCTCCGGATCGCGGGCCGGACGATCCTCGTCGACCCCATGCTCGACGACGCGGGCGCGCGCCCGCCGATCGCGAATACCCAGAACCAGGTCCCGAACCCCACGGTCGGCCTTCCGATCGCGGCGGAGGACGTCGTGCGCAGGCTCGACGCCGTGATCGTCACGCATCGCCACCGAGACCACCTCGACGAGCGCGGCGAGGAGCTCACACCTCGCGACGTCCCGGTCTTCTGCCAGCCCGAGGACGAGGAGGCGCTGCGCGCTCTCGGGCTCGCTGCGCGCGCCGTCGAGGAGGAGCTCGACTGGAACGGCCTTCGTCTGCTGCGAACGCCGGCCCGTCACGGGACGGGTGCAGTCGCCGAGGCACTCGCGCCCGTCAGCGGCTTCCTCGTGGAGGAGCTCTACCTCGCGGGCGACACGGTCTGGTACGAGGGCGTCGAGGACACGATCGAGCGACACCGGCCGCGAGTCGCCGTCGTGAACGCCGGCGGGGCGGAGTTCCTCGAGGGCGGCCCGATCATCATGGGTGTCGACGACGTGCGGGAGGTGGCCGACCGAGTCCCGACCGTGGTGGCCGTCCATCTGGAGGCGATCAACCACTGCCTCCTCACCCGCGGGGAGCTGCGCGCGGCGTTACCGGCCGTGCTCGTGCCCGAGGACGGCGAGATGCTCGAGCTCTCGTCCTGCGCATGACCGGAGATCCGCTGACGCGGAATCTCCGGCCGCGCGAAGATCCCTGAAGCCGGCTGCTTCGCAGCCGGACCGCGGCGACCTCACGGAGGGCGACTACGCCTTCGCGTCCGCCCAGTCGTCGCCAACGCCGACGTCGACGGCGAGCGGCGGGTCGAGCGGGTACGCGCCGACCATCTCCTCGCGCACGAGGTCGCGGACGGCCGAGATCTCGGTCTCGGGCACCTCGAGGAGGAGCTCGTCGTGCACCTGCAGCACGAGCCGCGCACCCCGGCCCTCGTCCCGCAGGCGGCGTGCGATCGCCACCATCGCGACCTTGATCATGTCCGCGTTCGAGCCCTGCATGACGAAGTTCACGGCCACGCGCTCGCCGAACCCCCGCGTCTGGCGGTTCGAGGCGCGAAGCTCCGGGACGAGTCGGCGTCGTCCGAGCAGGCTCGTCGCGAAGCCGTCCTCGGTCGCCTGGGCGATCGTCCGCGCGATGAACGCCTGCACGTGCGGGAACCGTGCGAGGTACGCGTCGATGTAGGCCTGAGCCTGCTCCTTCGGGATGTCGAGGTTCTCCGAGAGCCCGAAGGCCGAGATCCCGTAGACGATCCCGAAGTTGATCATCTTCGCGACGGCGCGCTCGTTCTTCGTCAGCGTCGCAGGGTCCTTGCCGAGCACCTCCGACGCCGTTGCCGTGTGGATGTCCTCGCCGCGCAGGAACGCCTCGCGCAGCTTCGGCTCGCCGGAGACGTGGGCGAGGATCCTGAGCTCGATCTGGGAGTAGTCGGCGGACAGCAGGCGGTGTCCCGGCTCGGCGACGAACGCCGACCGGATCTCGCGCCCCAGCTCGGTCCGGATGGGGATCGACTGCAGGTTGGGGCTCGACGTCGAGAGCCGGCCGGTGGCGGCGACCGTCTGGTTGAACGTCGTGTGCAGCCTGCCGTCCTCGCCCAGGAGCGTCGGGAGCGGCTCCAGGTACGTGTTCAGGAGCTTCGTCAGCTCGCGCCACTCCTCGATCACGGGGACGATCTCGTGGTCGCCGCGGATCGCGCGGAGCACCTTCGCGTCGGTCGAGTAGCCGGTCTTCCCCTTCCTGCCGGGAGTCAGGCCGAGCGTCTCGAAGAGCATGCGGCCGAGCTGCTGCGGCGAGCCGAGGACGAATTCGCCGCCTGCGAGCTCGTACGCGCAGGCCTCGAGCTCCTCGACGCGGTCGCCGAGCCGCGCGGTGATCTCGCCCATGCGGTACGTGTCGATGCGGACGCCCGCGTCCTCCATCGCGCCGAGGACGACAGACAGCGGCAGCTCGACCTCGCGGTAGAGCCGCTCCGAGCCGCGCTCGGCGACCTTCGCCGCGAGCGGCGCCGCAAGCCGGCGGGCGGCCTCGGCGCGACGCACGAGCGTGGCGGTCTCCTCCTCGGCGGGCGGCTCCGGGTCGAGCTCCAGACCGTTCTCGAGGGCGAGGTCGTCGAGCGCATACTCCGCTCGGCCCGGGTCGATCAAGTATGCGGCGAGGAGCGTGTCGTCCACAGCGGGCCGACCCAACCGGAGCGACTTCGCGTCGTGCGCCACGACGTCGGCCTTCGCCAGTGCCCGCACGAGGGCGTCTGCGCGCGCGCGGGCGACGACGACCGCCGCGTCCCCGCGCGCGAACCCTGCGCGCTCCCCGTCCCACGCGACGGCCACTCGCCCCGCTCCGCGCGGAGGCGGTCCCTCCTCCCAAGCGACGGCGAGTCCCTCCACGGGCGGCCGCTCGGCCGCGGGCAATGCCTCGTCGAGGGTGTCCACCCGTCCGAGGAGCGCGCGAAACTCGAACCGGCGGAAGATCTCCTTGAGCTCCGAGCGGTCGGGCGGCTGCAGAACGAGGCTCGCAGGATCGACCCCGAGGTCGAGGTCGCGGCGCATCGTGGCCAGGAGCTTGGACGCCCGCGCCTGCTCGGCGTGCTCCGAGATGGAGCGCGAGCGGGCCGGGGAGAGCTCGGACGCGTGCTCGATCACGTCGTCGACGGAGCCGTACTGCGCGATGAGCTGTCCCGCGGTCTTGTCCCCGATGCCCGGGATCCCCGGGATGTTGTCGCTCGTGTCGCCCTTGAGGCCGATGAAGTCGGGGATCTGGTCGGGCCTGATCCCGTACCGAGCCTCGACTCGCTCGGGGGTGTACACCTGTACGTCGGCGACGCCGCGGGGCGTCATCATCAGGCAGACGTTCTCGGAGACGAGCTGGAACGCGTCGCGATCGGTCGAGACGACGCACGTCCTCACGCCCGCCTCGTCAGCCTGGGTCGCGAGCGTCGCGATCACGTCGTCGGCCTCCCACCCGTCGAACTCCAGGTTCTGGTAGCCGAACGCCTCGACGATCGGGCGAAGATGCGGGAACTGCTCACGCAGCAGGTCGGGCATCGGTCGCCGCTCCGCCTTGTACTCGGCGTCGATCTCCTTGCGGTGGACCGGACGCGTGTCCCAGGCGACCGCGACCCCGCGCGGCCGGTAGTCGGAGAGGAGCTTGAAGAGCATGTTCGCGAATCCGAGCAGCGCGTTCGTCGGCTGCCCGTCCGTCGTCTGCAGCTCCTCGGGGAGCGCGAAGAAGGCGCGGTAGGCGAGGTTGTTGCCGTCGACGAGGAAGAGCTCGGCTTCGCGCGCGGGCGCGTCGTCGAGCTGGAGCTCCTCACCCGTGAGGGTCTTGGGCACCGCTCGAGTCTACGGTAGGCGTTCGCGGTCGATCCCGGCGCGGCGGATCCGGATTCGTGGAGGATGCCGCAGCTCCTCAGGCGCCGGACGCCTTGGGTAGCGTGCGGCCGCGTGCGTCGCGTTCCTCTCCTCTCGGGATCGCGCGTCGTCGTCGCATCCGTCGGACAGGGCGACGTCGTGCTTCGACCGCCCCCGCCACCGGAGCAGGTCGCGGACATCGTCGCCGCCGTGCGCGACGCGCTGCGCTACCCGCTGTCCGGGCCGCCGCTGGCCGCATTCGCAGCCGACGGCCGTCGCGCGACGATCGTCGTCGAACCCCCGGCGTTCCCCTATCCGGGGGTGCAGAGAGACCCACGACAGGAGGCGCTCTCGGCGACGATCGACGAGCTCGCACACTGCGGCATCCCGGACGAGCGCCAGACGATCGTGGTCGCCGGAGGACTCGGCCGCCGGCTCGGACGCAGGGAGCTCGAGCGACTCCTCTCACCTCCCAGGGCCCGCTCGTTCCGTGGCCGGATCGTCGTGCACGACGCCGAGAGCCCGGAGCTGGTGCCCATCGGAGAGCGCGCAGACCGGCCGATAGGGATTCGGCCGGAGCTTCTCGGCACCGACCTCGTCGTGGTCGTCACCGCCGCCGAGACCGTCATCGCGGGCGGTGCCGGAGCGCTGCTCGGATCCTGCGACGCGGCAACCGTGCGCGCCGCGGCGGGCTCGGACTCGTTGCTCGAGGTCTCGGGAAGCCCGGGCTGGGACCTCGCGGTCGCCGTCGAAGCGGCGATCGCCAGCCGAGTCCCGCTCCTCGGCGTCTCACTCGTCTGCGACCACCCTCGCCTCGGCGGAGCGCTGCGCGGCTACCCGGACGACGATCGCGCGATCAAGAGAGCCGCGCGATCGGATCTCCGCACACTCTTCTCGCTCCTGCCGGCGGCGCTCAGGCGCGCCGCGCTCGAGCGCCAAGACCGGAGGCTCGACGTGACGGCCGCGTTTGCCGGCCCTCCGTCCGTCGCGCACGCCGAGGCGCTCGTCCGAGGCGTCGACCTGCGGGGCGCGCGACTGGACGGTCCCGTCGACGCCCTCGTGGTCGGCGTCCCCTGGTTCGGCCCGCACGTCCCGCGCGTGTCCGCGAACCCGATCTCGGTGGCTGCGGCCGCCCTCGGCCTCGCCCTCCGGCTCCACCGGGATGCGTTCCCGCTGAATGTCGACGGGACGCTCGTCCTCCTCCACCCCTTCCCGCGCTCGTTCGCCGAGCCAACGCAACTCCCTTACGGGGAGATGTACGAGGCTCTCCGCAGGGATCGCGACCCCGAGGCGCTCGCCGCAGCCGAGCGAGCCGCCGCCGTCTCCGAGCCCGCCGTCGCCGCGTACCGCGCCGGCAACGCCTGCCACCCGCTCCTTCCGTACGCCGACTGGGCCGGCTGCGCGCCCGCGCTGTCGCGGCTGGGAAGGGTCGTCGTCGCGGGCTGCCGCGACGCGGCCGCCGCCCGGGCGCTCGGCTTCGTGCCGACGCGGAGCGTGTCGAGCGCCCTCACCATGGCCCACGGCGTGGCGGGAGGCAGGGCGCGCGTAGGCGTGGTCCTCGGCCCGCCGTATCCGCCACTCCTGGTCGGGTCCCGGGAGGTGGGAGCCGAGGCGTCCGGCGGGGGTGCCTACTCCTCGCCGAGGTAGGTCTTGCGGACCTGCTCGTTCGCCTGGAGCTCCTTCGCCGGTCCCGAGAGGACGACGCTGCCCGTCTCGAGGACGTAGCCGCGGTCTGCGATCTCGAGCGCCATCAGCGCGTTCTGCTCGACGAGGAGGATCGGCGTCCCCTCCTTGTTGATCTCGACGATCGTCTCGAAGATGCGCTCGACGAAGATCGGCGCGAGCCCCATCGACGGCTCGTCGAGCATGAGGAGCTTCGGTCGCGCCATCATCGCGCGGCCGATCGCGCACATCTGCTGCTCGCCGCCCGACATCGTCCCGGCCTTCTGGGACTTCCGTTCCGCGAGCCGCGGGAAGAGCGTGAAGACGTGCTCCATGTCGGCCTTGATCTCCGCCTTGTCGCTACGACGGAACGCGCCCATCTCCAGGTTCTCGACCACGGTCATGCGCGGGAACAGCTTGCGTCCCTCCGGAGACTGCGAGATTCCCTTCTTGACGACGTCGTGGGCCGGGAGCTCGGTGATGTCCTCGCGCTGGAACCGGATCCGGCCGCGCCGCGGCCGGTTCAGACCGTTGATCGAGCGGAGCGTCGTCGTCTTCCCCGCGCCGTTGGCGCCGAGGAGCGTGACGATCTCCGCTTCCCGCACCTCCAGCGAGACCCCGCGCAGCGCGCGGATCGTCCCGTAGTACGTCTCGATGCGGTCGAGCTCGAGGATCGCGTCGACCGGAGCGCCCCCCGTCACGGCCTCGCCGCCCGTTGCCGCCTCGCTCACGACACCGCCGCCTTCCCGAGGTACGCCTCGATCACGCGTGCGTCCTTCTGGACGTCCTGCGCCTTGCCCTCGGCGATCTTCTCGCCGTAGTCGAGCACGGTGACGCGGTCGGAGACGCCCATGACGAGCTTCATGTCGTGCTCGATCAGGAGGATTGTCAGCTTCTCGTCATCGCGGAGCCTGAAGATGAAGTCGATGAACTCGAGGGTCTCCTGCGGGTTCATGCCCGCGGTCGGCTCGTCGAGGAGAAGCAGCTTCGGCTGCGTCGCGAGCGCCCGCGCGACCTCGAGCCTGCGCTGGTCGCCGTAGGCGAGATTTCGCGCGTAGTCGTCCTCGTGACCCGGGATGTCGCAGTACGCGAGGAGCTCGCGCGCACGCTCGCGCGCCTCCCGCTCCTCGCGGCGCACGCGGGGCAGACCCAGGACGCTCGGGACGATGCGCCCCCGCAGGCGGCTGTGCATCCCGACGAGGACGTTCTCGAGCGCGGTCATCTGCTGGAACAGGCGGATGTTCTGGAACGTGCGGCCGATCCCGCGCTCCGTCGCCGCATGCGGCGGCTTGCCGCCGATGTCCTCCCCGTCGAAGACGACGCGCCCGTCCGTCGGCTTGTAGACGCCGGTGATCATGTTGAAGAAGGTCGTCTTGCCTGCCCCGTTCGGGCCGATCAGGCTCACGATCGACCCGCGCGGGATGGTGAAGTCGATGTCGTCGACCGCCACGAGGCCTCCGAACTCCTTGCGGAGACCGATCGTCTCGAGCAGGAGGTCGGCGGCCATGCCCCTACTCCTCAGCGGCGTGTCGCACGTCCATGAGCGGCTCGTCGTGCACGCCTGTCTCGAACTCGAGCTGACGACGGCGCTCGGGGATGATGCCCTCGGGTCGCAGGAGCATGACCGCGACGATGATCAACCCGTAGATCCCGGTGGACACGAGCGGCGCGTTGACGCAGCCGCCGCTCACCACCTTTCCCGGATCCTGCGAGAGCGCGTTGCACGGCAGGACGTGGGTGTTGAACCACGTCGAGATGTTCGCGAGCCCCTCGAAGTTCAGGTACGTGAGGAAGGCGGCTCCGGCGACGACACCCCACACGTTCCCCATCCCTCCGAGGATGACCATCGAGAGGATGAAGATCGAGATCCCGAAGTAGAAGTCGTCGGGGAAGACGCCTTGCTTGAAGGAGCCGTACCAGGCGCCGGCGACGCCGCCGAAGAAGGCGCCGGAGGCGTAGGCCCAGGTCTTCGTGCGCATGAGCGGGATGCCCATCGCCGCGGCGGCGACCTCATCCTCGCGGATCGCGATCCAGGCGCGGCCGAGCCGCGAGTCCCGGAGCCGGATGCTGCAGAAGATGGTGATCAGGAGCAGGCCCAGCGCCGACCAGTAGAAGAGGCTCGTGAAGTTGATGTACGTGCCCGACTTCTCGAGAAAGTTCGCGGGCAGGCCGACGTGGGTCTGAAGCCAGACGCCGAAGCCCGGCGGGTCGATCGGGTTGATGCCCGGCGGGCCCGACGTGAGGTCGAAGCCGAGGGTCTCCTTGTCTCCGTTTCGGGCGACCTCGGCGACGATCTCGCCGAAGCCGAGGGTCACGATCGCGAGGTAGTCGCCGCGCAGACGGAGCGTCGGGAGCCCGATCATGATCCCGCCGACCGCGGTGACGATGGCCGCCGCGAGGAGCACGATCCAGATCGAGATGTGGATCCCGCCGACGCCCGTCGGGATCCCGACGCCTCCGAGGACGAAGTTGCCCCCGATCGGCTGTGCGTGCGGGGACGCGAGCCAGGCCGCCGTGTACGCCCCGAGCGCGTAGAACGCGACGTAGCCGAGGTCGAGCAGTCCGGCGTAGCCGACGACCATGTTCAGACCGACGGCCATCATCGCGAAGACCGCGACCAGCACCATCGTGTCGATCGTCGGGAACGTGTTGAAGACGGGGATCGTGAAGAGGAAGCGCTGGTAGTTCACCTGCTGGATGAGGAGCGGGTAGAGAATCGCGAGCGCGAGGATCGTCGCCGGCAGCGCATAGCGCCGGATCGGGCGCGGCAGGAGGTAGAGGACGTAGCAGATGACGAGGAGCCCGATCGCGCCCGTGTCGGGCGCGACGCCGAACGCCCGCGCCACCCCGATGACGATGAGGGCGATGACGACAGGCGGCACCGCGCGCTGCACGAGCGGCGGCTGACTCTCCCAGCGGGTCCGCGCGTTCTTCAGCCCGACGGCTTCGAGCAGGCGCCACAGCGCGTTGTACACGCGACCGCCGCTCCGGCGCGAGGACATCTAGCTCCCCTCCGGCGTCTGCTCTCCGAGCAGCCCCTGCGGCCGGAACACGAGGATGAGGATGAGGATCCCGAAGACGATCGTGTTCGTCCAGGCGGAGCCCGGCGCGTGCCATGAAAGACCCTCGTTGTAGTCCTGGATGAAGCCGATCAGAAGGCCGCCGAGGACCGCGCCGGCGAGGTTCCCGATCCCTCCGAGCACCGCGGCGGTGAAGGCGATCAGACCGAGGGTGAATCCGGTGTTGTACTGGATCGTCGTCTCGTAGAAGGCGAAGATGACGCCCGCAGCGCCGGCGAGGGCGCCCGCGATGAGGAACGTGAACGAGATCGTCCGGTTGACGTCGATGCCCATCATCGCCGCGGCGTCCTTGTCCTGCGCCGTTGCGCGCATCGCCTTCCCGCGTCGCGTGTAGCGCACGAGCCAGACGAGCCCGAGGAGCACCGGCACGGTCACCGCGAGGACGAAGAACTGGTCCCAGCGGTAGGTGGCACAGTTCGGGCACGTCCCGACCGTGAAGACCGCTCCCGTCGGCAGCGTGTTCGGCGGCAGCGAGACCGGGCGCGGCCCCTTCCAGACGAAGGCGATGTTCTCGATGATGAACGAGACTCCGACCGCCGTGATCAGCGGCACGAGTCGCGGCGCCCCGCGTAACGGCTTGTAGGCGACACGTTCGATCGTCGCGTTCAGCAGCGCGCAGCCGATCATCGCGGCGGCGAGCGCGACGAGGATCACGGGGATCAGCGTCGAGAGCGCCGGGTTCGATCCGAGGTCGAACACCTGGATCGCGAACGTCGCCGCGATCATCCCGCCGATCATGAAGACGTCGCCGTGGGCGAAGTTGATCAGCTCCATGATCCCGTAGACGAGCGTGTAGCCGAGCGCGACGAGGGCGTAGAGCGATCCCCTCGTGAGACCGGTGAAGCTGAGCTGGACGAACGTGCTCCAGTCCTTGAACAGGTTGACCAGGAGCCACGCGATGACCATCGCGACGAGGCCGAGCCCGATCGTCGGAACGATGTAGGTCGAGATCCGCCTCTTCGTCCGGCGTCTCGGGGTGACGGCCTCCGCGTGGGCCTGCGTCGACATCACGGCCTCCTATGTGAAGCGGGGAAGGGCCCGCGAGGGCCCTTCCCCGGATCGACTCACCTCTCGGTGCCCGCTACGCGTTCACCTTGGTGACGACGACGTAGGCATAGACCGCGGCCTTGCCCTTGAGCTGCTCGATGGTGATGTACTTGAGCGGCACGATGTCGCCGTTCTTGTCGAAGTGGAACGTGCCCATGATGCCGTTCTTGATGTTCGTCTTGAACAGCTGCTGGCTCACGGAGTTCCGGGTCCCGTTCGAACGCGCGATCGCGTTGAACATGATCTGAGCCGACTGACCCTGGTAGATCGGGTACGGCGGCATCTGACCCTTGAACTTCGCGTACTTCCGGAGCCCGACGATGAACTTCTGGCCGGCCTTCGGCAGCTTCGCGAGCGGCTGGCCCGCGTAGCTGATGTAGAAGTTCTGCGCGGCGGAGCCTGCTGCCAGCGTCGCCGACTCGGGCGTCCAGCCGTCCGGACCGCCCATGACGAGCTTCGGCCCGAGGACGGACCGAAGGTCCTTCAGGAGCTTCACGCCGTTATCGCAGACGAGGCCTCCGAGGTATACGGACTGCGCCTTGGAGTCCTTGATCTTCTGCGCGATCGCCGTGTAGTCCGTTGCCTTGTCGCTCCAGGCCTCGAACCCGAGAACCTTGATCCCGAGCTTCTTCGCACGGGCCTGGTATCCCTGGGCGACGCCCTTACCGAACGTCGTGTTGTCCTGGAGGATGTAGGTGCTCTTCACGTGGTGGAGCGCCTTGAACGCGTCGGCCATCGACGGGCCCTGGAAGTCGTCGGACGCCGCGACGCGGACGTAGTTCCGACGCTTCGTCGGGTAGTAGATGCCCGGCTCGCCGGGGTCGTTCCACGGTGCGAAGTGCGTCAGGCCGACGGCGGTGTTCGCCGAGCTGACCATGGCGACACTGCCGCCCGGGGCCCGGTTCAGGATCGGGAGCTCGAGCTTCGAGCACCCCGAGTTGAACGTCCCGAGCACCCCGATCACGTTCGACGTACTCGCGTAGGCTCGTGCGTTCGACGAGCACGTGGCCGTGTCGTAGTGACCCGCCTGTGCCGTCGAGTCGTCGCACTCCTGATAGCCGACGGTGTACTTGCCGGCCTTGAACTTGTACTGGTCCTGCAGCACGTACCGGATCGCCTGCCCCATGAGGAGGTTCTGCGCACGACCCGCGCCCTGCAGCGGGAGATCCGACACCACGATGAACTGCGGCTTGCCGGACCCCTTGTAGAAGAGCGGGCCGCACGTCGACGGCAGCGCCGACACGGAACCACTCGAGAGCGGCCCGGCGATCGCCACGGCGCCGGCTGCGAGCAGCACGACCCCCGCGATCACGGAACCGACCAAGATCCTGTTCTTCACTCAGTCCTCCCTCGGCTGATCGATGAACCTGCACAGGCATCGCGCGTGTGCCTGCGCCCGACGGAGGGGAAGTATCCTGCTTGCGCGGGCCGGGAGCAACCCCCGCCCGCTCGCCCTAACACGCGTCAGCCGCGGAGCTCTGAGAGCGGGAACGAGCGGTGCGCGCGCGGCGGCACCAGGAAGTTCTGGCGATGGGTGGTTGCGAGGATCGAGTTGAACCCGCTCCCCGTGCTCCCCTTCTCGAACTCGAGTCGCGTCCCGTCCGGCATCACGCCGTCCATCGCGAGCCGGGTGCGGCGGAAGTCGTCGCTCGTCGGGTTGAAGACGACGAAGTGGAGTCCCGCCGCCGGCTCGTCCACCCACGCGTCCTCGGCCTCGTGCGCGGTCCAGAAGAACGGGTTGTCGAGCGTGTTGAAGTCCGCGCGCTGCGGAATCGCCGTGCCCTTCACGTAGAGCGTCCCGTCCGCCGCGGTCAGGTCCCGGTCGAGCCGCGAGGCGGGCTGGATGGAGCCCGAGTGCCCGATCTGGCGATACCGCGTGTAGTCGTGGCCGACCTCGGCCGTCGTCTGCACGTCCTTCGGCCCCTGCGGCACCGTCTGTGTGTCCTGCGGCACGTCGAGCCCGGGGCGGAAGGTGGTGTCGACGCGGCCCTGGAAGTCGAACGTCTGGTACCAGGCGGCGACGTCCTCGAACAGGTGCGACAGGTGCAGGTGCGTCCCGTGGGCGAAGTAGCCGCTCGGGCCGAGGTCCGCGTACCCGAGCGTCTCCAGGTTCGCGATGCGGGACGGCCCGTGACCCGCCTTCTGCGAGGACGTGAAGCCGAGGAAGAGCTCGGCACCGTCGGGGATGAGCTCCGCCCCTTCGATGCCCGCCGCGACGGCCATCTGCTTCGGGAGTCCCGGCCCGCCGTCGAACCCGCCGCCGACGAACCCCTTCCGGATGCTCGTGACGGCGAAGAGACCGCCCAGGTCGTCGAAGAGCGCCTTCGCGCCCGACGCGATGTTCTCGAGCGAGTCGCTCCGGAGGAGAACGGCGAGGTCGTTCGACTCGAGCCGCGTCGACTCCAGGTCGCTCGGGAACCGGATCGCGTCCTCGAGCACGCGCACCTCGGTCCCGCGGGTCGCCGATGCCCGCCGGTCGACGGGCAGGTGGCGTGCCGTCTGACCCGGCACGAATCGGTCGAAGTACGGGAGCCCCCATGCGACCGTGACACCCAGGCCCGCGGGCGTCGGCGCGTAGGTCGCGTCGAGCCGGGCGAGCGCCTGCTCGAGCTCCTCACGCGCCTCCCGGATCGCCACGGGCCGCTCTCCGACACGGAGTCTCGCAGTGACGACCTCGTGGTGGAGCGGCGGGACCAGGACTTCCACGCGGTTGTCGGTGACCACGCGGATCCCGTCGAGGAGATGCTGCTCGGGCGGCAGCGAGGCCGAGGCGACGCGCTCGGGTGTGCTGCCGAGCCGATCGACGAGCTCGTAGATCCCGGCGGCAGCGAGAGCCGAGGCGGCGGCGCCGCTGACGAGCTGCTTCCGGGTCAGGCGCACGTCAGGTCTGCGACTTGGCCTTCGGCTCGACCAGGACGAGCCTTCGCATCATCCGGTCGAGGTTCGCGACGACCTGCTTGTACGTGTACGGGGCGGCGACGTGCTCCGACAGCGAGTAGAGGGAGCCGTTGCGGTGCCACGCGTACAGGAGATGCCACTGGTCGGCGCCCTGGTTCGCGGTGTACAGGGTCGCGACGATCTTCCCGAACCGTGTCTTCCCGGGCTTCGGATCGGAGAAGCACGGGCTCGGCCGCTGCAGCGTCTTCCCGTTGACCGAGAGCGTGTTGTCGCACGTCGGTATGCGCGGGTTGCCCGGGTAGCCGCGCAGGTTCACGTGCACTTCGCTGATGCCGCCGGGGAGCCCCGAGTCGAACCAGAGGAACTTGACGAGATAGGAGCGGTCGGAGTCGACCTCGTGGCCGTTGAAGGGGGAGCCGGTCCACCGCCCGACGAGTGGCTGCGGCAGCCAGGACGGGCAGTAGACGGGAGCGCGGATCTCGTTCGCGAGCTTCTGCCAGCTCACGCGCGCGGCGGTGGGGCAGGTGGGCGGCGGGGCCACGGCGTCTTCGGAGGGCTTCGAGTTGCTGCCCCCGCATCCCGCCGCGACGAGCGCGAGCACGGCTGCGATCGTTCCTACGAGCACCGCCGTGCGCTGAAAACGCAGCTCTCTCGTGACCCTCACGCTCTCCCTCGCATGACGTCGTCGCTCGCCGGCGAGGCCGGCGAGCCGCAAGGTAGCAGCGATCCCCGGCGGCGCACGTTGCCCCAGGGTTCAGCGGCAGCACGCGAGCGATGCCGGAGGTGGGGGTCGAACCCACACGTCCCGAAGGACACGGGATTTTGAGTCCCGCGCGTCTGCCAGTTCCGCCACTCCGGCCGACTCGATCGTAGCCCCGGAGCGGCCCGACTAGGCTCTGTCGATGCGCCTCGGAGTCCTCACCGGCGGCGGCGACTGCCCCGGGCTCAACGCCGCGATACGGGCGATCGTGCGCGGCCTCGACACGCACGGTCACGAGGCGGTCGGTATCCGCGAGGGCTGGCGCGGGCTCGCGGAGTCCCGCGTTCTGCCGCTCGACCACCACGCCGTGGCCGGGATCCTTCCTCGTGGAGGCACGATCCTCGGCACGTCGGGCTTCGACCCCTTCCGGGAGACCGGCGGCATCGACGCGGTGCGAGAGACGACCGAGCGGCTCGGGCTCGACGGCGTGGTCGCGATCGGCGGCGAGGGCACCCTCGGCACCGCCTACCGCCTCCACGCGGAGGTCGGTTTCCCGGTCGTCGGCGTGCCGAAGACGATCGACAACGACCTCGCCGGGACCGACGTCACGATCGGCTTCGACACGGCGGTGCACGTCTGCACGTCCGCGATCGACCGGCTCCACACGACCGCCGAGTCGCACAACCGCGTCATGGTCGTCGAGGTCATGGGCCGGAACACCGGCTGGATCGCGACCGCGAGTGGAGTCGCCGGAGGGGCGGACGTGATCCTCGTGCCGGAGGTGCCGACCACGCTCGAGGACATCTCCGAGCACGTCCTCGCCCGCCACGAGCGCGGCCGCGACTTCTCGATCGTCGTCGTCGCGGAGGGATATCGACTCGCTCGGCGGAGCGGCGAGATGGAGGAGGTCGTCGTCCAGGGAACGGACGTCTACGGCTACCAGCGATTCGGCGGGATCGGCCGAGTCGTCGCCGACGAGGTCGCACAGCTCACGGGTTTCGAGACGCGCGTGACCGTTCTCGGGCACGTCCAGCGGGGCGGGACGCCGACCGCACGCGATCGCTTCCTCGCGACGCGGCTCGGTCTGCGGGCGGTCGAGCTCGCAGACGCACGCACGTGGGGACGGATGGCCGCAGTGACCGGGAACGAGATCGCCGACGTCTCGCTCGAGGTCGCGACGTCCGACCGCCGTGCAGTACCGGCGGGGTGGCTCGACGCCATCCGGCTCGTCGCCTGACTCAGACCTGCGGCGGCTCGGTCCCGACCAGCATCGCGACGTCGCGCGGTGCGACGAGGACCGCGTCCACGCCCGCCCGCTCGAGCTCTGCCACGTCCTCCGCCGTCGCCTCGTGCAGCTCGGCGATCGCGAGCTTCCCCGCCGGCACGTCGTGAAGGAGCGCGAGGAGGACGTCGAGAGGGTCTTGCTCGTCGTCCGGCTCGGCCGAGAGCAGGAACACCTCCGGATCGAGCTGGTCGAGCGCGTGCTCGAGGTCGCCGGACCGCGAGACACGGACGACGCACTCGAGGCCGAGGCTCGTCCCTTCGTCCCAGGCGGCTCGGTCGACGGCGACGACGACCGCGTCTGCGGCCACGCCGCTCGCGTCGATGAGGCCCCCGACGTAGAGGAGCGGAAGCTGGGAGGAGACGCGGACGGCGTTCGCACCCCGCCGGGCCACGAGCCCGTCGGCGCCCTGCCGCTCCGCCTTCTCGGCGGAGGCGCTGTCGTCCACCTCGACGAGGATCGAGATGCCGTCGCCCTCGGCGATCGCCTGGCTGAGCTTGCTCACCGGTCGGGATGCTACTTCGCGCCGGCCCGGTTGCCGCGAACCGGATCGCGCCAGGATCGTCATTGTTGAGTCGATGAGGCTCGTCGCAGCCGCAGGGATCGCGCTCCTCGTGCTCGCGAGCGCCGCCGGCGCGCGCACGATCTCGGGCACGCAGGGGAGGGACGTCCTCCTGGGAACGTCTCGCGCGGACCAGATCGACGGCAAGAGCGGGGCCGATCGCATCTTCGGGCGCGGAGGTGCAGACGTGCTCGTAGGCGGCCCTGGCGCCGACCTCCTCGACGGCGGGCCTGGCGCGGATCGGATCGCCGCCGAGTACGACGGCGCGAGGGACACGGTTCGCTGCGGCGCGGGCGCCGACGTCGTCACCGTGGACCCGCTCGACCGCGTCGCCGCCGACTGCGAGCTCGTGAGCCGGCGGATCTCGCGCGACCCCTACGGCAACCCCGAGAGCCAGCACGAGACCGAGGTCGAGCCGGACAGCTTGACCGTGGGACGCACCACTGTCGCCACGTTCCAGGTCGGTCGACGCTTCGACGGTGGGGCGGCGAACATCGGGTTCGCCCGGTCGGTCGACGGCGGCCGCACGTGGCGGAGCGGCTTCCTCCCGTCGCTCGCGAACGCCAGCAGCCCCCCCGGGCCGAACGTGCTCGTGAGCGACACGGTCGTCGCGCACGACGGAGTGCACGGCACGTGGCTGATCGCCGTACTCGCGATCGACGGCGACATCACGCGCCTGACGGTGAGTCGCTCGGCGGACGGGCTCTCCTGGAGTGCACCGGTCGTCGCGGCCGAGGCGCAGGCGGGGACCGGAAGCGGGGAAAGGGGCGAGGACGAGGGCATCGCCTTCGACAAGGACTGGGTCACGTGTGACGAGGGCACCGCGAGCCCGTTCCGCGGCCGCTGCTACCTCGCGTACACGGACACGCTCCGCGAGGACGCGCTCGGAGTGCTCACGTCCGACGACGGTGGGGTCACCTGGTCGGCTCCGGACGAGGCGCCGGTCGACGACATCGTCGGCGCGTTTCCCGTGATCCAGCCCGACGGCGGGCTCGTCGTCCCGTTCCTCTGGCACGGAGACTCGGTCGGCGTCGTGTCCTCGTCCGACGGCGGAAAGACGTTCGGGGCGCCGGTCACGGTGGCGACGGTCTCGGCCAGGAGCACGCCCGGGCTCCGCTTCTTCCCTCTCCCCTCGGCAGCGGTCGACCGAACCGGCCGGGTCTGGATCGCGTGGCACGACTGCCGCTTCAGCTCGGGCTGCGCGGTGAACGATGTCGTCCTGACGACGTCCGACGGCTCCGGCGGCTGGAACGCGCCGGTCGCCGTCACCAGGGGCCGGAACGCGGTGCTCCCCGCGATCGGGATCCAGCCGACCGGCGGCCGGGTGGCGATCGCGTATTACACGGTGAGCCCGGCGGGGATCGACGCGGAGCTCGTCCAGTCGCGCATCGGGAGCGCGGGGTTCGGGCCGCCGCGGCGCCTCGACGCGCGCACGATGTCGCGTTCGTGGCTCCCGAACACCGTCTCCGGCCGGATGCTCGCCGACTACATCTCCGTCGACTACACCGGGGCGAGACCGCTCGTCGTCTGGGCGCTCGCCTCTCCGCCCGTCGGCACGAGCTTCCGGCAGGCGATCTACGCGACGCTCGGCTAGCGGCTCTCGCCGCCCGACTCGGCCCGGGTCGAGTGCCGCTCGAGCCGGTCCGCGACGAGCGACGTCGTCTCCTCGGGAGCGTCTGCCAGAAGGTCGTGACCACTCTCGATCGTCACGATCTCCGCCCGCGGCACGACCGCTCGGAACGCCTCGGTCTCCGCGGCCGCGTCGTTCCTCGACGCCAAGACGAGCTGGATCGGAAGATCGAGCTCACCGAGCGCCTCGTGCGTGGAGCTCGGCTGCTCCTGGACCAGTCCGTGCCACGCGGCAGCGGCCGCTCTCGGGTCGGAGCGGGCGACGACCACGCCCTCTTCCTCGTGCATGCCCGCACGAAGCCGCTCTTCGAGAGCCGGTCTCCAATTCGGACGGGACTCGCGGGCGTCCTCGAGGAACGCGTCCCAACTCTCGAACCTATAGCGGACGTGCTGGTCGCCGATCTCGGCGAGCACATCGTCGAGCTTCTCGTCCGGGTCGCCGGGGATGTCGGTGTGCCCCGCATCGAGCAGCACGAGCGCCTCGAGCCGATCAGCGTGGCGAGTCGCGAGATGGACACCGATCGACGCTCCCCAGGACCAGCCGACGTAGGAGAAGCGATCGAGCCCGACCGAATCGGCGAGCAGCACGACGAGATCAGCGAGCCGCGTGGGTCGATACCCCTCCCGATCGGCGAGCGACCGCGAGTCAGCCACGCCGGGCGCGGCGATCGACAGCACTCGGAACCCACGGTCGGCCCATGCCGGCCCCGCCTCGTTCAGCTGCAACGCCCCGAAGGGATTGAGCCCGTGCCAGAAGACGAGGGACCTCCCGGTAGACGGACCCCACTCCCGCACGACGACGTCCGTGTCGCCTCCAGACAGCGTCAGAACACGCATCGCGCCTCTACTCGACGGCAAGAAGAACGCGGCCGGCGGCCGCGCGAGGGCGACTGTACCCGCCGGACGTCGAAAGTCAAATCGACCGCATCTCGCGGGTTCCGGCGCCCTGGCGGCCGTCAGCGGTCAGAGGCCGACGGGGTGCCAGACCGTCTTCAGCTCGAGGAAGCCCTCGATCTCCCACGGGCTCTGCGCGGCGGCCGACGACGCGACGACGCGCTTGACGTTCTCGGCCGCGAGGCGCTCGAGCTCGGCTCTCTGCCCGTCCGCGCCCGTCACGTCGATCGCGTTGACGTCCATGTGGCCCGCCAGCCACGGGGCAAGCTCGTCGCGCGAGCCGGTCAGGATGTTCACCGTTCCCGCCGGGAAGTCGGACGTCGCCACCGCCTCGGCGAGCTCCACCGCCGCGAGCGGATGCTCCTCGGCGGCGACGGCGACGACGGCGTTCCCGCCGACGAGCGCAGGCGCGATCCGGGAGACGAGGCCGCCGAGCGCCGGCTCGGAGGGAGCGAGGAGCGCGACGACGCCCGTCGGCTCCGGCACCGTGAAGTTGAAGTACGGCCCCGCGACCGGATTCGCGCCGCCGAGCACCTGCGGGAGCTTGTCCGCCCAGCCCGCGTACCAGACGACGCGGTCGATCGCGTCCTCGACCTCGGCGGCTCCCGAGCAGACCCGCTCGAGGTCGGCGGCGCGGGCCTCCATCATCTCGGCGAGGCGGTAGAGGACCTGACCGCGGTTGTAGCCCGTCATTCGGGACCAGGCCGGGAACGCGGCTCGAGCGGCGCGGACGGCGTCGCGGGCGTCCTTGCGCGACGCGCGCGCGACGTTGTGCCCGTCGGACGCGTAGGTGCGACCCGACTCCGAGCGGGGGAACGCGCCGCCGATGTAGAGCTTGTACGTCTTCTTCACGGGCAAGCGCGTCACGATTCCCCGCTCACTCCTCGAACCTCAGGTAGGGCTCGAGGCCGTGGCGCCCGCCCTCGCGCCCGAACCCGGACTCCTTGTAGCCGCCGAACGGGGAGGCCGGATCGAAGCGGTTGAACGTGTTCGCCCACACGACGCCCGCCCGCAGCCGCTCGGTCATCCACAGGATCCGCGAGCCTTTCTCCGTCCACACCCCCGCCGAGAGCCCGTACGGGGTGTTGTTCGCCTTCTCGATCGCCTCCTCCGGCGTCCGGAAGGTGAGGACCGAGAGCACGGGGCCGAAGATCTCCTCCTGCGCGATGCGGTAGCTCTGCGCGACGTTCGTAAAGAGCGTCGGCACGAACCAGAAGCCGCGCTCCGGGAGAGTGCAGGCGGGCTGGTAGATCTCCGCGCCCTCCTCCTCCCCACTCGCGACGAGCTCTCGGATCTTCTCGAGCTGCGCCTTCGAGTTGATCGCACCGACGTCGGTGTTCTTGTCGAGAGGATCGCCGACGCGAAGCGTGGAGAGCCGCCGCTTGAGCTTCTCGATCAGCGACTCGTAGATGGACTCCTGCACGAGCAGGCGCGACCCGGCGCAGCACACGTGACCCTGGTTGAAGTAGATCCCGTTGACGATGCCCTCGACCGCTTGGTCGAGCGCGGCGTCGTCGAAGACGATGTTCGCGGCCTTGCCCCCGAGCTCGAGCGTCAGCCGCACGCCCCGGCCGGCGAGCTCGCGCTGGATGAGCTTGCCCACCTCGGTCGAGCCCGTGAACGCGACCTTGTCGATGCCCTCGCTCTTGACGAGATGCGCCCCGGTGGTCCCGTCGCCCGTGACGATGTTGACGACGCCCGCCGGGAGCTCCGCCTGGCGGCAAACGTCGGCGAAGAGCATCGCCGTCAGCGGCGTCGTCTCCGCCGGCTTCAAGACGACGGTGTTCCCGCAGGCGAGCGCCGGCGCGATCTTCCAGGCGAGCATGAGGAGCGGGAAGTTCCAGGGGATGATCTGTGCGGCCACGCCGAGCGGTCGCGGCATGCGGCCGGGGTACGCGTACTCGAGCTTGTCCGCCCAGCCGGCGTAGTAGAAGAAGTGCGCCGCGGCGAGCGGGATGTCGACGTCGCGCGACTCTCGAATCGGCTTGCCGCCGTCGAGCGACTCGGCGACCGCAAGCTCGCGCGAGCGCTCCTGGAGGATGCGCGCGATGCGGAACAGGTACTTCGCCCGCTCGGACGGCGAGACGTCGGACCAGCCGTCCTCGAACGCCGACCGCGCCGCGCCGACCGCCTGCTCGACGTCCTCGGCTCCGGCGAGCGCGACCTCGAAGAGCGGCTCCTCGGTCGCGGGCGAGATCGACTCGAGCCACTCGCCCGACCGCGGCTCGACCTCGTCTCCGCCGATGTAGAGCCCGTAGCGGGGCCGGATCTCGACGATGTCCCGCGCCTCCGGAGCGGGCGCGTAGTCCCACTCGATCGTCGCCGGGGCGGACGAGCTGCGCTTCTCGAGATGCTTCTCGAGGTGTTTCCCGACCTTGGCCATCAGTCGATCGTGAAGTAGTCGCCGGATTGATAGCGCCCGGTCCG
Source organism: uncultured Actinomycetes bacterium (assembly GCA_963708265.1). GTDB lineage: Bacteria > Actinomycetota > Thermoleophilia > Gaiellales > Gaiellaceae > GMQP-bins7. The sequence goes on along the minus strand of CAVPSC010000004.1, from coordinate 275,673 downwards.
CTCCTTGCGGATCTGCATGAGCACGTCGTTGAGGAGCGACGACGCGCCGAAGCGGAAGAGGTCGGGGGTCAGCCACTCGGCGCCGAGGGTCTCGTTGAGCACCACCAGGTACTGCACGGCCTGCTTTGCGACCCGGATCCCGCCAGCAGGCTTGATCCCGACGACTCGGCCCGTCTCGAGGTAGACGTCGCGAACCGCCTCCATCATGCAGAGCGTCACCGGCAGCGTCGCGGCCGGGCTGACCTTGCCGGTCGACGTCTTCACGAAGTCCGCCCCGGCGGCCATCGCCAGAAGCGCCGCGCGGCGGACATTGTCGTACGTCCCGAGCTCTCCGGTCTCGAGGATGACCTTGAGGTGCGCCGCGCCGCACGCCTCCTTGACCCGCACGATCTCGTCGTAGACCTTCGCGTAGCGGCCCGAGAGGAATGCGCCTCGGTCGATGACCATGTCCACCTCGTCGGCTCCGAGCTCGACGACCGACCTCGCCTCCGCGACCTTGAGCTCCGTCGGGCTCTGGCCGGCCGGGAACGCGGTCGCGACGGACGCGACCTTCACGCCGCTCCCGGCGAGCCTCGCTTTCGCGGTCTCGACCAGGTTCGGGTAGACGCAGACCGCCGCGACCGGAGGAACGCTCGTGTCGACGGGGTCGGGCCGCATCGCCTTGGAGCACAGCGCTGCGACCTTCCCGGGCGTGTCCTGGCCCTCCAGCGTCGTGAGATCCATCATCCGGATCGCCAGATCGAGCGCCTGGAGCTTCGACCCACGCTTGATCGAGCGTTTCGCGAGCGTCGCGGCGCGCTCCTCGAGCGCGACCGCGTCGACCGAGCCGATCCGCGGTAGCCGCGGCTCGAGCGGAAGCTCGAACCCGCCGATGAGAGCGGGGCTCGTTGCCATGGATCGAGTGTAGTCCCGGGACTGATCCAGGCTAGGAGCCGAGCCGCTCGAGCGTGCGCGGGTCGCGGCGCCACTTCGGCCGCACCTTGACGACGAGCTCGAGGTACACGGGGTGTCCGACGAGCGCCTCGACCTCCGGCCGTGCACGCGTCCCGATCTCCCTCACCATCGCGCCCTTCCTCCCGACCAGGATCCCCTTCTGCGACTCCGTCTCGACGTAGACGAGCACGCGCACGGTCCTCTCGCCGAGCTCGTCCACCTCCACCATGACCGCGTGCGGCACCTCCTCCCGCGTGAGGTGCAGCGCCTTCTCCCGAACGACCTCGGCGACGCGGTCCTCGAGCGTGAGGTTCGTCCTCTCGTCGCCGGGGAAGTAGGCCGGCCCCTCAGGCAGCAGGTGGACGAGGTCGTCGCGCAGCTCGGTGACGCCGTCCTTCGTCTTCGCGCTCACGGGATGGACGGCGTGGAAGTCGCCGAGCTCCGCCGCGACCTTCATCTGCGAGAGCACGTGCCCTGGCTTCAGCCGGTCCACCTTGTTCACCGCGATCAGGACCGGCTTCTCGAGCGAGAAGACGCGCCGGGCGACGTAGCGGTCGCCGGATCCGATTCGATCGCGCGCGTCGACGACGAGGAGAACGGCGTCGACGTCGTCGAACGACCCATCGACCGTCTGCTGCATCCGCTCGGTGAGCGGGTCGATCGGTCGCTGGAAGCCCGGGAGATCTACGAGCACGAGCTGGTAGCCCTCGCCGTTCGCGACGCCGAAGATCTTCCGCCGCGTCGTGTTCGGGACCTTCGACGTGATCGCGACCTTCTCGCCGCAGAGGGCGTTGACGAGTGTCGACTTGCCGACGTTCGGTCGGCCGGCCACGGCCACGAGCCCGGACTTCATCGCGGTGGAAGCTCGAAGGACTCGGGCAGGAGCTCCTCGGCGGTCATCGTCACCACGCGGCCGCCGTTCCGGAAGACGACGCGCTCCACCCCCATCTCGAGGAGCCACTGCCGACAGCCGCCGCACGGCGATGCGGTGATCGCGGCGGCGACGAAGTCACCCGGCCGGTGCCCCTCGGAGACCGCGCGCGCGAACGCCGACCGCTCCGCGCACACGCCGAGCGGGTACGAGGCGTTCTCGACGTTGACCCCCTCTACGACATCGCCGGCGCGGGTGAGGACGGCGCACCCGACCTCGAAGCGCGAGTACGGCGCGTACGCCCGCGCCGCCGCGGCGTCCGCGCGTGCCAGGAGGTCGGCGTCAGAGAGGGCCGCGATCACTGGAGGGCCTGGAAGAGGGCGAGCGTCATGAGCGCGCCGAGCAGCCCCCCGCTCACGACCTCCGAGGTGGAGTGCACACCGGTCTCGACGCGGGTCTGGGCCACGAGCAGCGCCATGATGAACGTCAGGGTCGAGATGAGGAAACGATGCGACGACCCGCTGAGGACGAGCGTCACCGCCATCCACCCCGCGAACGCGACCGCCGCATGCCCCGACGGCAGGCCCCCGCGCAACGGCGTTCCGCGACCGGTGACCGCCTTCACCGCGATCACGACGATGATCGTGAGCGCGAGCGCGACGACGGTCAGCTCCGCGGGCACGTTCTCGAGCCGATCGAGGAAGCGGGAGCTCCGGTCCGCAACCGCGCCGGAGAAGACGAGGTAGCCGACAGCGACCGCGTTCAGCGCCGCGACGAGAACGGCGCCCGCGGCGATGTCCTTGGCGAGCTTCGCCATCGGGTCGAACGAGGTCGACGCGATGTCGACCGTGGCCTCGATCGCCGTGTTCACGAGCTCCGTGACGAGCACGAACGTGATCGCGAGGAGGAGCGAGATGAGCTCGATCTTCGTCACGCCGAAGGCGACGGCGGCTACCAGCACCGCCGCGGCGATCGCGAAGTGGATCCAGAGGTTCCGCTGCGTGCGGACGGCGTGGATGATCCCCTCGGTCGCGTTGTTGAAGCTCTGGAGGAGCGTCGGCGTGCGACGGGGAGGGAGCATCAGACCGTGTGCTCCCGCTCGCGCGCTTCCATCTCGGCACCGTGGTCGTACCCGAGCAGGTGCAGGAGCCCATGGACGAGCGGGGCACGCCACTCGTCCCCGACGACCTGCGGGCAGAGGACGACGTCCCCGAGCGCCCGCGGAACGCCTTCCGGGACGTCCGCCCGGCCGTCGATCGGGAACGAGAGGACGTCCGTCACCTCCTCGCTGCCGAGATGCTCCCGCTTCAGCTCCCGGATCTCGTCCGGCGGGACGAACGCGATGCCGAGCTCTCCCTCGTCGAGGCCTTCCGACGCCAGGAGCCGCCGCGCGAGCTCGACCGCGCCCGCCTCGTCGACCTCGACTCCGCTTCGGTTCGTCGTCTCGACCGTGATCATCGGGCGGGCCTCACCGGCGCCGCGCCGTCCCCGTCTCCTCGGCGTGGCGCTTGTACGCCTCGACGATCCGCTGCACGAGCTTGTGCCGGACCACGTCCTCGTTCCCGAACTCGACGAACCCGATCCCCTCGATCCCGGCGAGGATCGCGCGCACCTGGATCAGGCCCGACGCCTGCTCCCGCGGGAGATCGACCTGCGTGATGTCGCCCGTGACGACCATCTTCGAGCCGAACCCGAGCCGGGTCAGGAACATCTGCATCTGCTCGGGCGTGGTGTTCTGCGCTTCGTCGAGGACGATGAACGAGTCGTTCAACGTGCGCCCACGCATGAACGCGAGCGGCGCGACCTCGATCGTCCCCCGCTCCATGTACCCGGCGAGCCGCTCCGCGTCGAGCATGTCGTAGAGGGCGTCGTAGAGCGGGCGGAGATAAGGGTCGACCTTCGCCAGCATGTCGCCCGGGAGGAACCCGAGCCGCTCTCCGGCCTCCACCGCGGGGCGCGTCAGGATGACCCGCCCGACGTCCCCTTCGGACAGGGCGGAGACGGCGAGGGCCATGGCCAGATAGGTTTTGCCCGTTCCGGCGGGGCCGACCCCGAAGGTGACCGTCCCGCTCCGGATCGAGTCGACGTAGCGCTTCTGGTTGACCGTCTTCGGCGTGATCTTCTTGCCCCGATGGCGCCAGACGACGTCCTCGAAGACGCCGCGGACGTCCTCCGCCTGGTCGAGCGCCGCGAGGACGGTGCCGACGGTGTCGGGGCCGATCTCGTGCCCGTCCTCGACGAGCTCCACGAGCTCGTCCACGACGGCGCGGGCCGCGGTGACGTGGTCGTCGTCGCCGCCGAGCGTGATCCGGTTGCCCCGCAGCGAGATCGTGCAGGCGAGCCGCTCCCGGAGCGCGTCGAGGACGCCGTCCTCCACGCCTGCGAGCTCGGCTGCCACTTCGTTCGAGACGTCCAGCACCTGCTGCATCAGGCGCAGTGTAGGGAGGTCACCTGCTGCGAGTCCCCGGCCCGACGTCCGCGTACACCCCGGCGAGGAGGGTCGCGATCGAGTCGTCGAGCTGGCTCTCAGGCGAGCTTCTCTTTGACGAGCTGGGAGACGACCGAGCCGTCCGCGCGACCCGAGACCTGGTGCATGACCCCGGCCATCACACGACCCAGGTCGCGGATGCTGGTCGCTCCGACCTCGGTGATGACATCGTCGATGATCTCCTCGATCTCGTCCTCCGAGAGCGGCTCGGGCATGAACTCCTCGAGCACCTCGAGCTCGTACTCCTCGTCTTCGGCCTGCTCCTCGCGGCCGCCCTTCCGGAAGGCCTCGGCCGCCTCGAGCCGGCGCTTCCGCTCACGCTGCAGCACCTGCAGCTCCTCGTCGTCCGAGAGCGGGCGCTGGAGCTCCTTCTCCGACGTTCGGAGCGCGTTCAGGATCAAGCTCAAGGCGTCGCGACGATCGTCGTCGCGCGCGAGACGAGCCGCCTTGAGCTCGTCCTCGATACGCTCGACGAGCGTCATGCGGTCTCTCTCCCGAGCGCGGCCGCGACCCGGTCCCGGTCGACCGCTCCGCCGAGGACGTGCCAGTGGAGGTGGAAGACGGACTGCCCTGCGCCCGGCCCCACGTTCACGAGGACGCGGTAGTCCTCGAGCCCGGCGGCCTTCGCCGTCTCGGCGACGAAGCGCAGCATCCGGCCCGCTTCCTCCTCGGGGAAGTCGGCGATGTCCCTGAACGTGTCGACGTGGCGCTCGGGGAGGACGAGGAGGTGGGTCTCCGCGATCGGCGCGATGTCGCGGATGGCGACGAAACCGTGATCCGCGTGCACGTGGTCACCTTCGGCCACCAGACGGCAGAAGAGGCAGTCCTCACGCGGCGACGGCAAGGATCCCCTCCTCCGCGAGCCCGACGGCGCGGGCGTGGACGAACTCCCCGACCGGCGCGTCGACGAGCCACGGCGAGTAGTCCTCGCCGTACCCGCGCCCCGGCCGGTCGACGAGGACGAGGTCGGTGGTCCCGACCTTCGCGCCCCAGCGCTCACGGCAGCGTAGGTCCGAAAGGGCACGGAGCCGCGCGCTCCGGTCTCTCTTCACGGCGGGCGGAACGGTGTCGGCCGCAGCGGTGGCAGTCCCGGGCCGCGGCGAGTACGGGAACACGTGCACCTTGGTGATCCCCGCGCTCCCGACGACCGCGAGCGTGCGCTCGAAGGCGCGCTCGGTCTCGCCGGGGAAGCCGACGATGACGTCGGTCGTGACGTTGAAGTCGTCGAGCCCTTCCAGCTTGGCCAGGTACTGAGCGGAGCCGTAGCGCCGCTTCATCGCTTCCAGCACGCGGTCGTCCCCGGACTGGAGCGGGACGTGGAGGTGCTTCGCAGCGGTGGGCGTCTCTCGCAGGGCGGCGACGAGCCGGGGCCCGAGGTGGTTCACCTCGATGGAGGACAGCCTCAGCCGCTCGACGCCCGGCAGCGCGCCCGCCTCGCGGACGAGTCGCTCGAGCGTGTATCCCGCCTCGCGGTCGCGGAAGCAGCCGAGGTTGACGCCGGTCAGGACGATCTCCCGGTGCCCCTGGCCGACGCGGCGTCGGATCTCCTCGAGCACCGCGCGCGCGCGGCGGCTTCGCGTTCCACCGCGCACGAGCGGAATGACGCAGAAGGCGCACGAGAACGAGCAGCCGTCCTGGATCTTCACGAAGGCACGCGTGCGCTCCGGCGGTGCGGCCGCCCGAACGCAGCCGATCGCGCCGACGTCGCCGGCGATCGCGGTCGCCGCATCCTCGTCGAGCTTCGGGAGAACGGTGACGTTTGCGGCCATGCCGCGAAACGAGCCTTCGAGGTTCGCAGCGCACCCGGTGACGTACACACGCCCGTGGCGCCGAGACGCGCGGGAGACCGCCCGGCGGGACTTCGAGACCGCCTCGTGCGTCACGCAGCACGTGTTCACGACCGCGATCTCACCGCCGTCCGCGACCTCCACGTGTCCGTCCGCGAGCAGCCGCTCGCGGACCGCACGCGCGTCGGCGTACGAGACCTTGCACCCCAGAAAACGCACGGAGAAGCTCGCCACGAGCCAACAAGCTTAGAACGGTTCAGACGCGAACGAGGGAATCCGCGGCCCAGCCGGCGATCTGCACGCGTGCGATCCGCCGCCAGCCGGGCGCGCAGAGGCGGTCCCGTGCGAGGTATCCGGAGACGATCGCGCGCGGCGCAGAGACCGACGCGAGCAACCTCTCGACCGCAGCCAGCTCGATGTTCGCAACGACGACATCGGCCGTCGGGAGCCCGCCGACGAGGACGTCCGCGAGACGAACCTCCACCGACACGCCGTTGGCAAGGGCGTTCTCGCGGGCGGCCTCGACGGCGACCGGATCGACGTCGACGGCCGTGACCGGGCCGAACCCGAGCTTGGCCGCGGCGATTGCGACGACGCCCGACCCCGAGCCCGCGTCGAGGACGCTCCCCCGCGGAACGCCGAGGAGAAGCTCGATCGACGCGCGCGTCGTCGGGTGCGCGCCGGTCCCGAACGCCCGGCCCGGGTCGATCGTCACCGTCTCCTCTCCCACGGGCGGAGCCGCCCAGGGAGGGCCGATCCACACATCGGCGGCGCGCACCGGGCGATGAAAGGAGCGCCAGCGGTCCTCCCATCCAGGCTCGACCCGGCTCACCGAGACCGGGTCGAAGGCGCGGCGCAGGGCGTCCTCGGTGGACGCGTCGCCGTAGAGCACGAGCTCGACCTCGCCTCCTGCTTCCACCTCCTCGAAGCCGCGAGGCGAGAGCTCGAGGAGCCGTGCACGTGCGATCTCGCCCTGCGCCTCCGGGACGCGGACCGCAAGCCGGCGCAGGTCGCTCAGCGAAGCGCGCTCTTCAGGCGCTGGAAGAATCCTTCGTCGTCGTCGCGCGACGCGTACGTCTCGGCGTCCGCCCGCCGCCCGAACTCCTGGAGGAGCTCGCGCTGCTCGTCCCGTAGGCTCGTCGGAACGAGGACGTCCAGCCGCGCGTACAGGTCACCCCGCCGTGATCCGCGGACGGACGGCATGCCCTGGCCGCGCAGACGGGCGACCTCGCCGGGCTGCGTGCCCGGCTCGACCTCGAGCTCGACGTCTCCGCCGATCCCCGGCACGCGAACGGTCGCACCCAGCGCCGCGTCCGTCATCGGTAAGCGCACCGCGGTGTGGAGGTCGTCGCCGTCCCGCACGAACCGAGGATCGGGTCGCACCCTGACGAGCACGAAGGCGTTGCCGGCCTCGCCGCCGCGGAAGCCGGCGTGGCCGCCGCCGCGAAGCCGGATGTGCTGACCGTCGTCGATCCCCGCCGGGATGCCGACCTCGAGCTCCCGCCGGACGACGCGCCGGCCGTCTCCGCCGCAGTCGGCGCACAGCGTCTGCAGCGCCTCGCCGAGACCGCCGCACGTCGGGCACGTGCGCTGCTGGACGAACTCCCCGAAGATGCTCCGGGACACCCTGCCGACGACGCCCGCGCCGCCGCACGTCTCGCAGCTCGAGCTCCCCGTACCCGGCTCGGCCCCGCTCGCGCCGCAACGCTCGCACGCGACGGCGAGATCGAGGGCAACCGTGGCCGAGAGCCCGACGAACGCCTCCTCGAGGTCGATCTCGACGACGGCCTGGACGTCGCCACCCGCCCGGCTCGGGCGCTCGCCCCGGCCCGTCCCGCCGAACACGTCCTCGCCGAAGAACGCGGCGAAGACGTCCGTCAGGCTGCCGAAGTCCACGAAGTGCGGCTGAAAGCCTCCACGACTCAGCCCCGCATGGCCGTAGCGATCGTAGATCTCGCGCCGGTCGCGGTCGGAGAGCACCTCGTACGCCTCGGCCACCTCCCTGAACCGGAGCTCGGCGTCCGGTGCGCTCGAGACGTCCGGATGGAGCTCGCGCGCCAGCGAGCGGAACGCCCGCTTGATCTCGGCGTCGGTCGCGCTCCGCGAGACTCCGAGCACCTCGTAGTAGTCGCGCTCCGTCGTCACCATCGACCGAGCCTAGACCTCGTCGTAGACGTCCTCGACGAACCGCGACAGCTCGAAGGCGGCTGCGCGGACCGACCTGATGGCCTTCTCGTAGTCCATCCGGACCGGGCCGACGAGGCCGACGGCGCCGAGCGCCTTGCTCCGGATCCCGTAGGTCGCCCCCACGAGGGAGACGTCGTGGAGCTGGCCGCCGCCGACGTCCGGCCCGACGTGCACGACCGGTCGGCGCGGCTCGAGGGCGTCGCTCACGAGCTCGAGCACGGCCGCGCGGCGCTCGAGCAGCTCGAGGAGCCGCATCGTCGCGTCGACCTCCTCGGCCCGCGCCTCCTCGATCAGGCCCGCGGCGCCGCCGATGAATACCTCCGGCCCTTCCTCCGCGCCGACGGCGAGGAGCGCCGACCCGATCACGTCGAGGAACGCGCGCTCGCGCGCGGACAGCTCGGGCGCCTGCAGCCGGCGGCGGATCTCGCTCGTCCCGAGCCGGACGCCGACCAGGCGCTCGTTCAGGTATTCGGCCGCCCACGAGAGAAGGCCTGGATCGACCGGCTCGGAGAGCCGGAACATGCGCTTGACCACGCCGCCGGTCGAGGTGATCGCGACCACCATGACGCTCGTCGGCTGGAGCGCGAGGACCTCGACGTGACGCACGCTCGCCGTCTCGAGGGACGGGGCCGAGACGAGAGCGAGAAGGCGCGTGGCACGCGAGAGCATGTCCGTAGTGACGCGGAGCGCCCCCTCCACCTCGTCGCGCATGACGTGAAGGTCCACTCCGAGCGAGGCGGGACGACCCTCCATGGCGTCGACGAGCTCGTCGGCGTAGACGCGGTATCCGCTCTCGGTGGGGAGCCGGCCGGCTGACGTGTGCGGATGGGTCAGCAGGCCGAGCGCCTCGAGCTCGGCGAGCTCGCCGCGGATCGTCGACGACGAGACACCGAGGCCCGATCGCTCGACGAGCACCTTCGAACCAACGGGCTGGCCCGTGGCAACGTACTCCTCGACGACGCTCCGGAGGAGGTCCCGTTTCCGCACAGAGAGCTGCATCTCCATCCGATGGTAGCCGTGCCGGCCGCCGTTTTCGGGCTCAGCACCGGGCCGCGAGACGCGCTGGCGAACCGGTTCAGCCGGGCGCGAGCCTCATCAGCTCGCTGGTGACACCACCGCCGAGATGGCGGCCACGCGGCGTCAGGCGAATCGATCCGCCGGCGCCGTTCGCACGGAGCTCGACGAGCCCGCCGGCGACCAGCCGCTCGGCGGCGTCGCCGTCGAGCACGTCCTCGACGTCGGTCGTCTCGAGCGGCTCGTCGAGGCGCAGCCCGAGCATCAGCCTCTCGCGGGCACGCGTCTCGTCGTCCAGCGGCTCGACCTCCCGCGGCGGTGCGGCACCGCCTCGGAGCGCCGCGAGGTACCCGGCCATGCTCGGCCGGTTGCGCCAGCGAACGCCGCCGACCGTGGAGACCGCCCCGATTCCAATCCCGAGGTAGTCGCGCCCGAGCCAGTACGCAAGGTTGTGTCGCGCCCTGAAATCGCGGCCCCGGGCGGGCGCTCGCTCCGGATCGAGGCAGAAGTTCGCCGTCTCGTACCAGCGGTAGCCCGCGTTCGTCAGCGTCTCGACGACACGCTCGAAGTAGCCCTCCATCGCCTCGGCCTGCCGCTCGAGCTCCGCACCGTGGGCGTGCGTGAAGCGGGTCCCGCGCTTCGCCTCGAGCTCGTAGCAGGAGAGGTGCTCGGGCGCGAGCCCGAGAGCCTGGTCGAGATCCGAATCGAGATCGGAGGGTGTCTGACCCGGGATGCCGTAGACGAGATCGAGCGAGATGTTGTCGAATCCGGCACCCCGAAGAACCCGCACGGCACGCCGGACGACTTCGGGCGACGCGCGACGCTCGAGAATCTCGAGAAGACGAGGCTGGAAGCTCTGCGCGCCGAGCGATACGCGATCGACGCCCGCCGACCGCAGGAGCGCGGCGAGCTCGGGCGTCACCGTCTCGGGGTTCGCCTCGACGGTCACCCCGTCCGAAGCGGGGAGCGCCTCGAGCAGACGGTGGAGCGCGCCGGGCTCGGTGAAGGTTGGCGTCCCGCCGCCGAGGTAGAGCGTCTCGAGCGGCTCGGCGGCGAGCACGCGCCTCTCGAGCGCGAGCTCCGCGAGGAGCGCGTCGACGTAGTCGTCGTGCTGGCCTCGACGCCCGACGACGGTGACGAAGTCGCAGTACCCGCAGCGGTGCACGCAGAAAGGCAGGTGCACGTACAGGTGACGAACGCCGGCATCGGCGGGTGTGCCCGCGATCCTCACCGCTTCCGGTCCTCTCCGAGGTTGAGCACCGCGAGGAACGCCTCCTGCGGCACCTCCACCCCGCCAACCTGCTTCATCCGCTTCTTCCCCTTCTTCTGTTTCTCGAGGAGCTTCCGCTTGCGACTGATGTCGCCGCCGTAGCACTTCGCGAGCACGTCCTTCCGCTTCGCCTTGATCGTCTCGCGCGCGATCACGCGCGAGCCGATCGCCGCCTGCACCGGCACGTCGAAGAGCTGGCGGGGGATCTCCGCGCGGAGCCGCTCCACGAGCTGGCGCCCCCGGTCGTACGCCTCGTCGCGATGGACGATGAGCGAGAGCGCGTCCACCTGCTCCCCACCCACGAGGATGTCGACGCGCGTGAGGTCGCCTTCCCTGAACCCGGTCAGGTCGTAATCGAAGCTCGCGTACCCGCGCGTGCGCGACTTCAGCTGGTCGTAGAAGTCGTAGACGATCTCGGCGAGCGGGATCTCGTAGATGACGAGCACGCGAGCCTCGGTGAGGTACTCGAGATGGTCGAAGCGGCCGCGGCGCTCGTTCGCGAGCTCCATCACCGCGCCGACGTAGTCCTTCGGGACGATGACCGACGCCTTCACGTACGGCTCTTCGACGACCTCGATCTCGCGCGGCATCTCGGCCGGGTTGTGCACCTCCACCGTCTCACCCGTCCGCGTCGTCGCCTGGTACGCGACGTTCGGCGCGGTGATCAGGAGGTCGAGGTCGAACTCTCGCTCGAGCCGCTCGCGGACGATCTCCATGTGCAGGAGGCCGAGGAACCCGCAGCGGAAGCCGAACCCGAGCGCCTGCGACGTCTCCGGCTCGTACGAGAGCGACCCGTCGTTGAGCTTCAGGCGCTCGAGCGCGTCGCGCAGCTCCGGGTACTCGTCGGAGTCGGTCGGGAAGACCCCTGCGAACACCATCGGCTTGACGTCCTGGTAGCCGGGAAGCGGCTCGGACGCAGGGCGCGCGCGCGACGTGAGCGTGTCCCCGACGCGCAGGCGCGACACGTCCTTCAGCCCCGTGACGACGTATCCGACCTCGCCCGCCGCGAGCGACTCGACGGGCTGGCGGGCGGGCGACATCACGCCGAGCTCCTCTGCCTCGAAGGAGGTTCCGAGGGCCATCGCGCGGAGCGGCTCGCGCGTCTCGAACGTCCCGTCGACGATCCGGACGAACGCGACGACGCCGCGGTACTGGTCGTACGAGGAGTCGAACACGAGCGCGCGCGCCGGAGCGGCGGGGCCGCCCGACGGCGGCGGGATCCGTTCGACGATCGCGTCGAGGACGTCGGCGACGCCGTCACCGGTCTTCGCGGAGATGCGAAGCACGCGGTCGGGCGTCTCCCCGAGGAGCTCGGCGAGCTCGGCCGCGGCAGCGTCGGGATCGGCCTGCGGCAGGTCGATCTTGTTCGCGACCGGGACGATCTCGAGCTCGTTGTCGAGGGCGAGGTAGGCGTTCGCGAGCGTCTGCGCCTCGATCCCCTGCGCCGCGTCCACCAGCAGGAGCGCCCCTTCGCAGGCCTGCAGCGAGCGGGAGACCTCGTAGCTGAAGTCGACGTGGCCGGGGGTGTCGATCAGGTTGAGCTCGTGGCCCCGCCACGCCACCCGCACGGCCTGGGCCTTGATCGTGATCCCGCGCTCCCGCTCGAGCTCCATCGAGTCGAGGAGCTGCTCCCGCATGTCTCGCTCCGAGACGGCACCGGTGAGCTCGAGGATGCGGTCGGCGAGCGTCGACTTGCCGTGGTCGATGTGCGCGATGATCGCGAAATTGCGGATCCGCTCCTGCTCCATAGGACTTCGGCGCTACTCGGGAGCCTTGCCGCGCCGGGCTCGCAACAGTAGCAGCGCGTTCACTTCCTCGGCCCCCAGCACCCTGGCCGAGCCGAGGTAGACGAGCACGGCCAGCGTCAGCGCCACGCCGAGGGACACGACCTGCGCCGCAAGGCCGCGGCCGAGCCAGTCGTCGAGCACGACCCAGACGACGAGCGCGGCGGTCGCGGCGAGCACCGCCGCCGCGCAGATGCGGACGAGCGCGCGCCCGGTCTCTCGGACGGCGTGCAGCCCGACGCGTCGGCGCATCATCACGAGGAGCGTGATCGTCCCGACGACGTTGACGACGGACGTCGCGAGCGGGATGCCCCAGATGCCGAGCCGGTAGAAGATCGCGTCGAGGACGGCGTTGAGGCCGACGACGCCGAGCGCGACCGCCGTCGGCACCCAGTTCGTCTGCACGGCGTAGAAGCCCCGGTTGAGGATCAGCATCCAGCCGTTGAAGACGAGCCCGATCGAGAACGCCTGCAGGCACTGGGCGACGATGGTCGTATCGGCCGCCGTGAACTCGCCGCGTTGGTAGACGAGCCGGACGATCGGGTCGGCGAGCACGATCGCGAGCAGGCCGGCGGGGACGAGGAGGAACGCGATCTGGCGGATCCCGCCGTCGAGCGCACGGCGCAGACCGTGCGTGTCGCCGCGCGCAGCGAGTCGCGCGAGCGTCGGGAAGAGGACGACCGTCACGGCGACCGCGAACATCCCCTGCGGAAGCATGTACAGGCGGAATGCCTTGTCGATCGCGGCGGGAGCGAGCTCGGGATCGAGGAGTCGCGAGGCGAAGAGCGTGTCCACGACCGCGCTGACGTTGATCAGCCCGATCGTGAGCGTCACCGGCAGCATCAGCGTGAACACCCTCCGGACGGCCGGGTCACGCCAGTCGAGGACGAGCGTGAGCTTCCCGTCGAGGCCGCGGAGCCACGGCACCGGGAGCAGAAGCTGGACGAGCGTGCCGAGCACGACGAGCCCCGCGTACAGGTAGAGCTGCGCGTCTGCGCTGTCGATGCGCGGGATGCCGAGGGCGAGCCCCAGGATGATCACGAGGTTCCACGCGACCGGGGCGAGCGCGGGCGCCGCGAAGTGCTCGTAGGTGTTCAGGATCCCGACGACGATCCCGGAGAGCCCGAGGAGCACGACGATCGGGAACAGGACCCGCGAGAGGCCGACGGCGAGGTCGAAGTTCCCGCCGGGATCGCCGAACGGGCGGAGGACGAGCGGCGCGAGCAGGATGAAGACGGCGGTGACCGCACCAAGCACGAGCAGGGCGAGCCAGAAGAGCGTCGAAGCCACGCGCCAGGCGCGCGCGCGCTCCCCCTTCTCGAGCAGGTCGCTGAAGACCGGGACGAACGCACCCGAGAGCGCGGCGTCGGCGAGCAGCGCACGCACGAGGTTCGGGATCTGGATCGCGACCGTGAACGCATTGATCGCGCCGGTGACGCCGAAGTAGTACGCGCTGACCATCTCGCGGACGAGTCCGAGCACGCGCGAGATGCCGGTCGCCGCGGAGAAGATCGCCGTCGAGCGCGCGAGCCGATGCTGTTGGCGACCAGGCTCGGCGCCAGGGTCGAGCTCGGCGGTGTCAGGGGTGTCGACCATGGCTGCCCGGGCGATTGTCCCAGTAGGTCCTGCTACCATCGCGCGGCCCGCGCCCGAGCGGGTCTTTCTTCGAATGGCGAACATCAAGCAGCAGCAGAAGCGCGTTCGGACGCAGTCGCGAGAGCGTCTGGAGAACCTCCGCTATCGCTCGACGATCAAGACGCTGACGAAGCGGCTCGAGTCGGCTGCGGCGGACGGCGACACGGACCGGGTCGCAACGGAGCATCGCGAGCTCGCGCGGACGATCGACCGTGCCACCGCGCGCGGCGCGCTCCATCGGAACACCGGGGCGCGGAAGAAGTCGCAGGCGGCGAAGGTCGCTACCGCCGCGACGTCGTCTTCCTAGGGCGACCTCTCAGCTTCGCGCCGGCGCCTTGCCGGCGGGCGACTCCGGACGTCTCGTCAGGTCGACGAGCGCACGCTGCACCTCGAGATCGGGCGCGAGCCGGCTCCGACCCTTGAGCGCGCCGTCGAGCTCGGCGAGCCGGACGACCCCGTTGTCGAGCTCCTCGGGCGAGAACCTCTCGGCCTCGGCATACAGCTTCTGGGCCCGGAACGGGTGCAACCGGAGGCGCTCGGCCGCCTCCTTCGAGGAGACGCCGGCTTCGTTCAAACGCTTGATCGAGCGCAGCCGGCTGACGTGGCTCCCGAGCGTTCCCGCGAGCCGGGCGGCGGTGTCGCGGCGGGGCTTCGACTCACGCTCGAAGAGCGTCTCGCTCGCGTCGAGCGCACGGGACGCGTCCCTCGCCCCCCAGGCATCCGTCAGCGCGTAGGTCGGGAGCCCGGCGGTCGGGGCCGTCAGCTCCTCGATCTCCCGCGCGCCGATCGGCTCGCCTCCGGCCCAGGTCGCGAGCTTGTCGACCTCCGTCGCGAGCGCGTGCAGGTCCTCGCCGACGAGCTGGACGAGCAGCGCGCACGCCTCGGGTTCGGCGTCGACGCCACGCTCCTCGAATTTGCCCGCGATCCAGCCGTGGATCTTCTTCTTCTCGACCGAGTACTCGAGAATCGCGCCGACCTTCGTGCAGGCCTTCCCGAGTGCACTCGACTTCTTGAGGTCGGAGGCGACCAGGGCGAGCACGGTTCCCGGTGCAGGGCTCCCGAGGTAGTCGACGACCGCGTCGACGTCGCCCGCCTTCCAGCCACCCTTCGGGCGCCCGTCGCCGTCGCGGCGCCCGTCGACGTCCTCGACGACCACGAGACGTCCGTCGCCGAAGAGGCTCCCGGCGTTGCAGAGCGCGACCGTGTCGTCGCCCGTCGTTTCGAGTGCGCTCACGACCTCTGTCGACTCCGGCGAGAAGCGGGCGCGGAGCCGCTGGAGCGCGGTCTCGATCTTCGGGCCGTCGCTGCCCGTGATCAGGTAGACGGGCTTCAGGTCGGTGTCGGCCACCGGCCAACCCTACCCCCCGGTCCTGACCCGGATCCGCCGCCCGTCCGACTCGACGACGACGGCTCCGTCCTCGTCAGTCCGGTAGACCGAGATCCCCGGGACGGTCGCGAGCGCGGCGAGAGTCTCGGGTCGCGGGTGGCCGTAGTCGTTGCCGCGGCCGACGGAGATGACCGCCACGCGGGGGCGGAGCGTCTCGAGCTCGTCCTCGAGACCGAGGTCGGCCGATCCGTGGTGCGCGACCTTCAGCACCTCCACCGGCTTCAAGGGGAGATCCGACGTGACATCCGATTCCGCGTCCGCCGTCAGCAGGATGTCCGTCTCGCCGTAGGAGACGAGGAGCACGACCGCGTTCTGGTTCGGGTCCTCGCTCGGGGTGCCGGCGTCGGGTGGGTTCAGCACCTCGAAGTGGAGTCCACCGAGCCGGAACTCCTCGCCGGCGCGCGCCGCGCGCACGGGAACGCCGCGCTGGCGCGCGGCAGCCATCGCCTCCTCCTCGTCCGTTCCTGTCGCCGCGAGCTCCGGGTCGAGGACGAAGCCCACCCGCAGGTGGCGCAACACGTTCGCCGCCCCGCCCACGTGGTCGCGCTGCGGATGCGTGAGGACGATCGCCGACAGCGAGCGGATGCCGCGCCGCTCGAGCTGCGACGCCACGTTCGCCTCGGGCGGACCCTCGTCGACGAGAACTCGGCCCGTCCTCGTCTCGAGCAGCGTCGAGTCGCCCTGCCCGACGTCGAGGAACGTCACCCGCAGCCCGGCCGGCTCGACCCACGGCTGCGCCGCCGGTCGTGTCGCCCACCAGCCGACGCCGGCGACGAGCGCCGCGGCGACGAGCGCGGCGGTCTGCGTTCGGGTCACCCGCTCGAGCCGGCTCCGTCCGAAGCGCAGGGCGGCGAGAACACCACCCGTAGCCAGGGTCAGGACGAGCGCGCCGCGCGGCCCGACCTGAGCGCCCGGCAGCGCCCCGAACGTGCTCGCGACGAGCTCGAGCCAGGCCGCCGCCCACCCGGCGAGCCACGCGAGAGCCGCCGCGCCTGTGGGAGCGATCGGATCGACCGCGCCGGCGAGCAGGCCGAGACCGAGGACGAGCGGCATCGCCGGCTCCGCAACGACGTTCGCAGGCACCGTGTACACGGGCGCTCGCCCGAACTGGACGAGGACGATAGGCGCCGTGATGAGGCCGCACACGAGCGCGACCGCACATGCCTCGGCAAGTCGCGACGGTAGCGGCGATGCGGCGAGCAGAGCGCGAGCGCGAGGGACCACGGCGAAGATCGCAGCGACCGCGGCGAACGAGAGCTGAAACCCGGGGTCGAAGATCGACGTCGGCATCCAGACCAGCAGGACGAGCGCACCGAGCGCGAAGAAGTGCCAGCGATCGCGCGGCCTCGCGACGAGCCACGCGAGCGAGGCGAGCCCGCCCGCCACCGCCGCCCGGGCGACCGAGGGCTGCCAGCCGACCGCCAGCACGTAGGCGCCGATGCCCGCGAGCGTCAGAAGCTCCCGCACGACGCGACGCAGGCGGAGCAGCCAGCCGAGCCCGAGGAATCCGGCGGCGATGAACGCGACGTTCTGCCCGGAGACGGCGAGGAGGTGGTAGAGCCCGGACGCGCGGAAGTCGCGCCTGACGGTGTCCGGCAGGCCCTCGTCCTCACCGAGCACGACGCCGAGGACGATCCCGCGCCGCAGCCCGGTCGTTCCGCGCCCGACGGCCGTTTCGATGCGGTCGCGGAGGCGGTCTCCGATCCCGGAGACGCCTCCGCGCCGTCCGATCTGACGCCAGTCTTCCCCGCGCATGACGACGTGGATCCCCTGCCGCGCGAGCCACGCCCGCTCGTCGAACCCGCCGTCCTCCGCAGGCGTCCGCGGCGCGACAACGCTTGCATCCATTTCGACGATCGCGCCGCGCGGCGGTGAGCGCCCGACGGGGAGCGTGAGGAGCACGCGCTCTCGAATGGGACGCCCACGGAACGCGCGCACCTCGGCCGGCACGCGCACGGCCCACGTCGTGCGACGCGCGGGGCCGGTGGTGACCGCCTCGGTCCTGCCGGAGCTCCCGATCTTCGCCTCCAGCACGCTCCCGTCGAGAGCGTCGAGCCGCAGCGATCCCCACCAGAGCCCGAGGACGGCGAGAGCAACGGCGAGCGCGGCGATCCGGACGAGACCGTCACTCGCCACCATCCCGACGAGCGCTGCGATCGCGAGCACGAGCAGCCCGAGCTGCGAGAGGCGGAGCCAGTTCGCCCCGGCGATCCCGGCGCACGCGGACCCGACGAGCAGCGCGGGCCACTGGAGCTCGACGGCTCTCCTCACGGGGTCACGAGATCCCGCAGCTGCTCGATCCGAGTCGGGCCGATGCCCGGAACCGCGTCGAGGTCGTCCACCGACCGGAAGGGACCGTGCGCGGTCCGGTAGTCGATGATCTTCTGCGCGGTGACCGGCCCCACCCCGGGGAGCTGGTCGAGCTCCTCGGCCGTTGCCGACGACAGGCTCGGCTTGGGGCCGCCGGCGCCCTGCGCTCCCGACCCGGGAGCGCCTCCCGCCGTCTCCTCCGGCGGCGCGACCCCCGCAGCGACTCGACGCGGCACGAGCACCTGGACGCCGTCCACCAGCGGCGCAGCGAGATTGATCGCGGCGAGGTCGGCGTGCCTCGTCGCGCCGCCTGCCCGTCGCACGGCGTCGGCGATGCGCGAGCCGTCGGGAAGTCGGTAGAGACCTGCCCTCCGCACCGCTCCGACCACGTGGACGACGAGCATCTTCTTCGTCGCCGCGGCGGGCTTCACGGGCTCGAGCGGTGCCGCGATCTCTGGCGCGCTCGCGGAGCCTGCTCTCGAGAGGCGATGGCCCGCCAGCACGAGGACCAGCAGGAGCGCTGCTGCGACGGCGAGCGCGGTCGAGCGCGAGACGGACACGAACGGCACGAATCGAGCGTGCCGCCACGCAAGTCACGCGTGGGCCATGTCTTCGCACCAAGAGTGTGGCGAGAAGTCCATCTCCGCTACGTCCGACGATGACGTCGTCGTTCTCGAGGCGAACTCGTTCCTCGGGATCGAGAAGGAGGGCTCGAAGCCGTTGGTTCTCGCCGACCAGGCCGCGGGCTCGAGCGCGTATCAGACGACGAAGTTGACGAGCTTGCCAGGCACCACGATCGTGCGGGCAGCGTCCGAGCCGTCGATGTACGAGCGCACGCGCTCCGACTCTCGCGCGAGCGCGACGAGCTCCTCGTCCCCCAGACCGGGAGCCACGTGCAGGCGGTCGCGGACCTTTCCGTTCACCTGCACGACGACCTCGACCGTCTCGACCTCGAGCAGCGCGAGATCCGCGACCGGCCACGGAGCCTCCCACAGCCGCTCGTGCCCGAGGCGCGACCAGAGCTCCTCGGCGACGTGTGGTGCATACGGTTGGATCAGCGATACGGCGGTCTCGGCGGCGAAGCGCGAGTCACGCCCACCGCGATCCCGCGAGAGCTCGTTCACGAGCTCCATGACCGCGGCGATGGCCGTGTTGAACGCGAAGCGACGCCCGATGTCGTCGGTGACCTTCGCGATCGTGGCATGCGCTTTCCGAGCCAGCGCACCCCCCTCCGGCTCTTCCCCGGGTGCGCCCTCCGCCACCTCGTTCACGACCGTCCACAGCCGCCGGACGAAGCGGTTCATCGCCTCGACGCTCGTCTCCGTCCACTCCATGTCCTCGTTCGCAGGCCCGAGGAAGAGGATGTTCAGGCGGCACGCGTCGGCGCCGTAGCGGTCGAGGAAGTCGTCCGGGCCGACGATGTTCCCGGCCCGCTTCGACATCTTGGTCTTGCCGAGCGTCACCCAGCCGTTCGAGAAGAAGGCCGCGAACGGCTCGCGGAAGCCGACGAGGCCCATGTCGTTCAACACCTTGATCCAGAACCGCGCGTAGATCATGTGCACGGTCGCGTGGTCGACCCCGCCGATGTACAGGTCGACGGGGCTCCAGTAGTCGACGGCGGCTCGCTCGAACGGCGCCGTGTCGTTCAGCGGATCGCAGTAGCGCAGGAAGTACCAGGACGAGTCGACGAAGGTGTCCATCGTCTCGACCTCGCGCCTCGCCGGGCCGCCGCAGGACGGACAGGTCACCTCGACCCAGTCAGTGGCCTGCGCGAGCGGAGGCACGCCCTTCGGCTTGTAGTCCTCGATCTCGGGGAGGACGACCGGCAGTTCGTCGTCCGGCACCGGGACGATCCCGCACGTCTCGCAATACACGATCGGGATCGGGCAGCCCCAGTAGCGCTGCCGCGAGAACCCCCAATCGCGCAGGCGGTAGTTGATCGCGAAGCGGCCTCGGTCCTCGGCCTCGAGCTGCTCGACGATCCGACGGCCGCCCTCCGGCGCCGGAAGCCCGTCGAACTCGCCCGAGTTGACGAGCACCTCGCCTTCCGAGTGCTCGACGTGCGCGGCGCTCCCGTCCACCTCGCCCTCGGCCGGCTTCACCACCTGCCGGATCGGGAGGTCGAACGCCTGCGCGAAGTCGAAGTCGCGCTGGTCGTGCGCGGGCACGGCCATGATCGCGCCCGTGCCGTAGTCCGTCAGCACGTAGTCGGCCACGTACACGGGCAGGCGCTCGCTGTTCACCGGATTGGTCGCGTGCAGGCCGGTGAAGACGCCGGTCTTCTCGGTCGCGGCGGCACGCTCGGCAGTCTTCTTCGCCGACGCCCGACGGACGTACTCGCGCACCTCGTCGGAGTCGATCCTCGGCACGAGCTCGTGCTCGGGCGCGAGGACGAAGAAGGTCGCGCCGCAGAGCGTGTCGGGCCGCGTCGTGAACACCGCGACGTCCTCGCCGAGCTCCTCGACGCGGAAGAGGATCTCGGCGCCCTCCGAGCGGCCGATCCAGTTGCGCTGGCGCGCCTTGATCGACTCCGGCCAGTCGACGGTCTCGAGATCGTCCAGGAGCGCCTGCGCGTAGTCGGTGATCCGGAAGAACCACTGCTCCATGAGACGAGACTCGACCTCGGCGCCGCAGCGCTCGCAGCGCCCGTCCCTCACCTGCTCGTTCGCCAGCACGGTCTGGTCGTTCGGGCACCACTTCACCGGCGCGGCCTTCCGGTACGCGAGCCCGCGCTCGAGGAAGCGCAGGAACTGCCACTGCTGCCAGCGGTAGTACTCGGGCCTGTGCGTGGAGGTCAGGCGAGGCCAGTCGTACGCCCAGCCGATGCGCCGATACGAGCGCGTGATGGCCTCGATGTTCCGCTCGACGCTCTCCCGGGGCGGGATGCCCTCGCGGATCGCCGCGTTCTCCGCCGGTAGCCCGAAGGAGTCGAATCCCTGCGGATGGAGAACATGCATCCCGTTCCGCGCGCGGAAGCGGGTGACGACGTCGCCGATCGTGTACACGAGCATGTGGCCCATGTGCAGCGTCCCGGACGGGTACGGGAGCATCTCGAGGACGTACGACTTGGGCTCGATCGGGTCGTTCGAGACCTCGAAGGCGTGGGCGTCGGCCCAGACTCGCTGCCACTTCTCCTCGATCGTCTTCGGGTCGTACCGCTCCATCTCGCCTTCCGATTCGCCTCCGGCAACAAAAAAGCCTCTCGTCCGAGAGGCTCCGCGGGAACGTCCGCGGCTCGCGCCGCGCTCGCTCCCTGCCCTACGCGAGAAGCTTCTCCATGAGCCGAAAACCGTAGCAGGCAGAATCGCCGGATGCCCTGTCCGGTCCCGTTCGAGCTGTTCCCGGAGTCGGCGCGGATCGAGGAAGCCGAGCTCGTGCTCGGTGGCGTCCGCGCGTCCGAGCTGTCGGAGCGGTTCGGCACGCCCCTCGTCGTCTACTGCGAGGAGACGCTCCGCTCACAGGCTCACGCGTTCCGGGAGGCGGTGGGAGAAGGCGGCCGCATCGTGTTCGGGACGAAGGCGTTCCCGAACGTCGCGCTCCTTCGACTGTTCCGCGACGAGGAGATCGGCGCGGACGTGGCGACCTCCGGCGAGCTCGCGTTCGCGCTCGCGGCGGGGCTGACCGGCTCCGAGCTCGTGGTGCACGGCAACAACAAGGACGAAGCGTTCCTGCGTGACGCGGCCGCGATCGGCTCGCCTCTCGTTCTCGATGCCCCCGACGAGAGCGCGCTTGCCGCGACCGCGGGCGTACGAGAGGTGCTCGTCCGAGTCACGCTCGGCGTCGACGCCGACACGCACGAGGCGGTCGTCACCGGCCATCACGGGTCGAAGTTCGGTCTCCCTCCCGCGCAGGCGACGACGGCGATCGTAGACGCCCTCGAGCGCGGGCTCGACGTGCTCGGGCTGCACGTCCACGTCGGCTCGCAGCTCCCGGACTTCACGGCCCAGGCGGAGACGATCGAGCGGCTCGCCGCGTTCGCCGCCTCGGCGCGCGACACGCTCGGCTGGGAGCCGCGGGTCGCCGATCTCGGGGGCGGGTTCGGCATCCGCCACCACCCCGAGGACGAGGTGCCCGAAGCGATCTCGCTCGCGGCCGCGGCGGCATCCACCGCGCGGACGGCCTTCGTCGCGAGGGAGCTGGGTAAGCCCGAGGTGTGGCTCGAACCTGGCCGCTCGCTCGTCGGTCGCGCGGGAGTCACGCTCTACCGCGTCGGCGCGGTGAAGCGCCTCCGCGAGCGAACCTGGGTCGCGATCGACGGCGGCATGTCGGACAACCCGCGCCCGCAGCTCTACGACGCGCGCTACACCGCCCTGAGCGCGGCGCGTGCCGCGGAGGAGCCGGACGAGGACGTCAGCGTCGCGGGCATGCACTGCGAGTCGGGAGACGTCCTCATCGACGACGTCCGGCTTCCGACGCCTCGCCGCGGCGACCTTCTCGCCGTTCCGGCGACCGGCGCCTACACCCTCGCGATGAGCTCGAACTACAACGGGACGCCGCGCCCGGCGGCGGTCCTCGTCAGGGACGGCGAGGCGCGGCTCATCCGCGGCCGTGAGACGGTCGACGACCTGCTCTCCCTCGAGGCGTGAGCGCTACGGGCTTCACGAAGACGCCGACCGAGACCCAGGTCCTGGGCGAGCTCGTCGCATGGGCCGAAGCGATCTTCGAGATCCGAGCGCTCGTCCTGACGAGCACGCGCGCTCGAGGCGACGGCGACGAGCTCTCCGACTACGACATGATCATCGCCGTCCGCGACGTCGACCAGTTCGTCGCGGCGGAGAGATGGGCGAGCGCGCGCGGCGGTCCCCTCGTCGGCTGGGGCGACGAGCACGAGCTCCTCGGCGAGACGACGTTCTTCCGCGGCGTCGTCTACCCGGACGGCGTCCGCGTCGACTACACGATCTGGCCGGACGCGCTGCTCGCGCGCGTCTCTGCGGCCGAGACGCTGCCCGAGGACCTCGACGTCGGCTACCGCATCCTCCTCGACAAGGACGGATCGACGTCGAGGTGGCAGCCACCGACGTATCGAGCTCACATCCCTCGCCGACCCACGGAGGACGAGTACCGGGCGCTCGTCGATGAGTTCTGGTGGGACACGACCTACGTCGCCAAGGCACTGTGGCGAGGAGAGGTCGTCTTCGCCAAGTTCGTGCTCGACTACGACGCGAAGCAGGTCGCGCTGCGACAGCTCCTCGAGTGGAGGATCGAGCTCGACCACGACTGGACGCTCGGGCCCGGCGCGTACGGGCGGGGGCTCGAGCGCCTGCTCCCTGCGGACCTCGTCACCGAGCTCCACGCCACGTACGTCGGGGCGGGCATCGACGAGAACTGGGAGGCGCTGTTCCGGACGGCAGCGCTCTGCCGCCGGGTCGCGACCGAGGTCGCGAACGCCCTCGGCTATAGCTACCCGGTCGAGGTCGACGAGAGCGTGACCGCGCAGCTCGAGGCCGTGCGAGGAATGCGTGCCGAGGAGACGTAGCGGCGCTCGTCCTTTTGTGGACACTTTTACCGACTCGATGCGTACACTAGGCTCATGGCGGTGAACGTCGGTATCAGAGATCTTCGGGAGAACCTGCGTTCCTGGCTCGAGCGCGTCAAGAACGGCGAGGAGCTCGTCGTCACCGAACATGGCAAGCCGATCGCACAGCTGATGCCACTGGACTCCGGGCGCAAGACGCTCGAAGAGCTGGTCGCGCTCGGACGTGTGCGACCTCCGCTTCGGAAGAAACGACACGACATCGACGTCGCGAAGCTTCCGAGGCTCAGCCCGGGCCCCACCCTGTCGGACATCGTGATCGAGCAGAGGCGCACCGGGCGCTTCTGACGCTCTATTACGACACCTCCGCGGTCGTCAAGCTCGTCGTCCGGGAGGAGGAGTCCGAATCGGCGTGGGACATCTTCCAGTCGGCCGGCGAGCTCGCGAGCGCGAGCATCGGCTACATCGAGGCGCGGTCGGCCCTCGGTCGGATCGGTCGGGACCGGCGGCTGAGCGCCACTCGTCGCCGGCGAGCTCGCGACGATCTCGACCGCGTATGGTCGGAGACGTACGTGATCGAACTCGACGATACGCTGATCCGAGCTGCCGCTGATGCTGCCGAGGTGTTGCAACTGACTGCGGGAGACGCGATCCATCTCGCGTCAGCTCTCACTCTCGACGAGCCCGAGCTCGTCTTCGCGACGTGGGACGCCGAGCTTCGTCGAGCCGCGCTCGACGCCGGACTCGCCGTCGCTCCCTGAGCTATCGAGCCCGCCCGCCCGCGCCGACGAGCCCGGGGCGAACGAGCCGAGGCGGGGCCACGAGCCCGGCGTCCTTCACTCGAGGGTTGATCGGATCCGCGACGGGCGGTGCGCCGAACGACGCGCGCACGCGCTCCTCCGGCGGCTCGCCGTAGAGCGTCGTCCGCTGGCGCGGCACACGGTCTGCAGAGCGGATCAGCTCCTCCATCGCCTCGGGTGCGAGCTCCTGCCCGAACTCGGCGCCGGCCGAGCGCGAGATCGACTCGTTCATGAGCGTCCCGCCGAGGTCGTTCACACCGGCTCGCAGCGCCTGCCGCGATCCTTCGAGGCCGAGCTTCACCCACGACGCCTGCACGTTCGTGATCCACGGATGGAGGGCCAGCCGCGCGACGGCATGCACGAGCAGCGTCTCGCGGAAGGTCGGCCCGCGCCGCGCGCGCCCCTTGACGTACATCGGGGCTTCCATGGGGACGAACGGGAGCGGGACGAACTCGGTGAACCCGCCCGAGGAGCCCGGACGCGCGCGGCCGGGCTCGGTCTTCGCGCGCTCGGGATCCGCACTGACGGATCCCGAGCTGACGCACAACGAACGCTGTTGCTGCTCGCGCGCGCGGAGCAGATGACGCGCCCAGCTCCGCGGCGCGTCGACGTGGCCGAACATGAGCGTCACGTTCGAGCGCAGCCCGACGCGGTGAGCGGCGTCGTGCACTCGGAGCCACTGCGCGGTCGTCACCTTGTCGGGGCAGATGACCCGGCGCACCTCGTCGTCCAGCACTTCGGCCGCCGTTCCCGGAAGCGAGCCGAGCCCGAGCTCGCGGAGATGCGCGAGGTACTCCTCGAGCCCGACCCCGAGCGTCGCCGCGCCCTGCCAGACCTCGAGCGCCGAGAAGGCGTGCACGTGGATGCCGGGCACCGCGTCCTTGATCGCCTCGACGACACCGGCGTAGTACTCGCCGGTGAACGCGGGGTGGATCCCACCCTGGAGGCAGACCTCGGTCGCGCCGCGCTCCCAGGCCTCTACGGCACGGCGCACGATCTCGTCGAGCGGCACGAGGTACGGCGCGCCGCGCAGGTTCTCGGCCAGCTTCCCCTTCGAGAAGGCGCAGAAGCCGCAGCGGAAGTAGCAGACGTTCGTGTACTGGATGTTCCGCGTGACGACGTAGGTGACCTCGTCGCCGCAGACCTCGCGGCGCAGGCGGTCGGCGGCGGCGTAGACGCGGTGTGCCGCCTCGCCGCGCGCTTCGAGCAGCGCCGTGAGCTCGTCCTCGCCGAGCTCGTCCCCCGTCAGCTCGAGCGGGAGCGCCTCGCCGCGGACGACGAACGGGATGCCCCCCGGCTCTCCCGGTGCCCAGGCGTCGTCGCGCCCGAGCCCCGTCGCATCGGCGGCCCTGCGCACGTACGGCGCGACGGCCGGGTCGCACCAGCGGTCGAGCTCGGCCACGTACTCCGGGTAGACCGGGAGCCGCGGCGCGAGCTCGAGCCCACGTTCGCGCGTCGCGGCCGCGAGGCGCTCGAGCTCCGGCCACGGCGCCTCCGGGTTGACGTGGTCGATCGTCACAGGCGAGACGCCGCCCCAGTCGTCGATCCCGGCGTCGAGGAGTCTCGGGAAGTTGTCGTACGCGAGATTCGGCGGCGCCTGCACATGCCACGCAGGGCCGAGGAGGATCCGCGCGGCCGCGACGGTCCACAGGTGCTCGTCGAGCGAGGGCTCTGGATGCGAGGCCATGCGCGTTCCCGGCTTCGCCCGGAAGTTCTGGACGATGACCTCCTGGACGTGCCCGTGCTCCTCGCCGAGGGCTTTCAGCGCGAGGAGCGCGTCGATCCGCTCCTCCCTCGTCTCCCCGATCCCGATCAGGATCCCGCTCGTGAACGGGATCGCGAGCTCACCCGCGAGCCGGATCGTCTCGATACGGCGGGACGGCACCTTGTCCGGAGACGCCCAGTGCGGCCCGCCCTTCTCCCCCAGGCGCTCGGCGGTGGTCTCGAGCATGATCCCCATCGACGCGCTCGCCGGACGCAGCAGCTCGAGCTCGGCGCGCTTCATCACTCCGGGGTTCAGGTGCGGGAGGAGTCCCGTCTCCTCGAGCACTATGCGTGCGCAGTGCGCCAGGTACTCGAGCGTGGCCTCGTAGCCGAGCGCGCGCAACTCCCGCCGAGCAACCCCGTAGCGCAGCTCGGGCTTGTCGCCGAGCGTGAAGAGCGCCTCGCGGCAGCCGGCCGCGGCGCCGGCCCGCGCGATCGCGAGTACCTCGTCGTCGGTCAGGTAGGCACGCTCGCCGCGGCGCGGTGGACGGGCGAACGTGCAGTAGCCGCAGACGTCGCGGCAGAGCGTCGTGAGCGGGACGAAGACCTTGGGCGAGTACGTGACGAGGGGGCCGGCGCGCAGGCGGCGCGCCTCGGCGAGCAGGTCGTCGAGGGGCGCGGCGAGGAGGTCGTGCGTGTCGACGTCGGCGGTCAACATTCTTCGCGAGCATACGTCGATACGACGGCTCTCCAATCGTCTCACCCGAAGCGAGACACCACCGTAGGAGGGAGACGACATGCGATTCCTGTTCCTGATCCACGGGGACGCCGAGGCGGAGGCGGCGATGAGCTCGGGCGAACGCCGTGCGATCGTCGGAGAGCACGTGGCCTACGCCGACATGCTCCGCAGGGAGGGCGCGTACGTGCTCGGGGAGGCGCTCGAGGACCCGTCGTCGGCGGCGGTCGTCCGGCCGGGAGAGAAGCCGCTCGTCACATACGGGCCGTTCGCCGAGACGAAAGAGGCGATCGGCGGCTTCTACCTCGTCGACTGCGGGAGCCGTGACGAGGCAATGCGGCTCGCAGCGCAGGTCCCGCGAAGCCCCGGCGTCGCGGTCGAGGTGCTCACCGTCGTCGACCTCTAGGCGCGCCGGCTCAGTACTTCTTCGCGGCGAAGAGCCCGCCGAAGGGCACCCAGCGCCCCTTCGCCCAGCGCTGGAGCTGTCCCTGCTGGATCGGGAAGCCGTCCCCGCGGCCGGTCTCGACGACGACGCCCGGGAGCAGGAACGGGTTCGAGGCATCGTTCATGGACCGGGCAGCCGCCATGAGCCGCGCGCGGGTCACGTTCGCGCCGAGCCGCTTGAAGAGGCCGACCGTCTCGTAGGCGACCGCCATCCCGTAGACGTGGTACACGTCGTTCACGTCCGCGCCCTTCGCGTAGCGGGCCATGATCGCACGGTAGAGCTTCATCCCCGGATCCATCTTCCAGCGCGGATCGCTCGGATCCTTGAGGTAGTTGAGCGTCACCGTCCCGAGGATCGTCTTCGACTTCCCGCTCTCGGAGGCGAGCAGCATGATGTTCGTCGCGCCGGAGACCGAGTTCATGATCACCTGCGGCCGCCAGCCGAGCCGGTTCGCGTAGACGATCGCCTGGATCGCGAACTTCGGCGTCGCGAAGACGCAGAACACGTTCGCGCCGGAGGCCTCGAGCTTCGCGACCTGGCTCGAGACGTCGGCCGCCGTGACCTCGTACGGCTGCGCCGCGATCACCTTCGAGCCCGAGCGGGCGAGCCCGCGCTTGAGACCGCCGAGGAGATCCTTCCCGTAGTCGTCGTTCTGGAGGAGGACCGCGATGCGCGCCTTCCGGAGCGTCCTCGCGACCCACTGTCCGTAGACCCAGCCCTCGGCCTGGTAGCTCGGCTGGAACCCGATCGTCCACGGGTACTTCGCCGTGTCGCGCCCGAAGGTCGTCGCCCCCGTGGCGACGAAGAGCTGCGGCACCTTCTGCGCGTTCAGGTAGTCGCGCACGGCGATGTTCTGCTCGGTCCCGAGCGAGTTGAAGACCGCGAACACCTTGTCCTGCTCGACGAGCTGTCGCGTCACCTGGACGCTCTGCGCCGGGTTGTAGGCGTCGTCGAAGTACTGGTAGTCGATCTTCCGCTTCGCGACGCCGCCGTGTGCGTCGACGTAGGAGAAATACGCCTTCGCGCCGCGGGCGACCGACGCGTACGCGGCGGCGGGGCCGGTGAGTGGCGAGGTGCCGCCGATGAGGATCGAGCTCGGAGTGACTCCCGGGTCCGCCGCCGAGCCGGCGAGAGCAACCGGGAGGGAGACGAGTGCCGCGGCGGTCGCCAGTGCGAGCGCGACGCGCGAGCGGCGCCGCTTTCGGGGCAGATGGCGACCCATGCCTCGTCCGAGCTTAGCGACGGCGCGAGAAGAGCTGTCCGGCGCGGCGGAAGAGCCCGCCGACGCCGTCCGGGAGCACGAACATCAAGAGGATGAGGACGACGCCGTAGATGACGGCCGCCCCACCCGCCTTCTGCGTTTCCTCGCGGATCACGTGCGGGAGGAGCGCGCCGAGATCCTGCCCCTGCGCCCAGAAGGTGATGAACTCGACGAAGATCGCTCCGAACACGAGCCCGACCAGCCCGCCGGCTCCCCCCACGACGATCCCGGTGAGGAGCAGAATCGAGAGGGGGACCGGAAACGTGTCGGGGTTGACGTACGAGTTCGCCACGACGAAGAGGCCGCCGGCCGCCCCCGCATAGGCAGCGCTGATCCCGAAGGAGAGCGTCTTGTAGCGGGCCAGGCTCACGCCCGAGGAGACCGCGGCAGTCTCGCTGTCCCGCACGGCTCGGAATGCCCTCCCGGTGCGGCCGCGGATGATCAGCCATGCGACCACGAACGCGACCAGCGCGAACGACCACGCGAGGTAGTAGAGCCACTCGTTGTAGGTCAGAGTCCGCCCCAGGATCGTGACCTCCCCGGCGAGCGAGCCGGTCGCCTGCGGCTTGCCGAAGAGCTGGATGCCCGTGCCGCCGCCGGTCCACGTGTCGAAGCGCTTGAGCAGCGACGGCGTGGCAACGGCGACCGCGAAGGTCGCGAGCGCGAGATAGAGGCCGGAGAGCCGTAGCGCAGGAAGCCCGAAGGCGAGCCCGACGAGGCCCGTCACGACAGCTGCGACCGGGATCGTCCACACGTCCCGGACGCCGCCCCCGATCGGTCCGCCGAACTGCGTGTTGCCGACCATCAGGATCGCGCTCGTGTAGCCGCCGATGGCCATGAATGCCCCGTGCCCGAGCGAGATCTGCCCTGTGTAGCCGGTGAGGATGTTGAGGCCGAGGAGTGCGATCAGGTAGATGCCGACGTACGCGTATTGCTGCGTCTTGAAGTCGCTCAGGAACGCGGGCAGGACCGCTACGCCGACCACGAGCGCGGCGAAGCCGACGAACCCCGCGATGCGCGTCGCACGCGGGCTCAAACGCGCTTCACCTCCGGCCTGCCGAAGAGACCGACGGGCCGAACGAGCAAGACGACGAGGATGATGAGAAGAGCCATCGGCAGGCGGAGCTCCTCCGTGAACCAGTCGAACACCCCGTACTGGCTCACGTAGCCGAGCATGTTCAGGAGGACTCCCAGGACGAGCCCTCCGACGACGGCGCCGACCGGCGAGTCGATCCCGCCGAGCACTGCCGCGGCGAACGCGTAGATGAGGATCGGCTGCATCATCTGGGGGTCGAGGCCGATGCTCGGCGCGGTCAACATCCCCGCTACCGCGCCCAGCGTCGCCGCCAGTCCCCAGCCGAGCGCGAGCATCCACGAGACGCGCACCCCCACGAGACGCGCCTCCTCGGGGTTGACCGCCGATGCGCGTAGGGCCAGCCCGACCTTCGTGTACTGGAAGAGCGCCCAGAGCACGAGCACGATCCCGAGCGCGACGGCGATCGTCCCGACGTCGCTCGCCGCGACCGACACGCCGCCGACGTCGAAGACCCTCGTCCCGAACGGGTTCTTCAGCTGTTTCGGCTCGCCGCCCCATTCCCAGACGACGAAACCGTTGATCGCGACGAAGAGCCCGATGGTGACGATCACGACCCGCAGCACGCTCCCGCGCTCGACCGGCCGGATGACGATGCGATGCGTCGCGACCCCGCCCGCGAACGAGATCGCGAGCGTGGCCACGAACGCGGGCCAGTAGCTCCAGCCGTGGTTCATGGTGAGCGTCCAGGCGACGTACGTCGAGAAGGTCGCCATCTCCCCCTGCGCGAAGTTGATGACGCCCGTCGAGCGATGGATGATCACGAGCGCGAGCGCCAGGAGCGCGTAGATCCCGCCCGAGGCGAGGCCGGAGACGACCTGCTGCATGAAGTCCGCGAAGGTGGCGATGACCATCGGCTCGAGTCTCAGTACCCCAGGTAGCTCCGCCGGATGGACTCGTCGTCGCGCAGCTCCGCGCTCGTCCCCGTGAGCGCGACGCGGCCGACCTCGAGCACGTATGCGCGCGCGGAGAGCGAGAGCGCGATGCGGGCGTCCTGCTCGACGACGAGGACGGTCAACCCATCCTTCGCGTTCAGCTCGCGGACGACGCGGAAGAACTCGCGCACGACCATCGGCGCCAGTCCGAGCGAGGGCTCGTCGAGGAGCAGGAGCCTCGGTCTCGACATGAGCGCGCGCCCGAGCGCGAGCATCTGCTGCTCCCCGCCCGAGAGCGTCCCCGCGCGCTGTCCGCCGCGCTCGGCCATCCACGGGAAGTAGCCCGTGACGCGCTGGACGTCGCCCTTCACGCCGCGATCGCGGCGCGTGTAGGCGCCGAGGCGGAGGTTCTCGGTCACGGTCAGGTCGACGAACGTCCCCCGGCCCTCGGGGACGTGAGCGATTCCGGCGCGAGCCGAGGCCTCGGGGCCGCCCTTGAGCACCTTCCCGTCGAGCTCGATCACCCCGCTTCGCGCCACCGTTCCCGAGATCGCGCGCAGCGTCGTCGTCTTGCCTGCGCCATTCGCGCCGAGAACGGCGACGATCTCGCCCTCGCCGACCGTGAGCGAGACGTCGTGCAATGCCTGCACCGGCCCGTACCGGGCCGCGAGGTCGTCCAGCTCGAGCAGCGTCCTCATTCGTCGTCCTCGTCGCTTCCGAGATAGGCCTCGATGACCGCGGGATCCGCCTGCACCTCGGCAGGGGTGCCGTCGGCGATCTTGCGCCCGAAGCTCAGGACGTTCACGTGGTCGGACACGGTCATCACGAGGTGCATGTGGTGCTCGACGAGGAGGATCGTGAGCTCGAGGTCGTCGCGGATCCTCCGCACGAACTCGCCGAGCTCGCCCACCTCCTCGTGGCTCAGGCCGCCGGCCGGCTCGTCGAGGAGGAGCAGGCGGGGCTTCGCGGCGAGGGCGCGAGCGAGCTCGACCCGCTTCTGGATCCCGTACGGGAGAGCGGCAGCGGGGAAGTCGGCACGGTCGCGGAGGCCGACGACGTCGAGCGCGGCCGCCGCCGCCTCCGTCCCCTCGCGTCCGCGGGAGTGCGCACCGACGAGGACGTTCTCGAGCACGGACATCGTCCGGAAGAGCTGGATGTTCTGGAAGGTGCGGGCGATTCCCTTGCGCACGATGCGCGACGGCGGCTGGCGCAGGAGAGAGTCGCCGTCGAACGTCACCTTCCCGGAATCCGGCGTGTAGAGGCGCGTGATGACGTTGAAGGCCGTCGTCTTGCCTGCGCCGTTCGGCCCGATGAGCCCGGAGATCTGGCCCTTCTCGACGTCGAACGAGACTCCGTCGAGAGCGACGATGCCTCCGAAGCGAAGGGTGACGTCCTCGACTGCGAGCAGAGGCACCGCATCACCCTAAACCGGGCCAGCGGGCGCCCGCAATCACGCGCTCACGAGGCGATACTGCCTCGATGACGCTTGCCGGCAAGCTCCAGATCCGGGACGGACAGACGGTGGTCGTGCTGGACGCGCCCTCCGGCCTGGAGCTCGACGTCCGCACTTCCGGGGCGGATCCGAGCCAGGCGCGACGGCGGACGTCGTCCTCCTCTTCGTGAGCGACTCGGCAAGCGTCGCCGAGCGGCGCGAGCCGTTCGTCGGGGCAGCGAGACGCGACGCGCTCGCGTGGATCGCGTATCCGAAGGCGGGACAGCTCGGGACCGACCTGAACCGCGACTCGCTCGCCCGCGGGCTCGAGGGCTCGGGCATCCGGCCGGTGCGGCACGTCTCGATCGACGGCACCTGGTCGGCGCTCCGCTTCCGGCCCGCGCGATCGGCTCTCCACCACACCCCGGAGCGAAGTAGCATCGCGCCGTGGACCTGCGGGACACACCCGAGGAAGCCGCGTTCCGCGCAGTTCTTCGGGCCTGGCTCGAGGAGCACCTGCCCGACGAGCTCCGCGGTCACCGAGGTGGCGCGGCCCGCTTCGACGAGCCCGAGATGCGAGCCTGGAGCCGCGCTCAGTACGACGCCGGCTACGCGGGCCTGACCTGGCCGAAGGAGTACGGCGGCGGCGGAGCGCCGTACACGCACCAGGCGATCTTCCTCGAGGAGATGGCGCGCGCCGAAGCGCCGCCGCACATCGGCGTCATCGGCCTCGGCATGGCCGGACCGACGATCATCGCCCACGGGACCGAGCAGCAGAGGTCGCGCTACCTCGCGCCGATCCTCTCGGCGGAGGAGATCTGGTGCCAAGGGTTCTCGGAGCCCGGCGCCGGCTCCGACCTCGCCGGCGTGCGGACGAGCGCGCGCCTCGACGGCCATCGCTTCGTCGTGGACGGGCAGAAGGTGTGGTCGTCGTTCGCCCACATCGCGGACCGGTGCATCCTCCTCACCCGAAGCGACCCGGAGTCGACGCGCCACGCAGGCCTCACCTACCTGATCGTCGACATGCACGCGCCGGGCGTCGAGGTCCGTCCTCTGCGCCAGATCACGGGCGAAGCGGAGTTCAACGAGATCTTCTTCTCGAGCGTCGAGGTGCCGGTGGAGAACGTCCTGGGCGAGGTCGGCGGAGGCTGGCAGGTGGCGATGACGACGCTCTTGCACGAGCGCGGCACGCTCGGGTTCGCGCTGCAGGCGGCGCTCGAGGTGCAGATCCGCAAGCTCGTGGCGCTTGCGCGGGACCGCGGAGCGGACCCGCTCCAGCGCGACCGGATCGCGCGCGAGTGGATCGAGATGCAGGCGCTCCGCTTCACCAACTACCGCGCGCTCTCGCAGCTCGTGAAGTCGGGGATGCCGGGACCCGAAGGCTCGATCTCCAAGCTCGTGTGGTCGGAGGCGAACCAGCGCGTGACGAAACTCGCGCTCGAGCTCCTCGGCCCGGACGCCTCGCTCGGTGAGGACAACGCTCCGTACGCGGGGTACTGGCAGTACCAGCAGCTCCGCAGCCGCGGGAACACGATCGAGGCCGGGACCTCCGAGATCCTCCGCAACATCGTCGCCGAGCGCGTGCTCGGGCTCCCGAGGTCGAGGTAGGCGAACCGTGGACTTCACCTTCACCGACGAGCAGGAGGAGCTCCGCGAGCAGGCGCGCGCGTACCTCTCGGAGCATCCGGAGCCGTCGTGGCAGGAGCTCGCCGAGCTCGGCTGGACCGGCGTCTCGATCGCGGAGGAGGACGGCGGCGCGGGGCTCACGTTCCTCGAGGAGGCAGTGCTCTTCGAGGAGCTCGGCCGCTCGCTCTATCACGGGCCGTTCTTCTCGACGATCGCGCAGACGCTGCCCGCGCTCCCGTCCGACCTCCGCGCCGAGGTCGCGGCGGGTACGACGAGCTGGACGCTGGCCCTCGGCCCGCTCGTCCCCGATCTCGACAGCGCCGAGCGGATCGCGATCGTCGGCGGCGACGGGATCTACGAGCTCGAGGGGGCGGAGCGCGAAGTCCTCGCGACGACGGACCTCTCGCGCCCGCTCGGCGTCGTCCGGGGCGGCGAGCCCGGCCGAAGGCTCGGGGACTCGGACGTGCTCGAGGAGATCCGCGCCCGCTCGCTCACCGCCCTCGCGCTCGAGGCCTGCGGAGCCGCGCGTCTCGCACTCGAGCTCGCGCTCGAGCACGTGACGACGCGCGAGCAGTTCGGGAAGCCGATCGGCATCTACCAGGCGGTCTCGCACCCGCTCGCGGACGCGTATACGAAGGTCGAGCTCTCACGCTCGCTCGCGCTCTGGGCCGCGTGGTGCGTCGCGTCGGGCGACGAGCAGGCGGCGATCGCGGCCGCCTCGGCCAAGTCCTTCGCGGGCGAGGCCGCGGTCAGCGTGTGCGAGGCGGCGATCCAGGCGCACGGCGGCATCGGCTTCACCTGGGAGCACGTGCTCCATCGCCTGTACAAGCGCGCACTCTGGATCGAGAGCTTCGCCCCGTCCGGGACCCGGCTTCGAGCCGAGGTCGCGGGGGCGCTCCTCGACCGTGGCTCGAATCTCGCTCCTGCCACCCGCCCGCCCGCAGTACCGGTCGAGCAAGGAGGCTGAGTGCTCCCTCCCACACATACGCCCACATCTCGCGCGGCTGCGAACACTTCGCATGCCGTCGTCCTCGGTCGCGCCAATATGACCCGATATTGGCGCTCCCTGCGTCCTTGGCCTGCTCGGTTCTCGCCGGCGAGCAACGACCGTATGCATGGGAGGGAGCACCGATGGACGGCCTGATGATGGACTACCAGCTCACCGTCGCCTCACTCCTCCGACGCGCGGACGAGCTCTACGGTGCGAGCGAGATCGCGAGCAGGCAGCCGGACAAGAGCTGGCATCGCTACTCGTATGCCGACTTCGTATCGCGGACGAAGCGGCTCGTCGTCGGCCTCCGCAAGCTCGGCCTCGAGGACGGCGACCGCGTCGGAACGTTCATGTGGAACCACTCGCAGCACCTCGAGGCGTACATGGGCGCGCCGGTCGGCGGGTTCGTCACCCACACCCTGAACCTGCGCCTGCACGCCGACGACAACGCCTACATCGCGACGCACGGCGGCGACCGCGTGCTCATCGTCGACAAGGTGCTGTGGCCGCTCGCGGAGCAGTTCGTGGGCCGCTGCGACTTCGAGCACGTCGTCGCGGTCGGTGACGGCCCGGCTCCGGACGGCGCGATCGAATACGAGGAGCTGCTCGCGGACGCCGACGAGTCCGCGTTCTCGTACCGCGACCTCCCGGAGAGATCCGCCGCGGCCATGTGCTACACGAGCGGCACGACCGGCCGCCCGAAGGGAGTCCTCTACTCGCACCGGGCGATCGCGATCCACGCGCTGACGGTGATCGGCTGCCTCGGGATGCACGCCGACGACGTCTGCCTCCCCGTCGTCCCGATGTTCCACGCGAACGCCTGGTGCTTCCCGTACGCGTGCACGATGAGCGGCGTCAAGCAGGTGCTTCCCGGTCCGCACCTCGACCCCGTCAGCCTGCTCGAGGACTTCGTGGACGAGCGGGTCACGGTCAGCGCGGGAGTGCCGACGATCTGGATGGGGATCCTCCAGACGCTCGACGCGAACCCTGGCGTCTACGACCTCTCGAGGATCCGGTACATGACCGTCGGGGGGTCCGCGCCGCCGCGCTCGATGATCGAGGCCTTCGCCGAGCGGCACGGTCTGCATCTCGTGCACGGGTGGGGGATGACGGAGATGAGCCCCGTCGGGACGGTCTCCGGCGCACCCGGGATGGAGACGGGCCTCGAGCCGCAGGAGGCGTACTCGCGCCGTGCGCTCCAGGGGCTGCCGGTCCCGTTCGTCGAGATCCGGGCGCGGGGCGCGGAGGGCCTGATCGCGTGGGACGGCGAGACGATGGGCGAGCTCGAGGTACGCGGGCCCTCGATCGCGTCGGCGTACTACGAGTCCGACGAGGGCGCCGACCGCTGGACGGACGACGGCTGGTTCAAGACGGGCGACGTCGTCTCCATCCATCCCGACGGCTTCGTCGAGGTGCAGGACCGCGCGAAGGATCTCGTCAAGTCGGGCGGCGAGTGGATCTCGACCGTCGCGCTCGAGAACGCGCTCATGGGGCATCCGGCCGTGTCCGAGGCCGCGGTCATCGCCGTCCCGGACGAGAAGTGGACGGAGCGTCCGCTCGCGGTCGTCGTGTTCCGCGAGGGCGAGCAGGCATCCGGTGACGAGCTGCGCCAGTTCCTGGCGCCGCAGTTCGCGAAGTGGTGGCTGCCGGACCGCTTCGAGGTCGTCGACGAGATCCCGAAGACGGCGGTCGGGAAGTTTCGGAAGACGGCGCTCCGCGAGCGGTTCGCGGCGCAGCCTGCCGAGACGAGATAGGCCGCAGAGCGTGAAGTCGATACGACAAGGGCGCGAAGCAACCCTCTTCAGGGGTCTTCGCGCGACCGGAATCCGCGCAGCAGCGGATTCCGGTCTTGCGCAATGACACAGTTCGTCTCCACCGAGCAGGACGGGGCGGTCGCCGTCGTCACGATCGACCACGCTCCGGTGAACGCACTCTCTGCGCCGCTGCTCGAGGAACTCGAGGCGGAGCTCGAGCGGCTCGACCAGGACGACGGCGTGCGGGCGATCGTGCTCACGGGAGCGGGCGAGCGCGCGTTCGTCGCCGGAGCGGACATCTCCGAGTTCCCCTCGCTCCGCGAGTCGTCGGCCGAAGAGGGCGGATCCGCCCGTGGGATCCAGAAGCTGGGGGCGCGGATGGACGTGGCGAGGACGCCGTTCGTCGCTGCCATTCACGGGTTCTGTCTCGGCGGAGGGCTCGAGCTCGCGCTGTGCTGTGACATCCGCGTCGCCTCCGAGGACGCGCTCCTGGGCCAGCCCGAGATCAAGCTCGGCTTGATCCCGGGAGGCGGCGGCACGCAGCGACTCCCGCGGCTCGTCGGCCTCGGCCGCGCCATGCTGCTCACCCTCACCGGTGACTGGATCGACGCCCCGACGGCGGAGCAGTGGGGGCTCGTCGAGAAGGTCGTCCCGAAGGAGGGGCTCCGCGAGGCGGCACTCGAGATCGCACGCTCGATTGCCGCGCGGTCCCCCGTCGCCGTCTCGGTGCTGCGCGAGCTCGCGCGTACGACGCGCGACTTGCCGCTCGAGGAGGGGCTTCGTCGGGAGGCCGAAGGCTTCAGGCGCTGTCTCGCGAGCGAGGACGGCGCCGAGGGCGTCGCCGCCTTCCTGGAGAAGCGCGAGCCGAACTTCGTCGGCCGCTAGGTGCGCGCGGCTGTCCTGAAGGCGACCGGCGGACCGGAGCAGCTCGTCGTCGAAGAGGTGCCCGAGCCCGAGGCGGCCCCTGGCCAGGGCCTCGTCGACGTCCGCGCCGTCGGCGTCAACTTCGCGGACGTCCTCGT
This sequence comes from uncultured Actinomycetes bacterium, assembly GCA_963708265.1. Classification (GTDB taxonomy): domain Bacteria; phylum Actinomycetota; class Thermoleophilia; order Gaiellales; family Gaiellaceae; genus GMQP-bins7. The sequence goes on along the minus strand of CAVPSC010000004.1, from coordinate 238,795 downwards.
CCGGCTCGGCCGCTACCCGCAGATGCCCGAGCTCCCGACGGTGCTCGGCTCCGAGATCGCGGGCGAGATCGACGGGGCCAGGGTGATGGGCTTCGGATCCGGCGGCTACGCCGAACGAGCGGTCGTCGACCAGACCTGGGTGCTCCCGCTCCCCGAGGGCGCGAGCTTCGCGGAGGGCGCCGCGTTCCAGACCGCCTTCCTGACGGCGTGGATCCCGCTGACCGAGCTCGTCCGGGTCGGGTTCGGCTCGCGCATCCTCGTAACCGCCGCAGCGGGAGCGACGGGAACGGCTGCGCTCCAGGTCGTGCGCACCCTCAACGGGCACGCGATCGCTGCGGTCGGGAGCGAGGAGAAGCTGGAGCTCGCGCACTCGCTCGGCGCGGCCGAGGGGGTGACCTACGACGAGCTCGACGAGCTCGAGCCGGTCGACGCGGTGTTCGATCTCGTCGGCGGAGAGATCTTCGCGCGGACGCTCTCGCTCCTCCGCCCGCTCGGAACAGCCGTGGCGGTCGGTTACGCGGGCGGGATCTGGGAGGACGTCAGTCCGACGTGGCTCGTGGGCCGGAACATCGGCGTCCACGGCTTCTTCCTCGGACGGCTGATGCGGATCCGCCCGGATCTCGTCCAGCAAGCTGCGGGCGACGTCCTGCGGCTCTGGGAAGGTGGTGCCGTGCGACCGGTCGTCGGTCACGAGTTCCCGCTCGAGCAGGCCGGCGAGGCACACCGGATGATCGAGGGCAGGCAGACGACGGGAAAGGTGGTGCTCGTTCCGTGACGGCGCTGGTCACGGGCTCGGCTGGGGGAATCGGAGCGGCGATCGTGCGGAAGCTCTCATCCGAAGGCCTCGAGGTGAAGCAGCTCGACCTCGTCGACGGATTCGACGTGAGCGACTCCGAGGCCTGGGAGCACGTCGGCTCCGTCGACCTCGCCTGCTTGAACGCGGGCGTCCTCACGGGCGACGAGGACATCGCCTCGGTGACCGATGACCAGTACCGCCGTGCGGTGGGCGTCAACGTCGACGGCGTCGTGTTCGGCGTCCGCCGGCTCGCGCGCGTGATGCCGAAGGGGAGCACCATCGTCGCGACCGCCTCGCTCGCCGGGCTCACGCCCGTCCCGGACGATCCGATCTACGGCCTCACGAAGCACGCGGTCGTCGGCTTCGTCCGCTCGGTCGCGCCGAAGCTCGCGGAGCGCGAGATCCGAATCCAGGCCGTATGCCCCGGCTGGGCGGACACCGGGCTCATGACGACCGAGTTCAAGGAGGAGCTCGGCTCGCGCGGGCATCGGCTGCTGCGACCCGAAGACGTCGCCGACGGCGTCTGGGCCGCGTACAAGAGCGAGGGCACCGGCGAGGCGTGGGTCGTCCAGCCCGGCCGCGAGCCTTTGAGCTACGAGTTCAAGGGCGTCCCCGGCCCCCGCTAGTCGTCAGCGATCGGCCGCCCCAGGACCAGGACCTCGCGGACCGACGCATCCAGCTCCGCGTAGCCCGCATCCGGACGCACGCCGAGCCCGTCGAGCGTCTTCGAGAAGAAACAACGGGCCGCAGCGGCCAGGACGACGTCCATGATCTCGGACTCCGTCAGCCCGAGCTCGCGCAGCGGCCTCAGATCCTCCTCGTCGATGGCCGTCGCATCGTCGACCACCTTCTCCGCGAGATCCATCACTGCGATATCGACGTCGTCGAGCCCAGCCGAGTGGCGGTCGAGAGCGATCTGGCGCACTGGCTCGTCGAACTGGTCGAGAAGTACTCGCCCATGCTGCAGCGCGCAGTAACTCGAGCGCAGGCGCCGCGCCGCAGCGAGGGTCACGAGCTCGTAGCGGCGCAGGTCCATGTTCGCCTTGACCGCGGTGTTCAGCTGCACCCACCCCGCGAGCACGTCTGGACGCGCAGCGAACGCGCGCGCGGCGTTCTCGGGCATGCTCATTCGAAGCGCCAGGGCTCGCCGGCGGCGAACGACTTCAGGATTCGCCGCGCGACGACCATTCGGTGTACCTCGTCGGGGCCGTCGTAGATCCGGGCGCCTCGGGCCATCGAGAGCATCGCGGCGAGCGGCGTCTCGTCCGTCAGCCCTCGTGCGCCGTGCACCTGCACGGCGCGGTCGATGACGTCGTTCAGCACGCGCGCGGCGTAGAACTTGATGAGCGAGACCTCGACGCGCGCCTCGTCGCCCTGGTCGATCTTGTGCGCGGCGTCGAGCGTCAGCAGCCGGCAGGCGTGGATCTCGGCAGCCGAGTCCGCGATCCAGTTCTGCACCGTCTGCTTGTCGGCCAGCGGCCCGCCGAACGCCTCGCGCTCGAGCGCGTATGAACACATGAGCTCGAACGCACGCTGCATCTGGCCGAGCCAGCGCATGACGTGGTGGATGCGGCCCGGGCCGAGGCGCTTCTGCGCGATGCGGAACCCTTCGCCGACGCCGCCGAGGGTGTTCTCGACGGGGACGCGGACCCCGGAGTACGTCACCTCGCAGTGGGTCGTCCAGCCGCGTCCGCGGTGGCCCATGGTCGGGATCGCGCGCACGATCTCGACGCCTGGCGTGTCGGCCGGGACGACGATCTGGGTCGCGCGGCGATGGGGATCGGCGTCGAGGTCGGTGACGGCCATGACGATCCCGAAGGCGGCTCCCTCGGCTCCAGAGGAGAACCACTTGTGGCCGTCGATCACCCATTCGTCGCCCTCGCGGACCGCGCGCGTCCGCAGGCCGGTCGGATCCGATCCGGACACCTCCGGCTCCGTCATCGAGAAGAACGAGCGCACCTCGCCCGCGACGAGCGGCTGCAGCCACCGCTCCTTCTGCCCGTCCGTCCCGAACTGCCACAGGATCTCGGCGTTGCCCGCGTCGGGAGCCTGGCAGCCGAGGACGAGCTGCCCCCACACCGAGCGGCCTATCTCCTCGTTCAGCTGCGCGTAGACGAGGAAGCTCCCGTTCGAGCCGCCGGCCTCGGGCGGAAGGTGTGGCGCCCACAAACCCTGCTCCTTCGCGATCGCGCGCAGCCTTTCGACGAGAGCGTCCGCCTCGTCGTCCTCGCGCCCGAGCACGGCCTCGTTCGGATAGACGTGCTCGTCCATGAACGTGCGCACGCGGGCGCGGAGCTCAAGGACGTCCTCGGTCGGACGAAGGTCCGCGATCGCCACACGGTTAGCATCGCAGGCATGTCGTCCTGCAGCCAGGGGAGCTAGGCGTGCGCCTCGGCTTCGCCATGGGCTACGCGCCCCCGGGGACGAGCCCGCTCGAGCCGATCGCGCTCGCGCAGGAGGCGGAGCGGCTCGGCTACGACTCGGCGTGGGCGGCGGAGGCCTGGGGCACCGACTGCGTCACCGTCCTCTCCTGGCTCGGAGCGACGACGTCGACGATCAAGCTCGGGTCGGCGATCATGCAGATCCCGGGTCGCTCGCCGGCGAACACGGCGATGACCGCTGCGACGCTCGATCTCCTCTCCGGAGGCCGCTTCCTGCTCGGGCTCGGGACGTCCGGCCCACAGGTCGTCGAGGGCTGGCACGGCCAGGCGTGGGGCAAGCCGCTCGCGAAGACGCGCGAGTACGTCGAGATCGTGCGCGCCGTGTTGCGGCGGGAGCAGCTCGAACACCACGGCGAGCACTACGACATCCCCCTGCGGGACGGCACCGGCCTCGGCAAGCCGCTGAAGCTCATGGCGAGGCCGCTCCGCGCGGAGATCCCCATCTACCTCGCCGCGATCTCGCCGAAGGCCGTCGAGCAGGCATGCGAGATCGCGGACGGCTGGCTCCCGATCTTCTGGTCGCCCGAGAAGGCACCCGCCGTGTTCGCCTCGGCGCTCGCGACCACGAAGCCGGGATTCGACGTCGCGCCGAACGCGCCCGCGATCCTCATCGACGACGTCGAGGCGGGGCGGGAGTTCCTCAAGCCGTACTACGCGCTCTACGTCGGCGGCATGGGCGCGCGCGGCAAGAACTTCTACAACGACCTCATGTGCCGCTACGGCTACGAGGGAGAGGCGACGCGGATCCAGGAGCTCTACCTCGGAGGCTCGAAGCGCGACGCCGCGGCGGCGGTCCCCGACGCATTCGTCGACGAGGTCGCGCTCGTCGGGCCGAAGGAGCGGCTCGCGGAGCGGCTCGAGGCGTGGCGCGAGTCCGGAGCGACGTCGCTCCTCGTCTCGTCGCAGCAGCCCGAGGCGCTGCGCGCGCTCGCCGAACTGACTTTGTAGGCGCAGGTTCGAGGTCCGCGAGCGCGGATCTCGAACCGCGCAAGATCCCTGAAGGCGGCTGCTTCGCAGCCGCACCCCTGCCAAACCCTCACTCGTCAACCAGTTCTGGAAAGCGCAGCGGCAGCCGCCTCCGCGAGCTGCGGCACGCCCTGCTCGAAGCGCGCCGCCCGCTCGTCCTCCTCGCCGAGCTCGCCGCGCAGGAACCGGCCGTAGATCGCCTCGCAGAACACGGCAGCCTTCCAGAGCGCGAGCGCCTCGAACCAGGTGAGCGGCTCGACCTCCCGCCCGCTCGCAGCGGCGTAGCACTCCACGAGCTCGGCCTTCGTCGGGAAGCCGGGAAGCGAGGTCACGGGCGAGGACCCGAGCGGGTTCGGCGGGCCGCCGGGCTCGCTGTACGTGGCGAGGAGGTAGCCGACGTCGGCCCGAGGATCGCCGATCGCCCCCATCTCCCAGTCGAGCACGGCGGCGACGCGCAACGGATCCGAGGTCGCCACCATCGTGTTCCCGAGCCGGAAGTCGCCGTGGACGACGGTGTTCGGCAACGGCGACGGGACCACCTCCGCGAGGCGAGCACCCACCCCCTCCACCGTGGCGATTTCGCGTGTCTTGTTCACCTCCCAGAGCTGCCCGAACCTCCTGACCTGGCGCTCGTTGTAGCTCCCCGGCCGCGCGAAGCCGGCGAGGCCCGGTGAGCTCGGGTCGGCGGCGTGGATCTCGACGAGGCAGTCGACGAGGTCCTCGACGAGAGCGTGCCGCGACGACTCGCTCTCGAGACCGGAAGGAAGCGTGTCGGTCGGGACATGGCCGTCGATGAAGTCCATGACGTAGAACGGGACGCCGAGGACGCCCTCGTCCTCGCAGACGGCGATGATCGTCGGCAGTCGCTCGAACCCCGCCTCTCGCAGTGCGAGCTGGAGCCGGGCCTCGCGCACGACGTCGTGGGCTGACGGCGGCAGCGGCGGGCGCGGCGGGCGGCGGAGGACGAACCGACCCTCGGCCCGCTCGAGCAGGAAGGTGAAGTTCGAGCCGCCGCCCTCGCCGATCCGACGCGCACGTACGTCGCCCGACCCGAGGCCGTGCGCGTCGAGGAACGCACGCACGCGGTCGAGCACGAGGAGGGGAGGCATCGCCCCTGTCGGAGCCTGGGACGCCGTCTCCACGATGTCGCTCGACGAGCCGGGAGCCGCGCGCGCGACGCGTGTCACGCGTGCGTCACCTCGAGCAGGTACGCGACCATCACGTCCTCGTCGGCGAACTCGAGGTGGTACGCGTCCGAGAGCTGCTCGACGCGCTCGATCTGCTCCCGGTTCTCGGCGAAGAGCGGGCCGAACGGGAAGAAGCTGAAGTCGACCACTCGCGCGGTGAGTCCGCCCTCTGCGAGCAGCCGCTCGGTCTGCGCCTGACCGATGATCGAGAGCTGCATGACATACGCGCTCCCGCCGGGAGCGAGCAGCCTCGGGAGCAGGCGGAGGAAGTGGTCGAGCAGGCTCCGGCCCCAGTAGTCGAGCGGCCTATGGCCCGTCGGCTCCGCGTACGGATCGACGGGCATCTGGTACAGGCTCGCGACGACGAGCTCGAAGGTCTCGTCCGGCTCCCACTGGAAGAGGTCGACATCCTCGCCCGTCATCCGCTCGGCGACGCCGTTCCGGAAGCCGTTCGCGAGCGTGTTCGCGACGGCATTGCGGTCGATGTCGATCGCGTGCACGCGGGAGGCGGCGTTCAGACCGAGCTGGACGGCGAGGATCCCGCAGCCGCAGCCGACGTCGAGACAGGTCCGCCCCTCCCCCGCCCCGGTATCGAAGAGCGTCTTCCAGACGAGGTAGCTGCCGGTCGTCGGCACGAACACGCCCGGGTCGACGGTGAGCTCGGGGAACGGAAGCGGATGGACGACTCGTCCCTCGGTGTCGCGCCAGGGCTCCGTCGGGGCGACCTCCGCCTCGTCGCGAAGGAGCCGCTCGTCGAGCGCGGGCCGCCGCCTACCGCGCTTCGTGCCCGCGAGCGCGCGGACGGCGGCCTCGATGTGCTCCGGGCTCACGCCGCAGCAGCCGCCGACGATCTGCGCGCCCTCGTCGCGCCAGCCGAGCGCCAGCTCCGCGTACGCGGCCGGGCCGATCGCGTCGTCGAACCGCCACTGCGTGCCGACCAGGTGGCCGAGGTTCGGGTAGACGCCGAGTGGCACCGAGGTGAAGTCGCGAAGCCACCCGATCATCCCGGGGACGTGGTCGACGGGCAGGCAGTTGATGAGGATCGCGCCGACGCCCATCTCCTCGAAACGGCGCGCCGACCGCCCGAAGAGGTCGCCCTCCGGAGGTCCCCAGTGCTGGCCGAAGACGCCGCAGACGCCGTGCCGGCAGCGCCGGAACGAGAGCCAGACGGGAAGTCCGGTCTCGAGCAGGAGCTCGATGGTCTCGAAGGTCGACGGCTCGCGGATCAAGGTCAGCGTCTCGAGCAGGATCAGGTCCGGCGGCTCCTCCTCGAAGACGCGCGAGAGGAGCTCGATCGTGCCTCGCCGCTCGTCCGTGTTCACCTCTTCCGAGATCGCGAACGCGACCGCGCACTCGCCCGACCGGCCGGCTTCTTCGACGCCGCGTCTCGCGAGCCCGATGCCGAGCCGCGCGACGTCCATCCAGTGCTCCGTCTCGGGTGTCCCGGGGCCTGATCGCAGCCCGAGCTCGGGCGCGGACAGGATCGCCCAGGTGTTCGTCGAGAGGACGTGGCAGCCGGCTTCCGCATAGCGCCGGTGCACGTCGAGCACGGCCTGTGGAGCGCGGTACAGCGCCCAGGTCCCCCACAGCTCGAGATCCGGGCTCCCACCGGCGCCGGGACGCTGGAGCTCGGTCGCGACGCCGCCGTCGAGGACCACGCACTCGTCGGCGGAGATCATCGCCTCGAGCCGGGCGTAGGCGTCCGAGCTGAGGGAGGTGGTGCTCACGAGCTCACCGGAACCTACTCTGGCAGCATCCCGTCCTCATGCGCAGGCGCATTTATCTCATGCGGCACGGTGCGGTCTCCTACGTGGCGCCCGACGGACGGCCCGTTGCGCCGGAGGACGTGGTGCTCACCGAGGAAGGGCGGACCGAGGCGCGAGCTGCGCACGAGCTGTTCGGGGACGTCCGTCTCGACCGCGTGCTCACGAGCGGCCTGCCGCGCACGGTCGAGACGGCACGGATCGTCGTTCCTGGGGCGACGATCGAGGAGTGGCCCGAGCTCCACGAGCTCCGGGGCGATCGGCTGTCCGCGATCCCTGAGGACGAGCTCGAGGACGAGTTCGTGCACGCGTTCCGCGGAGTCGTCCCGAACCACAAGCCCTTCCTCGGCGGCGAGACGATCGGCGAGCTCTTCGACCGCGTGTTGCCGGCGCTCGACCGCCTCCTCGAGGACACCGACTGGGACACGGCGCTCGCCGTGCTCCACGGGGCGGTGAACCGCGCGATCCTGTCCTTCGCGCTCACCGGCGAGCGGCTGTTCCTCGGCCACTTCGAGCAGGTCGCGGGGTGCGTCAACGTGCTCGACGTGGGCGACGAATGGATCGTGCGTGCAGTCGGCGTGTCGCCGCTCGACCTGCTCCACCGCTCGACGCGCCAGACGACGATGGAGACGTACTGGGAGGAGCTCCAGCCCTACCTGGGCCGGACGCGGTAGGGGCCGGACGAGCCGGCCCCTACCTGGATCGAACGAGCCTTTGCGCCTAGTGCGGGCGGCCGTCGACGAGCTTTCCAATCGGTGACCAGACGCCGTTGTTGAAGCGCTGGAGCTGCATCTGGCTGATGATGTAATGGTCCTTCGGAGACGTCTTCTCGACGACCCCCGGAAGGTCGAACCTGTTCTTGAAGTTCAGGTGCAGGAGCGCGTTCATCAGGCTCGCCCGCGTCGGGTTCTTGCCCGCCGCGTACATCGCCTGGACGAACGTGGCTGCCTTCCCGAACCCGTACATCGCGAGCTGGTCCGTCGGATCCGCAGACGGGTTGTACTTGGCCATCAGCGTCTTGTACGCCTTGACCGCCGGGTCGTTCGCCTGCGCGGGGCTCGACGGGTCCTTCGAGTACGCGATCGAGAGCGAGCCGTTGACGTACGCGGCTCCCGCGGCGCCGACCGCGAGCTTCAGGTACGCCGACGTCGCGCCGACCGAGTTGACGTAGATCTGCTGCGGCGTGTAGCCGAACGCCTTCCCGAACGCGTACGCCTGGATCGTGAACTTCGGCGTCGCCAGGATCACGAAGACCGGAGCGCCCGAGGCCTTGATCTTCGCCATCTGCGAGCGGTCGTCCGGAGCGGTGACCTCGTACGGCTCCTCGGCGACGACGTTCGCCTTCGAGTACTGCGTGCCGAGCGCGGACTTGAGCCCGTACAGGTAGTCCTTCCCGTACGCGTCGTTCTGGTACAGGACGGCGATCTTCTTGCCCGCGAAGTTCTTCCTGATGTCGAGGCCATAGAGCCGGCCCTCGGCGATGTAGTCAGGCTGCCACCCGATCGTCCATGGGAACTCCTTGTACTGCGAGTCGAACTCCGTGGCGCCGGTCGAGACGAGGACCTGCGGCACCTTCCGCTGGTTCAGGTAATCCCGGACCGCGAGGGAGGGCTCCGTCCCGAGTTGACCGACGACCGCGAAGACCTTGTCCTGCTCGACGAGCTTCCTCGTCAGCTGGACGGTGTTCGCGGGGTTGTAGCCGTCGTCGTAGTACTTGAAGACGATCTGCCGGCCGTACACGCCGCGCTTCCCGTCCGGCCCCTTCCGCGCGTTGATGTACGCGAAGTACGCCTTCATCGCCGGGGCGATCGGCGCGTACGCCGACGCAGGCCCGGTGAGCGGAAACGTGCCGCCGATGACGACCGTCTTCGATGTGATCCCCGTTTCGCTCGCCCCGCCGAGCGCACCGGGCACCGTGAGTACGAGTGCCGCGAGACCGGCTACCGCGGCGACGATGAGCTTACGCACCGACTCCTCCTTCTGTACGCCCTCCGACTCCTGCCTGTAGGCGCGAGGGTACAGCCACGGATCGAGCCTCGCTAGAGCCGGAGAGGGGTCGTCGTGATACGCCGAGCGCCGGGCCGCGGCACGTCCTTGACGTCCGGGGAAACGGTCGTCCTGCGTTCTCCATCCGCGGTGGAGAATCATGACAGATCGCTCGCGTGTTTCAAAACATCTCGACGACGTGTTCCGAATGGCGAGTATGCTCGCGAGGTCGTGGACGCCGCTCCCGTGTCCCCGCCGCGCCGCGGACGACCGGCCGCCGCCACGCGCGACGACGTCCTCGAGGCAGCTCTCCAGCGCTACCTGCGAGGACGACGGATCGACGTGCGCGCGATCGCGCGCGAGCTCGGGCTCGGCCGCACGACCGTCTATCGCTGGTTCCGCTCGCGCGAGGGCCTGATCGGCGAGGTTCTCATCCTGGCCGTCGAGCCGCTCTTCGACGACGCGCATGCGGCCGCTCGCGGCCGCGGCGCAGCACGGCTGCTCGACGCCTTCGAGCGTGTGAACCGTGGTTTGGCGGAGGCGCCCGCACTCCGCCAGTTCCTCGAGCAGGAGCGCGACACCGCCCTCCGGATCATCACCTCGAGCGCCGGCGTCGTACAGCAGAACGCCGTTCGCCGGGTGTCCGAGTGGATCGAGGAGGAGACGCGCACGGGGGCGTACTCGGCGCCGGTCGACCCGGCGACGCTCGCCTACGCGATCGTCCGCCTCGCGGAGGCGTTCATCTACAACGACGCCGTCGCGGGCATCCGCGGAGATGTGGGTCGACTACGCGAAGTCGAGGCCGCAATTCTCGGAGCAGCGCCCGCCGCCCCTTCCGCCACGGCTGCGCGCTGAGGCGGGTCAGGGGCTCGTGCCCCGGCACGAACACCAAGGTCCCGGAACACGAGCCCCTGACCCGCCTCCCCCTCGGTGGGCGAAGGACATCGGGCTCGAGTGCGAGCGGGCGAGAGGACGGCGGCGTCGAGAAGAGGGACGGGTCGAAACCAGCGGGTCGGTTCCGTCGCGAAGGACTCGCCTTCGGCTTTGAGGCTAGATCCAACCCCCGGTGTCCGTCCGTCAACGAGCGGGCGGGTTCGGGCTCGTCCACCTCGAGCTGAAAGGATCAGGGCTCGTGTTCCGGGGACCTTGCAGTTCGTGCCCGGAACACGAGACCTGATCCTTTCCTGGCAGCGCTACCCGAGACCGATCTGGTTCGCGAGCGCCTCTGCTTCGTCGAGCTCCGCGTCGAGCGCGTCGATCCCGCTCTCCCAGATGCCCGGATCGGTCAGGTCGAGGCCGACGATCTGCGCGAGCTCCTGCGGCGGCTTCGAGCCGCCGAGGCGCAGGAGCTCGAGATACGGCTCGACCATGGAATCGCCCTCGGTCTCGTAGCGCCGGAAGATCGCGAGCGCGAACAGGAACCCGTACGCGTACGCGTACACATACCCGGGGGAGCCGATGAAGTGCGGGATGTAGCTCCACCAGGTGCCGTACCCGTCGGTGTCGACCGAGTCGCCGAAGAGCTGCTCTTGGGTGTCGAGCCAGCACTCCTCGAACCGCTCGGGCGAGAGCTCTCCCTCGTCGCGGCGCTCGTTGTGGACGAGGTCCTCGAACCGGTTCATCGAGATCTGGCGGAACACGGTCGCGATCGAGTCCTCGATCCGTCCCGCGAGCAGGTTCAGCCGCCGGCGCGGGTCCTCCTCGAGCGAGAGCAGCCGCTTGAAGGTCAGCGCCTCGCCGAAGACCGACGCCGTCTCGGCGGTCGTCAGCGGCGTGTCGGCGTTGAAGAGGCCGAGCGGGATCGAGAGGTAACCGTGCAGGCCGTGGCCGAGCTCGTGCGCGAGGGTGAGGATCGAGCGGCGGTCGCCGGTGTAGTTCATGAAGACGTACGGATGCACGCCGGGGACGGTGGTCGCACAGAAGGCACCCGTCCGCTTGTTCTCGCGCACGGGTGCGTCGATCCAGCTCTCGGCGAAGAAGCGCTCGACGATGTCGCCCGTCTCCATGGAGAAGTCGGAGTACGCGCCGAGGACGATCTCGCGCGCCTCGTCCCACGAGACCTTGCTCGGGTCGTCCGCGAGCGGCGCCATGCGGTCGTAGTACGCAAGCTGGTCGAGCCCGAGCAGCCGGGCCTTCAGCCGGTAGTAGCGCTGGACGACGCCGTAGCGGGACACGGCCGCGTCGATCAGCGCCTGGACGGCCTCGTCGGTCGTGTCGTTCCGCAGGTTCCGCGACGAGATCCACGCCTCGTAGCCGCGGAGGCGATCGTCGATGGACTTGTCGACGAGGATCGTGTTGAAGATGAACGATCGCGTCCGCAGGCCCGGCGCCAGACCGTCGGTCACGGCCTCGGCGGCTGCGCGCCGCACCTCGCGGTTGCCGGAGTAGAGCTTCGCGATCGCCTCTTCGAAGCCCACTTCCTCGCCGTCGAGCGGGATCTTGACCGCGCCGAGAAGCTCCTCGTACAGCCGCCCCCAGGCGCTCACGCCCGAGACAGACTTCTCGGTGAAGATCTTCTCCTCCGCCTCGGTGAGCAGGTAGGGACGGAACTTGCGGAGCGAACGAAGCCAGTGGTGCCAGCGCTCGAGCTCGGTGGCCGCAAGCAGCGCGTCGGCCGCACCGTCGTCGAGGTCCGCGATCTCGAGCCCGAAGAAGAGGAGCTGCGTCTCGAGCGCCGCGCCCTTCTCGGTCAACCGCGCGACGAGCGCACCGCGCTCCGAGTCGGCCATGTCCGTCGAGAACCAGAGATGCGCGTAGTAGATCGCGCGCGTGAGGATCGACTCGATGCGCTCCTGCTCGTCGATCGCCTCGGCGAGCGCTGCGGCGTCGAGCGCCGCGACCTTCTCGTAGTACCGCTCACGGAACGCTTCGGCTGCGCCCTCGGCCTCCTCGACGTCGGCCTCGAGTCGTGGGTCGTCACCGCTCTCGTAGAGGTCGGAGAGGTCCCACGCGATGTCCTCCGCCCCCGTCAGCTCTGTAGTCGTCATGGGCGAAGACTCTACGTGACGCGCTCTAGCAACCGTTCGCCGACGAGGTCGACCATCGCGTCGTCGGAATGGTTCAGGTGTTGCAGGAAGACGCGCGTCACGCCGAGCGCGCGGAGCTCCTCGATCCGCGCCGCGACCTCGTCGACCGTCCCGACGAGCCAGCGGTCGCGGCGAGCGGCGATCAGCTCCGCGGGGTCCGTGTCCCTGGCACCGAGCGCGACGAACGCCTGCACGCGATCGACGACCTCGGCCTCGTCGGCGCCCACGAAGCAGGCGGTCATCACCGAGAAGCCGAGCGTGGCCGGGTCGCGTCCGGCCTCCTCGCAGGCACGGACGAGACGGCCGCGCCGCTCGCCGAGCTCGTCGTTCGGAGCGCCGAGCGTGTTCACCTCGGTCGCGTAGCGGGCGGCCAGAGCGGCGAAGCGGGGACGCACGGTCCCGCCGAGGACGAGCGGCGGGTGCGGCGCCTGGACCGACTGCGGGAGCGCTGTCTGATCCTCGAGCCGGTACGCAGAACCCGTGTGGTCGAACCCGGATTCGGTCCACGAGCGCACGACGACCTCGACCTGCTCCGCGAAGAGGTCGAACCGCCCGCGCGCGTCGAGGAACGGGAAGCCGTTCGCGAGGTGCTCGCGCTCGAACCAGCCGGCGCCCATGCCGACGTCGAGTCGGCCGCCCGAGATGTGGTCGACGGTCACCGCCATCCGCGCGAGGACGCTCGGGTGGCGGAACGTCGACGGCGAGACGAGCGTTCCGAGCCGGATCCGCTCGGTGCGCGCGGCGAGTCCGGCGAGTGTCGTCCACGCGTCGAGCGAACCGGAGTCCGCCTGGATCGTCCCCAGGTAGTGGTCCGAGCGGAAGAGCCCCTCGAAGCGGTGGCGCTCCACGAGCGCGGCGATTCGAACCCAGTCGTCCCAGGTGACCCCTTCCTGGCCCTCGATCATGAGGCAAACGCGCACGCTCGTCCCCTCAGGCTCCGGTCGGGGTGATGACCGCGGTCACCGCCGCGGTCCGCCGGCTCGCGTCCTGGCGATCGTCGGCGCTCCATCGCGCCTCATTCTCCGTCACGGGAAGGCCTCGGGATCGGTGACCGGCGCCCGGCAGACGAACCGCTCGCACGCGTAGACGGCCGGCGTCCCCTCGACGAGATCCTTGCCCGCGAGCAGGGGCACCTCCTCCGCCGGCCCGACGGCGACGACCGCTCGCGGCTCGAACCGCGCCAGCGCCGCCCGGGCGACCGGAGCGTCGACGGTGCCGACGATCGCGATCTCGCGCGGAGGACTGAGCAGGAGGTCGAGCGCGCACAGCGCCCATGCGAACGCCCCCGGTGCCTGCCGGAGCGCCGGTTCCACGAATCGGAGAGCCGAGACGGCCGTCCGCTCGAGCTCGTCGTCGCCCCACATGCGCGCAAGCCGGAGCAGCACCCAGCACAGCATCGAGCTCCCCGAGGGAGCCGGCGTGTCCTGCTGGTCCTTCGTCCGCGGCACGCGCTCGTCCCCGTCCACGGGCGAGAGGAAGAAGCCGCCGTGCTCCTCGTCGGCGAAGAGCTCGACCGCGAGCAACGCGAGCCTGTGTGCCTCCAAGAGCCAGCGAAGCTCGCCTGTCGCAACATGGAGCTCGAGCAGCCCGAAGGCCGTGTTCGCGTAGTCGTCGAGGAAGCCGGCTCCGCTCGAGCGCCCGTCCCGGATCGAGCGCAGGAGCCGGCCGTCGTCGTCGGACAGCGGCCCGAGTAGGAGCTCGCCGATCCCGCGCGCGGCTCCGAGCCAGTCGTCGCGCTCGAGCCGATAGCCCGCCTCGGCGAGCGCCGCGAGCGCGAGGCCGTTCCACGACGCGAGCGCCTTGTCGTCGCGGAAGGGCTGCTCGCGCTCGTCCCGCACCGTGAGCACGAGCGCACGAAGCGCCGGGTCGAGCTTGCCGCGAACGATGAAGCGGTCGTCCTCGAACGGCTCCAGGAGCTCGCGCGGGAGCCCCATCTCGTCGGCCTCCTCGGGGCTCCACGTGTACGTGAGGCCCTCGACCCCGGCGGTGTCCGCGTCCTGCGCGGAGGCGAGGCCGCCGTTCGGCAGGAGCAGCTCGCGGAGCAGGTAGTCGAGGGTGTCCTCGACGACTTCGCGGTAGCGCTCGCGCCCCGTGACGACCCAGGCGTGGAGGTACGTCGACGCAAGGAGCGCGTTGTCGTAGAGCATCTTCTCGAAGTGCGGGACGAGCCAGCGGTCGTCGACCGAGTAGCGGTGGAAGCCCCCTCCGACGACGTCGTACATCCCGCCCGCGGCCATCCCGTCGAGCGTCGCCGTCGCCATTGCGAGCGACTCCTCGTCCCCCCGCCTGAGGAGGAGCTCGATGGTCGAGGCGGCGGGGAACTTCGGCGCCCGCCCGAAGCCGCCGAAGGTCGGCTCGAAGCTCTGCCTGATCCCGCGCGCCGCGTCCGTCAGGATCGTCTCCGTGAGCGGCTCCGTGGAGGGCCGGGTGGACGCGCTCCGCCGCAGCGTCTCGTCGATCCGCTCCGCCTGCTGCTCGATGTCCGCTCTCCGCTCGCGCCACGCGTCGGCGACCGCGCGGAGCAGGTCGCGGAACGACGGCATCCCGTGCCGAGGCTCGGGCGGGAAGTAGGTGCCCGCGTAGAACGGCCTGCCCGCGGGCGTGAGGAAGACGGTCGTCGGCCAACCGCCGGACCCGGTCATCCCAACGGTCGCCTCCATCGTCACCGCGTCGACGTCCGGACGCTCCTCCCGGTCGACCTTCACGTTCACGAAGAGCTCGTTCATGAGCATTGCGATCGCCGTGTCCTCGAAGGACTCGTGCGCCATCACGTGGCACCAGTGACACGAGCTGTAGCCGACCGAGACCAGCAACGGCCTGTCCTCGGCGGCCGCGCGTCCGAACGCGTCGTCGCCCCACTCGTACCAGTCGACCGGGTTCTCCGCGTGCTGGAGGAGGTACGGGCTCGTCGCACCCGCGAGACGGTTCACGGCGCCGCCCGCGCAGCCGCCGACGTCGAGAACAGCTCACGCGCACCGCGCAGGTGCGTCCCCAGGAGAGCGTGTGCGCGAGTCGAGTCGAGCGAGCAGTCGCGCGGCCGCTCGGGAGGAGCCGGGGCGCGCGCGACCGGCACACCGCCGACGAGCTCCGCCAGCTCGGCCCTCGAGAGCCGGTCGGGCCCGGCGACGTGGAGCACGCCCGACACCTCCAACCCCGCAAGCTCGAGGAGCGCCGACGCCAGGTCGCCGACCTGCGTCGGGCAGCGGATCTCGTCCTCGTAGAAGGTGCGCTCGGGGTCGACGGCCGCAAGCTCGTGCTTCGACGGATCGTGGCCCGGCCCGCCGACGAGGAGAGACGTCCGCACCACGAGCACATCCGGGCACTCTTTCCGCACACGCCGCTCCGACTCGGCCTTCGCGCGCCCGTAGTCGGTGACCGGGTCGACTTCGTCGTCCTCCACATACGGAAGACCTTTCCGCCCGCTGAAGACCACGTCCGTCGACACGTGCACCAGACGTGCGCCGACGTACCGCGCCGCGCGGGCGACGTTCTCGGCGCCGTCGACGGTGATCTCCCACGCGCCGGGCCCTTCCTGGCGGTATGCCGTGTGGATCACGGCGTGAGGTCGCACGCGCTCGAAGAGAGCCCGCACGGCCTGCGGGTCGCGGATCTCGACTCGCTCGCCGCTCGCGTCCGGAGCAAGACGGAGCAGCTCCGATCCGAGGAACCCGGATGCACCCGTGACGTGCAGCCTCATGGCAGGCGCCGCGTCACTCGGTGGCGCCGCGCCGTTTCCGGAGGTGCCGGATCGCCTCCACGAGGAGGGCGATGCCCGTCGCGACCACGAACGCGACGAGGAATCCCTTCCACGGGTGGGCCTCGAACGCCTTGCCGCCGAAGTAGCCGAGAAGGGCGGCGTACGTCGCCCAGATGAAGCCGGCCGCGATGTCGTAGACGATGAACCTGCGCCACGGGAACGCGTGGATGTAGCCCGCCGAGAACGTGGTCACCGTCCTCCCGCCGGGGATGAAGCGCGCGACGATGATGATGTATGCCCCGCGCGTGAGCAGCTGGTGCTCCGCCCATTCCAGCCGTGCGTGCGCCTTCTCGCCGCGGAACCAGCGCTTCACGGTCCGCTCTCCGGCCCAGGTCCCGAGACCGAAGCAGACGTTGTCGCCGGCGATCGCGCCCGTGGCGCCCGCCAGGATCACGAGCCCGAGCTCGAGGTCGCCCGTGCTCGCGAGCACGCCGCCCGTGATGAGCACGGTCTCGCTCGGGACGAGCGGGAAGAACGCGTCCACCATCGCCACGCCGAAGATGACGAAGTACGACCACCACTCCCCGGAGACGGCGTTGACGAGCGACTGGAACACACCGCCATCCTCGCACCTGGTCGAGCGGCGATGATCCGCCGATGGCCCTGTCCCCGCTCGCCGGCATGCGAGTCGTCGACGTCACGACGTCGGTCGCAGGTCCGTACTGCACAGAGATCCTGGCCGCGCTCGGCGCGGACGTCGTGAAGGTCGAGCGGCCCGGGACCGGCGACGACGCGCGCGCCTGGGGGCCGCCGTTCTGGAACGGCGAGAGCGCGATGTTCCTGTCCGTGAACGCCGGCAAGCGCTCGCTCGCCGTCTCGCTCCGGGACGCGCACGGCCGCGAGGTGGTCGAACGGCTCGCGGATCGGGCGGACGTCTTCCTGCAGGGTCTCCGGCCCGGGCTCGCAGACGAGCTCGGGCTTGGCCCGGACGCCCTTCGGGCCCGGAACCAGAGGCTCGTCTACTGCTCGATCGGCGCCTACGGGCGCGTCGGGCCGCTCCGGGAGGAGCCGGGCTACGACGCGCTCATGCAGGCGGCGGGCGGGCTCATCAGCGTCACCGGCGAGCCGGGTCGCCCGGGAGTGCGTGTCGGCTCCTCGCTCGTCGACATGGGCACCGGACTGTGGGCGGCGCTCGGCATCCTCGCCGCGATCCTCGAGCGCGAGCGGACGGGCGACGGCGCGGTGGTCGACACGTCCCTGTACGAGACGGCGGTCGGCTACCTCGGCTACCACCTGGTCGGCTACCTCGCGGACGGCACGATCCCCACGCGTGACGGCACGGCCTTCCCGATGGTGGCGCCGTACCAGGTCCTGCCCACCCGGGACGGCGAGCTCATGGTCGCGGGTGGGAACGACCGGCTCTTCGCGGCCCTGTGCAGCGCGATCGACCTGCCCGAGCTCGTCACCGACGAGCGATTCCGGACGAACCCCGACCGCGTCCGGAACCGCGAAGAGCTCGTCGCGATCCTCTCGGCACGGCTGAAGGAGCGAGACAACATCGAGTGGCAGGAACTTCTGCGCGGTGCGGGCGTCCCCGCCGCCCCGGTCGCGGACGTCGCGCGCGTGGCGACCTCGGAGCAGACGGCAGCCCTCGACCTCCTCACCCCGGTCGCCCATCCGCGTATCCCCGAGCTCCTCCTGCCCGCGCTCCCGCTCTCCTTCGACGGCGAGCGGCCGCCGCTCGAGTCGCCGCCTCCGCTCCTCGGCGAGCACTCGACCGAGGTGCTCCGCGAGCTCGGCTACGAGGACGCCCAGATCGCGGCGCTGGCGACCGACGGGGCCGTCCAGCTCGCTCGGTAGTCGCTACTCGTACGCGATCGCCTGCAGCGGATCGAGCTTCGCGGCGCGACGGGCCGGCAGGATCGCCGCGACGATGCCGACGACGACTGCCGCGATCGTGAAGACGACGATCTGCACCCAGGGCACGGCGAAGACGATCTCCTTCACGCGGAACGCCAGCAGACCGCCGAGCACGAGGCCGAGGACGATGCCGAGCGCGGCTCCGATGAGCGCGGTCATCACGCTCTCGTGCCGGATCATCCGCTTCACCTGGCGTCGCGTCATGCCGATCGCTCGGAGCATCCCGAGCTCACGCGTGCGCTCGTAGATCGTGAGGACGAGCGTGTTGACGATCCCGAAGAAGCTGACGACGACGGAGAGGGCGAGCAGTACGTAGATGACGTTCAGGACCGTCGTGAACCCGGCGATCTGGTTGTCCTTGAACTGTTGCCGTGTCTGCGCCTTCGCGTTCGGGAAGCCCGCGAGCGCCTTGGTCAACGCCCTCGTGTTTGCGTCGGTGACGCCGCCTCGCATCTTGAGGAAGGTGAACAGGTTGAGCGGTTCCTGCCAGTTCTTGTCGAACGTCGCGCTCGAGATGGTCACGTTGCCGAAGGGCGAGCCACCCGTCGGCGGCGCGAAGATGCCCTTGATCGTAAGCGGGAGAATCGCCCCGTTCGTACTCACGACCACGAGCGGCGAGCCGACGACGAGATGGTGATCCTTCGCGTAGACGTTGCTCACCGCCGCGCCGTTCGCGCCGAGGTGGTCGATGGTCGTCGGTGAGCCCGACTGCCAGTCGAGCGCAATGACCTTGCTCGTCTCGGGCTCCGCACCGGTGACCGTGATGAGCGTGTGGTGCCCGTTCTGCACGAGGGCGCCGTCGTCTCCTCGCACGCTCGCGATCGCCTCGACGCCGGGCACCTTCGCCACCGCCTTCGCCGCGCTCGGCGGGATCGGGTCGAAGTTGTTCTGAGCGGTGATGGCGTAGTCCGCGACGAAGAGCTGGTCGACGGCGTCCTCGAACGGCTTGATGACCCCTCGGGCGAGGGTGGCGACGAGCGTCACGAGCGCGAGGCCGATCATGAGCGCCGACGCGGTCGACGCCGTGCGCTGCGGGTTCCGGCGCGCGTTCTCGCGACCGACGCCGGCGGTCGAGCTGTCCGGAATCACGCCGGGGAACTCGGCGGGCCATTCCGGCTCCCAGCTAGTGACCAGCTTGCGGAGGGCCATCACGAGGACGATCGCGAGCAGGAGCAGCTGCCACGCGCCGAGGATGAAGGCGAGGACCCTCCTCCACCACGCTCCAGGGCCCCAGAGCCCGTAGCGCAGGCACCAGTAGGGGAACGTCCAGAAGGGCCAGACGAGGACGTTCAGCGCGAACGCCGACCAACGCGCGATCGGCGACATGAAGGTCGACAGGCCCGGGACGAGCGGCGTCGCGACGCGAGCGAAGGCGAAGAAGAGGAGCAGCACCCCCATCGCGATCCAGAGGAGCACGCGAGTCGTTCCGAGGCCCGAGCCGAAGAGGCCGTAGAGGAGAAAGGCGAGCCCGACCCCGCCGCCGGCGATCGCCCCGACGGCTCGCGACGGAAAGAGAGAGAGCCCGAAGAGCGTGAGCACGACGCAGAACACCGCCACGAGCACCGTCACGAGCGTGTTCGCGGGCCTCGCCGTGATCGAGGCTGCGAGCCCGACGAGCCCCACCACCGTCACGACGATCGCGCTGCGGACGCTCCTGATCGCATCGAGCGGCTCGCTCGGGAGCGTCGCTCCCTCGCGCACGGCGGCGATGGGTGGGACCATGGTGGCGCGAAGCGCGGGGTACACGCTCGCGAGCACCGTGATCCCGATCCCGAGAGCGAGCGAGACGACGATCGTCCGCGTCTCCGTCGTGAGCCCGTTGTTCGGGAGCGTGAGCCCCGCAGCGTCGAAGAGCCTGAACAGGCCCCTCGCCAGGCCGAGACCGCAGAAGAGCCCGACGACCGAGGCGAGGACTCCGACCACCAGCGCCTCGACGATCACCGAGACCAGCACCTGGCTGCGTGAGGCGCCGATCGTACGCAGCGTGGCGAACTCCCTCGTGCGCTGGGCGATGGTGATCGAGAGCGAGTTCGCGATCACGAAGGCGCCCACCAGGAGAGCGATGAGGCCGAATGCGAGGAGGACCTTCTGCAGGAACGAGAGGAAGTCCGTGGTGTCGCTCGCGTCGCTCGCCGCCTGCTGGTCGCCCGTCTTCACCTGGGCGTCCTTGGGCAGGATCCGCGCGACCTCGGCGACGAGCTGCTTCTGGCTCACGCCGCTCTTCGCGGCGATCCGGATCTGGTCGAGCTGGCCCTTCTTGTCGAACAGGGATTGCGCCGTCCGGAGGTCGAAGCCGGCGAGCGTCGCGCCGCCGATCGACGACACCGCGCCGTACTTGGCGATTCCCGAGATCTCGAACTTCACGACAGGCCCTCTCGACTGCACGCCGATCGTCTGCCCGACCTGGAGATCCTTCTTCCCGGCCGTCGACTCGTCGACGACGAGCTCGCCGTCGCCCGGCCAGGACCCCTTGACGAGCGTCAGCGAGTTGAACTGCGGCTGCGAGGGATCGACGCTGAAGCCGATGTTCGGGGCGCCGCCGAAGACGATCGCCTTCCCATTCTGGCCGATGAGGTGCGCATCGCCCTGGACGCCGCCGAGGGCCGCGCCCACGTCCGGAAGCGCCTTCACCTTCGGGAGCAGCGACTCGTCGAAGGAGGGGTTCGCCCCGTTCCCGCTGTTGCTGCCCGTGAAGGCGCGCTTTCCGGTCACGACTGCGTCGGTGTTGCGATACGTCGTCGCGAAGATCGAGTCGAACGCCTGCGTGATCGAGTCGGTCAGGACGTACGTGCCGCACACCATCGCGACGCCGAGGACGATCGCGATCGCGGTCAGCGCCGTCCGCAGCTTGCGGGCGAGGAGCCCACGGAGCGCGAAGCGCGTCATGCGCCGATCTGCTCCATCGCCTCCACGACGTCGTGCGAGCTCGCGCCGTGCATCTCGCGGACGATCAGGCCGTCGTCGAGGAAGAGGATCCGGTCGGCGATCGATGCGGCGCGCGGGTCGTGCGTGACGATGACGATCGTCTGTCCGCGCTCGTCCGCGGCGTCACGGAGGAGCTGGAGGATCTCCTGACCGGTCGTGGAGTCGAGGTTCCCGGTCGGCTCGTCCGCGAAGAGAACCGTCGGCTTGGAGATGAGCGCGCGCGCGATCGCGACGCGCTGCTGCTGTCCTCCCGAGAGCTCCGCCGGCTTGTGGCCGAGCCTGTCCGAGAGACCCACGTCGTGGACGACCTGGTCGACCCACGCGTCCTCCGGCTTCTCGCCCGAGATGGTGAGCGGGAGCAGGATGTTCTCCTTCGCTGAGAGCATCGGAAGGAGGTTGAAGAACTGGAAGACGAAGCCGATGTGCTCGCGGCGGAGCTTCGTGAGGTCGTTGTCTCCGAGCCTGGTGATGTCCTTCCCGGCGACCTCCACGGAGCCCGAAGTGGGCTTGTCCAGGCCGGCGAAGATGTGCATGAGGGTGGACTTCCCGGAGCCTGACGGCCCCATCACGGCGGTGAGCCGCTCCTTGTCGATGTCCACCGACACGCCGCGAAGGGCGTCGACGCTCGTCTCTCCCTCTCCATAGCGCCGCGTCACGTCGCGTGCAACGACGACCGCCCCGTCACCGTTCGAGCTCACTACCGAGGTACCCCCTACTCGATTGAAACCGAGAGGGTACCCAGGGCGCACTTCCCCCGTTCGGCGGAGGCGACAGCCGCGGCGTCGGGCACAGTCTCGACATGGACGCAACTCAGGAGCTGCGCGAACGACTCGAGCGGACGCGGGAGAAGACCGAGGCGCTGCTCGCGCCGGTGCCCGAGGCCCGGCTCGGCGCGCGCGGCTCGCCGTCCCACGCGTCGCTCATGTGGGACCTCGCAGCGGTCGCCTTGTTCGAGGAGCTCTGGCTTCTGCGCAACCTCGGCGGGAGCCCGCCGACGCCCGAGAAGCACTCCGCGGTCTACGACGCGTTCCGCTTCGAGCCGACCGTCTCCAAGGTCCCGACGCTCGGCGCCTCGTCCGTCCGCGCGTACGCCGACGACGTGCGCGAGCGCGTCTTCGCGCTCCTCGCCCGGGTCGACCTGGACGCCCCCGACCCGCTCCTTCGTCACGGCCTCGTCTACGGGATCGCACTGCAGCGCGAGCTGGAGCTACAGGAGAAGATGCTCGAGACGGTCCAGCTCCTCGGCACGGAGTACCCGCTGCCGACGCCCCCC
Source organism: uncultured Actinomycetes bacterium (assembly GCA_963708265.1). Lineage (GTDB taxonomy): Bacteria > Actinomycetota > Thermoleophilia > Gaiellales > Gaiellaceae > GMQP-bins7. The sequence continues at coordinate 216,815 of CAVPSC010000004.1, read as the reverse complement.
GACACGCCGGAGCAGGCTCCCGGCGGTCGCACCGACATCTCGATCGGCAGGGGCTCGTTCGTTCTCGGCGCAACCGACGAGCCGTGGGCGTACGACAACGAGCTCGCCTCCCACGAGGTCGAGTTCAAGTCCTTCCGCATCGAGCGAATCCCGGTGACGAATGCGGCGTTCGCGCGGTTCGTCGAAGACAAGGGCTACCGCTCGCGGAAGCTCTGGTCGGCCCATGGCTGGGCCTGGAAGGAGACGGAATCCGCGGAGGCGCCGCTCTACTGGGAGAAGGCCGACGGCGGCTGGGAGCGAACCCGCTTCGGACGCCGCGAGACCCTTCCGCTCGACGAGCCCGTCCAGCACGTCTCCGCCTACGAGGCGGAGGCGTACGCAAGTTGGGCCGGCAAGCGGCTCCCGACCGAGGTCGAATGGGAGCGGGCGGCCGGCTGGGACACCCAGAGCGGGAAGAAGCGATTTCCGTGGGGCCAGACGTGGATGGAGTACGAGGCGAACCTCGACCGCGTGCGCTTCTCCCCCACGCCCGCAGGATCGTTCGGGGGCGGAGGGAGCTCGGCGGGATGCCTGCAGATGGCCGGCGACGTCTGGGAGTGGACCTCGTCGTCGTTCCAGTCGTACCCCGACTTCCTCGCATTCCCCGACTCCGAGGCCTCCGAGGCGTACTTCGGGAGGGACTACCGCGTGCTCCGCGGCGGCTCGTGGGCGACGGACCCCTTCCTCGCGCGGACGACGTTCCGCCGCTTCGAGGTGCCGTCGAGCCGCGAGCTCTTCGCCGGCTTTCGCTGCGCGCGCGACGCCTGAGCCGAGCGAGGCTCAGCGCATCAATGTTCCGGCCTCGGCGAGCACGTCGCCGAGGATCCCGGTGATCTCGTCGAACTCGGCCTGGCCGGCGACGAGAGGCGGCGAGATCTGCACGACCGGGTCGCCCCGGTCGTCGGCGCGGCAGATCATCCCGGCCTCGAAGAGCGCGTTCGAGAGGAACCCGCGCAGGAGCTTCTCGCACTCCTCGTCGGAGAAGGTCTCGCGCGTGTCCTTGTCCTTCACGAGCTCGAGCGCGTAGAAGTAGCCCGTCCCGCGCAGGTCGCCGACGATCGGCAGGTCGAGGAGCTGCGCGAGCGTCGAGCGGAAGGCATCCTCGCGCTCGAGCACGCCTTCGACGATCCGCTCGCGCTTCATGATCTCGATGTTCTTGAGCGCGATCGCGCACTGCACGGGATGCCCGCCGAAGGTGATCCCGTGCGAGAACATCGACGTCCGCTCGAGGAACGGCTCCATCACGCGATCGGTTGCGATCACGCCTCCGATGGCGCCGTACGAGGACGAGAGCCCCTTCGCGATCGTCACGAGGTCCGGGCGGATGTCGTAGCGCTCGGAGCCGAACCAGTGGCCGATCCGGCCGAAGGCGGTGATCACCTCGTCGGCCGAGAGCAGGATGTCGTAGCGGTCGCAGAGCTCGCGGACCCCCTGCCAGTAGCCGACCGGGGGGGTGAACGAGCCGCCGCCGTTCTGGACGGGCTCCATGTGGACGAGACAGATCGTCTCCGGCCCCATCGCGAGAATCGTGTGCTCGAGCTCGTCGAGGAGGAAGCGCGTGAACTCGGCTTCCGACTCCTCGCGAGGCCGGTGGTAGCGATTCGTGTTCGAGACGTGCCGGACCTCGGGCACGAGCGGCTCGAACGGCGTCCGGAGCGACGGGATCCCGTTGATCGAGAGCGCCCCCATCGTGGTCCCGTGGTAGGCGATGTGACGCGCGATCGCCTTGTACTTGTGGGGCTGCGGATGCGCAGCGGCGACGATCGCGTCGTGCATGACCTCCGGTCGGTGTGCCCCGGCGCGCGCGCCGGGGGTGACGAGGCCGCGGATCTGCTTCTCCCCGCGCGCGAGGTAGTACTCGCGTGCGAGCTTCCAGGCGGCCTCGACGGCCTCGGATCCGCCGTTGACGAAGAACACGCGGTCGAGGTCGCCGGGTGCCAACGAGGCGAGCTCGGAGGCGAGCTCGATCGCGCGCGGGTGCGCGTACGACCAGTTCGTGTAGAAGGGCAGGTCGCGCATCTGCTCGAGCGCGGCCTGGCCGATCTCGTCGCCGAACGAGTAGCCGATGTTGACCGAGAACAGGCCTGCGAGCGCGTCGATGTAGCGCTTGCCCTTGTCGTCCTCGAGGTGGCACCCATCGCCGCGGACGATGATCGGGATGTCCGCCGTCTCGTACCCGCCCATGCGGGTGAAGTGCATCCAGAGGTGCTCCTTCGCCGCCTTCTGGAGATCGATCGAGGTCGGGGTCGTGGTCGTCATGCCTCTCCTTGCGCTCGCCTTGCGCTCCGGTACTGCCAGAAGACGTTACCGAGGCCGAGCGCGATCGCGACCAGGAAGATCGCGCTCGCGACGACGTTCACCTGCGGCGGAACGGAGACGCGAGCGATCCCCCAGACGAAGACGGGGAACGTCTGCGTCGGCCCCGCATTGAGGTAGGTGATCACGAAGTCGTCGATCGAGAGCGCGAAGCCGAGGAGCGCGGCCGCCAGCATCGCGGGCGCGAGCAACGGCAAAGTGACCTTCCGGAACGTGGTCAGCTCGTTGGCTCCGAGGTCCATCGCAGCCTCCTCGAGGTGGCGGTCGAAGCCGATCAGACGCGCTTTCACGGTGATCACAACGAAGCTGACGATGAACATGACGTGTGCGATGAAGATCGTCCAGAATCCGAGTTGAATCACGCTCGAGGTGTTCAGGAACAGCGTCAGCAGCGAGGCGCCGAGGACGATCTCGGGCGTCGACAGCGGGAGGAAGACGATCAGGTTCGTCGCGCCGAGCCCGACGAAGTGGTGGCGCACGATCGCAAGCGCGATGAGCGTCCCGAGCACGGTCGCCACGAGGGTCGCCAGCGTCGCAAGCTCGAGCGAGGTCTCGATAGCGCTCTGGATCCCGAGGACGGAGTTCCAGTGGATCCAGTTGTCGAAGGTGAACGTGTTCCAGACGTAGTTGAAGTTCCCCGTCGGGTGGTTGAACGAGAAGAGGATCACGACCGCGATCGGGAGCATCAGATACGCGACGACACCGATCGCGTACACGGTCAGCGCATGGCGCTTCACGAAGCGCCATGCGCGGGACCCCATCCCGAGCCGGACGGGAGGAGCGAGAGTCTCGGCAGCCGTCGTCACCCGGTCAGCTTCTCCGTCCCGACGATCCGGGCGTACACGAAGAGCATGATCATGATCGTCCCCATGAGGATGAACGAGAGCGAGGCTGCGGTCGGGTAGTCGAGGGATTCCAGGAACTTGGCCTGGATGACGTTCCCGATCATCTGCTGGTTCGGCGTGCCGAGGAACTGGGCGTTGATGAAGTCGCCGGCCGCCGGAATGAACGTGAGCAGCGTCCCGGCGATGATGCCGGGCGCGGAGAGCGGCAGGGTGACCCGCAGGAAGGACTGCAACGACGATGCGTAGAGATCCTTGGCCGCTTCGAGCAGGCGCGGGTCCATCTGCTCGAGCGAGACGTAGATCGGCAGCGCCATGAAGGGTAAGAAGTTGTAGGTGATCCCGGAGAGCACCGCGAACGTCGTCGCCAGCAGCCGGCCGTCGGGCGCGAGGATGTGGACGTCGCGCAGGATCCGGACGACCGGCCCCTGGTCGGCAAGGATGTTGAGCCACGCGAGCGTCCGCACGAGATAGGTGACGAAGAACGGCGCGACGATGATGAGCAGGAAGAGGTTCCTCCACGGCCCGGAGCGGAAGGCGATCCAGTAGACGAGCGGGTACGCGAGGACGAGACATGCGACCGTCGCGATCCCCGCGTAGACGAACGAGCGAACGAGTTGCTCTCGATACCCGCCGTCGGCGTTCGAGCGCAGTGCGTCCACGAAATTCGAGAACTGCCAGCTGAAATGGAAGTCCGGAAAGATCCCGGACTGCAGCGACTGATAGCCGAGAAACCCCATCGGCACCAGAAAGAAGATCGCGAGCCAGAGCATCCCTGGCGCGAGCAGCAGGTAGGGCGTGAGGCCCCTATGGCGGTGGAAGAACGCTCCCATCGTCGGAACTTGGTGCTCTTCGGGGCTACTGCCCCTGCACTGCGAGCCACCTCTTGTTGTAGTCGGGGTTCTGGAACATCGTCGGATCGTTCTGGTGCATCTGGGAGAGCGTCTTTACGTCCGGGAAGATGAGCGGGTTCGCCGCCGACTTCGGGTCGAGCTTCACGGCGTCCGCTTTGACACCTTTGACCGAGGAGATGTAGCTCGCACCGATGGCCCACTGCGCGGAGATCATCGGGTCGTACATGAAGTTCATGTACGTGGAGGCGGTGGGGACGCTACCGCCCAATGGGATGATCATGTTGTCCGTCCAGATGATGCCGCCGGTGGTGGGAACCACCCAGTGCAGATCGGGCTGCTGGAGGAGGGCGATGTCGCCGGACCACGCCATCGAGGCCGCGAGGTCACCCTTGGCCAGGGGCGGCGCGTAGTCGTTGCCGTAGAACGCGCGGATCTGCCCGGAGTCGACCGCCTTCTGGATCCTCGCGAGCGCCCGGTTGAACGTGGCGTCCGTGACCTTCGCAGGGTCGTCCCCGTTCTCGAGCATCACGAGCCCGAGCGTGTCGCCCATCGAGTTCCAGACGCCGACCTTCCCCTTCAGCTTCGGATCCTCGAGGAGCTGCTTCACCGAGGTGACGGGGTCGGTGACGGACGAGTTCGTTGCGATGCCGTCCATGCCGGAGGCCCAGGGCAGCGAGTAGTCGCGGTTCGGGTCGAACGGCGGATGCTGCTGGGCGGGGATGAGGGTGGAGATGTTCGGGATGAGGCTCTTGTCGAGCTTCAGCGCCCACTTGTTGTCGATGTACTCGGAGAGGAAGCGATCGTTGTCGGTCGAGACGAGGATGTCGCGACCGATTCCGTCGCCCTGCGAGAGCCGCCCCTGCACCTTCGCGAAGTAGCCCGCGTTGTCGTTGATCTCCTGGTAGTAGTTGACCTTGATGCCGGTCTTCGTCGTGAACTGCTGCAGTGTCGTCGGCTTGTCCACCCCGGCGGCCTTGAGCGTCTTCGACGTGTCGATGTAGTACGGCCAGTTCGCAAAGTTCAGGACGTCGTTCAGCTGGCCGCTGCTCGAACCGCCGCCTCCTCCGCCGCCACAGGCCGCGAGCAACGCTGGGAGCGAGAGCATCGTCGCCCCCGCGGCGCCCCGGCGGAGCAGCTCCGTCCGTGTGATCCTCGAATCGGTCATTCTGTTCTCTCCTCCTCTCCCCGCTCGACGACGAACGTCGAGTCGGGGCTCCAGCTCAACATGACGTTCGAACCCGGGGGCGGCACGCGCCCGCCCGAGTCGATGTTCTGGGCGAAGACGTGCACTGTGCCGGCGGCCGTGCGGACGACCACCTGGGTCGCCACGCCGATGTAGGCGGTCTCCGCGATGGTGCCGGGGAGCTCGTTCGCTCCACCTCCCGCGCCGATCGTGATCTTCTCGGGCCTGACGCCGGCTGCGACCTCCCCGGACTGGCCGTTCACCTGCGCGCGGACGACGGTCCCGTCCTCGAGCCGCACGGCGTCCAGGCCCTCGACCGTGCCGGCGAGCAGGTTCGAGATCCCCAGGAATCCCGCCACGTATGCCGTCGCGGGCCGCTCGTACAGGTCCTCCGGCTCGCCGAGCTGCTCGATCCGGCCGCTGTTCATGACCGCGATCGTGTCCGCCATCGTCATCGCCTCTTCCTGGTCGTGCGTAACGTGGATGAACGTGATCCCGATCTCAGCCTGAATCCGCTTCAGCTCGAGCTGCATCTGCTTGCGGAGCTTCAGGTCGAGCGCGCCGAGGGGCTCGTCGAGGAGCAGGACACGAGGTTGATTGACGAGCGCCCGCCCGAGCGCGACCCGCTGCTGCTGTCCGCCGGACAGCTGCCTCGGCTTGCGCTGGCCGAACCCCGAGAGCCCGACGAGCTCGAGCATCTCGGCGACCCGGCCGTTCACCTCCTTCTTCTTCAGGCCCCGTCGCTCGAGCCCGAAGGACACGTTCCCCTCGATCGTCATGTGCGGGAAGAGCGCGTAGCTCTGGAACACGGTGTTGACGTCCCGCTTGTAGGGCGGTAGCCCGACCACGTCGCGGTCGCCGAGGAAGATTCGCCCCGAGGTCGGCTCTTCGAAGCCGCCGATCATCCGTAGCGTCGTCGTCTTGCCGCAGCCCGACGGGCCGAGGAGCGCGAAGAACGAGCCGCGCGGCACCTCGACCGAGATCCCGTCCACGGCGACGGTCCCGTCGAAGCGCTTGACGACGTCCTCGAGCCGAACGTCCGGCGCCGCAGCGTCCGCCATCACCCGGCCAGCTTCACCACGACGTGCTTGATGCGCGTGTATTCCTCCATCGAGTAGAGCGACATGTCCTTGCCGTAGCCCGACTCCTTGAAGCCGCCGTGCGGCATCTCCGGCGTGAGCGGGAAGAGGTGCTCGTTCACCCAGACGGTGCCGAAGTCGAGCTTGGCGGCGACCTTCAGCGCCCGTCCCACGTTCTCCGAGAAGACCGAGGCAGCGAGCCCGTAGCGGACGTCGTTCGCCATCGCTATCGCGTCGTCGTCGGAGGCGAACGACTGCACCGTCACCACCGGTCCGAACACCTCGTTCTGCACGATCTCGGCGTCCTGAGCGACGTCGGTGACGATCGTGGGCTTGACGAAGAAGCCGCGGTCGCCGTGCGCCTCGCCGCCCGTGACGATCGTCGCCTTCGCGTCGGCGGCGCGCTCGAGGAACCCGAGGACGCGCTCCTGCTGCTCGGCCGAGATGACCGGGCCCATCTCGATCTCGTCGTCCGTCGCGGGATCTCCGACCGTCATCGCCTCGACGGCCTTGACCGACTCCGAGACGACGTCGTCGTAGATCCGCTTGCTGACGAGGATCCGCGACGACGCGGTGCAGTCCTGCCCCGAGTTGAAGTAGCCGCCGATCTTGATCGCCTCGGCGACGGTTGCCGGGTCGGCGTCGTCGAGCACGACCATCGGCGCCTTGCCGCCGAGCTCGAGGTGCAGGCGCTTGACCGTGTCCGCCGCGTTCTTCGCGATGATCTTCCCCGTCTGGGTGTCGCCCGTGAGCGACACGAGCCGGATGTCGGGGCTCTTGACGAGCGCTTCTCCCGCCGGGATGCCGTCGCCGGTGACGACCTGCAGCACGCCTGCCGGGATCACGTCCTGTGCGAGCTCCGCGAAGCGGAGGAGCGTGAGCGGGGTCTGCTCCGCCGGCTTCACGATCTGGACGTTTCCGGCGGCGAGCGCCGGCCCGATCTTCCAGATCGCCATGTACAGCGGGTAGTTCCAGGGGCAGATCCCGGCCACGATCCCGAGCGGCTCGCGGCGGAGCATCGAGGTGTAGCCCTCGACGTACTCGCCGGCGGACTTCCCCTCGAGATTCCGGGCGGCGCCGGCGAAGAAGCGGAGGCAGTCGGACATCGCGCCCGGCTCGTCCTTCGCCACCCACCAAGGCTTGCCGACGTTGAGCGACTCGAGCCGGGCGAGCTCCTCGCCGTGCTCGTCGATGACGTCCGCGAGCGCGAGCAGGAGCTCCATGCGGTCCTTCGGGGTCTTCTCCCGCCACTCGGCCCAGGCACGCTTCGCGGCCTCGACGGCGCGCCCGACGTCCTCGGCGCTCGAGCTCGGTACCTCCGCGATCGCCTCGCCCGTGGATGGGTTCAGGACCTCGATGGTCTCGCCGGTGGACGATTCCACCCACTCGCCGCCGATGAACTGCTTGTGCTGGGTTACCGACACGCTCACGAGCGACCTCCGATCCGGGAAACGCCGTGAGCGTACTCCCGGCCGAGGGGATGCGACAACTTGAAGCGTTCGGATTCGTGGCGACCGCGACGAGCGGGTCCCTCAGGTAGAACACACGCGCCGTGAGACTCCTCGTCGTCGGAACCGGAGGCGTCGGATCCGCGTTCGCCACGATCGCGCGCCGCCGAACGTTGTTCGAGAACTGCGCGCTCGCGGACTACGATCCTGCGCGGCCCGAAGCGATCGTCGCGGGGCTCGACGACGGCCGCTTCAGCGCGCACGCGGTCGACGCGAGGAGCAAGGACGACGTCGTCCGCCTCATCCGCGAGACGGACGCGGATGCGGTCCTGAACGCCGTCGACCCCGTGTTCAACGTCCCGATCTTCGACGCCTGCTTCGAGGCCGGCGTCACCTACCTCGACATGGCCATGACGCTCTCCGAGCCCCACCCGACGACCCCGTACGAGGAGACGGGCGTCAAGCTCGGCGACTACCAGTTCGAGCGAGCCGCGGCCTGGGAGGAGAAGGGGCTGCTCGCGCTCGTCGGGATCGGGATCGAGCCGGGCGCGGCCGACGTCTTCGCACGCCATGCCGCCGACGAGCTCTTCTCCGAGATCGCCGAGGTCGGCGTTCGCGACGGCGCGAACCTCGTTGTCGAGGGCTACGACTTCGCGCCGACGTTCTCGATCTGGACGACGATCGAGGAGTGCCTCAACCCGCCCGTGATCTGGGAGCGCGACCGCGGCTGGTTCACGACCGCGCCGTTCTCGGAGCCCGAGATGTTCGACTTCCCCGAGGGGATCGGCCCGGTCGAGTGCGTGAACGTCGAGCACGAGGAGGTGCTCCTCGTTCCCCGCTGGGTCGACTGTCGGCGCGTCACCTTCAAGTACGGGCTCGGCGACGAGTTCATCGCCGTGCTGAAGACGCTGAACGCGCTCGGGCTCGACTCGAAGGAGCCGATCCGGGTGAAGGGCGTCGAGGTCGCACCCAGGGACGTCGTGGCCGCGGCGCTTCCCGACCCGGCGACACTCGGTGAGCGGATGTCGGGGAAGACGTGCGCCGGAACGCTCGTCGTGGGGCTCGGGAAGGACGGCTCGCCGCGGAAGACCTACCTCTACCACGTGGTCGACAACGAGTGGTCGATGCGCGAGTACGGGTCGCAGGCCGTCGTCTGGCAGACCGCGCTCAACCCGGTCGTCGCGCTCGAGCTGCTCGAATCGGGCGCCTGGAACGGCTCCGGGGTCCTCGGCCCCGAGGCCTTCCCCGCACGGCCGTTCCTCGACAAGCTCGCCGAGCTCGGCTCGCCGCACGGCGTCGTCGAGCTCGACCCCGGCTCCTGACGAGCGCGGGCTTCGGCGACGGGTGTCGATGATTTCGACGCCCGTTCGTCGTCCTATACCTATGCGAACTAGGATCGAGCCATGGCGGTCGTGAGGCTTCGCGCGCCTCTGTCGGAGCTGGCGGGCGGAAAGCGCGAGCTCCGGCTCGACGGCGCGACGGTGAGCGAGGTGCTCCGCGCCCTCGAGGGAGAGCACCCGGAGATCACCGGCTGGATCCTCGACGAGCAGGGGAAGATCAGGCGGCACGTCAACGTATTCGTGAATCGCGAGACCGGGAGCGAGGAGACGACGCTCTCCCCCGAGGACACGGTTCACGTCCTTCCGGCGATCTCAGGAGGCGAGTGATCTCATGACAGAGCTACTGGTCGGCACGAAGAAGGGGCTGTTCGTCCTGCGCGGCGAACCCGGCGACGCGTTCGAAATCGCAGCGCGCGGGTTCGCCGGGGAGCCCGTGGACTTCGCGACCCGCGATCCGCGGAGCGGCCGCTACTTCGCCGCGATGACGTCCCCGTTCTACGGCCCCAAGCTGTTCGTCACGGACGATCCGGCAAGCGAATGGGAGCAGGCCGAGGGAATCGAACTCCCGGAGGGCGAGACGACCCTCGAGCGCATCTGGACCGTCGTGCCGGGCGAGGCGGACGGGCTCCTGTACCTGGGGGGCGCGCCCGGCGTGCTCTTCGAGAGTCGCGACAGCGGCATGAACTGGGAGCTGAACCAGGGCATGTGGGCCCAGCCGACGAGGCCGGAGTGGACCCCGGGAGCCGGCGGGATGTGCGTCAACTCGATCGCCACCTGGCCCGGCGACCCGGATCGTCTCGCGATCGGGATCTCGGCCGTGGGGATGTGGCTCTCGGACGACGCGGGCACGACGTGGCGTCACGGAAACACCGGCCTCGTGCCCCGCTACGTGCCGGAGGAGTCGCGCCAGGACACGCTCTCGCTCTGCGTCCACAACGTGCATCGCGCACCGAAGCGGCCCGATCGGCTCTTCATGCAGTTCCATGGCGGCGTCTACCGCTCCGAGGACGCGGGCGAGAGCTGGATCGACATCGGCACCGACAGCGGCCTGCCGTCCGACTTCGGGTTCCCGCTCGTCGTCGACCCGGAGGATCCCGACAGCGCCTACGTGATTCCGCTGACCGCGGACCTGGACCGCGTGACGCCCGAGGGCCGCGTGCGGGTCTACGAGACGCGCGACGCGGGAGAGACCTGGGCTCCGCGCGGTGACGGGCTCCCGGCGTCGGATGCGTACCTCACGATCCTGCGCCAGGCGTTCGGTCGTGACGGCGGCGGCCCGAGCATGGGCCTCTACTTCGGAGCTACGTCCGGCGAGGTGTTCGGCTCGGGTGACGCGGGCGCAACGTGGTTCACGGTTGCGGAGCACCTCCCGCCCGTGCACTCCGTGCGCGCCGCTTAGCCCGGTGCGCCGACTCGACAGGAGCGTCGCGGCCGCATGGCGGCCGCGCTTCAGGGATGTTCGCGCGGCCGGCCTCTGCGTGCTGCGCAGAGCCCAGCCTTGCGCCAAGCGAACTAGTCGAGACCGCGGCTCAGGACGCGCGTCGGCGTGACGCGGACGCTGACGCGCTGCTCGCCGGGCTGCCGCGAGCCGTAGACGTCGCGGCCCGTGTACTTCTTCGAGAGGCGGTCGATCTGGGCGTCCGCTCCCTCGTCCAGGAGAGTGGCCGTGCCGGAGATCTTCACCCAGCGATAGGCGTCCCCGGGGTCCACGACCACCAGCGACAGCCGTGGGTCGCGAGCGAGGTTGCGCGGCTTGACGCGCCCGTACGCCGTGTTGAAGGACACGCCTTCGTCGTCGACGTCCACCCAGACGACCGTGGACTGCGGCGAGCCGTCCGCCGCGAGGGTCGTCACCACGCCGACGAACGGGTTCTCGAGGAACGCCCGTTCGGCCTGCGAGACATCGGCCATAGGCGGAACCTAGCTATTCGCACCCGGGCTGCGGCACTCTCGTGATCCACGGCCGCGCTCCCGACCGAGACCGTCACCTTCCTCTTCACCGAACGAAAGACGACGAGAACAGAGGGCCGACCAAGTCGCCGATGAGATCGGCACGGTGCGCGATCGTCCCGTTACCGCAATCCCGGGATCGGCTGCCAGGCGATCGGCGTGCCGAGTCCGAGCCCACTCGAGCTCGTCGCGCCTGTGAGGCTCCCATCGCTCCCGTCCCGACTCACGACGTAGATGCCGTAGCCCCCCATGAACTGCCTGATTCGTGTGGAGATTGCGATCCGCCTGCCGTCGGGCGACCAGACGGGCACACCGCGGATCCCGAGGCTATGGCAGCCCGAGTGCCTTCCGGGCGTCACATCACGACCGCTCGGGGTCATCAACTTGACGCCGCAGGCCGACTCGTAGGCGATCACTCTTCCGTCGGGAGACCAGGTGGGCGCGGAGGCGTGCCTTGCAAGAAGGCGACGGTGAGAGCCGTCGGCGTCGATGGTCGAGATCGTCGGCTCTCCGTTCAGGCGGGTGGCAAACACGAGCTGCTTCCCATCGGGTGACCAGGAGGGCGACGAGTCGTATCCACCCGTCCCCGTGTCGAGCGGTTCGTCCCTGACGTGCGGACCGACGAGTCGTCTGATGACGATCCAGCCCACTGGCACCGGAAAACGGGCCGGGTCGACGAGCGCGATCCGCCCGTCCCGCGACCAATCAGGGGTGAACCCTTCGCGCCCCGCCCGCTGCATCTTCCCGCTGGCGAGATCGAGGACGTGCATTCCCTGGTAAGGGCTCGCGATCGAGATCGTCGTCGCGCCAAAGAGGAGCTTGTTTCCCGTCGGTGACCAGGCGACGCTCTCGATGATGGTGCAGAAGCGGGGACCCAGGTACTCCCGGCAGCGAAAGAGGGGGTGCTTCGTCCCGTGGCTACTGACAGCGAGGATTCCGTTGCCGTCGATCACGGTCAGCGGGCCGTTGCGGACGCGAAGCGCGGGGCGCGGAGCTTGCGCTCCGCCTGGTGCTCCCGGCGCAGCGGCGGGCGCGGAGATGGTGGCGGGTCCCCCGCTCCCACCGAAGACGATGGCGGCGGAGCCGATCCCTGCCGCGATGAGCAGGGCTACTCCGGCGTATCTTCTCCGCCGCCGCCGCGCCCGTTGGCGCGCTTCCTCGATCAGCGCCTCTACGAGCGCCGCGAGCTCGTCGTGAGTGACGGGATCGCTCGAGCGAGGGCGGCGAGGGGGTATCGTGACGCTCACGCTTGCACTCCGGCTACGGAGCTCGCGGGATCGATTGCCACGCGATCGCGTCGGGGTTCCCGAGCAACTTCCGTCGGTGCTTCCCCTGCGCATCCATGACGAGGATTCCGTTCCTGAAAATCCCGCTCGTGCTCGTTGTGGTGACCATTGCGATCGCGATCGCCTTGCCGTCGGGCGACCAGATCGGGGGGCTCCCGACGCCGACACAGCAGCGCGAGTGATAGAGACGCCTCTGGCCGCTCCCGTCGGGCTTCATGACCCAGACCTCGGCGGCAAAGCCCCCGGCGTTCCTGGGTGTGTTGAAGAAGAGGATGTGGTCGCCGCGGGGAGACCAGGACGGAGTACCAGGCCCGCTTCCCGGCGAGCCTCCGACGAGCAACCTGAGCTGCGATCCGTCGGCATCGACGACGTAGATCCCGTCCGCTGAGTCGTCCGTTACGTCGAAGGCGATCTTGGTCCCGTCGGGTGACCAGGCTGGATCTGAGACTTCTCCAGCCGTGCTGGCGAGCTTGGCCAGGCCTGACCCATCCGGTTCGATCGAGTAGAGCGCGTTCCCGAATCCGAACGCGATCCTCGTCCCGGCGGGTGACCAGACCGGATTGACGCCCGAGACGGCCAGGCGCCGCTCCGCTCCGGTGACCACAGTGACGACGTGGACGTTCGGGCTCGCAAACACGATCCGCCGACTGTCCGGCGACCAGGAGACGTCTTGCCCCACGCCGAAGCAGGTACCGCACCACGCGAGGCGCCTCCTGCCGGTGCCGTCGGAGTTGACGACGAACAGGAATGCGTTGCTCGCCGTGAGCACACCGCCGGCATGGCCGCCGAGGAAGGCCAAGCGCTTGCCGTCCGGCGACCACGCATACGTGCCGAAGAAACAGCCGCCGGGCGTGGCTGGGCAGCGCGTGAGCGGTCGCAGTCCAGAGCCGTCGGGATTGATGACAGCCAGGCTGTCGGGATTGCTGAAGCCCCCGTCCCGGCGAACTTCGATCGCCAAGACTCCGTTCGCACGCGCGGGGAGCCGTGTGGTCGGCGCCGGAGCGGACGGTGCCGCACTCGCTCCGCTCTGTCCGGACCGTCCGGCGCCCCCGCGGTGGCCGAAGCCAAAGACGGCGAGCGCGATCACGCCGACCCCGAGTGCAGCTGACGCATACCGCGCTCGACGCCGTCGGGTGCGGCGTCGCGCCTCCTCGATCAGCGCTTCCTGCACGTCCACGTCCGGAGGCTCCTCGACGATCGGTGGGCGCGGAGCCTCGGGAGGTGCGCTGACGCTCACGCCTGCACTCCCGACACAGTTAAGCTACTATGACTAGCACCATGCTGGATGTCAAGATAGACAGGCGAGACCCCACCGACCTCTACGAGCAGGTCGCCGGTGAGATCCGGCGGGCGATCGCCGACGGCGAGGCGAAGCCGGGCGAGCGGCTTCCTCCCGCGAAGGACCTCGCCGCCGTCCTCGGTGTCAACACGAACACCGTCCTCCGGGCGCTACGGGTGCTCCGCGACGAAGGCCTCCTCGAGTTCCGGCGCGGCCGTGGCATCTCGGTCGCCGGGACGCCCGAGCAAGGCGCGGTCATCGCTCGCGCCAAGGAGCTGGTGGAATTTGCGCGCCGCCACGGATATCGACTCGACGAGCTCGTCAAGATCATCGAAGACGTCGGTTAGCCCCGCTCGTTCCCTCGGAGCTCGGCCCGGCGACGGCGCGCTTTCGCTGTCCGAGTTGGCCGAGTGGCCTCTCCCGAAGACGCACCCGACACCTTCTGAACCCATCCCGACCGGGGTCGCAGCGGCGGCGGCAACCGTTCGGCCGGCGTTCGGCGCAGGGCCTCGCCTCGCGCTCGGATCGCACTCCGCTCGCGAGTCGGCCCGGACGAGGGCTATGCGTCGCGGCGAACGAGGAGGATCGCGGCGACGGCCAGCGCAAGGGCGCAGTAGCCGGCGAAGAGCGCGAAGCCCCAGTACGGGCCAAGACTGTTGGAGTCGCGCGTGAGCGCGAACATGGCCCGGCCGGCGCTGTCCGGGAGGTACGGCGAGATGGCGTCGTCCCAGCCCGACGGCAGGAGCAGGAGCAGCGGAGGGATGACGAAGAAGATGGCCGCGAACGTCGCGATGCCGCCCGCGGTGCTCCGAACGATCGCTCCGACCGCGAGCGCGAAGATGCCGACGAGGACGAGGTAGATCACGCTCCCCAGGATCGCCCGCGGCACCCCCGGGTGCGTGAAGCCGATCTGCAGGATGCCGTGGCTTCGGAAGATCGCCTGGCTTCCGAAGAACGCGAGAACGACCGACGGGAGCATGAGGACGAGCACGACGGCGGCGAACACCGCCGCTTTCGCCCACAGGACCGGGAGCCGCTTGGGAACCGCGGTGATGCTCGCGCGGATCATGCCCGTCGAGTACTCGCCGGTGATCAGGAGCACGCCGAGGACGGCGATCGCGAGCTGTGCGACGTTCACTCCCGCGAGCGCGAAGTCGAAGCGGTGCTGGTAGCGGTCGGCCTGCTCGAGCGGACCGAGATGGCTCCAGTGGGAGGAGATCACCACCGCAACCAGCAGCGGCAGCCCGACGGTGAGCACGACTGCGACGAGCAGCGCCCAGCGCGTCGACCGCAGCGACCGGAACTTCGTCCATTCCGAAAGCGCGACGCGCGCCTGCGTGATGCGGCCCACGCGCTCGAGCCGCGGGACGGTCGTGGCCGCACCCGCCAGCGAGGTCATGCCGCGACCCCCGTCGACGTCGCCCCCGCGGCCCCGAACTCGACCTCGCCGCGCGTGAGCTCCATGAACGCCTCCTCGAGCGACGCCTGGAGCGGAGTGAGCTCGACGACCAGGATTCGCTGTTCGAGAGCGACCTCCGCGATCTGCTCCGAGGTGAGGCCTCTCACCTCGAGCACGTCGGGCTCCGGGCTCGTCACCGACACGGCACGCCCGGCCAAGAGCTCGGCCAGTCGCGTCGCCTCCTGTGTCCGAACGCGAACGAGATTCCCGGAGGCTCTCCGGACGACGTCGTCGACGCTCGCGTCGGCGATCAGGCTTCCGCGTCCGATCACGATGAGGTGGTCGGCAGTGAGCGCCATCTCGCTCATCAGGTGAGACGATACGAACACCGTCCGCCCCTCGGCGGCGAGACCCTTCAGGAGGTTCCGGATCCAGTGGATCCCTTCCGGGTCGAGCCCGTTCACCGGCTCGTCGAGCAGCAACGTGGAGGGGTCGCCGAGCAGGGCGGCCGCGATTCCGAGCCGCTGTCCCATCCCGAGCGAGAACTGGCCCGCCCGTTTCCTTGCCACCGCATGCAGCCCCACGAGGTCGATGAGCTCGTCCACGCGGCGCTTGCCGATCCCGTGCGTCTGCGAAAGCGCCAGCAGATGGTCGTAGGCGGACCTCCCGCTGTGCACGGACCGGGCCTCGAGCACCGCTCCGACCTCGTGCAACGGCGCCCGGAACTCCCGATAGCGCTTGCCGTTGACGGTCACGGTGCCCGTGGTCGGAGCGTCGAGACCGAGGATGAGACGCATCGTCGTCGACTTGCCCGCACCGTTCGGCCCGAGAAAGCCGGTCACGATCCCCGGGCGTACCGCGAACGTCAGATCGTCGACTGCACGTGTCGAGCCGTACTTCTTCGTCAGCCCGGACGCCTCGATCATCGGCGCACGGTAGCTCGCGCGACGGCCTGAGCCCGTGCGTCGCTGCGCTTTCTTAGACCGTTCTTATGACGGGTCGTCCCACTCGGCGACTAGGAAATCGACACCATGCGGTCGATCGCGCCCCGTGCGCGCTCCGCGATCTCCGGCTCGACCGTCACGACGTGCTTCCAGTCGCGGAGCGAGTCCCGGAGCTTCTCGAGCGTGATCATCTTCATGTACCGGCAGATCGCCTTCTCGGACACGGCCTCGAAGCGCTTCTCGGGCGCCTCCTTCGAGAGGCGGTGGATGATCCCGGTCTCGGTCGCCACGAGGAAGCGCTCCTTCGGCGAGCGGCGTGCGAAGTCGATCATCCCCTCGGTCGAGAGGATGTGCGTCCGCCCGTTCCCGAACGCCATGCACTGGCTCGCGCAGCCGCACTCGGGGTGGACGAGGAGCTCGGCGTCCGGCGCGTCCTCCTGCCAGCGCTCGATGTCCCGCGGCCGGATCCCGGCGTGCACGTGGCACTCGCCCATCCAGATCCGGAGCGAGCGACCGGTCACCTTCTCGAGCCAGAGCCCGAGGTACATGTCCGGGAGGAACAGGATCTCGATGTCCTCGGGGATCGACTCGATGACGCCCTTCGCGTTGCCAGAGGTGCAGCAGTAGTCGCTCTCCGCCTTCACCTCGGCGGTCGTGTTCACGTACGAGACGACGACCGCGCCCGGGTTCTCCGCCTTCCACGCGCGGAGCTGGTCGGCCGTGATCGACGCGGCGAGCGAGCAGCCGGCGTCGAGGTCCGGGATGAGGACGGTCTTCTCGGGCGCGAGGATCGAGGCCGTCTCCGCCATGAAGTGGACGCCGCAGAACACGATCGCGTCCATGTCGGTCGCCGCCGCCTGGCGCGAGAGCCCGAGCGAGTCGCCGACGAAGTCCGCGACGTCCTGGACCTCGGGCACCTGGTAGTTGTGGGCGAGGATCACCGCGTCGCGTTCGCGCGCGAGCGAGCGGATCTCCTCGTGCATGGTCGCGATCTCTGCAGTGGTCATCGGAGCTCCAGTGAGACGTCGAGGGATCGTGCGGAGTGGGTCAGCGCGCCGACGGAGATCTCGTCGACGCCGGTCTCGGCGATCGCCCGGACCGTCTCGAGATTCACTCCGCCGGAGGCTTCGAGCCGCACGCGCCCGTCGACCAGTGCGACGGCCGCCCGCAGCTCGTCGAGGCTCATGTTGTCGAGGAGGATCGCTTCGACCTCCGCCGCGACCGCCACGGAGACCTGTTCGAGCGTGTCGCACTCGACCTCGATCGGAAGGCTGGTCGACCCGCGCAGGCGGGTCACCGCGTCCTCGATCGAGCCTGCTGCGCGGAGATGGTTGTCCTTGACGAGGACACCGTCGTCGAGCCCGAAACGATGGTTTCGGCCGCCGCCGCGCGCGACCGCGTGCTTCTCGAGCGCGCGCAAACCGGGCGTCGTCTTGCGCGTGTCGAGGATGGCGGCCCCGCTTCCGGCCACCGCATCGACGTAGCGGCTGGTCAGCGTCGCGATCCCCGAGAGCCGCGCCAGGAAGTTGAGCGCCGTCCGCTCGCCGGTGAGGATCGCCCGCAGCGGCCCGGAGACGACGGCGACGGTTGCGGGCGCACTCTCGACGACGTCGCCCTCGTCGACGAGCGTTTCGAAGGTCACGTCTTCGTCGAGCGCCCGGAAGACGATCTCTGCCGCCCCCAGACCGGCGACGACGCCCGGCTCTCGCAGCACGAGCTCTGCCGTGCCGACCGCGCTCTCCTCGACCGTGCCCTCGGTGGTGACGTCGCCTGCTCCGACGTCCTCTGCGAGCGCGGCCAGCACGGCGCGCTCGAGGGTCTCCGTCATCAGCGCCACGTCTCGAGCGTGGGCGCCGAGCCCTGTCGGAGGACGACGTGACGCTCGAAGTCCGCGCTCTCGAGCGGACGGTCGGCGCGGAAGTGGGAGCCGCGGCTCTCCGCGCGCAGGAGCGCGCTTTCCGCGACGAGGCGCGCCACGAGATGCGGGTGCTCGCGAAGGCGCTCGAGCCCGGCCGCATCGCGCACGAGGCCGGCGTCGTCCCAGAGCGCGCTTCGCAGCTCGGGTGTGACGGTGTCCGGCGGGGGCGCAGACGGAGGGGCGGGTAGGCTCGCCGGGAGCGCGCCCTCGGACGCGGCCGCGAGCGCCGCCCGGCGCCCGAACACGAGGCACTCGAGCAGCGAGTTCGACGCCAGCCGGTTCGCGCCGTGGACGCCCGTCGCTGCACACTCCCCGGCGGCGTAGAGACCCGAGAGCTCGCTCCGGCCGTCGAGGTCGGTGACGATCCCCCCGACCGTGTAGTGGGCCGCCGGAGCCACCGGGATCGGATCGAGCGACGCGTCGTAGCCATTCTCGGCGAGCGTCCCCATGAGGGCGGGGAACCGGCCACGGTCGATCGCCCGCAGGTCGAGGAGCGCCGTTCCGCGCGCTGCGATCTCGCGAGCGACAACGTCCCGTGGAGCGAGCTCGTCCGTGAATCGCTCGCCACGCTCGTCGAGCAGAAGCGCCCCTTCGCCGCGAAGTGCCTCTGAGAGCAGCACGGACGAGTCGACGAGCGTGGTCGGGTGGAACTGGGTGAACTCGAGATCCGCCACGGCCGCGCCGGCCCGGTACGCCGTGGCGATGCCGTCTCCGACAGCACCCGGCGGATTCGTCGTCCGCTGCCAGAGTGCAGCCGCGCCGCCGGTCGCGATCAGCGTCGCACGGGCGGGAACGAGCCCACGCTGCGTGACGACACCGATGCAGCGGTCGCCCGCGGTGGCGAGCGCGAGCATGCGCTCGCGCTCGACGACGCGGATGCGCGGATGCGCGAACACGCGCTCCGCGAGCACACTGTGCAACCCGCTCGCCCGTCGCGGCGCCTCCGGCATGGACGACGCGACGGCGCGAGTGCGCGCCCTCGAGGCCGAGGCCCTCGTCGAACTCCACGCCGAGATCGACGAGGTCGCGGATCCGGGCGGGCGCCTCGTCCGTGAGGACGGTGACCGCGCTCGTCCGGGAAAGCCCGCGTCCCGCGGTGAGCGTGTCGGCGGCGTGCAAAGCGGGTGAGTCGTCCTCGCCCATCGCCGCCGCGATGCCGCCCTGGGCGAGCGAGCTCGTCGATGCGAGGAGCGGCCCCTTGCTGAGAACCAGGACCTCGCCCTCCGCAGCGGCGCAGAGCGCCGCGAACAGGCCGGCGACACCGCTCCCGACGACGAGGAGGTCGAGATCGTCAGCCTGGGGTGTCGCCCGTGCGAAGGTCATGCTAGTTTTCGCCTATCAGTCGATAACCTCATGGCGCAGTCTACCACGACAAACACCGATCACCCGGCGCACACCGCTCTCGCCGTCGTGTTCCAGGTTCGAGCGCGATCGCTGCAGGTGCTTCTCTGGGAGCGGGCACGCGAGCCGTTCAGGGGCGCCTGGTCGCTCCCGGGCGGAACGCTCGGTCCGCGGGAGACGCTCGAGGAGTCGATCCTTCGCCACCTCGCCACCAAGGTCGACCTGCGCGACGTCGCCCACCTCGAGCAGCTCGGCACCTGGAGCGACCCGGGACGTCATCCGGAGCGCTGGGAGCTCGCCACCGCCTACCTCGGCCTCGTTCCCCTCGGGATCGACCCGAGCGTGCCGCCCGACACGCGCTGGCAGTCGGTGGACGCGCTTCCGCCCACCGCGTTCGACCACGGTGCGATCGCGTACGCGGGCCGCGAGCGGCTTCGCGGAAAGCTCTCGTACTCGAACATCGCCTTCGCCCTGGCGCCGCCGACGTTCACCCTCGCCGAGCTCAGCGAGATCTACGAGGCGGCCCTCGGCTACGACGTCTCGGCGACGAACCTGAAGCGCGTCCTCGTGCGCCGGGGAGCGATCGAGCCCACGGGACGACGTCGCGCCCACGGGCCGGCGGGCGGAAGGCCGGCCGAGATGTTCCGCTTTCGCTCGCATCAACTCGAGGTGACTGACCCGTTCGCCGTCCTGCGTCCGCCCGCCTGAGTCTCGCCCTGGATCTCAAGGGCACGCGTCGTGCGTCCGATGTAGCCGCCATGCGGCACTTTCGACTGTGGCTTCTCGTGATCGGCGCGCTCAGCCTCGCCGCCGAGGTCGCCGGAGCACTCGCCGTGCTCTGGCGTCCACGCGGCGCGCGGCCCGTCTAGGAGCCCTACGCCTCGACGTAGGCGTAGAGCCGCCTCGGCTCGGGCAGACCCTTGAGCTCGTGCTCGCCACGGTCCTCGAAGGCGAGGCCGAGACCCTGGACGAGCGCACGCGTCGTCTCGGAGACCAGTATCTCCCCAGGCGCCGCGAGCGCCATGATCCGCGCCGCTTCGTGGACGGCGACCCCGCGCACCTGATCGCCTGCGAGAGCGACCTCGCCAGCGTGCACGCCGCAGCGCACGTGCAGCCCTCGCGCCTCGGCACCGGTCCGGATCGCAGCCGCGCAGCGAAGCGCGCGTGCAGGGGCGTCGAACCTCGCGAAGACGCCGTCTCCCGCGCGGTCGATCTCGTGTCCGTTGAATCGCTCGAGGTCGGCCCGCACTGCCGAGTAGTGCACAGCGATTGCGTCGCGCCAGGCCGTGTCACCACTCGCGACGAGCTTCGCGGTCGACTCGACGATGTCGGTGAAGAGCAGAGTCGCGAGCACGCGATCGTGGAACTCCCCGCGCGCGCCCGCGAGGGCCCGCATCCCGGACCACTCGACGAGGACGCACGGCTCGTCCCCGATCGTATACCCGTCGTGTCCCGGAGGGACGTCGTAGACGTCGTCGGCGCCGAACTCGACCGTCGTGCCGTCCCGCAGGACCACACCCCAGGAGCCCGAGAGGACGACACCGATGTGGCGAGCCTCGCACCACTCGCCTCCGACGAGAGGCTTCGTGTGCTCGGACCAGCGCCAGCCCGGGTCGGACACCGAGCGAGCGACGGTGAGCCCTCCGATCTCGACCATGTCCTCACGGATGCCCGGAAGCACGATCGACTCCTCGGGAGCGCGGAGGTTCTTCTTCTCGTGTTTCTGCCCGATGCCGCGATCATCGTCGGATGGTCACTCCGCTGCAAGGAGCGCCGCCTGGAGCGTCGTGCGAAAATCGGGCGGGTGAAGATCGCGATCAGCGGCGCCTCCGGCCTCATCGGCTCCGCCCTCGTGCCCGCCCTCGAGTCGGCGGGACACGAGGTCGTGACCCTCGTGCGACGGTCACCGGAGCGGCCGGGCGAGATCCGCTGGGACCCGTCCGCCGGCTCGCTCGACCCGACGCACCTCGCGGGCATGGATGGCGTCGTCAACCTGAGCGGGGCGAACATCGGACGCCGCTGGACGGCGGTGGGGAAGGAGGAGATCCTCGACTCGCGGGTCGACAGCACGAGCCTCCTCGCGCAAACGATCGCCGGCCTCGATCCCCGGCCGGGCGTCCTCGTCTGTGCGGGCGGAGTCGGCATCTACGGCGACCGCGGCGACGAGATCCTTACGGAGGAGTCCGAACTCGGGGACGGCTTCCTCGCCGACGTCGGCAAGGCCTGGGAGTCGGCCGCCGAGCCGGCCCGGACAGCCGGGGTCCGCGTCGTCAACTTCCGCCAGGGGATCGTCCTCGCGCGTGAAGAGGGCGCGCTCGCCCGCATGCTCACGCCGTTCAGGCTCGGGGTCGGCGGACGCATCGGGAGCGGGAAGCAGTGGTGGAGCTGGATCGGACTCGAGGACCTCGTCGCCGCGTACCGGTTCGTGCTCGAGCGAGACGACCTCGCCGGGCCGATCGACCTCACGTCGCCGAACCCCGTGACGAACAGCCGCTTCGCGTCCGCGCTCGGTCACGCGCTACGGCGACCGGCGCTCCTCCCGGTGCCCGCGGTCGCGATCCGAACGCTCTTCGGCGAGATGGGCGACGCCGCTCTCCTCCAGGGCCAGCGCGCGCTCCCTGCCCGGCTCCTCGACGCGGGCTTCGCGTTCCGCCACGAGCGAGCTCGGCGATGCGCTTGAGCATGCGCTCGCTGCAGAAGCGCGGACGACCGTGTGATCGACCTCGAGACGCTGGGCTGGGACGCTCGTCGCGAGCAGGAGCTCGAGCCGCTGCGGGCGGACGGCCTCGCCCCGGCACGCGTCGCGATCCAGCATCGGGGGGCGTACGACGTGCTCACGGCCGAAGGCGAGGCCCGGGCGCACGTCTCCGGGCGGCTGCGCCACGAGGCCGCGTCGCCCGCCGAGCTCCCCGTCGTCGGCGACTGGGTGGCGGTCGAGCAGGCGAGCGACGGGCGAACGACGATCCAGGCTGTCCTCGAGCGCCGGACGAGGTTCTCGCGGCGAGCAGCGCAGGATCCCTCGGCGGACGTCGTGGCGCGAGAGCAGGTCGTGGCGGCGAACGTCGACGTCGTCTTCGTCGTCGCGTCGCTCGCCGACGAAGTCGACCCGCGCCTGCTCGAGCGCTACCTCACACTCGCCTGGGAGAGCGGCGCGCGCCCCGTGATCCTGCTCACGAAGGCGGACCTCGAGCCGGACGCGGAGTCGGTCACGGCGGAGCTCGAGGCACTCGGACGCGAAGTGCCGGTCGTCGTCGTGTCGGCCCGCAGCGGGCTCGGGCTCGACGCCGTTCGCGCCCAGCTCGGTGCAGGAGCCACGGGTGCGCTCGTCGGCCCCTCCGGGGTCGGGAAGTCCACGCTCGTGAACGCGCTCGTCGGGGAGGATCTCCTCGCGACCGGAGGGCTCCGCGCCGACGGCACAGGGCGCCACACGACGACCCGACGGCAGCTCGTCGTGCTCGAGAGCGGAGGCCTCCTCGTGGACAACCCCGGGATGCGCGAGGTGCATCTCTGGCTCGCCGACGAGGGCCTCGACGACGCCTTCCCCGACATCGTCGAGCTCGAGTCGCAGTGCCGATTCCGGGACTGCCGCCACGAGTCCGAGCCGGGCTGCGCGATCCAGGAGGCGCTCGCCGACGGGCGCCTTTCGGCTGAGCGTTGGCGGAGCTACCGGGATCTCGCGCAAGAGCTCGCCGAGCTCGAGGATCGTCTCGCCGAGCGCGAGCGCTCCCGCTCCCGACGCAAGCCGCCGGGAGCAGGAGCGCGCTAGGCGCTAGGACGTTGCGACGTTCGCTGCCCCGGGCGTCTTGGTCGTGCTGAGCACCCAATCGGAGGCAGCATCGTTCGTATCCTGACCGTCCGGGATGCGTGAGAGGGAGCCGTCGACGGTGTTCGAGTCGGCGACCGTGTCGGGCAGCACCGTCCCCTCGACGAGGTCGTACGTGTTCCCGTCGATCTGGGCGGCCGTGATCGCGCCCTCGTACGAGAGGGCGTCGAGCAGAGCGCCGGACGCCGTGTCGACGAGCGCGACGCCGTCCGGTGCGCCGTTCTGCGCCTCGATGTCGACCTTCAGGAAGGCACCTGCTGCCAGGGAGCCCGTCAAGGACGCGCGCGCGTACTCGGTTCCGTCGCCTCCGTTGACGAGGACGAGCGCGATCCCGTCGAGCGACGCGGACGACGCGCCTGTGTTCTTCAGCTCGACGTAGCCGTTCGAGTCCGCGCCGACCTGGTCGTAGTCGATCTCGTTGATCACGAGCGACGAGGCGGGAGGCGGCGGCGGAGGCGATCCCCCGCTCTCGCAGTGGATCTCGACGACGTTCGCCGACGTCGTCACGAGGTCGACCGTCCCATCCGAGGCGTCCGAGCGCGTGCAGGCGGTGCCTTCGAGCGCGGCAAGCGTCGCGCCTCCCGAACCTGGAGCACCTTGAGGTCCCGCAGGACCTTGAGGTCCTGCAGGCCCCTGGGATCCCGCCGGTCCCGTAAGCCCCTTCACGCCCGGCTCTCCCTGCGGACCCGGAAGCCCCTGTGCTCCGGGAAGACCCGCCGGGCCTGTGGGGCCGACGAGCCCGGGCGGGCCGGTCGCCCCGTCGGCACCCTTCGGTCCGGCTGGCCCTTCGGTGTTCCAGGTGAGCACCTTCTCCGTCTTCCTGCACTGCGACGCGGCCCGCACCACGCGGACGAAGCCACCGCTCTTCTTCTGGCAGGCCACGATCGTGCCCTGCGCGTGCGCCGTCGGCGACGACGCTCCCGCAAATGCGCTCGCGGCCACCGCCACCGCACTCGCGAGCCCGATTCCGATCATGCGTGCGTACACGCACCCTCCTTCCATCGCTGTCGCGGATGGGTGTAGTCGCGGCTCGCGCCCGCGAACAGACGTCCGGAAACGACAGGAGCGCTGCAACCCGCTTGGTTGTGCGGCGGTGTGGACAGCTCGGCGCGCACTCGTGACGCTTGGCAGCGGTGTCTCCATCTGCGAGCGCTCCGGACGGTCAGCCAGAATGCGTCGCGTGACGTTCGAGACGATCAGCCCCGAGCTCGCGCTCGTCGATCCCGAGCTCGGCGCACGGGCCCGCGCCGCCCTGTCGTACCCGGTCGCCGCGCCGCGCCGGCGCCTCGGCCCTCCGCCCGGTGTCCCGAGTCCCGCGCCGCCGGCGCGGGACTCTCGCCCCTACCCGCTCTGGGCCAGAGTCACCGCAGCGCTCTGGCTCCTCGTCCTCGGGATCCTGATCGGGGGCGCCGCCATCCCGCACGCACAGGACAAGCCGAGGCTGATCCCCAAACAGGACGAGCCGGCCGCGACGGTGTGCAAGGCGCCGACGCCTCCGTCGCACGTGCCGACCGAGCCCGGCCAGCGCTTCGGCTTCCCGTAGCCCCGTCGACGCGGATCGCCACCTCTTCCCCGGTACAATCCTGCTCCCGCGGGGCTATAGCTCAGTTGGGAGAGCGCCTGGATCGCACCCAGGAGGTCGCCGGTTCGAGCCCGGCTAGCTCCATGGCAGAACCCGCTGGAAACGGCGGGTTCTTATCTGTCCCGGGTGGAGCGATCAGGCTGGTTATGGCGTTCAGTCGTCGCTGAGCGGCGGTCCGAGCAGCGTCATCTCGTACTTCTCGAAGACCGCGGCGACCGCCTCGCGGTTCGGTGTCCCGTTCCGTGCCAGCGGGCCCAGCTCCTCGTAGAACCTGTGGCCGCCGCCGGGTGTGTAGACCACGACGATCTCGCCAGTGTCGTCCGTCAGGTTGAGGAACGCGTGCGGGACACCCGAGGGGAGATACGCGAAGCCGCCCTCCTCGATGGAGAACGTCTCGTCACCGATCTGGACCTTGTAGCGGCCCTTCAGAGCGTGGATCGTCTCCTCCTGCTTGTGGTGGACGTGCAGCGGCGGGCCGCCCTTGGGCGCCACCTCGACGATGAAGTAGTCGAAGGCGCCACCGGTATCTTCGCCGGTGACCTTGAAGATGAGGTCACGGCCAGGGCCGGACTGGAGCCGGAGCCCTTCGTCTGGTGCGAGAACGGTGTAGGGGAGGGTCGTCATGTTGATCTCCTGTCTCGGCCCGCCGATGTGTGAGCGGGCGCGCGCGGCTGGGGGTGGTGGTCAGTGGCCGGGAGGCGGGCCTGGAGGGCCGAGGATCTCGAACCCGTTTCGCAGGGCGATCGCCGCGAGCCTCGCCATGTCCGGCGGGCCTTCCATCGGCGGGGGGAGGACGCGCTCGGGAGCGGGCTCACCGACTTCGCGCTGGAATCCCTCGAACTGCATCGGCGCGAAGCCGACCAGCGCTTTCGCTCCGCCTGCCTCGGCGTAGAAGGTGTGCGGCACCCCTTTGGGGCCGAACGCGAAACCGCCGGCCTTCAAGGAGAGCCGGGTGTCGGCGACCCAGACGGTGAGAGCGCCCTCGAGGACGTAGAACCACTCGTCCTCCTCGGCATGAACGTGCCAGGGAGGGCCCACGCTCTCGGGCACGACGACCTCAACCAGCCCGTACTCGCCGGCCGTGTCGTCGCGGCCGATCTTGATCGTTTGCAACATGCCGAGGAGCCAGATCGCCTCGCCCTCGTTCTCCTCGAGCCCGTACCCGAGCTTCTGCTCGCTGCGCTGAGATGGTGCTCATTGCCCACTCCTTTCCTCGCCGGTGATATGCTCTACAACTGTCTATACTAGAACAGTTGCAGAGAGGACTATCTCAGATGGAACGAACCTTGTCAAGCCCCTCGCCCGAGCGACTCCGCTGCTGGCGCCTCTTCTTCGAGAGCGCGCTTGCGCTGGGGGACGTGCTCGACACCGAGCTCGAGCAGGCCGTGGGGATCCCGCAGCGCTGGTACGACGTCCTCGTCCACCTCGAGGAATCGCCCGGTGGCATCCGCATGAACGAGCTCGCAGAACGGATCCTCTACAGCAAGAGTGGCTTCACCCGCGTCATCGATCGCATGGAGGAGGCAGGGCTCGTTCGTGCGTGTCCGCCCCGCAGACGACCGCCGCTCGATTCTCGTCGTCCTGACCGCGAAGGGCACCGAGACGATGGAAGAGGCCCGCGGCCACCACCGAGACGGGATCGAGCAGCACTTCTCGCACCACCTCACCGAGGCCGACATCAAGGCGCTCACACGAGCGCTCGAAAAGGTGAGTGCGCATGCCCGCCCGCTTCGCCCTGGTCGCATCCGCAGCTAAACACCAACCCAGGCCAGTGCGATCGATCTGATCTGCATGCCCCAGGCCGACTTGCGCTACTGCATCGGCGGTGGGAGGGGCGGCCGTGTTGCCTGATCAGGCGGGCGTCGTGCTACCACAGGTGCTACCAATGTGAGCGGACCGGGCAGAACTGAGATCACCCCAGATCACCCAACGATGCCGCAGCCGCGCCCGGTCACGAGAATCAGGGCAGATCGCACCCAGGAGGTCGCCGGTTCGAGCCCGGCTAGCTCCACCAAAGACGTGTAACTCAACCCTCAAGGCCCGGACTCCGGGCGGCCCGATCGCTCCGTCTGGGGCTTCATCGGGCTGCGGAGTGAAAGCGGCGCGAGCCGAAGCGCGTCTGATATGAAGAACGAGCTTTCCCGTTCGGGCTGCCCCGCAGTCGGCAGGCAGTATCTCTCACAGGGAGGACTCGATGGCGCTCCACATCAATGACCCGGCTCCGGATTTCCACGCTGAGACCACGGAGGGACCGATCGACTTCCATGACTGGATGGGCGACTCGTGGGCCGTGCTCTTCTCGCATCCGAAGGACTTCACGCCCGTGTGCACGACCGAGCTCGGGTACATGGCGAAGATCAAGCCCGAGTTCGACCGCCGCGGCGTGAAGATCATCGGGCTCTCCGTCGACTCGACGGGCGACCACACGGGGTGGGCGAAGGACATCGAGGAGACGCAGGGCGTGGCGCCCAACTACCCGATCATCGGGGACGCGGACTTCACCGTGTCGCAGCTCTACGGGATGCTCCCCGGACACGTCGAGGGCGAAGCGTCCGACCGCACGGCCGCGGACAACCAGACGGTGCGCAACGTCTTCGTGATCGGCCCCGACAAGAAGGTCAAGCTCGTCCTCGTGTATCCGATGACGACCGGCCGCAACTTCGACGAGGTGCTCCGCGTCATCGACTCGCTCCAGCTCACGGCCGCGCACAAGGTCTCGACGCCCGTGAACTGGCAGCAGGGAGACAAGGTCATCATCGCCGGCTCGGTCTCGAACGACGAGGCGAAGGAGATCTTCGGCGAGTGGGAGGAGCCGAAGCCGTACATCCGGATCGTCCCGCAGCCGAGCTGACGTCCGACCGTCGATGACGGCAGCCGAGCGCCGCTCCCGCTTCCGCGAGCTGCACGCCCGGGAGCAGATCTTCGTCATGCCGAACCCATGGGACGTGGGCTCGGCACGGCTGCTCGCGGCCGCCGGCTTCGAGGCGCTCGCGACCACGAGCGCCGGTTATGCATGGTCCCTCGGCAAGCTCGACCAGCAGGTCACCCGCGACGAGCTCGTCTCGCACGTCCGACTCCTCGCGGAGTCGACCGCGCTTCCGCTCAACGTCGACAGCGAGCGCTGCTACCCGGACGACCCGGGAGGCGTCGCCGAGACGGTCGCGCTGCTCGCAGGTGCCGGAGCGGCGGGGTTCTCGGTCGAGGACTACGACCCGGCGACGGACCGCATCGACGATCTCGAGGTAGCCGCCGCGCGAGTGGCGGTCGCGGCCCAGGCGGCGCATGCGCGCGACGACCCGCTCGTGCTGACCGGCCGCTGCGAGAACTCGATCCGAGGCGTCGACGACCTCGACGACACGATCGCGCGCCTCGTCGCGTACCGGGACGCGGGCGCGGACGTCGTCTACGCACCGGGCCTCCGCGATCTCGAGGACGTGCGAGAGGTCGTCGAGGCGGTCGAGGTGCCCGTCAACGTGCTCGCGCTCCCCGACGGGCCGAGCGTCGGAGAGCTCGCGTCGGTCGGTGTCCGTCGCGTGTCGACGGGCGGCCTCCTGGCATCTGTCGCCTACGGCGCGCTCGTCTCCGGCGCCGAGGAGCTCAAGCTCGAGGGGACGTCGACGTACGGTGCGGGCGGCACTCCGCGCGAGAAGCTCACCGAGGCGTTCGGCTCGTCCTAGGTGTCGCCCTCGAGATGGTGGCGGAACGCCTCGGCAAGCTCCGAGCCGGACATGTCCTCGCGCGCCGCGACGAAGATCGTGTTGTCGCCGGCGACCGTGCCGGCGATGTCGGGGAGCCGGGCGGCGTCGATCTGCTGCGCGAGCGCGTTCGCGTAGCCGGACGGAGTCTGGATGACGACGAGCGGCCCGGTCGCGGTGAGCGAGACGGTCCAACGGCGGAGCGCCGCCGCGAGGTCGGACATCCGCGTGAGGTCGTCGGCGCCGGGGAGCGCGTACACGAGCTTCGCGTCGCGGTTGCGAACCTTCACCAGCCCGAGCTGCGCGATGTCTCTCGAGACCGTCGTCTGCACGGCATCGATCCCTTCCTCGCGAAGTGCGTCCGCGACCTCGGCCTGCGTCGCGAGCTCGCGCTCGGCGACCAGGCGCAGGATCGCTCCCTGCCGCTCGAACTTGTTCACGGGAGCACGTCTTCGAGGACCGCCAGCGCCTGCTCGACCTCGTTTGCGGCGATCGTGAGCGGCGGAGAGATGCGCAGCGTCCGCTCCCCGGCCGCGCCCACGAGGAGCCCGCGCTCGAGCGCGGCCGACACGACCTCCGCCGCGGGCCGGTCGACGTCCACCCCGATGAGCAGAGCGCGTCCACGGACGTCCGTGACGGAGGGGAGCGCCCGGAGACCGCGAGCGAGTCTCTCCCCTGACGCGCGCACCCGCGCCAGGAGCGCGTCGTCGATGGTCTCCACGACCGCGCACGCAGCGGCGCATGCGGCCGGGTTCCCTCCGAACGTACTCGCATGATCGCCCGGCTCAAAGCCCGTCGGCGACTCGTCGGACACGAGGAGACAGCCGATCGGGAGACCATTTGCGAGGCCCTTGGCGAGCGTTACCGCGTCGGGACGGACGCCGAGTTGCTCGAAGGCGAAGAACGTGCCCGTGCGGCCAACGCCGGTCTGCACCTCGTCCACGACGAGCAGTGCACCACGCTCGTCGGCCAGCATCCGTGCCGCCCGGACGAAATCGGGCTCGAGCGGGTGGATTCCGCCCTCGCCCTGGACCGGCTCGAACAGGATCGCCGCCGTGTCGTCTCCGACGGCCTCGGCCAGCGCGGCCGCGTCGTCACGGGGCACGAAGCGAGCGCCGGGCACGAGCGGCTCGAAGGCAGCGCGCTTCGCCGGCTGCCCGGTCACGGACAGGGCACCGAGCGTCCGCCCGTGGAACGAGCCCTCGAGGGCGACGATCTCGGTCCGCCCCGTCGCCTTCCGCGCCCACTTGAGCGCAGCCTCGACCGCCTCCGCGCCGGAGTTGCAGAAGAACGCACTCGCGCCTCCGAAACGCGCCGACAGGCGGTCCGCGAGCTCTCGCATCGGCTCGGTCCAGTAGAGGTTCGAGACATGCCAGAGCCGTTCGAGCTGCGCCTGTGCCGCCGACAGCGGCGCGGGATGGCAATGCCCCAGGCTCACGACCGCGATCCCGGCGACGAGGTCCAGGTAGCGCCGGCCCTCGTGGTCGACGAGCCAGGAGCCCTCGCCGCGGACGAAGGTGACGTCCTGTCGCAGGTACGTCGGCAGGATCGTGTGGGCGGCAACGACGGTTACGCGACCACCGCCGTCTCGCCGATCTCGGCCCGGACGCCGAGCCGCGCGGCGGTGACCGCCGCGCGGAGCTTCGGGAGGATGCCGCCCTCGAGGAGTCCCCGTTCGAGCAAGTCCTCTGCATCGTCGGCGTCGATGCGCGGAACGACCATGCCTTCGAGCAGCAAGCCCGGGACGTCCGTGAGAAAGAGGATGCGGTCGGCCTCGAGACCGGCGGCGAGCGCGCCCGCCATCTCGTCCGCGTTGACGTTCAGCGGCCCCGCCGCTAGCGGCGCGACGACGGGGAGGCGGAGGTCGCCGAGCGCGATCTCGATCGCAGACGGACGAGTGGGGAGCGGCGTTCCGACCCGGCCGAGCGCCGCTACACGCCTCGCCTCGAGCCCGATCTCGTCCCCCATCAGCCCGAGCGCGGTCGGGCCGAGAGCGACGCAGAGCCCGGCGTTCACCGTTGCGAGCGTCCGGCGCACGAGCTGGAGCGCGGCGACGCTCGTCACCCTCCGGCCGCCGGAGAACGTCGCCTCGATTCCCTCCCGCGCCAGCGCCGCGGAGATCTGCGGGCCGGCGCCGTGGACGACGACGACTTCGTGGCCCGCGGCCGCGAGGCCGAGGATCTCCGCGGTCGCCGAGAACGCGACCGCGCCGCCGACCTTGACGACGAGGCGACTCACGATCGGTACTCCGCGTTGATCCGGACGTAGTCGTAGGAGAGGTCGCTCGTCAGGTACCGGGCTGCCCCGTCCCCGAGCCCGAGGTCGAGCGAGATCGCGCAGGTCGCTCCCTCGAGCTCCGGCTCGACCCCCTGGGGGGTCCCGGCGTCGAGGACGCGCATGCCGTCGAGGTCGAGCGACACCCGCGCGGGATCGAGTCGGGCGTAGCCGCCATCGAACGGCGCCGACCCGGCGGCGGCGAGGATGCGACCCCAGTTCGCGTCGTGCCCGAAGAGCGCGGTCTTGACGAGCGGCGAGGTCGCGATCCGACACGCGATCGCCTTCGCTTCGGCCGCACTCGCCGCCCCCCGCACCTCGATGTCGGCGAGCACCGTCGCGCCCTCGCCGTCCACGACGATCTGCGCGGAGAGGTCGGCGCAGACCGCGCGCAACGCCTCGGCGAACGCCGCATCGCGCTCGGTACACCGCTCGACCTCGCTCGCGCCGTTCGCGAGCAGCACCACCGTGTCGTTCGTCGAGCACTCCCCGTCGACGGAGATCGCGTTGAAGCTCTCGTCGACCGCGGGCCGCAGGAAGCCGACCGCCTCGCCCGGCTCGAGCGGGTAGTCCGTCGTGACGACGGCGAGCATCGTCGCCAGGTTCGGATGGATCATTCCCGAGCCCTTGGCCATCCCGCCGACGACGAAGCCGGCGCTCGACACACACGCCTCCTTCGTGTGCGTGTCGGTGGTGAGGATCGCCTGCGCGGCCCGAGCGCCGCCCCCGCAGCGGAGAGCTCGTGCGGCGGCGCCGAGGCCACGCAGGAGCTTGTCGAGGGGCAGGCGCTCGCCGATCACGCCCGTCGAGAGAACGAGGACCTCCTCGCCTGCGACGCCGAGGAGGCGGGCGGCCGCGGCTGCGGCTGCGCGTGCGTCGAGCTCTCCACCCGCCCCCGTCACCGCGTTCGCGCAGCCGGAGTTGACGACGACCGCCTGAGGCTCCGCGAGCTCGAGATGCTCCCGTGAGACGACGACAGGAGCCGCCTGCACCCGGTTCGCGGTGAACAATGCCGTCCCGGTCGCGCGGATCGTCGAGCGGACGAGCGCGAGATCGAGCGCGGCGCACCGGATGCCGCAGTGGACGCCGGAGGCGACGAAGCCGCGCGCGGCGGTGACGCTCATACGAGCACCCCGCTCAGGCGCAGCCCGGCGGTCTCGCCGAAGCCGAGGACGAGGTTCGCGTTCTGGACCGCCTGACCGGCTGCTCCCTTCCCGAGGTTGTCGAGTGCGCAGACGACGATCGTCATGCCGGTCGCCCGGTCGGAGAAGAGCCCGATCTCGGCCGCATCGGTTCCCTGCACGCGGGACAGCTCGGGCGCCGTACCCGGCGGCAAGATCCGGACGACTGCGCTCTCCCGATAAGCGTCCTCCAGCCGCTCGCGGACGGTGTCGTCGGTCACGCGGACGTAGCAGGTGACGAGAAGCCCACGCCGGATCGGCAGCAGATGGGGCACGAAGCAGACCGGGAACCCGAGCGCGCGCTCGATCTCCGGCGCGTGGCGGTGCGTCCCGACCTGGTACGGAGACAGGTTCTCGAGGACGAACCCCGCGTGTGAGCTCGCGGACGGGCTCCGGCCCGCGCCGGAGACCCCCGACTTCGCGTCGACGACGACGTTGGTCGAATCTATGGCATCGACGATCGGCCCGAGGGCCAGGAGCGCCGCCGTCGCATAGCAGCCGGGGTTCGCGACGAGTGAGCCTGTCGGCGGCCAGAGCTCGGGCAAGCCGTACTCCCAGCGAGCGAGCGAGGCGGCTCGAGGGTGCTCCCACCCGTACCACTCCGGGTACGCCGCTGCCTCCAGGCGGTGCGCGCCGGAGAGATCGACGACGATCGCCTCTGGCCGAGGCTCGAGCTCCGCCGCGGTCTCGTGCCCGAGGCAGACGAAGACCAGGTCGGCAGCGCCGGCGAGGGCCTCGTCGTTGGTCGTGAACGACGGCAGGTCGCCCTCCAGGCGCACGTCCAGTGCGGCCGCCGGCTCTCCCGCAAGCGAATCCGAGCCGAGCGCGACGACCTCGAGCGAGGGGTGTGCGAGGACACGATCGAGGGTCTCCTGCCCCGTGTATCCGGACGCTCCGAGGATCGCCGTGCGCATCGAGGAGTATTATGCCTACTGTATGCGTATCATGCATGACGTGGAAGCCGACGGTCGGGGCCTCCTCCGCGTGTCGGACCTGGAGCCGGCGGAGTTGCGGCGACTCCTGGACCTGGCCACGGCGATGAAGGCGACGCCGAACGGCTGGCGGCGATCGCTTCACGGCGAGACGCTCGCGCTCCTCTTCGACAAGCCGTCCACCCGTACGCGGACGTCGTTCGCGGCTGCCGCTTGGAGGCTGGGGATGCTCCCGCTCGAGCTCCGCCCCGAGGAGCTCCAGCTCGGACGAGGGGAGTCGCTCGCGGACACGGCCCGCGTCCTCTCGGGCTACGTGTCGGCGATCGTCGTCAGGACCTTCGAGCAGCGGACGCTCGAGGAACTCGCGGCCGCCGCGAGCGTCCCGGTCGTGAACGCGCTGACCGACGAGCATCACCCCTGCCAGGCGCTCGCGGACCTGCTCACGCTCGAGGAGCGGTTCGGGCGCCTCGACGGCTTGGAGCTCGCATACGTCGGCGACGGCAACAACGTCGCGCACTCGCTCGTGGAGGCGAGCGCACTCGCTGGAGTGCACATCAGGGTCGCGTCGCCGAGCGGTTACGGGCCGCACCCGGACGTCGTCGCCCGGGCGCGCTCGATCGGTGGAACGGTCGAGATCCTCGAAGATCCGGTCGCGGCGGTCGCCGGCGCTCACGCCGTCTACACGGACACGTGGGTATCGATGGGCCAGGACGCGGATCGCGACGTGCGCCTGTCCGACCTCGCCCCGTACCGGCTCGACGCGGCGCTCCTCTCGTGTGCCCGCAACGACGCGATCGCGCTCCACTGCCTGCCCGCGCACCGCGGCGAGGAGATCGCGGGCGACGTGCTCGACGGCCCGCGGTCGGCCGTGTGGGAGCAGACGGCGAACCGCCTGCCGACGCAGCAGGCGCTCCTCCACCTGCTGCTCGTCGAGCGCGCGAGCGCACGGGAGAACGGGCGTGCGCCGCGCCGCGGACGCGCAGCCCACGATGTCGAGTCGGTCTCCGCCTGACTCATACGACCGACGGACGTCGCGGCACGCTAGTCGAAGAGACGCAGCAACCGCTCGGACTCGGCGCGCAGCTCACGTTCGACCGACTTCGTGAGACGGTCGAACGGCATGACCTCGATCTGCCCCGTCTCGTGGCGCCACGTGCCCGCGACCGTACCGTGGACGAGGAACGTCGGGAACGAGTGCGGCGTCTTCGTGTTGAACACGAGCGGGCGATGCTCCTCCGAAAGGATCCCGGCGCGGCGGGCGTGCGCGAGCAACGTCGCGTCCCACACCGGGAGGAAGCGCACAGGCGCCGGCGTGTCTCGAGCGGGCAGCGGCGCACGCGGGAGATCGAGGAGCTCGTCGCCGTCCTCGGCACGGAAGCGGCGGAGCGCGATCCGCTCGAGTGCGGGATCGAGCACGCGTGGCGGAACTCCGGCCCAGGATGCGATCTCCGCCCGCGTCGCCGGCCCGAAGCCGACGAGGTAGCGCCGGACGAGATGCTCGAGAGCATCGTCGAGCATGACGTCCTCCAGGCCGATCCAGTCCTCCGCTGCGGCGTACACGTCGGCGCGACGTCGCTGCCAGGTTCCCGACGGCGGCACGCGAAGGAGATCGAGCCAGAGCCCGACTCCGTTGACCCACACTGGGCCGCCGCCGCGCACGACCGCGTCGATCTCGGATCGCTCGAGCGCACCGCCGGCGAGCCGCTTCCCGAGCCGCGCCGCGGCCGCAGCGAGCTTCCGGGGATCGGGCCGCGGCTTGTGCGCCCGCAGCCACCACTCCCGTCTGCTCTCGCGGATCGCGACCGCGAGCGGCCAGTAGTCGGCCTTCGAGACGAGATGGATGGTCGAGCGCATGAGCGTCCCCTGGACAACCCTCCGCTGCTCGATCGCACGGTCGAGATGAGCGCGCTCGAAGCCCTCGATTCGCGACCAGAGCCCGATGTACATGGACGGTGCGTACTGCGCCTGGAGCGTGCCCATCCGCTCGAGGACGCGTGGAATCGGCAGCCGAACGCGCTCGAGCAGGAGCTGCCGGGCGAGGAGTGCGCGGTTCAGGTCGCGCGTCGTGAGCGTGCGCTCGGCCACGCGCGGACGCTACCCGCTGCCCGCGCGAGCGCCGCGAGGGTCGTGCCCTGCGCCATGACGATGCCCCCGACGACGAGCACGGCGCCCAGGACGAGCCACGCCGTCAGCTGCTCGCCCAGGGCGAGCGCCCCGATGACGAGCGCGAGCGGCGGGTTCGCGTACGTGTACACGACGGCGCGCGTCGGCCCGAGGCCGCGCAGGCCGTAGTTCCAGCCGATGTAGCCGACGAGCGTCGCGAGCACGCCGAGATAGAGGATCAGGAGCGCGTCCCCCACCGAGATCCCCGTCACCTCGTCGACCGTCGAGCCGCGGACGAACGGAAGGAGCGCGATCGTCCCCACGAGGCTCGAAGCCGCTGTGAGGGCGAGGAGATCGTGACGGCCGAGGAGCGGCTCGAGGACGACGTTGTAGAGCGCGAACGACAGAGGCGCCACCAACACGATCAGCGGTCCTCTCACGCTGTCGAACGAGAGGCTCTCGCCGGTGCCGAGCGCGATGACGATCGCCACGCCGACGAAGGCGACGGCAAGACCGAGCGCGCGCCTCGGGACGAGTCGGTCGAGCCCGAGGAGGACGGCGAGCACGAGCGTCATCGCCGGCGCGAGCGCGACGACCAGCGCGGCGACGCCGGACGTCGTGTGGCTCTCGCCCACGTTCAGCGCGATGTGGTATCCGACCACGACGCACAGGCCGGCCGCGGCCACGCGCAGCGCGTCCGAACGCGTCAGGCCCTGCAGCCCGCGCGCACGCAGGAGGATGAGCGCGAATCCCGGAGCGGCGATCGCATAGCGGAGCACAGCGATGTCGCCCGGCGCGAAGCCGTGATCGAGGAGCGTCTTGATCACGGAGAACGAGCCCGCCCAGACGGCGATCACCAAGACGAGCGTGACGTTGGCGCGCGCCATCAGCGGGTAAACGCGCGGGACGCCTGCATCGTGAGGTGAACGGCGTCGGGCGCGTCCTCGGCGCCAGCGCCGGCACGGTGCTCGTCGCCCGCGGCCTCGCGACCGAGTCGAGCTAGCGCGTCCGCGCGAAGCGGTGCACGGCCTCGAGGAGCTCCGCGCTCTTCTGCGCGGCGTCCTCGGAGTCGCCCGACGCGAGCGCGCCCGCGACGCAGTGGTTGACGTGGTCGTCGAGGATGCGGAACGCGACGCTCTCGAGGGCGGTCGACACGGCGGCGATCTGCGTGAGCACGTCGATGCAGTAGCGATCCTCCTCGAGCATCCGCTCGATCCCGCGCACCTGTCCCTCGATCCGATGGAGGCGGCGGACGAGGGCTTCCTTGTCCTCGACGTAGCCACGGACGCCAGTCTCCGTGTCACTCATCGAATCGCCTCCTCTCGCAGGCTTCGAAAGCGGCGGAGCCGGAGCGAATTCGTCACCACGAAGAGGCTCGAACCGGCCATCGCGAACGCGGCGATCATCGGGTTCAGGAGCCCGGCGACGGCGAGCGGGATCGCGGCGACGTTGTACGCGAACGCCCAGAAGAGGTTCCCCTTGATCGTCCCGAGCGTCCTCCGTGCAAGCGCGATCGCGTCCACGGCGGAGCGGAGATCGCCCGACACGAGCGTGAGATCGGACGCCTCGATCGCGACGTCGGTGCCGGTCCCGATCGCGAGCCCGAGATCGGCCTGCGCGAGCGCCGGCGCGTCGTTGACACCGTCCCCGACCATCGCGACGACCGCGCCGTGTTCCTGCAGTCTCCTCACCTCGGCCACCTTGTCCTCGGGACGGACCTCCGCGACGACACGGTGGATGCCGACCTCCCGCGCGACGCGCTCCGCCTCCTCCCGGCCGTCGCCCGTGAGGAGGATCGGCTCGAGGCCGAGCCGCTCGAGCCCTGCGACCGCCTCGCGGCTCGTCGGCTTGAGCGTGTCGCGAACCGTCAGCGTCCCGCGGGCGGCTCCGTCCCACGCGACCGTGATCGCGCCGTCGCTCCTGCCGACCTCCACCGCGTGACCCTCGACGACCCCGTGCACGCCGGTCCCGGGGACGTTCCGGAACTCGGTTACGGGTGGAAGCTCGCCGAGCTCGAGTCGTGCGGCGTCCGAGACAGCCCGCGCGATCGGATGCTCCGAGGCGGCTTCGAGGGCACCGCCGAACCGGAGGATCTCCGCCCGAGCGGCGCCGTCCAACGGCAGGACGTCGACGAGCTCGATCTTCCCCTCGGTGACGGTCCCGGTCTTGTCGAGGACGATCGTCCCGATTCGTCGCGTCTGCTCCAGGACCTCAGGCCCCTTGACGACGATCCCGAGCTGTGCGCCGCGGCCCGTGCCGACCATGATCGCGGTCGGGGTCGCGAGGCCGAGCGCGCACGGGCACGCGATGATCAGGACGGCGACGGCGGCGGTGAAGGCCTCCGCAGCCGATCCGTCGAATGCGAGCCAGCCGATGAGTGTGAGCAGCGAGAGCACGATCACGATCGGGACGAACACCTCCGACACGCGATCGGCCAGCCGCTGCACCGGAGCCTTCCCGGACTGCGCCGCCTCGACGAGTCGTCCGATCTGGGCGAGCGCGGTCTCCGAGCCGACCTTCGTCGCGCGGACGACGAGCCGACCGTAGGTGTTGATCGTCGCTCCGGCGATCTCCGCGCCCGGCTCGACCTCCACCGGTACCGGCTCTCCCGTCAGCAACGACTGGTCGACAGCCGATGCTCCCTCGACGACGACGCCGTCCGTCGGGATCTTCTCCCCCGGCCGGACGACCATCAGGTCGCCGACGCGCAGGTCCTCGACGGCGATCTGGACCTCGGACCCCTCGCGCAGCACGCGCGCCTCCTTGGCGCCGCGTTCGAGCAACGCGCGGATCGCGTCGCCCGAGCGGCGCTTCGCAAGCGCCTCGAGATAGCGCCCGAAGAGGATCAGCGTCGTGATCACGGCGGCGACCTCGAAGTAGGTGTCCTCGTCCAGACCGCTGACGAGGACGACGAGCGACCACGTATACGCGGCAAGCGTGCCGAGCGAGATCAGGGTGTCCATGGTCGCGGTCAGATGGCGAGCTGCCTGGAACGCGACCCGGTGGAAGCCGGCGCCGCTCCAGAACACAACTGGCGTGGACAGCACGAGCGCGACCCACTCCCAGCCCGTGAAGCGGAGCGGCGGGATCATCGCGAACGCGGCGACGGGAGCGGTCAAGGCGACGGCGACGGCAAGTCGCCGTCGCAGGACGTCGAGCGGCTCCTCGTGGTGGTGGTGACCGCCGGCGTCGTCGACCGGGTGAGCGTGGTAGCCGGCTGCCTGTACGGCCGCGACGAGCTCGTCCACTCCGACGGACTCGCCGCACCGGACGGTCGCCCTCTCGGTCGCGTAGTTGACCGTGGCGTCGACGCCCTCGAGGTCGTTGAGCGAGCGCTCGACACGCCGAACGCACGATGCGCACGTCATCCCCTCGACGTCGAGCCGGATCTCCTTCGCAGCGGGTGACGCCGTCGCGGGCACCCGCCCAGTATACCCCCTAAGGGTATGTGATGCGAGCTCAGAGCTCGATGCGAGAGGCGCCGACGATCGCCTCGGAGCCGTCGTCCAGGCGCACCAGGGCCTTGCCCTTGCCGTCGTAGTCCGGCGACCAGACCACGATCGTGGCAGGGTCGCCCCCGACGCGGCAGGCGCGGCCGTCCTCGGGGTCGAGCCCGCGCCAGAAGCGGACGAAGGGGTTCTCGTCCCACTCCCGCCCGATCGTCGTCTCGTCGGTGTGCCCCGGAAGGACGCGGACGCCGGGCGGGAGGGCCATGAGCACGTCCATCACCGAGGAGCGCACCGCGTCGACGGACCCGCCCCCGACCGAGTCGCGAAAGAGCGTGTCGCCCGTGAAGCACAGCTCCTCGCCCACGACGAACGAGACGCCGTCGTCGGAGTGACCCGGCGTCGCGAGCGACTCGATCCGCAGCTCGCCGGTCACGACCGACCCGGTCGTGATCTCGACCCCATACCTGCGCACCAGCTCGTCGTTCCCGGCCACGTGGTCGGCATGACCGTGCGTCACGAGGAGGTGAGTGGGCTTCAGCCCGTCGCGCTCGACGACCTCCGTGAGCGGCTCGAGGGGCGCGCCACTGTCGACGAACACCGCGACTCCCGAGCCCTCGTCGGCGAGGAGATAGGCGTTCGAGAGCCAGGAGGGATGCATGCTCCGCTCGACGATCATCGCCGGAATCCTCGCCGATCGTGGGCCTGCTGGGCAAGGCGTGGGCAGGAATCCGGCTCCGCTGCGCGAATCCCGCCCGGCGGAACGACCGGTAGCCAAGGAAGGAGGATCGACCATGGACACGATGTTCGACGAGCGCGAGGTGCTCGAGGAGGCCGCCGATCGCTGGTGGATCTTCCTCGTCACGGGGATCGCATGGCTCGTCTTCTCCCTCATCGTCTTCCAGTGGGACTACGCGTCGGTAGCGGCGATCTCGTACCTCTTCGGCGTCGTGGCGATCGTGATCGGCGTCAACGAGTTCATGGTCATCCCGCTCTCGACCACGGGCTGGAAGTGGGTGCACGGACTGCTCGGAGTGCTCTTCGTCGTCGCCGGCATCTACGCCCTCATCCATCCGTACGACACGTTCCAGACGCTGGCGATGCTCGTCGGCCTCTTCCTGCTCGTAAAGGGGATCTACGACCTGACCGTCGCGTTCGTGACGAGGGGCCAGTTCGAGCTCTGGTGGCTCCAGCTCGTGCTCGGCATCGTCGAGATCCTGCTCGCGTTCTGGGTCGCGGGCGACTTCCGCTCGAAGGCGATCCTGCTCGTCGCCTATGTCGGGATCCTCGCGCTCGCGCGCGGGATCACCGAGCTCTTCTTCGCGTTCAAGCTGAAGGGTCTCAGGCGCAGGCTCGCGGCTGCCTGACCCGGCGCTGCGCTCGACCTGGACGGGGGCCGCAACGGGCGGCCCCGTCGCGTTTCCGAGCCGACGGTTGGCGTGTTTCGCCCCGTCGGGGGGCGTGTAGGATCGCCGGGATGCGCCGGAGGATCTTCGCGGTTGCGGCTCTCGTCTCGGCGTTCGGGCTCGGGATCGCGGTCGCCGGCTGCGGCGGTGAGGAGGAGGCGACGCCCACTCCCACGACCGTCCAGGGCAGCGTCTCGACGACGACCACGTCCACGACCGGAACGGGGACGGGGACGACGGGGACAGGGACGACGGGGACGGGGACGCCCCAGGGCAATGCGACTGCCGGCAAGGCCGTCTTCACCGGGTCGTCGGGCTGCGGAGGCTGTCACACCCTGAGCGACGCGGGCGCGACCGGCACGGTCGGGCCGAACCTCGACGACCTCAAGCCGTCGTTCGCCGCGGTGCAGCAGCAGGTGATCAACGGCGGGGGCGCGATGCCGCCGTTCAAGGACACGCTGACGCCGCAGCAGATCGCCGACGTCTCGGCGTACGTCTCCTCGATCGCCGGCAAGTAGCCGACGCCGCGGGCGGTCTCCGCGTCCGCCTTTCTAGACTCCCTGCGTGATCGACCTCAAGGCCGCCCGCGCCGACCCGAGCGCATACCGCGCAGCCCTGGCGCGCAAGGACGCGGCCGCGGACTTCGACGCGCTCCTCGCCGCCGACGAGCGCTGGCGCGAGCTGATCCCGAAGGTCGACGATCTCCGCTCGAGGACGAAGCTCAAGGGGAAGCCGACGCCCGAGCAGCTCGAGGAGCTGCAAGCCGTCAAGGCCGAGCTCAAGGCCGTCGAGGAGGAGCTCGCGTCGGCCGAGTCCGAGCGCGACGCGGCGCTCGCGCTCGTCCCGAACCCGCCCCACGAATCCGCACCCGACGGCGAGACCGAGGACGACGCCGAGGAGCTTCACCGGTGGGGCGAGCCGCCCGTGCTCGAGGTGGCTCGGGAGCACACGGAGGTCGGCCGCTTCGACATGGAGCGCGCCGCCCGCGTCTCCGGGTCACGCTTCGGTTACGTCATCGGAGACGCCGCACGCGTGGCGATGGCGCTCTACTCCTGTGCCCTCGACCACCTCGTGCAGGCGGGCTTCACGCCCGTCATCCCCCCCGTGCTCGTCCGCGAGGAGGCGATGTACGGCAGCGGGTTCTTCCCCACCGACCGGGCGAACATCTACGCCCTCGAGGCGGACGCTCTCTACCTGACGGGGACGTCCGAGGTCGCGCTCGCGTCGCTGCACATGGGGGAGATCCTCGAGCGGGGCGAGCTGCCGCTCCGGTACACCGGATTCTCGACCAACTTCAGGCGGGAGGCAGGAGCCGCAGGGAAGGACACGCGCGGGATGTTCCGCGTACACCAGTTCAACAAGGTGGAGATGTTCGTGTTCACGTTCCCCGACGAGTCGTGGGACGAGCACGAGCGGCTGCTCGACCTCGAGGAGCGCTTCCTGCAGGCGCTCGGGATTCCGTACCGGGTGATGAACGTCGCCGCCGGCGACCTCGGTGCGCCCGCCGCGAAGAAGTACGACCTCGAAGGTTGGTTCCCGTTCCAGGAGCGCTATCGCGAGCTCACGTCGTGCTCGAACACGACCGACTTCCAGTCCCGCCGACTCGGCATCCGGTATCGCACCGAGGGCGGCGGGCTCGAGCATCCGCACACGCTCAACGGGACGATGGTGACCGACCGCGCGCTGCTCGCGATCCTCGAGAACTTCCAGGGCGGCGTCCCGGAGGTCCTCGCGCGCCACGGTGCTCCGGCCGAGATCCGCCGCTGACCGGGCTGCCCCGCCCACGGCGTCATCGTCGACGATGACCGGTCCGACGCGGGTCCAGCGCACGTTCGCGAGCGACCGTCGGGTCGATCTCCGAAGGACCCATCGAGCTCCTCGGGGCAGGCGGTGGAGCGGACGACGGAAGACACGCCTACGATTGGCTCTACGTCCTCGACGGAGGAGGCATCGACCACCTGATCGAAGAATGCCTCGCTAAGCGCCGGTCGATAACGATGCGCGATGTGGACGTGCTCGGAGCGGTGGCAGAGTCTGGCTGATTGCAGCTGCCTTGAAAGCAGCCGGTCCGTGCACAACGGGCCCGGGGGTTCGAATCCCTCCCGCTCCGCTTTCTCCGCCGTCCGCGTATTCCCACGAACCGCGGTACGGCGCGGACCCTCAGCTCTCCCCGGTCCCCGCCGCCGATCAGGACCGGGTCGGTCCCCAGACGGAGCGGAGTCGGTCGAGGAGATCCGTCTACGACGCGCCGGCGCGTGCGTAGATCGTGACCCAGTCGACGTAGATGTGACCTTGGCTGCTGTCGTCGGGCGTGACGCCGTAGCTCCCGTTGTTCTGGATGACGAAATGCATCGACGCATTCGGGATCCGCGCCTGGTCGTCCGTCGTGCCCACGGCCTTGCCGTCGAGCATGAAGGTGACCCGGTTCGGCAGCCATTCGATCGCCGCCGTGTGCCACTTGCCATGGATCGGGATCCCTGTCGAGAACGCATGTTGCTCCGTGTTGGAGGTCGCATCCCGCAGGTGCATGAAGGCGGAGATGGTGCTGTCGGTGTCCCCTTCGGGGAAGTCGATCTCTCCGTCGCGCGGCCAGACTTCGCTGTCGGGCCAGAGCAGCCAGGAGACGTGGAACATGCCGAAGGACGTGGGCTGGTAGTAGCGCACCACGTACCTGCCGTAGATCTGACCGTTCGACTTCGGATAGCCGACGATCTTCGGCACAACCGCGTCGATCAAATGGAGCATCGTGCCCCCGACGGACTCGCTGTGCAGCCAGATGTCCATCAGACCGTTGTGGATCGAGGTCGTGCGCTCGGGACAGTAGATCCCCCACGAGGGAGTGCCCTTCC
Organism: uncultured Actinomycetes bacterium; assembly: GCA_963708265.1. Classification (GTDB taxonomy): domain Bacteria; phylum Actinomycetota; class Thermoleophilia; order Gaiellales; family Gaiellaceae; genus GMQP-bins7. Next base: position 174,306 of record CAVPSC010000004.1, on the reverse strand, counting down.
ACGGATAGGGATATGCCGACCACCTCGACGACCCATGTGGGAATCCGCGTGGGTCGCCGCATCGCGCTGCGAGCGGCACGCGCTGCTTCGCGAAGTTGTCCGCGAAGATCTGCCGCCACCCCGGCAAGTTCCCACGGGGCATCGGCCGACCCGATGGATCGGCCGAGTATCGCGGCCGGACCCGGCTCCGGCCCGCGCTCGTGGTTCCGGGAAGATCCCGAGTCCGGGCCGCGTTCGTCTCCGCCTCGACGCTCCGACCGAGCCGAGAGACGTGCACACCGCTGTCTCCCGATCCCCCGCCGACACCGAAGGCGGCCGAGAGCATGGCGGCGAGCAGCACGACGACCAGCGTGCGGATGATCATGCGCGGACTGAGGCTATCGCGTACCGACGGGGCTCATCCCACCCTCCGGCGCTCACCCCGCGGTGAACCCCGTCGGAGCGTCGCAGCTGCCCGCACCGAGGACCCTCAGCCGATCGAGATGCACGCCGACGTGGCGACCGTCCGCGATCCGGGCGTCCCCGCTCGTGACCATCGTGACGTCCACGAAACCGTGGGCCGGAACGCAGACGATCATCCGGATCGGAGGACGGGCTCCGCCCGGATCGACCGATCCTTGCACGAGCTGGTCTCCGCTCCGAACGTAGACATCGACCGGTCTTCGGGCGGAGAGTGGGGCGGCGAGCGTCAGGACGACCGCGCGTTGGACGGGATCCCCGCTGCCGTACAGCCGCACCGCGGCCAGCCCGAGCGGGCGCGTCCAGCCGTCGGGAGTGAGACCACGCGTCGCCCAGCTCAGGCGGTACGGCCGCCGCACTTCGACCAGGCGAACCGGGCCGGCATCGACGATCGTCCTCGCCCCGAGCAGGTGGAACCGCGTCTCGTCGTCGGAGACGACGAGGTCCGTGCTCGGCGCCGGCCCGCGGAGACGCCCTTGCCGGTAGTCGACCGTGACCCGATCCGCGGGGAACGGTGAGAAGGTGGTTCCGGAGCCGACTCGCAGGACGCGATCGACGTCCTTGTTCCAGAGCTCCGCCTCCCACCACGGCGCCGGGGAGTCCCGGGGGCTCGGCACGAGCGCAACCGAGTGCGTCTCGCCGAGCGCACGGTCGATCCAGTCGCGCGTCGGCGCCGATGCGGGGCGCGTCATCACCGGCTCCGCATAGCGGTGGAGCACGTAGCCGGCCTGGAACGCGCCGAACGCAGCGACCGTGACCGCGGCGACGACCATCGTCACCCGCGGAGCGAGCCACGCCGCGGCCGCGAGGACGACCACGAGGAGCAGCGCGGCGAGCGGGAGGAAGACGCCCCCGGACACCCGGAGGACGCCTGCCGTGCCCGCGATCGCCGGGTGGAACGCCGCCGCCGGCGAGGCCCAGAAGATGATCGTGTGGTCGTCGTAGATCGCGACCGAGAGCAGCAGCGCGACCATGCCTCCGGCCGTCAGGAGGCTCATCGACCGGAGCGTCCTCTCGGTTCGCTGCGCGAGCCAGGAGGCGCTCCCGACCGCGAGGAGCGGGACGAGATAGAAGAGGTAGCGGTCCTGGATGAACTCCTCCGGGGTGAAGCGGAGGTCGAACGAGGTCACCTCGAGGGTGAGGAGCGGGACGACGACGAGGAGCAGCGCCGCGAACGCATGCGCCTCCTTTCGTTCGGGCCGAACGAAGGACGTGAACGCCCACGACGCAGCGAGCGCGAGCGGAACGATCCCGGCACCCACCGCGACCTGGTCGAGGTGCGCGGCAGCCGCGTGCCAGAACCCGCTCGGCACCAGGTCGCCGTGAAACGGGGTCGAGTAGTTCCCCACGAGAGCACCGAGGGACCCGGTCGCGGCGAGCGCGACGCAGCCGAGGAGCCCGACGACGTAAGCCCCGACGAGCACGCGGTGCCTCGCGACGGCTCGCACCACCCCCGTGCGAAGCGCGGTCGCCGCCCGCACCGAGCCGTCCCGCTTCGCGAGCGCGAACGTCGCCTCGTGGACGACGAGCGCGACCGGGAACGCGAGTGCGAGCGCGAGCAGCTGCGTCCGTGCGAAGAAGGCGAGCATCAATCCGGCGAGCGCGGCCACGTCCCGGCCGCGGCTCGGCGACGCGAGCGCCCGATGACAGAGATACACGGCCCACGTGAACGCGGGGTAGGCGACGTTCTCGGTCAGGATCGTCGACGCGAGGGCCAGCCACGGCGTGAACGCGACGAGCGCGGAGGCGACGTAGCCGGCGCCGCGGGAAGCGGCGACCGACCGCGCGAGGAGGTATGCGGGCACGGCGGCGCTCGCGAGCAGGAGCGCGTTCAGCGCATGCGCCGCAGTCTGCGCCGCCGGGGCGCTCGTGCTGCCGTAGAACGGCGCCAAGAGGAGCGGGTAGAGCTGGCCCAGGGCTCCGTAATACCGCCCGTGGATCTCGGGGATCGGCGACAGGCCCTGGGCGACGCTCGTCGCGAGCCGCGCCACCTGGAGCTCGTCCGTCATCACGGCCCACGAGGTCGCCTGCACCGCGTAGTAGCCTGCGAGCGTAGCCGAGCCGAGGACGCACGCGGTGACGACGAGCACCGGTGTCCGCAGTCGGAACGCGAGCACGCGGACACCGCCCGCGCCGGCTGCGCGCGGAAGCTCCTGCTCGAGCGGGGAGGTGACGGCGCGGCTGTCGATCCCGTGTCTGGATACCCCCGAGCCCCGCGCCTCACCCGGCTGCTAACAAACCCCGAACAGGCGAGCGGGTGCATCCCACGAGACGTCGCTCGTGTCCTCTCGTCCGGTCGTCGTTCGTCTTCGAGGAGACAACGCCCACCGAAAGGAGCGCACGATGAAGTACATGCTGTTGATCCACCACGGCGAGTCGCCCGACTTCGAGAGCCTCCCGCAGGACGAGCAGCAGGCGATCTACGCCGGCTATCAGGCCATCAACCAGACCGAGGGCGTGACCCCGGGCGTGTGGATGGAGTCCCCGGAGACGGCGACCACGGTCCGCGTGGAGAACGGCGCCACGCTGACGACCGACGGCCCGTTCGTGGCGGTGAAGGAGGCGCTCGGCGGCTACCTCTTCTTCGAGGCCGAGAACCTCGACGCCGCGATCGAGCTCGCTGGGCGGATCCCGGCAGCCCGGCTGGGCGGCGCGATCGAGATCCGCCCGCTCAAGAAGGGTTAGCGATCCTCGAGCGGGTCTTCCGCGACGAATGGGGCCGCGTCCTCGCAAGCATGGTCGGCTTCCTCGGCGACTTCGACCTCGCCGAGGAGGCCGCCCAGGAGGCGTTCGCGATCGCCGCCGAGCGCTGGCCCCTGGACGGTGAGCCCGACAACCCGCGCGCCTGGCTCGTCGCCACCGCGCGCAACCGGGCGATCGACCGCATCCGCCGGGAGCGCACGCTCGCCGCGAAGACCCGCCTGCTCGAGGCAGCGGACGCCGGGGTGGACGGGATGCCCGAGACGGACGAGACGACGATCCCGGACGAGCGGTTGGAGCTCGTCTTCACCTGCTGCCACCCCGCGCTCGCACTCGACGCGCAGGTCGCGCTGACGCTCCGCACGCTCGGGGGTCTCACGACGGAGGAGATCGCGCGCGCCTTCCTCGTCCCCGACGAGACGATGGCGAAGCGGCTCGTCCGCGCGAAGCGGAAGATCAAGACCGCAGGCATCCCATTCCGCATACCCCCGCCCCAGCTGCTCCCGGATCGCCTGAGCGCAGTCCTCGCGGTGGTGTACTTGATCTTCAACGAGGGGTACGGCGGCAGGAACGAGCTGGCCGGCGAAGCCATCCGGCTCGGACGCGCGCTCGCCGAGCTCATGCCCGACGAGCCCGAGGTGCACGGGCTCCTGGCGCTCATGCTCCTGAACGACGCGCGGCGCGACGCACGCTTCGCCGATGGCGCCATCGTCCTGCTGGAGGAGCAGGACCGCGTGCTCTGGGACGCCGAGGAGATCGCGGCGGGACGCACCGAGCTCGCTGGCGCACGCGCGCTCGGCGGCCGCGGCGCCTATGCCCTGCAGGCCGAGATCGCGTCGTTACACCTCGACCACCCCCAGGACTGGAGCCGGCTCACGGCGCTCTACGGAGAGCTCGCTCGTCTCACGCAGTCGGACGTCGTCGAGCTCAACCACGCGATCGCCGTCGCGGAAGCGGGAGATGCCGAAGCCGGGCTCGCGCTGACGGACGATCTCGACCTCGACCGCTACCACTACCTCCACTCGACGCGGGCGGAGCTCCTGCGACGCCTGGGCCGCGTCGGCGAGTCGCGCGCGGCCTATTCGCGCGCGCTCGAGCTCGTCCACGCGGAGCCCGAGCGCCGGCTCCTCGAGAGCCGCCTGGCGGCGTTGGACGAGGAAGCGACCTGACGCTCAGTTCACGGCCGGCGCGATTCCGTCGACCTGCTCGTGCGCCTCGACCTGGATCGCCAGCCGCGCGATGGAGCAGACGAGAAGAGCGCCGAAGCTCACCTGGAAGACGAGGATTCCGGGGCCGAGGAGCGGGATCAGCTGGAGCTGCGAGAACATCGCGACGAGCCCGCCGACGAACTGCGCGCCGACGAGGACCGCGCCGGCGCGTGTCCTCCATACGGACCGGACGAGCCAGATCGCGAACCCGAGCTGGTAGAGGAAGAGCAGGGTACTCGCGAGGTCGTGCGCCCAGTAGAAGACGCTCGAGACCGTGTCGGGCGTCGCCAGGTCGACGAAGAGGAAGAACGCGAGCAGCCTGAGCCCCGACGCAAGTCCCGGCGGTGAGGCGGCCGAACGCTCGACGAGCGCCGACGCGTACAGGATCAGGACGATCGCGCAGAGGATCCCGAGTGCGTACGGCACGACCGTCTCCCGCCGTCCTTCGTAGAAGCTCCACCCGTGGTTGTCGTCGAGCCCTGCGGGCTCGACGACGGCGCAGACGGCGAGCGAGAGGAAGAACCCGACCTGTGCCAACAGGAGGTAGCGCGCAGGCATCGACACGGTGGCTCGCGATCACGCTAGCAGCACCGCTCTCCTGGTCCCCGCGGCATTCGTCCCACCGGCACCGGCGCTGGAGCTCCGCGGAGCTCGACCCCGCTCTCCCGTCCGGGGCAAGGCGACGAGCGCGCCTCACGGCCCTCCCGTCGCGTCCTGCTACGGCTGCGGTCGAGTCACGAGCAGCTTCGCCCGCTGCCCGGGCGCAGGCGACGGGACGAGCCGGTACGGCGCGCGCGGAGGCCTCGAGAAGTCGAAGTCCTTCACGAGGTTGCCGAGGACGGGGACGTTCTCACGGACGGTGGGACGCGGATCGGGACGTCCGTCGGTCTTGGGGTCGAGGCGGGCTCCTCCGAGGAAGTCGTCCTCGATGAACTTGAGGTAGGCATCGAAGGAGAGGACCTGGTGATCGACGTAGCCGCGCCTGGCATAGGGGCTGATGACGAGCGCGGGAACGCGCAGGCCGTAGCCGTTTCGGTCGACGCGCGGAGGTGCGACATGGTCGTAGAAGCCGCCCCAGTCGTCCCAGGCGAGGAAGATCGCGGTGCTCTTCCAGTCCGGGCCGCTCATGACCGCGTTCACGAGGCTCGTGACCCAGGCCTGACCGTGCGAGATCAGGGACCCCGGGTGCTCGCTGTGACGGAAGTCCGGGACGATCCACGAGACGGCGGGCAGCGAGCCGGTGCGGGCGGCGGCGGCGAAATCGGTGACCGGCTGGATGTTCCCGAGCTGATGGTCCTGCCGGACCGTCGTGAACTCCGGCAGCGGGTTCCAGATGCTCGGCGTTCCGATCTTGAGAGGCCCCGGGTCGCACTTCAGCCTCGCCCCGTCGTCGCAGTCCGGCTGCGCCCCGGGCACGAGGTAGTAGCCCCAGCTCACGTGGTGGCGGTGGAGCAGGTACGTGAGGTCGGTCCAGCCGTACAGCGGCCCCTTCGGAAAGAGCTTGCGCATGGACGCCGGACCCTCGGGAGGATCGGAGAGGTCGTTCGTGCAGCTCATCGGGTCCCTCGGACGCGCGCACTTCGCCGACCACGCGGACACCTGGAAGAGGTGCGCCGGCAGGCTCCAGCCGTAGTTGGGCTCGAACATGTGGTCCTGCAGGACGAACTGGTGCGCGTACGCCCAATAGTTCGGGATGTCGCGCGCGTCGTGGTAGCCCATGACGTCCACGGGAGCGCCGAGTTGGCAGCGCGGCCCCACCGTGTCGCGCTGCCTGCAGCCCTCGATGCGCTTCTTGAGCCGCGTTCCGTGCGCGAGCGCGACCTTGGCCGCTAGCGCTTCCCGGACGAAGCCGTCCATCCTGCCGCCGTCGATGTCGCGGAGCGCGTTCTGCGGGCCGTGCGGCCCTCCTTCGTTGCGGAGGTGCGCGTCGTGGAACGGCTCGACGCAACGGTGTGCGATCGGGTCCGGGACACAGACTGCGATCCGGCCGTTCTTCCGCGGGAAGCCGTCGGCTCCGGGATACGTCCCGAAGTAGGAGTCGAACGAGCGGTTCTCCTGCATGATCATCACGACGTGCTTGATCTCGTGGATGCCGGCCGGGACGACAGCCGTCGGTGCCTCCGCGGATGCGCGTCGCGCGGGGGACGCATTGCTCGTCATCGCGACGGCGACCAGTGTGAGAAGAGCAACGGGGGCCACGATCGCGCTCGTCTGGAGGATGCGCCGGCGACTCACCCGACGGGGCCTTCCAGCGTGTCGTCCCGAGGATAGGTCGAGAGCAGGAACGTCTTCCTCGGTGCCTGGGAGAAGTCGAAGTCCTTCACGAGGTTGCCGAGGACGGGGACGTTCTCACGGACGGTGGGACGCGGATCGGGGCGTCCGTCGGTCTTGGGGTCGAGGCGGGCTCCTCCGAGGAAGTCGTCCTCGATGAACTTGAGGTAGGCATCGAACGAGAGGACCTGGTGATCGACGTAGCCGCGCCTGGCATAGGGGCTGATGACGAGCGCGGGAACGCGCAGGCCGTAGCCGTTTCGGTCGACGCGCGGAGGTGCGACGTGGTCGTAGAAGCCGCCCCAGTCGTCCCAGGCGAGGAAGATCGCGGTGCTCTTCCAGTCCGGGCCGCTCATGACCGCGTTCACGAGGCTCGTGACCCAGGCCTGACCCACGCTGATGCGCGCCCGCGGGTGGTCGCTGTGCTTCCAGTCGGGCTCGACCCACGTCACAGCCGGTAGCCGCCCCGCCCGTGCGGCAGTGAAGAACCTCGACACGCTCTGGACGTTCCCGAGCTGGCCGTCCCCACGAACCGTCGCGAAGTCCGGCAGCGGGTTCCAGATGCTGGGCGTCCCGGGACGCTGGAGACCTGGTCGGCACAGCAGTGTGTAGCCATTCTCGCAGTCCGGCTGCCAGCCCTTCGCGATGTAGTACGCCCAGCTCACGTGGCGGCGATGGAGCAGATAGGTCAGGTCGGTCCAGGCGTAGAGCGGGCCGTGGAGGTGGGACTTGCGGGTGGACTCCGGCCCGTTCCCAGGCCCTTCGAGGTTGCTCGTACACGTCTTCGGATCCGTGCCGCTCGTGCACTTCGCGGACCAGCCGGAGACGGCGAAGAGATGCGCAGGCAGGCTCCAGCCGTAGTTGGGCTCGAACATGTGGTCCTGCAGGACGAACTGGTGCGCGTACGCCCAGTAGTTCGGGATCTCGCGGGCGTCGTGGTAGCCCATCAGGTCGGCGGGAGGGCCTCCGGTGCAGTCAGGGTTGGTGGCGCCCGGTTGCTGACAGCGCTTGATCTTGCCGCCGACGGCCACGCGGATGAATCCGTCCATCTTCCCGCCGTCGATGTCTCTGATCGCGTCCATCGGCCCATGGGGGCCGCCGACGTTCCGGTCGTGCGGATCGTGGAACGGCTTGACGCAGCGGTGCGCGAGCGGATCCGGGACGCAGATCGCGATCCGGCCGTTCTTCCGCGGGAAGCCGTCGGCTCCGGGATACGTGCCGAAGTAGGAGTCGAACGAGCGGTTCTCCTGCATGATCATCACGACGTGCTTGATCTCGTGGATGCCGGCCGGAGCCGCAGGAGCCGTCTCCCGTAGCGTCGATGCTCCGCTCGACGCGTGACCGGCCTCGAGTGCGGCGACGCCCGAAGCGACGAGCGCGAAGAGAACCGTCGTCAGCCCGACCGCCCGAAATGCCCGTGCCCAGCGGAACGGCTCGGGCTGGCGGGGGACCGGCAAAACGCGCGGAGTCTACGGACGCGGACCTGTGAAGTGAATGGGTCTTAACGCCAGCGCCACCGACCGCAGCGCGTGCTTAACGCGGCGCGGCGCTCTCGAGGAGGCCGATCCAGCGGAGGTCCTCGTCGAGGACGCCTGCGTCGAGCAGGCGCCTGATGGTCCCCACCCTGACGTAACGGTCCCCCTGGAAGTCCTCGACAGTCAGCCCGACCGTCTCGTATGCACGTGCGAGCTCGTCCGCACCCCGTTCCGCCGACCACTCGAAGCGGCAGTGCGGGAACGTCGAGGCGAACTTCGAGAAGTCCACGCGATAGCTCCTCGGGTCGGTAGGCGCACCCTCGGCGAACGTGACGTCGCATTCGGGCAAGCGGTCGTGGACGATCTCGGCGAGCTCGCCGATGCGGTAGTTCTGCTCGGCGGAGCCGATGTTGAAGGCCTCTCCGTGCACGAGCTCGGACGGCGCCTCGAGCAGCGCGAGCGCCGCCCGGGAGACGTCGCGGATGTGCACGAGCGGACGCCAGGAGGTCCCGTCGCTCTGCAGGCGGATCTCACCCGTCGTGTACGCCCATGCCACCAGGTTGTTCAGGACGATGTCGAGCCGGAGCCGAGGGGACACGCCGTACGCCGTCGCGCAGCGCATCGCGACGGGCGAGAACCCGTCGTCGGCCAGCTCGCGGAGCGCCTCCTCGGCGGCGACCTTCGACTCCGCGTAGCGCGTCAGAGGACGTAACGGCGCGTGCTCGTCGAGAAGGTCGTCGCCCGGCGTCGCACCGTACATCGCGCACGAAGACGCGAGGAGGAAGCGCTCGACTCCGGCCTCCCTCGCCGCGCGCGCGACGGCGACGGCGCCCTCGAAGTTGATCCGGGAGGTCCAGCCGGGGTCGAGGTCGCCGAGCGGGTCGTTCGAGAGCGCGGCGAGGTGCACCACCGCGTCGAAGCCCTCGAGCTCGGCGGGCACGACGTCCCTCACGTCGAGCGGCAGGGGCGGCGCGATCTCGGTGACCGTGCCGAAATCGCAGTCTCGGTAGTAGTAGACGTCGAGGCCGACGACGTCGTGCCCCGCGTCCCGAAGCGTCGGTGCGAGCACCGAGCCGATGTAGCCGTGGTGGCCGGTGACGAGGATCCTCATGCGGCTGCTCCCGAGACGACGGAGAGGAGCCCTGCCTCGTGCAGCCGGCCCGCGGACGTCCGAACGACGTCGTACGGCAGCCCACTCTTCTCGGCGATGTCGAGCAGCGAGTGCTCGCCGTCGGACTCGCTCAGGACCCAGAGCGTCGCCATCTGCTCGTCCTCGGGGGCTCGGCCTCCCATGCTCCGGTAGAGGCCACGCTTCCCGAGCTGCGGCTCGCCGCGCGGAGCGAGGTTCCGGAAGCAACGGTCGGTCTCGAGCACGTCGAGGATCTCGAGAACCGCTGCGAGAGCGTCCTCGAGGCGCTCCGGCGTCACGAGCTCGAGGTCGTCGGCCGACGAGTGATAGCCCTCGAACTCGCCGTCGCGTGCACGGCTCAGACAGCCGAAGGGCAAACCGATGCCGAGCGAGTTGAACTGACGCTCGTCCCATCCCCACGGCTCGTAGTCGAGGATGCGCGCGCCGTCGTCCCGCCGACGGACGACGTACGCCGCGGCCCGGTCGATGCGAGCGGTGCCGTGGCGCGTGCGTTTGTACGTCAGCGGCGAGGGATCTCCCACGCACGCGAGCACGAGGCCGGCGACGATGCGGGAGAGGTTGCCCTCGTTCCGTGCGAGCCAGGTGATCGATCCGATCGAGCCGGGGATCAGCAGCAGGCGGTACGTGAGGGTGCGCGAGGTCGCGGCGAGCAGCGAGCCGAGCTCCGTGAGCAAGGCGACGCCGGAGAGGTTGTCGTTCGCGAGCGACGGGTGGCAGACGTGCGCCGTCAGAACGACCTCTTCCTCGCACTCGCCCGCGAGCACGCACTCGCCGTACGTGAGCGACCCCGGCTCGAGCGCGGTATCCATCATCACCTCGTACTCGCCTTCCTCGAGCTCGTCGAAGGCCCGCTGCGAGAGGCAGAACCCCCACGTCCGCTCGTAGTAGGACGTGCGGTACGGAATCCGCTCGGGGCTCTCGGGCAGCGTGTGCAGGTGCGGCCGGAGCTCCTCGAGGGTCATGGTCGTGCGGACCGGCTCGCTGTAGTTGACGACGTGAAGCGTCGACTCGCGGAAGTCGACGACACGGCGACCGTCTCCGGTCGCGACGTACGCGTCGCGGATGTTCCACTCCTCCGGGATCGTCCAGTCGAACACCTGCGTTCCGGTCGGCACCTCGTGCACGGCGAGCGGCAGCCGCCGGCCGAGGATCTCGAGCGTCTGCCGGACGCCGTCCCCGGTGATGCTCCTGCAGATCGGGAAGAGCTCCTCCACCAAGGCATGCATGCGCGCGCCCGCGCCCTCGGGCACCCGGCGGCCCGTCACGACGCCGCTCCCGCTCGCTCGGCGGCCGGGAAGTCGGGGAACGTCCTGTCGCGCTCGTTCACGAACACCACGTCGCCAGGAAGCTCGATGCCGAAGGCGGGGTCGTTCCAACGCACGCCACGCGCGGCCTCGGGCGCGTGTCGCCCGGCGATCATGTACAGCACCTCGCTGTCGTCCGTGAGGGAGAGGAACCCGTGGGCACAGCCTTCGGGCACGTACAGCGCGAGCCTGTTCTCGGCGGAGAGCTCCACGCCGAACCAGCCGCGGAAGGTGGGCGAGCCGGGCCGGAGGTCGACCGCGAGGTCGAAGATCGTCCCGGCGACGCAGCGCACGATCTTCACCTCTTCGTGCGGCGCCAGCTGATAGTGGAGCCCGCGCAGGGTGCCGCGCCGGTGCGTCCTCGCGATGCTGCACTGCGAGAGCTCGGCGTTCAGGCCGTGCTCGCCGAGCTCCTCGCCGTCCCAGATCCGGGCGAAGAACCCGCGCTCGTCCTCGTGCCGCTCGGGCTCGAGGACGAAGGCGCCGGACAGGCGCGTCTCGCGGATGGTCATCCGAGCTCCAGTGACAGCTTCCGGCAGGCGAACGCCTCCGCGTAGCCGCTCGCAGCATGCGCTTCCATGCCGCGCACGCGCATGAGCCCGAGGAAGAGCTCCGCCGCGAACCAGTGCTTCCCGCGTTGCGAGGGGAACGACTCGAGGACGAGGTCGACCTTCTCGCGGGCGAGCTCCTCGGAGACGGGGACGAAGAGGTTGGGGGTACCGAGATCGCCGTCGTACTTGGGGATCTCGTACTCGAGGATGACGTGATCGCGCCACGTGTTCCACGTCAGCTCCGAGACGAGCCGGTGGTCCTGGTGCAGATCGTGTCGGCCGTGCGTGAGGATCAGCTGGGGGTCGAGCTCGCGCTTGAGCTCCTCGAACACGTCCTTCACCGCATCGCCCTCGTACGGGAGATAGCCGTCCCGGAACCCGCGGATCTCGACCGTGCGAGACGCGGCGCCCTCGAGGAAGCGCTCGGCGCTCGAGCGCGCCTCCGCCGCGCGGACGGGGCCTGCCGAGAGGACGACCCAGGCGACCTCCAGCTCGGCCGAGCGCTGCAGCCCGAGGAGCGTCGCTCCGCAGCCGATCTCGATGTCGTCCGCGTGCGCCCCCAGCGCGAGAACACGACGGACCGGCTCGCCGCCGTCCGAGAGCGCTGCGTGGAGCATCAGGAGAGGGCCGAAACGCTGAGGCCGACGCTCCGCCACGGAGCGCGGCCGCTGTCCGCGAGAGCGTCCAGCCGCTGCTTGTCCTTCATCGTGTCCATCGGGCCGAAGAAACCGTCGTAGCGGTAGCCGATCAGCTCGTCCTGCTCGATCAGGCGACGGAACGGGTCCTCGACGAGCTCCTCGCCCTCGTTCACGTGGTCGAAGATCTCGCGCTTGAAGACGAAGAAGCCCCCGTTGATCCAGACGTTGGCCTCCTGGAGCGGGTCGATCGAGTGCACCGTCCCGTCGTCGGCGACGTCGACGACATGGGCGCTGAACTGCGGCCGGACGGAGAGGAAGAGCGCGGTCTTGTCGGTCGCGTGCAGCCGTCCGATCATCTCGTCGAGCGGCGCGTCGGTCAGGCCGTCGCCGTAGCTCGCAAGGAAGTGCTCGTCGTCTCCGACGTGCTGTTCGACCGCGCGCAGGCGGTCTCCGATGGTCGACTGGGTGCCGGTGTCGACGAACGTGATCTTCCAGTCCGAGATGTCCGAGCCCAGGAGCTGGAGGTCGCGGCCGCCGTTCGAGAGGACGAAGTCGTTGGAGAACGCCTCGTTGTAGTTGAGGAAGTACTCCTTGATGACGTCGGCCTTGTAGCCGAGGCAGAGGATGAACTCGCTGTGCCCCCAGGCCGCGTAGTACTTCATGATGTGCCACAGGATCGGACGGCTCCCGACCGTGATCATGGGCTTGGGAGTGCGCTGCGTCTCGTCGCCCATGCGCACACCGAAGCCGCCGCAGAAGAGCACGACCTTCACCGGTTTCCTCCCGTCGTCAAACGCCCATCGCCTTCCCCAGAGCCGGAGTTCGTCGTGGCTCCTCCGGCCACGACATCTTCACTCATAGGTAAGGACGTCCGCCACCCTGTCAAGGACTGGTCTCGACCATTGTCTTCCCCCTCTTCGGTGTCATGCGCCGGGAACGAGGACTCGAGCTACCGGAATCGGCACGACGAGCTTTCCGCCCCAGTCCGCGACGTACGCGAGCTGCGCCGAGATCTCGTCGACGAGGTTCCACGGCAGCACCACGACGTAGTCCGGCTTCGTCTCGGCGATCCGCTCGGGCGGATGGATCGGAATGTGCGTCCCCGGGGTGAAGCGCCCGTGCTTGTAGGGGTTTCGGTCGACCGTGTAGTCGACGAGGTCCGTACGGATCCCACAGTAGTTGAGGAGCGTGTTTCCCTTTCCGGGAGCGCCGTAGCCGGCGACGCTGTGGCCCTCGCGCCGCAGCCGGATCAGCAGCTCGAGGAGCGCGCGCTTCGACTCCTTCACGTCTTCCGCGAAACGCTCGTAGCGCTCGCGCGTGTGGAGTCCGTCCCGTGCCTCTCGCGCGAGGAGCTCCGCGACCGCCTGCGAGCGCTCGTGTGGCCCGTCCGCATGCTGCACGTAGACGCGGAGCGAGCCTCCGTGCGTCGACAGCTCCTCGACGTCGTACAGCGACAGGCCGTGGGCGCCGACGATGCGGTCGATCGCCGTCGCGGAGAAGTACGAGTAGTGCTCGTGGTAGATCGTGTCGTACTGCAGGCCGTCGAGCATGCGCTCGAGGTGCGGGAACTCGAACGTCGCCGTACCGCCGGGCCGAAGCAGGATGCCGACCCCCGCGACGAAGTCGTTCAGGTCCGGGACCTGCGCGAGAACGTTGTTCCCGACGACGAGGGATGCGCTCTTGCCCTCGGCGACGAGCCGCTCCGCCGTCTCCCTCCCGAAGAACGCGACGAGCGTCGGCACGCCTCGCTCCTCGGCGGCGACGGCGACGTTCGCCGCCGGGTCGATGCCGAGGATCTCGACGCCCGTGCCGACGAAGTGCTGGAGGAGGTAGCCGTCGTTCGACGCCAGCTCGACGACGAGGTCGTCGGGTCCGAGCGCGAGCCGCTCGCGGACCGCCTCGACGTAGAGGCGCGCGTGCTCGACCCAGGAGGTCGAGTAGGCCGAGAAGTAGGCGTACTCCTCGAAGATCTGGTGCTCCGGGACGAACGACTCGAGCTGCACCAGGTGGCACCGCTCGCAGGCGTAGACGTGTAGCGGGTAGAACGGCTCCATTCGGTGGAGCTCCTCCGGCTTCAGGTACGTCTCGCAGAGCGGGGACATGCCGAGATCGACGAGGGTCAGCGCGAGCGCCGCCGAGCAGAAGCGACAGCGGGGCGCGCGACGGCCCGCCGCTGCCGGCTCCGCGGTCACGATCCCTCCGTCGCGTCCACGCCGATGGACGAAGCCGCCGTGTAGACAGGGGTGAGGACGCTCTCGCGCGGGCCGCGCGTGCTCATTGCCTCATCACCGCCCGCTCACGATAACCGGGTCGCTCGCCGCTTCCAGACCGGATCCAGGTTAGAAACGCAGACCTTCGCCACGCGCGAGCACACGGACCGTCCGCCAGAGGATCCCGAGGTCGTAGCGGACGAGGCGCGGCCCGCTCCACGTCCGGAGCGCATCGACGTAGGCGACGTCGAGCTGCGTGTAGTGCGCCGTCTCGACTGCGCCCTTCTGCACCTGAGCCGGGCCTGTCCAGCCTGCGCGGACGCGGTTCCTGTAATCCGTTCCCTCGGCGAGCTGGCGGGCGACCATGTCCCGCGGCCAGGGCCGCGGGCCGACGAGGCTCATGTCCCCGCGAAGGACGTTGAAGAGCTGCGGCAGCTCGTCCAGGTACCAGGGCTTGAGGACGCGCCGTCCCGCCCAGGTGAGGTTGGCGGAGTCCGCCTCGTACTGGCGGGCGTGCTCGCCGTCGCCGATCCCGGAGACCACGTCGCGGCGGAGGACCCGGAACTTCAGGAGCGTGAAGTCGCGCCCGCGCGAGACGCGCCGCTCGCGGTAGAGCCACGGGCCGCGGTCGCGCCGCGAGAGGAGCCGGTCGAGCGCGATCGAGGCGTAGGCGACGGCGAACAACGGCGAGAGCAGGACGACGAGCACAGCCGCGAGGCTCCTGTCCTCGACGCGCTTCGCAAGCGGACAACCGGCCGCATTCTCTGCCATCGCGCCTGATTCCTAGCGGCTCGCGGACACTCCTGCCGCAGGTGCTCTAGTGTCGGCGCGCCATGAGCGACGAGCAGCGCCGGCCGCCGCCCGGGATCGGACGGGAGCGTCAGTTCGAGATCTACGTGTCCGGTGTGCGCGGCGGCTACCCGCGCGTCCCCGTCTCCTGCGAGCGGCTCGAGCAGCGTGCGCGCGCCGCGATGAGCCCCGAGGGCTTCGCGTACGTCGCCGGCGGCGCAGGCCGGGAGGAGACGATGCGTGCCAACCGCGCGGCGTTCGAGCGCTGGCGGATCGTGCCTCGGATGCTGCGGGACGTGTCTCGCCGGGACACGTCGGTGGAGCTCTTCGGCGCCAGTGTCCCGAGTCCGCTCCTCCTCTGCCCCATCGGCGTCCTCGAGGTGGCGCATCGCGATGCCGACGTGGCGGTCGCGGGGGCGGCGGCGGCCGAGGGCGTGCCCATGATCTTCTCGAACCAGGCCTCGCGCCCGATGGAGGAGTGCGCCGCCGCGATGGGCGGGAGCCCGCGCTGGTTCCAGCTCTACTGGAGCACCTCGAACGAGCTCGTGGATAGCCTCGTCTCGCGCGCGGAGCGGTGCGGCTGCTCGGCGATCGTCCTCACGCTCGACACGACGATGCTCGGCTGGCGCGTCCGCGACCTCGACCTCGCGTCGCTGCCGTTCCTCCGCGGAAAAGGGCTCGCCCAGTACACGAGCGACCCGACCTTCACCGAGGCGGTGCGGGCAGCGCTCGACGAGGACCTGCCGCCGACCGGGCGGGTGACGTTGTCGGCGCTCGCCTCGCTCTGGGACCTGGCGGGCGCATATCCGGGCTCGCGCCTGGCGAACCTTCGCTCGAAGGAGGCACGCGTGGCGGTCCGGCGCTTCGTGGAGACGTACTCGCGCCCGTCGCTCTCGTGGGAGGACCTCGCGTTCCTGCGCGAGCGGACGAGGCTGCCGATTCTCCTGAAGGGCGTGCTCCACCCAGCGGACGCGGCCGCAGCGATCGAGCACGGGATGGACGGCATCGTCGTCTCGAACCACGGGGGCCGGCAGGTCGACGGATCGGTCGGGACGATGGACGCCCTTCCCGGGATCGTGGAGGCCGTCGCGGGTCGCATCCCCGTGCTCCTCGACAGCGGCATCCGCTCCGGCGCGGACGTCTTCCGCGCGCTCGCGCTCGGCGCGACCGCGGTCGGGCTCGGCCGGCCCTACGTCTGGGGGCTCGCCGCGGGCGGACAGGAAGGCGTGCGCGAGGTCATCCGGAACGTATGGGCGGACTTCGACCTCACCCTAGGCCTCGCGGGCTGCCGCTCGGTCGAGGAGATCGGCCGGGACTCGGTCGAGCCCGCGGCGTGAGCAGCCGCACTCCGGCGCCGGGCGATCTGCGCTCGCTCGCGAGCCGCGTCCCGTCGGGCGTGTGCGTCGTCACGGTCGACGCGGGAGGACAGAAGCTCGGGCTGACCGTCGGCTCGCTCGTCACCCTCTCGCTCGATCCGCCGCTCGTCGGGTTCACGGTCTCCCGCGAAGCAGCGCTGCACGAGCTGTTGCGCGAGGCAGGCGGGTGCGCGATCTCGATCCTCGCCGCCGGCCAGGAGTGGCTCGCCCAGCACTTCGCGCGGGGAGTCCCGCCGATCGCGATGTGGCACGGCGTCTCGACCGTGGAGGAGGCAGCGGGCGCACCGCTCCTGGTCGGCGCTGCCGGCTGGCTCGAATGCGCGCTCGAGCGGGAGCTCGAGGTCGGGACGCACACGCTCTTCGTGTGCGGGGTGCGCCGGGTCGAGCCGGGGACGGATGCGCCGGCGCTCGTGCGCGTTCGCGGCGAGTATCTCGCCGTATGACGTCGATCGACGCGGTCGTGTTCGACCTCGATGGCGTGCTCGTCGACTCCGAGCACGTGTGGGACGAGGTGCGCGAGGAGCTCGCGCGTGAGCGCGGCGGTCGCTGGCACGAGCGAGCGCAGGCGGACATGATGGGGATGAGCTCCAGCGAGTGGTCGCGGTACATGCACGACGTGATCGGTCTCTCGGAGCCGCCGGAGGAGATCGACGCCGAGGTCGTCCGCCGCATGAGCGCGCGGTACGCGGGCGGGCTCCCCCTGCTGGACGGAGCGGTGGCCGCGGTCCGGCGGCTCGGGGACGCCTACCGCCTCGGGCTCGCGTCCTCGTCGAACCGGCCGCTGATCGACGCCGTGCTCGAGACGGCCGGGCTCTCGAGCCTGTTCGAGGCGACCGTCTCGTCCGAGGAGGTCGCGCGGGGCAAGCCCGCTCCCGACGTGTTCCTGGAGGCCGCCAACCGGCTCGACGTCGAGCCGGAGAGGTGCGCGGCGATCGAGGACTCTGCGAACGGCCTGCGTTCGGCGCACGCCGCCGGGATGCGGGTGATCGCGATCCCGAACCTGCACTACCCGCCGCCGCCGGAGGCGCTCTCGCTCGCAGACGTCGTGCTGGAGTCGCTCGCCGAGCTGACCGCGGAGGCGGTCGAGGGGCCGGCGGAAGACGCGCTCAGTTGAAGCGGCGGTACACCGGCTTCACCGAGGGGCCGACGAGGTAGCGCTCGACGCCGTCGTCGAGCGCGCGCCGGTACACGGCGAGCGCGTCGGCGACCGCGGCCACCGTCTGCTGCACCGCCTCCTCGTCGTGGGCGTAGCTGACGACGAACGACGGCGCGAGGATCCCACCGCGCACGAGCTCCTGCAGGAAGAGCGTGCGAAACGGCTGCGACGGCCGGCCGTCCTGGTCGAGCGTGCGATACCCGAGATTCGAGTCGCGCCCGCCGACGCCGACGAAGTCCTCGACACCCGCTGCTGCGATCGCCGCTTCGACCTCGGTTCGGAGCAGCCTCCCCACCTCGTGCAGCCGCCCGATCACGTCACGCTCCCGATAGACGTCCATGGTCGCGATCGCCGCGGCGAGGCCATGGGTCTCTGCGCCGTGCGTCGTCGAGAGGAGGAAGACGCGCGGCCCCTCGCCACGGATCCCGCCGCGCTCCATGAGATCGCGCCGCCCGGCGAGCGCCGACACCGCGAATCCGTTGGCCATGGCCTTGCCGAAGGTCGACAGGTCGGGGACGACGCCGTACTCGGCCTGGGCGCCGCCCAGGCGCCAGCGGAAGCCGGTGATCATCTCGTCGAGAACGAGGACCGCACCCTCGCGGTGGCAGAGATCCGCGACCCCCTGCAGGAACCCGTCCAGCGGAGACTCCTCCCGCTCGGGCTCGAGGACGACGCATGCGATCCGGCCCGGATGTTCCGCGAAGAGCCGCTCGAGGCTCGCCAGGTCGTTGTACGGGAACGTCAGCGTCAGATCGGCGACGGCTGCCGGGATGCCCGCGTCGATCGAGGTTGTCCCGATGAACCAGTCGTCGTAGGAGAAGAACGGGTGGTGCGAGCAGAGGACCACCAGGTCGCGGCCAGTCGACGCCCTCGCCAGCTTCACGGCGGCCGTGTTCGCGCTCGACCCGTCCTTCGTGAACTTGACCATGTCGGCGCCGGAGACGATGTCGAGGAACGCCTCGGCGCACTCGAGCTCGACCAGAGCCGGGCGCGTGAAGTTCGAGCCGTCGCGGAGAGCCGCTTCCGCGGCGTTCACGACAGCCGGATACGCGTGCCCGAGGCCGACCGCGCGCAGCCCCATCCCGTACTCGACGAACTCGTTCCCCTCAGCGTCCCAGACCCGGCAGCCCTGCCCGCGGACGAGCAGGGCAGGCGCGTTCGCGGGCCACTGGTCGTCGCCCTTCGCATAGGTGTGCGCGCCGCCCGGGATCGCGGCGTGCAGCCGCTCGCGCAGGTCCTCCTGCACGGAGCTCCCCGACGGCTCCTCCGTCATTCGGGCTCTACGCGTCCGACGAGCACACACGCATTGTGTCCACCCAGGCCCATCGCGTTCGACAGCGCGACGTCGACCTGCGCCTCGCGCGCCTCGTTCGGCACGTAGTCGAGGTCGCACTCCGGGTCCGGCATGCGGTAGTTGATCGTCGGCGGCAGCGTGCCCTCGTGCACCGCGCGGACGCACATCATCGCCTCGACCGCGCCCGCGGCCCCGAACATGTGCCCGGTCACCGACTTCGTCGAGGACACGGCCAGGCTGTAGGCGTGCTCGCCGAAGACCTGCTTGATCGCCTTCGTCTCGGCGAGGTCCCCCTGCGGGGTGGAGGTGCCGTGGGCGTTGACGTACCCCACGCGCTCCGGCTCGACCCCGGCCCGCTCGAGCGCCGCCCGCATCATCTCCCCGACCCCGACGGACTCGGGATCCGGCTGTGCGAGATGGTGTGCGTCGTTCGACGTCCCGTATGCGAGCACCTCGGCGTACACGCGAGCGCCCCGCGCCCGCGCGCGCTCGAGCTCCTCGACGACGAGCACGCACGCGCCTTCTCCCATCACGAACCCGGCCCGCGTCGCATCGAACGGCCGCGACGCGCGCGTCGGATCCTCCTCCTCCGCGACGAGGCCGCGCATGGCGCAGAAGCCGGCGAGGATGATCGGATGGATGCAGGACTCGGTCCCGCCCGCGAGCACGATGTCCGCGTCCCCGCGTTTGACGAGCTCGGCCGCTTCGCCGACCGCGTGTGACCCCGTCGCACAGGCCGAGACCGGCGCGTAGTTCGGCCCACGGAGGCCGAGGTCGATCGCGATCTGGCCGCTCGCCGTGTCGACGAGCACGTTCGGGAGGAAGTGCGGAGAGACGCGCGAGGGGCCGCGCTCGCGGAGCACCTCGTTCTGCTCGAGCACCCCCACCACCCCGCCGATCGCCGATCCGACGAGGATCCCTGCGCGAGCTGGGTCCGCTCCTTCCGCCCCTGCGTCGGCCCACGCCTCACGGGCCGCGGCGACTGCGAGCACGACATTCCGCTCGAGCCGGCGGGCGTCCTTCGGGCCTACGACCGACGCGGCGTCGAAATCCTTCACCTCGGCGGCGATCCGCACCGGGTAGTCGCTCGGGTCGAATGCCCGGATCCAGTCGACGCCACTCCGGCCGGCAACCGCCGCCTCCCACGTCGAGCGCGCGTCGTGCCCGAGCGGGGTGACCGCTCCCAGCCCGGTGACGACGACGCGGCGCACGAGAGCGAGAGCGTAGTAGCTTGGCGACATGGCTCGCCCGCGCCGTCGCCTGCCCACCGGTGAGCCGGTCGAGCGGCCGCCGGAGCTCGATCCCGCGATTCCCTTCCCGCCGATGGAGGCCGAGCTCGTCCGCGAGCTCCCGGACGAGGGCGAGTGGCAGTACGAGCCGAAGTGGGACGGCTTCCGCGGTCTCCTCGAGAACCTGTCGGGCGAGCTCCGGCTCTGGTCGCGGAACGCGCGGCCGCTCCTTCGCTACTTCCCCGAGCTCGCCCCCCTCGGCGCGCAGCTGCCGCCCAGGTCCGCACTCGACGGCGAGATCGTGATCGAGCGTGACGGCGTCCTCGACTTCGACGCCATGCAGACGCGCCTCCACCCTGCCGAGAGCCGCGTCCGAAAGCTCGCCGGCGAGATCCCCGCCCGCTTCGTCGCGTTCGACCTGCTCGTGTGGAAGGACGAGGAGACCTGGCACGAGCCGCTCGAGAAGCGGCGATCCCTGCTC
The DNA here is from genome assembly GCA_963708265.1 of uncultured Actinomycetes bacterium. GTDB lineage: Bacteria > Actinomycetota > Thermoleophilia > Gaiellales > Gaiellaceae > GMQP-bins7. The sequence goes on along the minus strand of CAVPSC010000004.1, from coordinate 154,015 downwards.
GAGCGAAGCGCGAAGCGGTTCTCGCCGTCTCCCGCCACCCGCAACCGCGAGGAGGCGCTCGGCTGGCTCGAGCGCTTCGACGCGATCGGCCTCGACGGTGTCGTCGCGAAGCGCCTCGGGCAGCCGTATCTCCCCGGGTCGCGCGAAGGCGTCGTGAAGGTGAAGCCGGAGAAGACGGCGGACTGCGTCGTCGCCGGGCTCCGCTGGAAGTCGCGCCCCGACCGGATCGCGACGCTGCTCCTCGGACTGTACGACGACGGAGACCTCGACTACGTGGGCACTGCGGCGGTGGCACCCGCGCGCCACGACGCGATCGCCGAGCGCGTCCTCCCGCTGCTCGAGAGCGCGCCCGACCGGCGCTTCTCCGAGCCCAACCGCTGGGGAGGCGGCGAGCTCGAGGAGGCCGCGGTCCGGCCGGAGCTCGTGGTCGAGGTGCGCTACGACAAGGTGCAAGGGCACCGCTTCCGCCACGGGACGAAGCTCCTGCGCTTCCGCGACGACAAGGACCCCGAGCAGTGCACCTGGCGGGAGCTGCGGCCTCCGCGCCCGAAGGGCGTCACCGTCGCGTCGCTCTTCGAGTAGCGGCTACTTCTTGCGGGCGCGCGAGGGCTGCACGCGCGCCGGCTCGCCCGGCATCTTCGGGAAGTTCGGCGGGTACGGCGCCTCGCCGAGGCCATCGGTCTCCTCGCGCTCGACCCACTCGAGGAGGACGCGGAGGTCGCACACCGCGTCGTCGATCCCGGCCTGAACGTCGCCGACCTCGGCGAAGCGGGCCGGCATCGTCGTCATCGTGAAGTCCTCGGTCGCGACCTCCGGGAGCTCGTCCCAGGTGACCGGGGCCGACACGGCCGCGTCCTTCCTGGCTCGCACCGAGTACGCGGAGGCGACGGTCCTGTCGCGCGCGTTCTGGTTGAAGTCGATGAACACCTTCCGCCCGCGCTCCTCCTTCCACCAGGCGGTCGTGACCTTCTTCGGCCGCCGCCGCTCGATCTCGCGGGCGAACGCCAGCGCGGCCCGTCGCACGACGGGGAACTCCCAGTTCGGCTCGATCCGGCAGAAGACGTGGATCCCGCGGTTGCCCGACGTCTTCGGCCAGCCGACGTAGTCGATCTCGTCGAGCACCTCGCGGACGAGTGCGGCGACGAGCTTCGCGTCCTTGAACGTCGTCCCGGGCTGGGGGTCGATGTCGATCCGGAGCTCGTCCGGGTGCTCCGTGTCACGCCGCCGCGACGGCCACGGGTGGAAGTCGACGACCGCGAGGTTCGCCGCCCACACGACCTGCGCGAGCTCGGTCACGCACAGCTCGTCCGCGTGCCGGCCGGAGGGGAACGTGACGCGCGCGGCCTTCACCCACTCCGGCCGCTTCTCGGGGACCCGCTTCTGGTAGATCATCTCGCCCTCGATCCCGTCCGGGAACCGGCGGAGCTGCGTCGGCCGGTCGTAGAGCGCGCGCACGATGCCGTCGCCGACCGCGAGGTAGTACTCGACGAGGTCGAGCTTCGTCTTGCGCGCCTTCGGGAACAGCACCTTGTCCGGGTTCGAGACGCGGACCGTGCGCTTCCCGACCTCGAGCTCGATCGCGGGCGACGCCACGGCTCCACGCTAGCCGCGGGCAGGCTGGTACGCTCGCGCGGCTCGCAGTCGAACCGTGTCGAGGAGGGACCTGGCGATGAAGAAAGCTGTCCTCGGTCTAGCGCTGGTGGCCCTCGCGGTGGCTGCGACGGCATCGGCTCGCACGACGTCTCCAGCAGCGATCCCGGGCTGCGCGCCCAGCAGTCTCCATCTGCTGACAGCAGGGAAGCTCACCGTCGGAACCGACAACCCGGCCTTCCCGCCCTGGTGGGGCGGCGCGCCGAAGAAGCCGTTCAAGATCTCCAACCCGTACAGCGGGAAGGGCTACGAGTCGGCCGTCACGTACGCGATCGCGAAGAAGCTCGGCCTGACTCGCAGTGCGGTGACCTGGACGCCGGTGCCGTTCGTGAACTCGTACGCGCCCGGGAAGAAGCCGTTCGACTTCTATCTCGCCCAGGTCTCGTTCGCGCCGGTGCGTGCCAAGGCGGTCACCTTCAGCTCCTCGTACTACGAGGTCAACCAGGCGGTGGTCGGGATCAAGGGAAAGCCGATCACGAAGGTGAAGACGGTCGCCGGCCTGAAGCCCTTCTCGTTCGGGGTCACGCTCGGTACGACGAGCTACGACTACGTCGTGAAGTACGTCAAGCCCGGCTCGAAGCCGAAGGTCTACTCGACGGTCAACGACGCCGTGACCGCGCTGAAGAACGGCCAGATCGACGGCCTGGTGACCGACTACCCCAGCACCGGCTACATCACCGGCGTCCAGGTGCCCTCGAGCGTCGTCGTCGGCAGGCTGCCGACGCGCGGTGGTCAGGAGCACTTCGGGCTCGTCTTCCAGAGGGGAAATCCGCTCGTCACGTGCGTCGACAAGGCGATTGCGGCGATCAAGAAGGACGGCACGCTCAAGCGTCTCGAGAGCAGGTGGCTCGCGGGCAACGCCCCGGTGCTGAAGTAGCTCGCTGATCGACGGCCGCGACTCGAAGATCGTCGGAAGCGCCGGGAGAGGCGTCACCGGTCGGCGCGCCGTCGCCGTGGCGGTCGTCAGCTCGATCGTCTTCTTCGGCGCGATCGCGCTCCTCATCGTCAACGCCCCCGGCTGGCCGGAGTTCAAGCAGGCGTTCTTCAGCCCGGAAGTCTTCAGCAACTCGTTCTCCGAGATCCTCTCGGCCTTTCTGGTGAACGTGAAGATCTTTTGCATCGCCGAGGTGGTGATCCTCGCGCTCGCCCTCGGCGTCGCGATCCTGCGCGGCCTCCCGGGTCCGGTGTTCTTCCCGCTCCGGCTCTTCGCAGTCGTCTACGCGGACTTCTTCCGGGGCATCCCGACCATCCTCCTCATTTATCTCCTCGGCTTCGGGATTCCCTCGCTCCAACTCGCCGGAGTGCCGACGTCCGAGCTCTTCTGGGGAACCGTCGCGCTGATCCTCGTCTACACCGCCTACGTGTCCGAGGTCTATCGCGCGGGCATCGAGTCGGTGCATCCGAGCCAGAACGCCGCCGCCCGCTCGCTCGGTCTCTCGCATGGTCAGTCGCTCCGCTACGTCGTCGTCCCCCAGGCCGTCCGGCGCGTGGTGCCGCCGCTCTTGAACGACTTCATCGGGCTCCAGAAGGACACGGCGCTCGTCGGCGTCCTCGGGGTCGTCGAGGCATTCCGTCAGACCCAGATCGATCAGGCGGCGACCTTCAACTTCACCCCCGGCATCGTCGCCGCGATTCTCTTCCTCCTGATCACGGTCCCGCTCACGCGCTTCACCGACTGGCTCATCGCGCGGGATCGGAAGCGCCGACAGGTCGCGGCGGTCGCATGAGCGACGCCCTCGTCCTCGAAGGCGTGTGGAAGTCCTTCGACAAGGTCGAGGTGCTGCGGGGCATCGACCTGGGGCTCGCCGAGCACGAGGTCGTCTGCCTGATCGGCGCGTCGGGGTCGGGGAAGTCCACGCTGCTCCGGTGCGTGAACTTGCTCGAACCCGTCGACGCGGGGCGCATCCTGCTCCACGGAGCCGAGATCACCGGCGCCGACGGCAACGTGAACGCCGTCCGCCGCCGCATCGGCATCGTCTTCCAGGCGTTCAACCTGTTCCCGCACATGTCGGTCCTCGCGAACGTCACGCTCGGACCGCGGAAGGCGCTCGGAGTCCCACGCGCGGAGGCGGAGAGGCGCGCCGACGAGCTCCTCGCGCGCTTCGGACTGGCCGACAAGCGCAACGACTACCCCGACCGACTCTCCGGGGGGCAGCAGCAGCGCGTCGCGATCGTGCGCGCCCTCGCCATGCAGCCGGACCTTCTGCTGCTCGACGAGGTCACGAGCGCACTCGACCCCGAGCTCGTCGGCGAAGTACTCGACGCGATCCGCGAGCTCGCAGAGCAAGGGATGACGATGCTGATCGCCACGCACGAGATGAGCTTCGCCCGCGACGTCGCGAGCCGAGTCTGCTTCCTGGACGAGGGCGTGATCCTCGAGGAAGGCCCTCCCGCGCAGATCTTCGATGCTCCGCGCGAGACTCGGACGCAGCAGTTCCTGCGCCGGATCGTCGAGGCCGGCCGTCTCTGAGTCGCGCCCGACGTATCGTTAGGCCGTGATCGAGGAGCCGACCGTGGACGTGACGCTCGAGCCGCTCGACGAGTTCATCGTCATACAGCCCGTCTCCGACGAGACGGAGACGCGCTCGGGGCTCATCCTTCCTGCCACGGCGGCCGCGGCGATCGCGTGCAGGACCGGAATCGTCACGGCGGTCGGGGCCGACGCCGTGGGCGTCGAGCCCGGCGACAAGGTCCTGTACCCGCGCGACGCCGGCTACGAGGTCCGCCTCGGCGGGATCGAGGTCAAGATCCTGAAGCGCGAGGACCTGATCGCCCGCATCCACGACTGAGGCACCGGTTCGGCAACACCGGCGCCGATGTTCCGCAACACTTAACGACTCGCCTACGTCAAGGCAGGTCGAAGGGAGAGCAGATGGGAACGACCGCAAGGAGTCGCCTCGCGCTCGTCGCGGCCGGCGGAGTCGTGGCCGCGCTGACAGCGACGACCGCGCTCGCGTCCGGCCAGGCGATTCAGCCGCCGCCCAACGTCAAGAGCGCGGGCAAGATCGTCTACTGCACCGACGCGACGTACCCGCCCGAGGAGTCCTTCCAGGGCTCCAAGATCGTCGGCTCGGACATCGACATCGCCACGGGTGTCGCGAAGCTGATGGGCCTCAAGGCCGAGTTCAAGAACACCGGCTTCGACGGGATCGTCGCTGCGCTCCTCTCGAAGCGCTGCGATGCGGTCATCAGCGGGATGAACGACACGCCCGCCCGACGCAAGCAGGTCGACTTCGTCGACTACCTCAAGGTCGGGCAGTCGATCATGGTCAAGAAGGGCAACTCCGACAAGATCAGCAGCCTCGAGAGCCTCTCGGGCCACACGGTCTCGGTCGAGTCGGGGACGACGAACCGCGACTTCCTGGCGGCGACGTCGAAGAAGCTCGTCGCCAAGGGCAAGAAGGCGATCAGCATCAGGACCTTCCCGAAGGACACCGACGCCTTCGCGGCGCTCAAGGCCGGTCGTGTGGACGCGTACTACGCCGACGCGCCGCCGGTCGCGTACTACGCGAAGACGGACAAGACGGTCGTGGTCGCCGGGAGCCCGGTCAACCCGTTCCCGATCGGGATCGCGATCCGCAAGAAGGATCCGCTGCGGGCCGCCACCCGGAAGGCGATCAGCCAGCTGTATGCGAACGGGTCGATGAAGAAGATCGTCGACAAGTGGGGCATGGCGAAGGCGGTCGTCCTCCTCAAGAAATAACTCGACGGAAAGGAGCGCCCGATGCTTGCCGCGGTCGACTGGCACGTCGTCTGGGAACGGCTGTTCCACCCCGACCACGTCTTCTTCCGGGCGCTCCTGACCACCGTCTACATCGCCGTGGCGGCGCAGGTCCTGGGCGTGCTGCTCGGCCTCGTCGCCGCGCTGATGCGGATGTCGCGCTTCGCCCCGTTTCGGTGGCTGTCGGGCTTCTACGTTCTGATCTTCCGAGGCACGCCCCTCCTCGTGCAGATCTTCTTCGTCTACTACGGCATCAACCTGCTCTTCGGCTTCGCGCTCATCCCGACGACGCTCCACTTCGGACTCTTCACGATGGACGGCGCAGTGTTCGCGGGCATCCTCGCGCTCGGGATCAACGAGGGCGCCTACATGCGCGAGATCATCCGCGCCGGGATCGATGCGATCGACAAGGGTCAGCTGGAGGCCGCACGCTCGCTGGGGATGGTCCACGGGCTCGCGATGCGGCGGATCGTGCTCCCGCAGGCAGCGCGCGTCATCGTGCCGCCGCTCGGGAACGAGTTCAACGCGATGATCAAGAACACCTCGCTCGTGTTCACGATCGGCGTCTACGAGATGTTCTCGGACGCCGAGATCCACTACTCGCAGACGTTCCAGCCCGTGGAGTTCTTCGGCGCGGTCGCGATCTGGTACCTCGTGCTGACGATCGTGTGGACTGCGATCCAGTCCGCGATCGAGCGAAGGCTCACGGCGAGTGAGCGCGGCGAGGATCTCTCGCTGTGGGAGCGTATGACGGAGGCGGTGACGCCGTGGCAGGCATGGACTCGCGGAGCGCGCTAGCCCCCGATACGGTCGGTGTGGCCACGGACACGGTCGTCCTCGCGACCGACGTCCACAAGCGCTTCGGCCGGCTCGAGGTGCTGAAGGGCGTCGACCTCGAGGTACGACGCGGCGAGGTCGTCTGCGTCATCGGCCCGTCCGGCTCCGGCAAGTCGACCTTCCTGCGCTGCATCAACCACCTCGAGAAGATCGACTCCGGCCGGATCGAGGTGAACGGCCGCCTGATCGGCTACCGCGAGCGCGACGGCAAGCTCGTCGAGGACTCCGAGAGGAGCATCGCGCGCCAGCGCGCCGAGATCGGCATCGTCTTCCAGCGCTTCAACCTCTTCCCGCACAAGACTGCGCTCGAGAACGTGATCGAGGCGCCGATCAAGGTGCGGGGCATCCCGAAGCGGGAGGCGATCGCGGGCGCGGAGTCGCTCCTCGACCGGGTCGGCCTGTCGGAGAAGCGCGACGTCTACCCGGGCAAGCTCTCGGGCGGCCAGCAGCAGCGGGTCGCGATCGCCCGGGCGCTCGCGATGAACCCGTCGCTCATGCTCTTCGACGAGGCGACGAGCGCGCTCGACCCGGAGATGATCGGCGAGGTACTCGACGTGATGGAGGTGCTCGCCCGCGAGGGGATGACGATGATCGTCGTCACCCACGAGATGGGTTTCGCGCGCGAGGCCGCGGACCGTGTCGCGATGATGGACGACGGCCGCATCGTCGAGGAGGCGCCGCCGGACCGCTTCTTCGACTCTCCGCAGGAAGAGCGCTCGAAGCAGTTCCTCTCGAAGATCCTGAAGTGAGCCGGCGCCGCCGCAGTCGCCAGTACGCGGCGACGGCGCGCTCACGAGGCGGAGAGGGAGGGATTCGAACCCTCGACGAGCGGATTACCACCCGTAACGCCTTAGCAGGGCGCCGCCTTCAGCCACTCGGCCACCTCTCCAAGGGACGCTCAGGATATCGGACGATCCCGCCAACCTCGTGAGCGGGGCGGGCGCGCAGCGAGGTCGAGGCGGCTACCCTGTCCGGCTCGGAGGGGTGCCGGAGCGGTCGAACGGGGCGGTCTCGAAAACCGTTAGGCGTGCAAGCGCCTCCAGGGTTCAAATCCCTGCCCCTCCGCTCAACCGAACGATTGGCGATCCCGGCTCCGACCGACCCGCTCGATGAAGGACTGGACGGCCACGGTGATCGCGGCGGCACGGATCGACTCGTAGAGATCGAAGTCGTGGTGCGCCCCGGGCAACTCGACGTACTCGACCGGCGCCGCCGAGCCGGCGCGCATCCGCTCGACGAACTCGCGCGCGTACGAGGCGCGCACCCAGAGGTCGTTCTCGCCGTGGATGACCAGCATCGGCGGTAGATCGCGCGTAGGCGCAAGGTCGCCGTAGTAGCCGTAGCGGCAGATCAGCCCGGCGATCCCGACCGCACCGTCTTCGACCGCGTGGATCGCGAGGTAGGCACCGGCGGAGCTGCCGAGCAGGAAGAGTCGCGACGGATCCCCGCCGTACTCCCCCGCATGCGACCGTGCCCATTCGATCGCGGCCCGGACATCGGCGACCTGATCGGCGTGACGCACGTGCGGTCGCAGCCGGTAGTTCGCGCTGATGCACACCTTCCCGCTCGAGACGAGATGGCCGATCAGCGGGCGTGCTTCACGGTTCTTGTTCCCGGATCTGAAGGCGCCGCCGTGGAAGTGCACCACGACCGGCGCGCCGCCAGGCCTGTCACGGCGGCAGTAGACATCGAGGGTGCGGCGCGGTCCATCGCCGTAGGAGAGGTTGCGCGTCCGGGTGACGTCACGACGGAACGCCGGCAACGGCGCTCGCAGGATCCGCCCCCAGGGCCTCGACGGCGGATCCGCGTTGCCGAGCGCGTGATGGGCGCGAAGAGCCCGGAGGACGATCACGGCGAGCCCGACGAGCACAGCCACGGCCGCGACACCGACGACGGCGCCGCCTACCGAGTCGAGATCGCCCTGGGCCAGTGCGAGTGCGATCGAGGCGATCAGCAGGTACCCGCCGACGAACGGCAGCTCGCTTGCAAGGAGCGCCGGCACTCGAGCGAGGGCACCGAGCCGCCGCCAGCGGGTGAGCGCGCAGGCCGTGCCCCAGCCCACCAGGACGACCGGGACGAGCAACCCGATCGGCATCAGGCGGCGCCTCGCGCCGTGACGCCGTCACCGCGTGGCTCGCCCACGTCTACCGATCTCCCCGGTCCATCAGAACGCGAACCATAGGATCGCGCACGCAGCGGCGCTCGGCGCGGATTCGGACGACCGGGCCACCGATACGCCGGACCCGGTCTGGCTGGGACTCCATCGAGTCCCAGCCCTCCGCTCGACGAGATCCAGTGCGCTAGTGCGTGCCCGGGCAGCTCGACGAGCGCGTCATCGCTTCTTACCGGAGACGCCGACGTGGACCGAAGCGGGCGCGTATCCCGCTGCGGTCGCGGTCGCGACGTACGAGCCGGGCCGAAGCGTCACCGTCGTGGTCCCGGTGGCACCGGTCGTCAGTCGCTTGCCGGCGACGACGATGCGGACCCCCGCGACCGGATCGCCCGCATCGCGGACCGAGATCGTGGTCTTCCCCTTCGCGCTCGTCGCACGCAGAGAGAGCCTCGCGAGCACGTGCGTGTGCCAGAAGCCGCCGGCCGACCCGACGGAGACGTCGGCGAAGAGATCCGCCGGTCCCGCCGAGCCCTCGCACTGGACGTACGTGAGACCGTCCTTCGTCGACTGCGGGAGCTTCAGCTTCTGGACGGGCTCGAGCGCCGTCGCGGCCCTGTTGGAGCGGGTGACGAACAGGCCCTCCGACGCGCTCCCCCACGACACCCAGAGGCGGCCGTCCGGGCCTGCGCATGCGGTCGCGCTGGTGAACGGCCCCTTGGCGAGCGTCTTCGTGGCGCCGCCGTAGCGGTACAACCTCGCGGCGCCGGCGTCTGCGTAGGCCGCATAGACGCCGGGCGCGCCGATCCGGCTGCTCAGCCCGTTGTTCCAGTCGTTCGACGCGGACGGGAGCGGGAGCAGGACGGCCGAGCTACGGCTCGGCAGCACCTGCTGGACGTAGACGCCGCCCTTGCCGGAGTTCGTGACGCCCGACAGCACCACGCCGCCGCCCGACTGGTCGGTCGCGAGGCGCGATTCCGTCATGCCGCCCTGGTACGCGTTCCCCGGGATCGAGCTCGGCGGCACACCCTCGCCGGCAAAACCACGCCACGCCGTCACCGGCTGCGAGTCCTTCGTCAGCGAGGCGCCGATGAGGGAGGACGCCGACGCGACCGCGCCGCCCCAGTAGACGCCGTTCTGGAGACTCCAGTTGCCGCCGCGCTCGGGCGCGGTGAAGGTGTTGATGCCGTACGCGCTCGAGCCGGGTCGGGTCCCTCCGGCGGCGAAGAGGCGCAGGGACTCGTCCGGCATCGCGAGGAGCGCGAGACCGCCGTTCCCGTCGAACCCGGTCGCGACCGTGGACGTTCCGAGCGTCCTCCCGGTAGGCGAGACGCGCGTCTCGAAGATGGACGTGGGTGAGCTCCCGCGGTTCCAGATCACGTGGAGCACGCCGTCCCGCGTGCGGGCGAGCCCGAGCTGGACGCCGGGCTGCGTAGGCCCGCTGACGCGCGACCAGGAAGTGCCGGCGGTGGTGCGAGCCTGAGCGGCGAGCGCGACGCCCGCCGACAGAACGAGCGCCGAGACGACAATGGCGACACGGTGCTGACGACGCATGGAAGTACCTCCTATCCCGATTCCGTTACCGACCACGGCGAGCGGTCGGTCTCGACGATCCGTTCGAATGGCACCTCTGCCTGCTCTGCCGCCTCACGGACCGCATCCTGCGAGCCGGCGAACAGGCAGAGGACGACCTCGTCCTCGCGCATGCGCAACGAGCCGAGGTAGCGCACGGGGCGTCCTTGCGCGGTGACGGCGGCAGCCGAGGCGCGCGCGCGCTCGTCGAGCGCGCTCAGCTCGGCCTCACCCACCCCCGGCCAGAAGCATTCCGCCAGGTACTCGGACTCACCGTCCATCGCTCGACGACGGTAGGGCCGCGCCGCGGCCGAGGAAAGAGGGGAAACCCTCGCTCTACCGGAGCCTGCGCGCAAGGGACGCGCGCGAGCGGATGCCGAGCTTTCGGTAGACGCGGGTGAGGTTCGCCTCGACGGTCTTCACCGAGAGGAACGCCCGCTCGGCGATCTGCTGGTTCGAGAGCCCCTCGGCGGCGAGCTCGGCGACGCGGCGCTCGGTCTCGTTCAGGTCGTCCGGGTCGCGGCGGCGGAGACCGACACGCGCGAGCTCGGCTCTCGCTCGCTCGACCCACAGCGGGGATCCGAGCTCCTCGAAGATCTCGATCGCCTCGCGCAGTGTCTCGTCCGCGAGCTTCTTCTCCTTGCGCCGGTGATGCACCTGCCCTTTCGCCAGGAGCGTGCGCGCCCGCTCGAACGGCATCGGCAGGTGCTCGTGCTCTTCGACCGCACGCTCGAGACCGGCCGCAGCCGCGTCCAGATCTCCCCGAGCTGCTTCGAGCAGGCCACGGCAGCGAGCGCCGATGGCCAGCGTCCACGGGGTCGGTGCGACCGCGCCGATGCGTTCGAGCCGCTCGACGATGCGCTCCGCGCGCTCGACGTCTCCGACGCCGAGCGCCGCCTCGACCCGGTCCCCGTCGAGCCGCGAGCGCAACGGATGCAGCACGCCGAGACGCTCGTCCAGCTTCGCCGCGGCGCTCAGCTGACGATCCGCTTCTTCGACGTCGCCCGTCGTGAGTGCGACGAAGCCCAGGATCTGGCGGTGGAGGATCGTGACGACGACGTCGCCCTTCCCCTCCGCGAGCTCGAGGCCGCGGGTGGACAGCTCCCGCGCCTCCTCGAGACGCCCCTCGAGCGCGTCGACGAGCGCCAGACCCCGAAGGGCGAACGCCGGGTAGACGTCCTCGCCCTCCCGCTCGTATCCCTCGACCGCCCGCAGCGCCCACGTCCGTGCTTCGGCCCAGTCGCCGAGCCAGCTGGAGAGGAGCGCCATGTGCACGTAGCGGAACGGATCCTCGGTCCCACGATCGGCGAGCCGTTCGATCTGGCCGAGCATCGTCGCCCGCGCCGTCTCGAGATCGTCGGTGTGGCGCGCGAGCTCGTAGAGATTGCCCTCGCACCGGTCCCACTCCCACGTCCGCCCGGCGGTGGCGTGCAGCTTCTTCCCCCGCTCGAGATCCTCCGTGCGAAGCCCCTCCGCCATCTGGAGCGAGTAGTTCGCCCGGTCGAGAAAGGCGGACGCGAGCAAGTCCGGGTCGACCGCGGTCGACGTTCCCTCGAGGATCGCAGCCGCCTGCTTCAGCTCCCTTCCGGCGCGTCTCATGTCGAGCTGGGCGCGGAGATACGCCAGCCGGAGGAGGACCTTTGCGCAGACCACGTCGTCCGCCCGCGCGTCCTCGAGCGCCTCCTCGCAGAGGCGTGTCGCATCCGCCTGGCGTCCCTGGTAGTACCAGCCGATCGCGCGCTGGCTCATCGCCTCGCCGCGCGCCGGACACACCGGTGCGTTCTCGAGCACACGCTCGAGGATCGCATCCGCGTAGCGCAGATCGGCGAGGTCGGCGTAGGCACCGTCCGCCGCGAGGATCCCGCGGACGACAGCCCGCTCGGGGTCGGGTGTCAGCGAACTCGCGCGCTCGTACAGCGAGACGGCGTCGAGCGAGGCGCCGCGGGCGCGCGCATGTGCCGCCGCCTCCTCGAGCGCCGCCGCAACCGCTTCGTCCGGCTCGTCCGTCGCCTGCCCGAGGTGACTGGCGCGCACGTCCTCCGACGACGCGACCTCCGCCAGCCGCAGGTGGACGGCACGAACGGCTTCGCGATCGAGCGAGTCGAGCGCCGCCTGGGCGAGGAGCGGGTGCCCGAATCGGATCGCGCCGCCGTCGACCTCGACGACGCCGTCAGCGACAGCGGGTCGCAGCGCGGCCTCGGGGTCGGGCACGCCCGCGTCGGTGAGGAGCCGCAGCGTCGGCTCGGTCGAGGCCGCGGCGTATGCGAGCGAGTCACGCGTCTCGGGAGGAAGCGCGGCGATGCGCTCGCCCGTCAACGCCGCGAGCGTCGAGGGAACTGGGAGCTGGCGGCCCGGATCGAGTGCGTCCTTCGTGCGCGCGAGAGCACGCGCGATCTCGAGCGCGTAGAACGGGTTGCCGCCGGACGCGCTCTCGATCTTGGCGAGGATCAGGCGCGGGAACGATCTTCCGAGGCGAGCCTCGAACAGGCGGTGGAGCGCGGCCAGCGAGAGTGGGCCGACCGCGATGCGTTCCAAGGCCTCCGAGGGAAGAGCCGCGCCGAGCTCGAGCGGGTCGGCGGCCCCGGACCGCAGGGTCAACACCAGGCCGACGGGCGAGCCTCCCAGCCGCCTCGCGACGAACGCGAGGATCGCGGCCGAGCTCTCGTCGAGCCACTGTGCGTCGTCGATCGCGAGGAGCAGCGGGGTCTCGGCAGCGAGCTCCCCGAGCAGGCGCAGCGTGGCGACGGAGAGCGTGCGCTGGTCGGCTTCGTCGCGCTCGGGCTCCGCGCGGAGGAGCGCAACGTCCAACGCTCGACGCTGCGGGGCCGGAAGCGACTCGACGAGCTCGGACGGAACGACCGCGAAGAGATCGCCGAAACCCGCGAGCGCGAGTTGCGCGTCCGCCCGGCCCGGTCGTGACGCGAGCACGCGAAAGCCACGCCCTCCGGCAACCGCCCGCGCACTCTCCCAGAGCGCCGTCTTCCCGATCCCCGCCTCGCCCTCGAGGACGAGCGCCCCCGGCGCCTCGGTCGCCCGCTCGAGGAGCCGCTCGATCGCCGCCAGCTCGTCGCCGCGACCGATGACCTCGTCGAAGCCCGCGTTCTCCACCGCGCGAACTGTGCCAAGCGCGCGCCCGACGGAGCTCGTCGAGCCGCGGCCTCACTCCTCCCCGCGAAGCGCGTCTTCCAGCGCGAGCAGCGCGTTGAAGATCGCCTCGGAGAACGTCGGGTACGGCTGGATCGTGTCGAGGAGGACGTCGATCGGCACCTGCGCGCGCACCGCGAGCGTGAGCTGGCCGAGCCACTCCCCTGCCTCCGGCCCGACGGCGACCGCCCTGACGAGCACACGTCGATCGCGGTCGGCGGCGAGCTTCACGAGACCGTTCCGGCGGGGCCGCTCGTAGGTCGAGAGTCTGCCTCCCGCGATCTCGTAGCTCGCGGTCACGAGATCGTCGCCGGCCGTCCTCCCCACGCTCGCCACCTGCGGATCCGTGAACACGGCCGACGGGATCGCCCGGTAGTCGGCGACCCGGTCGCGCCCGGCGATGTTCGCGGCGGCGACCCGCGCCTGGTACTTGCCCACGTGGGTGAGGAGCGCGACTCCGGCGACGTCTCCGATCGCGTACACGCCGTCGGCCGCCCGCATTCGCTCGTCGACGGAGACACCGCGCGCGGTGAGCTCGACACCGACCGCGTCCAGCCCGAGGTCATCGACGTTCGGACTGCGGCCGGTCGCGACGAGCAGCCGCTCGGCGTCGAGCTCTCCGCCCGCGTCGAGGTGCACGCGAACGCCGTCGGAGCGCGCCTCGACCCCGGCGGCCCTCGTCTCGACCCGCACCTCGACGCCGTCCTCCTCGAGCCGCTCGCGCAGGAGCGCGCCCGCGTCCGCGTCGACCCTCGCGAGGAGGGTCTCCGACGGCTCGACGAGCGTCACCTCCACGCCCAGCCGGCGGAAGAACTGCGAGAGCTCGACACCCACTGGTCCGCCGCCGAGGATCACGAGGCTCTTCGGCGGCGCCGAGGCCCAGACCGCGTCGCGGCTCGTCCAGACGTCGACGTCCTCGATCCCCGGCAGCGAGGGGATCGCGGGCGACGATCCGGTCGCGACGACGAGCGTCCCGAACTCGATCCGCCGCTCCCCGATCTCGACCGTTCCGGGTTCGACCACCCGCGCGTCCCCACGCACGAGCCGGGCCTTCTGCTCGCCGAGCCAGTTCGCGTGCCAGGAGTCGTCCCGCCCGTCGGTGACCTGGTCGCGCCACCAGAGAACGCGCTCGACGTCGACCGCGCCCGTGACCGCCTCGGCTGCGCCCGGCGCCAGCCTCGCGGCAGCGAGCACCTCGACCGGCCGAAGGAGCGTCTTCGTCGGAATGCACGCGTAGTAGGAGCACTCCCCGCCCGCGAGCTCGCGCTCGACGACGACGATCTCCACGTCCGCGTCCAGCCGCCGGAGCGCCCCGACGAAGTGCTCCCCGGCCGAGCCCGCGCCGAGGACGACCACGGGCCCGTCGGTCATGTCACCGTCTCATACCCCGCACGCGGGACACGGTCACTTGCCCTCGAGCGATATGCGCGCGATGCCGCCCGGCCGCGACAACCCGCGGGAGAATGACCGGGCGTCGGGCCGCAGTCGATCTCTAGCCTGGACGTGCGCGACCTCCGAGACAGCGGTCTCCGAGGTCACGGCAAGGACGGAGAGGGCGGGATTTGAACCCGCGACGCACCTTTCAGCACGTACGCGATTTCCAGTCGCGCTCCTTCGGCCGCTCGGACACCTCTCCAAGCGGCTACAGCCTAGCGGCCCTCTCACAGCGCACTACTTGCCCGCGACGGACGACACGTACGCCGCGATGTCGTCGATCTGCTGCGGCGTGAGCTGACCCTTGAACGACGGCATGACGGCACCGCCGTTCGTCACCTGCTGTTGAACCGCCTGGAAGGACGGCTTCAGATCGTCGAGGTTCGGCCCGACGTTCCCCGTAGTCCCGGCATCGGCGAGCGTGTGACAGCTCCCGCACGGCTGGGAGGCGAAGAGCGCCTTGCCAGCAGCGGGATCGCCCTGTCCGCCTGCGGCGGACGTCGTGGTCGAGCCGGTGGTCGTGCTCCCGGTCGTCGTCGTGCCGCCCGACGTGGTCGGGCTCGTGGTCGTCGTCTGACCCGTGGTCGTGCTTCCGGCCGGCGGCGAGACGGTGGTCGTGGGGGGGATCGGGCTCGACGCGGTCTGCGGGGGCCGCGGCCCGGCGGATGCCTCGCTCTCTCCGAGGTTCGCCAGCAGGAGGACCGCGGTCATCTGCCCCGCGAAGAAGAGGATCGCCGCCGCGACGAACCACCCGAGATAGCGCCCCGGGAAGTCGGGCCGCACGCGCGGCACGACGAGCGCGACGATGAGGGCGAAGGCGATGAAGGCGAGCGCGGAGCAGAGAAGGCCGATCTCGTAGCCCGTGAGCGCCAGGAGCACGCGCTGACGCTACCACGCGGTCCGGCGCCGTCGACCCGCTACCGCTCGAGTGGCGCGAGCGTCAGCCCGAAGCCCTCGAGCTGCGACCAGTAGTGCTCCGCCTGCTCCTTCTGACCCGACCAGACGATCGCCCGGCCGGTCGAGTGGATCCTGTTCGCGAGCTGCATCCCGCGGTCGTAGGACACGCCCGGAAGGACGCTCGAGAGCGCGAACGCGACACCTTCGAACGTGTTGTGGTCGTCGTTCAGGACGATGACCCGCCAGGGCTTCCCGAGACCGCTCCCGGTGCCACGAGTCGTCCTCTCGCGAGGCGGTGTCAGCGTTGCCGGCGCCACCGCGGGAACGTACCAACGGCTCCGACGCTACCCTAGGCCACCCGGGCGCATAGCTCAGCGGGAGAGCGCTCGCTTCACACGCGAGAGGTCCCTGGTTCGATCCCAGGTGCGCCCATTAACGCTGCCATAGCCTCCGGCACCCTGCATGAAATGAAGGGTCAGACGTGCGATCTATGTGCTCGCTGCGATTTGGTCTGGCCGCGCTTGCTGTCGCCGGAGAAGAAGTACAGCGGGTGCCCAGCGTAGGTCACCTGGCGGCTTCCGTCCGCCCGCCGGATGCTCGCCAGTAGTGAGCGCTTCGCCCCCTTGCTCGCGAGCGACCTGCCCTTCGTGACGAGGGGTGGCCAGTAAGCGGTGCAGAGGCCCGAGCACGCACTCATTCCGCGCCGGTCCTTCTCGAACAGGTAGAGCGTGCGACCTCGGCCATCGACGAGGATGCGCCCCAACCCGCTCGGGGCGGTCGCCACCGTCGTTGCGCGAGGTGCTGAACCGCTCGCGGCGAGTGCGCTACCCACCCCGACGAGCAAGAGGGCCATGACGATCGCAATACCGAATCTCGAAGCCTTCATTTCCACCCCGCGAACGTGCTCAAAGGGCTGGGACCCGGAGGCCGGGGTGTATCGTGGACCGGAGTATCGTCCTTGCGTGGCGGACTCGCCGGCGCTTCGGATCGAATTGCTCGGCGGCTTTCGGGTTACGGTGGGAGACCGGGCACTTCCGCCGACGGCGTGGCGACGGAGCAAGGCGGCGGGCCTCGTCAAGTTGCTGGCACTGGCGCCGGGTTACCGGCTGCATCGCGAGCAGGCGATGGACATGTTGTGGCCGGAGCTCGCACCGCCCGCAGCGGCCGCCAACCTGCGGAAGGCGGTCCACTACGCGCGGCGGGCGGTCGACACGGACGAGGGCAAGAGCTCGATCGTCTCGGGTGGAGAGGTTCTCTCGCTGCCCCCCGAGCACTTGTGGATCGACGTCGTCGCGTGGCGCGCGGCAGTCGCGATCGCGCGTCGAGCCGTTGAGCCGAAGCTCTACGACGACGCGGTCGAGCTCTACGGAGACGGGCTGCTGCCAGACGACCGCTACGAGGAGTGGACGATCGCGTACCGCAACGAGCTCCAGGTGGAGTTCGTCGTACTGCTCGAAGAGCTGGCAGGCCTCCTCGAGGCGCGCGGCGAGATCGAGGGAGCGATACGCACGGCGAGCCGGCTCGTCGGCGTCGAGCCGCTGCGCGAGGAAGGCCACGTGCTCCTGATCCGCTTGCATGCGCTCGCCGGGCGACGGGCCGAGGCTCTCCAGACATACGAGCGGCTGCGCGAGCTCCTGGCGACAGAGCTCGGAATCGAGCCGAGTCCGCAGGCGCAGCAGCTGTACGAGGAGGTGCGTGCGGGACGGGCTGCCGAGCCGGAGTTCACCGCCGAGCTCTGGGAACGGGTCGGGGAGCTCCGCATGGGTGCGGGCGACACGCCGGGAGCCGTCAAGGCGTTCTCTCTCGCGCTCGAGACCGCGGAGACGTCGGACGTCGCCGTCCGCCTGCATCGCCGGACCGCGCAGGCGTTGCTGATGCAGCACGACCCCGAGGGAGCCGAGTCCCACCTCCTGACCGCAGAAGCGAAAGCCGAGGATCCTGCCGAACGGGCGCGGCTCGTCTGTCTGCGGGCAAACCAGGCCTGGGAGCGGGGAGACCTCGACCGCGCCGAGGCGCTCGCCGAGTGGGCCCGCGATCTCGCGCTGCAGGTCGGCGACCACGACGATCTCGCCGCCGCCCAGGAGGCGCTCGCGATCGTCTCGCACTTCCGGGGCGACTGGCATCGTGGACTCGAGTTCGAGATTGAGCGGCTGCACGGCGACGACGCGCGAGGCGGGCTGCCGGCGCGTGTGTTCGATATCCACCATTGCATCGGCCAGTACCACCTGTACGGAGACGGGCTATCCGAGGGTGTCGAGGAGTACGCACGACGCGTCCTGTCCCTCGCCGAGCAGGCTGGCGACGTCCGTGCGCAGGCGTTCGCGTGGTGCCTGCTCGGCGAGTCGCTGCTCCTCCACGCGCGCTTCGAGGAGGCGGCCGGCTGCCTCGAACGCAGCTGCGAGCTGCACGCGTCGTTCGGGACGACATCCGGCGCCCTCCCCTGGCAACGTCTTGCCGAGCTGGCGGTGTGCCGGGGAGCGCCGGCGGAGGCCGAGGCCCCGCTGCGACGGGCGTCGGCGATCGCCACGGTGTCGCCGATGGCTCGCCACATGTGGGGTCGGATCTACGCGACCGCAGCGTTCGCGCAGATCGAGCAGGGCCGCCCCGATGCTGCCGCACGCTCGGTGCGATCCGCCGACGCCGCCGCAGTGCGCTACGGCGACTGCCCGAGCTGCAGCGCGCTGCTGAACCCCGTCGCGGCGGAGGCGCTCACGCAGCTCGACGACCGCGACGGCGCGCGTACGTACGCCGGGGCAGCTTCGAGCGTGGCGGGCATGTTCGACAGTTCCGCCTGGCGGGCGATGGCCGCGTCGGCCTCCGCCAGCGTGGCCATGGCCGACGGCGACCCGGCCACGGCACGTGAAGGGTTCGTAGCAGCCGCAGGCCTGTACGAGCGAGCTGACCAGCCGTACTGGAACGAGCGTTCGCTGGCGCTGGCCGCGGCGACGTAGTCCGGGGAACGTCCGGGGAACGCGCGCCTCATAGCTTCCTCCTCGTCAACCGCGACGAGAGGAGGAAGACATGAGTATTCGCCTCGGCGACACAGCCCCGGACTTCCAGGCTGAGACGACGGAAGGCCCGATCAGCTTCCACGAGTGGATCGGCGATTCGTGGGCAGTGCTGTTCTCGCACCCGAAGGACTTCACGCCTGTCTGCACGACCGAGCTCGGCTACATGGCGAAGATCAGGCCCGAGTTCGACAAGCGGAACACGAAGATCGTCGGCCTCTCCGTCGATCCGACCGAGAAGCACGAAGAGTGGGCCGACGACATCGAGGAGACGCAGGGGATGCGCCCCAACTACCCGATCATCGGCGACGCCGACTTCAACGTCTCGCAGCTCTACGGGATGCTCGGCGCCGACGTCTCCGGCGACGCGGCCGACCGCACCGCGGCCGACAATCAGACCGTCCGCAACGTCTTCGTGATCGGCCCTGACAAGAAGGTCAAGCTGATCCTCGTCTACCCGATGACGACCGGCCGCAACTTCGACGAGGTGCTGCGCGTCGTCGACTCGCTCCAGCTGACCGCCGAGCACAAGGTCTCGACGCCGGTCAACTGGCAGCAGGGCGAGGACGTGATCATCGCCGGCTCCGTCTCCAACGACGAGGCCAAGCAGCTCTTCGGTGAATGGCGAGAGCCGAAGCCTTACATCCGGATCGTCCCGCAACCCGAGCGCGAACGGAGGGCAGCATGAGCACGATCTACACCTCAGGCACCTGGACCCCGACCGTCGGTAGCGAGGACGCCTTTCTCGCCGCCTGGAAGCAGTTCGCCACCTGGGCGAGCAGCAGGCCGGGCGCCGGTCGGCTGCAGCTCACCCGCGACCTCCGCAAGCCCGAGCAGTTCGTCAGCATCGGCGACTGGGCCAGCATCGAAGAGGTCAGAGGCTGGAAGAGCTCGCCCGAGTTCCGCGAGCGGATGGCGCAAGTCCTGCAGCACGTCGAAGAGTTCCAGCCGTCCGAGCTGAGGCTGATCGCGTCGGCGAAGGACGGCACCACGACCGAAGAAGAGGAGGAGAAAGCGATGATCGTGCACTACAAGAAGCAGGGAATCACCTTCGACGCGACCTCGGACAAGCTCTTCCAGTACATGAGCGCCGGAGGCCACCCGCACGCCGCGTTCAAGAGCCATCGCCTCGTCGGAATTGCGAACGACGTGGTCGACGTGAGCACGGAGGTCTACAACCCCGACGGGTCGACGTTCGAGATGACGATCCAGCATCGCCTCGACCCTCCGAACGGGCTCGAGACGACGATGCGCGGTGGACCGTTCGACGGAGCGAGGTTCGTTCACGCGTACACCCCGCTCGGCGAGCGCACGAAGGTGGACCTGGATGGAGACTTCCCGCTACCGCCCGGGATGTCGGAGGCCGACGGGCTGGCGATGATCGACGGCTTCTTCACCACCATCGTTGACGAGGACAAGGCCACGCTGCGGACCTGGTCTCCTGAATGAGCGGACCGACAACGTGAGGACCGGGGAACCGGCCCGAAGGGGGAGACGAAGCGACTAGGAATAGGGCGGAGCGCAAGCTCCGCCCTCCGGCACACGCGCAATAGAAAGGCGTTGACCCCCACCTCCCCCGTGAGCGCCTTCGTCGGGTGGGGGCCTAGAAGCGGGTGCCGCACACGAACGCCGGCTCCTCGCGCACGCACGCGAGGACCCGACACCCACCCCCTCGATGGCGACGATGACGTGGAGCCTGGTGGCGGTGACGAGCGGGAGCTTCCCGATACGACCCGTCTCTAGCGCGCACGCGCGCGCACACGTAAGAGGAAGGGCGTCGAGGGCTACCCACCCCCGCGAACGCGTTAGTCGGAGCCGGCTGATCGGCGGGGCGCCGGCCGCACACGAACGCCGGCTCCTCGCGCACGCACGCGAGGACCCGACACCCACCCCCTCGATGGCGACGATGACGTGGAGCCTGGTGGCGGTGAGGAAGTTCGCGAACGACCCTCTTTCAGGACATCGGCGCGCTCTGCACCGTCACCCAGACGTCGCCTTCGCCAGCGGCGATCCGTTGCAGTCCCTTGGCTACCTCGATCGTCGTGACCACCTTGTTGGTCTTCGGATCGATGCGAGACACGGTGCCGTCGAGGCTGTTTACAACCCATGCGGCACCTTCGCCTACGGCGACGTCGTTCGGTCCTTTGCCTACCGGAATCGTGTGCAACGTGGGAGTGCCGCCGAAGTGCGGATATTCGATGCGGGTGACGGTGTTGTCGTCGTGGTTTGCAACCCACAATGAGCCGAGGCCGTCTGAGATTGCCGCAGGCGCCCGACCGACCGTGATCGCGTTCGGTACATCGGCCTTGTTCGTCGTCGTGTCGATCTCGGTCATCGTGTTCCCCGACCGAGTGACCACCCAGGCCGAGCCTCGGCCCGCTGCGACGTCGCTGTAGTCCGTCGGGACGAACGAGCCTCCCGTATCGAAGCTCGGCTGGGCCACTCCACCTGTACGCAAGTTGACGCGGTACAACTGGCCCTCACCGCAGAGGATCCACCCCCACTCCCCCTGGACGGCGAGTGCGGCATGCAAGGGGTCGCAAAAGGGAGACGACGGCAACCGCTTCAGTGCGGTCACATGCGTGTCGTCGAACTCCGGTGTGATCGCTGTCAGCGCGTCGTGCTGCGGGAGAAACACCCAGATCGATCCGGGTGCTACGGCGATGTCCCCAGGGAATCCTCCGACGGGAATCGTTTTCATGACGTTTCGCGTCCGGGGGTCAATCCGCGAGACCGTGTCGTCGTCCAGGTTGGCTGCCCATACCGCCCCCTCCCCGATGGCAACAGGACCTGGGCGGGAACCAACGGATACCTCAGCAACCACCTCATTCGACCTCGGATCGATGACACCGACCGAGTTCGGAGCAACCGAGGAGATACCGCCCGAGCCGTGTCGGGGCACGAGGAAAAACGCCACGGCGACCGCGGCGGCGAGAACAGCCACGACGGCGCCGATCCCGTGCCGGCGTGCGTCTCTCCCACGCCAAAGCCGGACCCCCGGCGGCCTGGCGGTTGAGTCTGCGGCGACGTCCCCACCAGCCACTCCGTAGCCGCTCGCAGCGTCCTCACCGGCCTCCTCGCCCACCCCCTCGAGAGTCGGGATAGAGCTCAGCTGCTCGACTGAGGCAACGATCTGCGATTCTCCGAGGAAGCGTCCCCGGGCATCCTCGTCCTCCACGGGGACGATGGAGATGCCGGCAGGCGCTTCGAGCGAGGGATCGTGCCGGAGGATGCCTTGTTGCAGCCGCTGCAGTGCAGGGTTCGGGTCGATCCCGAGCTCTTCGACCAGTACTCGCCGTGCCTGCTGGTAGGCGTCGAGTGCCTCTGCCTGCCGGTGGGCGCGGTAGAGGGCGAGCATCTGTTGTGCCCGCAGGCGCTCTCGAAGGGGGTGCTGGCTGACGAGGAGCTGGAGCTCCCCGATCACCTTCTCGTGGCGACCGAGCGCGAGGTCGCAATCGACGCGATCCATCGTTGCAGCGAGCCGCAGCTCGTCGAGCTGCTCGACCTCGTTGCGTCCGTCCGACTCGAGCACGAGGCCGGCCAGAGTCGGGCCGCGCCAGAGGAGGACCGCCTCTCGGTAGAGACGCGCCGCAGCTTCAAGCTCACCTTGGGAAGCGCGCTCGCGCGCGCCAGCGAGCATCTGCTGCACACGAGTTGCGTCGAGCTGGTTCGGATCGACCACGAGCCGGTAGCCGCCGGCGGCCGTTTCGATCGGGTCGTCTCTGTGGCGCGTGAGCGTCTTCCGTAACTGCGAGAGATGGACGTTGACGGCACTTCTCGCCGTCGGTGGCGGTGCCTGACCCCACAGCTCGTCGATCAGCCGCTCGCGCGAGACGTAGTCGTTGGCGTGCAGGAGCAGTACGGCAAGGACCATCCGCTCCTTCAGCCTTCCGAGCGCGACCGGTCCGTTCCCGTCGAGCACCTCGAGTGGTCCCAGGATCCGAAACTCCATATGAGCCGTTTTATCGCTCGTAGATGGGAAAACAAAGCTCTTGAGGCATCTCGTGCATCCCCGCTTTATCGGGATCTCACCCAGCTCTTACAGCCTGCGTCCACCCTCCGCGCAATGGCTCGACCGCCGCAACCTCCGGCACCGGACGTCGTCATGTACCGCGGCGAGGTGTGGACCGATGGGCGGGGCCTCGCCAGCGTTTCACTACCGCGGCCACAGCACGGCGTGGACCGGAATCTGAAGTACGAGCTCGATCCCTCGCCTCGGAGCGCTATCGCCAGGATCGCGTCTCAGCTCGTCGACGGGCGATTCACGATCGCGACCGACGAACCGCACGTCAAGGTCGCGTGGCGAGTCACGGGTCGGAGAGACGGCGAGCAGCAGGCTGCGCGGGAGAAGGAGGAGAGATGAGCAAGCTGCTGGGGTCAGCGGCCATAGTCGCGGGCGCACTGCTTCTCGCAAGTGTTGCCGGCGCGACGTTGACGACACATGCGGCCCGGATGGACGTGCACGTCCTCGCCTCTAGCGCACTCGGACAGGTCCGTAAGTGCAGGGGTGTCACGGTCAGGCTCGGAGGCAAGCGGGTATGCGTAGCCCCCGGCCGGCCCTGTCAATCGAAGTACGAGGCGACGTATGAACGGCTCGGCTTCGTCTGCAGTGGCGGCTTCCTCTACCGCAGGATCGTGATTCCGAACGCCCGGATCGTCGCGGCCATCCCCGTCGGTGGTGGCCCGAACGCCATTCGCTACCTCGACGGATCGATCTGGGTGCTGAACTTCGCCGACGGCACGCTGAGCAGGATCAACCCGGCGACGAACAGCGTGATCGCAACGATCAAGGTCGGAACCGGCTACGGAGACATCACGTACGGAGATGGCTCGATATGGGAAGTTTCGGAAGAGCAGTCGTTCGTCTTGCGGATCGACCCTGCAGCGAACTCGGTGGTCGCGAAGATTCCGACGCAGGGGATCCGACCAATGGGCCTTGCCTGGACTCCAGGAGCAATCTGGGTAGGAAATCACGGGCACGACGCTGGCAAGAAGGCCACAGTCGCAAGGATCGACACTTCGACGAACCAGGTCGTCTGGCAAACGGGGGTGGGCAACGCGACCTACGATGCGGTCGGCGGTCCGAGCTGGGTGAAGACGGCTTTTGGCGCGGTCTGGTTTTCGGTTCCGAACGCAAACGAGCTTGACCGCATCGACCCTGGGCACGATGGCGTCACTCAAGCCGTCGCTCCGATTGACTGTGTTGGTGACGCCGAGCCGCTCGACGGTTCGGTCTGGCTCTCCGACTGTTCGAACGGTTTTTACCGCCTCGACCCGGCGACGAACGCGATCGTCGGCCACGTCTCCGGCCCAGCAGGTGGGCGGGACGATGGCCCGCTCACGGATGACGGTACGTACCTGTGGGCGACGACGGATACCGGCCTCCTTACGAGGGTCGATCCGCGCGTCGGAAAAGTCACAGCTACGTGGCGCCAGCCCGCACGGGGGCTCTTTGACGGGCCGGCGGCTCTCGCATTCGGCGACGGGTCGATCTGGCTGGCCGACTCTCCGGGCAATCGCGTCCTCCGCGTGCAGCCGTGAACATGCGAACGCTCGCGCTTCTCATCGTCGGAGCCGCCACGATCGGCGCTCTGATCGCCGCGTCGGTTGGGCCTGCGGCCTCGAACGCGCCCTCGTGTTCGAAGGGCTCCGTGAGTGCGCTTATCGGCGGCCACGTGACATGTCTGCGATCCGGCACGCGCTGCAGGCGGCGGTTCGAATCGCAGTACCGAAGACACGGTTTTAATTGCATCAAGGGAAGGCTGGAGAAGGCCTCACCGTCTCCCAAGCCGCCACCTCCAACTCGATACCCGAAGGTGCCGCCTCCCCCCTCAGGCCCGGCGACGACGACGCTCCGGCTGCCGCCGGCCGATCCACTCCCCGTAGATGCGAGCACGATCGCGCTGCCCGCCTCGGTGCCCTGGGCCCCGGGCATCACGAGTCTCGCGCTCGCGCCCGATGCGGTCTGGGTCTCGAGCGGACTGTTTCGGATCACGCCGGGGAGCAACGCAGTAAGCGGCCCGTTCACGACGGCCGAGTCAGCCGACATCGCCTTCGGAGAGGGCTCGATCTGGGCATCGAGCTACGACGAGGGCTTCGTTCGTCGCTTCGATGCTGCGACCGGCGCGCTCACTGCCGTCGTCAAGCTCCCAGCGATTACCTCCCCTGAGGGGATCGTCGATGCCGGCGGTTCGATCTGGGTTGCGAGCCACCACGGCGGAACCATCATTCGCATCGATCCGCAGACGAATCGGATCGCCGCGACGATCGTGCTTACCCCAATTGGCCCAAGCGGCCCTCAGGGGATCGCCGCGGGACTCGGGAGTGTGTGGGTCGATGTCCCAAACGTGAACGCGGTCTTCCGCGTCGACGCGACGACGAACAAGATCTCGGCGATCATTCCCTTCCCGCTCGCGATGTCTCCCTGCGGCGGGATCGCCGTCGGAACGACAGCAGTCTGGGTCACGAGCTGCCTGGAGGGCAAGACCGTCGCCCGCATCGACCCGGCGACCAACAAGGTCGTTTCGATCCTCGACGTGGGTGGGAAGGTCGTGCAACCGGCGGCTGACGGCAACACAGTGTGGTTCGTCGCCGGCGGCGATCCCGACACAAACCCGAATGCCCCCGCGGACCTCATTCAGCTCAGGGCGGATGACACAGTCGCGACCAGCGTCAGACTCCCGGACGGCTTCATCTCCGGCGCCGCGGAGGCCGCATTCGGGTCGGTCTGGGTCTCGGACTTCTCGCACCCGAAGCTAATCAGGCTTCCTGTCCATCTGGGAAAGCGAACTACGTAATCACGAGCGGGTCTGCTGTCCGGACGCCGCCCACGTGTGCGGCTTCTTCCTCGCGCGCGCACGCGTAGTAGAGAAGGGTTGAGGGAGCCACCCCCGCTCCGTGCTCGGTGCGAGCAGGAACCTACGCAAAGAGGTCGAGCCGGTCAAGTCTGCCGAGCGCACATCTGGCGCACTTTGTGACCTTCTTGCAGTCCCCGGCGGCCAGACGTCAACAGGCCCGAAGCAGCCGCAGCGCGTGTCAGATTCATGTCAGATCTCACTGACCAATGGCGGTCATCCGCGACCAGCATCCTCGCGCGAAGGCCGCTCGCACAGCCACTTCTGACGCACCGCGACCTTCACAGACCTGCGCCGAGCCGAATTTGCAAGCCGGGGGTCGCCTCGTTCGAGCCCCTTGAGGCGAAACATGCGACGGCGTGCTGTCCTTGGTGCTGTCCCAACTCGTTGGCATTTGCCGATTTGCAGCGATGTTCGATCCCAGGTGCGCCCATTTCTGGCTTGCATCGCCAACCGGCGGCTCGGAGAACTCACGAGTGCAGACAGGGAGACCGCGCTCCGGCGACACGAAACAGGAACCAGTTGAGCGGAGCCGTCGGCCAACGATCCACGTCGGGGTCGACCACTTCCCGCGGAGTGAGGATGCCGGCGCTCCAACGTAGCCGGGCGACGATCAGGTCTGGGTTTCGTTGCCCTTCGGGCACGTCACCGAAGGACGGGAGCGAGGTCTCGGCAACGACAGCGTCCCGATGGCGCTCGAGCCATAGCCGGCTGGTCTGGGTACGCGCCACGACCTCGAGCTCGCTGCATGCGCCTTTGGAAGGCCGTGAGGCGACTAGTCGCGGCCACGTGTTCGCAGGCTCGCCCGACGTGAGGTACCAGCCGGTAGGGACGTGTCCCGCCCAGCTCCCGAACCAGAAGACGGGCTCGTCGCGACGGAAGCCCTGCCTGATCATCTCGCGGGCGATGCGGTCGTATGGTGTGCGCCCGAGGGCGATCTGACCGTACGCGAACCCCGCGATGACCAGCATGCCGACCAGGAGGCCGGCGGTTAGGGAGACCCGACGCCAAGGGAGTGACGCGCAACCCCACGCGAGGGCGATTGCGGCAAACGGTGCTACTCCGATCAGGTTCCGATCCCTGAACACACGCTCCCCGGTCACCAAGACCAGCCCGCTGACGACGAGAAACGGCACCAGCACCAAGAGTCCGCAGAGCCTGCCCTCCGCGCGGCGAAGAAGAAACGCCGCCGGAACGAGCACCGCGACGGTGACGAGAGCACGTGTGACGAGGCCCGTATTGCCGGCGATCGCGTCAGGGGCGAAGAGCGATGGGAACAAGCCCACGAACTGGGCGAAGCTGAAAGGCGGCGCAGTCGCGTAGATGCCGTGTCGGTACTGGCGAAGCCAGTATGGCGACCATGCGGCCAGCGGGATCAGACCGACCACGAGCGCGGCGCTGACCCGGGTCAGGGCTGTCCGTCCTAGGCCGGATAAGAGAAGCCAGAGGACGCCTGCCGCCAGCGTGAAGAGGAAGAAGTAGTGCGTGAGCGAACCGAGCGCGACCACGCCCGCCAGGAGCGCGAGTCGAAGGAGTCCCGGTCTCGCCGCTGCCCGCGTGAGCAAGAACGCGAACGCCACGCAGGCAAACGCAAGGAGCGCGTACGACCGAAGCAGGGAGCCGTAGACGACGAGGGAGCCGAGACTGACCAGCAGCCCCGCAAGAGCAGCCGCCCACAGTGGCATGAGCTCGTAGGCGAGCACGAACGTCAGCGCCGTGCAGCCCACGCTGAATCCGAGCGAGAGTGAGCGGAGTGCCTTGGCCCTCGAGTCGGGCGTCAGCCACGTCGTTGCTCTGTCGGTGGTCCGGGCGAGCAGAAAGAACGCTGGCGGCGTCGACTCTCCGTCGACGATCGCGTGCAGCGCGCCCCCGACTGTCGGCTGGGAGATCACGCGCTCCGTGCCGATCTCGTCTTGCCAGAGCGCATCGTGCATCGCTCCGGGGAGTCCGGCACCTAGCGCGCATGCCGCCAGCAGCACGCCAACCCCAACAGCAAGCCTCGCGGAGCGCCCTCGATCGGTTGGCCCGGCGAAGGTGACCATTCTCTCGCGTGGCGGGGTCCTCATGGACGCTCTTCTCGGGGCGAGACTCTAGTCGCCGGACCGAGGCGCGGCCGGAGACCCGCTCGAGAGCGGAAACCGCCAGAACGCGGTCAGCGAACGAGCAGCGGCGCAGAGGCACCTCCACGAGCGCGGTGAGCGGCGGGTGCGGGCTGGAAGTGGGCGAGGCCCAGGTCGTCTCCAGTGGGGCTGGGGCCGCAGACGGACGCTCGCACGAGGAGCATTGGAAGACAGCCGCCCGATAGTTTGCGGCAGTGGAGCCGGCTGGCTGGCGAACGCGGGAAAGAGACTCGAGAGGAAGCTCGAGAAGATGCGGAAGGGCAGACTGATGCGTCAACCAGTGGCGTGGATGGAACGCGGCTCCGACTTCTCGTTCGGACTTGCCGCCGCTCTGACGAACGCGATCACCGCAGTGGCAGTAGCGCGTCTGATCGGTGGTCGCGCGCTCAGCGAGCGGCGGGTCGTGGTCGCCTCGTTCTCGTTCGCCCTCTTCGTCGCCGGCCTCGGCTCGCTCTTGGGATTGGCTCTCGGCGACGTGATCCGTGCCTCCTAGTCGGGGAACGAGCACGGTGTGGTGGCCGTAACGTGACCGCCCTCGGTCGAGCTGACCTCGCTGTGCGTGGTCCCATGTCCCCGCGGTGCCTTCACTCACAAGGAATCTTCGGCGCGCATCTGATACGAGCTTCCGACGGATGCGCGTGTTCCTCGAGACCGAGCGGCTGCGGTTACGTCGGTTCACGGCGGGCGACGTGGACGAGCTCGTCGAGCTCGACGGCGATCCGGAAGTCATGCGTTACATCACCGGCGGGCAGCCGACGTCGCGCGAGGAGATCGAGAGAGACGTCCTGCCCGCTTTTCTCGGTTACTACGAGCGGTATCCCGGATTCGGCTTTTGGGCAGCCGTGGAGAAGTCGACCGGCGATGTCCTCGGTTGGTTCCACTTTCGACCCGAGGACCCGGAGCATTCCGACGAGGTGGAGCTCGGGTACCGGCTTCGGAGGTCGGCCTGGGGGAAGGGGTACGCGACGGAGGGCTCGCGAGCGCTGATCGCGAAGGGCTTCGCCGAGCTCGGCGTCGAGCGTGTGTCCGCGACGACGATGGTCGTGAACGTCGCCTCGCGGCGCGTCCTGGAGAAGGCAGGACTGGGGTTCGTCCGCATGTTCCACCAGCCCTGGCCGTACCGGATCGAGGGCGAGGAAGAGGGCGACGTCGAGTACGCCCTGACCCGAGCCGAGTGGGACAAGCTCGGCGGGGAGCTCACATGAAACAGGGCTGCCGAGGCCCCACCTCGCACATGAAGCAAGACCGGCCCGCCGTGCCACGTGCTACCTAGAAGGCGATGACGACCGAGCCTCGCTCCCGCTCCCGCAGCACTCGTCGAAGATCACGCCTTCGCGTCGTCCTCTGGGTCTTCGTCCTCGCGCTCGTCGCGTCTCTCGTGGCCGGTGGGCTCGTGCTGCTCGCCCGGCCTCAGGTCGCCGTCGCGCAGGACTCGGCTGCCCTCGCCCGCATCTCCGTACCGGGGCTCGAGGGCCGTGTTGCGAGCGCCTCCGTCGAGAGCATGGACGGGCGGGCGCTCGCGACCTCGCTGCGCAAGGGAAAGCTCTGGCCGATGGGCCGGGTCCAGGTGAACAGACGGCTGCTCGTGCACGTGACCGTGCAGCGCCCGGGCTGGGCGGGCTGGCTCCTCGGCAAGAGCGCGACGAAGACGTTCGTGGTCCGAACACCCGCAGCGCAACTCGAGCAGCGTTGGCTCTTGACTCCGACGAACGGGCCGGTGACCGTCAGCTTCGCGGCGCCGGTGCGCACGGTTCGGATCGGCCGCGGCTCGCATGTGCGCACGCTGCGCTTCGCCTCGCCGCGCTCGAGCGTCGTCGTCGGACGCGTCGTCCCCGGCCTCCCGCGCGCAGGGAGCGTCACCATCAGCGCGGTGCCACGGATGTGGGAGCGGTTGCCTCGCCGCGTCCGCGTGAGCTGGTTCCCGGTCGGCAACGGCGTGCAGGCGCTCGCGGAGCCGGCGCTCGGGAAACCGCTCCACGCGGAGGAGCCGATCACGATCACGTTCGCCAAGCCCGTGCGACAGGTGCTCGGAGAGCGCTTGCCGACCGTCACGCCGGGCGTCCCCGGCCGCTGGCGGACGCTCGACACGCACACCATCACCTTCCGCCCCGCGCGCTTCGGATACCCGCTGGGGGGCCGCGTCGTCGTGCACATGCCGACCGGAGTGCGCTTCGCAGCGGCGCGGGTGCGGACGCTCCGGACGCCGGCGTGGAACGTGCCCCTCGGCTCGACCCTGCGCCTGCAGCAGCTGCTCGCGCAGGCTCGCTACCTGCCGGTCGCCTGGCAGCCCGCGGCCGGCGCCGACCCGCCTACGGCTCGTTCCGAAGCCGCAGCGGCGATCGACCCGCCTGCCGGGCAGTTCAGGTGGCGCTACGCGAACACGCCCCCCGAGCTGCGAGCGCTCTGGCGGCCGGGAGAGTGGAATGAGATCACGCGCGGCGCGGTGATGCTGTTCGAGCACACGCACGGGCTGGACGTCGACGGGTTCGTCGGCCCGAAGGTGTGGCACGCGCTGCTCGTCGACACCGTCGCGGGGAAGCGGTACGGGAGCGGCTACAGCTACGTCTACGTCCATCGGAACCTGCCGCAGTCGCTCAACCTCTGGCACGACGGGCACCTCGTCCTGACCTCTCCAGGGAATACGGGCGTCCCCGCCGCCCCCACCCAGCTCGGGACGTTCCCCGTCTTCGAGCACATCCCCGTCGGGACGATGAGCGGCACGAACCCGGACGGCACGCACTACCACGATCCGGGGATCCGCTACATCAGCTACTTCAACCACGGCGACGCCATCCACGCGTTCAACCGGTCGTCCTTCGGGACTCCGCAGAGCCTCGGCTGCGTCGAGCTCCCGCTCGCCGCCGCCGCGAAGGTCTGGCCGTACACGCCAATCGGCACGCTCGTCACGATCGAGGATTAGGTTCCCACCGGCATGCACGTGCCGGAGACGCGCTACGCGACGACCGAGGACGGCGTCAGCATCGCCTACCAGACGGTCGGGGATGGACCGGTCGACCTCGTCCTCGAGCTCGAGAACTGGGGCAACGTCGAGATCATGTGGGAGCTCGACGCGCTCACCGATCTGTTCGGGCGGCTGTCGTCCTTCTCACGCCTGATCCTTCACGATCGGCGCGGAACCGGACTCTCCGGCGGCCGCGGCACCTCGTTCCCCAACCTCGAGACGCGCGCGCGAGACCTGCTGACGGTACTCGACGCCATCCGGTCGTCACGCGCCGCGCTGTTCGGCGAGCACACGACGGGCGCTGCGTTCGCGGTCTTCGCAGCGAGCTATCCCGAGCGGGCCTCGTCGCTCGTGTGGTTCAACGGAGTCGCGACCAGGCGATGGTCGCCCGAGTATCCGTGGGGCATGACGCCGGACGAGCATCGCCGGGAGGCCGCCGAGACGCGAGAGGGGATGGGCAGCGAGAGGTTCGCGCGTGTGTGGCTCGAGGCCTCGGCACCCAGCTTCGCGGGAGACGAGCGCCTCGAATCCCAGATAGCGCGACTCGATCGACACTTCATGGCACCGTCGACGGCCGCCGACTGGATCAACGTCGAGAGCGAGACCGACGTGACCGCGGTGTTGCCGTCGCTTCGCTGCCCGACCCTTCTGCTCGACTACGAGCAATCGTCGACCGGCGCCGCGGAGAGTCGCCACGTGCACTTGCGGATCCAGGATGCGGAGCTCGCCCTCATACCCGGGGATCCGTACGGGCTCCCTTTCGGCAACCGCGCCGCCATCAGCGACGCCGCGCGAGACTTCGTCGGCCGCGAGCGCGGCCCCGAAGCCGCGGACACGGTCCTCGCCAGCGTTCTCTTCACCGACATCGTCGGCTCGACCGAGCAGCAAGCGTCCGTGGGCGACCGGGCTTGGGCCGACCTGGTCGCTCGGCATCACGCCGTCGTCCGCGACGCGCTCGAGCGCTGGCGGGGCGTCGAGAACGACACGGCAGGAGACGGCTTCTACGCGACCTTCGACGGACCCGCTCGCGCGATTCGCTGCGCTCTCGACGTCGTCAACCGCGTGCACGAGCTCGGGATCGAGGTACGTGCCGGCGTTCACACAGGCGAGTGCGAGGTCATCGAAGGCAAGCACGCCGGGATCACGGTCACGATCGGGTCCCGGATCGCAGCGAAGGCAGGGCCGTCCGAGGTGCTCGCCTCCCGTACGGTCAAGGATCTCACCGCGGGCAGCGGGTTCTCGTTCGAGGATGGCGGTGAGCACGAGCTCAAGGGCGTGCCCGACCTCTGGCACCTCTACCGCGTCGTGGCCTGACCGGCGACGGAGCGCAGTAGCTGATCCTCCCCGCTCCTCTCGCTCCCCGCTCCTGGACGAGGTTGCGGGGGCTACGCTCGTGGGGTCCAGGCAGCGAGCGAGAGGAGACTCGGATGTCACTGCGTCTTCGGAGGTACGCGCCGGTCCTGATGCTGGCGCTCGTCCTCGTCTTCGTCGCAGCCGGCTGACACTAGGCCGACTGCCGAAGCTCTTCGGCAGACGTCACCCGGCGTAGAGAGCCGCGGTTCTCGCGGCGCTCGCCGCAATCCGCTCGCGCAGCTCGGCGGGAGCGAGCACCTCGGCGTCCGGCCCGTACGACAGGAGCCGGTGGAAGGCGTTGTCGAGCCCGTCGAACTGCGCGACGACCTTCGGTCTCTCCCCCTCCTCGACGACTCGCGCGCCGCGGAGATACCGGACCTCCCCGCGCGGAACGCGCACCGTGACGTCGACCCACTGGCGCGTCCGCTCGAACGCCTCCGAGCGGCTCGCCCACGCCGCCGCGAGGTCGAACTCCGGATCGCGCGGGCACTCCTCGGTCCGCTCCCGCGCCGACACGATCCGCGACACGCGGTACACCCGCTCCTCACTGCGTCGCCGCGCGAGCAGGTACCAGACGCCTGCCTTGAGGACGAGGCCGAGCGGGTCGAGCCTGCGCGAGACCACCGCCGAGCCCTCGCGATACCGCATGTCGACGCGACGACCCCGCCAGAGCGCGCCGGCGATGACGGCGAGGTGTGGCACGCGGTCCTCCTCGCGGAACCAGCCGCGCGTGTCGACGTGGAAGAGCTGTGCCGCGCGGCTCGCCCGCTCCTGGAGCTCCGCCGGGAGGGAGGCGAGGAGCTTGAGGCGCGCGGCGCCGAGCTCGCGGCCGAGGCCGAGCTCGGCGGCGGGACCGACGAAGAGCGCCTCCGCCTCGGACGCGTCCAGCCCGGTGAGCTTCGTGCGGTAGCCGCGGTCGAGGCGGTACCCGCCGGCCGGACCTCGGACGGACACGATCGGGACACCCGCGACCGCGAGTGCCTGCGCGTCGCGCTGGACGGTCCGCTCCGAAACCTCGAGGCGCTCGGACAGCTCCACCGCGGTGAGCTGGCCGCGCGTCTGGAGCAGGAGCAGAAAGGAGACGAGCCGGCTGGCGCGCACCCGTCGAGCCTATGACATGAACACGACAGAAGATGGCGGGAATGCGCTCTAGGGTCTCGTCATGCGATTCGTTCTCGCATCCGGTCGTCGCGTCGCGGTCAACCTCACGCGCACTCCAGTGGGTCCGCCGTGCGCGGACGACACCGACGTCGGCGCCGGTCGCACCGTCGTCTTCTGCCACAGCGCGCCGGGGGCGGGCCTCTTCGATCCCGACCCGGCCGAGACGGACGCCCGCGGCGTGACGTTGCTCTCCGTCGACCGGCCAGGGTACGGACGCTCCGATCCCGTCCACCACGGGCGGTGGGCGACGGTCTGGTCCGCGGCGGACGACATCGCAGGCGTGCTCGACACGCTGGACGGCGGTCCCGTCGGCGTCGTCGGCTGGTCTGCCGGGGGGCGCGTCGCGCTCGCGCTCGCAGCGCGGAGGCCCGATCTCGTGGCTCGCGTCGTCGTGGTGGCGACACCCGCTCCCGACGACGAGATCCCGTGGATCGACCCGGAGCAGCGGATCGTTCTCGACCGTCTGCGCGGGCTGGCGCCGGAGGACGCCCACGCCGAGCTCGAGAGCC
This sequence comes from uncultured Actinomycetes bacterium, assembly GCA_963708265.1. GTDB lineage: Bacteria > Actinomycetota > Thermoleophilia > Gaiellales > Gaiellaceae > GMQP-bins7. Next base: position 120,683 of record CAVPSC010000004.1, on the reverse strand, counting down.
GGCTCCGCTCGATCGTCCCGCTGGACCCGTTCTCCGCGGAGGCGCTCTGGCTCCTCGCGGCGCTGACGTCGGACGAGCCGGCGCTGGCCGGGCGAGACGTACGCGCTCGCCTCGGCGAGATGCTGCGCACCGCGTTCGCGCAGGGAACCGAGGGCCTCGCCTCCGACCTCGCCGGCTACTGCCTGCGGCCGTGGGGATTCGAGCCGGAGGAGGTCGTAGCGAAGACGCTGCTCCTGTACGGGGCGCGTGATCCGCTCGCGGGACCGCGCCATGGGCGCTGGTGGAAGAGCCGGCTGCCCGACGCACGCCTCGAGGTCGTCCCGGACGCAGGGCACCTCGTGCTGCTTCCGCTGTGGCCGCGCGTCCTCTCCCACCTCGCGCCGAGGCGCCGTCTGCTCAGGGTGGTTCCCGACTCCGGAGAGGCATCTGCCCTGGAAGAGCCCTCGGCCGCCTGAGTTCACCGATGGAAGGCGTTCCTCGGGCAGCGAGAGCCGGGCACGCGCTGCCCGGGCCGAGGCCGCCTAGGATTGAGCGCGTGGCAGCGCTTCCGAGCGGCACCGTCACCTTCGCCTTCACCGACATCGAGGGCTCGACGGCGCTCCTGAAACGGCTCGGTGACCGCTACGGAGACGTCCTTTCCGAGCACCGGCGAATCATCCGCGAGACATTCGGCGCGGTGAATGGGACCGAGATCGACACCCAGGGCGACGCGTTCTTCTTCGCCTTCGGAAGCGCGCGCGACGCGGTGAGCGCGGCTGTGCAGGGACAGCGCGCGCACGCGGCCCACTCCTGGCCGGACGATGCCGCGGTGCGCGTCCGGATGGGGCTGCACACCGGTGAGCCGGTGCTCGGCGACGAGGGCTACCTCGGGCTCGACGTCGTCCGCGCCGCGCGCATCTGCACCGAGGCCCGGGGCGGCACCGTCCTCCTCTCCGAGTCGACCCGCGCGCTCATCGGTGCGACGCTCCCCGATGGGGTCGCCGTCTTCCCCCGCGGCGAGCGGCACCTGAAGGACATCGACGAGCCGGAGCGCGTGTACGAGCTCGACATCGAGGGGGTGGCACCGGCAGAGCCCTCGACTGAGGGGTCGCCCGCCGAGCCGCCGGCGCCCGCGCCCGAACCGTCGTCGCCATCTGCGCCGAGCGCCACGGCGCAGGACATCTCGGAGCGGATCGAGAGCTTCGGCGAACGGCTGTCGGCCGAGATCCAGCGACACGTCTCCGAGAAGCTCGAGCGCAAGCTGACTGGGCGAAAAGAAGGAAAGGTCGACCGGGACGACGCCGGCATCGACGAGATCGCCGCTCGCGCGGAGTCGCTCGGCGACCAGATCAAGGCGCAGGTCGACGCGATGCTCGCAGCCAGGGGCATCACGACCGACCGGCCGGACGACTAGACGGCGCGGCTAGGCGACCGCTGTGGCGGAGTCCAGCGTGCTGGGTGTCGCCGTCGGCGTCGCGAGCTTCCAGAGCGCGTCCTGTCCGAGCGCCTCCTTGACGGCGACACCGCCCGCCACGAGCTGCAGCAGGGCCGCCTCGGCAGCGTCCATGTCGACCCAGCAGTCCGGGCCATCGGCGAGCAGCGCGGCGACCTCGGCCGTCGTCAGCCCGTCCGGGAAACGCTCGAGGAGCGGCGCCGGAGTCTCGGGCGGCGGCGTCCTCGCGATCTCCGGATCGAGGTTTGCGATGAGGACGTCGTAGGCGAGTACCGGCTGCCAGCCACCTGCGACCATGCGGCGGCCGTCTCGCTCGAAGACGACCGAGGGAGCAGTGAAGCGGACCGGCCCGTCGCTCGTCGACGTCTTGCCCTGCGCCTCGGCCGCGCTGCCCGCTGCGCTTCGCGCCTCGGCGCGATCTTGCTCGTAGCCCGTTGTGACCTCGGGATCGTCGAGACTGTCGACGATCCCATCCGCATCGATGCCCGGAGCCCGGCGGAGCGCCTCGCGGATGAGCTCGTCGTCGTCGAGGAGGAGTGGGGTCGTGAAGTTCGCGAGCTGGAGCGCACGGAGGGCACGCCACTCGCTCCCGGGGTCGAGCAGCCGGGCGGCGACGACCGCGCGGCACCCTCGTCCGGTGGCCGCGGCGCGCTCCTTCGGGGAGGCGGCGAACGGCATCCCGTAGCGGTGGCGGAACCTCGCATACCCGATCGCCGAGCGTGCGCCGTCGAAGCGAGTCTGGATGGCGCTCGCGTCCTCGCGGAGCCCGATCATCACGAGCCGCCAGTCGAGCTCGGCGCCATAGCGCCACTCGAGGACGCGAAAGGACGGAAGCGCCGAGTAGCCCCACGGGCACGCGGCGTCCGTGTAGAGCGTCGCCTCGATCACCCTGTCGATGGTAGTCGCCGGTGGTCGGGTCAGGCCGCAAGATCGGGCGCCGTAGCGTCGCCCACCGGAGACGTCGCGAGCTCCGGCGTCGCCGCGACGACCATGACGCGGCAGAAAGCCGCGGTCAGCACATGACGAACGGCGTCTCCGAAGACGACGGCTCCGGTGCTACGGAGCTGTCTTCGCGTCGCACCGAGGACGATCAGCTCTGCTCCGGCAGCTTTCGCCTCGTCCACGATCGCGACGCCGGCGTCGCGCCCACGGACGAGCCGGGGGACCGCGTGTATACCGAAGGAGGCGGCGGTTGCTGCGGCGCGCTCGAGCAACGACCGTACCTGCGCCTCCTGCGGAGCGAGGTGGGCGTCGAGCGGGAGCGCCGGAGGGATAACGAGGACCGAGACGATCACGACAGAAGCTCCACGCTCGGCGGCGAGGCGGCACGCGACGTCGAGCGCGGCCCGGCTCTCGGCGTTGTCCCTCACCGGGACGACGAGTCGGCGATAGCTCGTGGCGGACTGCACCTTCCGCCGCGGGAGAATCGCTCGCATGGTCCGACGCTACGGGCGGTCCCCCTACGGCGGACTCGAGATCTGGTGCGTAGGCCTCAACGCCGTCTCAAGACGGCGACGTGGGATCCACGAGGCGATAGCCGACTCCCGCCTGGGTGAGGAGGTAGCTGGGCCGGGCGGGATCGGGCTCGATCTTGCGGCGGAGATGCGAGACGTAGACGTGCAGGTAGTTCGACTCCTCGCGATACGCCGGGCCCCAGATCTCGCGCAGGATCATGGGGTGCGTGAGGAGCTTCCCCTCGTTCTCGGCCAGGAGCCGGAGGAGGTCGTACTCGATCGGGGTGAGCGACACGCGACGCCCGGCCATCGTCACGGAGCGCTTCTCGAGGTCGATCGCGAGGTCGGCGATCTCGATGACCGGACGGTCCGTCGGTCGCGCACGACGGAGACTCGCTCGCAGCCGCGCGAGGAGCTCGTCGCCGCTGAACGGCTTCGTCACGTAGTCGTCGGCGCCGGCGTCGAGCGCGTCGATCTTCTCGCGCTCCTCCCCGACCGCTGAGAGCACGAGGATGGGCACCGTGCTCCACCCGCGGATCTCGCGGCACACGTCGGTGCCTCGTCCGTCGGGGAGCAGGACATCGAGGATGACCGCGGCCGGGGGGCGCATCGCGGCCTTCATGAGGGCCTCCCCCGCCGTCTCGGCGGTCTCGACCGTGTAGCCAGCCCCACGCAGCTTCATCTGGAGCGCGCGGAGGATCTGCGGCTCGTCGTCCACGACCAGCACGCGGGCGCCGTTCATGCCGGGAGCCGTACGGGCTCGGCTGCCGCTGGGAGCGCGAGCGAGAACGTCGAGCCCTCCTCGACCGCCGACTCGACCCACACGCGGCCGCCGTTGAGCGACGCGAAGCCGCGAGCGATCGCGAGGCCGAGACCCGACCCCTGCTCTCTCACGTCAGGCGTACCGCGAACGAACGGCTCGAAGATCCGTGCCTGCTCGTGTGCGGGGATGCCCCGCCCGCGGTCAGCCACTCTGAGGACAACCTCTCCGCCGACGCGCTCGGCGCGCACCTCGACCCTGCTGCCGTCCGGCGAGGCCTTGAGGGCATTCTCGATCAGGTTCGCGAGCGCCCTCTCGATCTGCGTCGGGTCGACCCGAACGAGGGGCAGGTCGTCCGGGACCGCGACGTCGACCAGCTCGTTCCGCCGGCCCACCACGTCGAGTGCGCGTGCCACGAGCCCGTCGGCGGTCCACAGCTCGAGCTCCGGCTCCGCCGCTCCCGCCTCGAGACGCGAGAGCTCGAGCAGGTTTGACACGAGGCGATGGAGCCTGGCGGCCTGGAGGCCGATCGCGGCGACGAGCTCGTCTCGGTCGCCGGCCGAGATCTGCTCCTTCGAGCCGGCGAGCACGTCGCTCGCAGTCATGATCGCCGTGATCGGCGAACGGAGGTCGTGGCTCACCGAGCGGAGCACGGATGTCTTCGCGGCATCGCTTCGCCGGAGCGCCTCCGCCTCGAGCGCCTCGCGCTCCCTCCGAGCCTCGCTCTCGGCGGCCCGACGGGCCGCGAGCGCTGCTTCCTCCTTCCGCTGCTCCGCCTCCTCCGCGCGGCGGCGCGCACTCGTGGCCAGGGCGCTGACGCTCACCGCGGTCACGAGGTAGACCGCGAGCGCGACCCAGTTCTCGGAGTCGGCAAGCGCGAACGTGTGCTTCGGCGGAAGGAACAGCCAGTTGAACGCGAACATGCTCACGATCGAGACCGGGATCGCATAGGCGAGCCCAAAGAGCACCGCCACCGGAAGCACCGCGAAGAGGTAGAGGACGCCGAGGCTGAGCGTCGGTGCGACCGGCTCGAGGAGAAAGATCGCGACGCTCACGAGTGCAACTGCGCCGAGACTCGTGAGGGCGGCGACCACGTGGCGTCGAGCCCAGGAACGATCGCGGATTCCGCTCACTCACGCAGGATACGCCGAGGTCTCGACCGCCCGCCCGACGGTGCTTAAGACGGGCTGAAAATCGCCCGTGGAGGCCGTGCGGGGCGACGTTCCGGCGCTAGCGTGATCGAGCAGATCCTCCAGCAGGCGCCCCCTGACCCAGACCACCGAACCGACACCGACCAGCGCAGGCCCGGCCCAGCGAGCCGAAGGCCTCGAGCGAGCCAAGCGAGTCCTCGTCGGACGCCCGAGAGCGTCCGGCGAGATGGACGAGACGCTGATCTCGAAGACGCTCGCGCTCCCGATCTTCGCCTCCGATCCGCTGTCCTCGGTCGCGTATGCCACCGAGGCCGCGATGGTCGTCCTCGTCGGCGTCTCGCTCTCGGCGCTCCACTTCGCGCTCCCGATCTCGATCGCGATCGCCGCCGTCCTCGGGATCGTGGTCGTCTCCTACACCCAGACCGTTCAGGCCTACCAGACGAGCGGAGGGGCGTACGTCGTCGCGAAGGACAATCTCGGAACCCTGCCGAGCCTGGTCGCCGCTGCAGCCCTGCTCGTCGACTACGTGCTCACGGTCGCGGTCTCCGTGACGGCCGGCGTGCTGGCGCTCACCTCGGCGCTGCCGTCGCTCGGACCGCACAAGGTTGGCCTCTCGCTCGCGTTCGTCGCGCTGCTCACGCTGGTGAACCTGCGCGGCGTCCGCGAGTCGGGCGTGCTCTTCGCGCTTCCGACCTACGGATTCGTTGCAGTCATGTTCGCGATGGTCGGCACGGGCGTGGCGAAGTGCGCGGACGGGACGTGCCCTCAGGCGACGGTCCCCCATCCGCTCGCCGCCGGTGCCGGCGCCGTCGGCATCTTCGTGCTCCTCCAGGCGTTCGCCTCGGGATCGGCCGCACTGACCGGAGTCGAGGCGATCTCGAACGGCGTCGGAGCGTTCCGGAGGCCGAAGGGTCGAAACGCCGCGCTGACGATGGTCGCGATGGGCGCGATCGCGATCGCGCTCTTCGTCGGCGTCTCGTATCTCGCGGTGTCGATGAACGCGGCGCCGAGCTCGAGCGTGTCGGTGATCTCCGAGATCGCACGCGCGACGTTCCCGACATCGTCCTCCTCGACCGCTTTCCTCTACTACGCGGTACAGGCGCTGACGTTCGGCATCCTCGTCCTCGCGGCCAACACCTCGTACCAGGGCTTCCCGCGATTGGGAGCGGTGCTCGCGCAGGACCGGTTCTTCCCGCGCCAGTTCGTGAACCTCGGCGACCGGCTCGTGTACTCGAACGGGATCGTCGTCCTCGCTGGAATCGCTGCGGTCCTCATCTGGGTGTTCGACGCGAACGTCATCGCACTCATCCACCTGTACGTGATCGGAGTGTTCACCGCGTTCACGATCTCGCAGGCGGGCATGGTCAGGTACTGGCTCCGCAAGGAGGAGCCTCGATGGCGCCGGCGGGCCGCGATCAACGGGACCGGAGCCGTGGCGACGGCTCTCGTCGCGGTCCTCGTCGTCGAGTCGAAGTTCCGCGAGGGAGCCTGGGCGGTGATGGTCGCGATCCCGCTCCTCGTCCTCTCCTTCTACGGCATCCGCAAGCACTACCGCAAGGTCGCGAGGCGGCTCCGCGCCGGGGTCGCTGCGGTCACCGCCGCACCGCCCGCGACGAACCACGTCGTCGTCGACGTCGAGTCCTTCGACGAGGCTCTCGAGTGGGCCGTCTGGTACGCGCGCCGGGTCGCGGGCGAGCGATTCGACGCGATCCACGTCGTCGGCAAGCACACGGATCCAGGGCTCCGGCCGCGCTTCCGCCAGTTCACGGAGATGCACCCGGATCTCGAGATCCTCACGCCCGAGGCCGGGCGAGCCGACGCGGTCATCGACTACGTATGGGCGCTTCCGCGCGGCGAGTCGAGCTTCGTGACGGTCGTCGTCCCGGAGTTGTTCCACAGCCGGTCGCTGATCGGAGCCGCGCGACGGAGCGAGTTCTCCCTGAAGCTCAGGCTGCTCCGCGAGCCGGGTGTCGTGATCACGAACGTCCCGGTGCTCGTGCACGACGGCGAGCACCGGCCGCCGAAGCGGCTCGCGAGCCGGATCCTCGTCTCGGGCGGGCACGCTGCCTCACTCCGCGCGGCGCGCTACGCGGAAACACTCGGCATCGACGACACACGAGCCGTGTTCTTCGCCTTCGATGCGGAGGAGGCTCGGCGGATGCAGGAGGAATGGGGCGAGCTCGAGACGACCGTGCCGCTCGAGATCGAGGAGGCACACTTCCGCGACATCGGCGACCCGCTCCTCGCGCACGTCAGGCGGATCACCGCCGACCCGGACGCCGCGGCCGCCGTGATCATGCCCGAGCTCGTGTTCAGCGGCCTCGCACGGATGCTCCACAACCAGCGCGCACTGTACGTCAAACGCCTCCTCCTCTTCGAGCCGCGGGTCGTCCTCTCGAGCGTGCCGTACCGCCTCGACTGATCTGCGAGCAGGTAAGCTCGGCCGGCCCGGCCGCGCTAGGTGGGGAGTCAGCGGTTCCCTGAACCCGAAATCCGCTCCATGCGGGGCCGAACGCCGCCCGAGGGGCGGTGTCGACGGGACTGGGTCTGCGCACGCGGCGTTGACAGATCGGGTTCCGCGCACTGGGAGCGTCCGAACCGCGTCAGGTCCGGAAGGAAGCAGCGCTAAGGACTCCCTCTCAGGTGCCGCGGCTCCGCCCGATCCGAGCAGGCGACGCGGACACCTCCGCCGGCGACCGCCTCGACGACGGAGCGCGCGGCCGGGCATCTTCCGTGCCTCGGTCGGGTGGGTCGTCGGCGAATGAGAGAATGACCCGGTGACCGCTCTCTACCGGAAGTACCGCCCGCAGGGATTCGACGAGGTGGTCGGACAGGACGCCGTCGTCCGCACGCTCCGCAACGCGATCGAGCACGATCAGGTGCGCCAGGCCTACCTCTTCGCCGGCCCGCGCGGGACCGGGAAGACGTCCATGGCCCGGATCCTGGCGAAAGCCCTGAACTGCAGCGGGACGCTCGGCCCGACGCCGAACCCGGACAAGACCTGCCACACGTGCGTCGCGATCGCGAACGGCACCTCGCTCGACGTCGTCGAGATGGACGCGGCCTCGCAGCGCGGCATCGACGACATCCGCGAGATCCGCGAGCGAGTCGTGCTGCAGCCCGTCGAGGGGCGGTACAAGGTCTACATCCTCGACGAGGCGCACCAGCTCACCGATGCCGCCTGGAATGCGCTCCTGAAGCTGATCGAGGAGCCTCCTCCCCACCTTCTCTTCGTGTTCTGCACGACGGACCTCGCGAAGGTGATCGCGACGGTTCAGTCGCGCTGCCAGACGTTCGTCTTCCAGCGCCCGCGCCTGCCCGACCTCGTCACGCTGCTTCGTCGGGTCTGCGACGGCGAGGAGATCCAGGCGCAGGACGCGGCGCTATCGCTGATCGCGCGGAGCTCTCGAGGCTCCTTCCGCGACGCGGTGTCGACGCTCGACCAGCTCGCGGCAGCGACTGCCGGCGCCATCGACGCACAGGCGGTGCTCCAGCTCGTGGGGGCCGTCGAGGAGGAGTCACTGCTGCGGCTCTGCGACATGGTCGTAGACCACGACACCTCCGGTGCGCTCGTCTTCGTCGAGGAGCTCGCGGAGCAGGGCCAGGACCTCGGTCGGCTCGTCACCGACCTCCTTGAGCACCTCCGCCACCTCCTGCTCGTCCACCACATGGGGCACGTCCCCGAATCGCTGCCGGTCACCGAGGAGACGAAGGAGCTCCTGCGCCAGCAGGCGAACCAGCTCCCGGAGCCGACGGTCCTCCGGCTGATCGACCTGCTCGCGGTCGCGGTCGACGACATGAGGCAGGGCGGCGACCCGCGCCTCCCACTCGAGCTCGCACTCGTCAAGGTCACGCGCCCGCAGGCGGACCTCTCGCGCGAGTCGCTCGCGCACCGTGTCGAGCTCCTCGAGAACCGGGCGCCCGCGCTCGGACATCCAGCGCCGGCGCTCGCGGCGCCGGCGGAGCCCTCGGCCCCTCCGCCTCACCGCCCTCCCGGGCCGCCGGCGGAGGTGCCTGAAGCGTCCGCACCGACCATCGATCTCGACCAGGTCACGGACGCCTGGCAGCGAAGCATCGTCGAGGCCGTTCGCGAGCGCTCGATCCCGGTTGCGAGCCTTCTCGAGGAGGCTCGGCCCACGGAGCTCGCGGGCGACACGCTCACGCTCGAGTTCCCGGCGGGCGCGGACTTCCACCGCCGGCAGGTCGCGGAGCCGAACAACATCGGAGTGCTCCGCGAGGCGCTCTACGAGGTGACCGGGCGCCGGCTCGCGGTCGTGCTCGAGACGGGCGAGGACGAGGGAGCCGGCCCGGCGGCCGACCCGCCTCTGTCCGAGGAGGACGTGATCTCACTGCTCAAGGAGACCCTCGACGCCGAAGAGGTCAAGGAGACCGACGAATGAGTTTCGACATGAACAAGATGCTGCAGGAAGCGCAGCGCATGCAGGAAGAGCTCGCGAAGGCACAGGAGGAGGCGGTTCACGAGATCGTGGAGGCCTCGGCGGGCGGCGGGATGGTGACGGTCAAGGCCAACGGGGCGGGAGAGGTCGTCTCGATCTCGATCGACCCGCGAGCGGTCGATCCGGACGACCCGGAGCTTCTCGCGGACATGGTCCTGGCGGCGGTCAACGAGGCGCTCCGCTCGGCTCAGAGCCTCATGCAGTCGAAGATGTCGGGCCTCATCCCCGGGGATCTCGGCGACCTCGGCGGACTCTTGCCGTGACCTGGCGACAACGCGGCGCAGGATGGACAGACGGCGCCCTGCTCCCGCCACTCGAGTGAGTGGCCGTGGTCCGTAGTTGCTACGGTGCCCGTCTTCGCGGGCGTCGACGAGGACGCGTGCCCGCGAACCGGGGATACAGGAAGGACCACGCGCATTCATGACCGCGAAGCTGCTCACCGTGCCGATACTCGCGTTCGTGGTGGCGGGCGGGGGAATGCCCGGCACTGTCACGCACACGCCCGAGACTCGGCTCCGAAGCGCCGGCGCGAGCCCCGCGACCGTCGCGAGCGTCTCGAGCTCGTACGTCTACGCTCGGCGGAAGCCCCCTCCCCCGCGCATTCGACCGAGTGTTCCCTGCGGGGCGATTCGCACACCACCCGTTCGCTATCAGCACGTCATCTGGGTCGTCATGGAGAACAAGACGTTCACGGACGTCATCGGCTCGCCCAACGCGCCGTACATCAACGGCATGGCTCAGAAGTGCGGGCTCGCGACGAACTTCCACGCCGAGGCGCATCCCAGCCTGCCGAACTACATCGCGATGACGTCCGGGGACACCCAAGGCATCACCGACGACTCGGGCCCCTCCTCCCACCGCCTCTCGGTCCCGTCTCTCTTCTCGCAGCTCGGGCCGACCGGCTGGCGTGCGCTCCAGGAGTCGATGCCCGCGAACTGCGAGCTCTCGGACAGCGGACTGTACGCCGCGAGACACAACCCGGCCGCGTACTACACGAGCGTGCGATCCGCGTGCAACACGCGAGATGTGCCGCTCCAGTACCCGCTGAATCTCTCCGCCAGATTCACCTTCGTCACCCCCAACACGTGCAACGACATGCATTCGTGTCCCGGAGCGACCGACTCCGCGAGTCAGGTCCGGAACGGTGACACGTGGTTGGCCCGTTTCTTGCCGAAGCTGCTCGCGAGCCGCGAGTACCGCAGCGGCTCGACTGCGATCTTCGTCACGTGGGACGAGGACGACTACCACCACGACCAACGCGTCCCGACGATCGTGATCTCCCCTTCGACGCGCCGGGGGACGAAGGCGGCAGGCGTATTCGATCATTACTCGCTTCTTCGCACGACGGAGGAGCTCCTGGGAATCCGCACCTACCTCGGGGCAGCTGCCACCGCACCGAGCATACGGAAGGCTTTTCGCCTCTAGCGGTCGCTCGCGGCGAATACGCCGTGACATCCACCCGGCAGGTTCTAGAGTTTGAAAGTGATCTACGACATCGCGGCCGCACTTCGCCTCGTCGCCGACGGCGACGACGCCCTGGCTCGTTACCTCGCCAAGGAGCTCGATCCCTACGTCCCGATAGACGACGTCGACGACCGGGAACCGGTCGCTGACATCCGGATCGCCGAGAGAGGTCGGCTCGAGACGTCGCTCGTCGATGTCCAGAACCCGGCGGGTGACGGCCGCATCACCGGATGGGATGGGAGAGAGCTGACGCTCGTGATCGCGAGCCGCACCTGCACCGTTCCCGCGCTCGCGACCTCTGGCGTACTCGAGTTTCGATACGAGCAAGGGTTTCCACTCGCTCGAGTGTTCGGACGAATCGTCCGGCCGGCGATTCAGCTTGCGGCGGGCCGTAACGGCGCGATCGCGACACACGCGTCGGGTGTCACGTACGACGGACGAGGACTCATCGTCGGTGGCTGGTCGGAGAGTGGCAAGACGGAGACCGCGCTGGCGTTGATGGAGCTCGGTGCCCAGTTCGTCTCGGACAAGTGGACGATCGTCAGACCGGATGGCACGATCGCGTGCTTCCCGATCTCCGTCGGGGTCCGTAGCTGGGTGCTGCAGTACCTCCCCACGCTCCGGCGAAACCTTCCGAGCGCCGCCAAGAGTCAGCTTCGCGTCGCAGGGGCGGCGGCAACCCTGTCCCGGCCCTTCCGCCGTCTACGCCCGTCCACGCACATCGGGCAGCTCACGATTGGCGCACTCGACAGATCGGTCGCGCTCGTCGAGCGAGCCGCGCTCCACCCGTCGGACTTGAGCGCCGCATACGGGCAGAAGCCGCCCACGGATACGCCGCCGCTGGGCGCGGTCGTCATGCTGACCACGGTTCCCGACGGGAAGATCTCGGCGACCACGGCCGACCCCGGCTGGGCCGCACGACGACTCGCTCGGGCTGCGTCGTACGAGCGTCGGGCGTTCTTCGAGCTGAACCGGCGCGCACGCTACGCCGATCCCGCTCTCGATGGGTGGCTCGACCAAGAGATCGAAGAGGCGGAGGCGACGAAGCTCGCCGAGACGTTTGCCGGAGTGCCGCTGATCGAGGCGAGAGCACCGTTTCCGACAGACCCGCGGCGAGTTGCGGAGGCAATCCTCGCGCGGATCGAGGAATGACCGACGTCCGACGCTTCGCGTTCCTGCCGGACCTCGTCGTCGAGATCGTCGGGCCGTCAACAGCGCTTCGGCACTTCGACGCCGAGTACGGCACACGGGCCGAGACCGACGCCACGACGACACCCGCAGTGCGGATCGGCTTCGGCTCCGGCGAGCGCACGGACGCACCGGCAATCAGCGGGGGTCACAAGACGGTGCGCTGGCGCGTCGCGATCTCGCAGCCGGCCGCACGTCCCGTCGCTGCAGCGATCGAGCTGGGCGGGCGGCCGCTGTCGTTCGGTCTCTCGCTCGTTCAGGGCTACTTCGTGGAACCACTGATATCGGCGGCGGCAGTGGACGCCGGGTCCGTGCTGCTTCCCGCAGCAGCCGTCTCCACGAAGGACGGCACGGTGCTGATCATCGGTCGGTCTCGGAGCGGCAAGAGCTCGCTCTGTGCTCGGGCGCTCGCCGGTGGGCAATGCGTCCTCGGCGACGATCAGGTCCTGCTCGACAGCTCCGGCACGTGCCGTGCCTTCCCTCGACGGCTTCGACTGTATTCCGACCTGGAGCGGAGTGCTCCGGTCGCCTACGCGCGTCTGCCGGCCGAGTACCGCCGAGCGCTCGCCGCACGGAAGCTCGTCCACCGACTGAGCGGCGGACGCATCGCGCCCCCGATTCGAGTGCCCTTCTCCGCATTCGACGGCGTCGCCCCTACCCCGCGCGTCGTGAAGCCGCTCCAGCGAGTCGTCGTCGTCGAGCGGACGGACGGTCTCGGGCGCCTCCAGGTCGATGACCTGGACATCACGGCGCTCGTCGACCTGTCAGCCGCGATCCTTCACGAACAACGCAGGATGCTGACCTCGGAGCGCGCCGATTGGCGAGACGCCTTCGCGCAACTCCTGGAGCGTGAACGACGATTGCTCCAGGGTGCCCTGATCGGTCCGCAGATGCATCGCATCTCCGTCCCGAACGATTGGGATGCAGCGCTAGCGGTCGAGAGCCTGGCTGGAGAGCTCGGGATCGGCCGGCCCGACTAGCGCGGACTCGGCCAGCGGAGCATCGCCTTCGCGGCGGGCGACCAGGGCCGAGACGACCTCGTCGGCCCACGCGGAGAAGCCCGGTCGATCGCCGAGACGATCGCCTTCCGAGATCACGGCCAGCGCCTCCTTCGACAGATGACCGTAGTCGCGCATGTCGTCGGTATCGGCATCGGGCCTCAGACCTTGAGGCGCTGGAGCCTCAAGCTGCTCAGGATCCAAGAGACCCTGTCGCGGGCTTCGCTGCTGGCGACGCATGAGGTGGCGATGTCTCCCGTTCAAGCCGCTTCCCGGCGAACCTTCGTATCGAAACACCAAAGATCCTTCAAAGCGCCTGCAAATCTAACTGCACCGGCGGAGGACGGCGCCCGCGACGGTCGCGACTGACCGCAACGGTGCTACGCAGCCGGTGACGCGGCGGGCTCGGGCCGCCTCCGAGCATCGTTCCACCACAGCAGACGTGCGGTCACAGGACCATGCGCCTCACGCTCGATCTCGACGAATGTGAAGCGGGCGTGGCCGACGTCGGGGGTCGTCGGCGGCGCGACGAGCGAGGACCAGGTTCCGGGATTCAGGTAGTGCGGTGCGTTGCCTCCGACCTGCAGCGGCCGATCGACCGCCCGATGGGTGTGGGCGAAGACGTAGTAGGGCACGGCTCGGTCGACGGACGTGAGCGCGGCGTGAACCGCCGTGGCCGCCGTCTGCATGTAGCCGCTGCCGTCCGCGGGCACGTCGTGCGGCGTCCTGCGAATACGCGGGACGACCTGCTCACGCACCATGCGCTTCTCGAACGCAAAACGTGAGAGCGGCGCCAGGCGCTGGATCTCGTGGAGCGTCTCGGTCGGTAGTCCCAGGCGCTCGGCGAAGTCCTTCGAAGGCACAGGCAGCGACCGGTTGCCCCGAACAGGAGCGAGCCAGCGAGCGAGCATGGCGCCGCCGAGGCGGGAGCCTGACGCGAGCACCTCGGGCGCCGCCGACGCGCGCAGACGCCCGTGCTCGTCTCGAGCACCCTCCAGGTCGACCAGGCAGAGGGCCAACTCGGAACCGAGAGGGAGCTCGAGCTCGCCCCCGTTGGGACTTGTTGGATCGAGGGCCGAGCGAAAGGCGTTCAGATCGTGGTACTGGTTGCCGTGCTCCGCGTACACGAGTCCGGGCAGATAGAAGATCCAGGGGTGGAACTCGACGTGCGCGGACGCCGGCTCGCGGCAGTGCTCCGCCAGCAACTCGCGGAAATGTCGCTGCACGGAGGGCCGAACGAGATCGACGTCGTGGTTCCCCGGAACGATGGACACTGCGACCCCGGCGGCCGCGATCTCGGCGAGCGCAGCCATGGCTCGCGCGTGGGCCGAGAAGGCGACCTCCAGCTTTGCGCGCGAGGCTGCTTCCGACATATCGCGCCAGGCTCGTGACGTCGTCCCTCGGTGCCGCGTGACCTCGAGCAGGTCGAAGAGATCTCCGAGCAGCAGGAGGTGTGAACGACCCGGCTCGACCCGCCCTGCGAGCCAGTCCAGGAACCGGGCGAAGATCTCGTCATCGTGGAATCGCTCGCCCCGGCCGCCGTCGGCCATGTGAAGGTCGCTGACGATCACGAGGATCAGCGGCTCCCCGGTGGTCATAGCCGCTGCCGTCCTCCTGCGCGCGGGCATCAGCCGATGAGGAGTGGCCACATAAGGACGAGTCCGATGGAAAGCAGCGCGTGCGCCAGGATCACCCCGACGAGGGACTGGGTGCGAGACACCGCCACTCCGAACGCGTACCCGACCACCGTGATGAAGACCACGTATGAGATGGACCCGAATCCCAGATACGCGACACCGAACAGGAATGCGCTCGCGAGACGTCCTCCGGACCCGAACACCGAGCTGAACGCGCTCTGGAGCAGTCCGCGGTAGACGACCTCCTCGAGGAGTGCCACGAACACGGTCAGGATCAGAGCGTCCAGCAGGATCGACGGCCCCGCCGCGCTCGTGACCGGATCGGGTCTCAGCAAGAGGTAGGCGACGAAGCCGAGCGGCAGGCCGGCGAGCGCGATTCGACCTTGAACCGACCACGAGCGGACGTGAAACTGATTCAAGAGCTGCATCGGCCCGACGAGAACCGCCGTCCACACGACCGCGGCGACAACCGGGGCCCCGATCACCGCCTCCCGCGCGACCGTCGGAACTTCCGGCACGGCCATCGTCAGGCTGCAGAGACGAGCGATCGGCACGAGACTGAGGACGAGAAGGAGATCGAGGTCCTTCAGGGCCATCCGGTCCGGCTCTGCCGCAGCCTCGACCCGAGCGCGACTGACGATGTAGTGGTTCAGCGCGACGAAGACGACGACCGCGTCGAGAGACGCGCCGACACCGATGCTTCCGAACTCGATGAAGACCTCCGCGACCGCGATCAGGGCGACGTAGCAGAGCGCCCCCGTCCTGAGGGGAAGTCCGCGTGCGCGGACGGGAGTTTCGCGGTCGAGGGAAGCGGTGGTCATCCGTCAGCGGAGGTCGAGAACGCGCACGGTGACGATCAGCACGAAAGCCAGGAGCAGCGGCAGAACAGCGACTCCGAGCACGTGGAGCCGCACACGATTCCGCGCACCTTCGTAGGCTCGCAACACCTCGGCCTCGACGAGCAGGAGAAAGAGGAGGAGGGTCACGATCACGTCCAACGTTCGAGCCAGCGATCGATAGCTCCCGGAGTCGAACAGAGCCTGCACCGCGTGCGTGACGGTCGAGCTCACGGCTCCGCCCCGGATCGTGCCGTCCGCTCGTCGAGCGTCAGTTCGACGACCCCGCCTGCGAGCGAGAGCGCGAGGACGATCGCGAGCGCTGCGTCTGCTGACCAGATACCCCCGTAGACCAGCGCACCCGAGACGCATGCGTCGATGACGACGCTCGTCGCGACGGCAAGCATGATCACCTCCGTCCGGTCGCGCAGCCGGAGCAGCCGTACCCAAGCAAGTCCTGGAACGACGAGCAGAAAGCTCACGACGACGACTTGACGTACGGAAGAGTCCGTGTTCGTCAGCACGAAGCCCGCGACGGCTGCCGTTCCGACGAAGAGCACGAAGTACCAGAGGGCCGAGAGAACTGTCGCGAACAAGCCCACGACCGCAAGGACGAACAACCAGAGGAGCGACGCGAACCTCATCCGTGGGCCTGCCTCGCGAGGACGAAGATCCTGGCATTGCCCTTGCCGTAGATCTCGTTGAACTCGGGCGATCTTCGAACTGCTTGTTCGAACCGGGTCAGGTACCCGGGACGCGAGTAGCCGAACAGCTCGGCGTATGCCTTCTCGCTGCGCGTGAAGATCAGGTATGCGGCGCGATCGGGACGGCTCCGCATCATTTCGGCGACGACGGGCACGACCTTTGCCGGGTCACCATTGACAGCCTGGACTTTGTCCCATTCGGGGAGGTCCGAGACGACGCGGTAGTCGTACTGGTCATAGCCCTTGAACTTCCATGGCAGGTTGTTCGAACCGGCGATCAAGAGCGAGCCCGGCGGCGCCACGCGATACATCTCCCGGACTGCGGCCACGTCGCCCGTCGTGAAATACTCCGCCCGTTCATTGCCGCTCCGTGCCACCAGGAGACCGCCCAGGAGGACGAGCGCGACAGCTATCGCCACCGCCATCTTCGGCCACGGCGACGCAGACGCCCGATCGACGAGCGGTTCGAGAAGTGACGCCACGAAGAACGCGGAAAAGGGGAGCATGAACAGGTACGTGCGGAGAACGATCTCTCCGCCATAGGGCTGCAGGATCACGAGTGCGGCCGGCGCTGCGGCGAGAGCGACGAACGGGATGAAGAGACGCCCAGCTCGGAGGGCGCGATACGCCCCGAAAACGGCCGCACCCCAGACGGCCACCGTGAATGCGAGCCGCTCACGCGCGACATCCGTATGGAGGGCGCTTCCGCTGATCCGCGAGCTGACATTCGTAGAGACATTCGACTCCAGCTTTCCGATCTGGCTGGCGAGGATGCCGACATGGCCCTTGAGATACGTCGTCGCCATGAAGATGATCCAGGCCGCTGTCGCGACCAGAGAGATCAGCGGCAGCGCTCGGGCTTTGGTGCAGCCCACGACGACGAGAGCCGTTAGACCGAGCAGAAGGGCTGTCGGCGTCAGTTGATGCATCGGCGCGAGCACCGCGATCACCGCGACGACGATCGCCATCAGCCCAGCGCGCTGTCCCGACGAGAGCTCCGTTTCGCCACGCGGCGAGAGGAACGAGCCGGTCCGCTCGGACTCGCGGACACCACTCGAGAGCCGAAGCCAGCGGGGCGCGTGGTTTCGGACGAACCAGCGCACGAGGATCGTGAGGACCACCAGGTACAGGAAGTAGGAGAGTGCTTGTGGGGAGAAGTAGTCCTGGCCCACCCACTCGGTCGAGTAGAAGACCCAGACCGCGAGCCAGGCGAGACGCTCGTCTCGTGATGCGCTTCGAAACAGCGTCAGCAGGGCGGGTAGGTACAGCAGGTTGAACACGATCGGCGCCCAGCGGGCGAGCGTCACCGCACTGTCCACACCGGCCGCGTGCGTGAAGAGGACGCCGATGATGAAGAAACCGGGCCAGTCGAAGTAGGCGTCGATATCGGGGTTGACGTGACCTGTTCGCGAGATGGCTTCGATGACCCCTGCGTGGCGCCAGGCGGCTTCGAACCTGAGCTCGTGCTCGATGATCGGCAGCGTCCCGTAGACGACCAGGATCAGGACGAGCACGTTCGCGACGACGAATAGCCTTCGGGCGTCGATGTCTCTGACGGACAAGAAGAAGCTCGCGGTGAGAAGACCGAGCGCGAGATAGAACGTTCCCGGCAGCACCGAGACGAGCCCCGCGTCGTTCATGCGACTCAGGTCGATCGCGGGGAGCGAGACCAACCAGAGCGCGAAACCGGCGGAGGTGAGGAGTGCGGGTGCAGCGAACCGGCGAACGCCCCGCAGGACGAACTCGTGACCCGGACGCTCCCGCTCGACCGCTTCCGTCACCACGCCCATCACAGTAGACGCCTCGTCACCGCCACCCCACTGCACACCTAGCTAGCGCGCGAAGTCACTGAGCTCGGCCCGTGATCGACGACCGCAACGCGGCGTCGGGCGGCCCGATGAGAGGTTCCATGCTCGGAGAGACGCTGGCACCGCGTCGGCGCGCGCTGTCGAGCCGCCACAATCGCAAGACCGCCCAGACGCTCACGACGACCTGGGTCGCGAGCCAGGCGAGCGCCATCGCGGTGAGCCCTCCCGGCACGGCCGCGGCGGCACAGCCAATGCTCAACGTGGCGCTGACGACACCGGTGATCACGGCCTCACGCAACCGACCGGTCGACCTGCAAACGATGAAGTACGCCTGGACGAAGGTCAGCGGTACGACCGCGATCACGAGTATGCGGAGCGCGGTGACGCCGGCGGCGGCGTACCCTGGGCCGAGGATTCCGAGAAAGAGCGGAGCTCCTGCGGCGATCACGATTGCTCCCGCGACTCCGAGCACGAGAGACGCACGGACACCATGGCGAACGAGACGCGCGAGTGGGGCCGTCTTGTGCGACGCCTCCGCGAACAGCGTCATGCCGACCTGGATCGGGATGATGTACAGGACCCAGGCCATCATCCAGGCGGCGTACCACGCAGCGTTCGCCTCCGGCGAGACGAACTCGGTGACCACGATCGGCAGGATGAGACCGGGGGCTCGCTCGGTCAGCGTGAGCCAGTGGTTGGGAAGGCCAGCCCGCAGTAGCGGACCTGCGAGTCGGCGCTCGATGCGAGGCTTGTACCGGTAGCGAGCGGGGCTACGCCAGAGCTGGATCCAGCCGATGACTCCCATCGCGAAAGCGGCGCCGACCCAGGCGGCGAAGATGGTCAGCGCTCCCGAGGAGCGCGACCAGATCCCGAGTGGGACGAGAAGAGCGATGTTGACCACTCCGAAGACGATCGCGCGGGCGAGCATCTGGTCACCCCGCCGGAGAACGGCGGAGATCTGGTCGAGCAGGATGCCGAGCGTCCCGAGGAGGCTCATCACCGCGAAAGCGACGGCAAAGTACGGGTTCTCGGCGACGATCCTGAGGTGGGGCAAGAGCGTCACTGCGAGCGCGAAGAAGCAGCCGGCGGCTACCAACGACGCAAGTCCGATCAGACTGAACGCGGTATCGAGGAGCGCCTTGGGCTGCCGAGCGTGCGCGGGGTAGTTGACGATCAGCGACGAGCCGACTCCGAGGAGCGCGAGCTGCGTACACAGCATCACAGCCGAGACCGCTGCCGCTGCGAGCCCTACCTGTCCCTGCTCGAACGTCCGGGCCGCAACCAGCCAGAAGGTGAAGCCGAGGCCCATCGTCGCGACCTTGCCGACGATGAGCGAGAGAGAGCTCGAGAGCATCGAAAGCGAACGACCTCCACGGTCGGAGACCGGAGCATCGCCACCCGGCTCGTCGCCAAAAGCCTTGGTGACCAGGCGCTTGGCAAGACTGTGCGGCGGCGAGCTCACGTCACCCTGGCGCGATGCAGCGAGGACCCGAGCTCCCGCACGATCCCCAGGTAATTGAAGAGTGCGAAGCACGCGTAGTACGGAATCCAGCGGGGTTCGCGCCGAGCGATGCTCAACGCGCTACCACGGACGGCCGCGGCGAGCGGCATTGCAGCCAACCACCAGGCGCGGAGCCGATGCTTGCGAATCATCCGCGCCAATCCATGCCCGTCGGCGAGCCACTGCCCCTTCGCGAACGCGAACGTGTCGCCGAACTGGTGCATCACGACGGTCGCTCGTGACACACCGATCCGGGCTCCGCTCTGCTCGAGTCGCCAACGCAGCTCGATGTCCTCGCCCGATTCGAAGGCCTCGTCGAACCCGTAGGAGAGAATCGTGTCACGGTCGAAGATCGTGGCGACGAGTCCGAACCAGTTCTTGCTCCGCCCCGACCGGTGGTGGGCCGCCAGCGCGAGCCCCCAGTAACCCGGTCCTCCGGACACGCTCTCGAGCCCTGCTTGGAGTGCGCTGTAACGACCCTCGACGAACTCACTCAGCAAATCTTCCAGCGCTCCCTCCGGAAGGAGTACATCGACGTCGACGAGAGCCACCCGGCTCGATTCCGCCGCCTGCACCCCTCTGAGCCGAGCGATCGGTAGACCCTTGCCTTCGTCCGAGAGGATCCGGACCGGATACTGCCGCGCGATCTCCAGCGTGCGATCTTGCGACAGGCCATCCACGACCACGATCTCTCGTGGTTCGGAGCGGACGATCGAGTCGAGACAACCCCCGATCATCGCCTCGGCGTTCCGGACGGGAACGATGACCGACAGGTCAAGCATCGACCTGACCTCGCTCGAACGTCCCGGAGCCGTCGACGCCGTCTGGCGACGAGCCGAGTGCCCCCACGCGACCGGCGCCGATGATGCTCGCGCCACGTGCGGCGACGTAACCCGCAGCCGTGGTCGTGAGTCCGGCGATGATCGCCGCGGAGCGGACCGGACCCCAGAAGTCGCGCCGGCCGACGACGGCGACACCACGAAGCACGCCCTGCGGGAGGACGTGCAGCGTGTATCGCCGTTCGGCGGAGAGTCCATCACTCGAGCCGAGGCGGCGGACGAGGAGCGCCTTGCTCTTCCCCTCACCGAAGCAGCGTCTGAGGAAGTAGCGGATCGACTGCCGCTCCGTCGGGACTCTGTGCCGCACGCGCGCTGCCGGCTCGAGCAGCAGGACACTGTCCCGAGCGCTGCGCCGGGCGCGTATGAAGAAGTCGGTCTCCTCGCACCCCATGGTGTTCGCGCCCCCGCGCCCGAGGGCGGGCTCGAATCCGCCCACCAGGTCGAAGAGGTGGCGACGAACGGCCATATTGGCTCCGATCAGATTCCGAACAGGCGCCGTCTCCTCCGGGAGACCGCGGTACGTGCAACCGACCACCCAGTCGAACTCCTCGGGGAACCACCGCGGTCGCCTCCCGCTCCACTCCGGCTCGACCGAGCCGCCGGCGCCCGCGACCGATCCGTCCAGAAAGCACGCACGCAGCAACCCGAGCCACTCGCGCTCGGCGACGGCGTCGTCGTCGATGAAGGCAACGACTTCGCCCGTCGCTCTCGCGATGCCCGTGTTCCGAGCGCCCGACAGGCCGCGAGGGCCGGTGTTCTCCACCGCCAGGACATGCGGAAACTCGGCCCGCATGCGCTCGAGTAGCGTCGAGTTGTGGTCGGCGACGACGATGATCTCGTCGGGCTGCTCGTCGCCCTCGACGATCGATTCGATCGCGGCCGCCAACTCTGGCCAACGCTCGAGCGAATAGGCGCAGATCACGACCGAGACGGTCGGCAGCCGAGCGGAAGCCGTGCCCATCACGTTGGTGGAACCCACGTTGCGATGTCGTCCGCGATGAGAGCGAACGCCTGAGCCTTCCTCTGGTTGCCGAGCTGAACGGTCAGGATGCCGCCGGTGCGGCGGTCGAGAGCCGTCGCATCGTAGACAAGCCTTCCGTCGAGGGAGACCTCGACGGTCCCCGCCCCGTCGCCGGCGGTGATCACACGTAGCTCGAGCGCACCCCACGTGTCGAGCGCGAGCTTCCCCGCCGTCACGAAGTACGCACCTCCGTAGCTGACGTAGAGCCTGTTCTTCGCCGCGTTCTGCCGGTAGAGGCTGACGACTCTCGACCCATCTCCGCCGAACAGTCGGATCAGCGGGACGTTGCCTCGGGGCGCGCCCTCCCGCTGCACCTCGAAGTCTCCGCGCACCGTGACGTCGGTCTGCGGGCTGCCGAGCGACCTCCGTGCGAACGCGAGGCTCCCGGGATCGGAGGTCGCGGAGAGACGCGCAGCGTACTGCCCGGTCCTCACGCACGCGCTCTGAACGTTCGCCGAGCCGCCTCCGCCCGTCGTCACCTCCCAGGACGAGAGGCCTCCGGCCTCGAACCCGTCGTCGAAGGCCCTCCGGAAGGCCGCCGGCTGCGATCCGGCGGTCGCGGATTCGTCGGTATCGGTGGTACTGCCCTGACGAACGCTCGTGGAGGCGAGGAACCCAGGCGGCGCGAGGCTTCCGCGGGCCGCCGACTGGAGCCCGACCGGGACGGACTCGACCCTCGCCTCGTGTCGGGCCGAAGCCTTGATCGTGAGAACGAGCTGAGGAGGATTCGCCGGGCTCTCGCGTGACAGGAACACCACCGCATCGTCCGACGTAGGAGCGAGTTCGAACGTGTAGCTGCCGTTGCCGGTTACGGTCGACGTGACGTCGTACTCGACCCACGTATTGCGGGCGATCGCGCCCGCGACGGTCAGCGGAGACCCGATGCGTCGCGGTCGAGTGTTCCAGGTGATGCCGGCCTCCGACCACCCGCCGGCGGCCGCGTAGAGGACGGGTCCTAGAAGAGCTCCGTTCGTCACGTACAACTTCAATCTTGCGTCGAGGACCGCGCCTGCGACGCCGCTGACGGGAAAGCGGAGGTAGGCCTCCGAGAGCGGCGCTCCGTCGACCGCGATCGCCGAGCTCGAAGCGAGGTTGCGATCGGGATCGCTCGCATCGACCTCGGCATCGGAATCTGCCGCGACGACCGTGGTCGGATTGGACGTGTCGACCGTCCAGGTGCGGCTTGCAGAAGTCGGATCGGAGTTCCCGGACAGGTCGGTCGCACGGACCTGGAAGGTGTGCGCACCGTCCGCGAGCCCGCCGTATGACATCGGCGAAGCGCACGGCGCAAACGGACCCCCGTCGACTCGGCAGGAGAAACGCGACCCGTTCTCGTTGGAGGTGAAGGAGAACGTGGCCGAGCTCGTATAGGCGGTAGGCCCTGGCCCGGCGTCGATCGTCGTCCTCGGCGGAGCCTTGTCTCCGGCGCCGATCCCGAACTCGTTGTGGACGTAGAAGCGACTCGTGTCGTCAGCGGCGATCACCGCGAGCCCGGTCACGCTCGAAAGGCGCTGCTTGGTCGCGCTGACGTTGTTGATGTGCGCGTCCCGATCACTCTTGATGAGGGGTGTCCCGCGCCCGACATCGAACGAGATCGCGTCGAGGCTCGAGACCTTGTAGTAGATGACGCCCCCGGAGCAGCACGGAGAAGCCATAGCGACGTAGATACGGCGGTCGTGGGGATCGAGCAGGACAACGGCACGGGTGAGGCTGTCGATCACGCGCCCGATGCCGTAGCTATGCCAGGCGCCGTCGTTCCCCAACACCAGCAACTCGTAGAGGATGTCGCCCAAGGGGTGGCTTTGGGAGGTCTTCACCACCGCGAATACCTGGCCGGCTCGATCGTGGTTCAGCGCCTTGAGGTTGATGTGGTTGTCCGTCTGCCCGGTGCCCCGGTCGGCAAACGAGATCTGCCAAGACGTCTCGGGATCGCCGTCCCTGTGAACGGCCCAGTAGTACGTCCCGTCGTTCTGGTTGCTCCACATGATCCCGATGTGTCCGTTGTACGCAACCACGCCGGACTCGTCCTCGGCCTTGATCGTCGTCGCGCCCGGCGACGGCACGACGCGCGGTTTGACCCACGTGCGAGCCCTGCCGCGCGTGTGTGTCACCCAGACCGTGGCCTGCCTCGTGTACGTCCCCCACACGGTCCCGGTCGTGTCCTCGTCGATCACGAACGCCTGCATCCCACCGCCGGTGTCGACCGCGACCGGAAACCCTTGGTCGAGCGAGTACGTCCTGGTTCGTCGCGAATAGCTGAACCGCCGTACCTTCGGCGCCTGGCTGCGCACGGTCTCCTTGGTCCCGGCAGACGCGATGTAGAGATGCCTCCCGTCCCAGAGAACGTCGCTTCGGACGGTCCCCCTGGCGTCGACCGTGACACCGGTAGCAATCCAGGCCTGCGTCCGGGTATCGAGGCGGAAGATCTGATACCTGCGCGGAGCTGGATTCCAGAGCACCGCCCACCACGAGCCGGCGTTGAACCAGAGCTTGCTCTGGACTTCCTTTGAGGTCGGGGCAGACACGCTCTTTCCGTAGGAGTAGTCGCGGAAACCGGCATCGACGACGGCTGCTCTCGCCGCGACGGCTCCGTGAAGTAGGACGACGACGGCGCCGGCGGCAGCTGCGGCCGCGACGTATTTGGCGATACTCGGTTCAGAGAGGCGCATGAGGGGGTTGAGATGGCGCCCCGAGCTCGGGCTGCTCGACGGCGGCGATGTTCATGAAACCGACTGCGCATCCGCCAGCGGCTCGACGGCATCAGCCGACTCGACGGAAGCTCTCACCTCCTCCGGCCCCCTCGGCAACTCTCGGAGGATCGTCTTGAGCACACGTAGACCATCGCGGAACGGACGGAGATTGCTCTGGCCGTGCAGTCTGTCTCGCTCGTAGCTCGGCACTTCAGCGACCTTCAGGCCTGCCTTCGCGACCCGGACGTTGATGAGCGTCTCGACTTCGAATCCGTCGCAATCGATGTCGAGCCTCGAGACGCAGCGCGTCCAGAACGCGTTGTATCCGTAACAGAGATCCGTGTACCCGGTCCCATAGAGGCCGTTCACGAGGTGCACGAAGAACGCGTTTCCGAGACGGCGGAGCGGCGTCAGGTCCGCACTTCCCCCTCCCGAGAGGAAGCGTGAGCCCTTCGCAAAATCGGCTCCGTTCTCGAGCACCTCCACGAAACGGCCGATCTCGCTCGGGTCTGCAGAGCCGTCGGCATCGAGCATCACGACGATGTCGCCACGAGCCGCGGCGAATCCGGCCGCGAGCGCGTCGCCCTTGCCCCGCCCGGGTTGACCGACGATGCGAACGGTCGGGTAGTGCTCGCGCGCGACCTCGACCGTCCCGTCCGTCGAATTGCCGTCCACGAGAATGACCTCGTAGATGTCTGCGGGGAGCTCGGCCAGCACGACCCGGAGGTTCTCTGCCTCGTTGAGCGCCGGAATGACGACGCTCACGCGAGGAGGGCTGTTCCCCCCATTCCCGCATCGCGATCCGCGATCCGCAGCGGATCGCTGCTCACCGACCGGCGAGCTCGCCGCCCGCTCTCGGGTGCGGACAACCGAATCGTCACAATCCGCGTCCCCCAAGGACGGCCAGCTGTATTCGTCGGTTCGGGTCCCGACCGACGTCGTCTCAGCATGCTCCAGCCCAAACGGCTTTCCCAGCACCTATCCCCCAGTCCCCTTGTCGCCTCCCCCAACTTGCTCAGGCGATGCATCTCATTGTTGTCTAGCCGGGCCGTCTTTTCAAGATGTTCACGTGGACTTCGATGATGTTTACGAGCACGCGCGGCTCCGCCCTCGGCGGCGAGGGTGCCGACGCGGAGACGAGCGCGCACGACCGAGCGACAATCGCACTCTCGCGCCTGGCGCCTGCGTCGCCAGGCGTGGCACGGCGTCGGCGATCCTGCAGGTGTGGAGCGCACGCGCTGCGGACACGCGCGAAGGTCGACAGGCGTCAGCCGATCGAGATGCTCGCCTCGTCGAGCTGCCCTCCGTACCAGTCGGAGCCGGGTCGCCCACCGATGACGACGTCCTCGGTGTTGGCGATCGTCCCGATGGTGGCGGGCTGCGCGAACGTTTGCCCGTCCACGACGAGCTCGATGTCGACGGACGTCTTGACGCACGTGATGGTGTGCCACTGGCCGTCGTTGAGCGCCGGGCCGGCGATGATCTCGGAGTAGCCGCCCGTCCCCTCGAAGCCGCACGATGCCTGCCCCGACTGCTGGAACTCCATCTTGTACTCGCCACCGATGGTCTCGTAGAGCCCCTTCCTGAAGAGATCCCAGTCGGCCGGCGGAGGCGGCGCGGTGCCGGTCGTCTTCACGTGGATCGTGAAGCTGATGTTGGCGCTGCCTGGGTTCAGGACGTCCGCAGAAGGAACCGCGACGTAGCTCGACGACCCGTTGAAGCCGTACGCGGACCCCGTGAACCCGGGCTGGCCCATCGTCACCGAGTGCAGAGTGCCGTCGTTGTCGGATATGGAGTCGAGCATGTTCCCCGTGAGCTCGTCCATGTGCCAGAGCGCAACCACAACCGCGGCTCCCGACTGCACGACCGCGCTGGGAGCCGTGGAGGCGTTGGCCGAGCCGGCGGAGTTGCTCGCCGTCACGAGCACGACCAGCCTGCTCCCGACGTCGGCGGCCTGCGCCGTGTAGCTCGTCGAGGTCTGGCCCGCGATCGCGACGCAGTTGGCGCCGGCCGCGTCGCAGCGCTGCCACTGGTAGGTGAAGGAGATGGGCGTCGTTCCGCTCCAGCTCCCCGGGCTCGCGCTCAGGGCCTGTCCCTGCTGGGCGGTGCCGGAGATCGTGGGCAGGGAGGTGTTCGCGGGCGCCTGGCTCGTCGTCCCCGTCCCCTGGACCGCGATGTTGTCGGCGACGAGCGTGAACGCCTGCGCGCTGGAGTCGTTGCCGATCTGAATCGTCCTGATGCCTGCGGTGCCGAGGTTGGCGCTCGTCGTCTGGTAGACGAGTATCGCATTGACCCAGACCTGGACCGTACTCGCGCCCGCCCCGGCGCTGACCACGTGCAGCTGCAGCGTGCCCCAGGTGCTGAGCGCGAGCTTGCCGCTCGTGAGGACGTTCGCTCCCCCGTAGCCGACGTACACCTTGTTGCTCGCGGCGTTCTGCCGGAAGAGGCTGACGATCCTCGTCCCGCCGCTGTCGAAGAGCCTGATGAAGGGCACGTTGCCTCCCTTCGCACCCTCCTGCACTAGGTCGAAATCGCCGCTCACGGTGAGGTCCTGCTGCGCCGAGCCGAGCGTCTTTCGCGCGTACGACTTCGAGCCCGAGGCCGTCGTCTCCGAGAGCTGCGCCGCGTACGTCCCGCTCTTCACCGTCGTCGACTGGACGGCCGCGCTACCCCCGGCCGCCGTCACGACCGAGGTCCAGGCGGAGAAGTTGCCCGACTCGAAGCCGTCGGAGAAGAGAGAGCTTCCGCCCGACCCTGCCTGCACGATCGCGCTCGCAGCCGAGGAGGCGTTGGCCGAGCCGGCGGAGTTGCTCGCCGTCACGAGCACGACCAGCCTGCTCCCGACGTCGGCGGCCTGCGCCGTGTAGCTCGTCGAGGTCTGGCCCGCGATCGCGACGCAGTTGGCGCCGGCCGCGTCGCAGCGCTGCCACTGGTAGGTGAAGGAGATGGGCGTCGTTCCGCTCCAGCTCCCCGGGCTCGCGCTCAGGGCCTGTCCCTGCTGGGCGGTGCCGGAGATCGTGGGCAGGGAGGTGTTCGCGGGCGCCTGCGCCGAGGGCGCCTGCACGATCGCGCTCGCAGCCGAGGAGGCGTTGGCCGAGCCGGCGGAGTTGCTCGCCGTCACGAGCACGACCAGCCTGCTCCCGACGTCGGCGGCCTGCGCCGTGTAGCTCGTCGAGGTCTGGCCCGCGATCGCGACGCAGTTGGCGCCGGCCGCGTCGCAGCGCTGCCACTGGTAGGTGAAGGAGATGGGCGTCGTTCCGCTCCAGCTCCCCGGGCTCGCGCTCAGGGCCTGTCCCTGCTGGGCGGTGCCGGAGATCGTGGGCAGGGAGGTGTTCGCGGGCGCCTGCGCCGAGGGCGCCTGCACGATCGCGCTCGCAGCCGAGGAGGCGTTGGCCGAGCCGGCGGAGTTGCTCGCCGTCACGAGCACGACCAGCCTGCTCCCGACGTCGGCGGCCTGCGCCGTGTAGCTCGTCGAGGTCTGGCCCGCGATCGCGACGCAGTTGGCGCCGGCCGCGTCGCAGCGCTGCCACTGGTAGGTGAAGGAGATGGGCGTCGTTCCGCTCCAGCTCCCCGGGCTCGCGCTCAGGGCCTGTCCCTGCTGGGCGGTGCCGGAGATCGTGGGCAGGGAGGTGTTCGCGGGCGCCTGCGCCGAGGGCGCCTGCACGATCGCGCTCGCAGCCGAGGAGGCGTTGGCCGAGCCGGCGGAGTTGCTCGCCGTCACGAGCACGACCAGCCTGCTCCCGACGTCGGCGGCCTGCGCCGTGTAGCTCGTCGAGGTCTGGCCCGCGATCGCGACGCAGTTGGCGCCGGCCGCGTCGCAGCGCTGCCACTGGTAGGTGAAGGAGATGGGCGTCGTTCCGCTCCAGCTCCCCGGGCTCGCGCTCAGGGCCTGTCCCTGCTGGGCGGTGCCGGAGATCGTGGGCAGGGAGGTGTTCGCGGGCGCCTGGCTCGTCGTCCCCGTCCCCTGGACCGCGATGTTGTCGGCGACGAGCGTGAACGCCTGCGCGCTCGTCTCGTTGCCGATCTGGACCGTGAGGATGCCGCCGCTGCCGAGGTTGGCGCTCGTCGTCTGGTAGACGAGCGTCCCGTTCAGCGAGACCTCGACCGTGCTCGCCGCCCCCGCGCTGACCACGTGCAGCTGCAGCGTGCCCCAGGTGTTGAGCGCGAGCTGGCCGCTCGTGAGGACGTTCGCTCCCCCGTAGCCGACGTACACCTTGTTGCTCGCGGCGTTCTGCCGGAAGAGGCTGACGATCCTCGTCCCGCCGCTGTCGAAGAGCCTGATGAAGGGGACGTTGCCGCCGCTCGCACCCTCCTGCACTAGGTCGAAATCGCCGCTCACGGTGAGGTCCTGCTGGGTCGAGCCGAGCGTCTTTCGCGCGTACGACTTCGAGCCCGAGGCCGTCGTCTCCGAGAGCTGCGCCGCGTACGTCCCGCTCTTCACCGTCGTCGACTGGACGGCCGCGCTACCCCCGGCCGCCGTCACGACCGAGGTCCAGGCGGAGAAGTTGCCCGACTCGAAGCCGTCGGAGAAGAGCGGGTCGGCGGACGCTTTCACGGCTCCGCCGAGCACGCAGACGACCCCCGCAAGGGTGACAGCGACCAGCGCTCCGATCGAGCGCCTCGCGTGTTGCGCGCGCGACTGCCGCGCGACGCGCACCGGACGTCCCGAGGTCCTCCTCACCCTGATGTGCTTCCCTCCCTGGTGGTCTCGCTTCGGCGAGCCTCCCCCGAGGCTCATCGAGTCACTCGAACCACCGCACTGTACGCGCAGTGTCCCCGCCTGCCAAGAGCGCGTTCGTCACCGGCGCGCCGTTTGCGCGGACGTAGCGACATTTGCGGGCGAGAGGCGAGCTCAGGCGGAGACATCGAACGTCGCCTGTATGAGCGGGGCCGCTCGCCGGAGGTGGCCCCCGGACGAGACGAGCGGCCACACGGTCCAGGAGTAGACGCCCGGACGCAGTCGGTGCAGACGGCCACCGTACGTCCACTCCGCCGGAAGCACGAGCCGTCGGTCGTTCGTCCGAGCGCGGAAGATCGTCACGCCGTCCCGGTAGAAGCGCACGTCGTAGGACTCGGCTCCGTCGGCCCGCGCCCAACCGAACGTGGGGTTGGAAGCCAGCGACACCACCGTCGTTCCCGCCGGCGCGCGCGAGGCGTGCTTCGAATGGGAGAGGTTCGCTCGGACCCCCGGCCGAGGAACGCCCCCGACGTCGCCGACGACTGCGAGCACTAGCATGGCGGCGACAACCGCGCCTGCGACCTGCAGGTTCCTCTTCCGAGCCCGCGAAGCGGGGCGACCCGAGGTAGAGAGGGTGGTTCCGATGGTCGCGGACCCTTGCGACTCGACCTGCGCTTCGGACACGGCGACCATCCCGTTCGCCGAGGACTCGCCGTATCCCTCCACCGCAACGGCGCGGCCGCCCGACCGCAGCGCAACACGCATTCCGCCACTCGGACGCCCTCGGTCGAACGAGCCGCGTGCTGACCGAGCGCCGTGTCTCATCCGGTACCCGGGTGTCCGAGCCCCGTAGGAGCCGCGCCGGACGCGGTTGCGGCGCTCACGTACCGCACCTGCCGCCGCACGAAGATCACGTGGCGTCCGTCCGGGGAGAATGCCGGCTCCGAGTCGTCCGCTCCCGTGGTCAGCCGTCGGACGCGTCCACCGCCCGCGCCCACGACGTACAGCGACCGTATCGCCGAGCCTGCTCCTGCCCGCTCGCTGCTGAAGACGACGAGCTTCCCGTTCGGCGAGAAGACCGGAGCTCGGTCACCGGGGCCGCTCGTCAGGAGACGTCGGTGCGTGCCGTCGACGCGCGAGACACAGATCGCGAACGACCCGTTCTGGCGTTGACACGAGAATGCGATGAAGCGCCCGTCGGGAGAGAAGTCAGGCTCGACCGACCACAGCGGCACCCGCGTGAGCGCACGGGCGCGATCCGCGCCGACCCCGAGGACGAAGAGCTCGCGACTCTCGATCGGCTCGATCTCCCGGCTGAAGGCGATGCGCCTTCCGTCGGACGAGATCGCCGGGTCGTCGAAGCTCGCGGACCCGTCGGAGTCCAGCTCGGCGATCACGGGCCGAGAGCTCCGACCACCGGGGCTGGTCTCGTACAGCGTCGTACCCGACGGCCCGACGCGGACATAGAAGAGGCGTTTCCCGTCCGGGGACCAGGCGACGCGGAGCGCGCGCCTGCTCACCACCTGGACGTGGCGAGGCGACACGACCTGCAGGAGGTGCGGGCACGTGGGGCATCGCTGTGCCGTGAATGCGATCGCGCGTCCGTGCGGCGCCGGCTCAGGGCTCGAGAGAAACGTGAACGACCCGACTCTCGGGCTCGTGAGGCGGGCACGCCCGCCCGCGATCGTGACCGTGTACAGCGTCGCGCGCTCGGAGACCACGCCCTGCATCGCCGCCGAGGTCTCGTCCTGACGACCTCCGCACGCGGTCGCGCCCGTCGCGACGAGCAAGCAGAGGAAGGCGAGGAGGGCGCGAGTCGGTTTCGCCGAGCCGAGGGCTCGCCGCGGGTGAGGCTGCCCGCGGACCATCAGCGGAGGCGAAAGTCCGCGGCCATGCTGCTCGCGCTCGCGGCGTTTCCGATCGCCGGGAGCCCGAGCAGGTCCTCCGTGGTCCGGAGAAGGGAGTAGTGGTCGTATCGTGTCGAGATCTGCGCGCCCGCGGGCGTCGACGGCGAGATCACGATCGTCGCGATGTGGTTTCCGTTGGACGAGCTGTAGTCGTCCTCGTCCCAGGTGAGCACGACGACCGTGTTCCCGGCCTGGTACTCGGAGGTGGCGAGAAGCTTCGGGACGAACGTCGAAAGCCACGTATCGCCGGTGCGCGTCTCGGTCGCACCATCGCTTTGCGACGGGCACGAGTGCATGTCGTTGCAGAGGTTCGGCGTGATGAACGTGAACTTCGCGGAGATGTCCGGCGTGGAGCCGAGCGGCACGTCTTGCGACGCACACTGCGACGCGACGTCCGTGAAGTAGACCGCCGGATTGTGACGAGGCGCGTAGGTGCCGGAGTCCGACTTGCTGCAGTTCGACGGCATGCTCTCCTCGAGCGAGCGCCAACCCCCCGACCCGAGCTGCGAGAAGATGCTCGGCACGCTCAGGGGGTGAGACGACGGCCCGCTGTCGTCGGTGATCCCCTGCGTCGACCCCGAGACCATCGCGATGTAGTTCGGGAGGCTCGGATGCGCCTCGGCGACGAAGTTGGTCGCCAGGCTGCACTGACTCGCGAGACTGTTGATGTACGGGGCATTGGCCGAGCCGATGATCTGGGAGAAGCCCTTGTTCTCCATGACGATCCAGACGACGTGCTGCCAGCTGGAGGGTGGACTGCTCGCACCACCGCACGGGCCTGACGGGCCAGGCGACGGCGATTGGCATGCGCTCGTCGCGCCAGGGCTGGTGGTTCGCGCAGACACGTTCCCGGCCGCGTCGTAGGCCTCGACCCCGAGCGTGTAGCTCGTGCCGCAGGTGAGACCGGAGAAGGCGTACGACGTGCTCGTCGCCGTCCCGACCTTGCTCCCGTTCAGGTACAGCGTGTAGCCCGCGACGCCGACGTTGTCGGTGGAGGCGCTCCACGAGGCGGAGATGCTCGTCGCGGTGGCGGCGCCGATGCTCAGGTTGGAAGGAGCGGTCGGGGGCCTTGCATCGGAGCAGGGGCTGGTCGCCGTCGTCAGGTTCGTTCGCGCCGAGGCGTTCCCGGCTGCGTCGTAGGCCTCGACCCCGAGCGTGTAGCTCGTGCCGCAGGTGAGACCGGAGAAGGCGTACGACGTGCTCGTCGCCGTCCCGACCTTGCTCCCGTTCAGGTACAGCGTGTAGCCCGCGACGCCGACGTTGTCGGTGGAGGCGCTCCACGAGGCGGAGATGCTCGTCGCGGTGGCGACGCCGATGCTCAGGTTGGAAGGAGCGGTCGGGGGACTCGTGTCGCCGGCCGGGGCGCAGCTCGTCGTCGCCGACGTCGCGTTCGCGTTCGAGGAATGGTTCCCGGCTGCGTCGTAGGCCTCGACCCCGAGCGTGTAGCTCGTGCCGCAGGTGAGACCGGAGAAGGCGTACGACGTGCTCGTCGCCGTCCCGACCTTGCTCCCGTTCAGGTACAGCGTGTAGCCCGCGACGCCGACGTTGTCGATGGAGGCGCTCCACGAGGCGGAGATGCTCGTCGCGGTGGCGGCGCCGACGGTCAGGTTGGACGGCGCTGTCGGCGGAACGGTGTCCGAAGGGGGTGCGGACCCCGGACCCTGTCGTTCGTAGCTCCCGGCGTCGGGTGCGGCGACACCGTCCCCGTTGCCGTCGACGGGCACGGGGTTTCCGTCGAGGTCCTGCGTGTACGTCTCGTTCGCGCCGCGATCGATCGCCGGACTCTGGGCTTGCAGGTGGAAGTCCTGCGCGGACGGGTTCACGAAGAGCGGATCCGCGACGACGCTCGTGCTCCCCTTGGTGAACTGCAGTGCCCCGCCGTAGAAGACGTCGTTGTTCTCGTCGAAGGGCGCATCGGCGTAGCCGACCTTCGACACCGCCTGGATCACGTTGTTGCGCATGGTCAGGATGTCCGGGCCACAGCCCGCGTAGCAGACGAATCCCTGACTCGAGCTCCCCGTCAGGTAGACGGTGTTGTTGTCGAGGTGCGTGTGCAACACCGGCCCCAGGCCGTTGGACGCGCCGCGCGTGACGAGGAAGTCGGCGGTCGCGAGCGAGGAGGTGACGAGGTTGTAGGCGTAGGTGTTGTTCGCCGAGGTGGAGTTGCCGAGCTCGGTGAACGAGTGGTTGTCGACGGCGACGTTATCGTGGACGTTGCTGTTGCGGCCGCCGTACACCTCCACCGCGGCGCCGTCACGACCGTAGTCGTACGAGAACGCGTCCGAGCCGGAGATGCGGTTGCCGGCCACCTCCGTCCCGTCCCCGTGCAGGAGGACGCCGAAGGCGCCGGAGTCGTCGTTCGTCGGGGATGAGGTGAGCACGGACATCTTGTCGTTGTCGACGATGTCGTTGTCCACGATCGCGCTGCCGACCGACGCCGACTTCACCTCGACACCTGCGACGTTGTGGCTGATCAGGTTGCGCTGCACCAGGTCGGAGCTCCCTGCAATCTCGACCCCGGCCCAGGTGCAGTTGCTCGCTTGGACGTCCTGCAGCACCAGGTACGAGCCCGACAGAACGATGCAGCTGGTCGCCCCACTGCCACCGATCTGAGGCTGGTTCCCGGTCCCGTAGGCGCCGATCGTGATCGGCGCCTGGGCCGTGCCGTTCGCGCCGACCTTCAGGCTGCCGGCCCAGACGCCTCCGCGCTCGAAGAGGAGCTGGGCGCCCGGAGCCAGCTGCGCGGTGTTCGCCTTGGCAAGCGTTCGCCAGGCAGTCGCGCTGCTCGTGCCGGCGTTCGCGTCGTCGCCCGCCGCACTGTCGACGTAATAGGTCTTCGTCCCGACGGCACAGGCGCTCGTCGACGCCGAGACCGTCGAGCGCGGAGAGACGTTCCCCGCCGCGTCATAGGCCGCAACTCCGAGGACGTGCGACGTTCCACACGAGAGGCCGCCGAACACGTAGCTCGTCGGGTTCGACGTACCGATCTTCGTGGAGTCGAGATAGACGTCGTACCCCGCGACGCCGACGTTGTCGCTCGACGCATTCCAGTTCAGCGTGAGTCCCGTCTGGGACACGTTCGCGGTCGCGAGGCCGGTCGGACTGGACGGCGCACTCGTGTCCGACGAGCACGCGCTCGTCGAGGCGGTGAGAGT
Organism: uncultured Actinomycetes bacterium; assembly: GCA_963708265.1. Lineage (GTDB taxonomy): Bacteria > Actinomycetota > Thermoleophilia > Gaiellales > Gaiellaceae > GMQP-bins7. The sequence goes on along the minus strand of CAVPSC010000004.1, from coordinate 87,003 downwards.
CGCCTGCGCCGAGACGTTCCCCGCGGCGTCGAAGGCATCGACGGCGAACGAATACGTCGCTCCGCAGGCAAGACCCGTCTGGTCGTACGACGTCCCGGGCTGAGAGGACATCTTCGTGCCCTTCCAGAACACGTCGTATCCGGCGACGCCGACGTTGTCGATCGCAGGGTTCCAGCCGAGCGTCAGGCTCGCCTGTGTCACTTTCGACACGGCGAGGCCCGTCGGGGTCGAGGGCGGCGAGGTGTCACTGCACGCGGTGGTCGACGCGTCGAGATTCGACTTCGGCGACCGGTTTCCGGCGGCGTCGTAGGCGTCGACTGCGAGCGCATAGCTCGTTCCGCAGGCGAGACCCGAGAAGATCCAGGTGGTGCCGGTCGTCGATCCGACGAGACTCCCGGCGCGGTAGGAGCCGTAGCCCGTGACCCCGACGTCGTCGCTCGCCGCCGACCACGAGAGCGCGATGCTCGTCCCCGTGCGCGCGGCGACCACCACGTTCGCGGGGGCGGTCGGCGGCGACGAGTCGGCACATGCGGCCGTGGCGCCGACGACAGTCGCCTTGTCGGAGCGATTGCCGGCGGCGTCGAAGGCGTCGACGCTCAGCGTGTACCCCGTGCCGCACGCCAAACCCGGGACCGTCACGGACGGAGTGCCGGTGGTCGCGGCAAGAGCCCCGTTCACGTAGATGCCGTAGCCGACCACGCCGACGTCGTCGGTCGACGCCGACCACGCGAGGGAGAGGCTCGTGTGGGTGGATGCGCTCACGCGGAGCCCGCCCGGCGTGCTCGGCGGCGCGGTGTCCTTTGGACCGCTCGTCGGCGGGCACGAATCGGTCGACGCGACGATCGACGGCGTGCTCGACTCGTTCCCCGCCGCGTCGAGCGCAGTCACCCCGACCGTGAACGACGAGCCGCACTTCAGACCCAGGAGGGTTGCGCTCGTCGTCGACGCCGTCAGCGCAGATGCACCGTCCAGCGTGACCCTGTACCCGGCGACAGCGACGTTGTCGCTCGAGGCCGACCAGCGCACCGAGACGCTGTCGGCGGTGTGAGCCGTGACGACGAGATCGGAGGGCGAGGTCGGGGCTTGGGCATCGCCGCAGCCCGCTGTCGTCACCCGCGCCGTGGCGCGCGACGAGTGGTTGCCCGCAGCGTCCACGGCGTCGATCGCGTACGTGTACGTCGTCCCGCAGGAGAGCCCCTGGAGCGTCACGCTCGGCTGCGGAGGCTGGGCGATGGCGTGCCCGGACCGGCTCGTCCGGTAGACGCCGTACCTCACGACGCCGACGTTGTCCGTCGAGGCCGCCCACGCGAGGATGACCGAGGTCTGCGTCGTCGCCGACTGGCTGAACCGAGCAGGAGTCGTCGGCGGCTGAACGTCTCCGCAATCGGCGGTCGAGGCCGTCGCCGTGGTCGGAGTCGACGAGTTCCCCCGCTGGTCGTACGCGACCACGGACACCGGGAAGCTCTCGCCGCACGGCAAACGGCTTGCGAGGTAGGACGTACCGAAGACGCTCGCGCGTCGCCCGATGCCGTACACGCGATACCCGGCGACGGCGACGTCGTCGGTAGCCGCACCCCACGCGAGCGAAACGCTCGAGGTGGTCGCGGCCGTCTCGTGGAGGTTCGTCGCGGGTGACGGCGGCACGCGGTCCTTGCTCGCGTTGCCGATCGCAGCTCCCGCACCGAAGAGGATGACGGCGAGAGCAACCGTGGCGGCAGCAAGTACAGCTGGAGCGGTGTGCTTGGCGGCGAGCACAGCCCTCCGATGGTCGGGTGGGCGGCGGGGATACCTAGACCCCCGACTGGGGGAGAACCGACTTTGGTCTAGGTCCGGATGGCCTAGGTATGCGGGCAAGTTCCCCCTCGCCAGTTACCCACCCCGCGGGTGCGGGGAATGTCGGATCGGGGGTTATCGAGTGGCAACCCGACGCACGGATCCGGGGTCCGGTCGCGAGCCGCATGCTGGAGAGGCCGTCCCCGCGAAGCGCTTTCCGGAGCGGAATGGAACGGATTGCTCACAAGACCGACGTCGGCCGCGAGCTCCGGACGTCAGCGAATGACGAGTGGGGCCTGGACGATCGGCTGGGTTCCTCGACGACCGGCGACGAGCGGCCACACGCGCCACCGGTACGCACCCGGGCCGAGTCTCTGAGTCCGCCCGCCGAACGTCCAGCTCGCGCGGACGGTGGCCCTCGGCACGTCCGTGTCCGTTGCGAACACGACGGTTCCCCCGCGGTCGAGTTCGAGGCGGTACCGAGCGACATCCGGCGCCGGAGCCCAGACGAACGTCCGCGCAGAGGCGCTGGGCGGCACCTCCTCGGGTTGCCCGGCTCCAGTTCGCGTCGTCTCGAGAGTCCTTCCCGACCCACGTGCGTGTATGAGCGGACTGAAGAGCAGGAGGCCTACGGCGAGCGCGGCGGCGACGGAGAACCCGACGCCGACCGCGAGCCCGAGCGAACGCCGGTCACCCCCGAGCTCGTCGTCGATGGCCGCCTGAGCGGCCGTCACGAGAGCGTCCGGGCAAAACCTCGTGAGGGCAACCGGGTGCGGGACTTCGTCCGGCGCGGTCACGACGTTCGCAGAGGTCAGCTCCCCACGAGCCGATCGCCCGAGGTCTGGATCGACGAGGACGAGCTCCGGGCTCACGCGCTGTGGCAGCGTGCGATCGAGCACGGCGTGGTCGGCGGCCATCGAACGTGCACATCGGCAGCCGGTGATCGACCCTCAAGTGGGCCGGCGAAGCGTGAGCCCGCGCGTGGGTCATGTCGAGAGGAGGCAGCTAGGCTGACGCGGTGCTCAGCCCAGCTGTGGAAAACCTCGTGACACAGCTGACGAAACTGCCTGGAATCGGGCGTCGGACTGCGCAACGCCTGACGTTCCATCTCCTCTCCGTCGAATCCGAGGACGCCCTCGCCCTCTCGCAGGCGATAGAAGACGTGAAGTCACGTGTCGGTTTCTGCCGCGAGTGCGGCAACCTCACGGAGGAGGAGCTTTGTCCGATCTGCGCCGACCCGCGCCGCGATCGGTCCGTGATCTGCGTCGTGGAGCAGCCCGTGGACGTCGTCTCACTCGAGCGGACCCATGAGTACCGCGGCCTGTACCACGTGCTCGGAGGCGCCCTCTCGCCGCTCGACGGCGTCGACCCGACCGACTTGCGCATCGCCGCGCTCGTGACCCGGATCGAGCTGAAGCCCGTCGAGGAGGTCGTGCTCGCGACGAATCCGACGATGACGGGCGAGGCGACGGCCGCCTATCTCGCAGACCGTCTCCGCGGGAAGGTGAGGGTAACGCGGCTCGCCAGCGGGCTCCCTGTAGGAGGTGACCTCGAGTACGCGGACGAGGTCACGCTCGGCCGGGCGCTGGCTGGCCGCCGCGAAATGTAGGGCGAACGGTTTGTCCGCAAATTGCGACTAACCACTCGTCCGTGCGCTTGCATTCACCGCCGTCCCGCCATAGATTGCGCTCACTGAAACCGGCGGGCCCTCGGGTCAGCCGGTTTCAGTGTTTTTGGGGCCGGGCGTGACTCTCGTGCTCAGAGACGCGCTGGACGCCGGACCTGTCCGTACACTGGCCCGGATGCTCGATGAGCGACGCATCGGCATCGTCGGCGCAACAGGTGCCGTCGGTGGCGTGACGCTCGAGCTCCTCCACGGGCGCGGCCATCGCTCGCTTCGGGTCTTCGCATCGGCGCGCTCGGCGGGATCACGCCTCGGCGACCTCGTGGTCGAGGAAGCGACCCCCGAGGTCCTCGCGGCGGGCGACCTCGACGTGTGCTTCTTCTCGGTCGGAACCAAGGCGAGCAGGGAGCTCGTTCCGGCTGCTGTCGCAGGCGGCGCGCTGTGCATCGACAAGTCGAGCGCATACCGGCTGGCCGAAGGGGTCCCGCTGGTCGTCCCCGAGGTGAACGGCGAGCGGTCGCACGAGCACGACGGGATCGTGGCGAACCCGAACTGCTGCTCGATCCCGCTCTCGCTGGCGCTCGCGCCGCTTCGCGACGCCGCGGGCCTCCGCAGGGTGCACGTAGCGACCTACCAGTCCGTGTCGGGCGCCGGCACGGAGGCGATGAACCGCCTGAGGAGTGAGTCGCCCGACGGCCACGATCTCCGGATGGACTGGTCGTTCGACGGCATCGAGTTCGACGAGGAGGCGAAGATCCGAGCCGAGACACGCAAGATCCTCGAACTCCCGGAGCTCCTGCTCTCGGCCACGTGTGTCAGGGTGCCCGTCCTCGTCGGGCATGCGGAGGCAGTGTGGGTCGAGACCGAGGAGCCGCTTCGGCGAACGGAGGCGGAGCAGATCCTCGGCGATGCCCGCGGGATCGAGATCGAGCCGTTCCCGACTCCAGGTCGCGCCCGCGGGCTCGACCATGCGCTCGTCGGCCGGATCCGAGAAGACACGAGTGTCGAGAACGGGCTCGCGTTCCTCGTCGCCTGTGACAACCTCCGCAAGGGCGCCGCGCTGAATGCACTCCAGATCGCCGAGCTGGTCATGCGGGCAGGCACGGTCGCACCGGCTCGCTGACGCGCACGGCCTCGTGAACGCGCTTTCGTGCGACGAGCTCTCGGGTCGTGTGAGGATGCCCGAAAGAGGAGGGATGCTCGGAGCCGACCGCGTCGTCGACGTCAGCGCCCGGACCGGACCGGGTGAACGCTCGTGAGCATCGAGGCGCACGACGCCGAGATCGGGGTCGTGATCCCTACCCGGGCGAGGCGAGATCTCCTGCAACGCGCGCTCGCGAGCGTCGCGGCGCAAACGCTTCGGCCGCGCAAGGTCGTGGTCGTCCTGGACGGAGCGGACACTGACGTCGAGCGAGAGTTGCGCGAACGCGACGACCTCGAGATCGATGTCGTCGTCGTGGATCCCCCCCGTGGCCCGTCGCACGCGCGCAATGTCGGGGCCGACGCCCTCGAGACCTCGCTGGTCGCATTCCTCGACGACGACGACGAATGGCTGCCGGACAAGCTCGAGCGGCAAGTCCCGCTTCTGGACGACGCCGATGTTTCGTACACGAGGGTGCTCGCGAAGCGAGCCGGCGACGCGATCCTCTGGCCGCGGCACCTACCCTCGGACGAGGCGACGAGCGAGTATCTCTTCGATCGTCGCCGTCCGTGGTCCGGTGCGGGCCTGCTCTTGACCTCGACGATCGTCGCGAGGGCAGAACTTCTGACGACGGTGAGGTTCGACGAATCGCTTCGCCAGCACGAGGACTGGGATTGGGCTCTGCGAGCGATCGCAGCCGGAAGGTTGGCGTTCTGCGGCGACGCGCTCACCGTCTGGCATCTCGACGTGAATCGAAGACGGCTGACCGATGAGGGCGAGTGGCATGACTCCCTCGCGTGGGCGCAGTCGCGTCGTCATCTCTTCACTCGTCGTGCCTACGCCGGATTCGTGCTCGTCAACGTGTACACGGTCGCACGGCGCTCGCGGGACCGGAAGGCAGCGCTGACCCTGGCGCGTGAGGCACTGAGGAACGGCGCCCCGACGGCAAGCCAGTGGCTGATCTTCGCCGGTCTCACCGTGTTGAGGCCCGACCGCCTGGAGCGTTTGCGCTTCGTCCTGAACCGGTCGCGCCCAACCAGCGATCCTCGAGTGGGACACCCGCCGTCATAGGCGTCGATCGCTCCCGAGATGATCGCCGAGGCGCAGCGCGAGCGCGACGATGGACAAGGTCGGCGGGGCAATGCCGCTTCTCGGAAACACAGAGCTTCCGGCCACGTAGAGGTTCGCCACGCCGTGCACGCGGCAGTCGGTGTCCACGACCCCCGAGCTCGGATCAGCGCTCATCCTCGTCGACCCCATGTGGTGCCAGAAGAAGTCGCAACGCCCTCCGTCGAGCATCGCCCGCATCTGCCTCACCAGGCGCCTCGGCTTCAACCCGAGCTCGCCCGCTACCAGCTCTGCGGCTCGTTCTTGCAACCCTCGTTCGGCCTCTGTCATGCGCAGCGTCAACTCGGGGACGCCGCGGCCGAATCCGTCCCTCCGTTGCGACAACTGCACACGGTTCTCGGCGTCCGGCGCCTGCTCGAGCTCGAGCCGCATCGCCCATCCGCCGCGCCGCGAGTCTTCGCCCCGGGTTAGCCGACGCCCCAGATGACGCGGAATCTCGAGCGGATCCGCCAGCGCGAGCCTTGCGTCGCTCAGCGGTTGCCAGGGGGGTACCTTCCGCCTCAGCGCAAAGGCCGATGCCCTCCAGGCCAAGCCGAGACTGAGCGGCGCGTGTTCAGGTCGATGGAACCACAGGCAGAGACCGAGGAGGCCCTCGCGACGCATCGCTGCCTCGGACAGTGCGAGCTGCCCCCAGATCGCCGTACCGTCGACCAGTTGCAGCTCGTCGGGTTCGAACTGGTACAGGCCGAAGTCACGATGTTGCGTCCAGTCGCCGAGCGGAAGGTCGACCCACCAGTGCTCCATGAAGAAGCGGCCCACCAGGTCGTGGGTGTCGGCGAGGCCGCCCTCGGCGGAGTCGAGCAGGATCCTCGCGTTCTCGACGCCGCCCGTGGCGAGAACGAAGACGTCCGCCTCCACGCGGGAGCTCCGTCCTTCCGCGTCCGTGACCTCGAGAGCGCTGACGCGCTCGCCCGGGGGGTCGCTCAGCAACCTGACCGCCTCGGTGCGTAAGAGGATGTGAAGGTCGTCCGCGGCGTCCAGCCGCTCGGCGAAGCGACTGGCCAGGCTCGGCACGGGACAGACCTGCAGGATCCGAGTGCTGAGGATCGAGGGATCCACGTCGGCCGGCGGGTGCTCGAGACGCGATCGGCAGACATCCGGGTCGTACAGGTCGAGCGGGCCGAGCCCGAGCACCTCCTGTGCCGACTCGTAGTACGGCGTCAGCTCCTCCGACCGGAGCGGAAACCCGCCGTGGCCGAGAAGGGAGGTCGAGTCGAAGTCGACCGCATCGAGCGGTCGGCAGTTCCCGGACCACGTGTTCGTGTTGCCGCCGAAGAACCAGCGTTGAGCCGGGTCGGTGCCGAGGGTCGAGGGCGTCCCGGGCAGGACACGAAACGGACGCCGTGGAGGATCCTCCGACGTCAGCCCACCGCCCTCGACGAGAACGACTCGCCGACCGAGGTCGATCAGCCGGAGGGCGATCGAGATGCCCGCGGCACCACCGCCCACCACGCACACGTCTGCAGCGAGGGGCGCGAGGCGATCGCTCGAGTCGACGAAGGTCACCGGTCACCGAATCCCGCCGACGAGCTTCCTGCGCGTCGAGTGCGGCTAGTCATCGGATCGCGCGGACGGGAGCAAGCATCCTCGAAGCGTCGCGAGTGCGATCGCTGCCCCGGCCCGCTTCCCGGCCGCTCTGTAACAGAGCCATCTCGAGGCGGAGCCGAGCACCGACAAGCTCAGCACGAGCGACGCCGACACGGGACCGAGGTTCCTCCTCGTCATCGACACCTCGGCACGGGCGATCATCTCTGCGGACTGGACGTCGTCGAGCTCCGAGCTGGTGCTTCCCCCGCTCAGATGTACGAACTCGGCATCGGTGGTGAACCAGACCGTCCAGCCTGCGATATTCGCTCGCCAGCAGAGATCGATGTCCTCCGCGTACAAGAGCGCATCTTCGGCGAATCCGACGAGCTCCTGCCACGCTTCGGCGCGCACGAGCATCGCGGCCCCCGAAGCGGAGCTGATCGCCCGCGACTCCGAGTGATCCCAGTGACGGCCCCAGCGCGGCTGCCAGCGATTCGGGAGCAACCGGCCGATACCGCTCGCGAGGACGAGAGCCACGGCCGGCGTCTGAATCGGATAGACGGAGTGCTGCACGGTCAGGTCCTCGGCGAGGAGGCGCGCCGCGGCCACTCCGACGGAGTGATCGTCCAGACATCGCACCAGTGCGGCAACGCTTCCCTCCCGCTGGACGAAGGCATCGTTGTCGACGAAGAGGTACGCCGCACCTGTGAGCACGCGCGCGCCGGCGTTCGCTGCACGCGCATATCCGACGTTGTCCTCGATGCGAACCAGCGGGCATGCGGGTAGCTCGCGTTCGAAGCGGGCAACGCTGTCGTCGGACGAGCCGTTGTCGACGACCACGATCCGGTGCGCAGGGACGCCGTCCTCCTGCAAGGCGGTCACGCACCGAATCGTCAGATCGGGCGTGCGCCAGTTGACGACGACGGTGACGAGCGAGTCGAGCCGTCCAGCCTCTTCCCCGTCTTCCAACCGCGTGCCTGCGGGGCTCGACGGCATCCCCGCAGCTTACGAGCCGAATCGCGTCGCGCAAACGCGGGCGGTCGTCCACCGAGAACTCGACCCCTGGAAGGATCGGTGACGAGCCGCTCGAGCCACCGGACACGTCGCACCCGGAGGATGCTTCCCCTCGTGGTGGTGCGTGAGAGCAGTCGCGCGCTCGTCGCGCCCACATTTCGCAGCGGTCCGATCGACGTTCGTGCGTTCGTCTCTAATGTGCGAGGGGAGATGCGACGGCAGCCCGTGCTACTCGGAGACGAACCGACGGAGAATCGCCGGTCGCCGGACGACCTGACCGTCGTAGTCGTCAACTGGGGCACGCCCGATCTGACGATTCGGTGCGTGACCGCCTTGCAGGAGGACGGCGTCCCTGCGCACCGGATCGTGGTCGTCGACAACGGCTCGTCCGACGACAGCGTTGCCCGCTTCGAAGAGCAGCTCGGCGACTGCGTGCTCCATCGGATCGCCAGCAATGTCGGCTATGCGAGAGCCGCGAACGCCGGAGCGCGACGGTGCCCTGGACGCGACTACCTCTTCGTCAACAATGACGCGTTCGTCCACAGGCGCGGAAGCGTCGCGGCTCTCCTGCGGTGCCTGGCGGACGACACCATCGGAATCGTCACGGCTCGCACGCTCAACGAGGACCTGACCCTCCAGGTCTCGGTCTATCCGATTCAGACTCCCGCGGTCGCGCTCGTCCTCGCGAGCGGCCTCAGCCGCCTGCTCCCGAACCGCTGGCAGCCGGCATGGGGTTGGGCATGGGATCACGGCGAATCCAGGGAGATCGCGGGGACCTCGGGGGTGGCCATGCTGGTCCGGGGAACGCTGTGGGAGGATTTGCACGGCTTCGTCGAGAGCGTGCCCCTCTACTCGGAGGACATGGACATCTGCTGGCGAGCTCGCGAGTCGGGATGGAAGGTGTGGTTCACCATCGACTCGGAGTTCGTTCATCTGGGGAGGGCTACGACGAACAACCAGTTCGACTCGGTAAGGCGAGCCGAGCTGATCGCGAACGCGGATGCTGGCATGACCCGTCGCAATCTTCCCGCGTTCAGCGCTTCGCTCACCCTCGCGATCAAGAGTGCCGGGCTTCGTGGCCGTTGGGCATACCACACGGTGACCCGGAACCGGGACGCGGCCGAGCTCGCGGGCGCGGAGTTGCGCGGCACGCGGCAGCGCGATGGTCGCTCGCAAGAGCCGAACGACGCCGTGGCGAGCGGTCTCGACCTCGACTCCGTCCCCCACACCGACGTGACCGGGCGGCGCTCCTCATAGCCCTCCCGTCGAGAGAGCCCCGTCGCCGAGACGACCGCGACGCGAGCGGCCGTAATCGTCCCAGGTTCGGGATCTAGTCGGACTCGCCGCCAAGTGACTCTCGTGGACGCTGAAGAAAGACCCGACTTCGTACGGACTACGGCAACCCCCGAGGTCATCTCACGAGGGGTTCTCTGGAAGTTCGGATCGCAGACGACGATTCAGATCCTGAGCTTCGGGATCTCGCTCGGCGTCGCGCGGCTGATAGCGCCTTCCGACTACGGAGCCGCGGCGCTCGTGCTCGCGCTCGCAGCGTTCGCGATCGTGTTCTCGGATCTCAGCCTGAGTGCGGTTCTCGTCCAGCGGAAGACCGTGTCGCAGGCAGAGGCCAGCTCGCTGGTCTGGTTCAGCCTGGGCGTCGGTCTCCTCCTGACGCTCGCCTTCGCCGTTCTCGCCTCGCGCCTGGCGCGGCTCGCCGGGGACCAATCGATCGAGCCGCTGCTCCTCGGTGTCGCGCCTGTCTTCGTGATCTCCACGGCCGGGTCGGTTCCGACAGCGCTGTTGAATCGCCGGATGCAGTTTCGGACTCTCGAGCTGCAAATGATGGCAGCGACGGTGATCTCTGCGCTGAGCGCCCTGTTGATCGCGTACCTCGGCGGGGGGGCATGGGCTCTGGTTGGCCAGCTCCTCGTCCTGTCGACGCTCCTGACGCTCTTCGCCTGGATCGGGGCGCGTTGGCGTCCGTCTTTGACATTTTCGCGCGCAGGGTTCGGGAGCCTGGCGTCGTTCGGCTTCTACGTCGCGGGAAGCCGGGTCTTCTTCACCGCGTCGGCGAATCTGGACACGCTCCTCGTCGGACGATTTCTCGGAGCGGCAGCTCTCGGGGCATACGCGATCGCCTACAACGTGCTCCTGATCCCGCTCGCTCGCATCGCGTCGCCGATTCAGGGTGTCGCGTTTCCGGTCTTCTCTTCGCTCGAGGATCCCGCAGCAGTGGGGCGCGTCTGGGTGCGCGCGAACCGGGCGCTGCTCGCCGTCGTCACACCGGCGCTGATCGGACTCGCAGTGGAGAGTCCGAATTTCGTCGGCGTGATGCTTGGCTCGAAGTGGTCTTCGGCCGCTCCCGCCCTACGGCTGCTCGCGATCGGTGGACTGTGCATGCTTCCTTTCATGCTCACGTCGAGCGTCTTGCAAGCGTGCGGGCGGCAGCGCGCGCTCTTCTTCTTCGCCGCGATGAGAATGTGCGTCCTCGTCGTCTCGTTCGCCATCGGACTTCACTGGGGAATCGTCGGCGTCGCGGCCGGGTACGCAATCTCCGAAGCACTCATGCTCGCGCCGGGGATCGCTCTCGCCATGCGAACGACACATGTTCGGATCGGGAGCGTCCTCACGTCCCTCTCGCCGATCGCCGTCGGCGGGCTCTTGCTGACGGCCAGCATGCTCGCACTCGACTCCACGATGCCGACCGGCCTCGTTTCCCTGCTCGTCGTGCCGCTGGTCGGACTCGCCCTCTACGGCGGGTACCTGTACTGGAGGGCGAACGACCTGATCCTCGACTTCCGAACCCTCGCCGGTTCGATCCGGCAGCGCCCGCAGACACCGGGGGCGCCTCACTCCGAGCCCGTCGTCGGGGCCTAACCGACGCACCCGCGTCACGTGGCACACGGATCGGCTTCATGAAGATCGTCGACAGCGGAACGTCGGAGTCGAAGCGCCGCCGAGATAGCGCCGGGCTACGGCTTGCGTTCGCAGCCGCGAGATACCCGCCGTTCACCGGCGGAATCGAGCTTCACACCGAAGAGGTCGCACGCCGACTTGCCGCTCACGGGCTCGACGTGACCGTCCTGACCACCGATGTCACCGGATCGTTGCCAAAGCTCGAAGTCGTCGACGGCGTAGAGGTCAAGCGGTTCCAAGCATGGCCAAGACGGCGCGACTACCACTTCTCGCCCGGTGTCCACTCGGAGATTCGTCGTCGCCACTGGGATCTCGTACACGTACAGGGGTTCCAGACACTCGTCGCTCCGTCCGCGATGCTGGGCGCCCTCCAAGTCGGGATCCCATATGTCGTGACGTTCCACGCCGGCGGATACTCGTCGACTGTCCGCAAGGCTCTGGCGCCGATCCGTGACCGCGGACTCCGGCCGCTCATCACGAGAGCGGATCGCCTCGTCGCGCTCACCGAGGACGAGCGGGACCGCCGCGCGGAGTACCTCCGTGTGCCGCGCGACCGATTCGCCGTCATCCCGAACGGGAGCGACCTGCCCGTCGCCTCGGCCATGGTCGAGCGCGATCCGAATCTCATCGCGTCCATCGGACGGCTGGAACGCTACAAGGGACATCATCGTGTGATCGCAGCGCTTCCGAGCGTGCTTGCGCGTCGACCCGACACGAAACTCTGGATCGGCGGCGGCGGCACCTTCGAGGGGTCTCTGAGAGCGCTCGCCACGGAGCTCGGCGTTTCCGCGAGCGTCGAGTTCCAGGCGATCCCGATACAGAATCGGCAGCAGATGGCGGACGAGCTCGCGCGGGTGAGTGTCGTCGTCAGCATGAGCGAGTTCGAGTCCCACCCGATCGCCGTGCTGGAGGCGCTCGGCCGCGGTTGCCGAGCCATCGTCGCCCGTTCGCCGGGGCTCGTCCCGCTCGTCGAAGACGGATCCGCGCGAGGCCTACCGTTCGAGAGTCGGCCGGAGTGGATCGCGGACGCCATCCTCGATGAACTCGATCGGCCACCGCAAATGAAGACTGCTCCTCTTTCGACGTGGGACGACTGCGCCGCCGATCTCCTCGACGTCTATCGCGCGGTCCTGCTCGAACGTTCGACGGGTGCTGTCCGGGAACGTGCCCGGCGACGCCCTGCGTGAAAGCGCGATCGACCCAACGTGCACTCTCGGTCGAGGACGCACGCTCTCGGTCGGGCGCTCGATCCTCGGCACGACCGTTTGCGGCTGTGTGAACGCGCCCCGCTCGAAGGGCTCGGCGCGGCGCCCGCTGACTCGACATCGCCCGCGAGGTGTCACGCGCCCGGCGGAGCCGGCGCAGGCGCTGGCGCAAGTGCCTCCTTGACGGCGCGAAGCACTCGCCGCCTCGCTCCGCCCGCCTCCTCGACCGGGACGAGACCCCCGAGCTCGAGGCGCACGAGCTCGATCCGGCCCGCCGTACGGAGCGTCCGGAAGCCGAAGTCGGCCAGGAAGTCGCGCGGGAAGACGGTGCGGTGGGCGAGAAAGCGCTCCGCCGCGGGCGTCGCCTCCCGGTAGCGGTACGCGAACGCCTCGAGCGCGTGCGCGCCCTTGTCGCGGGCCTCGCCGATCGCGGCGAGGAAGAGCGACTGCTCGATCCACGGCTGCGAGTCCGAGAGCAGGTACGCGCAGGTAACCAGCACCGCGTCGTCGGAGGCAGGCCCGGCAGGCAGGTCCGCAGCGCGGGGGAAGAGCTGTGCAGGCCCGTATTGCATCGAGCCGAGGACGCGACCGTCATCGTCGCGGTACACCGTCCCCCACGCGCCCCATTCGGTCTCCGCGCGCTCGATCCACTTCGCCTTGTCCGGCTCGCGGTTGCCCCGGGCCTGCCACCAGACGCAGTCGTGACAGACGGTCGGGGCCGTCTCGAGCGTCGCTCCCGTGAGCCCGGCGAGCCTCGAGCTCGTCATCTCGACGCCGATCGTACAACCAGCTCCGTGACCTCCGGGCGGGCGAAGAACCTGAACGGGACGAACGTCGTCCCGAGCCCCGGCGAGACATGGAGCGTCGTGTCGCCGTACCGATACACGCCCTGGACGTCGCGTGCCCCGAGGTGAGCGAGCCGGAGCTTCCGGCCGGGGAGCGGCAGCACGATCTGGCCCGCGTGGAAGTGCCCGGAGAGCACGAGCTGGAACGCGCCGGCAGAGAGCCTCCTCGCGATGCCGGGGAAGTGACAGAGGAGGATGCGGATGCCGATTGACTCGTCGATCAACGACTCGGGGCGGACGGTCCGATCCGCGTAGGTACGCGGATCGACGCCAACGAGCTGCACCGGGTGCCCCCGCAGCGCGACCTCGATTGACTGGTCGATCAACACGGTCACGCCCTCGATGCTGCCGAGATCCTCGGGCGCCACCGGTTGCGAGAACGGATCGCGGCTCTCCGCGAAGTCGTGGTTCCCGAGGACGACGAAGCACGGGGAGAGCTCGCGCAGGCGTTCCTCGAGCTCACCGAGCCCACGCCGGCGCGACACGAGGTCACCCGTGACGCAGACGAGGTCCGGACGGCGCTCGGCGACCCAGCGCACCGCGTCCCTCGTCGCCCGGCGGCCCGGTGAGACCACCCCGAGATGGAAGTCCGTCAGGTGCGCGATGCGGAGGCCGTCGAGCTCCGGCGGCAGGTCGGCGATCTCGACCTCGAGGACGCGCCGACGAACCCACCCAGCCTCGAACCAGCCCCAGGCGAGCACGATGACCGCGATCACCGCCAGCGCGACCAGGAACCACGTCATCGAGAGTCTTTGGACTGTCGGGCGGCGCCGCGAGGCGACGAGCTCAAACGGCGAGCTTGTCGACGACCGGATCGACCGAGACGACGTGGCGCTTGAACTTGAGCTCCGAGGCCTCGAGCCCTGCGGCGACGCCGATGAGCTGGGAGAGGTGAAGGATCGGCATCTGGAAGTCGCGGCCCGTCTGCTCGCGGAGCTTCGACTGCCAGGCGTCGAGGGAGAGGTGACAGAGTGGGCACGGCGTCACCATCGCGTCCGCGCCGGCCTCCTTCGCCTGCTCGATCGGCTGGATGAGCTCGGCGAGAGCGACGTCCTCGCGCGCCTGGATGATCGGGAAGCCGCAGCACTTGATCTTCGCCGGATAGTCGATCGGGTCGCCGCCGCACGCGGTGATGATCCGCTCGAGAGACTCGGGCTTGTCCGGGTCCTCGAAGCCGAGGAGCTTCGACGGCCGCAGGATCTGACAGCCGTAGAAGGGCGCGATCTTGAGACCCTTGAGGCCCTTGTGCGCCGCCTCCTGCAGGAGCTCGTACCCGGGGCCGACGGAGACGAGCCACAGGAAGTGCATGACCTCGATGCCCCCCGAGTACATCGGCGCGCCGACCGAGGCGAGATTCGCGTTCACCCGCTCGAGGAGCCCCGCGTCGCCCTTGAGCGCATGGTTCGCCTGCCGGAGGTTGAGCGTGCAGACGTTGCAGACGGTCATCAGCGTGTCCGCGCCCGTCTCCTCCGCGTACGCGAGGATGCGCGCGTTCAGGTGGAGGTAGTAGTCGGGCTCCGCCTCGTGGATGTCGCCGGCGCCGCAACAGGTCACCGACTCGAGCTCGATCAGGTCGAGGCCTACCTTCGGCGCGAGCGCCTGGGTCGAGATGTCGAGCTCCTTCGCGGACAGCGAGGCGAGACAGCCCTTGTAGTAGGCGACGGTCCTCACGTTACGGCTCCGGCTTCCTCGCCGTCTCGCTCGATCGGCTTCGGGGCCGGGAACGAGCCAGGCCCGTACGGCTCGCGGACGACCACCTCGCCGTCCTCGGTCACGGTCTCCTCGGCCTCGAACTCGATGCGCGAGAGCGCCCTCTCCGTCTGCACGATGCCCTGCGCACCGCCGCGTCCGCCCTCGTCCTTGACCACGTCGTAGAGCGCCCTCGCCTCGTCCACGTGCTTCGCCACGTGCGGCGGGACGGGCGGAGGGACCTTCCCGTGGCGGGCGAGGCCCATCGCGAACTTGACCTCCTTGAGCGACTTCACCATCCCCTGCGTCTTCGGAACGAGCTCGGTCTCGCGGAGCCAGCCTGTCGTCTTCGCCGAGGTGACGAACCACTTCGCGTGCTTCGCGCCCATGTCACTGTCGATCCCCTCCCGCATGGCCTCGGCGCCGAGCTTCGCGATCGCGTCGCGCGGGTCGACGCCCTTCGGGCAGCGCTCCTGGCAGAAGTAGCAGCGGGTGCAGTCCCAGATCCCGTGCTCCTCGGAGTACGTCTGCAGCCGCTCGACGGTGGCCTTGTCGCGGGCATCGCCCACGAAGCGCATCCCCTTCGCGAGTGCGGCCGGCCCGAGGAAGTCCGGGTCCGACTCCATCGAGTTGCACTCGGAGACGCAGCAGCCGCACATGATGCAGAGCGACTCCTTGTGGATCACGTCCATGCGCTCCTGCGAGACGACGTGCTCCTTCTCGCCAGGGTCGACGTAGCCCGGCTGGAGCCACGGCGTGACGGCGTGGATCTTCCCCCAGAACGGGTCCATGTCGACCACGAGGTCCTTGACGATGGGGAGGTTCCCCATGGCCGAGATCACGGGGACATGGCCCGACTGGGCGATGTCGTACATCCGGGTCTTGCAGGCGAGCACGGCCGCGCCGTCCATGCGCATGCCGCAGGAGCCGCAGATCATCATCCGGCAGCTCTTCCGGTACGCGAGCGAGCCGTCGACCTGGTCCTTGACGATGTCGAGGACGTCGAGGAGGGTCGCCCACTCCGGCGCGTCCACCTCGTACTCGCGGAGGGCGCGCTCGCCCTTCTGGGCGTCGAAGCGCCAGATCTTGAGACCGACCTGCATCACCGTCTCAGTAGCTCCTCGCCGCCGGCTGCCATTTCGTGATCGTCACCGGCTTCCAGTCGAGCTTCGGCGCGTCGTGCTCCCACGTGACGATGGTGTGCCGGAGGAAGTTCTCGTCGTCACGGTCGGGGTAATCGTACGGGCGGGCGTGCGCGCCGCGGCTCTCGTTCCGCCCGAGGCCGGAGACGACCATGCACGACGCGAGCTGCAGCAGGTAGCCGAGCTCGAGCGCCTGCGTGAGATCGGAGTTGAAGACGTCGCCCTTGTCCTCGACGACGACGTGCTCGTAGCGCTCGCGGAGCTTCTCGACGATCCGCCCCTGCTCGAGCATCTGCTCCTCGCGCCGGAAGACGCCGAAGTTCTCGTGCATGGTCGAGGCGAGCTCTTCGCGGATCTTCCACGGGCGCTCGCCGTCCTTCCGCTCCAGGAGGGTCGAGAGCTCGCGCTCGGCGTCGGCCTCGACCGATTCGGGAACCTGGACGGTCGTGTTCGAGAGCGCCCACTCCGCGGCGTGGCGGCCGACCCGCTTGCCGTAGGTGATGGTCTCCATGAGCGCGTTCCCACCGAGGCGGTTCGCGCCGTGCACCGAGACGCACGCGACCTCTCCCGCCGCGTAGAGGCCCTCGAGCTCGGTGCGCCCCCAGACGTCCGTATCGACGCCGCCCATGTGGTAATGAGCCCCAGGGCGCACGGGGATCGGCTCGTAGATCGGATCGACGCCGGCGAACGTCATCGACAGCTCGCGAGTCCCGTGCAGGCGGTCGAGGATCTTCTCCGCTCCGAGGTGGCGGAGGTCGAGGAGGACGTTTCCGTCGATACCGCGTCCCTCGTCGATCTCGACCTGCTCGGCGCGCGAGATGACGTCGCGCGAGGCGAGCTCCATCGCATTCGGCGCGTAGTTGACGAGGAAGCGCTCGGCCTGCGCGTTCAGGAGGTAGGCGCCCTCGCCGCGGCAGCCCTCGGTGATGAGCACCCCGGTCGGCGCGAGCGTCGTCGGGTGGAACTGCATCATCTCCATGTCCTTGAGCCGAACACCGGCGTCGAGCGCCATCGCCATCCCGTCGCCGGTACAGGCGTACGCGTTCGTCGTCCCCGTGTACAGGCGGCCGGCACCACCGGTGGCGAGGACCACGGTCTTCGCGCCGATCGCCTTGAGCCCGCCGTTCAGGAGATCCCACGCGATCACGCCCTGACAGCGCCCGTCGTCGACGACGAGCTTCCACGCGAAGAACTCCTCGTAGGTCGGGATCGAGCGCCGCATCACCTGCTCGTAGAGCACGTGGATGAGCACGTGCCCCGTGATGTCGGCGGCGTAGGCGGTCCTCGGCGCGCCCGCCGCGCCGAACGGCCGCTGCGCGATCCTCCCGTCCGCCGTCCGAGAGAAGACGGCGCCCCAGTGCTCGAGCTGGTACACGTCGCCCGGCGCCTCGTCGCACAGGATCTCGATCGCATCCTGGTCGCCGAGGTAGTCGGAGCCCTTGACCGTGTCGTACGCGTGCGTCTCGGGGTCGTCCTCCGATGCGTTCCCGAGGGCGGCGTTGATGCCGCCTTCCGCGGCCCCGGAGTGGCTGCGAACCGGGTGGATCTTGGAGAGGAGAGCGACGTCGGCGCCGAGATCGAAGGCCTCGATCGCCGCGCGCATCCCCGCGCAGCCCGCTCCGATCACGACGACGTCGTGGCGTGCTTCCACGTGAAGGACGCTATCGAATCGCCGACGTTGCCCGGCCCGGAAGCGCCGGGCTCTCAGGCTCTGACGAAGACGGCGCGGGCTTTCGTGTTCTTCGTCATCGGGACCGAGCAGAGGGCTGTCGAGCCACGGCACGCGCCCGACCAGCCTCTGAGCCGCCAGCCCTGCGCGGGCGTCGCCCGAAGCTGCACCGAGACGTACGACGGAAACGCGCTCGAGCAGCGGGGGGCGCACGAGATCCCGGAGCGGGCGCTCCGGATCGTGCCCCGCCCCGCACGGGAGACCGTGAGCCGGTAGGTCGCCGGCGCGAACAACGCCGACACCTTCGCCCCCTGGTCGACCGTGACGCTGCAGGCGGCGGCTCCCGTGCACGAGCCCGTCCAGCGAACGAGCCGGTCGCCTGCGGCGGGAGTCGCGACGAGGTCGAGCTGCGTGCCCGCGTTCCACGTGGTCGTGCACGTCCGCGTGCAGAGGAGGCCCGGGACGTCGGACGTCACCGACCCCGGCCCGGCGATCGCGAGCGAGAAGGCAGCCTGGCGATCGAGCTGGACGAGCCACTTCGAGTCCTGGACGTCCGGCCACGACCCCGAGTGCCCGTAGTAGTCGTCCCGACCCGGGTCGAGGATCTCGCTCGACAGCGGGACGGGGCTGGCGAACGGGTACATGATGTCGCTCGTCGTGTCGCAGGTGTGGCCTTCGTTCGGCGGCGGGCAGTCGTGCGGAGCGCCGTCCGGGACCGCGCCGAGCGTGTGGAGGAGCTCGTGGGCCGCGATGAGCGACTGCGCGATCCCGCTGCACGAGCGCGTGAAGACCACGGCCACGCCGAACCCGGTCGTGTCGCTCCCACCCTGTCCGCACAGCCCCTGCTCGGAGATCGCCCCGTCGTAGTAGACGACGTACTTCACGAACGTGGAGCCGAATCCGACCGCGACGATGCCGTCCACGATCTCCTCGAATCTCGCGGCGTTGTCGAGGCGGGCGACGGGAAGCGGGAGACGGACGCTCGAGAGATCGAGCTGCGTGCCGCACGGGAAACGGGCGAGGTCGTCGCGTGGCGTCCTCGTCGGGTCCTGGCCGCGCCACCACACGTCGATCAGCTCGGCGTCCGTCTGCATCGCGCTCGCGAACGTCGAGAACCGGTCGGTCCCGTCCGAGGGGATCGCGTAGATCCAGTGCACCCCGTAACCGGCAGTCGCGTTCGGCGCGAGGTCCTGCTGCGTCGGCGTGCCGCACCAGGTCGACGCGGATTCTGCGGCCCTCCGCTCCCCTGGCACGAGCCTCGCGGAAGTGAGCGAACGCAGGTCGACGCTCTGGACGGGGAAGCGCTCGCTCCGCGCAGTGCCGGCGCCCGCCCCGCCCGCGAGTACGACCACGATTCCCGCCACCGCGGCCATCCCGACGATCCAGCGCCCGGTCGACCCTCTCATCTCACCCCTCGCTGCTCCCGACGGTCCGCACCCTACGAGGAGGACGGCACAGGGGCAACGACCCGATGCGCTTCAGGGAGTCGTCGCGACGACGGAGACCGGCCCGAGCGTGCCTTTCTGCGTCACGCGCACGGAGAGCGAGCGCTGGCCGCAGACCGTCGAGGAGATCCGTCGCGTCCGCGCCCCCGAGCGCACCGCTCTTCCGAGGACGGTGCGGCCGTCGGCGGACGTCAGCACCATCGTGCTCTGGCTCCGCTTCGGCAAGAGGACCGAGACCCCGATCGTGCCGTCGAGCGGCGTCGACACCGGGATCGTCCACACCTTCTTCGTCTTGGCCGCGAAGACCTTGCGGTAGCGGTGCGTCTGCACGCCGGTCCAGGGCGTCTCGACGTCCTTCTCGGCCGCCTGGAGCTGCGCGTCGGCCGGGTAGAAGCTCGGCGCGACGATCTCCCAGCTCCCGGTCGTGATGCCCGCCTTCCGCTCGTCCATGAGGCGGTACGTCTCCGCCCACGCCTCGCCGGGGTTCAGCTGGTAGTCCTCGCTCTCGTTCCCCGGATACGCGAGGTGCTGGACGACCTTGGAGCAGACGTTCTCGGACGACGCCCAGTACTTCGGGCCCCAGTCGACCGCGACCCAGGGCGGGTTCGTACGGCTGAAGGCGATGTGATGCCCGTACTCGTGCCGCACGATCTCTTCGGGGGTCGTCCCGTCCACGTACGGCTCGCCGATGGCGACGATCTCGTCGTCCTGGTAGCAGCCGAGCGCCTGTGGCCCGCACATGGAGGTGACCTCGGCGAACGGCGCGACGTAGAGCTTCACGGTCGAGAGCTCGGGCCCGTGGGTGAGATGCGCGAGGAACTCCGCCCAGTACTGGGGCGTCACCTGGTCCGGCGCGTACGTGTCCGACACGTAGACGGTGACGGTGTCGCCCGTGGACGCCGTGATCGGGCCGCCGCGCCAGTCCCCGGCGGTGCGGGCGAGAACGTCCCTGCGGAGCTCCGTACCGACGGGCTCCTCCACCGAGCGGGCGAGGAGCGCCGGGCTCGGCGAGGCGGCCTGCGCAGGAGACCCCACTTGCAGGACTCCCAGTCCGAGTGTGAGAACGGCGCCCGCGAGGACGGCTCCGACCCGCCTTCGGGTGCGCACGGACAGCACGGGGCACTTATAGCGGGGCACGTGTGAACGGAACGTAAGAATCCGGTTTTGCGGCTCCCCAAGGCGCGCGCGCGAGGCCCTACGCGCCTTCGGCCCGCGCCTTGGCACGAGTCTGGGGCGGACGAGCTAGCCCTGCTTGGAAGCGGTCCACGTCACGGCACCCGAGGCGCACCGGTAGTGCGTGCCCTGGTAGTCCAGCTCGAGGTCGTAGACGATCGTGCCCGAGATGGACGTCGCGGTATCGAACGTGCCGGTGAGCTTGGCGTCCCAGTGCATGAAGGTGAGGTCTCCCTCGACGTCCGTGCCGTCCCAGTTGCCCTCCGCGAGAAAGCTCCCGTCGTCTCCGATCGGGAAGGCGCTGCCGCTGAAGTCCGGCGCACCGGAGAGCGACCGATTCCCGACCGCGAGCCGGCTCGCCGCCGCGAACACGGCGGCCGGGCGAGGCGCGGACCTAGGCGCGCGGCCCGGCGGCCGCGATCTTCGGGCCGACGCCCTCGAACTTCGCGAAGTTCACCCGGAACATCTCGGCCAGCTCCCGTGCCTTTACGTCGTAGGCGCCCGGATCGTCCCACGTCGAGCGTGGATCGAGTAGCGCGGAGTCGACGCCGGCCACCTCGACCGGCACCTCGAAGCCGAAGACCGGGTCGGTTCGGAGCTCGACCTCCTCGAGCGTCCCCGAGAGCGCCGTATGGAGCAGTGAGCGCGTGGCCTGGATCGGCATGCGGTGGCCCTCGCCGTGCGGCCCCCCGGTCCACCCCGTGTTGACGAGCCAGACGGTCGTGCGGTGCCGGTCGAGCTTCTCGCCGAGGAGCCTCGCGTACACCGCCGGAGGCTGCGGGAGGAACGGCGCGCCGAAGCAGGCCGAGAACGTCGGCTGTGGCTCGGTGACGCCGATCTCGGTGCCGGCGAGCTTGGCCGTGAAGCCGGAGAGGAACCAGTAGATCGCCTGGTCACGCGTGAGGCGGGCGATCGGCGGGAGGATCCCGAAGGCATCCGCGGTCAGGAGCACGACCGTGCTCGGGTGGCCCGCGCGCTTCGCCGGCAACGCATTCGCGATCTGCTCGAGCTTGTACGCCGAGCGCGTGTTCTCGGTCTTCGAGTCGTCGTCGAGGTCGAGGATCCCCCGCTCGTCCATGACGACGTTCTCGAGCACCGACCCGAACGTTCGGGTCGTCCCGAAGATCTCGGGCTCGGCCTCCTCGGACAGGCGGATGACCTTCGCGTAGCAGCCGCCTTCGAAGTTGAAGACCCCCTCGTCGCCCCAGCCGTGCTCGTCGTCGCCGATCAGGCTCCGCTCCGGGTCGGCGGAGAGCGTCGTCTTCCCCGTGCCCGAGAGCCCGAAGAAGATCGCGACCGAGCCGTCGTCGCCGACGTTCGCCGAGCAGTGCATCGGGAACACGCCGTCGAGCGGGAGCCGGTCGTTCATCAGCGTGAAGATCGACTTCTTGATCTCGCCCGCGTAGTAGGTGCCGCCGATCACGACCTCGAGCCGTGACGGGTGGAGCAGGACGAACGTCCCGCTGCGCGTGCCGTCCTCGCCCGGTTCGGCGGTGACCGAGGGCGCGTGCAAGACGAGGGCGTCGGGCTCGAAGCCCTCGAGCTCCTCGCCGGTCGGATCGATGAAGAGCGTCTTCGCGAAGAGCGTGTGCCACGGGCTCTCGGAGATGACGCGCACCGCGAGCCTGTGCGCCGGATCGGCGCCTGCGAAAGCGTCGATCACGTAGACGTCGCCCTCGCCGAGGCGCGCGGCCACCTTGTCCCGGAGGAGTTCGAAGCCTTCCTCGGAGATCTCCGCGTTCGTGTCGCTCCACCAGATGCGATCCTCGGACCCCGGCTCGCGGACGATGAACTTGTCCCTCGGCGAGCGGCCCGTGTGCCTGCCCGTGTCGACGACGAGCGGTCCTCCTTCGGCCAGCGCCGCCTCGCCGCGAGCGAGCGCGTGCGAGTAGAGCTGCGAGGTCGTCGGCTGCCAGTAGACACGGCCGTCGCCCGGGATCCCGTGGTCCTCGAGCCCGCCCCGGCCGGGAACGGTGGCGATCATCGGAATGTCCCTGTGCGCGCGCTGCCCATGGAACGACCGCCCTATGGTACGCGCGGTCACCGCAAGAGCGCGGTTCGTGCGTCTCAACCTGCGCCGGTGGGCTCGAGCACGCCGTCGGCGGGGATCTCCCCGTCACGCGCGGCGAGCACGGCGAAGCGGCCTCCGCGGGCGACGAGCTCCTCGTACCTCCCGACCTCGACGACCTGTCCGCGGTCGAGCACCACGATCTGGTCGGCGTCGCGGACGGTCGAGAGCCGGTGCGCGATCGCAATCGTCGTCCGGCCCTCGGAGAGCCGCTCGAGCGCCTCCTGGACGAGCCGCTCGGTCTGCGTGTCGAGGGACGAGGTCGCTTCGTCGAGGACGAGG
Source organism: uncultured Actinomycetes bacterium (assembly GCA_963708265.1). Taxonomy (GTDB): domain Bacteria; phylum Actinomycetota; class Thermoleophilia; order Gaiellales; family Gaiellaceae; genus GMQP-bins7. The sequence goes on along the minus strand of CAVPSC010000004.1, from coordinate 64,365 downwards.
ACGGGCGGGTTCCGGAGGATCGTCCGCGCGATGGCGATTCGCTGCTTCTCGCCGCCGGAGAAGCGGTACCCACGCTCACCGACGATCGTCTCGTAGCCTTCGGGGAGCGAGGCGACGAGCTCGTGGATCTGGGCGGCGCGAGCCGCGTCCTCGACCTCCTCGTCGGTGGCGGTCGGCTTCGCGAAGCGGAGGTTCTCGCGCACCGACGCGTGGAAGAGATATGTCTCCTGCGAGACGACGCCGACGGCGGACGTGAGCGACTCGAACGTGAGCTCGCAGACGTCGATGCCGTCGATCGCGACGCTGCCCTCGGTCGCGTCGTAGAGCCGCGCCACGAGGTAGGCGCACGTCGTCTTCCCCGAGCCCGTCTCTCCGACCAGGGCGGTGTTCGTCCCGGGCGGAACCCGGAAGGACACGTCCTGCAGCGTCCAGGCCGCGTCGTCGTAGCGGAACCAGACGCGATCGAGCTCGACCTCGCCGCGGGGCGCGTCATCGAGGGAGCGCGTTCCCGGGACGATCTCCACGCGGTGGTCGAGGTACTCGAAGATGCGGTCGAAGAGCGCGAGCGAGCTCTGCACGTCGAGCTGGACGCCGAGCAGGCTCCCGATCGGGAAGAAGAGACGCGTCTGCAGGGTGGTGAACGCGACCAGGGTTCCGATCGAGATCGCGCCGTCGCCGTGCGAGATCGTCCAGCCGGCGAACCAGTACACGAGGGCGGGCATGACCGCGAACGTCGTCTGGATCGCGGCCATCATCCAACGCCCGGTCATGCGGCTCCGCACCTCGAGCTCCGCGAGGCGGGCGGACTCGTCGGTGAAGCGCTCGGCCAGGTCGTCGGAGCGCCCCATAGTCTTCCCGAGGAGGATCCCCGAGACCGAGAGCGACTCCTGAACGATCGAGGACACGTCCGCGAGCGACACCTGGCGTTCGGCCGTGACCTTCTTCCTCTGGTCGCCGACCCGCTTCGTGAGGAACACGAACAGCGGCAGCAGCGCGAGCGCGAAGGCGGCGAGCCGCCAGTCGAGGAAGATCATCGCGACGATCGTCGCCAGCACCGTGGTCACGTTCGAGAGCACCGACGTCGCGGTCGAGGTGACGACGTTCTCGATCCCGCCGATGTCGTTCGCGATCCGGCTCTGCACCTCCCCCGTGCGCGTGCGGGTGAAGAACGCGAGCGAGAGCCGCTGCAGGTGGCGGTAGACCTGCGTCCGCAGGTCGTGCATCACGTTCTGACCCACCTGGTTGGAGAGCAGCGTCTGCCAGACGCCGATCGCGCCGGTCGTGAGGGCGATCCCCACCATCCCGGCCACGAGGAGGCTGAGCAGTCTCATGTTCTGGTCGGGGATCGCGACGTCGAGAACGTCGCGGAGCAGGAACGGGGAGAGGACTCCGAGTCCGGCAGAGACGACGATCAGCCCGCCGACCGCCGACAGCCTCGTCCGGTACGGGCGGAAGAGCCGGATGATCCGCCGGAGGTTCGCCTTGCGCACGGCGGGGTCGGCTGGCCGCTCCGGTGGCTCCCCGGAGGAGCCGAAGCGATCGAAGCGGCGTCCTGGCACGTCTCTAAGCCTGCCTCAAGCGACGGGTGCTACGGGGCGCCGCGTACGAGCCGCGCCTTCGAGACGGCCTGCGCCGAGCCGGACGCGTTCCCCGCCGAGACGCGGCAGGCGATCCGCTGTCCTCGATCGGCTGCCACGAGGTGCCGGGTTCGGCCCGCCGCGCGGGGAATCGCGTGCCCGTGCCGGAGCCAGCCGTACACGAACACGATCGGGGCGGTTCCGCTCCAGGCGCCGGGCATGCACGTCAGCTGGTGCCCGATGACAGCGGTGCCGCGAAGCGACGGCAGCCGCATGTTCCTGGGAGCCTTGCCGGGCGGCGCGGCCACGGGCTGACACGCGGTGCCGCAGGCGGCGAAGACGAACGGCCTCAGGAAGAGCGCCAGCCCCACCGCCCCCGCGGCCTTCAGGTGCAGGCCGTCGTCCGAGAACCAGTCGTCGTGACCCTTGCTCGCGGCGTCCCAATCGGCCACCTGCACCTGCGGGAAGCGGCGGGCCTGCGCCTCGACCGTGTCGTCGATCGCGCGGTAGTTGTCGGTCTGCTTGCGGAGCTCGACCCAGACGACGTGGTCGACACCGCGCGCCAGGAGCGCCTGCACGACGGTCGCCATCGCGCTCCCGTAGTTGAGCGCCGTCTCGTTGTAGCCGACGTCGACGACGACGATGTCCCCGAGATCCGCCGGCGCCGAGGCCTGCACGACGTCGAGCACCGAGGGGGGCCGCGTCCCCATGTACGGGCAGCTGAGGGACGCGACCCGCCGGCAGGGCGCGAGCTCGAGACGGAGGTCGAGGCCGTCCCCCAAGATCTCGCGCGCCTGGGGCACGTAGGCGATCGAGCCTGCGACCGAGTCGCCGAAGAAGGTGACCCGCGGCCCAGCCCGCTGAGCGGCGACCCGGTTCGGCGCGGCCGACGATCCGGTGACCGCGACGAGCATCAGGACGACCGCTGCTCCAGTCCTCATCTTCCCTGACGGTACCGCGGCTCCCGGCCGCGGAGAGCGGCCGAGTCGGCACATGCGACTACGCTGCGGGCATGGAGCAGGTGCTCACCGGCCCAACGGTGTCCGCGCCGACGCGCGAGCTGCTCGACTGGCTGTCCGTACGACCGCGGAGCTACGCCGAGACGATCGAGGCGTGGAAGAGCTCGTGTCCGAGGCTGACGATCTGGGAGGACGCACTCCACGACGGGCTCGTGCGGGTCGTCCGTGACGCACCCGGGAAGCCCGCGGGTGTGAGCCCTACTCCCGACGGCCGAGCGGCGCTCGCCGCGGGCTGAGAACCGCCGCAGCCGGAGGCGTCCCGCTCGCCGCGGCGAACCCCGCGGGGTGACCACCGACGGGGCGATCGAGCGCTTCCTCGAGAGCGGCGGGCTCGCGGATGCGACCAGACGGGCCTACGCCTCGGACCTCGCTGCGTTCTCGAGCTGGCTCGCCGAGCGCGACCTCGCACTCGACCAGGTCGACACGCGCGTCCTCGCCGACTACGTCACGGATCTCGGCCGGGGGCGACGCAGGTTGGCGGCGAGCTCGGTCGCGCGGAGGCTGGCAGCGATCCGCGCATGCCTACGCTTCTCCTTCGGTCCAACCCGCGTCCCCGACGCCACGCTTGCGCCCCGGCGCCCGCGCCGGCTCCCCGACGCTCCGAAGATCGCGGAGATCGACGCGCTCCTGGAGGTCGCGGACGGAGAGTCGCCGCTCGCGCTCCGCAACCGCGCGCTGCTCGAGCTCGTGTACTCGGGTGGGCTTCGCAGTGCCGAGGCCGTGGCGCTCGACCTGGCCGACGTCGACTTCGAGCGCGAAGCGATCCACGTCCACGGAAAGGGCGGGAAGGAGCGCGCGGTGCCGCTGGGCGAGGAAGCTGCGCATCACGTCGGCCGCTACCTGCGCGACGGCCGTCCCGCGCTCGCACACGGTGCCGAGGGTGCCCTCTTCCTCTCCGCACGCGGACGGCGTCTGGACACGAGCACGATCCGGAGGCTCGTCCGCCACCCGCACCGCCTGCGGCACGCATTCGCCACGCACCTGCTCGAGGGCGGCGCCGACCTGCGGACGATCCAGGAGCTTCTCGGGCATGCCTCTCTCTCGACGACGCAGATCTACAGCCACGTCGACGCACGGCGCCTCCGCCGTGTCTACGACAGCGCACATCCGCGGTCATAGTTCTCACCCGCAGACCGGAACCCCGCGCAACTGCGCGGGTACCGATCTTGCGCACAACCTACGTATGGCAGCCCTTGGTGCCGGCGAACAGCTGTGCCTGGAGCGCGTTCATGCGGCTCTCGAGCTCCGGATCAGCCGCGTTCGAGGAGTCGTAGTCACCGAGCGCCGGCCCCTCCCACGCGACGTCCGGCGTCACGCCCGGGCCGCTCACCGAGATCCGGTACCTGTGCCCGTTTCCCGGCGGGCGTACGTCGCCCGTCGGCGCCCGATGCGGCACGAACCCGTAACAGAACATCCCGTTCGGGCGCCGCGCGACGAAGCCGTTCTCGCGTCTCCAACCAGGCCCGTACGCCGAGTCGAGCGTGTCGAGGTAGAGCACGCGCCCGTAGCCGTCGAGGGGGTCGCCACTCGTCGTCGTCCGGTAGCCGTACACCGGCTGACCGCGATACGTCAGGCGCCCGAAGAGATGATGGAAGCGGCCGCTGTAGCTCCAATCGAGCCAGACCTCGAGGCGGGCGACGGGTCCAGTCCAGTGGGAGAGCCGGAGCTCCCACGCGTCGTGGCCCGCTCGTGCGGGCGGCAGCCCGAAGTTCGCGCGGAGACGCTGCCAGCGCTGGAGCGCCCAGTACGAGCCGTCGGGCGCGGTGCACGCGGTGACGAGGTACGGGAGCCGCGGCCCGGTGTAGGCGCCGCAGGCGTTGCGCAAGGTCTTCCACACGGCCCGGTGCGACGACCCCCAGCCACCGGAGTAGTCGAGGCGAAATGCGACCTGCGGGCGGGTTTCCGAGGGAGCGAGCGCATCGACGGCACCCCACGCGAGGACGTGGTGGAGGCGGCCTCCAGCGCGGTACGTGACGACGGCCTTCCCGTCGCGCGAGACGGCCAGCCGCTCGCCCGAAGTGTCTCTGGCGATGAGCTGCGAGGCGTGCGCACGGGTCGGCAGGGCGCCCGCCAGGAGCGCGGCGAGGACGACGAGGACCGGCGCGACGACGCGGGGGCGCAGGGCGACCACGATAGCCCCGGAGAGGAGCCGCCGCCCTGCCGCCGAATCCGGTTCCGCCCCGTGACCGACTCCGACCCCGACGTCGAGCGCTTCCTGCTCTCCCTCACGGCGCGGCGCTCGCCGCGCACGGTCGACGCGTACCGCCGCGACCTCGCGGCGCTCGGACAGTTCCTCGACGGACCTGTTGCGAACGCGAGCGTCGAGGACCTCGAGCGCTGGGTCGCCAGGATGCGTGCCGACGGCCTCGCCCAGTCCACCCTCGCGCGTCGAGTCTCGACGACCCGTACCTACTTCCAGCACGCGGTCCTTATCGGCAACCGCGAGGACAACCCCGCATCCGCACTTCGGTTGCCGCGGCGAGCGCGCACGTTGCCGCGGGCGCTCTCACCCGCCGAGACCGAGCGCCTCATCGACGCCGCCACGGGGACCACGCCGCGCGCGCTCCGCGATCGCGCGCTCGTGGAGCTCCTCTACGGCGCGGGCCTCCGCGTCTCCGAGGCGATGGGCCTTGAGCGGATGGGCGTCGACATCGACGCGCGGATCGTCCGCGTCGTGGGAAAGGGCGGAAAGGAGCGGATCGTCCCCCTCGGGCGCCCGGCGGCGGAAGCCGTGCGGCGCTACCTCGCGCTCGGGCGGCCCCACCTCGACCGGCGCTACCGGCCCGAGCTCTTCCTGAACGCGCGGGGTGGCCCGCTGACCCGCGCGGGCGCCTTCCTCATCCTCCGCAAGCTCGCGGACCGGGCCGGGCTCGACCCGACCCGCGTCCACCCGCATCTCCTCCGCCACTCCTTCGCGACGCACCTGCTCGAAGGAGGCGCGGATCTGCGGAGCGTCCAGGAGATGCTCGGCCACGCCGACCTCGGGACGACCGAGCGCTACACGCACATCTCGGATCGGCGGCGGCGAGAGGTCTACTTCCTCGCCCACCCCCACGCGCGCCGTACGTCGCGGCCGTCACCGCGACCGATCGAGCCCGAATCGTCCTCGTCCTGACCCGACGGCGCTCGGCGGCGCCCCGTGAGGCGCCGCCCGCTGCTCCTTCGACTAGCTCTCGGGCATCGACGCCGACGGATCGGTCTGCCAGAGGCCGAACTCGTTTCCGTGCGGGTCCTTGCAGGTGACGAACCAGCCCATGCTCGGCACGGGCATCGGCGCGTCCGCGGTGCCGCCGAGGTCGCCCACCTTCGCGGCGCCGGCATTGATGTCGTCCACGTTGAAGTACGTCCGCGTCCCGTGCTTGCCGGGCTCCATGTTCGACACGGCCGCACCGGACTGCTCGTCGATGCGAGCGATGTGGTACTCGGACTGGCCGGGGAACTCCTCGAAGCTCCATCCGAAGAGCGAGCCGTAGAACTCGCGGCTCTTTCCGGTGTCGTCCGCCGGGATCTCGATGTGCACCATCTGACCGGGCATCGAGCCTCCTTTCAGGTCGTTCCGGCGCGGCGGCCGCGCCGGCTCTCTCGTCACGGTAGACGACCCGGCACGGCAGAAGTCATCGGTCTGGTGTCGGAGTGGCTACGCGCTCGGGTCGCCGACGTCGAGCACGGCCTCCGCCTGCTCCTGCCGGTAGCTGCGAAGCCGCCGCTCGAGCTCGGCGTCCGAGCGAGCGAGGATCGCTGCCGCGAGGAGCGCCGCGTTCACGGCTCCCGCGCGGCCGATCGCGACCGTCGCGACCGGAATGCCGGCCGGCATCTGCACCGTCGAGAGGAGCGAGTCGAGCCCGCCGAGCGCCGATCCCATCGGGACGCCGATCACCGGCTTCAGCGTCTTCGACGCGACGACGCCGGCCAGGTGCGCAGCGCCTCCCGCCGCCGCGACGAACACCTCGCAGCCTCTTTCCTCGACGTCGGTGACGAAGGCCTCGAGCGCGTCCGGCGTCCGGTGGGCGGAGAGCACCCGTACCTCGTGCTCGATCTCTAGCGACCGGAGCGTGGCGACCGTGTGCTCCATCGTCTCCCAGTCCGACTTCGAGCCCATGACGACGGCGACGAGCACGCTCACTTTGCAACTGCCTTCTTGCGGAGCCCGTTCGCGACGGCGCGGGCCGTCTTGCGGAGGTCGGCGTCGGCGTCCTCCGACTCGGCGATGCCTTCGAGGAGCTGGATCGTGTCGCGCTGCGGGCTCCCGTTCTTGAGGCAGATGACCGCGAGGCGGCGCACCGCGGCGTTCGGCTCGCGTGCGGCCAACTCGTGGAGCAAGGGCCGGAACGAGTTGACGTCTCCCGGATGCGTGCGGGAGAGCGACTCGAGCGCGATGAGGGCCGAGCCACGCGCCGCCGGGCTCTCGTCCTCCATCCCGCGTCGAAGCAGCTCGAGCTTCTGGCGGAAGCGGAACTGGGCGATCGCCCGATAGGCCTGCGAGCGCACGCGGTAGTCCGCGTTCCGCGCATCCGCCTCGATCTCGTCGTCCCATTCGGAGCGCAGGACCGCGAGCGCGCGCTCGTCGCCGGACTCGGCGAGGGAATCCGCTCGAGCTGCGGCCTCGGCCAGCGTCACGCCGGCTGCAACGAGCGCGGCGCCGGGCCGACGTACCGCGCAGACGGCCGGAAGAGTCGCCCCGTCCGCTTCTGCTCGAGGATGTGCGCCGACCAGCCGGCCACGCGGGAGCACGCGAACATCGCGGGCGCGAGCGGCGGGGGGATCTCGGCGACGTCGAGGACGAGCGCCGAGTAGTACTCGACGTTCGTCTTCAGAGGCCGCTCGGGATGGCGCCGCTCGAGCTCGGCGAGCGCGACCTCCTCGAGCTGCTCCGCGACCTCGATCTGCGGCGAGCCCAGCTCGCGCGCGGTGCGCTTGAGGATGCGCGAGCGCGGATCCTCGGCGCGGTAGACCCGATGGCCGAAGCCCATGATGCGCTTGCCCGAGTCGAGCGCGTCGGAGACCCACTTCTCGGGATCGCCCATCGCGGTCACCTCCTCGAGCATCGGCTTCACGTACGCAGGCGCGCCGCCGTGCAGCGGGCCGGACAACGCCCCCACGGCAGACGACAGGGCTGCTCCACAGTCGGCACCGGTCGACGCGACGACGCGTGCGGTGAAGGTCGACGCATTGAGCCCGTGCTCGGCCGTACAGATCCAATACGTGTCGATGGCCTTGATCGCTTTCGGGTCCGCTTCGCCTCGCCACCGGAGCAGGAACTTCTCGGCAGCGGTCCGTCCACGCCCGACCACGTCGTCCGGTACCGAGTCGGTGTGCCCGTCGGCGACGCGGGCCGAACGCGCGACGATCCCCATCATCTGCGACGAGAGCCTCCCGAGATCCTGGCGCGCCTGCGCATCCGAGATCTCGTTCAGCTTGCCGAGCTTCCACTCGCCGGCGAGCCGTGCCGTCTCGGCCTGGAGGTCGGCAGGCGCGTCTCCGGTCAGCTGGACGGGCTCGTACGGTTCCGGCGCCGGCATGACCGAGTCGAGGTCGTCGTCGACGAGGAGGCCCCAGACGTTCTCGTACGGGTGGTGACCGACGAGATCCTCGATGTCCACGCCGCGGTACCGGAGGACGCCCCCCTCGCGATCCGGCTCCGCGATCTCCGTCTCGACGGCGACTACGCCCTCGAGACCGGGCTTGAAGTCGGCTACCTCACTCATCGAAACGGACGCTACCTGACCCAGGATGGACTGGGTGTCCAGGTACGATCGGCCGGCGCTCATGGCCCATCGCGTCACCCTCATCCCCGGGGACGGGACCGGTCCCGAGCTCACGGAAGCGACGCGACGCGTCCTCGAGGCGACGGGCGTGGCTCTCGACTGGGACGTGCGCCAGGCGGGCGTCGACGTCATGGAGGAGGCGGGCACGCCGCTCCCCGAGGAGACGCTCGAGTCCATCAGGGAGAACGGGATCGCGCTCAAGGGGCCGATCACGACACCGATCGGCACGGGCTTCCGCTCGGTGAACGTCGCGCTGCGCCACGAGCTCGAGCTCTACGCCTGCATCCGGCCGTGCAAGTCGTACGTGGGAGTCCGCTCGCGCTACGACGACGTCGACCTCGTGGTCGTGCGTGAGAACACCGAGGATCTGTACGCGGGGATCGAGTACGAGGCGGGGAGCGACGACGCCGTGCGCGTGATCGAGGTGCTCAACGGGATGCAGCCGAAGCAGATCGCTCCCGGCTCCGGCATCTCCGTCAAGCCGATCAGCCGGGACGCCTCCGAGCGCATCATCCGCTTCGCCTTCGAGTACGCGCGCGAGAACGGCCGGAGTGAGGTCGCCGGCGTCACGAAGGCGAACATCATGAAGTTCACGGACGGGCTCTTCCTGTCCGTCTTTCGCGAGGTCGCGGCGGACTACCCCGACATCTCGTCGCGCGAGGTTCTCGTCGACGCGCTCTGCATGGGGCTCGTCCAGCGCCCGGAGGAGTACGACGTGCTCGTGCTCCCGAACCTGTACGGCGACATCGTGAGCGACATGACCGCGGGCCTCGTCGGCGGCCTCGGGGTGGCGCCCGGCGCGAACATCGGGGACAAGGCAGCCGTCTTCGAAGCGACGCACGGCTCGGCGCCGCGCTACACCGGCCTGAACAGGGTGAACCCGACGGCGATGATCCTCTCCGGCAAGCTGATGCTCGACCACCTCGGCGAACGCGAAGCGGCAGCGCGCCTGGAGGCGGCCGTCGCCTCGGTCATCGCCGAGGGCCGCAACGTGACCTACGACCTGAAGCCGAAGCGCGACGATCCGACCGCGGTCGGGACCTCGCAGTACGCGGACGCGATCGTCGCCGCGCTCGACGGCGACCCAGCCTGAGACGGAGCCGGAGAACGGAGCCCGGAGAGCGGGGCCCAGAGAGGGGAGCAGATGAGGAAGAAGGTAACCGTCGTCGGAGCCGGGAACGTCGGCGCGACCTGCGCACAGGAGATCGCGCGCCGCGACTACGCCGATGTCGCGCTCGTCGACATCATCCCGAGCTACCCGCAGGGCAAGGCGCTGGACATGAACCAGGCGGGCTCGGTGCTCGGCTACGAGCCTGCGATCGTGGGGTCGAACGGATACGACGAGACCGCGGGCTCGGACGTCGTCGTCATCACCGCGGGGAAGCCGCGCTCGCCGGGCATGAGCCGCGACGACCTCGTCGCGACGAACGAGGCGATCGTGTCCTCGGTGACACGCGAGATCGTGCGCCGCTCCGCGCAATCCGTTCTCGTCGTCGTCTCGAACCCCCTCGATGCGATGTGCCATGTCGCGAAGGCCGTCTCCCGCTTCCCGAAGCGGCGGGTCGTCGGGATGGCGGGGATCCTCGACACCGCGCGCTTCTCGGCCTTCATCTCGCAGGAGCTCGACGTGTCCGTCCGCGACGTGACGGCGATGGTGCTCGGCGGCCACGGGGACCAGATGGTTCCCGTCGTCTCCGCGACGACGGTCGGAGGCATCCCCCTCGCCGAGCTCATGCCGAAGGCGAAGATCCGCAAGCTCGTCGGGCGCACGAAGTTCGGCGGCGGCGAGATCGTCGATCTGCTCGGCACCTCTGCCTGGTACGCACCGGGTGCGGCCGCCGCTCAGATGGTCGACTCGATCTGCCTCGACCAGAAGCGCGTGCTGCCGTGCACGGCCTATCTCGAAGGCGAGTACGGCGTACGTGGCCTGTACATGGGCGTGCCGGCGAAGCTCGGCGCGGCCGGCGTCGAGGACGTCGTCAAGCTGAAGCTGACGGCCGAGGAGCGCTCGATGTTCAAGGCGTCCGCGGCGGCCGTCCGCGAGGTCGTCCACCTGCTGAAGAGGAAGTAGCGATGGACTTCTCGCTCGACGGGAGGACCGCGATCGTCTGCGGCGCGTCGGCGGGCATCGGGCTCGGAATCGCAGAGGCTCTCTCGGGAAGCGGCGCGAGCGTCGCGATGTTCGCGCGCCGCCGGGACGTACTCGAACGAGAGGCGGAGCGGCTCGGGGGCCTCGCCGTCCGTGGGGACGTCACGGTTCCGGGTGACCTCGAGCGGCTCGTCTCGACGACGGTCGAGGCATTCGGCGGCGTCGACATCCTCGTGAACAACTCGGGCGGGCCGCCTCGAACGACGGCGCTCGAGCTGGACGAGGAGTCGATCGAGGGCGCCGTCCAGCTCCTGCTCGTGTCCGCGGTCCGGCTGACCGGTCTCTGCCTCCCCCACCTCGAGCGGAGCGCACACGGACGGATCGTCAACGTGACCTCGAGCACCGTCCGGGAGCCGACCGACCGACTCGCACTCTCGAACGCCGTGCGCCCGGGGGTGGTCGGCTGGGCGAAGACGCTCGCGCGCGAGCTCGGGCCGAAGGGAATCACGGTCAACTCGATCGCGCCTGGTCGGATCGACACGGACCGGATCCGCGAGGTGTATCCGGACGGCCCGACGGAGGCCGACCTCGCCACGATCCCGCTTCGCCGTCTCGGCACCGCACACGAGATCGGCGACGTCGTCGCGTTCCTCTGCTCGGACGGCGCCGCCTACATCACGGGCACGGTCGTCGCCGTCGACGGCGGCCTCACGCGCGGGCTGGTCTGACATGAGGACGAAGCGGTTCTACGGGGCGCTGGTGGTCATCGGCGCCGTCGGGCTCGTCGTTGCCGTCCTGTTCGCGATCCCGGCGCGCGACTTCCTCTTCGTCCCGCACAAGGCGAGCCCGCTCGGAGGCTACATCCAGGTGCAAGGAGCGAAGGCACAGGGCAAAGGGGACATCTACTTCGTCGACGTCTTCGTCCGCAGGACGTCGCTGCTCGAGCAGTTGCTCCCGTTCACGCGGCCCGACGGAGCGACGGTCATACCGGAGCGCGACTACCTCCCCCAGGGCACGTCCGAGGCGCAGCAGGTGAACCAGAGCGAGGAGGAGATCCAGCGGTCCGAGCTCGTAGCGCCGGCGGTCGCGCTGCGCGCGCTCGGCTACGACGTCATCGCCACCCCGACGGGCGCGCTCGTCATCGGAGTGGCATCCGATGCGCCGGCGGCGGGGAAGCTCCGCGAAGGCGACGTCATCGTCGCCGTGGACGGCGTCGCCGTCCGGACGACGGACGAGGTGCGGAAGGAGATCGGCAAGCGGAAGCCTGGCGAGAAGGTGACCCTCACCGTGAGACGCGGCGGCGAGAAGGTCGACCTGACCATGGGCACGATCCCGGCGCCCGAGGACCGGAAACGCCCGATCGTGGGCATCGAGGTCGACCAGGACGCGCACATCGTCCTTCCGCGCAAGGTGCACATCGACCTCGGTGCGGTACGCGGGCCGTCGGCGGGACTTCCCTTCGCGCTCGAGATCGCGCGCAAGCTCGGACGGAACGTGACCCACGGCTGCCGGGTCGCCGCCACCGGAGAGCTCGATCTCGAGGGCGACGTCCTCCCGGTCGGAGGACTCAAGCAGAAGACGATCGGCGCGCGTCGCGCGCATGTGGATGTCTTCCTCGTCCCGGCCGGGGAGAACGCGCAGGAAGCGCGCGAGAATGCGGGTGGCCTGCGCATCGTCCCTGTGCGGAGTTTTCAACAGGCGTTGCGCTTTCTGCAAACGGCAGACCTGAAATGCTGAGTTTGCAGGGCTTTCGTCGGTCCTGAGAACACGCGCAAATTGCGGCCGATTTCGCCCGCGCACCTCTTGTCTCCCCCCGACCGGCTCGGGACAATGGCACCTGGTCGTTGAGGGGCGACCTCCCCGGAACATGTCGAAGAGACGCCCAGAGGTCACCTGCGACGAGTGCTACTTCAGGCGCGAGGGGCTGTGCGCGCTGACGGAGAACGTGCCGTGTCCGACGTTCCGCGCCGCCTCGGTCGGCTCCCTGCTCCCGCCGAAGCAGCCGCAGCTGGTCCCGCGACCGCTCCCTCACGTCGCCGTCGGCGCTGCCGCCTGAGCCGGCGGGTACTAGAGTCCTCCTCATGGAGGGCAAGGCGCCCGCGAAGCAGGGTCCGCCATGGCGGCTGATCGTTTTCGGCGGGCTCGCCCTGTACGCGGTCCTCATCGCGCTCCTCAACAAGGAGCAGGTCGACATCAGCTTCGTCTTCTTCTCGACGAAGATCTCGAAGCTCGTCCTCATCATCCTCTGTCTCGGGATCGGCTTCGCGGCAGGCTTCCTGTGCGACGGCTGGCGGCAGCGCCGCAGGCAGCGGGCGTCAGCCCACTAGGCCCGCGAGCAACTCGACACCCTCGACGATCCGCTCCGGAGGCTCGAAGCTGAACGCGAGACGTGCGGCCGAGCGGCCGAGCTCCGAGCCGGATGGAAAGAAGTCCGAGCCGCGAACGAATGCAACCCCCCGGGCCTCGGCGCGTCCGGCGAGATCCGACGCGTCCTGCTCGTCGTCCAGCTCCAGCCAGACGAAGTAGCCGCCGCTCGGCCGGCTCCAGGATGCGTCCTCCGGGAACGTCCGCTCGAGCGCTCCGAGCATCGCGTCGCGGCGCTCGCGCAACCGGCCTCGCACCCTCTCCAGATTCGGCTCGAAGCGGCCGCGCGCGATGAACTCGGCGATCGTGGCCTGCGTCAAGTAGGGCGGCGAGATGTACGTCGAGACCGCGCGGCGCTCGAAGGCCGCCGCCTCGGCGGCCGGGAGCACGAAGTAGCCCGTGCGCAGGCCGGGTGCGACGGTCTTGGAGAACGACGACGTATAGGTGACGCGCTCGCCGCCCTCCAGCTCGAGCAGCGAAGGCTCGGGCTCGCCCTCGAAGCGGACGAGGCCGTACGGGTCGTCCTCGAGGACCGGCAGGTCATGCTCGGCGGCGATCTCGACGATCCGGCGCCGGCGCTCGCCCGAGAGCGTGCGCCCGCTCGGGTTCTGGAAGGTCGGGATCGTGTACAGAAAGGAGGGGCTCTCCGGCGTGCGCGCGAGCTCGAATTCGAGAGCCTCCGGATCTAGGCCCTCGTCGTCCATCGCGACCGAGACGAGCTCGACGCCCTTGCGGGCGAGGATGGTCAGCGGCCGGTCGTAGGTCGGACCTTCGACGAGGACCGGGCCTCGGCGTCGCGCGAGCGCCTCTTCGGCGAAGAGGACGAACCCGAGGAGTCCCCCAATGGTGAGGACGACGCGGGCGGGCTCGACTCCGTGCCGGGCGGCGACCCACTCGCGCAACGGCTCGTAGCCACCGACGGGCCCGTAGGCGAACACCTTCGCACCCTCGCGCAGGGCGACCTCGTGTGCGCAGTCCGCGAGCTCCGCGGCCGGGATCAGGTCGAGCGCAGGCGCTCCGCGGGCGAAGGAGATCGGCGGCATCGGAAGAGCCTAGCCAGCGGGCCGAACGCGTCCACCAGCGAAGCGAAGGTCGAGTCCGAGCCGCTCGAGCGTTTGCGTGCCGGCGCCCGTGACGCGCGCGGCGACGACGACCTCGCGTGCCGCTCGCGGAGAAGACGAACTCGTCGCGCGTCAGGCGCGGACCAGCTCGGCGACGAGGCCCGCGGTCTCGGTCGGCGTGGTGCCGACACGGATGCCGCGCGCTTCGAGCGCCTCCTTCTTCGCCTGCGCCGTTCCCGCGGAGCCGGAGATGATCGCTCCCGCGTGCCCCATCGTCTTGCCGGGCGGGGCGGTGAAGCCGGCGATGTACGCGACCACCGGTTTCGTCATCTCCGCCTCGATGAAGGCCGCCGCCTTCTCCTCCTCGTCGCCTCCGATCTCGCCGACCATGACCACCTGCTCGGTCTGCGGGTCGGCCTCGAAACGCGAGAGCACGTCGACGAAGGACGAGCCAACGATCGGATCGCCGCCGATCCCGACGATCGTCGAGTTTCCGAGTCCGAGCTGCGTGAGCTCGTGCCCGATCTGGTACGTGAGCGTTCCCGAGCGCGAGACGAGGCCGACGGCGCCCTCGCGGAAGATCTCCGCCGGGATGATCCCCACGTTCGCCTTCCCGGGCGAGAGCGCACCCGGGCAGTTCGGCCCGACGAGGATCACGTCGCGGCTCTCGACGTACGCGTGGATGCGCAACATGTCGTGCGCGGGCACGCCTTCGGTGATGCAGATGACGGTATGGACGCCCGAGTCGATCGCCTCCCACATCGCGTCTCCTGCGAACGGCGCCGGAACGAACACCATCGCCGTGTTGGCGCCCGCCTCCGAGACGGCGGCGGCGACGGTGTCGAAGATCGGGATCCCCTCCACGTCCTGACCGCCCTTCCCGGGCGTGACCCCCGCCACCACCTGGGTCCCGTACGCCCGGTTCCGGAGCCCGTGGAAGCGCCCCTCCGAGCCCGTCAGGCCCTGGACGACGAGCCGCGTGTCCGAGTCGACGAGGATCGCCATCAGGCCGCTGCCGCCAGCTCCACCGCGCGTCGCGCGCCGTCGAGCATGGTCGCCTCCACGTGCAGGTTCGGCGAGCCGGCCTCCTCGAGCAGCCGTCTTCCCTCGTCCGCGTTCGTGCCGTCGAGCCTGACGACGATCGGCAGCGCGATCTCCATCTGTCCGAGCGCCTGCAGGATCCCGCGTGCGACCTCGTCGCAGCGCGTGATCCCGCCGAAGATGTTGAACGCGATCGCCCGCACCTGTGGGTCGCTCGTGATCACCTCGAGCGCGTCCACGACGCCCTGGGCGCCGCCTCCGCCGCCGAGGTCACAGAAGTTCGCCGCTCGCCCGCCGACGAACGAGACGACGTCGACCGTCGACATCGTCAGACCGGCTCCGTTGCCGAGCACGCCGACCTCCCCGTCGAGCTTCACGTAGGTGACGCCCTTCTCGCGTGCGAGGGCCTCGAGCGGATCCCCGCCGCCCGCGTCGCGCATGGCCGCGATCTCGGGCTGCCGGAAGAGCGCGTTGTCGTCGACCGTGAACTTCGAGTCGAGCGCCCGCACTTCGCCATCGGTGGTGACGATGAGCGGGTTGATCTCGCAGAGCATCGCCTCGCAGCCGACGAACGCGGCGTAGAGGCGGCCGACGACGGCGGCGATCTGCTTCTGCTCGCCGGGGTCGGTGACCCCGCCGTCGTGGACGAGACGCCGTCCGTGCCAGGGCTGGCAGCCGGCGAGCGGGTCGACGTGGAGACGCACGAGCGCGTCCGGCGTCGTGGCCGCGACCTCCTCGATGTCGACGCCGCCCTGCGTCGTGAACATGAAGAGCGGCTTCTTCGCGCTCCGGTCGAGCGCCAGCGAGAGGTAGTACTCGCGCGCGATCTCGGACGCACGCTCGATCCAGAGCTTCCCGACCGTGTGCCCGCGGATGTCCAGACCGAGGATCTCGCGTGCGCGCGCCTCGGCGTCGTCCACGGTCTCGGCGAGCTTGATGCCTCCCGCCTTGCCGCGTCCGCCGATCAGCACCTGCGCTTTCACGACGACGGGAGGGCCGATCTCCTCCGCCGCCGATCGCGCCTCCTCCGGCGTCGTCGCGAGGCGCCCGTCCGAGACCGGGATCCCGAACTTCGCGAAGAGCTCCTTCCCCTGGTGCTCGAAGAGATCCACGGCGCGCGCGAGTCTACCCGGCACGTCCTTCGAGGCGCCCCCCGGAGAGGCGGGGCCCGGACTCGAGATGCCGGGAGGAGCGTGTGCGAGCATTCGCAGGTGCGCAAGAGCACGCTCGTCGTCCTGATCGCGCTCGGCGCGGCATTCGCCGCCTTCGTGGTCACGTCGATCGTGCGCGACCTCCGCGTCGAAGCGCCGCCGTCGGACGTGAGCGCCGCAGCCAGCCCGCAGAGCGCAAGGCTCGGCTGGCGCGAACTGTACGGCTCGACCAGGCAGAACGTCGTCTTCACGGTCGACCGCATGCAGGTGCTCCACGGCGGCTGGAAGGCACGGATCGGGATCGCGAACCACACGTCGAACGCGTATGACGTCGGCGACCCCCGCGCGACGATCGACCGCTCGTTCGGTCTCATGCTCTTCTCGTCGAGCTCCGCGTCGGAGCTCGACGAGCGCAACCAGAAGGGCACGCTCCCTTCGGTGAGGCAGGTCGTGCGCTTCGAGCCGAGCCTTCCCAAGGTCCTGGAGTCCGGAGAGGCGTGGCAGGGGACGATCTCGGCCCCGGGCGCGCTCGCCGCGCAGAGCTGGGTGCGTTTCGTGTTCGGGCCGCTGCTCGTCATCGGGAAGCCGGCGAAGGGCACACCGAGCACGATCGTCTGGATCACCAACCACACGCATCGGCTCGGGGGTTAGCTCTCGTGCTCGGGGTCCGGCGCCGCCCTCGTGCGGGAGCGGCCACTGCGAGTCAGAGCAATCTGGCCGCGAACGCGCGCTGCGGCTCCGGCTCTGCGCCGCAGCTCGCGGGAACGACAGGGCCCTCGACCTCCTGGACGCTCGCGGCGTACTCGGAGCCGTCCCACGCCCGGAACCGAACGGCGTCGCCGTCCGTGCCGACGAGCTCGAGGTCTGCGAGACCTTCGAGGGCGGTCTCCTCGCGGACGAGTCGCTCGGCGGCCTGCACCGCCGGCTCGAAGCACGTCCGTCCGCGATAGTGCGCGAGGTCGATTCTCCCCGCGAGCGCCTGCGCGACGAGGAACGGGGCAGCGTCTCGAGCCACGCGTCCGAGCTGGATCCCGGCGGGGAGCACCAGCACGTTCGCCGCGAAGCGATGTCCGCCCTGGTGCGACGAGATCCAGACGCCCTCGCCGTCGAGCCGTTCCGCGAGCGCTGTGTACACCGCCGCGCCCCTGAGGGCGCAGCACCGGTCGCGACTCCCGTGCCCGCACACGAGCACGAGCGGCGCGTCGGTCGGCTCGCCCGCGCTCGAGAGATCGAGCCCGGCGATGTCGTCGTGGGCCTGCAGCTCGATCCGCCGGACCGAGCAAGTCTGCTCCTCCGCCACGACGACGAACGCGAGGACCGGTCCGTCGCCGACGCGGCCGGGCCGCCGCACGAACTGGAGCCTCGCTCCCGGCGTGTTCGCGAGCCACGCCGACACCGCCTCGTCTGCCGGCTCGGCCAGGACGCCGGAGGCACCGACGTCGCGCGGCCACTTCCCGGGCACCTCGAGCAGGAGCCAGGAGCTCGCCGTGACAGCGGTAGCGGAGAGGGTCTCGCCCGCCGACTCCGACAGCTCCGCGCAGCGCTCGCTCATTCGTCGCGCAGCACGCAGACGAGCTGACCGCTTGCGATCGGCTGTCCCTCGGCGACGCCGAGATCGGTGACGACGCCCGGCCGGTGAGCGGCGATCTCGTTCTCCATCTTCATCGCCTCGACCACGCACAGGACCGCCCCGGCCTCGATCGCGTCCCCCTCGGACACGTTCACGTGGAGCACCGTCCCCTGCATCGGGCTCACGACCGCACCGGTCGCGTCGCCCGTCAACGCCTTGCTCCGCCCCCTACGCCGGCGTGCGAGCTCGGCCCACGGCGGCTCCTGGAACTGGATGCGGATGTCGTGGCGGCGTCCGTCGATCTCGACCGTGACGAGCTGGTCGCGCGTCGCGGGCGACGCGCCGTCGGAGGAGCTGGCGACCGCCGCGCCTCGCCCCGGCGCCGCGGCAGCGGCAAGCTCCTGCGCCCGCGCGGCGAGCTTCTCCGACTCGACGATGCCGAGGCACGTCTCGCCGGCGACGAAGCACGGCGATTCGAGCAGAGCCCGGTGGAAGCCGAGGAGTGTGGTCGGGCCCTCGATGAGGTACTCCTCGAGCGCGCGGAGCATGCGGCGGCGCGCGCGCTCGCGCGTCACGTCGTGGACGACGAGCTTGGCGACGAGCGGGTCGTACAGCCCCGAGACCTCGCTCCCGGCGGCGACGCCGGAGTCGACCCGCACGCCGATGCCGCCGGGCTCGCGATACGCGGTGATCCTGCCCGGGCTCGGGAGGAAGCCCTGGGCGACGTCCTCGGCGTTGATGCGGCACTCGATCGCATGACCGCGGAGCACCACGTCCTCGCTGGGCGAACGACAGAGGCTCGCCGGCGGCGATCGCGATCTGCTCGCGGACGATGTCGATCCCGGTGACGGCCTCGGTGACGGTGTGCTCGACCTGGACGCGCGTGTTCATCTCCAGGAAGTAGTAGGAGCCGTCGGGCGCGAGCAATCCCTCGATCGTCCCGGCCGAGCGGTAGCCGGCCGCCCGCGCCGCGTCGACCGCGATCCGGCCGATCCGCTCGCGGAGCGCCTCGTCGACCGCCGGTGACGGCGTCTCCTCGACGAGCTTCTGATGACGGCGCTGGATCGTGCAGTCCCGCTCGCCGAGATGGACGACGTTGCCGTGCGCGTCGGCGAGGATCTGCACCTCGACGTGCCGGGGGTCGTCGAGATAGCGCTCGACGTAGACGGACGGGTCGGCGAAGTACGCCTCCCCCTCGCGGCGAGCCGCGTCGTACGCGGACTCGACCTCGCTCTCGTCACGCGCGACCCGGAAGCCCTTCCCACCACCGCCGCCGGAGGCCTTGACCGCGACCGGATACCCGATCTCGGCGGCGGTTCGGGCGACCGCGCCCGCGCTCTCGGCGGCCTGCGTCGTTCCGGGGACGATCGGGACTCCTGCCGCCTGCATCCGCTCGCGGGCGGAGATCTTCGACCCCATCGCCTCGATCGCGTCCGGCGGGGGCCCGATCCACGTCAATCCAGCCTCCTCCACGGCACGGGCGAACGTCGCGTTCTCCGCGAGGAACCCGTAGCCGGGGTGGATCGCCTCGGCGCCCGAGCGCCTCGCCGCATCGACGATCCGCTCGGCCCGGAGGTAGCTCTCCGCCGCCGGTCCCGGGCCCAGGAGGTACGCCTCGTCCGCCAGAACCACGTGCAAGGCGCTCCGATCCGGCTCGGAGTAGACCGCGACCGTCCCGATACCGAGCTCCCGCAGGGTGCGGAAGATGCGAACCGCGATCTCGCCGCGGTTGGCAACGAGGACCTTCGAGAACACCGCCATGGGAGGCGTATTCTCCCGGACGGTGAGCCTCCCCGATCAGCTCACGGTCGCGCGCGTCGCCGCGGTTCCGATCGTGGTAGTCCTCTTCGCCTGGAACTTCCCGAACCACGCGTACTGGGCGACGGCCGTCTTCGTCGTCGCGATGGCGACGGACCAGATCGACGGCTGGCTCGCTCGGCGGAGCGGCACGACCTCCCCGCTCGGCTCGCTGCTCGACCCCGTCGCGGACAAGGTCCTCGTCCTCGCCGCGCTCGTCATGCTCATCGGGGAGGGCGTCGCGCCCGCGTGGATGGTCGCGCTCATCGTCGTGCGCGAGATCCTCGTCTCCGGCCTTCGCCTGGCGGCGATCGAGCGGGGTGTCGTGCTCCCGGCGCGCGACCTCGGCCGCCTGAAGACCTGGGCGCAGGCGCTCGCCGCGACGATCGCGGGCCTCGCTGCCGCCGGCGCGTGGAGCAGCGACGTCGCGTGGTGGGCGCTGCTCGTCGCGGTCGCGGCGACGTGGCTCTCGGGACTCGACTACGCCCGCGTCGCGCCGCGCGTGCTGCGCGGCGAAGGCGCGTAGCGCCTCGGGGCGGGCGGCTCTCCGGCGACGGCCTCGCGCGCGGATGCGCGCCGCCACGCGCTCGTGTAGGCGGCGGGCACACCGTCGAGCCGCACACGGACGAGAGCGAGCGCACGCCGCACGGCCACGTCCTCGATCGCCGTCAGGCGGGGCGTCGCCTCGAGCTCCACGCCGGGAAGCTATGCCACGGAGAAGGTCGCCGCCGCGGGCGCGTGATCTAGAGTGCCGCCGTGCCCGATCGCCTCCGCGGGCTCTGGGACTTCTCCGACCTCGACGCGAGCGAGGAGCGTCTACGCGCGCAGCTCGGCGCCGAGGACACCGACGGGGGGCGTGCGGAGGTCCTGACGCAGCTCGCGCGCGTCGAGGGGCTGCGCGACCGCTTCGACGAGGGCGAGCGCCTGCTCGTCGAGGCGGAGTCGCTCGCCGGGCATAGCGCCGTTGCAAGGGCGCGCGTCGACCTCGAGCGCGGGCGCCTGCGCCGCTCGGGCGGGGACCCGGACGCCGCGCGTCCGCTCTTCGAGTCGGCATTCGCGACCGCGCTCGACGACGGCCGCTACTTCATCGCCGCCGACGCGGCCCACATGGTCGCGCTGGTCGCCCCCGGCCGCGACGGTTTCGTCGAGTGGACCTCGCGCGGGATCGAGCTCGCGGAGCAGCACGAGGCAGCGGCGTACTGGCGCGGCCCGCTCCTCAACAACCTCGGCTGGAAGCAGTACGAGGCGGGCGAGTACGACACGGCGCTCGAGACCTTCCGGCGCGCGCTGGCCGCACGGGAGCTCGACCCCGAGAAGGCCGAACCGATCGCACTCGCCCGTTACGCGGTCGGGAAGGCCCTCCGAGCGCTCGGGCGCTCGGAAGAGGCGATTCCACTCCTCGAGCAGGCAGTCTCGTGGGCGGACGGCGCGGACGCGCCCGACGGCTGGTACCACGAGGAGCTCGCCGAGGAGTACGCCGCCGCCGGTCGCACAGACGATGCGCGCGAGCAAGCGCGCCGAGCGATCCCGCTGCTCGAGCGGACACGACCCGTCGTTCGCCGACGACTCCGTCCGGCCCGGCCGCCTGCGCGAGCTCGCCGGCGAGCGCTGATCCACCACGCAGTCGAGGCCGGGGTGCGGCCTCAGCCTCGGCCGATGATCCCCTCGGCTCGGGCGCGAAGATCGGCGGTCGCGCCCGCCTCGTCGAGGATGCGGCATGCCGACGCTTCGTCGCTCTGTCGCGTCATCGCGAGGAGCACGTGCTCGGTCCCGACGAGCGCGTGACCGCGAGCCCGCGCGAGCTCGCGCGCGTCGCGCAACAGCTCCTCGACCTTCATCGACAGCTCCGTCACGCGAGCTCCTCGAGCCGGTCGACGAACGAGGAGAGGACGGCGAACGTCTCCTCGACGGGCGCCGGCGACGCGAGGTCGACCCCGGCCGCGCGCAGAACGTCGAGCGGGTACTCGGAGCCACCGGCGCTCAGGAAGCCGAGGTAGCGCTCCGCGGCGCCCTCCTCGCCGTCGATCACTCCGCGGGCGAGCGCATGCGCGCCGGAGATGCCAGTCGCGTACTGGAAGACGTAGAACGGCCGGTACAGGTGCAGGAACTCGGCCCAGGTGATCCCCACTCGCTCGCGGTCGAGCTCGACCCCCGGGCCGTACGCCTCGCCGAAGAATCCCGCCGTCAGCTCCTCGAGCACGTCCGCCGTGATCCCCTCCCCACGCTCGACGCGCACGTGCGCCTCGCGCTCGATCCGCGCGAGCGTCGGCATGACGAAGAAGTAGCGGAGGAAGTTCCCCATCGCTTCGTCGAGCACCGCCAGCTGGAGCTCGCGGTCGGTGATCGACTCGAGCAGGTGGGCGCGCAGGAGCGCCTGGTGGAAGTTCGAGGCGACCTCGGCGACGAAGGTCACGTATCGGGCCGAGATGTGCGGCTGGGTCTTCCACGAGAGGTAGGAGTGCAGCGAGTGGCCGAGCTCGTGCGCGAGCGTCCCGAGGCTTCCCGCCGAGCCGTCGAAGCTCATGACGATGAACGGGTACGTCCCCGGCGCGCCAGCGGAGAAGGCACCGCCTCGCTTGCCCTGGTTCGGATAGACGTCGACCCACCGCTCCTCGAGGCAGCCCCGGCGGACCGTGCGGACGTACTCCTCGCCGAGCGGCGCCAACGAGTCGCAGATCCACGCCACGCACTGCTCGTAGGTGAACTGCGGCCGCGTCCCGCCGAGCGGTGCCCAGAGGTCGTACGGCCGGAGCGAGTCGAGGCCGAGGAGCGCTTCGCGGACGCGCCAGTAGCGGTGCCAGGTCGGCAGGTTGCGCTCGAAGGTGGCCAGGAGGTTGTCGAGCACCTCGAGCGGGATGTTCGAGCGATGGAGAGCGGCGGCGCACGTCGACGGGTGGCGACGCGCCCGGGCGGAGAAGACGTCCTGCTTGATCGCGGTCGCGTAGCTCGCGGCGAAGACGTTCCGGAAGGCGCGGTAGCCGTCGGCGTAGCTCTCGTACGCACTCCGGCGAAGCGTGCGGTCGGGGCTTCCGAGCAACCCTCGGATCGATCCCTGCGTCACCTCGACGGTCTCGCCCGACTCGCCCGACGCGGGCGCGAACGTGAGATCGCCGTCCGCGAGGCTCGTGTACACCGCGTACGTGCCGGACTGAGCGTCGGAGACGAGGCCGAGCAGCTCCTCGACCTCGGTCGAGCGGACGTGCTCGCCGCGGCGGAAGAGGTCGTCGAAGTAGTGGCCGTACGGGAGGAGCTCGGGGTGATCCGCGGTCCACTCGAGCAGCAGGTCGTGCCCGACCGCGAGCAGCTCCGGCTCGATGAAGGCGGCCGTGGCGGCCAGTTGCGCGGAGAGCGCCCGCGCGCGCCCGCTGCGGGCGACCGCGTCCGGATCGGTGGTCTCGACGGCCTGGCCGATGTTGGCGTAGAGGAAGACCGGTCCGACGCGCCGGTCGAGGGCGTCCCGGGCGACGAGCGCCGCGATCGTCGTATCCGCGCCGGCGGCGAGTCGGCCCTCGTACGCCTGCAGGCCCGGAAGGTCGGCGAGGATCGCCTCGACTTCGGCTTCCCAGTCCGCGACCGTCGCGAACACGCTCTCGGCGTTCCACGTCCGCTCGACCGCGACCTCGCTCCGCGGAGGGGTCCTGATCTCGGCGCCCGCGCTCACAGCGGGATATTGCCGTGCTTGCGCTTCGGCTTGGGCTCGCGCTTCGCGAGCGCGGTCTCGAGCGCCGAGACGAGGACGGGCCGCGTGCGGCGCGGCTCGATCACGTCGTCGACGTATCCGCGCTCGGCCGCCGTGTACGGGTTCGCGAACCGCTCCTTGTAGTCGGCGATGAGCTCCTCGCGCCGAGCATCGGGATCCTCGGCGTCCTCGAGCTCGCGCCGGAAGACGATGTTGACCGCGCCCTCCGGCCCCATCACCGCCACCTCGGCGGTCGGCCAGGCGACGTTGAAGTCGGCGCGGATGTGCTTCGAGCTCATGACGTCGTACGCCCCGCCGTACGCCTTGCGCGTGATCACGGTGAGCTTGGGGACGGTGGCCTCGGCGTAGGCGTAGAGGAGCTTCGCGCCGTGCCGGATGATCCCGCCCCACTCCTGCTCGGTCCCGGGCAGGAAGCCGGGCACGTCCACGAAGGTCACGAGCGGGACGTTGAACGCGTCGCAGGTGCGGACGAACCTCGCCGCTTTCACCGACGCGTCGATGTCGAGCACGCCCGCGAGAGCGCCCGGCTGGTTCCCGACGACGCCGATCGCATGGCCGCCGAGGCGCGCGAAGCCGCACACGATGTTCTCCGCCCAGTGTGCGTGCACCTCGAGGAAATCCCCGTCGTCGACGACGCGCCCGATCACCTGCTTGATGTCGTACGGCTTGTTCGGGCTGTCGGGAACGATGGTGTCGAGCGTCGGATCCTCGCGGTCGACCGGATCCGCCGGCGCCGCGTACGGCGGCGCCTCCAGGTTGTTCTGCGGGAGGAAGGAAAGGAGGTAGCGGGCCTCCTCGAGGCACGTCTCCTCGTCGGGACTCGTGAACTGCGCGACGCCCGAGCGGGTCGCGTGCGTCGCCGCGCCGCCGAGCTCCTCGAAGGTGACGTCCTCGCCGGTCACGGTCTTCACGACGTCGGGCCCGGTGATGAACATGTACGACGTCCCCTCGACCATGAGCACGAAGTCCGTGATCGCCGGCGAGTAGACCGCCCCGCCCGCGCACGGGCCCATGACGAGCGAGATCTGCGGCACCACTCCCGATGCCTGGACGTTGCGCCAGAAGATCTCGGCGTAGCCGGCGAGCGAGACGACGCCCTCCTGGATCCGCGCGCCGCCCGAGTCGTTGATCCCGATCACCGGACAGCCGTACGTGACGGCCATATCCATGACCTTGCAGACCTTCTCGGCGAAGACCTCGGAGAGCGAGCCTCCGAAGATCGTGAAGTCCTGCGAGAACACGAACACCTTGCGGCCGAAGATCGTCCCGTACCCGGTGACGACGGCGTCCCCCCACGGACGCTGATCGCGCATCCCGAACTCGATCTCACGATGGCGGACGAAGCGGTCGAGCTCGACGAACGAGCCGGGGTCGAGGAGCCGCTCCAGCCGCTCGCGGGCGAGGAGCTTGCCTCGCTCGCGCTGACGGGCGACGTGCCGCTCGCTCGCCGCCTCCAGCGACTCGGCGCGCAGCTCCTCGAGCCAGCGGAGCTTCGCGTCCGTCGTGTCGTGGATCTCGGCCACCCCGGCGGAGCCTAACGTCGTGTGCCCCGTTGATAGCGTCGCGCCGCTGCCAACCCCGATCGACCGGTCGACGACGTGGCCGTACGAGGACGGATCACCGGGCGAGTTCTCGTATGCGCGCTTCTCGAGCCCGACCGTGGCCGCCGCCGAGCAGGCGCTCGGAGACCTCGAGGGCGGCGCTGCGCTCCTCTTCGCATCCGGCTCCGCGGCCGCGGCGAGCGTGCTGCTCGCGCTGCTCGAGCCCGGCCGGACGGTCGCACTCGCCGAGGGCGCCTACTACGGGACCGGCGCGCTCATGGAGGAGCTCTCGCGCTGGGGCCTCGGCCACGTCGAGTTCGACCAGACCCTCCCCCCTCCGCCCGACGCGGACCTCGTCTGGCTCGAGGCGCCGTCGAACCCGTTCCTGACGATGCCGAGCTTCGAGGCAGCGGCCGCTCACCCCGCCCGAGTCGTCTGCGACGCGACGGCGTCGACCCCGGTGCACCTCCGCCCGCTCGAGCACGGCTGCGACGTGGTCGTGCACTCGGCGACGAAGTTCCTCACCGGCCACGACGACGCGCTCCTCGGCGCCGTCGTCTGCAAGCACGAGAGCGACGCCGCGCGGCTGCGCGAGTTCCGCTCGAGAACCGGCCCGGTCGCCGCGCCGGACACCGCCTGGCTCCTCCTTCGCGGGCTCGCCACGCTCGACGTGCGCTTCGCCAGGCAATCCGAGAGCGCCGCCACCATCGCAGGCCGGCTCCGTGAGCATCCGGCGGTGCAGACGGTTCGCTACCCCGGGTTCGGGGGCCTCCTGTCGTTCGACGTGGCAACGGCGGAGGCGGCCGCGCGGGTCGAGACCGGGACGACGCTGATCGTGAACTCGACGAGCCTCGGAGGGGTCACGTCGAAGATCGAGTCCCGGTCGCGCTGGGAAGGCGCGCGCGTCCCGGCCGGTCTCCTGCGCCTCTCGGTCGGGCTCGAGGACGCCGACGTGCTGTGGGCCGACCTCGAGCGTGCGCTCGCCGGAGCCGCGTGAGGGTCCCGAGCCGGCGCTCGGGGCGTGACTCCGAGGTCGATCCCGACCGCGTCTCCCTCGCGAAGCTCCAGGCGGTCGGTGCGAACCTCGGCAAGCCCCGCCGCATGGTCCACGAGCTCATGTTCGAGGAGGAGACGACCGCGCGAGCCGCGGCCGCCCGCGCGGAACGCGCGGGCTGGGATGCGTCGGTCGAGGTGCCGTCCGAGACGGGTGCGCCGTGGTTCCTCCGCGCCCAGGGAACGCGTGTCGTCGACTCGACGACCGTCGTTGCGTTCCGCTCCCTGTTCGAGCGGGTCGCCGAGGAGGCAGGCGGCACGTATCTCGGCTGGGAAGCGGCCTCGAAGCCCTGATTCCGGCTACGGACGCGCGGCGCTAGAGATCGCGTCCTCGCTCGTCTCCGCGACGCTCGCTCCGGGATCCGCCTGCTCGGTCGGCTCCGACGGCGTCGCGTCGGTACGACCGTTGACGCGCTCGAGCGCTCCGACCAGGAACGCGGACAAGTCCTCGTGAACCTCGCTCGCAAGGGCTTCGAGTCGCTTGCGCTCCGTCGCGAGCCGCTCCACCTCACGCTCGTTCGTCGAGAGGAGCTCCTCCGCATCACGCTTGGCATCGCGGCGGATGCTGTCCGCGTCGCGCTTGGCCTCCTCCGCCATGTCGGTGGATGCCTGTCGAGCCCAGACGAGGAGCTCTCCGATCATGCGCTCCTGCTCTCGGTAACGCTCGATCTCCGCTTCTGCACTGGTAGCGCGATCGGTCGCAGCCTCGGCAGCCTCTCGGGTCGACCCCAGCTCCGTCTCGAGTCGACCGACCCGATCGGCGAGCTCGGCCGCCTCCTCCCGCGACTGGGCGAGCGCCGCCGCGGACTGCTGGAGCTGATGCGAGAGCCCGCGCTGATTGGCGTCGGCCTGCTGCAACTTGGCTTTCGCAGATGGGTCCGGCGGCTGACCTTCCGGCCGGCCGAGCACCTCCGCGTTCAGCTCCTCGACTCGCCGCTTGAGCATCGCTCGGTCTTGCCACAGGCGCATGTACGCGTCCGCGACTTGATCGAAGAGCTGCGCCGTTGCCTTCGGGCTGTAGCCGAGGGTCTTCCGTGGCAGGTCTTCGTGCCGTATGTCCAGCGGGGGCGCTGGCAACGTGGCCTGCGACGGTTGCGCAGCCGTCCCCGCTTGGGCCGGCCTCGTCTCGCTCATCGCTCCTCCCTCTCTGGCGTCGTGTTCTCTCACCGGCCGCAGTTCCACTTCGTCGTCGATCGGCCCCACCGACTCCCGGGCTGGAGGCGACGAGAACTCGCCGACGGCATCCGAGATTCGCTCCACGAGCTGGGCGTGCTCTGGAGCAGGCTCTGGAGCAGGCTCTGGAGCGGGCTCGCGGGACTCGCTCGGGGCGGACTCGACATCCGCGGTCTCGGGGACCGCGCGCACAGCTTCAGGGCGCGCCCGCTTCGAACGAGCCATCTGCATTCCGACCTCCGATGCACCGTCACCGCTGGCGTGGACGGACGACGATGCCGTCAGGCTGGACATCGAGACCCCCGTGATCTCCGCGACGAGCTCCAGCACCTCGGCGGTCGGATCGACGATGCCGGTCTCGTACCGATCCATCGCCCGTAGCGAGACCCCGATCCTCGCCGCCAGATCGGCCTGCGTGAGGCCCTGCGCGCGACGCGCCGCGGCGATTCGCCGCCCGCTGGCGTTGCCGTCGTCAGCCGTCGACGAGCTCATCACCTAGTCACCCGATCCACACCACTCACCCAGCCTTCTCGTCACTTTCTCCAGAGCGACAGGTGCATTATGCGCAGCTCGGGACGAGCCGTCACCCTCGGCTTCCCGAACCGGCACCAGCACCCGCTTGTACGCTGACTGTCGGCGATGTCGAACAGCGTGTTCGAGTACTCGCGGGGCGGCGAGACGCGCCGGGCGCTCGCGGTGGAGCCGGCCGTCGTCCTCGTCCCGCTAGGGCTGTTCGTCACCATCGTTGCGACCGCGGCCCCGAACGGGAGCTACTTCCCGAGCTCGTGGGGGTGGGGATCGCTGGCGTTCCTGTGGGCGGCCGCCGTCGGGCTCCTCGCCCGGCGACGCGTCACCTTCGGCGCGCTCGACGTCGCGTACCTCGGAGCATGGCTCGCGCTGTCCGTCTGGACCGCAGCCTCCCTGATCTGGTCACCGACGACGACCCAGACGATGTACGAGGTCGAGCGCACGCTCGTGTACGTCTCTTTCGCGCTCGCGCTCGCCGTGCTCGGCCGTCGTAGCCTCCCGTTCCTCCTGCCCTCGCTCCTCGCAGGAATCGTGGCGGTCGCGGCCTACGCGTTGGCGACGCGACTCCTCCCCGATCGAGTCGGCACGTTCAACTCCTTCGCCGGCTACCGCCTTGCGGATCCGCTCGGCTACTGGAACGCGGTCTCGATCTTCGTCGTCATCGGGATCGTCGTGGCGGTGGGGCTCGCGGCGCGCGGAGACGGGATCGTGCTCCGGTCGCTCTCGGCGGCGAGCCTCGTGCTCCTCGTCCCGGTTCTCTACTTCACCTTCGGGAGAGGAGGCTGGCTGGCGCTCGCCGCCGGCCTCGCCGTGGCCGTCGCTGTCGACCCGCGGCGGCTCCAGCTCGTGACGACGATGCTCGTCGTCGCGCCCTGGCCGGCGCTGGCCGTATGGCGCGCGTACGAGTCCCCGAGTCTGACGACCGAGTTCTCCCAACTCGGCAGCGCCTCGCACGAGGGCGGGCGCCTCGCCCTCACGCTTGCCATCCTGGCCGTGGTTTCGGCGGCAGTCACGGCCGGTTTCGTGTTGCTCTCGCGCCGCATGACTTTTGCGCAGGGCGTTCGGCGAGCGTACGGAGCCGTGCTGGTCCTCGTCCTCGCTGGATGCATCGCCGGCGGGCTTGCAGCGTACGGGGGACCATACGAAGCTGCACACCGCGCCCTCCATTCCATCAGGCAGGCCTCGCCGCAGGTGAGCACCGATCAGACGAACCGCCTGTTCAGCTTTGTCCTCCAACGGACGCCTGGACACGTGGGAGTCAGCGCTCGACGACTATCAGGCGCACCCCGTCCTCGGCTCTGGCGCAGGAACCTTCGAACGGTGGTGGCTCGAGAACCGAAGTGTCCCGCTGAAGGTCCGCGACGCCCACAGCCTGTATCTCGAGATCCTCGCGGAGCTCGGGCCGCTCGGCCTTGGGGCACTGCTCGTGGTGCTCGCGGCACCGCTGGTCGCCGCGATCCGCGCCCGCCGCAGCCCGTTCGTCGCGCCGGCCCTCGCCGGATTCGTGGCACTCGCTGCCCACGCGGGGATCGACTGGGACTGGGAGATGCCTGCTGTGATGATCGCTGGGCTCACGTGTGCAGGCGTGCTTCTGCTCGCCGACGGCGCTCGTGGCACGGGCAAGTGGACGGTCGGCGGTGGATCGCGGGTGGTGATCCTCGGCGCGATCGTCGCGTTCTCTGTGCTCTCGTTCGTCACCCTCACGGCGAACCGCTACCTGGGTCAAGCCTCGGCTGCCCTCGACCGGGGTGACGCGACGGTCGCGATGCGCGATGCGAAGCGCAGCGCTCGTTGGGCGCCGTGGTCCACCGAAGCGCTCGAGCGTCGGGGCGATGCGGCGCTTCTCGACGGGTCCTCTGCCGACGCCCGCCGCTTCTACGCACAAGCAATCGCGAAGGACGACGGTGACTGGGAGCTGTGGCTCGGTCTGGCGCTTGCGAGCCAGGGCGATGCACGGCGGCACGCGCTCGCTCGCGCCACAGCCTTGAATCCGCTCTCCGTTGAGGTACGCCGGCTTCGGCGCGGCTGACGCCTGTAAGAAATCGCACTCCCGAGCGGTAGTAACAGCAAGAAGCCGAACGACACTGGGAGGGGATCGTGCGAGACGACGACTTCGAGAAGCGCCTGAGACAGGAGAGGCCACAGCCGCGAGAAGGGCTCGTCTCCGATCTCGCCCGCCAGCTCTCGCGCGAGCCGCGACGCCGGACTGGTCTGCGTCTGGCGTTCGCCGCAGGACTCACGATGCTCCTCGTCCTGGCCTTCGCGCTGACCGGCGGCGTCAGCTACGCGGCGAAATCCGTCCAGGGCGGAACGACGGCGGTCACGAACCTCGTCACGGGACCGTCCAACGCCGGCCCTGTGACTCAAGTCAATGGTGTCAACAACGGGAACGGGACCGCCAACGGGAACGGCACCGGGCCGCCGTCGGGCGGCGGCAACCACGGTTGCGCGCCCAGTACGCACTTTGATGGAACCTCGTGCGTGCCCAACGGCGACGGTGGCGGGAACTGTGGCCAGAACCAGGGCTCCGGTCAGGGCGGGAACGACAACGGCTTCGGCAATAACGGTGCATGCACGAGCTCGGGTGGCGACCAGTACGGCGAGAAGGTGCTGATCTGCCACAAGCACGTCTTCGGATCACCAACCCGTGGGTCCTGATCAGCGTCTCGGTCAACGCCGTTCCGGCTCACAAAGCGCACGGAGACACGCTCCCGAATCCGAATCCGCCCCCGGATTGCCCGGGCCCGCCGATCCCCTAGTCCACTCAGAGGTTGATCAGCATTCGAGCGCCTGCTTCAGGCGCTCGACGGCGCGATGCATCGCGACGTCGACCGCGTTCGCCGTCATGTCGAGGATCTCGCCGATCTCGCGCCCGCTGAGATCGGCGCCGTACCGGAAAGCGATGAGCTCTCGGTCGCGGTCGCCGAGCGTCGAGACGGCGTTGGCCAGCGAGATCCGACGAGCGGCCTGCTCGGCGATGTCGTCGGGCGCCGGTCGATCGGCAACGTCGTCCAGGGAAACCGGCAAATCGAACGAAGCGCCGTTTACACACCGTCGCGCGATTCCGATCAGCCAGGCCGTCGGTTCCCCACGTTTCGGGTCATAACTGTCGCGGTATCTCACAGCCCGCTCGAAGACCTCGCTCGTGATGTCCTCGGCGTCCGCGCCAGGTCCGATGCGGTAGGCCACGTAGGCGTAGATCGTGCGGATGAGACGTTCGGGATGAGCGAGCGGATCTCGCGGCATCACGCGCCCCGGTTCCCCCAGGAGGGCACGCCGACTCTCGACTCCCCCGTCGCCCCTTTCATCCCCTCTGAGTATCCCCCGAACTCGGAATCGGCAGACTAGACGCGATGGAGCGCGACCGAGCCCCACTCCCTTCCCCGGACCCCGACGTCGTGTCGCGGAGGATGGGCGACGAGATCGTGCTCGTCCACCTGAAGACAAACCGGATCTTCTCCCTCAACCCGACGGGAGCTCGCTTTTGGGAGTTGCTCTCTGAGGGACAGAGTCGGTCGGAAATCGAGACGACGCTGCTCCAGGAGTACGACGGATCGCAAGCAGAGGTATCCGCCGAGATCGACGCGCTCGTGACGACGCTCGAGGGCGAGCGTCTGGTTCAAGGCGAGTGACATGGCTTCCTCCGTCTCCGTTCCGACGCTGAGGGTCGTGTCTCCTGCAGAAGCTGAGCCTGTGCTTCCCGGCGCTGCGGAAGGTGACGTCGAGATCTATCCGGGCAACGAAGGGCTCCAGGCCTACGGCTACATGGGCGGCGGGTATCACTGGGCGCATCTCCCCGGAATCGCGTCTTTTCGTCTGGACGAAGATCTGGGGGTCTTGGCAGTTCCCGCAGTCGGAGCATCGATTGGCGTCGTCGAGGACTCCTACCGTCGCAACGTCTTACCCCTCGCGCTTCACCTCCAGGGATACGAGGTGGTGCACGGGAGCGCCGTGAGCACGACCGCCGGGGTCGTCGCATTGTGCGGTGCCTCGGGCGTCGGGAAGTCCACCTTCGCGTACGGCTTGTCGCTGCGAGGTCACTCCGTGTGGGCCGACGATGCGGTCGCATTGGACATCTCCATCGATGCCGCGACCACTTTCCGCCTCCCGTTCCGGTTGAGCGTGTCGGACGACGCACGGGCACTCCTCGGCAACGAAGAAGTGCGTGGCCCGGACGAGCCGGCGCAGTCGACTGTTCGCGCGCTGGTGATCCTGTCCCGAAGCGACTCAAGCGACGGTTCGCTCGTGGACATCGACCGCCTCGATCCGGCGTCTGCATTCGCCGCACTCTTCCCGCATGCCTACTACTTCAGACTCTCGGATGTCGCCCGAACGAAGCTGATGGTCGAGCGCTACCTCCAACTCGCTTCCATCACACCGACGTTCGACGTCCGCTATCGAGCCGACATCGACCACGCTCGAGATGTTGTCGAGCGCGTCGAGCACCACCTCTCCCTCTGACATGGGTGCATTGCGCGCCGGTGCAAAGCCGACTGGACATTTCCGCGCGGTGGGGCGCGTGCTCCGCGACCCGGGCGAGACGTGGCTCGTGCTGAGAACACTCGGGTGGATGGGGGTCCTGCCTGTGTTCAAGCGCGTCCTCCCGCTCCCTCGGCTCGTTCGTCTCATGTGGGTTCGGCCGCGGGATCGCGGACGCGATCGCCAGCGAGACGAGCGGACGGTGCAGGTGGTCGGGCGGCTCTCGCGCGCGTCGGGTGGGAACTGCCTCGAACGAAGCCTCGTGCTGTATCGCTTCCTCAGCCGAACAGATGCCGACCCACGTCTCGTAGTCGGGATGGCCAAGTCGGATGTGTATATCGGCCATGTGTGGGTGACCGTGGACGGACAGCCGCTGCTCGAGGCGGCAGAGACGCTGCGCGGGTACGAGCAGGTGACCGCATTCGGGCCCGAGGGTCGGCGGCTCGAATGACGCTGGAACGCGGGCTGCCCCCTGGGGCGTGGGTGGTCAGAGTCGACAGTTCGCGGTCGACATGGTCGTCGAGCGTCATCTCGACCACCGAGGCAACCGACCACGTCGAGACCTCGGAGCGGAACACGACCGCCCTTCTCGGAGGGCTGCTACACAACCGCGCCGAACTCCTTCAGCTGCTCGACGCCGATTCGCGCCAGGACGCTGACGACGCTGCGCTCGCTCTGCGGGCGTACGAGCGGTGGGGTGAACGGGCCGTCGAGCGGATCCTCGGTCCATGCTCACTCGTGATCGTCGACGGAGAGCGCCGGACGATCATCGCGGCGCGCGACCGCCTCGGCTTGTACCCGCTCTTCCGGGCGCGCGTGGGGCCGACTCTCCTCTTCTCGAACTCGATCGACGCACTCCTCGCGCAGGAGGGCGTGCCGGGCGACGTCGATCTACCGGTTGTCGTCGACCACCTCCGTCATGTCTGGCCATTCCCAGAGGAGACGTACTTCCAAGCCGTCCGTCGAGTGCCGCCTGGAAACCTCCTTGCGCTCGACGCCCAGGGAGAACACTTGCGCCGCTACTGGGACCCCGCGCCTGAGGATCACGTGGACTGGGTGCGACCCGACGAGATCGACCAGTTCGACGTCCTCTTCGAGCAAGCGGTCGCACGGTGCATGGCTTCAGGGCCGGTCGGGATCTTCCTCAGCGGAGGCCTCGACTCAGTCAGCGTTGCTGCGGTGGCAACGACCCGGGCCAGGGCGAAAGCCGAGACGATGCCGCTGGCACTGTCGCTGGCCTTCCCGGGCGATGCCAATGAGACGCCGCTCCAGACAGGAGTGGCCTCAGGCCTGGGGCTCGATCAAGTGATGCTCGACTTCGATGTGGCGGTCGGGGCGAGAGGTCTCCTGCGCCAGGTGGTCGAACTCAGCGCCAAAGCGCCGGCGCCGCTCCTCAACCTCTGGATGCCTGCATACGACCGGCTCGCGATGCGGGGCCGCGCCCGGGGGTGCATGTCGATCCTCACGGGCGGCGGTGGCGACGAGTGGCTCATCGTCAGCCCCTACTACGCCGCAGACCTGGTCCGGACTCTCGACCTCGTCGGTCTCGCTCGCTTGTACAACGACCATCGTCGGTCACACAACGTCAAGACGCTTCCGTACCTCCGCCACATCAGCTGGAGATACGGCCTCCGGCCGGTTCTGATCGACCGGACGACAATGACCCTCCGGCGCAGAGCTCCGTCCGTGCTCAACAAGCTGACGTTGCGGCGCCTCGAGGACAAGATTCCGGCCTGGCTCGCGCCCGACCCTGCTCTCCACCGGAAACTGCGGGAGCGCGAGCTCCTCCGACGGAACACTCAGTGGGCGACAGCACAGGCGGCCACTGGCAGGGATAGTCGGTACCCGAGGATCTACTTCGCAGAATCTCGCACGGCCCTCGAGCACCCCCTCGTGTCGATGGAATTCGAGGAGCTCTACGTCCAAGCGCGCCGCCTCGACATGCCGATCCTTCAGCCGTTCTGGGACTCACAGCTTGTTGAGTATCTCTACCGCGTCCCTCCGGATCTCCTCAATGCCGGCGGAAGATCGAAGGCGTTGATCCGGGACTCCGTCGCTCGGCGGTTCCCTGGCCTCGGATTCGAACGTCAGCGAAAGATCGCTGCAACCGGTCTCGTCCGATCCCTGATCGAGGGTGAAGGGGCGACCGCCTGGTCGGAGCTCGGCGGAGTTGACGCACTCGGAGATTCGGGAGTCGTCGACGGCCGCGCGCTCTACGAGCAGATCGAAGGTATCCTTGGCAGCCGAGAGTTGCGGAAGTACTATCTGGTTTGGGATTTCCTGGCGCTGGGAAGCTTCCTAAAAGCCAAGCAAGAGGGGAAGGTATATGACCAAACCTGAAACCTGGGTCCCAATGAAGCTCACACACCTCGGTGACGTGCGCACGTTGTTGGCGAGCGGGGGCGGCAAGCTCTCGGTGCCGACGAACGACGGCGGCGATCCTCCGCGCAAGCCCAAGGGCCAGGGCTAGTTCGCCACGCGTTGGTTGGCGGCGCCCAGCGTCGTCCAGGCGCCACTGACTGGCTGCCGGTTCGCCAGGCCGATCACGCTCCTCTTTCAATCGAGCGCTTCCGGCGCGCGTTCGGCAAGCGGGACGTCATACGCGATCTCGACATCTTGCTCGCGAAGGGAGAACGCCTCGCGCTCCTAGGGGAGAACGGTTCGGGCAAGACGACCGTCCTCCGGAGCATCGCCGGAACTCTGACGCCGTCCTCAGGACGAATCAAGATCTTCGATCAGCCCGCCGGATCGCGCGAGGCAAGAAGTCTGATCGGTGTCTCGCTGTCACAGGACAGATCGTTCTATCTCCGACTCTCGGGCCGCGAGAATCTCCTCTTCGCTGCAGGCGTTCGCGGGATCCCACGGAGGGACGCGGCCCGCCGAGTCGACGGACTCGAAGAGGAGCTCGAGCTCACTGCGATCCTTGCTCAGCGTGTCGATCGCTGCTCGACCGGGATGATTCAACAGCTGGCGTTCGCGCGAGCTCTCGTGGGAGATCCCTCGCTCTTGCTGCTCGACGAGCCGACTCGCTCCCTCGACGAGCACGCCCACGAGCGACTCTGGCGGGCGATCGAGGCTCGTCCCGACCTCACGGTTGTTATGGCAACCCACCGCGACGACGACGCGAACCGCTGCCACCGACAGCTGGAGCTTCGTGTTCTCGAGCCTGACGGCGATTAGTACACTCGTCCGCCGAGACTTTGCGATCACGCGGTCGTATCGCCTTGCGTTCGCGCTCGAAGCGATCTACGGCGTGCTCGGCCTCATCCTGTACTACTTCATCTCGAAGACGTTCGAGGCGACGAACGCTAGCGCCTTGGGAAGTGCACCCTCGTACTTCGACTTCGCCGCCGTCGGACTGGTTGTCGGGACGGTCGTCGTCGCGACGACGACGAGCGTCGGCTATCGCGTACGTGAGGAGCAAACGACCGGAACCCTGGAAGCGCTCGTGGCGTCCCCTGTGAGCTCGACCGAGCTCTCGGTCGGACTCGTCGGCTTCCCCTTCGGATTCGCGGCCGTGCAGGCTGCGTTCTACCTTCTCGTTGCAGCGCTAGCGCTCGGGCTCGACGTCACGAACGCGAGCTGGTTCGGCGTGATCGTCGTCCTGCTGGTCGCCGGGTTTGCGCTCGCGCCGATTGGTGTCCTCGCCGGAGCCGCAGTGCTCGTCTTCAAGCGCGGGCAGATGATCGCCGGCGCAATCGTCTACCTCATGACGCTCCTCGGCGGGATGCTCTTTCCCATCTCGGTGTTGCCGGGGTGGATTCAGCCGCTCGCGGACGTTCTTCCGCTCAGATACGCGCTGGACGGGACCCGCGACGCGCTGTTCACGGGATCCGGGTGGGAGACCGATGCTCTCGTGCTCCTGGTCTGGGGGCTCGTCCTCTGGCCCGTCGCGCTGATCTCGTTCGAGCGGTCGGCGGTGTATGCGCGTCGCGTTGGCTCGTTGTCCGAGTACTAGAGCGAAGTAGCGCGGCGCGCTCGCCGCCAGGCCCGAACGGCCCTCGGAAGTCGGGCCACCATCCAGATCGGCCGCCGAGCGTATGCGGCGAAGAGCCAGAGTCGCCCCCGACGAGCGCTCGGAGCCCAAACCCGCATGAAGTCGGGAGACGGGAAGACGCTTCGAACGACGAACCGTATGCGTTCGCGCATAGTCGGAAGGTCGGACATCCAGCCGATCCCCTGGGCGAGGGGTGGCGCGGTCTCCGCTCGGAGCACCACGTGCGGCGTCGGCGGGACGTCGATCCCGAGCTTCTCAAGGAGCGCCTTTCCAGCGGGATCGAGCTGAAGCCCCGCCCCGAAAGCAGGTAGGGCATCGAGTTTTTCGGCGAGAGATGCCGCCTCGCGCCAAGTCGGGAGCGAAACGTGCTCGACCGCACGGCGGAGGTCGCTCGCGGTCTTCGTGTTCGCGCGCCCGTGGTGGGCTGCATTGAGAACGAGATGCAGCGCGGTCGCCGGTCGGTCGAGGACTTCGACCGTGCACGAACAAATCGATTCGACCTCGCCGTGGTCCGAGAGCACGGACCACACGACAGCGGGGGGTGCCTCGATCCCGGTGATCGACGTATGCAGCTCTAGCGGGATGCCGGTCGGCTCGTGCATCCACGCGCGGCGGCCTGAGCGACGCTCGTCGGCCACGGTGACGCCGAGGTACCGGAATCCGAGGTCCGGAAGTGCGGCCTCCACGGCGTCGAGCTCGCGCTCGTCGACGAGGACGTCGATATCCGCCGACACACGAACGTCCGATGGTTCGTAGGCCAGCCTTCGGAGAGATGCCCCCTTGAGCAGTATCGGGCGCAGGTTTCGCGTGCGGAGACCGACGAGGAGCGCGCACGTCACCGAGTCGTTGGCGAGGCTCAACCCCGCGCTGCGAAGGAGGTCCCGATCCGCAGGTTCGGCCACGGGTCGGAGTCTTGCAGCGAAGTTGGAATCCGCCGCGGACTACGCTAGTAGCGTGGCCGAGCCCTCTACAGTCACGGTCCCGTTCGTCAACCTGGGCCGAGTACACACCGCCCTCGCCGACGAGCTGCTCGCCGACGTTCAAGAGCTCATCGAGACGGGCGCGTTCGTGAACGGGCCTGCGATCGCGGAGTTCGAAGACGCGTTCGCATCGTTCGTCCGCGCCGAGCGTTGCGTTGGAGCGGCGAGCGGGCTCGACGCGCTTCGCATCGCGCTGATCGCCGCCGGGCTAGAGCCGGGTGAGGAGGTTATCGCCCCCGCGATGACCTTCGTCGCGACGTTCGAGGCCGTCACTCAGGCGGGCGGCGTGCCGATGGTCGCGGACATCCAGGAGAGCGATCTCGGCCTCGACCCGGACGCGACCGCGGCGGCGATCACGAGCCGCACACGCTTCGTCCTGCCGGTTCACCTGTACGGCCAACTCGCGGACATGCGGACGCTCGCCGCACTCGGGCTCCCGCTCGTGGAGGATGCCTGCCAGGCAGTCGGTGCGTCCCGCGACGGACTGCAAGCCGGGAGCATGGGCGTCGCAGCCGCATTCAGCTTCTATCCGACGAAGAACCTCGGCGCGCTCGGTGACGCGGGAGCGCTGACGACGAATGACGACAGCCTGGCCGAGCGCGCGCTCTCTCTGCGCGAGCACGGTCAGGGCAGGAAGTACGAGCACGATACGGTCGGCTATACGGCACGCCTCGACACGCTGCAAGCGCTCGCCCTGCTCCGGAAGCTGCCATCCCTCGAGACCTGGAACGGCGAGCGGCGGACGAGCGCCGCCCGATATCTCGACGCGCTCGAAGGAGTCGGCGATCTCCGGCTCCCTCCGGTGGCCGCGCGAAGCCAGCCGGTCTGGCACCTCTTCGTCGTCCGGACCGCCCAGCCTCTGCGCCTCGCAAACCATCTCGCCGATCGCGGCATCCAGACCGGCCGGCACTACCCCCTCCCGGTGCACCTCACCGGGGCATACGCCTGCCTCGGGCACCGTGCCGGTTCGTTCCCGGTCGCGGAGGCACTCTCGCGCGAGTGTCTGTCGCTTCCGATCTATCCGGGGATGGAGGAAGAGGAGATCGAGTACGTAGTCTCCTCGGTCAAGGGCTTCTTCGACGGTGGCTAACGCCCCCGCGAACGAAGCGCCGCATCGCGAACTCGTCGACGTCACCTTCGGCGAGGGGTCGTCGTGCACTCCTTCTCGAACCTCTACGGCTGCACGATCGGCGACGGCACGCGCATCGGGACGTTCGTCGAGATCCAGCGCGGAGCCTTGATCGGAGCGCGCTGCAAGATCTCGAGCCACGCGTTCGTCTGCGACGGCGTGACGATCGAAGACGAGGTCTTCGTGGGGCACGGCGTGATGTTCGTGAACGACAAACGGCCTGCTGCGACGGATGCCGCCGGCGAGCTCCAGTCATCCGAGGACCGGGAGCTTCTCCGTACGAGAGTCGAGAGTCGAGCGTCGATCGGCTCTGGCGCCGTCGTTCTCGGCGGCGTCCGCGTGGGAGCCGGCGCCCTCGTCGGCGCAGGCGCAGTCGTCACCCGAGACGTTCCTCCCCGAGCGACCGTCGTCGGGGTGCCGGCTCGGGCGCGCTAGACCGCCGAACGACGGAAGACCACGTGGGGCCAGTTGGTGTCGCGCGTGTCGAAGCTCCGGTGGACTATCTCGAGACCTGTAGCCACGGCGAGAGCCTCGACCTCGCGCTCGTTTGTGAGGTGGTAGAAGCCGATGTGCACCGAGAAGACGTCGCCAGGCCCCCGTCCCGGCCGACGGGGAACCGCTCGCCGGAGTCGCCCCAGCGCTGACGTCGGGGCGCTTTCGCCGTCGAAGAGCCCGAGGAAGCTGATCAGGATCGGCCCGTCGGTCGTACAGGCAAGTGACTCGAGTGCTGCGACGCGTAGCCCGTACGTCCTCAGGTGCGAGAAGCTTCCCCAGCCGGCGATCGCAGCGTCAACGGATTCCAGCTCACTCACGTCGACCCCTGCCCTCCCCGCGATTCCCTCAAGTCGTGGGAGATCCTCATAGCGGCTGCGGTGGACGGCGAGGCTCTCGTGGCCGCGCGCGCGAGCCGCGAGTGCCTCGGCCAGTCCCTCCGACGGTTCGAACGCCGTCACGCGATACCCGCGCTCCACTAGCGCGAGCGCCTCGCGTCCACCCCCGGCACCTCCGACGAGGACGTGTGCGGGTGGCTGTGGAAAGAAGCGCTCGATGGTCTGTTCCTCCCACGGAAAGAGGTATGCGCGGAACGACGTTGCCTCTGGGCGGTATGAGCGATCTCGTCCATACGCGAGATCGTTGAATCGGTCGAGCACTTCGTCGGACACGAGTGCGGCGACTAGCTCGGAGCGCGCGCGATCGATTGCACGATAGAACCGGTCGACCAGGCTTGTCGCGAACAGCGCTCGCGCAAGTGCCAATGCCAGACGTGACTCGCGTCGCGATCCGGACCCCACGGCGTGCGACGTTAGCGCCCGCGGTCAACGACGGCGACTTCGTCGACTGTGTTGAGAATGACATTCACGATGGCGTCCGAGTCGCCGGAATCGGGTCCAGTGGCTGCCCGCGGCGGACGGCGTACGATCTCCGGGAACCCATCACGACGGAGATCGACGATCCTCCCGCGTCGGATCAGCTCGGCGTCGACTGCAGCGAGCTTGCCCGCAAAGACGGTGTATGTCGGGGTTCCAAGCAGAGCCGACTCGCGCGTCATCGTCCCCCCCGCCCCGACGGTGAAATCGACAGTTGCGAGGAGTGTCCGCCCGTCGACCGGCTCGGGCGGGACGACCACGCCGTCCCTCCGATAGCGCTCGGCCTGGTCGCCGGTACGCGGGAAAAGGACGACCTGTGCCCCCGCTGCGAGCACGTGATGAAGGATCACGTCGAAGCGAGGATTGCCCTCGCGGTGGTAAAGAGCGCCCTCCGGAGGTGGACGCATGGCGACTGTCACCCGGTCGCCGTCGAGCCCGAGAGCGTCGAGGAGCGACGGATTCGTCGACACGTCCGCGAGGTAGAGCTCCTCCTTGAAACCGTCGAAACGGACGACCTTCGAGCCACGCGCGCCGAACCGCCGCACGCTCCCGTCCGGGAAGTACCGTGGGACGATCACCCGCCGCGCGAGCCTGAAGCTCAGATGGTTCGCCGGCTGATGCTCGTAGTCCATCATCGTCACCGCTGGCACACGCGCGAGACGAGCGGCAGCGACCTGCGCGTAAGAGCCGTGAGAGAGGGCGAGATCTGGTCGTGTACGCCTCGCGAAGCGGCGAAGAGCCTCGGCGCGCACGAAGATCGAACCGGCTTTCTGAACGCGCCCCGATGGGCTCTGACCGCCGACGACGGTGACGTCCGGCCACGAATCGCGGGCGAGAGAGAGCGTCTGCGCGTGGTCGCGTGCCGACAGCACGACGTCGTCTCCGCGCTCTTCGAGCGCCCGCACGATCGGCGCGAACAGGAGGACGTGCGGCGAGTTCGCGAGATCGATCCAGACTCTCATGGCGTTCGTTGCGCGAGCTCGAGCCCGGCCAATGCTCGGAACGTCGGCGCGGTCGTCCAGCGGATGAATGGGACGCGGTTCGTCAGGACACGGCCACGCTGGAAGTCCACGTATCCACGCGGGTCAAGCAGATCCCGCACCAGTATCTCGGCCATCCGCGCGGCTCGTTCCAGCGCACCCTCATGCCAGCTCGCAGCCGAGAGCCAGGTCTCGATCGCCTGCGCGTAGTCATGCGCGTCACGGGGGAAGCTCCGGCCCGGGCGCGGCCGCGGCTCGCCGCCCGGCTCGAAGAGCTCGCGTTCCCAGTAGTCGAAGCCGCGCGCGAGCGTATCCGACAGATCGCGAACCAAAACGCTGCATCGTCCCAGCGACTCGAGTACGTAGCCCGTGTGGAAGTTGTCGACCCAGCTGCCCGTCGAGGTCGCTGAGTACGGCCAAGAGCCGTCTCGGCGCTGCGCCGAGACGCTGGTCACGACCGCTTCTTCGATGCGGTCGTCCAACGACTCGTCCAGGAGCGCCGCGGTCCGAACCGCGACCGAGCACGCCAGCAGGTTCGCGTTGTGCACGAGCTGTGTCTCGCGCGGGAGGTAAGCGAAGAAGCTCCCCGAGCCGTCGTACATGTGCTCGAGCAGAAAGACCGAGGATTCCCGCGCCGCGTCGGCGAAGCGCATATCGCCCAGGAACTCGAGGCCGTCGAGGAAGGCATGCGCGACGAACGACGTCGCGATCGTGTTCGGCGTGCCTCGTTCGTAGCCGAAGAAGCGCGTCCGGACGGGGAAGTGGTACCCCCAGGAGCGCCCGCTTCCGTCCGTCACAGCCGTCGACACGAGTCTGTCGAGCCAGCGACGAGCGGCCGCCCCAGCGGCGGCGTCGTCGCGAGCCGCCGCGAGGCGCGCATACCCGGACGCTATGAGACCGAGGGCCTTGGCGTCGTGCGCCGGCTCGATACGAAGGAGCGGTCGCAGGTTGAGAGGCGAGCGCTTCACGACCTGCGTGAACGCGCGTTCCCCGAACGGCGTGCCGAGCGTCAGGTACCGCGCGAAAGGGCTGTTCAGCCCGTCATAGGGGTCGTATCCGCGCCAGTCACACTCCTCGCCCCAGTGGCGAATCGCGTCGACGGCGTCACCCGGAGCTGTTGCGTCAGCGCCCGGAGCCATCCTTCACATACACGGCTCCGTACATGGCGGCCCACGGGCGCCTCTCAAGCGCAGCGACAAGAACACGAGGGCGATCGACTCCGACACTCCAGTAGGCTCCTGCGCGCTTCACGAGACCAAGCCGGCTCAGACGCACGTCAACGTCGCTCGGGGCGTACTGGTGGAGTTGGTAGTCGAGATAGAGGCTGCGATCTGGGCGGAGACGGTGGACGGCTCGTTCGAGCATGCGTACTGCGCTGCGTGCATTGGGGACACTCAACATGAGCGTACCGCCCCGGACGAGGGCGTTCGAGAACGCCTCGAGCACGCGCTCGTCGGGGTCCACGTACTCCAGGACGCTCAGGCAGAGGATGACGTCGAAAGCCTCCGGCTTCATCACCAGTTCCTCGATGCGTGATCGCGTGAACGTCACAGTCCCGTGGGTGCGCCTCGAAACGTCCGAGACGTGGCGCTCCGCGAGCCGAAGCATCTCAGGCGCTGAATCCACGGCGACGACGTCGAGCCCACGATTCGCGAGAAATGCCGCGAAGACGCCCGACCCACATCCTGCGTCGAGGACGCGCCCGGAGTGACCGACGTGCCGGTCGATGAGATCAACGATGATCTCGTACCGTCGCCCGAACAGGCCGCGAGACTCGTAG
Source organism: uncultured Actinomycetes bacterium (assembly GCA_963708265.1). Taxonomy (GTDB): domain Bacteria; phylum Actinomycetota; class Thermoleophilia; order Gaiellales; family Gaiellaceae; genus GMQP-bins7. Next base: position 22,224 of record CAVPSC010000004.1, on the reverse strand, counting down.
TGCCCAGTCCAGTCGGCGGACTCGCTGTCGAAGAAGCGCTCGACAGTCGCTACCGGCGCGCCGGGAACCCGGTGAGCATTCACGAGCGCGCGGTGTGCAGGAGCTCAATGTGCTCGCATCCGCCGCCCCCGCATCCGGACTTACCGCAAATGTTGCACCTTCTCTCGCCGCAGGTCTTTCCCGCTACTGCCGTATGGGAGATTGATCCCATGCCTTGTCACTGTCAACCGTTCTTCCGGTTCTCAGTGACTCGGCAAGCGCGAGGGTGATTCGCGTGGACTCGAGGTAGGACCCGACTGGCGGAGGCTCCGCCGTACCGGCCGCGGCGGCGAGGAAGCGCTCGATCTCCGCCCGATGCCCCTTGTCGTGCGACGACTTCCACTCGCGACGCTTGCCGCCCCGGGTGACGGCGAGGAGGCGGAAATCGTCGAGCACGGCCGCGAGCCCACCCCCGAACGCCTCGAGGCGCTCCTTCGGAAGCTTCGGATCACCGCCGCCCGAGTAGACGAGGCTCGCGACCGCGTTCTCGAAGCGGAGATGCGCCGTGAAGCTGTCGCTGCACTCGATCGGCCGTCCCGGCTGCGGCACGGCGACCGCGTGCGCGGAGATCGGGCGCGAGGCGGCGACGTGGGAGAGGAGGTCGACGAAGTGACAACCCTCGCCGAGCAGCCGTCCACCCCCGTCCTCGGGATCGTGAAGCCAGTGATCGTCCGGGAGTGGGCCGGCGTTCACGCGCATGGAGAGGACGAGGTCGCCGGTCTGCCCGAGCTCGGCGCGGAGCCGCTCGACGAGCGGCGCGAAGCGCCGGTTGAAGCCGACCATCAAGACAGAGTCGGGTGTCAGGGCGTGCTCGACCTCCTCGAGCTGCTCTAGTGTCAGCGCGAGCGGCTTCTCGACGAAGACCGCCTTCCCCGCGTCGAGCGCGGCCGCGGCGAGCGACGCGTGGGTGGCATGGCGTGTGGAGATGACGACTGCAGCCACCTCGTCGTCGGCGAGGATCTCTTCGGGCGACGCGGCGGCCCGTTCGAAGCCGAACCGGGTAGCGACGTCGGCGGCGGTCAGACCGCGACTGCTCGCGACCGCTACGAGCCGCGCTCCTTCTGCCTGGAGCGCCGGGATCAGCGTCGCGCGCGCGAACGCTCCGGGCCCGATCAGCGCGACGCCGCCCGTTGTGGTCGATGCCCGCGCAGGACGTGGTCGAGGCCGAGGCTCGGGCTTGATCTCGCCGTCGTAGGTGAGCAGGACGCCGAAGGCGCGCTGTCCCTCCTCCGGGTGCGCGATCACCCGGTACGCTCTCGGTGCGTCCTCGATCGGGAAACGGTGCGTCGTCAGCTCGGACGGCTTGACGCGCCCCGCTGCGACGAGCTCGAGGAAGGCCTGCATGTTGCGCTGCTCCGTCCAGCGGACATAGCCGGCGGGGAGGTCACGGCCTCGCTCCTCGTAGTCCCGGTCGTAGCGGCCAGGCCCGTACGAGCGGGACATGCGCAACTCGAGCTCCTTCTCGTACATCCGGCGCTCGGTCGGCATCGATCCTCGTCTCGCCGACGACGACGATTCGCCCGCGGTCGCGCGCGAGCTCGACGGCGAGGTCGAGCGGATCCGACGAGGCGGACGAGGCACAGAGGAGCACCGCATCGAGACCGAGGCCACCGGTCAGCGATCGGATCGCCGCTCGGAGGCCCGGGTCATCCCGTTCGAAGGCGTCGACCCCAGAGGTTCGCGCGAGCTCCACGGCGGCGGCGTCGAGGTCGATGCCGACGACCCGACAGCCGCCGATCGGGCTATTCGCGCGGCGAGCTGTCCGACGAGCCCGAGCCCAACGACGCCCACCCACTCGCCGATCCCGGCCTCCGCCTGCCGCACGCCGTGAAGCGCGATCGCGCCGACCGTCGTGTACGCAGCGTCCTCGAAGCCGACCCCGTCGGGGATGCGTGCGACGAGGTTCTTCGGCACCGAGAGGATCTCCGCGTGGCCAGCGCCGTCGCCTCCGCAGGCCACGCGATCGCCGGGTGCGAGCCCTTCGACTCCCTCGCCCACCTCGAGCACGACCCCCGCCGCCGAGTAGCCGATGGGCGACAGCGCGGCGAGCCGGTCGCGGGTGACGTCGAGCGTCGACTTGAGACCTTCTGTCCGGGCCCGGTCGACGACCTTCCGCACGAGGTCGGGTCGGGCACGCGCCTTCTGCAGGAGGTTCTTCTCACCGGTCTCGATCTTCGTGCGCTCGGTGCCGACGCTGATGAGCGAGCAGCGCGCAGCAACCAGGGCTACTCCTGAACGCAGAGCAGGCGCGGGCGCGTCGAAGACCGAGATCTCTCCGTCACGCGGTTTCTGGACGACCTGTCGCACGTCAGGTGGTGTTCGTGGGGGTGTCGATCTCAATACGAACGGGCACAACGCCACCTTGGGCGATAAGCGGAGGGAAGGCAAGTGGCACTACGGCTGCATGCACAGCTCCTGATGCCCCGAAACTAGGATCGACCGAGTGCTGCCACGCGTCACCCGAATCGTGTCCGCATCGGTGGAATCTGGCCCTCGAGCCGTTGTCTTGACGCGAGGTGCGAAGAAACGCGGGGCAGCTCAGAAGACCCGCGAGTTCGCTGCGCTCGTCTCCCTGCTCGGAAAGCACAAACTCGAAGTGGTCGTCGAAATCGGCACTCTCCACGGCGGCACGCTATGGACATGGTGCCAAGTCGCGCGACAGGACGCACTCATCGTCAGTATCGACCTCCCCGGAGGATCTTTCGGGGGTGGATACGAGACGGACGCGGTTCCGATACTGGAGGGCTACGCGCGTAAAGAGCAGTCGGTCGTCCTGATCCGCGACGACTCGCATAAGGAGTCCACGCTCGGTGCGTTGGAGCATGCGGTGGACGAGCGCTCGATCGACTTCCTGTTCATCGACGGCGATCATTCGTACGACGGGGTAAAGCGCGACTTCCGGATGTACTCGCCGCTGGTACGCCCAGGGGGGCTGATCGCGCTCCACGACATCATCGACCACCCAGCGGAGCAGGACTGCGAGGTCGCACGATTCTGGAAGGAAGTGCGCTCAGGGTCGCACGTCGTCGAGTTCGTCGATCGAGCCGATGTACGCGACCGCGGTCAATGGGGTGGAATCGGAGTCGTCATCACTCCTTCGCAATGAAGCTGATCGATCTGCCCCTACCGCGCAACAGCGAGTCGTACTCCATCGCGACGCAAGAAGTCACGACCTTTCTCGCAACGGAGCCCCACGTCCAGGCCGTATACCAGGTCGGGACAGTGCGGCACCCGGGCATCTCGGATATCGATCTCCTCGTGGTGGTCGCCGACGACGCCGCCTCGGAACGAGATCCGCTCGCAGGGCTCGCGCCAGAACGGCGCTATCTGTTCACCCACTCATGTTTCGTGGTGCCGACTTCGCTGGCCCATGACCTTCCGACGTACGTGCTGCTCGACGGGTTTCGCCATCTGGCCGGAGCGGAGCTACCCCTCGACGCCCCTACCCTCGATCGGCGCACGCTCGAGATCCAGACCGCGCTCGAGTTTCTCGCCAAGAACCTCGTCGACCTCTACATCCAGCTGACCTACAGGGTGCTGAAAGTGCGCGTCTTCCTCCAGCACGTCAAGGCGATGAAGGTCGACATCGAGTTCACCGGGTTGGAGAACGGGCGGCTTTCGACGCTTCTCGATCGGGCAACCACGGTCGTCGACGACTGGTTTGGAGATCCGAACGAGGCATCCCGACGGATCGCCGGAGTCGCCACTGAGCTTCTTCGACCTCTTGAGGGACGCCGTGACCGAAGCAACGAGACGGCACGAGCTCTTCGCCCCCTTCGCGGGTCCGATCGAATTCGCCCCGAACGTCGTCCTCGAGGCCGGGACGAGCGTCCAGCTCGAGCATCGCGGCGTTCTGATGCCGCCGTTTCGCTGGCTCGAGGGTCGGCGCTCGTTCAACGCTCGCCACCGCCTGAACCGATTCGTCGCCCGACTGCCGATGTCCGAGGCGGCGAAAGGCTCCTATCACACCGCGCGATTCGACTTCCTCGAAGAAGCGAAGGCGTTCGCTGTGAAGAGCTTCCCTGCCTACGCTGCGCCGATCCCACCACTGTTCTACCGTGCTCTCTGACTCACCTCTCCGGGATCGGCGGCTCCGAGTCGCGGTCATCCCCGAGCAGTTCCCGCGCGACGAGAACGACTTCGCAGGATCCTTCACCCGGGACTACATCGGGGCAATCCGACCGCATTGCGAGGTCACGGTGCTCCTTTCAGGAGCAGGGCGCGAGCCGGAACCGACTCGGCGAGTGGATTCCGACAGCGTCGAATACGTCACGATTCTCCCAGCGCTGCGAGGGAGAAGCGCCCGAGGAAAGCGGCTTGAGCGCATCGAGGCGCTCTACCGAATCGGCCGCTCCGCATCGGACTGCCCCGATGGACCTCGTACACGCCACGGCGCAGTCCTCCGTGGCGTCCCGGCAGTCGAGCTTGGACGCAAGCTCGGCCTGCCGATCGTCCTCACGATCCATACGGGTCCCTTCTCGAAGCTTCTCCGCCGGCCGTACAGCCGGTTCCTGACGAAGCGGACGCTCGAGCGCGCGGAGTGCGTCTGCGTCGTGAGCGAGGACCTGAAGCGCCAGATCGAGGACTCGGGCATCAGGCCGCGGAGAATCGAGGTGACCTACAACCCAGTCGACACCGAGCTCTTCACGCCTCGGCAGCAGGACGCGCGACGGCATCGGATCGCCTTCGCCGGGCGACTGGAGGAGTACAAGGGGGGTCTTCTGGGTCGCGCAGGCCTTCGCCGCGATCGCTCCGCGGCTTCCCGGCTGGACGCTCACCATCGCCGGTGAGAAGCCGGAGCGCCGGGATCGAGCGCCTCGTCGCCAACGATCCCGTGCTCGAAGGGAGGGTCGAGCTCATCGGCCCTTTCACGAAGGCGCAGCTCGCCGACCTGCTCGCGTCCTCCGATCTCTTCGTCCACCCGAGCCGCCACGAGACGTTCGGTCTCGTGCTCGCGGAGGCGATGTCCGCAGGCCTTCCCGTCGTTGCTCCCGACCAGACCGGCACCCCCCGAGTACGTGGACGACGGATGCGGAGTACTCGTCGCGCCCGACGACGTGGACGCTATCGCTCGGGCGATGGAGGAGGTCGCGCTCGACCCCGGACGCTACGACGGAGAGGCGATCCGTCGAAGGGTCGTCGAGCGCTTCGGTTTCGGGCGTTCGGCGCGCGGCTCCTCGCGATCTACCGAAGGGTTCTCGAGCACCCCGGCCTTCGCGGAGACGACTCGTGTGCGGGATAGGCGGAGCGCTGTCGCTCACCGGGCTTGAGCCAGAGCGCGTCACAGCGATCTCGCGCAGCCTTCGCCATCGTGGGCCTGACGACGAGGGCTTCGTCGGCTTAGACCGAGACGGCCGCTACGAGTCGTTCCGTGGAGACGACACGGTGCGGACTCGCCTGCCTGCCCCAATGGCATGAGGCAGAAGGAGGCCGCTACCGCCTCGCGCTCTGCAGCCGCCGACTCTCGATCCTCGACCTCAGCCCTGCAGGGCACCAGCCCATGGTCTCGCGCGGGGGCGATCTCGCGCTCGCTTTCAACGGGGAGATCTACAACTACCTCGAGCTCGCGGACGACTCGAGTTTGTGGGCTGGAGACTCAAGCCGTGCGGCGACACGGCTGTGCTGCTCGCTGCGTTCGCGCAATGGGGTCCCTCATGCGTCGACCGCCTCCGTGGCATGTGGGCGTTCGCGATCCACGATCGCCGGACGAACCGGCTCACACTCTCTCGCGATCGCTTCGGGATCAAGCCCCTCTACTACGCCCGCTCGGGTGACTCGCTCGTCTTCGCGTCGGAGATCAAGGGCGTGCTGGCTGCTCTTCCGGGAGTCCCCCGGGGCTCGACCTCGGCTGTCGTCCGGCTGCTCACCTGGGGCGGCCTCGATCACGACGAGACGACCCTCTTCGAGGACGTCCAAGCCGTCCCGGCGGGCTGCCACGTCCACGTCGACGGGCGCGACCTCACGATCTCGAAGGAGAGGTACTACGACGTGGCGGAGCGCGGCCGCGACCCGTTCTCTGGGGACCTCGAGGACGCGGTCGAGGAGTACCGACACCGCCTGTCGGAGTCGATCCGGCTGCACCTGCGCTCCGACGTTCGCGTCGGCACGTATTGAGCGGAGGTCTCGACTCGAGCCTGATCGCTTCGCGTCTCGCCGGCGCTCGGCGACGTCTCGCTCGAGACCTTCACCGCCGTCTATGACGACCCGACCCTCGACGAGCGTCGCTACGTCGCGCTACAGGCTCCGCGCGACAGCCTCGTCGTGCACGAGGTTGCGCCCTCTGCCGAGGGGCTCGTGCGCGATCTGGACGACTTCCTCTACGCGCAGGACCACCCGCTCGCGTCGACGTCCCCCTACGCTCAGTGGACCGTGATGCGGTTGGCGGCTGCAAACGGGGTGAAGGTGCTGCTCGATGGGCAGGGCGCCGACGAGGCGATCGGCGGCTACAGCTACTTCGCAGGGGCATACCTGGTGGAGCTGGTGCGCCGCGGCCGGATCGCGCACGCGCTCGGGAAACCCGCCGGATACGCGAACGCCGAGGTGTCCGAATCCTCCCGGAGGTCGGCCGGGTCGCCTTTCGACGGCTGCCGATCGGCCTGGCGAGGCGAGCCCGGCGGCAGCTGCGGATCGGCAGCAACCTCGTTGCACCCGCGTTCCGGTCGCTCGCCGGGGATCCACCCTTCTACAAAGCAATGACCTATCGCGACTTCTGCGTCGATGCCCTCGAAGCCCAGCCTGCCCCAGCTCCTCCGCTACGAGGACCAGGAAGCTTGATGGCCTTCTCGATCGAGTCTCGCGTGCCGTACCTCGACCACCCGCTGGTCGAGCTGGTCCATCTCGCTCCCCACGGACATCAAGTACCGGCAGGGCTGGAGCAAGTTCGTCCAGCGGAAGGCCGCCGAAGGCCGTCTCCCCGGGGAGATTGTCTGGCGGCGTGACGGGTTGGCTTCGCCACGCCGCAGGGGGCATGGCAGAAGGAGACGCGCGACGCGATGCGCAAGCTCGTTGGCGAAATCGAGGTACCGGCCTTCCTGGATCGCGGGGAGGTTAGAGATCGTCTGCTCTCGAGCGAGACGGCGAGCGCGGCGAATCTCTCCGGCTATTGGCAAACGCTCTTCCTCCTGCGCTGGACGCACCTCTTTCGTGTGAGGTTTACGTGATGTCGACTCGCGTCATGCAGACGCTTGCCGGCGTCCGGGTCACAGTCGTCGCGGGGAACTTCTCGCCGGAGATCGGCTACCAGGAGGTCGACCTCGCCGCAGCGTTCGTCCGGCTCGGCGCCAACGTGCTCGTGGTGACGAGCACTCGTCCTTCGCGGAACGCTCGCGCGCTGGTCGAGGCCGACTATCCGGCAGGCCTCGCTGACGGCCCCAGATACGGGATCCTTCGCCTCCGGCCGAAGGTCGTCCTCGGAACGAGCGTGCTCGGGTGCAAGGTGCTGCCGGCCGTTCGGGACTTCACCCCCGACCACGTCGTCCTTGTAGGCCCAGGGAAACTCTTCGGCCTCGACCTCTTTAGGGCGCCGTCGGCGCCGTGGAGCCGGATCGCGCTCATCCAGGACAACAGCGACGACGGACGCTCCAGCGGCTCGTTCGCGAAGCGCGCGCTACGGGCAGGGGTGCAGCGAACGATCAAGCAGCCCGCCTATCGCCGCGTGGTGCGCAACGCCGACCGAATCGTTCTCAGCGTCCCAGAAACGCGCGAGATCGTGAGTCGCAGCCTAGGCCCATCCCGAACGCAAACGACTGGCCGAAACCGGCGTTGGGCTAGCCCACTCGGCTTCGACCAAGAGCGGTTCTACTTCGACGCGGGCGCGAGGCATCGATGGAGAACCGAGTACGGCGTCGGCGACGACGAGGTGCTCCTCGTCACCTGCACGCGCGCTACCCGTTCAAAACGGCTCGAGCTGCTCGTCGACGCGACGGCGAGACTTCGAGCGCGCGGGCTTCCCGTCCGCTACGTGCTGGCCGGCCTTCTCGACGACACGTACGGCCACGAACTGCGCGAACGCGTAACGCAGCTCGAGGGTGCGTCGGGAATCCTGCTGCTGCCGGTGCTCCCCCAGGACGAGATGCGGGAGCTGTTCTCGGCATGCGACTTCGGGTTCTGGCCACAGGCGGCGATCACGATCCAGCAGGCGATGGGCACGGGTCTCCCGGTCGTCCTGCCAAGCAAGCCGAGCCTCGGCCACTTGCTCGTCGACGGCAAGAATGGGTGGTACGCAGCGCCAGAAGAAAACCAACCGAGGCGATTGCTGGAGCGGTTCGCTCGATGGCGCGAAGAACGGAGGACGAGCGAGCAGCGATTGCTCGGATGAACGGCGAGTATCTGTCGTCCGACCACATCGCGACGCAGATGGTGCTCGAGCCGGGGCAGCCGACGGCACGAGAGCTCGCGAAGTGACGCGGCGGGAGCGGATACGCCGCATCGTCATAGCCGCCGCAGGAGGATGGAACTCACCCAGTGCGCGCTATCGGCTTGGCCCGGTGGCTCGAGCGGGGCGTTGGAACGTCACGGCTCTCTCCGCCCCTTCCCTGCCGCGCGGCGAGCGCATCGAGCATCTCCTCGAGCAGGCTGACCGCACCACCGTGCTCATCCTCCAGCGAGTCATGCCCGGGAACGACGATCTCGAGCGGCTCCGCAACGCGTACGCAGGACTCGTCTTCGACATGGACGACGCGATCTACGCGGTTCCTCCGGTTGCTCACATGACCGTTGCCGAAGTAGCAAAGCGGGCCGCCCGACTCGTTGTACGAGGTTCCACTCGCTCGTCGGCTCGGCGCAAGCCGTTGATCGAGACCTTGGAACTGGTCGATCTCGCAATCGTGGGTAACGAGATTCTCGGCGCGTTCGCCGACCGATACGCATCTCGAGTCATCGAGATTCCGACGACGGTCGAACCCGTCTCGGAGCCTCCGGAAATCGCGAGTGCGCCGACAAGCCCCACGATCGTCTGGATGGGTTTGCCCGACAACATGGGTCATCTCGACCGTCTCAGCCGACCTCTGAGCCGCCTGTGCGACGAGGGATTCGCCTTGCGCGTCGTGAGCTCCGACCCCTGGCGCGACGCCCCGGTCGAGTTCGAGTTCGTGCCGTGGTCGGAGGGGCGTCTCGTGTGGCGTTGCTCTCATCGACGGTAGGCATCTCGCCTCTGACCGACGATCCGTGGACCCGTGGAAAATGTGCGCTACGAGCGATCCAGTACGGAGCCCATGCTCTCCCGACCGTTGCGAGCCCGGTGGGGATCACGGACCGCGTCGTGCTCAACGGGAAAACCGGTCTGCTCGCTACCACCCACGACGACTGGTACCGGCATCTGAGAAGACTGCTGCTCGACCCAGCGGCAGCTACCGGAATGGGTGTGGCAGCCCACACCCATGTGAGGCACTTCTACTCGAATAGCCCGCGGTCAAGCGCTGGTCGGCGGTCATCGAGTCTCTAGACCCGCCTCCTCGAGACTCAGCAAGAGCCTTGATCGCAAGGTAGGCCATCACGAGGTTCGAGGCGACGACCGACACGGAAAGAGCAACCGCCGCGCCGGTCGCTTCCAGGCCGCTGTCAATGGGATCAGGAGTCCGACCTGGACTACCGCGGTCGCAATGGCGACCGTCGACACAACCCGCGCACGACCGGCTGCGAACAAGAGTCCCGCGTTCCAAAACAGGATTCCGCTCACCGTGTAGCCCGCGCCCACCAAGACGAGGACGGTTCTCGCGCCGTCGCTTCGGGGCCGCCAAGCAATCGGAGGATCGGCGTCGAGAAGACGACAAGGACCAGGAATGCGACTCCGAGGACGCCCGCGGCGATCGGCGTCGACTGGCGGATCAGGCGCGAGATCTCACCTCGCCTCCCTTCTGCCCACAGCCGAGAGAGCCGCGGCAGCGTCGATGTGTAGACGGGATCCGCTATTCGGCCGACGATCGAACCGGCGGACGCACCCACCTTGTAGAGACCGACCTGCGTAGAGGTCGTCAACGCCCCCAAGACGAGCGTCGGCAGCTAACTGGGCGATCCGCGCGTACGACACGAGATTCGTGTGAAAGACCGTCCCGAGCATCGCTCTTCGCTCCGTGAAACGCAGCCTCGTACGGGCAAGGAGCGGGCGGCCTGCGAGTCGGGAGAACACGCCGTTCGCGATCGCGAGATTGGCCGCCGCGCCCGCCAGGTCGTAGAGGACGAGAGCAACGAGAACCGCCGTCAGACTCGGCTCGACGTACAGAGCCAGTGCGACGAACACGACGCGGAGCACTTCGAGCCCGGTCGTGTAGGTGGCGAGTAGACGAAACCGCCCTGTGAGGCGGAGACCCGTGATCGACGACTCGTCGACGGTCGACGCTAGAAGCGTCAGCGCATAGAGGATCATGAGCTCCGTACCGTCGCTGCCGACGAGCCAAGGCCCCACGAACGGCGCCGCCAGAGCGACGATCAAAAAACCTGCGACACCGGTGACCGCGTCGATTCCGTAGCCGAAGCGGAGCACCCCGGCCGCCCCCGCCCAGTCTCCGGCGGCGATTCGCCGTGCTCCGTACGTGGTCTCGGCGGTTCCCACCCGGACGTCGAAGAACTGACCAACGAGTACGACGAAGCTCATGACGAGCGCCAGACGACCGAACTCGGAGAGACCGAGCGAGTGGGTCACGAGGGCCATCTGGACGAGGTCGGCCGCCGAGATCGCACCGAGAGTGACGGTCATGTAGAGCGAATCTCGAGTTAGTCCGCCGAGCTCCCCTGTCAGCAGTGTTCTGACTGGGCGGAGTGTCACGTCGAACCTCGTGAGCGCCGGAGATCGAGTCTTCGGTTCGAGATCGTCATCTACCCGACACGTTCGCTCATGCGTCTGACGAGTAGCTGAAGCTCGACGAGGCACCTCTCATCGAGCAGCGAGGAGACAGCCCGAGAACGCGGTGCCGGCAGGCGCCGGCGTACGGCCACCGCGGCCCAGGGATTACGCAGGACCCGGGCCAGTCCCTGAAGGCCCAGCTCGCGCCGTCGCGGCCAGACGCGACGCACTGGTTCGAGAACGTCATACGGCGCCCAAATATCGCCGAAATCACCCCGTGCGATGGCGAACGACTCATGCTTTGCGGACAGCCTGCCCGTCGCCTGGAGATACAGAGCTGGTGCGAGCTCGAACTCCGCGACCAGCCTGTGAACAGCCCACTCATGTCGGGGCCATGCGGTCACCGCCTGAAGCACAGCGGCGTGCCGGCGAAACGCGCTCCCGGGATCAGGCCGTCCGGCTGAAGTGTCTATCGACTCTCCAAAAAGCGATGCCGTCATCCGCAACGCCTCCGGCGGAAGTCCGAGTGCATCCGGATGAGCAAGCAGATCAGGCGTCGTGACCAGGAACCCATGGTGCTGCATCGGTTGGTACGCGAGCACCGAGCGACCGGCGGCGAGTGTCCGCCTTCGCAGACGGCGGAGTCGAGACTCGTCGCTTGCATGGTCGTCCGCGATGACGAGGATGGCGTCGAGATCGCTGAAGCCCGTCGTGGCCTCGCGGGCGACGCTGCCAAAAACGAACAGATCACACACGCCTTCGACGGCTAGTGCGCGCGCCAGCTCTCGCCGGAGCTGTCTCTCCGGCTCTGCTTTCGGCGCCCAGGTTGCACCTCCGAGAGCGATCGCCGCATGAGCCGCCGTCACCGGAGCGTCGACAGCGCGAACGTCCTCGATGACGCGTGTTGGCGTAAAACTCGCCGAGTCTCGCGCACCCAATTGGTAATGCGTTCCGTTCAGGAATCCGGATATGCGGCTCGTTGCTGCGGCCGCCGGCGCGGGCGGATATGGCTCGTCAAACGTCAAGGGCTGCGAGGATCAATGCCGTGCGAGAGTCCCACGTGCGTCCCTCCACGAAGGCTGCAGCACGCTCCACCATTGCCTTGCCGCGGTCGGGAAGGGCGAATGCAGCGACGATTCCGTCTGCCAGTCCGCCAGGGGTGCGGTCGACGACGCGGAGCGCTCGATCGCCGTCAGACCCGAAGACCTCGCCGAAGAGCGGGAAGTCCGTGGCGACGATCGGGCGTCCGATCGCCTGATATTCGTACCCCTTTGCGGGTGTCGTGTAGGCGAAGATCTGCACCCTCTCGGGCATGTGGTAGACGAGGACGTCGGCCGCAGATTGATACTGCGCCACGTCGACGGGCGCGACGAAGCCCGCAAGTGTCACCACTCCCTCGAGCCGAAGCGCGCGTACCCGCTCATGCGCCCAGGACAGGATCGCAGGGTTGCCGCCCACGAGCAGTAATCGAAAGCGATTGACCCGCGCCCCAACGCAGTCCGCAGCTCTCAGAAGAAACTCGACGAGCTCCTCAGTGAGCTTCCCCGAGTAGCACGCGATCGCCCCGTCGTGCTCGAGCCCCAGGCGCTCTCGCATCTCCGCCTTCGGATGCGGTCGAACCGGATTGAAAGGAGGCAAAGGTGCATAGAGGACGCGATCCTCGGCGAGTGCGAACACATCTTGGATGTCGTGGGCAAGCGTTTGGGAGTTGACGACGACGAGATCGCCGGCTCTGACGATCCAACCGTTTGCCGGCTTGGGGAGCGCGTGGGTCTCGAAGATCAGCCGCGGACGTCGCGCCGCCGGGAGCAGGTGCCTCGTGGCTGCGAAGGGTGCAAGGAGGACGGGTGCGCGAACGTGAACGATCGAGACGGGCGAGCGCCTGACGATGGCTCTCGGCATCGAGGCGGCAGCCATAGCCACCGCAGCCGCGCCCGCCCAGAGACGGAACACACCCACCGGCGCATTCGCATCGAGTCTCGTCGGAAGCGTGAGGATCCGAAAGGAGTTGTCGACACCGAAGTGGCGCCAAACGTCAGCGGCAGGAATCCCGTCGGGCCGTCGCGTGCGCAAAGTTGCGAGTGTCACGCGGAGTCCGTGCCGCGCATAAGCCTCGCACGTCCGCATCCACGAAATCGGCTCGACCCGACCCTTGGATACGTCGCCGGGTGCGAGGAAGAGGACGTCTCCGCGCCCCGAGCGATGTTCCGCGGAGAACCTCCTGGCTCCATCGTGCTCCATCACGCGAATGCAACTGAGACCAGCCAATCGGCGAGCCTCTCATCGGCCGCATCCTGCGTGTAGGTTGAGAGATAGCGTTGCCTAGCAGTTCGCGACTGCCGTTCGCGGAGGAGCGGGTCATCCAGGAGTTGGAGAACGCGAGCCGCGAGCTCTTTCGGATCCGGCTCATCGAGGACGAACCCTGACGCGCCGTCGACGATCGTCTCGCCGATTGCGCCCCGATCGGTGGATACCACGGGAAGCCCTGCGGCCATGGCCTCGAGCACGACGCGAGGGTGTCCCTCCGGTTTCACCGGCGGGAAGAGAAGGACGGCGGCGGACGTGAGGAGTCGGTCCTTGTCAGCGCCGTCGACTGTGCCCGAGAAGAGTATGTTCCCGTTGGCAGCCCGGGCTCGCATCCGCAAGTCTCTCTCGAGCTCCGGGCTCTCCCAGTCCCCGGCAAACGTGAAGTGTGCCGACGGACGGACGGCCGCTACGAGGAGCGCCGCCTCGAGCGCCTCGACCACGCCTTTCCTCCGACGCAGGTTGCCGAGAAACAGCACGTGTTCGGGGTCGCTCCGGACGCGGGCGCCCGACTCGACCTCCGGGGTGCCGTTGGGTACCACGGCGATCCGGTCCCTGGGAACAAGGCCGGCGAAGATGTCTCGCAAGCCTTCGCCCATGACGGCGACCGAATCGATGCGCGCAAGAGTGGCCCGGGTCAGCCTCCGCATGAGGGGGTGTGCTCGGCGGTAGTAGTCGTCGAACTCCCCACCCCGCAGATGGGCTGCAACCTTCCAGCTCCGGAGCGACGCAGCGTGGACGAGCAGGGAGTCCCGGAGTAGCCCCGGGGTGCTCTGGGAGAGCGGCAGGTAGACGACGCCCTGGACGCCCCGCAACCGACGGACGAGTCGGAACAGGGCGAGCAGCGCCAACCCAATGTTCGTCAGGTCCCAGGTCGCGATCGTCCGCGCAGAGCGGTGATCGCTCGTGTCGACGTGCTCGACATTGAAACGTTCCCGTAGCACTGGGCTCGCCAGCACGAGAGACGTGGAGACGGTGACCCCGTGGTGGGGCGGGGGGAGTGGACCGACGACCAGGAGACGGTGCTTCATGTCGTACGCTCCGAGCGGGCGTCGAGCTCCTTCGTTACGACTCCGAACATCGCCCAGGCGATGAACGTGATTCGAGTGACTTCGAGCCAGTTCTCAAGGAATCCCATCTGGAGCAAGGTCAGGAATCCGATCGTCGTCGCGAGAGCCAATGCGGGGAGCGGGTCGTTCGGGACCGCGCCAGCGATCTCCTTCCTTGCGAGGCGGAAGCTCCGCAGCAGAGCAGCCAGGTAGAGACCGGCGATAAGCACAAGTCCTGCGATGCCGACCTCGGCAGCCAGGCTGAGATAGCTCGAGTACGGTGACGACAACGCGTGCGAGCCCTCAATTATGGGGCTGTTCTTCAATTGCGGCTGGACGTACTTCGTGGACACATCCGTCGATAGACACCGCCGGTCAGCTTCTGCGCATAAGCTCCCTGAACGTTCGACCCTGACGTGCTCGCTGCGTTGGCAAACGTCTGCCAGGCTCGGCTCGAGAACGTTCCCGGCCCCGAGCCGTAGGCGATCGCGACCGGGTGGTCGCGGTAGAGGGCGGCGACCGGCCGTGTTGCCTGATATCGCTCCTTCGCGTACGTCCATGGATCCTGCGAGAGGTTCGTCGCCGTGGTCTTGAGCCCGAGGCTCGGAAAGTTCGATGCGACGTACGAGAAAGCGAGCCCAAATGCAACGACGCCGAGTGCGACGACCACGATGCCGCGCAAGCGCCGACCCAGGATCATCCCCACTGCGACTAGCGTCACGACCGTCGTTGCGAGCAACGCTCGATACTGGGCGAGAAGCGTCACCCCGAAAATCGCAAGTACGAGGAAGGGCACGAAGCGAGCAATCTTCCGCTCGGGCTCGAGTGCGAAGATCCCTGCCAGGAGCGCGGCCACGACGAGCAGGAAGAAGACGAGTTGGTACGCGTTCGTCCCGAACGTCCCGCTGATCAGATCGGGGTTGCCGCCAGAGGCCACGAATCGTCTCAGGTCGATGAGGGCGACCACTGCCAGCTGGAGGACGCCGAGACAGACCAGGACGCGGGAAAGGGCCCCCGCACTACCAGTGGGCCAGATCCGGTACGCGGCCGCATAGACGCCTATCGGTGCGAGGAACCCGTAAAGGAAGACCATGACTGGCGCAGCCTCCGTGCGCTGCGCGTTGAGGATCGCCGACCCGATCGCGAGGAATACGAACACGACCGCCGGAGCCGCGACGCGAAGATATGCGGGCCCCGTACGGGCGCTCGGGACTCTCGCTGCCGCCAACGCGAGCGCGAGGAATATCGGGATATCGATGAAGTTCGCCGCGCGCGGAAGGACAGGGACTATTTCGGTGAAGAACCGAATTGTGACGAGCACGATGATGGCGCCGAGAACGAGATCCCTACCGATGACTCCGAGATCGGGAAGTGCGACCGCCCGCGTTCGATTCGGCTGGGTGTCGGAGGCGACGGCGGTAAGCCACCGAGGGTTTGTATCCGTGACGGCCGCGATCTCTGTCGCGAATCCACGGGCATCGTCGGCACCGCGCTCGAGCCGATCCACTTTCCATACTGGGATTCCTAGCGCTACTGCGAGATCGCGTTGGGTCATGCCCCGATTCCGCCGCGCGTCAGCGATTCTCGCACCGATACGGGCACCTCGAGTCGAGGCGCTGACGCTTCCATCCCTTCCTGCGCCTCGCCGTCACGCGGCCGTCTTTGGCTGTCGCCCCGTCCGGACTCCACGATGCTGACGGGCGTTCCATTCGCCTCGAGCGAATGCTCGACCGCCTCGACCACGTCGACGACATCACAGCCGATCGTGGCCGACGAGCGTGGCTGCGAGCCCTCCCGAGCGGCACGGCAGAAGTCCTCCATCTGGCGGAAGATCGGCTCGACCGGCTCGACGTGCGGCGAGACGATGTCGCCCGTCCGGTAGCTGAGCTGGTACTCGCCGAACGTCTCGGGATCCGGGAGCGACGCGCCGGAGTCGAAGACGCGAACCGGCTCGCCGCTCGTGTCGTCGTAGACGACCATGCGCTCCGAGCCGACGACGGCGGTACGCCTGAGTTTGCTGGGGGCGAGCCAGGCGAGCTCGATCTGCGCGATCGTTCCCGACGCGTAGGACATGTGCACGAAGGCGACGTCGGGGGTGCTCGGCAAGACGCACGACCGCGAGAGCGCGGACACGGTCGCCGGCGACTCCTCCAGCCAGTAGCGCAGGATCGAGAAGTCGTGGGGACCGAGGTCCCAGACCACGCTCACGTCGGCCTGGTGCAGGCCGAGGTTGACGCGGCTCGAGGAGACGAAGTAGATATCGCCGAGGTCGCCGCGGTCGATCAGCTCCTTCACGAGGACGACGGGCGGGCTGTACAGGAACGTGTGCCCGGGCATCAGCACGCGTCCTGCCCTCCTCGCGAGGCGGACGAGCTCCGCCGCCTCCTCGCCGCTCGCCGCCAGCGGCTTCTCGACGAACGTGTGCTTGCCGAACTGCAGTGCGCGCGATGCGAGGTCGAAGTGCGTGGAGACGGGAGTCGAGAGCACGACCGCTTCGACCCGGTCGTCGGACAGGACGTCGGCGTACGAAGTCGTCCGCTCGATGCTCGGGTAGCGCTTCCCCCAGCGGTCGAGCCGGTCGCATCGCGAGTCGCAGATCGAAACGACCTCGGCCGCATCGAGCTCGACCAGGTTCCGGAGCAGATTCGGCCCCCAGTACCCGAGGCCGACGACGGCCACCCTGAGGGCGGAGCTCACCTCGTCGCTTTCGGCCGGATGACCTGGACCGGCGTCTTGAGGAGGAGGACGATGTCGCCCCAGAACGTCCAGCTGCGGGCGTAGAGGACGTCGAGCTCGAGCGCTTCGACGAACGGAGAGCGAGCGCGCGCGGTCACCTGCCACAGACCCGTGAGGCCCGCGGGGACGGTGAAGCGCTCGAAGTGATACTCCTCGAAGAGCTCGGTCTCGTACGGAATGCACGGCCGCGGCCCGACGAGCGACATGTCGCCGCGGAGCACGTTCCAGAGCTGCGGAAGCTCGTCGAGGCTCGTCCTGCGGAGGAAGGCCCCGGACCGGGTGACGTCGTCCGGCCGCTCGAGCTTGTACATGCCGCCGTTCTCCGGCACGGCCTCCTGGCTCATCGTGCGCCGGACGTACTCGCGATGCTCGTCCGGCGGCGTGTCCACCCGCATCGTCCTGAACTTGAACGCAGTGAAGGGGCGCTGGCCGAGACCGAGCCGTGTCTGCCGGAACAGGACCGGCCCGGAGGAGTCCAGCTTGATCCAGCCGGCGATGAGCGCGAACAGCGGAGCCGTTAGGACGAGCAAGAACACCGACCCGACGAGGTCGAACGCCCGCTTCAAGATGAGGGCGTCCCTGCTTCGTCGCGGTGGCGGGATGCTCACGAGCTGCATGGCCTCGATCGACGTCACCCCAGCACTCGGGCCCATCGCCTCGAAGAGGCGTGGGATGACGTCCACATGGACGCCACGCGCCTGCAGATGGCGAGCGAGCACGAGGAGTTGGTTCTCGGTCGCGCCCGAGAAACCGACGACGACGCGGTCGATCCCGAGCTCGTCGACGAACTCGGGGAGCTCCTCGACTCCACCGAGAACCGGCACGTCGGCGACCTCCCCCCGCAAGCGTCTCGGGGAGGCGTCGATGAAGCCCTGGAGCGAGACCCGGTACTCGGGGTGTTGGAGGAGCTTGCGGGCGACGAGCTGCGCGCTGGGGTCGGTCCCGACGACAACTGATCGTTGCACGAGGTCGATGCGACGACGAAGCGCCATGCGCACCGTCGACCTCGTGAGCACGATGCCGACGATGGCGAACAGCCAGAACACGACCCACTTCCCGAAATCCGGGCTCGCGAAGCCGGTGACGTACGCGACGACGAAGCCGAGCCAGATCACCGTGGTGACGAGCGAGACGATGCCGACGAGGTCGTCGACCGTCGTGTGCTCGGGCCGCTCGGCGTCGCGGTCGTAGAGACCGACGGCGCGGGCCAGGATCACCCACAAGGGAAGGCTGGCGACGAAGAGGAAGAGCTCGCCGTCCAGCCCGAGCCGATCGTTCACGGACTGAGCCGGATACAGGGCCTCGAGCAGGACGAAAGCGGTGCCGAGCGCGGCGAGGTCGCCGATCACGAGCATGCGCCGGACGGCACGAGCGCGATCGCGGCGGCTTGCGACCGGGACGAGGGATGCAGCGACAGCGAGTGCGGTGTCGCCGTTTCCGTCGGCGCCCGCAGCGAGCGCGGGCTGCGGTGCCGGCGCTCGATCCGGGGACATCACCGGACCTGCTCTTCCTCTTCGCTCTTTGCTCGAGAAAGCCGTGAGGCTCCGGCCGCCCCGTCGGTTGGCACGGCGTACGCCGTGGTGCGCGACGGTGGAAGATCCACCCAGAACTCGTCGTCGGAGCCGCGGCGATGTTCGTAGCCGCCGCCGTAGGCGTAGCCGTACCCGGCCTCGCCCTCGGCACCGGTTACGACATAGCCGAGCTTGATCGTCGGACACGTCTCGAGCGCTCGCGCCAACTCGGCGAGGTGCCCCTTCCGCAGGAGATTCAGTCGCGTGACGACCACCATGCCGTCGACGTGTGGGCTCAGCGCCATCGCGTCGCCGACGGAGAGCAGGGGCGGAGTATCGATGAGGACGTAGTCGTACGTCTGCGCGAGCTGCCCGAGCGCCGCGGACAGGCGGGGCGCGTTGACGAGCTCGCCCGGATCCCTCGGTACAGGGCCGGACGTCAGGACCTTCAACAAGCCGCCGCTCGTCATCGAGCCGGCGCCGTTGCCCTCGACGTGACCGACGTCCCTTCCGCCCGGCATCCGTGCCACCTCGACCAGCGCTGTCTCGAGCGGCAGGGAGCCGATCACGACGTTCGTGACGCCGGGCTGTGAGTCGGGGATGCCGAAGAACTTTGCGATCCCGGGTCGGCGCAGGTCGAGGTCGACGAGGGCGACCTCCTGTCCGGCGCGCGCGAGCGCGACCGCGAGGTTGGCCGCAGTGGTCGACTTCCCTTCCTTCTCGAGCGCGCTCGTGACGATGATCGACCGAGCTCCTCGGTCGAGGTTGACGAACTCGAGGTTGGCCCGGAGCATGCGAAACGACTCCGCGTGCTGGCCGTGCGAGTCGGCGATCATGACGAGCCGGTCGGTCTTGCTCAGCTTCCTGGGCGGCGCGGGCACCCGGGCGAGGAGCGTCGTGCCGAGCCGTTCGCCGATCTCGTTCGACGAGCGCACTCGGGTGTCGAACGCGTCTCGGACGAAGGCGAGGCCGATCCCGAGTATGAGGCCGAGCATCACGCCGAGCACGGTCGCGCGCCGCGTCTGCGGCGCGACCTGAGCGGCTCCGCTGGCCGGCCGAAGCAGGGACGCGTTCGCGGTCTGCAGCGCCTCCATCGTGCGCAGCTGCTGCTCGGTCTGGATCAATTGCGCGAGCAGCGGCGTGTCCTTGAAGCCCGAGTGCTCGAGCTCGGCGATCCTTCCGCGGAGCTCGGTTCGCGCCGCGACGAGCGCCTGGTTGTCGATCTCGCGCCGGTACGCGATGTATTCCTTCGCGTGCAGGGTCGAGAGCTCGGTGGCCGTCTTCGGATCGCCGTAGGTGACGTTGAAGTCGAGGATGTCGGCAGTGGTGTCCGCAGTCACGTTCGCGCTGCCGAGGAACCCGCCGGCGGTGAGCCCGGCGACATGCGCCGTGTTCACGACGCGCTGCGCGACGGCGGGAGACATCGCGATCTGGGTCTGGGTGTCCGCGACCCGCTGCGGGTCCTGGTAGACGGTCGACAGGTCCTGGATGCCGGTCAGACCACTCGCCAGGTTCTGGTACTTGAGGAGCACCGCCGAGGATGCGCTGTACTCGGCGGTCTGGCGGGACGCCTGGTAGTAGGCGACCCCGGCGACGACAACCGTGGTCAAGACGATGATCCACCACCCGCGTCGGAGGACGCGAACGGCGGTTATCGCTGTCGGGTGATTTTGCCCGGCAAAGGCCTCCACCAGATCCCCCCTCCTCAGTCGACCCAGTTCGACGGCGCGAGACGCGCTCCGTTCATCATAGGCAGGTAGCTGCGAGCTTTATAGGTCCGTCTCCATGAACTGAGCCACCGGTTCCCCGGATGGGCAAGAGCTCAAACCGACCCTCGATCGAGCTGCCTACGACGGGGGAGGAGTGGGTACGTCCCGGTTCTCGACGAGCGCGCGCGGAACGTCGAGCGCGAGCCAAAGAGCGAGCCGATCGTCGTGCAGCGCGTCCAGCGCGGCGCGCATCCCCGCCTCGCGCACGTCGGGCGTGTGGGCGTCGCTCGCGATGAGATGGACGAGGTTCGCGGCGACCAGCCGCTGCGCGGTCTCGGAGGTGCGGCGTCCGAGCCTTCCGTCGAGCGATGCCGCCGTCACCTGCACGAGCGTGCCGCCGCGCACGAGCGGCTCGAGCAGCGACGGTCTCGCCTGCACCACGGCATTCCGCTCGGGATGGGCGAGCACGGGCGTGATGGCCGCCCGCCGGAGACGGAGTAGCTGCTCGACCAGCTCGCTCGGCCAGCCGCGATATGGCGTTTCGACGAGGACGTAACGGCCTCCGCCGGCGAGCGTGAGGCGGGCGATCTCGGCGTCGTCCATTCGAGCCATCCATTCGACGTCGAGCTCGGCGCCGGCATGGACGACGAGCGGTACGGACTCATCCTCGAAGGCGTGCCGGAGCCGATCGAGTCCATCGAGCATGGCGTCGGCGCTCGTCGGGTAGTCGGCGCGAACGTGTGGCGTGGCCGCGATCTCGGTGACTCCCTCGGCGACGAATGCACGAGCCATCTCGAGCGAGTCGCCGAGCGTACGTGCGCCGTCGTCCAAACCCGGAAGCACGTGGGTGTGGAGGTCGATCACGACAGCCTGTCGACGACGATGTCCGCGATCCGCTCTGCCGCCCGCCCATCCCAGAGCGGTGGGATCTCGTGCGGACGCCGCTCGCCTTCGAGAGCGTCCGCGATCTCGCCGACCCGGGATGCGTCGAGCCCGAGGACGACGTTGGTCCCGAGCCGCGTCGTCACCGGCCGTTCCGTCGACGCGCGCAGCGTGAAGCACGGAATCCCGAGGTAGGTGGTCTCCTCCTGCACGCCTCCGGAATCAGTGAGGACGGCAGCCGCATCCGACTCGAGCGAAAGGAACTCGAGGTAACCGATGGGAGGAAGGAAGCGGACGTTCGTGTAGGTCTCCGGAGAAGGAATGCGTGCTCGCGTCCTCGGGTGCACCGGAAAGACGACAGGAACGCGCTCCGCGAGTCGCTGGAGCTGCGCGAGCACGTCCTCGAGGAGCCCCCCGTCGACGAGAGCAGGGCGATGGAGCGTCACGAGGACGAACCGTCCCCGGGGCAGGTCGAGGCTCGCCGCATAGCCCAGAGCTCGAAAGGTCGGCTCGAGCCGGCGGAGCGTGTCGATCATCGTGTTCCCGACGAGGTGCACGCGGTCGCCGGCGATGCCCTCCGCGAGCAAGTTCTCGACCGCGTCGTCCGAATGCGCGAACAGGAGGTCGGAGAACTCGTCAGCGACGATGCGGTTGACCTCCTCGGGCATCGAGCGATCGAAGCTGCGAAGCCCCGCTTCGACGTGCCCGTACGGAACCCCGAGCTTCGCGAACACGAGCGCCGCGGCGAGAGTCGAGTTGACGTCCCCGCCCACGAGCCCGAAGTCGGGTCGCTCCTCCAGGGCGACCGTCTCCAGTCGTTCCAGCGCCCGCGCGGTCTGCTCCGCGTGCGAACCGGAACCGATGTCGAGCCGATGCGTGGGCTCAGGAAGCCCGAGTTGCGCGAGGAACACCTCCGAGAGCTCCGGTGCGTAGTGCTGCCCCGTGTGCACCAGGACGTGTCTGCTGTCCGGAAGTCGGCGGCCGAGCGCGGAGACGACGGGGGCCATCTTCACGAAGTTCGGCCTCGCCCCGACGACATAGAGGAGTTTCGGCGTAGCCATGTCGAGTTGAGGGCGCGTGAGCCTAGACGGCTCGCGGCAAGTTTGCAGGAACGAGGCCCCGATCATCGGGGCGGCGGTCTCCGCGGCAGGTTCGATCGCGGGTGGGGGCGCTCGACCACGGACCAGGACGCCGTCGCGCGCCGCGCTCCGTCT
>CAVPSC010000003.1:0-146964 GCA_963708265.1 uncultured Actinomycetes bacterium | reverse complement strand
GCCATCCTTCACCGACCGTGGTCAGCCTCTTCCGCAAGAAGATGGAGATGCCCTCGCCCGAGAACGCGCTCCCCGGACGCGTCGAGCCGATCGCCGTCCCGGAGCGGCACCTCGTCCTCGGGACCCCGCTCGTCCCGCCGTTCCCCGAGGGGACCGAGCGCGCGATCTTCGGCATGGGCTGCTTCTGGGGCGCCGAGCGGATGTTCTGGCAGGCGCCCGGCGTGTACACCACCGCCGCGGGATACGCAGGCGGCTCGACTCCCAACCCGTCCTACCGCGAGGTCTGCTCCGGGACGACGGGCCACGCGGAGGTTGTCCTCGCCGTCTTCCACCCGGAGCAGACGAGCTACGACGAGCTGCTCCGCGTCTTCTGGGAGGGCCACGACCCGACCCAGGGCATGCGACAGGGCAACGACGTCGGCACGCAGTACCGGTCGGCGATCTACTGGACGAGCCCCGCGCAGCAGGAAGCGGCGCTCGCCTCGCGCGCCCGCTTCCAGGAGGAGCTCTCGCGCGCCGGGTACGGCGAGATCACCACCGAGATCGCCGAGGCGGGCCCCTTCTACTACGCCGAGGACTACCACCAGCAGTACCTGGCCGCGAACCCGAACGGCTACTGCGGTCTCGGTGGCACCGGCGTCTCGTGCCCGGTCGGGCTCGTCGCCACCGAGCCCTGATCGCTACTCGGTCTGCGCCGTCACGGCGGCCGCTCGCCCGACGGCCGGTCCGTCGCCTGCCGTCGTAAGCCGCTGCGACACCCAGACCGGGATGATCGTGAGCAGGATGATCGTGAACGCGACCACGTTCACGATCGGCAGCTGCTGACCCTGCCGCAGGTTGTCGAGGATGAAGATCGGAAGCGTCGTCTGGGCGCCGGCGGTGAAGGTAGTCACGATCACCTCGTCGAACGAGAGCGCGAAGGCGAGCAACCCGCCCGCGACAAGCGCCGTCGAGAGCGTCGGCCACGTCACGAAGCGGAACGTCTGCCACCCGTCGGCCCCGAGATCCATCGACGCCTCGATCAACGACGGCGACGTCCGGCGAAGTCGGGCGAGCACGTTGTTGTAGACGACCACGACACAGAAGGTCGCGTGACCGACGATGATCGTCCAGATCGAGAACTGCACGCCGGCGAAGGAGAAGAACGAGTTGAGCGCCATCCCGGTGATGATCCCGGGGAGGGCGATCGGGAGCAGGAGCAGGAACGAGACGGAGTCGCGGCCGAAAAACGAGAAGCGATGGATCGCGAACGACGCCATCGTCCCGAGCGCGAGCGCGATCGCCGTCGCCGCGACACCGACCTTGACGGAGAGCCAGAGCGAGGAACGCAGGAACGGGTCGTGCCACGCGACGCTGAACCAGTGCGTCGACCAGTTGGAGATCGGCCAGCTCTGGATCGGCGAGGCGTTGAACGCGTACAGCGCGATGATCACGAGTGGGATCCAGAGGAACGCGACGACGAGCGCCGTCCAGACCCCGAGCCCGATGCGTGCCGCGCGCGACTCCATCACAGCGCCTCGAACGCCCCGAGCCGACGCGCGATCCAGATGTATGCGGCCATGACGGCCACCGGAACCATCGCGTAGGCGGCTGCGAACGTGAGGTTCGAGGCACTCTGCTCGGACACGATGTTCCCGATCAGGGTCGAGCCCGGGCCACCGACGAGGAGCGGCGTGATGTAGTCGCCCAGCGTCAGCGAGAAGGTGAAGATGGATCCGGCGACGACGCCCGGGAAGGCGAGCGGGACGACGACGCTGCGGAAAGTTCGCGGCCCACGCGCGCCGAGATCGTGCGAGGCCTCGAAGAGGCTTTCCGGGATCCGCTCGAGTGCCGCGTAGGTCGGCAGGATCATGAACGGCAGCCAGACGTACGAGAAGACGATCCACATCGCGGTGTTCGTGAACGCAAGCTGCGCATCCGGCAGGCCGAGCCCGTTCAGCGCCCAGTTGAGCGGCCCGCTCGCCGAGAGGATCGTCGTCCACGAGTAGATCCGGACGAGGTAGCTCGACCAGAGCGGCAGCAACACGAGGACGAAGAGGAGCGCGCGCGTTCGCGGACCCGCGACCTTCGCCATGAAGAAGGCCAGCGGAAACGCGAGGATCGCATCGGTGACCGTTACCGCAGCGGCCATCGCGATCGTCCTGAGCGCGATGCGGATGTACGTCGGGTCGCCGAGATCGAAGATCGTCCGGTACTGGTCGAGCGTCCACGTATGGACGATCTCCGCGGTGAACGAGTCGCTCGTCCAGAAGGACGAGACGAGCATCGCCCCGAGCGATGCGGCGTAGACGGCGACGAACGCGCCAACCGGCAGCGCGAGCAGCGCGAGGAGCTTCAGCCACGGCCGCCGCCAGAAGATCCCCGAGAGGCGAAGGCGGGCTCCCCGGAGGGAGCCCGCTCCGCGTGCCGCATCGACCGCCAAGCTAGGTCAGCCGGTGATCGACGCCCAGGCGTTGTTCCACGCCTGCTGGTCCATGCAATCCGTGCGGCCGCCCCAGCCGCAGGTCGAGATCGGCGTCTTCCAGAAGCGGATCGACTTCGCATACGACGCCGGCGCGTTCAGGTGGTACCCGGCGCAGGATCCCTTCTGGATCTTGTCCATGTACGGGCATGCCTTCGGATTGACAGGCGTCTCACCGAAGACGAGTGCCTGCTGTGCCTGCACCTGGGGCGTGGCGGCGTACGCCATCCACTTGTACGCGCAGTTCGGATGGGGCGCCCGCTTCGTGAGCATCCACGTGTCCGCCCAGCCGGTGACGCCCTCCTTCGGGATGATCTCCTTGACGGGGACCTTGGCTGCCTGTAGCTGCAGCGTCTGATACGGCCAGGTCGCTCCGATGACGGAGTCACCAGTCTTGTAGTCCTTGATGTTGTCCGCCGGGAAGAGCCAGTACCGCTTCAGAAGCTGCTTCTGCTTCTTGAGCAGCGAGACGGCCGCGTCGAACTGCGGCTTCGTGAGCTCGTACGGGTCCTTGATCCCGAGTGACTTCTTCGTCTTCATCAGGTACAGGGCCGCGTCGGCGATCTGGATCGGGTTGTTCGGGACGGTGATCTTGCCCTTGTACTTCGGGCTGTAGATCGCCGACCAGCTCGTCGGCGCCGGCTTCACCTTCTTGGTGTTGTAGATGAGCGTGTTCGGCCCCCACTGGAGGGAGACGCCGTAGTGCACGCCCTTGACCGTGTTGTGGGGAGGCGACTTGAACGCCGGCAGGAAGTCCTTCCATGAAGGAATCAGCTTGACGTTCACCGGGACGACGTCGCCGGCGTAGATCAGGCGCAGGCTTGCGTCCCCCGAAGCAGACACGAGGTCGTACTGACCCCCGCCGCCGCCTCCACCGCCGTGGATGATGTTGAACATCTCGTTCGATGAGCCGGCGTCCTTGCGCTTGATGATGCACCCGGTCTGCTTCTCGAACTTCTTCGCGAAGCTCGGGTCCGTGTAGGCACCCCACTCGACCACGCTGAGCGCGCCCTCGCCCTTGCCGATCTTCGTCGGGAGCGCATTTGCATTCGTCTTCGACACGCCTCCGGCCGGCACCGCGAGCGCCACGACGAGGCCGCCGAGCGCGAGATGCCACAAACGGATTCGCTTCCTCACCTCTCCTCCTTGATCGTGAACTCCACGTCCGGCCGCCACGCCAGGCGGACGTGCTGGCCCTCCATCGCACGAACATCCGACGACGACACTTCCAGGTTCTGCTGCAGCGCGACGAGCTCGCCCCCGCCGTCGAGCCCGACGGTGAAACGGGTGGCGGCGCCCAGATAGACGGCCGCGCGGACGACGCCCGGCTCTCCCTCCGGCGCGTCTCGAGGCAGGACGCGGATCTTCTCGGGCCTGACGGTGAACCTGCGTCCTCCACGGTCGAGCACGTTCGACGTCCCGATGAACCCCGCGACGAACTCGGTCTCCGGGTGCTCGTACATCTCGGCCGGCGTGCCGGTCTGCTCGATCCTCCCTTCGTTGAAGACGGCGATCCGGTCGGACATCGTCAGCGCCTCCTCCTGGTCGTGCGTGACGTAGACGAACGTCATCCCGAGCTCGCCCTGGATCTGCTTGAGCTCGATCTGCAGCTGCTGACGCAGCTTCAGATCGAGCGCGCCGAGCGGCTCGTCGAGGAGGAGCACCTGCGGCTGGTTGACGATCGCGCGGGCGAGCGCGACGCGCTGCCGCTGCCCCCCCGAGAGCTGCGACGGCTTCCGCTCGCCGTATCCGGTCAGGCGCACCAGGTCGAGCGCGCTCGAGGCACGCGCCCGCCGGTCGCCCCTCTTCACTCTCTTCACCATCAGCCCGTACTCCACGTTCTCCTGCACCGTCATGTGCGGGAAGAGCGCGTAGTCCTGGAAGACCGTGTTCACCGGCCGTTCGTACGGCGGGAGCCGGGAGACGTCCTCGCCCGCGAGCTGGATGGTGCCGCCGTCCGGCCGCTCGAAGCCCGCAACCATGCGAAGCGTCGTCGTCTTCCCCGACCCCGACGGGCCGAGCAGGGTGAAGAACTCGCCGTGGTCGATCTCGAGATCGATCGCGTCGACCGCGGTGACTGCCCCGTACCGTTTGGTCAGACCGGTGACACGGATGTCCGGGACGCCGTCAAGCCGCAAGCGACTCCTCCAGGATCGCGAGACCCTCGTCGAGCTCCTCGGGAGCGATGGTCAGCGGCGGGAGGAGACGGATCACGTTCCCGTACAGGCCGCACGAGAGGAGCACGAGACCGCGCTCGAACGCGGCCGCGATGACGGCGGACGCCCGGTCCGCAGTCCGCTTCTCGAACTCGAAGGCGAGCATCGGACCGAGCCCGCGTACCTCACCGATGTCGTCGTGGCGCGAGGCGATGTCGTCCAGCCGAGCGCGAAGCGTCTCCCCGAGCTCTCGCGCCTGCGCGAGAAACGCCTCGTCGGAGACGGTGTCGAGGACGACCGCGCTCGCGGCGCACGAGAGCGGATTCCCGCCGAACGTGCCCCCGAGGCCTCCGGGCGGCACCGCGTCCACGATCTCCGCCCGGCCGGTCACGCCCGCGAGTGGGAGGCCGCCGCCGATCGACTTGCCGGAGACGAGCAGGTCGGGCTCGACGCCGTCGTAGTGCTCGATCGCCCACATGCGCCCGGTGCGGCCGACGCCGGCCTGCACCTCGTCGTCGACGTAGAGGATCCCGTGGGCGCGGCAGAGCTCCTGCAGTCGTGCGGGATAGTCGGGCGGCATGACGACGAACCCGCCCTCGCCCTGGACCGGCTCGAGCACGACGCAGGCGACTGTCGCCGGGTCCACATCCGCCTTGAACAGATGCTCGAGCGCGGCGATCGCGCCGTCCGACGACACTCCGTGGTAAGGGTAGGGAGCGGGCACCCGGTAGACCTCGGGCGCGAACGGGCCGAAGCCGGCCTTGTACGGCTTGACCTTGCTCGTCATCGTCATCGCGAGCAGCGTGCGCCCGTGGAACGCGTAGTCGAAGACGACGATCGCCTGGCGGCCGGTCGCGACCCGCGCGATCTTGACCGCGTTCTCGACTGCCTCCGCCCCCGAGTTGACGAGCAGCGACCGCTGCTCCTCACCCACGCACGGCGAGAGCTCGGCGAGCCGGCGACACACTGCGACGTACGGCTCGTAGGTGCCGACGATGAAGCACTGGTGCAGGTAGCGGTCGGCCTGCTCCTTGATCGCCTCGACGACCGCCGGGTGCCGGTGGCCCGTGTTCTGACAGCCGATCCCGCCGGCGAAGTCGATGAACGATCGCCCGTCGACGTCGGTGATCCGCGCGCCTTCGGCGTGCCCGACCACGAGACGTGGAGTGGTGGCGCCTTGCGCGACGTAGCGCGCACGGTCCTCCGCGATCCTCTCCGCCTGCGTCCCGGTCACCGACACCGCGCGATTATGCACAGGTAGCGGCCGAAAGCCACTCGGCGGAGGGGCGTGCCGTCACGAGACTGCGTCTACGATCCGGCGAGCGCCGGAGTAGCTCAGCTGGTAGAGCACCGCTCTTGTAAAGCGGATGCCGTGGGTTCGAGTCCCACCTCCGGCTCTCCGCTTTCCCGCGGGCTCGGCGCCGTCGCCGTCGCTACGCGAGCACTTCGCGCGTCTTCTGGTGCGCGACGATCTTCCGCTTGACCCGCTGGAGCGCGTTGTCGATCGTCTTCGTGTCGCACAAGAGCTCGTCGGCCATGTCCTCGTAGGAGTTGCCCTCGAGGTACAGCCTGAGAGCATCCGACTCGAGGCTCGAGAGGCCGGTCCCGAGGCAGAAGACGAGGCTCTCGAGCTCCTCCGTCGAGATGACGCAGACCGACGGATCGTCGACGCTCGGCCCCGGGAGCGCGTCGCCGAGGGTGCAGTCGCTATCGGACTCCTGTCCGGCGGGCGTGTGGCTGAACGAGACGTAGGTGTTGAGCGGGCCGTGCTTGAAGCGGGTGGCGCTCTTGATCGCGGTGATGATCTGACGCGTGACGCAGATCTCGGCGAAGCTCCGGAACGAGGTCTCCTTGTCCGGCCGGAAGTCGCGCACGGCCTTGTACAGGCCGATCATCCCCTCCTGGACGAGGTCGTCGCCGTCGCCGCCGGCGAGGAAGTACGAGCTCGCCTTCAGCCGAACGAAACCGGCGTACCGACGGAGGAGCTCGTCGAGCGCCTCCTGGCGCCCGTTTCGCGCCTTGAGCACGAGCTGCAGGTCCTCGAGCTCTCGTTGAGCCTTCTGAGCGCTTCTCGGTGCTAGTGCGGTGCGAGCCGACATGCCATACCCCCGGTAGGTCCCGTTGGTGGAAAGGGTTCTCGCGCGAGGCTCGCCTGCGCCCCGTCGTCCAACCCTCACGTTGAAGTTGAGGGAGAACCTAGCACCATCTTGCAGGCGTTACAAGGGGTTTGCGAGAAGTGCAGAATGCTAAGAACATCTGTTCGTGCGGCGGTACGGTTCACCCCACTGCGCGCTCGCGTGCGGTCTGCCACCATCGCTAGCGATGGCACCGACAACCGTCCTCATCGTGGACGACCACCCGAGCTTTCGGGCGTCTGCTCGCGCGACGCTCGAGGCCGGCGGGTACGAAGTCGTCGGCGAAGCGCAGGACGGGGAAGCCGCGATCGCTGCAACCAAGGATCTCCGGCCCGACGTCGTCCTGCTCGACATCCAACTCCCAGACATGAACGGCTTCGACATCTGCCGCCTGCTCGACGGCTGGAACGGCGCGAAGCCGGACCTGATCCTCGTCTCGAGCCGTGAGCTCGCGGACTACGGCGACCAGGTCGAGACATCCTGCGCGCGCGGCTTCCTCCTCAAGGACGAGCTGTCGGCCGAGGCGGTCGCGGCTCTTCTCGCTTGAGCCGGGTCACGCTCGCGCTCGGGCTCGCGCTGCTCGTCGTCGAGGCGGCCGTCGCGATCGCCCTCATCGCGACGAGCGATCACGACACGAGCAAATGGACGAACACCGCGCTCGCCCTCACCGCCGGCATCGCGTTCGTCGTCTCGGGCCTCGTCGCCCTCGTGCGCAGGCCGGAGAACAACACGGGGATGTACATGGCCGCAGTCGGCTACGTGTGGTTCCTGGGAGCGCTGACGGAGTCCGACAACCAGTGGGTGTTCATCGTCGGGATGCTCCTCGGGTCCTTCGTCTGGGGGCCCGTGGCCGCGCTGGCGCTCGTGTATCCGACGGGTCGCTTCGCGTCGCGACTCGAATCGACCATCCCCTGGATCGTCGTCGCCGCAGGCGGTGCGGTGACGCTCTCGGTCGTCCTCGTCGACCCGACGCCGATGTCGTCCTGCGACGCGTGTCCGGCCAACCCGCTCAACGTGGTGGACGCGCCGCGACTCGGCGACGCGCTCGACACGGTCGGCACGCTCGTCGGCGTCGCCCTCGCGCTGCTCGTCGGATACTTCCTCGTCCGCCGCCTGCGCCACGCCACACCTGCGTTGCGCCGGACGATGTGGCCCGTCCTGCTCGCGCTCGCCGCGTTCCTCACGGCGATCGTCGTCTCCGGCCTCGCCGATGCGATCGTCTCCGGGGCGGCCGACGCGATCTCACCGATCTTCCTGGCGGCCTTCGCCGCGATCCCGGTCGCGTTCCTCATCGGCGTCCTGCGGACGAAGCTCGCCCGCTCCTCGGCCACGGACCTGATGCTCGCACTCGAGCGTGGCGTTGCCCTTCGCGATGCCCTTGCAGACGTCCTCGGCGACCCGACCGTGGATATCGTCTACCGGCGCCCGGGAGCGGCCGAGTGGGTAGACGCGCAGGGGAACCACGTCAGCGAGCCGACGACGACGTTCGAGCGCGCGGTGACCTACGTCGAGCGGGCAGGGCTGCCCGTGGCGGCAGTCGTTCACGATCCCGCACTGGACGAATCCGGAGAGCTCGTCGACGGCGTCACCGCAGCCGCAGGCATCGCGATCCAGAACGGACGCCTGCACGCGGAGCTCCGAGCGGAAGCGCGGCTCGTCCAGACCCTCACCGACACGATGCCGAGCCTCCTGGTCAACATCGACCTGGAGGCGCGGATCGTCAAGCTGAATCTGGCGACGCTCGACGCGAGTGGCTTCTCGGACCCGACGGACGTACGCGGGAGGCACTTCTGGGACGTCTTCCTCGAACCGGACGAACGCGAGGGGATGATCGGACGCTTCGAGGAAGCGGCACCGGATCACAAGCCTGCGGAGTACGTCAACCGCTTCACCAACGCCCGCGGCGAGGAGCACATCATCTACTGGCGGAGCGCGCCGGTCCTCGACGAGGAAGGAAACGTGGTCAGCATCGTCGCGGGGGGTCTCGACATCACCGAGCACGAGCGCGACCGCGCCTTCCTCGACGCGATCGCGAACAACGTCCCGAGTCTTCTCTGTGTGATCGACGAGGACGGCCGCGTCACGGACCGAGGAGCGAACAAGACGTTCCAGCGACGGCTCGGATGGACATCCGACGAGATCGAGGGCGAGGTGTTCTGGGAGCGTTTCGTCGCCGCGGAGGACGCGGGCGAGGTGCGAGGGATCGTCCAGCGAGTCGCAGGCGGGGAGCCGCTCGGCGACCACGACCACCACTGGGTCACCGCATCGGGAGAGCACCTGCTTATCGCCTGGACGTGCGTCGCGCTCCCGAAGCTCGACGAGCGGACGCTCTTCCTCGTTCGCGGCGTGGACGTGACCGAGCGCAAGCGGCGTGAGGAAGAGATTCGGGCCGGCGAGGAGCGCTTCCGCGCCGTCATCGAGAGCGCTCCTCTGGCGATCATGGAGATCGGCCTCGACGACCGCGTGAGCCTCTGGAACCCCGCCGCGGAGCGCATCTTCGGCTGGTCGGCCGACGAGGTGCTCGGGAAGCCGCCGCTCACGATCCCCGAAGATCGAGAGGAGGAGTTCCGGGAGCTGAGCGCGAGCGAGTCCGCAGGCCACGGCTACGCCGGTTTCGAGACGGTCCGCATGCACCGCGACGGGCGGCCGATCGACGTCGACATCTCCGCCGCTCCGCTGCGTGACGCATCGGGCGCCGTCGTCGGGACGATGGCCGTCTTGAGCGACATCACCGATCGCAAGCGCCAGGAAGAAGAGTTGCGCGCTTCCCGCGCTCGCATCCTCGAGGCGGAGGAACGCGCGCGCCGCCGGCTCGAGCGCAATCTCCACGACGGCGCCCAGCAGCGCCTGGTCGCGATCTCGGTGGCGCTGCGTCTCGCAGAGTCGAAGCTCCTCGAGCAGCCTGACGAGGCGTCGGCGCTCGTCCGCGGATCGCGCGAAGAGCTCGCGCTCGCGCTCGACGAGCTCCGCGAGCTCGCGCGCGGGATCCACCCGGCGATCCTCACCGACCGCGGCCTCCGCCCCGCCCTCGAGGCGCTCGTCGGGCGTGCCGCGATCCCGGTCGAGCTCGAGACGCCCGACGAGCGCGTCGCCCCAGCGGTGGAGGCGGCCGCGTACTACGTCGTCGCGGAGGCGCTGACCAACGTCGTCAAGTACGGAGGTGCGTCGTCCGCTCTCGTGTCGGTGGCACGCGACGACGGCCGGCTGACCGTCACCGTCGCTGACGACGGCATCGGCGGCGCCGATCCCGAGCGTGGATCTGGCCTGCGGGGCCTTGCCGACCGCGTTGCCGCGCTCGACGGCGTCCTCTCGGTCGACAGCCCCGAGGGTGCCGGGACGCGGATCCGAGCCGAGATCCCGCTTCCGGAGCTCTCGTCGGCGGAGTAGGGCAAACCGCACTCTTCGCGTAGGCCCGTCTCCGTAGACTCGCGCTTCGTGAGCCTCCCCACTGGAACCGTCACGTTCTTCCTCGCGGACGTCGAGGGATCGACCGGGATGCAGCAGAATGCGCGTCTCGACTATCCGGCGACCCTCCGCCGCATCAGAGCATTGCTCGAATCCGCGACCCGTGCCCAGGGCGGCGAGACGGTCGACGCCGTCGGCGACGAGTTCCTCGCAGCGTTCTCCGCCGCGCAGCCGGCCGCGGTATCCGCGCTCGCGGCGCAGCGCGCCCTCCGGGACGAGGACTGGCCGGAGGACGTGAGCGTGCGCGTGCGGATCGGGCTGCACACGGGCACACCGTCCTTCGGCGACGAGGGCTACACGGGGATCGACATCGTCCGTGCCGCACGGATCGCGAACGCGGGTCACGGCGGGCAGATCCTCCTCTCGACCGAGACGCTGGCGCTCATCGACAGCGTCACCGCGGTCGACCTCGGCTCTCACCGCATCCAGGGATTGGAGGAGCCGGAACGCATCCACCAGCTCGTCGCCGACGACCTCCCGCGCGACTTTCCCTCGCTCCGGAACTCGAGCTCGACGCTCGGCAGCGACGTCACGGTCGTCCTCGCCGACGACAGCGTCCTCCTCCGCGAGGGCATCGCGCGCCTGCTCGCGGACGTGGGGTTCGAGGTGGTCGCGCAATCGGGGAACGCCGAGGATTTGCTCCGCCACGTAGCCATGCACAAACCGAGCGTCGCGGTCGTGGACATCCGCATGCCGCCGAGCCACACCGACGAGGGCCTCCGCGCAGCCCGTGAGATCCGAGAGCGTTTCCCGGGCACCGGCGTCCTCGTCCTCTCCCAGTACGTCGAGGCCGACTACGCGCTGGAGCTGCTCTCGGAGAGCGCCGAGAGCATCGGCTATCTGCTCAAGGACCGCGTCGCGGATGTCGAGCAGTTCGCGGCGGCGGTGAAGCGCGTCGCGGAGGGAGGCTCCGCGCTCGATCCCGAGGTCGTCAGCCAGCTCGTCGGCCGCCAGCGCCGGGACGATCCGCTCGCCGACCTGACGCCGCGGGAACGGGAGGTCCTGGCGCTCATGGCCGAGGGCCGGTCGAACCAGGCGGTCGCGGATCGGCTCTTCATCACGCTCCGCGCCGTCGAGAAGCACGTGACGAGCATCTTCTCCAAGCTCGGGTTGCCGGCGAGCACGGACGACCACCGCCGCGTGCTCGCCGTTCTCGCCTCGCTCCGAAGCTGACATCCACCCGCACGATCGCTCCCGAACCGAGCCGGCCAGCCATGAGAGGCGGGCGTCGCGGCGGCTGGGCCGCCGCGCTTCAGGGATCTTCGCGATCGGCAAACCCGCGCGAGTGGGTTGGCCGATCTGCGGAAAGAGCACGTCGCGGCGGCTCGGCCGCCGCGCTTCAGGGATCTTCGCGATCGGCAACCCGCGTGAGCGGGTTGCCGATCTGCGGAAGAGGACGGTGCGGCTATCCGCACCCCCAAGACGCCTGGACGCCGCACTGTCCAGGACGGCTGCCGGTGACAGCGTGGGGGAGTCAACTCGAGCTTCGAAAGGACGCCGAGATGTCGCCGCTCAAGCACAGCACGAACCTCGCGGCCCGCATGGGCCGCTGGAGCGCAGGCCACCGCAAGACTGCGATCTTCGGCTGGCTTGCGTTCGTCGCCGCCGCGTTTGCCATCGGCAGCGCGGTGGGCATGAAGACCATCGACCAGAACGACACGAACGTCGGTCAGGCGCGCACGGCCGACCACATGATCCGCGACGCCGGCTTCAAGCTCGACGAGCAGATGGAGTACGTGCTCGTCCAGTCGCAGACGCAGACGGTGAAGGATCCCGCCTTCAGGGCGGTCGTCGACCACGCGATCACGAGCCTCGACCGGTTCCCCCAGGTCACCAAGCTCCGGTCGCCGCTCGTCGCGGCCAACGACGGCCAGATCTCTCCGGACGGCCACTCCGCGTTGATCCAGTTCAGCCCGAAGGGCTCGTACGACGAGGCCACGGCCTACATCGACAAGATCACCGCCTCTACGGCGAACGTCCAGAAGGCGCATCCCGACTTCTACGTCGGAGAGGCCGGCTCGGCGTCCACCGGGAAGGCGCTCGATTCCATGTTCAATTCGCAGCTCGCGCGGGCGGGCCTGATCTCGATCCCCCTCACGCTCGCCATCCTGCTGCTCGTGTTCGGGTCGCTCGTGGGAGCGATGGTGCCTCTGCTGCTCGCGCTCACGTCCGTGTTCGCGACCATGGGGCTCGTCGCACTGCCCAGCCAGATCGTCCCGATGGACCAGTCGATCTCCGAGGTGATCCTGCTGATCGGGCTCGCCGTCGGGGTCGACTACTCGCTCTTCTACATCCGCCGCGAGCGTGACGAGCGGCGGGCCGGACGGAGCGAGTCGGCCGCTCTCGAGGCCGCCGCAGCCACGTCCGGGCGGGCAGTGCTCATCTCCGGCTTCACGGTCATGATCGCGATGGCCGGGATGTTCTTCTCGGGCGACAAGACGTTCATGTCGTTCGCGATCGGGACGATGCTGGTCGTCGCCGTGGCGATGATCGGCTCGCTGACGGTGCTGCCCGCGGTCCTGTCGTGGCTCGGAGACCGGGTCGACAAGGTGCAGGTGCCGTTCCTCAAGCGGCTCCGGCGGGACGACGGCGAGAGCCGCGTCTGGGGCGCGATCCTCGACCGCGTCCTCGCCCGGCCGCTGGTGTCGGCCACTGCGTCGGCAGGTGTCCTCGTGGCGCTCGCGCTTCCGGCCCTGCACCTGCACACGGCGATCTCGGGCTTCGACGCGCTGCCGAAGTCGATGAAGGAGGTCCGGGCGCTGAACCGCGTCCAGGACGCCTTCCCGGGCGGCGCGACTCCCGCGATCGTCGCGATCAAGGCCGACCCGCAGGATCCGAGGATTCAGAAGGCGCTGTCCGACCTCGAGCGGAAGGCTCTCGCCTCGGGTCAGGCGCTCCAGCCGATCCACACGGACGTCGCGCCCGACCGCTCCGTAATCCGGGTGTCGATCCCGCTCGTCGGGAACGGCACCGACACGAGGTCGAACGCGGCCCTCGCGACGCTCCGCGACGAGATCCTGCCGGAGACCGTCGGCGCCGTCGACGGCGTCGAGTACGCAGTCACCGGCGACACGGCGGCGTCGCACGACTGGAACGAGGCGATGAAGTCGGCGGCCCCGCTCGTGTTCGGGTTCGTCCTCGCGTTCGCGTTCCTGCTCCTGCTCGTCTCGTTCCGCTCACTCGTGATCCCGATCAAGGCGATCGTCATGAACCTGCTGTCCGTCGGCGCCGCCTACGGGCTGCTCGTGATCGTCTTCCAGTGGGGCTGGGGCGAGAACCTGCTCGACTTCAACTCGAACGGCGGGATCACGTCCTGGCTCCCGATGTTCCTCTTCGTGATCCTGTTCGGCCTCTCGATGGACTACCACGTGTTCATCCTGAGCCGGATCCGCGAGTACTACGACCGTGGGCTCGACACCGAGAAGGCAGTCGCGCAGGGGATCAAGACCACGGCCGGCGTCGTCACGAGCGCCGCGGTCGTGATGGTGTTCGTCTTCGGCGTCTTCGCGCTGATGCCGATCATCGACATGAAGGAGATGGGGATCGGGCTCGCAGCCGCCGTCCTCATCGACGCGACCGTCGTACGGGCCGTTCTCCTGCCCTCCACGATGAAGCTGCTCGGGCGCTGGAACTGGTATCTCCCGCGCTGGCTCGAGTGGCTGCCCCGACTCGAGCACGACCGGTCGCCGGACGTCCCCGCCGAGCGGGTTCCCCAGCGGGCCGCAGCGTAGAGCTGCCCGAGGGCCACGCGAACGCCCCGGCACCGGCGGGGCGTTCGTCGTCCCGGGCCGTTCCGACTCAGCCCTGCTCGCCTCTCCTGAGTCGTTCGAGGCGCTCGCGGATCTCGGGATCGAGATTGTCGCCCACACGACCTCCCGCCCCCCGCTGCTCGACCTCTGTGTGCTCCGCCGGCGCGAGCTCTGCGAGGAAGAGCCGCGACGAGAGCTTTCGCACCTCCTGTCCCGACACGCCCCTCACCGCCGCGTCCGAGGATACGAGGCACACGAGCTCGGCGAGGCGATGCTCCGCCGCGAGTCGCTCGAGCACGTCGTCGGCATGCGGCGCGTAGCGAACCGAGAGGGGCCCGATCTCCCGCTCCTCCCCGACCCCGTCGAAGACCACGACGCCGCGTGCAGCGCGCACGGCGACGAAGCTCGCGAGCGTGTCGATCAGCTCGGCATGACCCGAGAAGTCGCCCGCGTGGAGCAGGTTGTGACCGTCGAACAGGTACAGCGTCGGGTCAGCCACGTGCGTCCTGACGGCGCTGCCGCCGAGCCTCGTAGAGGAGGATTGCGGCGGCGACGCTCACGTTCAGCGAGCCGACGTGCCCGCCGAGCGGAATGGAGACGAGCGCGTCGCACGTCCTCCGGACGAGCGGCCGCACACCACGGCCCTCCGCTCCCAGGACGAGCGCGACGCCGCCGCTCAGGTCGGCGTCCCACACGGACAGCGAGCCCTCGGGGTCGGCGGCGTACGCCCACAGATCCGGCCCCTTCACCTCGGCGAGGTAGCGAGCGAGGTTGGGGACGACCGCCACGGGGAGGTGCTCCACCGCCCCCGCCGACGCACGGCACACAGCCGGAGTCACCCGGGCGGAGCCATGGGCGGGAACGACGACGCCGGTCGCGCCCGCTCCCTCGGCGCTGCGGATCACGGCTCCGAGGTTGTGCGGGTCCGTGACCTGGTCGAGGCAGGCGAGGAGCGCCTGTGGTGTCGCCGCGAGCTCCCACGCATCCGCGTACCGAAACGGCTCGCACCACGCCACGACCCCCTGGTGATCGCGCGTGCCCGCCGCCTCGCTCAGCACTCGCTCCGGCTTCACCTGTGGCCTCGGCCCGGCGTCGAGCCACGGGATCTGCGCCGAAGCGCGTTCGCTCACCCACGTCTCGAGGGCGTCACGCGGCCCGCGGTAGAGCTCGCGGACCGCGTTGCGGCCGTAGACGAGCTCGCGCGTCACCGACGCCGGACGAGGCGGTAGCCGCCGGGCTCGTCGCGTGCCTCCCAGCCCGCCGCCTCGAGCTCGGCGCGGAGGCGGTCCGCCTCCTCGAAGTCGCGCGCCGCGCGGGCTGCATCCCGCCGCTCCGCGAGGTCGACGATCTCCGCCGGCAGGTCGCCCTCGTCGTCGGCGAGCGAGCCGAGGCCGAATATGCCGAGCGCGCGGCGGAGCAGATCGTGGTCACGCCACTCGTGCATGACGGCGAGCGCGGCCGGCGTGTTGAAGTCGTCCTCCAGCGCGGCGGCGAACCGCTTCCAGGCGCCTTCCGCGGCCGGCTCGTGGAGGTTTCGAAACACCTCGCGGAAGCGCTCGGCACGCGCCGCTGCAGCTTCCATCACCTCGTCCGTGAAGTCGAGCGGGCCGTGCCAGTGGCCGGTCAGGAAGTAGACGAGCGTCGTCTCGCGGCCCCAGACGTCGAGGACGTGACGGAGAGAGACGTCGTTCCCGAGCGACTTGGACATCTTCTCCTCGGCCAGCTCGAGCATGCCGTTGTGCATCCAGATCCGCGCAAACGGCCGGCCGACGGCCTGCGACTGCGCGATCTCGTTCTCGTGGTGCGGGAAGACGAGGTCGAGCCCGCCGCCGTGGATCCAGAACTCGGGTCCGAGCGCCTTCTCGGCCATCGCGGAGCACTCGATGTGCCAGCCCGGGCGACCGCGCCCCCAGGGCGAGTCCCACCGGGTGTCCTCACCCTCCTTGTTCGCCTTCCAGAGCGCGAAGTCGCGCGGATCCTCCTTCAGCGGGTTCGGCTCCTGCTCCTCGACCCGGTCGGGGCGCTGGCCCGAGAGCCGGCCGTAGTCGGCGAAGCGGGAGACGCGGTAGTAGACGTCGCCCTCGACGGCGTACGCGAAGCCCGCGCCGACGAGCTCCTCGATCAGCGCGACGATCTCCGGGATCGACTCCGTCGCGAGCGGCAGCTCGTCGGGCATCCCGAGACCGAGGTCGCCCGTGTCCTCGAGGTACCAGCGCGTCGCCTCGCGGGCGAGCTCGGCGCTGCGTCCGGGCGCGGCCTCGTAGATCCGGTCGTTCACGTCCGTGACGTTGTGGACGAACGTCACCTCGTAGCCGCTCTCGCGCAACCAGCTCGCGAGCCACGAGAAGACGACGAACGGCCGCGCGTTGCCGATGTGCGCTCGCTGGTAGACGGTCGGCCCGCAGACGTACATGCCGATGGGACCAGGAGGCTCGGGGAGCTCGGCGAGCGAGCCTGTCAGCGTGTCGCGCACCCGCATGCGGGCGATCGTAGCCGGGCGCTCGTCAGCCGATCGCGCGCGCGGTGCGCTCCAGAGCCTCGCTCCGCGAGACGGTGGCGAGGACGGCGGCGAGCTCCGGGCCCCTCCCGACTCCCGTGAGCGCGAGGCGCACGGCCCTGAGGTCTCCCCCGACGGCCTTGAGCTCCCGAACGAG
The DNA here is from genome assembly GCA_963708265.1 of uncultured Actinomycetes bacterium. GTDB lineage: Bacteria > Actinomycetota > Thermoleophilia > Gaiellales > Gaiellaceae > GMQP-bins7. Next base: position 130,344 of record CAVPSC010000003.1, on the reverse strand, counting down.
CGATCGCGCCTCGTCGTCCGAGAGCATCTCCGGCGCAGCCTCACGCAGCTCCACGAAGCGCTCGAGCGTCGGGCGGGCGTCAGGATCGAGCTCGGCGGCAGCAGGCTCGAGCACGAGACGGGCGTAGTCCTGCGCCTCGACCAGCGACCGCGCGCCGCGCAGCACCGGGACGACTTCGATCGGCGCCCCTGCCGCTTCGGCCAGATCCCGATCGCTCATCGCCGCGATCGCGTCGATCGCGAGCCGGCGGAGCCGCGACACGTCGAGGCGCACGTCGTGCTCGGGAAGCCCGAGCTCGTCGAGATACGCGCGAACCGCGGCGGGAGGGAACCCCTCCTCGCGGAGCTCCGCGACCGAGGAGTGCCCGTGCCGCTTGGAGAGCTTCTTCCCGTCTTCACCGAGCACGAGGCCGTGGTGGATCACCTCGGGCAGCTCACTCCCGATGGCGCGCGCTATCCGTTGCTGCACGTCGAGGTTGGGGCGATGATCCGATCCACGGATGACGTGCGTGATCCCGAGCTCGAGGTCGTCGACGACCGAGGCGAGCTGATAGGTCGCGGTCCCGTCGGCGCGGAGGAGCGTGGTCCCTCCTCCGCGGAGGCGCAGCGCACCGTCGTCGTCGTGTTCGACCCCCCCCGCTTCGAAGGCCCGCCCGACCGCGGACGCGTACACCGCAGCGCGCTCGCTCTGCCGTAGCGGGCCTTCCTCGAACGAGAGCCCGAGCCATGCGAGGTCGTCGAGGAGCGCCTCCTCCCCACCCGCGACCGAGCGCGACGCATCCGTATCGTCGATCCGGAGGAGGCAGACTCCCTGCCGCTCGTCGGCGAACCGACGATTGATCACGGCGGTCAGCGCATTCCCCACGTGCAGCGAGCCCGTGGGGCTCGGCGCGAAGCGCACGCGAACGGTCATGCGCGCGACTCTAGTGCTCAGGCGTCGATCGGAACGTGCCCCGGCTGAGCGGCCACGCGGTCGAGCCAGGCGCGGATCGCGGGGTACGGGTCGAGATCGAACTCGCCCTCGTGCGCGACGTGCGTGTACGCATAGAGCGCGATGTCGGCGACGGAGTAGCGATCGCCGACGAGGAAGCTCTTGCCCTCGAGGTTCCGCTCCATCGCGTCGAGCGCCGCGTAGCCGCCCGTCATCTTGACCGGCACCTGCTCGCGGAATGCCTCCGGCGTCCCCGAGTACCCGAGCCAGAACCGCACGACCGCGATGTACGGCTCGTGCGAGTACTGCTCGAAGAAACACCACTGAAGCACCTGGGCGCGCTCATACGGGTCGGTCGGCACGTACTTGGTCCCGTCACCGAAGTACCAGAGGATCGCGTTCGACTCCGCGAGCGGTCGGCCGTCGTCGAGCACGAGCGTCGGGACCCGCTGCGCAGGATTCAAACCGCCGAGAACCTCGGAGCGGTTCGACCTGTCCGTCACCGACATCTCGACCGTCTCGTACTCGATCCCGAGGTGGGCCAGGAGGAGTCGGACCTTGTAGCAGTTGCCTGAGACGGGTGAGTTGTAGAGGAGCACGCCCCCACGCTACCGATGGCTCAAGGTTCAACTCCTTGCCGCTGGCGCGCGCTGCGCCACACGTCCCATGCAGTGCCCTTGAGCGGCCCGCGGCTAGCTGAGCCGGCGCACCGGTCGAACCGCTCCGGCTCCGCCACGCCAAAGTCCGACCAACACGAGACGTACGACCGCGAGCAAAGCCAGCGAGCAGGGCCTGACCCATTGCGAGTCAGGCCCTGCTGAAGCTCAGGCGCGTACGCCCGCCAGCGTCTGTGCCCTCGAGACGTCGTACTGTGCGACGTTCGCGATCTTCTGGTCGCTCATGTCGGCGGTCCGCTCACGCAGCTGATCGGCCTCCTGCGCGCTCGCGCGCATGGAGTCCACGCTGTCCCAGAGCGTGATCATCGAGACGCGGCCGTTGTCGCGGTCGGCGAGGCCGATCGCGCCGACGTTTCCGTTGATCGCACGAACCTTCGGCAGTGTGTCGCCGCGCGTCTTCTCGAAGCCAGCGTCGATCGATTCAGAAGATCCTTCGAGCAGGCTGACACGCGCGGCCTTCGCAGCCTCTACGTCGCCGTCGAAGATCAGGACGGCGTAGAAGTGCACGCTCGTCCGCTTGCCGCGGATCTCCTCCGGGATCGTGTCGCCCTGGCGGTCGAATCCGGCCTCGGCGGCCTCGAGTGCGCCGCGGCTGTCAAAGAAGGCGAGGAACTTCCGCTTCTTCGCGTCCTTGTCGTCGAGGATGAGAACGGTTTGCATGCCTTCAGGCGGCGGCATCTCGCCCGACGACATGCGCTCATCCATGAGCTTGTCGAGCTTCTCCGTATCCCCGCCCTCGAACGTGGCGACCCGTACCCACATGATGGGACCTCCTTCTTCGATGGCTCCGGCGCGAACCTAGCGCAGTGAGCGCCTAGCTGCGTTGAAGCGTCGGCGGGGCGGCGATCGGTGTGATTGCCGTAGGGTCACCACAACCACTGGTTTCGGTCACCACAACACCGTCGCGAGAACGCCGCCAGAGGCGCCGAAAACCCCGCGCTAGCAGGGGTTTCTGTTGGTGGAGCGTACCAGGAGGTTGACCAGCTTGTTGCCGGGTCCTGGTGCGAAGCGGACTACTCGTCGAGCAGCTTCAAGTACCGCGCACTCGGGAGAGGCGTGAACCCGAGCGCCTCGTACGCCGCCCGTGCGGGCGCGTGACCTGGATCGCCGCCGGTTTCCACGGCTGCGATGTCCATCCCACACCGACGCATGTGGTCGAGCGCGTATCGCGTGAGCTGTGAGGCGATCCCCCGCCGCTGGAAGTCAGGATCCACCCCGATGATGTCGATCACCCCCATGCGCTCGTTGAAGGCGTTGAGGGCAACGGTGACGAACCCGACCGGACGACCGTCCACGATCGCGACAAAGGAGTCTCGCTCGTCGTTCGTGCAACTGGCCTTCACCTCCTCGGCCTGAGCGGCCTTCCAGTCGGGCTTCAGTCGAAAGAAGATCGGGTCGCCGAGAACCTCGCGCAACGAGGCGAAGACCGGATCCCATGCGCGAAGCGCAAACTCGACGACCGCGTCGAGGTCGCGCTTCTGGAACTCTCGGATCTCGACTAAGCCTCCCATCAACGCGACGAGACGCTACCGAGGCCGTAACCCGAGAGCAGGCCCCCACAGAGGAACCTGTTCGCGAGGGGTGGGGGTCTCCGCCGCCGACGCGCGCCGGAAGGCTGATCGCAGTCCCTAATCGCTGTTGACCTACTCGCGCCGGAACAGACGTGAGAGCAATCCCGGCGTGCGGGGCTGGGTCAAGCGCCACTCATCCCGACTCGGCAGTCGATTCGCTTCCCGAGCGGCGAGCACGCATCGAGTGTGTGCGTGGCGTCGCCCTGCAGGGTCGCCCTCCGGGAGAATCAGCATGTGCTCGCTCAATGCGGGCAGGTGCTTCCCGCAGAGCGGGCAGCGGTACGTGGCGGGCTTCAGGTTCTGCGCTGGGCGGACGGCCCACCAGCGCGGGTTCGTCTCACTCCTGTCACTCACGCCTTCCATTCGATCACCTTCGGGAGGCGAGCTGGGTCACCAAGATGCAAGGCCGTGGCCGAGTTGAGCGACACCCGCGAAGGACTGCGGCGCTTCTTCATTCGTGCCATGTCGCGCACGCAGGGCGGGATCTATCGCATCAGCGGCGGGCGTCTCCTCGGCCGCGTTGCCGGGATGCCAGTGCTTCTCCTGACGACGACCGGGCGGAGATCCGGCAAACTGCGCACGGCCGCGCTCACCTACTTCCGAGACGGCACAAACCTCGTCGTGATCGGCTCCTTCGGCGGCTCCGACCTGCCGCCTGCATGGTGGCTCAACCTCCAGCACGATCCTCGGGCGAGGGTGCTGATCGGCCGGACGACCTCCAAGGTGACGGCGCGGGCAGCGACCGACGACGAGTACGACCGGCTCTGGCCGCTCGTGACGGAGAGGCATACCGGGTACGCCCGCTACCAGAATCGCACCGCCCGACCGATTCCAATCGTGTTGCTGACGCCCGAGAAGGAGCGACTTTAGAAGAACGTGGATCTGCAGTAACTCAGCTCCCCGTGAACAGGCCCCACGCACGACTTGTTTCGCGAGGGGAGGGTGTCGGGCGCGTCGGGGAGTTCAGGGGTTCGCAGTAGGGGGAGAAGGCACTGCGACCGACGCCGCGCCCGGACACTACGAAAACGAAACGAGTGGCGCGGCAGCCGCATCGCCACGCCACTCTGGTCGCGCATCGCCTTTCCCCAACGAACCTACTCAGTCGCCGTCGTCGTCCTTGTCCTTGTTGTCCTTGCCCTTGTTCTTGTCCTGGCCCTTGTTCTCGTTCTCGTTCGCGTCTGTCTTGCTCGGATCGTGAGCGATGACCTTGCTCGCGGTCAGCGCCGGAGTTGCGCCGTTCGCGAGATCGGCCTTGCAGACGCGGGCCTGGATGAGGACGCGGAACCCGGACTTCAGCTCGCTCAGGGACTTCATGCCCTGGCCGCGAACCTTCGTATCCGAGTTGACCGCCACCGACTTGTCGGAGCCTCCCACATAGGCCCGGCCCCAATGGTTCGCGGTCGTCACTTTGACAACGAGCGGACTACCTGCGCCCGTGAGCGTTCCCTTTAGGATCACAGCGATCGCTGGCTTGCAGCCTTCGCCGGTCTTCGGCTTTCCCTTGTCGGCCGGTGGGGACGCCACCGCCGACGACACGACTACGGCGGCGGCAACCGTGGCGGTGAGAAGTAGCTTCATCTTCATCGTGGCGTCTCCCTCCCCTCAGAGGTGTGGTTTCACTGCGGATGATGCGCGAGACAGCGGAAACTTGCGCTTACGCCGCCCGCGAGCAGTCCCCAGCGTCTAGGCACCTCGGGCGGGGAGGGTGCGCGTACTCGGCCTCCAACAGGTCGCGGGGCTTCGGCAGATAGCTCTATAGAGTCAGTCGGTGCGCCGCTGGCTCCCGCTGGTGATCCTCGCCTCGGCCCAGTTCGTGATGGTGCTGGATTCGAGCGTCATGAACGTCTCGATCTCGCAGATCGTGGCCGACCTCGACACGACGGTCACAGGCGTGCAGAGCGCCATCACGATGTACACGCTCGTGATGGCGGCGTTCATGCTCGTCGGCGCGAAGCTCGGCGACATCTGGGGCCGCGACCGAACGTTCGGCCTTGGCCTCGCGGTGTATGGAACCGGGTCGGCGATCACCTCGATAAGCCCAAACCTCGCAACGCTGCTCTTCGGCTGGTCGCTCATCGAAGGCATCGGTGCGGTACTGGTGATCCCTGCCATCGCCGCGTTGACCGCCGCCAACTACGAGGGCAAGGAGCGCGCCTTCGCCTACGGGATGATCGGCGGCGCTGCGGGTGCCGCGATCGCAGCGGGGCCACTGATCGGCGGTTGGGTGACAACCTACTTCAGCTGGCGGTACGTCTTCGTTGGCGAGGTCGTCGTGGTGATCGCGATCCTCATCGTCCACCGGCTTATGAAGCGCGCTCCCAAGCCAGAGCACGCCCCGAAGCTCGACCTCGGCGGAGCCGCGCTCTCAGCCGTCGCACTCGGGCTGATCGTGTTCGGGATCTTGAAGAGCAGCACCTGGGGCTGGATCTACCCGATCGACGCACCGACGATCGCGGGGCACGAGATCACACCATTCGGCTTCTCGGTGGTGCCTTTCCTGATCGTCGGCGGCTTCGTCGTCCTTGGCTGCTTTCTGGCCTGGGAGGAGCGCCGGGAGCGGCGCGGTGAGAGCACTCTCCTTGACCGGGCGCTCTTGAAGATCGAGGCCCTGCGCGGCGGCTTGTCGTCGCTCTGCGGTCAGCAGCTGATCCTGATGGGGACGTTCTTCGTTTTGCCCGTGTATCTCCAGGTAGTTCTCGGCTTCGACGCCTTCCAGACGGGCAAGCGGCTCTTCCCAATGTCCATCTCGATGCTCGCGGCGGCACTCCTGGGGCCGAGGCTGGCGGCGCGGTTCGCGCCACGGGCCGTCGTCCAGGTCGGCCTCGCCGCGATGGCCGTCGCGGCGCTTGTCCTCGTGGGGACGATCGACGTGACTCTGAATGGGACGGCCTTCGCGCTGTCGCTCGTCTTCTTCGGTATCGGCGCAGGGCTGCTCATGTCGCAACTCGGAAACGTGATCATGTCCTCTGCACCGCCAGAGCAGACGAACGAGGCCGGGGGGCTTCAAGGGACTGCGCAGAACCTCGGTGCGTCGCTCGGCACGGCGCTGATCGGCTCCGTCCTACTGCTCGGGCTGCTGAACGGATTCAACAACCGGATCGAGCAGAACCCGGCTCTATCTGAGGAAGTCAAGACTCAGATCGCAAGTGCCACCGAGAGCGGGATCCCGATCGTCACGACTGAGCAAGCCCACCAAGCATTGCTCGACGCCGGGGCAACCCCGGCCGAGGCGGACGCGGTGACGGCCGACTACGGCAACGCCCAGCTCGACGCGTTGAAGACATCGATGCTCGCGGTCGCGTTCCTCGCGGTGATCTCGTTCTGGTTCACGCGGCGGTTGCCCGGTAGTACGAGAACCGCCAATCCTTTGGCGGCGGCGGAGGAGGTGGGCTAGGCCAACTCGGACGGAGTCCCCCCGACCAGCCCCCAGCGACGGAACGCCTCGCGAGGGGGAGGGTGATGGGCACCTACTTCGTGAGTCGGAGGCCATCTTCGAAAGCGGTCGTTCGAAACGGGGCTACTGGCGCAGCGCTGGCGCACATCCCACCGTTTGCAGCGCTTTTGCATGGACTCTCGGCTATGCGAGCCGGCGCACTTTGTAACCGCTGCCGGAGACCTGCGCGTCGTCGAGGAGCATCATGTTCTTCGTGGTTAGTTCTGCTCGAAGAACATCCACTGCAGCACCTGCGCGCGCTCGTACGGATCATCCGGCACGTACGGCGTCCCGTCGCCGAAGTACCAGAGGATCGCGTTCGACTCCGCGAGCGGTCGGCCGTCGTCGAGCACGAGCGTCGGCGCGCGGAGTCCCGGGTTGAGGTTGCCGAGGAGCTCCTTCCGGTTCGAGCGGTCGACGACGCTCACGTCGACCGTGTCGTACTCGAGCCCGAGCTGGGCAAGCAGGAGCCGAACCTTGTAGCAGTTGCCCGAAACCGCCGAGTTGTAGAGACGCACGACGGGAACCTAACGGTGCCGCGGGAGAAAAGGGCTACAGGCGCTCGAGGAGCTCCTTCTTCTTGGCGTCGAACTCCTCCGCTGTGATCAGGCCGCGGTCGCGGAGCTCTGCGAGCTTGCTCAGAGCCGAGTCGAGCTCGTCCGCCGACAGAGCCGGCCCTGCGGACGCCGACGTCCCCGTGGGCGCAGCCGAGGCCGCCTCGGCAACGACGTCCCGGCCGACCCGGGCGCCGCCGACCTCGAGCTCGTGCTCGTACTTCGCGTCGAGGAGCGCCTTCTTGAACTCGTCGGCGTCGGGCAGGAACCGGATCTTGTTCGTTCCGGCCTCGGACGCGGTTAGGAGGTCGATCTCGCCGTAGCCGACGATTCGCCCGAGCCACGGGTGCCCGACGATCATGTCGGTGATCGCCTGCAACGACGTGTCGCGCGTGTACTTGTTGACCACCCCGCCGGCCTCGATCACGCGCCGCGTGGTGACGAGGTAGCGCTCGACCCGCCACACGAGGTAGAACCAGCCGACGCCGAGGATCCCGATCACGAGGCTGGCCCAGAACAGCCAGCCGAGGGTCGTGCTCAGGGCGCCCGCGACCCCGTCGTTCGAGACGTTGCCGTTGACGATCGCAGCGATGACCGCGATGCCGAGCGCGAGGAGGAACCAGCGCCCCGCCTCGAGGAAGGTGAGCCAGTGACGCTGCCGCACGAGGAGCACGCGCTCGTCGGTCGCGAGAAGCGACGCGTACTTCGCGGTCTCGTCCTCGGGAGGCGCTGCGACGGCTTTCGTGGTCTCGGCCGGCTCGATCATGCTCCACGCGAATACTGACGACTCGAGAATCGACGTGCTCGCGCCCGCCCGACGCCGCTTCGAGAGCGGAGTTCGTGAAGTCGAACCGGCAGCCAGCTTCCCGCAGCGCGGGCGATGTCGAGGGTAGAGCGCTCGGAGGTCCGAGAGGTCCGAGAGGTCCCATCGGCTGACGTGCGGAGCCGGCGCCGGAAATCGGTCACGTCACGGGTTCCTTCGGGGCGCGGTCGGGCGTGTCGCCCGGAATCAGTAGCGTCCCGCGTGTGGAGCCGCAGCTTCTCGCCTGGTTCGGCGAGCACGGTCGCGACCTGCCGTGGCGGTGGACGCGCGACCCGTACGCGATCCTGGTCAGCGAGGTCATGCTGCAGCAGACTCAGGTCGAGCGTGTCCTTCCGCGCTATCTCGCCTGGATCGAGCGCTGGCCGACCGTCGAAGCGCTCGCCGCGGCATCTACCGGCGACGTCATCCGGGAGTGGCAGGGGCTCGGCTACAACCGCCGCGCGCTCGCGCTGCACCGCGCAGCCTCTCGGATAACGGCAGGCGGCTGGCCGGAGGACCTGACCGAGTTGCCCGGTGTCGGTCCGTACACGGCAGCGGCGATCCGCTGCTTCGCACTCGGCGAAGACGTCCTCCCCGTCGACGTGAACGTCGGGCGGGTGCTCCGTCGGACCCAGGCGTCGTTCTCGTCGTCGGCCGCGCAGGCGCTCATGGATCTCGGCGCCACGGTCTGCCTGGCGCGCGTTCCGCGCTGCGCCCGGTGCCCACTCGCGGAGGGCTGCCCCGCGCACGGCATCCGTGAAGAGCCCACCCGCAAGCAGGGGCCATTCGAGGGCTCCTTCCGCCAGCGGCGCGCGACGACGCTCGGCCTGGTCGCCGAGCACGCCCGCCGGACCGGGACGCTCGACGTGGACGCGGTCCGCTCGCTGGAGCGGGACGGCCTCGTCGTCGTCGACGGAGACCGCGTCAGCCTGCCGGGCTGAGCCTCGTGCTCAGGCGATGTGCAGCGAGACCGTCATGAACCAGGCCAGCATCGCGACGTAGAGAAAGCGCTCGAGGAGCCCGAAGACCGGTCGGAGCGAGACGATCCGGAGACTGAGCCCCGTCGCCGCAGCGGACAGCACGACGAGCCACCCGGTCGCTCGCAGCAGGCCCTCGACATCGCTCCAGCCGGGATCGCCGATCACCGATCGGGGAAGCCTCGCAGCGGCGAACGCGATCGTGACGAACGCGAGCGCTGCGAGAAGCAGGTGGATCCTCCCAGTCCGACTGCGGCGACCACGGTCGGGGTCGACCGGGAAGCGAACGATCGCGATGCGCGCGAGACCGAACACGATCAAGAGCGCGACAACCATGATCGGCTCCGGGCGCACGGCCGCCGCGAGCCCGGACGCGAGGAAGAGGCTCGCGACTCCGAGCGCGATCGCAGCCGTCGCGTACCACCTCCGATACGGGCCGACGCCGTAGTCGCTGACTGCATCCCGAACGGGGTGGTAGCCCGTGGTGCGCGTATGGACGTAGATGAGCGCTGCGGCGCAGGCAGCGGTTGCGATCGCCGCGAGGGCCCCGAAGACGTCCGCCATGACGGCGAGGCTATCCCGCGAGCCGTGGCGTCGCCGGTCGAGCGCGACGTCAGTCCCGACGGATCAACGCGACGGCTTGCGCGGCAAGGCCTTCGCCGCGGCCCGTGAAGCCGAGCCGGTCCGTCGTCGTCGCCCGCACGGTCACGCGCCCCGCTTCGACGCCGAGAGCGTGCGCAAGGCGCTCTCCCATCCTCCCTCGCAGCGAGCCGATCCGGGGCTCCTCGCCGACCAGGACGCAGTCGGCGTTCACGAGCTCCCAGCCCGCTTCGCGTAGGCCCCGGTACGCGTCGCTGAGAAGAGCCAGCGAGGACGCGCCGCGAGATGCCTCGTCGTCCGACGGGAAGAGCGATCCGATGTCGCCCAGATCAGCCGCCCCGAGGAGCGCGTCGATGAGCGCGTGCGCGACGACGTCGCCGTCGGAGTGGCCCGCGAGCCCGCGCGGGTGATCCACGTCCACGCCCCCGAGCACGAGCGGCACACCCTCGGCGAAGGCGTGTGCGTCGATTCCGAGCCCGATCCGGAGCGACATCAGCCGAGCGGCTCCTGACGTCCTGCACGGCCCTCGAACACGGTGACAGTCTCGCAGCCCACCGCTCGCGCCAGCGCGAGCGCCAGGTCGAAGTCCTCACCGACGAGCTGCGGCTCGTGTGCGTCCGAGGCGAGCGTCAGCCCGACGCCGCGTCGGACGCACTCGGACAGCAGCTCGGGATCCGGATAGAGCTCGCCCACCGGCTTCCGGAGACCCGCAGTCGAGATCTCCACGCTGACGCCCGCGGCCGCGATCGCGCATGCGACCTCCCGGTGCAGCTCCGTCCGACGCTCGGCACTCGGCCGTCGGTCGAAGATCTTGGCGAGGTCGAGATGCGCGAGGACGTCGACCGCGCCGCTCGCGGCGAGCTCCGCCACCGCGTCGAAGTAGCGCTGCCAGACGTCGTCGACCGACGCGCTCGCCCAGACGCCCGGATCCTGGTCGACAGCCTCGCGGCCGAGCCAGTGCACCGACCCGAGCAGGAAGTCCCATGGATACGGCTCGAGGATGGCGGCAAGCTGCGACTGACGGTCGCCGACGTAGTCCACCTCGAGCCCGAGCTTGATCGGGAGACCCCGGCGCTTCGCCTCGAGTACGGCGCCGCAGTACTCCTCCAGGTCGAAGACGCAGCGCTCGATCTGGTAGGGCACCTCCCAGAGCTCGCGCGTCTGACGGAAGTAGTAGACGTGCTCGGTGAACCCGATCTCGTCGACCCCCCGAGCTGCGGCTCCCTCGACGAACCGCTCGGCCGCCTCGACCGTGAACGCCATCGCGCCACGTTCGTCGCGCAGGTGCATGTGGTAATCGACGATCACGCCCTCGCGGCCCCGAGCAGGAGCTCGACGAGCTCGAGGTCCGCCGGGGTCGTCACCTTCAAGAGGCGCCCGTCGCCCTCGACGACCGCGACCCGACCGCCGTCCCGCTCGACGAGCGAGGCGCAATCCGTCGCGGCGGAGACGTCGCCCGAGTAGGCACGGCGCAGCGACTCGGCGAGGAACGCCTGCGGGGTCTGCGCTCCGACGAGACCCTCTCGCGAGACGGTCTCCGCGACTACGCCCTCGTCGACGCGCTTCAGCGTGTCCGGGACGGTCAGCGCGGGAACGGCTCCGTCGTAGCCCTCGGCGAGCGGACCGAGCACGCGCTCCACGAGGTCATCCGAGAGGAGGGGGCGGGCGGCGTCGTGGACGAGGACGACCACGGCGCCCTCGTCGACCTCGGCGAGCGCCTCACGGGCCGACTCGGCACGAGTCGCCCCGCCCGTGACGCACGACACCACCTTCACTACGGCGAGTTCCTCCGCCAGCAGGATCGTGGGTTCCTCCCACCCGGCCGGGGCGGCCACGACGATCGCGTCGACCCAGGGACAGCGGTCGAGGCGGTCGAGGCTCTCGGCGAGGAGCGGCCTGCCCCCGAGCGGCGCGAACGCCTTCGGACGGTCGATCCCGAGACGCTCGCCCGTCCCGGCGGCGAGGAGCAGCGCCCAGGTGCTGTCGGAGTCGGGTCTCTCGTGTTGCCGCCGCCCGTGCAACGCGAGAGACCTGACCCCAGGGGCGGCTGGAGCGAGCGCCTAGGCGCTCGCGGGCGCCGGCTTCGGCTTCGTCCTCGCCTTGGGCTTCGGCTGCCCCGCGCGCGAGAGGACGTCGTCGAGCCAGGCAGCGGCCTCGTCCTCGTCCATGTCCTTCGCGTACATGAGCTCGGAGGCGAGGATCTTCTTCGCCTTCACGAACATCTGCTTCTCGCCGGTCGAGAGGCCCTTCTCGTTGTTGCGGACGGCGAGATTGCGGACGACCTCAGCGAGCTCGAAGATGTTGCCCGTCTTCATCTTGTCGCGGTTGTGCTTGAAGCGACGGTTCCAGTTCTTCGGCATCTCCGTGGAGCCGCCGGAAAGTGTGCGCACCACCATGGTCACCGTGCGTTGGTCGATCACCTGACGCAGCCCTACACGATCCGCGTTCTCGCACGGCACGTTCACGGTCATGTCGTTGTGCAGGATCTGGATCGTCAGGTACTCGCGGGTCTCGCCGAGCACCTCACGCTTCTCCCTCTTCACGACCGTCCCCGCGCCGTGGTGCGGATAGACCACCTTGTCGCCGATCTCGAACAAGCCAGCCTCCTGAAAGTCAGTATCCGACGCCATGACGAAGAAGCGCCGGCAGCGTCTCCCCTGCCAGCGTCCGCCTCATGATAGCGGGTTTCTCACAGGCCCTTAACGGAACCGCAACGTCCTCGGCGGCCCGCCGAGGAACCGTCAGCGAGCGGCGGCGGTCTCGTCTCTTTCGCGCTCCGCGGTCCGTTTTGTCGGCAACGCAGCTTTCACACCGGCTCTGAGCGTCTCGAGTGTGACGACGCGGGGCTGCGCCCGCTCCGTCGTCCCGTCCGGCACGAGCACCGTCGTGATCCCGAGCTTGGAGCACTCGTCGAGCCTCCGCTCCTCCTGCGAGGCGACGCGGAGGCGTCCTGTGAGGCCGATCTCGCCGAAGGCGGCGGCTCCCTCGAGGACGGGGACGCCGCGCGCGGCCGACGCGATCGCGAGGGCGATCGCCAGATCGGCGCCCGGCTCGTCGATGCGCACGCCGCCGGCGACGTTGACGAAGACGTCGGCGGTGGCGAGCGAGAACCCCGCGTGACGCGCGAGCACGGCGACGATCATCGACAGGCGCTTCGGATCGACTCCCGTTGCGACGCGACGCGGCATCGCGGCGTCGGAGGGAGCGACGAGCGCCTGGATCTCGAGCAGGAGCGGGCGCGTCCCTTCGAGCGCGCATCCGACCGCCGCGCCGACCTCTCCCGCATGCGTCGTCCCGAACACCTTGGACGGATCGGGGACCCCGACCAGGCCCGCCCCCGTCATCTCGAACACGCCGAGCTCGTTCGTCGACCCGAACCGATTCTTCGTGGCGCGGAGGATCCGGTGCGCGCGATAGCGGTCGCCCTCGAACTGGAGGACGCAGTCGACGAGGTGCTCGAGCACGCGCGGGCCTGCGACCGCTCCGTCCTTGGTGACATGGCCGACAAGGATCGTCGCGACTCCCGACTCCTTCGCCACGCGCAGGAGCCGGCCGGCCGCCTCGCGCACCTGCGCGACGGAGCCCGGCGCGGATCCGAGCTCCGAGGAGTAGAGCGTCTGGACCGAGTCGATGACGCACACGTCGGGCCGCGTCGCCTCGAGCGTCGCGCAGACCGTCGCGAGCTCCGTCTCGGCGAGGATCTCGACAGCGTCGGCGCCGCCGAGTCGCGCCGCGCGGAGGCGGACCTGCGCCGGGGACTCCTCGCCCGTGACGAGGAGGACGCGCCTCGTCTTGCTCATGGCCGCGAGGGCAGAGAGGAGGAGCGTCGATTTCCCGACGCCGGGCTCGCCTCCGACGAGGACGAGCGACGCCGGGACGAGCCCGCCGCCGAGCACGCGATCCAGCTCCGGAACACCCGTCGCGATCCGCGTCGACTCGACCGCCGTCACCTCTCCGAGCGGAACGGGAGCTGCGGCACGTGCCCTTGCGGGGGCCGCGTCGCCCTTGAGCTCCTCGAGCAGGGTGCCGAAGGCGCCGCAACCGGGGCAGCGGCCCAGCCAGCGACCGCTGGTCGTGCCGCACTCGGTGCAGGCGAACTGGACGGTGACGCGCGCCACCGAGCCAGTCTAGGAGTCGCCCCCGACGCCATTCGCGACGAAATCGAGCCGTTCTCCTTGCAAGTCACGCGCCGGTGGATAAGAGTCCCGGGGGAAACGGCCGCAGGCGATCACGAAAGGACGGGCAGCATGGATCGATTCAATGCGCTGGGACGCGGACTGCAGCTCATGTTGGTCGGAGCCGTGCTGCTCCTCATCGACACGTTCCTCAACTGGCAGAGCGTCGACACGCCGATCGGGAGCTTCGGGCAGAGCGCCTGGCACGGCCTTGGCGGCGTGCTGCTCGGACTCCTCGTCATCGTGCTGCTGGCGTGGCTCCTCGTCAGGCTCGCCGCCGTCGACCTGCCGATCCCCGTCTCGGCGACGCTCATCGCTGCGTTCCTCGCGTTCCTCATCCTCATCATCGCCATCCTCAAGAACCTCGTCGACGACTTCTCAGCCTGGCCCAGCTACGTCGGCATCGTGCTCGCCATCGTCATCGCGGTCGGCGCGTGGATGCAGATCCAGGCGACCGGAGGCGTCGACTCGCTGAAGACCGACGCTACGTCGATGATGCCCGCGTCGAGTGCGGCGTCCGGCGCTCCTGCGGCGGCGGCGCCCGCTCCGCCGGCCACGGAGTCGACTCCGCCACCCCCGCCTGCGGCAGAGCCCGCGCCTCCAGCCGAGTCAGCGCCCTCGACCGACGAGCCGGAAGGCGGCCAGGCCTAGTTCGACCGAAGAATTCGGAGGGAGCACGGACGCTCTGCGGCGGCGAGCCGCGTTCCCTCCGAGGTCGCTCGGTCGTCGCGGCTAGAGCGCCCTGACGAGCAGGACGCGATCCTCGCCGGGACCGTCGTAGTCGGCGACGACGCGGTCGACCTCGAACCCGAGCGCCTCGTGAAACGCAACGGAATCGCGGTTCGCGGGCGAGGTCACGCACCGGACGACCGATCGTCCCTCGCTCCGCACCTCCTCCAGGAAGCGCTCGTACAGCGCTCGCCCGACACCCTCGCCCCGGTGATCCGGCGAGACGCCGACGAAGTGGATGTACGCCTCCGTCGAGTCGGTCTGCGAGAGAAAGCCGCAGACGAAGCCGACGAGATCGCCGGCGGGGTCCTCCGCGACGAAGCTCGTGCCCTCGAAGTGGAGGAAGAAGAGACGAGGGAGCACGGGTGCCAGTTGGCGGCCGTCCCACCAGACGTTCACGCGTCCGATCACCCGTCCGTAGTCGGACGGCTTGGCGTGCCGGAGCGAGGCGCTGCTACTCGTCGGCGCCGGACTCGTCGACCGACTCGTCCGCGATGTCGGAGCCTTCGTCGGGACCGCCGACGACCGCCGGCACCGGCGGCCCATCGACCACGCGGATCTCGACCGGCGGCTCCTCGCCGACCGGGTTCTCGCGGCGATCGACGATGATCGTCGAGGACGGCGAGAGCTCGCGGCCGAGGATGAAGTCCGCCAGCGGGTCTTCGATGAGGCGCTGGATCGCGCGGCGCAGCGGGCGAGCACCCATCGCCGGGTCGTAGCCCTGCTCGACGAGCAGTTCGCGAGCGTCGCCCGTGAGCTCGATCAGCGCGCCGTGCTTGGCCATCTCCTCGCGGACACGCGCCATCATCAGATCGACGACTTGGAGGATCTCGGCGCGCTCGAGCTTGTGGAAGACGATGACCTCGTCGATCCGGTTCAGGAGCTCGGGCCGGAACACCTTCTTGAGCTCCGACATGACGCGCTCCTTCATCTCGTCGTACGAGAGGCCCTCCTCGTCGCCGATCGAGAAGCCGAGCGTCTGGTTCTTCGAGATCTGCGCCGCCCCGAGGTTCGAGGTCATGATCACGATCGTGTTGCGGAAGTCGACCTTCCGCCCTTGCGAGTCCGTGAGCTTCCCGTCCTCGAGGATCTGCAGGAGGATGTTGAAGACGTCAGGGTGCGCCTTCTCGATCTCGTCGAGGAGGACGACCGAGTACGGCTTGCGCCGAACGGCCTCGGTCAGCTGGCCACCCTCGTCGTAGCCGACGTAACCGGGCGGTGACCCGACGAGCCGGGACACGGAGTGCTTCTCCATGTACTCCGACATGTCCACCTGGATCATCGCGTCCTCGTCCCCGAACAGGAACTCGGCGAGCGTGCGCGCGAGCTCGGTCTTCCCGACGCCCGACGGGCCGAGGAAGATGAACGAGCCGGTCGGCCGCTTCGGGTCCTTGATGCCCGCTCGTGCGCGGCGGATTGCTTTGGAGACGGCGACGATCGCCGGGTTCTGGCCGATGACGCGCTTGTGCAGCTCGTCCTCCATCCGGATGAGCTTTTGCGATTCGGCCTCGGTGAGCTTGAAGACCGGGATCCCCGTCCACATCGAGACGATGTCGGCGATCTCGTCCTCGCCGATCTCCGGCTGCTCCTCGTCGGCCTGATTGCGCCAGTTCTCCTCGAGCTCCTTCTTCTTCTGCGTGAGCTTGCGCTCCTTGTCGCGGAGCTGCGCCGCCTTCTCGAACTCCTGCTGCTCGATCGCGTCTTCCTTGTCGCCACGCACGCGCTCGATCTCCTCTTCGAGCTCGCGGTAGCGCGGGGGCGCGGCCATCGTCGCGATGCGGATGCGCGAGCCGGCCTCGTCGATCAGGTCGATCGCCTTGTCCGGCAGGTGGCGGTCCTGGATGTAGCGGTCTGCGAGGATCGCCGCCGCGGTCAACGCGTCGTCGGAGATCTTGCAGCGGTGATGCGCCTCGTACCGGTCGCGGAGACCACGCAGGATCTGGACCGTCTCGTCGATCGTCGGCTCCTCGACGCGCACCTGCTGGAAGCGGCGCTCGAGCGCCGCGTCGCGCTCGAGGTACTTGCGGTACTCGTCGAGCGTCGTCGCGCCGATCGTCTGGATCTCGCCGCGCGCGAGGGCGGGCTTGAGGATGGAGGCCGCGTCGATCGCGCCTTCGGCGGCGCCGGCGCCGACGAGGTTGTGGAGCTCGTCGATGAAGAGGACGATGTCGCCGCGCTGCGTGATCTCCTTCATGACCTTCTTCAGGCGCTCCTCGAACTCGCCGCGGTACTTCGACCCGGCGACGAGCGCCGCGAGGTCGAGGGTGTAGATCTGCTTGCCCTTCAGCATCTCGGGCACCTGGCTCGCGGCGATGCGGGAGGCGAGGCCCTCGACGACGGCGGTCTTGCCGACGCCGGGCTCGCCGATGAGCACCGGGTTGTTCTTCTGCCGGCGCGAGAGGATCTGCATGACGCGCTCGATCTCCGTCTGGCGGCCCACGACCGGGTCGAGCTTGCCCTCCTGGGCGGCCTTCGTCAGGTTGCGGCCGAACTGGTCGAGGAGCTTCGAGCTCTTCGTCTTCTCGCCCGCGGGAACGCCGGATCCCGACTGCCGCCGGCCGGGGCCGGAGAGCATGCGGATGATCTCGTTGCGGATCTTCTCCGCGTCGGCGTCGAAGTCGAGGAGGATCCGTGCCGCGACGCCTTCGTTCTCGCGCACGAGGCCGAGGAGGATGTGCTCGGTGCCGATGTAGTTGTGGCCGAGGGAGAGCGCTTCGCGCAGCGCCAGCTCGAGGACCTTCTTGGCGCGCGGCGTGAACGGGATCTGGCCGGTGGTGACCTCGTCGCCCTGACCGACGATGCGCGCGACCTGCGCACGCACCTCCTCGACCGTGATGTCGAGCGACTCGAGGACTCTGGCCGCAAGGCCTTCCTCCTCGCGCAGCAACCCCAGCAGGATGTGCTCCGTGCCGATGTAGTTGTGCTTCAGGGCCCGCGCCTCGTCCTGCGCGAGAACCACGACCTGCCGTGCCCGTTCCGTGAATCGCTCGAACAACTCCTTCGACCCCCCTTTCCCTTGTGCGTCTCCGGAGATCGACGGGTGCCGCTCCGGGCCGAAGGTGCCTTCTGATCGTAGCCGACGAGTCTTCCGACGGGTTTCGAACGGATTGAGCCCAGTTTAGAAGTCGGTTCGCCCGATCGCGGCGGTACCCTTCCCGACCGGTGAGTGGCGCATGAGGATCCTCGTCACCGGGTCGTCCGGACAGATCGGCACGAACCTCGCCCTGCGTCTGAAGCAGGGCGGCCACGAGGTGTTCGGCGTCGACAAGCGCCAGAACACGTGGACGGACGAGTTCCAGTACCTGCTCCAGGACCTCGCCGGCCACTACTCGGCGTTCCCGCACGGGATCAACGGCGTCGAGTACCCGAAGGTCGACCTCGTCGTCCACCTGGCAGCCCACGCGAAGGTGCACCAGCTCGTGCGGCACCCGCAGCGGGCACTCGAGAACGCTGTCATGACGTTCAACGTGCTCGAGTACGCGCGGCAGCAGCAGATCCCGATCGTGTTCTCGTCGAGCCGCGAGGTGTACGGGGACGTCCACCGATTCGAGGAGTACGGCGAGGGCGTCGCGGACTTCGCGTACACGGAGAGCACGTACTCCGCGTCGAAGATCGCCGGCGAGGCGTTCGTCTACTCGTACGCGCGGTGTTACGGGCTCCGCTACCTCGTGTTCCGCTTCTCCAACGTCTACGGGCGCTACGACAACGATTTGCACCGGATGGTGCGCGTGATCCCGCTCTTCATCCACTCGATGCTCCGGGACGAGCCGATCACGATCTACGGCGGAGTCGACAAGACGCTCGATTTCACCTACGTCGACGACTGCGTCGACGGCATCGTCGAGGGCATCGAAGGGCTCGCCGAGGGACGGGTCGTCAACCAGACGATCAACCTCGCCTACGGGCAGGGCAACACGCTCGTGCACTGCGCGGAGCGGATCGCCTCCGAGCTCGCAGTCAAGCCGCAGGTCTCGATCGCGCCCTCCCTCCTCGGCGAGGTGACGCACTACGTTGCCGACCTGTCGAAGGCGCGCGAGCTCCTCGGCTATGCGCCCAAGGTGCCCCTCGACGAGGGCATCGCACGCTCGGTCGCATGGTTCCTCGAGCACCGCGCGGCGCATCCCGACGAGGACGTGTCGATCCTGGCCGACCACGAGGGCGCGCTCGGCAGCGGCGCGCCCGTCTGGAAGTCCGCGGCGGCGTCCTGACGGAAGCCCGAGGACGTCGCTCACGACCGCGTTAGGATCGGCGGGTGGACGAAGCGGATGCGGCCGTGGAGCGCGAGCGGCTCGGGTGGGCGGAGTTCGGCGTCGCCGCACGCGAGCTCGCACGACAGGTCGCCGACGACGGCTACCGGCCGGACCTGATCCTCTCCGTCGCGCGCGGCGGCCTCCTCGTCGGCGCTGCGCTCGGGTACGCGCTCGACGTCAAGAACGCGTGGACCATGAACGTCGAGTTCTACACCGGGATCGACGAGCGCCTCGACGTCCCCATGATCCTCCCACCCGTGCCCGAGCTCGTCGACCTCGAATCCGCGCGAATGCTCATCGCGGACGACGTCGCGGACACCGGGGAGACCCTGAGGCTCGTGAAGGACTTCTGCGCGGGCAAGGTCGCCGAGGTGCGATGCGCGGTCCTCTACGAGAAGCCGCACTCGACGGTGCGAAGCGAGTACGTCTGGAGGCACACGTCGCTCTGGATCGACTTCCCGTGGAGCGCGGAGGCACCCGTCGTCGCCGTCGAGCCGGCTCCTGCGCGCGCATAGCACGATCGCTCAGAGCTCGAGCACCATCCGCACGCCACCCGTGTCGTCTCGCGATACCTCCACGTACCCGGTGCGCTCGTAGAGGCGCATCGCAGGATTCTCCGAGTCGACGCTCAGCGACAGACGGCCGATTCCGTGCGACCTCGCGCGCCGGGCGAGCTCCGCGAGGAGCAACGACCCGATGCCTTTGCCGCGAAGCCCGTCCCGAACGGCGATCCCGAGCTCCGGTGTCTCGTGGTCGACGTAGCCGTGCCCGTGCTCTTCGTCGGTGCAGAAGCGGAAGAAGGCGACACCGACGACGTCTCCCTCGAACTCGGCGACGAGACCGAGATCGCCGGGACGTCCCCAGTCGCGGTGGTAGATCGCGAGCTGCGGGTGCTCGATCGCGACCTCGAACGGCGGCAGCTCTCGTCCGGGGTCCCAGGAAACGGCCTCGTACAGCGCCCACCTCACCTCCGCGACCTCCTCGGAGCCGAGCTCGCGGACCAGGACGTCGCTCACTGCGGGCGAAGCGCCGGAAAGAGGATCACGTCGCGGATGGTCTCGCGCCCCGAGAGGAGCATGACGATCCGGTCGATCCCCAGGCCGAGACCGCCCGTCGGCGGCATCCCGTAGGAGAGGGCTTCCACGTAGTCGGGGTCGCCCCGCTCCCCTTCGACGTGCTCCGACTGGGCCTCGAAGCGCGCCCGTTGCTCCTCGGCGTCGTTGATCTCCGTGAACGCGTTCCCGAGCTCCATCCCGCCCGCGAAGTACTCGAAGCGCTCGGTGATCGTCTCGTCGTCGTCCGTCAGGCGCGCGAACGGCGAGAGCTCGACCGGGTAGTCGTGGACGATCGTCGGCTCGACCAGGCCGGGCTCGACGAAGTGGCCGAACGCGTGGTCGACGAGCTGGATCCAGTCCTCGTCGGCCGCCGTGTCCACACCGCGCCCCTCGAGGCGCGCCCGGAGCTCGTCGGATTCACGTGTCCACAGCCCCAGCTCCTCCAGGGAATCGACGAAGCCGACGCGGCGCCAGGGCGCCGCGAGGTCGATCTCGTGCCCCTTGAACTCGACGCGCGTCGTCCCGAGCACCTCGCGCGCCACGTGCTCCACGAGCTCCTCGATCCGCGCCATCGTGTCGCGGTAGTCGGCGTACGCCTCGTACCACTCGAGCATCGTGAACTCCGGCTGGTGCTTGTACGAGACGCTCTCGTTGCGGAAGTCCTTGCCGATCTCGTAGACGCGTTCGAGACCCCCGACGATCAGGCGCTTGAGGTAGAGCTCGGTCGCGATGCGCAGGTAGAGGTCGGAGTCGAGCTCATTGGAGTGCGTGACGAACGGATGGGCGAACGCCCCGCCGTACCGCGGCTGCAAGATCGGCGTCTCGACCTCGACGAAGCCGTGCCCGTCGAGGTAGCTCCGAATCGCGGTTACGACACGGCTGCGCAAGACGAAGAGGGCTCGTGCGTCCTCGTTCACGAGCAGGTCGAGGTAGCGCTTCCGGTAGCGCGTCTCGGCCTCGGTCACGCCGTGGAACGTGTCGGGGAGGGGGCTGCGGTTCCTCGAGAGCACGGCGAGCTCGTCGACGGCGAGCGAGGGCTCGCCCCGTCGGGACGACGCCGGCGACCCGACGACGCCGACGACGTCGCCGAGCCCTACGTCGACGTCACCGGCGCGGCTCTCGTCGCACAGGAGCTGGATGCGCCCCGAGCGGTCGACGAGGTCGAGGAACGTCAGCTTGCCGTGGCCGCGCCGCGCCATGACACGGCCTGCGAGACGGCGCTTCTCGGCCGACTCGGAGGCGGGCTCGAGCCCCTCGGCCTCTTGACGAACCGTCGCGATCTCGTCCCGGTCGGGGAATCGCTTCGAGGCCGCCATGGCCGACGAGTCTACGGCTCAACCGTCGGCGAGCGTTCGTCGGTCCATGCTTCGCAGCAGATCGAAGAAAGCGCAGAGAGAGGCGGACGCGGCCGAGCACGAACTGGTGCTCGTCCTTGAGACCGATCTCGTTTCGACGATAGGGCGCCGGCTTTCGGAAGGGAGTCAAGGCCAGGCAGGAGCGCCTTGGTGAGGCGCGAGAGAAGTTGCCGCGCTTCGCGCTCAGGCGCTCATTGCTCAAGACGTCCTGAGCGGCGATCATCTCCCGAAGGCTGCCGCACCTCCGGACCGCGGGCGGCGAGTCCTGGAAGGGGGCACCCGCTTGCCCGAGTGTGCGGGAATGTCCCCTGAGCGACTGTCTCTCGGCACTGCCTAAGCTCGTGCCGTGGCACGTTGGACGGTGAGGGAGATCGCAGCGATTCCGACCGTCTCAGACAGTGGCCCGGACGATCCCGCCTGGTATCCCCTCCAGCACGCGCTCGGGATCGACACCTTCGGAGCCAACCTCTTCGTGGCGACCCGTGCGGACCAGACGCTTGTTGAGGAGCACGACGAGCGGAGCAGCGGGCAGCAAGAGCTCTATGTGGTCCTCGAAGGCGAGGTTGTGTTCGAGCTGGACGGTGAGGAAGCTCGCCTGGATCGAGGTACGGCAGTCGCGGTCACCGATCCCGCTGTTCGCCGCAGCGCGAGAGCCCTGAGCTCGGGAGCGAAGTTGTTGATCGTCGGAGCTGGTAACCACCCGTTCACTTCGAGCTGGAACCCCGATCACTTCAGCGAGATTCCGCGTCCGGAGTAGATCGCCCTGGCTTGTGCGAGTGTGCGGGAATGTCCCTTGAGCGCGCCCCGACCGGTGTCTAGAGGTCGAGCGCCTTAGGATCCTCGCAAACCGCGGCGAGGAGGACTCGTGATCGTTCACACGAGGCTCGACAGCTCGCATCTAGCAGCAAACCTGCTGGGGGATCCCAGCGAACGGGATTTTTTCGTCTACCTGCCACCGGGCTACGAGGAGTCGGATCGCATGTATCCGACGGCCTACCTGTTACATGCGTTCGGCGAGACCGCCGCGCAAGTGCTGACACCGGACACGGATGGACAGCGGTGGCACCCGCCAATCGAAGACGTGCTCGACCCGGTGTTCGGCCGCTTGGGGGTGCCGCCCATGATCGTCGTCATCCCTGACGGCAACTCGCGCTACGGATGCGGACAGTGGGTGGACTCACCGGTGACCGGCAACTTCGAGCAATACGTGCTGCACGACGTCCTCCCTGCTGTCGACGCCACGTATCGGACCATCCCTGATGGGCGCAGCCGAGGCGTGTTCGGGTTCTCGTCCGGAGGCTTCGGCGCCTGGAACGTCGCCTCGCGCAACCCCGATGTCTTCGGAGCCCTGGCCATGCTCTCGGGCGACTCGTTCCTGGATATGACCCACAAGTTCATGGCGTACAAGTACTTCGACAGCATTTGGCCAGAGGAGCCCAACGGCCCGATAGAGGGGAACGTCTGGTCACAGCTCGTCTACGACTACTCCGCGACGTACTCGCCCAATCCGGACCTGCCGCCCTTCTACGTCGACCTGCCGGTGGCCTGGCCCAATGGCGAGCTAATCCAGGAGGTCTGGGACCGTTGGCTCGCCTTCGACCCGGTCGTGAACGTGCACGAGCGCCTAGACAACCTCCGAAAGCTGTCCGGGATCCTGCTCGATGCGGGCTCCAACGACGACTACAACCTCCACTGGGTCACCGGCTACTCAGTCACTACCTCGACGAAGCGGGCATCGCACACGAGCACAGAGAGAACCCCGGAAACCACGGCGGCCGAGCGAACGAGCGCTACCAGGTCGCGCTGGAGTGGCTTTCACAGGTTCTCGAGCGCGACTAATTCGTCCTGCAACTGGAGATAGGTCGCCGCTGTGCGCGAGTGTGCGTGAATGTCGCCTGAAGGAGCGACTCTCGGATTCGCCGAGACGCGGCTGCCTTGAGGTACTGCCGGCGGGTCTACGTCGCGGTCGTCTGAGCGAGCCTGGCCAGGTCGAGCGCTTCGCCGATCGTGAGCTTGCTGCCGACCTCGGTAGCGCTCGTCACGACGTCGGCCGAGAGCGATGCTCGTGCCTGGTCGACGAACTCCCGCCCCGGCGTCTCGTCGGAGTAGACGTTGACGATGCCCTCCTCGTGGGCGTAGACCTCCGCGGCGGCGGCGATCTGCACGGCGGTCTCGGGCCGCCCCTCGACTGCCTCGGTGGCTGCGAGCCCGATCAGCGAGAGCCCGACCCCACGAACGCTCGCCACGTCCGTGTAGGCCTGCACCGAGTCGAGAAATGTCCGACGCGCGAGCGCAGGGTCTTGGTGCCGGAGCTGCGTCCAGGCCATCTCGGAGAGGATCCGGGCTTCCTCCGCCCGGTCGCCGATCGCTTCGAACGCGGCGAGCGACTGCCGATAGAGCTCGAGGGCGGCCGCCAGGTCACCGCGACCGGATGCCAGCCCGGCGAGGCCGCCGAGCGACAGGCCGGCTCCTTCCTCGTCACCGATTCGCTGCTGGATCTCGAGCGCCTCGGAGTACCTCGTCCGAGCGGTGTCGAGGTCGCCCGTGACGGCGTTGAGGATGCCGTCGAAGCTCGAAGCGAATCCCTCGGCCCAGGTGAAGCCGAGGGCTCGGCTCCGCTCGACGCTCTCCGTCGTTCGCCTGAGCCCGGCTTCAGGATCGATGCCGAGGAGCCCAAAGCCTTGAAAGAATGCAGCGATGCAGAGCTCACGATCGGCTGCGCATTCTCCGGCGATGCGATACGCCTCGGCCCACTCGTCGTTCGCCCGCTCGATCTGGCCGAGCATGGCCGATGCCAGTCCAGCCGTGATCAGCGCGCCCGCCCGCCCCACCGTCGGAGCGCCACCTGTGTCGGCGGCGAGGAAGGACGTTGCGTATTCCCGGGCGGTGAGGTTCTTGCCGCGGATGTGCCAGTAGAGCCATAGGTCACCGCACATCTGCAGGCCTGCCTCGCAGGCATCCGCGTCGCCGTCCTTCGCCGTCGCCAGGAGCGTGTCGAGCGCGGCCTGGAGGTTGCCCTCCTCGGTGAGGCCGCGTTCGAGGGAGCCGATCTGATCGGTGCCCTCGATGCCGTCGCGGATCGTCTGTGCGAGCTCCGCATAGCGGCGAGCGTGCCTCAGCGCGAGCCGGCTCGCTTCCCCCGCCGCCTCGAGCCGCTCGCGAGCGTACGCACCGATCGTCTGCAGCATCCGGAGCCGGTCACCCTTGCCGTCGGTCTGTACGAGAGCCTTGTCGACGAGCGACTCGAGCTCATCGAGGATGTTCTCGCCGGGGTCTGCGCAGACCGCCTCGACGTCCGCGAACGTGCAGCCTCCGGCGAATACGGCGAGACGCCGGAAGAGACGCTGCTCCGCGTCCTCGAGCAGCGAGTGGCTCCAGTCGATCGTGGCGCGCAGCGTCCGTTGCCGCTCGGGTACGTCGCGCGCGCCGGATGTGAGGACGTGGAGGGCGTGGTCGAGACGCTCGAGCAACGCCTCCGGAGCCAGGAGGCGGAGACGGGCGGCAGCGAGCTCGAGAGCGAGCGGCAGGCCGTCCAGGCGCCGGCAAACCGCCGCGACGGCCGCGGCGTTCTCCGGCGTCAGCTCGAACGAGTCTCTGGTAATCCTCGCGCGCTCGACGAACAGCGCGATCGCCGGATACGAGCCGAGCGACTCGGTCGAGGCCGGATCGGACTGGGGGGGAAGCTCCAACGGGTTGAGCGCGTACTCCCGCTCGGCGGCGATCCTGAGTGGTGTCCGGCTCGTCGTCACGATCTGGAGCCCCGGGCAGCTCTCGATCATGCCCGCCACGTCCGGAGCCGCAGCCACGACCTGCTCGAGGTTGTCGAGGAGCAGAAGTGCCTTCTTGTCACCGATCAATGCGGCGACGCCCTCCCCCAGGGTCCGTTCTTCGGCTTCTTTCACGTCCAGCGCGTCCGCGAGAGCGGGGACGAACTGCGCAGGGTCCGTCACCGCGGCCAGCGCGATGAACGCGACTCCGTCGAGGAACTCGGGCGCGAGCAGACGGCCCAGCTCGACGACGATGCGCGTCTTTCCAACACCACCGGGGCCTGTGATCGTGACGACCCGATGTTCGTGCGCCAGCTCGACGAGCGACGCCAGATCAGCCGCGCGGCCGACGAGTGGCGTGGTCGGCTCCGGCAGGTTGCTCGGCAGACTGGCGAAGCGCTCGCCCTTGCCTTCGAGCGCCTCCGGATCCGGCACCACGATGCCCTCGGCCGCTACTGCGTAGAGCTCGAACGGTCGTCCGACGTTCTTGAGCCTGAACCGTCCCAGGCGGATGACGCCGACGTCGCTCCGGTTCTTGATCTGATCGTGCGCGGAGTCGGACAACATCACCGCGCCCGGTACGGCGAAAGACTCGATCCGAGCCGCGATGTTCACAGCGTCACCGGTGAGCCGCTCGGAATCGACGACCACCTCGCCCACGTGGACTCCGATGCGAATCGGAATGTCTTCCGCGGCGAGCTCCCGCTGGATCTCAACTGCGGCGAGCACCGCAGCAAGCGAGCTGGGGAACATGCTCATGCTGCCGTCGCCGAGCCGCTGGACGATCGTCCCACCGAAGGCGTCGTGATGGCTCTCGAGCGCAGTCATGTATCGGTCGCGTTTGTCGAGTGCCACACGCTCGTCCTCCTGGATGAGCGCCGTGTATCCGACCATGTCGGTGAACATCACCGCGACGAGCCGACGATCGAGCGACACAGTCGGGGCATCCCCTTCGGCCCGCTCGGAGGGACGTGGTATCGCCACACGATGACCGTATCGCAGTCCACGCGAAGAGCACGGGCAGGCCGGACGTGGGCGGCAACGAACCCCGCTGCCTCAACTCGCTTGTGAAACCTGCGCGCGCCGCCCGGGATGGCACGGGTGCCGAGTAGCGGCGGGCGAGCAGCGAGACGGCCGGCCACGCCGGCCGGCGTTCGCTCAATCGGCGGCCAGGTGATAGGTGTCTGCGCTGCGCCAGTGTGCGGGAATGTCCCTCGAGTCCCACGCGGAGCGTCGCAGCCGTTTCGCTGGGACGCGTCGCCACACACCACTGCCGCTCTCGCCAGACCCGAGGCCGTAGGTGCGAGCTGCGCTTACGCCGATCCAACGGCGGAGCGCGTCAAGCAGGCGCCCTGAGCTCGGCAGCGAGGCGATCGACTGTATCGCTCCACCCGCCACGGACCATCGGCCACCGCCCGGGCACGTCGTCGTGGGGAAGGTCCGCGGGCAGCTCGACGTGGAGCGTCAGCTCGGTACCTGCGCTGGTGTCGCTCACCGGGAGGAGGACGACCTCGAGCGTCCAGTCCACGGGAGCGCGTGCGTCCCGCTACGCGGCCTTGATCTCCATGATCTTGAACTTCACCTTCGAACCCCGCGGCGTCACGACCTCGACGGTCTCCCCCTTCTTGCGACCGATGATCGCCTTGCCGACCGGCGACTCGTTCGAGAGCTTCCGTTCGGCGGGATTCGCCTCGGCCGAGCCGACGATGAAGTACTCGACCGTCTGCTTCGCCCCCACGTCACGGAGGCGGACGACGGACCCGATCGAGACGATGCTCGTGTCGACGCGCTTGGGGTCGATCACCCGAGCGTCGCCGAGCCGCTCCTCGAGCTGGGAGATGCGGTGCTCGAGCATCATCTGCTCGTTCTTCGCGTCGTCGTACTCCGCGTTCTCGGCGATCTCACCGAACTCGCGGGCCGCCGCGATCCGCTCCGCGATCTCGCGCCGCTTCTGCGTCTTGAGTCGGTCGAGCTCGCTCTTGAGCTGCTTGAAGCCCTCGGGGGTGAGGATCACGTCCTTCACGAATATGCCTCCAGAAACGGGATGGCGGGGCCCCCCGGCCCCGTCCAACGGCCGGGAATAGTAGCCGCGGCGACAGACGAGCGTCAACAGCCGTCTACGATTCCGGGCGGCCGTGATCGACCTCCGCACACCGTGGCGAATCGGCCCCGTCGAGGTGCCGACACGCCTCGTCCTCGCGCCGATGGCGGGAGTCAGCGTGCAGGCGTTCCGACGCCAGGGGAGGCGGTACGGCGCAGGCCTCGTGTGCTCCGAGATGGTGAGCTGCGCGGGCATCGAGCACCGCAACGAGCGGACGCTCGGGTATCTCCGCGTCGCGACCGACGAGCACCCGCTCGCGATCCAGCTCTTCGGCTCGGATCCCCGTGCGATGGGCGACGCGGCGCGCATGGTCGAGGCGGTCGGGGCGGACATCGTCGACCTCAACTTCGGCTGTCCCGTGCGGAAGGTGACCAAGACCGGCGCAGGCGCGCACCTCCTCGAGGACCAGGAGCTCGCCTGCGGCATCGTCGAGGCGGTCGCCGGGGCGGTGGACGTGCCGGTGACCGTGAAGCTCCGTCGCGGTGTCGAGAACGGCTCGCGTGCGTGCCTCGAGCTCGGCCCCCGGCTCGTCGAGGCGGGGGCTGCGTCGCTCACGCTCCATCCCCGCTCGGCGCAGCAGATGTACACAGGCACCGCCGACCACTCCCTGACGGCCGAGCTCGTGTCCCTCGTCGACGTGCCGGTCGTCGCCTCGGGAGACGTGACCTCGAGGGAGCGCGCCCACCAGGTGCTCGAGGAGTCGGGAGCCGAGGCGGTGATGGTCGGCCGCGGAGCGCAGGGAAACCCTTGGGCCCTGCGGGAGATCGTCGACGGCGAGGCCGGCGAGCCGAGCCGCGAGGAGGTCGTCGCGGAGCTCCTGCTCTTCGTCCGGGAGACGGTGCGGGAGCTGGGAGAGCGGCGCGCCTCGACCTTCCTGAAGAAGTTCTACGGCTGGTACCTCGGCCAGGGGGGCTTCCCGAAGCCCTTCAAGCAGGAGCTCGTGCAGCTCGACTCCGTCGAGGAGGTCGAGCGCCGGCTGCTCGCCGCGGCGCCGGGCGCGATCGGGCTGATCGAAGAGCTCGAGGCGGAGATCCCGGCCGGCGACGACGTGACGCTGGAGCTGCCCGTTTCGATCTACGGCGGCGGCTGAGGGAACACTCAGTCTTCGCGGCCGACGAGCGCGGTCGCGACGCCGAGCCCGATGTAGACCGACCCGGTCACGTACCGCTGCACCTTCGCGTACCGCGTCGAGCGTCGAAGCACGCCGCCGGCCGTCCCCGCGGCCAGCGCCCACAGCGAGTCGGTGACGAGCCCGAGCACGGCGAAGAGGAAGCCGAGGAACGCGACCTCGACCGCAGGATTCGGCGCGCTCGGGTCGACGAACTGCGGCAGGAAGGCGAGGAAGAAGAGCGCGGTCTTCGGGTTCAGGACGTTGACGACGATCCCCTGGGCGAAGACGCGCTTGAGCGCCTTCTCGCCGCCGAGCGCCACCTCCGGCTCCGCGCGGCGGGCGAAGATCGTCCACAGCCCGAGCCCGACGAGGTAGACGGCGCCCGCAGCTTTCACGGCCGTGAACGCGACCGCGGAGGAGAGGACGAGCGCCGACAGGCCCGCCGTCGCCGCCGCGACGTGCACCAGGGTGCCGACGTGGATCCCGAGAACCGAAGTGATCCCGGCGCGCCGGCCCTGATGGATGGAGCGGGTAACGACGTAGAGCACGGCCGGCCCGGGAACGAGGAGAAGCGCGAGCGCGGCGAGCACGAAGACGACGAGGCGAGACGGATCGGCGATCACGCGTTGAGCTCCCACACAATGCGGAGGCCGTCGAGCGTGAGAAACGGGTCGACGCGCTCGATGACCTGCGTGTGCGGAGCGACGAGGTCGGCGAGGCCGCCGGTCGCGATCGCACGCGCGTCTACGCCGAGCTCCCCTCGGATACGGGCGACGATACCGTCCACCTGCCCCGCGAACCCGTAGACCAGGCCGGACTGGAGCCCGCCGACGGTCGTCTTCCCGATCACGGCGGACGGCGCGGCGTAGTCCACCTTCACGAGCCTGGCAGCACGCGCGAAGAGCGCGTCCATCGAGACCTCGATTCCGGGGGCGAGGACCCCGCCGACATACTCGCCCGCGGGCGAGACGACGTCGAAGTTGGTCGAGGTCCCGAAGTCGACGACGATGACCGGCGCCCCGTAGCGCTCCTTGGCCGCGACCGCGTTGACGATCCGGTCGGGACCGACCTCGCGCGGGTCGTCGTACTGGATCGGGATCCCGGTCTTCACTCCGGGTCCGACGACGAGGATCTGGGCCTCCGCCCACTTCGTGGAGAGGAGCTCCCACTCGCGGACGAGCACCGGAACGGTCGCGGAGAGACAGATGCCCGAGATCGCGTCGAGGTCGAGCAGCCCCGAGAGCACGACGCCGAGCTCATCGGCCGTCGTCGAGCGCTCGGTCGCGAGGCGCCAGTGGTCGAGGAGAGTCTCACCGTCGAAGAGCCCGAGCGCCGTCTGCGTGTTCCCGACATCGGCCGCGAGCAGCATCGCGCAAGTGAATCAGAGCACGCGCCGACTCGGGTCGCCGCAGGCGAAGCGACCTCGAGGGGTGGCTCGTCCATATCCCTCGTAGGGCGGTCGACCGCTCGCGATCCGCAGCCGATATGCCGCGTACCGGCTCACGCCGGCCCATGCGGCCATGTCGACGTTCTTCGCCCACTCCGAGCACATGCCCTGCACCGAATGCGGCGCGTCGGTCGCCAGCGGCGACCGTGAGCGGCACGTGTGCGACCCGGAGCTCCAGCTCGACTTCCGCATGTTCCAGATCCGCGACGAGGTCGGCGCCTTCGACGATCTCTTCGCCGCGTACCTGAGCTCGTCCGCCGGCGAGTTCGCGCAGTGGCTCGCCGAGCACCAGCGGCCACCCGTCTGACGGGCGACGCTACGAGAGCTCGTCGTCGCCGGAGAGCGGCTGCCCGATGCGCTCGGCCAGGTCCTCGGCCGTGAGGCGCGGCTCCTCGCCCTCGCCCCGGAGCTCCTCGATCGTGACGTCCCCGGAGGTGTAGACCTCCGCCCGCGGGATGATCCGCGTCGGGCGGTTCTTGTCCCAGACCCACACGTCCTCCATCCGCACGTGGAAGAAGGGGTAGCTCGCCTGCGGGAGAGCCTCGACGTCGAGCTTGTTGCAGAGGTAGGTCGCGTCCTGGGTCAGGACGCAGTAGCGGAAGAGTGCGAAGACGGCGGAGTATTCGCGCTTGAGCGAGAGTTCGAGCTCCGCCTCGAAGTCGTCGAGGTCGTCGAGGTGCGACATCAGCCGCCTCAGTCTAGATGAGCAAGGAGGGCCGAGACCGAGCCGCGCCCGGGAATCGCCAGCCCGGGATCGATGTCCGCGAGGGGCTCCAGAGCGAAGCGTCGCTCGTGCAGGTGCGGATGCGGGACGCGGATGCCCGGCTCATCCCACATCTCGTCGCCGTAGAGGAGGAGATCGAGGTCGACGACCCGCGGCCCCCAGCGCCTCCCATCGCGAACACGGCCGAGACGACGCTCGAGGTCGAGGAGCACGTCGAGGAGCTTTCGCGCCCCGACCTCCGTCTCGAGAGCGGCCGCCGCGTTGACGAACCGCGGCTGCTCGACGACGCCGACGGGCTCCGTCTCCCGGAACGCCGACACGCCCACGACCTCGACGCCCGGCTCGTCGCCCAGCATCTCGAGCGCGTTGCGCAGAGTCCTCTCCCTGTCTCCGAGGTTCGAGCCGAGGCCGATGTATGCCCGCGTCACTCAGTCCCCGTCCGCCGCAAGACCGGTATCTGCTCTCGCAGATCCCGGTCGCGCGAAGACCCCTGAAGGCGGCTGCTCCGCAGCCGCGCCGCTGCGACTCGTCATTGCCGCGATCGCTCGACGACGACGGCAGAGTGCTCGACGGGCGGATCGAGGACGACGTCCGGCTTCCGGACGCGGACCCGTACATGGGTCACCGCGCGGAAGCGTTCGACGACCTCGTCGGCGATCGTCCCGGCAAGGCTCTCGAGCAGGAGATGCGGCTCCCCGCCGAAGACCTCGCCGACGATGCCTGCGAGGAGGCGGTAGTCGACGGTCTCCTGGAGTGCGTCGCTCGTGGCCGACGCCCCGTCGACGTCGACCCAGAGGTCGACGAGGAACCGCTGCCCGAGCCGCCGCTCCTCCTCGAGGTAGCCGTGGTGCCCGAACACCTGCATGCCGAAGAGCTCGATGGTCACGGCGCCACCGTTCCACGCTCGACGGCAGCCGCGACCGTGAGCGCCTCGACCGTCTCGCGGACGTCGTGCGCGCGGAGCATCCACGCGCCACGCTCGAAGGCGGCGACCGCTCCTCCTACGGATGCCCCCGTCGTGCCGATGCCCACATTCGGGTCGCCCAGCACCCTCCCGAGCGTGCTCTTCCGCGACAGCCCCACCACCACGGGACGGCCGATCGCGACGACGGCGCCGAGCCGCCGCACGAGCTCGAGATTCTGATCGGGGGTCTTTCCGAAACCGATCCCGGGATCGAGGCAGATCAGCTCCTCCGGGACTCCCTCCCGCACGGCGAACGCGAGCCGTTCTTCGAGAAAGGCAACAACCTCGGATACGACGTCGTCGTAAGAAGGGGCCGCTTGCATCGTCCGCGGCTCGCCCAGCATGTGCATGAGGCAGACGTACGCGCCCTGCTCCGCGGCGACCGCCGCCAGCTCGGGCTCGGCCCGGAACGCCGTGACGTCGTTCACCAGCTCGGCCCCAAGCTCGAGCGCACGCCGCGCGACCCCGACTTTCGACGTGTCGATCGAGACGGGAATGCCCTCGAGGCCCTCGAGCACCGGCTCGACGCGACGAAGCTCCTCGTCCAGACCGACGGACTCGGCCCCCGGCCGCGTCGACTCGCCGCCGACGTCCACGATCGCGGCTCCTTCGTCGGCGAGCCGACGGCCGTGCTCGATCGCCGCACCGGGCTCGAAGAATCGCCCGCCGTCGGAGAAGCTGTCGGGGGTGACGTTCAGTACGCCCATCACCGCGGGGCGCGGCCAGCGCTCCTCGAGCGGAGTCCTCCCCGTGGCCACGACGCGGAGGGTAGCGCCGACGCAGACGTCGTCCAAACATGGGCGTAGACTCCCGCCCCATGAGCACACCATCGGGCACCACAGGTCCACTCGGGCACCCGCGGGGCATCGGGTTCGCGATCCTGCTCTTCATCGTCACCCTCGGCATCTACGGCTGGTACTGGGCCTACAAGACCCAGGAGGAGATGAAGCAGCACACGGGAGACGGGCTCGGAGGAGTCCTCGGGCTCGTGGTCTGGATCCTGATCAACGCGGTCAGCGCGTTCGTGATCCCCTCCGAGATCGGGAAGATGTATCGAAAGGACGGTCAAGAGGCGCCCATGACCGGCTGGACCGGCCTCTGGCTCTTCCCGTTCGCGATCTTCATCATTCCGGCGATCGTCTGGTTCGTGAAGGTCCAGGGTGGCCTGAACCGCTACTGGGAAGGCAAGTCCGTGACCTCGTCCCCGCCCGTTCCGGCCCCGGCCGCCTAGACCGAGCTCGACTCACGGGCGCTCGCGACGAAGGACGACCGCATGGGTCGTAACTTCCGTCGTGCCCTCGTCCCCGGACTCGTGGTGCTGGCGCTCGTCGCGATCGTCGCGGTCGCGGCCACCGGCGCCGTCCCCGGGAGCACGAGCGACACGCGTCGTCCGCCGAACGTGCTCCTCGACACGGTCTTCAGCCTCCTTGCGCTCGCCCTGATCCCGGCCGCGGTTCTGCTCGTCTACGGCCTCGCCCAGCGGCGCGAGGTGTCGGCGGAGTATTCGCGGATCAGGCGCCGGAACCACGTGCTCGTCCTGCTCCTGCTCCTCCTGCCCGTGCTCGTGTGGCTCCACGGGCTGCCGAAGCCCGCCCCGCCGGGGGAGCCCGGGACCGTGCTCGGACACCCCGTGACGCCGGTGACGCCGTCCGGAACGGGAGATGGGACGCAATACGAGCCTCGGTTCGCGTGGCTGCCGGTCACGGTGATCCTCTCGTTGCTCGCCGCTGGCGCGCTCGCGTGGTACCTGTCGTCGAAGCGATCGAGGCAGCACACGCGGGAGCAGGAGGAGATGACGGAGACGCTCGCGAACGTACTCGACGAGACGCTCGACGACCTTCGCGCCGAAGCCGATCCCCGACGCGCGGTCATCGCAGCCTATGCGCGCCTCGAGCGAGCGCTCGCGACGCAGGGCTTCGCGAGACGGCCGTCGGAGACGCCGGAGGAGCTCCTGAGCCGTCTCCTCGGACGGCTCGAGGTGAGCGACGAGTCGATCCGTCGCCTGACCGATCTCTTCGAGCGGGCTAAGTTCTCCCAGCACGACGTGGACAGCGCGATGAAAGACGAGGCGATCGGAGCGCTCCAGCAGGTGCGCGACGAGCTCCGGGCCGCGGACGAGCGGAGAGCAGAGCTCGCTCCCGCCCCCCAGCGACCTGCGCGAGAGGGGCAGGCGTGAGGCGCAACCTGAAGGCCGCGGTCAAGGCCCTCGCCCTGCCGACGCTGGCGCTCGTCGTCGCGGCAGCGTGGGTCCCCGGGAAGCTCGACCTCGTCGTGCGCGTGTACGCGCTCGTGCTAGCCGCCGTCGTCCTCGCGGTCGCGCTCGCGGCGCTCCGGCGCGCATATCCGCCGGCGACGCCGCTCGAATCCGGCGCGAGCCGTCGCGGCAGCGTCCGGTCCGCGTCTCCGCCGACGCTCCTGCGCCTCGAGCAGGCGTGCGCGCTCGGAGTCGCGCGCTCGTTCGACCTTCACTTCCGCGTTCGCCCGAGGCTGCGCGAGATCGCCGAGCCGCTGCTCGCGCTCCGCCGCGGGATCTCGCTCGACCGGGACTCCGAGGCCGCGCGCCGCGCGCTCGGCGAGACGACATGGGATCTCGTCCGGGCCGATCGCACTCCTCCCGACGACCGCCTCGCGCCCGGGATCGCAGTCCCGGCGCTGCGCGAGGTCATCGCGAGCCTGGAGCGGCTGTGAGCGACCTCGCGCGGCTGCACGACCTCTCGAAGGACGTGCTCGACGAGGTCGAGCGCGCCGTCGTCGGCAAACGGGACGTGCTCGAGCTCGTCCTCATCGGCTTCCTCGCCGACGGCCATGTTCTGCTCGAGGACTTCCCCGGGCTCGCGAAGACGCTCGCGGCGCGGTCGTTCGCTCAGACGCTGAGCATGCGCTTCGCGCGCATCCAGTTCACACCGGACCTGATGCCGTCGGACGTCACCGGCTCGTCGATCTGGAACCAGCGCGAGTCGGACTTCGAGTTCCGGCCCGGCCCGATCTTCACGAACCTCCTCCTCGCCGACGAGATCAACCGCGCTCCGCCGAAGACGCAGGCCGCCCTGCTCGAGGCGATGCAGGAGCGCCAGGTGACGATCGAGGGCGTCACGCAGCCGCTCGAGCCGCCCTTCCTCGTCATCGCGACGCAGAATCCGATCGAGTACGAGGGCACGTATCCGCTGCCCGAGGCACAGCTCGACCGCTTCCTCCTCCGGATCGGCTTCGGCTACCCAGCTCGCGACGACGAGGTCGAGATGCTCGACCGCCGGATCGACCGGCAGGTGGACGAGATCGCGCTCGAGCCCGTCGTCGATCGGGCCACGCTCCTCGAGCTGCAGCGCGCGGCCGAGCAGGTTCACGTCGCTGACAGCGTGCGGGCGTACTGCGTGGACGTCGTCGCCGCCACCCGCGAGTCCCAGAGCACCGCCGTCGGCGCCAGCCCCCGCGGGAGCCTCGCGCTCCTCAAGCTCTCCCGCTGCAAGGCGGCGCTCGCCGGGCGGGACTTCGTGCTGCCGGACGACGTCAAGGCCGTGGCGGTGCCCGCGCTCGCGCACCGGGTCGTGCTCCGTCCGGAGCTCTGGGTGCAGCGCGTGTCCGCCGAGGATGTCATCGCAGACGTGCTCGCGAACGTGCCGACGCCGAAGGCGGAGGACGTCGTCGCGACACCGCGATGACGCGACGAGGGAGCCCGCGCATCGAGGGGTACGCCGCGCTCGCGGCGGTCGGGCTCGTCGCCGCACTCGCCGTGCGCCGCCCAGAGCTCGCGGTGCTGGCTTCGCCCTTCGCGCTCCTGCTCGCGATCGGGACCCGGGTCGCGCGCGACCCGAAGGTCTCCGTCCAGCTCGAGGTGGAAGCGGAGCGCGTGCTCGAGGGAGAGGAGATCGAGGGTCTCCTGACTCTGTCGGCGGAGAGCGCCGTCGATCGACTCGAGGTGCTCCTCGACCTGCCGCCCGGAGTGGAGGCAGTCGGGGGCGAGACCTCGTGGGCGGTCCGCCTCCACCGGGGCTCGCCGCGGGAGATCCCGCTTCGCATCCGCTGCTCGCGCTGGGGGCTCTACGACCTCGGGGACGTCGACGTGCGCGCACGCGACCCCTTCCGGCTCGTCGTCTGGGAGCAGCACCTGCGCCGACTGCGCCGTCTGAAGGCGTATCCGCGCGAGGAGACGCTCCGCCGGATCCTGTCCCCCGTCGAGACCCAGGCCTATACCGGGAGCGAGGTGGCAAGGGTGAAGGGGGACGGGATCGAGTACGCCGACCTGCGCGAATACGTGCCGGGAGACCGTCTCCGCTCGATCAACTGGCGCGCGTGGGCACGAACCGGCCGCCTCGTCGTCAACGAGCGCCACCCCGAGCGGAACACCGACGTCGTGCTCTTCGTCGACAGCTTCTACGAGGTGCGCGGGCCCGACGGCGGGACGCTCGACGACGCCGTCCGCGCCGCTGCGACTCTCGCCACGCGGTACCTCGCCCGGAGGGACCGGGTCGGACTGGTCGCATTCGGCGGGCTCCTCCACTGGCTCGAGCCGAACCTCGGCCCCGGCCAGCGGTATCGCCTGATCGAGACCCTGCTCGAGACCGGCGTCCAGCCCACGTACACGTGGCGCGCCGTCAACGTGCTCCCGGCACGGATCCTGCCGCCGAAGGCGCTCGTCCTCGCGCTGACGCCGCTCGCCGACCCGCGCTTCGTCGCCGCGCTCGAAGACCTGCGTGCAAGAGGGTTCGATCTCGCGGTGATCGAGGTCGATCCCGTCGGGCTCGTCGAGCCGGGAGCGAGTGACGCCGAGATGCTCGCCTTCAGGCTGTGGCTGCTCGAGCGCGAGGTGCTGCGGTCGCGTCTCGCCGGGCTCGGGATCGGAGTCGCCCGCTGGGGCCACGACGTCGAGCTCGAGGCGGCACTCGAGGGGGTGAGGACGTACAGGCGCTCCGTTCGTCTGCCACGCGTCTAGCGACGGGCACGGGCGCCCTCGGGTGCACCGCCGCGCTGGCAGCGCTCCCGCTGGTTCGGGGCAGCGAGGACGTTCGCCTCGCCGGCGCGAGGGTCGCGATCCTCGCACTGCTGGCGCTACTGGCGGCGCTCGTCCTCGGCTGGACGCCGCTCGTCCCGGTGTCGCTCGTGCTCCTCGGCGCGCTGTACGCGATCCAGCTCCGCGTCGACGACGCCTCGCTCGACGGCTCAGCCGCGGTGTTCGCCGCGGGGCTCGTCGTGACCGCCGAGCTCGGCTACTGGTCGCTCGAGGAGCGGACGCGGGTCGAGACCGAGCGCGGTGAATCGCTTCGTCGGGTCGCGTTCGTCGCGATCCTCGGCGTGGGCAGCGCACTCGTCGCCGAGGCACTGCTCGTGCTCGCGGACGGGGTGCACGCGAACGGCATCGGGTCCGACCTCGCGGGTGCAGCGGCCGCGGCTCTCGTGCTCGTGGGGATCGCGCTCCTGGCGCGCGGGAAACCCGGCGACGGCTAGCCCGTCGCACCCTCGGGGGGCGGCGGCTGCATCGCCGTGCCCGGAAGTGGGCGCGGCTGCGGCTTGAGCTTCGGCCGCTTCTCGGCCTCGGCCTCGGGCTCCGGTTCGGTCGACGCCGGCTCCGCGAACACGGACTCCTCGGCCTCGCCCGCGAGGAGCCTCTCGAACTGGTCCTTGTCGAGCGTCTCCCGCTCGATGAGGATCGCGGACAACTGGTGGAGCGCGTCCATGTGCTCCCGTAGCACGCGGTTGGCGGTGTCGTGCCCCTCCTCGATGACCCGGCGGATCTCGTCGTCGATCTCCTTCGCGACCTCCTCCGAATAGTCCGGCTCGGAGCCCATGTCGCGCCCGAGGAAGGGGAGGTCGTGGTTCCGCCCGAGCACCCGCGGTCCGAGCTTCTCCGACATCCCGAAGCGCATGATCATCTGCTTCGACGTGGCGGTGACCTTCTCGAGGTCGTTGGCGGCCCCGGTCGTCACCTCGTGGAAGACGAGCTCCTCTGCCGCGCGCCCGCCGAGCGTCATCGCGAGCTCGTCCATGAGCGCGGACTTCGTCGTGAGGTAGCGATCCTCCGTCGGGAGCGAGATCGTGAGGCCGAGCGCCTGGCCACGTGACACGATCGTGATCTTGTGGACGGGGTTCGCGTCCTCGAGGTAATGGCCGACGAGCGCGTGGCCCATCTCGTGGTACGCGGTGATCTTCCGCTCCTTCTCGGAGAGGAGACGAGCCTTCTTCTCGGGGCCGGCGATCACGCGCATGATCCCTTCCTCGAGCTCGTCCTGCTCGATCATCTTCTTGCCGCGCCGCGCCGCGAGGAGCGCCGCCTCGTTGATGAGGTTCGAGAGGTCGGCGCCCGTGAATCCCGGTGTGCCGGCGGCGAGCGTGTCGAGATCGATCACCCGCGCGAGCGGCTTCCCGCGCGAGTGCACCTCGAGGATCTTGCGGCGACCGCTCCGGTCGGGACGGTCGACGACGATCTGGCGGTCGAAGCGGCCCGGCCGCAGGAGCGCGGGATCGAGGATGTCGGGACGGTTCGTGGCCGCGATGAGGATGATGTTGTCCTTCATCTCGAACCCGTCCATCTCGACGAGGAGCTGGTTCAGCGTCTGCTCACGCTCGTCGTGGCCGCCTCCGAGACCCGCGCCGCGATGACGGCCCACGGCGTCGATCTCGTCCATGAAGATGATGCAGGGGGACGCCTGCTTCGCCTGCTCGAAGAGATCGCGGACGCGCGAGGCGCCGACGCCGACGAACATCTCGACGAAGTCGGAGCCCGATATCGAGAAGAACGGAACGCCCGCCTCGCCGGCAACGGCACGGGCGAGAAGCGTCTTCCCGGTGCCGGGCGGCCCGTACAGGAGCACGCCCTTCGGGATACGCGCCCCGAGCGCCTGGAACTTCTTCGGGTTCTCGAGGAACTCCTTGATCTCGTGCAGTTCCTCGACGGCCTCGTCCGCGCCGGCCACGTCTTTGAAGGTGACCTTGGGCGAGTCGGGCGACATCCTCTTCGCGCGACTCTTCCCGAAGCTCATCACCTTCGAGCCGCCGCCCTGCACCTGGTTCATGAGGAAGATCCAGAAGCCGATGAGGAGGACGAACGGGAGCAGCGATGTGATCAGCGTCCACCAGGTCGACGTACCGACGCCCTTCGAGTCGAACTTGATGTTGTTCTTCTCGAGCAGGTTCTGGAACTGCGTCGCCGACTGGTCCGTCGGGTAGTTGACCTTCGCCTTATCGCCGTCGACGAGCGTCAGCGTGATCTGCTGCCGCGTCGGGGTGAAGAGCACCTCGTTGACGTCCCCGCTCTTGACCGCCGAGATCGCTTGGGAGAGCGTGACCTTGCGCTGCGCACTCCGGCCCGGAAGCAACGTCTGGCTCGCCAGATAGACGAGCAGGACGATGACGATGAGCGGGAAAAGCGCGCTGCGGAAGAAGCGGTTCACTGGTGATCGCAGGGTAGCACCCTGTTTCTTCGACACCAGAGGGCGAGCCCCTGTTCGGGGGCTACTTCCCGGCCGCGGCTACGTGGCGTTCGGCACGAGATCGGGGTGGAGCACTGCCACGTAGGGGAGGTTCCGATACCGCTCCGCGAAGTCGAGGCCGTACCCGATGACGAAGCGGTTCGGGATCTCGAAGCCGATGTAGCGCACCGGCACGTCGATCTCGCGACGCTCGGGCTTCGTCAGGAGCGCGCAGATCTCGAGCGTCGCCGGCTTCCGCGCCTTCAGGTTGCGCATCAGATACGAGAGCGTCAGGCCGGAGTCGATGATGTCCTCGACGACGAGCACGTGCCTGTCGGCGAGGTTGATCTCGAGGTCCTTGAGAATGCGCACGACGCCCGACGAGTCGGTCGCCGCCCCGTAGCTCGAGATCGCCATGAAGTCGATCTCGCACGGCACTGCGAGCTCGCGCATGAGGTCGGCCATGAAGAAGACGGCGCCCTTGAGGACGCCCACGAGGAGGAGGTCGCGTCCCGCGTAGTCGGCCGAGATCTCGGCCCCGAGCTCGGCGACCCGCCCCTGCAGCGTCGCCTCGTCGATCAGGACTTCGCCGACCGCCTGATCGAGCTCGGCCTGGGTCATGCGTCCATCTCCTCCGGCCGCCAGGCGTGGACGGCCCCCTCCCATCCCGGTGCGTCGGCGATCCCCGGCAACGAGACGACCTCGTCGCCCCGAACGACGAGCGGCCACGTCCTGCGGTCGGCTTTCGGGACCTTCGCGTCCACGAACAGATCCTGCACTTTCTTTCGACGCCCTGCGAGCCGATCGCCCGGCCGTCGCGTGCGCACCGAGAGCCCGGGGCGCTCGCTCTCGAGACACCATGGCCCGAACTCCACGCGACCCTCGAGCCGGAGCACGTCGTACTCGCGGATCGCCGCGAGGTCGGCGCCGAGATCGACCCGCTTCGTCCCGTCAGTCGAGGAGAGGAGATCGACGAGCGCGCGCTCCAGGCTCCGCGGGAGCCCGGCCGGCCGATCCGCGAGCGCAGCGAGGTTCGCCTCCGCGCCGGGATGCAGCCGGCGAAGGAGAGGCAAGATCTCGTCGCGGATGAGCCCGCGCTTGGTCTCGGGGTTCGAGGAGTCGCGCCGGAACGCGAGCCCGTGCGCCTCGCAGTAGGTCTCCGTCTCCTCGCGCCAGAGCGGGAGGAGCGGACGCACGACCCCGTCCTCGCGCGCCGCCTTGATGCCCCTCGTGCTTCCCGACGAGACGAGCCGGTAGAGGACGGTCTCGACCTGGTCGGACGCGGTATGCCCCGTTGCCCGCAGCCCCCGGCCCTCCGTTAGCCGGTAGCGAAGAGCGCGGAGGTCGGACTCGGTCGCGGCCGCCCCTGCGTGGAGAACCTCAGCGCCGAACGCCTCCTTGCAGAACCGCGCGTCCCCGTCGGACTCCTCTCCCCGCAGGCCGTGGTCGACGTGGACGGCGGACACGCGGTATCGAAGCGTGCCGAGCACGTGCCAGAGGCAGGTCGAGTCCGCGCCGCCCGAGACGAGGCAGGTGACCCCTCCTCGGTCGGGGATCAGGTCGTGCTCCCGCACGAACGCATGGACGCGCGCGGCGACGGGTGTCTCCACTGCATCCATTGTGCCTTCGGAGCGAGGCAGGCGCTCACGTGTCTCGGAAGCGTGGCGCCCGGCTCCACTCGCGTAGGAGCGCGGTTGCGGCCGCGAGCTCGCCGGCGGTGAGCCGGTGCAGTGCCGCGTGCTCGACCGGCGCCATCAGCGGCGCCGGGGGGAGACCACGCGCTGCGTCGACCACGTAGCGGATCGCGAGCGCATGCCCCACGAGGAGGATCGAGCTCTCGGATCGCTCGAGTAACACGCCGATGCCTCGCGCGTAGCGAGCGGCCGCGTCGGCGCGGCTCTCGCCCCTTCCGGGAGCTCCGAGATCGGGTGGCTGCGCCGCCGCCCAGGCGCGGTATTCGACGAGCGGACCGCTGTCGAAGCTCCCGAAGTCGATCTCGTTCAGCTCGGAGACGACGAGCCGCGCGACGTCTCGCCCGGCAAGCGCGAGCTCGAGCGTCTCCTGCGTCCGGGCGAGCTCGCTCGCGACGCCGAGGTCGATCCGTTCGTCCGCGAGCGCCGCTCCGAGCGCCCTCGCCTGCTCGACTCCCTCCGGTGTGAGACCTTCGCCCGGCACCGAACAGGATGCGGCGCCGTCGCGGTTGGAGCCGGCGAACCCGTGCCGCGCGAGGAGAAGCGTCTTCAACGTCTAGAGCAGGACCGATCGGTAATCGAGCACGTGCTCCATCCCGACTTTCTCGTAGAGGCGGATCGCGGCGGCGTTCTCGGAGCGGACGAACAGGCAGACGGCCGGCACCTGCTCGAGGAGCAGCCGGCAGAGGGCCAGCAGCCCGCGGGCGCCGTGGCCCTGGCCGCGTGCGGGCGGGTCGACCCAGACTTGCTGGAGCTGCACCGCGGACGGCGTCCAGGCGGACGCCTCCGCCTTGAACAGGATCGTGCCGTCCTCGACCCAGAGCCACGACCGTCCCTCCTCGATCTGCGCGCGCGTGCGCCAGCGGAAGCCCTCTCGGTCACGCGTCAGGGGATCCACTCCGAGCTCCTCCTGGTGGGCGGCGGCACAGGCGGGGACGAGGAGCTCGAGGTCGTCGAGCGTCGCCTGCCGCAGACCGGTCGTCTCGGCCGGTGGGCTCTCGCGGAGCACGTAGACCGGTTGGCCGGGTCGGTCCTCTCGTGGGCGCGGGAGTCGGGTGCGCGCCTCGTCCCAGAGCTCTCCGACGGCAGTCGCCTCACCTATGAGCATGCGGGGACCGGTTCGACCCACGTCTCGGGCGAAGCTGCCGCAGCCGCGCCCGGACGGGACGGCGTTCACGCCGACGTGGCAGAGGCCGACGAGGAGGTCGTCCTCGACGAGCCCGACGAAGCGCCCGAGCCCACGCCTGGCAACGTCCTCGAGGAAGACGCGCTCGACGGGATCGTCCGCGCAGAACGCGAGGATCCGATCGAGCCCCGGTTCGACGAGCCTGCCCACCACGGCCCGGACTCTACGGTTCCCGGGCACTCCGCCCGATGCGAATCCGTAGGGTTTCGATTCCGTGCCCATCCACCTGCGGGCGAATCCCGGCGACTACGCGGAGGCCTGCCTCCTCCCCGGCGACCCGCTACGCGCGAAGTACATCGCGGAGACCTACCTCACCGACGTCGTCCAGGTGAACGACGAGCGCGGCCTCCTCGGCTACACGGGCGGCTGGAACGGAACGCCGGTGTCCGT
This sequence comes from uncultured Actinomycetes bacterium, assembly GCA_963708265.1. Taxonomy (GTDB): domain Bacteria; phylum Actinomycetota; class Thermoleophilia; order Gaiellales; family Gaiellaceae; genus GMQP-bins7. The sequence continues at coordinate 88,452 of CAVPSC010000003.1, read as the reverse complement.
CCAGGGAACCGGGATGGGCTGCCCGGGAGCGGCGATCGTCTTCGAGGAGCTGATCCAGCTCGGCGTCGAGAAGCTCCTGCGCGTGGGCACCTGCGGCGGCCTGCAGCCGGACCACGCGCTCGGCGACCTCGTCGTCGCGCTCACCGCCGTGCCCGCGGACTCGACCGCGTCCCACCTGGTCGGGGACGAAGCGCACTGCCCGACGGCGAGCTGGGAGCTCATCCACGAGGCCGTGCACGTGGCGAAGACGAGCGACCTGCAGCTTCGCGTCGGCCCGATCGTCTCGAGCGACCTCTTCTACAACCCGGACGACGGCCAGTACGGGCGCTGGTCGAAGCGCGGCATCCTCGCCGTCGAGATGGAAGCCGCCGTCCTCTTCACGCTCGGCGCCCTCCGCGGAGTCCAGACCGGCTGCCTCCTGACCGTGAGCGACATCGTCGTCGAGGGCGAGTTCGTGCGGATCTCGGACGAGGATCTCCGCTCGGCCGTCGACCGCATGACGAAGATCGCGCTCGACACCGCCACGGCCGGCCACAGCCATTAGCGCCGGCACCGTCTTCCTCGTCAACCCGGCCTCGGCCGGTGGGTCGACCGGTCGCCGCTGGCCCGAGATCGCACATCGCGCCACCGCCCTCGGGCTCGCCGGGGACGCGCTCCTCTCCGAGAGACCCGGCCAGCTGACCGAGCTCGCCCGCAAGGCGGTCGTGGACGGGGCGACCCTGCTCGTCGTCGTCGGCGGCGACGGCTCCGTGAACGAGGTCGTGAACGGCATCGTCGGCGCAACCGGCTGCGAGCTCGCGATCCTCCCGCGAGGAACTGGCTGGGACTTCTCGCGGACGTTCGGCATCCCGCGCGACCTCGACCGCGCGCTGCAGGTCGCGCGCACAGGGGCCGTCCGCGAGATCGACATCGGGCGCGTGACCTTTCGCACCTGGGCCGGCGACGAGAGCCACGCATACTTCGCGAACGTCGCGAGCGCCGGGATCAGCGGCGCGATCGCGAAACGTGCGAACGAGACCTCGAAGGCGCTCGGCGGCAAGGTCTCCTACTACTGGGCGACGCTCGCCGTCTTCGCACGCTGGCAGACGGGCGAGCTGCGGGTCTCGGTCGACGGCGAGACGCGTCGCGGTCGGATGATCGACGCGATGGTCGCGAACGGCCGTTATCTCGGAGGCGGCATGAAGATGCTCCCCGACGCCGAGCCCGACGACGGACTGCTCGACGTCCTCCTCATCGGCGACGTCACCAAGCGCGACCTCGTCTTCACCCTCCCGAAGAGCTACCGCGGCAAGCACCTGCCGCACCCGCGGCTCGAGGTCCTCCGCGGGCGCGTCGTCACCATCGACGCGGACGATCCGCTCCCGCTCGAGCTCGACGGCGAGCAGCCCGGCACGACCCCCGCTCGCTGCGAGATCGTCCCGCGCGCGATCCGGCTCCGCGTGCCTGCTCGCGGCTAGCGCACGGCCAGTCGAGGCCCCCTCTGTGCGCGAGCTACGCGGCGGGCTTGCGCGACGAGCTTCCGCGCGGTGTCGAGCTCGTCCGTGCGCGCTTGAGCTCGGCGACCTGCTTCTCGAGCTTCGCGACGCGCGCCTCGAGCGCGTCGATCCCGCGTACCTTCTTCCCGAGCTCGTCGACCCGCGTACGGAGATCGTTGAAAGCGCTGAGCGCGCGCTGGCCGCCCGGGAGCTCCACGAGCCGCTGCAGCGCCTCCTCGCCTGCATCGGCGAGCCGGGTGACGATGTCCTTGTCGCCTCCGGCAGACGTCTTCGAGCCGGGCTCCGTGTTCGCGTCGGACATGGCGCAAGTCATATCAGCCTCCGCGGCGATGTGCGGCCCGAAACTTGATACAAGTCGCACGAACTGGGAGGATCGCGCACCTGCCCCACCGTCCGCCGCTCGCGGCGAAGGGGAAGATCCTCCGCAGGACGGTGTCGATCACCGCGCGCGGGAAGAAGATCTCCGGGCACTTCTCGGCTAGCCGACGAGCTCGAGGACCGCGGCGAGCGTCTCGCCTGCGGCGTCGTCGAGCTTCAGCGCCGCCCTGTGGTCGAGGGCGGTCGGCCCCCGGTTGACGATCGCCAGCGCCCGCGCCTCGAGCGGGAGCCCGGCGACGGGCCACACCTCGAGCGACGAGCCGACGACGAGCATCAGCTCGGCATCCCGTGCGAGCGCCGCCGCCCGCCCGTACGCGGCGCCGGGCAGGAGCTCGCCGAAAAGGGTGACGCCGGGCTTGAGCACCGCTCCGCAATCGAGGCAGACGGGCGCGGACGCCTGATCGAGCTGGAGGAGCACGCGGTCGAGGTCCTCGACGTATCCGCAGGCAGGACAGACGGCCGTGCCGATGGAGCCGTGGACTTCGACGACGTCGCAGCTTCCCGCCCGCGTGTGGAGCGTGTCGATGTTCTGGGTCACGACGGCGCGGACGCGACCGCGCCGTTCGAGCTCGGCGAGCGCGAAGTGGGCGGCGTTCGGCTCAGCCGCGAGGAGCATCTCGATCCGCAGTCGATAGAACGCCCACACGCGCTCCGGAGCGCGGTGGAACGCCTGGATCGACGCGACCTCGAACGGATCGACCTCCGCCCAGATGCCTGTCGGCGAGCGGAAGTCGGGGATCCCGCTCTCCGTGCTCACGCCCGCTCCTGTGAGGACGACGCACGGCTGGCGAGCCGCGATCAGCGCCGCTAGCTCGGCAACGGGCACGCGTCGATTCTAGGGTTGCCTCGATGGAGGGCTTCTCGTTCTCGACCGGGGTCCGTGTGCGGTTCGCGGAGACCGACGCCCAAGGGGTCGCGCACCACGCAGCCTTCCTCGTCTGGCTCGAGGTCGCGCGTGTCGAGTACCTCGAGCGGCACGCGGGCGGCTACCAGGCGATACGGGATCAGGGATTCGAGGCCCTGACCACGGAGGTGGGCGTGCGCTACCGGCTCGCCGCGTACTTCGACGACCGTCTCACCGTCTGGGCCCGATGCCGGGACCTGCGCGGCTCGCGCTTCCGCTACGAGTACGCGATCCTCCGCGAGGACGAGCTCGTGGCGGAAGGCTTCACGAGTCACGCCGTGGTCGATCGCGAGACGTATCGCCCGACACGGGTGCCGCAGTGGCTCGCCGAGGCGGTCGCTACGGCCGAGTCGTCGTCGTAGTCCCGCCCCGCGTCGTCGTACCCGTCGTCGTGGTGCCGGTCGTCGTGCCGGGAGGCGGTGGCGCTTCGCCCTTGCCCTTGGGCTTGGGGGGCGCCTTCGTACCGACGAGGACGACCGTGTCCTCCGCCTTGTACGACGTGTTCCACGTCTCGTGACGGAGAACGTGCCCGGACACGTCGTAGACGGTGCGCGTGACAGACGTCTCACTCGGCGGCTGGCCCTCCGACTGGACGACGGTCGTCCCCTTGGCGAGGGTCGGGTCCTTCACCCGCTTGACCGGGATCGGCCCCGTGGTCTCCATGGTCCCCGGCGAGCTGACGACGCGGCGCTTCTCACCGCCGTAGATCGAGACGCGGATCCCGTCGGGCTCGGCGTATCCCTTGACGAGGATCCATTTCTCCGTGTCGTTTCGGAACTTCAGGTCGAGCGTCGGCCAGTACACGGTGGCGTCCCGGCCGAGCGGATAGCGGCTGATGTAGAGCGCGTGCGGGTTCCGTTCGGTGATGTCGAGCCCTGCCTCCCAGGCCGCGTTGAATGTCGTCGTCGCGACCTGCGAGGTCCCTCCGCCCACCTCCTCGGCGTACTCCGTGCCGATGATGACGGGCGCAGGCCTGAAGCCCCGCGCGGCCGTCCGCTCGCCGATCGCCCGGTTGAGCGAGAAGGTGCTGCCCGGCGCGACGAGCGTGTCGTCGAGGGCCTCGACGCCCAGGCGCAGGTTCGTGATCCGGTCGGCGGTGCCGGCGTTGTAGGTCTTGTAGGTCGACATACGGCGGTCGATCCCGAGCGCGAGCAGGTCGGCGGTGCTGCGGGAGGGCGTCGCGGTCGCGACAGCGAGGCGTGCGACTCGACTCGTGCGCGAGGTCGCGGCGCGGAGCAGCGCTCTCGCCGTCACGGGGACGTCGAGCTCGACGCCGTGCTTGGCCGGGACGACGGTGATCGATTCGCCCGCCGTCGCGAAGTGCGCGTCGACGGGACGCCGCCCCACGCGTCGCGACAGCTGCCGGAAGTAGGCGTCCGCACCGGGGCCGGCGATCTGCAGTCGCGTTGCGCCTCCTCGCGGGAGCTCGAGCAACGACGCGATCCGGCCGCGGGGCAGGAGCCAGCTCCGCGTCGTCGATCGCAGCGAGACGGGAGCCGAGACGGCGATTCGAGCTGTCCGGGCGGCGGACGAGAGCATCGCAGCGGTGACTTGTGGCGTCACCGTCCGTACCGGAAGCGCGGTCACGCCGGACGGCCGCTCGAGAGCGGCGAGCTCGCGCACCACGAGCTCGGAGGCCGCGGCGCGATCGAGGCTCCGCCCGAGGCGCTCGCGCTCGGTCTCGATCCGCAGGCCGTGTCGCGCCAGGCCGGCGTTCCGAGGCTGCTGGTCGACCTCGGCGGCCATCTGGTCGAGGGCGTACCCGAGCGCGGCATCGGAGACGGCGACGGGCGGGAGCACTTCCGCGCCGAAGAAGCGCGTGTGCAGCCGGCGGAAGCCTCTGATCGGGCCGAAACCGCCGCTCGCGTGAGCGGCCGCCGCGACTGCCGCACGCCAGTTCGGCTGCACGCCGAGCTGGTCTGCCGCATAGGAGAACGAGCTCGGGCCAGTCGAGAAGGCGACAGGCTTCGCCTCGATTCGCGCGAACCGCTGCTCGAGCTTCGCGACGGCCGCGTGCTCGCTCAGCCCGCCGACGTGGACCCCGGCGATCCGGGTTCCAGCCGCGAGCTCGTGCTGCGGCCCGGCGAACGCGAGACCGATGAGTACGGCGACGAGCAGGACGGCGCCCCCTGCCAGGGCAGCCGTCAGCGCTACCGGGCGGTGACGACCGCGCCGGCGCACACTCGATCCGGCGAGGGGCGACTCGGCACGCACGGGCCGCGGATTCTACCGCCCGGAAGAGAAAAAGCCCCGTCCCGTCAGGGCAGGTGAACCGCGCGCGCCGACGTTACGCACTTGTCGCCAGTACGGCAAACACACGCGCGCATTTTCGGATTAGAATCCGCAGTGGGTGGTGGGCCGGGGTGCCCCGTGGCGAGCCCGTTAGAAGACGAAGAGCTCGATCCCGCCCGACACGTACAGCCCGACGCCGGTGACGTAGGCGGCGAGGTCCGAGCAGAGGAATGCGACCGCATTCGCGATGTCCTGCGGCTCGCCCGGTCGCTTGAAGACCGTGCGGGCGACGATCCTCTCGTTCATCTGCTCGTTCGCCAGGTGGAACGCCTCGGTCCCGATGACGCCCGGGATGATCGCGTTGCACGTGATCCCGTAACGCGCGCCTTCCATCGCCAGCGTGCGCGTCAGGCCGAGCGCACCCGCCTTCGTGGTCGAGTAGCTGGCCTGACCGAAGCCGCCGAGCGTCCCGGCGACGGACGCCATGTTCACGACCCTCCCCCAGCCGCGCTCCTTCATGTGCGGCCAGACGGCCTGGGCGCAGTTGAACGACCCGCTCAGATTCACGCTGAGATCGCGCTCCCAGAGCTCGGGCCGCTGGTCGTGGAACTGGCCGACGTGATCCAGGGTGGCAGCGTTGTTGACCAGGATGTCGACGGCTCCGAGCTCATCGACGGTGCGCGCGACGGCATTGGCGACCTGGTTCCGGTCGGTGACGTCGCAGCGAACGGCCAGCGCGCGACGTCCGAGCTCCTGGATCTGGGCGACGGTCTCCTCGGTGTGCACCATGCCCTGCGAGCGGGCGGCCGTCGCGAGCGACCCCCAGCGGTCCGTTTCCTCGGAGAGCTCCGACTCGACGAGGATGTCGGCGATCGCCACGTCCGCGCCGGCACGTGCGAGCGTGAGGGCATCCGCCCTCCCGAGGCCCCTCGAGCCTCCCGTGACGAGCGCGACCCGGCCGGAGAGATCGATCTCGAGTGCCATGCGGCGACTCTAGTTCGGACGCGGATCAGTCGTCGCTCGGAAGGAAGATCTCCTTCGCGATCACGAGTCGCTGGATCTGCGACGTGCCCTCGTAGATCTGGAAGAGCTTCGCGTCGCGCATCAGCTTCTCCACCGGGTACTCCTTGATGTACCCGTAGCCGCCGAAGATCTGAACTGCGTCCGTCGTCACCTTCATCGCCATGTCGGCCGAGAACCGCTTCGCGAAGGACGAATAGAGAGTCGCCCGGCGACCGTATCCGGAGTCGAGCATCCACGCGGCCTGCCACGTGAGGAGCCGCGCCGCCTCGATCTCCGCCGCCATGTCCGCGATGAGGAAGTTGACGCCCTGGTGCATGGCGATCGGGAGGTCGAACGTGACCCGCGTCTTCGCGTACGCGACGGCGTGCTCGTAGGCGGCCTGCGCGACGCCGACTGCACCTGCGGCAGTTCCCGGCCGCGTGAAGTCGAGTGTCTTCATGGCGATCTTGAAACCCTCTCCCTCCTCGCCGATGCGGTTCTCGGCCGGGACGACGACGTCCGCCAGGGCGAACGCCGAGGTGTCGGTGGCGCGCTGGCCCATCTTGTCCAGGTGCTTCTCGATCTGGACGCCGGGCGTGTCCAGCGGGACGATGAATGCCGAGATCCCCCGATGCCCCGCGCTCGGGTCCGTCTTCGCGAACACGACACTCCATGACGCCTGGCCGGCGTTCGTGATGAAGGTCTTCGAGCCGTCGAGGACGTATTCGTCGCCGCGGCGCTCGGCCGTCGTCTTCATGCGCGCCACGTCGGAGCCTGCGTCGGGCTCGGAAAGCCCGAACGAGCACAGGATCGGCTCGTCGAGGAGCGGCGTCAGCCACGTCTTCTTCTGCTCGTCGCTCCCGGCGATGACCACGGGGGCCGCGCCGAGGCCGTTCGCGCCGATCGAGGTGGCGATGCCCGAGCAGCCCCAGTACAACTCCTCGGCGACGAGCATGCCGTCGAAGGCCGGCAGCCCAAGGCCACCGAGCGACTCGGGAACGTGGAGATTCATGAGGCCGAGCTCGTGCGCCTGCGCGATGACGTCCGCGGGGTGGGTCGCGTGCTCGTCGTACCCGGCTGCTTTCGGTCGGATCTCCTTCTCGGCGAACTCACGCGCCAGAGCACGGAGCTCGCTCTGCTCCGGTGTGAGCGCGAAAGACACGCCGGAGGCGACGCTGGTCTCGGTCGCGGTCACGGCTCGTCCTTTCGATTGACTAGTCAGTCAACCAGTGTAGAACGATGCGGTCGAGCCGGTCAAGCCTCACCGTAGGATGTGGGCTGATGGCAACGACGACCACCGAGCTCCCCGCCCTCGACCCCCACGACTTCCTCGGGGTCGACCGGCTGCTGGACGACGAGGAGCGCGCGCTGCGGGACACCGTGCGACAGTTCGTGCGAGAGCAGGTACTCCCGGACGTCGGCGACTGGTTCGAGCGCGGCTACTTCCCGAAGGACCTGATCCGGGAGCTCGCCAAGCTCGGACTGCTCGGAATGCACCTCGACGGATACGGGCTTCCCGGAGCGAGCGCGGTGGCATACGGGCTCACGTGCATGGAGCTGGAGGCCGGCGACGCCGGCGTCCGCAGCGCCGTCTCGGTCCAGGGGTCGCTCGCGATGTTCCCGATCTGGCGCTGGGGCTCCGAGGAGCAGAAGGAACAGTGGCTGCCGCCGATGCACGCGGGAGACGTGATCGGCTGCTTCGGCCTGACCGAGCCCGATGCCGGCTCCGACCCGGGCGCGATGCGGACACACGCGCGCCGCGACGGCTCGGACTGGATCCTGAACGGCGCGAAGATGTGGATCACCAACGGCACGATCGCCGACATCGCGATCGTCTGGGCCCGCACCGACGAGGGCGCGATCCGGGGCTTCATCGTCGAGAAGGACTTTCCAGGCTTCTCGGCTCCCGAGATCCACAAGAAGCTCTCGCTGCGCGCCTCCGTCACCTCCGAGCTCGTGCTGCAGGACGTGCGCGTTCCGGACGACAACGTCCTTCCGAACGCGACGACGCTGCGCGGGCCGCTCTCGTGCCTCAACGAGGCGCGCTTCGGAATCGTCTGGGGGGCGGTCGGCGCCGGGCGCGCGTGCTTCGAGTCGGCGCTCGAGTACGCCAAGGAGCGGATCGTGTTCGGCAAGCCGGTGGCCGGCTACCAGCTCACGCAGGAGAAGCTCGCGGAGATGGCCCTAGAGTTGAATCGTGCCTCGCTCGTCGCCCTCCACCTCGGACGGCTGAAGGACGCGGGAACGCTCCGGCCGGAGCAGGTGAGCCTCGGCAAGATGGGGAACGTCCGCGGAGCGCTCGAGGTCGCCCGAAGCGCGCGGACGATCCTCGGCGCGAACGGTGTCACGCTCGAGTACCCCGTGATTCGGCACGTCAACAACCTCGAGTCCGTGCTTACGTACGAGGGGACGCACGAGGTACACACCCTCGTCGTCGGCGAGGCGCTGACGGGCGAGAACGCCTTCCGCTAGTCCTCGCCGTCCCAGTAGTCGAGCATCGGCCCCGGGCGGCCCAACAGCAACCGCTTCCCGTCGGCTCCCCGTGCGCCGACCTTCCCGCTGTCCAAGTACTCGACGATGTCGGGAGCGACGAGCGTCGACAGCATGAGGACTCGGATCGGCGCGTCCGTCGCGTTTCGAACCTGATGGGCTCCGCCCTTGCCGCGAGGGAAGCACACGACGTCGCCCTCGACCAGCTCGCGCTCTCCGTCTCTGGTACGAAGCGTCGGCGAGCCACGGAGCACCACGAGCCACTCCTCGTTCGCATGGTGCGCGTGGTACGGCCACAGCCGGTCGCCCGCCTCGAGCTCGTACATGCTGGCGCCGATCAGTTCGGCGCCGATGCGCGCCCCCACCCAGGCGTCCTTGCTCCGCCACCCCGGTCGCTCCTCGACGCGATCCCAGTCGTCGCCGTTGAGGTTGAACACGTCCACTGAGCGGCAAGCCTAGGCGGAAAGGCCTGCGAGCGCGATCTCGATCGCCGTCTGCTCTGCGCAGGCCACGTCCTCCTCGGCGTCGGGCAACTGGCCGAGGACCCACCCCGTGAGGACCTCCTCCAGCCCTCCGTACACGATCCAGCTCGCGATGCGCGCGTCCAGTTCCCGTCGGAACGCGCCCGTGGCCTGGCCTTCCTCGATGATGCGCTCGACGATCGCGAACGCCTCACCGACGTCGTCGACCTGGTCTTGAATGTGCTGGCTCCTCGCGACCTCGCGCACCATGACGGTGACGAGCGCAGGATCGTTCCGCCAGCTGCGGAGCAGGGTCTTCGCGATGCCTGCGAGCTTCTCGGGCGCGGGCTCGTCGGCAGCCTCGATCGCGCGGAAACGCGTGATGAGCTGCCCCCAGTTCTCGACGAAGATCGTTCGCAGGACGTCCTCCTTCGAGGCGAAGTAGTGGTACAGGAGGCCGTGTGCCACGCCCGCGTCCCCGGCGATGTCGCCGACGCGCGAGCCGTGGTAACCATGATCCGCGAACACGCGAATCGCCGCGTCGAGGATGAGCTTCCGCTTCTCGGCGCCGGCGCCGCCTCGGTCGTCGCCCCCTCGTGGGGGTGCTGCGATTGAACGGTCAGTCAACCCGACGAGGATAGAGCTACGCTGCCCGCCGGTGCAACCGCTCGTCGGTCTCCTCGTCGTCGACCTCACGCGGTATCTCCCCGGTGCCTTCGCAAGCCGGGAGTTCGGTCGCCTCGGCGCTCGCATCGTCCGCGTGGAGTCGCCGGAAGGAGATCCGCTGCGCCGCACCGCGCCGTCCTGGGACGCGAAGCTCCGCGCCGGCACCGAATCGGTCGCCTGCGATCTGAAGCGGGAACGCGCGCTGGCGCTCGCACTCTGCGCGCGAGCCGACGTCGTCCTCGAGGGATTCCGCCCGGGCGTCGCCGAGAGCCTCGGCATCGGGGTGAAGGACGTGCCGGACACCGTGGTGTACTGCTCCATCTCCGGCTTCGGGACCGAGGGTGTCCACGCCAATCGAGCCGGACACGACCTCAACTACCTCGGCTGGGCCGGTGTCCTCGAGGACACCGCACCCGACTGGCCGCCCGTCCAGATCGCCGACCTCGCAGCGGGAGCGCTCGGCGCAGTGACCGCCGTCCTCGGGGCGCTTCTCGAGCGCGAGCGCACCGGCCTCGGCGCGAACCTCACGATCTCGATGACGCACCGATCGCACGACCTCGTGGCGCACCGCACGGGTGGCGATCCCCTGCCGAAGATGCTGACGGGAGGCCTCGCCTGCTACCGCACGTACGAAGCCGCAGACCGCCGCCGACTCACCGTCGCCGCCCTCGAACCGAAGTTCTTCCAGCGACTCGTGACGCTGGTCGGTCTCCCGGAGCTCGCCGAGCGCCAGTTCGACGACGATCAGAACGCGCTCGCAGCGGCGCTCGCCGCGGTCTTCCGCCAGCGCGCGCTCTCCGAGTGGCTCGCCTTCTTCGACGGGGAGGACGTCTGCGTCGGACCGGTCTGGACCCGCGTCGAGGCAGCCGCCGAGTTCGGCGACGCGACGGCACCCGAGCCGGTGCCCGTCGGTGCGCACACGGCGGCCTGGCGCCGAGAGCTCGGCCTCGCCTAACCCGGTCCAAAACCGACCTCACTCAGCCCCGAGGCCGAGCGCGGCCGGCAGCGCGAGAAGCGTGTCGATGCGCTCGGGCTCGTCCGGGAGACGGCACTCGCGGTCCAGCAGGATCGCGCGCATCCCGAGCGAGCGCGCACCCTCGATGTCGTCCTCGTAGGAGTCCCCGACCATGACGGCATCGGCCGCCGCGACGCCGAGCGCTCCGAGCGCAGCGGTGAAGATCGACGGATGGGGCTTGATGCGGCCGTGGGCCTTCGATCCGACCACGGTGTCCACCTCCAGCCGATGGTGCGCGACGAACTCCGCGAGGTCCCTCTGTCCGTTGGACACGAGACCGATCGAGAGCCCGTGTCGCTTCAACACCTCGAGCACCGGCTGCACGTCCTCGTAGAGCGAGAAGTTCTCGTGCCGCTCCCACTCCCGCACCATCTCCGTGGCGCATTCGCGCGCACCCGCCTCGCCGCCGCCCATCCCCACGACGATCCGCTCGGTGAACGCAATCCAGACCTCCTCGTCGTGGACGAGCTCCCGATTCCGCTGGAGGTCGACGACGGCACCCGAGCGAGCTGAGTCGTAGAGCCCCGGGTCGAGGTCGAGGCCGTGCCGTTCCCCCGCGCGTCGGTAGCCCTCGGGGCCGAGCTCGGGCCCCGGCCGGAAGAGCGTGAAGTCGACGTCGAAGAGGACGGCGCGCAGCACGAGACGAGAATAGGTCGAAGCACACCGACGCGGGGCGCACCCAGCCCTTCGAGGGCGCCGACCCATGCGACTTCGCTCCAAGCCGTAGAACCGCTGACGCGTGGCCCGTGACCTCAGCACGACCGTCGCGGCAGCTCGGCTGCCGCGGTTCAGGGGTTCTCGCGAGAGCGGATGAACCGCTGACGCGTGGCCCGAGACCTCTGCACGACCGTCGCGGCAGCTCGGCTGCCGCGCTTCAGGGGTTCTCGCGAGAGCGGAATCCGCCCCGCGGATTCCGCTCTCTGCGGACCATCGGGGTGCCCAGATTCGAACTGGGGACCTCTCCGACCCGAACGGAGCGCGCTACCAGGCTGCGCCACACCCCGAGCGCGCACAGGGTAGCGGCTCGTTCGCGGCGCGGCCCGCGGCGATTGCCCGCCCGACCCGAAACCGAGTATCCTCAGAACGTGATGGAAGCTCTCGAGCAGCGGGTCGCTTGACCTGCCCCGAGCAGCGAGTGAGCCCTCGGCCCGACCCGCGCCCTCTGCGCCGGCGGGCCTTTTTCATGCCCTGAGGAGGAGTCGATGGCAAATCACCTGACGCCCGACGAGCTCGCGAAGGAGGTCGGGATCGACCGCGAGGAGGTCATCCGGATCTGCGTCGAGGAGGGCGTCCCGATCTACCAGGGGAAGATCGACAAGACGCTCTTCCAGGCGTCGCTCGAGGCAGTCGTGCCCGCCGGCTCGGCGGCCAGGTCGTAGCGGGAAACGCAGCCTCGGGACACGCGGGTGGCGCCGCCCCCGCAGGCTACGAACGCGCTCGGGCGCGCGAGCCGCTCTTGGCCGGCGAAGACTTCGGCTTTTCCTTCTCGCCGCCCTTCTTGGCAGCCGCGACGCTGGCCTTGAGCGCCGCCATCAGATCGATGACGGGCGCCTCGACCTCGGCTTCCTCCGGCATCGCGATCTCCTCGCCTGCGAGCTTCGCCTCGAGCAGCGCCTTGAGGTCCCGTCGGTAGTCGCTTCGGAGCGCCGCCGGCTCGAACTCGCCGGCGAGGCTGTCGATGATCTGACGCGCCAACTCGAGCTCGCTGTCCTTGACCTTGCTGTCGGCGACCGCCTCCGAGATCTCCACCTGCGGGTACACGTCCTCGGCGACGAACAGCGTCTCGAGGGCGAGCGCATCCTCCTTCGCGCGCACGAGGCAGAGGCTCTCGCGCCCCGACCGGACGAAGCGTCCGAGCGCCGCCGTCTCGGTCTGCCTCATCGCTTCGAGCAGGAGCACGTACGGACGCCGCTGCGCCTCGGCGGAGGCGGGCACGAGGAAGTAGGTGCGATCGAAGTAGACGGGGTCGACCGCGCCGACGGGCACGAAGCGCGTGATCTCGATCGAGCGCGAGTCGTCATGACGCTCGATCGCCTCGAGATCGGCATCCTCGACGATCACGAACTGGCCCTTCGAGACCTCGTAGCCGCGGACGATCTCGTCCTGCGTCACCTCGCGGTCGTGCGTCGGGCACCAGCGCTTCTGCTTGATGGGCGTCGCGCAGTCGCGGTGGAGGAGCCTGAAGGAGACGTCGGACTGGCGGGCGGCCGGCTTCGTCGCGGGGGCGAGCCCCACCGGGATGGAGACGAGGCCGAAGCTGAGTGATCCGTTCCAGGTCGTACGCATGGCAGAGAGAAACTCTAGAGGGACCAGGCGTTTTCGTCGCTCGCACGCGAATCCCTCTCAGTACGATCAAACGACGATGACCGAGACGACGACGGCGGCTCCCACGACGGGCGCGTCGCACGACGAGCGGACGATCGCCCGGCTCTGGCGCGACGGAGCCGCAGCGAGATGGTCGAATCCGGCCTACCTCGTCGAGTCCGAAGGGAGCTGGCGCGAGGTCTCGTGGGCGGCCGCCGACGCGCGCATCCGCGAGTACGCGAATGGCTTCCTGGCGCGTGGGATCGGGAAGGGCGATGCGGTTGCGATCCTGGCGCAGACGAGCCTCGACTGGGTGCTCGTCGACTTCGCGCTCGCCCAGATCGGCGCGGTCGTCATCCCGATCTACGCGTCGAACTCGACTCACGACGTCGCCTACCTCCTCGGCCACTCGGACGCGGTCGGGATCGTGTGCGAGAACGCCGAGCAGCGTGCGAAGGTCGACGAGTTCGCGACCGAGGTGCCGGCACTGCGCGAGATCCTCACCTTCCAGGGTCTGGACGAGCTCGCGGCCGTCGGGCGGCGCCACGCCGAGGCCAGTCCGCGCGCCCTCGACGAGGCGGTCGCTGCGCTCGGCGAGCACGACCTGTACACGATCATCTACACGTCCGGGACGACCGGACCGCCGAAGGGCTGCATGATCAGCCACGGCAACTACTACGCGATGGCGACCACCGTCGACTCGATGGACAGCTTCCTCCACGACGACGACGTGATGCTTCTCTACCTGCCGCTCGCCCACAACTTCGGCAAGCTGATGATGCTGGAGGGCGCTCGCGCGGGGTTCACGATCGCCCTTCTCTCCGACCCGCTGCGGGTCGCGGATGCACTCGTCCAGGTGCGCCCGACCGTCCTGCCGAGTGTCCCGCGCGTGTACGAGAAGATCCATTCCGCCGTCGTCGCCCGTTTCGACGAGGAGACGGGCGTGCGCAGGAAGCTCGTCGCCTGGTCGCTGTCGGTCGGGCGCGAGGCCGCTCGCCTCCGGGCCGAGGGAAAGCCGATGCCGCGCAGGCTCGCGGTCCGCCACGCGATCGCCGACCGCCTCGTGTTCGCGAAGGTCCGGGCACGGCTCGGCGGACGGCTACGGACGCCCATCTCCGGGGGCGCGCCGCTCTCACGGGAGGTCGCCGACTTCTTCGACGGAGTCGGCATACGCCTGCTCGAGGGGTACGGGCTCACCGAGTGCACGACCGCGTGCACGACGAACCGCCCCGACCTCAACCGGTTCGGCACCGTCGGCACCGTCCTGCCGAGCGCCGAGATCCGGATCGCCGCGGACGGCGAGATCCTCATCCGGGGCGAGACGGTGTTCCAGGGCTACTTCAAGGACCCCGAGGCGACGGCCGCGACCTTCACCGAGGACGGCTGGCTGAAGTCGGGAGACGTCGGGTCGATCGACGAGGACGGGTTCCTCACGATCACCGACCGCAAGAAGGACATCATCGTCACCGCGGGCGGGAAGAACGTCGCCCCGCAGAACATCGAGAACCACCTCAAGGCGTCGAAATACGTCTCCCAGGCGCTCGTCGTGGGGGACCGCAGGCCCTACGTCGCCGCCCTGATCACGCTCGACGCGGCGGAGATCGAGCGCTGGGCCTCCGAGCGCGGCATCGCGGGCGACCTGCCGACGCTCGTCCACGACCCACAGGTCGTGGGGCTCGTGCAGGGAATCGTCGACGACGTCAACGAGCCGCGCTCGCGCTTCGAGCAGGTGAAGCGATTCGTGCTCCTCACGCGTGACTTCACGATGGACGAGGGGGAGCTGACACCGACGCTGAAGCTCCGCCGACGCACGTGCGTCGAGCACTTCCGGGCCGAGGTCGATCAGCTGTACGGCTCGTAGTGCGCAAGCTCGGGATCCGCTGAGACGCGGATTCCGAGCGCGCGAACATCCCTGAAGGCGGCCGCTGCCGCGGCCTTGTCGCTGCGATCGTCCCTCGAGGGTTGGCCCGCGGCGCTAGATGCGCCGGGCGCCGACGTACGTGGCGGCGTACCAGGAGTCGCTGAGGCTCGAGATCTTGACGACGTCGCCCGTGTGTGGGGCGTGGATGAACTGGCCGTTGCCGATGTACAGGCCGACGTGGCCGAGCCCGTCGAAGAAGACGAGGTCGCCGGGCTGGAGCTGGTCGCGCGGCACCGGTGTGCCGTAGCCGTACTGCGCAGCGGCATTGTGGGGCAGCGAGACGCCGAGCTGCGCGTACACGAACATCACGAACCCGGAGCAGTCGAAGCCCGTCGCTGGGCTTGCGCCGCCCCACACGTACGGGATGCCGAGGTACTGGAGCGCGATCGCGACCGCACCCGTGTAGTGGGCGGGCGGAAGGTTCGGGTCGTACACCGGGTCGGGGACGTAGTCGGGCGTGACCGACTGCGTCACCGCGGCCTGCTGCGCGGCAGCCGCCGCAGCCTGCTGAGCCTGGAGCCGCTCCCGTGCCTGGGCCGCGAGCTCTGCCTGGCGCTGCTGCTCCTCCGCCTGGAGCTTGACGATCTCGTCCTTCACGGACGCGAGCAGCTGCTGCTGCTCGGCGACCTGATTCTCGATCGAGCGCTTCTGCGCGGCACGCTCCGCGACGACCTGCGCCTGAGTCGTGCGCGCGTCCTGGAGGTTGGCGCGCCGGGTCTCGACCTCCTTGCGGTACCTCTTGACCGCGGTCAGCACCTTCGCATCCTGGTTCGACACGCGGTTGATGGCATCGAGTCTCGTGATGATGTCGTCGAGGCTCTCCGAGCCGAGCAGGACCTCGAGCGTCGAGTCTCCGTTCCCGTTGACGTACAGGTCGCGGAGGCGCCCCGCGATCGCGCCCTGCGCGACGCCGAGGCTCTTCCGAGCTGCGACGAGGTTGCGCTCGTTGGACTGCAGGTCGGTATCGATCTTCGCGAGCTGGACGTTCGCGGCCGCATAGGCATTGGACGCCTGATCGACTTGCACCCCGAGTTGCTGGACCTGGGCCATGATCGCCTCTGCCTGGGCGCGCTTGGACGAGATCGTGTTGTCGGCCGAAGCCGATCCCGAGGCAAGCAGCAGCCCCGCTGCCACTGCAACGACGACTGCAATCGGCGTCCATCCGGCTATCGAGCCCCTCGAACGCACCCGACTTCGACTCCGAACAGACCCGCCGGTGGCGGTCTGGCCCGTCACAAGTCGGGGAGCCTAGCAACCCCGACGGACACCTGCAACCGACAACCGAGCCGAAATCTCTGCAAAGAGGCAGTTTCGCAACCATCACAATCCGGACCTGTGTTAGGGTCCTCGCCTCGTGGTCAGGGGAACACGAAGGTGGGGGCTGCTTCTTGCTGCGGTCCTCTCGATAGTCGTCGCCCTCCTCGCGGGCGTCGTGGACACGGGCCCGGCCGCCGGCGCGAGCGGTGGTTTCTCCTTCCACTCGCGCGCGTATCGTCTGCGGGTCGACGCCGTCGCCTACCACCTGCCGGGACGAACTGCGCTCGGCATGCCCGTGCGCAAGGGCGTCGTGGCCGTCGACCCGAGCCTCATTCCCCTCGGTACGCATATGCACGTCCCGGGGTACGGCCAGTCGGTCGCAGCCGACGTCGGCACCGCCATCAAAGGCCCGATCATCGACCTCTGGATGCCGACGGACCAGGCGGCCCGCAAGTGGGGCCGCCGCTCGGTGACGATCACCGTCTACGGCTAGCCCGTCGCGCTCGGCCTCCGGCGCCCCGCCTACATTTCTCGGGTGCTCGCCCTGAGATCGATCGCAGGATCGCTCATCTGCGCTTGCGCGGTGCTCGCCGCCTTCACGCCCTCGTCGCGTGCGGTCCAGCCCTCCGTCGCCCTCTCAACGTCGCTCCGGCACGCGCTCGCTGCCAAGGATGTCGACTCGACGAGGACGGCGGCGCTCGCCGTCGACCTCGGTTCCGGCGAGGTCGTGTACGGCCAGAATGACGCGCTCGCGCTCGCGCCGGCGTCGTCGGAGAAGCTCGCGGTCACGCTCGCCGCTCTCCGCGACCTCGGGCCGTCCTACCGCTTCCGAACGCAGGTCGCCGGAAGAGGACGGGCAGTCGGCCATGTCTGGGAGGGCAACCTCTTCCTCGTCGGGAGCGGCGATCCCACGCTCGACGTCCGGGATGTCGACGCGCTCGCCCACAAGATCGCCGCTCGTGGCATCACCCGAGTCGACGGACGCGTCCTCGGCGACGAGCACCGCTTCGACACCGAGCGCGGCGGGCCGGGCTGGAAGCCCTCCTTCGTCGGGATCGAGTCGGCGCCCCTGTCGGCTCTCTCGGTCCACGGCGTGACGCTCCGGACCACGAACAGCTCCGACTTCGCGGCCGCTCAGGCGTTTCGGAACGCCCTGATCCGCCGAGGCGTCGCGGTGACCGGCGTCGCCGGGAGAGGCCGAGCGCCGCTCGACGCACTTCCGCTCGCGTACCACCGCTCCGCGCCGCTCTCCGCCGTCGTCCGCGAGATGAACCACGAGAGCGACAACTTCGTGGCGGAGATGCTGCTCAAGGAGCTCGGAGCGACGATGACGGGGCGCGGCTCGACGGCTGCGGGGCGGCACGTCGTCCGCGCCGCCCTCGTCGAGGCCGGCGTCCCCCTGGATGGAGTGCGGCTCGCCGACGCGTCCGGCCTCTCGCTCCGCGACCGGCTCACCGTCCGCGCGCTCGTCGCCATCCTCGAGAGCGGATCGACCGATCCCGCGATCCGGGACGACTTCGTCTCCTCCCTCTCGGTCGCGGGTGTGTCCGGGACGCTCCAGCACCGCCTCGTGAAGCGGCCGACCCGCGGCCGCGTGCGGGCGAAGACGGGGACGACGAACGAGGCCTGCGCCCTCGCCGGCTTCGTCGGCGAGAAGTACGTCTTCGCGATCCTGCAGAATGGCTCGCCGGTCGACTACTGGTCGGCACGGGTCGCGCAGGACCGCTTCGTGACCGTGCTCGCCCGCCGCTGAGGCGGCTACGCGAGGAGCGCGCGGAGATCGGCCTCCGAGAGGACGGGGACGCCGAGCTTCTCGGCCTTCTGGAGCTTCGAGCCCGGGCTCTCGCCGGCGATCACGCCCGAGGTCTTCCCCGACACGGAGTCCGACACCTTCGCTCCGAGCGCCTCGAGCGCGGTCTTCGCCTGCTCTCGCGACCACGTCTCGAGCGTCCCGGTGATCACGTACTGGCGTCCGCTGAGCGGCCCCTCGATCGGCCGTTCCGCCTCGCCCGCCTCCATCTGCAGCCCGAGCGACCGAAGCTCCTCGACGAGCGCGCGGTTCTCCTCGTCCGCGAACCACTCGGCGACGAACTCGGCCCGGTCGGGGCCAATCCCCTCCACCCCGGTCAGCTCCTCCGGCGTCGCGCGCATGAGCGCGTCGACGGAGCCGAATTGGCTCGCGAGGTTCCGCGCCATCACCCAGCCGACCTTCGGGATGTTCAGGCCGAGGAGCACGCGGAAGAACGGTTGCGCCTTCGACGCCTGGATCGCGTCGACCGCGTTCCGCGAGGAGATCTCGCCGTAGCCGTCGAGCTCGGAAAGCTGCTCCGGCATGAGCCGATAGAGGTCCGGCATCGAGCGGAGTAGGCCCTCGTTCCAGAGCTTCCACACGAACTGCTCGCCGACGCCCTCGATGTCCATGGCGGCCTGGACCCAGTGGACCAGCGTCTCGAGGCCACGCGAGGGGCACGCCCGGTTCGGGCAGCGGTGCATGACCTCTCCCTCGGGCCTCACGATCTCGGTGCCGCAGAGCGGGCACCTCTTCGGCATCCGGAAAGGCTTGGTCCCGGGAGCGTGCGGGAGCACGGGGCCGACGACCTGCGGGATCACGTCGCCCGCGCGCTGGACGATCACGGTGTCGCCCTCGCGGATGTCCTTGCGCCTGATGTCGTCCTCGTTGTGGAGCGTCGCGCTCGAGACGGTCACCCCGCCGACCTGTACCGGCTCGAGCTGCGCCCACGGATTGAGCGCGCCCGTGCGCCCGACCCGAATGTGCACCTCGAGGAGCTTCGTCTGAGCCGTCATCGGCGCCCACTTGAACGCGCGCGCCCACCGTGGGCGCCCATGGAGAGCTCCGAGGCGCCGCTGCTGGTCGAGCGAGTCGACCTTGATCACGATGCCGTCGATCTCGTACTCGAGCTCGGCACGTCTCGTCTCCCAGCTGCGCGCGGCGTCCGCGACCTTCTCGATCGAGTCGACGAGTTCGGCGTGGGGATTCGTCCTGAATCCGTGCGCACGGAGCCACTCGAGGGTCTCCCACTGGCTTTCGAAGGCGATCCCGTCAACGTGCCCGACGCCGTAGACCCAGATCGCGAGCGGACGGCCCGCGCTGACCGCCGGGTCGAGCTGGCGCACCGAGCCGGCCGCTGCGTTGCGCGGGTTCGGCGCCGCGCGCTTCCCCTCGGCCGCCTGACGCTCCGTGAACGCACGAAAGCCCTCGAGCGGCATGTACACCTCGCCGCGCACCTCGAGCACCGCGGGTGGCCGCTCCTTCGGACCGAGCGCCAGCGAGAGCGGGATCGAGCGGACCGTCCGCAGGTTCGGCGTCACGTCCTCGCCCCGCTCGCCGTCGCCGCGCGTCGCGCCGCGTACGAAGAGGCCGTCCTCGTACAGGAGCGAGACCGCGAGCCCGTCGATCTTCGGCTCGACGAGGTACGAGACGGGCTCGTCGGTGCCGAGGCGCTTCCGCACGTCCTCGGCGAACTTCGCGAGCGTCTCGTCGCTCGTCACCTTGTCGAGCGAGCCCATGGGAGCGAGGTGCTCGACCTTCCGGAACCGCTCCGACGGGGTCGCGCCCACGCGCTGGGTCGGCGAGTCCTGGGCGACGAGCTCGGGATGCTCCGCCTCGAGCGCGACGAGCTCGTCGTAGAGCCGGTCGAACTCGGCGTCCGAGATGATCGGCTCGTCCTCGACGTAGTACGCCGTCGACGCCTCGCCGAGCGCTCGGCGCAGCTCGGCCGCTCGAGCCTTCGCCAACCCCGTCCTAGAGGACGTCGAGAAGCTCCTCGGCCGAGCTCACGAACGCGTCTGGCTCCTCTCCCAGGAGACGCTCGTCGGGATGGATCCCGCCCCAGGAGACGGCCACCGCGAACGCTCCCGCCGCCTTCGCAGCACGGATGTCGAAAGGCGAGTCGCCGACGTACGCGGTCTCGGCAGAGGTTCCGGCGAGCTTCTCGATCGCGAGCAGTACCGGGTCGGGATCGGGCTTGTGCAGCTCGGTGTCCTCGTACCCGACGACCACGTCGAAGTCGGCCTCGAGCGCCGGGAAGCGGTCGAGCGCGAGCTGGACCGTCCGGTGCCGCTTGGCCGTGACGATTCCGAGCCGGCGACCCTCGGCCCTAAGGCGCGGGAGTAGCGCGAGCAGCTCGTCGAACGCCTCGAGTGTCTCGTGGAGGCCGTCGTTGTGCTCCTTGTAGACCTCGAGCAGCTCGTTCGCGTGCTCGGCGTCGAGCGCCTGCATCTGCGCGACGATCCCCTGGCCGCCGATCGTCGTCCCGAGCTCCTCGGCGGGGATCTCGCGCCCGAGCACCGTCCGGGCCGCGTGCTGCATCGACGCGAGGATGATCGGACCGGAATCGATCAGCGTGCCGTCGAGGTCGAAGAGGACGATTCGGAAGCGCACCGCGCGATCGTAGCCTGGTGTCAGTACTCCACCCGCTCGAGATAGAGGCCCCACGGCGGCGCCGTCAGCCCCGCCTCGTCGCGTGAGCGGCCCTCGAGGAGCTCCTCGATTCGCCCCGGAGCGTCCGGCCCGAGCTCGAGCATCGTGCCGGCGAGCGTCCGCACCATGTGTCGCAGGAAGCTGTCGGCTGTGATCACGAAATCGAGGGCGTCGCCGTCGGACACCCACGCTGCCTCCCGCACGTTGCGGTGGAACGCGTGGTGTTGCGTCTCGGTCGGCGTGAACGCTCGGAAGTCGTGCTCACCCGGAAGGAGCGCCGCCGCCGCGGCCAGAGCGTCGACGTCGACGGCGCGGGGCCACCAGAGCGCGCGTCGGGCATGGAGCGGCGAGTGGGAGCGCCGCGTCAGCACGCGGTAGCGATACGACCGCGAGAGCGCCGAGAAGCGAGCGTGGAAGTCCTCCTCCTCGGCCTCGACGTCCAGAACGGCCGCGTCCTCCGGGAGCACGGCGTTCAGCGCCTCCGCCGCGCTCTCCGGCGGCGGCCCGCCGTCGGCGTCGATGCTCGCGACCTGACCCGTCGCATGGACGCCGGCGTCCGTCCTGCCCGCAACCGCGAGCCCCGACCACGACGGAAAGGTCGCATCGAGCGCGGCCCGCACCGACTCCTCGACGGTGCGGAGCCCTGGCTGGCGTGCCCAGCCGCGAAAGCCGGTGCCGTCGTATTCGAGCGTCAGCTTCAGCCTCACGCGGCGACCACCGGGACGAGCCTGACATCATGAGCGCACCGGTGAAGGCGCCTCCGAAGTACGACCTGTACAGCGCGACGTTCCGCGCCACGACGGACGCGACGTACGCCCGGATGCGCGAGGGCGACCCGGTCTTCTGCCAGCCGGGACTCGACGGCGAGACGCCGATCTGGTTCGTCACCCGCTACGACGACGTCGTCGCGATCCTGCTCGACGACGAGCGCTTCGTCCTCGACCCGGCGCTTGCTCTGACGGATGCCGAGCTCGCGGAATGGACCGCGTCGAGCGTCGTCCCGCAGGACGACCGCATCAACCGCAACCTGCTCGCGCTCGACGGAGAGGACCACCGTCGGCTGCGCCGCCTGGTGACAAAGGCGTTCACACCGAGGATGGTCGAGCAGCTCCGCCCGCGCATCCAGGAGATTGCGGACGAGCTCCTCGACTGCGTCGAGAGAAGCGGGGAGATGGATCTCGTCGACGACTACGCCTTCCCGCTCCCGATCACGGTCATCGCGGAGCTCCTCGGCATCCCTGCAGAAGACCACGGCCGCTTCCGAGTCTGGTCGAACGCCTTCGTGAGCCCCGCCCTGACGGATGAGGCGAAGGCCCAGTTCGTCGTCCACGTAGAGGAGTTCCTCGCCTACCTCCATGAGCTCTTCGCCCGACGTCGAGCCGAGCCTGGCGACGACCTCGTGAGCGCGCTCGTGGCGGCCGAGGAGCAGGGGGACGCCCTGACCGAGGACGAGCTCTCGAGCATGGCCGTCCTGCTCATCGTCGCGGGTCACGAGACGACTGTCAGCCTGATCGCGAGCTCCGTGCTCACGCTCCTCGTGCGCCGCGACGAGCTCGCGCACGTCCTCGCCGACCCGGAGGCGCTTCCGAACGCGATCGAGGAGCTGGTTCGCTTCGAAAGCCCCGTGGAGAGGTCACTGACCCGCTGGGCGGCAACCGACGTCGAGCTCGGCGGGCACACGATCCGTCGCGGCGAGCTCGTCGTCGCCGTGCTCGGCTCGGCGAACCGCGACCCGGCACGCTTCGCCGAGGCCGAGTCCCTCGACCTCGCCCGCAGCGACCTGAAACACGTCGGCTTCGGGAGAGGGAGCCACTACTGCCTCGGTGCGCCACTCGCGCGGATCGAGACAGAAGTCGCCCTGCGTACCCTGTTCGATCGCCTGCCTGCGCTGCGGCTCGCGATCGACGCCGACGAGCTCGTATGGAGGCCGATCCCGCTCTTCCGCAGCCTCGTATCGTTACCCGTCGCCTGGGACTGATCACTCCGGCGCAAGCGCCACGAGCAGCGTCAGACCGTCGACCCCGCTGACGACGACGTCCTCGCCGCGGGCGACGGGCGCCTCGCTCCGCGCCTCCCAGATCTCGCCGTCGACGCGAACCTGCCCGCGAGGTGCGATCGCGCCCAGCGCGACGGCGGTCTTTCCCACGAGCATCTGCACCCCCACCCGAGCCTTCCTCCGCTGCGACCAGATACGGAAGACGATCACCTCGAGGATGTCGATCAGGCCTGCGACGACGATCGCGACGAGCCCCCACGGTTCGGGGAGCCAGAAGATCGCAAGCAGGATCGCGATCAGCGTGAGCACGCCGGCAGCGTACTCTGCAGGCCGACCGCGGTTCTAGGACTCGGCCTGCTCCGCCTCCGCGCGGCGCGCGCGCGAGAGCGCGAACTGCGACGGAGCGGGCTCGTGGTCGACGAACTCGAGGTAGACCATCTCGGCCGCATCTCCCTGCCGTTGGCCGATGCGGACGATGCGCGTGTAGCCACCGGGGCGCGTCGCGAAGCGCGGCGCCACCTCGGCGAAGAGCTGGTGAACGACGTCGTTCGAGCGAAGCGCGGCGAGGGCCTGCCGCCGTGCGTGCAGGTCGCCGCGCTTGCCCAGGGTGATCATCTTCTCGGCGAACGGCTTGACCGCCTTGGCTTTCGCCACGGTCGTCTCGATCCGCCCGTGCTCGATCAGCGAACCGGCGAGGTTCGAGTACAGCGCTCTGCGGTGAGCCGCGTCGCGGCCCAGCTTCTTACCGGTTCGCTGATGCCGCACGACGTGGTTCCTAGAGCTCCTCGCCCTTGAGCGTCAGGCCGTGCGTCCCGAGCGCCGCCCGCACTTCCTCGATCGACTTGCGACCGAAGTTCGGGATCGCGACGAGCTCCGCCTCGGACTTCGACGTGAGATCGCCGATGGTCTCGATGCCGACCCGCTTCAGGCAGTTGTACGACCGGACGCCGAGCTCGAGCTCCTCGATCGGGAAGTTCTCCATCCCGTGCGTCACGGGCGCCTCGGCCGCGGCCTCCGCCGCCGCCTCGCCGAAGCCCTCGATCCGTTCGATGTCGGTGAAGATCGCGAGCTGCCGGATGAGGATGTCCGCCGCCTGCGCGATCGCGTCGCGCGGGTCGATCGAGCCGTCGGTCGTGACGTCGAGGACGAGCTTGTCGTAGTCCGTCCGCTGGCCGACGCGGGACGCCTCGACCTCGTACGCCACCCGGCGGACCGGCGAGAAGATCGAGTCGATCGGGATGACGCCGATCGTCGTCTCGGGCCCACGGTTCAGCTCGGCGGGAACGTATCCGCGGCCGCGGCCGATGGTCAGGGTCATCTCGAGCTTGCCCTTCCCGTCGAGATTCGCGAGCTCGAGCTCGGGGTTCAGCACCTCGAGGTCGGCGGGAGCCTCGATGTCCGCCGCGGTGACGGGACCGGCGCCCTTCTTCGCGATGTAGACCTCGATCTCGGGCGACGCTCCGTGGAGACGGACGATCAGGTTCTTGAGGTTGAGGATGATGTCCGTGACGTCCTCGCGGACGCCCGGAAGCGTGGTGAACTCGTGAGCGACGCCCTCGATCTTCACCGCGGTCACCGCTGCGCCCTCGAGCGAGGACAGCAGCACGCGCCGCAGCGAGTTGCCGAAGGTGTGCCCGAAGCCGCGGTCGAGCGGCTCGATACCGAAGATCCCGCGGTGGTCGTCCGCTTCCTCGTGGACGATCCTCGGAATCCGGAACTCCATCAGGCTTGTCGTAACAGCCAACTTTCCTTCCTTTCCTTCTGCTCGGGCCACGCGGCCCGGCGCATCACTTCGAGTAGAGCTCGACGATGAGAGATTCCTGGACCGGCGCGTCGATCTCGTCGCGCTCGGGCCACTTGAGCATCTGCCCGGTCAGGCCGTCGTGATCGGCCTGGAGCCAGGGAGCGACGGATGCGGTGAGATCGGTGGCGTCGCGCACGAGCTGCTCGACCGAGCTCCCCTGCCTCAGGGTGACGACGTCGTTCGGCCGGACACCGTAACTCGGGATGTTCACCCGGCGTCCGTTGACCTGGAAGTGGCCGTGCCGGACGAGCTGTCTCGCCTGGGCCCGTGACCCCGCGAAGCCGAGCCTGTAGACGACGTTGTCGAGACGCGTCTCGAGCGCGCGCAGGAGGTTCTCCCCCGGCGCGCCCTGTCGGCGGCTCGCCTTCTCGTAGGTCGTTCGGAACTGACGCTCGAGCAACCCGTAGTAGCGGCGCGCCTTCTGCTTCTCGCGGAGCTGGAGCAGGTACTCGCTCTGCTTGATCCGGCCGCGGCCGTGCTCACCCGGCGGGTAGCTCCGCCGCTCGACGGAGCACTTCTCCGTCAAGCAGCGCTCGCCCTTGAGGAAGAGCTTGATGCCCTCCCGCCGGCAGACGCGGCACTTCGGTCCGAGGTCGCGAGCCATCCGGCTAGACCCCCCTCCGCTGCCGCTCGCGCACGCCGTTCGGCGCCGAGAGGTGCCGTTCGGCGTCCGGCGAGGGAGCCACGTGCCAAGAGATCATCGCGGTCAAACCCTTCTCCGCTTCCTTTGCCGGACCCCGTTGTGCGCCTGGGGCGTGACGTCCTTCACGCCGAGGATCTCGAGGCCCGCGGCCTGGAGCGAGCGAATGGCGGTCTCGCGTCCCGAGCCGGGCCCCTTGACGAAGACCTCGACCTTCTGCAGCCCGTGCTCCATGCCCTTCCGGGCAGCGCTGTCGGCCGTGACCTGGGCGGCGAAGGGCGTCGACTTGCGGGAGCCCTTGAACCCGGCCGAGCCGGCGGACTCCCAGACGATGACGTTTCCCTCGCGATCGGTGAGCGTCACGATCGTGTTATTGAAGGACGTCTTGATGTGCGCCTGGCCGATGGCGATGTTCTTCTTCACCCGGCGGCGTGTGCGGCCGCGGGCGGCGGACCTGCGAGGAGGTGCCATTACTTGGCGGCCTTCTTGCCACGCCCAACGGTCTTCTTGGGACCTTTGCGGGTGCGCCCGTTCGTCTTCGTCCGCTGGCCGCGAACCGGGAGACCGCGGCGGTGACGGATCCCGCGATACGCGCCGATCTCGGTCAGGCGCTTGATCGCCTGCGCCCGGTCGCGGCGGAGGTCGCCTTCGACCTCGAGGTCGGAGTCGATGTAGTTGCGGAGCTTGGTGACCTCCTCGTCCGTGAGGTCGCGAACCTTCTCGTCGGGATCCAGCTCGAGCTCCTTGCAGATCTTCCGAGCGGTCGACTGGCCGATTCCGAAGATGTACGTGAGCCCGATCTCGAGCCGCTTCTGGGTCGGGAGGTTCACTCCGGCGATGCGCGCCATTGCCTAGCCCTGCCTCTGCTTGTGGCGGGGATTCGAGCAGATGACGATGGTGCGGCCGTGGCGCTTGATGACGCGACAGCGCTCGCACATGGGCTTGACTGACGGGCGTACCTTCATCGGCTCCTCGCTACCTCGTTCGGAACGTCGTTCGTCCGGACCGCCTCGACGAGGAGAGCCAGAACCTGACGGTCGCGGGCTTTCCTCTCGAGTGTGGCGGCGCGGTAACCTTCCGCCGCACCGCGGCCGGTCATCCTACCACAGGGCCTTTTTGGCGCAGACGGCATTCCGGGCGAGGGTTCCCGTCGCGCGCAGACCCCTGAAGCGCGACCGCGACCGCCGCTCACGCTCGACCCTTCACGCACCGACCGGTCATGGGTTCACGGCTCCTGCGTTGACGCCGGTCGCGGGGACACCGACGCGGGGCGTGAGGATGCGCGGCCCCTCGTCGGCGATCGCGACGGTGTGCTCGAAGTGCGCGGAGAGCGATCCGTCGACGGTCGTGATCGTCCAGCCATCGTCGCCGAGCGAGACCTCGGGGCTGCCGATCGTGATCATCGGCTCGATCGCGATCGTCATCCCCTCGGAGAGGCGCGGCCCCCGGCCGGGCTCGCCGAAGTTGGGGATGTGCGGCTCCTCGTGGTACCTCCGTCCTACCCCGTGGCCGACCAGGCTCCGGACGACCGAGAAGCCGCCCGCCTCGACGACCGTCTGTACGGCATGCGAGATATCGCCGACACGGTTCCCGATGCGTGCCTCGGCGATGCCGGCGGCGAGAGCGTCCTGGGCGACGTCGAGCAGGCGCTGCGCCTCGTCGGCGATCTCGCCGACGGCGAACGTGTACGAGCTGTCGGCGATGTAGCCGTCGAGCGTGACGCCGACGTCGATCGTGACCAGGTCTCCGTCGCTCACCACGTATCGGCCCGGGATCCCGTGGACGACGACGTCGTTCGGCGAAATGCAGATCGCGGCCGGGTAGCCGTTGTAGTCCTGGGACGTCGGGACGCCGCCGCGCTCGCGGATGAAGCGGTCGGCGATCACGTCGAGCTCGCCCGTCGCGACCCCCGGCGCGATTGCCGTACCCACGTGCGCGATCGTGTCCGCGACGAGCTCTCCGGCGCGGGCTATCTTCTCGATCTCGCGGGGGCTCTTGCGGACGATCATCTCAGTGAGCCCCGACCCGGAGGGCGTCCTCGATAGCGCCCGCGACCTCGTCGACCCCCCGCTCGCCGTCGACCGCGACCAGCCGACCCTCGTTCCGATAGCGCTCGACGACCGGCTCCGTACGCTCGTGGTAGTGCCGGAGTCTGTTCCGGATTCCCTCCGGGGTGTCGTCGGCACGGCCCTCGACCTCACGGCGCTTGGTCAGCCGCGCGAAGGCGACGTCGTCGCTCACCTCGAGCAGGAGCACGACGTCGAGCGGCTTGCCGATCTCCTCGAGCATCGCGTCGAGCGCCTCGGCCTGTGGAAGCGTGCGAGGGAAGCCGTCGAGCACGAAGCCGTCTTCGCCCGCGAGCCGCTCGCGGATGAGCTCGATCGTGAGATCGTCGGGGACGAGATCTCCGGCCTCGTAGTACGGACGGACGCGCTCTCCGAGTTCGCTGCCTTCGGCCATCGCGTCGCGGAAGATGTCGCCCGTCGCGACGTGCGGGACGCCGTACACGGCGGCCATCAGCTTCGCCTGGGTGCCTTTGCCGGACCCTTGCAGGCCCAGGATCAAGATCCTCAACGCGAGGGCCTCGCTACTTCAGGAAGCCCTCGTAGGAGCGCATCATCATCTGCGACTCCATCTGCCGCATCGTGTCGAGCGCGACGCCGACCACGATCAGCACCGACGTCCCGCCGAGCGCGCGGGCGCTCGCCTGTGAGAAGCCGCCGTACCGGATGAAGAGGCTCGGCAGGATCGCCACCGCCGCGAGGAAGAGCGATCCGGGCAAGGTGAGGCGCGAGAGCACCCGGTCGAGGTACTGCGCCGTCGGCGGGCCGGGTCGGATCCCGGGAATGTATCCCCCGTACTTGCGCAGGTTGTCCGCCTGGTCGACCGGGTTGAACTGAACGGCTGTGTAGAAGTACGTGAAGATCACGATCATCGCGCCCTCGATCAAGAGGTACGTGAGGTTCCCGGGCTGGAAGTGCTGGTTGATGAACGCCTGCGTCGCCGGGAAGTACTGCGCGATCGTCGGCGGGAAGGCGAGGATCGCGGCCGCGAAGATGATCGGGATGACCCCGGCCATGTTCACACGCAGCGGTAGGTAGGTCGAGCCGCCTGCGGTCATGCGCCGGCCGACCATGCGCTTCGCGTACTGGATCGGAATCCTCCGCTGGCCTTCCTGCACGAAGACGACCGAGGCGCAGACCGAGAGCGCGATGAGCGGGAAGAAGAGCTTCTCCATCGGGCCGCCGTTCCACCACGCCGCGATCGCGAGCGGTGCGGCGACGAGGATCGAGGCGAAGATCAGGATCGAGATCCCGTTGCCGATGCCCCGCTTCGTGATCAGCTCACCCATCCACATGAGGAGCACGGTCGCGGCCGTCAGGGACACGACGATCAGGACGACCCGCCCGGTGTCCGCCTGCAGCGCGCCCTGGCTCCGGAAGAGGTACGCGTACCCGGTTGCCTGGGCGGCGGCGAGCACCACGGTCAGGTAGCGCGTGTACTGCGTGATCTTCGCGTACCCGGCCTCGCCCTCCTTCTGCAGCTCGGCGAGCCGTGGGATGACGACCGTCAGGAGCTGGAGGATGATCGACGCGGTGACGAAGGGCATGATCCCGAGCGCGAAGAGCGAGAACTGCGACAGCGCGCCGCCCGAGAACAGGTTGAGCAGGCCGAGGACGGTGCCGCCCCGCCCCGAGAAGTAGTTCGAGATCGTGTCCGAGTTGACGCCAGGCGCCGGAATCCACGACCCGAGCCGGTAGAAGCCGAGAATCATCGCGGTGAAGAGCACGCGATTCCGGAGCTCGGGGACCCGCCAGGCGTTCGCGAGCCAGGAGAACACCGCTACTCGGCCCCTTCGTCGTCGGGAGGCGCAGGCTCTTCGGCCGGAGCCTCCTCGGCCGCGGTGGCATCGGTCTCGATCTCCGGCTCCTCGGCGACGGGGGCCGCCGCCTTGTGCCGCTTGCGCTTCTTCTCGACCGGCTCGCCGCGGAGCCACGTCACGGTTCCGCCGGCGCCCTCGATCTTCTCGATCGCCGACTTCGAGAAGCCGTGCGCGGACACGGAGAGCTTCTTCGTCAGCTCGCCCCCGCCGAGAACCTTGACGTCGATCGAGAGCTTGCGGACGAGGCCGGTCGCCTTGAGCGACTCCGGAGTCACCTCCGCGCCCGCGTCGAAGCGGGCCTCGAGCGAGGCGACGTTGACGGGCTGCGTGTGGGTCCGGAACGGGCCGACGGGCATCGCGTCCGCGGACGTGTTCCCGCGGAGCTTCCCGAGCCGCATGTCGATCGGCATCTGACCGCCCTCGAAGCCGGCGGGCATCTTGTGGGAGCCCGCGCGCGACTTCTGGCCCTTGAGGCCGCGGCCCGAGTAGCGTCCCTTGCCGGAGCCGAGCCCCCGACCGACGCGCTTACGGTTAGTGCGCGGTTGCGCGGGCGAGAGGTTGGAGAGGTTCAGCTCGTCGGCCATCTACGCCTCCTCACCGTCGATCCGGACGAGGTGCTTCACCTGGCGGAGCATCCCGCGGAGCTGCGGAGAGTCCGCGTGCTCTGCGCTCCTGCCGATCTTCCCGAGCCCGAGCGCGCGCAACGTGCCGCGGTGGCGATCGGACTGGCTGATCCCGCTCCGCACCTGGGTGACCCTGAGCGTCGCGCTCACGCCTCAACACCCTCCGCTGCAGCCGCCTCCGGCTCGGGAGCTTCCTCGGTTTCGGGCGGGTCCTCCACGATCGGCCGCGGCGTCCTCGGGAGCGGAAGGACCTCCGCGATCGTCTTGCCGCGGCGCTCTGCCACGTCCTCCGGACGCTCGAGCCTGCGCAGGCCCTGGACGGTCGCGCGGGTCATGTTGATCGGCGTCGTCGTGCCGAGGCTCTTCGCGAGCACGTCGCGGATGCCGGCGAGCTCGAGGACCGCGCGCACGCCGCCGCCGGCGATGACGCCGGTGCCCTCGCTCGCAGGGCGCAGGACGACCCGCGCCGCGTCGAAGCGACCGATGATCTCGTGCGTGATCGTCTGTCCGTGCTTCGGGACGCGAAAGAGGTTCTTCTTCGCGTCCTCCACGGCCTTCGAGATCGCGAGCGGCACCTCGCGCGCCTTCCCGTAGCCGAGGCCGACGCGGTCGACCTCGTCCCCGATGACGACGAGCGCCGTGAACGAGAACCGGCGGCCGCCCTTGACCACCTTGGCGACGCGGTTGATCTCGATCACCCGCTCCTTCAGCTCACGGGTCTCCATGACGTCTCTGGTGCTCA
This sequence comes from uncultured Actinomycetes bacterium, assembly GCA_963708265.1. Classification (GTDB taxonomy): domain Bacteria; phylum Actinomycetota; class Thermoleophilia; order Gaiellales; family Gaiellaceae; genus GMQP-bins7. The sequence continues at coordinate 58,197 of CAVPSC010000003.1, read as the reverse complement.
AAATCGAAGTCCTCCCTCGCGCGCGCCCTCGGCGAGCGCCTGCACGCGTCCGTGGTAAAGGTAGCCCGCGCGATCGAACACGCAGGTCTCGATGCCGGCCTTCTTCGCGGCCGCGGCGACGGCCTTGCCGACCTCCCGCGCCTGCTCCGTCTTGTTCGCGCTCGCGTGTACGGCCGACCAGGATGCTCCGGCGAGCGTGCGGCCGCTCTCGTCGTCCACGAGCTGGGCGGAGATCCCGCGGTTCGAGCGGTGCACGACGAGGCGGGGGCGATCGGCGGTTCCGGCGATCTTGCCGCGGACGCGGCGATGACGGCGCTTACGCGCTTCGACCTTCGTGGCGCTCATGCGCACTTCCCCCGCGCATGAGCGTGAAGGGGCGTGGGGAACCGGGAGGCTCGCGACGTTCCCAGGAAGAAGTGGGCACGAGGGGGAAACATGGTTTCCCCCTCGAACGCGAGTCTAGGGCGAGCGTTGCTCATGCCCTCTTTCCGACCTTCCTGCGGACTTGCTCGTCGCGGTAGCGGATTCCCTTGCCCTTGTACGGTTCGGGCGGACGGACCTTCCGGATCTCCGCAGCCGTCTGCCCGACCATCTGCTTGTCGATGCCCTTGACCACGACCTGGGTGGGAATGGGGACGTCGAACGAGATGCCGTCCCGGGGCCGGATCACGACCGGATGCGAGTAGCCGACCGCGAGCTCGAGGTCGGAGCCCTTGAGCTGCGCGCGGTAGCCGACCCCCTGGATCTCGAGGTGCTTCTCGAAGCCCTGCGTCACGCCCTCGACCATGTTCGCGATCAGAGTCCGCGTGAGACCGTGGAGCGCGCGGTCCTGGCCGCGCTCGGTCGGCCGGGTGACGACGACCTCGTTCTCCTCCTTCTCGATCTGCATACGCGTGGGAACCGTCTGACTCAGTTCTCCGAGCGGTCCGTTCACCTGCACGCGACCGTGCGAGATCGCGACCGTGACGCCGGCCGGGACCTCGATGGGTTTTCTGCCGATCCGCGACATCGCTACCAGACGAAGGCGATGACCTCGCCGCCGACGCCGCGCTGCGCGGCCTGGCGGTGCGTGATGACGCCGCTCGAGGTGGACATGATCGCGGTGCCGAGCCCGCCGAGCACACGCGGGAGCCGGTCCTTCCCCGCGTACACCCGCCGGCCCGGCTTCGACACGCGCTTGAGGTCGGTGATCACGCGCCGGCGATCCTTGCCGAACTTGAGCTCGATGACGAGGGTGCGGTGCGGCAGCGGCTTGTCCTTCTCGTCCGTGAGCTGCACGATCTGGAAGTCCCGGATGTAGCCCTCGTCCTTGAGGATGCGGGCGATCTCCTCCTTCATGCGCGAGGTCGGCATCGAGGCCGAGTCGTGGAGTGCGCGATTCGCATTTCGGACGCGGGTGAGCATGTCGGCGATGGGGTCGGTCAGCACCTTCGTCCTCCTACCAGCTCGACTTCGTCATTCCCGGGACCGCGCCCTGATGCGCGAGTTCCCGCAGGCAGATCCGGCAGACGCCGAACTTGCGGTAGACGGCACGCGGGCGACCACAGCGGTTGCAGCGGGAATACCCGCGCACCGTGTACTTCGGCTCCCGCTGCTGCTTGACGACGAGCGACTTCTTGGCCATGCGTTACGAGTCCCTTCTGAATTCGGCGAACGGCAGGCCGAGCGCGGCGAGGAGCGCGTGCCCCGCCTCGTCCGACTTCGCCGACGTCGTGATCGCGATGTCGAGGCCACGGATGGCCGGAACCCTGTCGTAGTCGACCTCGGGGAAGATGATCTGCTCCCGGATACCGATGGAGTAGTTGCCGCGACCGTCGAACGAGCCGGGGTCGAGACCGCGGAAGTCACGGATTCGGGGGAGCGCGATCGAGGCGAGTCGGTCGAGGAACTCGTACATGCGTGCGCCCCGCAGCGTCACACGCGCACCGACGGGCATGCCCTCGCGGAGCTTGAAGCTCGCGATGGACTTCGTCGCGCGCCGGACCTGCGCATGCTGGCCCGAGATCACGGTCAGCTCCTCGATGGCCGCGTCCAGCGCCTTCGCATCCGTCTTCGCCTCGCCGACGCCCATGTTCAGCGTGACCTTGGTGACCCGCGGGACCTGCATCGTCGAGGAGACGCCGAGCCCCTCCTGCAGGCGCGGTCGGATCTCGCTCTCGTACCGCTCCTTGAGGCGCGGGACGTACGTCTCGGGAGTCGGGGCTGTGGCGGTGCTCACCGATCGATCTCCTGCCCGCAACCCTCGCGCTTGCAGACGCGGACGCGGACGATCTCGCCCTTGACCTCTTTCTCGAGGACCCCGACGCGTGTCGGGTTCCCGCAGACCGGGCAGACGACCATGACGTTCGACACCGGCACGGGCGCGGGCTTGTCGAGAATCCCTCCCGGCACGACCTGCGCGCCGCCCATCCGCGAGGAGTCGCGAATCGGCTTGGGTCGCGTGTGCCGCTTCGCAACGTTGAGGTTCTCGACGATCACGCGGCGCTCCACGGGGCGCGCCTCGACCACCCGGCCCCGCTTCCCGCGGTCCTTGCCGGTGAGGATCTGCACCATGTCGCCCTTCTTCACCTTCATCTTCCGAGCCATCTAGAGCACCTCTGGAGCCAGGCTGACGATCTTCATGAAGTTCTTCTCGCGCAGCTCACGCGCGACGGGGCCGAAGATGCGCGTCCCGCGCGGGTTCGACTGCTGGTCGATGAGGACGGCGGCGTTCTCGTCGAAGCCGATGAGCGTGCCGTCGTCCCGGCTGAAGGGCTTCTTCGTGCGCACGACGACCGCCCGCACGACCTCGCCCTTCTTCACCGCGCCCTGAGGAGTGGCGGTCTTCACCGTAGCAACGATGATGTCGCCGACCCGGGCGTAGCGCCGGTGCGACCCGCCGAGCACGCGGATGCACAGGAGCTCGCGCGCTCCCGTGTTGTCCGCGACCCGGAGACGTGACTCCTGCTGGATCACGCGAGGCCCCGGCTCACTTCGCGGCCCTCACGATCTCCTGCAGCCGCCAGCGCTTCATCCGCGAGAGCGGACGGGTCTCCACGATCTTCACGACGTCGCCGACCTTCGCCTCGTTCGTCTCGTCGTGCGCGTGGAGCTTCGCGCTCCGGCGGATGACCTTCTTGTACCGCGGGTGGATCTTCACCAGATCGACGCGGACGACGATCGTCTTGTCGGACGCCGAGGAGACGACCGTCCCCTGGCGCTCCTGCCGGCGCCCGCGCACGTGCTCGGGTTTCTCGAGGCGCACGATCGGCCTCCGCTCGGCCGGCTGCTCGCGCTTCGGCTTCGAGCGCGCAGGGCGGAGGGAGCGCGAAAGCCGTTTCTTCTTCCGCTTCTTCTCGGGCACAGCGGGAGTCTCCGCCTCGGCGGCGGGAGCCTCCGCGGTCGCCTCGGCAGCGGGGGGCGATTCGTCGGACGCCGCTTCCGCGGTCGGCTCGTCCGCAGCCGGCTCCGGCTCGGCAGCCGGCTCCTCTGCCGTGGGCTCGGCCGCCGGCTCGGCAGCAGCATCGAGCCCCGGTGCCTCGTCCCCTTCCGGCGCGTCGGTGTCCGACTCCGCGACCGGCTCGTCCGCCCGCGCCTCGGGTGTCGTCTCGCCCTCGGGAGCCTCGGCCTCGGTCGAGGCGTCCTGCTCCATCTGCTCTTCGTCGGCCATCTACTTCGTCCCCAATCGCGCGCGTTCGTTCTTGACGGTCAGGATCCGGGAGATCTCGCGTTTGGCATGGCGGAGGCGCGCGCTGTTCTCGAGCACGCCGGTCGCGGTCTGGAAGCGCAGGTTGAAGAGCTCCTGCCGCGTCTCGGCCATCTTCTCGTCGAGCTCCTCGTCGGAGAGCTCGCGAAGCTCCTTAGCTCTCAAAGAGATCCGCCTCCCTCTTCACGAACTTCGTCTTGAGCGGCAGCTTCTGGCCCGCCAGGCGAAGCGCCTCCTTGGCGAGCGGCTCCGGGACGCCGGCGAGCTCGAACATGACGCGGCCGGGCTTCACGACCGCGACCCAGCCTTCGGGCGAGCCCTTGCCGGAGCCCATGCGCGTCTCCGCCGGCTTCTTCGTGTACGGCTTGTCCGGGAAGAGGTTGATCCATACCTTCCCGCTACGGCGGATCTTGCGGGTCGCGGCGATGCGTGCGGCCTCGATCTGGCGGTTGGTGACCCAACCCGTCTCGAGCGCCTTCAGCCCGTAGTCGCCGAACTGCACCGACGTCTGCCCTTTCGAGTAGCCCGCGCGACGCCCACGGTGATAGCGGCGGAACTTGGTCTTGCGCGGCATCAACATCAGGCGTCGCCTTCCGTCTCGGCCGGTGCGTCCGGCGCTGCCTCCGTCGCGGGCACCTCCGGCTCGACGACCGTCGGTTCGGTGTCCACGGCCTGCTGCTCGACACTCGCGCCGGGCGCTTCCGCGTCGCGACGCGGCCGCGCTCCTCCACGACCGCCGCCGGGCCGCTGGCCGCCGCCGCGCCGTTTACGCGGCACGATGCCGAGGCCCTCGCGATCGACGGTCCGGCCACGTCCCTCGCGAGAGGCTCCGAGCCCCTCGGACGACGTTCCGCGTCGGCGACGCGCCTGGTCCTGGTCGCCGAGGCGCGAGTCGCGGCCGCCCGCTCCCTCGAAGCCCTCGGGCATGATCTCGCCCTTGTTGATCCAGACCTTCACTCCGATCGCGCCTGCGGTCGTTCTCGCCTCGGCGAGGCCGTAGTCGATGTCGGCGCGGATGGTGTGGAGCGGCACGCGGCCCTCCGAGTACATCTCTCGACGGCTCATCTCGCCGCCCGTCAACCGGCCAGCCGCGGTGATCTTGATCCCCTGAGCGCCGGAGCGCATGGCCGACGCGAGTGAGCGCTTCATCGCGCGGCGGAAGCTCACACGGTTCTCGAGCTGCTCGGCGATCGACTGTGCGACGAGCTTGGCGTCGAGCTCGGGCCGCTTGATCTCGTTGATGTTGATGTGGACGTTCTTCTTCGTGACCGCGTGGAGCTCGCGGCGGAGCGCGTCGACCTCGACGCCCGACTTGCCGATCACGATGCCCGGGCGCGCCGTGTAGATGTCCACCGTGATCCGCTGCTTGTCCTTGCGGATCAGGATGTCGGAGAGCCCCGCGTGGGACAGCTTCTTGAGGATGTGCTCGCGAATGCGAACGTCCTCGAGCAGGTACGCCGAGAACTCGCGCTTGCCCGTCCACCAGTTGGACTTCCAGTCGTGGATGACGCCCACGCGGAAGCCGCCGGGATGCACCTTCTGGCCCATTAGGCCGCAACCTCCTTCTTCCGTCGTGGCGTTCTCCGCTTCGGCTTCTCGGCAGCCTCGGCCTCCGGCGCCATCTCCTCGATCTCGTGTGCAGCCGCCTTGCGGCCGCGCCGCCGCGGCGTGGTGGGCTCCGGCGCCTCGACGAGGACGATCGTGACGTGGCAGGAGCGCTTGCGGATCCGGTTCACACGGCCGCGCGCGCGAGGACGCCAGCGCTTCAGCGTCGGCCCCTCGTCCGCGTAGGCCGCCTCGACCACGAGCTCGTCGCCGTCGAGCCCGGCGTTCGCCTCCGCGTTCGCGACCGCGGAGCGGAGCACCTTCTCGATCTCGGTCGCCGCGGCACGCTGCGTGAAGGCGAGGATCGTCCGAGCCTCCGGCACCGTGCGGCCGCGAATGTGGTCGAGCACGATCCGCGCCTTTCGCGCGGACATGCGAATCCACTTCCCCTGCGCCTGGACGCGCTGTCTGTCGTCTGCGATCGCGGCCATCTGCGTCAGCGCTTCTTCACCTGGGTCTGGCGGTCGCCGGAGTGACCGCGGAACGTCCGCGTCGGCGCGAACTCGCCGAGCTTGTGCCCGACCATCTGCTCGCTCACGAACACGGGGACGTGCTTGCGCCCGTCGTGGACCGCGACCGTGTGCCCCACCATCTCCGGGAAGATCGTGGACGCGCGCGACCAGGTGCGGATCATCCGCTTGTCCCCGGAGGCATTCATGGCTTCGATCCGGCTGAGCAGCCGATCCTCGACGTACGGGCCCTTCCGCGACGACCTCGACACCTAGCGCTTCCTTTCCTTGCCGCGGCGGCGGCCGCGGACGATCAACTTGTCCGATTCCTTGCGCTTGCGGCGGGTGCGCTTGCCGAGCGTCGGCACGCCCCACGGCGTAACGGGGTGGCGACCGCCCTTCGACTTGCCCTCGCCGCCACCGTGCGGGTGGTCGACGGGGTTCATCGCCGAGCCGCGCACCGTCGGCCGCTTTCCGAGCCAGCGCGTGCGGCCCGCCTTTCCGCTCGATTGGTTCGCGTGGTCCGCGTTCCCGACCTGGCCGACGGTCGCTCGGCACGTGAGGAGCACGCGCCGGAGCTCACCCGACGGAAGCCGAAGGACGCCGTGCCCGCCGTCCTTCGCGACGAGCTGGACGGACGAACCGGCCGAGCGCGCCATGCGTCCGCCCTGGCCGGGCTTCAGCTCCACGTTGTGGACGAGCGTTCCGGTCGGGATGTTCGCGAGCGGTAGCGCGTTGCCCGGCTTGATGTCCGCCTCGGGGCCGGACTCGACCGTCGTGCCCACGCGAAGGCGCACCGGGGCGAGGATGTACGCCTTCGCGCCGTCGGCGTAGTGGAGGAGTGCGATCCGAGCCGACCTGTTGGGGTCGTACTCGATCGCCGCCACCCTCGCGGGAATGCCGTCCTTCGTGCGTTTGAAGTCGATCTTCCGGTACTGCCGCTTGTGCCCGCCCCCCTGGTGGCGCGAGGTCACGCGGCCCCGGTTGTTCCGGCCGCCGGTCTTCTTGAGCGGCTCGACGAGCGACTTCTCCGGCTCCGTCTTCGTGACGTCGTCGAATCCGGACACGGTCATGAAGCGGCGGCCCGGGCTCGTGGGCTTGTACTTCTTGAGCGGCATCAGACGGAAGCCCCCTCGAAGATCTCGATCGCGTCGCCCTCGCGAAGCTGGACGATCGCCTTCTTCCAGCCGGAACGGCGGCCGCTCGTGAGCCCGCGTCGCTTCGGCTTCGACTTGACCTTGACGATGTTCACGCTCTGGACTCGGACGTCGAAGAGCTCCTCGACGGCCTGGCGGACCTGGGTCTTGTGCGCGTCCTCGTGCACCTTGAACGTGTATTTCCGGTCGGTGATCAGCGAGTAGCTCTTCTCGGACACGACCGGGGCGAGGAGGACCTGGTTCGGATGCAAGCTCATCGGGCCGCCTCCTCCGCGCCCGCTCCCGCGCGTCCGAGGACGAGCGGCAGCGCTGCCTCCGAGATGAGGACCGAGCGCGCCCAGACGAGCGACGCAACCTCGAGCTCGGCTGGAACCGTCACGACGACCTTCTCCAGATTGCGAAACGACTTGACCAGGAACTCCTCGTCCTCGGTGACGACGACGAGCGTCGGGCGCTCGCCGAAGCCGGCGAGCAGCGCTGCGGCGCTCTTCGTCGAGGGTGCGTCGAACCCCGAGCCGTCGAGGATCGCCAGCGTCCCCTCGGCGGCATGGTGCGAGAGCACGCCCTTGAACGCGTTCCGGCGCGCCTTGCGGTTCACCTTGACCTCGAAGCTGCGCATGCCCGGCGCGAACGCGACGCCGCCGCCCGTCCAGTGCGGGGCGCGCGTCGTGCCGGCTCGAGCGCGGCCGGTGCCCTTCTGGCGCCATGGCTTCGAGCGGCCGCCCGCGACGAGCCCGCGGCTCTTCGAGCCGCGCGTCCCGGCGCGTGCCGCATTCATCTCCGCGCGCACCGTCTCGTGCACGAGGTGCGGCTTCAGCTCGACGGCGAAGACCGCCTGGTCGAGTGTGACGTCGGACGTCTTCGAGCCGCCGATCACGGGTGCCTTGGGCGCGCCGGCTGCCATCAGGCCTCCACGATCTCCAGCAACCCGCTCTTCGCCCCGGGCACGGAGCCCCGCACGAGGAGCAGGTTGCGCTCGACGTCGATCTCGTGCACGACGAGCCCGGGCTGGGTTGCGCGGGTGCCGCCCATGCGGCCCGACATCTTCATCCCCTTGAACACGCGGGACGGGTACGCCGACGCGCCGATCGACCCCGGCTTGCGGACGTTGTGCGAGCCGTGCGAGACCGGGCCGCGCGTGAAGCCGTGGCGCTTGATCGTCCCCTGGTAGCCCTTGCCGATCGTGACGCCCGAGACCTTGATCCGATCGCCGGGCTCGAACGACTCGACCGTGACCGCTTCGCCGACGGTGAGCTCGGTGCCGCCGCGGAACTCCACGAGGTGCCGGTGCGGCCCCGCGCCCGCCTTCTCGAGGTGTCCGAGCTCGCCCTTCGACAGCTTTCGCTTCTCGACGGCACCGAACGCAAGCTGGACCGCCTCGTACCCGTCCGTGTCCACGGTCTTCACCTGGACCACCGGGCACGGGCCAGCCTGGATCACGGTGACCGGCGTCATCGCGCCCGTCTCCTGGTCGAACACCTGGCTCATGCCCAGCTTTCGTCCGAGGATGCCCTTCACGCGACGTCCGCCTTCCTCAGAGCTTGATCTCGATGTCGACGCCCGCCGGGAGGTCGAGCCGCATGAGCGAGTCGACCGTCTTCGGCGTCGGGCTGTGGATGTCGATCAGGCGCTTGTGCGTGCGCACCTCGAAGTGCTCGCGTGAGTCCTTGTCCTTGAACGGGCTGCGGATCACGCAGTAGACGTTCCGCTCGGTCGGCAGCGGCACGGGTCCGGTGATCGTCGCGCCCGTGCGCTGGGCCGTCTCCACGATCTGGGACGCCGAGCGGTCCACCTGCTGGTGGTCGTAGCCCTTCAGCCGGATTCGGATCTTCTGCTGCGCCATCTCGTCTGCGTAGAGGCCGAGCGGCCCTACTGGATGATCTCCGTCACGACGCCCGCGCCGACCGTGCGGCCACCCTCGCGGATCGCGAAGCGAAGGCCCTGGTCCATCGCGATGGGCTGGATGAGGTCGATCTCCATGTTCGTGTTGTCGCCCGGCATCACCATCTCCTGGCCCTCGGGGAGCTTGATCGAGCCGGTGACGTCGGTCGTGCGAAAGTAGAACTGGGGCCGATAGCCGTCGAAGAACGGCGTGTGGCGCCCGCCCTCGTCCTTCGAGAGGACGTACACCTCGGCCTTGTAGTGCGTATGCGGCGTGATCGAGCCCGGCTTCGCGAGTACCTGGCCGCGCTCGACCTCCTCGCGCTTGACGCCGCGGAGGAGCGCGCCCGCGTTGTCGCCCGCCTGCGCGTAGTCGAGCGTCTTCTGGAACATCTCGAGTCCGGTGACGACCGTCTTCTCGGTCTCGGGATGGATGCCGACGATCTCGACCTCCTCGCCGACGGTCATCTTCCCCTGCTCGATGCGCCCGGTCACGACGGTACCGCGGCCGGTGATCGTGAAGACGTCCTCGATCGGCATCAGGAAGGGCTTGTCGACGTCGCGGACGGGCTCGGGGATATAGGAGTCGACCGCCGCCATCAGCTCGAGGATCTTCGGCGTCCACTCGGGGTCGCCCTCGAGCGCCTTGAGCGCGGAGACCTGAACGACGGGGATGTCGTCGCCGGGGAACTCGTAGCGCGAGAGCAGCTCGCGGACCTCCATCTCGACGAGCTCGAGCAGCTCGGGGTCGTCGACCATGTCGGCCTTGTTGAGGGCAACGACGATCGACGGGACCTCGACCTGGCGCGCGAGCAGGATGTGCTCGCGTGTCTGCGGCATCGGGCCGTCGGCGGCCGACACGACGAGGATCGCGCCGTCCATCTGGGCGGCGCCCGTGATCATGTTCTTGATGTAGTCGGCGTGACCCGGGCAGTCGACGTGCGCGTAATGCCGGTTCTCGGTCTCGTACTCGACGTGCGCGGTGTTGATCGTGATGCCGCGCTGGCGCTCCTCGGGAGCCTTGTCGATCGAGTCGAAGGACGTCGCCTCCGTGTTCGTGCCTGAATCGGCGAGCACCTTCGTGATCGCTGCCGTGAGCGTCGTCTTGCCGTGGTCGATGTGGCCGATCGTGCCGACGTTGACGTGCGGCTTGCTGCGCTCGAACTTCTGCTTTGCCATGACCCCTTCCTCCGAACCGAGATTCCCGAATTAGCCTGTCTTGTCGCTCGTCACGATCCCCTCCGCGATCGTGACCGGCACTTCCTCGTAGCGGTCGAACTGCATCGTGAACGTCGCGCGACCCTGCGTCATCGAGCGCAGGTCGGTCGCGTAGCCGAACATCTCCGCGAGCGGGACGCTCGCCCGGATCGCCTGAGTACTGCTCGTCTGCGACCCGCCGACCGGCTCGAAGTGCTCGATCCGGCCACGGCGCCCGTTCAGGTTACCAATGACGTCGCCGAGGTACTCGTCCGGAGTGACGACCTCGACGGACATGACCGGCTCGAGGAGCTTCGGCTTGGCGCGCCTCATGCCCTCCTTGAACGCCATCGAGCCGGCGATCTTGAACGCACGCTCGCTCGAGTCGACCTCGTGGTACGACCCGTCGACCAGCTCCACCTTCACGTCGACGACCGGGAAGCCGGCGAGGATCCCGGAGCTCATCGCCTCCTCGATCCCGTGGTCGACGGCCGGGATGTACTCCTTGGGGACCTTGCCGCCGACGATCTTGTCGACGAACTCGTAGCCCCCTCCCGGCTCCTGCGGATAGAGGTTGAGGACGACGTCGCCGTACTGGCCGGAGCCGCCGGTCTGGCGCACGAAGCGCCCCTGGACCTTCTCCGCGGGCTGTCTGATCGTCTCGCGGTACGCGACCTGGGGTCGCCCGACGTTTCCCTCCACGCGAAACTCGCGGAGCAGCCGGTCGACGATGATCTCGAGGTGCAGCTCGCCCATCCCTGCGATGAGCGTCTGCCCGGTCTCCTCGTCCGAGGAGACCCGGAACGTCGGGTCCTCTTCAGCCAGCCGCTGGAGCGCCTGGCTCAGCTTGTCCTGATCGGCCTTCGTCTTCGGCTCGATCGCGACCGAGATGACGGGGTCCGGGAAGGACATCGACTCGAGCACGATCGGCGCCGAGCCGACCGCGAGCGTATCGCCGGTCGTCGTCAGCTTGAGGCCGACGGCCGCAGCGATCTCGCCCGCGCCGATCTCCTCCCGCTCCTCGCGGTGGTTCGCGTGCATCTGGAGGATGCGGCCGATGCGCTCCGTCTTCCCGTTCGTCGTGTTCAGGACGCGGTCGCCGGCCTTGACCTGACCCGAGTAGACGCGGAAGTACGTCAGCTTGCCGACGTAGGGGTCGGTCATGACCTTGAACGCGAGCGCCGCGAAGGGAGCGTCGAGCTCCGGAGGTCGGGTCGCCTCCTCGTCGAGCTTCGGGTCGAGGCCCTGCACGGGCGGCACGTCGAGCGGACTCGGAAGATAGTCGACGATCGCGTCGAGGAGCGCCTGGACGCCCTTGTTCTTGAACGCGGAGCCGGCGAGAACGGGCGTGATCCGCCCGGTGAGGGTTCCGACGCGGAGCGCGCGCCTGATCATCTCCGGCGTGACCGAGCTCTCGTCCTCGAGGTACGTCTCCGTGAGCTCGTCGTCGAACTCGGCGATCGCGTCGATCAGCGCGTGATGGCCGGCTTCGGCTGCCCCAGAGAGGGCGGCCGGGATCTCGTCGACGAGGACGTCGGTGCCGAGCACGTCGGTGTACGTGATCGCCTTCATCTCGATCAGGTCGACGATCCCGCTGAACGCCTCCTCGCTCCCGATCGGGACGTGGATCGGCACGGCGATCGCTCCGAGCCGGTCGCGCATCGACTGCACGGCGGCGGCGAAGTCCGCGCCGGTGCGGTCCATCTTGTTGATGAACGCGATGCGCGGGACCCCGTAGCGGTCGGCCTGCCGCCAGACCGTCTCGGACTGCGGCTGGACGCCCGCGACGGAGTCGAAGACCGCGACCGCGCCGTCGAGCACGCGCAGGCTCCGCTCGACTTCGACGGTAAAGTCCACGTGCCCGGGCGTATCGATAATGTTGATCCGATGGTCGCGCCAGAACGCGGTCGTCGCCGCCGATGTGATCGTGATGCCGCGCTCCTGCTCCTGCGCCATCCAGTCCATGGTCGCGGCGCCCTCGTGCACCTCGCCCATCTTGTGGGTGCGCCCGGTGTAGTAGAGGATCCGTTCCGTCGTCGTCGTCTTGCCCGCGTCGATGTGGGCCATGATCCCGATGTTCCGGACACGGTCCAGCGCAACGGATGTGAGGACCGTCGTCATCGCGCCTCTACCAGCGGTAGTGCGCGAAGGCCTTGTTGGCCTGCGCCATCCGGTAGATGTCGTCCTTCTTCTTGTAGGCGCCGCCCTGTTGGGACGCCGCGTCGACGAGCTCGCCGGCGAGCTTCTGCGGCATCCCCTTCTCGCGCCGGTCGCGGGCGTTCTGCACGAGCCAGCGGAGCGCGAGCGTGCGTGCGCGTCGCTGCGGCACCTCGACGGGGACTTGGTAGTTCGCGCCTCCGACGCGGCGCGAGCGAACCTCGAGCACCGGGGTCACACTCTTCACCGCCTGCTCGAGCACCTCGAGCTCGGGCTTCCCACTCCGCTCGGCGGCGAGTGCGAGCGCGTCGTAGACGATCTGCTCGGCGATCGACTTCTTCCCGTCCAGCATGAGCCTGTTGACGAGCTGTGAGACGAGCACGGAGTTGTGGACGGCGTCTGGGTCGGGGGTGCGAGGCTGGATCTCGGCGCGGCGCGGCATTCCCTACCTACCCTCGCTTCGCGCCGTACTTGGAGCGCGCCTGACGGCGCTCCGACACGCCTGCAGAGTCGAGGCCGCCGCGGATCACCTTGTAGCGGAAGCCCGGGAGATCCTTGACGCGGCCGCCGCGAACGAGCACGACCGAGTGCTCCTGGAGGTTGTGCCCCTCCCCTGGAATGTACGCACCGACCTCCATGCCGTTCGTGAGCCGGACGCGCGCGACCTTGCGCAGCGCGGAGTTCGGCTTCTTCGGCGTCGTCGTGTAGACGCGCGTGCACACGCCGCGCTTCTGCGGCGCTCCCCTGAGCGCAGGGGTCTTCGTCTTCGACTTCGGGGCGCTTCGGCCCTTGCGCACGAGCTGGTTGACGGTGGGCATACGGCTCCTACGAACGGTCGTGGCTTTCTTCACACAGAAAGGCGGCGGGGGACGCATCCGCCCGCCAAACGGCCGCGGGATGGTAGCAAAGAACGGCCGCGCGGCCCGTAGCCATCCCGCATCGACCCGAATAGAGTGAGCCGGCGGTGGTGGTCTGGGCAGCGGTGGTCGTCGCGTGCGCGGCGCTCGTCATCCTCGTCGTGATCTTCGAGGCGCGGCGTGGGCGGGCGCGTTCGGACCGGCACTTCGCCCTCCTCGCGCAGACGCTCGACGAACACCTCCGCCAGATCTCGGACGACGTGGTGCAGGGCGTCGCGCGCTGGTCCGCGGCCCACCAGAGGCTGGCTCCGGACCTCGAGCTGACCGTGGACTTCGACGACGCTCTCGACCAACTCTTGAGCAGGGTCGCGCAGCTCACCGGCGCGCAGGCCGCCGCCCTCCGGATCGCGGGACCCGCCGGAGAAACGACCACGAGGTTGCTGGGCGCGAGCGAAGCCGCTCCGGTCTTCGACGCGACGCTCGGCACGGCGGGCTCCGCTCAGTACAGCACCATGGCGGTCGAATGGACCTATCCCTCCGGCGCGTGGGAGCCGGATGCATACCGCTCGGCGGTCGCGGTGCCGATCGTCGAGGACGGCATCGTGACCGGCGCGCTCGCCTCGTACGCGCTCGCGGCGGGGTCGTTCTCGGAGGAGCAGGTCCTGGCGCTCGAGCAGCTCGCCACGGAGGCGGCGGCCGGGCTCAGGAACGCGCGGCTCTTCGCGGACGTGACGCGGCGGACGGTCATCGACGCGACGACCGGGATCCGCAACCGCGCGGGCTACGAGCTCGAGCTCGAGCGGGAAGTCGCGCGCGCCCGCCGGACCGGGCGGCCGTTGTCGCTCGTCCGGCTCGGAGTCACCGCCTCAGGCGTCGCCGAGAACGCCGCTTCCTCGGAAGCAGACCTCGTCGCCCGAGACTTCGCCGCCGTGCTCACGCGCCTCGCGCGCAGCACCGACGTCCTCTGCCGGCGCGACGACGCCGAGTTCGTCGCACTGCTGCCGGAGACCGCCAGCGACGGCGCCGGCCGTTTCTGCACACGCGTCCGAGCCGCGGCGGCGGCGAACGCCCTCTCGCACGTCGGCTCGCTGAGCCTCGCGTCCGAGGTGGTCGAGTGGGTTTCCGACGAATCGAGCGAGGCGCTCGACGCGCGAGCCACAGCACCCGCGACGCGCGAGCGCGAGGCCTCGCCCGTCGGGGTGGTCGAGGTGATCGAAGGCGCTCGGGGCGCAGGCACGCTGCTTCGAACGCGAGCCGCCGACGAGCCGCCGGCCGAACCGGCGTCTCCTGAGTCCGGCTTCGGCGTGCCCCTCGGCGCGGAGGTCGTGCGGGCGCATGCGCGCGCCGAGCCTCTCGCGGTCGTCGTCCTCGAGCTGGACGATTTCGAGCTGTTCGAGGTGAGGGTCGGCGCGGCGGCGGGAGAAACCGTCCTCGCGGACCTGGCGGCACGTGTCGCGGAGCATGTCGAGCGCCGGGGAACGAGCGCGCGCGTGGGCAGGAACGAGTTCGCGACCGCGCTTCGCGAAGCGTCGGCGAACGAGGCCGAGAGCCTCGTGCTGGCGCTGCAGGCATCCCTCGCCGGTTGGCCCCCGGCGGATGCGGGACAGCTCCGCATCTCGGCCGGGATCACGGATCTCACCCCGCGAGACACTCTCGACAGCGTCCTCGATCGCGCCCGGCATGCGCTCTGGCAGGCCAAGCAGACGGGGACCGGAACCATCGTCGTCGCCCACGTGGAGGGCTACAGGCCCGCCTGAAGGACTCTCCCCACGGACGCGGGTGGCAGCGTCCAGTTTCCCGAGTACAGTGCGGCGGGGTACCCCATTCGGGGGGCAACCCTCGATGGCCGACCGGACGAGCAAGCGAAGGAGGGAGTGAGTCGTAGGTGTGGCTGCAGCCGTAGTCATAGCGGTTGCGCTGGCGCTCGCCCTCGTCGCCGGCGTGGTCGTCGTCGCTCGCCGCGGCCCTTCCTCGACCGGCGAGGAGAGCCAGGAGCTCGTGCAGGCCGTCGGCGAGATGCGCGTCAAGATGGACGAGCTCGCGGTCGAGCTCTCGCACGCCCTCGACCGCGCCGAGAGGGAGAGCCGCAGGAATCGGCTGTTCGGCGAGCTCGGCGGCTCGATCGACCTCGAAGAGCTGATGGACCGCGTTCTCGACGCGGCCATGGAGATTCCTGGCTACGCGGCCGCGATGATGGTCGTCGAGCGGCCCGACGGCGCCCCCGCCGTCGTCACGCGCGGCATGACGTCGAACGAGACGGCGCGGCCTCCGACATCGGGCACCTCCGGTGCTCTCACCGGCACGATCACCGTCTCATACCGGTACGGACGCGCCGGGGAGACGCCCGAGGCTGATCTGATCAGAGGCGGTGTCTTCATCCCGCTCATGGGCCGCGAGCTTCGGCCGGTCGGGACGCTCTCCCTCTTCTGGCGAGACGATGAGGAGCCGGGCACGGAGCAGATCGAGCAGGCCGAGACGCTCGCGGAGAGCAGCATCCCCTCGATCGAGAACGCGCGCCGCTACGGCGAGGCGCGCAAGCTCGCGGAGACGGACGCGCTGACCGGGCTCTACAACCAGCGCTACTTCCACGAGACGCTCCGCCGCGAGGTCGTGCGCGCGAACCGCTACCAGCGCAAGCTCGCCCTCGTGGTCTTCGACCTCGACGACTTCAAGAAGGTCAACGACCAGATCGGCCACCTCGCCGGCGACCGGGTGCTCGCCCAGACCGCCGACCGGCTACGCGAGGCGGTGCGCTCGGTCGACATCCCCTGCCGCATCGGGGGTGACGAGTTCGCTGTGATCCTTCCCGAGTCGTCCGCGGAGGAGGCGAACCTCCTGTACGGCCGCGTCCACAACTCGATGCGCGGGACGGTGCTCGGCACGGACGACGAGCGGCTGCGACTGTCCGCAGGGATCGCGGAGCTCGAGCACGGCGACACCGCAGCGAGCCTCTTCGAGCGCGCCGACCGCGCGCTCTACCGGGCGAAGGAGCTCGGCAAGGATCGCGCGGACGTTGGCCGGAACCTCGACGAGCAGCGCTAGAGGAGGCCGATCAGCCGGCGTCGCGACGAGCGACGAGGCGGAGCTTGCCCGTCGGCGCCTTCCCCGGCAGGCGCTCGAGCGTCACCGCGACGGCCGAGCCGACGGGCACGAGCCTCGACAGCGGGACGATGGAGGAGCTGCCGGAGAACACCCCGACCGAGCCGGCGACGCGCCCTCTTCGACCGACGAGCCACGCGACGTAGGACGTCCCGGCGGTGGCGGGTCGGAGCCCCTGGAGGACGAGCACGCCTCGACCCCGTGGACCGACCGCCAGGACGATCCGGCCATCCGAGTTCGCGAACGGAATCCGCTCCGTGCTCGGCTTCGCGAGGAACGAGACCGCCGCCGTTTCGCGCGACCGAACGACACCGTCGCTTCGAACGTCCGCGACCGTCGGCGTGCCGGTGCCTACCGCGGGCGTGTCCGAGCGCGACGAGTGCAAGGTCGTCGCCATCGCGACGCCTCCGAGCACGATTGCCCCCGCTCCGGCGAGGGACGCGAGGATGGCCAGCCGCTCGCCGGACAGCCGGTGCTCCGGAGGCGGGATCAGAGCCTCGCCGAGGCGGTCGACCGTGATCGAGGAGATCGCTGACGACGACGGCGAACCGGCGATCTCGACCGAGTCCGCCGCGCCGACCACGACGGGAGCGCGCGTGATTTCCATGGCGCCCAAGATAACGAGGGGGCCTGTCGGACCCGGTCCGATTCTCGGGGCGATTTCACGGCTCTCCGCGCCGGGTCTCTGCTCCCAGCCGTCGTGACCGGCCGTCCGGGCGATGTCGACCGACCCGCTCGCTAGTAATAGCCGCGGTGCTGGGAGTGCTGGGAGCGATCACCGAAGATGCCGTCACGATTGCGACCTACCTCGCGTCCGTCACGCTCGGCGTCCTCTGCATCGCCCTCTTCCTCATCGCTATGCGCCGCATCGTCGGCAGGCACGAAACCGTGGTCACCGCGATGCTCCATCGCTACGACGACCGCCTGGCCGAGTTCGCGCAGACCCTGAGCGACGCGCTCAACCACACGATGCCGGCCCGCGTTCAAGCGGCGATCTCGGGCTCCCCGCCGACGGAAGTGCAGGACCACGGTGTGACGCGGATGCTCGAGCTCGCGCGTCAGCGAACGTCGGCCGATGCCGCGATCGCGGTGGTCGAGGGACAGAACGAGCCGATGCTCGCGACCGTCGGCCTGACCGAGGCCGAGGCGGCCCAGGTCGGCGGGATGGGCGTCCCCGATTACCGCGGGGCACGGGCGATTCAGGTGTCCTTCAACGGCGACTCGGCCGGCCGTTCCGGAGCATCCCCGATCCGCGCCGGCCTCGCGCTACCCCTCCTCGACTCCGAGCAAGGCCCCGGGATGCTCGCGGTGTTGAGCCGTGCGCCCGACCGCACCTTCAGCGAGATCGACATCTCGAGCCTCGAGGACGTGCTCACCGTCACCCGACCCGGGCTCGAGACCTCGCTCGAGCTCCGGGATCCCGATCCGGTGCCCGAGCGAGACCCGCTCACGATGCTCTACGACCGGCCCGCCTTCCACTCCCTCCTCGACCGCGAGATCGCACGGGCGCGAGGACGGCGTGAGCCTCTGGCGCTCCTCATGCTCGACGTCGACCGGCTCACGACGCTGAATGCCCGCATCGGCCACCTCTCGGCGGACGGCGTGCTCGCAAAGATCGCCGCCTCGCTGAGCGACGTGGCGGGGCCGCGAGACCTCACCTGCCGGATCGGTGGCGGAAGGTTCGGAGTGCTCGTTTCGAACGGTGACGTCCGCGACGCCGAGAGCCTGTTCGAGCGGCTCCAGACGGTCCTGCACGAGCGCCCGCTCCCGGAGATCGGCGTGGTCACGATGTCGGGCGGGGTCGCAGAGCTCCTGGCGACGGACGACGCGGTGGCGCTCGTCGTTCGGACGGACGCGGCTCTCGGGCTCGCCAAGGGCGCCGGTCGCGACACGGTCGTCACCGCCGCGAAGCGCTGATTCGCCGGCGGCGCTCGACCTAACTCGAACGCCGACTCAGCCAGCGCCGGACGTGCGCGACTCCGCCCACTGCCCCGCCTCGGCCTCGTCCAGCGAGAGGAACGGAACGAAGCTCGCGAGCGCGGGCAGGCCGATCTCGGGGAGACGGTCGCGCGAGCAGACGAGGAGGCTTTCCGCCGCCTTCTGCTTCTGCAGCGCCCACGTCGCGTAGGCGTCATCACGCGCCTGCCCGACGAGCTCGTGGACGATCGCGGGGCGCGCCAGCGCGGGCGGGAGCCCGTCGAGAGGCATCGTGTCGTCGAGCGCGCGGAGGGTGAAACGCCCCTCGGCGGTCGTGATCCGGGCGGCGCGGCCGGTTGGTGCCGTGAAGACCGCAGCCGGGGCCGAGGTTGCGAGGGCGACCCCCGTTTCCGCGTGAAGCCAGGTCGGCGCGGGCGAGACCGTGACGAGGCGAGCGTCGACCGCGCCGTACGTGAGTCCGAAGCGAGCGATCTCGCTCGGCGACGGCGCCTTCACCGACAGCCTCCGCTCGATCTCACTGCTCCTGAGCTCGTCGCCGATGATGCCGCGCGCGACGGCCACGCTCGTGTGGGCGCGAGCGAGCGCCGCGCCGTACGCACTCCGGCTCCCGCCGAAGCGGGACGCGACGATGTTCTTCTCGACCGCGAGGATGTCCGCGTTCGAGACATCCGTCTGCTCACGCTCGAGCGCGCGCTCGACGAGCGCGGTCATCGCGAGCTCCCCGTCTCCGGTCGTCCGGGCCAGCGCGCCGACGTCGGGCGACCGCAGCGCCACGCCCTTGTACATGCAGCGGATCCCCGCCGCGAGGTCGATCTGACCGGCCGTTCGATCGGCGTCCAGCTCCTTGCCGAGGAGCGCAGGCGCGTCGCACAGTCTCGGCGATCTCGCCCAGAGCCAGACACAGGCGGCATAGGTCTTGTCCGGGTCGATCGAGCGTGCGTCACGCATCGCCCAGCCCCAGGACCAGACGTGGGCCAGCTTGAGCTCCTTCGCGACGGTCGCTGCGGCGAACGCCTGCAGCTTCGCCACCTCGAACCAGCGGCTCCGTGGCTGCAGCCCCTCGCGCCCCCCGACCCCGGTGCCCGTCTGGAAGCCGATCATCAGGCCGATCCGCGATGCAGGAACGCCGATCGCGAGCAGCTTCGCGGCCGAGGACCGATACCGGGTCCGGAGGCTCCGCGAGCCGTTGACGACTCCCTGCTTCCAGATGACGTTCGCGTTCGAGTAGTTCTCGAGGACGACGTCGGAGACCTTCGCGAGCGCCTGCCACCAGGCCGTGGCGTCACCACCGGTGAAAGGAGTACTCGAGACGAGCACAGCCGGCCGGCCGCCCCGGGCGGCGAGCCGGCTGACGAACTGCAGCACGTTCTGGCGATACGCCTCCGTCGTCTGGGTCCACGGCGTGGGCACCGACGCCCCCCACAACTCGTTGAGCGCGATCAGCGGCCGCTGGCAGCCCGAGACCGTCACGGCGTAGTCGAAGAGCGAGTCCGCGCGCTTCTCGATCAGCGAGGGGTCCGCCGGCGCCGACGGCGTGCCGACTCGCTTGCGGAGATACATGTCCCAGTCGACCGTCGCGGCCCCCGCCCGTCGCACGTCGGCGGCGAGCTGCGGGCCGCCCGTCGCCACGATGACGCCGGGTCGCGCAAAGCGATCGCGCCAAAACGAGACCGAGCCGTCGGCGAAGTCGATCCACGCCGGCTGCGTGTCGGGGAGACCGCACGAGATCGGCGCCGCCGCTCCTCTCGACGCCGGGAAGGCGAGGGGAGCGATGAGGCAGGCGAGAAGAGAGGGGAGGAGCAGCCGGCGCACGCCGGTCACAGGTACCAGAAACTCGTTAGGAAGGTGTCTGGGCCGGGTTCCCGGCCCAGACGATTACCCTGCTATTCGTCCTCGACCGGCGGCTCGATCCCCGCGCCGTCGGCGCCGTCGATCGAGGCCTCCTCGTCGAGCGGGAGCCCGAGAGCGTCGAGATCGAAGCCGTCGCCCTCGCCGATCTCCTCGAGCGCCGCGAGCAGCTCCGCCTCCGCCTCCGGCCGCGCGAACGTGACCGGAAGGGGCTCGGTCGGCTCGATCGAGATCTGCCGGTACTGCTTGAGCCCGGTCGCGGCGGGGATCAGCTTGCCGATGATCACGTTCTCCTTGAGTCCGTGGAGCCGGTCGATCTTGCCTTCGATCGCCGCGTCCGTGAGCACCTTCGTCGTCTCCTGGAACGACGCGGCCGAGAGGAACGACTCGGTCGCGAGCGACGCCTTCGTGATGCCGAGGATGATCGGCTCGAACGTCGCCTGCTCGCCCTTCTCCTTCTTCACGCGGGCGTTCTCCTGGTCGAGCGTGATGCGGTCGACGAGCTGACCCGGCAGGAGCTCGGTATCGCCGTTCGTCTCGACGCGCACCTTCTTCAACATCTGCCTGACGATGAGCTCGATGTGCTTGTCGTGGATCTCGACGCCCTGTGACTTGTAGACCTTCTGCACCTCGCCGACGAGGTACAGCTCCGTGGACGTGGAGTCCTTGAGGAGCAGCAAGTCGGAGGGGTTGAGCGATCCCTCGTTGAGCGCGTCCCCGGGCTCGACGAGCTGGCCGTTCGCGACCCGTAGCCGCGTCCGCCTCGGGAAGCTGTATTCCTTCGCATCCGGCAGCTCGCCGTCCTTGTCGAGCGTCGACGGCGTGACGATGACCTTGATCGTCCGCTCGGCGTCCTCGATCGTGACCTTTCCGGCCACGTCGGCGAGGGTCGCCGCGCCCTTCGGGTTCCGCGCCTCGAAGATCTCGACGACGCGCGGAAGACCGTGGGTGATGTCGGCGCCCGCGACGCCGCCCGTGTGGAACGTCCGCATCGTGAGCTGGGTTCCCGGCTCGCCGATCGACTGGGCTGCCACGATCCCGACCGCGTCGCCGATCTCCGCGGGACCGCCGGTCGCGAGAAAGGTCCCGTAGCAGGTGCGACAGAGCCCGTACGCGCTCTGGCACTTCAGCACCGACCGCACCGGGATCTGCGCGGTTGCCCCGTACTCGCCGAACTCCTCGACGAGCTTGCGGAGGCCGCTCATGGAGATCTCGCTTGCCCGCCCGATGAGCAAGGTCTTCCCCGGCTTGCCGTCCTTCACCGGCTTGAACAGGTCCTGAGCCGCGACCCTGCCCGCGACGCTCTTGTTGGGAGAGTCGTCGAGGATGAGCGGGAGCTCGATGAAGTCCTTCGTCCCACAGTCCTCCTCGCGAACGATGACGTCCTGGGAGACGTCGACGAGGCGCCGGGTGAGGTAGCCCGAGTCGGCGGTCCGGAGGGCCGTGTCCGCAAGGCCCTTGCGGGCGCCGTGCGTCGAGATGAAGTACTCGAGCACCGTGAGGCCTTCCATGAAGTTGGCCTTGATCGGGCGCTCGATGATCTCGCCCTTCGGATTCGCCATGAGACCGCGCATGCCGGCGAGCTGGCGAATCTGGTTGAACGATCCCCTCGCTCCCGAGTTGGCCATCATGTAGATCGGGTTCGTCTCCTCCAGCGTCTCCATCATCAGCTCGGCGACCTCGTCGTTCGCCTCCGTCCAGATGGCGACGATCCGCTCGTGCCGCTCCTCCTCGGTCATGAGGCCGCGGTCGTATTCGCGCTCGACCTTCGTGACCTCGTCCTCGAAGCGGACGAGGGTCGCCTCCTTCTCGCCCGGGATGACGATGTCGTTCTTCGAGATCGTGATCCCGGCCCGGGTCGCGAACCGGAACGTCAGCGACTTGATGACGTCGAGTGCGGCCGCGATCGTGTTCGGTCCGTAGTGCTCGACGAGGTCGCCGATGAACGCATCGAGCTCGCGCTTCGTCAGCGTCCGGTTCAGGTACTCGTGGTCCTCGAAGTCGCCGCCGGTCGCCTCGTCGAGCGCGCGCTCGACCTCGACGTTGAAGATCACGCGACCCGGCGTCGTCACGACGCGCTCGCCGCTCCACAGGTACTCGATCGGGTCGTGGTAGTCGACGACGTGGTCATCGAGAGCGAGCTCGATCTCTTCCTCGGTGCGATACCGCTTGAGACCCTTCGCCCCGATCGCCTTCGCCGCCTTCGTGCTGTCGAGCTTCTCGAGGTCGTGTGCGCAGTACGTGAGGAAGTAGGCGCCGAGCACCATGTCCTGCGTCGGAGTGGCCAGCGGCCGCCCACTCGCAGGCGAGAGGATGTTGTTGGACGAGAGCATCAACACGCGCGCCTCGGCCTGCGCCTCCGCCGAGAGCGGCAGGTGCACGGCCATCTGGTCGCCGTCGAAGTCCGCGTTGAACGCGTGGCAGACGAGCGGGTGGACCTGGATGGCCTTGCCCTCGACGAGCACTGGCTCGAACGCCTGGATCCCGAGGCGGTGCAGCGTCGGCGCCCGGTTCAGGAGGACCGGGTGCTCGGCGATGACCTCCTCGAGGACGTCCCAGACCTCGGGGATCATCGACTCGACCATCTTCTTGGCGGCCTTGATGTTCTGGACCGCCTTCCGCTCGACGAGCCGGCTCATGATGAACGGCTTGAAGAGCTCGAGTGCCATGAGCTTCGGCAGCCCGCACTGGTGCAGCTTCAGGTTCGGCCCGGCCACGATCACCGAGCGGCCCGAGTAGTCCACGCGCTTGCCGAGCAGGTTCTGGCGGAACCGCCCCTGCTTGCCCTTGAGCATGTCGGAGAGCGACTTGAGCGGCCGGTTGCCCGGGCCGGTCACGGCGCGGCCGCGGCGCCCGTTGTCGAAGAGCGCGTCGACGGCCTCCTGCAGCATCCGCTTCTCGTTGTTGACGATGATCTCGGGCGCACCGAGGTCGAGCAGCCGCTTCAGGCGGTTGTTCCGGTTGATGACGCGCCTGTAGAGGTCGTTGAGGTCGCTCGTCGCGAACCGGCCGCCGTCGAGCTGGACCATCGGGCGGAGCTCGGGCGGAATGACCGGAACCGCCTCGAGGATCATCCACTCGGGCTTGTTCCCCGACTTGATGAACGCCTCGACCACCTTCAGTCGCTTGATCGCGCGCTGCTGCTTCTGCCCCTTCGAGGTCTTGATCGTCTCGCGGAGCGTCCGCGACTCGTCGTCGAGGTCGAGATCGCGCAGGAGGTCGCGCACCGCCTCCGCGCCCATTCCGCCGCGGAAGTAGATGCCGAAGCCGTACGGCGAGCCGAAGCGGTCCTTCAGCTCGCGGAAGATCTGCTCGTCGCCGACGATCATCTTCGGCTCGAGCTCCTTGAACAGGATCCACGTCTGCTCGAGGCGGCGGACGGCGTCGACCGCGGCCTCACGGGTGTCCTCGCGCCGGACCTCCATGTCGGCGACCATCTCCCGGACCTTGAGGGCCCACTGGCCGACCGCGTCGAGGTCCTCCTTACGGGTGCCCTCGACGAGGCACAGGTCGTATGCGAGCTCGCGGATCGCGACCGCGTCCGCGTCCGGGTCGACGGCCGCGAGCACGTCGGCGAGGAGGCCGTTGCCCGCCTCGCGAGCGCGCTCGAGGTTCTTGCGGTCGACGTCCTCGGCGAGCGCAGCATCCTCCTCGGCGAGCTCCGCACCCTGCAGGAGCGCGTCCTGGAGCCGCTTCACGTGCTTCGTCACGGCGCCCTTCTTCGACCCCGAGGACTTCTCGAGTTCGGCCCGGAGCGGTGCGAGTGCCGCCTCGATCTGCAGCGCAGCGGCAGCGACGGACTCGACCTCGCGGGGAGCGAGGCGACGGTCGTCGCGCGTCGCGGTCTGGCGGACGAGCTCGCGGACGCGGCGCGGGTCCTCGCTGGCGATCTTCTTCGCGAGGGACACGAACACGCCGCCGCCCATGGTGCGGATGTCCTCCACCGTCGGCAGGCCCTGCTCCTCCGCCCAGTTCGAGAGCCCGCGGACCCAGAAGTCGTCGTCCTCGTCGAAGTTGCGCTCCTTGCCCGAGGCGAAGAAGTCGCGCCTGCGCGCGAGCCTGTCGTCGAGAGCCGAGAGCGCCTCGTCGCGGTCGAGGTAGATGCGCTCCGTCTCGCCCGCGACCTTGTCTTCGAGGTCGGCGAGGTCCTCCTGCCGCTTCTCGCGATCGACCTGGGTGACGATCGAGGCGGCGAAGTAGAGAACCTTCTCGAGCTCGCGCGGGGCGATGTCGAGGAGGTACCCGATCCGGCTGGGCACGCCCTTGAAGAACCAGATGTGCGAGACCGGAGCTGCGAGGTCGATGTGTCCCATCCGCTCGCGCCGGACCTTCTGTCGCGTCACCTCGACGCCGCAGCGCTCGCAGATGATGCCCTTGTAGCGGACGCGCTTGTACTTGCCGCAGTAGCACTCCCAGTCCTTGGTCGGACCGAAGATGCGCTCGCAGAAGAGCCCGTCGCGCTCGGGCTTCAGGGTTCGGTAGTTGATGGTCTCCGGCTTGGTGACCTCGCCGGACGACCAGTCGCGGATCTGCTTGCTCGAGGCAAGGCCGATCCGGATCGCGTCGAAATCGTTGATGTCGATCACGTGTCCTAGCGCCTCTTTCCTGTGGTCGTAACCCTGGTTCCCGTTAGTCCTCGATCTCCACGTCGGCGAGCTCCTCGACCTCGCCGACCGGAGGGCTCTCGCCCTCGACTTCGCCGAGCTCCTCGTCGGCGGCGACGGCGAGCTCACCCTCCTCGTCGCCACGCGCGCCGCCCTCCTCGAGCTCCTCGGCGGTCGGCTGCCTCGCGGCCGCGCGGAGCGAGCCGGGCGAGAGGTCGATGCCGAGCTCCTCCGCGGCGCGGAGCAGCTCGTCGTCCTCCTCGCGCACCTCGACCTCGCGGCCCTCGTCCGAGAGCACCTGCACGTCGAGCGCGAGCGACTGCATCTCCTTCAGGAGCACCTTGAACGATTCGGGGATCGACGGTTCGGCGATGTTCTCGCCCTTCACGATCGCCTCGTACGCCTTGACGCGGCCGATCGTGTCGTCGGACTTGATCGTGAGCATCTCCTGCAGCGTGTAGGCGGAGCCGTACGCCTCGAGCGCCCACACCTCCATCTCGCCGAAGCGCTGGCCGCCGAACTGCGCCTTGCCGCCGAGCGGCTGCTGCGTGACGAGCGAGTAGGGGCCGGTCGAGCGCGCGTGGATCTTGTCGTCCACGAGGTGCAGGAGCTTCAGGATGTACATGAAGCCCACCGTGACGTCCTGGGCGAACGGCTCCCCGCTCTTACCGTCGTAGAGCCTGACCTTCCCGGAGCACCGCGCACCGCGCCGGGCCGACTCGTCCACCTCCATGTGGATCGCGCCGTTCTCGGACTGCGCCCACGAGACGAGCGCCTCGTCGACGTCCTCCTCGGTCGCGCCGTCGAAGACGGCGGTCGCGATGCTCCGGGGGTCCGGCGCGTTGATCGGCGCCCGCGAGTTGACGGGGCCGCCCTCGGGGAAGACGCCGTGCGCGGCGGCCCACCCGAGGTGCGTCTCGAGGATCTGGCCGATGTTCATCCGGCTCGGGACACCGAGCGGATTGAGGACGACGTCGACCGCACGACCGTCCTCGAGGAACGGCATGTCCTCGTCGGGGACGATCTTCGAGATGACGCCCTTGTTCCCGTGGCGCCCGGCGAGCTTGTCGCCCTCGGCGATCTTGCGCTTCTTCGCCACGTAGACGCGGACGAGCTCGTTCACGCCCGGCGGCAGGTCGTCGCCCGCGTCGCGGGAGAACGTCTTGACGCCGATGACCTTGCCGCCTTCGCCGTTCGGCACCTTGAGGGACGTGTCGCGGACCTCGCGCGCCTTCTCCTTGAAGATCGCCCGGATCAGCTTCTCCTCCGCGGTCAGCTCGGTCTCGCCCTTCGGCGTGACCTTTCCGACGAGGAGGTGGCCGGCGTCGACGTCGGCGCCGATGCGGACGACGCCGCGCTCGTCGAGGTTCGCGAGCGACTCCTCCGAGCGGTTCGGAATGTCGCGGGTGATCTCCTCGTCGCCGAGCTTCGTCGAGCGGGCGTCGATCTCGTACTCGTGGATGTGGATCGAGCTCAACACGTCGTCCTTCACGAGCCGCTCCGAGATGACGATCGCGTCCTCGAAGTTGAAGCCCTCCCACGGCATGAACGCCACGAGGAGGTTCGCGCCGAGCGCGAGCTCACCACCGTCGGTCGAGCTGCCGTCGGCGAGCACCTCGCCCCTCTTCACGCGGTCGCCGAGCCGCACCACCGGCTTCTGATGGATGAGCGTGCCCTGGTTCGAGCGCATGAACTTCGTCATCGGGTACTCGTCGCGAGTGCCCTTGCCCTCGACGACGATCCGCTCGGCGTCGACGTCGACGACCGAGCCGTCGTTCTTGGCGAGGACGACGTCACCCGTGTCGACGGCGGCACGGAACTCGAGGCCCGTACCGACGATCGGCGCCTGCGGGATCATCAGCGGCACGGCCTGCTTCTGCATGTTCGCGCCCATGAGCGCACGGTTCGCGTCGTTGTGCTCGAGGAACGGGATGAGCGCCGTTGCGACGGAGACGATCTGTGCCGGCGAGACGTCCATGTACTCGACGTCCTTGCCCTGCACCACGACCGCCTCGCCGTCGCGCGACCGGCAGAGCACCTGCTCGTGGAGGAACTTCCCGGTCTTGGGATCGACCGGCTCCGAGGCCTGGGCGATCGTGAACTGCCGCTCCTCCGCCGCGTCGAGATAGACGATCTCGTCGCTGACCTTGCCGCCCTTCACGACCCGATACGGCGTCTGGATGAAGCCGAACTCGGAGACCGTCGCGAACGACGCGAGCGAACCGATGAGGCCGATGTTCGGCCCCTCCGGCGTCTCGATCGGGCACATGCGCCCGTAGTGGGTCGGATGGACGTCGCGCACCTCAATCGGGGCGCGCTCACGCGTCAGGCCACCCGCACCCAGCGCCGACAAGCGGCGGCGATGCGTGAGGCCGGAGAGGGTATTCGTCTGATCCATGAATTGCGAGAGCTGTGAGGAGCCGAAGAACTCCTTCAGCGCAGCCACGACGGGCCGGATGTTGATGATCGTCTGCGGCGTGATCGTGTCGACGTCCTCCGTCGTCATGCGCTCGCGGACAACGCGCTCCATGCGGTAGAGACCGACGCGGAACGCCTCCTGGATGAGCTCGCCCGTCGTGCGGAGGCGGCGGTTGCCGAAGTCCTCGTACTCGTCGAGCTCGCCGCGGATCGGGTCTCGCGACAGGAGCGAGGCCTCGGCCGCATGATCCTTCGCGTCCTCGGGCACGCCCAAAAGCGCCGGGAGACTGACGAGACGCTTGACGAGCGCGACGATGTCCTCGGTCGTGAGCACGCGGACGTCCTCCGGAACCTGAACGCCGAGCCGCTGGTCGAGCTTGTAGCGGCCGACCTTCGTCAGGTCGTAGCGCTTCGGGTCGAAGAAGAGCGACCGCAGGAGGTTGCGGGCGTTGTCGAGGGTCGGCGGCTCGCCGGGCCGCTGCTTCTTGAACACCTCGATCAGCGCCTCCTCCTCGCGCGTCGAAGGGTCCTTCTCCAGCGTGTTCGCGATGTAGATCGAGCCGTCGAAGAGCTCGAGGATCTTCTCGTTCGAGCTCGTGTCGAGCTGGAAGCCCGTCGACGGGTCCTCGGCGGGAAGCGCGCGCAGCAGGGTCGTGACCGGGAGCTTGCGCTTCCGGTCGATGCGTGCGAACACCATTCCCTTCTTGTCGATCTCGACCTCGAGCCACGAGCCGCGGGACGGCATCAGGTTCGCCATGAAGACCTGTTTCGTGGCGTCCTTCGGCTCCATCAGATAGGCGCCCGGACTGCGGACGAGCTGCGTGACGATGACGCGCTCGGTGCCGTTGATGATGAACGTGCCCCACGTGGTCATCATCGGGAAGTCGCCCATGAAAACCCGCTGCTCGCGGATCTCTCCGGTCTCCTTGTTGACGAAGCGGACGGTGATCGAGAGCGGAGCCTGGTAGGTCAGGTCCTTCTCGCGGCACTCCTGGATGGAGAACTGCGGCTCACCGAACTCGTACTCCCCGAACTCGACTGCGAGGGTCCCCGTGTAGTCCTCGATCGGCGAGATGTCGTCGATCGTCTCGCGCAGACCGGCCTCCAGGAACCACTGGAAAGAGGCCTTCTGAATATCGATGAGGTTGGGGAGGTCGAGGACGTGCTTCAGACGTGAGAAGCTCTTACGCGCGCGCGGCGCGACAGCAACGCTGCTCAAATGTGACAGCCTCCCTTAGGTGCTCGAGTGCGTGCAGGGTTGGACGGGCGAAGCCTCGGCGGAACCACGGAGGATAGCGCACGAGCGCATCCTCCCGCAACCGCGCGGAAGCGGATGGGATGCGACCGCCCAGGATAGCAAAGGCCGCCCAGCTTCCTCCCTCCGGAGCGACAGGCTGAAGGGCGCGGCTGCTCCTAGCCACGCCCTCTCGCCGACTCCGACTCGATGTCGGCCTCTTCGAGCTCGGCGCCGAAAGGTGCGATCGGCTTTCGCCTCGCGCTATCCGCAGGTCCGCCTACTTCAGCTCGACGCTCGCTCCAGCTTCTTCGAGCTGAGCCTTGACGGACTCCGCCTCGTCCTTGGGGACACCATCCTTCACGTTGGCAGGGGCTCCGTCGACGAGGTCCTTCGCCTCCTTCAGGCCGAGTCCAGTCACGGCGCGCACGACCTTGATCACCTGGATCTTCTTGTCGCCCGCCGCCGTGATGACGACGTCGAAGGAGTCCTTCTCTTCCTCGGCCGCGCCGGCGCCGTCGCCGGCACCCGCCCCGGTTGCGGCCGCGACCGCAACCGGAACCGCGGCCGTGACCCCCCACTCCTCCTCGATCGCGTTCTTCAGCTCGACGAGCTCGAGCACGGACATGCCTCCGAGCGTGTCGAGCACCTTCTTGACGTCAGTCGCCATCCGACTTCTCCTCCTTTGCTTCCTCTTCGGTCTGGGTCTCGGCGCCGGGGTCTTCGCGCGCCGCTTCCTGCTCGCCCTCCGGCTCGGCCGCGGCCGGCGCCTCGGGCACGTCTTCGATTTCGTCCGCCTCGCCGCCGTCCTCGGCTGGCGCGGGCGGCACCTCGGCGACCGTCTCGGTCTCCTCCCGCGTCGTCTCGGCGTCGGCAGACGCGACCTCGCCCTGCTCCTCGAGCTGGCGGATCCTTGCCTCGACGAGACCGTGAAGGTCGCGGAGTGGCGCAGCGACGAGTGCCAAGAGCTGCGTCAGCGGGGCGACGATCGCACCGACGAGCTGGCTGCGGAGAACCTCGGCCGACGGCAGCTGTGCGAGGATCTCGAGCTCCTCGCCCGAGACGGTCTTGCCCTCGAGGATGCCACCGCGGAGCGCGAGGACATGGGTCTCGCGTGCGGTCGTCGAGAGCGCCTTCGCGACCGCAGCCGGGTCGCCGCCGGACTCGATGAACGCGATCGCGGTGGGCCCTTCGAGCATGACGAGGAGGGCGTCGGCTCCGGCCCTCTCGGCTGCGCGGCGCGTGAGCGTGTTCTTGACGATGCGAAAGCGGGCGCCGTGCCGCAGCAGCTCGTCGCGGAGCGACTCGAGTTGCTTGTTCGTCAGGCCGCGGTAGTCGGCGACGATGAGCGCGTCGGTCGACCCGAGCTGCTCGGCGAGGTCGGCGACGATCTGTTCCTTGTCTGTTCTCTGCATTTGAGATCTCCTTGGAAACGACGAAACCCGCGCGAGGCGGGTCCCCTGCAGGCAAGCGTCGCGCTCGCGTGCGGATTCCACCTCGGCTGGACCTCCGCCCCTCTGCTCGTCGTCCAGGGGCTGCCAGCGGTCTCGGGCGGTGCGTGTGGTGAGAGCTAGACGGTAGCGGTCTCCTTCGCCGCGTCGGCGACCGCGAGTGCGGCGCCGAGCTCGTCGGCGATGTCGCGTGTCTTGGTCGGATCGACGTGGATACCGGGACCCATGGTCGTCGAGAGTGTGATCTGCTTGATGTAGCGGCCCTTGGCTGCCGAGGGCCTCGCGCGGACGATCTCCTCGACGAGCGCTGCGTAGTTCTCGAGGAGCGCCTGCTCGCCGAAGCTCCGCTTGCCGATCGGTAGGTGCACGTTGCCGCCGCGATCGGTTCGGTACTCGAGCTTGCCGGCCTTGGCGTCCTGGACAGCCTTGCCCACGTCGAACGTGACCGTCCCGGTCTTCGGGTTCGGCATCAGCCCCCGCGGACCGAGCACCCGCCCGAGCTTGCCGACGACGCCCATCTGGTCGGGTGTCGCGATCGCGACGTCGAAATCGATGAACCCTTCTTCGATCTTCGCGGCGAGGTCGGCCGCTCCGACCACGTTCGCGCCGGCAACCTCGGCCTCTCGGGCCTTCTCGCCCTCCGCGAAGACCGCTACGCGGACGTCCTTGCCGATCCCGTGTGGAAGCATGATCGTGCCGCGGAGCTGCTGGTCCGCGTGGCGCACGTTCAGCCCGAGGCGGAAGTGAGCCTCGACCGTCTCGTCGAACTTCGCGCCCTCGGAGCCCCTGAGGAGCCTGACCGCCTCGAGCGGCGTGTACGCGGTCTCGCGGTCGATCGCCTCGCGGGCGGCCCGGTATCGCTTCCCGTGGGCGCTCACGGCGTTTCCACCTCCAAATCGCCCGCAAGTCGCGAGTCTGCAAGAGCAGACCGGAGATCGCGAAGATTCCCGAAGCGGCCGCTGGCCCGGCCGGCGGCGGCGATCGACGCGAGAGTCATACGTCCGTCTCCACGCCCATCGAGCGCGCGGTGCCGGCGATGACCTTCATCGCCTGCTCGACGTCGCGGGCGTTGAGATCGGTCATCTTCGTCTCGGCGATCGAGCGGAGCTGGGCCTCCGTGAGGCGTCCGACCTTGTTGCGGTTCGGCTCGCCCGATCCCGACTCGAGGCTCAGCGCCTCCTTGATCAGCACCGCGGCCGGGGGCGTCTTCGTGATGAAGGTGAACGAGCGATCCTCGAAGACCGTGATCTCGACCGGGATGATGCGACCGTTCTCTTGTGCGGTCTGCGCGTTGAATGCCTTGCAGAACTCCATGATGTTGACGCCGTGCTGGCCGAGGGCGGGACCGACCGGCGGCGCCGGGTTCGCTTGCCCACCGGGGATCTGGAGCTTGATGAGAGTGAGGATCTTCTTGGGCATGGTTGCTAAGGCACCTAAGCTGGGCCGTCAGTCGATCTTCTTCACCTGGTCGAAGCTGAGCTCGACGGGCACCTGGCGCTCGAAGATGTCGACGAGCACCTTGAGCTTCTGCTGGTCGGCGTTCACGTCCACGATCTCGCCGTCGAAGTCCGAGAGCGGCCCGGATGTGACCTTGACCGACTCGCCGAGCGAGAACTCGACCTGTGTCTTCGGCGCCTGGCCGGCCACCGGCGCGCCATGGTGGAGGATGCGGTCGACCTCGGGCTGCGACAGCGGGACGGGCTTCGCGCCGGCGCCGACGAACCCGGTGACTCCCGGCGTTCCCTTCACGACCGTCCACGCCTCGTCCGACATGTTCATGTTCACGAGGACGTAGCCCGGCAGCACGCGCTTCTCGGCCTGGACCTTCTGGCCGTCCTTCGTCTCGATCACCTGCTCGGTCGGGACGACGACGCGTCGGAAGCTCGGCCCCTGGCCCATAGAGACGATCCGGTGCTCGAGGTTGGCCTTGACCTTGTTCTCGTGCCCGGAGTAGGTGTTGACGACGTACCACTGGAACATGTTCGAGATCCCCTAGAGGAAGACGCGATCGACGAGCGGGCGCAGCACCTGGTCGAGGCCCCAGAGATAGAAGCCCACGATCGTGCACGCGATGATGACGACCGCGACGCCCTGGAACGTCTGACGGCGGCTCGGCCAGTCGACCTTCTTGAGCTCGGCGTACGACTCACGGACGAACTGGCCGCGCGGTTGCGTGGCTGTGCGGCCCGTCTGCTGCTTGACGGGCTGCTGCGAGGGGCGGACCTGCGCCGCGCGACTGCGGCGACTCGAGGTCGCGCCGTCGCTCGCGGCTGCGCGCGCTGCCCTGCGCTGTCTCCGAGTCTCCCGGGCCATGCCTACCTCGTCTCCCGGTGCGCCGTGTGTCGGCCGCACCAGCGACAGTACTTCCGGAACTCGACGCGGTCGGGCGAGTTCCGCTTCGACTTCTGCGTCTGGTAGTTCCGCCGCTTGCACTCAGTGCATGCGAGCGTGATCGCGACTCGGGTTCCGGTTGCCATTGTCTACCTGGTTCGTCGGGACTTGCGAGAGACGTACAAGAGAATAGGGCGCGTCAGTAGCGGCGGGTGGACTTGAACCACCGACCTCCGGGTTATGAGTCCGGCGCTCTAACCAGCTGAGCTACGCCGCCGCGCGCGGGAGAGTGTAGCAGCGCCGCGGAGCCGCTTTCGCGGGTCCGAGCGCCCGCCGATCGCGCCACTAGGATCGCGGCGTGATCCGGATCCCCCCGCGCCGAGGAGGCTGGCTCGAGGTCATCTGCGGCCCGATGTTCAGCGGCAAGAGCGAGGAGATGATCCGGCGGCTCCGGCGGGCCGAGATCGCGGGTCAGAGCACGATCATCTTCAAGCCCGTCATCGACGACCGCTACGACACGACGGACGTCGTGAGCCACGCGGGCGTGCGGATGCACGCCGTCCCGGTCTCGTCCGTAGCGGAGGTCAGGGCACGGGCGCAGGGATTCGAGGTCGTCGGCATCGACGAAGTCCAGTTCTTCGACTCGGCGATCGTCCCGGCCGCGCTCGACCTCGCGGACATCGGCGCGCGTGTCGTCGTTGCCGGGCTCGACCAGGACTTCCGGCGCCTCCCGTTCGGGCCGCTGCCGGACCTGCTCTCGCACGCCGAGTTCGTAGACAAGCTCCAGGCCGTCTGCCACCGCTGCGGCGGTCCGGCGACGACGACGCAGCGGCTCGTCGACCGACGGCCCGCTCCCTACTCGGGAGAAACCGTCGTGGTCGGCGCCGAGGAGCAGTACGAGGCGCGCTGCCGCGCCTGCCACGAGGCGGGCGTCGACGCGGCTTCGCTCGTCGCCGCCTAGCGCCGACGGGCGGATCCGGCGGCCGCGGCGACCGCGAACACTCCGGCAGCCACGAGGACGATGGTCCCCCCCGGCGGCAGGTTCGCGTAATAGGAGACGGTCACGCCGGCCAGCGAAGACGCGAGCCCGATCGCGATCGCGAGAAGGAAGGCCGAGCGCATGCTCCATGCGATCCGGCCCGCCGCGCTCACCGGGAGCACCATGAGGGCGGCGACGAGGAGGATCCCGACGACGCGCATCGAGAGCGCGACGGTGACGGCTGCGAGCGCCGCGACGACGATGTTCAACGCACCGATCGGCACGCCGGCGACCCGCGCACCCTCCTCGTCGACGACCGTGCCCGCGAGGGGTCGGTAGAGGAGCGCGATCACGGCGAGGCCGGTAGCGCCGAGCGAGGCGATCACCACGAGGTCGCCACGCGTCACGGTGAGGATCGAGCCGAAGAGGTACTGGAACAAGTTCACGTTCAGCTCACCCGCGGTCGACACGAGGACGACACCGAGCGCAATACCCGTATAGAAGACGAGCGCGAGCGCCTGGTCACCCGCAGTGCCGCCGCGCGAGCGGAGCAGCTCGATCGCGATGCCGCCGAGCACCGCCGCGACGAGCGCGGTCAGGATGGGTGAGACGCCGAAAAGGATGCCCGCCGCGACGCCCGCAAAGGCGACGTGTCCGATCCCGTCTCCGACGAGCGACTGGCGGCGCTGCACGAGGAAGAAGCCCACGGCCGGCGCCAGGACGCCGACGATCGCAGCGGCCACGAGCGCCAACCGCATGAACTCAAGCTGAAGCATGCGTGTGCGACGGGTCGTGCCAGACGCCGGGGAGGTCGTCGGGCGAGCCGTCGAAGACGATCGTGCGCCGGACGAGGAGGAGACGCTGGACGAAGCGCTCCACCGCGCCGAACTCGTGAGAGACGTAGAGGATCGTCACGCCGAGCTCGGAGTGGAGCTCGTCCAGGAGGCCCGCGAGCGACTCCTGCGACTCCGCATCGACTCCCGTCGTCGGCTCGTCGAGCACGAGCAGGGACGGCTCGCCTGCGAGTGCCTTGGCGATGAAGGCACGTTGCCGCATTCCCCCCGAGAGCGTCCTGAGCGGCGAGTCGGCCACGTCGCCCAGGCCGACGCGCGCGATCGCATTGCTGACGAGGTCGCGATCCCGCTTCCTGAGCGGCCCGACGAGCCGGCCCGGCAGCCTGCCCGCGGAGACGGCCTCACGTACCGTCGCGGGCACATCGCTTCCGAGCTCGGCCCGCTGGGCGAGATAGCCGAGGACGCGCCGGCGCGAGAAGCGCTGCGCAGGCTCGCCGAAGAGACGCGTCTCTCCCGTCGTCGGCCGCTCGAGGCCGACGATCAGCTTGACGAGGGTCGTCTTCCCGCCGCCGTTCGGACCGGCGATCGCGACGAACTCGCCTTCGCCGATCCGGAGCGAGACCTCCTCGAGCACGGGCTGCCCGGGCCGGTAGCCGAATGTGACGTCCCGGAGTTCGACGGCTAGCGGCATCCGAGCGCCTTCCGGAGCGCGCCGAGGTTCTCGCCCATGATCGAGACGTAGTCCTCTCCCTCGGCCGCTTCCTGCGAGGTGAGCCCCTCGAGCGGATCGAGCTCCGCGGTCTTCACGCCGGCATTTCGCGCGATCGTGTCCGCGATCCTCGATGACACGAGAGGCTCGAAGAAGACAGTGGTGGCGTGCGTCCGCTCGACCTCGTGGATGAGACGAGCGAGATCTCGGGGACGCGGCTCGGCCTCGGGTGTCAGCCCGCCGAGCGCGACCTGGTCGAGGTCGTAGCGCCGCGCGAGGTAGCCGAAGGCTGCGTGGCTCGTGACGATCTGTCGGCGACGGCACGAGGCGAGACCCGCCGCCATGCGCGCGTCGAGGCGATGGAGACGACGGGAGAGTGCGGCAGCCATCCCGGGCCGGCCGAGCGCGCGGCCGACCGCTGTCGCCATCGTCGCGAGCCGGATCGGGTCGAGCCAGACGTGCGGGTCGAGAGCCTCGCCACCCTCCGCACCGGGCCGAAGCGTCTGCCCGGCGAGGAGATCCAGCGACGGCCCCGTCCTGCTCTCGACGGCTTTCTCGACCGACGGCTGGAAGCCGTGCCCGAGGTAGAGGACGAGGTCGGCGTCACGGATCTCCTGGACGTCCTTTGGTGTGAGCTCGACATCGTGTGGCTCGGCGCCGGGCGGCGTGAGGTCGGTGACGTGGACGCTCGTGCCGCCGACCCGCTGCGCCACCCACGCGAGCGGATAGAACGCGGCCACGACCGTCGTCTGACCGGGGCGCGCGGCCTCGCTGGTGCCGCCGCAGCCCGTGACCGCGATCGTGAGCGACGCCAGCCCCGAGAGCAGGAAGACGACATGCCGCGGGTCTCGCATAGCGGCCGCACGGTAGCAGGTCATGAGAACGGGTATCATTATCGACTCGATGCCGGAGATGTGGACCGAGAGTGCACTCGCGCGCCTGCGCGAGGCGAGCGGCCGCAGCGGAGGCGCGCGGCGTGAGGTGGTCGAGTTCCTGGGGCGCCAGGACTGCTGCCTCACCGCGCAGGAGATCCACGACGGGGTGCGAGGGGCCGGCGCGCGCGTTGGAATCGCGAGCGTGTATCGGGCCCTCGAGGGGCTCAGCGGCCTTGGTCTCGTCCAGCGGGTCGACTTCGGCGACGGAATCTCGCGCTACGAGCCGCCGGACCCGCGCGGCGACCATCACCATCATCTCGTGTGCGGCGAGTGCGGCAAGGTCGAGCCGTTCGCCGATCCCGATCTCGAGGATGCACTCGAGCGCGTGGCAGGTGGACGCGGGTACGACGTTGCGGGGCACGACGTGGTCCTGCGCGGTGCGTGCGAGGACTGCCGGGCAGCCTGACCGACGGGGACGGAATCAGGAAGGCGTCGCGATGCCCGCGAACGCGCAGCGCCTCACCCAGTGCCCGCCAGCCGTCGGGCGACATGCGCGTCTCCGCCAGGTACACCGAGAACCCGAGGGTCCGGCACGCCCGAGCAGACCGGCGTACCACGACCCTGCCCGAGCGCCTCTGGCGACACGTCCGTCTCGTGCCAGACGAAGGCACCCGCCCGGTCCCAGGACATCGACTGCCCCGCCGGTGTCGTCGCGGTCGGTGGCGGTCGTCGTGGTGGTGGGGGCCGAGGCGGCTGCGGCGCGGGCGAAGGGACCGTGCGAGGACGCCCGCAACCGCCGGCGACGGCGAGCAGCGAGACGGCGAGCGCGACGGCGAGGCGGCCCACCGACGCCAACCTACGCACGCATTGCTCGCGGCCGAGATCACCCGGAACGGGGACGAGCATCGGGGAAGGTCGGCCGATACGTGATCGGCACCCGAAGAACCATTACTGCGGAAGGAGCACGTACACCATGCTCGAGCGGATGCGGCACGTGCTCGACGCGCGCGACGAGCGGGGCGTCACCGTCGTCGAGTTGCTCGTCGTGATCATCCTCGTCGGCATCATGCTGGCCGTCGCCGTCCCGTCCTACCTCGGGTTCCGGGAGCGCGCTGCGACGAACACGACCAAGGCGAACCTGCGCGCGGCGCTCCCGGCGGCGACCGCGTACCACGCGGATAAGGGAACCTACGTGGGCATGAACGCGATCACGCTCGTCGCGACCGATCCCAGAGTGTCTCCGACGCTGACGGTGGCATCGGCGAAGAGGTCGCAGTTCTGTCTCACGGATACCGTCAACGGCGTGACCTGGAGCCTCGCAGGGCCTGATACGTCGAGCTCCAACTTCCACCGGAACGCCGATTGCAGCTAGCTCGCGCCCGGACGCACTGACGCAACAGGGGCGCGGGAGACCGCGCCCCTACTCGTTCAGGGAGTCGGGGGAGCCAGGCGCGCGAGCCGCGAGAGCACGCGAAGCGGGGGCCGGGCCAGGCGATGGGCCTCGCTCGGGTGCGCGAGGTCTCCTGTGAGGAGGCCGGCCACCGCTCCGAAGACGCCGGGCGCGCGGGCGGCCCAGAAGCACGCCCACGGGAATCTGTCCGCAGCCCGTTTCGCCGTCCACGAGGCCGCTGCATGCCGGTCGAGCGCCAACGCGAGCGCGGCCTCGTACCCCTCGGGACGCCCGTCGAGGATCGCCTGCGTCGCGAGCTCTGCCGAGACGAATGCCTCGTACATACCGTCGCCCGACAGTGGATCGACGAGCCCCGCCGCGTCCCCGACGAGGAGCACGCGACCCGCCGCCGCGCGCGTCCCGAGCCTGCGCATCGGCAGCCGGTGGCCGCGAACGTCGGCGAGATCAGACGGCTCGAGTCCGTGTGCACGGGCAAGGCGCCCGAGGCGGTCCCGAAGGGTCGGGCCTTGTTCTCCCCACCCACCGACGCCAACGTTCGCGTGGTCTCCTTTCGGGAAGACCCAGCCGTAACCGCCCGGTACGACGCCGAGCTCGACCCAGGCCGTTCTCTCGAACGGCTGCGGGTCGAGCCTTCCCCAGGGCGCATTCCCTTCGAGCGCGACCCCGCGGACGATCTCGTCGCCGACCCCGACGGTCTTCGCGACGACGCCGTTCGCCCCGTCGGCTCCGACGAGGTACGCCGCTGAGACACGCGAGCCGGCAACGACTGCGGTGACCCCGTGGTCGGCCGGCTCGACTCCTTCGACGCGCGCCCCGTCACGGAACTCGGCACCGGCAGCAGCAGCCTGCTCGGCGAGGAACCCGTCCAGGCGGCGGCGCTGGGTCATGAGGATCAGCGGCGTCTCCGTTCCGCGCGCGAATCGTCTCCTGTACCCGAGCCGGAGGACCATGCGGTCGACGACGTGTTCCACGACCGGAGCCACGTCGCAGGGCGCGTGGCGGAGCGCACGACCGGTCAGCCCGCCACCGCACGGCTTGTCGCGCGGGAACCGCGCACGATCGGCAAGCAGGACACGAGCGCCTACGCGGGCAAGCCGCATCGCGGTCGCGGATCCGGCGGGACCCGCGCCTACCACAAGCACGTCGAAACGCTCCACTCCGCGATCCTAGTGACGCGCCGGAGCGCGGCTACAATGCCCCGCTCGCGCAGGGGTTCCCGAGTGGCCAAAGGGGGCGGGCTGTAAACCCGCTGGCTCAGCCTTCGGAGGTTCGAATCCTCCCCCCTGCACTTTCGTCCAGGCGCCCCCGGCCTTCGACTCGTTGACTTCGGTCGCCGTGCGCATCAGGGTGCGCGCGGCAGTGAGAGCGAGCGTGCTCCTGGCCGTACTGGCTGCGGCGCTGGTCCTGTCGACGCGTGCGGCGTCGGCCCAGCCGAGCCTTCCTCCGAGCGCACCGGCGAGCGCACGGTCGACACCGTTCGTGGTCGGCGTCGACGACGACCTCGTGAAGTGGCTCGGACGGCCGAACGGGGTGCTCGCGAAGTACCGCGAGCTCGGGGTCGAGTCGGTTCGCGTGACCATCCCCTGGCACCGCGGGATGACGAAGCCGACGAAGCTCGTCGGGACGTATCTCAGCCGCTCGGCGGGCCTCGTCGCGCGTGGCCAGCGCGTCGTCATCGCGGTCTTTGGATCGCCGTCCCAGGCGCCGATCGACGCGAAGGGCCGAGCCCAGTACTGCGAGTTCCTCCACCACGTCCTCCTCCACGTGCCGTTCCGCGACGTCGTCATCTGGAACGAGGCGAACTCGCCGCGCTTCTGGCCGCAGTCGGCGGGTGCGGGAGCGCCGGCCTACGAGGCACTGCTCGCCGCCTGCTGGACGCGTCTGCACTTCCTCCGCGGCGCACGGGTGAACGTGATCTCCACGACCGCCGCGCACTACGACCCGGCAGGCTTCGTCCGTGCTGTCGGCGCGGCCTACCGGGCGAGCGGGCGGCAGCGGCCGATCCTCGACACGTTCGGGCACAACCCGTATCCGGACTCGGCCTCCGAGCCGCCGTGGGTGGAGCACGCCGACCCCACGACGATCGGCGAAGGCGATCTCGACCGGCTCCTCGGTGCGATCCACGACGCATTCGACGGCACCGCGCAGCCCGAACCCGGCACCGGTCGCACAACCGTCTGGTACCTCGAGGACGGGTTCCAGACGAGCGTTCCCCGCGCCAAACGGCGCCTGTATCACGGGGTCGAGACCGATCCGGGAGTGGTGCCGGCCGGCCTCGGCGACGGCGCGGAGCCATGGGTGCGCGACCAGGCACGCCAGATTCGAGACGCCCTCTATCTCGCCCGCTGCCAGCCCGTCGTCGGTGCGTACTTCAACTTCGAACTCCTCGACGAGGATCGGCTGTCAGGGTGGCAGTCGGGCCTCCTCTGGCGCGACGGGACGGAGAAGCCGTCGTACCGCGCGTTCAAGGACGCCGTCGCAGCCGTCGCCGACGGAAACGTGGACTGCTCGACGGTGGCAGGTGCCGGCGGGCCTCCTCCTACCCAGCATCCTCCGGGACCAGCCGGCTCGCTCCCGCACTGACGGCGGCCCCGGACGGCCGGTCGCGCCTCACGGCGCGTAGTCGATCCAGTCGGCGTACGTCGTCCGGTCGCTGTCCGGTCGCTGCCCGTCGAGCCAGCTCGGGAACCATGAGTTGAGATACAGGTACATCGAGGCGCGCGGCACGCCGCTCGTCCACGACTGCACGAGCGTCCCGTCGACGAGGAACCGCACGGAGCCCTTCCGGTAGTCGATCCCGTACTCGTGGTAGTCCGCCGTCGGGTCGAACGGCAGCACCTTCGTCACGGTGTTCGTCTGGGAGCCCCCCGAGTACGTCGAGAACATGACCCGCCGGCTGGAGTCGCCGTAGATCTCGATGTCGATCTCCTGCTGGTAGTCGGGTGCCCGGTAGAGGAAGAAGGCCGTGAGCGTGCTCGGCGCGTCGGCCACTCGCATCCGCACGCGGTAGGTGCCGAACTGGAGGAGGCTGTTCGTCCGCATCTCCCCACCATCGAGCGTCCCTGCAGGGTGCTCGATCCCGAGCTGGCCATTCGCGACCGCGACGTTCGACGGGGTGAGCAGTCCCCAGCCGAAGGGACGGCTGCTCACGATCCAGCGGCTTGTGTCCAGTGCCGTGAAGTCGTCCCGGAACCCCTTGAGGCGGGCCGCCGCCGCGACCGAAACGCCCGTCGCGAGCAGGGCGGCGACAGCCAGTCCGACCCATACTCCGCGGGTGCCTCGCACGCGCGGGATTCTCTCACTCCGCGGCCTCTTTTCATACTCGGGCGCTCGGCTACAGTCCAGCTTCGCCCTCTTAGCTCAGTCGGTAGAGCACCTCCATGGTAAGGAGGGGGTCGACGGTTCGAGTCCGTCAGAGGGCTTGCAAAGAGTCCCGCAGACGCGGGCCATCGAGGACACGGACGTGGCCTCGAAGGTCTCGCTCAGTCGACGTCCGGATCTCTTGCGAGGAGCGGGAAGAAGTGGCCTGCGACGCTACGCAAGAAGGGCACCATGGCGCCGGGTGCAAGAACTGCTCCAGGAGTATCGAGTCCCGGCGGAAGCTTCACGCCCATCTCTCTGGCCTTGGCGATCAGGCCCGGTCCGATCGTCTTCCCGAGCGGCCAGTCTCCGACCTGCGGGGCTGCGCTCGCTCCGACGAGCACGCACGCCTCCCGGGTCGCGAGAACCCCGAGCGGACGTCGAGCGTCGTCGCGTCCTAACGCTCCGCTCACCTCGGAGTCCGCCACCAACCCATGAGCGACATCTCTTGCTCGGGGCGGAGGGGGTCGGCACGCGGGCGAGCACCGATAATCCGTCGCGTGGTCGTCGAGAAGCTGATGGCGACGCTAGGGACCGTGCTCCTCTTCGGACTCGGAGTTGCGGCGTCGGCGCTCGCCGACGGTCCGCCCTCGACGACCGATCCGACGACGACCACGACCACCTCGACGAACACGTCGACGACGACGAGCACGGTGACGACTACCTCCGCCGAGACCAGCACGGCGCCGGTCCCGACGACGGCGACCACCACCACAGCGCCAGCACCCAGAAGACCGGTACGTCGTCGCCCTCTCCCTCACGGCGCGAGCGTGTCGGATGCGCCGCCCTCGAACGTTCGAACGCCGCCTCCGCATCGCAAGAAGCATCGGCACCGAGACTCGAAGCCGCTCATGGTCACACCGCCGCTCGGTCAGGGCAGCTACGTCTTCCCCGTCGTCGGTGTCTCGGGCTACGGCGATTCCTACGGCGGGTTCCGAGGCGACGTCCACGGGAAGTGGCACCACGGCGACGACATCTTCGCGCCCCTGGGTGCCCCCGTCGTGGCGGTCGCCAACGGAACGATCAACCGCGTGGGCTGGCACACCGTCGGAGGCTGGCGGCTCTGGGTGCGGGACGCCGCAGCGGACGAGTTCTACTACGCGCATCTCTCGGGCTACGCGCCGAGCGTCTTTCACTCGAAGCACGTGACGGCCGGAGAGGTGATCGGCTTCGTCGGCAACACCGGTGATGCCTATACCGGTCCGACGCACCTCCACTTCGAGGTCCACCCACACCAGCTGCTCGGCCTCCGCTACGACGGGGCGGTCGATCCCACGACCTACCTCGAAGGATGGCCGCATGTCCGCAACGTCGACGCACCCGTCCCGGTGCATCCGCGACTACCCGGACAGCCAGGTCTCCGCAGTGAAGCGCTCCGCGTGTTCCGTCAGCTCCTCGTCGCCCGACGCCTGATCGAGCAGCCGTCGAATCCGAGCGAGCAGCCGGAGATCGACCGCCCGAGCCTCAGCGCCGCCTCGCCGCCACAGCTCCTGCCGATGCGGGAAGAGCCCGCGCTGCAAACGGTGGCTGAGGGAAGCTCGGTGCTCACCATTGCTCTGTTCGCAGGCCTCGGGTCGGTCGCTTTCTTCGTGGCGACGGCGGTTCTCGCCTCGATGGCGCTCGGGCGTCTCTGGCGCTAGAGGGGCAGGCGGCGGCGCTCGACGATCTTGCGTGCGCCGAGCCCTGGTGGCCGTGTCGCTTGATATATTCCCTTATCGGTATGTAGCCTTCTTGGCGTGGCGCGCGCAGCGACGACAGCGGACGTGTTCAACGCGGTGGCGGAGTCAGGCAGGCGGCGGATCCTCGATCTCCTCGGCCCCGACGAGCGGCAGGTCAGCGACCTCGTCCGGCTGACGGGGCTCGCGCAGCCGCAGGTCTCCAAGCACCTTCGCGTCCTGCGCGAGGTCGACGCGGTGGCAGTGCGCGCAGATGGCCGGCGACGGCTCTACCGCGTGAACGGTCCCGCGCTCAAGCCGATCCACGACTGGGTACAGACGTACGAGCAGACCTGGTCGGACCGTTTCGACGCGCTCGACGAGGTGCTGACGGAACTCGACTCCAAGGAGGCAGGACATGACCCTGAGTAGCCGGACCGCGATCGTGACGCTCCCGACCGACGAGCAGATCCTGATCGTGCGCGAGTTCGACGCTCCCAGGCAACAGGTCTGGCAGGCGTTCACCACCCCGGAGCTCGTGCGGCGCTGGTGGCACGCCAAGCGCGGCGAGATGACCGCCTGCGAGATGGACTTCCGGATCGGTGGGAGGTGGCGCTACGCGATGGTGACACCGGACGGCTTCGAGGTGGCATTCCACGGCGACTACGTCGAGATCGTCCCGGAGGAGAGGGTCGTCACGCGCGAGTTCTACGAAGGCATACCCGAGGGTGTTTCGGACGAGGACGCGACCACGCTCAACACGGCCACGTTCACCGGGGACGGCGCGCGCACGACCCTGACGATCCTGATCCAGGCCGCGAACAAGATCTCGCGCGATGCGATCCTCGAGTCCGGGATGGAGGACGGGCTCCAGGATGCACTCGACCTGCTCGAGGAGGCCGCAGCGGCACTCGCGTGACGGGCTCTCGTGGCCCGACTCCCTTCAGGACCGATGAGTTCTCTGCGGCTGCGACGTCTACAGGGCACCATCGACCGGGAGGGAGGAGACCGCGATGGGAGCGATCCACGTCCACGAGTTCACGAGCCTCGACCGCGTCATCGACGCGCCGACGTGGACGGCCGACCACGGCTTCGATCCGGCGATGGGCGAGGCGATCGGAGCCGTCGTCGCGCGGTGCCGAGCAATCCTGCTCGGGCGCACGACCTACGAGATGCTCGAGCCGGCGTGGTCGGCCCGGACGGCCGAGGACGATCCGGGAGCGCCGTTCTTCAACGACATGACGAAGTACGTCGTGTCCGGGACGCTCACCGACGCGACCTGGAGGAACTCGAGGATCCTCGGGCCGTATGACCCCCAATGTCATCCGTCGCCTGAAGGAGGACGTCGACGGCGACATCTACGTCAGCGGGAGCGGCACGCTCGTGCGGGCGATGCTCGACGACGATCTGGTCGATGAGCTGCACCTGTTCGTCTATCCGCTCACCCGT
This sequence comes from uncultured Actinomycetes bacterium, assembly GCA_963708265.1. GTDB lineage: Bacteria > Actinomycetota > Thermoleophilia > Gaiellales > Gaiellaceae > GMQP-bins7. Next base: position 15,054 of record CAVPSC010000003.1, on the reverse strand, counting down.
GGCTCGGCCCCGGCTCTTCCCCGATGGCGCCGCGCCGCGCAGCGTGGCGCTCACGGCCAACGACTCGTACGAGAACGGCGTGCTCTACCTCGCGTACCGGCCGCAGGGCTGAGCGCGAGGCATAGCCGCGGCCGGAAGGCTGTCAGCCGTCGCTCTTCGGCGCCGTGACGGCGTGGAGACGCTCGAGGCTCTCCGCGGGCCAGAGCTTCTTCGAGTCGTAGTAGACCTCGAATGCCGGCGCACCCTCCGGCAGCTCGATCCAGCCCACCTTCGACCGCGTGAAGATGTGGACATCGGGGACGACGTCGCGGGGCTCGTCGAGCGTGCCGCCGCGGACGAACTTCACCTCGGGCCGCGTGTACTCGCTGAAGACGGCGACCCGGCACTCGGGGCAGCGGTAGATCCGCTGCATGCTTGCGTCGTCGCGCGGGACGTCGACCGCCTCGGGCTCGCCCGCGACGAGCTCCACGCGATCCGACTCGATCAGGAGGTTGACGACGAACGCGCTCCCCGTCTGCCGCTGGCAGTTCAGGCAGTGGCAGCAGTGGACGAACATCGGGTCGGACGTCAGCCGGTAGCGAACCACTCCGCACGAGCAGCCGCCCTCGCGTGAACTCATCGTCTCCTCCCCACGACGCGGCGGGAGCCTCGACTCTACTCCGGGGACTCGCGGCCCGGCACGCGATATCGTCCGCTCGCTCGGATGACGACTTCCAGCGAGGGCTCAGCGAGGCAGGAAGAGGTTCCCGTCCTCATCGTCGGCGGCAGCCTGGTCGGGCTCTCGACGGCGGCATTCCTCGGACATCACGGCGTCCCTTCGCTCGTGCTCGAGCGTCACCGTGGCACCGCCATCCACCCGCGTGCCGCGCTCGTCAACCAGCGGACGATCGAGACGTACCGCGCGCTCGGCCTCGAGGGCGAGATCCACGACGCCGCGGCGCAGGAGTTCGTCCAGAACGGCGCCATCGTGTCGGTGGAGAGCCTCGGCGGGAAGGAGCTCGACTGGTACTTCCGCTTCATCAACGAGGGCGTCGAGACGATCAGCCCGTGCCCGCGGGTCTTCGTCACCCAGATCGGCCTCGAGCCCGTGCTGCTCCGTGCGGCGGACCAGCTCGGGGCGCGCATCCAGTACGCGTCGGAGGCCGTCTCGGTCGAGCAGGACGCCGACGGCGTCACTGCCGTCGTCCGCCCGCGCGACGGTGGCCCGGAGCGCACCGTGCGGGCGCGTTACCTGATCGCCGCGGACGGGGCGCACAGCCCGATCCGCGAAGCACTCGGTGTCCGCCAGCTCGGGCACGGCAGCTTCTCCGACAGCATCACCATCTACTTCAAGGCCGACGTGACGCACCTCATGGGCGACCGCAACCTGAGCGTCATCTACGTGTTCGGGCCGCGCCTGCAGGGCTTCTTCCGCTTCTCGATCGACCTGCAGGCGGGCTTCCTGGTCGTCAACTCGACCTCCGACGGGGATGGCAGTCGGTCGGTCCGGATCGGCGAGGACATGAGCGAGCCGACGTGCGTGGCGTACGTCCGCGAGGCGCTCGGCGACCCCGACATCGAGGTCGAGGTCGAGAACGTGCAGCGCTGGTCGGCCTCCGCCGAGTACGCGGAGAGGGCGCGAGCCGGACGCGTCTTCATCGCCGGGGACGCGCTGCACGTCATGCCTCCGACCGGAGGCTTCGGGGGCAACGTCGGCGTCCAGGACGGCTACGACCTCGCGTGGAAGCTCGCCTACGTGCTCGACGGCCGAGCCGGCGAGGAGCTCCTCGATACGTACGACTCCGAGCGACAGCCGGTCGGAGCGTTCTCGACTGAACAGGCATACACGCGCTACGTCCTCCGCCTCGACCCCTCGCTCGGGAAGGACGATCTCATGCCGATCGTCGACGAGGCAGCTGTCGAGATCGGCTATCGCTACCGCTCGCCCGGGATCAGCGCGGGCGAGGACGCCGACGACGACATGTGGGAGGACCCGCGCGAGCCCTCCGGCCGGCCGGGCTTCAGGAGCCCGCACGCGTCCGCGGGCGGGAGCGACCGGTCGACGCTCGACCTCTTCGGGAGGAACTTCGTCGTCCTCGCCGGGTCGTCGGGGGGCGCATGGTGCGCCGCCGCCGAAGCGGCCGGCAGCGCACTCGGCGTCCGGGTCGACACCCACCGGGTCGGCGCCGACCTCGGCGACCTCGAGACGCTCCACGGCACCGGATCCGAGGGCGCGGTGCTCGTGCGCCCGGACGGGTTCGTCGCCTGGCGAGCGTCCGGGGCGGACGAGGACGAAGAAGGCGTGCTCCGGCGCGCGCTCGGCGCGGCGCTCGCCAGGCCTCAGCCGTCCGTCTGAATCCGCCGCTCGCTCTCGTCGATCGGGTAGTCGTTGATGCTGGCGTCGCGGCGGCGCATGAGGCCCTGCTCGTCGAACTCCCAGTGCTCGTTCCCGTGGCTTCGCCACCAGTGCCCGTCGAGGTCGCGCGACTCGTACTCGAAGCGCACGGAGATCCGGTCGTCCGTGAAGGTCCAGAGCTCCTTGCGGAGCCGGTAGTCGAGCTCTCGGCTCCACTTCCGGCGCAGGAAGTCGACGATCGCCTCGCGGCCCTCGAAGAACTCGTCACGGTTCCGCCACTTCGAGTCGACCGTGTAGGCGAGCGAGACCCGCTCGGGATCGCGGCTGTTCCACGCGTCCTCGGCGGCCTGCACCTTCCGACGGGCGGTCTCCTCGGTGAACGGGGGAACCGGCGGCCGGGTCTCGGGCTCGCTCACGGCTGGAAAGCTAGACGTTCTACTGCGGCGGACCGGAGGCGAGGCGAACCGTGGCGCTGTCGGAGCCCGTGTACTCGTCGACCCACGCGAGCTTCACGGCGTTCCCCGGCGAGTAGCGGAGCACGAGGTTCCGAAGGCTCGTCGGCGACGTGACCCGATGCCCGCCGAAACGCGTGATCAGCACACCGGCCTCGAGGCCGACGCGCGCCGCGGGCGAACCGGGCGCGACGCCGTCGACGACCGCGCCGGCCTGCCGGGCGTAGTCGCTCGTCCCGAGGCGGACGCCGAGGAACGCGGTCGCGCCAACGTGCACCATCGACGACCTCTTGCCTGCATGGACCTGCTTCGCGATCGCGATCGCGGTGTCGATCGGGATGGCGTACCCTTCCCCACCCTGGTACGAGAACCCGGTCGAGGCGGCGGCGTCGATGCCGACGACGCGCCCGTCGCGGAGGAGCGGGCCGCCGGAGTCGCCCGGCCGCAGGGGAGCGCTCGTCTCGATGAGCCCGGCGAGCCGGCTGGCGCCGCCCTCGTCGTCCGAGACCGTGATCGAGCGGCGCACGGCGATCACCGCGCCGCGCTTGACGGTGAGCGTGCCGGTGCCGCCGGCGTTCCCGACCGTCGTGAGACGATCGCCGACCCGGACGGAGCCGGAGCTCCCGATCACGGCCGTCCGCAGTCCGCTCCCAGAGCGGAGATCGAGCAGCGCGACGTCCTTCGAGACGCTGTAGCCCGCGACCGTCGCGGCGAACGTTCGACCCGTCGAGGGGTCGATCACGCGAACGGCGCTCGCGCCGCGGATGACGTGGTTGTTCGTGAGCACCTCGTCGGAGGCGACCACGATTCCCGTGCCGGCAGCGGCCCCGCCCGTCGCGAGCCGCGTGTTCACGACGACGACGCCGGTCTTCACCGTGCGCGCCGGGGCAGCTCCACCGGCGAGAGCGCCGAATGCCGCCGAGGCGCCCACGACCAGGGCCGCAGCGACTGCGCCGACGAGTGCGATCTTGAGTTGTCCGTGCCTGAGCTTCATTCCCGCTGCTCCGTCTCGATGTCCTCGGCAGGACATCATGGCGGACTAAGAGGGGGCTGAGGATCCGGGGAACTGTTCGTTAAGAACGCCGCTCGCGCGCGACCCGGCGTCGCGTCGCCGTCCGCACCACGAGCGGCGGCCCCGGGTCGATCGTCACCGATCCCTGGACACCCTCGGCGAGCGCGTCCGCCAGTGCGCCCGCGAGCAGGTCGCTCGCCGCATGGTCGAGCCCGCGCGCGCCGAGACCGCTCTCCGCCGCGATGTCGAGGACGACGTCGACGACGAGAGGGTGGATCTCGCGTGAGCGGAGGCCGTACTCCGCCACGACCCGCTCGATCGCGCCGACGGCGGCACCGCGGAGCGACTCCTCGTCGAGGTCGCGGTAGACCGCGAAGGCGCCGATGCGCTCGAGCAGCTCCGCCGGGAAGCCGGCCTCGCCGAGTGCGTCCTGGCACTCGCGCCGGACCGCCCAGCGATTCTCGAGCGGAATGCGGTGGAGCCGAGCCTGGAGCTCGTCCGCGCAGCGACTGCTGGTCATCGCGATCACGGCATGCGCGGCGTCGATCACCTGACCGTTCGGCGCCGACACGCGGCCGGTGTCGAGGAGGTTGAGCAGGACCTCGTGGACGAGCGACGGATGTGCCTTGTCGATCTCGTCGAGGAGGACGATCGAGCCCGGCCGGGCCACTGCCTCGAGGAACCCGGACGGGTCGCCGTACCCGACGTAGCCGGGTGGGGCGCCGATGAGCCGGGACACCTGCAGCGGCTGGTTCAGCTCGTTGCAGTCGACCCTGAAGAGGTGGGCATCTCGCCGGCCGAGCGCCGCGAGCGCTCGCGGCAGCGCCTCGATGGTGGAGGTCTTCCCGGTGCCCGTCGGTCCGAGGAGGAGGATCGTCCCGGGCCTCGCCGGATCCTTCTTCGCGAGCTGCGCGCACGCGACGTGGGCGACCCGGCCGAGCGCGGGCGCCTGGCCCTTGATCCTGTCGGCGAGGCGCTCGGCGAGCGCGGACGATGTGAGGCGCTGCGGGCGATCGGCGCTCGGGCCGGCCCGCAGGAACGACGGGATCTCGTCGTCCTCGTCGACCTCGTCCTCGTCGACCTCGATCCCGAATGCGCGCGCGAGCGGCCCCTTCGCGAACGCGTACAGCTCCTCCGCGCTCGTGAAGACCGCGACCCCCGTCGCGAAGAGCATCCGGACACGCGCGTCGTCGCTCTCGAGCTCGCGCCGTTCGACGCGGACGAGGAGCGCGCCGCTCGGCGCGGCGTGGAACTCCACCGGGCCGCGGCGCGGGTGGCAGCCGGGCGGGTAGAGCGCCCTCGACCACGACCTGCCGCGAACGCCGGTTCGCGCGAAGAGCCCCTCGAGGTAGCCGTGGTCGGCCTGAACGAGACGCTTCACGCGCGTCGAGCGACCGGCTCGTCGGGTCGAACGACGCTCTCCACGGCACTTCCCACTGGCGATCCTCCGCGATCGGAGCGGACGACGCTACCAGAACAGACGTTCGCTCTCGACGAGCGCCGCCGCAAAGACCGGCCGATTCCGATTGCGCCCCGAGGATCAGGCGAACTCGATCACGCTGCGAATGCCGTCCTGCGCCTCCATGAGCTCGAACGCGCGGCTGACGTCCTCGAGCCGGATCCGATGCGACACGAACGACGCCACGTCGATCTCTCCGGCGAGCGCGCGCTCGACGAGCTCGGGCACCTGGTCGCGCCCCTTCACGCCCCCGAACGACGACCCCGCCACCCGCCGGCCGGTGATGAGGAAGCGAGGGACGATCTCGAGCGTCTCCCCCTTGCCCGCGACACCGGCGACCGTACAGAGCCCCCAGCCCATGCGCGCGGACTCGACTGCCTGGCGCATGACGGCGACGTTCCCGGTCGCCTCGAACGTGTAGTCAGCGCCGAAGCCGCCCGTGAGCTCGACGATCTCCTCGACGACGTCGGGGCCGCCGACGAGCGTCTCCGTCGCGCCGTGGGCACGGGCGAGCCCGAGGCGCGCGGGCGAGAGATCGACGCACACGATCCGCCCAGCGCCCTGCAGCCGGCAACCGGCTACAGCGCCGAGGCCGACCATCCCGGCGCCGAAGACGACGCACGTCGAGCCGGCCTCCACCCGCGCCGTCGTCATAGCGGCCCCGAGCCCGGTCGAGAGCCCGCACGCGAACAGGCAGGCGTGCTCGGGCGGCAGCTCCGGATTCACCTTCGCAAGCGCGATCTCCGGCATCACGGTGTACTCCGCGAAGGTCGACGTCCCCATGAAGTGGCGGATCGGCTCGCCGCCGCGGCGGAGCCGCGTCGTCCCGTCCGGGAGGTAGCCCTTGCCCTGCTGCTCGCGGATGGCGAGACAGAGGTTCGTGCGGTCGCTCCGGCAGTGGACGCACTCTCGGCACTGGGGCGAGAAGAGCGTCACGACCTGGTCGCCCGGTGCGACCGAGGTCACGCCCCCGCCGACACGCTCGACGATGCCGGCGCCCTCGTGCCCGAGCACCGTCGGCGAGTAGCCGGATGGGTCGGCACCCGAGGCGGTGAAGAGGTCCGTATGGCAGACGCCGCACGCGGTCAGCCGGACGAGCACCTCGCCCGAGCGCGGCTCCTCGAGGTCGACCTCCTGGACGACGAGCGGCTGGCCGAACTCCTCGAGGACGGCGGCCCTCATCCTCACCGTCGGGCCCTCACGCGGCGCTCATGCGCTCCCAGCCGCGACCGGGGGCATGCCCTCCCGGCTTCGCGCTGCGTAGGCGCGGTCGTCGTCCGTGACCGGGGGCGTGCCGTAGTAGTGGAAGCTCTCGACCGTCTTGACCTCCCACGCCTGGCCGCGCGCACGCTCGGCCTGCGTCCAGATCACGGGCTCGAGCTCGGGGTCGTAGACGAAGTAACCGCCGTTCGTGATCTCGATGCGGTTGCCGCCCGGCTCGAAGACGTAGAGGAAGAAGCCCTGGCAGATCGTGTGCTTCGACGGCGCGAACTCGATCGGCACGCGGTGCTCGATCAGGATGTCCGCGGCGCGGAGGACCTCCTCGCGCGTGTCGACCCAGAACGCGAGGTGGTGGAGGCGCCCCCTCGCCTGCCGCGCGTCCGCGACGTAGATCAGCTCGTGCGCGGCGATCGTGAGCGAGAGCCACGCGCCCGCCTCACTCCCGTCCTCGAGCAGGAGCCCCTCCGTCTGGTAGTAGCCGAGCGTGTCGGTCGAGAAGCGACGGCAGGCGGCGACGTCGAGCGCGAGCAGGTTCACGTGGTCGAGCCGGCTGACTCCGGCGCCCCGTCCCGTATAGCGCTGGGGCTGGTTCCGGAGCACGGGCTTCAGGTGCTCGGGCGGGACGTAGCGCTCGGTCTCGTAGTAGAGCTCGAGCGCATGGCCGTCCGGGTCGGTGAAGCGGTAGGCAGGCCCATGCCCGACGTCTCCGTCGATCCAGCCGACGCCGAGACCGGACGCCTCGATCGCGGCCACCCGCCGCTCGAGCGCCTCAGGATCGCGGGCTCGGAGCGCCATGTGCGCGAGACCGGGCTCGGCCGCCTCGGTCAGCTTCAGCGAGTAGCGCTGGTAGTCCGCATACCCGCGGAGATAGACGGATTGGCCCTCGGCCGCCTCCTCCTCCATCCCGAGCGCGTCGACGAAGAAGCGGAGGCTCCGCTCCGGCTCCGGTGTGAGCAGCTCGGCGTGCCCGATGTGCGCCAGGTCGCGGGCGCTCACGATCCCCCCTCCACGCGGGCTCGCAGGCCGTCGAGGTCGTAGGAGAGAGCGCCCGCCCGGAGCCGCGCGCGCTTCGTCGCCTCGCGCTCCTCGCGCTCGAGGGCGGCGGCGAGCACCTCTTCGAGCCGCCCCTGCGGGACGACGGCCGCGCCGTCGGCGTCGAGGACGACGACGTCGCCCGCTGAGATCTCCTCACCGCCGACCGTGACCGGCTCGTCGATCGTGCCGACGACGTCCTTGCCCGCTCCGCGGATCGAGACGAACCTGGCCCAGATCGGGAGCCCGAGCTCGACGAGCTCCTCCAGGTCGCGGACGGCGGCGTCGACGAGGATCGCGGCCACCCGCTGCGCCTGTGCCTGGGTCGCGAGCAGGTCCCCCACGAGCGCGAAGGGCGCCGGCTCGGGCATCGTCACCACGAGCACGTCGCCGGACTCGACCACGGTCATCGCGGCGTGCACCATCAGGTTGTCGCCCTGGCCGCACCGGACCGTCCGCGCGGGGCCGGCGACGCGCGACCCCGGGACGATCTGACGGAGCGGCGCGTCGACGAGCCCCCGACGCCCGGCCGCCTCGTAGACCGTCGCCGTCCCGAGCCTCGCAAGCTCCTCGAGCAGGCTCACAGCGTCGCCACGACCTGCGGGAGGACACGCTGGAACGCCTCCGCGTAGCGAATGTCGCCGGCACCGGAGGCACGGCGCGCGTGATTTCCCCGGTGCCCCGCGCGCTCGTCGTAGTACTGCGCGAGGTACGCCTGCGAGGCCATCGCAGCCATCGCCTCGCGCTTCGCCTCGACGACGGGCGTGATGTCGACGAACGTCGTCGGCGTGAAGTTGCAGAGCTCGGGCTGGTGCGGCTCGAAGAGGAAGAGGTCGGGCGGCGCAATCGTCGGGAACGCGCTCGGGACTCCCGCGCCGGAGGCGAGCGCGCGCGCACGGACGACGGCGCGATGCGCCGCCGGATGGTCCGGGTTGAACGGATCCGTGTCCGTGTGGGTGACGACGACGTCGGGCGCGAACTCGCGGACGACGTCCACGATCTTCGCGAGCTCCTCCGGCCCGATCTCGAGCGGGTAGTCGCCGAGATCGAGCGCGCGGAAGTCGGCGCCGAGCGCGTGAGCTGCCTTCTCCGCCTCCTCGTGCCGGACGCTCTTGACCTCCTCGAGCGTCTGGCCCTCGATCTTCCAGAGCTCGCCGGACTCGCCGCGCTCGCCGTAGGAGAGCGCGACGACGAGGGCGACGCCGCCGCCGCGCGTCGCCACGGCGATCGCGCCTCCGGCCCGCCACACGAAGTCGGCCGCGTGCGCCCCGACGACGAGTAGCCGGCGACTCATCCGACCGCGACCCCCGCGAGCATCCTCGAGTTGGCCACGGTCATCGTCCGGATCTCGTCCTCGGAGAAGCCGTGCGCGAGCAGGCGGTCGGCGAAGAGCGCGAGGCCGTCCTCGACGGCCGGATTCTCCGGCTGGCCGAGGTCGGTCGAGAGCAGGTTGCGCTCCGGACCGGTCGCGCGGATGCCCTCGGCCACGTGCTCCCACGTGCACTTGCCCGTGTGCGGCGTCGTGAAGCAGCGCTCGAGCACGGCGCCGCGCTCGGCGAGCGCCACCTGCTCCGCGACGCTCAGATCCGAGGTCGGGAACTCGGGATGCGTGACGACGACGTGGCGAATGCCCGCTTCGCGCGCCGCGTCGACGACCGGGAAGATCTCGGCGCGGGTGAGATGCCCGGTCGCGAGGACGAGGCCGTGGCGGGCGATCACGCCGAGCACGGCGAGGAGCTCCGGGAGCGGGTCTCCCGCGGCGTCGAGCACCGGAACCGGCGGAGGCTCGAGGCCCTGGTCCCGGAGCTCGGCCTGGATGCGCACCCACAGTGGCGGCGTCGAGCCCTCGGGGTAGACGCGGTCGCGTGCGCCAGCCTCGCCCACTGCGTCCACCGTCGGCAACCAGACGATCCGCGCTCCCTCCCGCGCCGCGATCTCGACCGCGAGCGGGTTGAGGCCGCCGACCGACGCGTTCAGCGTCAGCGTGCCGACGACGTCCACACCGGGCACCGCCCGCGAGACGACCTGTGCGCGCTCCGCGGTCGACGTGTAGTGCGACTTGAGCCCGAACCCGGCGAGGCCGACCTCGAGGAAGCGCTCGGCGAGCGAGACGTCGTCGATCCGCCTCCGCATCACGTCCGGGCCGACATGGATGTGGAGGTCGTACGCGGTGCGGACGAGCTCGCGCGCCGCGGCCGACGGCTCCGCACCCGTCGGCGTCGCCTCGGCCGTGCCCGTGCCTCCCGCGATCACCCCTGCGACTTCACGGAGTCGACGTAGCCGCGGACGTCGGCCGCAGGCTCCGTGTACGCCTCACCGAGCGCGTCCTCCATCGCGCTCATGTACTCCTCGGCCCAGGCCGGGAAGTCGTAGTCGATCGCGCGCAAGAACTCGAGCGTCGCCGCGAAGCGGATGTCCGCGATCGACGGAGAGTGGCCGCCGATGAACGGCCGGCCGTCGAGGAAGAACGCGCGGTAGACCTCGAGCGGCCCCGCGATCGCGGCCTCGGCGTCCTTCTGGGCCTTCGCCTTCAGCGCGTCGTCGGCGTCCGAGGTCGCCGTCTCGCCGGCGTACTGGGGGAAGCTCAGCGTCGGGTAGGTGGCACGCGCGACGAGCGGATAGAGCGTCCCGATCAGGTAGAACATCGCGCTGTCGACCATCGCCCGCGCACCCGGATCGGTGGGGTAGAAGCGGTCGAGGCCGTTCTTGTTGCAGAGGTACTGCATGATCGCGCAGCTCTCCCAGAGCGAGCCCTTCGGCAGCCCGGCCTCCTCGAGCAGCGGCGTCAGGTCGGCCGGCGCCTTGGCGAGGAACTCCGGCGTCGACTTCTTCCCCCAGACGTCGACCTCGTCGAAGTCGAGGCCGGCGGCTCGGACGAAGATCCGCGTCGACAGGTTGTTGACGCTCGGCTTGAGGATGCTCAGCGTGTGCGTGGCCATGTGACGTCTCCTTCCTACGAGTACGGGTTCTTCGCTGCGCGATCGTCCGAGAGGGAATCCTGCCGCCCGACGAGCGACTCGATCGCGTCCGCGAGGTGGATCTCGGCGATCGAGGGATCGCCCCGTTCGACCCGGATCCTGTGCGCCTCGAGCAGCACGTCCGCATGCGAGCGCCCGTACGGAGGCTCGAAGCGGTACGAGGCGAGCTCGACGAGCATCCCGAGCGGGTCGTCGAAGTAGATCGAGTCCATGAAGCCGCGGTCCTTCACGCCCGAGTGGCGGACACCGCGCTCGTCGAGCCGCTCGACCGTCTGCCGGAACGTCGCCTGCGAGAGCGCGAAGGCGATGTGATGGACGATCCCGGGCTCCCGGGGGGCGGGCGTCGGGTCGGGCGTCCGCTGCTCGTTCGTGAAGATCGTGATCAGGCGCCCGTCGCCCGGATCGAAGTAGAGGTGGCTCTCCGCTGCGTTGTCGAGGTTCGGCTGCTCGAAGACGAACGGCATCCCGAGAACGCCTTCCCAGAAGTCGATCGACGTCTGGCGATCGGCTCCGACGATCGTGATGTGGTGGACGCCCTGGCTCTGCAGCTTTCGCATGTCTTCTCGCGATCCGACCCTACTGGTCCACGAGCTTCGACTTCCATTCACTGCGCTGCAGCGTGCCCCACGGGACGAGCTCGACGCTCGTCTGGACGACCAGCACGTCGCGCAGGCGCGCCCGGATCGCGTCGGCGAGGGCGGCATCGGGCGTCGCGTCGCGGGCGAGCTCGACGCTGACCGGGAGCGGCGGCTCCTGCTTGACACCCTGCGTCCGCGGGCGGACGAGGATGTGGCCGCTGACGTCCGGGGCGAACGCGCCGACGACCTCGCGCACGGCGGACGGGAAGACGTTGACGCCGCGCACGATCAGCATGTCGTCGGTGCGGCCGACGCAGCGAATGCGCGGGCTCGTGCGGCCGCACGGGCACGGGCTCGTCCGCACCTCGACGTGGTCGTGCGTCCGGAAGCGGAGGAGCGGCGCCGCGCGGTGTCGAAGGTGCGTGAGCACGAGCTCCCCGCTCGCGGCGTCCTCGAGCTCGCGGGCGAGCCCCGTCTCCGGATCGATCAGCTCGACGTGCACGAAGCCGCGCGCGCCGAGATGCATCCCGTCTTGCTCCTCGCACTCGCCCCAGAGCGAGACGCCGATGTCGCCGATCCCCATCGCCTCGGTGACCTTCGCGCCCCAGCCCTCCTCGAGCATCGCCCGGAACGCCGGCTCCCCGCCTCCCGGCTCGCCCGCGACGAGGACGCGTTCCACACTCGAGCCCGCGAGGTCGGCGCCCCGGTCGCGCGTCCAATCGACGAGATAGGCCGCGTACGAGGGCGTCAGCACCGCCGCCTCGGGCGTCAGGCGCTCGATCGCCGCCACGACCCGCTCGCTGTTGCCCGTGCCGAGCGGGACGTGGCAGAGCCCGACGAGATCGAATGCGGCGAGAGCGGCGCCGGCGACGAAGGGGCCTGCGTTGTACGTCGAGACGATGCGCTGCCCGGCGGTGATCCCCGACGCCGCATAGCTCCGCGCCGAGGCGGTGACCCAGTTCTCGAGATCTCCTGCGGTGAGCGGCACATAGCTCGGAGTGCCGGTCGTTCCGCTCGTCGAGTAGATACGGACGATCTCGTCGCGCGTCGCGCAGAGATGAGCGCCGACGGAGTTTCCCGGCGTGACCGTCGCGCGGAGCTCCGCCTTCTCGGTCAGCGGCAAGAGCGCGATGTCGACGAGCCCGCCGGCGTCGTCGGCCGAGGCCGCACCCGCCGCCGCGAGCTTCTCGCGATAGAAGACGGAGCGCTCGAAGAGGTACGCGAGTTGCGTCCGATAGGAGCCATCGTCGAGAGTGAGCTGCTCGGCCCACGGCAGCGACTCGACCTCGGGCGCGAGCATCACTCCGGCTTCGGCTCGTATTCGACGGCCTCTTCCGCGGCCGCCGCCATGGCGAAGCCGGCCGGATGCTCCCGCTCCTCCGCGAGATGGGCGAGGAGGCTCGCCGTGCGAGCGAGGATCGGGATCGCCTTCGTCTCGGGGACCGTGTAGCCGAGATCGAGGAGCACCGCGGCGATCGGCAGCGACACGTTCATGACGAGCGGCTTCTCCCACGCCTCCGCCACCGCGTCGCGAAACGAGCGGGCGAGAGCGACGTGCGGGCCGCTCGCGCCGCGCGCGTCCACGAGCTCGAGGATCCGCTCCGCCCGCGGGTCGACCGGCCGGTGGACGGGGTGACCGAAGCCCGGGATTCGGCCGCCGTCGGCGTGGATCCCCCGGGCGAGCGCCGCTGCGACGGCCCCGGCCTCCTCGCCTTCCACGACCCGCGCCTGGGCGTCCGCGAGCAGCCGGGCGCACGCCTCGGTCGTGCCGAGGACGACGGGGCCCGCGCCGAGGATCCCCGCGGCGACCGCCCCCTGCAACGCATCGGGATCCGCCGCGAGCGTCATCCGCGCCGCGACGTTCGTCGGCATCAGCCCGTGCTCCGCGATCGCGACGAGCAGGAGGTCGAGGAAGAAACGCTGCTCCTCGGTCGCCTCGCGGCCGGTGAGCAGGAGATGGAAGTACTCGGTGAAGCTCAGCCTCCCCATGAGGTCGCCGCAGAGGTCGCGGCCGCGCACGTCGACGCGATCCGGGAAGGCCTGCGCAATGTGCGTCCGAGGGCGCTCCACCCTGCTCCTCACCCGACTCCGAGCTCGTCGCGGACGAGCCGAGTGCCCGCGACCATGGCCTCGAGCTTCCGGAACGCGAGCTCGCGCGACAGGTACTTCATCCCGCAGTCGGGCGCGACGACCAGGCGCTCCGGCGGCAGGATTTCGAGCGCGGCCCGAATTCGCTCGGCGACGACCTCCGGTGCCTCCGCCTCGCTCGACCCGAGGTCGAGGACGCCCAGGACGATCACCTTCTCCGGGACGTCCCGAAGGAGGGCGGGATCGAGCCCGGGCTGCGCCGCCTCCAGCGAGAGATGCGTCGCCCGGCACTCGGCGAGCTCGCGGAGGAACGGGTACCCGCTCAGGCGGTCGTGGACGATGTGCGCGTACCCGAAGCAGGTATGGAGAACCGTGTCGCCCTCGATTCCCTCGAGCGCGCGGTCGATCGCCTCGAGCGCGTACTCGCGCGCGCGCTCCGGCCGCGCCTGGAGGTACGGCTCGTCGATCTGGACGACGTCGGCCCCTGCAGCCTTCAGGTCGCGCAGCTCGTCGTTGACCGCCTCCGCGTACCCGAGCGCGAGGCTCCGCCCGTCCGGGTAGTGGTCGTTCTGCGCCTGCTGCGCCATCGTGAAGGGGCCGGGCACGGTGATCTTGATCCTCCGCTCGGTGAGCGAACGGAGGAGCTCGGTGTCCCGAACCTCCACCGGCCGCGCGCGCCGGATCGGGCCCACGACCCGCGGGACCGGGTTCTCGTGGCCCGTGCGGTCGAGCGCAACCCCGGGGTTGTCGAGGTCGACGCCCCCGAGCGCCGTCGCGAACCGGTTCGAGTAGCTCTCGCGGCGCATCTCGCCGTCGGTGATCACGTCGACCCCCGCCCGCTCCATGTCGGAGACCGCAAGACGGGTCGCGTCGTCCTGCGCTTCCTCGAGGTACGGCTCGGCCACGCGCCAGAGCTCGCGCGCGCGGACACGCGGAGGCAAGCGATCGCCGAGTCGCTCGCGGTCGATCAGCCAGTCGGGCTGCGGATAGCTCCCGACGACGGTCGTGACGAGAGCAGCGGGACCCACGGTCGGCCAGTCTATTTCGCGCCTGCGGCCGCCGTCTGCTAGGACGGGGTCGTGCCCGGCGAAGCGGACCGCACGTTCCGCGCGACGACCGTGGCCGTCCTCTCGGACGTCCACGGCAACGCGACCGCCCTCGAGGCAGTGCTCACCGAACTCGAGCGGGAGAGGCCCGACCTCGTGGTGTTCGGCGGCGACCTCACGTGGGGACCGGAGCCCTCGGCGACGCTCGCGCTCGTGCACGCGATGGACGTCCCGACGGCGTTCGTCCGCGGCAACGCGGAGCGCGCCCTGGCCGAGTGCAGCGAGCGCGCCGCTCGCGGCGAGGGCGAGTCGCTCACGCCGCGGGAGAGATGGATGGTCGAGCGGCACGACGACGACGCGCGGGCGTTCCTCGCCGGATTCGCCGAGAGCGTCGTCGTGGAGGTCGACGGGCTCGGCCCCGTTCGCGTCTGCCACGGCTCGCCCCGAAGCGACGAGGAGATCGTGACCCCGGCGACGCCGGAGACACGGGTCCGGGAGTTCACGGAGGGCGTCCCCGAGCGGGTGCTCGTCACCGCGCACACGCACCTCCAGTTCGACCGCGAGGTCGCCGGGATCCGCTCGCTCAACGCGGGCAGTGTGGGGATGCCGTACGCCGAGGAGCGGGGCGCGTACTGGGTCCTCCTCGGTCCCGACGTCTCGCCCCGGCGCACGGACTACGACCTCGACGAGGCTGCGCGCCGATACCGGGCGACCGACGACCCGCTCAAAGAGGAGATGGTCTCGCTCCTCCTCACTCCTCCGTCCCCGGAGGAGCTCATCGCCCACGGGGAGTCGGTCGTGTTCTCCGGCTGAACCAGTAGCCGCCCGCGCGCTCCGTTGCGGGTTTCTGCCG
>CAVPSC010000002.1:0-42088 GCA_963708265.1 uncultured Actinomycetes bacterium | reverse complement strand
CGAGACGGTGCAACCAGCCAAAGGAACTCATCCAGGCGGGATACGCCGAGGGACGAACCGGGTGGCCTCGCTGCGTCCTCGCGTGGCGGAAGAGACCCCCGGCGGAGCAGTGACCGCTGCTGAACATCGATTCACTTTCTGGATCCGATATTGCCTTCTTGGATCCCCTCCACGAGACGCTTACTTGGTCCGTCGCGTCACGCGCTCCGGCAGCGTGCGCTCTGCCCGACTGGAGCACCGCAACCGCCGCACCTCGGTGATGCACATTCGCCGGGTCCCCCTTCGCCCGGCGAAGCGCGTAGATGCACCCGTCGCAAGCCACACCCGCCGGCTCGGCGGAGTGCGTTCCACGCAGTGGCCCCGAGTCAGGGGTCGGCAGAAGGCGTCGCGGTCTAGCCCTCCGGTGGCGCCTAGCGGGCGGAGACAATCCACGTGGATGCCTGCCCCGCGAGGGTCCGTCTCCGCCCGCTCTGTCCAACGATCGCCCGCATCGTTCACCCTCGCAGCGGCTCGTCCCCAGCCGCTACGCGCCCGGCCGGAACCGCGCACCCGATGTCGCGGCGCGCTTGCTGAAGCCGAATGGCTCATCGCCGTTTTTCCCACGGACGGCGATGGGGGCGGCGGGCGGATGGCCCGAACCGCCTCTCGGGCTTTTCCGCCCGCAGTCCGCGAGCGCTGGACGCCGATACCGACCGCGCGCTCTGACAGGTGGGGCTCGGTCGCAGCGGCGCGACGGAGACGCCGCGGCGTCGGCGTGACGATGAAGGCACTCGCCAAGTCGAAGGCTCAACCGGGCCTCTGGCCTGAAGAGGTACCGATACCCGAGATCGGTATCAATGACGTTCTGATCCGGGTACCCATGACCGGCATCTGCGGGACCGATCTCCACATTTTTGACTGGGACGATTGGGCCCAGGCGACGATCCCGATCCCGATGGTCATCGGGCACGAGTTTGTAGGCGAGGTCGTCGAATCGGCACGAACGTCAACGATTTTATCCACGGCGAACTCGTGAGCGGCGAGGGGCACGTCGTCTGTGGCCGATGCCGCAACTGCATGGCCGGGAGGCGGCATCAATGCGCGCACTCGATTGGGCTAGGAGTGAACCGCCCTGGCGCTTTCGCGGAATCGTCGTCTTGCGATGAGAACGTCTGGCGACACGGGCCGAGTATCGACCGAGAAGTGGCCGCCATCTTCGATCCCTTCGGGAATGCTGTGCACACGCGCTTTCCTTCCCGGTCTTGGCGAGGACGTTCTGATCACGGGCGCGGGCCCCATCGGTTCATGGCCACCGCGGTCGCCCGCCACGCCGGCGCCGCCACTCGTCGTGACCGACTTGAATCCCTACCGCCTCGACCTCGCCCGCGGATGGGCGCCACCCTTGCCATCGATCCCCGCAAACGCACCTCGGCGACGTCCAGAAACAGCTCGGCATGAAGGAGGGCTTCGACGTCGGCCTTGAAATGTCCGGCAACGCTGCCTCCTTCGCCGACTGATCACGAACATGGCCCACGGCGGCCAGATCGCCATGCTCGGCATCCCCTCCGGGAGTGCCCTCGACTGGCAACCTCGTCATTTTCGACATGCTCACCATCAAAGGCATCTACGGCCGCGAAATGTACGAACCTGGTACAAAATGACCGTGATGCTGCAGTCCGGTCTCGATATTACACCGGTCATCACACACCGTCTCTCATACCGCGACTATGAGGAAGCATTCTCGATCGCGCGTTCCTGGGGGAAGTCCTGGGCAAGGTGATCCTCGACTGGACTGACGCCTAGGAGATTCGGCGCGTGTTACGGAGCGGCAATTCTACGGCACGACCCTTTATCGCGCCGCGCTCGATCCTCTCCTCTGGCTGATTAGAGGCAAGCGGTGGTTGACAAGGCTGATAGCCGACCAGTATGTTCACTCTTTCAGAACATGCCCAGCGTCCGTACGTAAAACCAGAACACAGGAAAAGTAGAACCTTTCGGAAAATGCGGTTCAGCTACCGAGGACAATCGGAGGCCAGTCAGCCGTGAATGCTGCCGCCGATCCGAACGGCCGCATTGATGTCACAGGTAAGAGGACTTCCTCCGGAAAGCGGTACCTTGTGCTTGCCGAGGGCTGTTCGGACGATCCGTATCTGGGTAAGACGGCTCGCGGAATCCTGAACTACGGTCTAACACCGGCTGTAGCCGTCGTCGATTCGACGCGCATTGGCGAAACGGAACGTGGTGTTCCGTTCGTCAGTTCGCCAAAGGACGCGTGTCGGTACCGGCCGACGACCGCTGTGGTCGGCATTGCACCGCCGGGCGGCAGCCTTTCACCGACGTGGCGACAACTGCTAAAGGACTGTATTGCGTGCGGACTCGATGTAGAGAACGGGCTACACGAATTCATCGGGGACGACGCAGAGCTTGCTGAACTTGCGGCTCGCCATGGCGTTGAACTGCGCGACCTGCGTCGCCCTCCACTCGGCATCGGCGTCCCAGTCGGCGAGAACCTCCGATTGCGCGCCAAGACTGTTCTCACGGTCGGCTCAGATTGCGCGATAGGCAAGATGACCGTGTCGCTTGAGTCCTCGACGAGGCTGCGCGGCGACGAGGGATCGAATCGATTTTCGTGCCGACTGGGCAAACCGGGATCGCTATCGCCGGGTGGGGGATCGCGATCGACGGCGTCGTCTCAGACTTCATCGCGGGCGCAGCGGAAGAATTGGTCGTCGAAGGCGCCAGACGGGGCGCCGAACTGCTGATTGTCGAAGGTCAGGGTTCCGTTACGCACCCGGCCTACTCCGGGGTCACGCTCGGCCTGATTCACGGGTCAGCACCAGATGCCTACGTGCTCTGCCACAAGGCCGGAGCAACTGAACACGAGGGCTTTCCCGTCATCTTCGTAAGCCTGCCCGAACTCGTCGAGATGCATGAGCGACTCTCTCCGAGAGCGAAGCCGGCAGCTGTTACCGCTATCGCTCTCAACACGGCAGGTCTTGATGATGATGAGGCCACCGAGGCAATCGAGGCAGCAGCCGCGGACACGGGCATACCCACCGACGACCCCGTCCGGCACAA
Source organism: uncultured Actinomycetes bacterium (assembly GCA_963708265.1). Taxonomy (GTDB): domain Bacteria; phylum Actinomycetota; class Thermoleophilia; order Gaiellales; family Gaiellaceae; genus GMQP-bins7. The sequence goes on along the minus strand of CAVPSC010000002.1, from coordinate 39,031 downwards.
CGGTGATTACTTGCTCGACGCCGTCCTCGACGCACTAGTTGTCAGTGAGTCGCGAGCAAGCACGGGTGCCAGGACATCTCAAGGCAGGCAGCCACGGTAATCACTCTCCGAGCGATCCGGGGTACATCGGCGGAGTAGACGTATGTACCGCGTGCCGGCGCGAGCGGGCCGTAGCAACAACACGCTAGGACGCGATTAGTGCCTGTAGGTCGATCACCATGGCGGGGTTGCCGCTCCAACGACCACGGCGATCCCAGATGAGGACGCGTTCCTGAAAGAGTGAGGAGTCTCTGCACGAATCGAATCGCGTCACCCTGGCGTAGTCGGTGAACTTCCTCGCTCAGCAGGAGTCGACGGCGCCGACGACTACATAGGCGAACTCTTCTCCGGCATGGCCGATAGGGTCAGACGCGTAGCCTTCGCCGGGAAGGAATGAGAGCACATAGGGCTGAAGCAGGTGGCCGTTGCCGGCTCCGAGCAGCTGGTACAGCGTTCCCGCGCCGCGCTGCACCGCAATGGTCGTTGACGCGCATTCCTCGAAAATCTCAACCAGTAATGAGTCCTCCTGAGACGACCGATCTGTCTTGGGGGAGCTCGAGCAGCTCCGTGATCGACAGTCCGAAGTGGTTGGCGACACGCTGAAGGGCGGCGAGCGACATGCCCCCGCGGCCGTTTTCGAGGACGGACAGCGCAGACGGTGATACCCCCGCAAGCTCCGCCTGCCGGCGAAGGGTGACTCCGTTCCGCTGCCGGAGTCGCCTGATGCGCTGACCAACGATGCGTGCGAGTTCTTCGTCCATCCCTCAGCCGCGCTGCATCGTGGGCCGACGAGTAGTTGCCAACCGCGGGGCGCTTCGCCTAACCAGACGGTCATCCGATGCAAGAAAAGTAGGGCAGGTGTGAACGCATCGACGGTCGTTAGGTTATCGCCCGAGTGCGGGAGAGTTGACGCGTCGGATGGCTATGCCCGGAACCACGAGACTCGCTCCGGCGAGGCCGCTGGCCAAACCATGCGTCTGGGCACCTCGCCGCATTCATCTTCACCTAGCGCATAGGGCCCCGCACGACTCGAGCTCCGCGCGGAGCTTCACGGGCACGGCCCGAGTCGTTGCGCTGCATCCGCCTTCGGCCATGCGTTTTTGATCTCGGACATTGTTATGGTCCCGCGCTACCTACATGGAGGTATTCAAATGGCGAAGAAAGTGGTGTTCGTCTCCGACTTGAGCGGTCGGGATATCGAAGATGGCTCCGCGGTAAATATCACCGTCTCCTTCAGCGACCTGCGCCGCGGCGTCTACGTCGTCGATGCCCACCCCGATGACTCCGAAGTGAAGCAGTTGGTCGCGAAAGGGACGAAGCAGGCTCGGCGGGGGCGACGACCTAAAGCTGCTGCTTAACTCAGTGGGGCCAGGCGTCCCCAAGTGCATCTCAGTGCGGTGTGCCTGGATACTCGGCATCCCGACACGCTCACCTGATTGGACTCCCCCATCGCACGCTGGCAGTGAGCACGTGTTTTTTATCCGTCGTCTGGCTTGGCTACGCTGTTTCGATGCGTCGTGCGGCACCACTTGACGAGCAGGACATTGACTCCATAGTTCTGCTCTACCTGCGCGGCACCAGCCTCGACAAGATCGGGTCGCGATTCCACACTCATCCACACCGCGTCCGCGAGATTATCGAGCGCATGGGATTGAGATCAGGAGCTCGGGGTCGCGCCGCAAGTACCCCCCTCCTCCGTACGAGAGTGCGTTGCGCCTGACTGCGCAGTCCGCTTCACGCCGACACCAGCAAAGGCGGCGTCCGGCGCAGGGGTCTACTGCTCGAAGAAGTGTTCTCTAAGGGTCGCGCGGGAAATAGCTAACGGACACCGACGCAACGGGCGGGACGTCGCCTGCCTGGTTTGCGAGGACGTGTTTCACGTCTCGGAGTCTCGGATTGCGCGTGGACGCGGACGCTACTGCTCCTCGCGCTGCTACCACCTGGCTTGCCGTAAAGGTCCGGCGCCGCTCGCGCGGGACTGCGTTGGTTGCCGACAAGAGTTCACGCCCCGCTTTCCGGCGTTCGATGACCAGCGATTCTGCTCGCACGAATGCTGGGGTCGCCACCGGTTCGAGCACAAGCTGCATGGAATCGAGTCCCTCGTCTGGTCACCTCGTGCTCGTCAGCGATGGCACGGTCGGTGGCAAGCGAACAAGCCTCCGGCGCCGGGTGGGCGCCCCCGCGGCCGTCCGCGCATCGAGCTCGACCCGGAACAGATCGTGGCGATCAGAGAGCTGGCCGCAAAGAAATGGGGGCGACCGTCGATCGCGAAGCAGCTGGGTCTGACCCAGGCGGCGGTTAGGAAGGTTCTCGCCGGATAGAACCGTTTTTCGCCAGCTTTTTGTTGGCGAAAAACCGTCCGCTTCGCATTGGGGGCGCCACGCTGCGGGGAGTGACGCAGCGCAGCAAAACGTATTGGAGCCAAGTTGACCAAGAGCTGATGGTGCGGGCTCGGATGGTGTTCGCAGTCGAACTCCTCGTCGATGGAGACTTGCCCGTCGCCCACGACGTGCTCGTCCAGTTACTTGACGATCTCGACGCTGTCGAAGCGATCTTGGCGAAGGCAGCATGATCTGCGAGCACCCCAAAATCCTCGGGGACCGCGGCGTCGACCGTGGTGCCGAGTTCTTCTCCCATTCCTGGCAGCCGTCGAGCCTCATCGCTCGCGCGTCCGATCCGCCTGAACCTCCGACGATCGGTGGGCTTCTCTACCCAGGGAAGCGGACGCTCCTGAGCGGCGAGACGGAAAGTCTCAAGACCTGGCTCGCGCTGGTCCTCGCGAAGGCGGAGATGGATGCTGGCTTTGCAGTCGGCTGGGCTGACCTCGACGCTATGGGCGCTGGAGAGCTTCTCGCCCGTTTGCGGGCGCTCGGCGTCGCGGACGAGCTGATCGACACGTTGTTTCTGTACTACGAGCCCGACGCCAGGCTCATCGACGAGCCACTGAACGCGGTGTGCGAGACGCTCGCCGCGCACGGCGTGCGCATGCTCGTGATCGACGCGTTCAATCCATTCCTCTCCCTCCACGGACTCGATCCCGCATCGACGTCGGACGTCGAAAGCTTCTGGCGCGAGATCGCGACCCCGATCACCCTCACAGGTGCCGCGCCTGTCCTGCTCGACCATGTCACGAAGAACGTCGAGAGCCGCGGCAAGTACGCGTACGGCTCGGAGCGGAAGGCGTCGGGAGCGATCGTGCACATCGGTTTCCAGCTCCTTGAGGCGTTCCAGCGCGGCGGAACCGGCCGGTCGATCCTCAGGACGCACAAGGACAGACCAGGCTTCCTCCCGAGGCCCGCGATCGGCCGGCTTGTGCTCCGCTCCGACGGGCACGCCGTCACCTACGCGCTCGAACCGGACTCCAACCAGATCGGGGACCGATTCCGGCCGACCGTCTACATGGAGCGGATCAGTCACGCGCTCGAGGGCGGCTCACAAGCTCGATCCAAGAGGTGGATCGAGGAGAACGTCTCCGGCAAGAACGAGCACAAGCGCACAGCGCTCGAGGTACTCGTCGACGAGGGCTACGTGAGTCGTGAAGACACGACGCGCGGCCATTTCTTCGAATCGGTTCGGCCCTATCGCGAAGCAGATGACGAGCGAGACGTCGTGGTCGACGAGACCTCGCCTCAACCTCGCCCCAACCTCGCCCCCTCGTTGCGCTCAGGGCCTTCCCGAGACCTCGCCCCCTCGCCCCTCCCTATAAGGGGCGAGGACGAGGACGAGGCCGACCTCGCCCCGAACAGCTCGCCCCTGCATCTCTTCATCCCTCGCGGTGATACAGGCGCAGAGCCCCTACCGGACGACGCACCCGCTTGGGAGAGGGACTACTGGAAGCGCCGGAGTCGCAGGATTGCCTGACATCGACCGTCAGTGGACCCGGGGGGGAGGGGATGCCTCGAGAACCGCAAGAACCTCGACGGCAGCCCGCCAGGTCTTCGCGAAACAAACTCCGCGATCGATCGACGGCGGCTTGAAAAAACGGAACGTGGGGGTTCGTTCGTGAGTCCAATCATCAAGCACGGTTATCGCTCCGACGACGACCGTCGTGAGCTCCAGCAGTTCTACAACTCGAGCGGCTGGAAGCAGACGCGTCAACTAATCGTTGCGTCGGCCGGCCATTGCTGTGAGTGGTGCGGCGCGACCGATATGCGACTCGACGTGGTCCATCTCGAGGGCTCCACGCTGGAACTGTTGAGACGCGGAGCTGACGTGGTGGATCCCGCAAGGCTCGCCGCTGGATGTCGGCGCTGCCACTCGCGCTACGCCAACGGGCTCATCGGGAGACCCCCTAGACGATGAGTCGCGGTTCGGCCCAAACGAGACCCAGCCGCCGGGCACCGTGAGCGACCGCTACCTCCGCGCGCGAGACGTCGCCGACATGCTCGACGTCTCGACCGAAACGATCCTGCGCTGGCACCGAATCGGGAAGCTGCCCGGTGGGTATCGGCTCGCGACGAATGTGCTGCGATGGAGTCGGCCGGAGTTGCTTGAGTGGCTCGACGGGACGCGCTGCAACCTTGTCTCCGTCGCAAAGGGGTCCTGATGATCGGGGACATGCGTGATTATGGCACGCATCCTCTGGTGTGTTCGGAAGAATGCGCACGGCCCTGGGGCCGGCGCCGTAATCGCCGAGCTCCAGGGCTGTAGCGCAGAAAAGAGGCAATAGATGCCCGCCGAGGCACGCGGTCATGTCCGCAAGTTGCCATCCGGGAAGTGGCAGCTCCGCTACTACGACCGGAAAGGCGTGCGCCACTCCGGTGGCGCATTTCCGTCCAAGTCGCAGGCGTGGGCGCATTACCGAGACGTCGTGGAGCCAGAGCTCAACGGTCGCGTTGTGCGACGAGATCTCACCCTCACCCAGCTCACGGACACCTTCCTCGAGCGTCACGGCAAGGTGAGGTCGCCCCGGACGGTGCGAACCCTCCGCGAACGGATGAGGCGGCCGCTCGACAAATTCGGAGATGTTGCTCTGGTCGATCTCGAGCGAATGACGGATGAGGTTGCGGACTTCGTCGCGGGTCTACCCGAGCGGTGGCGTCACCCCGTCGTGCTCGCGTTCCGGCAAACGCTCGACGCAGGCATCCGATACGGCTACGTCACGTCGAACCCGGCGAAGCTCGCAGGCCCAAATCCGCAGCCGACCCCGCGACCGATCCGTGTTTACACGCCCACAGAACTCAAGTGCATCTGTGCGGAACTCGACGAGCTTGGCAGCGCTGTCGTCCAATTCGCGGCGGCGACCGGCCTGCGTCCGGCGGAATGGGCTGGGGTTGAACGCCGAGACGTCGACCGCAAGCGTCGTGTTCTGACAGTGCGCGGAACAAAAACGCTCCGCTCACGCCGCGAGGTTCCGCTCACGTCGGAGGCGCTCGCGGCTCTCGATTCGGTCTCGCGTCGACTCGACTCTCCTTTCGTGTTCGCGGCGAAGCGGGGTGGCCCGTTCGACTTCGAGAACTTCCGACGTCGGGACTGGCATGCCGCAATCGAGAGCGCTGGGATTGCGAGGCCGGCGCGGATCTACGACCTACGTTCGACGTTCATTTCAACTGCGCTCGCACGAGGACTGACCGTGTTCGAGACGGCTCGGATCGCCGGAACCTCGACGCGAATGATCGAGCTCCACTATGGAGCTCTTCTCGACACGGCGCACGACTCGCTCCTCGAGCGCCTGGAAGGTTTGGGGCACTAGTGGGGCACGGACTTCTCGCGCCCCATGGCGAATCCGCATGGCTACTTACGGGAGCGACGGGACTCGAACCCGCGACCTCCGGCGTGACAGGCCGGCGTTCTAACCAACTGAACTACGCCCCCCGGGCCGGAGGATTGTAGCCGGGCGGGAGGGAACGTACCCCGCGGCACGTACGCTCACCGAGCGTGTCCACCGCGGACTGGATCGTCCTCGGAGTCGTCGGGCTCTTCGCCGCCTACGGCCTGCTCAACGGGCTCGTTCGGGGCGCGCTGTCGCTCGCCGGCTTCGCCATCGGCGCCTACCTCGGCGCGCGCATCGCACCGGAGCTCCTTCGCGGCGGCTCCCCCTATGCGCCGCTCGTCGCGCTCGCCGGCGCGGTGCTCGGCGGGATGATCTTCCAGAGCCTCGCCGGGATCCTCGGGGGCATGCTGCGCAAGACGATCGGGGCGGTGCCCGGCCTCCGCACGGTCGACTCGGCGGCAGGCTTCGTCCTCGGCGCGGCCGCGGGAGTCGTCCTCTGCTGGGCGATCGGCGCCGTCCTCCTCTACCTGCCAGGCCAGTCGAACCTCCGCGAGTCGGTGCAGAAGTCAGCGATCCTGTCGCGGATCAACGACGAGTTCCCGCCGGAGCGCCTGCTCGCGACGCTCGAGCGGGTCGATCCGATCGGCGTCCTCCTCGGGCCGCCCGCGATCGTCTCGCCGCCCGACTCGGCGCTCGCGCGCGATCCGGACGTCGTGCGGGCAGCAGCCAGCGTCGTCCGGGTTACCGGCGTCGCGTGCGGACTCGGCGTCGAGGGCTCGGGCTGGATCGTCCGGCCCGGCGTCGTGATCACGAACGCGCACGTCGTCGCCGGCATCGAGCGGCCCCAGGTCGACCGTCGCGACGGCGAGGCCTTCGCGTCGACGGTGGTCGCGTTCGATCCGGGGAACGACCTCGCCGTCCTCCGCGTCCCCGGCCTCCCGGGCCGGTCGCTTCCGATGGTCGACCCCGACAAGGGGCTTGCCGTGGCGGTGCTCGGGTACCCGGAGAACGGGCCGCTCGCCCGGATCCCGGGGCGGCTCGGCGGCACGGGCAAGGCGCTCTCGCGGGACGCCTACGGCCGCGGCCCGGTGACGCGGGAGGTGACGGCGATCCGCGCCTTCGTCCGTCCCGGCAGCTCGGGCGGGCCGGCAGTCGACGCAAGGGGCCGTGTCCGGACGGTTGTCTTCGCGCGCCGAGCCGGCGAGGAGGGCGGCTACGGGATCCCGACCGATCTCGTCCGCGGCGTTCTCTCTCACGTCCGCACGCGGCCCGTCCCGAGCACCCCGTGCGTCTCCTGAGCGGGTTCTAGGCGAGAAGCTCGAGGACCCGGAGCGGCTGCCGGAACGGTGCCACGAGACAGATCCCGGCCGCTCGCTCCCGCGACGCCTCGATGAGCTCGCGGGCGCGCGCGAAGCCGATCTCGGACGCCTTCGCGCCCGCCTGCTCGAGGGTCTGCTGCAGGTCGTCGGGCACGACGATCCCCGGCACCTCGTTGTGGAGGCGCAGCGCGAGGCGGTAGCTCGTCAGCGGGAAGATCTCGATCAGCACCGGGATCGGCCAGGTACCTCCGAGCTCCTGGGTGAACCGGTCGAACTGCGCGACGTCGAAGACGATCTGCGTGATCGCGAACTTCGCGCCCGCGTCGACCTTCGCCTGGAACCGCTCCAGCTCGGCGCCGAGGTCGTCGGCCGTCGGGTTCACGGCGACCCCCTGGACGAACGCGGTCGGCGCGTCGATCGGGTTGCCGTTCACGTCCTCTCCGTGATTCAGCTTCGTCATCAGCTCGACGAGGCCGATCGAGTCGATCTCGTAGACACCGCGCCCGCCGGGGTAGTCGCCGACCTCGGGCGGGTCGCCCGTGATCGCGAGGACGTTCCGCACGCCTTCCGAATGCGCTCCGAGGAGCAGGGACTCGAGCCCCATGACCGAGGCGTCGCGGGTCGTCAGGTGCGGGATCGTCTCGAGCCCGGTCGCGCGTTCGATCGTGGCGGAGGCGATCAGGGAGCTCATCCCCGCTCTCGCGGTCGCGTTGTCGTTCACGTCGACGAAGCCGACGAGCCCCGAGGCCTCCAGACCCTGCGCGACCTCGACGAGCCCCTTGCTCGAGCCGCCGAGGGGCGGGTCGAGCTGGACGGTCACCGCCCACTCGCCGTTCCGGAGCGCCGTCGCAAGGCCCGTCTCGCGAAGCTCCTCGCCGAGCGACACGACGAGGTCGCGCGCGGTCAGCACGAGTCGCGCCTTCGGCTTTCGCTCGGCCTCGAGCGCCGACCGGATCGCGGCGATCTCTGTGGGCGTGGTCCCGCAGCACCCGCCGATCACCATCGCCCCGAGCTCGCGGGCGTGAGCCGCGAACTCCGCGAAGTACTCGGGCGTCGCGTGCGGGTAGATGACGCGACCGCCGGCGAGGCTGGCGAGGCCGATGTTCGGCATCGCCGCGAGCGGAATGTCCGACCGCATCTGCTCGAGCGCCGCCAGGGCAGCGAGGAGCCCGGCTCCATGGTTGGCGCCGAACGCGGCGACGTCGAGCGTCGCGAGGAGCTCGGCCGCCTCGCGCGCGGTGACGCCGGCGGGCGTCTCGGCGGTCTCGTCGAAGGTGAGCAGCGCCACCACGGGAAGGCTCGAGACGCTCCGCACGGCCGCGATGGCGTCCTCGAGCTCTTGCAGGTCGGAGAAGGTCTCGACGAAGAGCACGTCCGCTCCGCGACCTTCGAGGATGCTCGCCTGCTCCGCGTGGACCTCGCGGCGAACGCGCGAGGACGCACTCTCGCCGAGCGGGCCGAGCGACCCGGCGATGAGCACCGGCTTCCCTGCGATCTCGCGCGCGTCGCGGGCGAGCTTGATCGCCGCGGAGTTGATCCGCTCGAGATCGTCCTCGAGATAGTGCTGGGCGAGCTTCCGACGGTTCGCGCCGAACGTGTTCGCCTCGATCAGCTCCGCGCCAGCCTCGATGAAGCCGACGTGGAGCGAGACGACCGCCTCGGGCGCCCGGACGTTCGCCTCCTCCGGGCAGCGAAGCCGCGGCACCGCGGCCGTGACGAGCGAGCCCATGCCGCCGTCGGCGACGAGCGGTGGTCCCGTTCGCAGCCGGTCGAGGAACGTGCTCATCCGGTCATTCCAGCACGGAGAGCGGGCGCCTTCGTTCGACTGCCGCTATCGGTGTCGGCCCGCGAGCGAGTCAACCGCGGTCGTCAACACCGTCCGAGGGACGGGTGTACCAACGCCGGGGTGATGCTCGTGGGCGCGAAATGTCGCAGGCTCCGCCCAGTTCATCGCGCGCGGGCATGCGGCGTCTTGCGCAGGTGACGACATGAGGGGAAGAGCGCGGTTCCTCCTCGAATTCGAGGGACCTTGCAGGGACGGGGGGCGGGGCGCTTGGCGGCAACCCCGCTCCTGTCCCCTCGCGCTTCCTCTGGCTCAAGCTCATGTGGGAGCGTGCCGATAGCGACACCGACTCCCGGGTTGGGAACTGACGGCAAATCGGGCTCGACCCGGGGGACGCGATGAGAATGGGGCGGCGGACGACGCCGCCCATTCTCATTTCTTCTTCCTCTCTCCCTTCCGCCTCGGGCGCGCAGGAGCGCAAGTCCGTGGCGTCGGCTCCCGCCTCTCGGGACCTTGGTGTTCGTCTCGAGAGGCGGGAGCCGACGCTCCGCCACGGCAAGGTCTGTGGTGCGCGCCTACGGCTCCTTTCTCCACTCGAACACCGCGAGGAGGCAGCCCTCCTTCGTGGTCGAGTTGTGGACCGTGCCGGCGTCGTAGGTGACGAAGTCGCCGGCGGTGAAAACGGCCCCGTCGGAGTCGACGAGGTCGCCTTCGAGGACGAGGAACTCCTCCATCAGCTCGTGCTCGTGCTCGTGCGTGACCGCTCCGGGCTCCATCCGCATCAGGTACGTGCCGGCCCCCGTCTCGAGGTCGTAGCTGAGCGGCAGCCAGCTCATCTCGGGTTGCACCGGCCCCTCCAGGTCGTACGGCAGGAACGGGGTCGTATGGGTGTTCGCCGAGCGGCGGCCCTCGGTCTTCGGCATCGGTCCCTCCTCGGGCTCGCGTCGTCGAGCTGTCGAGCCGAGACTACGGCGCGAAGCGAGAGACGGTGCCGGAGAGCTCGTTCACGACCCAGAGCCCGCCGTCCGCGGAGACGACCTCGCGCGGTTCGGTGCCGACGCCGACGCGGCGCCCGATGGCGAGCGTCGTGGGATCGAGCTGCACCACCTGGCCCCGGTCGTAGAGGCTCACCCACAGCGAGCCGCCGGCGAGGACGAGACCGGATGCGTGCCCGGGAACGACTCCCTTGCGGACGATCGACCGGCTCGTCGGATCGATGAGCGCGACCGTTCCCGAGTCGAACGTCGTGGCCCAGACGCCGTTTGCGTCGGCGGCGAGGGCGTCGGCATCGTGGTCGAAGACGACGGGCGATCCGGCGATCGCGTTCGTCGCTGGGTCGATCGTCCGCACCGAGCCGCCGACGTTGCCGATCCAGAGGAGTCCGAACGCGAGCACCGGCGAGCTCGGGTTCCCGGGCACCGGGATCTTCGCCGCCACCGCATTCGTCGTCGGATCGATCCGCAGGACCGCGCCGGCGAAGTCGGAGATCCAGACCGTGCCGTCGCTCGAGACCGTGGCTCCGTCCGGCTGGCCGCCGACCGGGATCCTCGCCGTGACCGCGTTGGCTGCCGGGTCGACCCGCTCGACGGTCCCGTCGCCGAAGTTGGCCACCCACAGCGAGCCGTCGCCGAAGCCGACGCCACCCGGCTGGCCGCCGACGGTGATCGTCGCGGTCACGGAGCCCGCCGACGCATCGATCCGCGAGATCGTCCCGTCTCCCTGGTTCGAGGTCCACACGGAGCCGGCGCCGACGGCGATGTTCACGGGTCGCTCCCCGACGGCGATCGTCTCGACGGGATTCGGCGGTGGGGGAGGCGGGGCCGCCGCGTCCCGGCGGAACGACACGCGCGTCGTCGGCCCGATGCGACCGGCGGGATCCGACGCGCGTACCCGGAGCATGTGAAGGCCCGGCGCGACGCGAACGCGATACGTCGCCGCACAGCGGCGGAATCCTCCGCGATCGAGGACGCAGTCGAAGCGCAGGCGCTGCGCTGGGACTCCGCGCTCGTGGGCGCTCAGACGGAACGTCGCGGTGGCGGAGGTGACGACGCGGGGCCCGCGGACGACGGGGGCCGAGGGCCTCGCGGCAGGGCCGGCAGCGGACGAGCCTGCGGCCACGAGGGCGACCGCGGCCAGGAGCGCGAGCGCGACCCGCCGGACCGTTCCTCTCGAGCCTGTTCTCCGTCCGTTCATTCTCTTACGCTGTAAGAAAATGACGGATGACGGAGGAGTTGTCAAGCGGGGACCGGGCCGGCGGCCACGGCTCACCCGCGAGCAGGTCGTCGCGACGGCGCTAGAGCTCGTCGAGGGCGAGGGCCTGTCCGCGCTCAGTATGCGCCGGCTCGGAGCGCGTCTCGGGATCGAGGCGATGACCCTCTACACCTACGTCGAGAGCAAGGACGATCTCCTCGACGCGCTCGCGGGAACCGTCCTCGCGGGGCTCGCGCTGCCCGGGGAGAACCTGGACTGGGAGGCGCGCATTCGCGCAGTCGTCGGCTCGTGGGCTGGTATGCAGCGGAGCTACCCGAATGCCTTTCCGCTCGTGTATCGCGGGAACCTCCCGACCGACGCCGTGCGGCGGACGACCGAGCATCTTCTCGACGCGCTCCGGGTCGCCGGGTTCGACGAGGCGGGCACGGCGCTCGCCTACCAGACGCTCGTCTGCTTCCTCGACGGAGCGCTCCTAGGCTGGCCGCCGGAGTCGTACCGGGCAGCGGAGATCTGGCAGGCTGCGGCCGGACGCATCGACCGCGGTCTCTACCCGCGCCAGGCGGAGGTGGCGCCCTTCGCCGCCGAGCTTCGCTGGGACGACGTCTGGGAATCCGGCCTCGACCTCATGCTCCGCGGCCTCGCGGCGCGGCTGCCGCCCGCCCGCGGCTGAGGGGAGGGTGCGGCCGCGAGGCGGCAGTCTTGCGCCGAGACCCTGAAGGCGCCCACGTCGCGGGCGCCGCGGTCGTGTCTCTTCTACGCTTGCCGCCGTGCGCGTCCACGTCATCTCGGACATGGAGGGCGTCGCCGGCATCGTGAAGCCGGAGCAGACGTCGGGCGGCGAGGCGCTCTACGAGGAGGGTCGCAAGCTCTACACGGAGGAGATCAACGCCGCCGTCCGCGGCGCCAAGGCAGCCGGTGCGACGGAGATCGTCGTCATGGATTGCCACGGTGCGGGCCAGGGCTGGACGTTCAACTCGCTGATCCACGAGGATCTCGACCCGGCCTGCGAGTACGTCGTCCAGGACGAGTGGACCGAGTACACGGAGTTCCTCGAGCAGGGCTGCGATGCGGGCCTCTTCGTCGGGATGCACGCCCGCGCCGGAACGAAGGACGGCGTCATGAACCACACCATCTCCGGCCGCGACTTCCAGAACCTGTGGTTCAACGACACTCTCGTCGGCGAGACCGGGATCAACGCAGCCCTCTGCGGGACCTGGGGCTGCCCCGTGCTGCTGGTCACGGGCGACGAGGCGGCGTGCCGCGAGGGCCGGGAGCTCCTCGGCGAAGGGCTGACCACGGTTGCGGTGAAGCGCGGGCTGGGCTCCGTCTCGGCGCGCATGATCCCGCCGCAGCGGGCCCGCGAGCTGATCGAGGCCGGAGCGCAACGCGCGCTCTCCGATCTCGGCGCCGTGAAGCCGTACGACCCCGGGAGCCCGTGCGAGATCAAGGTCGAGTACAAGAACACGATGGCGCCGGACGGGCTCCGCTTCCGCGCCGGCGTCGAGAGAGTCGAAGATCGCGTCATCGTCTCCCGTGCCGACACCTGGTGGGAGGCATGGAAGCAGTTCTACTTCTAGGAAGGACGCGGTGTCCTCGGCCGAGATAGCGAACCGCTCCTACGAGGCGTTCGCGCGCGACGACATGGACGCGGTGCTCGCGGACATGCACCCCGACATCGAGTGGCACCAGGCGCAGGGCCTGCCGCACGGCGGCTACTACCGCGGGCTCGACGAGGTGCGCCGGAACATCTTCGACCCGCTCGACCGCGACTGGTGGGCGGAGTTCGACGTCGAGCCGGAGGAGCTCATAGAGGCGGGCGACCAGTGCGTCGTCCTCGGCCGCTATCGCGGCGTCGCGAAGGAGACCGGCAAGCCTCTCGACGTGCCGTTCGTCCACGTCTGGACCTTCCGGGACGGCCTCGCGATCCGCTTCCGCCAGTTCCTCGACACCGCCGGCTGGGTGGAAGCGCTTTCCCGCTAGACATCCCGGCAGCACGGGCCGGGCTGTTGACATGTCACGGACGCTGCTGCACAGTCCCGTGACCACTCGAGGGCACCGATTGTGCCCACGTTGCCTGCGGCAACCATCGGGCATGGCCGACGTCAAAGGGAGAACCGGCAGGTGCAACCAAGGAGGGCGCTCTACATGAAGAAAGGCATCATCTTCGCGCTGACGGTCGTCGTGATCGCCAGCGCCGCCGCCGCATCCGTTGCGGTGGCGCAGTCGAACGGCGTCGAGGCGGTCGCCGCCGGCCCGTCGTGCAAGTCGGCGCTGATAGGGCTGGACGGTCCGTACACGGGACCGGCGGCCTCGGCGGGGATCGACCAGCGGAACTGGGGACAGCTGTTCATCCAGTTCTGGAACGCGGGCAAGCCGATCCCGGGTGTGCCGAAAGGTTTCAAGCGGACCAAGCTCGCGACGCCGATCGAGGTCGACACGCAGCTCGACGCGCAGCTCGCCGCGACCGCTGCCGTTCAGCTGCGTTCCAACAAGGCCGTGCTTGCCGTCAACGGCTTCTCCGGGAGCCAGGAGGAGGTGGCGGGCGGTCCGATTCTCCGCCGCGGCGGCGTGGCGATGGTGTCCGGCTCCGCCACGCGCGCGAGCCTGACTGACCCGACGACCCCCGACGGCAGCGTCCTCAAGAGCGGCTACTTCCGGCGCGTCGTCCCGACGGACAAGCGTCAGGGCGCCACCGACGCGGCGTTCGTGCTCAAGAAGATGGGCGTGAAGAAGGGCGACACGGTCATGACCGTCGACCAGGCCGAGGCGTACTCGGTGCCGCTGATCACGCTCATCTCGAACCTCCTCGACAAGGCCGGCGTGAAGGTCGATCACCAGTCGCAGGCGGCAGCGCAGACCGACTTCACCCCGCTGTCGAACAGGGCCAAGGCGGAGGGCGCAAAAGTGGTCGTCCTCGCGTCGCAGATCGCGTCGAACGCCCAGCTCTTCTTCCAGCAGCTGAAGTCGAGGGGCTATTCGGGCGGATTCATCGGCACCGACGGGACCTTCGACTCGACGAAGTTCACGGTGCCGGGCGCCTACGTCTCGTCGTTCAGCCTCGACATCCACGACGTCGCGATCGCGAAGCCGTACACCGCGGCCTTCGAGAAGAAGTACGGACAGACGAACTCGTTCGGCGCCCCGTCGTGGGTCGCCGTGCAGACGATCGCGATGGGGATCTCGATGGCCTGCGCCGACGGCAAGGTCAGCCGCAGCGAGGTTCGCCGGGACATCGGCAAGGTCAAGCTGAAGACCTCCCTCCTCGGCAAGCCGATCGCGTTCGACAAGTTCGGCGACGTGGTCGGCGGCGTCGGCTTCACGATCTTCCAGATCGGGAGCGGCGGCCAGTACAACACCGTGCAGAAGGGCTAGAGGTCCAACACGCCAGACGTGCGGCCCATCCTCGTGATGGGCCGCACGTGAGGTGAGAAGCTTCCGCGATGCACGCGCTCCAGGTCGTCGGCTACTTCCAGAGCTTCCAGCTGACGTGGAGCTACTTCTTCGATCAGCTCGTCGCCGGGCTCACGCTCGGCAGCCTGTATGGGCTGATCGCGCTCGGCTACTCGATGGTGTACGGGATCCTGAAACTCCTCAACTTCGCCCACGGCGAGGTGTTCATGATCGGCTCGTACATCGGCTACTTCGTCCTCGCCGCGTTCGGGGGCGCTGCGAGCCCCGACATCCCGGTCGCGCTCCTGATCGCCCTCATGTTCGCGGCCGCGATGCTGGGAGCGGGGTGCCTCGGCGTGGCAGTCGAGCGGTTCGCCTACCGGCCCCTCCGGGTGAAGCGGGCGCCGCGGATCGCTCCGCTGATCAGCGCTCTCGGCGTCTCGTTCTGCTTGCAGCAGATCGCCGTCATCTGCTTCGGTGCGACGCCGAGGCAGTACGACACCTTCAGTCTCGACGGCGGCAAGTTCTTCACGAACATCAACATCGGACCCTTCGAGATCCAGTACATGCAGCTCTTCGTGATCGTGGTCTCGGCCGTCCTCATGGGGCTACTCACGCTGTTCGTCGCGCGCACTCAGACCGGCCGCGCGATGCGCGCGACCTCGTTCGATCTGGAAGCCGCGTCGATGATGGGCATCGACGTCGACCGCGTCATCGTCGTGACGTTCTTCATCGGCTCGGTGCTCGCCGGGGCGGCCGGGGTGATGAACGGGCTGATCTTCCAGAACGTGGACCCGTACGTCGGGTTCCAGGTCGGATTGATCGCGTTCACGGCCGCCGTCGTCGGCGGGATCGGCAGCCTGCCGGGGGCGATGCTCGGCGGGCTCGCGATCGGGCTCGGCCGCGCTTTCTCGGTCGGCTACGTCTCCTCCTCGTACCAGGACGTGATCGTCTTCGGGATCCTGATCCTGTTCCTGCTCCTGCGACCGTCGGGGATCTTCGGCGTCCCGGCGCCCCAGAAGGTCTGAGTGAGCGACGTCCCACCGACCGAGCCCGCCGGTCCGCAGATCGGCGCCGACGAGTGGGTGGCTCGCTCTGGCGAGCGGTCAGAGCCCCAGCGCAGGCTCCTGGGTCGCGCCCGTCTTCTGTACGAACGCGTCCCCAAGCCGGTGGTGTTCGCGGCATTCGTCCTCGTCGCGGTGCTGATTCCGGTCGTCGCCTCCGAGACCCAGAACGACATCTACTACACGCGCGTCGGGACGGTCGCCCTCGTCTTCGCGCTCCTCGCGCTCGGGCTCAACGTCGCCGTGGGGTTCGCAGGGCTCCTCGACCTCGGCTACATCGCCTACTACGGCGTCGGAGCCTACGGGTACGCGATGCTCTCCTCCGACAAGTTCGGGATCCACTGGCAGGCCTGGCTCGTGATCCCGCTCGTCGTCCTGATCTCGGCGACGCTCGGGTTCCTCCTGGCGCTGCCGTCCCGTCGCCTGGTCGGCGACTACCTCGCGATCGTGACGCTCTTCTTCGGCCAGATCTTCTACGTGTTCGTGAACCAGGGGTACCGCGTTTCGTTCCTCGGTCTGAACAAGGATCTCGGCCTGCGGCCCAACTGGGACCTGACGGGCGGTCCGAACGGCATCGCCAACGTCGACCGTTTCCGGTTGGGCGGGCTGACGGCCTCGAGCGAGCACGCCTACTACTACGTGACTCTCACCGCCGTCGTCGTGGTGTTCGCGGCGCTCTCGCTCGCGAACCGCTCGCGCACCGGGCGTGCGTGGCGCGCGCTCCACGACGACTCACTGGCTGCTCAGGCCATGAGCATGCCGGTCAACTGGCTGAAGCTGATGGCCGTCGGCACGGGAGCAGCCGTCGCCGCGCTCGCCGGGACGATCAACGCCGCTCTCCTCCAGGGCGCGTTCCCGAACGACTACAACACGCAGGTCCTGATCATCATCTACGCGATGGTGATCCTCGGCGGGGCAGGGAGCCTCCCCGGGGCGATCGCCGGAGCGTTCGTCGTCGAGGTGCTCCTGACCGAGGGTTTGCGCCCGCAGACGCCGATCAGCGACTGGACGAACAGCGGACGGTGGGTCGTCTACGGGGCCATACTGCTCATCCTCGTTGCCAGGATCCGACCGTGGCGGCGGTTCGCGGCCATTCTCGGCGGTGTCGTCGCATTCGGCCTCGCGGTGCACGCGATCGTCGCCGTGACGACGACCAACGGGACCTCGGGGTTGGTCAGCACGGGCCCGGGGGCCTTCGGCGCGGACGGCTGGATGGGATGGCTCATCCGGCACTGGCTCGCCCTTCCCGGCGACACCTACGAGACGGGGACGACGGCACCGTTCAACATCGCGCTCGTCGGGCTGATCGTCCTCGTGCTCGTCCTCACGCTCCTGCACGGGTGGAAGCGCGACGTGCTGATGGTGCCGACGATCTGGCTCGCGGGCTTCGTCTGGGAGACGCGCCTCGTGCTCGAGGCATCGGGGCCGACCAGGCTCCTGCTCCTGGGCGTGATCCTGATCGTCGTGATGATCGCCCGACCGCAGGGACTGTTCGGGCGACCGCGGGTGGAGATCGTCTAATGGCCGAGCCGCTGCTCCAGCTCAGGGACGTGGGCAAGACGTTCGGCGGCCTGCAGGTCATCAGCGGGCTCGACCTCGAGGTCAGCGAGGGCGAGATCGTCAGCGTGATCGGTCCGAACGGCGCCGGCAAGACCACGCTCTTCAACCTCGTCACCGGGATCTACGAACCCGATTCAGGCGAGATCCTGCTCGACGGCGAGAGCATCGTCGGGCTCGCGCCGCACAAGATCACGAACCGGGGCGTCGCGCGGACGTTCCAGACGCTCCGCCTGTTCCTCAACATGAGCGTCAAGGAGAACGTGATGGCGGCGGCGTACGGCGGCACGCACGCCTCGATCCTGGAGTCGATCCTCCGTCTCCCACGGGCGCGTCGCGAGGAGCGCGAGACGAACGCGCTCGCGGAGGAGAAGCTCGCCTTCTTCGGCCAGCGTCTCATGGGCTACCGCTGGGACCAGCCGGCGTACAGCCTCTCGTATGCGAACCGGCGCCGGCTCGAGATCGCGCGCGCGACCGCGACGAACCCACGCATCCTCCTGCTCGACGAGCCCGCGGCCGGGATGAACCCGGTCGAGACCCACGAGATCACGGAGCTCATCGCCAAGCTCCGCGACGACGGCGACTACACGATCCTCGTCATCGAGCACGACATGCACGTCGTCGAGGGGATCTCCGACCGCGTGGTCGCGCTCGACCACGGGCTGAAGATCGCCGAGGGGACGTTCGAGGAGGTCGCGACGAACCCGCGTGTCGTCGAGGCATACCTCGGGGCGACCGCGACGGAGACGAAGTGAGCGAGAGCGGCGCCACCAACGGCTCGGGCGCGCTCCTCCGCCTCGACGGGGTGAACACGTACTACGGGCAGATGCACATCCTCCAGGACCTGCAGCTCGAGGTCGGCGTGGGTGAGCTCGTCTGTCTCCTCGGCGGGAACGCGTCGGGCAAGTCGACGACGCTGAAGACGATCCTCGGCATCGTCCGCCCGCGCACCGGGACGGTGACGTTCCAGGGCGAGGACGTCACCCGGCGCTCGACGAGCCACCGCATCGGCCACGGGATGGCGATCGTCCCCGAGAACCGCCGGCTCTTCGGCCCGATGACGATCCTCGAGAATCTGCAGATGGGGGCCTACCTCCACGGCGGTGGCTCGCCCGAGGACTACGAGCGCGTGTACGAGCTCTTCCCGATTCTGTACGAGCGGCGCGGCCAGCTCGCGGGGACGCTCTCGGGCGGCGAGCAGCAGATGGTCGCGATGGGCCGAGCACTCATGGCGCGACCGAAGCTGATGCTCATGGACGAGCCGTCGATGGGTCTCGCGCCGATCCTCGTCGAGCGGAGCTTCGAGATCATCCAGCAGGTGCACGAGGCGGGCGTCGCGCTCCTCGTCGTCGAGCAGAACGCGAACGTGTCGCTCTCGATCGCCGACCGCGGGTACGTCCTCTCGACCGGCCGCGTCGTCCTCGAGGGCAAGGCGTCCGACCTCATCCGGCACGACGAGCTCCGCAAGGCGTACCTCGGGAGATGAGATGACGCCCGGTGAAGCGATCCGCGGCGAGTTCCCGATCTTCGAGCACGCCGTGTACGCGAACTCGTGCTCGCAAGGCGCGCTCTCCGAGCGGGTTCGGGCGGCCGTCGAGGGCTGGCTCGCGGGCTGGGACGAGAACGGGGCCGAGTGGGACTTCTGGGTCGAGCGGAACGAGGCCGCGCGCGGCGCGTTCGCGGGGTTGCTGCACGCCGAGCCCGACGAGGTGGCCGTGACGACGTCCGTCTCCCAGGGCGTGAGCGGGCTCGTGTCGGCGCTCGACCTCCGCGGCGAGCGGAACCGCATCGTGATCAGCGAGTACGAGTTCCCGACGGTTGGTCAGATCGCGCATGCACAGGAGCTGCGCGGCGCAGAGGTCGTCCAGGTGGGCGCGGAGCCCGACGGCCGGATCGCGCTCGAGCGCTTCGCCGAGGCGATCGACGAGCGCACCGCCCTCGTCTGCTGCACCGCCGTCTCCTTCCGCACGGGCTACCGCAACGACGTCTCCGCGATCGCCGAGATCGCCCACGCCAGCGGCGCCCTCGTCCTCGCCGACAGCTACCAGGCGATCGGCGCCGTCGAGCTGGACGTCCGCACGCTCGGCGCCGACCTCGTCACCGGCGGGACGGTGAAGTACCTCCTCGGCTCCGCCGGCCTCGGCTTCATGTGGGTGCGCGGCTCGCTCCTCTCCTCGCTCCTGCCGGTGCAGACGGGCTGGTTCGCAGACGAGGACATCTTCGCCATGTCGATCGCGGACTACTCGCCGCACGCGACCGCGCGACGCTTCGACAGCGGCACTCCGCCGGTGCCGTCGCTCTACCCGGGCGTCGCCGGGATGAGCCTCGTCGCCGAGGTGGGGGTACCCGCGATCGAGCTGCACGTGCGCGGCCTCGCCGACAGGCTCCTCGCAGGTCTGGACGAGCTGGGAGCGACGGTCGCGACCCCGCGAGGCCAGAACGAGTACGGCCCGCTGATCTGCGTCGTCTCGACCGATCCGAGCGCTCTCGTCGCCGCGCTCGAGGGCGAGCGGATCGTGACCTCCACCCGTGACTCGAATCTCCGCGTCTCGCTGCACCTCTACAACGTCGCGGACGACGTCGACCGCATCCTCGCGGCGCTCGGCGAGAACAGGCGCCTCCTGGCCTGAGACCTTCCTCGCTGCGATACTCGTCGCGTGAGCGAGCGGAACGCGGCGACCGAGGTCGAGCGGACGATCGAGCGCTACAACGACGCCTGGAACGCGCACGACGTCGACGCCATCGTGGCGCTCCACGCGCCGGGGATGGTCTTCGAGAACCACACCGCGGCAGAACGCGTCGAAGGCGACGACGTGCGTGGGCACATCACGCGGATCTTCGAGAGCTGGCCCGACCTCGCGTTTCAGGGACGCCGGTTGTACGCCCGCGACGGTCTCGTCGTCAGCGAGTGGACGGCTCGGGCGACGGACTCGTCGGGCCGCGTGCTCGAGTGGGACGGCGTCGACGTCTTCCCCTTCGAGGACGGCCTGATCGCGCGCAAGGACGTCTACTCGTCCTCGCACGCGCCGCGCGTCCTCTCCGGGTGACCGAGCAGGCGGCGATGACCCGGTTCGGGGCGGCGTCGATGACCGGCACGCTCGAGCGCGTGCTCGTGCGGCCGCCGCTCCCCGAGGACGCCGCGCGCTGGCGCGAGCACGGATGGCGTGCAGCGCCCGACCCGGTCCCCGCGGCAGCCGAGCACGAGGCCTTCTGCCTCCTGCTCGAGGACGGCGGAGCCGAGGTCGTGGTCTCGCGTCACGATCCCGGGAACCCGGATGCGCTCTATGCCTTCGATCCGGTCCTCGTCGGGAGCGAGGGCGCGGTCCTGCTCCGTCCGGGCAAGCGCGGCCGGCGCGGTGAGCCCGACGCGGTCGCGGAGACTCTTCGCGAGGCGGGGGTGCCCGTCAGCGCGGCGGTCGAGGCGCCCGCCACGATCGAGGGCGGGGACACGCTCTGGCTCGACGAACGGACCCTCCTCGTCGGGATCGGGTACCGGACGAACGAGCAAGCGATTCCTGCGCTCGAGGCCGTGTTCCCGGGCGCGGACGTGGTCGCGTTCGACCTCCCGCACTGGCACGGCGAGGGCGAGGTCCTCCACCTCCTCTCGTTCGTCTCGCCGCTCGATCGCGATCTTGCCGTCGTCTACCCGCGCCTCGCGCCGGTCAGGCTCCTCCGTCTGCTCGCAGAGCGCGGGATCGCGACCGTCGAGGTGCCGGACGACGAGCTCGAGACGCAAGGCCCGAACGTCCTCGCGCTCGGGCCGCGCCGCGCGCTCGCCCTCGACGGGAGCCCCGTGACGCGAAGGCGGATGGAGCGCGCAGGAGTGGACGTCAGCGTCTACCGGGGTGACGAGATCTCGCGTAAGGGCGACGGAGGGCCGACGTGCCTGACCCGCCCGTTGCTGCGAACGTAGCGCTCTGGGAGGTTCGCCTCAAACCGCGCCGGTGCACGGGCGGGTCCGGCGCTATGGAGAGGGGAGATCGACGGAGGCGCGCTCGGGCTCGGGCGGCTCTCGCCGGAGGCTGGGATCCGACCCGTCTGCCCACGACGGTTCCTCGAGCGTGAGCTGGCGGAACGGCGAGAGGCTCGAGATGCCGACCCCGACCAGGCGGAGCGCCCCCGGCCGATCGCGGAGCCCGCGGTCGAGCAGCCCGCAGGCGATGTTGCCGATGAGCCCGGCTTCGTCCACGGCAGCGGGAAGCGTGGTCGAGCGGGTGCGGATCGAGAAGTCCGCGTAGCGGAGTTTCGCGGACACCGTCCGACCCGAGAGACCGGAGGCCCGGAGCCGCTCGGAGACGAGCTCGGCGAGGCGACGGATCTCGCCGTGCAACGCCTCCCGATCGGATGTGTCGCGCGCGAACGTGTCCTCCGCGGACACGGACACCTGCTCCAGTTGGAGATCGAGGTCGCGCGCGTCGATCCCGCGGGCACGGTCACGGAGCAACCGGCCGACGGAGCCCGGGAGGACGGCTCCGAGGTCGGCGTCCGACAGCCCCGCGAGCCCGCCGATCGTGTCGAGGCCTGCCGCCCGCAAGCGGGCCTCCGCCCGCGGACCGACGCCCGGCAAGAGACGAACGGCGAGCGGCGCGAGGAAGCGGGCCTCCCCGCCCGGCGGCACGATCGTGATGCCTGCGGGCTTTCGGCGGTCGGACGCGATCTTGCAGACGACCTTCGACGTCCCGACGCCGAGCGAGCAACCGAGCCTCGTCGTCCCGCGCACCGAGGTCTGGACGGCCGCGGCGATCTTCCGGGCTGCGACGAAGTCGCGCGCGACGGTCCCGAGGTCGAGGTAGCCCTCGTCCATGCCGGTTCGCTCGACTCGCGGGACGATCTCCGAGACGGTGTCCCACACGGCACGCGAGTACTGGCGGTAGAGCGCGTGCCGGGGTCGGAGGAAGACGGCATGCGGACAGCGACGAAGCGCCTCCGCACAGCTCATGGCCGAATGGATCCCGAACGCGCGCGCCGTGTAGTTCGCGGTCGAAACCACCCCTCGGCCATGCGGATCGCCGCCGACGACGAGCGGTTTCTCCCGCAGGCTCGGGTCCTCGAGCTCCTCCACCGCCGCGAAGAAGGCGTCGAGATCGAGGTGCGCGAGGATGGGCACGATGCAAGGCTAGGTGCGGGCGGAGGACGGACGGGTGTGCGGTGCTTCGGCACTAGAGGCACGTGCGTCAGCACCGCACACCCGACCGTCCCCCCCAGGCGCGTGTGTCACGCGTCCTTCGCCAAGGTTGACGAGGGAGAGGAGGGTGAGGCACTTCGGCACGTTGCCTTTAGTGCGAAGTGCCTCACCCTCCTCTCCCTAAACCTCGAGTCGTATCGTTGACACGTGACACACGCGCCACCGCTCCCTCCTCCGGCGATCGAGCAGCCGGCGGCACGGGAGGTCTCGTTCGGGGTCGTCTCCGGCGAGGCGGCGCGAGGAACGACACGCGTCGTCGTCTCGGCCCGCGGGCACGTCCTCGGGTCTGCGCCGCTCGACCGCGAGCGTTTTCTCTTGCACGTGAACCTCCCGACCGGCGACCTCGCGGTCCGCGTGACGACGATCGCGAAGGACGGCCGGCGCTCGTCGCGGACGGTGACCGGCGTCTACGGCCTGCCGACCGCGGCTTCGCCGCGCGTGACGAAGGAGCAGGAAGATCCTCGGCTCGGGTCGCAGCTCCGCGGGCTCACCCGTACCTTCCACGGCACCGCGGCCTTCTACGTGCAGGACCTGACGACCGGGAAGGGCGCTTCATGGAACGCGAGGGCACGCTTTCCCGCGGCGTCCACACTGAAGCTCGCGATCGCCACGACCGTGCTCGCGGCGCAGTCCGGACTCCCGCCACCCGGGTCGTACGTCGGTCAGCTCCTCCACTCCATGCTCGTGTACTCCGACAACGCGTCCGCGAACGCGCTCGAGGTGTCGCTCGGCGGCTCGACGAGTGGCGGCTCGCATCGGGTCGACGCGCTCATGCGCTCGATCGGCATGGCCGACTCGCTCATGTACGGCGGGTACGAGACCGGGACGATCGCGCGGACGATCCCCTCGCGCGTCGATTCGCAGCCGAGCTTCGGCGTGGGGAAGTACACGACCGCATCGGATCTCGCGACGCTGCTCCGCTCGATCTGGCTCGCCGCTGCGGGCCGCGGGCCACTCCACTCCGCGCGTCCGGACTTCACGCCCGGAGACGCTCGCTATCTCCTCTGGCTCCTCGCGCATGTCCGGGACACGGCCAAGCTGGACGGCGTCGTCGGTGACCGCCAAGGCGTGGCCGTGCTCCACAAGGCCGGCTGGGTCGATGCGGCCCGTCACGACGCGGGCCTCGTCTTCTGGCACGGAGGGGTCTTCGTCGCGAGCGTCATGACCTGGAACGCTGCGGGGGACGGCATTGCAGCGGATCGGCTCGCCGCCCGCTGTGCCGCGAAGGCGCTCGCCCGCTTCGGCCGCGGCTGAACGAACGCGCGACGCCGACGCGCGAGCGCCGGCTCGACGTAGCCCTGCGCTTGATCGGTACAGTTCTTGAACTAACTTCGCCAACCGTACGAAAGAGAGGATCGTGAGTACGAACCCGAATACGACTCGCCTTTTGCTCGTGCCGCTCGACGACCTGGTCGTCTTCCCGAACATGAACGTCACCCTCACGGTCGAGGTGGGAGACGAGGAGCGCGTCCTGCTCGTGCCCAAGCACGAGGACGAGTACGCCAAGGTCGGGACGGTCGCAGCCGTCACCGACCGCATCCGCCTGCCGGGCGGCGGCCGCGCAATCGCGCTCGAAGGGCTCCATCGCGGCATCGCCGGCGCTGCGAGCTCGGACCCGCAGGGTCGGCTCTTCGTCGAGGTCGATGAGCGCCCCGACGACGAGAACGTCGCCGACGGCCGGATCCGCGAGCTCGAGGTGGAGTACCGCGCGGTGGTCGAGGAGATCCTCGAGCTGCGCGGCGACGACGGGCGCATCGCCGCCTTCGTCCGCTCGATCTCTGCACCCGGCGCACTCGCCGACACGTCCGGCTACTCCCCCGACTTCACGTTCGAGCGGAAGGTCGAGCTGCTCGAGAAGGTCGACGTCCGCGAGCGGCTCGAGCTCGCAGTCGAGTTGCAGCGCGAGCGGCTGGCGCTCCTCCAGGTGCGGCAGCGCATCCAGGAGGACGTCGAGTCCGGCGTCGAGAAGCAGCAGCGCGAGTACATCCTCCGCCGCCAGCTCGACTCGATCCGCAAGGAGCTCGGCGAGGACGAAGCGTCCGTCGTCGAGGAGTACCGGACGAAGATCGCCGAGGCCGAGATGCCCGAGAACGTCCTCGAGCAGGCCGAGCGCGAGCTCTCTCGGCTCGAGCGCATGGGCGATCAGACGCCCGAGGCGACGGTCATCCGCAACTACCTCGACTGGCTCCTCGCCGTTCCGTGGGGCAAGCGCTCGGAGGAGCGCCTCGACCCGAAGTACACACGCGAGGTCCTGGACGAGGACCACGCAGGGCTCGAGGACGTGAAGGACCGGATCGTCGAGTACATCGCCGTCGCGAAGCTCCGCAAGGAGCGCGGCGTCCCCGACGACAGGCGCTCCGGCGCGATCCTCACGCTCATCGGTCCGCCCGGGACCGGCAAGACGTCGATCGGCGAGTCGATCGCTCGGGCGAGCGGGCGCGAGTTCGTCCGTATGTCGCTCGGCGGCATCCGCGACGAGGCCGAGATCCGCGGCCACCGCAGGACGTACATCGGGGCGCTCCCGGGCCGGCTCGTCCGCGCGATCCGCGACGCCGGGACGATGAACCCGGTGATCATGCTCGACGAGGTCGACAAGGTCGGCGCCGACTGGCGTGGCGACCCCTCCTCGGCCCTGCTCGAGGTGCTCGACCCCGCGCAGAACCACTCGTTCCGCGACCACTACCTCGACGTCGAGCTCGACCTCTCCGAGGTCTTCTTCATCGCCACCGGCAACATGGCCGAGACGATCCCCGGCCCCCTCCTCGACCGGATGGAGGTCATCCGCTTCGACGGCTACACGACCGAGGAGAAGGTCGCGATCGCCCGCGGCTACCTGTGGCCGCGGCAGCGAGAGCGGAACGGGCTGCGTGAGGACGAGGTCACGGTCTCGGACGAGGCGCTCGATCTCGTCGTCACCGAGTACACGCGCGAGGCGGGCGTCCGCCAGCTCGAGCGCGAGCTCGGAACGATCCTCCGGAAGACCGCGACGAAGATCGCCTCCGAGGAGGCGACGCCCCCGATCGAGGTCGACGCAGCTGCGGTGCGCGACGCCCTCGGACGGCAGAAGGTCTTCCGCGAAACGGCCGAGCGGACCGCCGTCCCCGGCGTTGCGACCGGACTTGCCGCGACCGCGACCGGCGGCGACGTCCTCTTCATCGAGGCCACGTCCCATAAGGACGGCGACAAGCTCGTCCTGACGGGACAGCTCGGCGAGGTCATGAAGGAGTCCGCGCAGATCGCGCTCTCCTCCGTGCGCGCGCACGCACTCGAGCTCGGGATCGACGAGGAGGCGTTCGAGAACCGCTCGTTCCACGTCCACGTCCCGGCGGGCGCGATCCCGAAGGACGGCCCGAGCGCGGGGATCACGATGGCGACCGCGATCGCCTCGCTCCTCACGGACAGGCCGGTGCGGCACACGGTGGGGATGACCGGCGAGATCACCCTCCAGGGGCGCGTCCTCCCGATCGGAGGGCTCAAGCAGAAGGTGCTCGCGGCCCATGCCGCCGGGATCACCGACATCATCATCCCGGAGCGCAACCGGGCCGACCTCGAGGACCTCCCGGAGAAGGTGCGGGACGAGGTGACGTTCCATCCGGTCATGTCGATCGGAGAGGTGTTGAACCTCGCCCTCGAGGAGAAGTCGGTCCGGTCCGATGTGGCGGTGTAAGGAGCCGAACGCCGTCCCCGAGGAGGTCCGCCAGGCGGCGGGTGTCCTCGAGCGGCGCTACGCGGTCTCGATCCTGTACGCGTCGCACCACGGCTGCACCCGGTTCACCGAGTTCAGGCATGCGCTGGGCGAGATCCCGCCGGGGACGCTCGCCCAGCGCCTCGTCGAGCTCGAGCGGGCCGGCGTCCTACGGCGCGAGGTGCGAGACGCTCGGCCGCCGCTCGTCGAGTACGTGCTGACCCCGGAGGGGTTGGCGCTCCGTTCGCTCGTCGACGCGGTCGTCGCCTGGGCGCGCGCCTGAGCGGAGCAGTACGCTCGGGCGGTCAGCGACGAGGAGCGAGGGGCGAGAGATGGACATCATGGGCGAGGTCAAGGGGCTGCTCGAGACCAAGGGCGTCGACGCGCTCGCAGCGCAGCTGCGCGAGCAAGGGCTGGACAAGCAGGTGTCGAGCTGGATCTCGACGGGAGAGAACGTTCCGGTCGTGGGGTCGGAGATCAAGAAGGCGCTCGGCGACGAGGACGTCGCCCGGATCGCGGGCAAGCTGGGGCTGACGGAGGACGAGGCGGCCGACCAGCTCGCGCAGGCCGTGCCGAAGGCGATCGACGAGGCGACGCCGCAGGGCCACCTCCCGAGCTCCTCGTAAAGTCCGAACAGAACGCTCAGAACACGCGGGCATACTGGCCGCGTGCCGCTTCGCCGCCTGCTGGCCACCCTCGCACTGGGGGCGATCGCCGTCGTCCCGGTCGCGGGGGCGGACAACCCGGCACCCTCGCCGCCGCGCCTGCTCGACCTTCTCGGCACCTACACCCCCATCTTCGTGATGCACCCTGCGGAGCGATTCAGGCCGGCATCGGTCGACGGCTATCTCCTCGACTCGGATCTCGAGCAGAAGGATCCGGCCACCGGCGTCTGGACGAAGATCGATGGACCCCTGCCGGCCGGGCCCTCCGGCGCCGACCTGCGGCTGAATCAGCGCCTTTGCAACGCGAGTGAGGGAATCGCCGCCATCCCCTGCTATGCGGCAGCCGCCGCTGCGCACAAGGAGATACCCAGGCGGACCTACAGCGCCGCGTTTCGACGCGGCGACCTGACCGCGCTCCAGTACTGGGTCTTCTACCCCTACGACGCCTACAGCCCGACCGTGCCCGCGGGTCAGATCTGGCAGGTCCACGAGGGCGACTGGGAGTCCGTCTCCGTGATCCTGACGAAGCAGGGAACGCCGCTCTGGGTCGGGCTCTCGCGCCACAGCGAGGGTGCGCGACGTGCGTGGGCGACCGTGCCCAAGCGGGAGACGCATCCGCTCGTCTACGTCGCGCTCGGCTCGCACGCGAACTACTTCGACGCGGGTATCCAGCCGTTCAGCCCGCTCTGGGTGCCGAAGCAGCTCATCCAGATCATCCGCTCGCTGGGTGTGCTTCCCGCCGATCACACCGGCAAGGGGCATGTGCTCCAGCCGGTCCCGATCCATGTGAACGCGACGACGCCGACGTGGATGGCGTTCGCAGGCACGTGGGGGGACGATCAGTACCTCCACGCCCGTGCGGGCCAGGCGCCGGTCGTGTTCGGCGGCGGACCGCGCGGACCGGCTTTCCACGAGCAGTGGCGCCACCCGATCTCCGACGTGATGAGCTGGCCGGTGCGCTGACGGGCAGCTCCTAGCGGGCGGGTCTGGCCCGCTACTCGGGCCAGAAATCGGGCAGGTATTCGGCGTCTTCCGCCGAGCCGCCGTCGATCCGCTTCGAGACGATGATCAGCTCCACGTCCTCGGCTTCGTTGTTCCAGACCGAGCGCCAGGTCTCCGGCGGCACGCGCACCGCGGTTCCGGCGGAGATGTCGACGACGTCGTCGCCGAGCTTGAACTGGAGCGTGCCGGAGGCGACGAAGTAGATCTCCTCCTGCGTCTTGTGGCGATGGCCGTACGAGCCCTTCCCACCCGTGTGTTGCGGCATGCGCCGGAAGGTGAACGCGACCTGCTCGGCGTCGAGGCCCTCGGTCAGCATCCGCATCTCGCCGGGATAGTCGCCGAGGACGTCGCCGACGTCCTCGAGCCGCCTGATCGTGTACTCGCTCATCGCTCCTCCGTTCGCGTGGCCGGCCGGGCCGACTCTAACGGGCGGCCCCTGCCGTTCGCGCTTCCCGGCCGAGGTCGGTGTGGCCCACGGCGGTTCTCGGAAGGAGTCGATCCGGCAGCGACTAGTGTTGCCCCGTGACGTCGCGCGCGTCTCCCCTCGCGCGTGAGGCCGTGCTCGCGGGCGCCGCGGCTGCCTCGCTCGCTGCCGTCCTCGTCTGGAAGGCTCCGCCCGGAGCCGACCTCGCCGCGCACCTGTACCAGCGCTGGGTCTACGTCCACCACGGCTTCATGCTCTGGAACAACTTCTGGTACGCGGGCCGCTACAGCTTCGTCACCTACAGCGTCATCTACTACCCGCTCGCCGCGTTCTTCGGGATCCGTCTGCTCGCCGTCGCGACGATCGCCGCCGCGGCGCTCGCGTTCGCGGTGCTCATGGGGCGCGAGTTCGGGCCGGCGGCGCGCTGGTCGAGCCGGACGTTCGCAGTCGTCTGGGCGGGGATCGTCCTCTCGGCCGCCTTTCCGTTCGCCCTCGGTGCCGCGCTCGCGCTCTTCGCGCTCTGCGCGCTGCAGGCGCACCGACGCTGGCGGTTCGCGATCCTCGCGGTGCTCACCGCAGCGGCGAGCCCGGTGGCGTTCGTCCTCCTCGCAGTCGTCATCGTCGGGATCGGCGCCAGCCGCCGAGTCGACCGTCGCCTCTCCCTCGAGGTCGCCGGGACGCTCCTCGCGATCACCGCTCTCGAGCTCCTCCTCCGGCGCACGTTCCCGGGCCAGGGCGCGTACCACTTCTCGCTCGCGGAGCTCGCGGCAGCGTGCGTCTTCTGCGGAATCGGAGCGGCTCTGACGTGGAACGTCGAGCGGGCGAGAGGCCTGCGCTTGCTCTTCGTCGTCTACGGGGCCGCGTGCATCGTCACCTTCCTCGTGCCCTCGGCGATCGGGGAGAACATCGCGCGCCTGCGCTACCTCGCGATCCCGATCGCGGTGCTCGTGCTCTCGCTGCGGAGCTGGCGTCCGCGCGTGGTCGCCCTGCTCGCGCTCGCGCTCGCGATCTCGTGGAACGTCTCGCCGCTGGCGGCGAACTTCGCCAAGGGCAGGACCGACCAAACCGCGCACCAGGCGTACTGGACGCCTGCGATCTCGTTCCTCCGTACCCACAACCCTCCCTCGTACCGGGTCGAAGCGGTCGATACGACCGGCCATTGGCCCGCGCTCTACCTCGCTCGCGCCGGCATTCCGCTCGCGCGCGGCTGGTTCCGTCAGGACGATTTCCCGATCAACGCCGTCCTCTACGGGAAGCTCGGCCCGCGGGCCTACGTCGACTGGCTCCATCGGCTCGGCGTCCGCTACGTCGTTCTCACCGACGGGCCGCCCGACTACAGCGCGCGGGCCGAGGCCGCGCTGATCTCCGGGACTCGTTCGCCGCTCCGCGCCGTGCTGGCGACGCCGCACGTGAGGATCTACGAAGTATCCGATCCTGTCCCGATCGTCGTGGGCACCGGTCCCGCTCGAGTCGTCTCGCTCACGCAGTCGCGGATCGCACTCGAGCTCGGGAGCGCCGGGACGTACGCGCTCGCTGTTCGCAGCTCGCCGTACTGGCAGCCGTCCTTCGGCTGCATCTCGAAGACCGACGACGGGATGATCCAGCTCCGCGTGCCGCATCCAGGGCGGACGGTGCTGAAGTTCGACCTCGACGCGTCCAAAGCGCTCAGTGCCCTCGCGGGTCGAGCCGCCGAGGTGTGCGCGAGTGCCAAGTGAGAGGAGCGCGGCCCGAGCGCCCGCTCACCGGGTGCGCGAAAGCGGAGATCCTCGCCGAGGCCGACCGACGGCGCGCGCGTGTCGAGCGAGTGGTCGATCTGGTCGACGAAGCGCGCGAGCCGAGCGGGCGAGGTCGCCGTGCCGCGCGAGAGTCGCTGGTCACTTCGTCAACCGTGATCGGCGAGACCTGAACGTTCCGCCGCCGCCGGGCCGACCACGGAGTCGCGACTCGTTGACTCGATCGGGTTCGTAACGCGCTGCAGGTCGCGGTCGAGCGGATCGACGCGGACCTCGAGCTTCGCGCCTGATCGCTCGACGTCCCGGCGCTGCCCGCGGATTCGCCTGCCGCGTAACGCACAACTGCGTAACTCAACTATGCGTAACCAATGCTACGCTACGTCGCGGTGACGACGAACCCCTTCCGCTACGGCGCATTGGCGCTCGACGACGCCTTCACCGACCGCGAGGCGGAGGTCGCGGAGCTTCTCACCGACGTCCTGAACGGCCAGGACATCGTCGTCTTCGCGCCCCGGCGCTACGGCAAGTCGTCTCTCGTCTGGCGCGTGTCGCAGGAGGCGATCGCGCGCGGCGTGCTCGTCGCCCACGTGAACCTGATGACCACGCCGACGACCGAGCGGCTCGCCGAGAAGCTCGCGGAGACGATCCACGACGACCTCGCCTCGACGCTCTTCCGCGCACGCGAGCGCCTGCGCGTCTTTGCCGGCCTCCGCATCACCCCGATCGTGACCGTCGACCCGAACACCGGCAAGATCGGCTTCTCCTTCGACGCGGGCCGCCAGCCACAGGATCTCGCGGCGACCCTCGAGCGGCTCCTCGAGCTCCCCGGCCAGCTCGCTGCCGAGCGCGGTCGGAGGGTCGCCCTCGTCCTCGACGAGTTCCAGGAGATCGTCGACATCGACCCCGACCTTCCGCGGCTCATGCGTTCGGTGTTCGAGACGCAGCCCGACGTCGCGCACGTCTACCTCGGGAGCAAACGCCACATGCTCGAGCGGATCTTCAACGACGAGAACGAGCCGTTCTGGCGGAGCGCGAAGCAGATGGAGCTCGGGGTGATCGCGCCGCCGCTCTTCCGCGACTACATCGGCGCGCAGTTCGAGCGAACCGGGCGGCACGTCGAGCTCGCCGTGGTCGAGCGTGTCCTGGACGCGACCCTCGGCCACCCGTACGCGACGCAGGAGCTCTGCTACTTCCTCTGGGGCGAGACACCGGAGGGCGCTTCGGCCGGGGAGCCGGAGTACGAGGTTGCGCTCGAGCGGCTCCTCCGCGCCGAGCATGCCCACTTCGGGCTCGTTTGGGAGCAGGCGTCGCGGGCGCAGCGGATCATGCTGCAGTCACTCGCGCGCGAGCCGGGCCGCCCGCTGACCGGGGACTACCGCCGCCGGCACGGGCTCCCAGGTCCGTCGAGCGTTCAGCGCGCGCTCCACCAGCTCGTCAAGGACGAGCTCGTGGCGCGCGACGAGCGGGGCGACTACCGGATCACCGAGCCGTTCCTCGGGGAGTGGCTCCGCCGGGAGGAGCAGTGATCAGGCCGCGTTCTCGGCTTCGCGGTCCGCTTCGACCTGCTCGATCCAGTAGTCGAGGCCGCGATGGTTGGGATTCTTCGCCTTGAGCTCGGCCTCGATCTTGGCGAGTCGTCCTGAGCATGCGGTCGCTCGCCTCGGACCGGATCTCCCACTCCGCGCGCTCGCGGAGAATCCGGAGGACTGCCATCTTGATGCTGGGCGCAGGCAGTCCGTCTGAATCGACGGCTACACGCGCGGCTTGCCGAGGCGACCACGGCGTTCGCCGCCAAACTGCGATGTTCTCGAGCGCGCGGCGGGTCAGGGGTTTCCGAGCGGATAACGGAGCGTCCGCCGAAGCGGCCGGGTTGCGCGAACTCGTGCGAGGCCCGGCTCCTCGTGGCGTTAGGGTTCGCCGCGCAGTGGGCGGCCCGGCAGGCGAGCGCGAGCGGGGACGCGACGCCTACGCCAGGCGGTCGTGGCTCGAGGCGTCCGAGTTCCTCGCCCGCGCGGATGAGAGGGCGTCGCTCGAGGCGGCTGATCTCGAGCTGCTGTCCGTAGCGCTACTGATGCTCGGCCGCGACGACGATGCACTCGGCGTGCTCGAGCGGGCGCATCACATGTATCTCGACCGAGGTGAGACGACGCCCGCCGTGCGCTGCGCCATCTGGGTGGGCATCAATCTCGCGTACCGCGGATCGATCGGTCCCGCCGGCGGATGGCTCGGCCGAGCGCAGAGACTGCTCGAGAACGAGCAGGAGGAGACAGCCGAGCGTGGCTACCTCCTGCTGCCGCTCGTCTTCCAGCACGAGGCTGCGGGTGAGTTCGACGCTGCCGCGGCAGTCGCCGGCGACGCGGTCGAAATCGGCGAGCGCCTACGCGACCCGGACCTCTTCTCGCTTGCCGCGCACGCGCAGGGCTACATGCTCATCCGAGTCGGCAGAGTCAGAGAGGGTCTCTCGCTGCTCGACGAGGCGATGGTGGTGGCGACCACCGCCGAGGTATCACCGTTCGTGCTCGGAATCGTCTACTGCGGGGTCATCCTCGCCTGCCAGGACGTCTTCGAGGTCGGCCGTGCGCGGGAGTGGACGCTTGCGTTGACGCAGTGGGTCGAGCAGCAACCGGATCTCGTCGCGTTCACCGGTCGGTGCCTCGTTCATCGTGCGGAGATCCTTCAGCTCGGCGGTTCCTGGCCGGCTGCCCTGGAGGAAGCACGTCGTGCGGGGCGCCGGTTCGTGGACACGAGCAACCCGGCGGCAGGCCTTGCGTACTACCGGCAGGGCGAGATTCTCCGGTTGCAAGGAGAGTTCGAAGAGGCCGAGGAGGCATACAGAGAAGCGAGTCGCCTCGGGTGGGAGCCACAGCCCGGGTTGGCGCAGCTGCGGCTCGCACAGGGAGCCACAGAGGCGGCGGTCGCAGCGGTCCGCCGGGCGAGAGCGGAGATCACCGAGCCGCTCAAGCGCGCCGGACTGCTCCCGGCGTTCGTCGAGATCCTCCTCGAGGCGGACGAGCTCGACGATGTTCGTGGCGCGTGTCATGAGCTCGCCGAGATCGTCTCGAGGTACGAGAGCCCCATGCTCGGAGCGCTGCTCGCGCATGCAGAGGGAGCTGTTGAGCTCGCATCAGGCCAGGTGGAAGCTGCGCTGACCGCGCTCCGCAGGGCGTTGTCTCTGTGGCTGGAGCTCGACGCGCCCTACGAGATCGCGCGCACGCGACTCTTGGTGGGGGAGGCCTGTCGGACTCTGGGCGATGACGAGGCGGCGACGTTGGAGGTGGAGGCCGCGCGCGGGATCTTCGAGCGGCTCGGAGCGAAGCCGGACCTCGCCAAGCTCGGCGTCCGGAGCGGTGCCCGCGATATGCACGGACTGTCCCATCGCGAGCTCGACGTGCTACGTCTCGTCTCAGCCGGTCTGAGCAACCGCGAGATCGCCTCGGAGCTCGTGATCAGCGAACACACCGTCGCCCGCCACCTCCAAAACATCTTCGCCAAGCTCGGTCTCTCGTCCCGGACCGCAGCGGCGGCGTTCGCTTTCGAGCACGGTCTCGTCTGATCGAGGGAGTGGTCAGAAATGACCACGCCGGCGCACGACAGATTGGTGCATGCAGGCGATGTTCCGCGGCCCGCTCCGCCCTACCGTCGAGCGAAACGACGAAGGGAGCGATGAGATGGGTACGCAGTCCGCAGAGCAGTTCGAGACGGTGGTTATCGGCGGCGGCCAAGCGGGGCTCGCCGCCGGATACCACCTCGAGCGACGCGGCGCGACGTTCGTGATCCTCGACGCATACGAGCATGTCGGCGACGCGTGGCGCGGGCGGTGGCCGTCGCTTCGTCTCTATACGCCCGCGCGCTACGACGCGCTCCCGGGGATGGCGTTCCCGGGGCGTGGATCGCGATTCCCGACCACGAACGAAATGGCCGACTACCTCGAGGAGTACGCGGAGCGATTCGAGCTCCCCGTTCGGCCGAGAGTCCACGTCGACCGGCTCTCGCGTGAGGCAGGCCGATACGTGGTGACCGCCGGCGACGACCGGTATGAGGCCGAGAACGTCGTCGTCGCCACGGGTGTCATGCAGGTGCCCGTCTTCCCACCCTTCGCTGCGGAGCTCGACCCAGGTATCAAGCAGGTGCACTCGAACGACTACCGCAGCCCTGCGCAGCTTCAGGAGGGCGATGTGCTCGTCGTCGGAGCAGCTCACTCGGGCGGCGACATCGCCTTCGAGGTTGCCCGCGCGGGGCACCGAACGGTCCTCTCGGGACGTGGCACGGGGCAGCTCCCGTTTTCCATCGAGAGCAGGCGGGCGCGCACCGTCTCCCCTCTCCTGAAGCTCCTCGCAACCCGTGTGCTGACGATGGATACGCCGCTCGGCCGCAAGATGCGGCCCGAGATTCGGTCTCATGGAGGCCCGCTTCTGCGTGTCCGGTCAGCGGATCTCGAGAGTGCCGGCGTCGAGCGTGTCTTTGCCCGCACGGCCCATGTCGACAATGGACGGCCCGTCTTGGAGGACGGCCGCGTCCTGGACGTCGCCAACGTGATCTGGTGCACGGGCTTCCGGCCCGACTACCGCTGGATCGACTTGCCGCTCGAGTACGAGAACGGCTATCCGCGGCAGTATCGCGGTGTCGTCGACTCGCTTCCGGGCCTGTACTTCCTCGGGATGCTGTTCCTGCACTCCTTCAGCTCGATGCTCGTCCTCGGCGCAGGGAGAGATTCCGAGCGCGTCGTGAAGCACATTGCGTCGCGGCTGTCAGAGCAGTCGGTCGCTGAAGCGTCCCAGGACGTCCTCGTCTGGAATGGGCTCGTCTCAGGAACGGAGCGGGAGGTCATCGAGGAGTAGGGCACACGCGGGTCAACTGGTCCAAAGTGTGTGCGCACACCTGCTGGTCTGGCGTGCGGGTCGAGGATCTTTGGGGCTTGACCTCGCCTAGACAGCGATGGCCGTCGAGGGCATCCTTGAGCGCGTGCGGAAGGTGATCAGTACGCCGAACGCTCCCAGTTCGCCGTTGTACAGCCAGGCGGTGAAAGCCGGGGACTACGTGTACGTCTCGGGTTTGGTCGGCATCGACGTGAGCACCGGAAACCTCGCCGGCTCGACGATCCAGGAACAGACACGGCAGGCGCTCACTAACTGCCGGGCGGTCCTGGACGCGGCGGACGCAACATTGGAAGACGTTGTCGAGGTGGGCGTACTCCTGACCAACCCGACGGACTTCTCAGGCCTGAACGAGGAGTACGCAGCCTGGTTCCCGACTGAGCCGCCGACTCGTTACGTCGCCAAGCTCGGCGTCGAGATCCCCGGTGTCCTCGTCTCGATCCGTATGACCGCGTTCCTCGGCTAACGGCGGTGTGCTTATTCGCTCCCGCCGGGACTCGGCTCAGCGCGCCTGCACAGCTATCGAGTTGAGTGGGGTGTCCTGCTTCACGATGGGCCGGGCAGGGATCGAACCTGCGACCTTGGGATTAAAAGTCCCCTGCTCTACCAGCTGAGCTACCGGCCCGCGCGGTGC
Source organism: uncultured Actinomycetes bacterium (assembly GCA_963708265.1). Lineage (GTDB taxonomy): Bacteria > Actinomycetota > Thermoleophilia > Gaiellales > Gaiellaceae > GMQP-bins7. The sequence continues at coordinate 3,753 of CAVPSC010000002.1, read as the reverse complement.
CAGTGTAGAAAGCACGCTCGCCGAGCGTCAGCAACGCGTAGCGCAGCCGAGTCGGACTCTCCGTGACCGAACTAGTCGCGGCGGGCGGCGCTGCGAACGCTCTCGACGGCCGCGTCGCTCGTCAGCAGCGCGATCAGGAAGCCTGCTCCGACCGGCTGCTTCTGCTGAGCGTGGGCGACCACGTCGGGCACCCTCGACAGAACCTCGTCCGGCATGCCGAGCGCGTCCAGAACGGGCTCGACCGCAGTCGAGTCGATGCCGGCCGCGCCGAGCACGTCGACGGGATCCGTCTCCAACGCGGTGCGATAGGCGTCGTCGGCCGCTACCCGCTCGGCGAGTGCGACGAGCTCGCGCAGCTCCCGCTCGAGCGCGGCTCCGACCTCCGGCATCCCTGCGCCCTCGGCCGCGGCGACGGGATCCGCGTCGAACCGCGCCCGGAACCCCGCGTCACTCTCCAACGCGCGCTGGAGTTGCGCGAGATCGCGGGCCGTCAGGGTCTCCACGACGGGTGTCTCCGCGACGCCGAGTCCGACGAAGATGCGCTGCGCCCGCAGCACCCACTCCTCGGGAGCAGGGCGGAGGAGCCCCAGGAGGCGCCCGAGACGCTCGTTGCCGTATCCATCCGCTGGCATGTCGGACAAGACGGCCGATCGCCGGCGAATCTTCCTTGCTCTCGTGTTGCGTCGGTTCGAGCCGTGGGGAAGATCGCACCCGCGTCGTGCGTCTTGTGAGTGACAGGCGATACGAGGTCGCCGCTCGGCGGAACGGCCGATCGAGGAGAAAGGGAGTCCCATGCGCGAGGTCCTGGCAGAGGCAACGCTCGTCGAGAGGGAGTCGATCGAGACCGGGAGCCTGATCGGCGCTGTGATTCCACGGGCCGAGCTCGAGCAGCACCTGCACGACGACGACGCGCTCGGGCTCTGGTTCGATCTCGCAGAGGACGGAGGGGAACACCTCCGCCTGACCGTCCAGCTCTCCGCCGCCGATGCGCGCGAGGCGCTGAAGCTCGCGGGAGACGACGACGTCGCGTTCGCGCTCGACGGCGAGTCGCTCCAGGAACTGGTCGACGATCCGGATGTCGAGGCGCACGGGATGCGCGGAGCGCTCGCGATCGTGGTGACGACCGCGGCGATCGCGGCGCCTGCGGGCGTCGCGGCGAACAGCACGCAGGTGGTCCGCACCGACGTGAGCTCGCAGCTCGCGAAGCCCGCCCTCACGCGACAGGTCGTGAAGCCGGCATACAAGCCGCAGGTCGCTCGGACCGCCTTCAAGCCGCAGGTGGCGCGCACGGCGCTCTCCCGCCAGATCCATCTGGTCGTCCTCGCGGCCGGCATCCACATCGTGCGCTGAGCACGTGCGGCGCGGGCGGGGCAGCCTACGAGGCGGTGTGCTCGAAGCGGAGCACGCGGCGAAGGCGTCCGCCGAGGTCGTCCAGCAGGTCGCTCGCCAGCACGGGCGTGGTACGCAGGACGAGGCAGCGGTCGGCGAGATGGATTTCGTCGACCTCGTCGATCGGGACGAGCAGGAGCTGGCGCCCGAAGCGGCCGCCTCGCACCTCGAGCACGTCGGGGCAGTCGATGCGCGAGCCGAAACGGAGGCCCTCGACGAACCCGACCGGCCCACCCGGCGCGTCGACGTCGAAGCCCTCGCAGCGTGCGAGGAGACGACTGCGGCGATCCGGTGCCGCGCCGTTCCCGTCGATGCTTCCGGGCCTTTCGCCGTCGAGCGATGTGGAGCGGGGATGCGGGAGCGTCGGGCGCTCTCGCCTCGGAGGAGACGGCGGCGGCGTTTGCTCTGCGTCGGTAGAGGCGGTGCCCGTCAGCTCGCCGAGCCTCCGCTCGAGGTCCGCGATCCGTGCGAGATGGAGGTCGAGCGTCTCGTGCAAGGCCGCGAGCTCGACGCGTTCGGTCTCGAGCTCGGCGACGACCGTGGCGAGCTCCTGCGCTCGCACACGCTCCTCCGGTGAGCCGAAGAGAATCTCCTCGTAGGCCCACGGGCGCAGCCGGCCCCACTCGTCGGCGGCGAGCCAGTCCTCTCTCCCGTTGGCCCCTTCCGGGGAGCTGCGCCTCGCGTGCGGCATGCGCGGACTCCAGTGAGCTCATGCCCATGGTAGACCCCTTCTCCGGGAACCGTGAACCCGCGGCCGGGCCGCTCTACCGCGCGTTAACGATCGAGGCCGGCGTGGTCGGCGGCGGTTCCGGGAGCGTCGGTGCACGTCCCTCTACACTCGGGCCGGGCCCCCATCGACTAGCGGCCCAGGTCACGGCCCTTTCAAGGCCGTAGCGCGGGTTCGAATCCCGCTGGGGGCATCCTGGCGCCGAGCGTCCCGCCTAGCGGAGAGCGTCGATCGTCGCCGTCGGGACGACGTCACCCCAGCGGTTCAGCACGGCCACGTCCGTGCTCACGAGGATGCATTTCTGGAGTTGCGCGAGGGCCGCGTACTCGGCCTCGTATGTCGTCTTCAGCTCGAGCTGCTCGGCGAGCTCCCAGGCCCGACGCCGGAGGACAGCGTCCCCGAGGAGCCGGATCTTCAGACCATTGACATAGCGGAGCCGCTCCAGGGCCTCGTCGGCCGTGAGCTCGCCGCGCCCGCGGGCCTCGTACACCGCCGAGAGCGTCTGCGAGCGCCAGAGCGTGGGGGCATAGAGCTCGTGCTCTGGCGAGACCTCCACGGAGTCTTCGGCGAGCGCGAGCGCCGTCCCGCTGTCGATGACGAACCGGGTCACGGCGAGGTGACCGCGCGTCGCGCGCCTGCGCGGAGGACGAAGGCGGTCAGCGTGTCGAGATAGCCATCCGCGAGCTGCGGCGGATCGCCGACGAGGACGCGGTGGTCGGCGCCCCCGAACACCTCGACGTGCAGGAGCTCCGGTCCGACTGCGTCGCGAAAGACGGCGACGCTCTCCGTGACCGGGGTGATCGGATCGTCGGCGCCGAAGAGCGCGAGCACTGAGACTTCGATTCGCTCGAGGGACGGCCGCGGGTCGTAGTCGATCAACGCGGCGAGGAGGCGCCACTCCGCCTCGTCCTCGGGGAGCACCGGCAGCGACAGGGTCTCGAAGGCCTGCGGGAAGCCGTCCGCCTCGATCGATGCGCGTGCATCCGCGAGCGAGCCTCCCGATCTCAACATCGAGACGATGCGGTCGTAGTAGCGACTCACCTCGCCGATCTCGGACGCGGAGATGCCGGCCCGTTCCATGTACAGGCGGGTCGCGTAGCGCTCTTGCTGCTCCGGCGTGACGCCCGGGCCGGAGCTCGTGACGACGAACGCCGCGTCCGGGCAGCGAGCTGCTGCGTCCACGACGACCCAACCGCCCTGGCTGTGGCCGTAGAGGCCGACGGGCCCGTCGAACGACTCGTCCGTGCGCAGCGCCTCGAGACAGGCGATCGCGTCGTCTGCCTGCTCGCCGATCCCGGCGTCAAGCCAGCTCCCCGTCGACCCGCCGACCCCGCGTTTGTCGAACGAGGAGACGGCGACGTCGTTCGCGAGCAGGTGTTCTCTGATCGGCGGGAAGAAGACGTCGTTGTCCCGATCGGACGGGCCGGAGCCGGGGTGCATGAGCACGGTCGCGACTGGCGTCCCAGCGGGAAGCCAGATGGAGCCGGCGAGCTCGATCTCGCCGTTTCGCACCGTGAGGTCGCGTCGACTCGGGTCGTCCGGCACGCGGCCATTCTGCCGACACACTGTCCGGGCGCCAGGGAGTCACGCTGGCAGACTTTCCGGGTCGGGCGGTTAGCTCAGCTGGTAGAGCGCCT
>CAVPSC010000001.1:0-843902 GCA_963708265.1 uncultured Actinomycetes bacterium | reverse complement strand
GAGGCGTGCGGCCGGACCATCGGTACCGTCCGGGGACGTGACGCGCGTCGACCTCGCGCTCTTCTTCCACGTTCTCGGAGCCATCGTCTTCGCCGGCGGCGCCATCGTCGCCGGAATCGCATTCGAGGCTGCACGCGGCCGCGACGATCCCCACGACATCGCGCTCCTCCTCGGTCTGACCCGGGTCGGTGTCGCACTCGTCGGGCTCGGAGGAGCGCTCGTCCTCGGCTTCGGCCTCTGGCTCGTCGACCTCACGGGCGTCGGGCTCGGCGCGGCCTGGATCCGCTGGGCCCTTGCGCTCTTCGTGCTGTCGGCGGCGCTCGGCGCCGTCGCGGGCCGACGGCCGAAGCGGGCGCGGCAGCTGGCCGAACGCCTCGAACGCGAGGGACAGCCATCGCTCCCAGAGCTCCGGAAGCTGCTCGACGATCCGCTCTCCAGGCTTGCGAACTACGTCTCCGCGGCGCTCGTCCTCGCGATCCTCGCTCTCATGGTGTGGAAGCCCTGACGGCGGCAGCCGGTTTCGAGCCAACCGCGGAGCCCGACAGGAGCACGGCCGGCCTCGGGCCGAAAGTGGGCACACCGGCTCCTCTTGGCCTCGTCGGCTGCTACTTCGCAGCCGCGCTCGCATCGTGGATCGCGGCGACGCTCGTCCTGGCTCTCGCCGCTCCCGACCTCGCCGCCGCCGACGTCGCCGCACCTCGCGTCCTTCTCTCCGTGCACCTCGTCGCGCTCGGCTTCCTGCCGCTCGCGGTGACCGGCGCCGCCGAGCTCAGCCCCTGACGCTCGACCTTGCGTCCATCATGGGGGCGACGCGGCGTAACGTTCGCGTGGACAACCGCATGGAGGAAAGGAGCATCGTGGACGACGAGCAGATTCACGATCGCATCGAGGCGCTCGTCACCGAGGAGCAGAACCTGTGGACGCGCGAGGGCGATGGCGCGGCGAGCGACTCCGACCGACAGCGCCTCGCGTCGCTCGAGGTCTCCCTCGACCAGTGCTGGGACTTGCTCCGTCAGCGCCGCGCGCTCCGCGAGGCGGGCCTCGACGAGGACGTCGCGCAGGTCCGTGACGCCGACGTGGTCGAGCGCTACCAGCAGTAACCGAGGCCGTGGACGAAGAACATGTCCTGATGAGCGCCGGCGAGACGCCGCGCGACCCGGAGGAGCTCGAGGAGAGCGCCGACGGGACGAGCGGCGAGATCTCACCGGACGCGCGGATGGGCGGCGTCCAGCTGACGGTGTCCGACCTGGAGCGGTCGCTCGACTACTACCGAACCGCCGTCGGCCTCGCCGTTCTCGAGCACGGCGCTGGACGCGCATCTCTCGGAGCGGGGACACGCGAGCTCCTCGTTCTCGTCGAAGAGCGCGACGCTCGCCCTGCTCCCGGCCACACCGGCCTCTACCACTTCGCGCTGCTCCTTCCGGAACGCGTCGACCTCGCGCGCTGGCTCGCGCACGCTGCTCGCGATCGGGTTCGGCTCGTCGGGCTCTCGGATCACTTCGTGAGCGAGGCGCTGTACCTCGCAGATCCCGACCGTCATGGGATCGAGATCTACTGCGACCGCCCGCGCGACATGTGGGAAGGGATCGTCGTCGACCGCATGACGACCCTGCCGCTCGACGTCGAGAGCCTCTTCGCGGAGATCGACGACCCCGCTTCGGAGCCTTTCGACGGCCTCCCGGCCGGGACGGTGATGGGACACGTGCACCTCAAGGTGGCGGCCGTCCCGGAGACGATCGCCTTCTACCGCGACGTGCTCGGGTTCGGGCTGATGGCGCAGCTCGGGCCGCAGGCGGCGTTCCTCTCCGCGGGCGGCTACCACCACCACGTCGGAGCGAACACCTGGGAGAGCGCCGGAGCGTCTCCGCCTCCGGCGGGAGCCGCCGCGCTGAGGCACGCGACCGTCGTCCTCCCCACCGTCGACGAGCGCGACCGCGTCGTGCGGCGCCTCGACGCCTCGCGACACCTGCGCGACGAGACGGATGCAGGCCCCGTGGTCGTCGACCCGTCAGGCAACCGCCTGCTGCTCGCGGTCGCCTGACGGATCTCCGGTCCTGCGCTCAGGCCGCCGCCTCCAGCGCCGGCTCCGCTCTCGTCGCCTCCTGCGGCCGCAGGTCACGCCCGCGGACGAGGAAGATCGACACGAGAACACCGGCGAGCGCGATCGCCGTCCCGACCCAGAATGCGGCCTGGAAGCCCGTCGTGAGGGCGTCCGGCACCGCCGTGCCGCCCGCGACGGCGTCGTCCGTCCGCGTGACCGCGACCGTCGAGAGGATCGCGATGCCGACGGCCCCGCCGATCTGCTGCGACGTGTTGATGAGGCCGGACGCGAGGCCCGACTCCTCCGGCCGCGTGCCGGCGAGGGCCGCGATCGTGATCGGGACGAACGCGAACGGGATGCCGACTCCCAGGATCAGGAAGCCCGGGAAGAGGTCGGCCCAGTAGGAGCCGTCCGCCGACACCTGGGTGAACGACAGCAGGCCGACGGTAAGCATCACCATGCCGAAGACGAGTGCCGGCTTGACGCCGATCCGGTTCACGGCCGCCGCCGCCACGTTCGCCCACAGCACCGCCGTGCCGGCGACCGCAAGGTAGGCGATACCCGCCTGCAGCGGCGAGTAGCCCAGCACGTCCTGCATGTACAGCGTCAGGATCAGGAAGACCGAGAAGAGCACGGTCCCCATCACGAAGCCCACGACGTTCGCCGCCGTCAGGGTCGGAAGCCGGGCGAAGATCGAAAGCGGGACGAGCGGGTCGCGCTGCCGCGACTCCCACACCACGAACGCGATGAGCAGCGCAGCGGACACGGCGAAGACGCCGATCGTCTTCCCCGAGGCCCAGCCCCAGCTGTGGCCCTGCGTGATTCCGAGGACGAGCGTCACGAGACCCGAGGTGACAAGCACCGCTCCCGGGATGTCGTGGCTCTGACCGTGGGCGTCACGGCTCTCGGCCAGAAGGACCGGGGCGAGCACGAGCCCGAGGACCCCGACCGGGACGTTCACGAAGAAGATCCACTGCCACGAGAGCAGATCGGTGAGGATCCCTCCGAGCAGGACTCCCGCCGCCGCGCCGAATCCGCCGACGGCGCCCCACGCGCCGAGGGCGATGTTCCGCTCGCGACCCTCGCGGAAAGTGATCGAGAGGATCGAGAGCGCAGACGGCGTGATCGCCGCCGCACCGAGGCCCTGGAGCGCCCGGAACGCGATGAGCGAGCTTTCGCTCCACGCGAGGCCGCACAGCAGCGAGCCGACCGAGAAGATGACGAGACCGACCATGAACACGCGCTTGCGCCCGAGCAGGTCGGCGAGGCGCCCGCCGAGGAGCAGGAATCCGCCGAACACGAGCGCGTAGGCGCTGATCACCCACTGCAGGTTCTCCTGCGAGAAGTGGAGATCGGTCTGGATGGAGGGGAGCGCGACGTTCACGATCGCGACGTCGAGCACCACCATGAACTGCACTCCGCAGAGGAGCGCTAACGCGAACCACTTGAGTCGTTCCGAGCTCACCATGAAAGGTCTCCCTTCAACGAGCGCTGTCGGTAGAAGGTCGCGATCCTACACCCGTTTGCTTTCGATTTGCAAGTTAAGCCTTCCAATCCACAAGCAAGATGGTTACAATCGACCCGCATGTCGAAGAGCTACCGCCAGTACTGCCCGATCGCACACGCCCTCGATCTCGTCGGCGACCGCTGGTCGCTCCTCGTCGTCAGGGAGCTCCTCGCGTACGGGCCGAGGCGGTACTCGGACCTCGCCAACCACCTCGAGGGCTGCGGCACGAACATTCTCGCCGCCCGGCTCAAGGATCTCGAGCGGCACGGAGTCGTGAGCAAGCGACGGCTGCCACCGCCCGCAGCGTCGACCGTCTACGAGCTGACCCCGTACGGCGAGGAGCTGCGCCCCGTCGTCCATCAGCTCGCGCACTGGGGCCTTCGGTCGCTGCATCCGCCGACAGCGGCCGACGCGCTTCACCCCGGCTGGCTCCCAGCCGCCCTGCGCACGGCGTTCCCGCCGAGCCCGACGGACGCCTGCATCGAGTTCCGCATCGGCGACGAGCGCGCCACGTTCGCCGGCGGCGAGGTGCTCGAGGGGCCCGCAGCGGATCCCGATGCGGTCGTCGAGTGCGACGCGAACGGGCTCTACCACCTGATCGTCGACCGCGATCTCGCGGCCGTCGAGGTTCGGGGCCGACAGACCGCGGTCCGGGAGCTGATCGCCACGCTTCCCACACCGGGCGAAGCTCCGGCGCCGGTCTAGCCGCGAAGCAGCGGTCGGAGGAGCTCGTCGAGCACCTCCCGGTACGCGAGCGCGTCGTAGCGGCGCAGCGGATGCGGCGGGAGCGCGACCTCGCGGAGCTCCCCGCGGTGGCGGACGTAGACGACCGGCCGGATCGTCTCGTCCACGTCGAACTCGATCGTGGCCGCGACGCCGTCTCCGTCGTCGTCGACGAAGACCTCGAGCGGGAGGATGCCGTCGTCCACGATCCCGTCGTCGCCGGGTCGGAGGACGCGAGCGAGGTAGCCCTTCTGGATGGCGAGCTCTGGCGCGCGATCGAGCTCGCCGACGAGGTACGGCACGACGCGGTCGGGCGCGAGGACCTCCCGGCTCGGCGCCGCGCCCGAGACGGTCTCCGCCAGGTGGCGGCCGAGGATCCGCGCGTTGTAGCGGAACCCGCAGACCATGCCGGACACGCTCGCGACTCCGTGCTTGCGAAGCCCCTGCGACGCCTGCGTCACGTTCCCGGCGAAGAAGATCCCAGGAACGGTGATGCTCTCGAAGAGCGGCGTCAGCGCGGGCAGCCTCCCGTCGAGCACCGTCGCCACGCCCAGCTTCGGAAGGTCGCGGAGCGGCGCCTGGAACCCGGTCGCGGCGATGACGTCGTCCGCCTCGAGCACGAGGGGCTCGGCGAGCGTCGGGTCGGCGACGTGGACGCGATACCCCGCGGCCCTGCGCTCGATCCGCTCGAGCGACGCGTTCAGCACGTAGCGCCCGGGGGCGCCGCGGACGTGCTCGTCGTACGGGGTCAGGTACCAGGGTCGAAGCGGCGAGCGCGCGAGGCGACCCAGATCGGGGGCACGCGGCGAGACGAGGGTCAGCTCGCGGAGGCCCTGGCGGAGGATCCCCTCGCCGACCTCGAACGCGGAGTTCCGCTTGCCGACGATGACCACGCGCCGGTCGCGGTAGCGGTCGCCCGGGCTCGACAGGTGGACGTAGTGGTGTCCGACCTCGAGACCCGGGATCGTCGGTATCCACGGCTCGGTCATGCCGATCGCGAAGACTGCTGCCCGGCAGCGGTACTCGCCGTCCGGTGTCTCCAGCACGAAGCGGTCGCCGTCCATCCGGGTCGCCTCCCACGCGCACCCGTAGCGCACGGCGATGCCGGCGCTCTCGGCGAAGGCCGCAAGGCCCGCCTCCATCTCCTCGCGCGCCGGGCGCCGCCGGTCCTCGCCGATCCTCCGCGCGACGAGCGCCCGCAGCTCGGGCTCGTCCGCGACGAGGCTGTTCTGGTCGTGCGCCTCGAACTCGCGGCTCGAGTGCGGCACGTCGGCCGTGACGTGCGTCCAGCTGATCAGCCGCTCGAAGAGCGGGAACCGCCTGAACATGCCGCCGGGCGCGTCGTCCGCCGACAGGACCGCGTGCGTGACGCCGTAGCGGCGGAGGAAGTAGCTCGTCTGCAGCGCGCCGGGACCGCTGCCGACCACGACGACGTCGTAGTCGCCAGGGGGAAACGGCGTCTCGCCGCTCACTCCCACCGGTTGGAGTCGCGCAGGCGTCTCGCCTCCGCCTGCAGCATCCGCAGCATCACCGTGGGGTGCTCGAGGAGGAACGGCTCGAGCTGCGGCCCAGGGAGCGCGAGGCAGCGGAGGAACGTCTCGGCGCGCACGTCGGCCGTCGGGAGATCTCCGGTCAGCGCCGAGATCTCCCCGAAGAACTCACCGCGTCCGAAGCGGGCGCGCTCCGAGCCGTCGACGAGAACCGTCGCCTCGCCTTCGAGGACGATGTAGAACGCGCCGCCCGAGAGCCCTTGCCGCAGCACGCGCTGGCCCTCGCCGAAGACGTGCTCCTCGAACGTGTGCGCGACGGCCTCGAGCTCCGGCCAGCGGAGGTCCGTGAAGAGCGCGAGCTGGGCGAGTCGCTCGGGGACGGTGTTCGGGTCCATGGAGCCCAGAGCCTAACGAGGTATCGGAGCCGGCTAGACGAGCCCGCCGGGGTAGCGCCAAGGCCCCGGCTCGAGCCGGATTCCGCGCCTCCGGCAGAACTCGCGGACCGAGTCGAGAACGACGCCACCCTCGCCGTGCAGCCGCCGCGCGAGGAGGTCGAGGACCGCGACGCCGCCAGGAAGCTCGCCGAGACGCGCGTCGAGCGTCAGGCACACGACCTCGTCGGCTCCCGCGGGCTCGGGGCCGTCGGTAAGCGCAGGGCTGAACAGGATCCGCGCGACGCGCCCGTCGTGCGCGAGCTCGAAGCCGTGCGCGTCGCCCTCGCCCGCCACGGCGGACACGTCGTGGCCACGGAGCGAGAGGAGGTCATGCAGATCGTCGATCAGGTGGCGGCCGAGCTCGATCTGGCGGCCGCGCGAGAGCCCGTGCTTCGCGCTGCCGGTCACCTTCGCAGGCACTCCGATCGCGAAGGCGCCGGGAGGCACGTCGCCGACCACGTACGAGCTCGACGCGACGATCGCCTCCGCGCCCACGCGGCAGTCCGCGTAGACGACGGTGCCGAGACCGATCTGCGAGCGATCCTCGAGCACGACCGGCGCGAAGCGGTTCTCGAAGCCCTCGAGGACCGAGTGCCCGATGTTGTGCGTGACGATCATCGCCCGCATGGTCAGGAACACCTCGCGCCCGATGAGGACGGGGCGGCAGACGTTCACGAAGATCTCGTCCCCGAGGAACGTGAGGTCGCCGACCGCGAGGATCGCCCACGGGTCGCGGTGCCCGCCGCCACCGAACCGGACGGCGCGGCCGGCATGGATTCCGGCTCCGAAGAATGCGCGGCGGCACACGACCTCGAGGCCGGGGCCGAAGCGAGTGGCCGCACCGACCGCGAAGACCTCCAGGCAGCGCACGGTCGCGCGCTCGTCGATCGCGACGCGGTCGCCGAGGACGATCCTCGGCGCGTCGAGGAGCACGTCCTCGCCGAGGACGACGCCATCCCCCACGAGCGCCCCGGCGTCGCGATAGGCCGCGCACTTCTGCTCCGAGGGGAGCCGACGGAACGCGTCCGGGTCGACGCGAAGCTCGTCGAGGAAGCCGGCGTCGAGCACGCCGACGGTCTCGTCGAGCGCGAACTCGTCGGGCAGGGTCACGCCTTCCGTCGAGACGCCCGCGAGGAGCGGTCGCTCCGAGGCGGGCTCGGCGGTCGCCCGGGTCGCGATCAGCGCCTCCACGTCCTTCTCGGTGACGAACCCGCGCTTGTCGATCAGGGAGAGGTCGACGCCGTGGAGTTCCGCGAGCGCCGCCGCCTTCTTCGTCACGTTTTGGCCTCCACCCAGCGCCGGCTTCGGATCGGGCAGAGCGGCACCGGCTGCACCCGCCCGGGCGGCTGCGACCTCGTCGGCCGACTCCGCGACGTAGGCGATCGTCCGCCCGAGCTCGATCTCGACGCCCTCCGCATAGAGCTGGACGATCGTTCCCGTCCCGGGAGCGTCGATCTCGACCGTCGCCTTGGTCGTCTCGACGACGCACACCGCCTGGCCGCGCCCCACCTCGGTCTCGTCCTCGACGAGCCACTCGGAGAGCAGCGCGTACTCCGTGTTCGCGTCCTCGCGGGTCAGGACGATCTCGAGCACGCGCCGAGCTTCAGCTCCTCACGGCCTCGAGCGCGACGACCGCGTCGACGAGGTCGCGTGCGCTCGGCAGCATCGCGTCCTCGAGCGGGCGCGCCGACGGGACGATCCCGTCGCGCGCGGCGACGCGCCTGATCGGCTGCCGGAGATCGCTCCAGGCGAGCTCCTGCACCCGCGCCGCGATCTCCGCGCCGATGCCGCCCGTGAGCGTGCCCTCCTCGGCGGTGACGAGCGCGCCGGTGCGTGCGACGGACTTGAGGACCGGGTCGAGGTCGAGTGGCAGGAGCTGCGAGAGCACGACGACCTCGCAGAAGATCTCGTGCTCGAGGACGAGCTCCGTCGCCGCCTCGAGCGCGATCGGCGTCATCCCGCCGTACGTCACGATCGTCGCCGCGCCTTCCGAGAAGCCGTCGCCCGAGAGCGAGACCGCCGGGTACGCCGCCTCCGTCTCGCGGGCCGCGAGCTCGCCGACGTGGCCGTCCGCCGGCCGCCTGTTCGGGCGTCCGTACATGAGCTTGTTCTCGATCACGAACACCGGCCGGTCGTCATCGACCGCTGCGACGAGCAGCGCCCGGAGGTCGTGGATCTCGCTCGCCGCGATGACACAGATGTTCGGGATCCCGAGCAGGAGCTTCTCGAGCGACTGGCTGTGCGTCGGCCCGTAGCCGCGGCGGGCGCCCATGGGGGTGCGGACGACGAGCGGGACGGTGACCTGGTCGTCGTACATCTCGCGGAACTTCGCGATCCCGTTCACGATCTGGTCGAGGCCGAGAGCGACGAAGTCACCGAACATGATCTCGAGGATCGGCCGCTGCCCGCGGAGCGCCATGCCCGCGGCAACCCCGAAGAGCGACGCCTCGCTGATCGGCGTCGTCAGCACCCGGTCGGGGTACCGGTCGCTCAGTCCCTGCGTGACCTTGAAGGCGCCGCCGTAAGGATCGAGCACGTCCTCGCCGAGGAGGACGACGTCGTCGCGAGCCGCGAGGATCTCGTGCAACGCGTCGTTCAGCACCTGGACGCAGCGCTCAAGTGGGCGGTCGCTCATGCGACCTCGGGCTCCGCGGCGGGAGCCGCCTCCGCGTCGGCGACCGTCTTTGCGAGGCGCTCCTCGCACGCGTCCTCGATCGCACGGCGCTCGGAGTCGCCGAGGTGTGCGCCCGCGACGACCAGCGGGTCGCGCTCGCGGCGTCGTTCGATCTCGGCCGGGTCGCGGTTGTCGTCGCCCTTCGAGTGCGGGCTGAAGCGATACGTGTGGAGGACGAGGAAGAACGGCTCGCCGGTCTCGCGGATCCGTGCGACAGCGCGCCCGGCCGCGTCGTGGATCTCCTCGACGTCGGTCGTGTCCAGCTCGTCGGTCGCGACCCCGAAGGCTTCGCCGCGCGCCCGGATCGAGCCCGCGAGCGCGAACTCGACTGGCGTCGACTGCGCGTAGCCGTTGTCCTCGACGACGAAGAGGACGGGGAGGCTCCACAGCGAGGCCATGTTCAGCGACTCGTACGTGACGCCCTCGCCGAGCGTCCCGTCGCCGAGGAAGACCGTCGAGACAGCGCCGGTCCCTTTCCGCTTCTCGGCCAGCGCGATCCCGGTCGCCACGGGGACGATGCTCCCGAGCACGCCGTTCGAGTAGAAGTTCCCGCGGTGCAGGTGCTGGCTTCCGCCCTTGCCGCCACACGTCCCGGTCGCCTTCCCCAGCACCTCGGAGAGGAGCCCGAACGCGTCGCCCGTGAACGCGAGGTAGTGGCCGTGGCAACGGTGGTTCGAGAAGACGATGTCGCGCTCCGGCTCGAGGTGGTCGATGACGCCGACGGCGTTCGCCTCCTGCCCGATGTACGTGTGCGTGGTGCCGACGAGCTTCCCCTGGGAGAAGAGGTCGAGGAGCGTCTCCTCGAAGCGGCGGATGAAGAACATCCGCTCGTAGAAGGCAGCGAGACCGCCCATCGTCACAGGTAGCCGAGGTCGGAGAGGCGCCGGGCGACCGTCGCCTCCTCCTCCTCGGAGAGCTCGCTCCGCTCCGCGCTCTCGAGCTCCCGGTACAGGAAGTCGCGGAGCTCGGGCGGCACGTCCTCCGGTCGGCTCTCGAGCTCGCGGGGATCGATGTCGAGCCTGTACGCCTGCTCGTCGCCGCTCTCGACCTCGACGACGAGCTTCCACGGAGGCATGCGCACGCAGAGCTGCGACAGCGCTCCCGCGTCCGTGCCCGCGATCACGCCCGGGCGATCGCCCTCCTCTTTGCCCGAGGCAAGTGGGAGGAGCGAAGCACCATCGCACTCGAGGGCGGGAAGCCCGGCGAGCTCGACCAGGGTCGGAGCCAGGTCGACGCTCCGGACCTGCGAGAAGACGATGCCGGAGTCGAGCCGTCCGGGCGCGGAGAGGATCAGCGGCACCTGGACGATCTCGTCCGCGAGCGTGGCGCCGTGCATGTGGTACACGCCCTGGACCGACGTCTTGTCGGAGCAGCGCTCACCCCAGGACTCGCCGTGGTCCGAGAGGAACGCGATCGCAGTCTCCTCGCGGAGACCGAGGCTCTCGAGCTCCTCGAGGAGCGAGGCGACGAGGACCTCGGACTGGCGCTCGACGGCCTGCCGGTACGCCTCGCGGGTGGCCTCGAGCGCGAACGCGGAGTCGGCCTGGATTCCCTCGATCACCTCGCGCTTGGCGGCGCGCCAGTCGGCCCGCTCCGAGTGGAGGACGGTGTAGGGCATGTGCGTCGCCCAGCTGTGGAGGAAGAGGAGGAACGGCCGCGTGCGGTTCTCTTGCAGCCAGGAGAGCGCGCCGTCGAGCGTCTCGCTCGTCCCGAGCACGTTCGCGGCCGGGAGATCGCGGAACAGGTAGTCGCGGTCGAAGACGAACGTCCCGACCTCGTGCCCCGCCGCCGCGAACGCGCCGAAGAGCGTCTCGATGCCCGGGTCGAGCGCCGCGTCCCAGTGCAGGTAGCCGTGGTGATGCGGGTAGACGCCCGTGACCATGGACGTCATCGACGGCGCCGTCCACGGCGCTGCGCTGACGGCCTGGTCGAACCGGACGCCGCCCGCAGCGAGCTCGTCGATCGTCCGGGTGTTCACGAAGCGTGCGCCGTAGCAGCCGACATGGTCGGCTCGGAGGGCGTCGGAGACGTAGACGACGACGTTCACGGCGCGCCGATTCTAGTGACGGGTGCTTTCGCGCCCGGGCCGACCTCGGCTCGCGGGAGCCGCCTCAGCGCGCGGCGAGCTCACGGACGAGGCTCGACCCGCGCATGTCCGCCGGAACCTCGATCTCGAGCAACTCGAGGACCGTCGGGGCGATGTCGAGCAGGTGCGCGTCCGCGCAGCCGTTCGCCTCGATCCCGGGACCGGCCACGACGTAGAGACCGTCCTGCGCGTGGTTCGCGTCGTCGGGACCGGTGTCGTTCTCGAGCGTCTGGACGCCCTCGTCGCCGCCGATCGTCCCGACCGAGCGCCAGAGGAGGTCGCCGAAGACGACGATGAGATCCGGCGCGACGCCCTGCGGGTCCTCGTACAGCTCCTCGGGTTTGTAGACCGTCGTCGGGATCAGTCGCCCCGCGTCGTCCGGGATCGCGGCGATGCGGTGCGCGAGGTCGTCGCGCACGGACTCGTAGTCCTCGGGCGACACCACGCCGTCGGGCTCGCGGCCCTCGACGTTCAGGAAGACGCGCGCGTAGTAGCCGCCCTCGCCCCAGGCCGTCGTCCGCGGCCAGTCGACGCCGACCTCGCGAAGCGAGGAGACGCCGCTCGGCTCGGAGAGCGTCTTCAGGAGCCCCTCCCGACGGAGCCACTCGTTGATCCGGATCCCGCCGTCGAGGCGCTTCGCGCCATGGTCCGAGACGACGAAGACGACCGTGTCGTCGTCCGCCTGTTCGAGCAGGCGCGCGACGAGCCCGTCGAGATGGCGGTGGTAGTCGAGGATCGCGCTCTCGTACAGGCTTCCGGGCTCATGCTTCCGATGCTCCGGGTCCATGAACTTCCAGAACCCGTGGTGCATGCGGTCGGGCCCCATCTCCACCATCGCGAAGAGCGACCAGGGACGCGTCGCGAGCAGGTGCTCCGCGAGCGCGAACCGCTTGTCGGTCATCTCGTAGACCTGGCGCAGGAGGTACTCCTTGTCGTCGGTGCGGAAGTCCTTCGTGTCGAACAGGTACTCGCCGACGACCTCGCTCACCTCGTCGCGCAGCCCGGCGGGGTACGTGTAGCGGCTGTCGAGCGACGGGGTCAGGAAGCAGCTGACCATGACGCCCTTGAGCGGTCGCGGCGGGTACGTGCCCGGCACGCCGAGCACGATCGACGAGCCTCCCGCACGCGTCACGAGATCCCAGAGTCGAGGCGCCTCGATCGCCGTGCTCGTGGCGATGAAGCCGCCGTCGTAGGTGTGGTCGGAACGGTTGCGGAACCCGTAGACGCCGAGGTCGCCGGGCGTCCGGCTCGACATCATGCAGGACCAAGCGGGCACGGTGATCGGCGGAATGACGGAGGTCAGCCGGCCGGACGTCCCGCGCTCGACCAGCCCCGAGATCGTGGGAAGCTCGTTCCGCCAGCGCTCGAGGACGAGCGACGGCTCGGCGCAGTCGAGCCCGATCAGCATCACCTTCCTCGGCACCGCGGCAACGATAGCCCGGGCCGTGCATGCTTATCGCCGTCGAACCGCGAGCGACCACCAAGGAGGAGCCGTGAGGATCGGTGTTCTGGGGACCGGGACCGTCGGACGCACCATCGCGACGAAGCTCGTCGAGCTCGGCCACGACGTGACGATGGGCTCGCGGACGCCCGACAACGAGCAGGCAGCAGAGTGGGTGGCCGGCACCGGCGAGCACGCCGCGCAGGGGACGTTCGCCGAGGCCGCCGCGTTCGGCGAGATGGCCTTCAATTGCACCGCCGGCGTCGCCTCGCTCGAGGCGATCGGCACCGTGCCGCAGGAGAGCCTTGTGGGCAAAGTGCTCGTCGACGTCTCCAACCCGCTCGACTTCTCGCAGGGGATGCCGCCGACGCTCTCCGTCTCGAACACCGACAGCGTGGGCGAGCAGATCCAGCGCGCGCTTCCCGACACGCGCGTCGTCAAGGCGCTGAACACGGTCAACGTCAACGTGATGATCGACCCGGGCCGTGTCCCGGGCGAGCACGACGTCTTCGTCTGCGGAAACGACGCGAACGCGAAGGCGCACGTCTCCGAGCTGCTCGTGAGCTTCGGCTGGCCGCGCGAGCGGATCGTCGACCTCGGGGACATAGCCGGCGCGCGGGCGCTGGAGATGTACCTGCCGCTCTGGCTCCGGCTCTTCGGGACGTTCGGGACGGGCGACGTCAACGTCCACGTCGTGCACGGCTCGGAGTCGTGAGCGCGCTCCCCGAGCCGGCTTCCCAGACCGTCGTCATGAAGTTCGGCGGCTCGTCCGTCGCCGACCCCGACAAGATCCGGCACGTCGCGCGGCGGCTCGTCGAGGCCCACGAGGCCGGGGCGCGCGTGGTCGGAACGGTCTCCGCGATGGGACACACGACGGACTCGCTGCTCGAGCTCGCCCGCGGTGTCTCGCCGGAGCCCAACCCGCGTGAGCTCGACATGCTGCTCTCCACCGGCGAGCGCATCGCCTGCGCGCTCGTCGCGATGGCCGTGCACGACCTCGGTCACGAGGCGGTCTCGTTCACCGGCTCGCAGGCGGGGATCATCACCGACCCCGTCCACACGAAGGCGAAGATCCGAGAGATCACGCCCGTGCGCATCGTCGAGGCGCTCGACGCGCACAAGATCGTGCTCGTTGCCGGCTTCCAGGGCTTCTCGCGCGACACGATGGACATCACGACGCTCGGGCGCGGCGGAACGGACGCGACTGCGGTGGCGCTCGCCTCGGCCCTCGACGCGACCTGCGAGATCTACTCGGACGTCCCCGGAGTGTTCACCGCCGACCCGCGGAGGGTCCCCGAGGCGCGCAAGCTGGACGTCGTCTCCTACGAGGAGATGCTCGAGATGGCAGCATCGGGGGCGAGGGTGCTCATGCTCCGTGCCGTCGAGATCGCGCGGGCGCGCGGCGTTCCGATCCACGCCCGCTCCACGTTCTCCGACGAGCCCGGGACCCGGGTCCAGGAGGTAGCGGGAATGGAGGAGGCGATCGTCTCCGCGGTGACGCAGTCCGACGACGAGGTCGTCTTCGTCCTCTCCGGCGTCCCCGACCGGCCCGGATCCGCGGCCGCGATCTTCGACGCGATCGCGGAGGAGCACGCCAACGTCGACACGATCCTGCAGAACGTCGCGCACGGCATGGTCGAGCTCTCGCTGTCCGTCCCCGAGGACGACGTGCCGGCCACCCGCCGCGCGCTCGAGCGTGCGCAGGAGCTGATCGGCCCGGTCCACGTCGACGAGATCGCCGATCTCGGGAAGGTGTCGCTCGTCGGAGCGGGAATGCGCTCGCATCCGGGCGTGGCAGCGCGTATGTTCCGGACGCTCGCGGACGAGAAGGTGAACATCCGAATGATCTCGACTTCCCCGATCAAGATCTCGTGCATGGTCGCTCGCGCCGAGCTCGAGCGCGCCGTGCGGGCCCTGCACTCGGCGTTCGAGCTCGAGCGGGCGCCAGGCGAGGAGGGATGATGACGGAAGCGAGTGCGCCGACCGCCGCTGCGCAGCAGAGCGTACGACGGCGGGGTCGCATCCGGTCGATCTCGTACTACGCGGTCCTCGTCGTCGCCGGAATCCTCCTGCTGCTGAGCACGTTCGCGATCTGGGTCAACCGAGTGGCCCTGAACACGAGCGTCTTCGTGGGGACCAGCACGAGCCTGACCCAGAATCCCCGGATCCGACAGGCGATCGCCACGCGGGCTGTCGACGACCTGTACGCCTCGGTCGACGTCCAGGCCGAGATCCAGAAGCAACTGCCGAAGGACGTGCAGTCGCTCGCCGGCCCCGCGAGCGCGGCGCTCCGCCAGGCGGCGTACACGATCGTCGACCGCGCGCTCGAGCAGCCGGCCGTCCAGCGGCTCTTCGCCCAGGCGGTCGAGGAGTCGCACAAGACCCTCGTACAGGTCCTCTCGGGCGGAGGGCCGAACGTCTCGACCGAGAACGGCGTGGTCACGCTGAACCTGCGCCAGATCATCCTCGACGCCGCCGACCGGATCGGCATCGGACAGCAGATCGCCGACAAGGTGCCCGCGAACGCAGGCCGGATCGTGATCCTCCGCTCCGACCAGCTGAGCGTCGCGCAGAACGGCTTCGAGCTGCTGAAGACGCTCGCCTGGGTCCTGCCCATCCTCACGCTCCTCGCGTTCGGGCTCGCCTTCTGGCTCGCCGGCTCGGATCGGCGCCGCAAGGCCGTTCGCGGCATCGGTGTCACGATCCTCGTCGTCGGCGCACTTGGGCTCGTCGCCGAGAGGGTAACGGGCAACTACGTCGTCGACTCGCTCGTGAAGGACCACGACACGCGGCGCGCGGCGAGTGACGCCTGGGACATCGTCACCGTGCTGATGCGCGCCTCCTTCAAGTGGTTCGTCGTGATCGGGCTCCTGTTCGTGATCGCCGCCTGGCTCGCGGGGCCGGGACGTCGGGCACTGGAGTCGAGGGGCTACCTCGCCCCCGCCCTCCGCGAGCGCGTCTGGCCGTACGTCGGGCTCGCCGTCATCGCCGGGATCCTGCTCCTCACCGGGAGCGTCTCGGACACGACCCGGTACCTGTTCGACCTCCTCTTCCTCGCGTTGATCGCCGTCTGGATCGAGGTCACCCGCTCGCAGACGCTGCGCGAGTTCCCCGACGCGGGCGCCCCCGCCCTCATCGGCCAGGCGCGTACGAGCGTCTCGGGCTGGTTCGACGCGAGAAGGCAGCGCTCGGCGCAGACCGCCGCAGCGGCGGCGGCGGCCGTTCCCGCAACGGATGTGTCCTCGCGGCTGCAGCAGCTCGCAACGCTCCACTCGAGCGGCGCGCTGACGGACGAGGAGTACGCGGCCGCAAAGGCCCAGGTCCTCTCCGGCTCGTAGCAGCGGCAGGCTCGGGCGCGTCGGCGCCGAACAGTCCCGGCATGGACGGCAAGGTCGCTCAGGCCCTCGTTCTCGCCGGCGTCTGGATCGTCGTGGTGCTCGTCGTGCGCTTCGCGTTCCGCCTCGCGTTCAACCGCTACGAGCGCCAGCTCGCCGAGAAGGATCCGACCGTCGCCGCGCGCCGCCGGACGACGTTCAGCTTCCTCCTCCGCGTCGTGATCGCGCTGATCGTGCTGGTCGGCGCCTGGAGCGTGCTCTCGATCTTCACGGTGACGGAGGAGGTCGCGAAGGCGTTCCTCGCGTCGAGCGCGGTCCTCGCGGTGATCGCAGGCGTCGCCCTCTCGACGCCTCTGGGCAACCTCGGCTCGGGTGTGCTGCTCGCGATCACGCAGCCCGTCCGCCTCGGCGACCGCATCACCGTGGGCGACCAGACGGGCGTCGTCTCCGAGGTGACGCTGAGCTATACGACGCTCGTCACGGACGAGGACCGCCACGTGTACGTCCCGAACCAGAACATGGTCTCGACGATGCTCGTGAACCGTTCCGTCGGAGATCCGCGGCGGATCGTCACGGTCGTCGTGCCGATCGGGATCCGCACCCCGGTCGCGGACGCACGGCGCATCGTCCTCGAGGCCGCGTCGGACGCCGAGGAGGCCCGCGGCCTCGCGATCTCGGTCCGCGTGAGCGACGTCGGCGAGAAGGTCGTCTGGCTGACGGTCGTCGCCCACGCGCCGCCCGGTGCGGATGTCGGCCTGATCGGGAGCTCGATCCGCGAGCGCACGCTCGGAGCGCTCGGCGAGGCCGAGCTCCTCCCCGCGGCGTGACGACTCAGTCGATCTCCGTGCCCTGGCCCGGCGCCAGCACGCGTACCTCGACGTCCGGCGCGAGCTCGGCCGCCGCCACCGCGAAGTCGACCGCCGGAATGCGCAGGAACGCGGGCGACCCCCGGAGCCCGAGATGGATCGGCGAGTACGTGCCCCAGTGGATCGGGATCGCGACCCGCGGGCGAATCAGCCGGAGCGCTTCGACCGCACCTTTCGGATCGAGGTGACCGCCGCTCCCGAGAGTAGGCCCCCAGCCCCAGATCGGGATGAGGGCGACGTCGGGCGCCGCGAGCTCGGACATCGAGTCGAAGAGGTCGGTGTCGCCGGCGAAGTAGACGGAGCGTGACCCGGAGATCACGTACCCGAGCGGCTGCGCCTTCGCCCCGAACAGCCCGCGTGTGTCCTCGTGCTCGGCGTGGACGGCGCGGATCTCGAGCGCGCCGATCCGCAGCACCTCGCCCTCCTCCACCTCGACGACGCTCTCGAATCGCCGCTTCCGCAGGAGCCCGCCCAGGCCTTTCGGCACCACGACCGGAAGGCTCTTTCCGAGCTTCGCGAGTGAGGGCAGGTCGAGGTGATCGTGGTGCGCGTGCGAGATCAGGACCGCGTCGACGCCGCGGAACGCGCGGGCGTCCACCGCGGCCGAGCGGCGCAGATGGACGACGCGTCGGCGCAGGAGCGGGTCGGTGACGAGCCGGACTCCGTCGAGGTCGACGACGACCGTCGCATGCCCGACGTACTCGATACGCACGGGTCGAACGCTAGACAGCTCGGCTCCGGCGCGTCGTCCGCTGGGCTCAGCGCGCGAGGAGCTCGGACATGATCTCGTCGAAGCGGTGGAACGGCTCGAGATGGCCCGCGTCGGCCCAGACGCGGAGATCCACGCCGTCCATACCGGCGAGCAGCCGCCTCACGGCGGCGACGGGAGCGTTCGCATCGTGCTCCCCATGCCACCACGTGACGGCGGACTCGACCTCCGACGTGTCGAAGTCCCAGTCACCGAGCAGCGCCAGCGCCTCGTCCGCCCAGCCCTCCACCCCAGGTCGGAGCGCCTCGGTCACCGACTCGACGAGCACCTTCTGCCAGGCCGGGTCGTCCATGACCTCCCGGTCCCGGTCGGGCGCCGCGTCCATGATCGCGCGGAACTGCCCGAGCGGATCCTCGAGCACCTGCTCGCGCACCGGAGTGAGGAGCTCGGCCACCGCGTCCCACCCCTCGCGCGCCGCGTACCAGCCGGCTCGGTTGAGGCCGATCATCGCGGCCGTGTCCTCTTCCTCCACGGGAGCTGCGCCGACGACGACCGTCACCGCTCGGACGCGCCCGGGATGACGGGCGGCGAACGCGAGGACGTGCGGACCACCTCCGCTCCCCCCGGTCGCGTGAACGCGCTCGAGCCCGAGGTGGTCGAGAAGCTCCGCGGCGTCGTCGGCACAGACGGAGATCCCCCGTCCCGGCAGGCGGGTCGATGCGCCGTACCCCGGGCGGTCGGCGACGATCAGCCGGACGCCGAGGCGCTCGTACGACTCCTCGTGCGCATGCCGGTTGAACCGCGAGCCGGGCGTGCCCTGGAAGCTGAAGACCGGCCGGCCGCCGGACGGGCCGTACTCGCGCCAGGCGAGGGTGCGGCCGTCGGGGAGAGTGAGGCGTCCGTCGCTCACGGCAGTGGGGGCAGGCGCGAGCGTCGCCCGGCCTAGACGCAGTCCTTCAGGCCCTGTGCCTCGGGGAGCGACTCGAGCTTCTTGAGCGTGTTGTTCTCGATCTGCCGGATGCGCTCGCGCGTGACGCCGAATGCCCGCCCGACCTCCTCGAGCGTGCACGGCGGCGACCCGTCGAGCCCGTAGCGGAGCTCGATGACGCGTCGCTCGCGCTCCGGGAGCGCCGACAGGGCAAGCTCGACGTCCTCGCGACGGAGCGAGAGCGAGGCGGTGTCGAACGGCGACTCGGCCTGCTCGTCCGGGACGAGGTCGCCGAGCGAGGAGTCCTCCTCCTCGCCGATCGGCTTCTCGAGGGAGACGGGGAGTTGCGACATGCGGAGGATCTCGCGTACCTCCTCCGGGGCGATGTCGAGCTCCTCGGCGATCTCCTCCGCGTCCGGCTCGCGGCCGAGCCGCTGCACGAGCTGGCGCTCGATGTGGACGACCTTGTTCAGCTTCTCGACCATGTGCACGGGGATCCGGATCGTCCGCGCCTTGTCGGCGATCGCGCGCGTGACCGCCTGACGGATCCACCACGTGGCGTACGTCGAGAACTTGTAGCCCTTGCGGTAGTCGAACTTCTCGACGGCGCGAATGAGCCCGAGCGAGCCCTCCTGGATCAGGTCGAGGAACGAGAGCCCGCGACCGAGGTAGCCCTTCGCGATCGAGACGACGAGCCGCAGGTTCGCCTCGATCATGTGCTGCTTCGCCGCCATGTCGCCTCGCTCGATCCGCTTTGCGAGCGAGACCTCCTGGTCGGCGGTGAGGAGCGGCACCTTGCCGATCTCACGCAGGTAGAGGCGGAGCGAGTCGAGCGAGGGCTCGACCGTGAGGTCGAGCTTCGGAGCCGCCTTCTCGTCCTCTGCCACCGGAGACGCGACCTCGTCGTGTGGAAGCGCCTTGTGCTCGACGCCCTCCACGAGCTCGACCGAGTGGTCGATGAGGTACGCGTAGAAGTCCTCGACCTGCTCCTTCGTGAGCTCGACCTCCTCGAGCCCCGTGACGATCTCGTCGTAGGTGAGGAATCCCTTCTCGAGGCCCTGCTCGATCAGGCGGTTCAGCTCCTCCACGTCTGGGAGGGCGATCTCGACGGACAGCATGGTCGTGGCTCTCTCCTCTCGCGCTCGAACGGATGCCGACCTACCTACCACTGCCGAGAGCCGGTCCGCCTGTTCCCGACTCACCCCATCACCGCTCGGGGCGCGCGCATCCTAATCCGACTCGGCCGATTTTGGGAAGGCCCGAACGGACATGTCCCGCTCAGGCGTTCGCATCAGAGGGCACGAAGCTCGCCGACTCTCTCGCCACGGCTGTTCTCGAGCTGGACGACGCCGAGGTCTCCGGTGTCGACGCCCAGTCGTCCGAGGAACTCGGCGAGTCCGCTTCGAACCGCCCGTGTGTTCCCGTCCTCCACCTTGAGGGCGACGCCCAGGCCGTCCGGGGACGCCGCGCACAGGAGGCCCTCGGCCCCTCCCTTCGCGATCCAGCCCGGCAGCGTCTGCATGAGCATCGTGTCCGCCGCTCGCGGACCGCGGATGAGCTCGGGGAGCTCGCGCATCGCGTCCGCGACCCGGCGGCCGCCCTCGAGCCCCTCGAGACGCGAGAACGCGTGCGCCATCCGCTCGAGCGGAAGCCCGAAGGTCAAGACACCGCAGCCGTCGACGGCGGTTGCGATCGCCCCGGGCTCGACCTCCGCCGCGGCTGCGACCTCCGCGAGCATGGCCTCCTGGCAGGGATGGCCGGCCAGCCGATAGCCGGCGCTCGGCCAGTGCTGCGCACGGCAGAGCGCGAGCATCCCCGCATGCTTTCCCGAACAGTTGTGCTCGACGGGCGTGGGATCCGGCCCGCACTCGAGCTCGTCCTCGGACGCCGGCGCTTTCGCGAGCAGGCTCCGCACCGGCCCGAGCTGCTCGAGGCGCGCGAGGTGAGACGCGCACGCGATCGCGATCTCCGGGGCGGTGAGATCCACGCGGGCATGCACGAGCGGGAGCGCTTGGATCGGCTTCGCCGAGCTGCGGAGGTACGTGACGAGCGCCGGATCGCCCGCTGCCCCGACCAGCGCTCCGTCCCGAACGGCGACGGCGTGCACGAGGTGACGGGCCTCGACGAGCTCGCCGCGCACGACCTCGACGAGGATGGGCTCCACGGCGGCGGAGACTAGTCGCCGTTGACAATGGTCGGGATTTTTCGTACGTTCCACGATTATCGACCGTTCTGAACTCATCGACTACGACGCCGACGACGTGCTCATCGTCAGCGACCCGCAGCAGCTTCGTGCTCTCGGCGGGCAGCTCCGGGCACGCATCGTCCAACTCCTGCGCGAGCGGGCGGCCAGCACGACCGAGCTCGCCACGGCTCTCGACGCCCCGAAGGGGACCGTGGCCCACCACCTGAAGGTGCTCGAGCGAGTCGGCCTCATCCGTGTCGTCGCAACCCGCCGTGTCCGGGCGGTGACCGAGAGGTACTACGGGCGCGTCGCCCGCCTGTACATCCTCAAGTCCGACGAGTCGCCGCCCGGCACGATCGGCGCCGGCGCGCTGGCCGCGGTCATGCTCCACCAGGCCGCGGACGAAGTCCCGCGTGACTCGTCCGATTCGGGCACGACCGCGTCGCTCACGCACGCGAAGTTGAAGCCGGCCGATGTCCGGCGCATCTCGAAACGGATGAATGCCCTCGTCGCAGCCTTCCAGGCTGCGGACGATCCCGACGGCGAGCAGTACGGGCTCGCACTTGCGAGCTATCCGTCCCCGGCAACCCTGCCTCCGCCCGATGCGTAGCCTCTGGCCGAAGGGCGGCCTCTGGCGTCACCCCGACTTCCTCAAGCTCTGGTCGGCGGAGACCGTCAGCCAGTTCGGGACCCAGGTCTCGCAGCTCGCGATCCCGCTCGCAGCGGTGATCGTCCTCGACGCGTCGGCGTTCGAGGTCGCCCTCCTCGGAACCGTCGAGTTCCTCCCGTTCATGCTCTTCACCCTTCCCGCGGGCGTCTGGGTCGATCGGCTCCGGCGTCGCCCGATCCTGATCGCTGGCGACCTCGGGCGCGGCGCGCTCCTCGCGAGCATCCCGATCGCGTACGTCCTCGACGTGCTCACGCTCGGCCAGCTCTACGTCGTCGGCTTCCTCGTCGGAGTCTGCACCGTCTTCTTCGACGTCTCCTACCAGTCGTACCTGCCCTCGCTCGTCGAGCGCGACCAAATCATCGAGGGCAACTCCAAGCTCGAGATCAGCCGTTCCTCGGCCCAGATCGCCGGGCCGGGGTTCGCGGGCCTGCTCGTCCAGGCCATCACGGCGCCGTACGCGATCCTCGTCGACTCGATCAGCTTCCTCGGGTCCGGGCTCTTCATCCTCGGTATTCGCAAGGAAGAGCCGCGCCCGGTAGCCCACGAGGAGCACGGGGAGAAGGCAGGCCTCTGGACCGAGCTGAAGGAGGGCCTCCACTTCGTCCTCTCCAATCCGAACCTGCGCGCCCAGGCGGGCTGCACCGCCACGTCGAACTTCTTCTCGAACGTCGCGTTCGCGATCATCATCGTCTTCCTCGTCCGCGAGCTCGGCCTCTCGCCCGGCGTGATCGGGCTCACCCTCTCGCTCGGGAGCATCGGCTCGCTCGTCGCCGCCCTCACCGCGACCCGCATTTCCGGGAGGTTCGGGATCGGGATGACGACGATCGCGAGCGCGGCGTTCTTCGGCCCCACCACCCTTCTGATCGCCTTCGCGCCCGTCGGAAACGCTGCGATCCCGTTCCTCGTCCTCGCGCAGCTCTTGTTCGGGTTCACGGTCGTCGTCTACAACATCGTCCAGGTCAGCTACCGACAGGCGATCTGTCCGCCGCGGCTGCAGGGGCGGATGAACGCCGTGATGCGGTTCATCGTGTGGGGGACGATCCCGCTCGGCGCGCTGACCGGCGGCGTGCTCGGGAGCACGATCGGGCTCCGGGAGACGATGGTCGTAGGTGCGATCGGAGGCGGGCTCGCCGTCCTCTGGATCGTCTTCTCCCCCCAGCGCCACCTGCGCGAGATGCCGGAGCCCGTCGCCGACGAGCCCACCGCGACCGCGGCAGCGGGCGACCTCGCCGCTCAGGCCGCCGTCGGGCCGGCGTAGCGACCTCGGGCTACTGTCCGATCATGACGCTGTGGCCGACCACCGGGCTCTGGCGACACGGCGATTTCCTACGGCTCTGGTCCGGACAGACGATCAGCCAGTTCGGCTCGCAGATCTCCCAGCTCGCGATCCCGCTCGCGGCGATCATCGTGCTCGACGCCAGCGCGTTCGAGGTGGCGCTCCTCAGCGGGATCGAGTTTCTGCCCTTCCTCCTGCTCACACTTCCCGCGGGCGTCTGGGTCGACCGACTCCGGAAACGTCCGATCCTGATCTGGAGCGACGTGGGGAGAGCGCTCGCCCTCGTCTCCGTCCCGATCGCATACGCGTTCGGCGTCCTCACGATCTGGCAGCTCTTCGCCGTGGGCTTCGTGATCGGGTCGCTGACGGTGTCCTTCGACGTCGCGTACCAGACCTACCTGCCCGCACTCGTCGGCCGCAACGAGCTCGTCTCCGGCAACTCACTCCTCGAGGTCAGCCGCAACGGCGCTCAGATCGCAGGCCCGGGCGTGGGCGGCGTGCTCGTCGGCGTGCTCACGGCGCCGTACGCGATCCTCCTCGACGCCGTGAGCTTCGTCGGCTCGGCGCTGCTCCTCCTCCGCATCCGAACCCACGAGACGAGGCCCGAGCCCGCCGAGCATCCGGACATGCTCCGCGAGCTCGAGGAGGGCCTCGCGTACGTCGTCCGGCACCGCTACTGGCGTCCGATGGCTGCGACGACGGGCGCAACGAACTTCTTCTGGAGCCTCGTCGGCTCCGTGATCCTCGTCTACGCGGTGCGCAACCTCGGTATGTCGCCCGCGGTGATCGGCCTCGTGATCACGCTCGGGAGCGTCGGCGGTCTCGCGGGGGCGCTCTTCGCGTCGCGGATCGGCCGCCGGCTCGGCGTCGGTCCGACGATCGTCGCCGCATCGGTCCTCTTCGGGCCGCCGCTCCTCCTCGTGCCGCTCGCCTCGGGAGGCAGGGCGATCCCGCTCTTCGTCGCAGCCTTCCTGCTCTCGACGGCGGGGAGCACGATCTACTACATCACCGGGCTGAGCCTCATCCAGACCCTGACCCCGGAACGGCTGCTCGGGCGGATGAACGCGAGCAGGCGGTTCATCGTCCTCGGCACCATCCCGCTCGGCTCCGTCGTCGGTGGCGTGCTCGCGTCGCGGATCGGCGTCCATCCGACGATCTGGGTCGGGGCGATCGGAGCGTGCTTCTGCTTCCTGCCCGTCGCGCTGTCGCCGGTCCGGGGCATCGCGATCATGCCGACCGAGCCCGAGCCGGACGTCGGCTTCGGAGGACTGCCGGTGCCCGCCGCGGCGCACCTCGATGCCTGAGCTGCCGGAGGTCGAGGCCTGGGTGCGCGAGCTCTCGCCGCTCGTCGCCCGCTCGCCGATCGAGCACGCGGGGCCGGCGCACATCGCGACCCTGAAGACCGCGGAGCCGGCGCTCGACGTGCTCGAGGGGAGGAGCTTCGCGGGCGCCCACCGGCGCGGGAAGAACCTCCTCTTCCCGACCGACGACGGCGAGCTCGTCCTCCGCGTGCACCTGATGAGCGCCGGCCGGTTGCGCCACCTACGCCCCGGCGCAAAGGGGCCGAAGATGCCGATGTTCCGCCTCCGCTTCGCCGACGGAGGAGAGCTCGTTCTCACCGAGGCCGGGAAGAAGAAGCGCGCAGGGGTGTGGCTCGTCACGCCCGAGCGGCTCGGCGACGATCTCGCGCATCTCGGGCCGGACGCCCTCGATCTCGACCTCGCCGCCTTCGCCGGGATCCTCGCCCGCGAGCGGCGCCAGCTCCACCCGCTCCTCCGTGACCAGCGGGCACTCGCCGGGATCGGTCGCGCTCATGCGAACGAGATCCTGCATCGCGCCCAGCTCTCGCCGTTTCGGCTCTCGACGGACGTGTCCACGGAGGAGACGGAGCGCCTGTGGACGGCCATGCGGGACGACCTCGAGCGCGCGCTCGAGCTCCGCGAGGCGGGGAAGGGCGACGCGGACGTGTATCGGATCCACAACCGGCTGGGCGACCCCTGCCCGGTGTGCGAGACGTCGATCGCACGCGTCGACTTCGAGGAGCACACGATCTACTACTGCCCGCACTGCCAGACCCAGGACCGGCTGCTCAAGGACCGGCGGCTCTCCCGGCTCCTCCGCTAGCAGGCCCGTTGGTACGGTGGCCGTGTGAGCGGCGTGGCGAGGATCGACGAGGATCTCCAGGCGTCCTCGCCCGAGATCGCCCTCGCGCTCTCCCGCGCCGGGGTCAACGGCGTGCAGAAGGCCGTCCGCATCCGACGAGGCGACGCCCAGACGGTCATGGCCGCGGTGATCGATTGCACGGTCGACCTGGCCGCTCACCAGAAGGGCGTGCACATGTCCCGCTTTCCGGAGCTCTTCGAGGAGGCGATCGACGTCGTCGTCGAGCGCGAGGCGCTCCTCGTCGAGGTGCTCGCCGAGCTGATCGCGACCCGGGTGGTGGAGCGTCAGCGAGCGCTGCGCGCCGAGGTGTCCATCCGTGCGCAGTGGCCGATCCACCGCCGCACGCCCGTGACCGGCCTCAAGACGCAGGAGATGGTGACGCTCTGGGGAGTCGCGGCGGCGTCCGAGGCAGGCTCGCGCCGCGCCGTCGGCGTCGAGGCGACGGGGATCAACGCGTGCCCGTGCGCGCAGGGCTTGGTTCGCGGCCACGCGAGCGAGCGTCTGCTCGAGGAGGGCTTCGAACCGGGCGACGTCGAGCGCATCCTCGAGATCGTCCCGCTCGCGACGCATAACCAGCGGGGACGTGCGACGCTCCTCGTCGGGACGGAGCAGGACCTCGACGCGGAGCTCCTCGTCGACGTCGCCGAGCAGTCGATGAGCGCACCCATCCACGACCTCCTGAAGCGGCCCGACGAGCTCTTCGTCGTCGAGCACGCCCACCTCCGGCCGCGCTTCGTCGAGGACTCCGTGCGGCATGCGCTGCGTGGTGCGATCGATGCGCTCCCCTCGCTCGACGACGCGGACTTCCTCCTCTCCCGCCAGGTCAACTTCGAGACCATCCACACGCACGACGTCGTCGCCGAGCGCTACGGCACCGTCGGCGAGCTCCGCGCCGAGCTCGCGACGGCCGAGCCGGGCCGCCAGACCTCGCTCGCCGACTGGCTGTCCTCGTAGCCGGTCGGCGCGGCGCTCAGGCGCGGTGCGGGCGCCGCAGCTCGAAGCGATGCTCGGTCCCGGCGAACAGGCGGCGGATGTTGCGGTGGTGGAGAGCGACGATCGCCGTCGACCCCGCCATCGTGAACACGACGATCGGCCACTCGTAGCCGTAGAGCCACGTGAAGAAGGGGAGCGCGAGGGCCGTCACGATCGACGCCAGGGACGCGTAGCGGAAGACGAGGAAGATGGCGAGCCAGACCGCGGCACACGAGAGCGCTGCCAGGGGGGCGAGCGCGAAAGCCGCCCCACCCGCGGTTGCGACCATCTTCCCGCCCTTCTGGAAGCGCAGGAAGACGGGACGCGCATGGCCGAGCATCGCCGCCGCTCCGGCGAGCACGCCGACGAGCGCGCCGCCCACGGCAACACCGAGGAGCGCCGCCGCGAGGCCCTTCGTGACGTCGAGCAGCGCAACCGCGATCCCGAGTCGCCTTCCGTACAGGCGGAAGACGTTCGTCGCGCCGACGTTCCCGCTCCCGCGCGTCCGGATGTCCTCGCCCCGGAAGATCCGGACCAGCCAGTAGCCGAACGGCAGCGACCCGAGCAGATACGCGACCGGAACGACGAGGTATTCCGTCATTCGCGAGTCCCGCGTCTTCGAGCGCCGACCCCGATCGCGAAACGACCCTTGGCGGCGTCCGCGTCGCGGTCGCTGCGATCGCGTCTCACACGACCGCCGGCTAGACGGACGGGATGCTGTAGGCCGCGATCCAGCCGTTCACGACGGACCAGTCGAGGTTCCGGAAGAACGCGTCGATGTAGGCGCCGCGGTCGGTCTGGTAGTCGAGGAAGTAGGCGTGCTCGTAGACGTCGAGCGCGACGAGCGGGGTCGCGTTCCACACGGGGAACGTGTTCTGCGCGTCGCCGACGTAGTTGAAGAGGCGGCCTTCGTCCCAGTCGAACGCCGTCCAGGCCCAGCCGCGCCCTGCCATCCCGGAGGCCCTAAGGTCGGCGTGCCACTCGTCGGCCGAGCCGAAGTCGCGGTCGACGAGCGAGCGGAACCCGCCGTCCGGATCGCCGCCCTCGCCCCCCAGGTGCTCGAAGTAGATCTCGTGGTTCTTGATCCCGCCGATCGCGAAGCTCAAGTCGACCTTGAGCGCCCTCACCTCCGAATAGACCTGGTTCGCCGCCGACAGATCGACGCTCTCGAGCTTCCCGAGGATCTCGTTCCGCTTCGCCACGTAGCCCTGGTAGAGCCGGTAATGGGCGTCGATCGTCGTCCGCGAGATCCCGTCGAGTTCGCGCAGCGCCGGCTTCAGCTCGCGTGGCCCGATCTCTACGAAATTCGGCATCCGGCGGCTCCTTCTGGCTCGGGACGGAACGCCGAGGAGCATATCCTTCTCCGAAGCCGAGACCGGCCCTGAAGAGAGGAGTCAGGCAGATGGCGTACAGCGTTCCCGACTTGCCCTATGGCTTCGACGCGCTCGAGCCGACGATCGACGCGCAGACGATGGAGATCCACCACGACAAGCACCATGCGGCGTACGTCGCGAACCTGAACGCCGCGCTCGAGGGGACGGAGTGGATGGACAGACCGATCGAGACCGTCCTCGGCGACCTCGACATCCTCCCCGAGGACAAGCGCACGGCAGTGCGGAACAACGGAGGCGGGCACGCCAACCACAGCCTGTTCTGGGAGACGATGTCGCCGGACGGCGGGGGTGAGCCGTCGGGAGCCCTCGGCGACGCCATCTCCGCGACGTTCGGGAGCGCCGCCGACCTGAAGAGCGCGATCAACGACGCAGGCGTGAAGCGCTTCGGCTCGGGCTGGACCTGGCTCGTCTGGGACGGCACCGGGCTCGCGGTGAAGTCGACGCCGAACCAGGATGCGCCGGTGATGGACGGCGACGTCCCGCTGCTCGGAATCGACGTCTGGGAGCACGCGTACTACCTGCGCTACCAGAACCGGCGACCGGACTATCTCGAGGCCTGGTGGAAAGTCGTGAGCTGGGACGCGGTCGCTGCACGTCTCGAGGCTGCGCGGTAGCGCGGAAATCGGCTCCGAGAGGCAATCCGAACGGCGCGGGGGCGCGTACATCGAGGGCATGTCGGCCTCGTACGCGCTCCCACTCCCCCTCCCGCTCGAGCGAGCCGGGAGAATGCAGCGCGTGGACCGGACCGAACCGTCCGACGGAGAGCTGATCGAGCGGATCGCGGGGGGCGACCGGTCCGCCTTCGAGGAGCTGTACCGGCGGTACGCGCGCACCGTCCTCGGCCTCGCGCTGCGCCGCCTCGGCGACCGCGGCCGCGCCGAGGACGCGACGCAGGACGCCTTCGTCGCGATCTGGCGTTCCGCGAGGACGTACAAGCCCGAGCGCGGCGCCGGAGCTCCGTGGTTGTACGCGGTCGCGAGAAACGCCATCACCGACGGGCTCCGACGGACACCCGAGCCGGCAGCGGAGCTCCAGGACGGCCCCGGCGCGGAGCCCGACCCGGCCGATCACGCCGCCAGCTCGTGGACGGCCTGGCAGGTGCATCGGGCCCTCGAGGTGCTCCCCGAGCACGAGCGTCCCGTGATCGAGCTCGCCTACTGGAAGGGCCTCTCGCAGAGCGAGATCGCGAGGTCGCTCGACCTGCCGCTCGGAACCGTCAAGACCCGAACGCGGAGCGCGCTGGCCCGGCTGGCCGACGCGCTCGAGGGAGAGCTCGAATGACCGAACAGCGGCCCGATTTCGACGCGCTCGTCTCCGACGACCTCGAGTCGTGGGAGCGCGAGCGCCTGCGCCGCGTCCACGACGCGCTCGTTGCGGCAGGACCGCCGGAGGAGCTTCCGGCGCGTCTCGCCCACGCACCCGACGTCGAGCAGCGCAGCCGCGAACAGCGCGTCGTGCAGCTCCGACCCCGACGTCGTCCTCGCATGGTGATGCTCGGGCTCGCCGCAGCGATCGCGATCGCAGTCTTCGCCGCCGGCTTCTCCGCCGGAGATCATCGCGCGACGCCCACGGCCGTGCAGACGATCTCCATGACCGGCACGCCCCTCGCCGAGAACGCGCACGCCTCGCTGGCACTCTTCGACGTCGACTCGGCCGGCAACTGGCCGATGAAGCTGTCGGTGAGCGGCCTCGCCCCGACGCAGGACGGACGCCCGTACGAGCTCTGGCTGACGCGTCACGGCAAGGCCGAGTCGCTCTGCGGCAGCTTCGTGCCGACGAGCGACGGCACCGCGTCCGTACCGATGAACGCCCCCTACAAGCTCAGCGAGTACGACGGCTGGGTCATCGTCGAGGAGGGCTCGACGCAACCCGTGCTGACGATGGCCTGAGCGACGCGACGTCTCCTCCGGGACGCTCGCTATCGTCGGAGCGATGAGCGTGTCGACGCAGTACGAGGACTTCGTGCGCCACGTGTTCGCGCAGGGCGGACCGAAGTCCGACCGCACGGGCACGGGCACGGTCAGCGTGTTCGGCTACCAGATGCGCTTCGACCTGGGTGCCGGCTTCCCGCTCGTCACGACGAAGAAGGTGCACTTCCCCTCGGTCGCCTACGAGCTCCTCTGGTTCCTCCGCGGCGACTCGAACGTGCGCTGGCTCCAGGAGCACGGGGTCACGATCTGGGACGAGTGGGCCGACGAGGACGGCGAGCTCGGCCCGGTCTACGGCGTCCAGTGGCGGAGCTGGCCGACGCCGTCGGGCGAGAGCGTGGACCAGATCGCCGAGGCCGTCCGCCTCCTGCGGGAGGAGCCGGACTCTCGCCGCATCGTCGTCAGCGCCTGGAACGTCGCCGACCTGCCGAGGATGGCGCTCGCACCCTGCCACGCGTTCTTCCAGTTTCACGTCTCGAGCGAGGGACGCCTGAGCTGCCAGGTCTACCAGCGGAGCGCGGACGTCTTCCTCGGCGTCCCCTTCAACATCGCGAGCTACGCGCTCCTCACGCACATGCTCGCCCAGCAGACCGACCTCGAGGTCGGCGACCTCGTGTGGACGGGCGGCGACTGCCACATCTACGACAACCACCGCGAGCAGGTGGAGACGTTGCTCGCGCGCGATCCGCTCCCGTTCCCGACGCTCCACCTCGCCCGCCGTCCTCCGTCGATCTTCGACTACGTCTTCGAGGACTTCGAGGTCGTCGGCTACGAACACCACCCGGCGATCCGCGCGCCGGTCGCCGTGTGAGAGCTCGGCAGCGCGGGTCGAACGGTGCCGCGCCGTGAAGATCTCGATCGTCGCCGCGGTCGCGCGAAACGGCGTGATCGGGCGGGACGGCGCGATCCCGTGGCGAATCCCGGAGGACGTCCGGCGGTTCAAGGACCTGACGACCAACCGCGCGGCCGTCATGGGGAGGCGCACCTGGGACTCGCTGCCCGAGCGGTTCCGGCCGCTGCCCAACCGCCGCAACGTCGTCGTCACGCGCCGGGCAGACTGGGGCGCTGCAGGCGCCGAGCACGCCGCGTCGCTCGAGGAGGCGCTCGAGCTGCTCGCGAGCGTCCCCCAAGTGTTCGTGATCGGGGGCGCCCAGCTCTACGAAGCAGCGCTTCCACTCGCCGACGAGCTCTTGCTCACCGAGATCGACGCCGACGTCGACGGCGACACCTTCTTCCCCGAGTGGAATCGGCACGCCTTCCACGAAGTCGCGCGGGAGGAACACGTCCAGGTGGATGGCACTCCGTTCGCATTCGTCACGTACGAGCGGGACAAGCCCGATCGAGGCACTACATTTCGGTAAGCTCGGCACTACAATGGAGCGCATGGAGGTCGGTATCCGCGAGCTCCGGCTGAACCTGAGCCGGTACGTCGCCCGCGTGCGCGAAGGCGCCGAGGTGATCGTCACCGACCACGGGAATCCCGTGGCCCGCCTCGGCCCCATCGAGGACGGCGAGCAGCGCTACCAGCGACTCGTGCGCGAAGGGAGGATCACACCGGCACGCCGGCCGAAGAGCACCGTGTTGCCGCCTCCGATCCCACTCCAGGGAGAGGGGCCGCTCGTCAGCGAGATGGTGCTCGAGGACCGCCGTTGATCGCGTACTTCGAATCGTCCGCGTTCGTCAAGCTCCTGCTCGGGGAGCCGGGATTCGACGATGCGCGCACGCTCTTCGTGTCCGCCGCACGCGTCAACTCCTCGCGACTGCTCGAGCCGGAAGCATGCGCGGCGCTCGCCCGCGCCCAGCGGGCCGGTCGGCTCGGCCCGCGCTCGATTCGACGCGCGCACGCCGCGCTCCGCGGGCTTCTCGAAGAGGTTGCGGCGATCGAGATCGACCATGCGCTCGCAGGACGTGCCGGCGAGCTTGCGATCGATGTCGGGCTTCGTGGCTACGACGCGGTCCACCTGGCCTCGTACGAGCTCGTCGAGGACGACGAGTCGGTCTTCGTCGCCGCGGACGGGGATCTCGCGCGCGCAGCCCTTTCCCTCGGACACGCCGTCGCCGTTCCCGGATAGCCGCCGCTCGACCACTACGCGGGGGGCGGCGGCGCTGCGTGGGGACGCCGGCGTCTACGTGCGACGGATGCCCACCACGCGCGCCTTCCAGGCGCCG
The DNA here is from genome assembly GCA_963708265.1 of uncultured Actinomycetes bacterium. Taxonomy (GTDB): domain Bacteria; phylum Actinomycetota; class Thermoleophilia; order Gaiellales; family Gaiellaceae; genus GMQP-bins7. Next base: position 812,911 of record CAVPSC010000001.1, on the reverse strand, counting down.
CGCGGGGCCTCGACGTCGACGACGTCGCCGATGCTCGCGCCGAGGAGCGCCCGCCCGAGCGGCGAGTCCGGCGAAACGCCGCCGACGACCGAGATCTCGACCTCCATCGGCTCGCCGTCCTCGTCAGCGACCTCGACGATCGACCCCACGCCGACGTGGTCGTCCGTCTCGTGCTCGATCGTCACCGCGTCGCGGAGCCGCTCGCGGAGCATGTGGATCCGCCGCTCGAGAAGCCCCTGCTCGTTCTTCGCGGCGTGGTATTCGAAGTTCTCCGAGAGGTCCCCGAACTCGCGGGCCGTCTTGATCGCCTCGACGATCGCCTTCCGGCGTGGGCCCTCGAGCTCGGCGAGCTCCTCCTCGAGAGCCGTGCGCTGGGCAGGGGTCACGTACTCGGTCTTCGGCTCGCTCACGCGGCCAAGGCTAACCGGGTCAGGTCGCTCGTGTTGCAGTGCACGCCGTGCAACACGAGCGACCTGACCCTCGTCTCGCTCCTCGTGCACTGCGGAGCGCAGCGGATTACGCTCCCCGTCACCCCGACCGAGACGCGACCGCAGAGGAGGCCAAGTGGCGACCGACCTGGAGCAGTTCGTCGAGACCGACGGGCGTGCGGAGCTCGTGAAGGACGTGCGCAAGAGGATCGACGCCGAGGGCGTCACGTACGTCTACTACCAGTTCGTCTCCGTCACCGGCCGCATCATGGGAAAGGGCGTCCCGGCGCCGCACTGGGAGACGATCGCCGAGAAGGGCTTCCAGCTGGTGTACGGATCGACCGCGAACCTGTTCACGGACCGCCACGGCAACTACATCGGGTACGGCCCGGAGGCGTGGGAGCTGGTCGGCATCCCCGAGCCGGAGACGTTCCAGGTCCTCCCCTGGGACGGCCGTGTCGCCCGCGTCTGGTGCACGTGCTTCCGCAATCGCGAGGATCGCGACGGCCCGGGGGCGTTCCTCACCTCGGACTGCCGCGGCAATCTGCGGCGCATCCAGGCAGAGCTCGAGGGGCGCACCGGGATGCACCTCCGCGCGGGCATGGAGCCCGAGATGATGTGGCTCAAGCTCGGCCCCGACGGTGAGCCGTCGGTCGAGGGCAAGACGAAGCCCTACTGCTACCACATCGACCAGTTCTCCGAGCTCCAGCCGATCATCCACAAGATGGTCGAGTACGGGCAGAAGCTCGGGCTCGACATGATCCAGGGCGACCACGAGGACGCGCCGGGCCAGATCGAGCTCAACTTCGGCTTCGACCGCGCGGAGAAGACGGCCGACAACCTCTCGACCTTCCGCCAGGTCGCGAAGCAGGTCGGACGGGAGGAGGGCGCGTTCCCGTGCTTCATGCCGAAGCCGTTCATGGGCGTGTCCGCGAATGGGTGCCACACGAACATCTCACTCTGGAAGGGCGACGAGAACACGTTCCTCCCGGACACGGACGACATGCACATGCCGAGCAAGGTCGGGCTGCACGCGGTCGGCGGGATCCTCGAGCACCTGCGCGGGCTCACGTGCATCACCGCGCCGACCGTGAACTCCTACCGCCGCTTCTGGGAGACGGGCTTCTGGGCGCCGGTGTTCGCCGACTGGGGCTACCAGAACCGCACGACCGCGCTCCGGATCTCCTCGCCCGACCGCTTCGAGTACCGCTCGGTCGACGCCTCGGTGAACCCGTACCTCGCGCTCGCCGGGCTGATCAAGGTGATGGACGACGGCATCCAGCGGAAGCTCGACCCGGGGAAGCCCGAGGAAGGGAACATCTACGAGGCGATCGAGGCGGGCAAGCAGGTGACGCGCGTGCCCATGACCCTCGGCGAGGCGCTCGACGCGCTCGAGGCCGACGAGGTCGTCAAGAGTGCGCTTCCGGGAGAGATGTACCGTGTCTTCATGCACTACAAGCGGGACGAGTGGGAGCGCTACTGCGCGACCGTCTCCGACTGGGACATGGCCGAATACCTCGACGTGCTGCCGTGAGCGAAGCCGATCGGAGACGTCGGCCGCGGAGCGGCCACTTCAGGGATCTTGCCGCCGCAGGCGACGCCCGCGGTCTCGATCCGCTCCTGCGGATGGAGACCTTGCGGGGGGTGAGTTGAGTGTGCGGGATAGCGGGGATCATCTACCGGGACGGAGCCGTCCACCCGATCGGCGACGAGATGACGCGGATGCTCCAGTCGATGAAGCACCGCGGGCCGGACTCGACGGGCTACGCGCTGTACGGCTCGTCCGAGAACGGCGGGCTCGTCATGCGCTACAAGCTCGCTGACGCGAACACCCCGCGCGACTTCGAGTTCGAGGACCGGCTCCGGCGCCACCGCTTCGAGGTCGAGGCGCGGCTGACCGCGCTCGGCGCGCGCATCCACGAGGTCGACGAGGAGACGCCGTACGCGTTCCGCGCCTCGTTCACGTTCGACGGCGACCTCAAGCTCCTCGCCGACTTCGTCGAGGACATCCCGGACGCCGAGGTGCTCTCTCTCGGGCGCTCGCTCGAGATCGTCAAGGACCTCGGCGACGCGGCCACGGTCCACGACCAGTACGGGCTCGACAAGTTCTCTGGCACGCACGCGATCGGCCACGTGCGCATGGCGACCGAGTCCGAGGTCGACATCGCGGGCGCGCATCCGTACTGGGCGTATCCGTATTCGGACGTCGCAGTCGTCCACAACGGCCAGCTCACGAACTACTTCATGTGGCGCCGTCGCCTGGAGCGCGCCGGCCGCCGGTTCATGTCCGAGTGCGACTCGGAGATCATCGCCGTCTACCTCGCTCAGGAGATGACCGAGGGCGCGACGCTCGAGGAGGCGATGCACAAGTCTTTGGACGAGCTCGACGGCGTGTTCACGTACATCGCGGTGACGCAGGACGAGCTCGGTGTCGCCAAGGACGAGCTGGCGGCGAAGCCACTCGTCCTCTACGAGTCGGACGAGCTCGTCGCGCTCGCGTCGGAGGAGATCGCGATCCGCGCGATCATCGACCACGAAATCGACACCTACGACCCGTACGAGCGCGAGGTGTTCGTGTGGAAGCGCTAGTGGCGTGGGGGAACCCCTGGTTCCCCCACGAACCCCCTCCTCTGTCGCAGCCGAAACGCGGGTCGGTGCTTGGCCTGCGGGCGAATGAATCGCCCTCCGGCCCTCGGTCAGTGCTACTCCATGAGCCGGCCGACGAGGCCCTCGAGAAAGGACTGCGGTGGCAGCGGTAGGGGAGTCGCGGATCACGTACGACGCGCGCGGGCTCGCCGAGCCCCATTCCGAGGCGCCGCGCGTGGCCGAGATCGACGGCGAGAAAGCCGTCTTCGACGCGAAGGAGCTGACGACGCGGCAGATCAACCTCGAGCTCCGCCGGCTCCTGTACGAGGAAGGCGTCTCGGACGTCACCGTCCAGAACCCGGGCGCGAAGCACTCGCTCGGGGTCGGGATCCTCACGCGCTGCCGGATCACCTTCGAGGGCAGCCTCGGCTACTTCGGCTGCGGACTGATCGACGGCCCGGAGATCCACATCACCGGGCGGGTGGGCTGGTCGTCCTGCGAGAACATGATGTCCGGCGTCGTCGTGGTCGACGGGAATGCCGGCTCGCTGACGGCCGCGGCGATCCGCGGAGGCGACCTCGTCGTGAAGGGGCGCGTCGGCGCTCGCACCGGGATCGACCAGAAGGGCGGCACCGTGATCGTGCTCGGCTCGGCCGGCTCGATGACCGGGTTCATGATGCAGCGCGGCCGCATGATCATCTGCGGCGACGTCGGCCCAGGGCTCGGCGACTCGATGTACGACGGGACGATCTACGTGGGCGGGAAGGTCAAGTCGCTCGGCATCGACTGCGTGCCCGGCGAGTGGACCGACGCCGACACCGAGTTCGTCGAGCGCAAGTTCCGGATCTACGGCCTCGGCTCACCGCCCGAGCTGCAGAAGCTCGTCTGCGGCAAGCAGCTCTACAACTACGACTCGCTCGAGCCCGCCGAGCGGAAGCTCGTGCTCTAGGAGGAGCGATGGCCGACGAGACCGCCCCCAGCTCGAAGAACGTCCTCGGGCACAGCCGGATCTTCACGCCAGAGGTGATCAACGACATCCACGTGAAGGCCGACCTCGGCCGCTACCGCATGCGCGGCTTCTCGCTCTTCAAGCCGATGCCGCACTGGGACGAGCTCGTCTTCCTCCCGGGAACGCTCACGCGCTTCGTCATCGAGGGCTACCGCGAGAAGTGCGAGACGAAGACGGTGCTCGGCGCGCGCTTCGCGAAGAAGCCGCTCGAGCTCGACATCCCGATCTACATCACGGGGATGTCGTTCGGCGCCCTGAGCCTCGAGGCGAAGATGGCGCTCGCGAAGGGCGCGTCGATGGCCGGGACGGCGACCTGCTCGGGCGAGGGTGGGATGATCCCGCCGGAGCGCGACCACTCGACCAAGTGGTACTACCAGGTGATCCAGAGCCGGTACGGGTTCAATCCGCACCACCTGATGCTCGCGGACGGCGTCGAGTTCTTCATCGGCCAGGGCTGCAAGGTCGGGCTCGGCGGACACCTGATGGGGCAGAAGGTCACCGAGCAGGTCGCCGAAATGCGCTCGCTCCCGGCCGGGATCGACCAGCGCTCGCCGGCACGCCACCCCGACTGGCTCGGCCCGGACGACCTCTCGTTGAAGGTGCAGGAGATCCGCGAGGCGACCGACTACCAGGTGCCGATCCAGCTCAAGCTCGGCGCCGCGCGCGTGTACGACGACGTGCGCATGGCGGCCAAGTGCGGGCCGGACGTCATCTACCTCGACGGCGCGGAGGGCGGGACCGGCGCAGGCCCGCACATCGCGACCGAGGAGACGGGCATCCCGCTCATGGCCGCGATCCCGGAGGCGCGGCGGGCGCTCGAGGACGTCGGCCTCGCGGACGAGATCGACCTCGTGGTCGCGGGCGGAATCCGAAACGGCGCCGACGTCGCCAAGTGCCTCGCGCTCGGCGCGAAAGCAGTCGCCATCGGGCACTCGGCGCTGATGGCGCTGAACTGCAACAAGGAGATTCCCGGCGTCACCGACTACGAGGGAACGGTCGGTGTCCCCGCGGGCCAGTGCTACCACTGCCATACCGGACGCTGCCCGGTCGGGATCACGACGCAGGATCCGGAGCTCCGCAAGCGACTCGTCGTCGAGGAGGCTTCCGAGCGCGTCTACAACTTCCTGACCGCGATGACGATGGAGCTGCAGATGCTCGCGCGGGCGTGCGGCAAGACGAACGTCCACTCGCTCGAGCCCGAGGACCTCGCGGCGCTGACGGTCGAGGCGTCCGCGATGGCCCGCGTTCCGCTCGCCGGCACGACGTACACCGTCGGTCAGACCGAGCACGAGATCCTGGCCGAGGTCAAGCGGCTGCTCGCGATCAAGGCGGAGGAGGAGCTCGCAGCGAGCTCGACCGCCCAGATCGCCGACCTGCGCCCGGTGGAGTCGTGAGCGAGAGCGGCGGTCACGCGCAGCACGAGCTCGCATACACGGAGCCCGAGAAGATCCGCTCGCTCGACGCCGAGTTCCTCGCTGGGCACCGCTTCCCGTACCAGGAGGACGCGTCCCTGATCGAGGACGTCGACCTCCTCGCCGCGACACCGGGCGAGGACATCAACTGGCTCGAGGACATCGAGCTCCTCGAAGAGGACGGCGTCCCCGCGGTCTTCGACCGCTACAGCAATTCCTTCCTGAAGATCTACTTCCCGATCCCCGAGGGCAGGGAGAACGAGATCGCCCGCATGGTGCTGATCACGCACCTCCAGAGCGGCAACTCGTACGGGATCCAGCTCAAGGAGCAGCACACGAAGTTCCCGCAGCCGGAGCTCGGCCCTTGGGTCGCGGAGACCAAGACGGTGGGGGCGGACTGGAAGGCGCCCGTCCTCGAGGGCTGGGAGAAGCCGCTAGGGCACTAACCCGGCTGGCGAAAACGCCGAGGCCGCCGAAGCGGCCTCGCGGCCCAGCCACCGAGGCAACCGGGGACTCGCTCGAGAGGGTATCCGCCCCGTCAAGACGAAGCCCGCCCGATCGGGCGGGCTTCGATTGGGCGAACGGGCTATGCCCGCGGCCGACAGAGACCCTTCCCCAGTGTACTCGGGGTCGCGCACCGAGGGATGCTCTGGGCTGAGCTTGCCGCGCCACCAAACGAGACGAAGCCCGCCTCCTGGCGGGCGTCGTATGGTGAAGCGGGCTTCCCGCCCGCGACTGCCTGAGAAGCCCTCTCAGCGTGGCGGGCGGAGGGCGCCGGACTCGAACCGGAACCGGCTTCGGCCGGTCGACTGCTTCTCAGACAACCATCCCGCCTCGGGATTCCACCCTGCGCCGCGCCTCAACGCTAAGGAGGCGAACGGCACGTCGGTCGACGCGATCGAAATCGGCACGAAGTCGGCACATGCGTGTGCTCAACCTGCCGGGCAAAGGCGCCGATACGGTTGCGAGACATGCGCCGCCTTGCCGTCATCCTTCTGCTCCCGATCTTCTCGGCCGCTCTCGTCACGACGGCGGGCGCACGGACGGCGACAACACCGAACCCCTGCAAGCTCGTCACCGCCACCGACGTCAAGGCGGTGCTGGGCGTCTCGGTCGGTCGCGGCAAGCTCCAGCCGCTCGGCCTCTACGAGAGCTGCACGTACACGACCACGAAGTTCGTCACGGTGACGATCCAGACGCGACCGCTCACGAAGCCTGACTTCGTGAAGAGCGCGAAGGCGAACCCCAAGCCGGTGAAGGCGATCTCGGGGCTCGGTGCTCCGGCCTACTACGTGGCGCGCGCCACGCTCCTTGTCTGGCGCCGAGGCAACGAGGCCACGTTCAGCATCTTCGGGGCGGGCTCGGCACTCACCCGCGAGATCGAGCTCGCGAAGCGCGCGCTGCGGCGCATGTAGCGCGCCTGGGCCTCAGTGCCCGTTGAAGGAGAAGTGCATGTAGTCCTTCGTCGAGCCCGACCAGGAGCCGCCCCAGCCCCAACCGATCGAGCGGAAGGCCGCCACGACCGCCGGCGTCACCATTCCCTTGCGGAGGCGCGAGCGGTCGAGGTAGCGCCGCGCGTTCGGGTCGCGCGACATGCCGCAGCCGACGTACGGGTTCTCGCGCGGGTCGACGTCGACCGCGAGGCCGTAGGCGTGGTTCGACCACGTCCCGGTACCGCTTCCGCCGGTGCACGGCGAGGGCACCGCCTGGCGGCAGCTGAAGGAGCCGGTGACGTCGTCGTCCTTCGGCCTCCCGGCGACCGGCCCGTACATGTCCGCGAGCTGCATGTGCCGGACCGGGAAGCGGAGCATGTAGAGCTTGCGGAAAGCGGAGGCAAGCGGCCGCGCGGCGTCACGGTTCACGACGAGCTGCCCAACGCGGACACGTCCGTCGAAGCCAACCGTAGTCACGGACAGAAGTCGGAGCCGGGAGAGCGAGACCGGACAGCCGGAGTGCCAGAAGCCGCGCCCCTGCAGCTCGGCCCGGATCGCGGGCGACAACGGCCCGATCGACTGCTCGAAGGTCTCCGGCTTCGCGCTCGCGGCGAGCGGGAGCACGGCGGAGAACGCAAGGGCGAGGACGACGATCCGCGTCACCGCTCCATTGTGGCGGCGATTCCCCGAGGGCGAGAAGAGGACGAAGGAGACGTCGCCGACATCGTGACGAGTCTGCGCCGAGCGCTCGCGGCGGGCCGGGACCACCCGAGGCGGCTCCTATACTCGCCCGCCTGACCGTCGCGACGGATCTCGGCTCGCCTCTACGCGAGCTCTTCGGCTTCGACGCCTTCCGGCCCGGGCAGGAAGAGGTCGTGCGCGCGGCCGTCGACGGGCGCGACACGCTCGCGCTCATGCCCACGGGCTCCGGCAAGTCCCTGACGTATCAGCTCGCGGCGATGCTCCGCCAGGAGCCGACGCTCGTCCTCTCTCCGCTGATCGCGCTGATGAAGGACCAGGTCGACAAGCTTCCTCCGCGGATCGCCGCCACGGCCACGTTCGTCAACTCCTCGCTGACCGCCGAGGAGACGGCGTCGAGGCTCGGCGCCGTCGCCGCCGGCGAGACGCGGCTCGTGTACGCGGCGCCGGAGCGTCTGCGGCAAGCGCGCTTCGTCGCGCTGCTCGCCGACGTCGGGATCGGCCTCGTCGTCGTCGACGAGGTGCACTGCGTGAGCATGTGGGGGCACGACTTCCGCCCGGACTACCTCTTCATCCGGCGCGGGCTCGAGGCGCTCGGCCGCCCGACGCTCCTGGGGATGACCGCGACGGCCACGCCGGAGACGGCCGACGACATCGGACGCGCGCTCGGGCGCTCGCTCGAGGTGGTGCATACGAGCGTCATGCGGCCGAACCTGCGCTACGACGTCGAAGAGGTCTCGAACGCGGAAGACCGCATCGCCATCCTCGTCGAACGGCTCAATGCCCTGCACGGCTCGGCAATCGTCTACGCCCGGTCCCGCCGGTCGACGGAGGAGCTGGCGAGGGTGCTCCGCGGACACGGGTTCCGAGCCGAGCATTACCACGCCGGGCTCGAGCCCATGGAGCGGACGCGTGTCCAGGACGACTTCGTCGCCGGCCGGGCACGGGTGGTCGTCGCGACGACGGCGTTCGGCATGGGAATCGACAAGCCCGATGTCCGCCTCGTCTGTCTCGTCAACTACCCGGACTCGGTCGAGGGGTACGTCCAGATGGTCGGGCGAGCAGGCAGGGACGGCGAGCCGAGCCAGACGCTCCTCCTCGCCAGCCCGAGCGACGCGACGGCGCTCCGGCGATTCGCGGTGTCCGATGTGCCCACCGCTTCCGAGCTCCGTTCTGTCTATCGCGCGATCCGGGATGCGAGCGGTGCAGTCGATCCCGACGAGCTCGCGCCGCTCGCTCCGGAGCGAGACGCGCGCGTCCTCGTCGGAATGCTGGAGCAAGCAGGCCTGCTCGAGCGGAGCTTCGACGAAGGACGACGCATGCACATCGAGCTGCCGCCCGCGCCCGACGACGCCCGCGAGCGCGTGGAAGCCCTGCTCGACCGCGCGCGGCTCGTCGCCGAGTCGCGGGCCGACCGCGTGATCGCCTTCGCCGAGAGTCGAGCCTGCCGGCACGAGCAGGTCGCAACGCATTTCGGTGAGGACTTCCGCGGCCCGTGCGGCACCTGCGATGTGTGCGCGCCGCTGACCCGCGGCTCCGCCTCGCTCTCGAGCCCTGCGCCTCCGCTGCCCGACGACGTCGGAGGCGCGATCGTCGAGGCCGTCGGCTCGCTCACGTGGCCGCTCGGACGCAACAGCCTGGTCGCGACGCTGCGCGGCTCGCTCAAGGCCCCTCCCTCCGGACGCCGGTCTTCCGCGTATCGCCTGCTCGCCGCCGCGACCGATTCGGATGTGCGTCGCTGGGTGCGGCTCCTCGAAGACGCCGGCGCACTGGTCGAGACGACGACTCCCGAGGGCTACCGCGTCCTCGCACTCGACCGGTCCGTACCTGCGCCGCCCATCTGGACGAGCAGCGACGCCGATGTCGACGAGAACCTCGTGACGCGGCTCCGCAGCTGGCGGCTCGAACGCTCTCGAGAGGACGCCGTCCCCGCATACGTCGTCCTCCACGACGCGACGCTCCGCGAGCTCGCGGCGGTCCGCCCGCAGACGACGGGCGAGCTCGCCGCCGTCAAGGGCCTCGGCCCCGTCAAGCTCGAGCGCTACGGCGACGACCTGCTCGCCGTTCTGGCACAGGCGTAGCCTCCACGCCGCGCGGCCACGGTTGCCCGCGGATCGGGCGACGTTCTACGATGACCCGGCCAGCGACGACGCAGTACCGGAGGTGGGCATGTCCGAGAAGACGTGGGGCTCCGAGCCGTTCTGGGGGCTCGGCTACGAGTGGGATCCCGACTGGTTCTACACCGACCGGCAGAAGGAGCTCCGCGCGAAGCTCATCGAGCTGTGCGAGAAGGAGCTGCGCGCGAACGCGAAGCGCTCGGACGACGAGCTCCTGTACCCGCGCCGCAACCTCGAGCTCCTCGGCGAGCACGGGTTTCTCGGGCTGACCGTGCCCGAGGAGTACGGCGGGCTCGGCGAGAACCACGTCGCCTACGCGATGACCTGCGAGACGATCGCGCGCTACGGGTGCGCCTCGACGGCGATGTGTTACGTCATGCACATCGGCGCGGTGAACGCGATCATGCTCCGCCCCACGCCGGAGCTGATCGACAAGTACATCCGGCCGCTCAACTCGGGGAAGATCGGGACGCTCTCCTACTCGGACCCCGAGACCGGCTCCCACTTCTGGTATCCGATCTCCTCCGGCGCGGAGCGTGTCAACGGCGGCTTCAAGGTACGGAAGAAGGCGTCCTGGACGACCTCCGCGGGCTTCGCCGACTTCTACGTCGTCCAGACGACGAGCCCGGACTTCACGGGCTACGACGACCTCTCGGTCTTCGTCATCGACGGCGAGGAGGTCGAGTCGCAGCCGTCGCTGTGGGACGCGCTCGGCCTCCGCGGCAACCAGTCCGGCCCGCTCGAGGTGCCGGACGTGGAGATCTCCGGCGAGCAGATCGTGGGGCCGGTCGGCGACGGCGCGGCGTCGAACGACGAGTCGGTCGATCCCTGGTTCCTCGTCGGCTCGTCGTCGGTCTGGAACGGAATCGCCATGGGCACGATCGACATCGCGAAGCGCCACACCACCCGCAAGCGCCACGTCGACGTCGGGCTCCGCGTCGCCGACTACCCGACGATCCAGGACTACGTCGGCGAGGCGGTCATGGACACGAACGCGTCGCGCGTCTTCGCCCACTCGATCGCGCAGGCGATGGACCGTGAGACGAACGACAACACGCGCGTCTTGGAGCCCGGCGAGACCGCACGCGCGAACTTCCTGCACTGGGCCTGGCAGATCAAGTTCGTGGCGGCGAAGAACGTCGCTCACGTCGTGGACAAGATGCTCCACGCCTGCGGCGGCTCCGGGTACAAGCGGGACATGGAGCTCGAGCGCTACCTGCGCGACGCGAAGGCGGGCTGGGTGATGGGCCCGACGAACGAGGTGCTGCGCCAGTTCGTCGGCAAGGCGGTGCTGCTGGGGTTCGAGTCGCTCGACTACTGGAACCAGTCGTACAACCGGCGCGCGGTCGAGAACGAGACGAAGAAGCTCGACGCCGACGGCAAGCGCGAGCTCGCGGAGCAGCTCATGGCGCAGGCGGCCGAGGAGGAGACGAAGGCGCCGGCGAAGGCGTGAGGTGACGATCCCGGGCACACCCGCCCTCGTCCGGGGCCTCAGGCCGGAGGACCCGTTCCTCGAGACGTACCTCGTCCGCCCGGGCGGAGCGACCGTGGTCGCGCTCGGAGCGGACGAGCGGATCGCCGTGATCGACAAGGACGGCGGCCAGGTCGCGGAGCTGACCGTGCTCGACGCGGCCGGGAAGGACGACGCGGCAGCGCTCGGCGAGACGGCGGATGCACCCGCGACCGTGATCCGCGACGCGCTCGCGGCGCGGGACGGGAGCCTCCTCGTCGACGAGCTCGGCTCGCGCGGGCTCGATCCCGGCGCGGCGAACGCGATTCGGCTCTTCGGGGAGTGGTCGCCGCCGGGTGCGTCGCAGGCGTTCCGCGCCGACCGCGCGGTGACGATCGTCGTCGCGGCTCCGGGCGGGCGGATCCTCGACGGCGCGCCTCCTCCCTCGGAGCTCCTCGTCGAGATCCGGCGTGCCGCACCCCGGCAGTACGAGCAGGACGAGCTGCCGCCGCCGCTCGCCGAGCCCCGTCTCGATTTCCGGGTCGACGCCGCGACCGCGCTCGCGTACGAGGTGCGCGCCGGGGAGTTCATCCAGGTGATCGACGTCGAGGGCAAGCAGTGCTCCGACTTCCTCGCGTTCGACGGGCGCAAGCTCGACCGCGGGCTCGAGCGCGGGCTCGACGCGACGACGACACGGAGTCTGATGGGCAGGGCGTATCCGCAACCGGGGCTGCACGGGAAGTTCTACGACGTCGACCAGGACCCGCTCATCGAGGTCGTCCGCGACACGGTCGGCCGTCACGACACCTTCGGCCTCGCCTGCACGGCCAAGTACTACGAGGACAAGGGCTACCCCGGCCACGTGAGCTGCTCCGAGAACTTCAACGGCCAGGTGACGCCCTCCGGGATCGCCTCGAGAGCCGGCTGGGAGGCCCTCAACTTCTTCTACAACACCGGCTTCGACGCCTCGAACGTGTTCGTCATGGACGAGCCCTGGTCGCGCCCCGGCGACTACGTGCTCCTGCGGGCGCTGACGGATCTCCTGTGCGCCTCGTCCGCCTGCCCCGACGACATCGACGCCGCGAACGGCTGGCAGATCACGCCCGTCCACGTGCGCGTGTACGCGCCCGACAACACGTTCTCGATGGCGATCGCACGCCGCGTGACCGCCGACGCCGAGCCGGTGCTCACGCGCGAGACGACGTTCCACCCGCGGACGAGCGAGCTGACGAAGAGCTTCGTCGAGTACCGCGGCTACTGGCTCCCGCACTGCTTCGACAACGAGGGCGCGATCGCGGAGTACTGGGCGTGCCGCGAGAGGGTCGCGATCATGGACATCTCCCCCCTGCGCAAGTGGGAGGTGCTCGGGCCGGACGCCGAGTCGCTGATCCAGCTCGCGATCACCCGTGACGCGCGCCGGCTCTCGGTCGGCCAGGTGACGTACACGGCCCTCTGCAACGAGACCGGCGGGATGATCGACGACGCGACCGTCTACCGGCTCGGCCAGGACAACTTCCGCTTCGTCGGCGGCGACGAGTACGACGGCATCTGGCTCAAGGAGCTGGCCCAGCGCAACGAGCTGAAGGTGTGGGTCAAGCCCTCGACCGAGCAGCTGCACAACGTCGCAGTGCAGGGGCCGGAGAGCCGGGAGCTGCTCGAGAAGATCGTGTGGACGCCGCCGACGCAGACCTCGTTCGAGGACCTCAAGTGGTTCCGCCTCACGGTCGGGCGGGTGAAGACGTACGACGGGATACCGATCGTCGTCTCGCGCACGGGCTACACGGGCGAGCTCGGGTACGAGGTCTGGTGCCACCCCTCCGACGGCCCGGCCGTCTGGGACGCGATCTGGGAGGCAGGCGAGGAGCACCGCTTGACGCCGCTCGGCCTCGAGGCGCTCGACATCCTCCGCATCGAGTCGGGGCTGATCTTCGCCGGGTACGAGTTCGACGACCAGGTCGACCCGTTCGAGGCGGGGATCGGCTTCGCGGTCGACCTGAAGACGGAGGACGACTTCGTGGGGCGCGAGGCGCTCGAGGAGCGGAAGGAGCACCCGCAGCGGCGGCTCGTCGGGCTCGAGCTCGCCGGGAACGAGACTGCGGGGCACGGTGACCCCGTCTACGTAGGGCGCCGCCAGGTCGGCGTCGTCACGAGCGGGACGCGGAGCCCGATCCTGAAGAAGAACATCGCGCTCGCGCGGGTCTCCGTCCAGTACGCGGATCTCGACACCGTCCTCGAGGTCGGGAAGCTCGACGGCCTGCAGAAGCGGATCGCCGCCACGGTCGTCCGTTTCCCCTTCTACGACCCCGAGAAGACGCGCCCGCGCTCGTAGCCGCATGGCTGTCGCAGGGCTCGCCGAGTCGTTCTCGCCCGAGCATCTGGACGCGTTCTGCCGCGACGGCTTCCTGATCGTCGAGGACGGCCTCGTCCCCGAAGGCGCGCTCGAACTGCTCCGCGAGCGCTACCTCAGGCTCTTCGACGGCGAGTACGAGACGGGCATCCGGCCCGACGAGGTGAACTGGGTCCCGGGGCGCGATCCCGAGGACCGGACGCGCCAGCTCTGCAACGCATGGAAGGCCGACAACATCGTCGCGGCGCAGGTGCTGTCCGAGCGCATCGGCCGGCTCGCTGCCCAGCTCGCCGGGTACCGCGGCGTCCGCATCCTCCAGGACAACGTCCTCTGGAAGCCGCCGGGGACGAAGGCGATCGGCTTCCACCAGGACTCGTCCTACGCCGGCTACCTCGTGCCGTCCGAGATGGTCACGTGCTGGGTCTCGCTGCACGAGACGGGGGCCGGCGCCGGGCCGCTGGAGCTCGTCCGCGGCTCGCATCGCTGGCCGACGACACCCCCCGAGCGCACGCAGTTCCACGCGCCCGAGGACTGGCTCGCGGGACCACGAGCCGCCGAACCCGCGGGCGAGGAGCTCGAGACCGTGCCGGTCGTCGTCAAGGCGGGCGGCGGCTCCTTCCACCACGGCTCGACCTGGCACGGCTCGGCGCCGAACGAGCGCGCCACCGTCGCGCGCATGGCGCTCGTCTCCCACTTCGTCCCGGCCGAGACCCGCTTCCACGAGACGAACGTCGACGTCACGTACTCGCGCTACCGCCGGCGTGGCGACCTCTCGCTCGACGAGTCGTTCTTCCCCGTCGTGTGGGACGAGTCCGGCTACCGCACGCCGTGGCTCGCGGAACTGCCGGGCCTCGACTCGTAGAGCGCGAGTTCGGCTCACCCGAGCGAGAGCAGGCCGCGCAGGCGCTCGAGCGAGTCGAGGATGAGCCACGGCGGGATCGCGTCGACCGCCTTCCGCGCGAGCGATGCGACGAAGCCGGAGAGCACGCCCGCGGTCTCCGCGTCGGAGATCGAGCGGTCGAGACCGTCCTGGACCGCCTGCTCGGCGTCGGAGCGCGTGAACCCGTTCCTCGCCGCGAACGCGTCGAGCGCGTCTTCGTTCCGGAGCGCGAGGACGAGGTCCTCCCGCGAGACGCCGAGCTTGCAGGCGGCGCCGTCGAGCCCGGACAGCGCGACCTGCTCGAGCGCGGTCTGCACGCCGTCCGGGTGCCTCCATGGACGCACGACGCAGGGGTCGGCGACCGGGGTCGGGGCGTAGGAGGCGCCGCCGAGTGCGAGGTACGGAAGCACGACCGCGGCCACCGCGCCAAGTGCAAGGAGGAGCGGGAGGAACCTCCTCACAGCGGCGTCCACCGGGAGAGCGCGGCGGGGACGAGAGCAGCGAGCGCGAGCGCGGCCGCGAGCAGGAACGGCGTCGAGAACGCGTCCGTGACCGCCCGGTCGAGCTGGTCCTCGAGGGCCGCAAGCAGGTCACGATGCTCCTCGTCATGAGGGCGATCCGCGAACACCCTCGAGACGTCCGGCAGCTTGCCCTGGCTCTTCGCGAGGTCGACCTCCTGGAGGACGTCCTGCGCCAGGCGCAGCTTGTCGAGTGGGGGGATTCGGCTGTCGAGCACTGCCGCGGCGCCGGAGCGCACCGCCTCGTCCTGGCTCCGGTCGAGCGCGTTCGTGAGAACCGGAGCGAGGAGCACGAGGCCGAGGACGACGCCTGCGTGGCGCGCCGCGAGCGTCCAGCCGCCGTGCACGACCTGCTCGGAGCGCCCGGACACCGCCCGCACGGTCAGCGCCGCCAGCGCGAGACCGACGCCGGCGCCGATCAGGATCTGGGGAGCGACCGTCCAGGCCCAGCCCGCGTGCGGCAGGAACGCGAGCCCCGTCAGGCCGCCCGCGACGAGGACGATCCCGGTCGCGGTGCGCATGCCGAGTCCGATCGTCTCCGGCAGTACCCGCGCAGAGACGATGGCAGCGATCGGTATCACCGTCACGACCAGCCCGGCAGCGATGGGAGACATGAACCAGCCGTCGACGAGCAGCAGGACGAGCAGGAAGAGCGCCGCGACGAGCCCGCCGGAGAGGAGGAGCAGCGCGAGATTCGCGCCGACGTGGGGCCGGCCGGCAGGAGCGGGCAACGGGCGTACGACGACCCCGCGGACCGCGGCGAGCACCACGAGCGCGAGCGGCACCTGGACGAAGAAGATCGCCTCCCAACCGATGACCTGCGTGACCACTCCGCCGAAGCTCGGCCCGAGCGCCGCACCGAGGACACCGGCGAGGACCCAGACGTGTGCGGCCCGGGCGTCGCTCCCCGTCGTCTCGGAAAGGAGCGCGAGCGCGGAGACGACGAGGAGCGCGCCGCCCACCGCCTGCACCGAGCGCGCGCCGACGAGCACCCAGAAGGACGGGGCGAGCCCGCAGGCGAGCGAAGCGGCAGCGAAGATCAGGGCGCCGGCCGCGAACGCGGCGCGCGGACGGCGCCGCGAGACATAGGCGGCAGGCACCGCGGAGAGGGCGAGCGCGAGGTTGTAGGACGTGAGCACCCATGCGACCGTCGTGATGCCGACGTCGAAGCGCCCGAGGATGTCCGGCAACGCGAGCGTGACGACCGACGAATCGGCCAGTGCGAGCCCGATCGCGAGCCCGAGCAGCCCGGAGCGGGCGGCGAGCGTCACGCGGTCTCGCGAAACCGGGCGGCGAGGACCTCGATGAGCGAGATCGCGGCCTGCGGATTCGCCCCGAGCGCGCCGAGCAGGTCGTCCCTCGACACGGCGAGGCAGCGCACGGCTCCCTCCGCATGGATGTCCGCGATCCGCCCGCCGCCCGGATCCAGCACCTCGATCTCGCCGATCAGCTCACCCGGGCCGAGGGCGCGCGAGAATCCGGGCCGCTCGACGCGAACCGTACCCTCGACGACGAGCATCAGCTCCGACCCGGGCTCGCCGACGCGCATCACCGCCTCGCCGTCGGAGTACTCGCGCTCGACGCCGAGCGCGAGGATCGGCTGGAGCAGATCCGGCGCCAGGAGCGAGAACACGCGAGGGTCGCCGACGAGGCGCTCGTAGCGCCCGCCGTGGAAGAGGAGCGGACGGCCCTCCCCGTAGCGCGCGTACTCGACCCGGCCGAGGAAGAGGGAATGGTCGCCGCCCCAGTAGGAGCGCACGACGCGTGCGACGAGATGCGCGAGCGCGCCCTCGACGAGCGGCGTGTCGTGGACCAGCTCGAACTGCGCCTCGGGAACCCCCTCGCCGGTCCGCCCCGCGAAATGGTCGGAGAGGTCGGCCTGCGCCGCCTCGAGGACGTTGACGCCGAGGCGCGTCCCCTCGTGCAGGAGATCGGACATCCGCGCGCGCCGGTCGATCGAGACGAGGACGAGCGGCGGCCGCAGCGACACGGACATGAAGGCGTTCGCGGTCATCCCGTGGACGCTCTCGCCGCGGAGCGTCGTCAGCACCGTCACGCCCGTGGCGAACATCCCGAGCGTCCGCCGGAACGCGATCGCCGGATCGCCCTCGAGCCCGCTCCCGAGCTCGAGCTCCTCGCTCGAGGGCACCGCGTCGAAGGAGGCGCCGAACGCCTCGGGCGCCGAGATGGCGCCCTCGATCGCGACCTCGAACTCCTCCGGGGCGGCGCGGCCTTCCATGGCGCGGATTGTGACGGGAAGGGGCCGCCGCGGCGGCCCCTTCACCGATTCACGAAGACCGGGCTCAGGCCGGATGCATCTCCTGCTCGAGGAGCTTCCCGACCTCGGGGTCCGGCATGGTCGGCGTCTCCTCGCGCCAGTGCGGCGACTCCTTGTCCTGCACCATCCGCCTGAAGAGGAACAGGAGCAGCGAGATGACGAGGACACTGAAGCCGATGACCTTGCTCTTCGTCGCCCCGTAGAGGCCGCCGCCGCCGGCGATCTGGAGCCAGCCGACGCCGACGATCTCGAAGACGATGAAGGCGCCGGTGAGGACGTAAGCGACCGGCACCCAGTACCTAGCCAGCTTGATCGGGCGCGGCCACTCCGGCCGATCCCTCCGGAGCAGGATGAAGCCCGAGATCGCGCAGATGTTCGCGAAGACGTACCCGATGTTGCTCGCGACGAGGATGCCGAACAGGTTGCCGACGAAGAGGACGAAGAGGATGTTGATGACCATATCCAGCGACATCGCGTTTCCGGGCACGTTCCAGCGATTCAACCGGCCGAGCTCCTTGACCGTCAGACCGTCTTTCGAGATGCCGTACAGGGCACGGCTGCCGTCTGCGGTCGCGGTGTTCATCGAGATGACGAAGCTCGCCACCAGGACGACGACGAAGAAGTTCGTCAGGCTCTTGCCCACGAGCGTGTTCAGGGCGCCGACGTAGTCGAACGCCTCGACGGTCTTCGGCCCGACGCCTCCCGTGAGGGCGATCGGCACCATCGTGTTGACGAAGAGGATGAAGACCGCGGACGTCATGAGCGCTTTCCGCGTGTCGCGGCCCGTGTCCTTGTATTCGGGCGCGAAGGTGGCGGCGGCCTCCGGCGCCGTCGACCAGATCATGACCCAGATCCAGACAAGGGCGATCTGCAGGCCACCCCACGCGAGACCCGGGTCGTTCAGCTTGTACGTGAGGTTGGCGGAGTTGAAGTCGCCGTTGATGAACGGAAGGAGCGTGAAGCAGAAGAGCGGGAACATGAGGAGGATCCCGGCGACGTAGTTGAACGACACCGCGACCCGTGTCCCGAAGAAGTTGAAGAACCAGACGGCCACGATCAGGCCGATCGCGATCAGGTGCTCGAGCCCGATGTACACGGGTCCGGTCGAGAAGTAGCCGTGGTCGATCGTCGCCCCTCCGAACGCATACGTTCCGTAGGGCTCGCCCGGGAACCACGCCGTCTGGACGATGTACCCGACGAAGAGGCCGAGGTACGAGAGCACGACCGACCAGCCGATCCAGTACCCGAACGTCGCAATGGGCCCGATCAGCGTCGTGTACTTCCGCCAGGCCTCGTTCGCGTAGATCGCGATGCCGCCCGACTTGTGCGGGAACATCGCGGCCAGCTCCGAGTAGATGACGGTGACGGGGATGATGATCGCAGCCGTGATCCCCCAGATGAGCGCGGCGCCCCAACCGCCCAGGTCGAGCACCGAGAACCCGAGCGACCCGAGCATGAAGCCCGGATTCGCGAGACAGATCACGAACCCGTCGTACCAGCGGAGCGTCTTCAGGAGCTGACGTTCCTCGACGACTGCCTCAGCCACCGTCTACCTCCTCCTCGTCTGCCTGAGCGCTCCCGTGGGGGGCGGCGGCGCGAACGTAACACCTGTCCGGGGCACTTTCAATGGCCCGGTGAAAACCGGGCCAGGGGGGCCGTCGTACAATCGAACCGACATGGCCCCACCTCCGATCACGATCACGTGCGAGTGCGGCGAGCGGAAGAGCGTGGCCTACGGCGACCGCTGGACATGCGACACCTGCGGGCGTTCGTGGAACACGCGACAGATCCCGGCGGAGGAGTACGAGGGGCTGCTCCGGCGGATGCGCCGTCACAAGATCGAGGCGGTCGCCTCCGGGGCGGTCGCCGCAGCCGTCCTGATCGCGCTGATCGTCGCCGGCGGTCCGCGATTCATCCTGCTGATCCCCATGGTGATGGCGGCGTGGCTCTTCCTCTTCCTCCCCTTCTGGCGGCGCAGGTACCGACGCACGGCGCTGTCGTCGCCGCGCTGGCAGCTCGAGCCGGAGTAGCGTGCAGACCCTCCGGCGCACCCCTCCGCGCGAGGACACGACGCTCCTCCCGGACGGCCGCCGGCCCGTGCTCCTCGCCACGCTCGACGTGCCCTTCGACGAGGAGGCGATGGCCTTCGCGGTCGACGCGGCGGTCGAGAACGGCCAGCCACTGGTCGTGGTCAACGCCGCGCAGATCCTGCCGGCGACCTGGGCGCTCCTCGGCTACGGCTACATCGAACGCGACGATCTCCAGCAGGAGCTCCTGAAGCCTGCGCAGCTCGCGCACTCGCTCGCCGTCCACGTCGAGAGGCTGCGCGTCTGCAGCCCGCATCCGGTCGACGCGCTCCTCGAGCTCGTGTCCGAGCGCGACCCCGGGCTCCTCGTGTTCGGGCCCGATCGCGCGCGACTTCGCAGCTGGACCTACGCACGGGCCGCCAAGCGCATTCGCAAGCGCGCGAGCTGCCTCGTCTGGATGAGTTGAACGTCACGAGGACGCGCACGCGAGCGGCTTGACGAGACGACCCCGAGGGTGGCATAAACGAGCCAGCGCTAGGACGTCGATCCACCCGCAGGACGCCGAGACGTCGTCGGTCGGCTGCGGTCGGCGTCTCTCATGGAACCGAAGGGAGAGCTCGGGATGGATCGCGAGACGAGAAGACAGGTCGACGAATACCGCCTGAACGAGGCGGGTCCAATCGAGAACAACCTCATCGACGAGCTCGTCGCAGGCGAGCTCGACCGGCAGGAGTTCCTCCGCCGCGCCACGGTCTTCGGCCTCGGCGCGACCGCGATCGGGGCGCTCCTCAAGTTCGTCGGCGAGCCGGAGCTCGCCTCCGGGGCGCCGCTCCTGCAAGCGAAGGCCGGCGGCACGTTGCGCGTCGGGATGCTCGGCTTCACGTCGGGTCTCGAGCCCTACCAGCTCCGAGAGGCCGGCTCGCTCGGCCTCGCCGGGATCTGCGGCGAGTTCCTGACCTTCTCGAACAACGCGCTGCAGGTGAAGCCGTGGCTCGCGACGAGCTGGAAGCCGAACAAGACCCTGACCACGTGGACGTTCCAACTCCGCAAGGGCGTGAAGTTCCACAACGGCAAGACGATGACGGCGGACGACGTGGTCGCGAGCTTCAAGCAGTACCTGACGCTCAAGACCTCGCAGCTCCTGTCGGCGATCCCGACCAGCCTGCTCGGACCAGAAGGCGTGGTGAAGACGGGGCCGTACACCGTCCAGTTCAGGCTCAAGAGCCCGAACAACGCCTTCCCGTACCTCGTGAGCCAGACCTCGTACCAGGCGATCGTCCAGCCCGCTGCGATCGCGAGGAAGCCGGACACCTGGGTGTCGAGCGGGATGATCGGGACCGGCGCCCTCAAGCTCAAGAGCTACCAGGACAAGAAGCGCGCAGAGCTCGTGCGCTTCCCGCAGTACTGGGGAGGCCGTCCGCCACTCGACGGCGCCATCCTCACGTTCTACCAGGGCTCCGCGCCGATGGTGCTCGCGCTCCGCGCCGGTCAGATCGACCTCGCGCAGCAGCTCTCGCCGCAGGAGGCGCAGGCCTTCAGGAGCAACAAGCGGTACAAGATCTTCAGCGCGCCGACGTCGGGTCACCGGATGTTCGGCCTCCGCACCGACCGGGCACCGTTCACGGATGCGAGAGTGCGCCGCGCGGTCGCGCTCTCGCTGAACCGCCCGGACCTCATCCAGCGGATCCTGCTCGGCGCGGGGACGCTCGGGAACGACTCGCCGTTCTGGTCGCACTTCCCCACGACGGATCCCTCGATCCACCAGCGCAAGCAGAACGTCCAGCTCGCGAAAGCGCTCCTCGCGGCGGCGGGGCAGCCGAACCCGAAGTTCACGATCTCGACGTGGAACGGGCTCGACCTGCCGGACTACGCACAGGCGATCCAGGCGGCCGGAAACGAGGTCGGGATAAACATCTCGCTCGACGTCGAGTCGAACGACGAATACTACGGCGGAGGAGCCGACTACTACGCGACGACGCCGTGGCTCAACAAGCAGGCGACGATCACCGAGTACGGCGCCCGAGGCGTCCCGAACCTGTTCATGACCGCCGCGTACGACTCGGACGGCATCTGGAACGCGTCGAAGTACAAGAACGCCCAGTTCGACGCGGCCGCGAAGGCGTACCTCGCCTCGGCCGAGATCGCGGCGCAAAGGAAGCTCACGAAGAAGATGGCAGGGCTGCTGCTCCGTGACACCCCCGTGATCACGTCCTACTTCATCACGTACGTCACCGCGGGCTCGTCGAAGGTCTCGAACTACCAGGCGGAGGGCCTCTCGCAGGTGCGGATAGCCCACACGTCGCTCGCGTAGCCCGAGCTCGCTCAGGGACCTGCCGGGGCTGATGCGCCGGCAGGCCCGGCATCGTCACGCGGAGATCTCATGGCCCGCTACATCCTGAAGCGCATCGGCCTCGCACTGATCACGCTCGTGCTGCTCAGCATGATCGTGTTCGCGACCGCGCAGCTCCTCCCGGGCAACGTCGGCCGCTCGGTCCTCGGGCGCGACGCGTCCGATCAGGCGGTTGCCGAGTACAACCACGAGCACGGCACGGACCGACCCGCGGTCGTGCAGTACGCCGACTGGGCGACCGGCGTGCTGCACGGCGACCTCGGCACATCGCTCGTGCCGCCCGAGCAGCCGGTCTGGGACGTGCTCCGGCCGGCGCTCCTCAACTCGCTGAAGCTCGCGGTCTTCGCGTTCCTCCTCGTCGTGCCGTTCGGGATCCTCGGCGGGGTGTTCGCAGGACTCCGGGTCGGGAGGCCGACCGACCGGACGATCACGGTGGTCGGGCTCTCGCTCGCGGTCGTCCCCGAGTTCGTGACGGGGCTCGTGCTGATCCTCGTCTTCGCGATCTGGCTCGGCTGGCTCCCCGTCACCGCCCAGTGGGACCCCGGCGCGGGCCCGCTCACCCAGGTCGAGTACCTGGCGCTGCCCGCGCTGGCGCTCGCGATTGTCCTCTTCGGCTACGTCGCGCGGATCACGCGCGCAGGGGTCGTCGAGGCTCTCGACGCCGACTACACACGGACGGCGTACCTCAAGGGCCTCCCGCACGAGACGGTGATCCGCCGGCACGTGCTGCGGAACGCGCTGATGCCGACGATCGCGGTCATCGCGACGCAGGTCGGCTATCTCGTCGGAGGGCTCGTCGCGATCGAGTACCTGTTCAACTACCAGGGGATCGGCTACACGGTCCTGCAGGCCGCGCACCAGAAGGACTACACCGTGCTGACCGCCGGGGTGCTCGTCGTCGGGATCGTCTACCTCGTCGTGACCCTCATCGCGGACATCCTGTTCGCGCTCTTGAACCCACGGATCCGCTACGAGGCGGCCGAATGACGTCGCTCGCAGCCCAGCCACCGCCCACCCGGTCCGAGGCGAGCGTCGCGAGGCGCGAGCGCACGCGTCTCCTCCTCCGCAGCCCGAGCTTCCTCCTCGGCGCCGCCGTGATCATCTTCTGGATCGCGTGCGCGATCCTCGGCAAGCGCATCACGCCGTACGACCCGATCTTCGACCAGACCCCCGACATCGGCTCGGCGCCCTCGTGGGCGCACCCCTTCGGCACCGATCGGCTCGGGCGCGACGTGCTCTCGCGCGTCCTCGCGGGGTCGCGCGACATCCTCCTGATCGCGCCCGCGGCCGTGATCATGGCGACGTTCTTCGGGACGACGCTCGGGCTGATCACCGGCTACTTCCGGGGGATCGCGGACGACACGATCAGCCGCGTGATCGACGCCGTGCTCGCGATTCCGCTGATCGTGCTCGCCGTCACCGTCGTCGCAGCGCTCGGATCGAGCTCCGCCTGGGCGGTAACGGTCGTGATCGCCGTCGTCTTCTCGCCGATCATCGCGCGGACGGTGAGAGCGGCGGTGCTCGGCGAGGCCCGGCTCGACTACGTCGAGGCGGCGCGCCTGCGCGGGGAGAGATCGCCGTACGTCATGTTCTCCGAGGTGCTCCCGAACGTGATGCCGCCGATCCTCGTCGAAGCGACGATCCGGCTCGGGTACGCGATCTTCGCCGTCGCGACGCTGACGTTCATCGGCTTCGGGCTGCAGCCGCCGACGCCGGACTGGGCGGTGCAGATCGCCGACAACTACAACTACCTCGCCTTCCAGTGGTGGACGGTGCTCTTCCCGGCGCTCGCGATCGCCTCGCTCGTCGTCGCGGTGAACCTCGTCTCGGACAGCGTCCAGCAGGTGCTCGAGCGGTGAGCTCCGAGGCGGCAGCTCAGGCTCCCGCGCTCGAGCTGCGCGACCTCGACGTCGCGTACCGCGTGCGCGGCACGGATCGGCCGGTCCTGCGCGGCATCTCGTTCCAGGTCGGAGCCGGGGAGTCGTACGGCCTCGTCGGGGAGTCGGGCTGCGGGAAGTCGACGGCCGCGCTCGCGATCGTCCGCTACCTGCCCCGAAACGGCTCCGTCACCGGCGGCTCCGTCTCGGTCGCGGGAGTGGACGCGCTCGCGCTCCGCGGTCGCGCCCTGCGCGAGTTCCACGCGCGCCGGATCTCGATGGTGTACCAGAACCCGGGGAGCGCCCTGAACCCGTCGATCCGCGTCGGAGCTCAGGTCGCGGAGGCGTTCACGGTGCTCGGAGCGAGCGGAGGCGAGGCGCGCGAGCGCGCCCGGGAGGCGCTCGTCCGCGTGCAGATCGCCGATCCCGACTCGGTCCTCGGGCGCTATCCGCACCAGCTCTCGGGCGGGATGCAGCAGCGGGTCGTGATCGCGATGGCGCTCGCGAAGGACCCGGCGCTCCTCATCCTCGACGAGCCGACGACGGGGCTCGACGCGACCGTCGAGGCGGAGGTGCTCGACCTCGTCGCGAGACTCCAGGAGGAGCTCCACACCTCGGTGCTCTTCATCAGCCACAACCTGGGCGTGATCTCGAAGATGTGCTCCCGCGTCGGAGTCCTGTACGCGGGCCGGCTCGTCGAGGAAGGCCCGGTCGAGACCGTCCTGCGGGACCCGCGGCACCCCTACACCGTCGGCCTCCTCCGCTGCCTCCCACGCGGGGGGCTCCGCAAGGACCACGCTCGGCTCGACACCATCCCGGGGTTCCTCCCGAGCCTCGGGACCGAGCTCACCGGCTGCGTGTTCGCGGACCGCTGCGCGCTCGCGGACGAGCGCTGCCACGCCGAGGAGCCACCGCTCCTCGGAATCACCGCCGGTCACGACAGCCGCTGCTGGTACCACGAGCGCGCGCACGACCTCCCCCGCGAGGAGGCAGCGGACGTCGACCTGCCGGCGGTCGACCGCGAGGGCGCGCCGCTCGTCCAGCTCGCGGGGCTGACGAAGGTCTTCCGCCAGTCGGGACACGACGTCCACGCGCTCACCGACGTGAGCGTGCAGATCTGGCCCGGCGAGACGCTAGGCCTCGTCGGCGAGTCCGGCAGCGGAAAGACGACGCTCGCGCGCACGCTGCTCGGGATCGTCGCGCCGACGGAAGGAACCGCACACCTCCAGGGCCGGGAGCTTCCCCCCCGCTACCAGAAGCGCACGCGCGCCGATCTGCGGGCGCTCCAGATCGTCTTCCAGAACCCGGACTCGGCGCTCAACCGCCGCCACTCGGTGCGGCGGATCCTCCTCCGGTCACTGAAGAAGCTCGCCGGCCTCGGCGGGGACCTCGCCGAGCGCCGGATGCTCGAGCTGGCGCAGCGCGTACGGCTGACCGAGCGGACGCTGACGCAGAAGCCCGTCCAGCTCTCGGGCGGCCTCAAGCAGCGCGTGGCGATCGCGCGGGCGTTCGCGGGCGAGCCGCAGCTCGTGGTCTGCGACGAGCCGACCTCCGCGCTCGACGTGTCGGTGCAGGCGGCGATCCTCAACCTCCTCGTCGAGCTGCAGGCGGAGAGCAAGGTCTCGTACCTCTTCATCTCCCACGACCTCGGCGTCGTCCGCTACATCTCCGACCGGATCGCCGTCCTCTACCTCGGCCGCCTGCAGGAGCTGGGGCCTGCGGACGTCGTGTTCTCAGGCCCGCACCATCCGTACACCGAGGCGCTCCTCTCCGCCGTGCCGACGATCGACGGCGGCGGCCGCGGGCGGATCCGGCTCGAGGGCGAGATCCCGAGCGCGGCGTCCCCTCCCTCGGGCTGTGTCTTCCACACCCGCTGCCACCGCAAGCTGGGCGCGATCTGCGAGGAGGAGGAGCCGCCGCTCGTCGAGACGGAATCGGGCCACCTCATGCGTTGCCACATCCCGATCGAGGAGCTTCGACGGCTCCAGGTCGCAGAGCCCGAGGAAGCGCGCGCGTGAACGTTCGGGCGGCGGTACTCGAGCGGACCGGTGGTCCACTCGTCGTCACCGATCTCGAGCTGGCTCC
The DNA here is from genome assembly GCA_963708265.1 of uncultured Actinomycetes bacterium. GTDB lineage: Bacteria > Actinomycetota > Thermoleophilia > Gaiellales > Gaiellaceae > GMQP-bins7. Next base: position 787,415 of record CAVPSC010000001.1, on the reverse strand, counting down.
GCCCGGCCCCGAGGAGGTTCTGGTGCGGCTGGCCGCGAGCGGCGTCTGCCACTCGGACCTGAACGCGATCGACGGGACGGCGGAGACGCCGTGCCCGGCGGTGCTCGGGCACGAGGGCGCAGGCGTGGTCGAGGCGGTGGGCGAGCGGGTCTCTCGGGTGCAGCCCGGCGACCACGTCGCGCTCTCGTGGACGCCCTCGTGTGGCACCTGCGCCGAGTGCGCGCGGGACCTCCCCTGGCTCTGCTCCACCGCGTGGCCCGCGATGGCGACGGGTGGCCTGATGGACGGGACGACGCGGCTGTCCCGCAACGGCGAGCAGGTCTACCACTACTCCTTCCTCTCGACCTTCGCCGAGGCGTGCGTCGTTCCGGAACGCTCCTGCATCCCGATCCCGGAAGACGTCCCGTTCGAGATCGCGGCGCTCGTCGGCTGCGCGATCACGACGGGCGTCGGCGCGGTCTGGCGCACGGCCCGCGTGCGGGTGGGAGACCGCGTCGCGGTGATCGGCTGCGGTGGCGTGGGGCTCTCGGCGCTCATGGCGGCGGTGGCCGCCGGTGCCGATCCCGTGGTCGCCGTCGACGCCGCCCCGCAGAAGCTCGAGGTCGCGCGCTCGTTCGGTGCGAGCGAGGCGATCCTCTGGCAGGGGACCCCCGAAGCGACGGCGGAAGCGCTCCACCACGCGTCCGGCGGCGGCGTCGACGTCGCGATCGAGGCGACCGGGCGACCCGAGGCGATGCTCGCGGCATACCTCGGAACGCGCGCGCGAGGTGCGGCGGTGTTGATCGGGATCCCGCGCGCGGACGCGGTGCTCTCGCTGCCCGCCGTCACGATCCCGCGCGGCGAACGCCGGGTGCTCGGCTCGATCTACGGGTCGTCGAAGCCGGAGCGCGACTTCCCGGCGACGCTCGCGCTGTACCGAAGCGGACGCCTGCCCCTCGACCGGCTCGTTTCCCACCGACTGCCGCTCGACGAGGTGGAGCGCGGCTTCGAGCTAATGCGCTCGGGCGACGCGCTCCGGGTGGTCCTCGACCTCTCGGTACAGGCGGCCGCATGAATCTCGACGAGCTCGACGGGCGCATCGGCGAGGGCTGGGGCGGCGAGGCGCCGAACGGCGCGCACGTGAACGTCGTCCTCGCCCGCCGCGGGAGCCCGGCGGCCGCTGCCGCGATCGGGATGCTCGCGCACCCGACCCCGGGTCACGCGCCGGTGCTCGTCTGCGTCGGCCCGACCCAGCAGGAGTACGAGCCCGTCTGGCCTCCGACGCTGATGATGAACAAGGCGACCGCGCTCGAGGAGCGCCACCAGACGATCACCTGGGGCGCGGCTCAGCTCGGGATCGGGCAGGGCGTCCTCGACGCGGTCGCGGACGGGCTGCTCGAGGCGACCGGCGAGCTGCTCGTCCTCGTCGCGGTCTGGATCGATCCGGCGGCATCGGACGAGACTGCGGTGCGCGTCGCGAGCCGGGCTGCGACGCGGAAGGCGCTCGGGACATGTGTCGAAGGGCGGGACCCGGACGCGGCAGCCGCTCTCGTCGAGCGGCGCGACTCGCTTCGCAACCCGTTCTACGGCGGCGACTGACGCGGCGTGAAGATCGCGGCGATCGAGTCCCGGCGCTACCGGTACCCGCTCGACCCTCCCTTCCACGCCGCGTGGGACCCCGTGCCTCGGACGCAGCAGGAGGCGACGATCGCGATCGTGCGCTCGGACGACGGTGTCGAGGGCTACGCGAGCGGGGACGGGCTCCCGGATCACGAGCTCCTCTCGCGCCTCCTCGTCGGCGCCGACGCGACACGCCACGACGTCGTCCACGGGATCGTCGAGGGCGTCGACTTCCACCATGGCCGCAACTGGATCCTCGAGGTCGCCGTCTGGGACCTCGCCGCTCGGGCGGAAGGAATCCCGCTCTGGCAGCTCCTCGGCGGAGCGCGCGAGCGCATGGGCGCGTACGCGTCGACGGGCGAGCTCGTCACGGCCGAGGAGCGCGTTCGGCGCTGCGTCGAGCTCCGCGACGCCGGCGTGCGCGCGGTCAAGCTCCGCCTCCACTCCGAGGACTGGCGCCTCGACCTGCCGGCGATCGAGGCGGTGCGCGAGGCCGTCGGATCAGATCTCGAGCTCATGGTCGACGCGAACCAGGGCTGGAGGATGCCCGGCGACCTCACGCCGCGCTGGACGCGCGACACGGCCGTCGCTTTCACGCGCGAGCTCGAGCGTCTCGACGTCTACTGGCTCGAGGAGCCGTTGCCGACCGCGGACGTCGACGGGTACGCCTCGCTCGGCCGAGCGTCGAACGTCCGCATCGCCGCGGGAGAGATGGTGCGCACGGTGGCCGAAGCGCGCGACCTCCTCCTGCGCGGGGGCGTCGACGTCGTGCAGCCCGACGTCGTCCTGAGCGGGGGGATCGAGGGCTGTCGCACCGTCGCGGCGCTCGCCGAGAGCAACCGCCGCACGTGGAGCCCGCACACGTGGTCGAACGGCTACGGGCTGCTCGCGAACCTGCACGCCGCGCTCGCGCTCTCGACCTGCCCGTTCCTCGAGGTCCCGTTCGACTCGCCCGCGTGGTCCGCGGAGCGGCGAGACTGGATCCTCCCGGTGACGCTCGAGATCGGAGACGACGGGACGATCGGCCCGCCGCCGGGGCCGGGCCTCGGAGTCGTCCCGGACTTCGACGCGCTCGAGCGATACAGGATCGCGTGACGACGATACGCGCAGCGGTCCTTCGCGAGCCCCGCACACCCGTGCGGGTCGAGGAGGTCGAGCTCGACGCTCCGAAGGCGAGCGAGGTGCTCGTCCGGGTTGCCGCCGCGGGCGTATGCCACTCGGACGTCCGCCTCGCCGACGGGGAGCTCGGCGACGGCCGCTGGCCGCTGGTGCTCGGGCACGAGGGCGCCGGTGTCGTCGAGGCGGTAGGCGAGGACGTGACGCACGTGGGGCCGGGAGACCCCGTCGGCTTCTGCATCGTTCCCGCCTGCCGCGAGTGCGCCGAATGCTCGAGCGGACGCCCGAACCTCTGCGTTCCGGCGGGCAGGAACAGCGTGCGCGGCGTTCTCATGGACGGCACGTCGCGCCTGCGCCTCCCCGACGGCACGCCGCTCCAGCACGGCCTCATGACGGCCTGCTTCGCGGAGCGGGCGGTCGTCATGGCGGCCGGCGCGGTCCCGCTTCCGCGCGAGCTCCCGCTGTGGCAGGCCGCGCTCCTCGGCTGTGGCGTCGTCACGGGCTTCGGGGCCGTGCGCAACGCGGCCCGCGTCCAGCCGGGGGAGAGCGTCGCGGTAGTCGGCTGCGGTGGAGTCGGGCTGCAGCTGATCGTGGCCGCGCGACTCGCCGGAGCCGAGCCGCTGATCGCTGTCGACCTCGACCCGGAGAAGCTCGAGCTCGCCCTCCAGCGCGGTGCGACACATGCGGTCGAGTCGGGCTCGGCGGCGACCGTCGCGCGCGTCCGCACGCTCGCGGACGGCGGAGTCGACCACGCGTTCGAGGTCGTCGGGCGGCCGGAGACGATGCGGCTCGCCTGGGACGTCCTCCGCGCCGGTGCCACGGCGGTCGTCGTCGGGCTCGCCCCCCGTGGCGCGGAGGTCTCGCTCCCGGCGATCGAGCTCCTCTCCGAGAAGCGACTGCAAGGCTCGTACTACGGCTCGGGCGACGCCTTCTCCGACCTGCCAGAGCTCGCGGAGCTCGCGCTCTCGGGAGCGCTCGACCTCGCCGGCGTCGTGACCGCGGTCGAGGCGCTCGACGGGGTGCAGGACGCCCTCGACCGCCTGCGGGTGGGCGAGGGCGCGCGAACGGTTCTCGTCGTCGACCCCGAGCTCGCCGGAGCCGCCGCCGCGAGTGACGCGTGAGCTAGACCGCCGAGGCGAGCTCGTCCGCGTACGTGATCGAGACGCGGCCGAGCGCCCCGGACTGCTGCCCAGGGTAGTAGTGCCCCATCCGCCAAAGGGCTGGAGAGTACGCGTGGAGCGAGGTCGCGGGCGGTCCGCCGGCGTGACGCACGCCGTGGATGTACGAGGAGTCGAAGTCGAAGACCGACCCGGGCTCGTGGACCCGCGTCTTCTCGCGGATCCAGCCGTCCTCGTCGCGCTGGAAATGGTCCTCGTGAAGCTGACCCTCGACCACGTAGACGGCGCCCGAGGAGATGTCGTGATCGTGGTAGCCGGTGTCCTGTGCGTCGAGCCAGCAGATCAGCCAGAGATCGAGGTGAGGGTCGCGGTAGAGCTGGACGAAGTGCCGCGTGCTCGGGTCGTGCCGGACGAAGCGCTTCCAGAACCGCGGCTGCGCGGCGAGATCCGTGACGAGCTGGATGAGCGCAGCCCGGTCGAGATCGCTGTCCTCCGGAACGCCGCCGTGGATCCAGCCAGTCAGGCCTTTCATCCGAGAAGACGTGACGGATTCCGGTTCCAAAGCGCGTCGAGCACAGCATCGCCGAAGCCGCGGACGACGTCCAGCCCGACCGACGGGTCGAGCCAGGGGGCGTCGCTCCCGTAGAGCACCTGGCTGACGCCGAGGGTCGAGAGGCAGAGCTCGAGGGCACGGCGGCCGTACGACGAGATCTCGAAGAGGACGTTCTCGTGCAGGGAGTCACGGATCGAGATGCCCCGCGACTGCAGGCGCTCGAGGTGGAACGGCCCGCCGCCCGCCAGGATCGCGAAGACGACCGGAAGGCGCGGCCAGCGATCGGCACCGCCGTCGAGCCAGGCGGCGTAGGCGGCCTGCATCTGAGACGTGTGCTCGACGACCGTCGGCCACCACGCCGGCGCCTCCGGAGGGGAAACGGACGGCCCCGGGTGCACGAAGAGGAACGCGCCCCGCTGCTCGAGATCGTCGAGAGTCGGCGCGAGCACGTCGAGATCGAGGAGCGCCGGAGCTCCGATGCAGGTCCCCGGGAACCGTGCGCTACTCCCGCCCGCGGCGAGCGGGACGATCCGCTTCGATGCCCGCGCGAGCTCGAGCACCCCGCTCTCGTAGGTGTGTCTCAGCTCACCCCAGTCGTCGCCCGCGAGCGTCCCTTCGCCGAGGGTGGGCGAGAGGCAGACGAAGGCGGTCTCCACGTCGCAGCGGTCGAGCAGCGCGAGCCTCGTCTCGAGACGGTGGCTCTCGAGATCGACGGCGACGGCAGCCCGTCCGGGGAGCTCGAGCATCGCTCCCACGAGCCGCGGCGGCCGCTCGCGTCGGGCCAGGAGGTCGACGAAGGGCTCCGGCCACAGGTGCTGGTGGACATCGATCGTCGGCACGGATGCATTCTCTCGCAGCTCGTAGACTCGCGGCGATGCTCGTCTCCCCGGCCTGGCTCGCGGAGCGGCTCGACGACCCCGAGCTGGTCGTCCTCGACATGCGCTGGGACGAGCGGGGAACGGGTCGCGCGCGCTACGAGCTCGGCCACGTCCCGGGGGCGCGCTACCTCGACTGGGCGTCCCATCTCGTCGACCCTGAGCATGCGGTTGCCTTCATGCTTGCGCCGCCGGGCCGCTTCCGAGCGGAGCTCGAGCGGCGCGGGATCTCCGACTCGACGGCGATCGTCGCCTATGCGGACGCGGGCCACTCGGGGCCGTTCCGGCTCTGGTGGGGATGCCGCGCGTACGGCCATCCCGACCAGGTGCGGATCCTCGACGGCGGCTTCGACGCCTGGCTTGCGGAGGACCTGCCCGTGTCGATCGAGGTGCCTGCGCCGGAGCCCGGGCACTGGACACCGCTGAGCGGGCAGCGCGTCGTCGCGAGCGCAGACGACGTCGCCGCCGCCGACGGCGACGAGAGAGTCGTCGTCCTCGACTCCCGCGAGCCGGCGAAGTTCCGCGGCGAGGTCGTCTGGTTCGAGACCGGCGAGATCCCGTCCGGCGCCGACGGCATCGCCCACACGCCACGCGGCGACCTGCGCGCGGGCAGGATCCCATGGGCTCGTTCCGTCCCCTGGAGCGAGCTCTACCGCGGCGATCTGACGATGAAGAACCCCGAAGAGCTGCGCGAGGTCTTTGCGCGTGCGGGGGCCACCTCGGACCGACGCGCGATCGCGTACTGCGGCGTCGGGATCTCGGCCTCTGCGCTCCTGTACGCGCTCGACCGGGCCGGGATCGAGGACGCGGCGCTCTACGACGCCGGCTGGGACGAATGGGGACGCCGCCGAGACCTCCCGGTCGCCCGCGGCTGATGCTCGCGCTCAGAGCTCCTTCGCGTACTCGACGTTCTCGCCCTTGAGGGTCTCGTCCGTTCCGAAGTAGGCGTGCTTGGACATGTCGGGCGAGTACCGGCTCGCCGGCGGGGTCCTCCCGATCGCCTCCGCGAGGCTGCGCACGTGGTGCGGCCCGGCGCCGCAGCAGAGCCCGAGGTAGTCGACCCCGAGCTCGAACGCCTCGCGGGCGAAGTCGGCGATCTCGTACCGGGTGCACGTGAACGGTTCGAGCGCGGTCGGGAACGGCATTCCGCCCGGTGGCTCGATGTCCGGATCGCGGAGCGACTGGAAGGTTGGCTGGCCCGCGTGCGTCCGGTACGGGACGGGGAGCGCCGCGACGTGACCGGAGACCGCTTCCCGCACCTCGCGCACGAGCGGCAGCAGCGTCGCCGGCCCCCGTCCGCAGTTGAGCCCGACCACGTCGGCGCCGGCCGCCTCGAGCCGCGCGCACGCCTCTGGAAGCGGCAGCCCGTCCCGCGTCTCCGGCGTCTGGTGGACGATGAACGTGACGACCGCGGGGAGCCCGACCTCCTTCACGACCTCGAGCGCCAGCAGCGCCTCCGCGAAGTGCGAGTACGTCTCGGCGATGACGAAGTCGACGCCCGCGTCGACCGCCCATCCCACCTGCTCCTCGAACATGTCGCGGACGGTCGCCCTCGACTCCTCGTCGTCGGCATAGAGGTTGGTGTTGCAGATGTCACCGGCGACGAGCGACCCCGTCTCGGCCGCGACCTCCTTCGCGATCGCGAGCGCCTGCCGGTTCAGGTCCTCGAGCAGGTCCTCCTTGCCGACGATGCGCATCTTCTCGCGGTGCGCGTAGTACGTGAACGCCTCGACGACGTCGGAGCCCGCGCGGACGAAGTCGCGATGGAGCTGGGCGACGACCTCGGGATGGTCGAGCACGACCTCCGGCACGAACGCGCCCGCCTGCACGTACCCGCGCCGCTCGAGCTCGAACAGGTAGCCCTCGGCGCACACGACCGGCCCACGTTCGAGGCGCTCGAGGAGACCGTCGCTCATCGCCAGATCATGTCAGCCCGGCTCGCACGAGCTGCCGGACGGGCTCGAGGTCCGGCGCGAGCGTCTCCCCCGCGCCGACGAAAGCCACGCGCTCCCGCACGAGCCCGAGCGCACGCCTCGTGCCCACGCCCAGCGTCGGGGGCGCACGGAGCTCCACCGCCTGCGCCGCGACCACGAGTTCGATGGCGACGATCCGCTCGCCGAGCTCGACCATCTCCGCCAGCCGCCGGGCGGAGAGCGGCGCCATCGTCATCCGGTCCTCGATGCCCTCGGCCTGCGTCGTCGAGCCGAGTTCGAACGAGACGGGCTGCGCCAGGAGACGCGCCTCGGCGGCGAGCGCGTGTCCCACGTTGCCGAGCTCCGCGAGCCCGTCCTCGTGCAGGCCGGCCTCTGCCGCCAGGCCATCGGGAAGGCCCGAGAACGGCGACTGCAAGAGCTTCATCAGGCGCTCGTTCGCCGACGTCAGCACGGGCGCGAGCGCGATCCGGAGATAGTCGAGCGACGCCGCGAGCTGGACGACGTCGAGGTTCGAGACCGAGAACACGCGGTCTTCGGACGGGACGACGAGCGGGTTCGAGCTCGATGCGTTCAGCTCGAGCTCCACCTGCCGCCGCACGAACTCGAGCGTGTCGAGCGCGGCGCCTAGGACCTGCGGCAGCCCGCGGTAGGTGAGCGGGTCCTGGAGGTTCCGGGCTGCCCCGGGCTGCCACAGCGCGCTGCCGTCGAGGAGCTCGGTGAGACATTCGACCGCCGCCCCCACTCCCCGCGACGGCCTCGTCCGCGCGACCTCGGGATGGATGATCGAGAGGTTCGCGCCGAAGGCCTCGAGATCGAGCGCGCCCGCGACGTGCAGAGACTCGAGCAGCCTTGCCGCGTCGGCGACGGCAAGCGCGGCAAGACCAGTCGAGAACGCGTTGTTGTTGACGAGCCAGAGCGCCTCGCCGGCGCCGAGCGGAACGCCGTCGAAGAGCGCGTTCGCGAGGTCGGCGTTCGGCGCGAGGTCGCTCTGGCCGACGGAGCCGAGCATCCGTACCTGCGGTGTCTCGCGGTCGTTCAGCGCCGAGACGAGACGCGCCGCGATCTCCGGCCGGACCCCTGTGACCCCGGACGCGAACCCGTTCGCCATTCTCACCATCACCGCGCGGACGGCATCCTCGGGCGCGGGCGGCCCCTGCCCGACCCGATGGCTCCCGAGCAGGCGGCGGTTGAAGCCGGCGATCTCGTCGGCGGAGACGCTCACCCGCTTGCGCGACGCCACGCCGGTGGTCACGCCGTAGACGGCGTCTCCGCGCTCGACCGCCCGCTCGACGACGCCGCGCGACTCGCGCATGCGCTCGACGGCGTCGGCCGCGATCTCGACGGTCTCGTTCGCCCGCGCAGCGCGTACGACCTCGTCGATCGTGAGGTCGAGCCCCGTGAGGAGGACCGTCACGCCCAGACCTCGGCCGCCGTCTCGGCGATCACGCGGAGCTTCGCACGCTCGTCGTCGAGCGTGAGGTCGTTCCCGAGCACCGAGGTCGCGAAGCCGCACTGCGGCGAGAGCGCGAGCCGGTCGAGCGGGCAGAACGCGCTCGCCTCCTCGATCCGGTCGGCGAGCTCGCCGACCGTCTCGCGACGCCCGCTCTTCGTCGTCACCAGCCCGAGCACGGCGATCTTCCCCTCGGGGATCGAGGCGAGCGGCTCGAACGAGCCCGACCGCCGATCGTCGAACTCGAGCAGCAACCGCTGCGCGTTCACCCGCGGGAAGAGCCGCTCGGCGAGCCAGTCGTAGCCGCCCTCGACGAGCCAGCGGCTCGCCTGGTTCCCGCGGCAGAGGTGGAAGCCGAACGTGACCCCGTCGCGCTCGCCGATGACGAGGTTGTCGAGCTCGAGCCCGAGCTCGAGCCAGCGCTCGGCCGGCCACCCGCGGCTCGCGTAGAAGTCGCGGTAGCCCGGATCGAGGAGCAGCGGGTAGTGCGGCGCGTCGAGCTGGACGTAGGCGGCGCCGAGGCGAACGAGCTCGTCGACCTCCTCGCGCAGGATCTCGGCGACATCGCCGAGGAACTCCTCCAGGCTCGGGTAGGCGGCCGTCGAGCGCTCGGGGTCCCAGAAGTTCGCGAACAGGCTCGGGCTCGGAAGCGTGACCTTGAGCACGCGGTCGGTGCGCTCTCTCGCGTACGCGAACTCGTGGGCGGAGAGGAAGCGCTTGCGCCGCAGCTTCGACTCCACTGCCAGCGGCGGGCGCCCGACGTTCATGTCGTCGAGCTCGTCCGAGCGCCACTCGCCCCACAGGAACGCGTCGAGATCCCACTCGCCGAAGCCCTCGACGGCCGCCGGAAGCTGGCTCTGGAACGAGAGGCGGCGCATCTCGCCGTCCGTGATGACGTCGAGGCCGGCGTCCTCCTGGAGGCGGATCGCGTCGTCCACCGCGGCGTCCTCGGCGCGTACGAGCTCATCTGCGGCCAGCTCGCCGCGGTCGTGCGCGGCTCTCGCCTCGAGCAGCTCGGGCGGCCGCAGCAAGCTCCCGACGACGTCCGTTCGCGCCTCGATCACGCGCCAACTCTATGCGCCTGCGTTCGGGCGATCGCCGGTTGACGCGACCCGGCGGGCGACGCTACTCTCAACCGTATGGTGGAATGCCGTTGCGCTGAAGGCAATTAGAATGCCCGTCCCGGCACGCTCCCCATACGTCGTCGTCGGCGCCGGCATCCACGGGCTCTCGACCGCGTACCACCTCGCGAAAGAGCTTCGCGCACACGGCCAGGGCTCCGGAGCGGACGTGCTCGTCCTCGACAAGTCGGCCCCCGGGGCGGGTGCATCGGGAATCGCCTGCGGCGTCGTCCGGAACAACTACTTCCAGCCGGCGATGAGCGAGCTCATGCAGGCGTGCGTCGAGGTGTGGGAGTCGGACCCGGTCGCATACGCGTACAACCCGGTCGGCTACGTCGCACTCGGGGCGGCGCGTCAGGAGGACGACCTGACCGCGACCTTCGAGCGGCAGGAGCGGATCGGCTACGAGTCCTCGCTCCTCGTCGGGGAGGCCGAGGTCGACGCGCACATGCGCTCGCTCTTCCCCGACTGGCGGGCGCAGGGCGTGACGGTGTGCCTGCACGAGCGCCAGGGCGGGTTCGCGTTCAACCTGGACTCCGTCCAGGGCCTCGCCCGAAAGTGCGAGGAGGAGGGCGTGTCCGTGCTCTCCGGCGTGGAGGTCACGGGCTTCGAGGAGCGCGCGGACGGCTCGATCGCGGCCGTCGAGACCTCGGAGGGTCGCATCGAGGTCGGGGATCAGGTCGTCGTCGCGCCCGGCCCGTGGGCGAGACGCTTCTGGGCGCTCCTCGGTCTTCCGGAGACGATCGATGTCCACACGCCGTCGGGCGACGTCGCCCGCGACCGTCCGATGTGGACGTACTGGAACCTCCAGGAGGGCGAGATCACCGTCGACCCGACGATGTTCGCCACCGCGGACGGCGGCCCGCCGCCCGTGATCCACCTCGACACCGACGCGCCGCTCTACACGGACGCCGGCGAGCTCGTCACCGACGAGCTGTGGGGGATCTACTTCAAGCGGGACCGGCACGGTGTCCAGGGAGGCGCGTCGCCGCTCGTCGTGGACGGTGAGGTCGTCCTCGACCCGTACCCGAGCACCACCGACGTCGACCCATCGTTCCCGGACATGTGGTGCGCTGCGCTCTCCCACGCGATGTCCCGCTTCGAGGGCTGCCGTCCGCTGTACAAGGCGGCCCGCTCGGGCGGCGTCGGCGCGTTCACGGTCGACAACTTCCCCGTCTTCGACTACCTCCGCCCGAACCTGTACGCGGTCCTCGACTCGAACCACGGGTACAAGATGATCGGCGTCGGCCGTGAGGTCGCCCGCGTCCTCGTCGGCGACCACTCGCCGCTCCTCTACCCGTTCCGATTCGAGCGCTTCGCGACCGGCGACCTGCATCCGGTCTCGAGCTCGCCGTACCCCTGGTCGTAGGGCTGACGGCGTCCTAGCCGGTCGAGGCGGGCGACGCCGACCGGACGTTCAGCGCTTCGTTAGGAAGCCCGATCTTCGTGTGAAGACCTGCCCTTGCGGAGGCTCCGAGCGCCGAGCCGCCTGAGGCCATACCGCCCCAGAGAGCAGCCGGGCAGGAACCGGGCGCGCTGCCGCGTACGTGTGCCCGTCCTCGCAGTTCGCCCGAGGAGACGCTCGCGTGCTCTCATCCGCCTTCTCACTCATCGCCGAGACGAGGGTCGCCGACCTCGAGCGGAAGCTCACCCTGAGCTCGGAGACTCTGCAGGAGCTCTACTACTTCTTCGCGATCGTCGTCATGTGGCTGATCGTCATCGGCTTCACGACGTACGAGTCGGGGATCTCGAGGCGCAAGAACGTCGTCTCGGCGGCCATGAAAGGCGTCCTCACCCTCGCCGTGATCGCGCCGACCTTCTACTACTTCGGCTGGTACACGTACGGCTGCTTCGAGGAGGGCTGGCCCAAGCACGGCGATGCGAGCCCCGCGCTCGGCGGGATCCCGGGCTTCTGTGGCGCGACCGCCCCGTGGAGCTCCGGCCTCGGGCCGAACCTCTCGAACCACCTCGGCCTCGTCTTCTTCCTCTCCTTCCTCTTCTTCGCGGTGACGGCGGCGCTGATCATGTCCGGCGCGCTCGTCGAGCGGGTGCGCGTCTCCGCGTACCTCCTGCTCGCGGTCGTGCTCGGCTCGGGCGTATTCGCACTGGCGGCTGCATGGGGCTGGAGCTCGGGCGGCTGGCTGACGACGCGGTTCGGCTTCCACGACGCGATGGCGTCCGGGGCGCTCCACGGCGTCGCCGGCTTCTTCACGCTCGGCGTGCTCCTCAACCTCGGGCCGCGGCTCGGTCGCTACGACGCGCTCGGGCGCGCTCGCGCGTTCCGGCCGCACTCGACGTCGCTCGCGATCATGGGGATGCTCCTCGTCTTCGCCGGCTTCTTCGGCTTCTACGCGGCGGGGCTCGCGATCCAGTCGACGACGTTCCCGGGCTGGCTGAACATCTACCTCTCGCCAACGACGCTCGGCACGGTCGCCATGTCGATCACGTTCGGGCTCGCCGGCGGTCTCACGGGCGGCTGGTTCGCGAGCCGCGGGGATCCGCTGTGGACGATGTCCGGCGGTCTGGCAGGGATCGTGACGGTCTCTGCCGGCGCGGACGTCTACCACCCGTCGCTCTCGTACCTCCTCGGCGCGACGGGCGGCGTCCTCGCCGTCTGGGTCGGACGCCTGGTGGAGAGGCGCCTGCGGGTCGACGACGGCGCGCGGGTCGTCGCCGTGCACGGCTTCTGCGGCTTCTACGGCGTCCTCCTCGTCGGCATCGTCGCGGGCGGCTATCCGACCGGGCCGAACAACATCCCGGTGTCCTTCGGCGGCCAGCTCCTGGGCGTCCTCACGTTCGTCCCGCTCGCCTTCCTCTCGGGCTACGTCGTGAGCTGGATCCTGAAGCAGCTCCGGCTGCTGCGCGTGCCGCCCGAGGTCGAGCTGGTCGGCCTCGACCCGGGCGCGCCCGAGACCGACTCGTTCCCGGAGTTCGTGCGCTGGCCCGAGATCCTCGTCACGCCCGACGGGCGTGAGGTCGACGCGTCCGAGATCCTGCTCGAGGCGTACCGGTCCTCGACAACCAGTGCGCGCCCGACCGGAACGGAGGCCTGAGCCCGATGTTCGACAGCTTCCCCTACGACACCTGGAGCGACGCGGTCGGCGACTTCTGGACCTGGGGCGGCCACAACTCGACCGGGACGTACGTCCTCACAGCGCTCGGCTGCGCCCTCGTCGCCTGCGCGCTCGTCGGCTGGGTCCTGCGCGAGCGGAGGGCGCTCGAGCGCCGTGCCGCCGAGCTGCGGGAGTCCGAGCTCTTCGGAGCGCCGCAGCCGTGAGACAGGTCCGCTTCCCGCCGCCCGAGACGCACGTCCGCTGGCTCGCGCCGGTCCTGATCCTCCTCTCGCTCGCCTGCGCCGCCGCGGTCGTGGTGATTCTCCTCGGCGACACCACCGGCCCCTTCATCGGGCCGTACGGTTAGCGGGGGTGTCGTGGGCGACGTTGGTGACCGCACCCCTCCGCGTCTACTTGCCCGAACGACTGAATCCCGGCACCGAATAGACGAAAGCCCGCCTCGTCAGCAGGCCTCGTATGGTTGAGGCGGGCCCTGCGCCCGCTACACGATCGAGAGTCCGAACGCATTCTAGGGAGTGTCGGGCGGAGGGCGCCGGACGCGAACCGGACCGATCACTCGGTCGCAACGACTCTCGATCGTGCATCGCGCCTCGCGATTTCAACCCTCCGCCGCCGTGCCACGGTAGACGCCTGTGGATCCAGGCGATCGTGATGTTTACGAGTCGGCGCTCGCTCGACACTTTCCTGTTTGCCACAGCGGTCAGATGGCGTCCGTTGCACCTGATCGAGGGTCTGCCGTAGTGCACTGCGCGCGTTTCGTCGTCGTCGGTCGACGTGCGGATCAGCGACGAAGTCATGCGAGCGATCCAGCGCAACGCAGGAGACGTGCAACCAAGGGACCGGTCGACTCGTTGCGTCCATGACGACGTGTCAGCTCGAGCATCGCGCACAACGGACGGGACCTGACCCCTGTTGCACGGATTGGGTCGCTCCATTCCAGCACTAAGCTCTGAGCGTGGATAAGGAGTTCGTCCTCGCGGAGATCCGTCGCACGGCGGAAGCGAGCGGCGGGACTCCTCTTGGCAGGGCGCGCTTCGAAGCCGCGACCGGAATACGCGAAAGCGACTGGAGCGGCCGTTACTGGGCGCGTTGGAACGATGTGCTTGCTGAGGCGGGCTTCCCGCCGAACGAAATGCAAGGGCGCTATGACGAGGACGTACTCCTCGCCAGGCTAGTGAGCGAGGTCAGACGCCTTGGCAGGTTGCCGACCGGGGCTGAGCTAAGCCTCCAGCGGGTGAGGACAGCACCTTCCCAGCCCAAAGGTCTTCGACCGGTTCGGCCCAAAGGCGATGTGGGCAAGCAAGGTCGCGGAGTATTGTCGCGATCGCTCCGACTGCGCAGATGTGATGGAGATCGTTACTCCGCTTGTCGTTGAGACACCCGATCACGCTGACACCGAAGAAGGCCCCGACGACTCTCCCCGCGTCGGGTTCGTCTATCTCCTCAAGTCAGGACGCCACTACAAGATCGGCCACACGCTCGATGTCGGGCGACGTAGATACGACCTCGCGATTCAACTGCCGGAGGCAGTGAGCGAAGAGCACGTGATCCGCACGGACGATCCCACTGGGATCGAGCAGTACTGGCACAAGCGGTTCGCGGACCGTCGGACGAACGGCGAGTGGTTCGAGTTGACCCGGGCCGACGTGACGGCCTTCAAGCGGCGCAAGTTCATGTAGCCGCAAGTCGACGCCTCGACTTCGCGCTCTGCGACGGGTCAGATCCGGTGTGCAACCGGGTCAGGTCTGGTGTGTTGCGTCGCGCCGAGCGCAGCGAGCGCGACGCAGCTCAGCCGAGAACGACCCGTCTCCCGGTCCGTCGACTCTGCGAGGCGATTAGGCATCGTCCCTCATGCGCAGAGTGACCGCCGAGGCGCAGGCGCGCCTCCCGGCGCATACCTCTTGTCGAGACGGGAGGCGCGCCTGCGCCTCCGGCCATCGCCACGTAGGAGCGACTAGAAGAGCCCGACCGTTTCGCCCGACTCGTCGATGTCGATCGCGAACGCCGCCGGCGTCTTCCCGAGGCCGGGCATGGTCATCATGTCGCCGCAGAGCGCGACGATCCAGCCTGCGCCCGTGTACGGCCGCAGGTCGCGGACCGGGATCGTGAACCCCGTCGGCGCGTTCTTCAGCTTGGGATCGTGCGAGAGCGAGAGGTGCGTCTTCGCCATACAGATCGGGAGGTTTCCGAGCCCCGCCTCCTCGAAAGCGGCCGCCTTCTGCTTGGCGGCCGGGAGCAGCTCCACGCCGTCCGCGCCGTAGACCTTCGTCGCGATCGCGCGGATCTTCTCCTCGATCGAAGCTTCGAGCGGGTAGGCGAAGTCGAAGCTCGACGGCCGGTCGGCGGCGTCGATCACCGCCTCGGCGAGCGCGGTCGCGCCCTCACCGCCCCGCTCGAACGCCTCGTTCACCTCGGCCGCGTAGGCGCCGTGCTCGAGCGCGAGCTTGCGGACGACCTCGAGCTCCTCGTCCGTGTCGGTCGGGAAGCGGTTCACCGCGACGACCGCCTCGAGGCCGAAGCCTTTGACGTTCGCGATGTGGCGGCCGAGGTTCTGCGCTCCGATCTCGATCGCGTCGAGGCCCCCGTCAGGATCCCCGGCGTGGTGCTTGAGCGCGCGCACGGTCGCGACGAGCACGACCGCGTCCGGCCGCAGACCGCCCATGCGGCAGGTGATGTCGAAGAACTTCTCCATCCCCATGTCAGACGCGAAGCCGGACTCGGTGATCACGTAGTCGCCGAGCTTCAGCGCGACGCGGTCGGCGACGAGCGAGTTGTTGCCGTGCGCGATGTTCGCGAACGGCCCGCAGTGGACGAAGGCGGGCTGGCCCTCGAGCGTCTGGACGAGATTCGGCTTGATCGCCTCCTTGAGGATGACCCCCAGAGCACCGGCGGCGCGGATCTGCTCGGCCGTCACCGGCTCGCCGTCGTAGGTCTGCCCGACGGTGATGGCGCCGAGCCGCGCGCGTAGGTCGGCGAGATCACGCGAGACGGCGACGACGGCCATGATCTCGCTCGCCGCGGTGATGTCGAAGCCGGTCTGCCGCGGGATTCCGTTGGCGCGTCCGCCGAGCCCCGTCACGACGTCGCGGAGCGAGCGGTCGTTCATGTCGAGGCAGCGCCGCCAGGAGATCGAGAGCGGATCGAGGTTCGCCTCGTTCCCGTGGAGGACGTGCGCGTCGATCATGGCCGCGAGCAGGTTGTTCGCCGCCGTGATGGCATGTAGATCGCCGGTGAAGTGGAGGTTCAGGTCCTCCATCGGCACGACCTGCGCGTAGCCGCCGCCCGCAGCGCCACCCTTCACCCCGAAGACGGGGCCGAGGGAGGCCTCGCGGATGCAGAGCACCGGGTCCTTTCCGAGCACGCCCAGCCCCTCGGTGAGGGACACCGACGTCGTCGTCTTCCCCTCGCCGGCAGGTGTCGGCGTCACCGCCGTGACGTTGATCAGCTTCGCGTCCGGACGGTCGGAGAGCCGCTCGATGACGGACAGGTCGACCTTCGCCTTGTACCGGCCGTACTGCTCGAGCTCCTCGGGGAGCAGGCCGGCGTCGGCCGCGATCTCGGCGATCGGCCGCAGCGTCGCCTGCTGCGCGATCTCGAGGCTCGTAGGCATCTCGGTCTTCATGGATCTCCGTTCTCCTCAGTGGCTGACGGCGGCGGCAGCGAGCTCGGAGACGAGCGTATCCGTGTGGAAGCGCTCGAGCGCGAAGGGCGCGATCAGGTCGGGGTTCCTCCCGCTCGCGACGAGCTCGGCGAGCGTGACCCCGACGATCGGCGCGGCCTTGAAGCCGTAGGTTCCCCAGCCGGCGGACACGTGCAGGTTCTCGATCTCGGTCGGGCCGAGGATCGGGCTGTAGTCGGGCGAGAGGTCGCACAGCCCCGTCCACGTGCGCAGCACCTTCACGCGCTCGAGCTGCGGGAAGAGCTCGAGCACGTGCCGCGACGAGTACTCGAGGAACGAGAGCGTTCCCGTGCTCTTGTACGTCGTGTACGGCTCGATCTCGGCGCCGATCAAGAACTCGCCGCGGTCGGTCTGCGAGACGTACACGTGGAGCTGCGAGGAGACGATGACGACGTCGAGGAACGGCTTCATCGGCTCCGTGACGAAGGCCTGGAGGATGTGCGTCGTGATCGGGAGGCGAAGCCCGGCGAGCCCGCCGACGAGCGACGACCAGCCCGCGGTCGCGCTCACGACTTGCCCACACTCGATCCGCCCGCGGGTGGTCTCCACCGAAGTCACCCGGTCGCCGTCCCGCTCGAAGCCCGTGACCTCGGTGTACGGGTGGATCTCGACCCCGAGGCGATCGGCCCCGCGCGCGAACGCCCACACGACCGCGTCGTGGCGGATGATCCCGCCCGGTGGGTGGTAGAGCGCGCCCAGGATCGGGTAGGCGGGGTGGTCGGAGAGGTCGATCTGGGGGCAGAGCTCGCGGATCACGTCGGGGCCGACGACCTTCGAGTCGATCCCGAGGATCTGGTTCACCTCCGCCCGCTCCTGCATCGTCACCATCGCGCGGTCGGAGTGAGCGAGCGTCAGGTGCCCGTGCTGCGAGAACATGAGGTTGAAGTCGAGCTCGGCGGAGAGGCGCTGGTAGAGCTTCACGCTCTCGCGGTAGAACTCGGCGCCCTCGGGAGTCCGGTAGTTCGCGCGAATGATCGTCGTGTTCCGGCCCGACGCGCCCGAGCCGATGTACGACTTCTCGAGGATGCAGACGTTGCGGATCCCGTGCCGCTTCGCGAGGAAGTACGCGGTCGCGAGCCCGTGCGAGCCGCCGCCGACGATGACGACGTCGTAGCGGCGCTTGAGCTCGGGACGCGGCCGCCACATCCGTCTGACCTGGAAGACCTCCTTCACGCGGGCTCCAGCCCTTCGTACGTGTCGAGCACCGCGTGGACGACGTCGTGCCCGAGCTCCTGCGCGACGTAGACGCGGAAACGGTCGTCCGCGTCGCGGAGCACGATCGCCGCCGCGTGCGCGAACGGCCCGGCCGCGGGTAGCGCGTCGAGATCGAGGTCGGTGAGCCGGCGCATGAGCTGCTCACCGTGCACGGCGAACCCGGCGAGAAGGCCGGTCGCGTCGTAGCCGCGGACGCCCGCCGCACGGACGCGCTCGATCGCGCCCACCGGGTCGGCCGTGAGCAGGAGCCCGCGACCCGCCGAGAGGCGCACGAGCTCCTCGCCGTCGCCCACGACCACGGAGTCCACGTCGCCGCGGAGCTCGACCTTCCCCTCGAGCGAAAGGTCCGCGACCACCTCCGGATCGAGGTCCGCGAGCGCCCGCGCGAGCGGCGACGCCAGCAGCTCGGGCTCGCAGCCAAAGGGGGACAGAAACGCTAGCGCCGTCGTCACGCCCGCATCCGCTCCCCGGCGGGGTCGAAGAACGCGCCGTGCATGACGCGTGCCCCGACCATGCGCCGCTCGACGCGGACCTCGAAGCGCATGTCTGCATCCGCGCGCTCGGGGGGAACCCATGCGAGCCCGATCACCTCGCCGACGAGCTCGCTCCGCCTCGCGCTCGTCACGCGACCCGCGGGGTAGCCGTCGATCACGACCTGCGCTCCCTCGGCCGGGACGACGTCCTCCTCCATCCGGAACCCGACCAGGCGCTCGCGCTCCTCTCGCCCGCCGAAGTGCTCGACCGCCCACTTGCCGACGAAGTCGTCCTTGTCGAGCTTCGGGAGCCACGACATCCCGGACGAGAGCAGGTTCGACTCCGAGTCCGTGTCCTGCCCCACGATGATGTGCGCCTTCTCGAGCCGGAGGATGCGCTGCGGCTCGAGGCCGAACGGCCGCGCGCCCCCGGCGACGAGCGCGTCCC
Source organism: uncultured Actinomycetes bacterium (assembly GCA_963708265.1). Classification (GTDB taxonomy): domain Bacteria; phylum Actinomycetota; class Thermoleophilia; order Gaiellales; family Gaiellaceae; genus GMQP-bins7. The sequence goes on along the minus strand of CAVPSC010000001.1, from coordinate 768,760 downwards.
ACACGTGCTCGCCCGCCGGGCTCGGGAAGTGGAGCTCGTAGCCGAGCTCGCCGACGAATCCGATCCGGAGCGCCAGGCACGGCACTCGGGCGACCTCGATCTGCCGCGCGTCGAGGTAGCGGAACTCCTCGGCAGAGACCTCGTCAGGATCCTCGACGAGCCGCTCGAGCGCCGCCCGCGCCCTTGGTCCGGCGAGGTTGAGCGCCGCCAGCGCGCCGGTCACGTTGACGATGTCCACGCCGTAGCCCCAGACGGCGTTCCACCACTCGAACCAGGCCGTCACCGCGTCGGCGCCCGTCGAGGTCGTCGTCACGTAGTAGAGGTCGTCCGCCAGGCGGGCGACGGTGCCGTCGTCCATGATCCGGCCGCCGTCCGAGGTGAGGACGCCGTAGCGGATCCTTCCCGGCGCCATGTCGGCGAACCGGTTCGGGTACAGCCGCTCGAGGAACGAAGCGGCATCGGGTCCTTCGACCAAGAGCTTCCCGAGCGTGGAGACGTCGATGACGCCGAGCGACTCGTGCACGGCCTGGACCTCGCGCTCGGGGTGGTCGCCGTAGGCGTACGCGCGCTTCCACGGCCCGGCCCACATCATTCGCGCGCCCGCCTCCTCGTGGCGGAAGTGGAGCGACGTGCGCCGAGCCGTCTCGTGGTTGCGCCCGGCGAGGAGGCCCATCTCGACCGGAGCCCAGGGCGGACGCGCGGTCGTCGTCCCGAGCTCCGCCTCGTAGGCATTCACCTGGTGCGCGTAGAGCTTGATGCTCGGGAGCTGGCAGAGCTTCCCCTGGCAGGGGCCCATCGTCACGGTCGTGTAGCGCTTGGCGAGCTCGATCGAGTCGAACCCCTCCGCGATCGCGCGCTTCACGTCCTTCGTCGTGACGTCCTCGCAGATGCAGACGAAGCATTTCCCGTAGCCGCCATATGCGGGCGTGGGATCGGTTCGCTCGAGCCCCTCGCCGGTGACGGAGCCCACGGCCTCGATCCCGTCGGGAAGGTCGGTCGGGACGAACGCTCCGAGCTCGCCGTCGTACTCGATGCGCGCACCCGCCTGCGCGAGGAGCGAGTAGGCGGGCTGGCGTCCTGACGAGGCGACGAGGAGGTCGCAGTCGACCTGCTGCCCGTCGATCAGGATGCGCCGCAAGCGTCCCTTCCGCCCCTGTGCCTCGAGGTCACGCGGACGGCCCTCGCGCAGGTCGACGACGCGCGCGATCTCCACGCCCGCCTCCTCGAGGTCGGCGGCGACGCCGAGCGCCTCGTCGTCGGCCGCGAGGACGACCGCCGTGTCGCCGGGCTTGACCGAGTAGTCGCCGACGAGCCTCCGCGCTCCGCCCGGCAGCATCACGCCGAGCAGGTCGTTCCCGGGATGGACGAGCGGCTGCTCGAGGGCCCCGGTGGCGACCACGATTCGCTCCGCGCGAAAGCGGAGCATCGTCGTGCCCAGCTCCACGGGCACGAGGTTCCCCTCCCAGATCCCGAGCGCTCGTGCCGGCGCGAGCACCTCCACGCCGTCGAGCTGCGCGTCGGCGAAAGCGAGGCTCTCGTCGACGAGGACGACGCCGGGACCGTCCTTCGCCGCCGCAGTCGCGGCGGCCCGTCCCGCTCCGCCCCCGCCGACCACGAGCACCCGCGCGCGCCGGTGCTCGGTGTCGTAGCGCCGCGAGCTCCCACCGTGCTCGTCGACGCGGCCGAGCCCGGCGACGTTGCGCAGGAACTTCTCGTACAGCGGCCACAGACGGCGCGGGCGGATCATCGTCCGGTAGTAGAAGCCGACCGGGGTGAACGGCCCGCCGAACTTGTCGACGGCCGACATGAGGTCGGTGTTCAGGCCACCGACCACGTTCTGCGGCGCGACCACCGCGCCCTCGCGGATCGGCTCGACGCACACTCGCACGTTCGGGACGCCGTCGACCGTCAGCAGGCAGTTCGGGCAGTGCCCCGAGCAGCAGTAGAGGCCGCGCGGCCGGTGGTACTTGAACGAGCGCGAGAGGACCTGACGCCCCGACGCGGCGACCGCCGATCCGAGGGTGTCACCCTCGAAGCCCGTTATCCGCCAGCCGTCGAAGAAGAACGACACCTCGCGCGAGCGGTCGATGCGCTCGCCCTCCCGGGCAGGGAGCCTCATCTCCTTGCGCTTCACCGCGAGCGGCCCGGTTCGGGAAGGAAGACGTCGAGCACCTCGTTCGTGCGCGTGTCGCGCTCGGCGAGGAACCACTCGCCGCAGCCCAGGCGGTGCTGCCACCACTCGCGCTGCGGCCCGGCGACGTTGTCGCGGAAGTAGACGTAGTCGGTGAGCTCCGAGAGCGTCGGCGACTCCTTCGGCCGCCGCGTCACCTCACCGGAGTAGGCGAACTCGTCGACCGGCCGGGGACCGCAGTAGGGACACGGGAGGAAGAACGACATCCGCGCCTAGAATTGCACTCTCAGCAACACCGTGCCAGAATCCGCAACGACACTAGCCCGATGGCGCGCACTCGTCAACCGTCCACCCGCCGAATTGGCGCCGCCGAGCGGGCGTTCGCCGTCCTCGACGCCGTCGCCGAAGGCGGTGAGCTCGGGACGAACGAGATCGCGCGGCGGACCGGCATGACGCCGAGCACCGTATCGCGTCAGCTCGGGACGCTCGCCGGCTCCGGTCTCGTCGAGCGCGTCGCCGCGACGGGCCGCTACCGCCTCGGGATCCGCCTCGTCCATCTCGCGAACGCGCTCCTGGCTCGCCTCGACGTGCGGGAGGTCGCGCGTCCGCACCTCGTCGCGCTCGCGGAGGCGACGGGCGAGACCGCGACCCTCTCGGTCCCGAGCGAGGCGGACGCGGTCACCATCGACTTCGTCCCCGGCGCGCACCAGGTGCAGCCCGTTTCCCGGCTCGGGCGCCCGTCGATCGCGCACGCGACCTCGGCCGGGAAGGTGATGCTCGCCTTCTCGGGGCGAGAGCTCCCAGATGGCCCGCTCCGCGCCTACACCGCACACACGATCACGGATCCCCGCGTGCTCGCCAGGCAGATCGCCGACGTCCGCGAGCGCGGCTGGGCGGACGCGATCGAGGAGCGCGAGCCCGGGCTCTCCGCGATCGCCGCGCCGATCCGCTCGAGCCGCGGCGAGCTCGAGGCGATCGTCGCACTGCAGGGCCCGAGCTCGCGGTTCGACACCGCCGCGATCGAGGCCGCGCGGCCACTCCTCCTCGAACGGGCGGAGACGATCTCGCGCGAGCTCGGCTGGCGTCCAGCCTGACCGCCCGACATTCGACGGAAGTGCGCCGAAGGTGTGCAAATTTTCGACGTGCTCGAGTTCGGATGCGAGATTCGCCCTACCGTGAAGCGCGCGGCGGAGGGTTGAAATCCCGAGGTGGGATACGCGGTTGAGACCCGTGTGGCTGAGGTCTTCAGCTCCGGTTCGAGTCCGGCGCCCTCCGCCCGATCGTCACTACACTGAGTCTTGGGTCTCAGCCGTGTAGCGGGCATTGCCCGCTTCAACCACACGAAGCCCGCCGTCAGGCGGGCTTCGTCTATTCAGTGCACGGCGCTAGCGCCCTCGTGGCGGTGGTAGGCGCCCGTCTCGAGGATGTCGGCGATCTGGGCGATCGCGAGGCGAATCTCGGCGTCCGTCGTGAAGTAGTGCGGCCCGAGGCGGATCCCCGCGCCCGGGCGGAAGTCGCACAGGATCTCGCGCGCGGTCAGCTCCGCGTGGACGGACGCGAACTCGGGCACGTTCACCGTGACCGTGCCACCCCGGCGCTCGGGCTCCCGCGGGCTCCGCACCTCGAACCCCGCCTCGTCAGCGAGCTCGATCAGGAGCAGGGTCTGGCGGAGGGAGTTCTCCCTGATGCGCACGACGCCGATCTCCTCGACCAGGTCGTACCCGGCCGTCCCCGCGTAGTGCGCCGGGACGTTCGGCGTCCCGGTGAGGAAGCGCCGCGCTCCGCCCGCGTACTCCATCTCCTCCTCGAACGCGAACGGCCGCGCATGCGCCTGCCAGCCCGTGTAGGTCGGCTCGAGGCGCTCGGCGAGGTCGGGCCGGGCGTACAGCCAACCGTTCCCCGGCCCGCCGCAGAGCCACTTGACGGAGCCGCCGACGGCGAAGTCGACTCCGAGCGCCGTCACGTCGAGCGGGACGATTCCGGCCGACTGGTAGCAGTCGAGCACGACGTGGGCGCCGACCTCGCGCGCACGGCGGACGATCGGCTCGACGTCCTGGATCTCGGCGTCCTTGAAGAGGACGTGGCTGACCGGGACGAGGAGCGTACGCTCGTCGATCCGCTCGACGATCTCCTCCCCATCCTCGCAGAGAACGACCTCGAGATCGGAGCGCCCCTGGTACAGGTAGCGGACGGACGGGAAGTTCGCGCGCTCGTAGACGATCCGGTTGCGGCGCGGATCGACGGGATGGAAGCAGGAGAGAACGACCGACTCGGCGACCGCGACGTTCTGGTGCATGACCGTCGAGTCGGGCGGAGCGCCCACGATCCGTCCGATCTGGTCGCCCACCGTCCACGACAGCTCCCACCAGCCCTCGCCCCAGGCCCGGATCCCGCGCTCTGCCCAAGTACGCGCGTACTCGGCGACGCGCTCCGCCGCCTTCCGCGGCATGGCGCCGAGCGAGTGGTTGATCAGGTACGTCGTGTGCTCGAGGATCGGGAACTCGGAGCGGTAGTCGAGGAGCTCGCGCACGCCGTGAGGGTATTCGACTAGCGTCCGCGCTCGTGCGCGTCCAGTTCGAGCGCTTCTACTCGTACGCGGAGCTTCAGGAGACGCTCGCCGCCTGGGCGGCGGAGTTCCCACGCCTGTGCACCGTCGAGTCGATCGGCACCTCGTACGAGGGCCGCGAGATCCCGCTCGTGACGGTCACGAACCTCGACACGGGGCCGCCCGAGGAGAAGCCGGCGGTGATCGTCCACGCACAGATCCACGCGTCCGAGTTCACCGGCACGACGGCGGCGCTCCACCTGCTCGACCGGCTCCTGCACGGCCACGGGACGGACGAGCGGGTCACGCATGCGCTCGACACGCGCTGCTTCTACGTCGTCCCGCGCGTCAATCCCGACGGGCCGGAGGCGGTGCTCGCAGACGGGCGCTGGCGCCGCTCGAGCCTCCGGCCGTATCCGCTCGACGAGCCGGTGGACGGTCTCCACCGTGAGGACGTCGACGGCGACGGGCGCGTCCTCTTCATGCGCTGGCGCGACCCGAACGGCGCCTGGAAGGCGCACCGGGACGACCCGCGTGTCCTCATCGGTCGCGGGCCCGACGACGTCGAGGGCGAGTTCTTCCGGCTGCTCCCGGAGGGGATGATCCGGAACTGGGACGGCGTCACGATCCCGATCGCGCCCGCGCTCGAGGGTCTCGACCTCAACCGCAACTGGCCGGCCGAGTGGGCGCCGGAGGCGGAGCAGCAGGGCGCAGGCCCCTTCCCCACGTCCGAGCCGGAGGTGCGAGCGCTCGTCGAGGCGATGCTCGCCCGGCGGAACATCACCGGCTACATCGGCTACCACACCTTCAGCGGCGTGCATCTCCGCCCGTGGTCGGGCCATCCGGACGACGACTTCCCCGTTCCCGACCTGCGGGCGTTCGAGCGGATGGGCGAGGAGGCGACGAGCCTCACCGGGTACCCCGCGATCTCGATCTTCCACGAGTTCAAGTACCACCCGAAGCAGGTGATCAAGGGCGGTGACGTCGACTGGGTGTACGACCACCTCGGCGCCTTCGCGTGGGTCACCGAGTTCTGGAGCCCGCAGCGCGCGGCCGGCCTCTCGGGCTACCACGCGATCGACTGGATCCGCGACCACTCGCCCGCGGACGAACTCGCGGTCGTGAAGCTCGCCGACGAGCTCGGCTACGGCTACGTCGACTGGTACGAGTTCGAGCACCCGCAGCTCGGGACGGTCGAGCTCGGTGGCTGGGACATCGTCCGCTTCTGGTTCAACCCGCCTTTCTCGCGGCTCGAGCAAGAGGTCGCCCCGCACGCCGACTTCGCGCTCTTCCTGGCCCTCGTCTCGCCCAGGCTCGAGCTCACGTCGTTCGACTCCGAACCGGTCGGAGCCGGAGCGCATCGACTGCGGCTCGTGCTCGAGAACGGCGGCTGGCTCCCGACGAACGTGACCCAGAAGGCGCTCGAGCGGAAGGCCGTGCGGCCGATCGAGGTCGAGCTCGAGCTTCCCGACGGCGGCAGGATCGCGACCGGGAAGGAGCGCGACGAGGCCGGCCAGCTCGAGGGCCGCGTCGAGCTCCGGAGCGCGATCTGGTGGAACAACGACCTCTCGACGTCGAACCGCGCGCTCGTCGAGTGGGTCGTGGAGGCACCCGCCGGCTCCCGCGTCGGCGTGGTCGCGCGGCACGAGCGCGCGGGCACGGTGCGCGGCGAGCTGGTCCTGTAGCTCTCATCGTTCTCTCATCGTCTCGGTGACAATCCGCGGGTGCGCGTGCTTGTCGCGGAGGACGAGCTGAAGATGGCGGCCTTGCTCCGGCGCGGGCTGACGGAGGAGGGCTATGCGGTCGACGTCGTGGGCGACGGACTCGAGGCCGTCGTGCGGGGAACGGCGACGGAGTACGACGCGATCGTGCTCGACGTGATGCTCCCGAGGCTCGACGGGCTCGCCGTGTGTCGGCGCCTGCGAGAGCAGGGCGTGTGGGCGCCGGTGCTCATGCTGACCGCGCGAGACGCGGTGGACGATCGGATCGCGGGCCTCGACGGCGGCGCCGACGACTACCTCACCAAGCCGTTCTCGTTCGCCGAGCTGCTCGCGCGCCTGCGCGCGCTCCAGCGGCGCGGTCCGATCGAGCGTCCCGTCGTGCTCGAGGTGGGCTCCCTGCGCTTGGATCCGCGGACGAGACAGGTCTGGCGCGGCGACGCCGAGGTCGCGCTCTCGACGCGCGAGTTCGGGCTGCTCGAGGCGTTCATGCGCCGGCCCGGGACGGTCCTCTCGCGATTCGACCTCCTCGAGCACGCGTGGGAGTACGACTACGAGAACCGCTCGAACGTGGTCGACGTGTACGTCCGCTACCTGCGCGAGAAGATCGACCGCCCCTTCGGCACGGCGTCGATCGAGACGGTGCGCGGGATCGGGTACCGCTTTCGCCGCGACGGAGGCTCCGGGTGAGCCGCCTCGCGCGGATCCCGATTCGCTGGCGGCTCGCGCTGGCGTTCGCCGTGGCCATGGCGGCGCTGCTCGCCGCGACGGGCGCGTTCCTCCACGCCCGGCTCGCCTCGTCGCTCGACCAGGCGATCGACGACGGCCTCCGCGCACGCTCCGCCGCGGTCGTCGCGTTCGTCCGGCAGTCGGACGTCGGCGCGGGCGAACGGCTCGACCTGGCAGGCGAGGGTGAAAGCCTCGCGCAGATCGTCGACGCGCGTGGTCGCGTGGTGGACGCGACGCCCGCCCAAGGTCGCGTGCGCCTCCTCTCGGCCGACGAGGTGCGGCGCTCGCTCGTGCGCCCGATTCTCGTCGACCACGACGAGATTCCGGGCTCGGATGCCGCGGCTCGGCTCCTTGCGTCGCCCGTCCGGCGCGCGGGAGAGGCGCCGCTCGTCGTCGTCGTCGGAACCTCGCTCGAGAGCCGCGACGAGGCGCTCGACGGGCTCGTCGTCGCGCTCTTGATCGGCGGTCCGCTCGCGCTTGCGCTGGCATCGGCCGGCGGCTATCTGCTCGCGGCGCTCGCGCTGCGGCCCGTCGAGTCGATGCGCAAGCAGGCGTCGGAGATCAGCGCGACCGACACCGGCACGAGGCTCTCCGTCCCGCCCGCCGACGACGAGATCCGCAGGCTCGGGGAGACGCTGAACGAGATGCTCGACCGGCTCGAGACGGCGCTCGAGCACGAGCGGCGCTTCGTCGCCGACGCGAGCCACGAGCTTCGGACCCCGCTCGGGATGCTGCGGACCGAGCTCGAGCTGGCGCTTCGCCGCGAGCGGAGCGCCGAGGAGCTCCGGGCGGCGCTCGTCTCGGCCTCGGAGGAGACCGACCGCCTCGCTCGACTCGCCGAGGACCTCCTCGTCCTCGCCCGCGCCGACCGGGGCCGCCTGCCGCTGCGCGTGCGGCAGCTCGCGGTCGCCGAGCTGCTCGAGGACGTCCGGCGCCGGTATGCGGCGCAGGCCGCCGAGGCGGGCCGCGAGCTCGCCGTGGGGCCGGTCGACGGGCTCGAGGTCGACGCCGACGCGACCCGCCTCGAGCAGGCGCTCGGCAACCTCGTCGACAACGCGCTCCGCCACGGACGCGGCCCGATCGGGCTCGAGGCGACGGCACGCAGCGGCGTTCTCGAGCTTCACGTCGTCGACCGGGGGCCCGGCCTGCCCGCGGATTTCGTCCCGCGCGCGTTCGAGCGCTTCTCGCGCGCGGACGAGGCCCGCACGGGGCCGGGAAGCGGGCTCGGGCTGGCGATCGTCCAGGTGATCGCCCGGGCTCACGGTGGAGTTGCCGGCGCCGCGGACCGCCCGGACGGCGGCGCCGACGTCTGGCTCGCTCTCCCTCTCAGCCGCTCCGGCTGACCAGCGAGTCGCGCTCGTCCCCGCCCCTGATCGTCCGCTCGTCGACGAGGCCGACGCCCTTCACGTACAGCTTGTGGTCGACCACGCCGGGCTCGAGCGGCGTCCACTCCTTCGTGAGCAGCGCCTTCTCCGACGTGACCGTGGGCGTCTTCACCGTCGCCGCGAGGCTCAAGACCTGGAAGTGGTCCTCGGCCTGGCCCTTGAGGTACTCCTGCCGGAAGCGCTGGCCGACGCGGGGGTGCGCGGGCATGAAGACGCCGGCGCTCGCTCCGTCGGTGCCCGCGCTCCAGGTGCCCTCGGTGCTCGTGACGTGTCCCCTGGCGTCGAGCTCGGCGGTGTTCTCACCGAAGTACCAGACGGTGCCGACCTTGTCCTGCGCGTACCAGTCCGTCGTGCGCTCCTCGAGCTTGCCGGCGAGGAACAGCCTGTCGCTGACCGCGGTGCAGCGCACTCCCTGGATGATCTTCGTCGTGCTCGTCACGTGGACGACGTCGCGCGACGGCTTGCCGTCCTTCACGCCCGTGTAGACGAAGGTCGAGCCGACCCGGAGCGGGAACCACGGGTTGGTCACCGAGCGCGCGAAGGCGCTCGGGCTCGGGGCATTCGGCCCCGGCGCGGCGGTCGCGGGCGCAACAGCGGTCGTTACCAGAAGGCCTGCGGCCAGCGCTCGGATCCATCTGCTCAGCTGCCGTCCCTCCATACGCTTGCACACGGATAACCGGCACGGATGAGACGACGATGAGATCCGGCGTTGCAGTGTGCGACCCCGGGCGTGACGATGGTGCGAGATGCGCGCGCTCATCCTCGACGCACCCGGCAGGCCGCTCCGGGCGACCGAGCTGCCGGCCCCGAGCCCCGAGCGGGGACAGGTGCTCGTTCGTGTGCGCGCATGCGGCGTCTGCCGCACCGACCTCCACATCGTCGACGGCGAGCTGTCGCGTCCGAAGCTCCCGCTCGTGCTCGGGCATCAGATCGTCGGCGAGGTCGTCGGCGGCGGCCAGCGCTTCGAGCCGGGAACGCGCGTCGGGATCCCCTGGTTGGGCTGGACGGACGGCGACTGCCGCTACTGCCGCGCCGGGCGGGAGAACCTCTGCGACGCCGCCCGCTTCACGGGCTACGACGTCGACGGTGGGTACGCGGAGCTCGCGGTCGCGGACGAGCGCTTCTGCTTCCCGCTTCCGGACGCCTATGCGGACGAGCAGGCAGCGCCGCTCCTCTGCGCGGGCCTCATCGGCTACCGCTCGCTGCGGCTCGCGGGAGACGGCGAGACGATCGGGCTCTACGGCTTCGGCGCCTCGGCACACATCGTGTGCCAGGTCGCCGTCGCGCAGGGGCGCCGGGTGTACGCGGGCACGCGCGCGGGAGACGACGAGACCCAGGCGTTCGCGCGCGAGCTCGGTGCGGTGTGGGCGGGAGACGCAGCGACGGGCCCGCCCAACGAGCTCGACGCGGTCATCGTCTTCGCGCCGGTCGGCGACCTCGTGCCGGCCGCGCTCCGACACGTCCGCAAGGGCGGCTCGGTGGTCTGCGCCGGGATCCACATGAGCGACATCCCTTCTTTCCCGTACGAGCGCCTCTGGAGCGAGCGGGTCGTCCGGTCGGTGGCGAACCTCACCCGCGCCGACGGCGAGGAGTTCCTCGCGCTCGCGCCGACCGTGCCCGTCCGGACGGAGGTCGAGACGTTCCCGCTCGAAGACGCCGAGCACGCACTCGAACGGCTGCGCAACGGTGCACTCCGAGGTGCGGCGGTTCTCGTCCCGTAGACGTCAGGCGGGAGGACGAATCGGAGGCGCCGAGTCGAGCCTCCCGTACGTGTCGACCATGAAGTGGCCCGTCGTCGCCATTCGCATCCGCAGCACGTCGCCGCCCGGAGTGACGTAGAGGACGAACCACGTCGGAAACTCCGCGCCCGGTTTCAGCGCGGCGAGCACGCGCACGGGACGGCCGCCGAGATGCGCGCTTCCGAGCAGGCGCGCGCCCGTCGCGACCTGCCACGGATATGCCGGGAGTCGGAGCGGGGAGCTCGTGCTTCGGGTCCACCTGCCGTCCGCCCAGTCCCAGCGCTTCGTACCGATGACGACCGCCTTCGAGCCGCCCGCGATCTCGTAGCTCATTCGATCGGGAGCGCCGAAGGTCCACGTCGAGACGACCGGTGGAGCGAGCCCCGAGCCGAGGGTCTCGTGCATCGACAGGGAGGCAAGCGCGAGCATCCGCGCACGCGCGGCCCGGTACAGGCGATCCGCGGTCGCGGGCAGCCGGGGGGGCAACGCGAATCGCACCGTGGCCGCGGGCTTCCCGGGCTGGTCGACGATCACGGCGAGGCTCGAGGGCGTGCCGACGAGAGCACGCAGCGGGAAGCGCAGGCACCGCGCTCCGCACGACGTCGCCGACGAGCCGCTCGCGCGCGTGGCGCCGTGGACGAGCGTGACGTCGGCGGGCGCCACGTCGCTCTCGTCGCTCGGGATGACGACGACGTCGACGGGGCCGTGCGGACGGGCACCGATCCCGACGAGGACGTCGCGGTCGTGCCCCGCGAGAGGGAGCCCGACGAACCCATTCGTCAGCACCGACGGCGGGCCAGCCGGCTCGACGTCGATGGCGGAGACGCCCGAGGAGCCCGAGCCCGACCGGGTGAGCACCCAGCCGCCGACCGCGACTCCGGCGCCGGCCGCGAGGGCAACTGCGACGAGCGCCCAGCCGAGGGCGCGATGCCGCTTCCGAGTGCCGTCGGAGGGAGTCGAGGAGGCGGGCATGACGGGTGGCGCCACTGTACGGGCCGTCTCGCAGCGCCGGATTCCCGGCGGTCCGCGCGACGCCCGTCACTGACGCGTGATCTGGAGCAGCTCGTCGGCCGAGTGGTCGACCTGGAGCGTCGTGTGGTCGATCCCGAACCGGCGGTGCAGGACGTCCTCGAGCTCGCGCCGCCGGGCGTGGCAGTCCTCGCTCTGTCGCACGAGCACGTGTGCGGAGAGCGCGGCGAAGCCGCTCGAGATCGTCCACACGTGGAGGTCGTGGACGCTCTCGACTCCCGGCACGGAGAGGATCGTCCGTGCCACCTCGTTCGTGCCCAGGCCGCTCGGCGCTCCCTCCATCAAGATCGCCGTCGACTCGCGGAGCACCCCCCAGGCGCTCCAGAGGATGAGCGCTGCCAGGCAGAGGCTCGCGATCGGGTCGGCTGCCTCGAACCCGGTCGCGAGGATCAGGAGCCCGGCCGCGATCACGAGCAGCGACCCGAGCGCGTCGCCCGCGAGGTGGATGAACGAGGCGCGGAGGTTGAGGTTCTCAGCGCTCCCCCGGAAGACCGCGGCCGCCCCCACTCCGTTGACGACGATCCCGAGTGCCGCGACGACCACGAGCCAGCCGCCCGGAACGTCGGGGGCGTTGCCGAAGCGGCGCAGCGCCTCGACCGCGATCGCGACCGCGATGACGACGAGGACGACCGCGTTCACGAATGCGGCGAGGATCTCGGCGCGCATGAACCCGAAGCTCCGCTCGGAGGTCGGCGGCCTCCGCGCGAGCCAGGCGGCGACGAGCGCGATCCCGAGGGCGAAGACGTCGGACAGGTTGTGTCCGGCGTCCGCGAGGAGAGCGAGGCTGTCGGTGAAGAAGCCTGCCGCTCCCTCGAAGACCGTGTACGCGGCGTTCAGCGCGAGGGCGAACGCCAGCACCGAGACGGCGTCGACCCGAGGCCCCGTCGAACCGTGCGTGTGAGCGTGAGCGTGCCGGACGCTCATCCGCCCCACACTACCCCGCCCTCCGGCCTATCGGTGCGGCGCGGAGCCTGCCGCCACGGACGGCCCGGAGCTCGGCTCGACCGGGGGCGGAGCGGCGTTCACGAGGAGCGCGACCGCAAGCAGGACCGTCACCGCGACCAGGCTCTCGCCGACGAGGCTGGGACGGACGTGCGGGTCTTCGCCGGCCTCGAGCTTCGGCCGGACGAACGTGTGGTGGAAGCCGCCCCAGGCAAGGGCGATGCCGACGAGCATGCTCTTGAAGAGGAGGAGCCGGCCGTAGTCCGTCGTCCACAGGTCGGAGACCTCCGGGAGCCGCACGTAGGCGAGGTACGCGCCCGCGAGCACCATCACTCCGACGAGCCCGACGGCGATCTTCGAGAAGCCGACGAACGCGCGGCGACGGAACGAGGGCGCCGCCGGCCACACGCAGAACGCGAGCGTCACGACCCCTCCGACCCAGACGCACGCGGCGACGAGGTGGAGCCAGTCCGCGAGCTCGGTGAGCTTGCTCGAGTTCGGCTCGCTCGCCTGGTGGCTCGACAGCGAGAGGCCCGACACGAGGAAGACGGAGAGCGCGAGCGCGCCCCATTTCGGCTCGATCCGGTCGAAGACCCACGAGAGCATGAGGAGCGCGGCGACGATCCCGAAGCCGAACGTCATGACGAGGAACGCCTGGCCGAAGCGCGTCTTCTCGGCGAACGGCTGGAGATCGCCGTAGAGGAGGTCGCCGAGCGGAAGCTGGAGCGCGTTCGCAGCCCGCAGCACGAAGGCCGCGATACCGACGTTGATCGCCGCGAAGGCGGCGACCGTGGTCAGGACATTGATTCGCTTTTCGAGCGGCGGCGGAACCTCGCCGCGGAGAACGACGAGCCGGAGGACGAGCGGGCCGATCACGAACGCGAGCGCTGCGAAGAGCCCCCAGCGCGCGGCGTCGTCCTTCCACGTCGTGGCGCCCGCGCCCACGGCCTCGGTCGGGGGCGGCGCCTTCACGCCGACGCCGAACGTGAACACACCGGCGGGGGAGTGGCCATCGGCCGAGGTGACCCGCCAGCGCACGGTGTAGGCCCGGCCTCGCCGGAGTCCCGAGACGGGCACGACGATCACATGGCCGTCGCCGATCGATCTCGTCGTACCCGAGAGGAGACGCCCGTCGGGCGCGTAGACCACGATCGAGTTCGAGATCGCCGTGACCGCCTGGTCGAAGCGGAGTCGGACTTGCTTGGGCGGGGTCTGGATCTCCGCCTGCGTCGCCGGGGTCGCCTGGGACAGGGTCGCGTGCGCTGCGGCCACCGCGGGAAGCGCGAGCGCGACGAGCGCCGCCGCCGCGAGCCCGGCGGCACGCCTCATCGCGACGGTGTCCTCGCGAAGTCGGACAGGTGCCCGAAGATCGGCGCGATGTCGCGGTCGGCGTAGAGCAGCACCGCGACGGCGACGAAGGTCAGCGCGAACCCCGCCTGCCACACGCCGCGTTGCGGCCGGAAGGCGATGCCGATCGGGAAGACGACGCACGCGATCAGCGTCCAGCCGATCGCGTGGTGGAGGAACGCCGCCCGCGAGAAGAGCCACGTGTTCTGCTCGTGGACGAGGAACGAGATCCCGGAGAGGAGCAGCGCGAGCGCGGAGACGAGCGCCCACCGGGGGCTCGAGAGCTTCCCGCGCACGACGGCGAGCTGCACGGCGCCCGCGATCATCGCGGCCTCCGCCCACGCGGCGTGCGCCAGGAGGTGCATCGTCGAGAACGTCGAGAAGATCACGACGACCCAGAGCATCACTCCGGCCGAGAGCGCGAGCGACGGCCAGAGGTAGGCGCGCCAGCGTCGGCGGCGGAACACCTCGGTCCCGACGATCGTCTCCGCGAGCAGGATGAGCCCGAGCATGAGGAACAGCGAGGCGAAGACCCAGTGGGAGATCTCAGCCTTGGGGACCACGCTCGGCCCTCTCGAGATCCTGCACCAGTCCCGGCGCGATCAGGAGCGCGAAGAGCACGCCGACGAGCACGACCAGGAGCGGCGGCTGGACGAGGAAGTCGTACAGGTTCTTGCCGTGTGGGTGGAGGAACGCGATGCGGTACGGCTGGGCAACGGCCCACACGAGCCCGCCGAGGATCGTCAACGGCCCCAGGAGCTGCACGGCGAGGATTCGGCCCGAGCGACGGTCGCCCGCATACGGGCGGCGTTCGGCCCGCTTGGTGACACCCGTTGCGACGTCAGAGTTCACCCATGCCTCCGTCCCGGACAGTTTTCACCTTCCGAGCCGTCTTGCGCAACTCCTTCTGCACTGAGTCATGGTCGGACCGCCCGATCACGGGCGGCCCGACGAGTTGCGATGCTCGAGGAAGAGCGCCGGAACGCTAGGCAGCGCGCCGGCGGCGCTGATACGTCATGAAGAGAGCACCGACGCCCCCGATCAGGCAGATGACGCCGAGGATCCACCAGACGACACCGCCGACGATGAGGAAGATGATGCCCGCGACGAGAAGGCCGAGGCCCACGATGTTTACTCCCATGGGCGGTCGCTTCGCTCGGGGGGCCGGAACTCCTTCTCCCGGGTTGGGTCGCGCGGGCATTATCGAGCGGTGGGTCTCACGACAGGCACCGGCCCGTTCGGCTCGCGGCGAGCGGGCCGCCTGAGCTTCGAGCCGCCCGAACGCGTCGTGTACGTGGAGCCATGGCCCCGGCGCGTGCGCGCGTTCGCGAGCGACTCGCTGCTCGTCGACAGCGAGCGGGCGGTGCTCGTGCACGAGACGGGACGTCTCCCCCGCTACGCGTTCCCGGCCGACGAGGTCGCGATCGAGGCCGAGCGCGAGCCGGAGGTGGACGGCTACGTCAACGTTCCGTGGGCGGCAGCGGATCGCTGGCTCGAAGAGGACGAGGAGCTCCTCGGACACCCGCACGACCCTTTCCACCGGATAGAGATCCTGCGGAGCTCGCGAAGCGTTCGCATCCGGATCGGTGGGGAGGTCGTTGCCGAGAGCTCGAGGCCGCGGATCCTCTTCGAGACCGCGCTGCCGCCGCGCTACTACCTGACCCGCGACGACGTCAGAGCGGAGCTCCTCGAGCCGAGCACGGTCGTGACCGTATGCGCCTACAAGGGCCGCGCGAGGTACTGGGACGCCGTGACGCCGGCGGGTCGCTTCCCCGCCGTCGCCTGGAGCTACGAGGACCCGCTGCACGAAGCCGAGCTCGTGCGCGACCTCATCTGCTTCTTCCAGGAGCGCCGCGAGATCGAGGTCGAGGTCGACGGCGTCACGCTCGACATGCCGGAGACGCCGTGGTCCGGCAGCGCCTGGGTCGAGGCGGCTCTCGCGAAGATCGCGGAGCCTACGCCTACGCCGCCCGGGCGCGCCTGAACGCGTCGATCGCGCGCTCGAGGTGCTCCTGCTCGAGCGCCGCCGACATCTGCACGCGGATCCGCGCAGTCCCCTCGGGGACGACGGGGAATCCGAACCCGGTCACGAACACGCCGTCGTCGAGGAGTCGCGCGGACATCGCGATCGCGTCGGCGGTCGCGCCGACGATGATCGGGACGATCGCCGCCTCGCCCGCGAGCGGCGCGTAGCCGGCGTCGACGAGCATCGCCCTGAAGGCCTGCGTGTTCTCGCGCAGGCGAGCGAGGAGCGAAGGGTCCTCGAGCATGAGCTCGATCGCGCGGAGCGCGCTGCAGGCGACGGTGGGAGGGAGGGCGTTCGAGAAGAGCTGCGGGCGCGAGCGCTGCTGCAGCAGGTCGACGACCTCCTCCGAGGAGGCGACGTAGCCCCCGGCCGCACCGCCGAGCGCCTTCCCGAGCGTCCCGGTGAGCACGTCGATCTCTCCGAGGAGGCCGTAGTGCTCCACCACTCCGCGGCCGGTCTCACCGAGCACGCCCACCCCGTGCGAGTCGTCGACGATCACGATCGCGTCGTACTCCCGCGCCAGCTCCACGATCTCGGGGAGCTTCGCGAGATCCCCCTCCATCGAAAATACGCCGTCCGTGACGACGAGCTTGCGCGCCTCGCGCGGGGCAGAGGCGAGGCCGTCGCGGAGCGCCGTCATGTCCGAGTGCGGGTAGATGACCTTGCTCGCCGGCCGGGAGAGACGAACTGCGTCGATGATGCTCGCGTGGTTCAGCTCGTCGGTGAGGATCACCGTCGTCTCGTCGGTGAGCGTCGGGATCACAGCCTCGTTCGCGTTCCAGCACGAGACGTACGTGAGCGCGGCCTCGGTCCCGGACAGGTCGGCGAGCGCCCGCTCGAGCTCGAGGTGGGGAGCGAACGTCCCGCAGATGAAGCGCACCGACGCCGTCCCGGCGCCGTAGCGCTCGAGGCCCTCGATGCCCGCGCGCACGACCTCCGGATGCGCTGCCAGCCCCAGGTAGTTGTTCGAGGAGAGGACGACGACCTCGCCGCGCCCCGCCATCTCGACGACCGGCCCCTGCGGCGAGGAGAGCGTGTTGAAGTGCTTGTACGTCCGCTCCTCGCGCAGCCCGTCGAGGAGGGCTCCCACCTGCTCGGAAAGACGTGCGTTCACGTGGCTCCGTTCGGTCGCAGGACGATCTTGCAGGCCTCGCCGGTGTCGAGGAGCGCGAACGCCTCCTCGAAGCGCTCGAGCGGCAACTCCGCGGTGATCAGCGGACGCAGGTCGACGACGCCGTGCTCGAGCAGCCAGCGCGTCGTGTACCACGTCTCCCAGATCCGGCGGCCGTTCACTGCCGTCACGGTCAGGTTCTTGAAGATGAGCGACTCCGCGATGTCGATCGTCGCGGGCTGTGCGGGTATGCCGAAGAGGACGACGTGGCCGCCGTGGCGCACGATCCGGAACGCGTCCTCGATCGCCCGGAGCGCGCCGGACATCTCGAAGACGACGCCCATGCCCACCTCCTCGTTCTGCTCCGCGAACCAGCCGCCGACGTCGCCGACGTCGTCGAAGTTCACGACGTCGTCCGCGCCGAGGCTCCTCGCGAGCTCGATCCGGAACGGCACGTGGTCGGACGCGAGCAGCCGTCCGGCGCCGAACGCCCGCGCGATCGCGATCGCGAACAGGCCGACCGGGCCGCACCCGAGGATCGCGACCGCGCGCCCAGCGAGCTCCTGCGTCGAGGTCGCGAAGACGGCGTTCCCGAACGGCTCCTGGAGGCAGGCGATCTCCGGCGGGAGCTTCGCGCGGTCGTTCGTCCAGACGACGGACGCGGGCACGGCGACGTAGTCGGCGAAGCCGCCGTCGCGGTCGACTCCGAGGATCCGCGTCCGCTCGCACATGTGCGCGTTCCCGGTCCGGCAGTGGAAGCAGACCCCGCACGTGACGTGGCTCTCGGCCGACACGTACGCGCCCTCCTCGACGTTCGACACGGTCTTGCCCACCGCGACCACCGTCCCGCAGAGCTCGTGCCCGAGCGTCAGCGGCGGTTTGACGCGCTCGGACGACCACGTGTCCCAGCGGTTGATGTGGAGGTCGGTCCCACAGATCGAGGCCGCTTCGATCCGGACGAGGACCTCGTCCGGTCCGGGTGTCGGTACGGGGAGCTCGTCGAGGACGAGGCCCGGCTCGGCCTCCCGCTTGCGGATCGCGCGCATCGTCTCCACGGCGGGACGATCTTGCCACGCGCGGCCCGAGCCGCAGTCCGCGAGCCGCTGCGCCTAGAACACGGTGACCGGCGTGCCCAGGTCGACGAAGCCGTACACGCGCTTCGCGTCGCCGTCCGGAAGGCGCACACAGCCGTGCGACGCCGGGTACGCGGGGACGTCCGGGTACTCGTGCATCGCGATCCCGCCGGTGAAGTAGGACGCGTACGGCATCCAGACGTGGAACGGCACGGACCAGGAGTAGATCTCCTTGCGGTACACGTGGAACGATCCCGCGGGAGTCCTCCCGAAGGAGCCGGTGGACGTGTGCACGACCCTGACCACCCGGTTGCCGTCGAGCATGAGGAGCACGCCGAGGTCGCGATGGATCTCGATCCGACGCCCCGAGCGATGGGTGGTAGGGACCGGAGCTGTCGCACGCTGGAGAGCGAGCTGCGTCTCGCCCGTGACCGTGCCGGTGCGGCCGAGCTTCTCCCAGGCCTGGAAGGAGAGGAGCGATTGCGACGTCTCGTAGTCGAGCGTCCCGGTCACCTCCGAGCGATCGAGGTAGCCGAGCGTCCACAGGCGGAGCTGGAGGCCGCGAACGCTGTACAGGTAGTCCTGCTCGCCGCGCGTGAAGCCCGGCGCGCCCGGAGTGAGCCCGAGCCGGAGAAGCGTCACGAACCGGCCCTCGGTGGACACCGACACGTAGCGCTCCGGGCCGAGCGGAGCGAGCGTCGCCTCGATCTGCTGGAGCCGGGCGCGGATCGTCGCCGCCGTTCCGGACGTGAGGAGCGAACGCGAGAAGCTCGCGAGCCAGGTGTCGCCCTGCGCGCGCAGCGAGCGGAGGCGGGCGCCGGAGCGGATCGCGGTCCGGATCCCCTGCGCGCGCTCGATCCTCGTCGGCCCCTGCAGGAGCTCGCGCAGCGCCGACTCCTCGGGCGTCCTGCCGGTGCGGACGATGCGCTCGACGCGGACCAGCCGCCCGCCGCGGACGAAGGCGACCTCGACGGTCGCGGGCTTCGGCTGCGGACGCGCGGTCGGAGCGACGTCGCGCGCGGACACCACGGCGCCGGCACGCGTCGCCGAGCCGGGCTCGAGGTCGACCGCGAGCAGGCCGACGAACGAGAAGAGAAGGAGCGCCGCGAGGGTCCTCATGAAGGAGGTCTACCTTCGCCGAGCTCCCGGGAAAACCCTGCAAACAAAACACTTACAACGCAATGACCTAACCGCGGCGCGATCGACAGTCCTCATCGCGTCGAGCGCCTTGACATGCGCCAGCGCGGCGCCGACGCGCTGGCGATCATCCGCGCGCGGATTCGTCAACTGAGCCCTTACCTTCTTCTCAGGGGACTCTCAGACAACCGGCGTACCCTGGGATGCGCGTGCAAGCCCCGACCGCCCGGACAGCCATGGTCGCGCTCGGCTCGATGCTGGGCATCCTGACCCTCGCCGCTTCGGCCGCCGGCTCGACACCGGCGTCGTCCTCGGGGACACCGCGGATGTCCGAGCTCGCGAGCCCGGCAGCGAATGTCAGCTCCAACTGGGCCGGCTACGTCGTCACCGCGGTGCCGGCGACGCCGGCTGCTCCCGCGACGGGCTCGGCCTTCACCGACGTCACCGGAAGCTGGGTCCAGACCAAGGCGACCTGCGACACGGGCGAGACGACGTCGTCGGCGTTCTGGGTGGGGCTCGGCGGGGTCGACGAGACCGCGCAGGGGCTCGAGCAGCTCGGGACGGAGGCGGACTGCACGGCGGCCGGGAAGATGAGCTACTCGGCGTGGTACGAGCTCCTTCCGGCGGATCCGGTGAAGTTGAAGATGAAGATCCGGCCCGGCGACAAGGTCACCGCGGCCGTTCTCTCCGTCGGGCAGCAGATCGTGTTCAGCCTGAAGGACCTGACACGGCACACGAGGTACAGCAAGCGCGTCGCGTTCGTCGATCCGCTCGATCTCGGATCGGCCGAGTGGATCGCCGAGGCGCCGGCGGCATGCAGCGCGGGCGGGCGGCGCTGTCGCATCGTCCCGCTCACGAACTTCGGCACGGTGACGTTCACCGGGGCGGCGACGATCGGGAGCGGGCACCCGGGGACGATCTCCGACCCGACGTGGTCGACCGCCCAGGTCGCCCTCGTGCCGGAGAGCATGCGCGCGCCGAGCGTCGGCGGAGCGTCCAACACGCACGGCGCCTCGCCGAGCAGCCTCACTCCCGACGGCCGCTCGTTCTCGGTCGCATGGCAACGCTCGCCGACCGCGACGACGCCCTAGTCCTCTCGCGCCCCGCTCGCGGGCTGGGCGGTGCGAGTCTGTGTCCGGTGAGCGCGCATCGGAGCTCCGGCTGGCTCACGAGCGCGGAGCTCCGCGTCGGCCTCGGCTGCATGCGCCTCTCGACCGACGAGGATCGCGATGACGACCGAGCACTCGCGACGATCGCGGAGGCGGTGGCCGGAGGCGTCACCGTCTTCGACACCGCTCGCTCGTACGCTCACGGAGCCGACGAGCTCGGACACAACGAGCGCCTTCTCGCGCGGGCACTCCGCGCCTGCGGCGGTGCGGGCAGCGCGCGAATCGTGACGAAGGGCGGCATGGCCCGCGCAGGCGGGAGCTGGACCCCCGACGGCCGCGCACGGACGATCCGCTCGGACTGCGAGGCGAGCCTCGCCGCTCTCGACGGGCTCGCGATCGACGTCTACCTCGTCCACGCGCCCGACCCGCGGACGAGCTGGCGCACGACCGTGCGTGCGCTCGCCCGGCTCGTGGACGAGGGCCTCGTCGCCCGCGTCGGAGTGTCGAACGTCAACCGCGCCCAGCTGGACGAGGCGCTCGAGCTCGCGCCGGTCGCGGCCGTCGAGGTCGCGGTCAGCCCGTACGACGACCGCGTGCTCCGCGGCGGGATCGTCGAGCGCTGCGCCGAGCACGGGGTCACGATCGTCGCCCACTCGCCGCTCGGAGGACCGCGGCGCGCACCGGCACTCGCCCGGCGCGCGCCGCTCGCCGAGGTCGCCCACGCGCACGACGCGAGCGCGGCCGAGGTCGCGCTCGCCTGGCTCCTCGGGCTGCACCCGGATCTGGCGGTCATCCCGGGCGCGCGTCGGCCGGAGACCATGCGCTCGGCCGTGCGCGCGGCGACGCTCGCGCTCGATCCGACGGAGCAGCGGCTCCTCGACGAGGCTTTCGGGCGGCCGCGTCCAGCGAAGAAGGCCCGCCGCGCGCCGAAGGACGTGTCCGACGGGGACGTGATCGTCGTCATGGGGATCCCCGGCGCGGGCAAGAGCCGCGTGGCGGCGGAGTACGCCGGGCGAGGCTACGAGCGGCTCAATCGCGACGAGCGCGGCGGCTCGCTCCGCGACCTCGCGACTGCGCTCGACGGGACGCTCGCGGCAGGCACGCGGCAGGTCGTCCTCGACAACACGTACCTGACCCGAGCCGCGCGGAGCCACGTGCTCGAGGCAGCGGCACACCACGGCGCCCCGGTGCGTTGCGTCTGGCTCGACACGCCGCTCGCGCAGGCCCAGGTGAACCTCGTCGAGCGGCTCCTCGATCGCTTCGACTCGCTCCCGACGCCCGACCAGATCCAGGAGCTGGCGCGCACCGAGCCAGGCGTCATGGCGCCGACACGGCAGATGAGAGCCCTGCGCGAGCTCGAGCCCCCATCCGAGGACGAGGGCTTCGAAGCCCTCGAGCGGATGGAGTTCGCCCGCGAGGCGGCGAGTCCCGGCTCGACGGCGGGTGTGTTCGTGGCCGCGGCCGTGCTCGAAGGCCCGAGCTGGCACCAGGTCGTCGAGGGTGCCACGCCCGCCGCACCGCATCTCGTGTTCGACTGGCGGCCCGGCGGAAGCCCGGACGAGCTCGCCGGCGCCTGCGCCGAATTGGCGGCCGTCGTCTCCGGCCCGACCGAGGGCGCGCTGTGCCCTCACCCCGGCGGCCCGCCGACGTGCTGGTGCCGTCCGCCGCTCCCGGGCCTCCTGCTCGCCTTCGCGAGGAGACACGGCGTCGACACTGCGGGCTCGCTCCTCGTCGGGACGTCGACCGCGCACCGCACGCTCGCAGCGACGCTCGGTGCCCGCTTCGTCGCGCGGCTATCCGAGGAGCCGGCCTGAGCGCAGCGCCGTCCGCACGCGCTCGACGTCTCCCGAGAGTGTCCGATCCTCGACGACCGGCTCGACCTCGGCGGCGAGCCGGCCGAACGCACGGGCGAGCAACGGTGCGGACGGCGCCCCGCCTCGCAGGTGGTATCCCTGTCGCAGCGCCACGAGCTCGCACGCGATAGCCAGCTCGAGGTTGTCGAGCGCGCGCGCGAGCTTCTCGGAAGCAAGGAACTCGAAAGCCTGGACGTCCTCCTGGCCCGTCGAGGTGTCGCTCGCGTGAACCGACGCCGGCGCGGCCAGCAGCCGGTTCTCGACCGCGAGCCCGACGACCGCCTTGTGCAGCGAGATCACTCCCGCCTGCCTGCCCGGGTCGACCGCGAGCTGCTCGGGGAGGCCGCCGGAGAAGCGCGCGTCGAGGAGGCGGTGCAACCGCTTCTCGACGAGGTTCGTCAGGTGCGAGACGCCGATCGCGAGCCCGTCGAGCGCTATCGCGACCGCCGCGGCGTGGAAGCCCCCGCTCGGGTACGCGCCCTCGGGCTCGTCGCCCTCGGCGGGGAGGACGAGCGGGGAGTCCGTCACGGCTCCGAGAGCACGCTCGAGCCACGACTCGAAGCCGTCGAGCTGGTCGAGAACCGCCCCGTGCACCTGGGGCACGACCCGGAAGGACGCGGGCGCCTGGAGCTTGTCCTCGAACGCGGGGCCCCCCGCGAGGAGCTCGATGAGACGCTCGTGGACACGAAGCTGCGCCGGATCCCGCGCGAGCTCGCCGATCCTCGTCGAATACGGCCTGGTCGACGCTCCGACGAGCGCGATCGCGAGCGCGGCGTCGAGGTGGGCGTGCTCCAGCAGCTTCCGGGCACGATCGCAGTGGTGGATCCCGAGAGCGGTCGCGAACGGGGATCCGTTGAGGAGGGCCGCTCCTTCCTTCGGCTGCGGCTCGTACGGCGCGACGCCCCGCCGGGCGAGCGCATCCGCCGCAGGGACCGCGTCGTCGCCCTCGAGCACGACGCCTTCGCCGACGAGGGTCTGGAAGAGGTGAGCGAGCGGCGAGATCTCTCCCGCGGCGCCGTACGACCCGGCAGGCACGATCGGGCGCCAGCCGTCGTTCAGGCGATCGGCGAGAAAGCGGCAGAGGGCTGGAGTCACCGCCGCGTATCCGCTCAGGAAGCCCGCGAGACGCAGGAGCAGCGTGCCGCGGACGACGTCGTCGGGCAGCGGCTCGCCGAGGCCCGAGGCCCTGGCGGTGAGGAGCGAGTGCTGTAGCTGCGCCTGATCCTCGTGGCCGATCGGGCGATCGGTGAGGTACCCGAGTCCCGTCGTCACGCCGTACACGGCCGCGCCGTCCTCGACGAGACGGAGCAACGCCTGTCGAGTCTCGGCGAGACGCTCGTCGAGCGACTCGTCGAGCTCGATGCGCTCGCCTTCGAATACGACCCGACGGTAGAGCGCGAGATCGAGCGCGTCATGACGGTCGATACGTACGGTCATCGGTACCGAAGGGTCGTGCCGAGCCCGGCGGCGGTCGCCCGGCGCACCATCAGGTCGGCGAGCGCGACGTCCGTGGTCGCCAGTCCGCGGTGCCAGAAGAGGATCCGCTCGTCGTCCCGCTCCCGGCCGGGCTTCGTCCCGACCAGGATCTCCGCGAGCTCTCCGTGCAGCGTCTCCTCCGTCAAGAGCCCGGCGCGGACGTGCGGCCGCAGTGCGCCGAACGGATCGTCCCGCTTGCACTGAGCCCAGTCGTCGACGACGACCTTGTCCATGCGCTCGAGCACGTCGAGCTCGAGGATGCTCTTGGTGCCGTAGGGGACGAGGAGCGTGCAGCGCTCGAGCCAGGCCGTCTCGAGGAGCGGCTCGGGCTCCGCGAGCCGCGTCGCCTCGACGACGACGTCCGCGCCTGTCACGGTCTCCTCGATCGTCTCGACCACGCGGACCGGTTTCCCGAGCCGCTCCTCGAGAAGGCCGCCGAAGCGTTCCCGTGACTCGGGCCGCTTGCTCGTGACGCGAATCTCCTCGAAGTCGAAGAGGCCGTCGAGCATGACGACGTTCGAGAACGCGGTGCCGCGCGCGCCGAGATGACCGAGCACCTTCGACCCCGGCCGGGCGAGCAGGCGCGCCCCGAGCGCCGTGAGGGCGCCCGTCCTCCGCTCGGTGATCTCGGTGGCGTCGACGATCGCACGCGGGACCCCCGTCTTGGGGTCGTAGAGCGTGACGAGCGCGAGCTCCGACGGTAGCCCCAGCCGGTGGTTCTCGACGTAGTCGCCCACCACCTTGACGCCCGTGACTCCGAGCGGCCGGAGGGTGGCGCGGAGGACGTTGAAGTGGCCGGCCACGTCCGGGTCGGGGACGTGCTGCACGCGCGGGTCGAGCGCCACCTCGCCTTCGCCCTGCGCCCGCACCGCGAACTCGACCGCCTCGAGCACCTCGGCGTCGGTGATCCCGAGCTCGGCGACGTCCTCACCCGACAGGAAAAGGAGCTCGAGCGCGCTGTCGTCGAGCTCGGGTCGGTCGCTCATGAGGGAGGGCGGCCGCGCATGTGGTTCGAGGGGCGGGCAGCGGGCGCCCGCGCACCCATCCTATTCTGGCGCAGCCCCTGCCGATGTCGGCTAGCCCTCCTGCGTGGCCGCGACGCGACGACCTAGGATTCGCGCCATTCCGACGTCGGAAGGAGCTCGATGCGCGAGCCGGTGTTCACCGAGACGAAGCAGATCTGCGTCGTCGTCCGGGACCTCGACGAGACGATGCGCCGGTACGTCGACGACTACGGGATCGGACCGTGGGAGATCTACGAGTTCGGTCCCGAGACGTTGACGGAGAGCCGTAAGGACGGCCGGCCCTCCGACGCGGCCTGGCGACTCGCGGTCACGATGGTGGGGAGCGTGCAGTGGGAGCTGATCCAGCCGCTCGACGACTCGAGCAGCTACGCGGAGTTCCTCGCCGCGAAGGGAGAGGGCGTCCACCACGTCGCGGTCGGGGCGCCGAGCTTCGAGCACGCGGTCGACGTCGCGGCGGGCCACGGGCGACGCGTGCTCCAGGACGGCGTGTACGAGGGCGCGACGTTCGCGTACCTCTCGACCGACGAGGACCTGGGTGTGATCACCGAGGTCTTCGACTGGCCGAGCGATCTCCCCCGCCAGGAGCCTGACGCCGTGTACCCGTAGCGGCCGGCGTCGTGTAGTCGACCCGCCGCCGCTCGCCTCGGGAGCCGAGCGACGAGCCGCCTCGAGACCTACTCGGCCGACTCCGACGGCAGCCAGCCGTCGTTGTATCGCGACCGCTCCTTCGACCCGAAGCGCGCGTACGCCTCATCCGGCTTCGAGGTCTCCTCGAGCGCGCTCGCGTCGTACTTCGCGGCGATCTCGTCCACCCCGTAGACGACCTCGAAGCCACCTGCGCGACTGCCGACCATGACGATCGCACACGGCCCGGCACCGGCCCCGACGAAGACGTGCCGTGTCCACGGCGGGCAGTGCACGAAGTCCCACGCCTGCAGGTGGCGCTCCTGGCCCTCGATCACGAGCACGCACTCGCCCGAGACGACCAGGAAATCCTCCTGCCCGCGCTCGCCGTGATACATGCCTCGCTGGCCGGACATGAGGACCTGGATGCGAAAACCGAGGTCGGTCCACTCCTGCCGTCCTTCGAAGTCCGTGTCCTGGCCGCGCTCCTCGCTCCGGACCCACGAGACGTCGCGTGCGTTGACCACGAACCACCCTTCGCCGTGGGCGACGGACTCCGGCGTCGGTCTTCTCGAGCTCTGCCTCGGGAACGTGGTCGGGCATGCGCGAATCGTTAGCGGGGCGGTCCCGTACCGGAACGAAGGGCCCGCTCACGCAGGCCCGCGAACTGGAGAGTTGCTGTTTCAAGTTCGCAGCTTGTCGCAACATCACTTGCGCGGACAGCTCGCCCGTTGGTCAACTCGTGTGCGAGCTGATGCTGTCCCACCTGAAAGCGTCGCGTCTACGTCTGAGGACGATGACCGAATCCGCCGATTGCAGGATCTTGCTCAACTGCATGTTCAGGGCGCTCTGAAGGACGAAGAGTTCGCGGCGGAGAAGGCACGAATCCTCGCGCGATAAGCCCTAAGACGGGCGCGAGGCACCCGTAACCGAGTCGAGACGGCGGCTGACCGCTCGCGGCGATGCTCGAAGTGGCTCTCGCAGCGTCGCCGCGGACCAGCGACCACTCGATTCGCCCGGTTCAAGCATTCAGTGCAGCCCGCGCTTCAGCGAAAGCCGCCTGGAGCTTGCGATGCCGCTCCTCCCTCACGGCCTCATCGGGAGTCCACAGAGCCTGCCGCGATGTGTGGTAGGTCGGGATGACAGCGAGCGACTCGACGGATTCAGGATGCTGTCGGGTGAGCCGACGCCACGAGGACTGCGCATCGAGGCCGTTCAGCATTACGACCTTCAGGCGCGGAAGGAGGTCGATCAGCTTGCGTAGCGGCTCGACTCCGGCGTCCAACTCGGGTCCCCTCGGTCGGCGGTTGATGTACCACGGATATGCGTTCCAGGGAGCCATCTCCTGAGGCGCGATCCGCGCCTCGTCTAGGAGGGTTGCGAACCGCTCCGCGCTGGGGTCGTCGTTCTCTAGACAGAGGAACCCACTCCCACCGAAGCGTCATTCGTCGCAGGCCCTGGGTCGCGGTGCACGCTGAGCATCCGCGCATCGACGCCACCGTAGAGCGGTGCGACGTAAGGCAGCCAGCCACGTTCCCCGCCGCGCAGGTCGTCCACAAGCGCGTTGATCGGCGCGATGTGCGGGAGTCTCAGCCCGTCGAGCTGAGAGCGCCTGAACTCCGGATCGCGCATCCCTCGGTGCGCCATCCGACGACTCTACTGAGCGTCGGAGGCAGGTTTCGTGAGCTGGGCAGCGCCGTGCGTGACGCGATCGAGCCGACAACCTGCCAAGGCTAAGTCGTGCTCGTCGCGGTCGTGACCTTCGGACGAACTTCGGACGAGCCCTTGGCGGTCACACGAAGAGCGCCGAGCTTGGCTCCAGCGCTGAAGCCGACGCGCGGACTCGAACAGCGGACCCCTTCAGGACGAGGGAACGGACTGAGGAAAAACCGAAGCTCCCATGCGGGCTTGCGACGCGTTTGCTTCAGCTACGCCTCAGGTTGGCTGTGGGCCGTGGTTCCTCAACTTGCCATCCACTTGCCACATGGGCGATTCCGACACTTCGCTTCTTGAGAAGGGGCCCACCCAGGACTTGGGCGGGTACTTGTCTAGTTCCCCTACCCACTCTCCTCCCGCTACAGAGCAGAGTGGAAGAGCAGCACCGCCTTCCATTCGTCACCCCGACGACGAAAGACGGCAGTCGCGGGTCCTGAAACGTGCATTGCGTTTCCGTCGAGCGTGTAGCCCTGCTCCATCCAGCAGGTGACAAGTCCGGCATCCCCAAACGTTGTCTCCGCGAAGTCTCCCAACTCGGTGCGGATGTCCTCGACGCCCATCACGCCCTGGCGCCAGTGCTCGTCGGCCGCGTTCCGACCCCGCAACCACTTCCGCGATCCCTCGTCGACACCCTGGATGTCGTCGTCCGACAGCTCGTGGAGCGCGTCGATGTCCTTCCTGTCAACGGCGTCGAAGACCTTCCGAACGATCGCTTCCAGCTCACCCGCCATCGTCGCCACCCCTCAATCGGACTTCGTGCGCGAGTCTATTCCGGCTTCCCGGAAGGCGCGACTCTTGGCCGAGCGTCCGGGGTTACCCACTGTCTCGGTGGGTACTTGTCTAGTTGGCGTTCGGAGCTAAGCTCCATCCACTTGCTCCACTTGCCACTTACTTGCCAGCGTCGGGCTCGCGCCGATCCGACGCGCCGCAAACCCTCTATTTGAGCGAAGCCGACGCGCGGACTCGAACCGCGGACCCCTTCATTACGAGTGAAGTGCTCTACCAGCTGAGCTACGTCGGCGAAGTCGGCTGAGTGTAGCCGCGGTCAGGCGTGGATCGCCCGCCCCGCGCCGGCACTCGCGAGGGCGCGGTGCACGCCGACGAAGAGCGCTTCCAGGGCGAGCGACGGGTTGAGGTTGAACTCCTCGAGCGCGCGCCAGGTCTCGCGAACGGCCTCCGCCGCCTCGAGCGCGCCGTCCTCGAGGCCGAGCGCGGTGTCCTCGCGGAGCGTCTCGAGCCGGTCGGCGTTGACCGCCGCCTGCTCCGCTCCCGCGGCAACGACGACGAGATCGCGGTACCACGCCTCGAGCGCACCGAGGCCGGCGAGGAGCTCGTCCCGCTCGGCGCCGCGCTCCGCGCGTCGCACGCGTTGGTCGGCGTCCCGCGTCGGGAGATCGAGAGCAGAGATCGCCTCCGACTCGAGCTCCTTCGCCTCCGCTCCGCGCTCGTCCGCCGCTGCGAGCAGCACGGAGGCGGCCTCGGAGGCGTCGAACGTGGGATCGAGATAGGCGGAGCGGGCAGCGTCGATGAGCGCGTCGCGGCGTCCCGCGGCTGCCGGGTCGAGCAGGCGCTCCGCCCGATCGAGGCGCCCGGCCGCGGCCCGCGCGAGCGCCCGCACCTCATCGGCGCTCCGGCCCGGAGCGCGCGTCGCGATCCACTCGGCGACGGCGTTCTCCGTCAGCCGGTGGAACGGGACGAGCTGGCAGCGTGAGAGGATCGTCTCCGTCAGCGAGCCGAGCTCGCTCGCGACGAGGACGATGGTCGCGTACGACGGCGGCTCCTCGAGGTCCTTGAGGAGCGCGTCCGCTGCCTCGTCGTTCATCCGCTGCGCGTCGAGGATGAGGTAGATGCGCCGGTCCGCCTCGAACGGCCGCATGTGCAGGTCGTGCCGGAGCGCGCGGATGTCGTCGATGCGAATCATCTCGCCGAGCGGCTCGAGGAGGTACAGGTCAGGGTGCGTCCGCGCCTCGACGCGGCGGGCGTCCCCGAGGAGCGCCGCCGCGAATGCGAAAGCAGCGATGCGCTTGCCGACGCCCGCCGGCCCGTGCAGGAGGTAGGCGTGCGCAGGCCCGTCGGCGAGCGCAGCCTCGAGCAGGCGCTTCGCCTCCGCCTGCTCAGGGACTGCGGCGAAGTGCTCCATACACCTCCTCGGCGATCTCCTCGGGAGGGAGCGAGCCGTCGAGCGAGACGATCCGCTCGGGGAACCGCGAGGCGAGCTCGCGGTAGCCCGCGTCCACCGACGAGTGGAACGTCTCGCCCTCGCGCTCGAGCCGGTCGTGGTCGCCCGCGAGCCGGGTGGGAACGTCCTCGGGGTCGATGAGGAGCAGGAACGTGCGCTCGGGCATGAGCCCTCCGACCGCGGCGAGGTTGAGGTCGAGCACGCGCGTCAGCCCGAGGCCGCGCGCGATCCCCTGGTAGGCGACGGACGAGTCCACGTACCGGTCGCAGAGCACGGAGACGCCCCGCTCGAGCGCCGGCGAGATCACCTCCTCCACGTGCTGCGCCCGCGCGGCCGCATACAACAGCGCCTCTGCCCACGGCGCGACGTGGCCGCCGTGAAGGACGAGGTCGCGGATCGCCTCGCCGAGCTCCGTCCCGCCCGGCTCGCGCGTCGCCAGCACCTCCTCGCCGTTCGCCTCGAGCCTCGCCCGCAGGAGCTCGGCCTGAGTCGTCTTGCCCGACCCGTCGAGGCCTTCGAAGGAGACGAACATGCCGCGCCATCCTACGGCCGCCGGGTGGCTCCATAGGATGCGGCCATGCGGGTCGTCGTCACAGGAGGCGCCGGGTTCATCGGCTCGCACGTGACGGACGCCCTCCTCGCCCGCGGGGACGAGGTCGTCGTCGTCGACTCGCTCACAAAGGGCAAGCGCGAGCACGTCGCCGAGGGCGCTGAGCTCCAGGTCCGCGACATCCGCGAGCCGCTCGACGACGTGTTCGACGAGCTGCGTCCCGAGGCCGTGTTCCACCTCGCGGCGCAGGCCGACGTCCGTGTCTCCGTCGAGAACCCGGTCGAGGACGCGGCGGTGAACGTCCTCGGGACGATACGCGTGCTCGAGGCCGCCCTTCGCCACGGGTCGCAGGTCGTCTTCAGCTCTACCGGCGGTGCGATCTACGGCGAGTGTGACGAGCCCGCGACCGAGGACGCGCCCCTCAGCCCGGTCTCCCCGTACGGCACCGGGAAGCTCGCCGGGGAGGAGTACCTGCGGGCCTTCAACCGCCTCCACGGCTCGACGCACGTCGCCCTTCGCTTCGGGAACGTGTATGGGCCGCGGCAGGACCCTCACGGCGAGGCGGGCGTGGTCGCGATCTTCCTCGGGTCGCTCTCACGCGGCGAGGCGCCACGGATCTTCGGAGACGGCGGGCAGACGCGGGATTACGTCTACGTCGGGGACGTCGCCCGCGCCACCCTCTCCGCGCTCGGCCAGGAGGGCGGCGTCTTCAACGTCGGTACCGGCAAGGAGACCTCGGTCGTCGAGCTCTTCGAGCTCTGCAAGCGCGTGTCCGGCTCGTCGCTCGAGGCGACCCATGCCGAGGCGCGGCTCGGCGAGCTCCAGCGAAGCGTCCTCGACATGGAGCGCGCGGCGCACGAGCTCGGGTTCCGCGCGATGGTCGAGCTCGAGGACGGCCTGCAGGCGACGTACGGCTGGCTGACGGGCCGGAAGGAGTAGCGCCCCGGCGGGAGAACGATCGCCCTGGTGGACCACCCGCTCTCCGCTCCGTCTTCCGAAGCCCTTGTCCGCCCGTGGCGGATCGCCGCGTTCGTCGCGGTCACGATCGCAGCCGTCGAGCTCGTCGTCCTCGTCGTCATCGGCGGGAGCGCGTTGCTGCACACCGTCTCGCACCGCGTCCAGCATGCTGCCACCCAGCACGCGCTCGGCCCGACGGTGGCGCAGAGCCAAGTCGTGCGGCACCACGCACGCCCTCCGGCCGCGAAGCTCCCGCGCTCGCGCGTCCACGTGCTCGTCCTCAACGGAAACGGCAGGACCGGCGCCGCGGCAGGCGCCGCCACCAGCGTCCGTCGCCATGGCTACAGGATCGGCGGCATCGGGAACGCCCGCAGGATGGTCGGACGGAGCCTGGTGATGTACCGGCCGGGGTTCGCCGGCGAGGGGCGCAGGCTCGCCCGCGACCTCGGCGTGAAGATCGTCGGGCCGCTCGACGGGATGCGGAAGCGCGACCTGCACGGCGCGCAGGTCGTCTTCATCCTCGGCTCGTAGCCGTCACCCCACCGCCCAGGCGATGAGCTCGTCGACCTGGGAGCGCACGAGCCCCACCGCCGAGTCGACCTCGAGCAGGAGCGTGGGCGCCGCTCGCTCCCTCGCCCACTCGCGCGCTTCGGGCGTGACGATGTCGTCGACCCACGCAGCCGGCCGACCGCCGGCGAACGCGTCGATCGCCGGCACTTTTTCCGCGGGGTCGAAGGGGATGGTCACCCTCACGACGACCGGGTACTCGGGCAGCCCGAAATGGGGAGCCAGGAACCGGTTCGCGTTGTCGCCCCAACCCGTCGCCCAGGCGATCTCGTAGACCTCGCCGAGCTTGGCGAGCCACGCGCCGTGCACCCGCAGCAGGCGAACGGGCTCGTCCTCTCCGGGAAAGAAATCGAGCTCCTCGAAGCCGTCGGGCGTCACGGGAAACGGGTTGAGGACGCCGTCGACGTCCATCAGGAGCAGCGGCTTCTCGGTCACGACGTGCAGGCGCCGTGGTTGACGGCGTCCCGCGACACGTCGAGCGGGCCTCCCTTCACCCACTGGTTGCCCGCGGGGTCGAGCGTGTAGGCGTCGTTCAGGAAGCGGTACGCGGCGCACATGTTCTCCCGCACCTGGAACTCGTAGATACCGAGCGTGTACCACCCCTCCGGGTTCTCGGGCTGGAGCTCGACGGCCTGGACGAAGCGGCGCTCCGCCGCCGCCTGGTCGCCCTGCCGCTCCGCGAGGTACGCGAGCGCGGAGAGCGGGTCGACGGAGAGCGGGTTGAAGAAGTGCGCCCGCTTCGCCAGCCGCTCGGCCTTCGCGTAGTCGTGGTCGTCGAGCGCGATCGTGGACGAGCGGACGTTCCGCTCCGCCAGACGCGGGAACGAGAACGACACGAGCACGGCTGCGACAAGGAGCGCCGCGCCGACACCGAGGGCGATACGGCGCCGCGGCTCGCCGAGCGGCCGGCCGGCGGAAGCGAGGACGCCGACCGCGACCATCGTCGGCGCCGTCGTCGCGAGGTAGTCCCAGTTGTAGTCGACGAGCGCGTGCAGCCCATAGGCGGCGGGCGCAGCGACCAGCGCGACCGCGGCGGCCCGCTCCCCGCCCTCGAGGCGGCGCAGGGCACACACGCTCGCCCACGCCGTCGCGCCCGCGAGCGCGAGGAACAGGAGGAACCCGCCGAGCCCGCCCTCGGCGAGCTGCTGCATGGGGACGCTGTGCGGCTCGGTGACCGTGCGCGCGTCCACGCGAAAGCGCTTGCGGGCGACCTCGAACGAGTCCGCTCCGGCGCCGCCCGGGTCGTGGTTCTCGAACACCTTCCACGCCTCTTTCCACCAGCACAGCCGGCCGTTCGCGTTCAGCGAGCCGAAGCGGTCGGGGTTGTTGGCGACCTCGGTGCAGTCCTTGCTCTGCGTGATCTGGTCGCTCGTCCACGAGATCGGGTTGCCGACCGCGACCACGAACGCCAGAGCGGCGAGGACGACGGACAGAGCGACGGCCGCCAGCAGTCCCTTGCCCACCCGCGCCCGGCTCATGTCCGCGAACCCTCTCCGCAACCCGAGTGCGACGAGCGCACAGACGATCGCTCCGCCCGCGAGAGCGAGCGCTCCGAAGAGTCGGCCGTCCGAGACGCGCGACGCGTGCGAGGCGCCGTCGTCGGCGAGACCGGGCCGTGTGAGCGCCCAGCCGCCGACGAGCGCCGCGGGAACGCCGGCCGCCACGAGCAGCAGGCCGCCCTCGACCCGCTCGCGCGAGATGAGGAGCCAGAGCACGACGACCACGACCCCTGCAGCGACTCCCGTCCGTGAGAGCGTGAGGAGGAGCGCGAGCGTCGCCGCGTAGGCGAGGAGTCCACCGGACAGGCGTGCCCATACCGGGTGCGACCGTGCCGTACCGAGCCAGAGCCCGAGCACGATCGCCACATCGGCGACGAGCGCGACCGCGTTCCAGTACCCGATCGGCTCGCTCAGCCGCGCGATCCGCCCGTCGGACGAGTCGAGGGCGGGAACCGCCTTCGAGAGCAGCCCCCACCCGAGCACGACCGCCGTGAAGCCGGCGAGGAGCGATGCGCCCGTCCGGGCGCCCGTCCGGCCCGCGACCCCGCCGAGCACGACGCCGAGACCGAGGAACGCCGCGTAGGCGACGGTCTTGTTGAACGCATCCCAGGACCGGTCCGGCACGATCGACCACACGACGGTGAGCCCGGTCCAGGCGACGAGCCCGAGGGTCGAGGCGACGACGGCCGCGCCCGACCGCCCGAGCCGCGGCAGCGCCGCGCGGCCGAGGGCGACGACCGCGAGAAACGCCGCGAGCAGCACGACGGCGGCGCCACCCACCGGCAGGACTCCGCCGCTGCTCGAGCCGTCACCGTGGAACGCCGCACCGAGCAGAGCCGCCCCGACGAGCCCGGCCAGGGCGAGCGCGCCCCGTCGGGAGGCGCCGAAGGTCGGCGCCGGCGGCGTTTCCATGGCCGGCCACGCTACCATTGCCCGCGGCGTTTGCCGTCCCGGCGGGGAGGGGAGACGCCGGTTCCGTCTAACAAATCGTTTACGCTGACCACACGTCCGGATCACCTGGAGCCGAGAGACTCCGCTGGACCCGGGTTCCCGCTCTCCCCGTGACGCATTCGCCGCACACGACCCGTACCGCGTCCGCACTGGCTGCGCTGCTCACGCTCGCCGCCGCGATCGCCGTCGTCCTCTCGCTGACCGGCTCGGCGGCTGCCGCCACCCCGTGCGGGAAGAAGATCCTCGCCGACTGGTACGACAACGGGCGCATCGACCGCCTCTATCCGCTGCACTGCTACGAGGAGGCCGTCGACGCGATCCCGCCTGACATCGCCGACTACGTGGACGCGCGAGACGTCATCGAGCGTGCGTTGCAGGCGGCGGTCGGCGGACATCTCGCCCCCGGCGGGAAGGATCCGACGCCGGAATCGAACGGGAAGGGCATCCGCGGCATCGACGGCGGTGCGCCGGGGAGCAACGGATCGAACAACGAGGGCACCGGCCCCGGCGGAGTGGGCGGAGAGACGGCGGCCCCGCAAGTCGACACCTCGAGCCCCTCGTCCGTTCCGATCCCGCTCCTCGTCCTCGGCGGCATGTCGCTCGCGCTCCTCGCCGCCGGCGGTCTCGGTTATGCCTCGCGGCGCCGTCAGGCCGCGCAGGCCGACCAGCCCGACGACGAGTCGTCGAGCGACGACGACCTCCTCGGCTAGACCCCTTCCCCCCTGACGCCGAGCGGGCGTCCCGCGACCGCATCGAGCGCGATGTCGCTTCGGAACCGCATGCCCGCGAACTCGATGCGGCCGGTCGCGGCATAGGCGGCATCGCGCGCGGCGGCGAGCGTCTCCGCGAGCCCGGTGACGCCGAGGATGCGGCCGCCGTTCGTGACGAGCTCCACGCCCTGGAGCGCCGTCCCGGCGTGGAACACGAGCGCACCGTCCAGCTCTGCCTCCGCGACGCCGGAGATCGGCGATCCCCGGTCTCCGCTCCGCGGGTAGTCGCGGGCGGCCAGCACGACCGTGACCGCCGCGCCGTCCCGAACGTGCAGGCCGACACCCGCGAGCTCGCCGGCCGCAGCGGCCGCGAGCGCCTCGAGGAGGTCGTTTTCGACGAGCGGCACCAGCGACTGCGTCTCCGGGTCGCCGAAGCGGCAGTTGAACTCGAGGACTCGCGGCCCGTCGTCGGTGAGCATGAGTCCCGCGTAGAGGAGGCCGACGAACGGCGCCCCGCGTGACTGCAGCTCGGCGAGCACGGGTCGATGGACGGTCGCGACGAGCTCCGCGACCTCCGCCGGACTCAGCGCCGGCACCGGCGCGTACGAGCCCATCCCTCCCGTGTTCGGCCCCTCGTCGCCGTCGAAGGCGCGCTTGAAGTCCTGCGCCGGCGGGAACGCGACCGCCTCGCGCCCGTCGCAGAGGGCGAAGAGCGAGACCTCCGGCCCCTCCAGGAGCTCCTCCACGACCACACGTCCACCGAGCGCGCCGACCGCGCGGAGCGCGGCGTCGACCTCGTCTTGCGTCCGGCACACGTGCACGCCTTTGCCGGCCGCGAGCCCGTCCGCCTTGACGACGCAGGGCGGGCGGGCGATGGCGAGCGTGGCGGCGGTCGGCACGCCGGCCGCGGACATCACGTCCTTCGCGAACGACTTCGAGCCCTCGATCGCGGCCGCCGCGGCACTCGGGCCGAAGACGGAGATCCCCGCATGTCGAAGGACCTCGGCGACGCCTCCGACGAGCGGCGCCTCGGGCCCGACCACCACGAGCCCAACGCCGAGCGCATGCGCGAGCGTGAGCAGTCCCTCGGCGTCTTCGGCGCGGATCGGGTGGCACTCGCCGAGCCGAGCGATCCCGGGACTCCCCGGCGCAGCGTGGAGCTCCGTCAGGGCGGGCGACTGCGCGAGCTTCCAGGCGAGTGCGTGCTCACGCCCACCCGAGCCGACCAGGAGAACGCGCACCGCGCGAGTCTACGACAGGGCGCTGAGCACGCCGACTGACCGATGCGCGCGTGCCCTCGCCTTCTCTTTGAGGAAGGCCAGGTGCCTTGCGCCGCTGTCGTCGACGCTTTCCGAGTCGGGGCTGGGTCGGGTCTTCCCTCCCGGGCACGTCGCCTTTGTGCCCGGGAGGGAAGACCCGACCCGGCGCCCGCCACAGACGTCGAGCTCTCAGCGGAGCGAGAGGACGCGGTCGCGCGCTGCCCCGGTGCCGACGAGCGTGACCGGAACGTCGAGAGACTCCTCCACGAAGCTCACGTACCGGTGCGCGGCGTCCGGCAGCCCGTCCGGGCCGATCTCGCTACGCCAGCCGGCGAGCGTCTCGAAGACCGGGCGGCAGTGGTGGAAGTCGCTCTGGTGCGCGGGGAGCTCGTCCGTCTCCGTGCCGTCCTCGAGCCGGTAGCGGATGCAGACGGGGAGCTCGTCGAACTCCGACAGGACATCCAGCTTCGTCAGGGCGAGCGACGTGATTCCGTTGACGCGCACGGCGAAGCGGAGCGCCACCAGATCGAGCCAGCCGCAGCGCCGCTCGCGCCCGGTCACGGTCCCGAACTCGCGGCCGAGCTCACGGACGCGCCCCTGAGCCTCGCCCTCGATCTCGCTCGGGAACGGCCCCTCGCCGACGCGGGTGACGTACGCCTTCGCGACGCCGACCACCTCGTCGATCCGGTTCGGGCCGATGCCGAAGCTGACCGCTGCGCCGGCCGCGATCGGGCTCGACGAGGTCACGAACGGATACGTCCCGTGGTCGAGGTCGAGGAGCGTGCCCTGCGCGCCCTCGAAGAGGACCTGCTCGCCCGCGCGGAGGGAGCGATCGACGAGCAGAGACGTGTCCGAGACGAACGGCGCGAGCCGCTCGGCGAAGGCGAGGTGCGAGACGACGACCTCGTCGAGGTCGAAGGGCTCGAGCTCGTACACGCGCTGCAGCCAGACGTTCTTCTCCGCGACCGCCAGCTCGAGCTTCTGGCGCAGGATCTTCGGGTCGAGCAGGTCCTGCACGCGGATGCCGATCCGTGTGGCCTTGTCCGCGTACGCCGGGCCGATGCCGCGCCTGGTGGTCCCGATCTGGAGGTGTCCGAGCCTCCGCTCGCGCGCGCCGTCGAGCGCGACGTGCCAGGGCATGATCAGATGGGCGTTCCCGGAGAGGTGGAGGAGGCCGTCCGCCGGATGCCCTCGTCCCTCGAGCTCGTCGAGCTCGTCGATCAGGACCGCCGGGTCGACGACGCACCCCGCGCCGATCGCGCTCGGCTTCCCGGCGACGATCCCGCTCGGGATCTGCCGGATCTTGTACGTCTCGCCCGCGACGACGATCGTGTGCCCTGCGTTCGGTCCGCCCTGGTAGCGGCACACGAGATCCGAGCTCTGCGCAAGCAGGTCGACGATCTTGCCCTTCCCTTCGTCGCCCCACTGCGCGCCGACGATGACGGTCGCGGGCACGAGCCGGAGTCTTGCACGGCGCGGGTGCCGCCTACGCTGCCGCTTCCTCGAGCTCGTCGAGCGCCGTCGGCTTCACGGTTGCGACCGCCGGCACGCCCGCGGCCGCGCAGCTGAACTCGACGCCGGCCCGGCGGCCGGCGATCCGGTCGGCCGGGCTCACGAGCCGGCGGGCGGCGGAGAGGAACGGGAGCGCGAGCGACGTCGCGAGCCCGCCGGCCACGAACGCCGAGCCCACCGAGCGGGCCTCCCCGAGGGCGCCGAGCCCGATCTGGCCTGCGAACCCTCCTGTCCCGGAGACCATCGAGTCGAACGAGATCACGGTGGCGCGCCGCTCCGTCGGGACGAGCTGGTTGATGTACGACTGGCGCACCGGGCTCGTCACCCCGGTCCCACCCATGATCACGAACAGGGCAGGGACCGCGACCCAGAAGGAGCTCGTCACCCCCATGAGGACCGCGGCGGGCACCTGGACTCCGGCGGCTCCGAGCAGGAGCGTCGTCCGCCGACCGCAGAAGCGCGACGCGACGTTCACGATCTGGTTCCCGGCGATCGTCGCGACAGCGATCCCGGACGCGACGAGGCCTGCCACCCAGATCGCGTCGCTCCCGAGGAGCCCGAGCAGGTAGGGCTGCGACGCGTAGAAGGCCCAGGACGTGAAGCCCGCCTGGACGGTGGCGGCGAGCATGAGCAGACGGATCGGGCGCTGCTGCCAGCCGTACGCGACACCGGCCCGCGCCGCGCTGGCCACCTCCGCGGGCATCCGAGCGACCGATACCCGACGGGGCGTGAAGCCGACGTCGTGCATCACGACGTAGGCGACGACGAAGAGCACGGCGAGGAGCGCCGAGCGGACGAGGTACGGGATGCTCAGGTTGACCTGCCCGAGGAAGCCGCCGCCGATCGTCCCGACGACCATGGCGACGCCCGTCACCTGCTGCCCGCGCGCAAAGGCGGGATCGAGCATCCCCCGGTACCCGGTCGCCGCGAGCGCATCCACGAGCCAGGCCTCCATCGCGCCCGAGTAGAAGGTGAACCCGACGGCCATGAGCACCGATGCGGCCGCGAACGCGACGACCCCGCCGTCCACCTGGGCAAGCCCGACGTAGAGCAGCGTCGAGATCGCGAGCACGACGACGCTCAGGAGAAACGAGACGCGCCGGCCGAGCGTGTCGGCGACGACGCCGGTCGGCACCTCGAACACGACGCTGCCGAGGGAGTAGGCGGCGTTCGCGACGAAGACCTGGAAGAAGCTGAGCCCGGCGTCGAGCAGGAACAGCGTGTTGACGCCCCAGATCGCCGCCGCCGAGAGCGTGTACAGACCGGAGAGCGTGTAGAAGCCTGCGATGACACGGCGGGACGACGGGAGCTCGGCTGTCGACATGGACGAAGACTCTCAGACGCCGCGGCCCGCGGCCCGACCGATCTCGGCCCTCGGACGGCACAGCGTCGGTGTCACCCCG
Source organism: uncultured Actinomycetes bacterium (assembly GCA_963708265.1). GTDB lineage: Bacteria > Actinomycetota > Thermoleophilia > Gaiellales > Gaiellaceae > GMQP-bins7. The sequence goes on along the minus strand of CAVPSC010000001.1, from coordinate 730,458 downwards.
CCGCCCGGTGAGCGAGCAGGTTTGCGAACGAGCTACGTCGCCGCGAGATCGGCGAACTTCGCGTACCGGCGGAGGAACGAGAGCTTCGTCGTCCCGGTCGGACCGTTCCGGTGCTTGGCGAGGATGACTTCCGCGACGCCCTGCTGGTCGGACTCCTCGCCCAGGTAGTACTCGTCGCGGTAGACGAAGAAGACGAGGTCCGAGTCCTGCTCGAGCGAGCCGGACTCGCGGAGGTCGGACAGGATCGGGCGCTTGTCGTGGCGCTGCTCGACCGCGCGCGAGAGCTGCGACATGGCGAGGATCGGAACATCGAGGTCTCGCGCGAGCACCTTGAGCGCGCGCGAGATCTGCGACACCTCCTGGACGCGGTTCTCGACGTTCGCTCCGGACGTCATGAGCTGGAGGTAGTCGACGACGATGAGGCCGAGCTTCGGCTCTCGCGACTTGAGGCGGCGAGCCTTCGAACGGAGCTCCATGATCGTCGTCGAGCCGCTGTCGTCGACGTAGATCGGCGCCTTCATGAGGCGGTCGCAGGCGGCGGTGAGCCGCGGCCAGTCGTCGGGCGCGAGACGCCCGCTGCGCAGCCGCTGCGACTCCACCTTCGCCTCGCTGCACATCATCCGCTGCGTCACCTCGGCCTTGGACATCTCGAGCGTGAAGAGCGCGACCGGGGTCTCGTGCCGCACCCCGAGGTTGGCCGCCATGCAGAGGCCGAGCGCGGACTTCCCCATCGACGGGCGAGCGGCGACGATGACGAGGTTGCCGGGCTGAAAACCCGAGGTCATGAGGTCGAGCTCACGGAATCCGCTCGGCACGCCGGTGATCTCGACACCCGCCTCGTAGAGCTGCGTGATCCGTTCGAAGCTCTCCTTGAGGAGGACCTCGATGTGCGAGAAGTCGCTCGTCACGCGTTGCTGGGAGAGCTCGAAGACGATCTGCTCCGCGCGGTCGACGAGGTCCGTCACCTCGCCCGGTCGCTCCTGGCCGAGCCGGGTGATGTCCTGGCCCGCGCGCACGAGACCGCGCAGCGTCGCCATCTCCTTGACGATCCGCGCGTAGTGGTCGACGTTGGACGCGCTCGGGACGAGGGCGGCGAGCTCCGCGATCTTCGACTGACCTCCGACCGCCTCGAGCTCGCTCCGCTCGTCGAGCTCGTTGACGAGCGTGATCGCGTCGACCGGCTCGCCCTTGGCCCACAGCGCGAGGGCGGCGCGGTAGATCTTCGCATGGCTGTCCCGGTAGAAGTGCGACGCGTCGAGGATCTCGCTGACGGTCCCGACCGCGGTCGGAGACAGGAGCATCGCGCCGAGCACGGACTCCTCGGCCTCGAGGTTCTGCGGCGGGACGAGGCCGCTGAGTCGTTCGGATGTGGAGACGTCGGCGCTCGCCATGGCTGCCGGAGTCAAGCCGCCTGCGGCCGATCCGTCCAGCCGCAGCCCAGCGGACGCACACCCGCCCGCGTTGCAGGGAGAAAGAACATCTGTTCGTATGATGTTCCACGCCCCGGACGGCATCTGTCGACAGGCACGCCCACGTTGTCCACCCGAAAACGTGCGCTCGCAGCGCGAAGTTCCGCGATGCGTCCACACGGCTGTGGACATGTCCTGTTGACGATGTGGCGCCGGCGCAGCCGGCGGTCGGGCTACGCGTCCTGCTCGGACTCGGCGGGCGCGGCAGGAGCGTCGCCGTCGGCCGCGACGACCGCGTCCGCGCCGTCGTCCTCGCCCTCGTCCTCCTCCGCGATCGCTTCGGCGATCGCGGACTCAGCCTCGACGTGCGCGGTCTCGGCCTTCGCCTCGGACGCCGCTTCCACCTCGGCCTCCGCCGCCTCCATCGCGGCGAGCTCCTCCTCGGGCGGGAGCTCCCCGCCCTCGGGCACGACGAGCGTCTTCACGTCGACCTGGACGTCCTGGAAGACCTCGATCGGGACCGCGTAGCGGCCGATGCGCTTGATCGGGTCGAGGACGATCTTCCGCCGGTCGATCCGCACCTTCCGCGTGCGCCAGATCTCGTCGGCGACGTCGGAGGACGTCACCGACCCGAAGAGGGAGCCGGTCGGGCCGGCCTTGACCTCGAAGCGGAGCACGGTCGTCGACAGCACCTCGGCGATCTCGTTCGCTTGCTCGGACGTCCTGGCTTCCTGCGTCGCACGCTGCGCCTCGATGCGCCGGAGCTCCGTGACGCGCGCGGGCGTCGCGGTCTCGGCCATGCGGCGCGGGAGCAGGTAGTTGCGCGCGTAGCCGCGTGCGACGTCGACGACGTCCCCGCGCAGCCCGAGCTTCTCGACGTCCTGGAGGAGGATGACCTGCATGGCCTAGGCGCCGACGTACGGCAGGAGAGCCATCTCGCGCGCCCGCTTCACGGCCGCGGCGACCTGGAGCTGGTGCCGCCGGCAGGCGCCCGTGATGCGGCGCGAGCGGATCTTCCCCTTCTCCGAGATGTAGCGCCGGAGCTGCGCGATGTTCTTGTAGTCGATCTCCTGGACCTTGTCGCGGCAGAAGTGACAGCTCTTCCGGCGGCCCGGAGCCGTCGTCGGGCCCGGGCGCCTGCCGCGCGTCGGCTTCTTCTGGGGCATCTCTCGTCTCCTAGAAGGGGATGTCGTCGTCCGCCGGCGAGGGCGGGAAGTCGTCGCCTGCGGCCGCGGCTCCCGCCGGCACGTACGCGGGCGCGCCGCCCTCGGCGTCCATGCGGCCGCCCAGGAACTGGACGCTGTCCGCGACGACCTCGACGGCCTGGCGCTTGGCTCCGTCCTGCGCCTCCCACTCGCGCCACTCGAGGCGGCCGTCGATCGCGACGGGGCGTCCCTTGGCGAGGTACTGGGCGCAGTTCTCCCCCTGCTGGCCCCAGACGGTGATGTCGAAGTAGTTGGGCTTGTCGATCCACTGCCCGGCCTCGTCCTTGCGGCGCGTGTTGACCGCGAGACGGAGCGAGCAGACCGCGGTGCCGGACGGCGTATGACGGAGCTCCGGATCCCTCGTCAGGTTCCCGACGAGCACGACGCGGTTGATGCTGGCGGCCATCTCTACTCCTCCTCTTCTCGGACCTCGGATGCGGTCTCCGCATCCTCGCGCGCCGGAGCGCCCGCCGCTACGGGCCGCGCCGGACTCCCCTGGATCCGACGTGTCGCCATGTGCCGCATGACGCCGTCGTCGATGCGCAGCACGCGCGAGATCTCCTCGAGCGTGGCCGCGTCGCACGTGAACTGCAGGAGGTGGTAGCTGCCCTCGCCCTTGTGCCCGATCTCGTAGGCGAGCTTGCGCCGGCCCCAGGCGTCCTGCAGGTCCCAGGAGCCGCCGCTCTTCTCGACGAGCTCGCGCGTACGGCCGAGGATCTCCTCCTGGCGAGCCTCGTCGAGGTCCGGGTCGAGCAGCAGCAGAATCTCGTATTCGGTCAAGGTTCCCTCGTTCTCCTTCCCCTGGTCTTAGGCGGCCTCGCCGTGGACGGCACCGCCGGGAACGGGCGGGCCTGAGCGTGGCAGGAAGCCGCGCCAGTCTAGCAGCGACGCTAGCAGCGACGTGCAGCAGCGAGCGCCGCCCGTCCTCTCGGACCCCGTATTCCGGGGGCGCTACCATCGGCCGATGCGCCGCCTGCTGAAGTGGGCCCTCATCACGCTCGGCATCGCCGCGCTCGTGCGGAAGCTGCGCTCGAAGCGCGAGGCCGCCGGGCGAGACACGTCCGACGCGAGCGTCTCGACGAGGACGTCGGTGACGGTGACGACGACCACGACGACCGACGACCCGGCGGACGAGCTTCGCCGCAAGCTCGCGGACACACGGGAGCCGGACGCGGCGGACGCTGCGGTCGACGACAGGCGTGCCGAGGTCCACGATCAAGGGCGCTCCGCAATCGACGAGATGCGCTCGTCGGCCGGGAGCGAGTGAGAACGCCGGCGTGGCCGACCCGTCCGAGACCACGCAGATCACCCACCATGACGTGAGCGCGCGAGACGGCGAGGACGTCCTCGCCGCGGTCCACGCGCTCTCAGCACAGGTGCGGACGCTGCAGGCCGAGCTCCGGACGATCCGCGTGCAGACCCGATCGCTTCCGGCGGCCGGTCCCGAGTCGCCGGGCTGGGACGACGGCGCGGGCGCGTACCACGAGGCGCCGATGTGGGTGCGCTCGCTCGACGGCCCCGGCCGGCGCCGGCCCGCCCTGCCGCGCCTCCTGCTCGAGGTCGTGTTCCTCGCCTGCGTCGCCGTCGCGTGTGCGATCGCGAAGCTCGACACACCCGTCATCGCCGGCGTCATGGCGAGCGCTTGGGTGCTCGTCGTGCTCGCGGAGTGGACCGCAGCGCACGCCGAGAGGCGGCGCGTCGAGACCGTGTACGTGCCGCTCCAGGTCTCGCGTGGGAGCATCCCGCAGGATCCGTCCTGGTTCGCTCCGCCCGTCGAGCGCACGTCGCTCGATGTCGCGAGCGACGCCGAGGACACGGCCGACGGCCTCGAGAGCTCCTCGGCCTAGACGCGTCGAGGACGCGAGCTACTCTCGTGCCCGTGCGGATCGCCGTCTGCCTGCTCGCGTCCTCGCTCGTCCTGATCCTCGCCGCACTGGCCGGTGAGAGCACCGCCACGGCGCAGGCCGGCGCGTCCTCGTCATCGCACGTCGTCTTCGATCTGGGAGACTCGCTGAGCGTCGGCACGGCCCCGTATCTGCACCGCCGCCTGCGCGGCTACCGCTTCGTCGTGCTCACCGACGTCGGGCTCCATGCCTACGACGTCGCCTCGATCGTCTACGAACGCCGTGCGTCTCTCCCCCACGTGGTCGTGGTCAGCGCGGGGACGAACGACGACCCGCGCATCGTCTCGACGTTCTGGCGCGCTGTCTCGAAAGTGCTCGCGGTCGCAGGGTCCAAGCGGTGCGTCGTCTGGCCGACGATCGTCCGCCCCCCGGCGAACGGTGCGAGCTACGACGGGCTGAACCGCGTGCTCGGGCGACTGGCCGAGCGGCACCGGAACCTCGTGCTCGTCGATTGGGCCGGGCTCGTGCAACGGCACCCGAACTGGCTCTCGAGCGACGGCGTGCACCCCGGGGTCCCAGGATACCGGGCACGGGCCGCCGCGATCGCGTCCGCGATCGTGTCGCGCTGTCCTTCCTGACGGGCTGAGTCGTGCTCTTCCCGACCACGACCTTCGCGATCTTCTTCATGGTCGTGCTGCCCCTCTCGTGGCTCCTCATGCCGCACGGGTCGCGGTGGCGGCCGTTCATGATCGCCGCGAGCTTCGTCTTCTATGCCGCCTGGGACTGGCACTTCGTCTTGCTGCTCGCGTTCTCGATCGTCTGGAACCAGGCCTTCGCAGTCTCCATTCACCGCACGGGCGACGCGCGCCAGCGGAAGTGGCTGCTGGGGCTCGCGGTCGCGGGAGACGTCGGGCTCCTCGGCTACTTCAAGTACTACGACTTCTTCGTCTCCTCGACGTACAACGTCTTCTCGTACGCGGGCGTCGACGTCCCCCTGAGCATCCGCTCGATCGTCCTCCCGGTCGGGATCTCCTTCTTCACGTTCATGGCGATCAGCTACGTCGTCGACACCTACCGCGGCGACTGGCAGCCGGCCTCGTTCGGGAAGTTCGCGACCTACCTCTCGTTCTTCCCGCACCTCGTCGCCGGGCCGATCGTCCGGCCGGGAGAGCTCCTGCCTCAGTTCGAGACGCCGCGCGACCCGCGCTACGTCGACACGTCGCGTGCTTTCTTCCTGATCGCGACTGGCCTCTTCAAGAAGGTCGTGATCGCGAACTACCTCGCCGCGCACATCGTCGACCAGGTCTTCGGGGCGCCGAACCAGCATTCGTCGCTCGAGGTGCTCGTCGGCGTGTACGCGTACGCGGTCCAGATCTACGCCGACTTCAGCGGCTACACGGACATGGCGATCGGGCTCGCGCTGCTCCTCGGCTTTCGCTTCCCGCAGAACTTCGACTCGCCGTACTCTGCGATCTCGGTCCAGGACTTCTGGCGCCGGTGGCACATGACGCTCTCGCGCTGGCTGCGCGACTACGTCTACATCCCGCTGGGCGGGAACCGCAAGGGACGCCTCGTCACGTACCGGAACCTCATGTTGACCATGCTCATCGGCGGGCTCTGGCACGGCGCCGGCTGGACGTTCGTGGCGTGGGGAGCGATCCACGGCACGGCGCTCGCGAGCGAGCGCTGGTGGCGAGAGCGACCCGGCTTCGTCGAGCGGAGATCGACCGCGCTTCGCCGGAGCTGGCATCGCTTCGCGACCTTCCAGATCGTCTGCTTCGCGTGGATCTTCTTCCGGGCGGATTCGTTCGGAGACGCTCGCGACGTCATCGTCCGACTCTTCACGGCGTGGGGTCAGCCGTCTCCGCTCGTGACCGTCGGGGTGATCGCGGCGATCGCGGCCGGCATCGGCTCGCAGTACCTCCCGGCACGTATCCCACTCTCGATCATGGCGCGCTTCTCCCGACTGCCCGTCGCCGGACAGGCGGTGGTGCTCGCTCTGGCCCTCGTCGTCACCAACTCGATGGGCCCCGAGGGCGTGGCCCCGTTCATCTACTTCCGCTTCTGAGATGAGCGAGCCGCGCGCACCGAATCGCCGACGCCCCGACCGGAGGGCCGCGGAAGGGGGCAGGCGACTGCAGTCGGCGGGCGCCGCGATCGTGGTGGCGCTCGTCGGGCTCCTCCTGGGCGTCGTCCTGAACGCGCCCGGGCTGCACAAGTCGGCCTCGAGCCAACCCGAGGGCTGGAAACGGAACGTCGCGCTCGCCGTGACGAGGCCCTTGCAGGACGTCTCGAGTGCCCTGTTCCTCGACCGACCGCGTCGCGCACTGAAGGCGGCGCTCGGTCGCTCCTCGGACGACGAGATCGATACTGCGGTCAACGTGCCCTCCCCCCCGACGAAGCCGGGGGGCGGCTCTCAGCCCACGCCTCCCCACGTGAAGCGCACGAAGTTCACTCCGCAGCACAAGCTCCGCATGTGGATCGCGGGCGACTCGCTCGTCATCGTCCCCGGCGAGTCGCTCCTGCGTGCGGCCGGCGGGAGCCCGGTGCTCGATCCGGTCGGCCCGGTCGACGGCCGCATCTCGACGGGCCTCGAGCGCCCCGATGTCTTCAACTGGTTCACGCACCTGCGCGACGTCATGAAGCAGGACGAGCCAGATGCCGTCGTCCTCATGTTCGGCGGCAACGACGATCACGACTTCATGACCGGCCTTCCCGAGGGGGTCACGATCGGCCCCTTCGACAGCGCCAGCTGGGTCGCGGAGTACCGACGTCGCGTGGGCGGCCTGATGGACACGATCACCCGCGACGGCGCGTTCCTCGTCTGGATCGGTCTCCCGATCACGCACGATCCAGCGCAGACGCGCCGCTTCGACACGATCAACGCGATCGTCCACTCCGAGGCCGCGAAGCGGCCGGGCCGCGTCACCTACCTAGACACTTACTTCAACTTCGCAGGCGCCGACGGCGGCTACGCGCAGTACCTGGCGACGGACTCGGGCCAGCTCGTGAAGATGCGCGCGGACGACGGCGTCCACTTCGAGCGAGCGGCGGGAGATCTCATTGCCCGCGAGGTGCTGCAGCGCCTGAACCAGCGCTTCGACCTCACGAGCTGGCGCAAGAAGGCGGCGGCCGGCACCGGGGGCTGAGACGCCGGGGGCTGAGACGCGAGGTCCGAAGCCGGCGACCTACCAGGGCGTCGTCGTCATGGGCGGAGGCACGGACGCCGGCTGAACGGTGACGGGCGCTCGCAGCTTCCTCGTCCGCCCACCGGCGACGACCACCGCCTGGAACGTCAGCTTCACGCCGAGTGAGTCCGCCGGCCACGTCGGAAGGCCCGTCCGCCTTCCCCGGAACCGGATCCACGTGCCGGAGCCGGCTCCCGTGCACTGCACCATCGCGGTGCCGTTCCAGCAACCCACGACGGTGCTCCCGAGGAGGATCTGGAGCCGCATCTTCGCCGCGAGCGGCTTGCCGGCCCTGCCCCGGGCGGTCACCGTCCAGCGCCACGGCTGGTCGACGACCGGCCTCGCCGTGCCCGTCGTCAGCTTCAGGTGAGGCGGTGCCGGGGCGGCAGCCGCACCGGCAATGAGCACCGCTCCAAGAAGGAGCGCGAAGAGCGCCGTCCGCACGGCTCGATCCTAGGTCGACGCCGGCGTCAGCGCAGTGAGCCTCGCCGCGGCCGCTCGCTCGAGCCCGCGTCCCGCGCGCGGGAGCAGCACGAGCGCCGCGATCCCCCACGGACGCTCATCGGCGCGGCGTCAGCGAGAGCAGCCGCAGCGTCATGACCTCGTCGTAGTGCACGTCGCCGACGGGAGAGTCGTTCGTCGTATGGGACACCATCACGAGCCGCACCGGAACACCGCTCGCGCGATCGAGCCAGATGTCGTACGTCGAGGCGCCTCGCGTGCCTCGCGCCAGCGAGCTCGTCTGTCGTACATGCACCGTGGAGACCTCGCCCGCCCCGACGCGTATCGACTCGCGACCGACGACCCACTGCCGCTCGTGCTCCGTCGCGGACGAGGTGGTGCACGTCACGCCGACGCGCTCGCCGGGGACGTTCCCCGGCGTGAGGAACGGCGCGTCCGAGCAGTCGTAGGTCGTGGCCTCCGTCACGCCGAAGAACGTGTGCCGTTCGTCCTGCGTCTTCATGACCCACCGTCCTGCCGCGATGCAGAACGTCCACGTGGTCGAGCGTCCCTCGAGGACGTCCCAGCGCATCTGGACGCCGCAGCGATCCTTCGTCACCGTGATCGTCGAGCGCGGTGGGTACCGGTGCGTTGCCCCGGTGAGGGCGTCCGTGCGCTCGAACCCCTCCGTCGCGTACACGTAGACCCCGACGGGCACCGGTGACGCCCCCGGCGCCTGATCCGTCCCGCCCCGGAAGTTCGTCACCGCTTCCCGCACCGTCGTCGGCGTGGCCACATCGCGGAAGACGAAGTACCAGGCCGAGAAGCCCGCGACGAGAAGTGTTCCGGCGGCGACCGCGCCGATCCCGAGGACTCCCCTTCGAGACCGCAGCAGGCCAGGCATCGCGCTTCGAGCCTAGTACCTGACCCCCGGCCGAGGTACGGAGTGCTCTCGCCGCGACTGCAGGGCGCGCGACGGTGAGCTAGCCGGGCGGCTGGACGACGAGCAGCGAGTTCCCGTCCGGATCCCGAAGCCCTCAGTCCCTGAGCCGCAGCCGTGTTAGGTAGAGAAGCCCGAGGCGGCGTCGCCGATCAGCTTCGCGCCGATCAGAACGAGCAGCACGGCGATCATCGCCGCGCTGTGACGAGCCATCCATCCCCTCAGGCCATCGAGCAGCTCGCGCGACCGGACGCCGAGTGGGCGCCGGGCTCGGATGTCCACCCTAGGCGGCATTTCCCCGGCCCTTCCTTCTCTACCCTGCCCGTCGCTAGCCTGCCGGTCGGAGCGGCATGGGCCCGGTGGCCCAGCTGGTCTTCAAAACCAGTGCGGTCGTGTAGCCCACGGCTCGGTCGGTTCGACTCCGGCGCCGCTCCGCCAAGCCAAATCAGGCGTGGTCACGCCACATGCGGCTCGGCCGGAGAGCTCGGTCGTGACTCGGCGATCTTCCGCTCAAGTCCGCTCAAGTCCGCCTGAGACGGGTGTCGACTATCGCGCAACTATCGCGCAGCTGCGGGGCCGCATGAGAGCGCGATCGCTTCTCGTTGTAGATTTCGCTCTCCCGAAGGAGGAGCGAAATGGCCATCTCTATGGCAGGTCTCTCTGCGGCGGTGAAGGGGCGCGTGGTTGAGCGAGGCGACTCCGACTACGACTCAGCGCGTGCGCTTTACAACGCGATGATCGATAAGCAGCCCGCGGCAATCGCGTACTGCGTGGACGAGGCGGACGTGGTGGCAGCGACGAGGTTCGCAACCGAGCGGGAGCTCCGCATCGCTGTCCGCTGCGGCGGGCACAACGGCGGCGGACTCGGGAGCGTTGACGACGGCCTCGTCATCGATCTCTCCGAACTGAACGCGGTCGCCGTCGACGCTTCGGCGCGAACCGCGCATGTCCAGGGCGGCGCGACCCTCAACAGGCTCGTCAACGCGACGCACGAGCACGCCCTCACGGTCCCGGTCGGCATCATCGGCACAACGGGCGTCGGCGGTCTGACCCTAGGTGGAGGCGTCGGCCATCTCACCCGGGCGTTCGGTCTGACGATCGACAACCTCGTCGCGGCGTCCGTCGTGCTCGCCGATGGGTCGATCGTGCAGACAGACGCAAAGCGCGAGCCTGACCTCTTCTGGGCGCTGCGTGGCGGCGGAGGCAACTTCGGGATCGTCACGTCATTTTTGTTTCGCTGCCATCCGCTCACGAATGTGCTCGCGGGACCGGTTCTGTACGACCTCGATGACGCCGCCGAGGTGCTTCGCTGGTACCGGGAGTTCCTACCGGCGCAGCCCGACGAGCTTGGGGGATTCTTCGCATTCCTCTCGGTTCCCCCCGGACCGCCATTTCCCGAGGAGCTGCACCTGCGCAAGGTCTGCACTGTCGTGTGGACCCAGCCGGGTGAGAAGGAGTCGGCTTCGTTGAGCGAGGCACGCTCATTCGGGACGCCGCTTCTGGACGGCATCGCACCGATGCCGCTACCGGTCTGGAACTCTGCCTTCGATGGCGTGTACCCGCCCGGCGACCAGTGGTACTGGCGCGGCGATTTCCTGAAGGAGATCTCAGACGCTGCGATCGAGCATCACGTGGAGTACGGCCACGCAATGCCGACGTGGAAGTCGACGATGCACCTCTACCCGGTTGACGGAGCCGCGGGGCGCGTGCCCGCTGACGCAACAGCATGGGCATTCCGCGACGCGGTCTGGACGCAGGTGATCGGCGGTGTCGATCCGGATCCCGCCAACGCTGCCGCCATCCGCGACTGGGCAGTTGGCTACTCCGACGCAGGCAAGCAGCACACACTCGGCACCGGCTACGTGAACTTTCAAATGCAGGAGACCGGTGATCGTGTGCGCGCCATGTACGGCCCGAACTACGACCGGCTCGCGAAGGTGAAAGCGCAGTACGACCCGAAAAACGTCTTCCGCGTCAACCAGAACATCGAACCAGCCGCCTGAGTTCGCAGGACCCGCCACGAGCAACCGATCCGTGTCTCACCGGTGTCACATGGGGTGCGTTCTGACGGAGGCTGCCCGGCGCTAGTTCGACTCCGGCGCCGCTCCGCCAAGCCAGATCTGGCGTGTTGACGCCGAATGTGGCACGCGCGACAAACCCAGTCGTGGCTCGTCGATCTTCCGCTCTAGTCCGCTCAAGTCCGCCTGAGACGGGTGTCGACTATCGCGCAACTATCGCACGGCCGGGCACCTGAGCGCTCTGTCCGACCGTCAGGGCAGACTTCGGAGCCATGACTTCCTGTTTTCCTACCTCATGATGAGGTAAGGTAAGAGGAAGACGAGCCTCAGAAAGCGAGGGTGTGTCCGATGGAAGTAGCGCGAAGGGTCCACGAGAGAGCAGATCACGTCAGTGCACGGCTGCGGGAAATCGGGGTCAGTTTGGATGTCCTCCAGGTGGCAATCAGCACTGGAGAGGCTGAACGGCGAACTTGTACAGCGAATGATCCTCGGGTCCTCCGAGGCATCCTGCCGTGGGGCAGGGGCATCCGCTCACTTCGGGAACAGCTCATTCCTCTTGGTTGGGCGCCAGATGAACCAAATGGCCTGCCGCTTATCGTTCGCGCCGATAGGAAGATCGCCCTCACGATTGAGACTGGCGATGAGCACACGGGGCAGCCAGGATCGGACACTGTGGCCCGCTCCAAACACGCCAAAGGACCTGTTCTCCAAGACTACGTCAGAGGCGAGCGTCAACTCTCATTGCTCGACGCTCGGGAACTCCCGCAGCTGTGGATTCTCCTCGTGGCTCGCAACAAGACAGAGATCCTTGCTGAGCTATCGCGTCCGACATCTGTTTCTGGACTTGACGGTCGCGTCTCCTTTGCCGATGAACGGATTCTTCTGCCCAGCACATCGCTCACTCCAACAACGGATGTGAGCGACTCGGACGAAGAGATCAGTCACGTTGAGGTAATGGTCGAGCGTATCTGATGTTCAATCCCGGTCGTCTTTCGCTCGCAAGACGTCGACGTGGGCTCACAAAGATCGCACTTGCGAGAAAGGCTGACGTCACGGTGCGGAGCCTTACCGAGTACGAGGCAGGGCGCACGGAACCACTTCCAGAGACTGTCGTACGTCTCGCTCGCGCGCTCGAATTCCCACTCGACTTCTTTGGCGCCGACGATCTCGAGGAGATCACGGCGGAGGGTGTCACCTTCCGCGCATTGAGTCGGCTCACCGCGTCGAAGCGCGACCAAGCGCTTGCTGCTGCCAGCCTCGCCCTCGCGCTTCATGGTTGGATCGTGGAACGTTTTCGACTGCCTGAGCTCAACCTTCCCGACCATCTCGCTGGCGAAGCTCCAGAGCGAGCTGCTGAGGTCGTACGAATGGAATGGGGTCTAGGCGAGAAACCGATCCCGAACATGATCCACTTGCTCGAGGCTCACGGGATACGCGTCTTTTCCATCGCCGAAGACTTCGCTGATGTAGATGCTTTCTCATGCTGGCATCCCTCGGGAACGCCCTTCATTTTCCTGAATACAAAGAAGAGTTCGGAGCGAAGCAGGATGGATGCGGCTCACGAGTTGGCGCATCTCGTTCTCCATCCGGACGAGGTCGGAACACGAGATAGACGAATCGAGGAGGAGGCTAAGCAGTTTGCCTCTGCATTCCTAATGCCGCGAGCTGACCTTGTCGCACGCGGACTGCACTTCGCAACTATCGAGCAACTCATCGTGGCGAAGGAGCGATGGAGGGTGGCACTGTCCGCGTTAGCACTGCGCCTTCACGCTCTCGGCGTGATTACTGAATGGCACTACCGGTCCATGTGCATCGACATCTCGCGCCGTGGATACCGCACGCATGAGCCAAACGAAACGAAGCGGGAGACGTCGCAAGTCCTCGGGAAGGTCCTTGCGGCTTTGCGAGAGGACCAGGTCTCGAGAGCCCAGATCGCACGCGACCTCCATCTCAGCGTGAAGGACCTCAACGCATTGATGTTCGGTCTCGCCATGACGCCACTCGACGGCGCGGGTGCCGGCGGCGCTCCGAACGAGACCCCGACAGATCTCGCGGTTCTGGCAGGCGGACGCGCCACAAGAACCCTTTCCGGCGTCCGACAAGATTGCTAAGCTGCGAACACTTGTTCGTAATAGAGGAACGCCTTCCGGCGTACTCGGGAATGCCATAAGCTCGAGCCCGCGACGAGGCGACGGCAAGAGGAGGCGTGATGGGCGTGCAGGACTATGAGGCGCAGTCTCTTGAGGAACGGGACGCAGCCGACGAGGAGGAAGTCGAACGACTGGAGCTTGTTGTCCTACAGGTCGTCGCAGACGAGCACCCTGAGACGGTCTCGGATCTGAGTATCGAGGTACGCGCCCGCGTGGGCGACATCGACAATTCAGTGATTCGGGCAGCGATCCTGCGTTTGCTGAATGACAATCGCGTCCGCCTGGGCGACGGCGAGCACATCGTCGCAGCGCAGTAGGGCGCGTCGCACCAGATTTCGCATAGCGATTAGAGTCGGCTGCTCATGGCATCCGTGCCTGAGCCTTACCGCCGCCTCTTACCAGAGAAGAAGCCGGAACGTCGCAGCGAGGCCGAGCGCGACCACGACCGCATTCTGTACTCAACAGCGCTACAGCGGCTCGCCGGGATCACACAGATCGCAGCGCAAGAGGCCGGTGTCACCATGCACAGTCGACTCACGCACACGTTCAAGGTCGCCCAGGTCGCGCGGCGGATAGCGAGTCGGATCGGCGTTCGGGTAGATCGACAGGAGGTCGCCGCTGCAGCGGCGCTCGCCCACGACCTGGGTCATCCGCCGTTCGGACATCTCGCCGAGGTGGCGCTCAACAGACGCGCTGAGCCATGGGGCGGCTTCGAGGGCAATGCGCAGTCATTCCGGATCGTGAACTTCCTGGCGCTACGAAGCGATACCTACCGTGGACTCAACCTCACTAGGCGAACCCTGAACGCCATTCTCAAGTACCCATGGCTACAGGACGTCGGTGACGAGAGGACGGCGAAAAAGTGGGGTGCCTACGAGACGGAGCGGAAGGCCTTCGAGTTTGCTCGGGGCACCTCGGCAGACGATGAACGATCGCTCGAGGCAGCAATCATGGACTGGTCCGACGACGTGACGTACGCAGTCCACGATCTCGAAGACTTCTTTCGGCTTGGCCTCATTCCGCTCGAGCGCCTCGCTGCGAGAGATGACACCGAACGGCGTCGGTTCACGGCTAGCTTCTATGACGATCCGAACAAGCGCACTGACCTTCGTTTGAAGTTCCGCCTAGAAAAGCTGTCAACAGACGATCTCCATGCTGCGGTGGAACGCCTCTTCACGGACGCGACCTCACCCCTTGGTCTGATAGCTCCCTATAGGGGAAGCCGCCGTGACCGGACGAACCTTCGGTATCAGACTTCGTACCTCATCGGTCGGTTCGTTTCGGCAGCGACCCGGGATGGTGAGCGGCTCGACTTGAGTCGCGATGAGGTCGCTGAGGTGGCTGTCCTGAAGGAGCTCGCCTGGTTCTATGTGATCACCGATCCGTCACTGTCGACAATTCAGCACGGTCAAGAGAAGGTGGTCGATGATCTTCACAAGATCTACGTCAATGCCGCGGTAGACACGAAGGATGGTTGGCGCCTTTATCCGCTCGCCCAACGCGAGCTGCTAGATCGAATCCGCATTCCGAACGAGGCGCGCCGGATCGCTACTGACTTCGTCGCCGGCCTCACGGAGTCCATGGCTTACGAACTGCACCACAGACTCACGGGAGTAACGGCAGGGTCCATCCTTGATGCGGCAGCGCGAGCAAGTCGATGAGTTGTCAAACACATCTCGTCATACGATGCCCGACCCGCTTCTTGCAAGGTACCGACTGAGCAGTTCCGCAGCCTCGCCCTCGTTCCCCGGCATCAGGTGCCCATATCGATCGAGCGTGATCGTGATCGACGAGTGCCCCATGTACGTCGAGAGCGCCTTCGCGTTCACGCCAGCGGCGATCATCAGGCTCGCGAACGTGTGACGGCACTCGTGCAGGCTTATCGGCTGAATCTGGTCGAGCTCGCACTTTTCCCGCTCCGTGTTCATCCGCTTCCAGGCGGTCGCTGCCCGCGCGGCGACGCCCGTCGGCTCAAACGGCGTGCTCTCCGTCCGCCCAAAGACGAGCCCTGACCGGCGGCCGCTGCGAAGCGCGTGCGCGGCGAGGTGCTCGCGAAGGACCGTCGCGATCGGAACCGTCCGAGTCCCTGCGCGGCTCTTCGGCTCGATCAGGCCTTCCGATGTCCCAGGAGCGCTCGACGCGAATCAGCCCCGCCTCAAGATCGACGTCCTCCCAGCGAAGCGCCATTAGCTCGCCTCGCCTGAGACCCGCGTAGAAGGCGGTCGCCCAGAGCGCGCGATCGTTCTCGGGAGCGGCGGCGATCAGGGCAGCCGCCTCCTCGGGTGAGGCGATCCGGTCACGTCGACCTCGAACGGCCGGAAGCTCGAGCCCGGTGGTCGGGTTGAGGGCGATCTCGCCTCGGACGAGCGCCCGCCGGAAGAGCGCTCGGAGGGGCATGAGGGTGTTCCGGATCGTCGAGGGGTCGAGTCCCTCAGCGAGCCAGCGGTCGGCGAGATCCTGGAGGTCGACGCAGGTGACCTCGCTCAGGCGCACGCCACCGATCTCGTCGAGCACGCGCTTGCGCATCCCGTGCTCGTAGCTGCGAAGCGCCGAGGGCTTGTACAGGTCGCCGGAGCGCGTTCTGACCCACCCCTCCTTCGCGCCACGGAGCCACGCCTCCCACGCCTGGCGGATCGTCGTTTGGGTCGGCGCCTGCATCGTCCGTTTGCGGAGGGCGACGCCCGCGTCCTGGCGCCATGCCTTCGCCGCGCTCAGCGTGCGGAAGGTCTTCCGGATCACCTTCTTGTCACGCCGGCTCCAGGCCTGCGCCTGGTAGCCGGGGGTGCACGAGCAGCGCTTGCCGGCGTGTGAGCCGCAGCTTCGCGAGTGCCGGACGGTGATGCCCGTGGGCGTACGCTTGCCTTGCATCAGGACTAACCTCCTGAGGCCGTGGGCGGGGCCGTTTCAGCGGCGCCCGCCCGTTTACGTGGTCGTCCGACACTAGATCGGGTGGCGGCGAACATCCACGACGTCGGGCAGGTCATCGGAGCTCCTCGCGAAGCGGCGAGGCTGCCTCTGTCTCGAGCCAGCGTTCGAGCTCGCGGACGGCGACGAGACGACGGCGGCCGCGGCGGACGACGCGGAGCTCCGGGAGGACGTGCTCGTCGAAGAAGTCGCGGCTGACGCCGAGAGCGTGCGCGGCTTCGCTCGGTGAGAGAGCGATTCGGCCTGAACCAAGAACTCCGCTGTCCACTGGACATCAGAAGGGGATGTCGTCCACGTCGAGTGCGCTTCGACTCTCTGCGTCTGACGCCAGACTGCCGAGAGGTCCGGAGGGGGTCTCGCCGCCTTCCTCGCCACCCCTACGGGGTGGTGGCGAGGTCGGCGAGAGGTCTGCCTCCCGGAAGAGCGCGAGGTTCTCGCTGATCTCGCCGATCGCACCCGCGGCGAGTGGCGAGACCTCATGAGCAGCTGGGATAGAGGTATTTCGCGTGCGCCAGAGTTCCGGGGCCTGCGGCGAGCCTCGAGGTCTCGCCGCCTCTCTGCCCCTGGAGCTCGCTTTCGATCGTCCGTCGCGCGAGGTTTCGCCCGCTTTGCCCATGAGCCTCGTGGAAAGCTTGCTCGACCTTCCCGCGCGCAAGCCCGGGGTGGTCCGTCACATAACCGGCGAGCCACCCGAGGCACTCCGCCTCGCGTTCTTCAGCTCTCATCTACACCTCGTCTGAATCCACGCATGCGGTCGTAGAGGAGCGCCAACGTGTCTCCAACCGGAAGGTCTCCATCGTGGTCCTTGAGATAGCGGAGTCGCGATGCGCCGTGCGCCAGTCGCTCGATAGCGATCACCACCTCGGCGCCACGTGTGATCGCGCCCGAGCCGGCGACGTCGTGCAGGGTGAGCTTGCGCGGGCCACGCGACTGTTGCTCCTTTCGTGGGTGCGCAGGAAGGAGCAGGGCGAAACGATGCTCGGAGCGGATCCGATCGAGAACGCGCATGAGCTCGACGACGGGCCGCTCTTGATTCGGGTCAGCTGCCCGGTGCGCCTTGTAGAAGGGATCGAGGATCACGACCGCCGGGTGCCGCTCGGCGATGAGTGTTTTGAGCGCAGCGACCTCGGTCTCGCTCTGATCGAGCGCGAGTCCGTCGGGGATCACCTCGTAGATCACGTCCTCGGCCTCATGCAGGCCCGTCTCCTCGAGCGCTCGCCTGACCGACCGGAGTCCCGCTCGAGATCGATGACGAGTACGCAATCTGCGCCGGCGCCCTGCCAGTCGAGAAAGAGCTCGCCCCGGAGGACCGCCTTAGCCATTCGCAGGCTCAGCACCGTCTTGCCGTGACCCGTATCGCCGGCGATGATCGTCCGGGCTCCGCGGACGACGAGCGGGCCGAGGAGCTTGTGCTCGGGACCGCGATCTCCGAGCTCGTAGATCGCACGCGCCGTGCGACCCAGAAACGGCGAGGGCTCGGCGGTTACCGCTGGCTGCGACGCCTCAGAGCCGCGCCCGCGACTCTCCAGCTCGTCGAGTCACGTGCGATCGCCACTAGTTCGGCATCCGGCTTCGGGTGATCTCCCGTCTGCTCAGCGTTGAGTCCGCGAAGCGCGACGAGAATCGCGGGCTCACCGGTCCCCTTTGCGCTCATGAACGCCGCAAGGTCAACGAACGAGTCGTGCCTCGATCCAGGCTCGATGACACGGTCGAGCCTCGTTGAGTGCCCGCCCTGGAAGAACTCGACGATGCGACCAGGGAGTGGCGGGGGAGATCGATCCCAGGGAGCTTCGTCCCACGCATAGGGCAGGCCCGTCTCGGGATGCACGCTCGGAGGTGCCACGCATTGATGCGAGCCGACGCGGAGCTCTAGTCCATCTCGGGTCGCCTTTGCGACCCCAGCGCATGCCTCGTAGTGGGCGGCCGCTTGCCCGAGCCGGTGATCACGATCGGCGGCAGGCCATCGCCCACCAGTTGCTCGAATGTGCCGCGCGCTCGCTCGTCGTCGTACTCGAGCACTGCAAGTCCGCTTGGGCCGAGGACGATCCCCATGTTGAAGCGCTTCCCCCACTGCGACCAAGCGCCCGCAGTAGCGCCCGGCTCCTGTGGCTTCGAGCTCTGCCAGGCTCGATCGATCGGGACCTTCCCGCGAAGCCGGGTGAGCGCCCAACCAAGCTCGGAGTAACGGCGCGCGTGCTCGACGAACTCCTCCATGCGACGCGGTTCAGTCGTCGTCCTGCTGTGACAGTCGCATCGGGTCACGCCTCTCGGCGACGTAGCGGCGAAGCTCGGCCACCTCGATGAGCCGCCGACGGTCACCAATCCGCACGCCTCGCAGTTCGCCCCGCTCGAGAAGGCGACGGACTGATTTCACCGAGACGTTGAGCGCCTCAGCTGCCTCCTCGAGAGACAGGAGAGGCTCGATCCCGCTCGGCTGCTCATGGCCACTCACGTCCCGGACGGTACAGTCCTGCCTGCTAGCTGTACCACTCGATTTGAGGCGGCCTAATTGACACAGCAACACGTGAGAGTCCACGTGGGGATGCTCGACACTCCGGATGGGCGCGTCCTCGCAGATATCTACCGGCCCTACGTCGGCGATCACGAGATCCGCGTCCTCTATCGCGCGGAGATCGACCGCGAGGGTCAGCCGCTAGTCGCGCTCGACATCGATGCTCGTTGGCCGGAGCAGCCC
This sequence comes from uncultured Actinomycetes bacterium, assembly GCA_963708265.1. Classification (GTDB taxonomy): domain Bacteria; phylum Actinomycetota; class Thermoleophilia; order Gaiellales; family Gaiellaceae; genus GMQP-bins7. The sequence goes on along the minus strand of CAVPSC010000001.1, from coordinate 711,643 downwards.
CCGCGCTGCATCGGCGTGACGGTGCAGCCTCGAGAGGGAGAAAGAGGAGATTGCGGGGACACTCGCGCTCCCCCTCGAGAAGCTGATGCGCTACGCCGTCATCGCCGGACGCCGGCGTCGAGGAGCGGCGAATGCGGACTCAGGCGCGGTGACCGAGGCGTTGAACGAGCCGATGCGACGAGCGGCGAGGCGGACGCTGACTGACGAAGACTTCGAGCGCGCCGCGTCTGTCTATGGCGGAGCGCTTGCGAACGGCCGCCGCGACCCGGTCGCGTGCGTCGTCGAGGAACTCCACCTGTCCCGTTCGACTGCGGGTCGCCGGATCGCTCGAGGCTCGGCGCAGAGGGCTCTTGCCGCCGACCAAACCTCGCAAGGCGCGCGCCTAGCTGAGCTGGCTTCGCAGCGCCCGGGCGAGAGGGGGCCGCCTGGTTACGCCGAAATGGAATAGCCGGCCGGGAGAATGTCATTGCCATCGCGATCGCGCACGAAGCTGCCCCCATGCGTCCCCCGGACGAACTTGTATCCGGTCCAGCGCTCGCCACCAGCGCGGAATATTTCCGTGGAAGTAGTCCCGCACGTCCTCGGGCTCGACTTCGAGAAGACTCGCCAGCCGAGCTTCGATGGCGGCTGCTTTCTCGATTTCGATCATGGAGAGATTGAATCCTGGGCCTCGGATGACATTCGGATCGTCGGCTTAGACGGCGTCTCTTCACGACCGTGACGCCGATAGGCAGCGACGTGTCAGCGGTTCGCCCGCATCTGCTCTCGCTGCCAACGCATCCGTCCCTGCACCTGCCCTAACCGTGATGGAGTCCGCAGACGGCAGAGCCAACTCCTCGGGGCCGAGGCACGCACTGGCAGCGGCTGAGCGAGCGCGCGCGACCGCCAACCGTGGTGCTCGCGCTGCGGCTCGCCGCATGACCTGACCGTCGACCTCGTTGGCGGCGGCGACCACCGCGTCGCCCGCCTCGAAGACGTGCGCGTCCTCTGCCGCTCCTGCCACGGCCGCCAGGACGGCGGGAAGCGAGGCGCGTTTCTTTCTAACGGGCCACTCCCAAACCCGTCGCTCGGTCTCTTCAAGAAACCGCGAGTTTCGCGGTGATTTTCGGAGTTTTCGTTTTTTGAGCGTCTCGGCTCTCACGCGGACACCGCTCACGGCGCTCCGCCTCTCCGAGCAGAATCCCCGCCACATCGAGCGCGAGCGCCTGGAAGCCCTCAAGCGCTCGCTCGCGACCGATCCCGAGATGCTCGAGGCGCGCCCCGTGGTCGCGCTCCCCGATGGGACAGTCGTCTGCGGAAACATGCGCGTCCGCGCCGCGGGCGAGCTCGGCTGGGAGGAGATCGCGACCGTGACGGCCGACCTCGACCCCGAGCAGGCGCGCCTGTGGATGCTCCGAGACAACAACGCCTATGGCGAGTGGGAAGAGGACGCGCTCTCGGAGCTCCTGGCAGAGCTCGAGCGAGGAGGCTCCGACCTCGCGCTTACCGGCTTCCCCGACGACGCCCTCGAGGCGCTCCTTGAGCGCGCACACCCGTCCCCCGTCGATCCCGACGAGGCGCCAGCCCTCGAGGATCAGGCAGAGCCCGAATCGAGGCCGGGCGAGGTCTACGAGCTCGGCCCGCACCGGCTCATGTGCGGGGACGCGACTGATCGGGAGCAGGTGGCGAGGCTTGTCGCAGGCGCGCGCGTCGACGTCATCGTTACGGATCCGCCGTATGGCGTCTCCTACCAGGGCGGGGCGCAGGAGTTCTCGGCCCGGACCGGCAAGCGCAAGGTGCGCACAGTTGCGGGCGACGGCGATGCACGTCTGTACGCGGCGACGCTCCCGCTCATGCACGACCTTCTCCGCCCGGACGGAGCGCTCTACCTCTGGTTCTCGGACTCGCGGGCGAGCGAAGTGCTGGCTGCAGTCCGAGAAGCGGGTTTCCGGCAGCGAGCGGTCCTCATCTGGGCCAAGGACGTCCCTACCGGCTCGCTCACCGCTCAGTACATCCCCCGCCACGAGCCCCTCCTCTACGCGTCCCCTGGTTCACGGGCGCCGCGCTTCTTCGGGCCGACGAACGAGGTCACGCTCTGGGAGCACCCGAAGCCGCGGGTCAACGATCTCCATCCCACGCAAAAGCCGGTGGCGCTCCTCGAGCGGGCGATCCGAAACTCGAGCCGCCGGGGCGAGACCGTGCTCGACCTCTTCGCAGGCTCCGGCTCGACGCTCATCGCCAGCGAGCTCACGGGCAGGCGCTGCTTCGCGATGGAGCTCGACCCGCGCTACTGCGACGTCGTCCGCCGCCGCTACGAGGCCTTCGCCCGTGGGTAGGCGCGGCCCGCTTCCGAAGCCGAAGGAGCGCCTCGCCGGTCACCGCCAGGCGGGACCGGCGCTCGAGCTCGTCTCCGAGCCCTCGCCTTCCCCCGAGCCGCCCGCAGAACTGAGCGAGGAGGTGGCTACGGCCTGGGAGGCGTACTGGCGCTCCGACGTCGCACGGGTCGCGAGCGAGGTCGACCTGCCGGTGGTGCGGCGCCTCTTCCGCATGTACGAGCAGTACGAGCAGGCGCTCGAGGTCGTGCGCAAGGCGATCGTCGTCCGGGGCTCGACCGGACAGATCCGGGTCAACCCGCTCGCCGACTACGCCTTCAAGCTCTCGGGCAGATCCTGCGACTCGAGGAGGAGCTCGGGCTCACCCCGCTCTCGCGGCAGCGGCTCGGGATCGCGCTCGCCGAGCGCTACCGCTCACTCGACGAGCTGAACCGCTGCTCGCGGAGCCGGGGCATGCGAAGACGAGGCCGAGACCCCCGCCTCGCCCTCGCCTGAGCTCCCGCCGACCCTCGGCCCGGTTGTCTGCCGCTGGATCGAGCAGAACCTCGTGCACGGGGAGGGCGACTTCCTCGGGCAGCCGTTCCTTCTGGAGCCCTGGCAGCGGGAGATCATCTACCGCCTGTACGAGTACGACCCGAAGACGCAGAAGAGGCTCGTGCGGCGGGCACTCATCATCCTCCCCAAGGGCTGCGGCAAGACCGAGCTGACGGCCGCGATCGGGCTCGCCGAGCTCTGCGGGCCGGTCAGCGTTGGTCCGGACGGGAAGCCGGCGCGGCGGACGGCGCCGAACATCCCCGTCGCTGCCGCCTCCTACGAGCAGGCGAACAAGCTCTACGGCGCCGCGAAGCTGATCGCCGAGCGCGGGCCGCTCTCGCAGTTCCTCGAGATCTACGACACGCAGATGCAGCTCCGGGGCGACGTGGGGACGATGTTCCGGGTCGCGGCCGAGGCGGGGACGAACGACGGCGGGCTTCCGACCGCCTTCCTGGCCGACGAGATCCACGAGTGGGTCGGCAGGAGAGCACGCGTCCATCTCGTGATCGGGAACTCGCTCGCGAAGAGAGAGAGCGGGCTCGAGATCAACCTCTCGACCCCCGACGACGCCGACCCGGACTCTCTGCTCGGCCGCCTTGCGGGCTACGGCGATCGCATCCTCAGGGAGAGGTCTTCGGACCCGAGCTTCCTCTACGTCCGCTACTCGGCGCCTCTGGAGACCCCGCTCGACGATCCGGTGGCGCTTCGGACGGCACTGCGAGCGTGCCACCCGGCCTCCTGGCTCGACCTCGAGCGCGTCGCCGCTCGCTGGGAGGTCGACCGGATCCCCGAGCACGAGTTTCGCCGCTACCACCTCGCGCAGTTCGTGCGCCCGGCGAGCGCCTGGCTTCGCGAGGGGCGTGGGCGGCATGTGCCGACCCGTCGCGAACGCCGAGACGATCCCCGACGGGACAGAGATCGTCCTCGGCTTCGACGGCAGCTACAACGACGACTCGACTGCGCTCGTCGCCTGCACGCTCGAGGAGCGGCCGCACCTCTTCGTCGTCGGTGCCTGGGAGAAGTCGGCGAGCTACCTCGGAGCGGACTGGACGGTCCCCCGCGACGAGGTTGACGCGGCAGTCCACCATGCGATGCAACGCTTCAAGGTGCGCGAGCTCGCCGCCGACCCGCCCGGCTGGCACAAGGAGATCGAGTCCTGGGCCGAGCGCTACGGCGACACCGTCACGACCGAGTTCCGGACGAACCTCAGGAAGTTCATGAGCCCGGGCGTGCGCGAAGCTGCACTCGGCGGTCGTCAACGGGCAAATGACGCATGATGGCGATCCCCGCCTCGCCCGGCATATCGCGAACGCCGTCGTCAAGGAGACGCCTGAGGGCGCCTACATCACGAAGGAGCATCGCCACTCGTCACGCAAGATCGACCTCGCCGTCGCGGCGGTCATCGCCTATGACCGAGCGACCGAGCAACGGGAGTTCGAGTCGGTTTTTACGAGATGCGCGGACTGCTCATCCTCCTTTTCCCCCCCCCCCCCCCCCCCCCCCCCCCCCCCCCCCCCCCCCCCCCCCCCCCCCCCCCCCCCCCCCCCCCCCCCAAAAAAAAAAAAAATTTTATGAGCGAGACCCGCATCCGGAACCACGCGGCTTCATCTGGTCGGTGGCCGACCTGCTGCGCGGCGACTACAAGCAGTCCGAGTACGGCAAGGTCATCCTGCCGCTCGTCGTGCTCCGCCGCCTCGACTGCGTGCTGGAGCCGACCAAGGCAGCGGTGCTCGACGCGGCACGAGCAGCTCGCAGGGCAGGGTCGAGAACGTCGAGCCGGTCCTGCAGGCGGTCGCGGGCGAGCAGTTCTACAACACCTCGCCGCTCGACCTCGCCGAAGCTGCTCGACGACCCGGCGAACATCGCCGACAACCTGCGCGCCTACATCGCGGGGTTCTCGCCGGGCGCGCGGGACGTCTCGACAAGTTCGACTTCGACGCCCAGATCGACCGGCTCGACCAGGCCGAACCTGCTCTACCTGGTCGTCTCGCAGTTCTGCCGACATCGACCTGCACCCCGACGCCGTGTCGAACCTCGAGATGGGCTACCTCTACGAGGAACTGATCCGCCGGTTCTCCGAGCTCTCGAACGAGACGGCCGGCGAGCACTTCACGCCGCGCGAGGTCATCCGGCTGATGGTGAACCTGCTGTTCATCGAGGACGACGACGCGCTCGCCAAGCCGGGCATCGTGCGACGCTCTCGACCCGGCCTGCGGCACCGGCGGGATGCTGTCGGTCGCCGAGGACCACCTGCGCGAGCTGAACCCCGGCGCGCGGCTCGAGGTGTTCGGCCAGGAGCTGAACGCCGAGACCTACGCCGATCTGCCGCTCCGACATGATGCTCAAGGGCCAGGACGCCTCCCACATCGCCTTCGGCAACTCGTTCACCGAGGACGGCCACGAGGGCGCAGCGCTTCGACTACCTGCTCGCCAACCCGCCGTTCGGGGTGGAGTGGAAGAAGGTCGAGGACGACGATCGCAGGACGAGGCACGAGAAGCTCGGCTTCGCCGGCCGGTTCGGCGCCGGGCTGCCGCGGATCAACGACGGCTCGTTCCTGTTCCTGCAGCACATGATCTCGAAGATGAAGCCGGTCGAGGAGGGCGGCTCGCGGCTCGCCATCGTCTTCAACGGCTCGCCGCTGTTCACCGGCGCGGCCGGCTCGGGCGAGTCGGAGATCCGCCGCTGGATCATCGAGAACGACTGGCTCGAAGCCGTCGTCGCCCTGCCCGACCAGCTCTTCTACAACACCGGCATCTCGACCTACTTCTGGGTCGTCACCAACCGCAAGTCGCCCGAGCGGCGCGGCAAGGTGCAGCTCGTCGACGCCCGCGAGTTCTTCGTGAAGATGCGCAAGAGCCTCGGCGAGAAGCGCAAGGAGATCAGCCGCCGACCAGATCGACGAGATCACCCGCCTCTACGGCGACTTCGAGGAGAGCGAGCAGGTCAAGATCTTCCCCAACGAGGCGTTCGGGTTCCTGCGGATCACCGTCGAGCGCCGCTCCGGCTGCGCTGGGAGGTCACCGACGACACGGCCGACGGCTCGCGACGAGCAAGGCGTACGCGAAGCTCGACCGAGGCCGACCAGGAGCGCCTCGACGAGCCGCCTCGACGGCTCTGCACGGCCTCTCGACCACCGACCGCAAGGAGGCCGTCGCGCCGTCACGGCGCCTCGGCAGCGCTCGCCAAGGACATCGAGAAGGCGGTCTCGGACGCGCTCGCGGTCCGCGACCCCGACGCCCCGGTCGATCACCGACAGAAGGGCGAGCCGGAACCCGACCCCGACCTCCGCGACAACGAGAACGTCCCGCTCCCTGGATCGCCGGTCGAGCTACGAGGCCGACCCGACCGACCGGCTCGCCTCGCCGAGTACCGCACCGCCGTCGACGACTACATCGACGGCCGAGGTGCTGCCCGTACGTCGCCCGACGCCTGGGTCGACCACGCCAAGACCAAGATCGGCTACGAGATCCCGCTCACCCGGCACTTCTACCGGTACGTCCCGCCGCGCCGCTCGCGGAGATCGACGCCGAGATCAAGGCGCTCGAGGCCGAGATCCAGGACTGCTGCGCGAGGTGACGGAGTGAGCGTCCGGACGCTGCAGCTCTCGAGCGACGTCGGCGTCGGTCGTGCGACGGCCTGCGGACGTCGCGAGCAGAGCGACGATCGAGTCGCGGTGCACGGCGTCGTCGACTCGGACATTCGGACGACGGCGATGTGGCCGCGATCGACGACCGAGCGACGATCTCGCTAGACGGCTTCGCGATGACGACGTCACGGTGCTCGCGGCCGGCGATCTCGTGATTGCCGGTCTGCGGAGACGCAGGGCGAGCCGCTGGTCGCGCGATGCATCGTGCCGAACTCGGCTCGGCCATCGTGAGCCGACTGCTACCGGATCGTCTCGACGTCCGAGTGCCGCCGATCCGCGGTTCACTGGCGCGTACTTCCGTCGCGCAGATCGCCCTCGAGCTCAGTCGGCACGCTGGCTGATCGAGCCACGCCGATCGAGCGTCGACGCTTGGACGCAGCTTCGCGACGTTCGCGTCCCGCTCCTCGCTCGAGCAGCACAGCGCGCGATCGCCGACTTCCTCGACGCCGAGACGGCGCGGATCGACGCGCTCATCGAGAAGAAGCGGCGGATGATCGAGTTGCTCGAGGAGCGGCTGCGCAGCTCGATCGACTCGTCGGATGCGAGTCGTCGATCGCGACTGGCCACGCGAGAGCTCGACGCTTGTCGTCGCGGCTCGGCAGTGGCCACACGCCGAGCCGTGATCGACGCCGAGTGGTGGGAGGAGTGCACGATCCCGTGGATCACGACCGGCGAGGTCGCGCAGATGCGCTGGCGACCGGATCGAGTACATCAGTCGAGACACGAGAGATGTCGATCAGCGAGCTCGGCGCTCGCGAACTCCGGCTGCCGAGCTGTCATCCGGCAGGCACGGTCGTGCTGTGTCGGACGGCGTCGGCGGGTTCTCGGCGATCATGGCGAGTTCGCATGGCGACGAGCCAGGACTTCGCGACCTGGACGTGCGGTCCGCTACTGAGCCCGCGGTTCCTTCTCCTGTGCCTTCGCGCGATGCGACACGGATCTGCTCGGACGTCTGGCGATGGGCTCGACGCACAAGACGATCTACATGCCGGACATCGAGGCGATCCGGTGCCGCTCCCGCCGGTCGAGGAGCAGGACGCGAGTCGTCGACGAGCTCTGGACGCGAAGCTCGCGTCCGATCGACGCGCACTCGAGCGCTGATCAGCGCCAGATCGACCTTCTTCGGGAGCACCGGCAGGCCCTGATCACCGCCGCCGTCACCGGCGAGCTCGACATCGCGGAGGCGCAGCGTGAAGCGCGAGACGAGCGCGCGTTCGAGGACGCGATCGAGGCGTCGCTGCTCGAGCACGGCGGCTACGCGAAGGGCGAGTCCGCACGCGACTTCGATCGCGGCTCGGCCTCGACACGGCCGAGCTGTTCGCCTTCATCGAGGAGACGCAGGCGAAGGCGTGGCGAGCAGCTCGTCGGCTCGGCACGGCGGTGACGACGGCAGCGCGCAGCCGAGGTTCCTGCAAGCGGCTCGCGGCGCAGATCGACGAGCGGGGCACGGTCGATGTGCTGCGGCACGGGGTCGTCGATCAGGGCGTCGAGTTCCGGCTCGCGTTCTTCAAGCCCGCGCACGGGCTGACGCCCGAGCTGGTCGCGCGCTACGAGGCCAACCGCCTGACGGTCACCCGGCAGCTTCCGTACGAGGCCGGTCGGACGAAGACGCTCGACCTGTGCCTGTTCGTCAACGGGATCCCGGTCGCGACGGCGGAGCTGAAGAACCCGCTGACCGACCAGAACGTCGAGCACGCGATCGAGCAGTACCGGCACGGACCGCGACCCGACGAACGTGACGCTCGGTCGGCGGGCGCTCGTCCACTTCGCCGTCGACCCGGACGCGGTCGCGATGACGACCAAGCTCGACGGGCCAGGCGACGCGGTTCCTGCCGTTCAACCTCGGCCACGACGGCGGCGCAGGGAACCCGCCGAACCCGAGCGGGCATCGGACCGCGCTACCTGTGGGAGCGGGTCTGGCAGCGGGACGCCTGGCTCGACCTCCTCGCGCCGCTTCATCCACGTCGAGACGCCCGACGAAGGGCTCGACAGCGCGCGGCGAAGCGGCCGAGCGCGGTCGATCTTCCCGCGCTACCACCAGTGGGACGCGGTGCTGAAGCTCGAGGCCGACGCCCGCGCGCGACGGCGCCGGGCAGAGCTACCTGGTCCAGCACTCGGCCGGGTCGGGCAAGTCGAACACGATCGCCTGGCTCGCCCACCGGCTCTCGACCCTCCACGACGCGACCGACGACGAAGGTCTTCGACAAGGTGGTCGTGATCACCGACCGGGTGGTCCTCGACCGCCAGCTGCAGGACACGATCTACCAGTTCGAGCACGCCCACGGCGTGGTCGTGAAGATCGACAAGGACTCCAGCCAGCTCGCCGAGGCGCTGGCGGGCGAGCAGGCGCGGATCATCATCACGACGCTCCAGAAGTTCCCGTTCGTCCTCGACAAGATCGGCGAGCTGCCCGCAGCGCCGCTACGCGGTGATCGTGGACGAGGCGCACTCCTCGCAGACCGGCGAGGCGGCCAAGGACCTGCAGGCTCGCGCTCGGGGCGGCCGACGGAGCAGGAGCTGACCGCGGCCGAGGCCGAGGACGCTGGGCTGCATCGCCGAGGCCGATCGACCCGGTCGAGGAGGCTCTCGCCAAGGCAGTCGGCGGCGCGCGGACGCCAGCCGAACCTGTCGCTTCTTCGCCTTCACCGCGACGCCGAAGGCGCGGACGCTGGAGCTGTTCGGCACGCGCGAACCCGAGACCGAGCGCTACGAGCCGTTCCACCTGTACTCGATGCGCCAGGCCATCGAGGAGGGCTTCATCCTCGACGTGCTCGCCAACTACACGACCTACGAGACGTACTGGCAAGATCGAGAAGGCGATCGCGGACGACCCCGAGTACGACGACGCGCGAAGGCGCGGCGGGCCATCGCCCGGTTCGTGTCCCTGCACCCGCACAACCTGGCGCAGAAGGCCGAGATCATCGTCGAGCACTTCCGCGAGCACACCGCGCAGAAGATCGGCGGGCGAGGCGAAGGCGATGGTCGTCACCTCGTCGCGCCTGCACGCCGTCCGCTACAAGCAGGCGCATCGACGCGTACATCGCACGAGCAAGGGCTACGCCGACATGCAGGCGCTCGTCGCGTTCTCGGGCACGGTCGATCGACGGCGGGCTCGAGTTCACCGAGCCGAGCATGAACGGCTTCCCCGAGAGCCAGACCGCCGAGCGAGTTCGACGAGCGACGACTACCAGGTGCTGGTCGTGGCCGAGAAGTTCCAGACCGGCTTCGACCAGCCGCTGCTGCACACGATGTACGTGGACAAGGTGCTGACCGGGCTGCAACGCCGTCCAGACGCTCTCGCGGCTCAACCGCATCCACCCCGAGAAGACGGACACGTTCGTCCTCGACTTCCGCAACGACGCCGAGACATCCAGGAAGGCGTTCCAGCCCTACTACGACGCGACGGTCGCGATCCCGACCGACCCGAACCTGCTCTACGACACGCGCCGCGAGCTCTGAGCTACGACGTGCTCCGCGACGAGGAGGTCGAGGCCGGCGTCCGGCGCTGCTCGTCCGTGACCGAGACGACGCGAGCACGGAGCTGTACGCCGCCTCGATCCGCGCGTCGAGCGCTTCAAGGGCTCGACGAGGAGCACAGGACGAGTTCCGGGACGCGCTCACGCGGTTCGTCCGATCTACGCCTTCCTCTCCCAGATCGTCTCGTTCGCCGACCCCGAGCTCGAGCGCGACTACCTCTACGCCCGGGCGCTCGATCGCTGCCTGCCCGGCCAGCGAGCGGAGCGGCTCGACCTCGGGAGCGAGGTCGAGCTCACCCACCTCCGCTCGAGCAGACCTTCGAGGGCTCGGTCTCGCTCGAGGAAGGCGAGGCGAGGTGGTCGCGATCTTCGGGACGGGGGAAGGAGCACGAGCTCGAGCCGGAGCACCTCTCGCAGATCATCGAGTGATCAACGAGCGGTTCGGCCTCGACCTCACCGACGCCGACCAGCTCCTGTTCGACCAGTTCGAGGAGACCTGGGTGGCGGACGACGACGCTCGCCGCCCAGGCCAGCGAGAACGACCTCGACAACTTCCGGCTCGTCTTCGACACAGTTCATGAACACCTCGTCACCCGCATGGACGCCAACGACGAGATCTTCAAGCGGATCCTCGACGACGAGGACTTCCGCGCGATCCTCGAGTTCTACTGCGCAAGGTCTACGAGCGGCTCCGCTCAGGAGACACACATAAAAAAAAAAAAAAAAAAAAAAAAAAAAAAAAAAAAAAAAAAAAAAAAAAAAAAAAAAAAAAAAAAAAAAAAAAAAAAAAAAAAAAAAAAAAAAAAAAAAAAAAAAAAAAAAAAAAAAAAAAAAAAAAAAAAAAAAAAAAAAAAAAAAAAAAAAAAAAAAAAAAAAAAAAAAAAAAAAAAAAAAAAAAAAAAAAAAAAAAAAAAAAAAAAAAAAAAAAAAAAAAAAAAAAAAAAAAAAAAAAAAAAAAAAAAAAAAAAAAAAAAAAAAAAAAAAAAAAAAAAAAAAAAAAAAAAAAAAAAAAAAAAAAAAAAAAAAAAAAAAAAAAAAAAAAAAAAAAAAAAAAAAAAAAAAAAAAAAAAAAAAAAAAAAAAAAAAAAAAAAAAAAAAAAAAAAAAAAAAAAAAAAAAAAAAAAAAAAAAAAAAAAAAAAAAAAAAAAAAAAAAAAAAAAAAAAAAAAAAAAAAAAAAAAAAAAAAAAAAAAAAAAAAAAAAAAAAAAAAAAAAAAAAAAAAAAAAAAAAAAAAAAAAAAAAAAAAAAAAAAAAAAAAAAAAAAAAAAAAAAAAAAAAAAAAAAAAAAAAAAAAAAAAAAAAAAAAAAAAAAAAAAAAAAAAAAAAAAAAAAAAAAAAAAAAAAAAAAAAAAAAAAAAAAAAAAAAAAAAAAAAAAAAAAAAAAAAAAAAAAAAAAAAAAAAAAAAAAAAAAAAAAAAAAAAAAAAAAAAAAAAAAAAAAAAAAAAAAAAAAAAAAAAAAAAAAAAAAAAAAAAAAAAAAAAAAAAAAAAAAAAAAAAAAAAAAAAAAAAAAAAAAAAAAAAAAAAAAAAAAAAAAAAAAAAAAAAAAAAAAAAAAAAAAAAAAAAAAAAAAAAAAAAAAAAAAAAAAAAAAAAAAAAAAAAAAAAAAAAAAAAAAAAAAAAAAAAAAAAAAAAAAAAAAAAAAAAAAAAAAAAAAAAAAAAAAAAAAAAAAAAAAAAAAAAAAAAAAAAAAAAAAAAAAAAAAAAAAAAAAAAAAAAAAAAAAAAAAAAAAAAAAAAAAAAAAAAAAAAAAAAAAAAAAAAAAAAAAAAAAAAAAAAAAAAAAAAAAAAAAAAAAAAAAAAAAAAAAAAAAAAAAAAAAAAAAAAAAAAAAAAAAAAAAAAAAAAAAAAAAAAAAAAAAAAAAAAAAAAAAAAAAAAAAAAAAAAAAAAAAAAAAAAAAAAAAAAAAAAAAAAAAAAAAAAAAAAAAAAAAAAAAAAAAAAAAAAAAAAAAAAAAAAAAAAAAAAAAAAAAAAAAAAAAAAAAAAAAAAAAAAAAAAAAAAAAAAAAAAAAAAAAAAAAAAAAAAAAAAAAAAAAAAAAAAAAAAAAAAAAAAAAAAAAAAAAAAAAAAAAAAAAAAAAAAAAAAAAAAAAAAAAAAAAAAAAAAAAAAAAAAAAAAAAAAAAAAAAAAAAAAAAAAAAAAAAAAAAAAAAAAAAAAAAAAAAAAAAAAAAAAAAAAAAAAAAAAAAAAAAAAAAAAAAAAAAAAAAAAAAAAAAAAAAAAAAAAAAAAAAAAAAAAAAAAAAAAAAAAAAAAAAAAAAAAAAAAAAAAAAAAAAAAAAAAAAAAAAAAAAAAAAAAAAAAAAAAAAAAAAAAAAAAAAAAAAAAAAAAAAAAAAAAAAAAAAAAAAAAAAAAAAAAAAAAAAAAAAAAAAAAAAAAAAAAAAAAAAAAAAAAAAAAAAAAAAAAAAAAAAAAAAAAAAAAAAAAAAAAAAAAAAAAAAAAAAAAAAAAAAAAAAAAAAAAAAAAAAAAAAAAAAAAAAAAAAAAAAAAAAAAAAAAAAAAAAAAAAAAAAAAAAAAAAAAAAAAAAAAAAAAAAAAAAAAAAAAAAAAAAAAAAAAAAAAAAAAATTTTTTTTTTTTTTTTTTTTTTTTTTTTTTTTTTTTTTTTTTTTTTTTTTTTTTTTTTTTTTTTTTTTTTTTTTTTTTTTTTTTTTTTTTTTTTTTTTTTTTTTTTTTTTTTTTTTTTTTTTTTTTTTTTTTTTTTTTTTTTTTTTTTTTTTTTTTTTTTTTTTTTTTTTTTTTTTTTTTTTTTTTTTTTTTTTTTTAAAAAAAAAAAAGCTCCGCCACAACCCGTTCCGTCCGCTCGCGCACCTCGTCGTCAACTTGTGGAGCCTCCTCCACCACTTCATCTCCATCTCGGCCCTCAGGCGAGAGCGCACAAGTCAGCCGTTCGATCTCGCTTTGCCGGTTTCGAACCCAATCGAGCGCCCAGATTCGATGAAGGCGCCAACCCAGAATGTGCGTGAGGACCTCATCTTGAAGCCGATCTTGGTCTCGGGCAGTTGGGGTGGAGCTGTCGAAGAGGCTGTCGGTCACGATCCCAAGGAGATAGCGCTCGCTCTGGGTCGGGTCACGTACGCCGATGTCGATGCGGAAGGATCCGGCACCAACTTGCGGGACCGGCTCAAATCCGAGATCGCGCACAACCTCGGCAATCGTGAGCTCAAGCGGAGAGCTGTACTCGTGAGTCGCGACGTCGACCAACGGTTCATCCAGAACGGTTCCGCGTGTCTCCGCATAGCGGATGTACTCGCGGAGCAAGCGCGGCCCGCGTGATGCGGTATCGGAGAGGGCGAAATCGGCGGCGTGGACGGAGCTCACCACCTCGACGAGGATGGCGAGCGCGTGTCACTGCGACATTGAGCCGACGGTAGCCACCCTCCTTGTTGAGCGGGCCGAAGTTCATGGTGAACTTGCGGTCCTTGTCGCGCCCGTAGCCGATGCTGAAGATGATCACGTCGCGCTCGTCGCCCTGGACGGATTCGAGGTGCTTGACGAAGACGGCGTCGAGGCGATCGCCCGCGAAGCGAGGCTCGAGTTCGGGATGGACGATCCCGGAGTCGATCGAGCTCTTCCGAGACGGCGTTTGCTTGTGCGAGGTTGAAGGTGATGACGCCAACCGAGCGTGTGTCCGCCTGCAGGTGGGCGATCACGCGCTCTGCTACGACTTGCGCTTCGGGACGATTGGTGCTCGATCGGCCGCGGTCATAGACGCCGTCGGGGACGTAGGTAAAGCGGACGCCCTTCTTCGCCGAGAAGTGATCGGCGCTCGGGAACGTGAGGAGCGAGCCGTCGTAGACGTGCTCGTTTGAGAACGCAATCAGATGCTCGTGCCGGCTTCGGTAGTGCCAGCGAAGCGAGTGTTCGGGGAGGAGCGCCTCGCATGAGTCGAGGATGCTCTCCATATCCTCCGTCGTCTCCTCGAGGTCGTCTCGCCAGGCGTCGTCGAGCTCAGCGACTTGAAAGAACGGTGTCGGCGGGAGCTGACGGCCGTCACCCGCGACGATGAGCTGCTTGCCTCGGTACACGCAGTTGATCGCGTCCTGCGGCGGCACCTGTGATGCCTCATCGAAGATCACGAGGTCGAAGGTGTGCGTGGGTGCGAGAAAGTGACTGACCGTGAGCGGGCTCATCATCAGGCACGGCTTAAGATCGGAGAGCAGGGTCGGAATCTCCGCCAGAAGTTTTCGCACCGGGCGGTGCCGTCGTTTCTTGGCAGCCTCTGTTCGTAGGAGCGCGACTTCCGACCCGGACACCGCCACGTGGGCTGTCCGGTTTCGGTTGCGAGTCGCGATCAGGCGATCCGGGGCGCTACGGATGAGGCGTCGATCGAGTGTCTGGAACTCTGAGATCCAGCGCTCATAGGTCGGCCCGCGATCGGCTAAACCGGGCTCTTCTTCAAACAGTCGTTCAAGTCGCCTACTCCAATACGCGCGCGCAAATGCGCCAACGACGTATCCGCTCTCGACCTGCTGAGAGACGAGCTCACCGATGAAGTCACCCCACCCGCGATCGGTGGCGCGCGTCCTCCATGCCCGAAGCTCGACCCAGTCGAAGAGGTCGTCGATCTGCTGAGCGAGCCGCCGACACCAGGAGTCGAGCTCGTCAAAGGTCGCTCCTTCGCTCCACCGGCGGAGACTCTCCGCGCGTTCGTCCTCGAAGACGCCGATGACGGATTCGAGTCGTTCTGCGAGCACACGACGAGCGTCGCCTAAGCCCCGGAAGTCCGGCCACCGCCGTTCCGTTTCGTCGAGCAGCATCGCTCGCAAGGAGGAAGGCACGCTCGATCCGGTCAGGCCGCGAAACTCGCAGAGCCAGCGTGTCGCCGCGTGAAGCGTTGGCCAGCTCGTGTCGACATCGTCGTAGTAGGGAGCGAGCTCTAGCTCCCAGCGCGGCCTACTCGCCGCGATCACGTCGCCCATTTCGTGCACCCGGATGATGAGCGTGACGCGTTCCTGCACATCCTCGAGACGCGAAAGCGACAGACGGCTATTGAGGTTGATGTCCTCAATGAGTGAGGCAACGGCTTCCAGGCGGTCCTTGACGAGGACGCAGTCGGCCCTTAGCGCACCGAGTGCTTGGCTCGCAGAGAGGGTGCTGGTCTTTCCGACGAAGGGCTCGAGGAGCGCGAGCCCCGTAACGAGCTCGGCTGTGTCCGCCCGCAATCGGTCAGCGGCCTGCGCCGTTCGCGCATCCGGCTCCGATCCGACGCAGACCATGCCGGCGAGCGCATCGAGGTCGGAACTCGCGGCGCTCAACCGCATGACCTCGTTTGCGACCGCCTGCGCAGCATCAACGTCTGCCACCTGTGTGTGCCGTGCCGCGTAGTACGAGCCGAGCGCGCGTGCCAGCTTTTCATCCTGCTCGTCGAGCTCGGCTCCGATGTGCTGGAGATCGGCGATGTCCGCGAGATCCTGCGCTAGGGTCGCGGGCAGCTTTCCGTCCTTCCGAACCATTTTGACCGCCCGCGCATCGCGACGGTATGAGCCACGGAGCTTGGCGAGTGCCGACGTATGGACGGTCGTGAATCGAGTAAGGAGTCCCGGCGCATCGATCTCGAGTGCGTCGGGCTGGAACTCGACGAGCAGTCTCTTCTCCTCCGCCTGGTAGCGCGTGAGCGCATCGCGTGTATCTGCAATGGCCGCCTTCGCACGAGCGAGTCCGGCGGCAACAAGCCAGTCAGCCTCAGGCCGGCGTTCGCTCGTAAAGGCGAGGGTTGTGAGAGACGCGATCTCCTCGGCGCGCTCGAGCGTGACCTCACGATCAGGTTGACCAAACCGCGCTGCGGCGTCGAGCGCCGTGCTCGAAACCTGCTCAATCAGTCCCTCCGCTGATGCGAGAAAGGCGCGAAGCGCTGGAGCGCTTGGAATGAGCTCGCTATCCCACGCATCAGTTCGACCGAGGGCATCGCTCAACTGCTTGAGGCGCTCCTCGAACACCCGCTCGAGATCGGGCGGGAAGTCGTTGACCGAGCGCCCGGCGTAGGCATCCACGAAAGCGGCAGCAGCCTGTGATCGTGCGCCGAACGCGGCCTCTGCATCTGCCGCGCTCGCAGCAAGCTCATCCGCATCGAGATCGAGCCAGTTAGCGCCGAGCTTCGGCGCTTGCTCGAGCTGAACGCCAAGCCCGAGGAGGTGATCGACGGCGCGGGGCTTGATCGGTACCGGCCACCCGAGGAGGCGCGCCGCCTCGGCCGAGGCATCGGCCAGTCGCAGTGCTGCTTCTTGCAGTTGGCTCACCATGCCGATGACCTCGCCCCGCTGCTCAGACGAGAAGCGCTCGCCCGCGTAGTCCCGCCAAACGAAGTCCTCCGGGCTCACGGACCAGCGCTCGGCGAGCCGCTCGAAGATCTCGTTCAGCTGCTGGAATTCAACTCGTACAGCACTGCCCTCAAGCTCGGAGGGGTCGGGGGCTTTCGGCACCGAGGGTGCTTCATGTAGCTCGGCGAGCGAGCCGAGAACGTCGCGAAGGGAGCGATCCCCGAGCACCGGCATCGGCAAGTGGATGAGCTGAGCGCTGCTATTCAGGACTTCTCGGAGATCGCCGAGGCGCTCGAGCTCGTGCGAGCTCATGCCAAGCCGAGGAACGAGCTCACTTGTCAGGCTGCGGTGAAGGGCCTCGACAACCTCACGGCGGGCGGCGTGCTCGCCGTGCAGCATCAGGCAGAACTCGTCGAGTTCCTTCGCCTTGAGTCGGCGATGGACGACATCGAGCGCAGCCGCCTTCTCGCTGACGAAGAGAACACGCCTTCCGCTCCCGATGGCGTCGGCGATGATGTTGGCGATCGTTTGACTCTTCCCCGTGCCCGGCGGGCCATGCATGACGAAGGATTGGCCACGCTTCGCCGCCTCGATCGCTCGCCGCTGGCTTGAGTCCGAGTCGAGGACCAAGACGTCCTTGGCAGGCGGCTGGGCATCGTCGAGTTCCGACACGGGAGGAATCTCGATCGCTTCTTCCTCGAGCCCCTCGACGAGAGCCTTGTTCGCGAGCGAGACGACGAGCGGATGCGCGGTGATCTTGTCCTCGTTGTCGAGCAGATCGCGGTACATGACGAACTTCTGGAAAGAGAAGAGGCCGATCACGCCTTCGCGGCGCACTGACCATCCCAATCCGGCGATCGCGTGCTCGATCTCGTCGAGCTCCACATCGACCGGTTTGTCCTCCCACGCCCAGTCGAGCGGGATGTCACGACCGAGATCGCGTCGCAGCTTCTCGGTCAAGGATGGGTTGACAACGGTCTCTTCGTCGTCGACGAAGAAGAGCTTGTACGGGTCCCGCGCCGAGTCGCGACGGAGCTCGACGGGCACGAGTATCAAGGGAGACGAAAGTGCTTCACTCCGCGCCGGATCAACCCAATCCAGGAAGCCAGCTGCGATGTAGAGAATCCGCAGGGCCTTGTCTTGGAACTCCGCGTTCGAACGGCGCGCGAGATTCTCGAGCGTTCGATTGATCCGGCGGGCGCTTTGCTCACTGAGGACGATCTCGTCCGTTTTCGGCTGGCGGAGTTCCTGACCGGACCTCCTTAGAACTGCTTGGTTGACGAACTCGGCGGCGCTCTCGGCCTCGAGCTGATCCGTCTCGGGCTCGGCGGGTTCAGGTTCGGGCGGAAAATAGAAGCGCCAGGGAGCCGCACTTCCGATGTCCGCGAGAAGGACATCGAGGGAGGGCGAAGCGATCTCGAGTGTCGATGCGACTGTAGGCCTGTACCGGATCAGGCGGTTTCGGTACGAGAGATCGATCAGTCGGCGGCGCCAGTCTTCGAGTCGCGCGGCGACAGGATTCTCGCCCTCACCTGGCTTCATCGAACTCGGGCCCCTCCCAGCCGTCGATCAACCTGTGCCCTTCGAACCAATCGGGACACGAATCCTCTCAACTCATGAGCGGCAGGCAATGCGCTTCCGATTCTCGGCCCTCGGCGGTCGCTGGTAAAGCGTTCTCCGCGCTTGGCCTCCGAGCCCGGATACCCGCTCAAGCCGCCGCCGCAGACACGGCAACAGATGTGCCTTCCTCGGACAGGAGCAGCCCGAGAGCCTCGCGACATGCATCGATGTCGGTCGGCAGACGGCAAAAGACGAATGTCTGTTGTCGCTGCACCAGGGTCCATGCGCTTCTGCAGTGCTCGCACTTGCGGAGGGATCACCGGGATCACGCGGATATAGGAGTGCCGGGAAGGCGCTGGGCCTATGCTGGCTTCACGCGATGTGTTCGCCCGGTCGCGATGGCGGTGATGCTTGCACCGAGCGCGCGCCCGCGGAAGTTGCTTCGAGCAACGATCCAGGCTCGCGTCCAAGAACCGCGACCAGCCGCTCCCGAAGCCGCTGGCGGCGGTGCTCGTAGAAGTCAAGGAAGCCGTTGAGGTCTTCTGGGAGTTCGGCCATGTCGTTTTGGTCGAGATAACCGCGAAGAGCCTCCGGATCGCGGTACTTCTCGCGTGCCCACTCCAAGGGAAGGCGTTCACTCTTGCCGATGTTCTCGCCGCCTGCCAGGAGTTGGAGATTGGCAAGACCGTCGCGGGCGTGCCGGATAATCCACTCGACCTGGTCTTCCGTGTAGCCAGCCTCGCGTAGGCCGGCGCGGCGCAGCCTGTCACGCGGGAAGACATGATCGACGTGAAACGTCCTGGAAGGGTCGACGTTCCCATACACGATCGAGAGCAGGGCGAACGTGTCGGGCTGCCCGTAGGCTGAGTTGGCCAGCTCGTCCACGGTCTGCGGATCGAACCGCAGCGACTTTCCCATTGCCGCCATCGCGTCCTCGATCTCTTCCGACGGGAAGCCATCGCCGCCGCGATCGTCGATCGCACGGCGTAATCGGGCTAGTAGCGTGTCGAGGCCCGAGCCGAAGACGCCTGGCATGAGGAGCGCGCGGATAGCCCAATCGCGCACGCGCTGGCGATCTTCTGCTGTCCCGGTGGACGCGAGATACCTCTCTTCTAGGCCCCGGCGGTGAACGTAGTAAGCGACCGGAATCAGAATCATCCCTGCGTCAATGTTGTCGCGGGAAAGCCCGAACGAGGCAAGGAGCTCCACAGCCAAGTACAGGCGTTCGGAGATCGCATCCCACGCCTCTTCGAGCTTGTGCATGTTCTCGCGGTTGAACGTGTCCGCACGGAAGCCAATATCTGAGATACCGGTCATCACCAGCCCCGCCTTAAGAACGTGATCCCGGCTGAAGCCGAAGCCCGGGTGAACGGCGTTGATGTGGCGAAGGGTTGCGGGGATCTCTTCGCGCGCGTCGCGTTCTTGCCACTGAGCCGTGGCAATGCTCATCAACAGGTCGGACTTGGAGAGAGGCTGGCCTTGGCTGTTGACCCGGATGAAGATGTCGAGCACGCGCTCGAGGTCTTGCGCCGACTCGGTGAAATAGCTGAGGTGGCGCTGTTGGAAGACCGCGCTCCAGAGTTTGAACAGCGTGTTAAATGCGTGAGGATGGTCCGCCAGCCCGCACTCTCGTAGGTAGCTGTTGATCGCCATCCCCGCTTGTGCGTCCCGTGGGAACGCCAGCACGGCTGAGGCCGGGAACCAATGGGTCCCGTTGTCGTGGGCGTTCTCCTCATCTGCCCGGTCCAGCTCAAGGAACTCGAAGCGGTACGCCTGGTCCTCGTATCTGTCCTCCGAAAGCCGGGGTTCAGCCCTGATGTCCAAGTACAGATGCTTCTTCGGGTAGCTCTGTGGGCGGCCGACGCGCCGATACTTCGCCCGAGCAGCATGGCTTCCGCGGAGGCCCACGTTCAAGGCAGTGAGGCGCTGCTGCCCGTCGAGGACGGCAATACGGTCCTCAGGCGGCAGATTCTCGTGCGGGGGGCAGCCTGGGCTATCTAGCTCGTGGTAGTTGAGGACGAAGTCGTACCAGCGGTACTCGTCGGCGTTTTCCCTACCGACACGCCAGTAGAGGAGTGAACTGATCGGGTAATCGCGCAAGAGCGAATCGAAGAGCTCGCAGATCTTGTCGGTGCCCCAAACGAATTCGCGCTGGATCGCCGGGAGGACGTAGCGGCGGTGCTGTATGCCCTCCAGCGCATCGGCGATCGTCTCGTCGCTGTAGTTCGGCACCGTCCGACTCTATCGCCGGGAGCGCGCGCCGTTCGCGCGCAGATACTCCGGTGGTGCGACTTGCGGATGACGGTTCGCTACTCCTCTCCCCGTCCGATCTGGCGCCCACCCGCGAGGACCGCGTCGCGAACTGATCGCGTACCGTGCTTCGTGTGCGAGCGCTCGATCCCCTCACGTTTGTCGTTGTACTCGTGGCGCGCCCGGCGGTGGCCCAGCTCGTGGGCGACGACGAGCTGCACTTCCTGCCGATCCGCCTCCCCGAGGAGCGTGTCGAAGAGGACGAGGCGGCGCGTTCGGCCGAGGCCTGAGACGTAGGCATTGAGCTTGCGCGTTCTGCGGCTCGCGTGGCGATGGAGGAGCGTCCTCCACGTAGCGGTCGGCAGCCTGAGCGAGTAGCTCGCGCGTTCGCTGGACGATACGCAAGACGAACGTCTCGTCCGGACCACGAGCGAAGCCGTCTGCCTCGTCAGGGTTCATAAGAGCTCGAAGATTTCGTCCCCGCGCGTACCGGTGGTAATGCCGACGCAGGCAGTTCCTGCCCTGTTTGGGGACGCGGCGGGATCATGTCAGGCTGGGCGGAGCGGTGTTGCCGGGAGTCCGCAAGACGAGGGTCTTCTCGTTCATGGCGTCGGTTGCGTCAACCCTTACATGGCCTCCGAGTTCTTGGTCGTGCCGGGGCCGGCGCGCGATCCCGACCATTCGCCAAAACTTAATTTACACCCGCCTACAATCAGATAGACTTAAGTCAACCTATCGGTCACGAACTGAAAGGAAGGGCACGATGTCCACGTATGTCTCGCTTGAAGTTCCAGAGGCTCACTACCCGGAGATGCTGGAATACCTCGTCTCGCGGATCACCGGGGCGCCGACGGAGTCGCTGATGCAGGAGGCACCGGAGGTGACGCTGGCTCATGACAGCCGGGTGTGGAGCCAGGAGACCTGGGAGAACGTCTGGCCGGACTTGGCTGACGGAACGAGGGAGATCCTGGTTCTGCTCGCCGAGCACAAGGGAGACTGGGTCTCGGTCGCTGCTGTGGAGAACGCCGCCGGTTCATTCGGAGCGATGCAGGGTGCGCTCATTTCATTCACGAAGCGGATGAAGCGGCACGGGCCCACCAAGTGGCCGTTCGAGATCGCTCCTGACGATGAGACTGGCCGCCTCAAGTACCGGATGACCGCGGCGATGGCGACCATCGTTCTCCGGCTCGCGCAGAACACCGAGGTCGAGTAGGCGATCGTCCTCGTGCTCGATCAGCTGGCCTAGCGGCCGAGATTCGAAGAGCGACTACTAGGCTGAAGTGAGCGTCGCCGAGAGCGGTTGGCCGCCGAGCGTCGCATCGAACTGGTACTGCCCGTATCCGGGAATGACGCCTGTGGCCAGGGGTGGGTACCGTGTGCTGTGGTGGCCGAGTTGGAGAGTCCTGCAGATCTGAGCTTCAACCGTGGACTGATTTCCGATCCCGAGACCTTCGCCCGCGATGCGCATGCCGCGTCCTGGTTGTTCCTCTGCGGCGAGGAGTTCGCGGCGATGGAGGGAGGGATCTCCTATGCGAGTGTGCAGGCGGCGGTCGCCGAGTCAGCGAACATCGTTTCCGATCCGCCGCTGGTGCTTGACATGGACATAGCTCGACGGCACATCGCCGCCCTCGACCTACTGCCTCGGCCGACACTCGTGACCTGTCGCACAGGGCCTCGCTCGTCCGCCCTGGTCTACCTCTATGCCGGTCTCAGAGCCGGCGCCACGGCCGACGAAGTGCTGGCTCGTGCCCAAGCGGACGATGCCCCGTTCTGGAGCTCCGACGAACTCAAGGCGTGGGTGGTGCAAGGCCTCGAAGAACTCGCCTGAGCGTCAGCTTCAGGACAACGCTTCTCGCCCATCACGAAGCGGGCCACAGTCAGGCGGGCATCGTGTGGACGGGCGCGACGGCCATGGTCATGCTCGTCCTTGCCTGCGGGAAGGAGCGAACGGGCGCGGAGCTCGACCCGTGCTCTCGAGTGAGAGCAGGGTCACGCTCATCGACGGCATCCTTGCGACCGCCATCCTCTGTGTGGTCTCGTCCTCAACGCCGCCCTCGACTGGTGGTGGGCCGACCCGCTCGCCGCCTACATCCTCGTCTACTACGCCGCCCACGAAACGCGCTCGACGTTCACTCAGCGCGCTCCCACGCATCCATGAGTGGGCAGCGATAGAAGAGAACGAGCGGGACAGGCGCGACTAGGAGGACCGGCTCGTCGAACGCCCCGGAACGGGTAGCAAGCCGAGCGCCACGAACGCCCTAAGCCAGCGCGGTATCCGCTTGTCGGTCGCGGCGAAGCGGGCGGCACGGACGGTCTCGGCGATGAACCTTGCCGCTCGTCCCACGATTCAGGTTCCGCACCTGAACGCGAGGATCGGGTGGAGCTCGATCGCGTTCGCCGCGACACCGGTCTGTCCGTGCTTGAAGTCGAAGAAGGCAACGCCCGTTACGACGGCGTTCGAGCACACGCGAACTGCCGCCCGCGCTTGCGCCATCTGCTTTCTGCGATACACGGTCGCGGCGGGAGCGCAAGCAGGGAGTGGTGACTCCGCGATCATGTGCCGCCCCTGCGCATCTTGGAGGACGAGGTGGAAATCGGAATCTGCCTCCTGCCGGACGAGCGTCACTGCGGCGTGGACCCGGTACTGGTGCCTCTCGAAGGGGAGGCGCGTGTCGGGGAGGCTCGAGGGGGCAGGCCGGGTGATGAGGAAGCCGACAGTCGCGTTTCGCACGGGAAGAAGCTTCGGCCGATCCTGGAGCGTTTTCACCGTCCATCGCTCCTTCCCGCAGGCCGCAGCACCTGAACCGCCACCGACCGGCTTGGGAGGTTGAGCAAGGGC
Organism: uncultured Actinomycetes bacterium; assembly: GCA_963708265.1. Taxonomy (GTDB): domain Bacteria; phylum Actinomycetota; class Thermoleophilia; order Gaiellales; family Gaiellaceae; genus GMQP-bins7. Next base: position 688,766 of record CAVPSC010000001.1, on the reverse strand, counting down.
CTGCGCTGCGAGTGCTGCGATCGCGATGACCGCGACACTGACGAGCGAGGCTCGCACGCTGATCACCTCGGCGTACGGCTCGCGCTGCTTGAAAGAGCGCTCAACCTCAGGCCTTCGCGCCGCGATCGGCGAGGCGTCGCCCGAGAGCGAACCCGACAACGATGCCTGCGATCGCGAGCGCTAAGGGAACGACGTCCGGCCAGCTTTGGTTGTTCGCGAAGATCACTTCCGTGAACAGGATCCAAATTGCGAAGCCCAGGACAGCTCCGACGATGCGGCCGAGCCCACACCACAGCACGGACAGAGTAAGCGGTCGAGCGTTACGTAGCAACGGAGACAAGTTGTGGTCGGCGTGCGAACCCGCTCGAGTGCCTCATCCCGGTTGCCCGTTGGCGGTCTCGCGGTTTGACAGGGATCGCCGAGTCACGAAATAGTGCCCGGCATGAGACGGTCTGCGACCGTCGCGGTGCTAGCGATAGCGGTGCTCGTATGCGCCGCGGCTAAGGCGGCGCAACTCAAGCCGCTTCCGCTTAACACGCGGGTGATCGCCCAGGGTGAGTTCACGGGCTTCAGGCCGTCTGGCAAGCCCCAGGTGCGGACCGTGACCGATGCCAAGACATGGGTACAGAACGACCCGCATCTCTCCAAGACTCAGGTCTCGGCACAGGTTGCCGCACTCCATCGTGAGGGCTTCGTCGCAGTCGCGAGTGAACAACTCGGATCGACCGACTCCAACCGCGGCGGGCTTTCGTGGGCAATGGAGCTCGGTTCAGTGAAGGGCGCCCGAGCCGAGGTGGCGCGAGATTCGAGCGCGTCCAATCCGGCGAACCTGGGCCACGCTGGCGTGTTTGCCGTAGCCGGTATCCCGAGCGCGATCGGCTTGCGCTTGGGTGGGACGGGGTCGGGGGGCGAGAACGTCTTGTTCGCAGACGGTCGCTTTGCCTACCTCGTCGGCGATGGTTGGAGTAACGGTGCGAAACCCGCACACGCAGCCCTGATCGCCGCCGCGCGGAAGCTGTACGCGCGCGTCCACGGACACCCGGCTTCATAGCGACCGCGTCTAGCGCGCACGGCGAGACGGAGTCGTAGGAGTCACACCCGTCTGGCACAGGACCCAGGCGATCGCGACTTGAGCAACTGTCGCATCCAGCCTCTCGGCGATTGCGCGCAGACCGTCGGCGAAGGCGAAGCTCCTCTCGCCCATGCCTGGACCTAGGACACGCTTGTACCAGGGCGACTCCCGCCATGGCCCAGGCCAGGCCGCCCGCACCTGCTCGAGGGTCTTGCCGCTCAGAATCCCCCCTGGGTGTTGCCGGGGGCGGCTAAGCCGGGATGCTGGGTGAACGTGAGCGGATCCAGGTCAACCACAGCCAAACAGCGCAGCCGAGCACGATCATTGCGAACAACAGCATGACCCACTCGACCGGGGCGGATAGGTTTCTTCCGCTGAGACTTGCCTGCCGGGGCCGGGGTGGTACGAAGAAGCCCGGTGGTGGCGCGGGAAACTGAGATCGTGTTGCCCTGACCGCAACGAGTGACACCTTCGGCTGCCCGATGAAGAAGGAGAGCGAGGCAACGATCACCGCGATCGCTGTAAGCGCCGTGAACGCCACGGGAACGAGCGGTCTCCGACGGGCTCGTCACCGCGGGCGGGCGGGTCGTGGCCGGGCTCGCCGACGGTCAGATCTGGGAGAGCTTAGACCGGAGCGAGACGTGGCATCGCCTCAAGGTTGCGGGCCGCGTATCGATGCACTCGTCGCGCTCGCCGTCGTCTGAGACGAGGCGCTAGCTCGTGAGGCACCGGTCACCGGCGCCCTTGCCCGCTACGGAAGTTGCAGGCGATAGACGCTGAGCCCGCGGCTCCCGCTGGCATTGAGGTTGCGCAGACCGATCGTTCCGCGAGCGTTCGCATACCTCCCGGTACCGCCGACCACCCGAAACGTGGCCGTCGTCTGCGCGAAACTCAGCGCGCCCATCGCGCGAATCGTCCCTCTGGGAAGCGTGGTCGTGGCCTTCACCCTAATCGTGGCGAAGGGGGCGATCACGATGGTGGTAGTCCACGTGTCGCTTCCGATGACCGCGCCCTTGGGCCGACCGAACTGAGCGACTGCATTGCGCAAGGTCGACCTCTCTCGGATGACATCTCCCTTGTTCGGATAGCCCCTCGGTGCTCGGTCGATGAGATACCTGGAACCCGCCTCGGTCACGATCAGGCGAATCGTGATCGTGGCCGAGCCCTCGTGCCGCGCGGCTTGGGCAGGCAATGCCAGCACGAGGACGCTCAGCGCCAGAGCGAGCATGAACCGCATGAGTCGAACTCTACGAACCGGGCAAGCAACGACGCCCTGAGCCGCGGCCGCACCAGGCCCTGGCTACGGAATGTCGCTGGAGCCATCCTCCGAACGCTCTTGAAGGCGGGCGTTCAAGCGTTTCTGGTCGCGTCCATCCTCACGTGCGGCCCACCAGAACATGGCGGCGACGATCGCGAGGCTGATCGCGAAAACGAAGATAAGGATGATCCCGAAGACGGCCGCCCCCGACACGAGGGTGAGCGTAGCCCGCGCGAGTTGAGCCGAGCCGGCTGTCCGCGATGGTCAGGTAAGCGAGCGACTCCTCGCTCTTCTTCTCGAGAATTGCACCGAACGCCGAGCCTTTTGACGTCTATCGTGACGGCGATGCTCGTCCCCTCGCCACTCCAGCCCAAGGACCGGGAGCCGCGCGATCTCGATGTTCATGCGTCGGGCAGGGAGGGACGTCTCGGCGATGGGTGGATCGAGTTTCGTCCCGCGCGCTGGCTCATGGCCACGCTTGCGCTCGTGCGGCTCTGGCTCGTCCGCCCGCAGGTCGGCAAGCGAGCGCTCGTCGCCTTCGCTTGGCGATTCACTCCTCGAAGGCTCAAGCTCATCGTGGGGGGCGTCGCAGCACTCGCTCTCGTCGTGCTCGCGGGAAGCGTCGCAGCACTCGTCCTCGTGCTCGATCAGCTGGCCTAGCGGCCGAGATTCGAAGAGCGACTACTAGGCTGAAGTGAGCGTCGCCGAGAGCGGTTGGCCGCCGAGCATCGCATCGAACTGGTACTGCCCGTATCCGGGAATGACGCCTGTGGCCAGGGGTGGGTACCGTGTGCTGTGGTGGCCGAGTTGGAGAGTCCTGCAGATCTGAGCTTCAACCGTGGACTGATTTCCGATCCCGAGACCTTCGCCCGCGATGCGCATGCCGCGTCCTGGTTGTTCCTCTGCGGCGAGGAGTTCGCGGCGATGGAGGGAGGGATCTCCTATGCGAGTGTGCAGGCGGCGGTCGCCGAGTCAGCGAACATCGTCTCCGATCCGCCGCTGGTGCTCGACATGGACATAGCTCGACGGCACATCGCCGCCCTCGACCTACTGCCTCGGCCGACACTCGTGACCTGTCGCACAGGGCCTCGCTCGTCCGCCCTGGTCTACCTCTATGCCGGTCTCAGAGCCGGCGCCACGGCCGACGAAGTGCTGGCTCGTGCCCAAGCGGACGACGCCCCGTTCTGGAGCTCCGCCGAACTCAAAGCGTGGGTGGTGCAAGGCCTCGAAGAACTCGCCTGAATGCCAGGTGAGCTGCTCGAAAAGCTGTCTGCCGGTCGACGCCACCGTCACGACGGTCTGCGTGGCCCCTTGAAAGTGCGAAAAAGGCCGTCGAAGCGATCGGGTTCGCCTCGTCCTCAGCGTGGTTGTGACTCCTCGAGTGACTTGAGCCCCTGGGCCGCCCCCCCGGACACTGATCTGCCAATCCAGGGAGCACGCCAACTCGGGCGTGCTCCCGACGCAGAGGCCAGGATAAGCGTGACCGCGGGAATGTCCCTTGAGGTGGCTAGGCCAGGGCGCTGGGGGGTCGCGAGCGGCCCCACCTCGACCAAAGCCATGCGGCGAAGCCGAGCGCGACGATCGCGAAGAACAGCAGGATCCACTCGACCGGCGCGGATGCGCTTGTGTGGAGGACTTGCTGGCTAGGGCCGGTTGGGCCGAAGGGGGCCGTTGGTGGCGATTGGAGGTGAGGCGCTGTGGTTCTGGACAGTGTCACGGCGGGCTGCCCGGTCAGGAGAAGCAGCGCCGTAACGATCACTGCGAGCGATGCAAGGGCGGTGAACGCCACGAGGACGAGCGGTGTGCGGCGGGCATTCCCTCCGCTGGGCTGTACGGGGATGATCCCTCGCTCGGCCGCCCAGGTGGCAGCGAACGAACGCGGGTCGAAGGCGCTGCTTCCGAGGAGCTCCTCGGCGGAGACGCCATCGGCCTCGGCTTCCGTGAGATCGGAGGCCAGGTCTGCGGCCATCTCGTCGGCGAGCGGATCGGGGACACCGAGGCGCCTCCACTCACGGCGACATTGCTCAACGAAATCACTCATGAGACCACCTCGACCTTGACAGGGGCAAGCACCGCATCGACAGCGTCGCGGGCCGCTCGCCATTCGGACACTCCCAGCGCAAGTGCGAGCCGCCCGGCGCTCGAGGGGCGGTAGTACTTCCGCGGCGGCCCTCCGTCACTCGCGCCCCGATATGTCTCGACCAGGCCGTCACGCTCCAGGCGACCCAGCAACGGATAGATGGAGCCCTCGCCGACGATTGCAAGGCCGCGGTCGCGCAGTCGCTTGGTCATCTCGTAGCCGTATGCCGGTCCCTCGTCCATGACTGCCAGCAAGCAAAGGTCGAGCACACCGCGGAGCAGCTCCGTTCGTCGCTGAGAGCCGGGTGCCATGCACCGCAAGGTAGCACTTCACACCCTTGCCTCGCAAGGCTTTTTGTCTCTCCCGCGTTGCTGGTTGGAATGGGCTGGGAGGTGTACCCGGATGCGCTCCACGAAGTCCTCATGAGGCTGCGGGACGAATACGAGATCCCGCCGCTTTACATCACCGAAAACGGTGCCGCGTATCCCGACACCCGCTCGAACGGCCACGTCGACGACCCGGAACGCAAGTCGTACATCGAGCGACACATCGCCGCCATCGGACACGCGCTTGCCGACGGCGTCTCAGTACACGGCTACTTCGTCTGGTCGCTGCTCGACAACTTCGAGTGGTCACGCGGATACTCGCAGCGGTTCGGGATCGTGTACGTCGACTTCGAGACGCTCGAGCGCGTGCCGAAGGCAAGCTACGAGTGGTACCGAGAGTTCATCGCCGCGCACCGCGCGCGCCCGGCACACGCCTCGTGAGATCGCGATCTTCGAGTCAGCGGGGCAGGCGATCGAGTTCGGCGCAAACGGCGTGGAACTAGCTCATCTACTCCCCAGGTGCGAGTGCGACCGGCTCGAGGCCGAAGAGCTCGCGGTAGCGCTCGACGAACATGTGCGTCCCCTTGATCTCCGCGGTCGCCTCGGCACCGATGATCTCTTCCTGTCCCGGGAGCTCCGACGCACCGCCGGTAGGGCCGAGCGGGATGACAATCGCGGGAGGGGCCGGCTCGTACGCCTCGAGCTCGCGTCCCTCGACGAGCGCCCGAATGTTTGCTACGACGAGTTCGGCCTGGCGACCTGCACGGGCCGCGCCCTTCAGGTCTGCAGCGGCGACGTCTCCGAGTGCGAAGACGGTTGACTGCCCCTTGACCTGGAGCGTTCGCTCCACCTCGATCCACCCGTCGGCCAGCCTCACGGCTGCGATATCGCCGCTCAGGTAGTCGCTCACGGGCCTGAGCCCGTAGCAGCGAAACCAGATCTCAGCCTCGATCGACCGCCCCGCGACCGTCGAGACCGCGAAGCGGCCGAACGTGGCCGGCGGGCTCTCCGGCTCGCCGGTGAGCGCGTCACCAAGGACGAGCTCGACTCCCCGCTCCACGAGCTGGCGGCGCACCTCGTCGCGGAGCTCTTGCTTGTACGGGCCGGCGAGGATGTCGTGCTCAGGCTCGAGGATCGTGATCCGCTTTCGCGGCCAACGGGCCTCGATCTCGCCCGCGAGCTCGAGCCCGGTCGGTCCCGCTCCGACGATCAAGACCCGCTCGGCGCGAGCGAGCTCTTCGTGGCTCTGCCGGTAGCGGCTGACGGCAGTCGCCGTGTCGTCGGTGCCCGTCTTGGCCGGGTATGGGTACGTGGAGCCTGTTGCGAGAACGATGAAGTCGGAAGCCAGCTCGCTTGCGGAGGAGAGCACGATCCGATCCGACTCGACCTGGACGGCCCTCTCGCGAAGTACGCGCCCGCTGGTGAGGAGCTTGTCGTAGGGCAGGAAGATCGTCTCCAGCCAGTCCGGCTCGACGAGCGCCCGGAGAGCAGCGACGTTGTGGACGAATGCATCGCGCGGCTCGACCAGGGTCACATCGGTGAACTCGTCGAGACCCTGGGCTGCGACGAAGCCGCCGTAGCCCCCGCCGATCACCGCGACGGTCGGGCGGACGTCAGGAGTGTTCGCGCTCACTCGGGACTCCTCTCCGGACGACTATTGCAATCACTATCGTGCACCGCGATCTCGAGAGTCGGAATCCCAGGAGTCATGAGGGTTTGCGGTGAGGCTGACGTGCGTTGGCTTACCTCGACCGCACGAAAGACGCGTGGACGGACATCCCGTGTTCGATGAGGAACGAGCAGGAACGGTCTCGTCCCTTGCAGCCCCCGCTCCAACCGCGGAAAACGGACCCGCGTCTGGGAAGAGCAGTCAGGATGACCTGCCAGCCGTCGTCGACGACTGCTCGACAGTGGCCGGCGCAGCTCGTAGCTGCCGGCAGGCCTTTGATCACGCCGCCACGGCTTGCGGTGATCGAGAGCTCGTCCTGGGTTGGATTGGGCCGTGAAGGCCAACCGCTTCGGCAAGTGCTTGGCCGTAGCCATAGCCGTCTCCCACTGTCGGCATCAGCTGCTGGCCTTCTTGCAGCTCGTTCCAAGCCCAGATCATGACGATCGGTCGCGATGGTGGAGGCTCAACCATCTGCTCGGGATGGTCGTCCACCCAGTTGATCGCATCGCGGACGAAGCCGCCGAACTCGTCAGGTGTCCGCTCGAACCACCACAGATGACCGAGCTGGGACTCATTGCCCGGCCGGCCGTCCCAGCCGCCCTCGATTGACGGGATCGTGAGGAACTCGCCCAGCCTCTGGGTGTAGGAGTCCCAGCTCTGTTCGCCGGCGACGATGAGGTCGGGATACGGCTGCGCACCATCCCGAGGACAGGCGGCCGCTGGATACGTGCCTTGCGTCAGCGCGTCCCACGTCTCTCCGTGGATCAGCTGCGCGAAGTAGTCCCAGCCGACGTCGGCAACGCAGGTGCCGATGTAGATGCTTCCGAGCACGAACACGCCGGGGAAGCCGTGCGCAACCGCAACCTCTCGCAGCGTCTCGAGAGCTGCGTTGACCCCGGCTGTCCCACCCCATTGCTGGTTGAACCGGACCGGATCGTCGATGTACAGGAGCGGCTTGCCGTCGACGCGCGTGTAGTCGGGGTTCGCGAAGTCTTGGGTGACCCACTGCTCGACGGTCGCCCGCCAGTCCGACTGCGGAACGGTGAACGGGTCGATGTTGATGTACATGAGTGCGGCACCGACGCCGTCGTGGTACGGGAGCTTCATATAGTTGGCGAGCGCGTTGTTGAGATGAGGGCTTGGCGGCTGCGGGTTCCAGAACCAGTCGAAGAAGAAGAAGCCGACGCCGTCCTGACGCGCCCAGTTGAGTGAGACGCGCATTGAGGCGAGCGTGTTGTCCCGCCAGCCCGACAGCGGCCGATACTGCGGAAACTGGCCGTTTGCGCCGGGTCGCACTAGGCCGTCGTAATGGAAGCTCGAGACTGGATCCGCCCAGCCGTCAAAGTAGTTCATCCCAATACGCGCGTCCGGCACTGGCCCGGCGGCAAATCCGCTAGAGGCCGTACCTGCAAGCAGAACCGACACGAGACACGCCGCGACGAGCATCAGGGCTCGAGGCATCGGGCCGAGCATAGACCCCGCGTTCGGTACGAGCTGATCTCGCGGACCGACCCGGAGTAAGGCTCGCACGACCGGGCGAGCGTGCTCCCACCCGGCTCGCGCACCAGTCCCTCCGACTATCGCAATCACTATCGCGCAGGCTGTTCTGGAGCGACTGAACCCCTAGGTTTCATGAGGGTTTGAGCCGACACCCACGCTGGTCTTCAACTCCAGTGCAGTCGCGTAGCCCACGGCTCGGTCGGTTCGACTCCGGCGCCGCTCCGTCGAGCCAATCCGGCGTGTTCGCGCCAGGTACGGCCTGGGCAAGCGAGCTCAGCCCTGGTTGTCGATCTTCCGCCGGACTCTCGTTCGCGCTCGCGCACGCCGAGGCGCTCGGACACGCCTCCGTGGAGACGAGCAACGTCGATGAGTTGGCGGAGCGCTGCCAGACGCAGATCACGCCAGAGGCACGGAACGGTACGGACTCGCAGTCGCGACGGACGCCGCGAGAGATCGACGCTGGTACGGGGAAGCTGCGCGAGTGTGCGGGTATGCCGCTTGGCGGAAGGGCGGCGACCGCGCTCGTCAGTCAGACCTTCGTCGGTCGAGGAGTAGACTCTTGAGCATCGCTCTCGTCGCGCGCTTCTCCTGAAGCCTGTCTTTTCGCAACAGGGCACCCGCCCCGGAAGGGGGCACCATGACGAGCACCGTTGCTCTTATCCGACACCGCGTTGCCGAATTTGACGCTTGGAAGCAGGTCTACGACGGATTCGCGCCGATCCAAGCCGAGCACGGCGTACACGGCCACCAGGTCCTGCGCTCGATCGAGAATCCCAACGACGTCATCGTCACCCACACATTCGACTCACGCGATACCGCACGCGCATTCTTCGCAATGCCTGAGCTGAAGGAAGCAATGAGCAAGGCGGGCGTCGATGCCGACTCTGTCGAGATCTCCTACTTTGACGAGGTCGAGGCCGGCGCGCTCGTAGGCGTCTAGTCAGATCGATAACCGGGCCACGTTACTTCGTAGGCGTGGTCCGGTTCATCTCCGAGCGTCGCCGATCTGCGGCTCGAGCAAGGATGCGAATGCCCTAGCGCGGTTCGCGATACTGGCCCGTGACCTAGTGCCCGCACTGTGGTCGTATCCCGACGAGCGCACACGTCCGAACGACCCGCAGGCTCAGCTGGCTGAAGGTCGAGGCTGATGTTTGCGTCGAGCGCACCTGCCTGATGGCTTACGCGAATAATACGAGGACGCGACCCGTGTCCCGGGGCTGTAGGAGCCCACGCATCTCACGTCGATGAGAAGACAGCGCGGCGCGCATAACTGAGGTTTCTGAGGAGCCTCTCCCGCCTGAGCTTGCCGCGTCTGTGCGAGCGAACCAGGTCGCTCCAGCCGGAGCCGCGCCGGATTGGTTAGATCAGAGTGCCGGTTTGCGACCTCCCCCGTGAGGCTGCGGCCGTCAGGGCTGCGGCATGACCTGGATGAGGACATCGGGGCTGACCGCGAACTGTCCACTGAACGGGCGTTCTTGAGCGGCGATCAAGATCACTGAGACCGCAACCGCAGCGGCGAAGATCCCCATCGCGAGAGCGGCGGTCAGCCGGTTGTCGCTGTGTACGAATGCGATCGCGATCAGCGTGAGAAGCGCGACGAGGATCACGCCCGTCCACTTCACCCAGTTGACGCTTGATTGGCTGAGGATGATGCGCTGGCGCCGAGCGTCGAGGGCGGATTGGAGCGAGTCCACCATCGCACGCTGCGCTGCCTGCTGGCCTTCGGTGCGCGGCGATAGACCGATGGCGAGCTCGAGCCCTTGCGCGAGCGGAGCCGGGATCACCGTCAGCGTCGCCTGCTGATGGGCCATCGCTGGCCACTCGTGGTCGGCTTCCTCCCGGATCTGTCGCCGGATGAGCGCGTTCATGCGGGTCTCGGGCTCGCCGGGAAAAGCACGGACGAGGATGTCCACTGACCGCAGGGCGCTGGCTTCGCTGTTGACTGCGTCCTGCGCCCGCCCGGCGTCGCTCCATACCTGCGCCGCCAGAAACCCGACGAGGAGGGCGAAGAGTAGACCCATCGGAGGCAGCATTCCAGGCGAAAAGGCCTTGAATGCCGCTCCGCGCTCCCCGACGGCAAGAGCCATGACGACGATGTAGACCGTCGCCGCGGCGAGGGAGCTCAGGGCGAACACAGTGAGCGCCAACCCCGCTAGCGGCAGGTCCTGCGGCCAGCCCGTGATGCTCGCAGTCGTCCTGATTCGCCGGACACTATCCGTTAAATTCGACTTGGCTCGAGGGATGCACCCCTGGGCGAGTGCGCTCTCGCCTGAAGGCCGATACTCGTTCCGACTATCGCAATCACTATCGCGCACCCGGTTCTCAGAAGCCGGAATCCTAGGATTCATGCTGGTTTGCGGCGACACCCGTGCTGGTCTTCAAAACCAGTGCGGTCGTGTAGCCCACGGCTCGGTCGGTTCGACTCCGGCGCCGCTCCGCCAAGCCAAATCAGGCGTGGTCACGCCACATGCGGCTCGGCCGGAGAGCTCGGTCGTGACTCGGCGATCCTCCGCTCAAGTCCGCTCAAGACCGCCTGAGACGGATGACCGACCATGGCACATCTATCGCACACCGCGCTTGAACCCAGTCCGGCCGCATGTTGGCGGCTTACAAAACGGCTACGGCGGCCCGCTACTCCATCTAATCGCCGGTCAGCAAGCTGATGATCTCGCCCGCGACCGCGGCGATGACGGAGAGGACTGCCAACACGGCGTCATAGTCGTGCGGGCCTTCGACGATGCCGTAAGCGACGCCGCCGCCACCGGAGTGAAGACATACGAGTCGACCGCCTGCGCCCTTCACGCCCTCTCGGAGCGCCTGCTCCAGTTCCTTCGCGTCCCGCTCGTGCTGCGACTTCGCCGTGGAGACCTTGAACATGACGACCGGCATCGCTGATACCTCCTGTGCCTAGACGTCGCGATGATTCCTGACCTGTCCTAGGAGCGTCAAGCACTGCACCGAGGCGACTCGACCTGGTAGGCGCTTCCGCCCCGTCGATGTCGCCGCGCTTCAGAGGCGATCGCGCTCGTCTACCGAGTCGCGCCTACCAGCACGTTTAGCCTCAAGTGACGACAGCGTCGCGCGCGCCAGCGTTCGGGAATGTCTCTTGAGACGCAGGCTACTGTCTGCCGAATGAAGACTTTCAACCTCAACAGCGACGAATGGGACGGGACGACGGACCGCGAGGGCTGGCGCGTCAAGGGGGCCCGTGTCGGCCAGCGCATCGGCGGTGAGCTGATCGGCGCGGGGATATACGAGGTCGAGCCCGACAACAAGCTCTGGCCCTACCACACGCACCACCTGAACGAGGAATGGGTGATCGTCCTCCTCGGCGAGCCGACGCTGCGCACGTCCGAAGGTGAGCACGTGTTGAAGGAAGGCGACGTCGTCTGCTTTCGGCGGGGCAAGGACGGTGCGCATCAGATCATCAACCGAACAGACTCGCCGATTCGCGTACTCATGCTCTCCTCGATGATCCGCGGCGAGATCGTCGAGTACCTCGACACCGGGAAGGTCCTCGCCAAGGACGCCGAGGACGAAGACATCATGTTCGCGAGGCCCGGACCGGCCGTCGAGTACTGGGAAGGCGAGGAGTAGCTCCGAGCGATCTTCTCGAAACCGGCAGCCGAGACTTCGCTGCGACGAGGAGTCATCCGAGTGCCCGAGTGTGCGGGAATGTCCCCTCAGCGACTGTCTCTCGACACGGCCTAAGCTAGTGCCGTGGCACGTTGGACGGTGAGGGAGATCGCAGCGATTCCGACCGTCTCAGACAGTGGCCCGGACGATCCCGCCTGGTATCCCCTCCAGCACGCGCTCGGGATCGACACCTTCGGAGCCAACCTCTTCGTGGCGACCCGTGCGGACCAGACGCTTGTTGAGGAGCACGACGAGCGGAGCAGCGGGCAGCAAGAGCTCTATGTGGTCCTCGAAGGCGAGGTTGTGTTCGAGCTGGACGGTGAGGAAGCTCGCCTGGATCGAGGTACGGCAGTCGCGGTCACCGATCCCGCTGTTCGCCGCAGCGCGAGAGCCCTGAGCTCGGGAGCGAAGGTGTTGATCGTCGGAGCTGGTAACCACCCGTTCACTTCGAGCTGGAACCCCGATCACTTCAGCGAGATTCCGCGTCCGGAGTAGATCGCCCTGGCTTGTGCGAGTGTGCGGGAATGTCGCTTGACGCTTACGCACCGATGACCACGTAGGTGGTCCGCTTCTAACTACTCAGCTGGTTTGCGGGAGAGGATCACCTCGGTGTCGCCGGGCCAGTCCCAGAAGATGCCCGCGGGAGACCGTAACGTCAGCAGCTCCCGCACCTCTATGGCGAAGTCGTCGACGCGGTCACCGAACAGGTGCGGCGCCGAGGAGGACATCGAGAAGTAGCCGGCCAACACGCTCTCGCTATCCCGCAGTAGGTCGGGGATGCCAGGGACGAAGATCGCCCGTGGTGTGCCGAACCGGGTACGAACAAGAACATCTTCGAAGCGATGGGTTCGGACCGGCACGATGCCCTTCCCGGCTCGCTTCGTTGACCCGAGATACTTCTCCACGAGCGCCTTGATCTCCGCATGCGGGATCGGCGGCGGCCCCGGGCTCAGCGGTGCGGGACGCCCCTCGACCGTATGGACGATCAGGGCCAAGGCGCCGCCTGGCTCCAACACGTCGTACACCGCTTCGGCCACACGGGCTTCGTCCGTCCAGTGGAAGGACTGGCCGAAGGTAACCACTCGGTACGGTCCCGGCGCCGCTCCGGGAAGATCCTCAGCGAGAGCTTTGACCCAGCGGATGCTCGTGATGCCCCGGTCGCGGGCGACCCGGCGACCTTCGGCGAGCATGGCTGGATCGGGGTCGAGGCCGACCGCCTCCTCGAACAGGTGGGCGAGTCGGATGGTGAGGATGCCGGGTCCGCAGCCAGCGTCGAGGAGCCACCCTCTGCCATCCAAATCCAGCTCCTCGGCGAGAACAGCTTCGAGCTGGGGCGAGTACGCCGGTCTACCGCGCCGGTAGTGGGCAGCGGCGCCCTCGTAGATCGTGGGGTCGTACGACAGGACTACAGGATGCCCCCAAGGGCCGCGTTGCGTTCGAAGTAGGCATCGGCTCGGTGCGCGAGCGTCCTCTCGCCTGAAGCTCGCCCCGACTATCGCAATCCCTATCGCGCACCCGACCATCGAACACCCAAAAACTTAGGACTTATCAGGGTTCGCGCCGACACCCATGCTGGTCTTCGAAACCAGTGCGGTCGTGTAGCCCACGGCTCGGTCGGTTCGACTCCGGCGCCGCTCCGCCAAGCCAAATCTGGCGTGTTCATTCGCATCGTGGCCGCCTCGAGCGTTCGGATCAGGCGAGGCGAACTTCCGCTCAAGACCGCCTGAGACGGGTGACGACTGTCGCACGACTATCGCGCACAGGCCGCGCGGAAAGACACTCGCATCGCGAGCGCGAGCGTCCAGCCTCTCTGGGAGAGCGCGGAGCGCTACCGCCGGACAGGCTCAGTAGGGCCGTATGCCCTGAGCGAGCGCGAAACCGAGCACTCGACGATTCTGAAGGCGTGCGTGCGGGTACGAGGAAGAGGCAGCAGCGGAGAGCATGTCGTGCCACCTCGAACGCAGCGCAAATCGAATCTCTGCTGCACTGATGGGACAACGCTTTTCGTCGACGCTGCGTAGGGAGACGCAGCCAGGACGACTGCGCAAAACGTAGCCCGGGGCTGGAGTCCCTGCGCTGCGGACTCATTCGCGTACCGTGGGTCCCTTGCAGACGCTTGATCCCCTGACGTTCTTCGTCGTAATCGCGATCACGGCGGCGATCTCAACCGGGGTCTTCGCGCATGCGAGCAGACACGGCAGTCGTCACGCAACCGCTTGGGGCGTCGCCGCCTTCCTCGCAGCCGGGATCGCGGTGCCCGTGTACTTCGTTCGGTACTGGGCACGCCGTAAGCCTGTCCCGTAGTCCTTCCGCACGTGTTGGCCCGGAGGTCGCTACCCGCGACGGCACGTTCGGCTCGCTTTAGCCCACTCCTTGCTGCCGGAGCTCATCGTCAGAGAGCGAAGCAAGCTTCTTCGGCACGACCATGCGCCAGGCGTCGAAGACGAGCTCGCGGAGCTCGTCCGTGTCGATGGCGTCCAGGCGAACGACCAGCCATTGGTAGCGCATATCGGATGGCTTCGGTCGTAGAAACTTGTTCGGGTACGTCTCGAGCGCAGCTTCGCGCTCCTCCTTCGAAAAGGCGAAGCCCATCAGCGTCTCGTCACGCGAGAAGGCCAGATACACGATCCGTCCGACACGGAACTTGATCCGGCCCCGGACGAAGACCTCGTACGACCGCGGCAACCCCGCCGTCAAATCGCGCACGTCGTCGATCCTCACGGCCACCTCGCGACGAGGTTAGGTCATGCGCGTAGCTGCGCGCGCCAGCTCCGAGCTACGGCGGCAGATCTCTTCCTCGCGGGCCTTTCCTGACCTCTCGAGATCGCGGGCGCGCACGAACAGCCACAGCGCGCCATGGTCTCGGAACGAAACGAAATCGCCACCGCAAGCGAAGTTGATGACACGCTTCGGGGACGACTGCGCGAGGAGATGGAGCAAGCCCGCGCGGTGTTCGCGTTCCCGGCGCTCACGTGTGCCTGGGCAGCCTGTGGCCGCTCCTTTCGTACATCTGAGTAGAGGGCACTAGAATCGCGCTCCGTGCGTCACCTTTTGCTCCTGATAGTGGTCGTCTTCGGGGGGCTTGCGGCGGGCTGTGGAGGATCAGGCGGGGGTGGCGCCGAGGCTCCCTCTGTGAACACCCGACCCGCTCCCTGGCCGAACCCGGATCAAGTCGACGCGCGAATCAAGGCCGCCGGGCTGGAGTCCGCGCCAACCGAGTCTTTGGTCGTGCATTACCACTCCCATCTCGACATCTTCGTGAATGGGAGATCCGAGCCAGTGGCAGCGAGCATCGGCCGGGAGGACCAGTCCCTGTTCTCTCCACTGCACACCCACGCGACGAGCGGGATGATTCACATCGAAGCGCCGAGCGCTCAACGGATCACTCTCCGGGAACTCTTCACCGAGTGGGGCGTGCGCCTGACGAACAAGTGCATCGGCGGCTACTGTCGGGCTCAAACCCCGATCAAGGCTTACATCGACGGTAAGGCATATTCGGGCCGCATCGCAAAGATCGTCCTCAAGAAGGGCGAGGAGATCGCGCTGGTGATCGGTTCGAAGCCAGCTCAGGTCCCCTCCACTTGGAACTGTCGGGCGAACATCGACCCAAAAGTCGAGGCTCTGTGGCAGTGCAAAGACTTCGGCTCGTAGCCACCCATCCGTACACCCGTCGCGAACACTCCGTCCGAGAACGCGATCGATCTCGTCCAGATCGGCGCAGGGTCCGGGCGTGGCTCGTGGGCCGGGGTCGTCACGCTCGCACCGTCGAGCTGGTCTCGACGACTGCGCGAGAGCCTCTCTCTTGGGGTCGGGCTGCCATCAGGCGAGAACCCGCTCCCGCGGTGACATAACGCTGCTGCCGGGCTACAAGGCCGCCCGCTGCGCCAGCGTGCGGGAATGACGCCTGACGACCCGCGCTCTGAGTGGTCCTGACAGAGTGGGATCGTGGCGGACACGGCGGAGTTAGTGGTGTCCGATGCCGCGAGTTGGCGGGCTTGGCTAGCGAAGCATCATGGCTCTTCGGCTGGCGTGTGGCTCGTGCTGGCTAAGAAGGAGACGGTCGAACCGACCAGCCTCAATCACGATCAGGCCCTCGAGGAAGCACTCTGCCATGGCTGGATCGACGGCCAGCTCCGCGGTCGCGACTCCGGCACCTACTGCCAGCGGTTCAGTCGCCGTCGGCCGCGCAGCGCCTGGTCGAGGCGGAATATCGAAATGGCCGAGCGGTTATTCGCCGAGGGTCGCATGCATCTCGTCGGGGTCGCCGAGCTGGAGCGCGCGAGAGCCGATGGCCGGTCCGAAGCCGCCTACGCCGGCTCTGCAAGCATTGAGGTGCCTCCCGATCTCGAAGCTGCGCTGGTCGCCGACCCGAAGGCACACGAGATGTTCGAGAAGCTAAGCCGTCGAAACCGCTACGCCGTCCTCTATCGGATTGCCACCGCCAAGCGGGCGGAGACGCGAGAGCGGCGCATCACGGCGTTTGTCGAGATGCTCTCCCGGGGCGAGACCGTCTACCCGCAAGAACGCACGTAATCATCCCGGACGTCAGGACTCATGCCTGTGCGAGTTCCCTCTTCCCCTGAGGCCGCATTCATGGCTCCGCCACCCGCGGCCCGTTGGGGGGCGAGTGTCATCGCGACTCGTCGATCTTCAGCTCGAGTCCGCTCCGCACTAGCTCGAAGTGTCGGGCTAGGCCTCGACCAGTATCACAAGCGTCTCGGGCAGAACTCCGTCGTAGGCCATCGCCTCGGCCGCCGCGCCGGTCTCCATCGCCGACATGAGGGCGTCCATGTCCGCGACGTCCATCAGGACACCGACGCGCGTGGAGTTCTCTGGGTCGACGAAGGTGCGGATGTTCGTCACGCCAAGCGGGCCGAAGAATTCCTGACGCTTGGGCGAGGCCAGCCAGTGGTCCTTGTCCTTCACGTCGTGGTAGCCGAATACGGTGGGCATTCTGCCTCCTTGATGTCGGGCCGCACGAGAGCCGCACAGATCAGGAGATCCTATGCGGCGGATGCTCGAGCTCGCTAATGCCACCGGATTGGAGAATCGAGCGCAGCCGTTCGATCCTCTCATCCAGGTTGACGCCTGCCTGGCCGGGTCGCTCCGCCTCGATCGAGCGTGCGCGTCGACTATCGCTACCACCATCGCGCACCCGAGACTCTGGTCTCGTACGTCGACTCGGCACCGCTCCGCCAACGCGCTCACGCAGCCTCCTGCATCGGCTCGAGCTCGGCCCCGATCGACCGCGCGTCACCTTCGGCCGGGCGCGCCTGCGCCGGCCTCACGAGCGCGGCGGCGATCCCCGCTCCGAGCGCGAGGAGCGCGGCGAGCGCGACCAGGCCGATCTTGAACCCGTGATCGAGCGCGGCTGCGGCGGATGCGTCCGGATGCGCGTCGACGTACCCGCTCGTCGCCGCCGCGGCGATCGCGCTGACAGCCGCAAGCCCGATCGCACCACCGATCTGCCGGCTCGTGTTGACCAGGCCGGAGGCGACCCCCGCATCGGAGCGCTCCACCCCGGAGAGGCTCGCGATCGTCACCGGCACGAAGGAGAAGCCCATGCCGGCGCCTCCGAGCACGAACGCCGGGAAGAGGTCCCAGAAGTAGGTTCCGTCGACCGGGAGGCGAGTCAGCACCGCAACCGACAGAGCAGATGCGACGAGCCCGGCGGTGAGCGTCGCACGGACGCCGACGCGACCGACGACCGCCTGGGCGACGTTCGACGCGACGACCACCGTGAGCGCAAACCCGGTGAACGCGACCCCGGTCTGGACCGCCGAGTACCCGAGCACCTCCTGCAGGTAGAGCGTGAGGAGGAAGAACTCGGAGAACGCGGCTGCGCCGACGACGGCCATCGTCGCGTTCGCAGCCGTCAGCGTCCGGAGCCGGAAGATCCGCAGCGGGAGCAGCGGCGCCTTCGAGCGGAGCTCGATCGCGACGAACGCGAGGACGAGCCCGACGGAGCTCGCAAGCAGCGCGATCGTCGTCGGCGTGCCCCAGCCCGCGCTCGAGGCCCGCGTCAGCGCGTACACGAGGAGCATGAGTCCCGCCGTGATCGACCCGGCGCCGACGACGTCGAAGTGGCGGTGCGGCAGCTCGGCGCGGCTTTCCCGCAGCAGGAGCGGGGCGAGAGCCATCGCGACGAGACCGACCGGCACGTTGATGAAGAAGATCGCCGGCCAGCTCAGGTACGACGTGAGGACGCCACCGAGGAGGACGCCCACCGCGGCTCCGCTGCCGGACGCGGCACCGTAGATCCCGAGCGCGAAATTGCGCTCGCGGCCGTCCGCGAACGTCGTCATCAGGAGGGAGAGAGCCGCCGGCGCGAGCAGAGCGCCGCCGAGGCCCTGGACGGCTCGAAAGGCGATCAACGAGGACTCCGACCAGGCGAGGCCGCAGGCGAGCGAGCTCAGTGAGAAGAGCGCGAGGCCGGCGAGGAAGAGCCGCCTCCGTCCGAGGAGGTCGGCGAGCCGGCCTCCGAGTAGGAGCGTCCCACCGAACATGATCGCGTACGCCGAGATGACCCATTGCAGGTTGTCCTGCGAGAACCCGAGATCGGCCTTGATCGACGGCAGCGCGACATTGACGATCGCGACGTCGAGGATGACCATGAACTGCGCGGTGACGATGAGCGCGAGCGCGCTCCACCGCTTGTCTTTCCAGTCGGGACGTTGTAGATTCATTAGATCGTCGTCCTTCCAAATCGTTTGCTAATGCAACGATAGCAGGAGGCGACACTTGGCCGCGCTACACTTCAGTCGTGATGTCGACCACAACCACACCCGACTCCGGCTCGGCAGCGCCGGGGAACACAGGCCCGTCTCGCGAGCTCCTGCTGAGCACGCCGTTCCTCCTCAAGCGACTCGGTGGAGCGGTCAAGGAGCAGGCGTACGAGGCGTTCGGGTCGAGCGGGCTGAACCCACAGCACCACGCGGTGCTCTCCCTCCTCGACGAGGGTGCGCGCGAGACGCAGGCGACCATCGCCGACGCGCTCGGCTACGACCGGAGCCACCTCGTCGGACTCCTCGACGAGCTCGAGCAGAAGGGCTTCGTCGAGCGCCGGCGCGACCCGGGCGACCGCCGCCGCCACCTCGTGAGCCTGACGCCGGCGGGCCAGGAGGCCCTCGGAACGCTCCGCGCGATCGCGAAGCAGGTCGAGAAGGGCTTCCTCGCACCGCTCGAGGCCGAGGAGCGGCGAACCCTCCACGCGCTGCTGCGCAAGCTCGCCTCGTATCACGACCCCGGCTGCGCCGGGGCGCGGTCGACGACCTAGCGCGACCGAAACGCCGCGAGCGCGGCTATGACGCCTGGCTCTGCTCGGGAAGCTGGGCTGCGACCTCCCAGACGTGGCCGTCCGGATCGGTGAAGCTCGCGGTCCGCACTCCCCACTCCCGGTCCAGGGGCCCGTTCAACAGCCGCACGCCGCGACGGGCGAGCTCGGCACATGTCTCGTCCGTGTCGTCCACCCAGATCGTGAGCTGGAAGCTCGCTCCGGGCTCACCGCTCGCGACCGACGCAGGCTCGATCAGGCCGCGCGCCGCGGAGCGCGCGAGGAGGTTGACGATCGTGTTCTCGAACTGGAACGCCGTCGCGTCGTCGTCCTCGTGGATCACCCGGCCGTCGAAGACGCCTTCGTAGAACGTCTTCGATCGTTTCGGATCCTCCACGAACAGCGTGATCGCGCCCACGCTCTGCAGTGAGACCGTCATGCCCGCACCACCCTTCGGATCGAGACTGCCGTTTGTTGCGGCCCGCGCTTGCTTGGACCCCGGCATGGAACGAAACTCATCGGCCGGGGGCTTGGCGATCACCGTCCTCGGAGACCAGGGAGAGCACGACGTTGCCGGTCTTCTGCTGCGTCTCGACATAGCGCGTCGCCTCGACGACTTCCTCGAGGGGATAGACGCGGTCGACCACCGGCCTGTACTCCCCCGACTCCATGAGGGCCCCGAGAAGGGCGACGTCGTCCTTCCGGAAGCGCGGGAACTCGAACACGACCTTCCGCTCGCCGAACTTCTTGTGCGCCAACCACAGGAAGACGTTCCGGAAGCCGTCGGTCGGGAGGTAGTAACCACCCGGAACGAGCGAGCCCTTGCAGCGGCGGAACGAGTGCTTGCCGACCGCGTCGAAGATGACGTCGTAGGTCTCGCCGTTCTTCGTGAAGTCCTCGTTCAGGTAGTCGATCACCTCGTCGGCACCGAGGGAGCGGACGAGCTCGACGTTCTTCGTGTTGCAGACGGCGGTGACGTGGGCGCCGAAGTGCTTCGCGAGCTGCACCGCCGCCGTGCCGATCGAGCCGGAGGCGCCGTAGACCAGCATCCGCTTCCCTGCCAGGTCGCCCACCGGGCGCATGCCGTTGAAGGCGCAGAGCGCCCCGTCCGAGACCGCGCCCGTCTGCTCGTAGCTCATCCCCTGCGGGATTCGCACGAGCGGCCACGTCGCCGGTACCGCGATGTACTCCGCGTGTGCGCCCGTGCGGAGCGCGAGGTACGGCAGCGCGCCGAACACGCGGTCACCGAGCGCGAGCTCGGTGACGTCCGCGCCCACCGCCTCGATCTCGCCGGCCAGCTCGTGGCCGAGGATTCTCCGCTTCGGCCGGAGAAGGCCGGATTGGAGACGCTGGACGAACGGCGTCCCGGAGCGGAGGTGCGCGTCCGCGCGCGTCACCGAGGTCGCGTGGATCCTGACGAGGACCTCGTCGTCCTTCGGCACCGGCTTCGGAACGTCCTCGACCCGCAGCACGTCGGGCGGCCCGTACCGGTCGTGGACGACCGCCCTCACAGGGACTCCCCCGCTCGCGCCCGTCCGTCACCGTCGACGGTGAGGACGACGTTGCCCGTCTTCTCGCCGGTCTCGACGTACCGCGTCGCCTCGACGATCTCCTCGAGCGGATACGTCCGGTCGATGACCGGCCGGTACTCGCCCGCCTCGATCAGCTCCTTCACGAAGAGGACGTCCTCCCTCCGGTACTTCCCGATCCCGAGCGTGACCTTCCGGTCGCCGACCACCCGGGTCAGGAGAGCCAATGCCGGCACGTGCCACATGAAGCCGAGGTCGGTCTCGATGAACCTGCCGCCGGGGGCGAGCGAGCCTCGGCAGCGGCGGAACGAGTGCTTGCCGACCGCGTCGAAGATGACGTCGTAGGTCTCGCCGTTCTTGGTGAAGTCCTCGTTCAGGTAGTCGATCACCTCGTCGGCACCGAGGGAGCGGACGAGCTCGACGTTCTTCGTGTTGCAGACGGCGGTGACGTGGGCGCCGAAGTGCTTCGCGAGCTGCACCGCCGCCGTGCCGATCGAGCCGGAGGCGCCGTACACGAGGAGCCTCCGACCCGTGCGAAGATCGGCGCCTCGCAGGCACGACATGGCGAGGCAGGCTCCGTCGCAGACGGCGGCGGCCTCCTCGAAGCTCACCGCTGCAGGCTTGTGCCCGAGCGCGGCGCTCTCCCGGACGCAGACGAACTCCGCGTTCGCGCCGAAGCCCTTCACGCCGAACACCTGCTCGCCGACCGCGAACCCGCTCACCGCGGAACCGACGGCGTCGACCTCGCCGCTCAGCTCCATGCCCAGGATCCGTTGCCTCGGGCGCCGGATCCCCGTGAAGTAGCGCACGAAGAACGGGGTCGCGCTCCGCCAGCCGCAGTCCGTGCGGTTGACCGTCGTCGCGCGCACGCGGACGAGGATCTCGTCGTCGGCCGGAGTGGGCCGGTCGACCTCCTCGATCCGCAGGACCTCGGGTGGGCCGTATGTGTCGTGGACGACAGCTCTCATGTGACTCAAGCCCTCTCGTCGGATCGCTGCAGGCGGTGGATGGGGCCACCGTAGGTCCATGCGCGGCCGGCGCGGTAGAGCTGGGCGGGTCTGCCTCCGCCGGAGCCGGGGGTGGCACGCCGGCCGGTCGGGATGACCCAGCCCTCGTCGGCCACGATGCTCCGGCGGAAGTTCGCGGCGTCGAGGCGCACGCCCCAGACCGCCTCGTAGACGGCACGCAGATCCGCCAGGGTGAAGGTGTCGCCGACGAACGCCGTGGCAATGCCGGACACGTCGAGCTCGACACGGACGCGCTCGACGGCGTCGCGCGCGATCAGACGATGGTCGAAGGCGAGCTCGACGGTCGCGTCGAGGATGTCCGCCACCGGGAGCAGCGCCGCCCCCGCGGCGTCGGTCCCCGCCACGAGCGACCCGACGTCGCGGAGCACCGCCAGATAGGCGACCGTGACGACGTTCATACGCGGATCGCGCTCGGGATCGCCGTACGCGCCGAACTGTGCGAGGAGGCTCGCGGCGTCGACGCCGGTCTCTTCGCGAAGCTCTCGCCTGGCTGCCTCGTCGAGCGTCTCGGTCGGGCGCTTGAAGCCGCCCGGAATCGCCCACATGCCTTCGAACGGCGCCTCTCCGCGGCGCACGAGCAGGATGTGGAGGGCGCCGCCGGACATCGTCAGGATCACGATGTCGACGGTGACCGCGAACGACGGGAAGGCCGACGGGTCGTACCCGGGAGGCGGGTCTCCGGACTTCGCAATGCTCATGCGAGCAGGGAGAAGCGCACGACCTGCCTAGTCGTCTCCACGCGTGCCCGACTCACGACGGACCCGCGTTCCGGTCGGACGAGGGCGAGAGCGGCGGAGGCGGTCGCCGCGATCGAGGTGTCGGAGATAGTCGAGCGGGAGGGCGGCGGGGTGCATGGGTGTCTCCTTTCGAGCCGGCACATGTTTTGGTCTTTACGACTCTTACCCTAGCGGGTAGTTATAGTCTTGTCAACCAAAACACGAGTTCCGCTCTACGCGCCCGGAAGCGCGCGCCGAAGCGTCTCGAGCGAGTGGAGGCTGACCCAGCCGCAGCGCCGGCACGTGAGGACGGCGCACCTCAAGCCGAGCCACGGAGGTCCGGGCTTCTCGGGCCGCTCGACGAACTCTCCCGCGTCGTCGATCGCCACGAGCTTGACGTCCCGCTCGCCGCCCTCGTCTCCGATCCCGCCCCACGAGTTGTCACCGCAGACGGGGCACCTCCCCTCGACACCCAACGCGTTCAGGGACGCGAGCACATCGCTCTGTCGCATCGTTTCGCTCCTCGTTCGGGAGCGTGCAGGATGCCACCCGCGGAGAGCTCGGAGCGCGCCGACCCGTGCTTTCCGCCAGGATCGGGACCGGCTCGACCGACGAGATGCGAGGAGCGTGATGGACCGCGACGAGCTGCAGGCTCTCCAGGAGCCGCTGAAGGCCCGCTATTGAGAGGATCCGGGCGCCGCCCTCGTGACGCTCCGGGCGACGGGGACCCTGGGCGAGGGAATCTCCTGCACGCTGCTGCGCCTGACCGAGCGCTACTGCGTCGTCTACCACACCGTCGCCGTCCCTCCGACCCTGGCGATGGACTGGACGCGCACGGACGGGGCATCGGAGGCGCCTTCGGCTTGACAAGTTAGCACGATCGTTCGTATACTTTCCCGCTCTCGAGGCACGACCGATCGTTCTGACTACCGAAGGAGCAGACCATGAGCACGATGCTGGATCCCGCGCTCACCGCGGGGCTGAAGGAGCGGATCGGCGGAGCGGTCCTCACCCCGGAAGACGTCGGCTACGACGACGCACGCACCGTCCACAACGGGCTCGTCGACCGTAAGCCTGCCCTTATCGTGCGCAGCCGGACGCCGGAGGACGTCGTCAGCGCACTCGAGCTCGCGCGAGGCTCCGGGCTCGAGGTCTCGGTCCGCGGCGGCGGCCACAACGTCGCCGGGCGGGCCGTGGCGGACGGAGGGGTGATGATCGACCTGTCCGAGATGAAGGCGATCGAGATCGATCCGGAGCGAGCGACTGCCACCGCGGGCGGCGGTGTGCGGTGGGGAGAGCTGAACGACGCCGCGGCCGTACACGGGCTGGCCGTCACGGGTGGCGCCGTCTCCACGACCGGGATCGCCGGGTACACCCTCGGCGGCGGCCTCGGCTGGCTCATGGCGAAGCACGGCCTGGCCGCGGACAACCTGCTCTCGGTCGAGCTCGTCACCGCCGCCGGCGAGGTGGTGGGCGTCGACGCCGAGTCGCACCCGGATCTCTTCTGGGCGCTCCGCGGAGGCGGCGGGAACTTCGGCGTGGCCACTTCGTTCACGTACCGACTGCATCCGGTCGAGACGATCGTGGGCGGCCTGATCGCTCATCCGATCGACGCGGCCCCCGAGCTCCTGCGCTTCTACCGCGACGCCGTGAGCGACAGCCCGGACGACCTCACGGTCTTCGCGGGGCTCGTGCACGCGCCCGACGGATCCGGAGCGAAGCTCGCCGGCATGATCGTGTTCCACACGGGATCGGCGGAGGACGCCGAACGCGACCTCGAGCCGTTCAAGACGTGGGGATCACCGCTCGTCGTCGAGGTCGGCGCCATGCCGTACCCGGTCATGAACACGATCCTCGACGCAGGGTACCCGGACGGCGCGTTCAACTACTGGCTGTCGAGCTTCACGTCGGAGCTCTCCGACGGGCTGATCGACGCGATGGTCGAGCGGTTCGCGTCGGTCCCGTCGTCGATGTCGGGGATCATCCTCGAGCACTTCCACGGCGCAGTGACGCGGGTCGGTGCGACCGAGACCGCAGTGCCGCACCGCGACGAGAGCTGGAACGTCCTGCTCCCGTCGGTGTGGACGGAGCCCGCACGCACGGACGAGAACATCGCATGGACGCGGGAGACCTTCGCAGCCCTCCGGCCCCACTTGGGGACGGGCCGCTGGCTCAACTACCTGGGCGACGACCAGGCCGACGACGCCATCCGAGCGGCGTACGGCCCCAACTTCGATCGGCTGAGAGGAGTGAAGCGGCGGTACGACCCGGACAACGTCTTCCACCTGAACCACAACATCGTCCCGTAGCGTCCGGCAGGCAGCGGCACACCAGGCCGTTCCGGCAGTCCGATGTCCGCTGCCTGCCGGATCCCGCCAAGCGAGCCGGCGCAGTGTCCATCCGACGAGGGGCGTACCGGCCGACGGAGCGCCACACACTCCGCGCGCGGGTCCGCACGTACGTCCGTTTAGGGAGCCGCTTTTCGGGCGATGACCTCGCATCGCAGTTCCTTACGAGGTCTTCACGCGGTTCTCACATCGCCCTCAGAGACAGCGGCAACCCTGTGGTATGGCGGGCGGTGGGAACGGACGAGGTCGTGTCGTCGGCGTCGCCGTCGTCCTGGCGACGTGTGCGCTCACCTTCGTCTGGGCGCTCGCCGGGCCGGGGACCGGGACCGCCCTTGCGAGCGGGTCGTCGTGCGCCCAGAAGGTGTTGCGCGACTGGACGGACAACGGACGGATCGACGGCCTCTATCCGAGCAAGTGCTACCTGGACGCCATCGCCAGCCTTCCAGAGGACGTCCGAACCTACTCGAGCGCCGTCGACGACATCTCGCGCGCCATGCAGGCGTCGCAGCAAGCCGGGTCGACCAACGCGGAGGCGGGGACCGGGACCGGCCCGACCGTCGGCCGGAGCGCGGACGCCCGCCGGATCTCGACCGAGGAGGCGAGCCGGATCGCAGCGCAGTCGCCGTCGACCGTCCGGGGTCTCCCCTCGGCGCTCCTCGCCGTGATCGTCATCGCAGCGGCGATGGCGGTCTCCGGGATCGTGGCCTACTTCGTCCGTCGATCGCGTGACGTCTCGTGAGGTGGCGCCCATGGATCGCGGCGCTCGTCGCCCTCGGCGCGATGAGCGCGTTTCCGGGAGCCTCGAGCGCTCAGGCTGCAAGCTCCGTGAAGTTCGGCATCGAGGATGACGCCTGGCTCCTGCACGGGCCGGGAACGCTCTCCTCGCGGCTCGCCGAGCTGGAGCGCCTGCACGTCGACATCGTCCGCTTCACGCTGCACTGGGACCGGATCGCCCTCCACCGCCCAACCGACGCTCGCGATCCGAGTGATCGTGCCTACCGCTGGCGCTCCTCCGACAACGTCCTGAACCCCCTCCGCAGGGCGGGGATCTCCGTGGTCGTGACCCTGGTCGGCACCCCGAGCTGGGCGAACGGCGGAGCGCCGCCGAACTGGGCGCCGAACTCCGCGTCCACGTTCGGCAACTTCGTCACCGCTGCCGCGACTCGCTACCCGTGGATCCAGGACTGGACGATCTGGAACGAGCCGAACCTCCCTGCCTGGCTCCGCCCGACCACGGCCGGCGTCTACGTCAGCCGACTGCTCAACCCCGCCTATGCGGCGATTCATGCGCAGATTCCCGATGCTCTCGTCGGCGGCGGGATGACGTCGCCGCGGGGCGGCGCGGGCGGCGTGTCTCCCGTCGCGTGGATCCGGGCGATGGGTAAGGCCCGGGCGCACCTCGATGCGTACGCGCACCACCCCTACCCGAGCCGACCGCAGATCGAGTCGCCCTGGGGGCCTGCCTGCAAGCACTGCTCGACCATCACGATGGCGGAGCTCGGACGCCTTCTCAACGAGGTCCAGCGCGCGTTCGGCCCGAAGCGCATCTGGCTGACCGAGTACGGCTACCAGACGAATCCGCCGGATCTGCTCCTCGGCGTCTCGCCGACGACCCAGGCCCAGTACGTGTCGAGCGCGGCCAGGCGCGTGTACCTCGCGCCGAGGGTCGACATGCTCATCTACTACCTCGTGCAGGACGACGCAGAGCCCTCCGGCTGGCAGAGCGGGCTCGTCACCGCCGAGGGGCTGCCGAAGCCGGCGTTCACGGCGTTCCGCCTGCCGTTCACCGAGGTGACGAGGAGCGGTGATCGCGTTCGTCTCTGGGGTCAGGTGCGCGCGGGTTCGGGCGAGCGGCCATACCGTCTGCGAGCCCTCGTCGGCGGCCACTGGACGTGGCTCGGCGCCACGCGTTCGACCGACGTGCACGGGTTCTTTGCGGTGACGGTACGGGCCGCCCACGGGTCCGTCGTGCAGCTCTGGTCGCCGCGGGATCGCTCGTACAGCCTCGAGCTACGCGTCTAACTCCGCCGTCGCCGGCCGATCCCGTTCGGACGACGGCGAATCCGCCGAGACGGCTCCCGCGTACAGGCAAGAGGACGCGCGATGGCGGCCACATCGTCGACACGGAAGCGGCTCGTCCGCGCGGGCGCGGTGATCGTCCTCGCGCTCGTCGTCGCAGCCGTCGCCGCCTACGCGACGTGGCCCGGGAACGCGTCGCCGCGACACACCGGCCGGACGTCGGTTTCGACGTGCGACTACGCGAGTGGCGACTGGATGCAGCAGCCCGGCTGCGAGCGTCCTCCTTCCAGGTAGCACCGCCCGCGCGCTCGATCCCGTCCGCGTAGATTGCCGCGGTGGGCTTCGACGTCGCCGCGGACGCGTACGACCGCTTCATGGGCCGGTACTCGAGCAAGCTTGCGTCGACGTTCGTCGATTTCGCCGGGGTGACGGACGGACGGGTGCTGGACGTCGGCTGCGGGCCGGGTGCGCTCACGGGGGAGCTTGCGGAGCGCCTCGGTCCGGGCAGGGTCTCCGCCGTCGATCCGTCGGAGCCGTTCGTCGAAGCCGTCCGGGCGCGGTATCCCGAGGTGGAGGTCGAGCGGGCAACGGCCGAGGAACTCCCCTTCCCCGACGACGGCTTCGACGCCGCGCTCGCACAGCTCGTCGTCCACTTCATGGCCGATCCGGTCGCGGGGCTCGGCGAGATGCGCAGGGTGACCACGTCCGGCGGAGTCGTCGCGGGGTGCGTCTGGGACCACTCCGGCGACCGCGGCCCACTCAGTCTCTACTGGCGAGCGGCACGGGATCTGGATCCCGACGTCACGGGCGAGTCGTACCTCGCGGGGACCGGCGAGGGCGAGCTCGCCGAGCTGTTCGAGAAGGCGGGGCTGCAGGAGGTCGAGGAGGTCGCGCTGTCCGTCGCCGTCGAGCACCCGACGTTCGACGAGTGGTGGGAGCCGTACACGCTCGGCGTCGGGCCGGCCGGGGTGTACGTGGCCGGGCTCGATCCTACTCGCAGGGAGCGACTTCGCACCCTCTGCGAGGAGCGCCTGCCGGAGCCGCCCTTCGTCATCACCGCGCAAGCCTGGGCGGCCCGCGGCCGAGCGTAGCGAGCGCCGCTCGAGGCTCGCCGGGCGATCGGGCCTACAAGACCCGGGCGGATCCCAGCCGACAGGCCGCTCCTCGCCCAGGCGAGCTCGGGATCTCGGCGATCCGGTCGAGCACGAATCGGGCAGGCGCCCCTTTGGCGCAGACTCCTCGTTGCAGGGATCGCCTTCGCAACCGTGACGCTCGATAGATCGTCCATGCTCTGGCCAGTTGCGGCACTGGCGGTCCTCATGTGCAGCTTCGCGATCGTCTACGGCTCCGTCGTGCAGTCCCGGATGAAGGCCGGCCTCGAAGCGGCCGCCGACCCGCTGCTGGACACGGCGCCCGACGCGACGCACTGACCGAGGATCCACCGCCTCTTCACCACTCGTGCACCCACGGGGCTGGCCTCGTGCTGCATCGTCCCGAGCGCGCTCTCCGAATGACGGCAAACCCGAAGGCGGACGCGTTCTGGCCGCCTCCGCCTTCGGGTTTGCCGCGCGAAGGGTCGAGCATCGGCGCACAGCGCGTGGTATCTGTCGCCCGTGGCCGGACGCCAGCCGAAGGGATCCTCCGTCGTCGTCGACGAACGGGAGTTCAACGTGCTGTTCCCGCTCTTCGTCTGCGGCGGACTCTCGAACGCGCTCCTCCAACGCGAGATTCGTGAGAGCGGACTCACGCCGTCCGAGTTCGGAGTGCTCTCGGCGATCGGCGTCTGGGGCCCGCTCACGCCGAGCGAGCTCGCGGCCCGGGTGGGACTGCCGCCGACGACCCTCTCCGAGTACGTCAACCGCTTCACGAAACGCGGGCTCGTGAAGCGGGCGCGCCATCCCCAAGATGGGCGCTCGTACCATCTCGAGCTCACCGCCGAGGGCCGGAAACGCCACCGGCAGGCGGGTGCCGGGCTGCACAGGAGCCTCGTCGCCATCGCCGAGAACCTCGACACCGAGCCAGGGGCCGTTCGCGGGTCGTTGCTCGCGCTCGAGCGTGCCCTGCGCGCCTCACTTAGTACGAACTCGTAGTAGTATTTCCTACGACTTCGTAGTTCTCCGAGGAGGCGCTGATGCGGAAAGCCGTGGGATTCGCCGTCGCGATACTGGTCTTCGGTCTCGTCGCCGCCCTGGCAGCGGCGACGCCGAGCGTCGTGGCGACCGTGAAGACGGCGGGATTCGGGCCGTGTGCAGGAGTCGGAGCGCGCGGGAAGGAATGGGTGACGGACTACGGCTCGGCCAAGATCGAGTCGATCGACCCGGCGACGAACCGCTTGAGCGGCAGGCCGATCGCGGTCGGGGTCCACCCGTGCGGAGTCGTGTACGGCGCGAGCTCCCTCTGGGTAAACGGCTTCGGGACGAACAGCGTCGAGCGCGTGAATCCGCGCACGCGAAAGCTCGTCAAGCGCATCCGCGTCGGCAACGCGCCCTACGACGTCGCCGTCGGGTACGGCTCGGTGTGGACGACGAACAACTTCGACGGGACGGTCTCCAGGATCGACCCGAGGAGGAATCGCGTGACCAGGGTGATCAGGACCGGCGGATCGCCCGCCGGGCTCAGCATCACCGCAGGCTCCGTCTGGGTCGGATCGAACAGCGACTCGGCCGTGCGGCGGATCGACCCGGCAACGAACAGGGTGACAACCTTCGACGTCGGCCACGCGAACCCGGCGTGGTTCAGCGCGAACGCGACGGAGTTGTGGGTCGCGTCGAACGCGGACGACGTCGTCCTCCATCTCGACCCGAGGACGGGAGCGGTGCTCGCGACCGTCCGCGCCGGAACGACGCCGCTGGACGGGGCGATCGCAGCCGACGGCTCGGTCTGGGTCCCGAACATGGGCGACGCGACGGTCTCGCGGATCGATCCGGCCCGCGGCGTCGTGACGGACACGATCACGGTCGGCGCGAAGCCGTTCGTGCTCAACGCGGCGTTCGGAAGCGTCTGGGCGCCGAGCTACGGCGGGCGCGACGTGCGCCGGATCTCGGGGTAGCTGACGTCCCTCCCCCGAACGGACGGAGGGCCCTGAGCTCGAGGGCCTTCCGTCCCCCGACGAACCCGGTGCGCCGTGTCAGGCGGTCGCGCCGGCGGTGATGCCGATCCCGAGCGTGGTGCTGATGAGGACCTCGCCGAACATCGTCTCCTTGAGATCGAGGTCGTCGGCTGCGTTCTCGGCCACCCACGACAAGGCCGCGGTCGCCGCCGCCTCCGCCTGCTCCGGCGTGTCCCAGCCGGTGAACGAGATGATCTCGCCCTTGCTCTGAATCACGGCGTAGGCCTTGAACCCCGGCTGCGAGCGGAGCATCGGCAGAAGGCCCTCCTCCGCTCGCGTCGCCAGCTCGTGCGCGTCGCCGGCGAAGTCGTACCGGGCTATGCGAGCGTGCATCACATGTCTCCTGTCCGGCCGCCCCCTCGCCTCGTGGCCGATCCACGAAGATCCGGCAGCCTCGCCGGGGAGCGGTACACATCCCGCGCCGGGCCGGCGCGAAGCTCGCAGCGAGTCTCTAGGCTGGCCGGCCATGATCGCGGTCGTCGGCGGACTCGGTGCAGCCTTCGCGTGGGCGACTGCGACGATGACCGCGACGCGAGCGGCGAGGCTCATCCCGCCGACCTCGGTCCTCGCCTGGGTGATGCTGACGGGGCTCGTCGTGACGCTGCCGTGGGCCGTCGCGCAGGGGAACCCGCACATCGGTTCCAGCTCCGCTCTCTGGCTGCTCGTGTCCGGCGCCGGGAACTGCGGCGGGCTCCTCCTCGTCTACTCCGCGCTCCGGATCGGGAAGGTCGGAGTGATCGCGCCGGTCGTCTCGACCGAGGGCGCGATTGCCGCGATCATCGCCATCGCGGCCGGAGAGACCCTCGCGGCGGGGACTTTGGTCGCCCTGGCCGTCATCGCGACGGGGACGATCCTCGCGGGCGCGACAGGCGATTCGACGGCGGTAGGGTCGACGGACGGTCGCAGAGCCGTCCTCCTCGCCTGTGCTGCGGCTCTCGCGTTCGGCGCGAGCCTGTACGCGACGGCGCAGGTCGGGAACGAGCTCCCCCTCGTGTGGGCGATCCTCCCGCCGCGCGTCCTCGGCGTGCTCGTGATCGCGATCCCGCTCGCGCTCTCGGGCCGCATGACCCTCACCCGGAAAGCGGCGCCGTTCGTCGTCGGCTCGGGCCTCGCCGAGATCGTCGGCGTCTCGTGCTACACGCTCGGCGCACGACACGGGATCGCCGTCAGCGCCGTGCTCGCCTCGCAGTTCGGTGCGGTGGCAGCGATCGCCGCGTACGTCCTCTTCCACGAGCGGCTCGGGCGACCGCAGGCCGCCGGGGTGGTCGCGATCGCGGCGGGTGTCGCGGCGCTGACCGCGCTCCAGACCTAGACGGGCTCCGCGAGCTCGACGAAGCGGCAGAGCGCGTTCGCGAGCCGCATGTGCTCGACCGACTTGCAGTCGACGTCGAGCAGCTCCGGCGAGCAGCTGAGGTACGCGAGGCACTGCGCACGGGAGACGGCCACGTTGAGCCGGTTGCGCGAGAGGAGGAAGTCGATCCCGCGCGGCGCGTCGGCTCCGCTCGACGAGGCCATGGAGAAGAAGACGATCGGCGCCTCCTGCCCCTGGAACTTGTCGACGGTGCCGACCGCCACTCCATCCTGCAGGCGTTCCCCGAGGAGCTTCACCTGGGCGTTGAAGGGGGAGACGACCATGACGTCGGCCGGCGTGATCGGCCGGGTCGCGGCATTCGCGTCGGTCCACGTCCCACCGAGGAGACGGTCGATCTCGGCGCGGATCGCGGTCGCCTCCTCCTCGGACGAGGTCGAGTTGCCGGTGTGCGGGACCGGGATCCAGCGGAGCCCCGTCCCGGACGAGCTTCCCTGGGTCTCGCAGCCAGGCGCGGATCGAAGCCGGTCCTCGTAGAACGCGGACGAGATGAAGCGGCAGACGTCCGGGTGCATCCGGTACGAGCGCGGCAGGAAGAGCCCCATGTCCTCGGCCACCGTCGCGCGCTCGCGAAGCAGGTGCGAGAGCACGGACGCGCCTGCGCCCTCGGGATGGACGCCCTGCGTGACCTGCGCGAGCTGGACCGGATCGCCGAGGAGGACGAGCGTGCGCGCGCAGGTGCCGAGCGCGACGGCGTCGGCGAGCGACGTCTGCCCTGCCTCGTCCACGAACAGGTAGTCGAGCGTCCCGTCGAGGTCCGGACGGGTCAGGAGCCAGCTCGTTCCGGCGAAGAGGTCGTGATCGGCGTCCGCGAAGTCGCCCGCTTCCTCCGTGTTCTCGATCAGGCCGGCGCCGTCGTAGTGCGACTCGTCGTTCCCCGCGCTCGCCTTCTTCAGCCCCCGGACGGGAACTCCCGTCTCGAGCGCGTCCTTCTCGACCTCGGCGAGGAGCTTGTGGATCGCCTTGTGACTCTGGGACGCGATCGCGACGCGCTTCCCCCGCGAGATCAGGTACGTGATGAGCCGCGCGCCGGTCCACGTCTTCCCCGAGCCGGGCGGCCCCTGGACGAAGAGGTACGAGCCCTCGACGCCGTCGATCAGCCGCCCCATCTCCTCGAGCGTCTCGCACTGGACTCGCCGCCCTCCGAGGGGCGGCTCGCGCCGCACGAGCTTCTCGAGGTGCGGATAGCGGCCGGTGCCCGCGCGAAGCGACTCGCCGACCCGCACGAGCGCCGCCTGCTGGTCCTTCGTCGTCCACGCACCGCCCGGGACGAGCCCGGTCGGAAGCGAGACGCTCGCGAGCTTCGGCCCTCGCTGGAGCCTGAGCGTCCCGGCGACGGAGTCCACCGAGACGAGGTGGCCCGCACTCTGCATCGTCACCGGGTCGTAGACCTGGTCTCCGGGATCGAGCCGGTGCTGCTGGACGGGGAAGCGGAGATCGTGGACGAGTGACTTGGCGACCGGCTCCGGCTCCCTGCCGTGGGCCGAGAGCGATCCGATCGCCTCCGAGTCTTCGACGAGCTGCTCGCTCGTCATCGCGCAGCGCTCGAAGAACCACCACCACACCGGACGAGCCTCGCGGCGGTGGTACTCGAGGAGCTCGCCCACGAGCGCGTGCGTCCGGTCACCCGTCGCGAGCAGCGAGCGCCGGAGCTCGGCCCGCGCAGCCGCGAAGGCCGTCGCCTCCTCCGCGGGCTCTCGCGGCTCGGGCTCGGCGCGCCACGGGATCTCGGCCCCGTACTGCGACCGCGCCTCCTGCCGGCGTTCGAGCAGCCAGCCGCGGAGCAGGAGGTTCGAGAGGCAGTCCTCCTCGTTGTAGCGCTCGATCGCCTCGAGGATCGCCGGGGCGCGTTCGTCGATCCAGCGCTCGTACTCGACGATCGCGTCTCCTCCGCCGCCGAGCTCGTCACCGGCGTCCATGAAGAACTCCCGCACCTTCTTGATCGAGTAGCTCGGATACGAGATCCGGAGCGCCTGCCCGGTGACCCGGTACAGGTCGACGAAGGTCTCGCGGCGCAGGAGCTCGTCGAGCTCGTCCTCGAGGATCCCGTGCTCGGCCGTCAGACGCTTGAGCGTCGAGACCTCGTAGGCCGCGTAGTGGAAGACGTGCATGTCAGGGTGCTCGGCGAGCCGCCCGTGGAGGAGCCCGATCACGCGCTCGAGCGCCCGCGCCTCCGCGTCGCGGTCGTGCGCCCAGATCGCCGTGAACTGCCGCTCGGTGTCCATGACCCCGTGGAGGTACTCGAGCCCTCGGCCGGGCTCGAAGAACGGGTCGCCCTCGATGTCGTAGAAGAGGTCGCCCGGCGAGGGCGGCGGTAACAGCTCGAGCCCGCGCTTCTCGAGCGGCGCGAGGAGCTCGTAGCGATGCACGTGCGTCCGGCGAGCTCCGAGCTGGAGCGCCGCCTGCTGGCGGAGTGCTTCGAAGGTCTCGGGCGCCAGGCGGGCGACGGTCGTACCCGGCGCCGTGTCGCCGAGCGCCTCGAGCGTCCCGATCCCGGATAGCGCGAGCCGCTCGATCTGATCGCGGCGGATGCTCGCGACGCGGACGAGGTTGTCGTCGGCGTCCCAGCGCTCGTTGCAGAGAGCGGCGAAGTCGCAGATCCCGCAGTGGTCGACGGGGTAGGGATACGGATCCGGGCCGTTCGTGACCGCGTCGACGAGCCGCGAGCGGGCTCGGCGGTAGAACGCGGCGAAGTCGGCCGGGCGGAAGTCCTCCTCGACCCCGGTGCCGAGGACGACCTTCATCCGCTCGGGGAGCACGCCCTGGATCCGCTCGAGCTCGTGCGAGTAGAACGTGAGCTGGAGGACGTGCGCCGGCTTGGCGCGCGAGCGCGCGAGCTTCGTGTCCCACGCCTCGTACGAGAACGGGCCGAGGTCCGAGGGCTGGTCGAGACGGACGAGGAAGTCGGCGATGCCGCGCCAGCCCTCCGAGGCGAGGACGCCCTGGTAGACGATCTCCGCTCCTGCCCGAAGCGCTTCCTCGGTGAGGCGGGCGGCCTCCTCGAAGTCGATGTCGTCGCCCTGGACGATCTCGACGATCTCGCGGCCGTCCGAGCGGAGACCCGAGAGGAACGCCGCTTCGTGCTCCCGGCCCTTCCGCATGATGAGCTCGCCCTGCGCGTTCTCGCGGTGCGGCCGCTCGAGCGCACCGTGCTGGACGAGGACGTCGAGCTGGGTCAGGTGCGGGCACGCGAGGTAGTTCGCGAGGTCGGAGGGCGAGAGCTTGAGCGAGCCGTCGGCGGCGAGACGCATGTCGTCGGAGTATCAGCCCCGGGAGGGAGCGTGCTTACGCGAGTCGGCACGTCGAAGGGCCCACCCCGCGTACGTCGAGGTGAGCCCTTTGCCTGCCGCGGCCCCGTCAGCGTGCCTCCACGCCGGGGCGACCGCTCTTCGGATCACGGCACGGGGGATACGAGGTCGGCGCTGTCCATCGAGCCTCCACCTCCTTCCGTCGTCGCTGTCCACGTCTTCGTCGAGCGCACGACCACGATGCGCCTCGAAGCTGAGACACCGCTGAGGTGAGCGTAAGAAGAGGTGAAGAGTCGAGCCCCGGCCCGTCACAACCCGAGCGCGGCGACCGCCCGCTCGAACTGGTCCTCCCGAACGTAGACGACGTAGCCAAAGGCGTTGCGGGCGTCGGTCACGCCCGAGGACGCGTAGATGTCCACTCCTGCCTCGAAGAGCTGCTCGTGGACGCTCGCGAACGCTCCAAGCTCGTCGTCGCCCTGCACGAGGAGCGCGTGATGCGGCCCCTCGAGGGGGATCTGCGCGCCCTGCGCCTCGGCGACGAGCCTGCTCGCGTCCTCGGGGAAGAGCGCGAACTGCGCCATGCTCGGCCCGGACGGAATGGCGGTGAACGCGAGGAGGTTCACGCCTCGCGCTGCGAGCACGGACAGGATCCGGTACGCCGCACCGAGCTCGTCGCGGACGTTCACGTAGAAGTAGTCGACCGGTCGTACCGTGAAGGCCATCGCGATCCTCACCGCCCACAATAACCCCGCCGGTCACCGGATACCCGTCGCCTAAGCTGGGGCGGGATGGTGGGCGAGGCGACACGGAAGCTCGCGAGCGGAGCCGAGCTGCCCACGCTCGGTCTCGGCGTCTGGCAGATGTCAGAGGGAGCCGAGACCGAGCAGGCCGTCGAATGGGCGCTCGAGGCCGGCTACCGGCTGATCGACACGGCCGCGATGTACCGAAACGAGAAGAGCGTCGGGGCAGCAGTCCGGCGGAGCGGGATCCCCCGCGAGGAGATCCTCGTGACCACGAAGCTCCTCCCGGTCCACGCGAGGGCGTCGAAGGAGCTCGCGAAGAGCCTCGGGCGGCTCGGCCTCGACTACGTCGACCTCTACCTCATCCACTGGCCGATCCCGTTCCGGAACACGCACGTCTGGCGCGAGCTCGAGGAGCTGCAGGACAACGGAATGGCCCGCGAGATCGGCGTGTGCAACTTCGGGACGGAGAAGCTCGAGAGCCTCCTTCGCGACGGACGCCGGACCCCCGCCGTGAACCAGGTGCAGTTCAGCCCGTTCCAGTACCGGCGCGGCCTGCTCGGGTACTGCGCGGGGCGCGGCATCGTGCTCGAGGCGTACAGCCCGCTCGCCCGCGGAAGCGGCGTCAGGGATCCGACGATCCGCGAGCTCGCCGAGCGTCTGGGCCGGACGCCCGCACAGGCGATGCTCCGCTGGGCGATCCAGCACGGCGCGGTCGTCATCCCGAAGTCGAGCGACCGAGAGCGGATCCGCTCGAACGCGCAAGTCTTCGACTTCGAGCTCGGCGAGGACGAGATGCGCGCGCTCGATGCACTCGACCGCACGAACGGCAGCGCCGACGCGCGCGGGTGATCCCGGGTCTTGCGACGTCGCGGGGTGGTGTGCCGCGCGCGCTCCCGGCGACGAGGATGCAGGCCGCGACCGCCATGAGGGCCGGTCGACCCGGGCTAGCCAGACCATAGGCTCCCGACGACGTGCAGACCTCGATCGCCATCACGCCCGAGGAGCATCGCGCTCGCTGCGACGCGCTACTCGAGCGCCTCGCAGGCGACGGTCTCGCCGGCGTCGCGCTCTTCGACCCCTACTACGTCCTCTACTACGCCGGCTTCGCCTTCTATCCCACCGAGCGGCCGATCGCGTTCATGCTCGGCGCGTCGGGGGAGCGCGCACTCGTCGTCCCCCGACTCGAGCTCGAGCATGCGGAGTCGAAGGCGACGTTCGACCTCGTCGAGCACTACCTCGAGTACCCGAGCGACCCACGCGCTGAGACCGCGCTCGAGCGCGCAGTGGCGTCTCTCGGCATGTCGGGGAAGATCGGCGCCGATCAGGACGGCTACCCCTGGATCCTCGGCTATCGCGGACCGACGCTGTCCGAGGTCTCGGGTGCGGAGGTCGTGCGGATCGTCGACCGGCTGGACGCGCAGATGGCGGTCAAGTCGGAGGCGGAGATCGCGCTCATCCGCGAGAGCGTCCGCTGGGGGAACCTCGCGCACACGCTTCTCCAGCGGTACACACGGCCGGGCGCGACGGAGACCGACGTCTCGCAGCGGGCCTCGAGCGAGGCGACCTTCGCGATGCTCGACGCGATCGGGCCGATCTACCGCGCGCAGAGCATCCACGAGAACGGCGCGAGCGCCGGCTACCGCGGTCAGATCGGCCGGAACTCGGCGATCCCGCACGCACTGGCCGGGAACATCGTCTTCCAGGCGGGAGACGTGCTCGTGACGGGCGCCAGCGCGCCGGTGTGGGGCTACCTGTCGGAGCTCGAGCGGACGATGTTCGTCGGCGAGCCCAACGCCGATCAGGAGCGGCTCTTCCGCCACATGAAGGCGCTCCAGGAGGTCGCTTCGACGCGATCCGCCCGGGCACACGCTGCTCCGACGTCGACAAGGCGGTTCGCGGGTACTTCGCCCAGCACGACCTGTTCGTGCACTGGCGCCACCACACGGGGCACGCGATCGGTGTCCGCTTCCACGAAGGGCCGTTCCTCGACTCGGGCGACGACACGGAGATCCTTCCGGGGATGGTGTTCACGGTCGAGCCGGGCCTCTATTCACCCGAGCTCGGGGGCTTCCGCCACTCGGACACCGTCCTCGTCACGAAGGACGGGATCGAGATCCTCACCTACTACCCGCGCGACCTCGCGAGCCTGATCGTCCCCGCCTGACGGCGGTACGCTAGAACGAACGAGTAGGCGGCCCGAGAGGAGCGCGGGGATGAGCGCAGCGGTGACGACCGAGTTGAAGCTGATCTCGCACTGGATCGGCGGGGCGAGCGTGCAGGGGGCGAGCGGCCGGCGAGGGCCGGTCTACAACCCCGCGACCGGTGCGCAGTCGGGCGAGGTGGACTTCGCCTCGATCGAGGAGATCGACGGCGCGGTCGCGGCCGCAAAGGCGGCGTTCCCCGCGTGGCGTCAGTGGTCCCTCTCGAAGCGCACCGACCTCATGTTCCGGATCAACCAGCTCTTCCTCGAGCATCGCGACGAGCTCGCACGGCTGCTGACGGCCGAGCACGGGAAAGTCCTCTCGGACGCACTGGGCGAGGTGCAGCGCGGGATCGAGGTCATCGAGTTCGTATGCGGGATCCCGACGCTCCTCAAGGGCGATTTCAGCGAGCAGGCCTCGACGGGCATCGACGTCTACTCGATCCGTCAGCCGCTCGGCGTCGTCGCGGGCATCACGCCCTTCAACTTCCCGGCGATGGTCCCGATGTGGATGTGGGCCCCCGCGATCGCCTGCGGGAACACGTTCGTCTTGAAGCCGTCCGAGAAGGATCCGTCCGCCTCGATCCTGACGGCCGAGCTCCTGAAGGAGGCCGGCGTCCCGGACGGCGTCTTCAACGTGATCCACGGCGACAAGGTCGCCGTCGACCGGATCCTCGAGCACCCGGACATCGCGGCCGTGAGCTTCGTCGGCTCAACGCCGATCGCGCGCTACGTCTACGAGACGGGGACGAAGGCGGGCAAGCGCGTCCAGGCCCTCGGCGGCGCCAAGAACCACATGATCGTCCTCCCGGACGCCGACATCGAGATGGCAGCCGACGCGGCCGTCAGCGCAGGCTACGGCTCGGCGGGCGAGCGCTGCATGGCGGTGTCCGTCCTGGTCGCCGTCGGCGACGCGGCCGACCCCCTCGTCGACGCGATCAAGGAGCGCCTCCCGAAGGTCAAGGTCGGCGACGGGATGGATCCGAGCTCCGAGATGGGCCCGCTCGTCACCGAGGCGCATCGGGACAAGGTCGCGGGCTACCTCGAGAGCGGACGCGATCAGGGCGCGACGATCGTCGCGGACGGACGGGAGACCGGCCCCGACGGCGGCGGCTTCTTCCTCGGCGTCTCCCTCCTCGACGACGTGACGCCCGAGATGGACGCCTACCGCGACGAGATCTTCGGACCCATCCTCTCGGTCGTCCGCGTGCCGACGTACGACGAGGCGCTCCGGCTCGTGAACGAGAACCCGTACGGCAACGGCGTCGCGATCTTCACTCGGGACGGCGGCGTCGCCCGGCAGTTCCAGTTCGAGGTGAACGTCGGGATGGTCGGGATCAACGTCCCGATCCCGGTTCCGGTGGCCTACTACTCGTTCGGCGGCTGGAAGAGCTCCCTCTTCGGGGACCGGCACATCTACGGCCCGGAGGGGATCGACTTCTACACGCGGTCGAAGGCGGTCACGAGCCGCTGGCCGGACCCGGCGACGAGCAAGGTCGACCTCGGCTTCCCGCAGACGCGCTAGCTCGGATGCAAGAGGGTTGTCGACGCGCTGTGACGGCGCGAGGCCCCGCAGCGCCCGACCGGAGGCGAGGCAGGCTGCGCTCCTACGCTACGAATGCGCCGCACAGATACAGCCGTCCGTCGCGGGACTCCGCTTCGGGCAGCGGCCTGTGCTCCTGACGCTCACCGGGCCCGAGGAGGTGGACGACGCGATCTCCGCGCGCGTACAGGAGCTCCGCGATCAGGCGCCTGTGACAGCGCCACCAGAGGGTCTCCGAGCACATGAGGCAGGGGGCAGGCTCCGCCAGCGCCGCCGCGAGCGCCGCCTGCCAGCGCTCGCTGCCCATGCGGGCGGCATAGCTTCGGAAGGCGGCGACGCGGAGACAGCCGAACCGGTCCTCGCCTGGTTCGTCCGCAAGGCGGCCGCCGAGCTCGACGGCGTGCCGATACGCGATGCCGCTGTCCTCGAGGACCGCTCTGAGCGCCGGCTCGTTGAACTGAGGGTTGTGACGCGAGCCGGGGAAGCGCCGCACGTCGACGACCGTCGCAACGCCGGCCTCGCGGAGAACCGACACGAGCTCGTCGGCAGACCGCGTGCCGTGGCCGATCGACCAGACGGTCACCACGCCAGGATGCCTACCGACCGACCTCCGGCGGCCCGTTCGTAGACTTCAGGCTTTGAGAGACGACGCCGGCCCGACCCGCGAGGATCCACCCGCACCGGCGGAGGCAAGCGTCACCCCGGATCTCGTTCGCAGCTACCGGTGGCAGCTCACGCCGGGCGAAGACGCGATCGACCCGGCGACCTGGGCGGGCTCGATCCCGCAGGCGACCGGCATCGCCCCCCGGGTACGCGTCGGCCGCACCAGGTGGTTCAACCTGCTCTGGCTGCTCCCGATCGGCTTCCTGCTGCTCATCGTCGCGGTCGCCGTCGCGAAGGGCCTGCGCACCGAACCGTCGATCCAGCACTTCATCGCCCG
The DNA here is from genome assembly GCA_963708265.1 of uncultured Actinomycetes bacterium. Classification (GTDB taxonomy): domain Bacteria; phylum Actinomycetota; class Thermoleophilia; order Gaiellales; family Gaiellaceae; genus GMQP-bins7. The sequence continues at coordinate 649,160 of CAVPSC010000001.1, read as the reverse complement.
CTATCCGGGGACCGTCGAGCCCTCGCACCCGGAATCATCGTCGGGCTTCCCGGCGTGGCTGCGCGTCCAGCACCTCTTCAACCTGTTCTTGCTGCTCTTCATCATCCGCTCCGGCATCCAGATCCTGTCCGACCACCCGCGCCTCTACTGGACGCGCCACTCGACGCCGGGCAGGGACTGGTTTCGCATCCAGAACCCGGTGCCCGCCGATCCGCTCTGGACGGCCAAGCAGGACTCGATCAGCCTCCCCGCCCAGATCGGCCTGCCGGGGCTTCGGCACTCGATCGGCCTTGCGCGCTGGTGGCACCTCGGCGTCGACGCGCTCTGGCTGCTGAACGGCCTGATCTTCTACGTCCTCCTGTTCGCAAGCGGCCACTGGCGGCACCTCGTACCGGCGAGCTGGGCCGTCTTCCCGAACGCGCTGTCGGTGCTGATCCAGTACCTCTCCTTGAGCTGGCCGGTCGACAACGGCTGGGTCGCCTACAACAGCCTGCAGCTGATCGCCTACTTCATCACCGTCTTCGTCGCCGCCCCGCTGGCCCTCCTCACCGGCCTCGGCATGTCACCCGCGCTCTCGACGCGGTTCAGGCGGATCAGCAGGCCGTTCAGCATCCAGACCGCGCGCTCGCTGCACTTCCTCGTGCTCGTCTGGTTCCTGGTCTTCATCGTGATTCACACGGCGATGGTCTTCACGACGGGCCTGCTGGTCAACCTGAACCACATCTACGCAGGACGGAACGACCACGCCTGGCTCGGCGTCTGGCTCTTCGCCGCCTCGATGGTGGTCGTCGTCGGCGCCTGGGGCGCCGCAACGCCGTTCACGCTCCGCCATCCGCGCATCGTGCAGCGCGTCGGGCAAGCGATCGTCGGGCCGGTTCAGCACCTCTTCGAGCACCTCGATCCCAAACCCGGCCAGTACGGCGAAGCAGATATCTCGCCGTACTTCTGGCACAACGGCCAGTACCCGGACTCCGATGAATACAAGGCGCTCTTCGACGGCCGCTTCGTCGACTACCGGCTGCGCATCGACGGCCTCGTCGAGAATCCCGCCGAGCTCGACCTCGTGCAGCTGCGAGCGCTCCCGCGGCACGAGCAGATCACTCAGCACTTCTGCATCCAGGGCTGGTCCGGGATCGCGAAATGGGGCGGCGTCTCGATGCGGACGATCGTCGATCTGGTCAAGCCGCTGCCGGAGGCGAAGTGGGTCGTCTTCTACTCCCTCGGCGAAGGAGCCGACAGGGGCGTCTACTACGACGCCCACCCGATCGAGCACATGAGCCACCACCTCACGATGCTGGCCTACGACATGAACGACCAGCCGCTGTCGTTCGGACACGGCGCACCGCTCCGGCTCCGGAACGAGATCGAGCTGGGCTTCAAACAGGTCAAATGGATCAAAGGGATCGAGTTCGTCGCCCACTACTCCGAGCTCGGGAGCGGCTACGGCGGCTACAACGAAGACCACGAATTCTTCGGGTACCGACAGTCCATCTAAGACCGCTGTGCACGGTCCGACCTGAGCGCGGTATGCCTGAGCACCCGGCGGTCGCCGTCTCGACGCGTCAGGCCGTCGCGGTCGAAGCGCTCGAGCAGGAGCTGCGCGTCGCGCCGTCCGCTGCCCAGAAGGTCGCGGAAACGGGCGATCGTGATCTCGCCCGTGGCGCGGCACTCGTCGAGCAAGACGTCCTTCGCGACCTCGTAGCCGCCCAGTCCGATCGCGTGTCCGTCACCCAGGCGTATGAGCTTGCCCGTCGCCTCGAGGTAGTGCGTGAGCTCGTCGTCTTCAAGTTGCATCACGCTCGTGCCTGCTTCCGCCAGCGCTCGCTCGCGAGCCTCCGCTTCCTCGGCGCGAGCGCCGAGAGAGGCCGTAGCGCCGGAGCGGTAGAGCTTGGCTCCCCGCCGCTCGAACGGCAGCAGCGGGAGGACGTCGGACGCCCACGGCTCCGACGACAGGGGGATCCCCGGATCGAGCGGGTCGACGGCGTCGATGCGGGCGCCGAGGTCCTGCTCGAGATCGTCGAGCCACGCCCGGGAGAACACCCACGTCCCGGCGCGCTCGACGCCCTCCGGCTCGCCGTCGAGCAGGTGGCGCAGCGAGTCGAGCTGCACCGGCTCGTGAATCGTGGCCGCGACCTCCCCGAGTTCGACGAGCGCCGCGCGGCCCTCGTCCCGATGCCGCGGCGGGGCGGGATCGACGACGAGCCCGCCGGCGAGCGTGGTCTCGCCGCGAAGGATCACACGGTCGCCGCGCATCGCGACGACCTGCCTCGAGAGCCTGAGCTGGGCGAGACGGTCTCCGAGCCTGACGACGCGAGCGGGCACGTCGGCCGTGCCGAGGTGCGCGTGGACGCGTGCGCCGTCCCGGATCGGCTCGAGCTCCTCGAGCGACACGTCGAGCCGGTACGAGACCGGGTACGCGCCCGGCGAGACGAGCGCGTCGCCCCGTGCGATGTCGTGTCGCTCGACGCCGGGGAGGGCGACGGCAACCCGCTGGCCGGCCTCCGCACGCTCGACCGGCCGATCGTGAACCTGGACGCTCCGGATGCGTACCGTGCGGCCACCCGGTTCGACGACGAGCTCGTCGCTTTCGCCGATCGACCCCGACCAGAGCGTGCCGGTCACGACGGTTCCGATCCCGCGGAGCGAGAACGCGCGGTCGACGTAGAGGCGCGTCGGACGGTGGCTGCGCGCGGTCTCGGCTGCGTCCGCGGCCTGCGCAAGCGCCGCCCGCAGCTCGTCGAGGCCGGAGCCCGTCTTGGCGCTGACAGCGACGACAGCGGCTCCCGGGACGAGCTCCCGCGCTTCCTCGAGCGCGAGCTCGAGCGTCTCCTCGTCCACGGCGTCCGCCTTGGTCACGGCGACGACACCGCGGTCGATCCCGAGCAGCCGCAGGATCGCGAGGTGCTCGTGCGTCTGCGGCCGCGCTCCCTCGCCCGCGTCGACCACGAGGAGGAACAGATCGATCCCCGTGGCGCCCGCGATCATCGTCCGGACGAAGCGCTCGTGTCCGGGAACGTCCACGACCGAGAGGCGACGCCCATCGGCGAGCTCGAGCGGTGCGTAGCCGAGATCGATGGAGATGCCCCGCCGCCGCTCCTCCGGGAGTCGGTCCGTGTCTTTCCCGGTTAGCGCCCGCACGAGCCACGTCTTGCCGTGGTCGATGTGCCCGGCCGTGCCGACCGTCAGCGGCATCGCGCCTCGATCAACCCGTCGTCGATTCCCAGGGGTGTGAGGCCGGCTCCGCCGAGCAGCGTCCGCCACTGTGCCTCGTCACGTTCGCGGCCGCCCGCGAGGACGAGCATCAACAGATCGAGCCACTTCGCGCCGTGCGCCTCGTTCCCGGGAGGGATGACCGCCTCGGTGATCAGCACGCGTGCCTCGGGGAGAGCCGAGGTGCGGATCGTGCGCAGGATCGCGGTCGCAAGATCGTCGTCCCAGTCGTGGAGGATCCCCGACAGCAGATACGTGTCGCCCGCGGGCACCTGCTCGAAGAAGCTGCCGGCGGCGAACTCGATGTCGTCGCCCAGGGCGCTCTCGTCGCGTTCGGTCTCCGGCAAGTCGAGCACGATCCCGCGGAGGCCCGATCGGCGCCGGAAGAGCGCGGCGAGCAGTGCGCCGTTGCCGCCACCGACGTCGACGACGATCTCGCCGTCGCGCCACTCCAGCCCGGCGAGGCGGTCGGCGCTCCGGTCTTTTCCTCCGGCCATCGCCCGATCGAACGCCGATCGCTCGTCGGCATGAGCGCCGAGCCAGGACCAGAAGTCGTCGCCGAACGCCTCGGGAAACGACGGTACACCGGTGCGCGTGGCGCGATCGAGATCGGCCGTTGCTCTGTAGAAGACGCCGCCGAACAGGTGGCTGAACTCCGTCCAGCCTGGGCGGAGCAGCATCCGCGAGGCATCGGTGTGACGTACGACGCCAGGCGCGTCTTCGGCGAAGACGCCGTCGCTCGCCAGAGCCCGGAGCACCCGGCGCAGCGCATCCGGGTCGACTCCGACCTCGCGTGCGAGCTCCTGCACCGGCCGAGCACCGCGTTCGAGCGCCTCTGCGACGCGAAGGTCGGCGACGACGGCGAGCGCCCTCGTGGTCAGCGCGCCGCGCAGGAGGTCCCAGACGACCGCTTCCGATTCGCGCTCGCTCATCCGCGGGCGGCCACGACCGCCGCTGCTACTTCCTCCACCTCGCCGTCGCGGAGCGTGCGGCAGTCGAGAAGCGTGCGCCCGTCGCGGACGACCGCGATGACGGGGGGGTCGCCGCGGCGGAGCGCGTCGGCGAGCTCCTCCTCGACTGCGCACGCGGTGCTCGGCAGCTCGACGAGCGGCAGCGCCCCGCCGCCGACGCGAGCGACGGTCTCCTCGACCTCGCCGCCGACCAGCGCCGCGAGCCGCTCGGCGCGCGCCCAAACGACGTCGATCGGCTCATGGAGCATGCGGAGCACGGGGATCTCGCTCTCGGCCCCGGGCGCGAGAGCGTCGAGCAGCGTCCCCTCGAGCGCGGCCAGGCTGAGCTTGTCCGGGCGAAGCGCGCGCTGGAGCGGATGGCGGCGGAGCTTGTCGACGAGCTCCGCTCGGCCGACGACGATCCCCGCCTGCGGCCCCCCGAGGAGCTTGTCGCCCGAGAAGCAGACGAGATCCGCGCCCGCCCGCAGGCTTTCGGCGGGCGTCGGCTCGTCGCCGATCGCCGCGAGCGCGCCGGACCCGAGGTCGTCCACGAGCGGAAGGCCAGAACGCTCGGCAACCTCAGCGAGCTCCTGAAGCGGCGGCCGCTCGGTGAAGCCGACGACGCGGAAGTTCGACTGGTGGACCCTGAGGATCGCGCCGGTGTCCGGCGTCAGCGCACGCTCGTAGTCCGCGGCACGCGTCCGGTTGGTCGTCCCGACCTCGACGAGTCGCGCTCCCGAGCGGGCGAGGACGTCCGGGATCCTGAAGCCGTCTCCGATCTCGATCAGCTCGCCGCGGGAGACGACGACCTCGCGACCCTCGGCGAGCGCGGCCAGCGCGAGGAGGACCGCAGCTGCGTTGTTGTTCACGACGAGCGCTGCGTCCGCTCCGGTGAGCCTCGAGAGGAGCCGTCCCAGATGGTCCTGGCGCGATCCACGGGAGCCGCGCTCGAGGTCGTACTCGAGATTCGAGTAGCCGGCGCCGACCTCCGCGACCCGCACGCTGGCGGTAGCGGAGAGGGGCGCACGTCCGAGGTTCGTATGGATGAGCACGCCGGTGGCGTTCAGCACTCGGCGAAGGCGGGGACGCCGCCCCTCCTCGAGCTCGCGGAGCACGGCGTCGACGAGCGGCCCCGGCGTCCGACCCTCCTTCAACTCCGCGCGAGCGCGATCGAGGACCACACGTGCCGCGACGACCGCCTCGTCGTGCGGCTCGTCCACCAGGCGCTCGTCCGCGAGCAGGCGGTCGACGGACGGGAGATCGCGAAGCGAGCGTGCCTCGGGCATCGCGACCAGTGTGTCCGCGTCGCCGTCAGGTCGCAAGCGCCGGCATGAGCTCGCGCAGGAGTCGCGTCAGGTCGGGCCTTGCCTCCTCGGCGACCGCGAGCACGGTCTCGTGGTCGATCCGACTCGCGATCCCCGCCGCCATGTTCGTCACCACCGAGACTCCGAGACAGCGCAACCCCATGTGACGGGCGGCGATGACCTCGGGCACGGTCGACATCCCGGCGAGGTCACACCCGGCCGCGCGCATGAACCCGATCTCCGCCGGTGTCTCGAACTGCGGGCCGAGCCACCCCCCGTAGACCCCTTCCGAGAGATCGATGCCGAGCCGGTTGGCGGCGTCGCGTGCCAGCCGCCGAAGATCCGGGTCGTAGGCGTCGTGGAGGTCCGGGAACCGCGGTCCGAGCCCCTCGTCGTTGGGGCCGACGAGAGGCGACGAGCCCATGAGGTTGAGGTGGTCCGAGATGAGCACGAAGAGCCCGGGCCGGTACTCCTCGGCGATCGCCCCCGACGCGTTCGTGACGACGAGCGTACGTGCGCCGAGACGCCCGAGCACGCGGACGCCGAAGACCACGCGCTCGGCTCCGATGCCCTCGTACAGGTGCGCCCGCCCGCGCATGACGGCGACCGGAACACCGTCCACCGATCCGAGCACCAGGACGCCCGCGTGGCCCGTTGCGCTCGTCGTCGGCCAGCCCGGGATCTCGCTGTACGGGATCTCGACGGGGTTCTCGAGCGCGTCCGCGAGGCCGCCGAGCCCGCTCCCGAGAACGACGCCGACACGCGGCTCGAGAACGGTCTCCTGCCGGATCCGGCGGACCGCGTCGTCCAGCTCGACCGCGCTCAGGCCGAGCCCTCGGCGACGCGGAGGTCGTACTGCGAGACGACGAGCTGCACGGCCTCGCGTGGCTCGTCGGTCACGTGGATGCGCGCGAGGTCGTCGGCGGAGATCATCCCGTCGTCGAGCATCTCGCCCCGAACCCAGTCGAGCATCTCGTCCCAGTAGTCCTGGCCGACGAGCACCACCGGGAAGTTGCCGATCTTGCCCGTCTGGATGAGCGTGAGCGACTCCCACAGCTCGTCCTGCGTGCCGAAGCCGCCGGGGAAGATCACGAACCCCTCCGCCGCCTTCACGAACATGACCTTGCGCGCGTAGAAGTGCTTGAACGTCAGCGAGAGGTCGCACCACGCGTTGAGCCCCTGCTCGTGGGGCAACTCGATGTTGAACCCGACCGAGAGTCCGTCTCCCTCCTTGCAGCCGCGATTCGCCGCCTCCATCACGCCCGGGCCGCCGCCGGTGACGACCGCGAACCCCGCGTCCGCGAAGGCGTGGCCCGTCGTGCGCGCGAGCTCGTACGCCGGCGTTCCCTCGAGGATGCGCGCGGAGCCGAAGATCGACACGGCCGGGCGGTCGATCCGCGCCACGAGCTGGAAGCCGGTCAGGAACTCCGAGGCGATGAGCGCGACGTCGCTCGCGAGGCCCCGCTGTGTCCGCCGCAGGACCCTGCGGTCGAGCTGCTGACGCTCGGGCATCAGAAATGTCGGGGGACGTGCGTCTCGGCGACCGCGATGCCGAGCGCGACGATCAGCCCGAGATAGACGACCGCGACCGCCACCCTCTGCGACGCGGCCAGCCGGTAGTACTCCGCATTCTCGCCCCGATCGCGCCAGCGCTTCCAAAGCTCGAGCCCGCCCACGACGACGATGAGGATCAGGATCGGGTTCGGCCGCACGACCGCGAGACCCACCATGAGCACGAGGCCGAAGAGCCAGATCGCCGGATGGAGAGCGGCGGCAGCCCGTCCCCCGTCGAGCGGCACGATCGGGATCAGGTTGAAGAGGTTGAGGAAGAAGCCGACGAACGCCAGAGCGAGCAGGAACTCGGATCCTGTCGCCTCGGCGGCCACCCAGACGAGAGCCGCGGCCAGCGAGCCGAGGATCGGCCCGGCGAGCGCGACCCGGGCCTCCTTCCACGCGTCGTCGGGAAGCTCGCGCATCCCCACGACGGCGCCAAGGAACGGGATGAAGAGCGGCGCGCTCGCAGGAACGCCTTGCCGGCGAAGCTCGAGCACGTGCCCGAGTTCGTGGACGAAGATCAGGAGCACGAACCCGACCGCGAACTGCCAACCCCAGATCCAGGCGTAGGCGGCGATCGAGACGAGCATCGAGCCGGCCGTGGTCAGCACCTTCAGCTTGAGCAGCAGCCCGCCGAACTTGAGCAGCAGGACGCCGAGCCCCACGAACGGCGCGGCGATCTTCCGCAGGAGCTCGCGGAGACCCGAGCGCGGATGGATCGGCTCGTAGCCTCTCGCCCCGCCGTCGTAGGCGGGCGGATCGGGGAGCGTCGCGGGCTCGGGCGCCTCGACCGGCTCGAGGCCCCGCCCCGGCTCCGGACTCACGACCCCCGGCCGATCCATTCCTCACCGCCCACGTAGATCTCCTTCTTCCAGAGGGGGACGGACACCTTCAGCTCGTCGATCGCCGCCTTGCAGGCCGCGAGCGCGTCCTCCCGGTGCGGCGCCGAGACCGCGATGACGACGCTCGTGCCACCGATGTCGACGCGTCCGACGCGATGGTGGATCGCAACCTCGCACAGATCGTGTTTCTGCTTGAGCTCGTCAGCGAGGTCCGACATCACCTGCTCGGTCATCCCCTCGTACGCCTCGTATTCGAGGTGAACGACCTCGCGGTCGCGCGAGCGGGCGCGGGTCGTGCCGACGAACGTCGCGATCGCGCCCGCCTGGTCGGAGCGCACCTCGGAGACGGCGGCCTCGAGCGAGAGCTCGTCGTCGGACAGCCGGAAGTCGCCGCCGGAGACGGGCGGGATCACTGCCACCTCGTCACCCGGGCCGAGCACCAGCGTGCGCTCGGCGTAGGCGCGGTTGACGGCGAAGAGGAGGCCGCTCGGCTCCTCCCCCAGCTCGAGCGCGCGCCAGACGTCGCCGACGACCGCCCCGTCCGGGAGGTCGACGGCGACGCTCCCGGAGCCGACTCGCTCGCGGAGCGCAGCGAACAGCCTCACGGAGACCTGCACGGTGAGAGGGTATCGGCCGGTTGCCTCGTCGCCTCTGACATGTTAGGAGAGGAACATGGCGGTGACGGTTCCGCGCACGAACCTCAACGACCGCGTCTACGAGGAGCTCCGAACGCGCGTCCTCACGCGACAGGACGCTCCGGGCGCAAAGCTCAGCCTGCACGGGCTCGCCTCCGAGCTCGGCGTCTCCCGGAGCCCCGTCCACCATGCCCTGACGAGGCTCGTGTCGGAAGGGCTGCTCACCGTGCGCTCCCGGCGCGGCTACTACGTCTCCCCCGTCACGGCGACGGCGTGCGCCGAGAGCTACGACGTCCGACTGGCGCTCGAGCTCCATGCCGCCGAGCTGACGGTCGGCGCGCTCGACCACTCGCAGCTCGAGACCTTCCGCTCGCTGTTCGATGCGACCGCCGAGGCGATCTCGCACGAGGAGTGGGACGCCGCGAACGCGGCCTTCCACGAGTACCAGATCGACCTCGCCCGGAACGGGCTCCTCTCGCACGTGTACGGCGAGCTGTCCGTCAACCTGCTCATGCAGGTCATCCGCAGCGGACACGTCGAGGGCCACGCCGACCTCGTGACGGAGCATCGACGGATCGTCGCGGCGTTCGAGGCGGGTGACACCGAAGCGGCGCGGAGTGCGATCCGCGAGCACATCGAGACCGGCCGCAGGATCGCGCTCGACGCGATCGAGCGGGCCGGCGGCGTCATCTGAGAGTTCGTGACCTGTGGCACGAGACCGTGCCCGCCCCGATGAGGACGTTCATTGGCAGGCGTCGTCGTTCTCCCTCGTGGTCGCCGCGCTCGCGCTCGGCGGCGCGGCGAGCGGCCTCCCCGACGGCACACCCCCGGATCACGTCCGTCACCTTCACGGGCAGCCAGACGAAGCCGACGATCACGATCCGCGGCCAGCACCTCGGAAGGCGACCCCGGGCGAATCCCGCCTACGAGCCCATCGGACACCCACCGCTCTGTCCTCCCTCCCCGACGAAGCCGCTGCCCGCGTACGGCTTCGACTGCGGCACGAGCCTCTTCCTCGAGGACGAGACACAAGAGCCCGTCTGGAGCGCCGGACGCTACCGCCCGGCGCTGAACGAGCTCGACTGCGTCGGCGTTGTCGTCGTCGAGTTCACACCCTCGTTGGTCGTCTTCCGCCTCGGCGCGTTCTACGCGGCCGCCAAGCTCGTCCTCGCGCCGAACAACGCGTTCACGATCGGTGTGAACTCGGCGCGCTTCCACGGTCACGTGCGCTACCGCTGACGCGCGTTCCCGGGTGACCGGGGCGCGTCGCAATACCATGCAGAGGTGACCGCCGGGCCCACCGAGGATCGCCGGCTTACCGACTCCGGGGTCGAGGTCAAGCCGGTCTACACGGCGGACGACGCGCCGCCCGGCACGTTGGAGCTCCCCGGAGAGCCTCCGTTCACGCGCGGCCCCTACCCGACGATGTACCGCGGGCGTCCGTGGACGATCCGTCAGTACGCCGGGTACGGCTCGGCGGACGTGACCAACGCGAGATTCCGGTACCTGCTCGAGCGCGGCCAGACGGGGCTCTCCGTCGCCTTCGACCTGCCGACTCAGCTCGGCTACGACTCGGACGACCCGCTCGCCGCGGGCGAGGTCGGACGCACCGGCGTGGCGATCGACTCGATCGCAGACATGGAGGCGCTCCTCGACGGGATCCCGCTCGGCGAGGTCTCGACGTCGATGACGATCAACGCGCCGGCAGCGCTGCTCCTTCTCCTGTACGAGCTCGTCGCCGAGCGCCAGGGCGTTCCGGGCGAGCGCCTGCGTGGCACCGTCCAGAACGACATCCTCAAGGAGTACATCGCGCGCGGGAACTACATCTTCCCGCCGCGGCCGTCGATGCGGCTAACCACCGACCTCTTCGCGTACTGCGAGGAGCGACTGCCGCTCTGGAACACGATCTCCATCTCCGGCTACCACATCCGCGAGGCGGGCTCGAGCGCTGCCCAGGAGCTCGCGTTCACGCTCTCGAACGGGATCGCGTACTGCGAGAGCGCGATCGCGGCGGGGCTAGCGCCCGACGCCTTCGGCGCGCGGCTCTCGTTCTTCTTCAACGCGCACAACCACTTCTTCCAGGAGGTCGCGAAGTTCCGCGCTGCGCGTCGCCTCTGGTCGCGCATCATGAGCGAGCGCTTCGGCGCGACGAGCATTCAGGCCACGGCGCTCAGGTTCCACGCCCAGACGGGCGGGTCGACTCTGACCGCCCAGCAGCCAGAGAACAACGTCGTGCGGGTCGCGATCCAGGCGCTCTCCGCGGTGTGCGGCGGCGCGCAGTCGCTGCACACGAACTCCTTCGACGAGGCACTCGCCCTACCCACGGAGCACGCCGCCCGGATCGCTCTTCGAACGCAGCAGATCCTCGCGCACGAGGCCGGCGGCACCGACACCGCCGACCCGCTCGGAGGCGCGTACTTCATCGAGGCGCTGACGGCCGAGCTCGAGCAGAGGGCACTGGAGCTGATCGAGCGCGTGGACGAGCTCGGCGGCGCGGTCGCCGCGATCGAGCAGGGCTTCGTCCAGTCGGAGATCGATTCGTCTGCGTTCCGCTACCAGTCCAGGGTCGAGTCCGGCGAGCAGGTCGTCGTCGGCGTGAACCGGTTCACGGAGGACGAGCGCGGGAGCGTCGAGCTCCTGCAGGTCGACCCTGAGAGCGAGCACGGCCAGCGGGAGCGCACCGCGAGAGTGCGCGCCGAGCGCGATGCACGGGCGGTGGCGGTCGCGCTCGACGAGGTCGGACGGGTCGCCGAGACCGACGCGAACCTCCTCCCGCCGATGCGCGACGCGCTGCGAGCTCGCTGCACGGTCGGCGAGATCTGCGGCCGGCTCCGCGAGCTCTGGGGAACCTACGACGCGCAGCGTGCGTAGACGCTCGAAGCTCGTCGTCGTGGGTGCGGTGGTGCTCGCGTTCGCGGTCCCGATCGCGGCGATCGCGGCGACACGAGGAAGCGAAGCCTCGGCCACGCCGAGCTATCGACACGACGTGGCGCCGATCCTGCAGGCCAAGTGCGAGGGCTGCCACCGGCTCGGTGGGATCGCGCCGTTCTCGCTGGAGACGGCCCGCGCGGCGAGGACGTGGTCGCCGGTGATCGAAGCCGCCGTACAAGCGCGCCTGATGCCGCCGTGGCCGCCGGGGCCAGGCTCGCCCGCGTACGTCGGGCAGGCCGGGAGGCTGCTCACGCCCAGGGAACGGAGCACCATCCTCGCGTGGGCGCGAGCCGGAGGGAAGGTCGACGGCCCGGCGTTGAAGGCGAAGCCGCTCCCGCCGATCCCGGCGCGGGCCGGCGAGTCGATCGTGCGGGTGTCCATGCCTTCCGCGTACCGACCGAAGGCGCCGAACGGCGGCACCGACGACTACCGCTGCTTCCTCCTCGATCCGAAGCTCACGCGCGACGGCTTCGTCACGTCCGCGCGGATCGAGCCGCGCGCGTCGAAGATGGTCCACCACGTCATCCTCTTCCGCGAGGACCAGGAGCAGGTCGCGGAGGCGAAGAAGCTCGATGCGGCGAGTCCTGGTCCCGGTTGGACCTGCTTCGGCGGGACCGGGATCTCGGTCGGTTCGGGATCGGGCTCGGTACAGGGATTCCTGAACGACGCGAACTGGATCGCCGCCTGGGCGCCGGGTTGGGGCGGCGGCCGACTCCCCGACGGGAACGGTATCCCGCTCCCCGCCGGGAGCCAGATCGTGATGCAGGTGCACTACAACCTCCTGAACGGCCACGCGATCGACCGCTCGCGCGCCGTGCTCACCGTTGCCCCGGTCACGCAGAAGCTGACGCCCGTTCGCACCATGCTCCTCCCGGCCCCCGTTGAGCTCGCCTGCGCGAAGTCGGAGCACGGACGGCTGTGCAACCGGACGCAGGCTCTGTCCGATCTCGCGCGCAAGTACGGATCCGATGCTGCGTTCGTGCCGGTCGGGCTTCTCCTCCTGTGCGGGAAGAATCCCGGAAACCCGCGACCGAGCTCGGTGTCGACGTGCGACCGAAGAATCGACCAGCCGACGCGGATCCTCGCCGTCGCTGGGCACATGCATCTTCTCGGACAGTCGATTTGGGTCGAGCTCGATCCGGGAACGCCACGCGCACGCGTCCTTCTCGACATCCCGAGCTGGAGCTTCCACTGGCAGAACGCGTACACGCTCGCCCAACCCGTCGAGGCCGAGCCAGGCGACGTGGTCCGCGTCACCTGCCGCTACGACGTGTCCAGGCGGGTGAAGGCGCGCCAGCTCGGCGGCCCGATCCCGACCACGCCTCGCTACGTGCTGTGGGGCGAGGGGACGACCGACGAGATGTGCCTCGGGATCCTGCAGGTCACGAGCGGGTAGGCGCGCGAGCTGCGGATCCTCCTCGTCTCGCAGATGTATCCCGGCCCGAACGACCCCGATCTCGGGGTCTTCGTCGCGAACCTCGAGCGAGAGCTCGCCGACCGAGGGCATGAGCTCGAGCGCGCCGTCGTCGACCGGCGAGCGGGGGGCCGTGGTCGCCACCTCACCCTCGCGCGCACCGTGTTCGAGACGGCTCGTCGCCTCCGGCCGGACGTCGTCTACGCGCACTTCCTCGTCCCGGCGGGACTTGCGGCGGCGCTCGGCTCGCGTGCGCCGCTCGTCGTCACGGCCCACGGGCAGGACGTCGCCAACATCGGCTCGGTCGCGGGAGTCCGGGCGGCGACGCGCTACGTCGTCCGCCGCGCGTCGGCCGTGATCGCCGTTTCCGATTGGCTTCGCGCGAGGCTCGAGCGCGAGATCCCATCCGCGGTCGGCAAGACGCACGTCATCGACTGCGGCGTCGACCTCGGGCGCTTCTCGCCGCGGTCGTCCGAGGATGCACGGCAGGAGGTCGGGTGGCATCCGGAAGGCACGGCATTCCTCTGCCTCGGCTCCCTGTCGGAGCGCAAGAACGTCCTCCGTCTCGCCCGGGCGTTCGATCGGCTCGGCGGAGGCGAGCTGGCGTTCGTCGGCGACGGGCCGCTCCGGGATGCGCTCGAAGGGCGGCGGAGGATCACCCTCGCCGGTCGCGTCGGGCACGAGCTCGTGCCCGCCTGGCTCGCCTCGAGCGACGTCGTCTGCCAGCCGAGCCTCGCGGAGCCGTTCGGACTCGCGACGCTGGAGGCGATGGCCTGCGCGCGATCGGTGGTCGCGACGCGGATAGGCGGACCGCCCGAGTTCGTCACGGGCGAAACAGGCAGGCTCGTCGATCCAGAGGACGAGGACGCCCTCGTCGTCGCGCTCGAGGAAGCCGCCACGCTGCCGAGTCCGAATCTCGCGGCCCGCGCCGCCGCCGAGGCGCACGACGTCAGGAAGCAGGCGGCTCGCGTGGAAGAGATCCTGGAGCGAGCCGCTCGATTCTCCGTGCAAACCCGGATCCACTGACCCGCGGATCCCCGGTCGCGCAAAGACCCTGACGGCGGCTGCGTTCGGCAGCCGCTCGCTGCCTCAGCCCGATCGGCGCTCGAGGCCCGCGAGCCTGATCTCGACGAGCGGCCGAACGGCATCCTCGAGCCCCGCCTCGCGCGCGACGGCCAGCGCCTCCTCGTACGTCGCGCGCACCTTCTCGACGTCCACGCCTTGCTTGAGCCGGTTGTCGCCGGTAACGAGCAGCTTCTGGATTCGCGTTCTCGGATTGCCCGCGTCGTCCATCGGGAGAAACTAGCGCCGCTGCTATCCTCGCGCGTCCATGCTCCTCGCCTTCACGTTCGGGTTCCTGCAGCTCTCGGCGATCGTCCAGGTCGCCGCCGCTGCCTCGCTCGTCATCCTCATCCTGATGCACTCCGGACGCGACGCGGGCTTCGGTGGGATGGGCTTCACGCCTGCCTCGCAAGGCGGGACGCACATCGTCGAGAAGAACCTGACTCGGCTCACCGTCGTCGTCGCCGCCGTCTTCGGGCTGAACACGATCCTGCTCTTCCACCTCCTCTAGACTTTCCCCCGCGCGCTGGTGGCGGAATTGGTAGACGCGCTAGGTTGAGGGCCTAGTGGCCACTTAGGCCGTGGAGGTTCAAGTCCTCTCCAGCGCATGCGGAAACGGGCCCTGCCGGGGCTCGTTTCCTTTGGACCGGCTTGACGTCCGTCCTAGAGGAAGGTTACCCTCTACGACGAACATACGTTCGTTCCCGACGGACCCTCGCGACTGGAGATGACATGCTGACCACACACCCCGAGCTGACCGCACGCCAGCAGGAGATCTGGCAGTACCTCGTCCAGTACGTGGACGATCACGGGTATCCGCCGACCGTTCGTGAGATCGGCGACGCGGTCGGGCTCGCCTCGCCGTCCACGGTGCACGCTCACCTCGCGAACCTCGAGCGGACCGGGCTCCTCAAGCGCGACCCGACGAAGCCGCGGGCGATCGAGCTCACGGGCAGACCGCGGCCCGAGCGCACTGCGACGCCCGAGCGCGAGCCTCAGGGCTTGCCGCTCCTCGGCCGCATCGCCGCCGGCGGTCCGCTGCTCGCGGAGGAGACGATCGAGGAGACGATCGCGGTGCCCGAGCCGCTCGGTCGCAACGCCGACTTCCTCCTCCGTGTCACCGGCGACTCGATGGTCGAGGCCGGAATCCTCGACGGCGACGTCGTCGTCGTCCGCAAGCAGGACGACGCACGCGATGGAGACGTCGTCGTCGCGCTCGTCGGCGACGACGAGACGGCCGACGAGGCGACCGTGAAGACGTTCCACCGCGATCAGGGCCGTATCCGCTTGCAGCCCGAGAACAGCGCGCTCGAGCCTCTCTACCCCGAGCACGTCCAGATCCTCGGCAAGGTGACCGGCGTCTTCAGGACCCTCGGATGAACGTCGCACCGCTCAGCCGGACGCTCGACCAGGAGCTCGCCGCGCTCCTGCGTGGAGTGAGCCTCGAGTGTCTCGTCTGCGGCGAGTTCGTCCTCCAGGTGAAGGGCGCCATCGCGTGCCCGGAGTGCGGCTCGATCCTGGCCGAAGGACGGGATCTGCCCGAGTTGGCGTTACCATCCGTCGTGCAGGCCGGGTGACCGCGGGGCTCGATCTCACGGTCGAGGCTCGAGGAAAGTCCGGACACCGCAGGGCAAGGACGCTGGGGCGACCCAGGCGGCGAAAGCCGACGGAAAGTGGAACAGAAAGGAGACCGCCGGCCGGTTTCGGAAACGGCATTGGCCGGTAAGGGTGAAACGGTGGGGTAAGAGCCCACCAGCGGTCGTGGCGACACGGCCGGCTCGCCAAACCCCGTCCGGTGCAAGGCGAAGCAGGTCCCGCTGACGCGGCCCGCCGAGGGACCGGGTACGCCGCAAAGAGAGATGGTCACCTTCGACAGAATCCGGCTTACAGGCCTGCTACGGAAAACCCCCGCACATGCGGGGGTTTTTCATTGCCCGCTCGAATCCGAGAAGCCGTCGAGCGCTGCCGCGACGAGATCGGGGAGCGTCGCGAGGTTATAGCCACCCTCGAGCACGGCAGCGGTCCGAGGAGCGAGCGCGGCCGAGCGCATCGCGAGCTCCCGGAAGCCGCCGGTCGTGACCTCCATCCCGGCGAGCGGATCGGCGACGTGCGCATCGAAGCCCGCGGACACGAGAACGAGCTCGGGCTCGAAGGCTCGCACCGTTGGCTCGACGAGCTCCTCGAAGACCGCGAGGTACTCCACGTCTCCGGACCCGGCGGAAAGCGGGATGTTCAGCGTCGTATCGTCGCTCGTCCCAGGCCCGCCGGTCCCCGGATAGAAGGGCCACTGGTGCAGCGACACGAAGAACACGGTGTCGTCGTCCCGAAAGATCGCCTCCGTCCCGTTGCCGTGGTGGACGTCGAAATCGACGATGGCGACGCGCTCCACACCGAGCTCGTGCTGCGCGAAGCGCGTCGCGACGGCGACGTTGTCGAAGATGCAGAAACCCATCGCCGACGCGAACAGCGCATGGTGCCCTGGCGGTCGCACCAGCGCGAACCCGTCCACCTCGACCGCGCGGATCGCGCAGCCGGCCGCGCGACGTGCCGCCTCGTATGTCGTGGGGCCAGCAAAGGTGTCGCCGTCGAGCCACGCCTCCTTCCGTAGCGACTCGACCTGCTTGACGTATTCGGGGGCGTGGGCGCGCTCGATCTGCTCACGTGTCGCCGGGCTCCCCTCCTCGTACTCCGTGAATCGCTCGAGCAGTCGCTCCAGCCGCCGCGGATTCTCCGGATGAACGTGCTGCCCGGCCGGGTGCAGGTGCGCCATCGCAAGATGGCTGACGATCCTCATGCCGCGCGCTCGAGCCTCCCTGCGAGACCGGCGAGGCCGAGCTCCCGCGCTCGCGCGGCGGTCGCCGCCCAGTTCGGCTCCACGTCCGGCACGGGCGGGAGCGGGGCCGACCGATCGAGCGTCGCAAGTCGCAAGTAGAGCCGTAGCGCCTCCGCTTCCGCGCCGAAGCGGCCCTCCGCGAGCATCGCCTCCAACGAGCGGTAGGTGGTCAGGAGCTCCGCAGCACGCTTCTCGCCGATCCCGCGCGCACCCGGGATCCGATCGGAGGGATCGCCGCGCAGCGCGATGAAGTCCGGGACCTGCTCAGGGTCGACGCCATAGCGCTCGCGAACCTCGGCCGGCCCTATTCGGACCGGCTCGCCGCCTCGGGCGGGCTGGAGGATGGTGGTCTGCTCGCTCGCGAGCTGGAACGCGTCCCGATCCGACGTCGCAACGAGAGCCTCTCCTCCCCGATCCTCCTCCGCCGCGACCGCCGCCGCAAGAAAGTCATCCGCCTCGTACCCGGAAGCCTTCCCGCAGACGATCCCGCTCGTCGCGATGAACCCGGGCAGCAGATCGAGCTGCTCGAGGAGCTCCGCGTCGAACTCACGGCCCGACTGGTAGCCCTCGAACGATGTGTGTCGATACGTCGGCACGTCGAGGGTGTCCCAGCCGACGACCACGGCGCGGGGACGCTCGCGCTGCCAGAGGCGGACGAGCATGTCGCTGAAGCCGGTGAGAGCGTTGCCTGGCGAGCCATTCCCCCGCCGGACCGAGCTCGGGAGAGCGTGGTAGGCGCGGTGGGCGAACGAGTCGCCGTCGACGACCAGGAGCGGCTTCGGGCTCATAGGTGGGCACCGTCGTGCTCGCCGTCAGCACGGAGCCGGATGCGCCGCTCGAGCCCAGGGAACCTCGACACGGCAACGAGCGAAGTGAGCCAACTCTGTCGTGCGGGGCGGGCCACGCGCGGGAGTATCGCCGGATTGCGCGAATGGACGGCGTCGCTAAGGTGTCCCGCCGATGGCGAAGTCCCTGGTGATCGTAGAATCGCCCGCGAAGGCGCGAACCATCGCCGGCTACCTCGGCCGCGAGTACGCGGTCGAGTCGAGCATCGGCCATATTCGCGACCTTCCGGACAGAGCGTCCGAGGTGCCCGAGGCCAAGCGCAAGCAGTTCGGCGCGCTCGGTGTCGACGTCGAGCACGGCTTCGAGCCGTTCTACGTCGTCGATCCGGGCAAGAAGAAGGTCGTGACCGACCTGAAGAAGCACCTGCGGGACGCGGACGTGCTCCTGCTCGCGACGGACGAGGATCGCGAGGGAGAGGCGATCGCATGGCACCTCGTCGAAGTCCTGAAGCCAACGGTCCCGGTCAGGCGAATGGTGTTCCACGAGATCACACGGGACGCGATCGCCCGCGCTCTCGACGACACGCGTGAGATCGACCAGCGGCTCGTCGACGCCCAGGAGACTCGTCGCATTCTCGACCGGCTCTACGGCTACGAGGTCTCGCCCGTGCTCTGGAAAAAGGTCACCCGCGGTCTCAGCGCGGGCCGCGTGCAATCGGTCGCCACTCGGCTCGTCGTCGACCGCGAGCGGGAGCGCATCGCGTTCGTGGCGGCCGGGTACTGGGACCTGCTGGGAGCCTTCGACCCGGGGACGTTCGAGGCTCGATTGGCCTCCGTCGGCGGCCGACGCGTCGCGCAGGGCAGGGACTTCGGAGCGAACGGCGAGCTCCACGACGAAACTCTCGTCCGCCTCGACGAGGCCCGCGCGCGCGAGCTCGCGAGCGATCTCGTCGGCGCGCCCTTCGCCGTCCGCTCGTCGGACGAGAAGCCGTACCGGCGCAAGCCGGCCGCCCCGTTCCGCACGGCCACCCTGCAACAGGAGGCGAGCCGGAAGCTCCGCTTCTCCGCGCAGACGACGATGCGCGTCGCCCAGCGCCTCTACGAATCCGGATACATCACGTACATGCGGACCGACTCGACTACGCTCTCGGAGTCGGCACTCGATGCGGCGCGCGCACAGGTCCGTGCTCTCTTCGGAGACGAGTACATCCCGGAGAAGCCCCGCCGCTACCAACACGCGGTGGCGAATGCGCAGGAGGCGCACGAGGCGATCCGGCCGGCGGGAGACGCCTTCAGATCGCCCGACGACGTCGCGAAGGAGATCTCGCGAGACGAGCTCGCGCTCTACGACCTGATCTGGAAGCGCACGCTCGCGTCGCAGATGGAGGATGCACGCGGCCAGACAGTCTCACTGCGTCTCGGCGCCACGTCCTCCTCGGGCGAGGACGTCGCGTTCTCGGCCTCGGGGACGGTCATCACGTTCCGCGGATTCCTGGCCGCGTACGAGCCTGGCCGTGACGAGCCGTCGGACGACGACGAAGAGCGGCGCCTTCCGCCGCTGGCCGTCGGCGACGAGGTCACCGCGGTTTCGATCGAGCCCGAGGGACACGCGACCACGCCTCCACCGCGCTACACGGAGCCGACGCTGGTCAAGGCCCTCGAGGACAGGGGCATCGGGCGTCCCTCGACCTATGCCGCGATCCTCGCGACGATCGTCGATCGCGGCTACGTCTTCAAGAAGGGAACGGCGCTCGTCCCGACCTTCCTCGCGTTCGCGGTCGTGAACCTGCTCGAGCGCCACTTCCGTCAACTCGTGGACTACGACTTCACCGCCCGGATGGAGAGCGACCTCGACCGGATCGCCGCCGGCGCCGAGGAGCGCGTCGATTGGCTCACCCGGTTCTACTTCGGCGGCGAGGACGACCCCGGGCTCCACGATCTCGCGACCGAGCACCTCGACGAGATCGACGCCCGCGCCGTCAACTCCATCCCGATCCCGGGAAGCGCCGTCGTCGTGCGCGTCGGCCGGTACGGGCCGTACCTGGAGCGGGGCGAGGAGCGGGCAAGCCTCCCGGTCGATCTCGCGCCGGACGAGCTGACGGCCGCACGTGCCGACGAGATCCTGGCGCAACCCGACGGCCGCGTGCTCGGGACCGAATCGGCCTCGGGTCGCGAGATCGTCCTCCGCTCGGGGCGATACGGGCCGTACGTGACCGAGGTGCTTCCGGAAGGCGCCGAAACGAAGCCTCGGACGGGATCGCTTCTCAAGTCCATGTCACCCGACACGGTGACGCTCGACGACGCGCTTCGACTCCTGTCTCTGCCCCGCGTCGTCGGTGCAGTCGACGGCGAGGACGTGACCGCCCAGAACGGTCGCTACGGGCCCTACGTCAAGAAGGGCGACGAGTCTCGTTCACTCGAGACCGAGGAACAGCTCTTCACCGTCACCCTGGAAGAAGCGGTCGCTCTCTTCGCGCAGCCCCCGCGTCGGCGCGGCCGAGGCGCACCGCGCGCACCCCTCAAGGAGCTGGGGACGGATCCGGCCACCGGGCGGCCGGTCGTCGTCAAGGACGGCCGCTTCGGGCCGTACGTAACCGACGGCGAGACGAACGCGAGCCTTCGCCGCGGTGACAGCGTCGAGGCCATCACTCCGGAGCGAGCCACCGAGCTCCTCGCCGAGAGACGCGCCAAGATCACCGGTTAACGACGTGTTAGGAATGGTTTGCACCGTCCGGGAGATCGGCGATCATCTAACTCGCCTGGGGCGGGGACGTCTCAGGTGGTGGGCCCGCGGGCTCTGACAGTGTGCGCGCCGTGAACCGCCGAGGCACTGACAGCGGAATACCACGGTAGGGCGCAGACGTTGACGAGCTTGTGACGCCTGACAAGGCGCTCGAAGCGTGGAAAGAAAAGGAAACCGGCCATACACTCCGTAAGTTTGTTGCTTCCCGGGTACGACCGTCGCGAAAGGACTGAATACCAACTTGACGCAGAACCAGCTCATCGAACTGCTCGAGTCCGAGCATCTGAAGTCCCTCATCGAGCGCGGTGAGGAGCGCGGCGGCCATCTCGAGGCCGCCGAGCTCGAGGCGTTCGTCGTCGAGCACGACCTCGGCGAGGAGGAGGCCGAGCTTCTCCAGCGGGAGCTCGAGGCCCACTCGATCGAGATCGCGCAGGCAGACGCCGACGCCGAGAAGGAGACCGCAGAGGCTGCGAAGTACGAGGCAGACGCCGTATCCGGCGCGGCCGACAGCCTGCAGTTGTTCCTCGCCGACGTCGGCCGTCACAAGCTCCTCACTGCATCGGAGGAGGTGGCGCTGGCGAAGCGGATCGAGCGCGGAGACCCCGTGGCCAAGCGAACGATGATCGAGTCGAACCTCCGGCTCGTCGTCTCGATCGCCAAGGGCTATCGCGGTCTCGGCGTACCGTTCCTCGACCTCATCCAGGAGGGCACGCTCGGACTCAACCGCGCAGTCGAGAAGTTCGACTGGCGGCGCGGCTTCAAGTTCTCGACGTACGCGACCTGGTGGATCCGCCAGTCCGTGCAACGAGCGGTCGCGAACCACGCGCGCACGATCCGCGTGCCGGTACATGTCGTCGAGCGGCAACAGAAGCTCTCCCGTGCCGCGCGCCGGCTCGAGGTCGAACTCGGACGCGAGGCGACGAAGCAGGAGCTCGCCGAGGCGACGGGCTTGCCGATCCAGCACGTGGACGAGGCGCTGGGCGCAGCGCACGCCTCCGTCTCGCTGAACCAGACGGTCGGCGCGGACGACGAGGGCGAGCTCGGTGACCTCTTCGCCGACCGCGAGGCCGCGGACCCGTTCGACGAGGCAGAGGAGTCCCTCCGCCGGCAGAGCATTCGGCGGGCGCTCGACGCTCTCCCCGAGCGCGAGCGGCGGATTCTCGAGCTTCGCTTCGGGTTCGAGGGCGAGCCGTGGACGCTCGAGGCGATCGGGCACGAGCTCGATCTCACCCGCGAGCGTGTTCGCCAGCTCGAGGGCCAGGCGCTGAAGCGCCTCGAGGCTCTTCGCGACTTGGCAGGCCTCGCGGCCTGACGCGGACCTCGCCGGGCTCGCGGCGTAGTCCGGGCTCAGTCGGACGAGTCGATGGGCGGGCTTTGCCCGCCCATCGCGTTTCCCGAGGACGTTTCGGCTCGCCTTCTGGCCGCTTCGGCCAGAGCCTCGTCGTCGTAGAGGTGACACTCGACGTCGACGTCCCCCGAGTGGAGAAGGCGCGGCTCGACAGGCTCATGCCACTCGACGTCCATGCCTCGGTCGTCGGCTGCGACCCTGCGCACGCCGCGCCAGAAGGGATCGTCGGGCGCATCGGCTCGCAGTGCGCCGAGAAGATCGCGTAACTGGCCTCCCGAGGCGTTCTTGCCGGCTGCCAGCCGTATCTTCGATGCCGGCTCGTCGAGTGACGTGTCGGTCTGGAACAACGCCTGCTCGGCCCTGTACTGCTCCGGGCCCTGCGCCGCCCAGCGCGCCTCGAGGAGATCACGAAGGTCTCTCGTCTCCCATCCGCACACCTCGAATGCCGCCGGGCAGCGCGGATGGAACGAGCAGCCGAGCGGCGGCCGAGCTGCATCGGGCACCTCGCCGCGCGGCAGATCTCGGGGAACGCTCTTCCGCGGATCCGGCTCCGGGATAGCCCGCAAGAGTGCCTTCGTGTACGGGTGCTTCGGATCCTCGTAGATGGCCTTAGAAGGACCGGTCTCGACGATTCGGCCCAGATAGAGGATGGCGATGCGATCGCAGAAGAATTTCGCGGTAGCGAGGTCGTGCGTGATGTAGAGGTACGTGAGGTCGAACTCCGACTTGAGGCGGAGCATGAGCTCGAGGATCTTCGCGCGGACACTCATGTCGAGCATGGAGACAGGCTCGTCCGCGACGAGGAGGAGCGGGTTGAGGATGATCGCCCGGGCGATCACCGCTCGCTGCTTCTGTCCTCCGGAGAGATCCGACGGGTACTTGGCCATGAACTGCTCGGCGGGGGACAGTCCGACGGTCTCGAGAGTCTCCGCGACACGGAGTCGAAGCTCGTCGCCGGACGCGATCCGATGGATCTGGAGGGGGTGGCCGACCGACTGCTCGATCGTCATCGCCGGATTGAGCGAGGCGTGCGGATCCTGGAAGACGATCTGGACCCCACGGCGCAGCGCGCGGAGCTCACGCGAGCCCATCTGGGTGATGTCGCGACCGTCGAACACGACGCTTCCCTCGGTGGCCTTGACGAGCCCGAGCAGGGTGCGCCCGAGCGTCGTCTTTCCGCTGCCCGACTCTCCGACCAGTCCCAGGACCTCACCCTTGCGAAGGTCGAGGGACACGTCGTCGACGGCTTTTACATACCCCGCCTCGCGGCCGAGCAGCCGTTGACCGAACGACCCACGGATCGGGTAGTACGTCTTCAGGTGCCGGACGGAGACGAGCGGGGATTCCTCGTCCGCCGAGACAACAGCGGGTTGGAGTTCCGCCTCCATTACGCCTCCTCGGCCACGGCGATCTCCTCGCGCTCGAGCCCGGACGTCCCGCCTGCGGGAATGTCCTCGTACGGGCCGTGAAGCCAGCAGCTCACGCGGCGCGCATCCGCGAGATTCACCTCCACGGGATTGCGAGCCGCGCAAACGACCATGGCGTCGGGACAGCGCGGGTGGAAACGGCACCCGCGCGGCGGCTCGATGAGGTTCGGCGGCGCGCCTGGGATCGAGTGGAGCGCCACCGTCTCGAGCGAGATCGTCGATCGCAAGAGTTCACGCGTGTATGGATGCGCCGGCTCGCTGAAGACCTCGCGCGCGTGACCCTCCTCCACGATCTTCCCCGCGTACATGACCGCAACGCGATCGCATGCCTCCGCGACGATCCCGAGGTTGTGCGTGATCAGGAGAAGCGCCGTTCCGAAGCTCTGGCGCAGGTCGGCGAGGATGCTGAGGATCTGCGCCTCGACGATGACATCGAGTGAGGTCGTCGGCTCGTCGGCGATCAGGAGCCGGGGCCGCAAGACCAGCGCGAGGGCGATCATGATGCGCTGACGCATCCCGCCCGAGAACTCGTGCGGGTACTGGCGGAATCGCGTAGGGGGAATCCCCATCCGGCCGAGCGTCTCGAGCGATCGGTCCCGGATCTCGCGATTGGTGAGGCTCGACTCGTGTTGCTCGAGCGTCTCCCTGAAGTGATCCTCGATGCGCATGACCGGGTTCAGCCTGGTCATTGGCTCCTGAAAGATGAGACCGAGGTCGGGGCCGCGGAGCCGTCGGAGGTCCCTGTCCGACATTCCGACGAGGTTCCGATTCCCGTAGATCACCTCGCCGTCGGAGACGGCCCCCACGGGAAGGAGCCCGATGATTCCGCGGCCTAGCGTCGACTTGCCGCATCCGGATTCTCCGACGAGCCCGACGACCTCTCCCGCGTCGATGTCGAGCGAGACGCGGTCGACGGCCCTCACAGGGCCGCGCGGCGTCCCGTAGTAGACCCGGAGATCACGGACCGAGACGACCGCGCTCAGTGGGCTGCCTCCCTCTCCTCGGCGTCGATCTCCGCGAAGTCGACCTTCACGATCGGACGCTTGCGGAGGACCGGGTTGATCGTCTCGCTGAGCCCCTCGCCGAGCAGCGTCAACCCCGTCACGAGGAGCACGATCGCCAGGCCCGGGAAGAGCGCCGTCCACCAGATGCCGGAGGACGCGTCGGATACCGCGCGCTGGATGTCGTATCCCCACTCGGCCGCCTGGGTCGGCTGGATTCCGTAGCCGAGAAACCCGAGTGCCGCGAGTGTCAGGATCGCGTCCGCGGCGTTCAGCGTCGCCAGCGGGGGCACGTTCTGGACGACGTTGAAGAACACGTACTTGCGAATGACGGTGAACGGGCGAGCACCGAGAGCCCGCGCCGCTTCGACGTACGGCTCCTCACGGATGCTGATCGTGTGGTTGCGGACGACGCGGAAGTAGAGCGGAATGTAGGCGACGGTGATCGCGATCGCGGCGGTGAGGATGCCCTGCCCAATGCTCCCCGAGAGGAGGAACGCGATCACGATCGCGAGAAGCAGGAAGGGGAACGCGAGCATCGCATCCATGACGAGGACGAGAATGCGATCGAGCTTCCCTCCGAAGTACCCCGAAACGAGCCCGACCGGGATGCCGATGGAGAGCGACATCGCGAGTGAGACAAGAACGACCTTGAGCTCCGTCCGCGAACCCCAGATCACTCGGGAGAGCACGTCGGTCGACTGGACCGTCGTTCCCATCCAATGCTCACTCGAGGGCCGGGCGAGCTGAGGGAATCGATGGCCGCTCGCCTGGAACTGGTCGAACGCATATGGCGAGATGAGTGGCGCGAAGATCGCCATCAGGATGAACCCGAGGGTGATCGCCACCCCGGCCCAGAGCATCACGCGGCCCGTGCCGCGAACCTCGCGGATCGGGGCAAACGCTCGCCGGACCCCGACGAGGCGGGTTGGGCTCGAGGGCTGGCCGAGCGGAGCCGCTTCGGCCGGAGTCGCCATCAGTACCGGATCCTCGGATCGATGTACGCGTTGATGAAGTCGATGATCACGCTGACGAGCACGACGACGACGGCGAACACGACGACGATGCCCTGTACCGCGGCGTAGTCGCGGTTGGCCAGATACGTCACGAGCTCGTGGCCCATCCCCGGCCAGTTGAACGTCGTCTCGGTCAGGACGGCGCCCCCCAGGAGCAGTGCCATCGTGAGCCCGACGATGGTGATCACCGGGACCAGTGCGTTACGGAACGCATGGTCGTAGACGACCGACCGCTCGCTGACGCCGCGCGCGCGCGCGGCCTCGATGTAGTCGTCCTTCATCGTCCTGATGACGTTCACGCGGATCAGTCGGATGAAGACCCCCGCGGTGACGAGCCCGAGCGTCATCGCCGGGAGGATCAGGTGCCTGATGATGTCTCCGAGCGCGGACCAGTTGCGATCGATGATCGCGTCGACGGTGTAGATGTTCGTGTGCGTGACGAGCGTCGCCTGGGTGATCGGGCTCGCGCGATCGGAGGTCGGTAACCAGCCGAGGTAGGACCCGAAGAAGAGTTGCGCCATGAGGCCCAAGAAGAACACCGGCGTCGCGTAGATGAGGATCCCGAAGAGCCGCCCGCCCGCATCCAAGGGGGTGTCCCTGAACCGGCCCGCGAAGAGACCCACGACGACGCCCACGACGACCGCCACGATCATCGCGAAGAACGTGAGCTCGAGGGTCGCGGCGCCGTTCACCTTGACGATGTCCGTGACCGGTCGACGGTCGGTGATGGTCGTTCCGAGATCACCGCGCGCGATCTGGCCGAGGTACTCCCAGTACTGCTGATAGATCGGCTTGTCGTAGCCGAGCTCGTGCTTGATCTCGTTGATGACACTCGGAGGCGCGTGCCCTCCGAGCGCCGCCGAGATGGGGTCGCCCGGCGCAACGCGCATGAGGATGAAGACGAAGGTCAAGAGGATGAAGATCGTCGGGATCACGAGCAGCAAGCGCGTGATCGCGTACCGCCGAAGTGAGGTTCCCTGACCGGTCATCGCTGGTTCACGACATCCGAGCCTGGCTCGTCAGCCGCAGACCGCAAAAGGTAGCCCCGGTGGGCGCACTGCGTTCCGGCGACGAACCGGAGCGTCTCTGGATGAAGAGACGAGGGGGCGCAGACGGCGCCCCCTCTGCCTCGTCTTGTCGTGTCTCAGGACTTCGACAGCTTCCAGAACCGCATGTACACGGTCGGGTTGAGCGTGGTCGGGATCCCGTGCACGTTCGTACGGGCGACCGCGATCATCCTGCCCTGCCAGACGGGCACGATCGGCACGTCCTTGGCAGCAAGCGCCTGGATCTTGCGAAGAACGGCGTTTCTCGCCGAGAACGACTTCGCAGCGAGCTCGAGCTTGATCAACGCCTGCATCTTCGGGTCGTTGTAGCCGTTCGAGGTGAACGTGTCCGACCGATAGAACGGCACGACGTAGTCCTCGGCGTCCGGGTAGTCCGGGAACCAGCCGAGCTGGAACGCGTTGTACTGCGTCCCGAGCGCAGCGCTGTACTGCGCCCACTCCGCCGACTTCAGCGTGACCTTGAAGACGCCGCCTTTCTCGAGTCCGCGCTTGATCTCCGCGTACTCGTCGGCCGATGCGTCACCGTAGTGCGTCGGCGTCCACCAGACCTCGAGCGGGAACGGCATCTGCAGTCCCGCAGCCGTGAGCACGGCCTTCGCCTTCGCAACGCTTGGTACGCGCCCGTACGTCGTCGCGAACGAGTCGACGTGCGACGGGTAGCCGGTGGGCGGCATCGAGTAGAGCGGGGTGACGAAGCCGTGGTACACCCGGGTCGCGATCGTCTGCCGTGGCATGAGGTAGGCAACCGCCTTGCGAACCGCGATGTTGTTCGTCGGCGCGCGGGTGACGTTGAACACCATGTAGCGGATCGTCCCGCCCGCGCCGAGATAGACACGGATGCCCTTCGCGCGTTGGAGCGACTGCAGCTCCGTCGGCGTGAAGGTCTGGTACGCCATGTCGATGTCGCCGTTCTGCAGGGCAAGCTTCATGGTCGACGACTTCGAGTAGTAGTTGATGATCAGCGTGCTGTTCCTCGGCTTCGGGCCCCAGTAGTTCGGGTTCGCCTGAAGGACCGCCTGCTGGCCCGGCGTGTACTTGACGAGCTTGTAGGGCCCGGTGCCGACCTGCTGCGCCGAGTTCGAGAGCAGACTGTTCCCCTTGTAAGCACCGCCACTGGGCACGATCGGGCAACACTGCGTCGCGAGGATCGCGGGCCAGGTGACCTGGGGGGTCTTGAGATGGAACGTCACCGCGTACTTCCCGTTGGTCGTCACGCTCTTGAGGTTCCCGATAAGAGGCGACGGCGAGTTGGCCGCAGCCTGCTTCTCGATCTGCTTGTTGGTGACCCGGTCGATCGAGAACTTCACGTCGGCCGAGTCGAAGGACGAGCCATCCTGGAAGGTGACTCCCTTTCGGAGGTTGCAGCGCCAGGTCTTGAGCGTTCCGACCGAGAAGCACTTGGTCGCGAGCTCGGGCTCCAGCGTGGTGTTGTTGCGGTACTGCATCAAATGCTCGAAGACGTTGAAGTCGAGCGTGAACGTGCCATAGTCGTACGTCCCCGCCGGATCGATGTTCGTCACCGTGTCCGTCGTGCCGTCGACGAGCGTGCTGGCCGAGGCCGAAGTTCCGCCCGAGAAGGCCGATTGACCTACGCCCGCGCCGACGACGCCGACGACGAGGACGACAAGAGCGGCGAGTGCACCCAGCCGCCAGTTCAGCAAGCGTTGTTTCATCGCTTCCCCTTTCTCCATGCGTTCTCCCGTCCGGTGAGCCTTGGCACCTTACCGGCCCGCCGAATCGCCTGTGCCCGATCGTTGAGACGCATGCGATGCGGAAGAGTTGCCGGCTTCTCCCATCCCTCGTTCGGGCTAAAGCAAGCAGGGTGACCTAAAGCGCCGACTGAGGCCCGCCGATACCGCGGGTGTGGACGCCGCCGAGCGCAAGGAGATCCTGAGCCGTTACCGCGATCACAGCCGCCGCTTCGAGGCGGCTGCGGCGCGCCGCAGCACGAGCCGGCACGGCTCGGTCATCCCGTTCACGCCTCCGACGGCGAGGGAGATCGGACAGGATCCGACAGCTCGCGAGATCGAGGTCCTCCAACTCGTCGCCGACGGCCTCGTCAACCGTGAGATCGGAGAGCGCCTCTTCCTGTCGGAAGAGACGGTGAAGTCACACGTCAGGCACCTGCTCGCGAAGCTTCAAGCGCGCAGCAGAGCCCACGCCGTAGCCGTTGGCTTCCGGCGTGGGCTCATTGCGTAGCTACAGCCGCCAGCATCCTTTCTCCACTGGGCCGTTCCCCCGTTGCTTCCCCCGAAAGAGGGATGCCCACCACCAGTGGAGAACCGAGGATGAGACGGCACTACCAGACTTTCGTGCCCCTCCGCATACGCATGACTCCTAGATTGGGAACTGACGGCAGACGGATCGTATACCCCGTTCGAGGGATGGTGCAAGCATTTCGCGGTCGGGAGCGCCGACCGCAGCAGCGAACGATCCTCTACGTCCTTTTGCTCCTAGCTGCAGCAGTCGCGACCGCTGTGGCGTTGGTCGTTGCCGGATATGGGCTCGAGCAGCCACTCGTGGTGGCGGTGCTCGCCCTAGCTGCCGCCGTCGCTGAGCGCAACAGCATTCGACTTACCAAGACTACTGAGCAGTCGATCTCTGTCCTTCCGACCCTGTTTGCAGCGGTGGTCTTCGGACCGCTTGCGGCTGGATTCGTCGGAGCAGCTTCAATGCTGGGAGACCCCGAGCTCATGAGTCGCGGCGACCCAGACCGCGCTCCGCGCCTTAAATGGGCGACCTACACAAGCACACGGTTCATTGGTGGCGCTGCAACGGGTCTAGCGGCACAAGCAACGCTCGGCTTGGTCCCATCTGAGTTTGGCGGGCTGGTCGCGGCGACGCTCATCGGAGCACTGGTGAGCGAAGCATTAGAGATCGTCTTCGCGATCACAACGACAGCGGTGCGAGGAGGATCGGTTCGCGATACGGCCAGGACCGTAACGCCGCTCCTTGTGCTCGCTCCTCCAGCGTACGCACCGGTTGTTGCGCTACTCGCTCTGATCTACATCGAGGTCTCTCCGTGGACCCTCGTTCTGTTCCTTGTTCCAGCGCTAGCTGTTGAGCGCTTGTACGGCCTGTATCAGGACGAGCGACAGCTCGCCGCTGAGCTTTCAAAGGCCAATGAGACGCTCGAGCGGGCAAATTTGCAGTTCGCCGCGGCGCTCATCGCCACGCTCGACGCACGTGACCAATACACGGCCGGGCACTCAGCGGCCGTCGCGATCTACTCCCGAGACATTGCAGGGCGCATGGACCTACCAGAAGTGATCCAGGAGCACGCGTACCTTTGCGGTCTCGTCCACGACATCGGGAAGATCGGTCTTCCGCCGGGGCTTCTCGAAAAGCCGGGTGCGCTCACGCTTGAGGAGCGTCGGCACATGCAAGAGCACTCGGCGATCGGCGAGCGCATCCTTGCCCACGTGGACGAGTACTCGGAGATCGCGACGGTGGTTCGGCACCATCATGAGCGCATCGACGGCCAGGGGTATCCCGACGGTCGTCTCGGCGACGACATTCCGCTCGTCTCTCGGATCATCGCCGTTGCTGATGCGTACAACGCAATGACGTCGAACCGACCATATCGCGACGCGATGCAAAGTCGTGTAGCTCGGTTGCGCCTCGCGCAGGCCGTCGAAAGTCAGTTCGACACAGCGGTCGTTGCAGCGTTCGAAGCGATCCTGGCGAGCGCGGACGAGGACTACCGAGTCGCTCGGCGAGCTGACTTCCGTGCATTCGCGCAGAGCAGCTACGAGGACTCGTCAGACTCGGTGCCCGTAGTCGCTGACGTCGCCTGATCGGTTCGCTCGAGCGCAGCCTGCAGAGCCAGCGCAACGCGTGAGTGAGTTCCAACCTTTTCGTAGATGTGGTGCGCGTGGAGCTTTACGGTCTTCTCGCTGATCACGAGGATGTCCGCTATCTGCCGATTCGTCAGGTTCTGACGGATGAGTTCGTACACCTCGCGTTCCCGACGCGTCAGACGCTCACGAGGATCTGCGTCAGCCGAGATCGGCTGGCCGATTGCTGTCGTCAAGTCGTCATCGCGAACTCGACGAATGAGACCCGCGACTCGCTCACGCTTAGGTCGCCGTAGCAGGACCGCGAGCAGCTCAGGGCTTGATCGGTACGCGGTGACCAGCAGGTCGACCGCTCCTGTTCCGAACGCGACCTCCTCAAGAGCTTCGACAAGCTCATTTGCCCCCGCATGCCGACTTTTCAACGCCACGATCGCTTCGACTGCCTGGCCAAGAACCAGCGGTTCAACTGCGCGCGTCGATTCCCGATAGTCGCGTATCAGCGCTAGCGCCTCGTCGGTCCTTCCGAGCACCGCGAGCGGAATGCCGCGAGAACACTGGACCTCGACCCGCGCCGCGGGCAATGAATGATGGAGGTCTGGTACCTCCAACATCAATGCGTCTTGATGGCGCCCGCGTTGAGCAAGGATGCGCAGCAGCACGGCGAAGCTAATCTGCTCAGCGTGCATGTCGTGTGCCGTGCGGGCAGTCTCAAGGGCAGTCTGGACTCGCTCCTCTGCGTCTGCCCACTCGCGCAACCCGGCCAGCGCCGTCGCGGCGGAACATAAGGCGTAGGGGATCGCGAACTCGAGCCGGTACCGACGTGCATTTCGTAACAGCGCGTCCGCAGCTTCAAGCGCTTCCGAGTAGCGACCTGCTAGCGCGAGCGCCGTCGCGTAAACGCTTTCGAAGGATGTCGTGACCAACGGGTCGGTCACCATCCTCAAGAGTTGTGCGGCACGGTCGGCCTCCGCGAGTTCGACAACGCCAAACCGCAGACCGCAGTGCAGTCGGTGACCGGCTGCTCTAACGACCTCACGCGGATCTGAAGCCAGTCCTGTGGCTGTCAAGTCGGAAAGCGCGATGAGAGCCTGCGGTCTTTCGAGTTCAATGAGAGACCGGAGCTGGCCCCAGAGTGCGTCTCGACGCTCCGCCTCCGTGGATGCGCTGACTTCGCCGCGACGATAGAACTCGAGCGCTTCCTCTTCGTGTGACGCGAGATGTGCAGCGCGGCCGGCGATCGACAGCGCGCGAACGGTCGAATCCGACGGTCCAGTGGCTGCGACCTCGGCGAACATCTGCGCTTCTGCGTGACGGCCGTGACGAAGTGCGACCTCGGCCCGGGCGACGCTGACGATCGGATCCGCAAGGTGCCAGTCTTCGGCAAGCGCGCACCATGTCTCGATGGTGGACAGCCGGGCGGTGTCGAGAAGATCGTCCAGCGCCTCGGCGACGAGCGGTTCGAGGATGTCACGCTGTCCACGACGCGCGATTACGTCGAAGGCGGCATCCCAGTCACGCGTCCTCCGGTAGTACGCAACGCATGTCTCGACGGCGGGCTGGGTCGGAAGGTCGCCCTCCGCGCCGGCATGCTCCTCCAGGAACGAGCGGGCGAGAGGATGGAGGTCGAGCACCTGACCGCGCTCGACGAGGACGCCGACGTCGAGCGCGGCCTCACAGACCTCGTCGGCCTCCGTGCCGAGGAGCTCCGCGGCCAGCTCGCGATCGAGGACGGGAGCCACCGAGAGCGTCGCGAGACCCGTACGCACGCTCTCGCCGAGGGCGGAGAGCACCTCTTCCGCGAAGAACCCGTACAGCGATGCCGGGACCTGTCCCTGGCCATCGATCTCTGGCGACAGCACGCTCGCGAGCCCGATCACCGCGGGCCAGCCGTTCGCGAGCGCGACGAGACCAGCCGCGGACGAGGGAGAGCGTCCGTCCAGAACCTCGGCTGCCTCGTGCGCATCCATGGCCAGCGCTGTCTGGTTGACCTCGAGGATCTCCCCGTAGAGGATTCCGCGAGTCGTGACCCAGGACGGCCGCTGGCGGCTGGCGATCAGGAGCCTGATCGGGCACGCGTCGACGAGAGCGGACACGAACCGCTCGGCGTCGGCGGCGCGGGAGATCTCCTGATACTCGTCGATGACGAGCCAGCTGTCGCCCGGCCACTCCTGAAGATCCTCTCCCAGCAGTTCGGCGAGAACGTCGACGCGGTCGGCCGGGGCGGGAACCGCCCTCAAATGCTCGCGAAGTCGGAGGTCGCACCCCTCGACGATCGTGACCGACGCCCGGGCGACACCGAGCGCGAGGGCAGCGACGTCGGACGAGGCACGACGGGCGGTGAACCACGCCCCTCGACGTCCTCCGGTCCCGATCCACTGCTCGGCGAGCGTCGTCTTCCCATAGCCGGCCGGGGCGACCAGGGTGCGAACGCCGGCATTCGAGTCGTCGAGAAGCGCAAGAAGCCGGGGACGCTCGATGATCCGGCGTCGCTGCAGAATTCTCGTCTGCCCGACTCGCGCAGCCATCCCCATCCTCGTGACGGACGTTGCTTTCCCCGGCCCGACCCTACAACGTTCCTCGGATCCGCGCCTGCGGCGGTCGGGCCGCCGCAGGCGCGGGTCACCGTGCCGGGTGGGCGCCGAGAGCCCAGCCGTGCACGGACATCGGGTCCTCGCCCGTCAGGAGTCGGTAGGCGATCGGAATCTGACGTCTGCGCGTCACGCCGAGCTTCTGGCGAAGCACGTCGGAGTGCGCCTTGGCCGTCCTGGGGGAGATTCCGAGCCTGACGCCGACCTCGTCGTTCGAGCACCCGGCTGCGATCAGTGCCACGACCTCGCGTTGACGGTGCGTGATCACCGTCGCCTTCTTCTCCGTGGCCAGCTCGATCATGGCCTCGAGGCTACTCCCTCGTTCGAGGGACGACCATTCGTCCCGGGGTGTAAGTGCGGGTGTATCGCGCGGCCGACTACGCATCCCGGGACAGCATTCGACGGGCACACTTGGGTGATGGCAACGCGGCATGCCTCGAAGCCCCCAGCAGTGAAAGCTCCCCGCCAGCGGGGCGCTTCGCCACCGTCCCGACGCACCATCGGGATCGCGTTCGGCGTCGCGCTCGGCGCCGCGGCCATCCTCATCGCCGGCGGGCTCGTCTTGGGCAAGAACGACGCGCCCACGCCGGTGGCGAGCCCGGTCGTGAACATCGACCAGATACCGCAGTCGGGGCGTGTTCTCGGAAACCCGAACGCGAACGTGACCCTGATCGAGTTCGCCGACCCGCAGTGCCCCGCCTGCCGTTACTACACGCTCAACATCTACCCCGAGATCGTGAACCGGTACGTGCGTACGGGGAAGGTGAAGTCCCAGTTCCACGGGTTCCCCTTCATCGGCACCGACTCGATCAGGGGTCTGCGGTTCCTCATGGCCGCGAGCTTCCAGAACAAGCTGTGGCAGTTCCAGGAAGCCCTCTACAGGAATCAGGGAGCCGAGAACTCCGGCTGGCTGACCGATGGCCTCGTCCGCCGGCTCGCCGGCGAGATCCCGGGACTGGACGTCGACCGGCTGTTCCAGGATGCGAAGAGCGGGAAGGTCACTGCGATGATCAGCTCGGATTTGCGGCACGTGCAGGCGCAGCGCCTCAGCGAGACGCCGTCGTTCCTCGTGCAGGTGGGCGATACCAAGCCGTATCTCCTGTCTGTTCCTCTGGATATCAGCGCGTTCCGCTCGGCGCTCGACGACGCTCTCAAGGGTTGAGCGACCGCTCGTTGAGGGTGGCCGCCGGGCTGCTCGCGCTCGCGGGGATCGGCGTGGCCGGATACCTGACCGTGGTCCACTATGGCGACGCGTCGCTCGTCTGCGTCCGCGGCGGGGGTTGCGAGACCGTCCAGCGGTCGTCCTATTCCGAGCTCGCGGGGATACCGGTCGCGCTGCTCGGTCTCGTCGCCTACACGACGATCCTCGTCCTCATCGTCTGGGATGCGCCGACGGGGCGGCTCGCAGCTGCCTCGATCGCACTCGTCGGACTCGTGTTCAGCGCCTACCTGCTCGTCCTGCAGCTCTTCGTGATCGACGCGATCTGCATCTGGTGCGCGGCAAACGACATCCTCATCGCGCCGGCACTCGCCCTCGTCACGGGGCTCCGGCTGCGTGCGCGCTGAGTCCTATGTCATCGGCACCTGGCGGAGAACCTTCGGGGCTACCCGATCGAGGATCTCCGACAGGCTCTGGCCCGTACAGGTGATGCCGTGGTTTCGAAGCCCGATGACGGCGTGGGCGGGGTCGGGCTCCAGCGCGACGAGATCGGAGACCGCGACCGCGAGCTCCTGCGTGCCGCACGGATAGTTCACGTCCGTCGCGGCGATGCCCTCCATCCAGGCGTGCACGTGCAGGATCGCACCGACGTCGGGATGTGCCTGATAGATCATCCAGTGCTCGATCGCGTCGACCGAGACCCGCCGTGGCTCGATCCCGGGCGGAACGCTGAGGACGATGACGCCGCGATCGTCGTCGAAGTCCTTGACCATCAGCAGATCGGTGCCGACGTTCTCGAGCTTGGACTTGTCGACGCCCGACGCGCTCATCCAGAACCGGGTGTCGTCCTTTCGCGCCGAGAGGTTTCCGTAGGAGAGGCCGCCGACGCTGTACAGCCGCATCACGTGCCGGAGGTCACGGCCGGAGAGGTACTCCTCGACGGGGAATGGCGCTGGAAGGAGATCGAGCTCGTCCAGCCATTTTCCCGCCTCGCCGATGTCCGCGCTGATCTCGTCTCCGTCCCAGAGCTCGGGCTCGAGATCGGGGATCCACTCGTTGTCGATGACGAGCCGCGAGGTCGCGAGGGGCTCGAGACGCTCGTAGATCGCTGCCGCGTCCTCGGTGACGTGATACGTCCCCTGCTCCATCGTCGTGAACCAGACTCCCTTGCCCGGAACGCGTAGGAGCACGACGTTCGAGAGGGTGCGGACGAGCATCGGGTAGCTCGCCTTGAGGGCGTCGTCGGGAGCCTCGTCGAGCTCGTAGAACGCGGCGGAGTATGTGCCTCTCGACGCGCGCCGGAACGCCTTCGGGTCGACCGCGTCGAACATGTTGAGCACGAAGTCCGCATCGGCGACGTCCTCGACGTAGGCGAAGTCGTCGGCTTCGAACTGCTTGCCGATCGACCGCACCCACTCCTCCTGCTCGGGGGAGGTTGCGGTCCCCCAGATCGCGTACCGACGCACGGCGCGAGTCTAGCGCCGCGCCTCAGCGGAAGAGGTCGCGCTCGGCCGGCATGAGGAGATCGGCTCCGCTGCCGTCTCCGCGTGTGGCGACGCCCCGCACGATCGCAGCCGGTACCCCGGCCGCCTTCCCCATGACGAGCTCGGCGGCGCTGGAGATCTCGTCCGCGACGGCGATCTGCGTCGCGTGGAGCTCGTACCCGGTCGCGTCGAGGGTGCCGCGGAGGTCGCGCAGCGGCTCGAACCCCGCGACCCCGAGCGCGACGTCGGTGGTCCCCTGCCGGAACGGCCGTCCGAACGAGTCGCTCACGACGACGCCGAGTTCGACGCCGGTCACTGCCGCGAGCCGTGCCCTGAGGCGTCGCGCCGAGGCATCGGGATCGACCGGGAGCAGGACGACGGTGTCCCGGCCCTTCGCGTTCGAGAGGTCGACGCCCGCGGACGCGCACACGAAGCCGTGGCGGGTCTCGACGATGAGAAGCGGCGGACGCGAGCGAACGACTCGCCGGCTCTCGCGAAGGATCACCTCGATGCGGCGCGCGTCCTCCTCGCCGGCGAGCTCACGAGCTTCCGCGGTCGGCTCGACATCGTCGAGGTGGACCACGCGGCCCTCGACCTTCGACACCGCCTTTTGCGCCACGACGAGGACATCGCCCGCGACGAATCCGCCGGCGCGCCCCGCGGACTCGGCGAGATGCAGGGCGAGGTCGTCTCCTTCCTCCAGCTCGGGGATCCCACGGAGCGGGACGACGCGGACCTCGCCGCTCATCTCCTTCGATCGAGGCCCGAGAGCCTGATGCCCGCGTGGATCTTGTAGCGACGGTTCACGTTTACGAGCATGGCGGTCATGCCCTCGAGCGTTCGGGCGCTTGCGAGCGGACCGGCATCGATCGCGTTCCCGGCCGTGAGAGACGCAGCGAGCGCGAGTGCTTTCGCCTTCGCCGCCTCGTCGTCACCGCACACCAGCGCGTCCTCGTCCGGACGATCGTCGGCTCCCAGGTTGGACGCCGCGAGCGAGTGGAGGCCCGCGACGACCGGCCCTCCGAGTGCCTCCTGGACGCGCACGGCGACGGAGACGGCGTCCTCGGTCGGCTCGACGCCCTTGGGCGTAAACCGGAGCTCGGACGCCACGCAGAGGACTGGCGTGCTCCCGATCGCAGCCGAAAGCTCCCGCGCAGTCGCAACTGCAGCGTCCGCCTTCGTCGCCAGCACCACGAGGTCGACGGACCGGACGGCCGCTCCGTTTGCGGCTCCCCGGACCCCGAGCTCGTCGGCGGTCGTCGCCGCGCGGGCGGCGTCGCGAGAGCCGATCACGACGTCGTGCCCGGCCTCGCGAAGACGCACCGCGAGCGCCTTCCCGAAGGGGCCCGTCCCGCCGACGACGGCTACCCGCACGCGGTCTCCAGGACGACTTCGGCAAGGTGACGGCTTGCGGCGCGATCGACCATGAGCGTCCTCGTGGCGACCAGTTCGACGGGCGCCTCGGCGGGAAGGTCGGCCTCGTCGACGACGACTGCGTCGACGATTCCCTCGTAGCAGGCTGCGACGTGCGCGGGAGTCGTGCCTCCGGCCATGCGCGCGAGCATACGATCGGCAGGCCCCTTGACGGCGGCGCCCCCGACGAGCGGGCTCACCGCGACGCAGCGCACGCCTCTTCGCGCGACGGCGGCGCGGACCTCGGCGACCGCCAGGATCGGGGCGATGGAGACGTACGGGTTGCTCGGCGCGACCACGATCGCAGCGGCCGATTCGAGAGCGTCGACCACGCCCGGCGCAGCTCGGGCCTCGTTCGCGCCCTCGAACAAGACCCCGTCGACGTCGTCGCGGTGACCGCGGCCGACGAACCACTCCTGGAACGAGAACGTGCCGGCAGGAGTCACCACCTGCGTCCGCAAACGATCGTCCGTCGCGGGGACGAGCCTCACCATGAGCCCGGCGCGCTCGGCGAGCTCCGCCGTGACCGCCGACAGCGTGGCGCCTGCTCGCAGCGCCTGCGTCCGGACGAGATGGAGCCCGATGTCGAGGTCGCCGAGCCGGAACCAGTCGTCTCCACCCCAGGCCGCGGAGGACGTGAGCGCAGTCCACGTCTCCCCTGCCCGCCCCCAGCCACGCTTCTCGTCGGAGAGACCGGCGAGCGTGTAGAGCAGGCTGTCGAGGTCCGGCGACACGTGCAATCCGAGGATCTCGACGTCGTCCCCGACATTCCCGACGATCGTCAGCTCGTCCGGCGCGAGCACGTCCACGAGCCCGCGCGCGAAGCGGGCGCCGCCGACGCCACCCGAGAGAAGCGCGACTCTCACACGTGAACGGCGAGGAGCGTACGCGTCCGCGGGCCGACGTCGAGGGGCAGACGTTCGAGGTCGTCGTCGACGTCGACGTCGAGCTCGAGCTCGGGGATCCGTACGGTGCGGAAGGGCGCGTGGGCGCGGAAGCGGGCCGCGCTTCCCGGGCCATAGAGCGGCGCGAAGTGATGCCGGGAAGGGAGCGAGAGCGCGTTCGTCGTCCCGTCCGGCGCCTCGACGAGGGCCAAGCCGGACGCAGCGAGCCGTGCGATCGCAGCTGACGTGACGCAGGGGAGATCCGCGTTGACGACGAGCGCGTGGCCGTCGAGCCCGGCGAGTCCCGCCGCCACGGCCGCGCCGAGCCCTCCGCCCGGATCCGCGACAGCCTCCGCTCCGGTCGGCACGACGTCGACATCGTCGGTGACGACGATCACCCGCGCGACTCGGCTGGCGGCCTCGACGACGTCACCGAGCATGGCGATCGCGACACCGGCCCGAAGCGAAGGCGAGAGCCGCCTCTTGGCGTCACCACGGCAGGGGACGACGATCGTCGGCACGCGATGCAAGCGTAATGACGACGCAGCTCGCCGAGTCAGGCGGCGTGCGACGCGCCAGGCCCCGACGTCGCCCACTCGCGCAGGTCGAACCAGTGCGACGCCTTCAGCGCCTCGCACACCTCGGAGTTCGTGTGCTCCGCGTTGAAGACGTGGTGGTCGAGGTCGCAGCAGAGCTCCAGGTCGCCGAGCGTGACGTGGGAGATGCGCGCCAGGGCGTCGGCCGGAAGCTGCGCTTCCGCGACGGTGTAGTGCTTGAACTGCAGGTCCGAGGCGAGCTCCATCAAACTCGGCCAATCCGGACATGTCCGTGAGGTCATCGACTCGCTGTGTTCGCCTCGATCGCCCAGCTCCCTTCAAACCGGACGACCCCCCTCTCCTCCTTCCCAGGGTAGACGACAAAGACGAGCGCGTCATCGAGCCAGTGGTAAAGACGCTCGCCGGACGCGTCGGTGAGCCCGAGCCGGAGGTGGAACCGACCCTCGGCGAGCGGCAGCGCGCCGAGCTGGAAGCGGACGGCTCGCTCGCCGCGGGCGCCGTCCCAGCCGAGCTCTCTCAGGTCGACCGCGTCGCCGGCGATGAGCGTGCCGGCATCGTCGCGGAGCTCGAGTTGGAGGCGCGGAGGCGCGAGTTCGTCGCCCGCCGCGACCCCTACCCGAAGCGCGAAGGGCTCCCCGGACAGGAACTGGAGGCGCTCGCCGCCCTCGGCCCCGAGCAGTACCGCGGAGGTGATCGTCGCTTCGCCCGAGCCCCACTCGCGCAGCCCGGCTCCCCGTTCGGCGGGGTCGATCTCGTCGGCGAGCACGCGCCGGTACCGCGTCACCGCCTCACGCGTCGGACCGTCGAACGCGACTCGTCCGCCTTCGAGGAAGACGGACCGCTCGCAGAGGCGCTCGACCGCCTGCGCGTCGTGCGAGACGAAGACGATCGTCCCGCCTTCCTGCTTGAACCGGAAGATCCGGCCGAAGCACTTCCGCTGGAACGCCTCGTCGCCGACCGCGAACACCTCGTCCAGGAGCAGGATGTCCGCGTCCAGGAACGCGGCGATCGAGAAGCCGAGGCGCATCGTCATCCCCGACGAGTACGTGCGGACCGGCCGGTCGATGGCGTTTTCGAGCTCCGCGAAGGCGACGATCTCGTCGAAGCGCTTGCGGATCTCAGCACGCCGCAGCCCCTGGATCGCGCCGTTCAGGAAGACGTTCTCTCGACCCGTGAAGTCGGGATGGAAGCCTGCGCCGAGCTCGAGCAGCGAGCCGATCCGGCCCTGAGCCGCGACCCGACCGGAGGTGGGTTTGATGATGCCGGCGACGAGGCGGAGGAGCGTGGTCTTCCCCGAGCCGTTCCGTCCGACGAGCCCGACCGCTTCCCCCCGGGCGACATCCATCGAGGCGTCGCGCAGCGCCCAGACCTCGGTCGCCTCCGTCCTGCCGTGTTGGACGAAGAGATCCTTCAGCGTCCGGGCGTCGCGGGCGTGGATGCGGAAGCGTCGCGACACCGCTTCGACGCTGATCTCGCCCATTCGCACCAGGACCTAGACTAGTGGTCGATGCGGAACTGCATTGCGACCGCGGAGCGGCCGTCTTCAGGGATCTTCGCGCGGGCGGAATCCGCACCTCGACCCACCGCGCGAGCCGTGCGTCGCTCCGCCAAGGCCGCGAAGCGGCCGTCTTCAGGGATCTTCGCGCGGGCGGAATCCGCACCTCGGCCCACCGCGCGAGCCGTGCGTCGCTCCGCCAAGGCTGCGAAGCCGCTGTCTTCGGGGATCTCCGCGCGGGCGGAATCCGCACCTCGACCCACCGCGCGACCTGTGCGTCGCTCCGCCAAGGCCGCGAAGCGGCCGTCTTCAGGGATCTTCGCGCGGGCGGAATCCGCGTCTCAGCGGATTCCGCCCTTGCGCAGGGCATAGTGGAGCGCATCGGCGAGCACGCCGTGCCGGCGGGACCGCTTGCCGTGCGCTGGCTCGCCTACGAGCTCGACACGCCCCGCGCGGGCGTTCCCGGCCGCGCTCGACTGCGTCTCGAGAACGCTGGGTCCGCCAAGTGGCAGTCGCACGGGAAGGAAGGTCTGCAGCTCGCCTACCACTGGTCGGACACCCTCGGGAACCCGATCGTCTGGGACGGGATCCGGACGCCGTTTCCGCACGCTGTCGAGCCCGGAGGATCGGTGGAGCTGGACGCTCTCGTCCTCGCGCCGCGGCCGCCGGGCGAGTACCGGCTCGCGTTCGACCTCGTCGAGGAGCAGCGCTTCTGGCTACAGGAGGTGGGGTCGCTGCCGTTCGAACTCGCAGTCGAGGTGCGACCCCGCATCGCCGAGCGGCGCCTCGCGGTGGTGATCCACGGGACGGCGGACGGCGAGCTCGAGGCGGCGCTCGCGGTGCAGGAGGAGGCGCTCGTCTCCGAGGATGCCGTCGCCTTTGCGCATCTCGTCCCCGAGGCGCTCCCCGCTCCCGACTGGTCGCGTCGGCTGCTCGACGGGCACGAGGAGGGATTCGCGGTCGTCGGCGGTTCGATCGAGCCGGTCGGCGGCGGCGTGCGCGGGCGAGCGGAACGGCACAAGCTCGCCGCGTGGGCTCCGGGCGGCGGCCGCAACCCGCGCTTCTCGTCACCGCTCCTCTTCCCGTCGCTCATCGCCGGGCTCGACCCGGTGCGGCACGACGAGCTCCCGGCCTACTCCGGCGCCGACGCGCTCTTCGACGGGAACGCCGTCGTCAGACTTCGACGGCGATCCGGTCGTCCGAGCGACTGAAAACGTAGCCGCCGACCGCGAGCGCAACCACCGCCGAGACGGAGACGTAGACGATCTGCGCCGCGCTCGGCACGTCCCCGTAGAAGAGCGCCGCCCGCATCGCCTCGATCGGCGGCGTGAGGAAGTTCACCCAGCGGAGGAGGAACCCCGCGACCGGATACTGGCCGACGCCCGGAAGGTTGTCGACGTTGTAGAGCACCGGCGTGAGGAAGAACCACGGTAAGAGGAGCGCCGCGATCAGGTGCTCGACGTCGCGGTAGAGCGCGTTCAGCGACGCGAGCGCGAGAGCGACGCCCGCCACGAGGCACGCGAAGAGCGCGCCGATCGGGATCGCGATCCAGGCCGTCGACCGCGCCTCGGGGTGCACGATCAGGCTCAGGACGAGGACGACCACCAGCATCACGCCGAAGGCGACGAGGTTCGTCGCCACGATCGAGAGCGGGACGAGCTGCCGCGGGAAGCGCACCTTGCGAATGAGGTTCGCGTTCTCGAGGAGGCTGCGCGTCGATGCCTGGACAGCCGTCGCGAAGAAGACCCATGCCGGAAGCCCGCAGAGCAGGAAGAGCCAGTAGTCGCTCGTCCCGACCTCGGCCACCTTCCAGAGCAGCGAGAAGACGAGTAGGTAGACGCCCATGAGGACGAGTGGATGGAGAAGCGACCACGCCAGCCCGAGGACGGAGCCCTTGTACTTGGCCCGTAGGTCGCGCCGGAAGAGGCTCGAGAAGAGCTCGCGGTAGCGGAAGACGTCGGCGTAGACGGTCACGACTCGTCCTGAGTCTAGGGTGCCCGCACCCTCGACTACCCTTACCGCGTTGTGGATACGGGTATCGCGATTGCGGCGTTACCGGTCACCGTCGCGGTTCTCTGGAGTCTGCTCCGCTCCGGTGCGGGCGCGCGGCTCGTCTCCGTCCCGACCGGTGAGCGCTGGCACGAGCGTCCGATCCCGACGTTCGGCGGCATCGGGATCTTCGCGGGCTTCCTGGCGGGAGTGCTGGTCGCAGTCGCAGTCGGCGCGATCCCGTGGAGCGGCGACATCGGCGGGATCCTGGCGGGCGTCGCGCTCCTGTTCGTCGCCGGGCTCGTCGACGACCTCCGTCACCTGAGCCCCGTCGCGAAGCTCGCAGCCCAGATCGCCGCAGCAGTCATCGTGATCGCGAGCGGGCTGAAGG
Source organism: uncultured Actinomycetes bacterium (assembly GCA_963708265.1). GTDB lineage: Bacteria > Actinomycetota > Thermoleophilia > Gaiellales > Gaiellaceae > GMQP-bins7. The sequence goes on along the minus strand of CAVPSC010000001.1, from coordinate 607,281 downwards.
TCGAGATCGTCTCGAACGAGGCGCTCGCATGGGGCATCGGGATCCTGTGGCTCGTCGGGATCACGAACGCCTTCAACCTGCTCGACAACATGGACGGGCTCGCCGCGACGCTCGCCGCGATCGCATGCGCCTACTTCGCGATCGACGCGGTGACGCAGCACCCGAACGACACGGTGCTCGTCCTCTCGCTCTCGCTCGGGCTCGCGTGCATCGGGTTCCTGCCGTTCAACCTCCGCCCGGGGAGATCGGCCGCACTGTTCATGGGCGACTCGGGGAGCCAGGTGGTGGGGTTCGGGCTCGCCTCGCTGGCACTCGCATCGAGCTGGACCGTCGCCGGAGCCACCGTCGCGACGATCCTGCTGCCGCTCCTCGTGCTCGCGGTCCCGCTCCTCGACACTACGCTCGTCACCACCGTGCGGCTCGCTCAGCGGCGGCCGGTCACCCAGGGTGGCCGCGACCACTCGTCGCACCGGCTCGTGTACTACGGGCTCTCGGAGGCGAACGCCGTGCTCCTCCTCGCTCTCGTCGCTGCGGCGATCGGTGGCACGGCACTCGCCTACAACGTGCTCGACAACGCCCGCCTGACGGCCGTGGGCGTCCTCCTCACGTTCGTGCTGCTCGTCCAGTTCGCGAGCTTTCTCTCGGACCTCGAGGAGCGCTCGCGGAAAGGCACGGCCTCACCGGCGCCGTCGCTCTGGCACGCGCTCGTCGCCGAGCCGCGGCGCCTGGTCGAGGTCGTCGTCGACTTCGTGCTCATCTGCGTGTCGTTCCTCACCGCCTATCTCCTCGTGATCGGTGGGCAGGGGACGGACTTCGAGCGGTCGGTGTTCCTCTCCACGCTTCCGATCCTCCTGGCGACCCAGTACGCCCTCTTCGTCGCGCTCGGCGTGTACCGCCGCGTCTGGCGGTACGCAACAGCCCGCGACGTCATCCCGCTCGCCCTCGGGTGCGGCGGCGCAGCGCTCCTCTCCTCGCTGATCGTGCAGGCGCTGCGCCCGATCGGCTCGTTCCCGGCTCTCGAGATCTTCGTCGTCTACGCGATGCTGTGCACCGGGCTCATCGGGGCGTCACGGCTCACCCTCAGGCTGCTCCCAGAGGCACGCGCGCTCCGCGGTAGGAAGCGCCGCGTGCTCATCGTCGGCGCCGGCAGGGCGGGGCGCGGGCTCGCGCGTGAGCTCCACGACGCACACGAGGCCCGCGTGGTCGGCTTCCTCGACGACAACCCCCGTGTGCGGCGGCGGCGCATCCTGGGCGTGACCGTGGTCGGTGCGCTCGACGAGACGGCGCGCGCGATCGCGAGCGCACGTCCGGACGAGGTGCTGGTGACGATTCCGGGCGCCTCGCAGGAGCGGCTCGACGCCGTGGTCGAGGCGTCGGAGAACGCCGGGATCCCTTGCCGGATCGTCCGGCGGAGCACCGAGTTCACCGCTCCCGGCCGCGTCGAGGCGTCGCTTCGGTGAGCGAGCCGGCGCAGCGGAGCGGGCCTGAGAAGCCCGACGCTCTCGCCCGGCTGCAGAAGGCGATCCCGCTCCTCGTCGTCTACTTCGCGCTCGCGGCGCTGTACGCGTGGCAGGCGTCCAACCGACCCGTGCCGACGATCTTCACGGACGAGGGCGAGATGGCACAGCTCTCCCGGGCGATCGCCCACACGGGCGAGGCTGCGAGGCGCGGAGTGCCGTATGGCCTCGCCTCCCTGGTCGCGTACTTCCTCGCGCCGGTGTGGTGGCTCGGCACGACGGCGGCACAGTATTCGGCCGCCAAGCTCCTGCTCGTGCTGACGATGACGGCGACGGTCTTCCCGGCGTACGCCCTCGCCCGACTCGTCGTCTCGCCGTGGTACGCGCTCGCCGCCGCCGGAGGCGCGACTGCGGTGCCGGCGCTCGCGTACTCCCCGATCCTCGTCGAGGAGCCGCTCGCCTACCCGCTCGCGACGCTCGCGCTCTTCCTCATCGCGCGCTCCCTGGTGCGACCGAACTGGAGGACGCTTCTTCCCGCGGTGATCGTGTCGGCCGCGTCCGCGGCCACTCGGACACAGCTAGTCGTGCTGTTCGCCGTCCTCGCGCTGGGCCTCCTCTGGATCGCCTGGCAATCCGAGCGCGGACGGCGCTGGCGCTCGACCTGGTCGACCTGGGACTGGGTCGGCGCCGCCGCTCTGGTCGTCGGCGTGGCGGTGACGTTCTCCGCCGTCATGAGCCACCTGTCGACGAGCTGGCGGAACACGACCCTCTACTACAAGGACCGCATCTTCGACCACGGCGTGTCGGCGATCGGGGCGCTCGCGATCGGGATCGGGATCCTTCCGCTCGTCGCCGGGATCTCGGCGCTCGCACGTCCGAAGGACGAGCCGCCAGACCCGAAGACACGAGCGTTCGTGACGACGACGGTCGGCTGCGCTCGCGACCTTCGTCTGGTACGCGGGCATCAAGGGCGCTTACCTGTCGACGGTCTTCGCCACGCAGATCGTCGAGCGGAACGTGATCTACCTGGCGCCGCCGCTCTTCGCCGTCGACGGCCCTCGCGATCGAGCGCGGCGTCGGGCGCTGGTGGGCGATCGCGGTCGGAGCCGTCTTCACCGTCTACGTCGTCGCCGCCACACCCCTCGAGCTCAGCAACTACCCGTACTACGAGGCGCACGGCCTCTCGATCGCAGCCTTCGCCAACCGCAAGTGGGGCTGGCCGCACGGACGGATCGAGACCGCCCTCATCGTCGTCGTGCGTGCTCGCGATCGGCGTCGTACTCGCCCTCCGCTGGCTGCGCCGCGGCTCGACTCGCGTTCCGCGTCGTCGCCGGGGTTGCGGCGGTGATCGTCGTGACGTGGGGCCTCACGGCGGAGGTGTATGCCGCCTCGGGCGAGCAGCGCCTCTCGCGGCAGATCCGTCAGCAACATCCCGGGAGCGCTCGACTGGGTCGACCAGGCGACCCCCGGTGGCGCTTCGACGGTCGTGCTCGGGCAGCAGATCGCCGATCCGACGAACATCCAGGTGGCCGAGTTCTTCAACACGTCGATCCGGAAGATGTGGAGCCTCGACGGCACCGCCATCAACGTCGGCGGCCCGATCCTCACGCCCGACCTCGCCGCGGCGAACGGGACGCTCTACCCGGCGCCGGGAACGCAGTACGCCCTCGCCCTGAACGGCGTCGAGCTGCGCGCGCCGATCGTCGCGAAGAAGGGCGCCGACACGCTGTACCGGGTGGACGGCGGCCCGCTGCGCCTGCAGTCGGCCGCCACGGGGGTCTCGTCGGACCACTGGCTGACCGGGACGACGGACGAGCCGAACGTCGCGCGCGGCTCGTACACGCGGTACGACGTGTCGCAGGACGGGCCCGGCTTCGCCGTGCTGCAGCTCTCGCGGATCGGCTGGTGTCCGAGCCCTGGGAAGCGTACGGTCGGTCGGGTCACGGTGCGGATCGGGCCTGTTGGCGTCGGACCGGATAAGCAGCCGGCGATCGGCCACGTCACCGGCCGGAAGACCGTCGTCGTCAAGGACTGCACCACGGCGCCGACGGTCACGCTCGCCCCGCCCGACGTCCCGTGGCGCATGGAGTTTGCGGTGGCGCCGACGTTCTCCCCGAACGAGGTCGACCCGACGAACAGCGACCGGCGCGACCTGGGCGCGCAGGTGACGAAGGTCGGGTTCCAGTCGCTCTTCCGTTAGCGCGACGCCGCGACGAGATACGTAAAGCGGAAGCGAAGCGCGAGCCGCGCGAGCGGGCCGCAGCGCTCCAGCGTGCGTGCCGTCGCGACGAGCGCACGCGGCAGAGCGACGGTCTGCGGGACGAAGAACGGCCGCATCACCACCTGCTCAAGGCCTGCGGCCCGAAGATCGGCGAGCACGTCATCGAGCTCGTACTGCCGCGGGTTGAGATCGAAGACGAGCTTCGACTCCGTGTAGCTCGCGATGCGGCGAAAGAGCTCCCGCCGGTCGCGGGCGTAGTAGATAGCCCGGAAGATGGTGGTCGCCGCGACCGGAGCGGGCGGCTCGTAGTCGTTCAGGTCGCCCACCGCAAACTCGGCCCGACCGGCCAGGCGCTCTCTCGCTGCCGCCACCATCTCCGGCGTCGAGTCGACTCCGCGGTACCGGAGCCCGCGAGCGAGGAGGAGCTCGCCGAGGCCGCCGTCGCCGCACGCGAGGTCGAGAACCTCGTCGCCCGGCCCGAGGCCCGGCCCCAGCGCGACGACGAGATTCGCCCGGTGAGCCAGATACGAGGCGGCGTCCGCGTACTGTCGCTCGGTCCACGCCTCCGCCTGTTGCGCGTACTGGTCTTCCTTCGTCACAGCGCGAGTAGCCGTTCGGGGTGCTTCCGCACGAAGCGGGTCATCCCGCGCAGGTGCCACAGCGTGTGACGCGAGAGGAACGCGTGGTCGATGACGGCGGCGTAGTCGTGGACGACCACCGCGGCCGGCACGTACCAGCGCTCCCAGCCGGCCAGCATCGCCCGGTAGCAGAGGTCGATGTCCTCGCAGTAGTGGCGGAATCCGGAATCCCAGCCGCCGAGCTCGGCGAGCATCGTCCGGCGCATGAGGAGGAATGCACCGAGGAGCCAGTCCGCCTCGACCGGCTCCATCGGCCGCTCGTCGAGACCGTAGTGCTCGCGCTGGCGCTCGTACGGGGGCCGAAGGCGTCGGAGAGGCGTGCGGCGGACGAGCGTCCCCCGCACCGTGGGGAATGCCCGCCGGGAAGGCTGCCAGGTTCCGTCCGGCCAGCGCATCTGCGGGCCCGCGATCCCGCAGCGAGGGTGCGCGTCGGCGAACGCCACGAGCGTCGCGACGGCGCCGGGCTCTGGGACCGCGTCCGGGTTGACGGCGAGAACGTCGTCGCCCGAAGTCGAGGCGATGCCGAGGTTGACGTTCGCCGCGAGGCTGAGCGGTTGCGGGTTCTCGAGCACGCGGACGCCGTCCGGGAGCGGCTCCGCCACCGAGCCAGGGAGATTCGAGACGACGACGGTCTCGTCGACCTGCGGGACGAGCACCGGGAGCAGCCGGGCGAGCTCGGGTGCGTGTCCGTGCGAGACGACGACCGCGGAGACGCTCACGGGTCGGCCTCCGACCGGTGAGGGGGGAAGGGGGTGGGGAACCTGGGGGTTCCCCACGAAGTCAGGAAGAAGGGGGCGAGCCACAGGCTGGCGGTGCTCATCGAGCGAGTACCTCGCAGTACACGGCCAGGGTCTTCTCCGCCGCTGCGCGCCAGCTGAATGCACGCGCACGCTCGAGGCCCGCCGCGACGAGGCGATCGCGCTCGGCCAGCGCAGTCCGGATGCCGGCCGCGAGCTCCGAGCCGTCGACGAGCACTGCCGCGTCGCCCGCGACCTCCTCGACCGCGGGCTCGCGAACGGCGACGACGGGCGTGCCGCTCGCCATGGCCTCGAGCACGGGCAGGCCGAAGCCCTCGTACCGCGAGGTCTGGACGAGGCAGGCGGCCCCGCGATAGAGCTCGGCGAGCCGCGTCGCGTCGACGTACCCCTCGAGCCGAGCGCCGTCCCGACGGAGCTCCGCCGCGACGGCCGCGTCCTTCTCCGGCCCGGCGACGACGAGCGGGAGGCCCACCGCACTCGCTGCGCGCAGCGCTGCGAGCTGGTCCTTTCGCCGCTGGATCGCCCCGACCGCCAGCACGTAGTCATGGGGACCCGGACCGGGAGCGAATGCGGGGTCGACTCCGTTGGGCGTCACGACGACCCGATCCGGCGGGACGCCGTAGAGCTCCACGAGGTCGCGCTTCGTGCGCTCGGACACGGTCAGGACGCGCGCGGCCCCGCGTACCGCGCGCGGGACGAGTCGGCGAAAGACGAAGCGATCCTTTCTCCCCATCAGCTCGGGCTGCCGCTCGAACGAGAGGTCGTGGACGGTGACCACGCAGGGACATGGCGCTCGCAGCGGCAGCGCGTACTGCGTGTGACAGAGCGACGCGCCGAGTCGGCGGAGCGCACGCGGAAGCGACCACGCCATCCGCAGCTCCTGGGATGGCGTCGTGAGGACGACCGCCTCGATTCCCTCCGGCGCGAGATCCGGACGCCGTGTCACCGCGGCGAGGCGCACACCGGCTGCGGGCGCCAGCACGGACAGCTCGCGAAGGAGGTTCCGGACGTACGTCTCGTCCCCGGTTCGCCGCCGCCCGAGCACGTCGGCGTCCACGACCACGAGGCTCACTCCCGGAGCTCCCGCCACAACGCCTCGACTTCATCCGCGGAGCGCTTCCATGTAAAGCCGGACGCACGCTCGATCCCAGCCGGGACGAGCTCGTCACGGCTCGCGTCGGCCTCTGCGATCCCCTGGGCGATCGCGTCCACGTCGAGTGGATCCACCAGGACCGCCGCGCTCCCGGCCACCTCCTCCATCGCGGTTCCCGACGACGTGACGACGGGAGTGCCGGACGCCATCGCCTCGAGCACCGGCAGCCCGAATCCCTCGTAGAGCGACGGATAGAGAACGACACGAGCGCCTCGATAGGCAGCGGCGAGCTCCGTGTCCGGGAGCTCGCCGACCCACCCAGAGACGTCCACGCCGCCCCACCCCCGCGCGCCCACGACGCGGAGCTCGGCACCAGCGCGGCGCGCGGCCTCGACCACGCGGCCGAGATTCTTGCGCGGCTCGAGCGTCGCCACGGCGAGGACGTAGTCTCCGTCCGCTCGGGGCCCGACCGGCGTGAAGATCTCGTCGACGCCGTTCGGGACGACACGGATCCGCTCCGCGGGAACCCCTGCCGCAACGACTTCGTCGCGCGTGAACTCGGAGACGGCGACGACCGCGTCGGCCGCCAGGAGCACGGACCGAAGACCGGTCTTCCCGTACAGCCGGTGCCAGCGGGGGAAGGCTGCGGGCGCGCGCAGGAGGGCGAGATCGTGGACGGTGAGCACCGTCGGGATCCGCGGCCTCCGCGGCCCGCGGAACGTCGTGCAGTGGAGGAGGTCGAGCCCGCGCGCCGTCCGCGACAGGCCCTCGGGATACCAGAGAGCATCCCGGAGAACGCTGGACGCGCGACCCGCGCCCCCGAACGAGAGGAGCTCGAGGTCGACGTCGGGCCGGCCGCGGAGCGCCGAGACGAGCCCGCGGACGTGCCGAGCGGTACCCGCGCGCGTCTGGACCAGCGGGGAGACGTCGATCCCGACCCTCATGCCGTCACTCCGAGTCGGTCGGCCATGTGCTGGAGGGCGGTGCGCGGCTCGGGGTACTCGAGGAGCTCGACAGCGCAGGCCGCGTCGCACCAGCGGTAGTCGACGTGCTCCTCGTTCAGGGCGGGCTCCCAGCCCGACTCCGCCTCGACCCAGAACGGGTGGACGGTCACCCGGGCGCCGCCGAGCTCGGGCGGCCGCTGATAGCCGAGCTCGAGCGGGAGCGCCTCGATCGAGCCGGCCGCACGCAGGCCCGTCTCCTCCTCGAGCTCGCGGACGGCCGTGTCCCGGGGCGACTCGCCCTTCTCGATGCCCCCGGCGACGAGGTGCCAGTAGCCCAGCTTCTCCGGCGAGCGCAGGAGCACCAGGAAGTCCGGCTTGGGACGCGACACGACGATGACGACCTCCCCGTCCGTTCTCACGGAGCGGCCTCCTGGTAGCCGCGGAGGAAGGTCTCGCCGACGGACCGCCAGGTGAACCGACTCGCCTGCTCGATGCCGGCGGCGGCCAGTCGCTCGCGGTCGGAGATAGCGCGACGGATCGCGTCCGCGAAGTCGTCGGAGTCGTCCGGGTCGGCGCGGAGCGCGACATCGCCGCTCGCCTCGTCCAGCGAGGGATGAGAGGACGAAACGACCGGAGCGCCGCAGGCCATCGCCTCGACGATCGGCATCCCGAATCCCTCGAACCGCGAGGGGTAGGCGACGGCCGCGGCACCCCGGTAGAGACGTGCGAGCTCGTCGTCGGGCACGTATCCGAGCCGTCGGATCCCGGGAGCATCGAGCCCCGCCGCGTCGGTCTCCCAGTCGCCGCCGGCGACCGCGAGGAGCAGACCGTCGAGCCGCGCATGCGCGGCGACGAGCACCGCGAGGTTCTTCCTCGGCTCGGGCGCCGCGACCGTGAGGACATACGGAGCGCCGAGATCGGCGGCCTCGCCGAAAGGCGTGAAGACGCGCCCGACACCCGGGTGCGCGACCCGGATCCGGCTCGGCGGGACACCGAGCGTCTCGGTGACGTCCCGCCCCGTGAACTCCGAGTTCACGAAGACGACGTCGCACGTGCGCGCCGCGTTCCGGTACTTCCGGCCGTGCATCGCGCGGGTGCGCGGTGTGACCCAGTCGGGATGGTGCACGGGAACGAGGTCATGGATCGTGGTCGCGCGCACGCCGCCTCGCTGGGACGGATACATCCAGTCGGAGAAGTGGAGCACGTCGATGGGACCGACGAGTCGCTCGGCCACGGGATGTCCGATCTCGCTCCACGTAGTCCGGATCGCGTGCGAGTACGGCAGGCGCCAGGTTCTGAGCTCCACGTCGATGCCCGCGATCGCCTCCCGGATCCGATCGGGCCCGCGGATGCTCGAGGGCGCGAACGCGACGACCTCGTGCTCGCCCGTCGACGCCTCCACGAGCCCGGCGAGGGACCCGCGAAGGTAGTTCCCGATCCCCGTTGCCGGATGGCTCAACGGGCTCACGTCGAACGCGATCCTCACGTTCCCGGTCGCCTCACGGGCTCGGCCTGTAGACGAAGCGGTCGAAGTGGACGCCGAGGACGCGCATGTCCGGGTTCCCGCCGCCCGTGACCTTCGCCGGAATCGCGGTCGGCGTGATTCTGAACGTGACGGTGCAGCGATCGCTCCCCTCTCGCGGGATGACGGGGATCCTCATGACCCCGACGGAATCCGGCTGGAACCGGACGCGACCCACGACCTTGCCTTCCGAGCGGGCGACCACGGTCTGCGGCCCGAGGAAGAGGCTCGGGTCGCTCGACATCGTCACGACGAGGCCGCCGCGCGAACAGCGCCGCCGGAGCCAGGTCACCCTCTTTCCCGACCAGGTGTCGTTGGGGTAGAGGCCGTCGACCCGGACGGCGGAGACGAGGGGCGGGCGCACCTGCCACAGCGTGACGCCCCAGCCCTTGTCCTGCGCGAGCCGCGTCCCGTCGGGCTCGAACGACGAGTCGACGACGAGGTACCTCGTGTCGACCCGGGCGCCGTTCGGCAGCGTCACGGCGCCCGTCACCGGGTCGACCCGCACTCTGGTCTCCGGCAGGCCACCCGGAGTCGGAGCGGTCACGTAGTACACGGGTCCGACCGAGCGGTTGAAGAACTCGTTCTGGTTCACCGTCAGCCGGTCGGTGCGCCCCGTCCACAGGAACGCCGCCCGGGCGCCGTCCGGGAGCGCACGGTCGATCCAGTCGCGATGGCTCGCGCGGATGCCCTGGAACAGCGACCCGCGGGAGAAGCGCTCGAACCCGTGCGTCCCCCACCAGATCGGCTTCAACGCCGCCGCCCAGAGCCCGAGCACGACGAACGGAAGCGCGAGCGCGTAGCGGCGCGGCACGAACAGGAACGCCGCCGCGAGCGCGACCGCGAGCACGGCGGCGGCGAACGTGATCCAGCCCGACCCGATGCGGTCCTCGAGCGACCAGAAGGGCAGCAGCATCAGCGTGTCCGTGATCGCTGACGTCGTCAGGAAGCGGTCGAACGGGACGAGGAGCACGAGCGCCCCCGAGGCGACGGCGGCAGCGGGGGCGAGCAGGCGGGGTCGTGGCGCTCCGCGCTCGACCCACGCGAGGAGCGCGATCGAGAAGAGCGGCGCGACGTAGAACATGTTCCGCTCCTCGATCCGGTCCGAGAAGTGCGAGGCGAACGCCGCCACGACGGGCACCAGGCACACGGTGAGTGCGACCGTCGCGGCGAGGAACGCCTGCAGGCGAGCGTCGAGCGAGCGGGCCCGGCCGACGAGCACGATGGTCGCGGCGAGCGGGATGACGAGGACGTACAGGCTGAGCTCGGCCGCGTGCCAGACGAGATAGCGCAGGATGTCTCCCGCGTGGTAGCTCACGTCCCCAACCGGTGAGTACGCGCCGAGGAGATCCTGCGGCGACCGTCCGCCGACGAGCTGGACGAGGAGGGCGAGCGCGCCGAGCGCGACGAACCCCCCGTACAGGAACCGGTAGCGCGAGAGCGTCGGACGCAGCCCACGCCGCTCGAAGACCGCGAGGAGCAGCGGCGCGAGGAGCGCCGCCGGAACGATCGCGATCGCCTGCACGCGCGTCGCGAAGGCCAGTGCGACGAGGAGCACGAGGAAGGTGACGCGGATCGGGGCCGGCTCCTCCAGCACGAGCACGAGCACGAGCGTCACGACGAGGAACAGCGGGTAGAACGCGTTCTCGGTCATCACCGTGCCCGTGTACGCGAGCGACGGGATCGCGACCGCGAGCAGCGCGGCGAGCAGCGCGAAACCTCGGCCGACGACCCGTCGCGCGAGCAGGTACGCCGGGATCGCTGCGAGGGACATCACGAACGAGTTCAGCGCCTTCACCGCCCCGTACGCCTCCGGAAGACTGTGGAAGAGCGCGTACGCAGGGCTGATGACGAGCGGGTACACGACGCCGTAGCCGGGATCCGACTCGCCGCGCACCAGCGGCTGGCCGGCGGACGCGATGCCGCGCGCGAGCTCCGACCAGATGATCTCGTCGACGACGATGAACGGCGCGACGATGCCGCGCGAGAGCAGAGCACGGAACACGGTCGAGGCCACGACGATCGCCGCCAGCCAGACCCACGCCGGGATGCGGCGGAGGGCGGTGTTACTTCCCAAGCTCGACCTCGGCCAGGCGCCGGGCGATCTCCTGCGCCTCCGAGGTGTCGGCAGAGATCCCGACGTCCGCTGCCGCACGACTGACTTCCCGGAGCACCGCGTCGCCGACGACGTCGCCGCCCGCCGCCTCCTCGAGAGCTGCCACGTACAGGTCGGCGACGTGCGCGAGGTCGTGGTCACGCCGCGCGAGAACGGCTGCCGAATCCCCCATCTCCCTGCGGACGTCGTCGCGCGTCACGAGCAGCTCGAGCGAGGACGCGAGGGTGTCGACCTCGCGGTCGTCGACGGCGACCTTCAGTGCCACGTCGGCGGGGAGCTCCGAGAACCAGCCGACGTCGCTGACCACGAGCGGCTTGCCGAGCGACAGCGCCCGGATCACGCTGCCCGACGTCTCGCCCATCGTCGGGTGGCGGAGGTTGACGCACACGTCCGCGCCTGCCATCAGCGTCCAGAGCCGCCCCTCGTCGACCCAGCCCTCGCGCACGAGACCCTCGTCCTCCAGGCCGAGCCGCTGCAGGCGCCGGTCGAGGTCGAAACCCGGCGACGTCGGCCCCACGAGGAGGAGCGTCGTATCCGTGCCGTGCTCCTCGCGAACGCGCGCGAAGGCGCGGAGCAGCTCCGGGATCCGCTTGCTCGAGTTGACGACGCCGAAGCACCCGACCACCAGTCCCGCTGCAACGTGCTCGGGGGCGGTGTCGGGCACCGGCCACGCCGGGTGTGGGATCGTCCAGATCGGTCCGCCGAAACCCGCCTCGCGAGCGCGCTCGCCGACCGTCCGCGAGTGGACGATCAGCCCGGTCGCATGGTCGAGGACGAGCGACGCGAGCGGGAAGTCCTCGGGCCGCGACTCCCAGAGCGGCGGGATCCGCTTGTCGAGGACGCCGTGGGCGAGCAGCCGGCCGACCACCCCGTGCTCGCGCTCCATGATGTCGAGGTAGCCGTGCCCGTCCCTGCGCCCGATGGTCATTCCGGCGACGAGGTGGTGGAGCACGAAGTCGTGCAGGACGACGACGCCCGGCGTCCTCTCGAGCGCGTCGACGATCCAGGCGTGCGCGTCGGGATTGTTGCCCACGTGGTAGAGCGCCACGTCCGTGCCGCGCGGCGGCTTGCGGGCGCCGCGCCGGACGACGGTCAGCTCCGCGCGCTCCGAGAGCGCGGGCAGGAGGAGCGCGCTGTAGTCCGAGACACCCGAACGCTCGGGGGGCAGCGGGCTGAAGTACGCCACCTTCACGCGAGGAGCCTCTCGATGGCGCGGTCCCAGGTGACCTCGGCCGCGATCGCCTTCCCCGCCCGGCCGAGCTGGCCGGCCTCGTCGCGATGCTCCCGCAGCCACGAAATCGCGCGCGCGAGCGCGTCGGCGTCGGGAGACACGACCACTCCCGTCCGCCCGTGGGCGACGACCTCGAGCGGCCCGCCCGAATCGGTGGTAGTCAGCACCGGCTTCTCGGACAGGAACGCCTCGAAGGGCACCATCCCGAAGTCCTCGTCGAGCGGCGCGTAGAAGACGCCGAGGCAGCGCCCGTAGAGGTCTGCGAGCTCCACCTCCGAGACGCGCCCCGCGAAGCGGACGCGGCCGTCGAGGCCGCGCTGGCGGGCGAGCGCCTCGAGGCGGTCGCGATCGGGGCCGTCCCCGACGACGACGGCCTCGAGCGAGGGGTCGCGAACCGCGGCCTCGAGCAGGAGGTCGATCCGCTTCGCGCGATCGAGCCGGTTGACGGAGAGGACGAAGTCGCCGTAGCCCTCACACCGGTAGTCGAGCTCCTGGGGCGGATGCGGGAGCACCTCGGCCGCCAAGCCCGTCGAGGTCGCGAGGCGGTCGGCGACGTTCCGAGAGGTGGCGAAGAGCCGGCTCGCCTCGCCGAGCGCGATGCGGTCGAGCGCCTGGACCTTGCGCCGGAGCGCGCGTTCCTCCGTCGAATCGCCGAACTGGGCGAACTCCGTCCCGTCGAGCTCGTACGCCTGCCGGAACTGGTGGACGAGCCACACGCGCTTGTTCCGGTGCCGGACGAGGTACGACGGGAACTTCGTCCCGATCACGAGGTCGATCGGCCGGCCGTCCGCCTCGTCGAGGTCGAGCATCCGCCAGAGGAACGCCTGCGTGAGAACGCGTGCTCCCGGATACCACTTGAACGGAACGGTGACGAGGTCGGCCTCGTGCCCACGCTCCCGCAGTTCGTCCACGAGTCGGTCGGTGAAGATCTCCACGCCGCCCCTCGCGAACGGGACCTGGGGCCGGCACACCGCGACCCTCATCGTCGTTCTGCGCGCAGGGCCTCGAGCTCGGCCTCGAGGCGATCGACCTGCTCCTGGAGGTCGTCGACGAGCCGGAGGGAGGCGGCGTTGAACGATCGCTGGTCGTAGGCGAGGGGCTCGACGTACCAGCGCATCATCTTCCGGAGCACGGCCTTGACCGGAGTTCCGATCCCGCCGCGGACGCCAGGTCGCAAACGCAGCGAGCGGTCCGCGGAGACGGGCCAGAGTCGCTCCGCCTCGGCGCGGGCGCTGCGGCGCTCGCTCTCGTCACCCGGCGTGCCGGTCGGATCTCCGCACCGGCGGACCTCCTCCTTCAGCTGCCGGAAAAGCTCATCGACGTCTACCGAAACCCCTGCAGATTCGCCATTTTTGGCGTCATCTGACGACATTGGGGCATTCTAGCCGGGGCATCTACAAGACTAGGATCCGCTCGTGCAGGTCGGGATCTCGCTTCTCACCCTCGCTCCGGGCGACCTCGGAGGGTCGGAGACGTATGCCCGCCAGCTCGTACGGAGCCTCGCCACGGTCGGCTCGCTCGACTACACGGTCTTCGTGCCGGCGCGTGCGCGCGATGCGGCGGCCGGCCTCCCTGCGGTCGAGGTACGCGAGTCGCCGGTGGCTCGACGCGGCCCCTCCCGGATGCCCGCGATGATCCTCGCCGCCCGCCGGTCACGCGAGCTCGAGGCGAAGCGGGGCGCGCTCGACGTCGCGCACTACCCGCTCACCGTGCCGATCCCCCGGGTCGACGCGCCGACGGTCGTCACCGTCCACGACCTCCAGCACCGCGACCTCCCCGGCTTCTTCGGCTACGGGCGACGTTCGTTCCGCCGCATCGCCTACGACCGCGCTGCGAAGAACGCGGCGGCCGTGATCGTGCCGAGCGAGTTCGTGCGAGACCGCGCTGTCGAGCTCGTCGGCCTCGACCGCGACCGCGTACACGTGATCCCGCTCGGGATCGACCACGACGTCTTCCGACCGGGCGACGACGAGCGCGAGCCGTTCGTCATCTATCCGGCCCGGCCTTGGCTCCACAAGAACCACGCGCGCCTCTTCGAGGCGTTCGCCTCGCTGCGCGCCACCCGCCCCCAGCTTCGGCTCGTCCTCACGGGAGGCGGGCTCGAGCGCCTCGAGCCGCTGCCGGACGGCGTCGAGAACCTCGGAGTCCTGCCCTCCGACGAGCTCGCCTCGCTCTACCGTCGCGCCGCGTGTCTCGTCTACCCGAGCCTGTACGAGGGCTTCGGGCTGCCTCCGCTCGAGGCGATGGCGTGCGGCTGCGTCGTCGCCGCCTCGAACGTCAGTGCCGTGCCCGAGATCTGCGGCGACGCCGCCGCCCTCTTCGACCCGACGGATCCGGCGGCCATCGCCGCCGGGGTCCTCGAGACCCAGGATCGCGAGGAGGAGCTGCGCGAGCGCGGGCTCGTGCGGGCGGCCGCGTTCACGTGGGACGAGACGGCCCGCCGGCACGAGGCGGTGTACGTCGAGGCGTCGCGCGAGCCGGCTACCGAAGCGCCCGTAGGTATCCCCACGACGCCGTGAGCCCGCGGGGGCGGAGCAGCCCGACGAGCGCGGCGTAGAGCACGAGGCCGACCGCGGCCGCGGCCAGCGAGCCGAGGACGAGCGACGGGGGGACGAACGCAGCGAGCGTGAGGCCGGCGACGACTCCGGACGCGAGGACGAGACCGCGCGCGGCCGGGGCGAGGGCTCCGAGCAGCGCGAGAACGCACAGGAGGACGAGGAAGGTGCTGAGGGCCAGCGCGACCGCGAGACCGTCGAGGTCGAGCCAGTCGCCGAGCGCCCACGCGATCGGCACCTGCACCGCCAGCGCGAGGAGCGCGATCAGCGGGAGCGCCCTCGTCCGGCCCGCGACGAAGACGAGCGGGAAGGCGACGTTGACGCCCACCGAGGCGATCATCCACGGGCTCAGAACGGCGACGAGGCGCCCCACTTGCTCGCCCACGCTCGAGCCGTACGCACCGCCGAGCACGGCCTCGACCACGTCCGAGCCGGCGACGGCGAATGCGCCTGCGACGGCCCCGATCAGCGGAAGCGCGACCCAGGACGCGGAGACGACGTGGCGCGCAGCAGCAGCCGCGTCGAGGCCGAGTCGCGCGAGCGGCACCGAGGTCGCGATGCCGAGCGAGAACGCGGTCACCGTGACGAGCCCTGCGGCGGCGAGGTACGCGTACCCGAAGCTCGTGACCGCACCCGTCCCGAGCCTGCCCGCGAACGGGAGACAGACCACGTACAGCATCTGCAACGCGATCGGAAGCGCGGCGGCGGCGGCGAAGCCTCCGATCCGGGCCCGAACGGGCGGCCCGGTCGGACGAACCGCTCCCGCAGGCATCCGCGCGTGGAACGCGCGCACCGCGAGCGCTGTCGCGGGGACCCCGAGAGCGACGATCCCGTTCAGGGTGATTCCCCAGGCGACGGCAGAGATCCCGTCCTCTCCGACGCGGGCCAGGATCAGGACGAGCCCCGCGATGCTGCCGGCTGCATAGCCGGCCGCGGCGGTCGCGTAGTCGTCGAGCGCGGCGAGGCCGCTCGCGGCGATGCCGGCGAAGAGGTGGGCCGCCGCCGCCGGAACCATCCAGCGCAGCGAGTACGCCGCGGCATCCTGCGCGGTCATCGTCCCGTTCCCGGTGAGCAGGCCGCCGATCGGCACGGCGGCCACCTCCGCCACGACGACGAGCGGGATCGCAACGGCGCCGATAGCGACCGCGAACGCGCCGAGCTCGCTCGCGAGACGACGCTCGTCGCTCGCGCGGGCGAGTGTCGGCAGCACCGAGATCCGGATCGATTGCGCGGCCAGGGCGAGCACGATGAAGACGCCGTAAGCGGCGAAGAATCCGTCGGTCTCGTCCGTGCGGCCGAGCTCTCGCGCGATGACGACACCCACCAAGGAGGCGGCCGCGGTGACGACGAGCATCGAGGCCGAGGTGAGCGCGCCGCTGCCGAGCGAGCCCAGGCCCTGCGAGGCCGGGCCGGGCGCTTCTGTACCCTTGCTCACCGACGCGGAAGCGTACGCACCATGCCGAACGACAGCCTCTGGACAGGAGGGACGCTCGAGGACCTCCGCCGCGAGTTCGGCGACATCTACGGCGGTCGCACCGTGCTCGTCACCGGCGCGGACGGATTCATGGGCTCGCACCTGACGGACGCGCTCGTGGAGCTCGGAGCGAACGTGCACGCCTTCGTGCGCGCCAACTCGAGCGGCGCGCTGAACAACATCTCCCACCTGCGCGACCGGCTGAAGGTGCACTTCGCCGACCTCACCGACCGCACCTCGGTCGACTACCTCGTCCGCGAGCTCCGGCAGGCGCCGGACCGGCCGTACCTCTTCCACCTCGGCGCGCAGGCGCACGTCGGCGAGTCGTGGCACCGCCCGTACGAGACGGTCGCGGCGAACGTCCTCGGGACGCTCAACCTCCTGCAGGCGATCGTCGACTGGGAGCTCGAGCTCGAGAAGTTCGACACCGCGGGCACGTCGGAGGAGTACGGGAACGTCCACGACGAGGTCTCGCACCACCACGACTTCGACGACTCCGGTGGGTTGATCCTCCACGAGCGCTCGCCCATCAACCCAAAGTCGATCTACGCCACCTCGAAGGTCGCCGCGGACTTCCTGACCATGAACTACCACGACGCGTTCGGCGTCCCCGGCGTCGTCACGCGCATGTTCAACAACTACGGGCCGCGCCAGAACCCGCGCTACGTGACGGGCACGATCGTCACGCAGGCGCTCGCGCGCGAGGTCGTCGAGCTCGGGAACCTGGAGCCGATGCGCGACTTCTGCTTCTGCACCGACGGCGTCCGCGGGCATCTCACCGTGGCCGCACGCGGCACTCCCGGCGACGTCTACGTCTACGGCCAGGGCGAGAACGTCTCGATGCGGGACTGGGCGGAGACGATCATTCGCATCGGGGAGGAGAACGGCTTCTGGCCGAAGGGACGGCAGCTCGTCTCGGTGGAGTCGCGTTACCGGCCGGGCGCGAGCGACGTGCTCGCGCTCCGCGTCGGCCACGAGAAGCTCACGCGCGAGACCGGTTGGGAGCCGACGGTGCGCTGGGAGGACGGGATCCTCGAGACCATCCGCTGGTACGCGGACAACCGCGAGCGCTGGATCGGCCGCGTCGACTGGCTGCCGACGGGCGCACCACTGGCTGCGAAGCCATAGGAGGGGGAGACGGATTCCCGCGGCCGCTTCGTCAGACCGCGGGAGATCCGCTCGCAAGCCTCAGGCGCGCGCGCAGGCGATCGGGTCGGACCAGAGCCGAGCCTTCTTGCCCTCGAGCTGGGCATACGCGAGCGGGCGTCCCGCGGACGTCTTCACGACCAGCGTCGCCGCCTTCACGTTCCGGTTGACGACCAGCAAGCCCTGCGCCTCGACCCAGGCTGCCTTGGACGAGAGCCTTCACGCGCACGAGCACACGCTTGGTCGCGTCGCACACATACGACTCCTGGAGCGAGTCGGGCCCCGAGAGGTCGCCGCGCGTGAGCGGCGTCGCCGCCTTCAGACGCACGCAGTTACGGCTGACGAAGACACGACCGGGGTTGTTGCCGATCGGGCCGGCGTCGATCCCGGCCAGGAAGCCGTCGACCAGGAGAGTTGCGATCGTCGCCTCGGCCGGCGCGATCCCGAGCGCCCGTGCCGTGTCGACCTTGATCGCCCGGTAGCCGTTCAGCGCCGGGACGGGGCACGACCACGTCCCGTCGACGGTCGCGGACGCGGCGGCGCCGCTCGAAGGCGCCGATTCAGCCGTCGACGCTGCGAGAAGGGTCGCTGCGACCAGCACGAGAGCGAGCGGCGAGCGACTCCCCGTCGAGTTCAACACAGAGACACTCTCTCTCTCAGTCCACAAGCCGAGCGTCAGCCGCCCGCAGCCGGCTTCGGGCCGATCGCCCGCGCGAGCCAGTAGCCCTCCCAGCTCGCGAACTTCGTGCACACGTAGTCGCACTCCTGGAAGCGCTCGAAGACGATCGAGCCCGGTGGAGGTATTCCCCCATCGGGGAGGACGACGACCCGACGCCGGCCGATTCCGTCCTCGGTCGCGTGCCACAGCGCCTGGGCCTGCGCGCCGCGATCGTCGTAGTCGATGTAGAGCGTGCGGCCGCCGGCGAAGCCCTGGCGCAGGAGTGCGTCGACACCCGCGTCGAAGAGCACGGTCCGGCCCGGGCCCCGGTAGCGGTACTCGTGCAGGAACTGCCCGAACTGGACGACGACGAGGAGAGCGAGGCCCCCGGTCACGACGCGCGCCCACGACGCCCGGCGAGCGCGTTCTAGAAGCTCCGCGAGCGCCGGTATCGCGAGCACGAGGACGAAGACCGGGAGCGCCGCCAGCCGGATGGCGTTGAAGCGATCGACGGTGAAGGCCGCCGGGATCGGGACGAGCAGCGTCGCGGCCAGCACGTAGCGCCACCAGAGGTCGTCCCGGCGCGTCCTCACCACGAGCACCGCTCCGGCGATCGCGAGCAGGATCGAGGCTCCGAAGAGCGACCCGTACCCGTAGACGTGGATGTACGGCGCGGGATCCCCGGACGTCGCCCAGTGCCACGGGTTCGAGTCGTGGAGGTAGTTCGACGCCGCCTGGACGGCGATCCGGAGCCGCGACTCGCCCGGCTCGGCGATCGTCGTAGCCTCGTACCGCGACGTGAGCGCCCCGGGATGACGAAGCGCGTAGATTCCGAGCACGCCCAGAAAGGCCGCGAACGTGGTCCAGGCGCCGGCGAGGAAGCGCCAGCGGCCGCGGCCGGCGAAGACCGCGAGGGCAGCGGCGAGCAACGGTCCCAGCAGGCGGCTTCCCGTGTACGAGAACATGAGGAGCCCGAGCGCGAGTCCGGGGAGGACGCCGTCGGACGCTCGCCAGCGGCCCCGGCGCTGAGCCCGTAACAGGAGGAGCAGGGCCGCGACGAGCAGGAGCGGCTGCGTCGAGACCTCGAACGCGACCCGGCCGATCTCGAAGAGCCACGGCGTTAGGCCGGCCAGGACGATGGTGACGACGGCGACGACACCGCTCCCCGTCAAGCGGTGTGCGAGCAGGCCGAGGAGCAGGACCGCCGCGAGGACGAGCACTGCGGAGAGGCCGCGCGCTACCTCCTGGTGCGGCCCCGTCACCCGGAAGACGCCGGCGAGGAGATACGGATAGACGGGGCTCTTGTAGTCCCCGAACGATTTGAAGAACAGCGGGAGGAAGCCGCCGTCCTCGTCGCGCAGGCTCGTCGAGATCGTGTGCGCGTTGTAGGCGATCGACGCTTCGTCGCGATGGAATCCCGGGGGATTCGCGGGTGTGATCCAGAGCTCGAACGCGGCGACGGCCACGATTGCCCCGAGCGCGAGGAGGATCGCGGGTCGCTCGGCGAGCCGGGCAGCGAAGGTTCTCGGCGACCGCCCCGCCACCCGGCCGATCATACGAGCAGTGGAGGCCGGGGCCCGCGATACCCTGCGCGCGTGCGCGTGCTGGTCACCGGCGGAGGCGGCTTCCTCGGCTCCCATCTCGTCGAGCGCCTGGGAGAGGACGGCCACGAGGTCGTCGCGGCCCGGAGCTCGGACTATGACCTGACGAGCATGGACGACACGGCGCGCATGTTCCGCGATGCGGGGCCGGAGCTCGTCTTCCATCTCGCGGCCGAGGTCGGCGGGATCGGTGCGAACCGCGCGAACCCCGGCCGCTACTGGTACGCGAACCTGATGATGGGCGGGCACGTGCTCGAGCAGGCTCGCCTGCACGGGACGCCGAAGCTCGTCCTCGCGGGGACGATCTGCGCCTACCCGAAGCACACGCCGGTCCCGTTCCGCGAGGACGACCTCTGGAACGGCTACCCCGAGGAGACGAACGCCCCCTACGGCGTCGCGAAGAAGGCGCTCCTCGTCGGCGCGCAGGCCTACCGCGCGCAGTACGGCCTCGACGCGATCTACCTGCTCCCGGTCAACCTCTACGGGCCGCGCGACAACTTCCACGAGACGAACGCGCACGTCATCCCCGACCTGATCCGGAAGATGGTCGAAGCGGAGGAGGAAGGACGCGACGAGATCGTCCTCTGGGGCGACGGCTCCCCGACCCGCGAGTTCCTGTACGTCGACGACTGCGTCGAGGGGCTCGTCCTCGCCGCCGAGCGCTACGACGCCCCCGAGCCCGTGAACCTGGGGACCGGGGAGGAGATCTCGATCGCCGACCTCGCCGCGCTCGTCGCCGAGCTCACCGGCTTCAGCGGGGAGATCCGCTGGGACACCTCGAAGCCGAACGGCCAGCCGCGGCGCCGGCTCGACACGACCCGGGCCGAGGAGCTCTTCGGCTTCCAGGCACGGATGCCGCTCCGCGAGGGCCTCGAGCGCACCGTCGCCTGGTATCGGACGACGCGCACCCCTGCCGGTGTCGGTCACGACGGCTAGCGTCGCCGCGGCCCGTGGCGCGGGCCGCACGATCGACCGTCTCCTCGAACGCCCGCGCGCCGTTCTCGGGACGCTCGTCGGCGCGCAGATAGCGCTCACCCTCGTGCTCGCGATCCGGGTCCAGCACAACGGCTGGGTCTACTTCCAGGGCGGCGACCAGATCCTCTTGACGACGACCGGCTGGCTCCTCGGGCAGCTCCAGCTGCCGCCGACCGAGGTCAGCTACCTGTGGCCGCTCCTGCAGGCGCCGATCACCTGGATCACGGGGCCGACGTTCGTACAGGCGCTCCCCGCGATCGTCGTCCTGAACGTCCTCGTGCTCGGGCCGATCGGCCTGCTTTGCGTGTACGGGATCGCCGCGCACATCGGCGGCCGCCTGCTCGGGTACTGGACGGCGTTCCTGTGGGTGATCGCGCCGTACGCCGCGATCCCCCTCTTCATCGCGCGCTACCACGAGAAGTGGACCGAACAGTTCCTCCCGCAGGCGACGGGATTGACGGCGATGGCCGACTTCCCGTCGATGATCGCCGTGCTCGCCGCCGCGTACTTCGTCACCCGCTCACTGTCACCGGGCCGGATCCCCGACGCGGTGCTCGCCGGCCTCCTCCTCGGCGCTGCGGGAGGGCTGAAGCCGCCGAACTTCATCATGGGATTCGGCGCAGTGCTCGCCTACCTCGTCGCGCGCCGGTGGCGCGAGCTCGTGGTCTTCGGCGCGGCGATCGTCCCGACGCTCCTCGTGCTCGCGTTCTGGAAGGAGCGGGGCCTCGGGACGATCCCGGCCTTCGCCGTCGAACAGGTGCGGATGGCCGCAGGCGCGACGACGCCGGTCGCGCTCTCGAATCCCCTGCACCAGTACTTCCAGCTCGACACGAGTCACTGGCGGGAGCAGATGAGCAGCTTGCGCGAGTTCTTCTGGAGCGCCCGGGTCGCGCAGTGGGCGCCGTTCGCCGGGCTCCTCGCCGTGCTCCGGGTACGGCGCGGTGCGATCGCCTGCCTGCTCGCGGGTTGGCTCGGGGCGTTCATCCTGATCAAGGGCTTCTCGGACCAGGCGAGCATCGAGTCGAACACGTTCTGGCGCCTGCTCATGCCCGCGTGGCCCGCGTACCTCCTGCTCTTCGCGTCGATCCCGCTCCTCGTCCCAACCCTCGCGCGCGGGCTCGGAGGACGTCTTGCCACTCCCCGGTCGACATCGGCCGTTCGCTGGCGCTGGATCGGGGTGACGCTCGTGCTGACGGTTCTCGTCCCGGCCGCGGCGACGGCCGCTTCGACGCGTATCTCACCGCCGACGCCGGCGATCGCCCAGGTCCAGTCGGACGGGACGAACCTCCTCACGCCGATCGACCACGGCATCGCGGCGACGGCGACGCGGGTGGGCACGCGCGTATCGCTCCGCTGGACGAGCGGAGGCTCCTGGCGGGCGAACGTCTTCTACCGCGTCTACCGCAGCGATCGTCCGGGGGGCGACCTCCTGTGCGCAACCGGAAACAAGGTCAGCTGGACGTGCTACCTGTACGGTCGGCCGATCGCGACGACACGAGGCACGACGTACGTCGACCCGGATGCGCCGCCGGGGGCGACATATCGGATCGGCGTCGGGACGAACTGGGCGAGCGACCCGAATCTCGGCGACGTCTTCGCGTTCAGCGAGCCCGCGACGCCGCCGCGCTAGGAGCGCGAGACCGAGGTCGGCTCGACCCGGTTCGCGGCATCTCCTTCGACCGCGCGCATCCGCTCGTCGAGCAACGCCACCCGCTGTGCGAGGTCGACGTTCTCGTCCGTTAGCCGCGAGATCACCGTCGAGTAGTGGAGCAGCACGAGGAGGATGAAGAGCGTCGCGACCGCGAACAGCACCGCCGGCGGGTAGGTCGTGACGCCGAGCCAGCTGGCGACCGTGTTCAGGCCGCCGCGCCACGCCGAGAGCACGAGCAGCACGACCCCGGTCGCGAGCCAGAGGAGCGCGTACCGCTCCTTCAGGCGCCGCCCCCGGATGAGCTCGAGGACGACCAGGATGAGGAGCGCGGACGCGACGACGCCGACGAGCGAGACTCGGAGCGGAGTCACGGTCGAGCCTCTCCCATGCGCGGGTAGCGACGCAGGCTGGCGACGAGGAGCGCGAGCGTCACCTTCACGATGTAGTACAGCGAGCGGACGAAGGTGATCGAGGACGCGCCCGTCTCCCGCTCGCGCATGTCGACCTGGACCTGCCGGAGCCGGAGACCACTCCGGAGCGCGACGAGGGTCGCCTCCACCTCGGGGTAGTCGTGCGGGTACTCGCTCGCGAAGAGCTCGATCCCGAGGCGGTCGAGGGCGACGAAGCCGGACGTCGTGTCCGTGACCCGCTGGCCACCGAGAAGCGAGACGAGGCGCGCGAAGACCCTGATGCCGAGGCGCCGTGCGAGCGGAGGACGGTAGGTGCCGTTCGGGTCGACGAAGCGGGAGCCGATGACGAGGTTCGCCTCGCCGCGCTCGACCGGTCCGAGCAGCTTCGAGATCTCTGAGGGATCGTGCTGCCCGTCCCCGTCGAGGCGGACGGCGACGTCGTAGTCCTGCTCGAGCGCGTACCGGAACCCGGTCTGCACGGCGCCGCCGATGCCGACGTTGAACGGCAGCCTGAGAACCGTGGCGCCGTGGTCCTCGGCGACGGTCGCCGTCTCGTCGGTGGACGAGTCGTCGAGGACGACCACGTCGAGCTCGGGCTGGTGCTCGGCGATCTCGTCGACGAGCCTTCCGATCGCGCCCTCCTCGTTGTAGGCGGGGACGACCGCAAGGACGCGAGCGCTCATACCGCGACTCCCGCCTCGAGCCCGATCAGCTCGAGGAGCCTCCGCGCGCGGTGCGCGTAGGTGTGCTCGTCGAGCACGCGCTCGCGTGCGCGCCGGCCCATCTCCTCCGCCTGCGCCAGGTCGGACACGAGCTCGCGGTAGGTCGCGACCGCCTCCTCCGCGCTCTCGACGACGACGAGCTCGCGGCCCGGCTCGAACCAGCGGTCGATGCCCTCGTGCGGGTTCGACACGATCGCCGCCCCCGACGAGGCGAGCTCGAACGGACGCGCGGTGGAGGACGCGGGCACGGTCGCGTGCGGGCGACGCGTGATGTTGAGGTTCACGTGCGCGGCCGAGATCGCCCGCGCGAACGCGTTGAAGGGGATGTCGCCGAGGAGCCGGGCCGAGCCGACGTCTCCCTGGAAGTCGAGCCCGCCGAGCCCGATGTCGAGCTCGGGGGCGATCCGCGACGCCTCGCCGACCATCGCGCCGATCCAGTCGCGGCGGAACTTGTCGCCGTAGCCGTAGAAGAAGACGTCGACCTCCTTGTCGACCGCCTGCGGCGCGAAGAACTCCGGGTCGGCGGCCCAGAAGAGCGCCTCCGCCCGCCGGGCTCCGAGCTCGAGCAGGCGCGGGATCCCGCCCTCGGAGTTGGAGAGCACGAGGTCGTACTCGGACGGATCCGCGCCGTGGTAGTAGCTGAACCCCGTGTCCATGCCGCCGAACTCGGGCAGGCTCATCGGCACGTCGCCGTCGTAGAACGCGATCGGGATCGAGAAGCGCTCGCGGAGCGCAGTCGGGATCCCGCGGAAGTGCGCCATCGGCACGGTGAAGACGACGATCGCGTCAGGACGCTCCCGCTCGACGAGCTTCTCGAGGTGGCGCCGCCAGCGCGGCGTGACGACGCGGTGGATCGTCTCGCGCGTGAGCTTGTCGAAGGCGCTCTCCTCCGGCTCGGCCTCGGCGCGGCGCAGGTAGCGGTCTCCCTTCAACCGGGCGAGCCCGCTCCGGAGCGCCTGGTACGACTCGCCCTCGAGGTACGTCGGGTTCGGCGCGACCCGCCACCACGGCGACTCGACCGGCCGGCCGCGGTAGGGGGTGACGACGAGATCGACGCCCGACTCGTACATCCCCTTCCAGATCTGCCACCACGCCGGCGTGCAGCCGTAGCGGAAGTCGAGGTCGATCGCCGATGCGACCGCCAGGATCCTCGGCGCCTTCACGGGCTCAGTACGCCCCCCGGCGCAGGAGGACGGCCGGGATCGTCCTGGCGATGATCGTGATGTCGAGCCAGATCGACCAGTTCTCGAGGTACGTGAAGTCGAGGCGGACGAGGTCGTCGAAGGTGAGGCCCGAGCGTCCGGAGATCTGCCACAGGCCCGTCATGCCCGGGAGAACGGTGTAGCGAACCTTGTGGTGCTCCTCGAGGAGCGTGTAGTCGCGGAGCGGGAGCGGGCGTGGCCCGACGAGGCTCATCTCCCCGCCGAGGACGTTCAGGATCTGCGGGATCTCGTCGAGCGAGAGCCGCCGCAGCACGCGACCGACCCCGGTGACGCGCGGGTCGTCGCGGATCTTGAAGAGCGCGCCCTCGGCCTCGTTCTCCGGCTCGAGGCCCGCCTGGAGCTCCTCCGCCCCGGCCACCATCGTGCGGAACTTGAGCATCCCGAACTCGCGCTCGCCGACGCCGATCCGCCGGTCGACGAAGAACACCGGCCCACGGGACGACAGCTTGATCGCGAGCGCGATCAGGATCCAGAGCGGCAGGAGAACCACGGCGACGAGGACGCTGACGGCGATGTCGAAGGTGCGCTTCACCGCCCAGTCCCACCCCGTGAGCACGGGCGGGCGGAGCTCGAAGAGGGGTGCGCCCTCTCCGGCGACGTACTCCCCGCGCTGGACGAGGAGCTCCGTCGTGTCGGGGGCGAGCCGAACGCGGATTCCCTGCCGGTGCGCCTGTTCGACGACCCCGAGTGCCGAGCCCTCGTCGAAGTCGGCCTCCGCGAGGATGACCTCGTCCGGCCGCACCCGCTCGAGGATCGCCGGCAGCTCCTCGGGCGGCCCGAGCAGACGCAGCCCCGGCGGCTCGTCACGTGCGACGGCGCCGACGAGGTCGTAGGCGATGCCGCCCCGCGACGCGGCGAGCGCCCGCCGCAGGCGCACGAGGCTCTCGCCCTCCCCGACGAGCACGATCTTCCGCCGGATCCCGGCCGCGCGCATGATCTCGAGCGCGACCGAGTCGTATGCCGTCCGCAGGAGCCCGATCGTGAGCGCCGAGACGACGACGGAGGTCGGGATGAGGCCCGAGGTCGTGAAGTCGTAGCTCGTCCCGATCCCGAACGCGAGCACGATGAGCGCGACGACGATGAGCGAGGAGAGGATCCGGCCCGCGCCGGGACGGAGCTCGCGCCGGCGGTAGAGCCCCGCCTGGGCGAACACGAGCACCGTGATCGGGGCCGCGAACTTGAGCCATTCCCCCGGCCCGCCGCGCCAGAGGAGGTTCCAGAAGATCTCGTCTCCGTGGACGAGCTCGCGCAGGACGAGCGCGACGTAGATCCCGAGCGCCAGCCCGACCACGTCCAGGCAGACGAGCGTGGCGATCGAGAGGGCCCGCCTGACGACCGTCAGGATCGGGCCGCGCGAGAGGACGTAGACGCGCGAGGCACGGACGTCGTGGGGAGGTCGACCTCCGCCGTCGCCCTGCGGATCGCTCGGCGAGACGGATGCGGGACGCGCGGGTTCGGCCGGCGGAGCGGCTTTCGACACCCGAAGGATTCTACGACCGGGCCACGTCGTCCCAAGCGATCTCAGGCGCGCTCGGCCCGAGCGTGCGGGCGAGCTCGTCGAGATCGGTCGGCTGCGCACGCCGGGCCAGGAGCGGCAGAACGGCGCCGAGAAGGGCGCGTCGGCGGCGGTCGAGGAGGTCCGTGTCGTGGAAGTACACATGCGTGACCACGGGCAGAGCGGCTCGCCGGATCAGCGCCCGAGCCAGATCGCCGAGCGAGTGCGTCGTGGGCTCGGTCACGAGGCTCGCGCCCGAGGGCAGCAGGATCCTGGCAGGCGCCGCCCCCTCCGCCCACCGCTCGCCGGCCGGCAGGTACGGCGGACGGGCCGGCCGTGGGGTGCAGTCGGCGTATCCGAGAAGGGCGCAGGCCGCGGCGACGTCCGCGTCGGTATACCAGCCGCCGCCGCAGAAGAGGCTCGGCGCGAGACCCTGCTCCCGCATCCACCTTCCCTCTCGGAGAACGCGCTCGCCGGTCGCGACGTCGCCGCTCGGCCGGGCGTGGTCGGGCGCCGTCCAGTGGGTGTGATGGCCGAAGGGCCCGAGCGCGGCCGCCGCACGGGCATGCTCGAGCCAGCGCGTGGGATCCTCTCCGGCGGCCTCGTCGGGAGGACGCATCAGCGCGGCCACCGCGAAGCCACCGGGTCGTTTTCGCTGCAGCGACGAGAAGCGCGCCCACACCGCATCGTCGAGCGGTCGTTCGACGTGGCAGGAGACGACCGCGTACCGTTCCCCGGACGTGGCGCTCATCCGCCAAGAAGTATCGTCGCCGCCCCGGTAGATGCGCCGCTCCACCGCGATCCTCGTCGTCACGCTCGCCGCGGCTCTTCCGCGTCTCGTCGTGCTCGCGCACGAGCGCGGCACGATCCTCACGGAGTTCGTCGACAAGGACGACCGCTTCGCGACGACGCTCGTCAACCATGGGACGTTCGGGTTCCTGCCCGGTGTGCCGTCCGCGTACACGCAGCCGCTGTACGGCTGGTTTCTGGCGGCGATCTACTGGCCCATCGGTCGCCACTGGATCGCGGTCGGGCTCGCGCAGGTGCTCGTCGCGATCGCGACGGCGCTGATCGTGCTCGAGATCGGGACCCGGCTCCGTTCGAGGGGCGTCGGCCTAACGGCGGCGCTCGTCACGACGCTCCACCCGTACGTCGTCTGGCACGACATGCACGCGAACCGCGAGGTGCTGGACGGGCTCACGCTCGCGGCCCTGACACTGCTCGCGCTCGTCGCCTACGAGAAGCGCTCGCTCGCCTGGGCGACCGCCGCCGGCGCCGTCGCTGGCCTCGCCATCCTCGGGAACGCGCGGCTCACGCTCCTCCCGCTCGTCGTCGGCGTCTACGTCGCGTGGTGGATCCGGCCGTGGGCGCGTGCGTTCCTCGCCGTCGGCGTCGTGGTCGTAGCTGCGGCCGTCGTCGTTTCGCCCTGGGTCGTCCGGAACAAGGTCCAGGTCGGCTGCTTCGCGATCACGACCGACGCCCGCGCTCTCTGGAAGGCGAACAACGTGAACACCTACCGCGTGCTCCGAAACGGAGGCTGGATCGACGACGTCCCGGCGCTGCGCGGCGCGCCCCCGTGGCCCGAGCTCGCCGCCGACCTGACGCTCGAGGGCAAGCCGACGACGGTGGACGAATGCGCCCAGATGCGCCTCTACCGGCACGAGACGATCGAGTTCTGGAAGCACCATCCGGGCGAGAAGGCGAAGCTGGCGGCGCAGGCGGTGCGGATGCTGTGGACGCCGGTGCCGAGCGAGTCCGACTCGAGCGGGAGCGGGATCGCGAGGGCCGCGCGACGTACCGTCGAGCCCGCGTACGTGGTGGCGCTCTACCTGCTCGCGCTCGCCGGACTCTTCTTCGCCCCCCGCCGCTTCGTCGCGCTCGCGCTCGCGCTCCTCGCCTACAACACGATCCTGGCGACGATCTTCGCCGGGACGGTGCGGTATCGCGTGCCGTGGGACTTCCTGCTCGCGCTCCTCGCCGCCTTCGCCCTCGACACAGTCACGGCTCGACGGGCGAGACGCCCGACGGACGAGCGGGACGACAAGGCTGCGAAGCAGCCGTCTTCAGGGATCTTCGCGCGACCGGAATCCTCGCGCTAGCGAGATCCCGGTCTGGCGCAGATAGAGCTCCTCTATCCGAGCCGCCGACCGCTCGGGCGGGAACTCTCCGAGCGCGCGCTCGCGGGCACGGCGTCCCATCGCCTCCGCGGTGTCGAGGTCTCCGGCGAGCCGCACGATCGCGTCGGCGAGCGCCTCCGCATCTCCCGGCGGGACGACGATCCCGGTCTCGCCGTCGACCACGATCTCCGGGAGACCGCCGACCGCGCTCGCGATCACGGGCCGCGCGCGCTCCATCGCCTCGAGCGCGACCATGCCGAAGCCCTCGCCGATCGAGGGCACGACCACGATCGCGGCACGGTCGATCGCCTTCTGCACGGGCGAGACGAACCCGAGGAAGTCGACCGCGCCTTCGAGCCCCAGCTCGCGCGCGTACGTCCGGAGCGCGGGCTCGAGCGGCCCACGGCCGGCGACGGCGAGCGTCGCACCCGGGACGCGCCCGCGCGCCTGCGCGAGCGCGCGCAGGAGGACGAGGTGGCCCTTGATCGGGATCAGACGCCCGACACAGAGGAGCCGCGGCTCGGACGGGAACGAGCTCGCTCCCTCGTGTGCCGAGATTCCGTAGTGGACGATCTCGAACTCGTCCTCGTCGAAGCCCTCCGTCTCGGCGAGGTAGTGCGCGAGCCCCTGCGAGATGGCGATGTGGACGTGGGCGAGCGAGCCGACGCTGCGGTCGGCGAGTCCGAAGAACCGGCCCTCGCGGAACTCGTTGAACCCATGCTTCGTCGAGAGCCGGAGCGGCACGCGGGCCATCGTCCCGGCGAGCTGGCCGTACACGTCCGCGTGCACGAGGTGCGTGTGGAGGACGGAGGGCCTCGTGCGCGCGAGGTAGGAGACCACCTCGCCGAACGCGATCGGGTCGACGTCCGCGCGCAGG
Source organism: uncultured Actinomycetes bacterium (assembly GCA_963708265.1). GTDB lineage: Bacteria > Actinomycetota > Thermoleophilia > Gaiellales > Gaiellaceae > GMQP-bins7. The sequence continues at coordinate 578,397 of CAVPSC010000001.1, read as the reverse complement.
CGAATGTCGTCGAGCGGTACGTCACGGTCGCGGAGCTCCCGCGCGAACTCCCACGCGCCCGGCTCGTCCTCGTGGAGCATCAGGAAGCGGATGTCCCAGCCGCGCGCGCGCAGATCCGGGAGGAGCTGGAGAAGATGCGCCTCGGAGCCGGAGATCCCCGCCACCTTCTGCACGTGGAGGACGACGCCGTTCCTGCTCATGTCGTGACCCCCGCGGCGGCCAGGATCCCGCGCGCCCACGTCTGGACGGAGTGCCTCGCCTCCACCCGCGCTCGGAGAGCGCGGCCGATCTCGGCGCGTGCGGTGGCGTCGAGCGCCGCGAGCTCGCGGATCCGCTCCGCGAGCGCCGCCGCATCGTCGCGCGGGAAGCGTTGGGCGGGGTCGAGGAGCGAGTCGAAGACGGGGTTCGAGGCAAGCACCGGCAGACAGCTTGCCGCAGCCTCGTACACGACCTTGTCCGGCGCGCCGGCGCGCATGTTGTTGACGAGCGCGTCGTGATTCGCCAGGAGCCGCGGCACCTCGGCGCGCGGAACCGCGTCGCCGAGTCGCACTCGGTCCTCGAGCCCGAGCTCCCCGACGAGCCTCTCGAGATCTGCTCGATGCGCGCGCTCCTCGCCGGAGAGCGACGGGCCGTGCGCGTCGAGCCGAACGCCGTCGCCGGCCTCCGCGACCGCTCGCAGGACGACGTCGAGTCCCTTTGCCGGAGAGGTACGGCCGAGGGCAAGGAGGCGCAGATCCCCTCGCGTGTCCGGGCTCACGCACGGGAACTCGGCGAGATCGATCCCGTGCCCGATCGCCCTCACCTTGCGCGAGTCGAGCGGGAACGAGCGGCGGTCGACCGAGGCGACGGCCGTCGAGAGCCGCTCGGCCACCCTCAAGAGCCGGCTCGCCCGCCAGTGCGTGAACCAGAGGACGACCGGGATGGCAAGGGGTCTCGCCAGCGGCACGGCGAGCACGGCGTAGATCGGGCACATGTGCGCGATCACCGCGCCGCCCCGGAGCCCGCCGAGCTCCCGCGCGAGCGCCGCCTCGAAGCGCGCGCCGCGCCCTGCCTTCCAGCCCGAACGGAAGAGGTGCACGCGGCAGTTCGCGGGGAGGACCTCGTCGACGGCGCCGTCCGCGAGCACGACGACCTCGTCGACGAGGGCCGCGAGCGCGGCGATCTTGGGCACGGTCGCCGCCAGCGCCGGATGGGCGGGATCGACCTGCTGTGTGATGAAGACGATGCGCCGCACGCTCAGAAGAAGTCGAAGTCTCCGAGCGTGAAGTGCCACGCCTCGCTCCGCGCGTCTAGGCGGGCGTCGTCGTGGAGCGCCTTCCCGATGAAGCGGAGCCGCTTGTTCGTCGGAGCGAAGCCGGAGCGGAGGAGCGCGCGGCGGTGATCCCGTGGCGGCGGGGGCAGGAGAACGAGCGCGTCGGCGCCTCCCCGCACCTCCTCGACAGCACGCGAGAGCAGCGCCCGGATCTCGGCCGAGTCGTCCGGCGCAGCGACGAGGTCGGCCAGGAAGCCGGCCGACACGCCGTGCTTGAACGTGTGCCCGACGACCGCCACGCCGCGGAGCTTCCCGTCGCGATACGCGCCGAAACAGCGGTAGTCGCGGGGCGAGTCGAGGTAGCGCCAGTTGAAGTAGTCGGCGTCGCGCACGAAATGGTTCGCGTAGGCGACGCCGGCGCGCCCGCCGAGCTCGTCCATGTCGTCCCCGAAGCGCTCGATCGGGCGCACCTCGAGCCCGCGGATCGTCCTCGGCTTCCGATCGGGAACGCGCAGCCCGCCGGCCCGCGCGCCGGGCCTGCCGAGCGCGTATCTCGCAGTCGCGCCGAGCCGCAGCGGCCGCGCCCAGAGTCGCAGCTTCGGGAGGTCCGCCCAGCCCAGGTGCCGGATGAAGATCGGGTGCGAGTTGCCGTTCGGGAAGGTGACCGTCACCGGCGAACCCGTCTCGGCCGCCGCAGCCTCGTTCGCGAGCTCGAGCGTCGAGAAGATGCCCTGGCCCCGGTAGCCCGGGTCGGTCGCAGCGTTGACCGGAATCGCGAGGAGTCTCGCGGAGCCGTCGAGCGCGGTCCGGAAGAAGCTCATCGCGACGACGCCGACGACCTCGTCCCGATCGACGGCGAGCGAGACGATCCCCTCTCCGGCCGGATTGCGCTCGAACCACCAGGCGAACTCGGCGTCGGAAAGCTGCGTCGTCCCGACACGTGCGAGGAGCGACACCAGCGAGGCGCGCCGGTCGGGCGTGTAGCGGACGGTCTCGAAGCTCATCGCGCGGCCACGCTCGGCTACCGCGTCGCCGTGCCGAGCGCGGCGTTCAGCGCGCGGCGGGCGTGCGTCCCGAGGACCGTGTCCTTCACCGAGATCAGGTCGCAGGCGCCGCTCAGGACGAGCTCGAAGGTGCGCGCCGGATACGGCTCGATGTTGTAGCGCCGGAGCCTGAAGCGGTCCGTGTTCGGACCGTTCGCACCGGACACCGACGTGAAGGCGAGCTTGTAACCGGCCTGCTGGACCAGGCTCGCGTGCTCCGGCTTGAAGTCGGCCTGCGATCCCTTGACAAAGGCGTACGCGTCGACCTCCCGTCCGAGCCGCTCCTCGAGCCGGAGCTTCGAGAGCGCGATCTCGCGGGTCGCCTCTCCCGGGTCGAGCTCCGAGAGCGGACGGTGCCCGATCCCGTGCGACTCGACGCGTATGCCGCCCGCCTCGAGCTCGGCGAGCTCGTCCCAGCGGAGCGTCGAGTTGCGGACCCCGAGCGCGTGCAGCGACTCCTCGTGCGGCAATGGGCGCCCGTCGTCGAGAAACCCGACCGGCGCGAACAGCACTGCCGGGTACTCATGACTCAGGAGCACGGGCAACGCGTTCACGAGGTTGTCGCGGTAGCCGTCGTCGAACGTGATCAGGACGGCGCGGCGCGGGAGCTCGGATCCGTGGAGATAGTGGTCGCGCACGGCGTCGAGCGACACGGGCACGTAGCCGAGCTCGCCGAGAAGCCCCATCTGCTCGGCGAAGACCCCGGTCGGGACGGTCGTCGGGTTCGGCCAGAGGTCGTTGACCTTGTGGTACATGAGCACGCGGAGCGTCCGGTCCCCGTTCCCGTCGAGGACGCCGGTGCCGGTGACCGTCTCCCCGAGCGTGCGGTAGACGCCGTTCTTCAGGAGCTGCTTCGCCCGGTCGGCTCGCACCGGGTTAGTCTAGGAGCAGCGTCAGTCTAGGAAACGGGCTCCGCGACGACCTTCTCGACGAGGCCGCGAAGCTCGCGGGCGTACTCCTCCGGTGTCGCGAGCCAGGGCTCGACCGCGCCGTGAGCCGCCGAGCCGAGCCGCGCCGCGAGGTCCGTGTCGGAGAGGACGCGGACGAGGGCGTCCGCGAGCTCCTCCGCGTCCTCGGGTGGGACGAGGACGCCCGTCTCACCGTCCGAGACGATGTCGGGGATCCCGCCGACGCGGCTCGCGACGACGGCGCGTCCGCGGCAGTAGGCCTCGACGACCACGCGCCCGAGACCCTCCGAGCGCGACGGGAGCACGAGCGCCGTCGCCTCGTCGAGCGCTCGTGCGACGTCGGGGGTAGGAAGCGACTCCGTCCAGCGCGTCTGGTCGGGAAGGTCGGCGACGAGCTCCTCGACGACGCCGCGGAGCGGGCCGCGCCCGACGACGTGCAGAGAGGCGTCCGGAACCTTCGGAGCAGCGAGCCGCCAGGCGTCCGCGAGCACGTCGACCGCCTTGTAGCGCTCGAGGACGCCGACGAAGAGCGCGACCGGGCGCGCGGGGAGCGCGGCGGGGGGCGTCGCCGTGAACGGCTCGAGGTCCATGAACGCGGCGAACGTCGCGGTCGGCTCCGCCCCGAGCCCGCGGACGACTCCCGACGTGTAGTCGGAGATCGTCCGCACGCCGTCGGCGCGCCTGAGGCCGCGACGCGCGAGCGCGTCCGCGAGTGGAGCGAGCGCTCTCCGGAGCGGGGAGCCATAGAGCCGGGTTGGCGCAGCAGGATCGCCGTGCACATCGGCGACGACGCGCGTCGGCACGCGCGCGAGCGTCCGGCCGAGGAGCGCGAGGGCCGTCTCCTGGCCGCCCTGCGCGAGCACCGCGTCGGGCCGCAGGCGCCGGAGCTCCCGGGCGACGCGCACGGGGAGGAACGCGTAGAAGGAGATGCCGTCGAGCACCCGCGGGCGGACGGGCCGAACGAGCCGGAAGCGCGGGTCGCCGTCCCGGTCGCCTCCCGCCGACGTCCCCAGGACGTGGACGTCGAGCTCCCGCGAGAGCGCGTCGAACTTCTGCGCGAGCGACGGCGAGAGCGGGAGCGCGTACCGGTTCCGCCCGACCAAGAGCAACCGCCGCTTCACGGCTCCGACGCCTGCCTCAGGACGTCCTCGATCCGCGCGAAGACCGCGTCCTCCGAGTAGCCGGAAACCGACGCTGCGGCCGCGGCGGCGAGCCGCGACCGAAGGTCTGCATCGGAGAAGAAGCGCGCGATCGCCTCGGCGAGCGCCTGCGGGTCGCCCGGCTCGACGAGGATGCCGTTCTCCCCGTCGTGGACGACCTCCGGCACGCCGCCGACGGACGTCGCGATCACGGGGCTCCCAACCGCGAGCGCCTCGATGACGGTATGCGGGAAGTTCTCCCATGCCGACGAGAGGAGCGACGCGTCGGCCGCGCGGAAGAGCCGGAGCACGCCGTCGCGGGAGAGCGCTCCGAGGAAGCTGACGCGTCCGTCGAGCCCGAGCTCCCCGGCCAGCCGCTCGAGCCGCGCGCGCTCCGGCCCCTCGCCTGCGATCGCGAGAGCCACGTCGGGAACCCGGCTCAACGCCGCCAGCGCAACCGCGAGCGCCTTCTGGACCCCGAGCCGGCCGGCGAACGCGAGCGAGTCGCCCTCGAGCCCGAGCTCGGCGCGCAGCTCCTCGCGCGGCGGAAGCGTCGGGATCTCGGGCGCGGTATTCGGGAGAACCGAGATCCGAGTCGGCTCGAGCCCCCAGCCGAGCGCGATGCGACGGAGGTACGCACTCGGCGAGAGCACGTGGCTCGCTCCGCGAAGCGCCCGGTCGCGCGTGGAGCGCAGGAACCGAACGCGCATCCCTCCGCGCACGCGCTGGAAGTCGTCGAGCGAGCCGGAGAAGCGGGCCTCGCGCTGCATCCGCTCGAAGACCTCGTCGGAGACGAGCTTGACGACGAGCGGCCGACGGCCGAGGCGCGCGCCGATCGCCGCGCGCCTGATCATGCTGGTCGCGTACACGACGTCCGCGTGCCGTGCCCGCTCCCGGACGAGGAGCGCGGAGCGAAGGTGGCGGACGGCGGAGCTGCGCGGCACCCAGCGCACCGGGTACTCCTCCCGCTCGGGCACGGAATCGGCGGTCGTGACCACCTCGACCGAGTGCCCGCGGGCGTTGAGGAAGGACGCGAGCGCCGACGCGTGGCTGGCCGGGCCGCCGGCGTCCGGGGGCCAGATCCCGCTGACGACGAGCACTCTCATCCCTGCAGGGCTCCCTCGAGCTCCCGCTCGCGGTCGCGCGCCGCGACCTCTGCGCGGAGGCGGGCGAGCACGACCGCCCACACGGCCGCGAAGGCGACGGACGAGAGGAGCACCGCGACCGCAGCGCCCGTGACCCCCCACTCGACACCGAACGCGGCCACGAGCGGGAGGGCGACCGCCGCTTCGACGCCGTGGGCGACGATGCGAAGCCGCGGCCTGCCGATCGTCACGGGGAGCGACTTCGTCCACCCGAGCGCGAACTGGATCGCGGCCGCGAAGAGGATGAGCCGAGCGGCATCCACGGCGCCCTCGTACTGCTCGCCGAACACGACCCGGACGAGCCAGGGCATGGCGAAGAAGAAGACCGGCACCGCGACGAGCATCAGGCCGCCCGCCCACAGCGTGTAGCTCCGGACTCCCTCCAAGACGCGCGACTGCTCGCCATGCTCCCAGTCCCGCGTCTGCTCGGTCAGGAGGACGAGCCGCGCCGGCGAGCTCACCGCAGAGAGCCCCGTCTGGGGCGTCTGCGCGATCCGGAAGAGGCCGACGTCGGTCGGGCCGGCCACGATGCCGAGAAGGAGCGGCACGAGCGTCGTCCGGAGCGAGATCACGCCGGTCGCGACGCTCGACTGGAGGACGAACGAGCGGATGTCCGGAACGTCCTCTCCCAGCTCGCGGGGCTCGCCGGCGGGGAAGCGGCGCAGTGCGCCGATCCCGAGGAACGTGATCGTCGCGGTCGAGATCGCCTGCGCGACGACGATCGCGACGAGTGCCTGGTTCACCCCGATCGGGGCGAAGAGCGCGATCGCGGCGAGCCGGAGGCCGGTCGACCCCGCCTGGTACGCGCCCCGGAGGTCGTAGCGGCCATGGAGCAGGAACGCGGTCGCGAAGACGTTCTCGGACGACTGCACGAGCGGGAGCAGACACGCCGCGAGGAGCGCGGTGCCGACGCCCTTCGAGCCGAAGATCCGGTCCGCGAAGGGCGCCAGTGCAACGAGAACGGCGGTCGCGAACGCCCCGCCTGCGATCTTCAGGAGCAGCGTTTGCCTGAAGAGCCGCCGCAACCGGCCCCAGTCCTCGGCGGCCACGTAGCGGAAGCCGTACTTCGTCAGCGACTCCTCGACGGTGAGGTCGAGGAGGACCTGGAAGAAGCCGACCGCGGCGAGTGCCGTGGCGAACACGCCGAATCCCTCGAGCCCGAGGACGCGCGCCGCGACGATCGTGCCGAGGATCCCGAACGCGACGGCGACGTAGATCCACGCGACGGTCGCCGACCGGCGCCGGAAGAGGCGGGAGCGCATCGCGAAACCCAGTCTAGGGACAGGTCTGGCCGTGCCTCTGCGCCGGGGTCGAACCTATAGTCCCGCCGTGACGCCACGGTCCGAAAGCCGCACTTGACCCGACTTCGCGAGAGCATCGGCGCGGACCGGGAGGCTGCCGGCGCGCTCGTCGTCGCCCTGGCGATCCCGTTCGTGTTCCTCCACGAGCGCTACCAGCCCGACCTCTCCGTCGCGGCCGGGTCGACGTCCGTCGACATCCGCCTCTCCGACGTCGCCGTCCTGGCGGTCGTGGTCGCAGCGGTCGTGGCGGCGCGACGTTCCGGGCTCGGGCGCCTCGGCGCCGGACGCGTCGTCTGGATCCCGGGAGCGCTCCTGCTCGTCTGGCTCGGGCTCGAGCTCCTCCGCCCGGCGTCGATCGACGACACCCAGTTCTCCGACCACGTCGTCAGCTTCGCGAAGTTCTGCGAGTACGCCCTCCTCGCGCTCGCCGTCCCGCTGCTCGTCAGGCGCGCGCAGGACCTCACGATCGTGCTGGGCGCGCTCGTCCTCTGGGGTGGGATCGCGACGGCCGTCGCGCTGGCGCAGTTCTTCGGGGTCGACATCCTCGGCGCGTGGCGGGCCGGCTGGCGCCAGCCGTCGTTCCTCGGCCACCACGACTTCGCCGGGCTCTCCGCGGTGGGAGCGAGCCTCGCGCTCGCGTGCATCGTCGCGGGACGGAGACGGACCCCCGCCGCACGGCTCTTCTGGCTCGCGCTCGTGGGAGGAGCGCTCGGCCTCGTGCTCGCCGGCTCCATCACGTCCGCCGCGGGGCTCGTGCTCGGCGCGCTCGTGCTGTGGCTCGCGTCGCGCGGGCGCTTCGCCCCGTCCGGGCTGCAGATCGCGCAGGCGGCGGCAGTCGTCCTCCTGGTCGTGGGGGGCGTCACGGCCGTGCGCGGCGACACGCTCGCCGACTTCATGCGCTTCCTCGGCCTCCGCGGCGGCAGCCCGGCTGCGGGCGTCGAGAGCTACTCGCAGCGGACCGTGCTCGCGTACATCGGGCTCAAGATCTTCGAGGACCACCCGATCGCCGGCGTCGGCTGGCAGCGCTCGTCGCGACCGGCCGTCTTCGAACCTCACCTCGCGGACGCACGCCGCCGCTTTCCGGACGTCGTCCCGCTGGCATTCCCGTCACGCGAGCACCCGTGGGGCATCCAGAACCTGTACGTGCAGATGCTCGCCGACGCGGGCGTGATCGGGCTCGCGCTCCTCTTGGCCGTCGGTGCGGGTGGGATCGCGCTCGCATGGCGCACCGCGGCGTACGCGACGGACCCGTGGGCTGCCGGCGCGGGGCTCGCGATCCTCTGCGCGCTCCTGACCGTCGCGGGCGAGTGGGCGTCGCTCGGAATCGTCTCGGGCATCCCCCTGCAAGCGGTGACCTGCCTCGCGCTCGGCCTCGCCGCCGCGGGCGCAGCCACGGTCGAGGACGAGTCGGGTGGCTGACCCGCGCCTCGACCCGCCCCGCTCGATGCCGACGTACGCGGTGCGCAAGCCGCTCGTCCGCTGGCTGACGGAGCAGGCGAGCGAGATCTATGCCGCAGTCGGGGGCTACCGCGTGCTCGACGTCGGCTGCGGGCAGAAACCGTACGAGCCGCTGTTCGCGCCGTTCGCGACGGCGTACGTCGGCGTCGACCCGGTCGAGAACCCGCGCGCCGAACTGCGCGGGCCGATCGAGGCGCTCCCGGTCGAGGACGGGAGCTACGACGTGATCCTGTGCAACCAGGTGCTCGAGCACTGCGACGACCCGCCCCAGGCCGTGAGCGAGCTACGGCGCGTGACCGCCCCGGGCGGGCGCGTCCTCGCGTCCACGCACGGCGTCATGGCGTACCACCCCTCGCCCACCGACTACTGGCGCTGGACGCACGCCGGCCTCGAGAAGCTCTTCCTGGATAGCGGCGACTGGGCGTCCGTTAGGGTGACTCCCTCCTCCGGTACGACCGCCTGTCTCGGGATGCTGTTCTCGATGTACCTCGACCTCTCGTTCCGACGGCTCCATCTCGGGGTCGTCGCGAGGCCGCTCGTGGCCGGCGTCAACACCATCGCCGAGGCGATCGACAACGGCTCCGAGCGACTCCGTGAGCCGTCGCCCGGGACCCTCTTCGCGAACTTCCATGTCGTCGCCGAGGCCGGCGCGTGAAGGCGCTCGTCACCGGCGGCGCCGGGTTCATCGGCTCGAATCTCGTGCGCGCGCTCCTCGCCAGGGGCGACGACGTGCGCGTCCTCGACAACTTCTCGACCGGAAACCGCGCCAACCTCGCGGGCCTCGAGCGAGACGTCGACCTCGTCGAGGGCGACCTGCGCTCGTACGAGCGGGTGCACGCGGCGGTCGTCGGGACCGAGGTCGTCTTCCACCAGGGCGCGCTGCCGTCCGTCCCGCGCTCCGTCCAGGACCCGCTGACGACGACCGCCGTGAACGTGGAGGGAACGCTCAACGTGCTGCTCGCAGGACGCGACGCAGGCGTCCGCCGGATCGTGAACGCGTCGTCGTCGTCGGTCTACGGGAACGGCGGCGAGCTCCCGCGCACGGAGATGCAACTCCCCGACCCGATCTCGCCGTACGCGGTCGCCAAGCTCGCGGCCGAGCGCTTCTGCACGAGCTTCAGCCGCGTGTACGGGATGGAGGTCGTATCGCTCCGATACTTCAACGTCTTCGGGCCACGCCAGGACCCGCTGTCGCAGTACGCGGCCGTCGTCCCGCGCTTCATCCGCGCCGTCGAGGACGGCGAGCCGGTGACGATCTACGGCGACGGCGAGCAGTCGCGCGACTTCACGTTCGTGGACAACGTCGTCTCCGCGAACCTGCTCGCGGCGGACGTGCCGGGCGTCGAGGGCGCGACCGTCAACGTCGCCACGGGTGGCTCGGCGACCGTGAACGAGCTCGCGGACACGATTGGCCGGCTCCTCGACCGGAGCGTGGAGAAGCGCTACGAGCCCGAGCGCACCGCCGACGTGAAGGCGTCGTGGGCCGATCTCGGAGAGGCCCGGCGCCTTCTCGGCTACGAGCCCAGGGTCGACCTCGACGAGGGACTACGGCGGACTGCGGACTTCCTCCGAGACCAGGAGCGCTGAGATGGGGCACACCTTCGGATCGATCGACGAGCTCGGGGACGGCTACGGCTTCCGCAAGGTTCGCCACGCGCTCGACGTGACCGCCTTCGGCGTGAACGCGATCGTCATGCCGCCCGGCTTCCTCGGCTTCCAGCACTTCCACGACGACCAGGACGAGCTCTACTTCGTCCACTCCGGATCTGCTCGGGTCGAGGTCGAGGGCGAAGAGCGGGTCCTCGAGGCCGGCGGGCTCGTCCACGTCGAGTCGACGACGACGCGCCGCGTCTCGAATGCGAGCGAGACGGACGACCTCGTCGTGCTCGTCATCGGCGGTAAGGGCGGCTACGTGGAGCGTGACGGCCACATGGTCGACGCCGCCGACGTCGAGCGGCGCGCGTCCTTCGGCAAGTCCTAGGCGGCGCGCTGGTGAGGACCGAGGACGAGCTCGTCGCGCTCGCCCACGCGAGCTTCTGCGCGACGTTCCGGAAGCTCGCCGGGCACTGCTCGGGCGGCGCGACCCGCGACACGGACGGGATCCTCGCCTTCGTGACCGGCCTCCCGTTCTCGCTCTTCAACGGCTGCATCGTCACCGGGCGGGTCGCGACCGAGAAGGTCGACGAGGCACTCGAATGGACGGGCCAGCACGGGGTGCCCTACCGGGTCTGGGTGGTCGACGAGCTCCTCGACGACCTCGGTGAGGTGCCGGGGCGACATGGGCTCGAGGTGCAGCCTGATCCGTACCCGGGCATGGTCCTGCATCCGATCCCGGAGGCCCCGACGCCGCCCGCCGGGGTCGAGGTCGTGCCCGCCGAGGAGTCCGCGCTCGACGAGGTCGTGCGGGTCGCGGTCGAAGGCGGGCTGAGCGAGGACGTGGCGCGACAGCTGTATACGAGCTCGTTCGCGGCCGACCCGGAGGTGCAGGTCCTCGTCGGCCGGCTCGAGGGGAAGCCGGTCGGCACCTCCACGGCGATCCAGGGCGGCGGCGCGAGCGGCGTCGTCGCCGTGGGGACGGCGCCCCCGGCCCGGCGGCGCGGAGTCGGCACGGCTCTCTCGTGGGCGGCGGTCGACCAAGGAAGGCAGCGCGGATTCGACACGATCGTCCTGCAGGCCTCGCCGATGGGACTCCCGGTCTACGGGGCGATGGGCTTCAGGACGGTCGTCACCTACGCCGAGTTCGCCCTCGCGAAGCGCGACTGATCATGGACGGCGCGCGCTGAAGACGAGGTCTCGCGCGAGCAGCCGCGGGTACAGCGACCGGTAGCGCCCGCCGACGTAGGAGAGCTCGACCGCTTCGTAATCCGCAAGCAGGGCGCGGAGAGAGCCGGGCGAGAACATCCGCAGGTGCGTCGGATCGTCCTCCGGGGCACGCCCGCGCAGGAACCGGAGTCGGCTCTGGACGCGGAACGCGTTCGGCACCGAGCCGACGAGCACGCCGCCGGGCCGCAGCACGCGGTGCGCCTCGGCGACCAGCGCGTCGGGGAACTGCAGGTGCTCGAGCAGCTCGCCGGCGACGACCGCGTCGAAGCTCGCGTCGTGGAACGGAAGCGGCTCCTCGACGTTCGCCTGCACCGGCTCGATCCCGAGCTCGCCCGCCTTCGCGAGCGCCGCGGCGTCGACGTCGAGCCCGACCACCTCGTTCCCTGCGAGGAAATGGCGCGTGAGCGCCCCCGAGCGGCAGCCGAGGTCGAGCACGCGCTTTCCCGTCCCGATGGCCGCCCGGAAGAGCGGGATCCGCTCGGGGACGAAGACGAAGTCGCCCTCGTCGCGCCGTTCGCGGTGATGGGCCTCGTACCGCTCGCCGAGATCGCTCACGCGCATTCCTCGCCGGCTCCGGCAGGGCGATGCCAGGCGTCGTGTGTGCCCGACGCCCGAGGGTCCGGTTTGAGCACGAGCCGCTACGCTGAGCCGACGGCCGCCTCGTGCCCGAGCGAGGCGATCGTCTTGCGCAAGCCTTCCTCGAGCTCGACCTTCGGCTCCCAGCCGAGCGCCTGGCGTGCGCGCGTGACGTCCGGCTGCCGCACCTGCGGGTCGTCGACGGGTAGCGCGTCGAACACGATCTCGCTCGCCGAGCCGGTGAGCCGGATGATCGTCTCGGCGAGCTCGAGGAGCGACTTCTCGTCGGGATTCCCGAGGTTGATCGGCAGGTGCTCGTCCGACTCGGCGAGGAGCACGAGCCCGCGGATCAGGTCGTCGACGTAGCAGAAGCTCCGCGTCTGCGAGCCGTCCCCGAACACCGTGACCGGCTTCCCGTCGAGCGCCTGACGGAGGAAGGTCGGAATCGCGCGCCCGTCGTTCGCCCTCATGGACGGCCCGTACGTATTGAAGATGCGGACTATCGCGGTGTCGACGCCCTGCTGGCGGTGGTACGCCATCGTGAGCGCCTCGGCGTAGCGCTTCGCCTCGTCGTACACCCCGCGCGGACCGATCGGGTTGACGTTGCCCCAATACGTCTCCGGCTGCGGATGGACCTCCGGATCGCCGTAGACCTCGCTCGTCGAGGCGAGCAGGAACCGCGCGCGCTTCCACTTCGCGAGCCCGAGCGCGTGATGCGTCCCGTACGAGCCCGTCTTCAGCGAGTGCAGCGGCATCCGCAGGTAGTCGATCGGGCTCGCGAGGGCGGCGAGGTGGTAGACGAAGTCGAGCGGCTCGTCGATGCGGATCGGCTCGATGACGTCGTGCTGCACGAAGAGGAACGCGTCGTCGCGGAGATGTGCCACGTTCTCGAGCGACGATGTCTCCAGGTTGTCGACGCAGAGCACGCGATGGCCGCGCTCGAGCAGCGCCTCGCAGAGATGCGAGCCGAGGAAACCGACGCCACCGGTGACGAGCGAGGTCGGCACGTGTCGATGCTATCCTCATTTTTTTTTTTTTTTTTTTTTTTTTTTTTTTTTTTTTTTTTTTTTTTTTTTTTTTTTTTTTTTTTTTTTTTTTCTTTTTTTCTATCTTTATAACTTTCTTACTTCTATTATTACTAATTGTTACTTTATATCTCTTAAACTTCCATAAATTATATCAAAAATAAACTATTAATTATTCTTCAGTGCACTGCTGCATGCACAGAGCCTACACAGTCCCGTCTCAGTCGGCCTCGACTCGGTCGGGCGCCTCCATGAGAGACTGCACATACCACGTAGTCTTCGCAGTGTACAAAGAACGGCAGGATCCACAGGTCTCCCAGGAGCTCCTTTTAAATAGACTACTTCTACCAGGGACACTAACTTAGATCCACAGCACCAAGTTTGTCGATCCTTATTTGTCAGTTCTGCGACTGCCGTTTGTCCAACTAGAACGTATTTCATCAGTGGCGGAAGCTCGACGTCTTCCAGCTCCCTCTTCGTCGCCCAGTCGCGCGCAAACGGTTCGATTTGTCGCTACCACCTCGTCTTTGCCGGCCGTTTTCGTTGTCTATGCTATTCTAGCACCCTGGACGCCGTTCTCATGCGCGCCCCTAGGGGGCGCTGGAGAGTGGCTCTATTAGCGCAATCTTCGCCGCGCTCGGTTCATCTCTTCGCAGCGATCACCGGCCTTCCTGCGATCTCGGTGCTTCTGCTCGCTCTCTGTCCTTTAGTCAGCCGTCGAGCAGTGAGCGAGCGCATTTAGCGCTTTGATCCATCAGCACCAGCCAGTAGTCGCCCATCAGCTCTTTGACCTCGCAGAGGCTTATTTTTTCCTCGGGGCAGTCGCGCCGAACGAACATTCAGGTCACCCCTCCTTACTTCAACCGAGCGCCTGATCGCGTCGCTTCTGCCGTCATCTTGCGGGTCATCGCGAGCTCTCGCTCAGTTGGTCATGTTTGCCATTCCCCCTATGTAGATCTCGGTAGGTCTCTCTTCTCGAGTCTCTCCAAGCGAAGCGAGCATCACGAGCTCGTTGTCAGCATCGCTGCTCTCTGACCTCGATCACTCGATGAGCGGACGCACGAACAAGTCGCCCAGTACGTGCGCAGAGGCTCGAGTTTCACGTCCCCCACCCGCGTCCGGCTTTTCTCCAGTCGGTCGGTGCCGCCCGTCCGGTCGCTCGAGCCGCTGCGCCGCGTCCTGACGATCGGCTGATCGACCGACGAGTACACCGCAGCCGCTCGTCAGCGAGGAGTCGCGCCACGTCCGGCCGCCGAGGGATCGCTCGCAGCCATCCCCATACCTGTCCCCCTCCCTCGGAGTAACCGACCTCGGGCGCCGAGGGGAGCGCCAGAACAAGAGGGAGATCACAGAAGCGACTACTCGTGCGCGCTTCGTCGCCGCTCGTCAGTGCCGCAGCGAGCGGAGCACTCGCAGGCGAGGTGAAGTCGGGCACACCGTGCGACAAGAGAGTCGCGGTAGTGCGCACAACACGAAACGACCGAGCCCTGGATCTCGCGAACTCGGCCTGTGCTGCACGCTGACGACCGATCCCGGGACAGACGGCGAGTCAGACGGCGCAGACTCCTGGAAGACTACGGCCTTCCCCGGGCACCAGGCAAGCTCAGACTCTGCAGGCACCGCGAGCAGGAGCTCCCGTCCCCCGCCACCCAGCGCCACCTCCTCCAGCGTCGCGTCCGGCGGCCACTTCGCGTTCAGCGGAGGTCCTTGTTCGCCTCCATGTCGAACCACATCGCGAAGAGCGTGAGTTGCAGTCCCGCGATCAGGAGCACGGCGACGAGGACGATCGTTGCGGGAGTGATCTGGTTCCCGGCGATGCGGAGCAGCACCTCGAGCAGGCCGAGCAGGACCCCGACGCCGCCCATCGCGAGGCCGAAGACGTAGAAGAACACGAGCGGGTGGAAGTCGCGAATAACGTACTTGTGTCCGAGCCGCCACCAGAACGCCTTCGCGAGGAGCCACGAGATCTTCGGCACGACCGCACGCAGGCGGATGCCCGACTGCTCGCCGACGCCGTAGATCGGGCGCGAGGGCACGTCCCGGACGCGCGCGTTCGCGACGTTCAGGTGCACGAGCATGTCGTTCGGGAAGCCGTAGCGCGGGTAGATCCGGTCGAGATCGAGCCGACGGAGAGCGTCGCGCGAGATCGCGGTGTACCCCGCCTGGGAGTCGGCGACGTGCCAGTAGCCGGACGCGATCTTCGTGAGGAGCGACAGGGCCGCATTCCCGAGAAAGCGCGTGCGCGGGATCACGGTCCAGGCCTCTCCGGTCGCGAACCGGTTCGCCTTCGCATACTCGACGTCGCCTCGAGCGACCGGCTCGACGAGGCCTGCGAGCTCGGCTGGGTCCATCTGGTTGTCGGCGGCCATCACGCACGTGACGTCGATCTCCTCCTCCAGCGCCTTGCGGTAGCCGGTGACGATCGCGGCTCCGACGCCGAGGTTCCGCTCGTGACGGACGACTTCGACCCGCGGGTCGCCGACGGAACGGGCCTGCTCACCGGTCGCGTCGGTCGAGGCATCGTCGACGACGTAGACCCGGTCGACGAGCTCGGGGATGCCGCGGAGCGTCTCGACGACGAGCCGCTCCTCGTCGTACGCGGGCACGACGACCGCGACCCGCTTGCCCGCGAGCATCAGCTGTCCGCGGAAGCGGAGCGCCGGCGCCGAGCCGCGAACGGCTCGGCGAGGAGCGCGGCGATGATCCCGACGATCAGCCCGGCGAAGGCGCCGACGACGAGGGACGTCCGGCTCGACCGCGCGGTCGTCTTCCCGGCGGTCGCCGGCTCGACGATGTGGCTCATCTCGACGGTCTGAGCCAGGTTCAGGAGCTGCTGCGCGTTCGAGAGATCCTCCTCGAGCGAGGTGCGCTTCGCGTCCGTCGTCGCGATCACGGAGTTGAGGTTCGCGCTCAGGAGGAGCTTCTCGACCGCTGTCAGCGAGCCGTTCTGGACGAGGGACGCCTGCTGCGCCTCCGCCTGCGCGATCCGGCGGTTCGCCGCGTCGAGCTGCGCCGTGCTCACCGCGACCTGGCTCTGCAGCAGGTGCACCTTCTGCGTCACGTACACCGAGACGCGGTTGACCACCCGGGTCGCGAGTGCGTCGGCCGCGACCTCGACCTTGTGCCGGCCGGATCCCTTGACGGCGATCTCGGCGAGGGGGTTGATGCCGCGGAGCTGGCCCGCCGACGTGACGTCGGCGATCGACACCGACTTGCGGAGCCGCGACACCGGGATCCCGCTGATCGCCGAGGCGCGCTTCAGCGCCGACTCCGAGTGGACGACCTCGTTCACCGTCCGCGGGTTCGTGGCCAGGCTCTGGATCTGTCCGCCCCCGAGCGGTGCGAACGGCTGGCCGAGATAGACGAGCGCCTGCGCGCGCCAGACGTTCCCGCCCGCGACCGCGAGCGCGAGGCCGACGATCGCTCCGGCGGCGAGACCGACGACGGGGAGCCACCAGCGTGCCTTGAGACGCTCCCAGCCGGAGGCGAGCGAGACCTCCTGCTCGTCGTCCCGGTCGGGAGGAGGCGAGCTCACGGGCGGGCCCCCAGGCCGGGAGCGTGAAGGGGTGTGGGGAACCGGGAGGTTCTCCGCGAAGTCAGAAGGAAGGGGGCGAGCCGAAGGCGAGCGTTCATGCGGCCGCGACCCTATCAGCGGCCCAGCGCCATTGGGCCTCGAGACCCTCCGCGAAGGAGGTCGTCGGCTCCCAGCCGATCTCCGAACGGATCCGCGCGGTGTCGGCGGCCGTTCGCGCGACATCACCCTCGAGGCGCGGGGAGCGATTCACCTCCAGCGCTCGTCCCGCGACGCGACCGAGCGCGTCGATCGCGTCGAGCATCGAGATCTCGGCCCCGCCGCCGACGTTGTAGACCGCCCCCGCGGAAGCCTTCTCCATCGCGAGCACCGTCGCGGCGACGACGTCGTCGACGTACGTGAAGCTCCGCGACTGCGTCCCGTCCCCGTACAGCTCGAACGGCCGCCCCGCCGCGAGGCAGGCGACCATGCGGGCGAACGCCATGTCCGGGCGCTGGCGCGGGCCGAAGGCGTTGAAGTACCGGAGCACGACCGCGTCGAGGCCGAACTCGCGCGCGTAGGAGTACGCGAGGTGCTCGCAGGCGAGCTTCGTGATGCCGTAGGGCGAGATCGGCCGCGGGGCCGTCTCCTCGGTCGTCGGATAGGCGGCCGCGTCGCCGTAGATCGACGAGGACGACGCGAAGACCGTCCTGGCGCGGGCCGCGGCCGCCGCCTCGAACAGGCGCTGACTCGCCAGCACGTTCTGGCGGATGTAGAGCGGGAAGACGCCTCCGAAGCTCCGCACTCCGGGCTGGCCGGCGAGGTGGAAGACGCCGTCCACTCCAGAGAGCTCGAGCTCGTCCTCGGCGAGGTCGATTCGCTCGACCGGGAGGCCAGCGGCGTTCTCCTCTTTCACCGCCGGGTCGTAGTGGTCCGTGAAGGCGTCCCAGCCGCCGGCGTCGTGGCCGCTCTCCAGGAGCTTTCGCAGGAGCTGCGAGCCGATGAAGCCGGCGGCGCCAGTGACGACGTAGCGCATGGCGCGGGAATGGTAGACGCGGTCAGCCGACGCGATCGAGCTGGCGGAGCGAGCCGTCCCCGTTCCGCGTCAGCACGACCTCGGAGTAGAACCGCGACATGAGGACGCCCTCCTCGAACTCCCCGAGGTGGGGCTCGGGGTGCTCGCCGCGAGCGAGGGCGAGTGCGAGCTCCGGATAGCGGCTGCCGGCCGCCGTCGGGAGCGGGAAGCCGCCGCCAAAACGGGCGTTCACGTCCGTCACCGGCAGGCTCCCGTCCGGCTCGCGGAAGCACTGGATGTTCGCCGGGCCGACGATCTGCGCCGTCTCGGCGACGACGCGTCCGTGCTCGATGAGCTCCCAGTCCTTGATCGATGCGCCCTTGATCGACTCGCCGCCCTTCGAGTGGAGCATCGTCCGCGGGATCGCGTTCAGGCAGCGGGCGTCGAGGTCGCAGAAGACGTCGATCGAGAACTCCTCTCCGAGGCAGCGCTCCTGGACGAACGACGGCACGGATGCGTAGTCGAGGAAGAACGCGAGCTCGGCCGGGTCCGAGGCGAGGAAGATGTTCCGCGAGCCGAAGCCCTCGCGCGCCTTGACGAGCAGCGGGTAGCGCGCGTCCTCCGGCACCCCGTCCGGTGCCCAGCTCCGGGGCGACGGGATCCCCTGCTCACAGAAGAACCGGTGGGCCGTCAGCTTGTCCGACATTCGCGCGCATGCCTCTGCGTCCGGGAGGAGCAGAACGGCCGGCGCGAGCGCGTCGCGGGCGCGGGAGAGGATGGGGTGGTCGAGGTCGTTCAGCGGAGCGACGAGTCGGACCTCGTGTTCGCGGATCAGCGCCGCGAGCGCGGGGACGTACTCGGGATCGGCAACCCGCGGGACGATCGCCTGCCGGTCCGCGTGGTAGAGGGCCGGAGCGAGCGGATCCGCGTCGACGGCGAGCGCGACCGCGCCGGCGGCCCGGAATGCGTTCACGATGTCGACGCGGAGGCCGGCGCACGTGAAGAGGACGACGGTCACGGATCGAGAGAGTACTGGTGTCAGACACCGTCACCCCTCGCAGAGATCCGCGGACATGGCCGTGGCCCCATCGACGTCGAGCACGTCCAAGAGTGCAGACCTCCCGGACCGTCGCGCTGTGGAACGATCGCGACGAAATCGGCGCAATTTCCTCTCGACACGTTCCGGTGTCTGACACCGGACGTGCCACCGGGCGGCCACGAAGGACTTCGCGGCCGCCCCTATAACGTGAGACGCCGTGCCCGCGCGCGCTCCAGACCAGCCGATCCGCGTGCTGCGCGTCATCGCGCGCCTGAACATGGGCGGGCCGGCGATCCACGTGACGAGCCTCGCGGCCGGGCTCGAGACGCGGGGGTACCACACGACGCTCGTCGCGGGGAGCCTCGCCTGGGGCGAGGACTCGATGGCGTTCCTCGCCGAACGGCTCGGCGTCTCCGTCGTCGACGTCCCCGAGATCCAGCGCGAGATCTCCGCCCTGCACGACCTGCGCTCGATCACGCGGGTCGCGTCGATCATCCGCGACGAGCGGCCGCACATCCTCCACACGCACACCGCGAAGGCGGGAGCGATCGCCCGCGCGGCCGCGCTGCTCGCCGGAGACGCGCGACCGCCGGTCGTCCTCCACACCTTCCACGGCCACGTCCTCATGGGGTACTTCGGCGCGGGCAGGACCGCGATCTTCCGCCAGGTCGAGCGCTCGCTCGCCCGGGCGTCGGACGCGCTCATCGCGGTCAGCCCCGAGGTGAGGAACGACCTGGTCGGCCTCGGCGTCGCCCCGCGCGAGAAGTTCGCGGTGATCCGCCTCGGGATCCCGCTCGCAGAGCGACTCTCGGACGGGACGCTCGATCGTGACTACCGGCGCTTGTACGGGATCTCGCCCGACGCGTTCGTCATCGGCTGGGTCGGGAGGCTGACCGGGGTGAAGGACGCGGGCGCCGTGCTCGAGATCGTCCGAGCGACTCGCGAGCGCGGCGTCGACGCCGTCCTCTGCATGGTCGGCGACGGCCCCGACCGCGACCGCCTCGAGCAACTCGCGCGCGACCTCGGGATCGTGCGCTCGTGCTTCTTCGTCGGCTACCAGTCGGAGATCGCCGGCTACTACCGGCTGTTCGACGCCTTCGTCCTCCCGTCGGTGAACGAGGGAACGCCGGTGAGCGCGATCGAGGCGCTCGCGTCCGGAACCCCGGTCGTCGCGAACCGGGTCGGCGGTGTCCCGGACGTCGTCCGCGACGGCGTGGACGGGTACCTCGTCGAGGCGGGCGACGTCGAGGGTGCGGCGGCGAGGCTTGCCGAGCTCGCCGCGGATCCCGAGCTGCGAGCCCGGCTCGGGGAATCCGGGCGGGCGCGGGTCGTCGACCGCTACTCGGTCGCGCGCCTCGTCGACGACGTCGACCGCCTGTACCGCTCGCTGCTCGAGTCGAAAGGGCTAGGAACCGCTGCCGTCTGACGGCTCGCGCCAGCCGCCGGTCTTTCCCTTGTACGTCCCGCGGAAGAGCGCGAGCGGCGTCCGCACCAGGATCTGGAGGTCGACCCGGGGCGAGCGGTGGGCGACGTACCAGACGTCGAGCTCGATCCGGTCGGGCCACGGGAGCGCGGCGCGGCCGTTCACCTGCGCCCAGCCGGTCAGGCCCGGCTTGACCTCGAGCCGGCGGCGCTGGCGCGCGTCGTAGCGCTCGACCTGGTAGCGGAGCGTCGGGCGCGGCCCGATGACGCTCATGTCCCCGCGCAGCACGTTCCAGAGCTGCGGCAGCTCGTCGATCGACGTCCGGCGGAGGAAGCGGCCGACGCGGGTGATCCGCGGATCGCCGCGGTCGACGGCGAACCCCGCGCCACGGGTCTCGGCGCCCACCTCCATCGTCCGCAGCTTCAGGAGCTCGAAGTCCACGCCGCCGCGGCCAACGCGGACCTGCCGATAGAAGACCGGTCCGCCGTCCCCGACCTTGGTCGCGAACGCCGCGAGGCCGATGAGCGGGCTCGCGAGGACGAGTCCCGCTCCGCCGATCGCGACGTCGAAGGCGCGGTTCAGCGCGTCCCCTTGGCCTTGTCCCACATCTGCGGCGTCCCCGTCCGCAGGTAGCGGACGAGCCCCGCCGCCGTCGCCTTCGTGACGACGTAGTAGTAGTACGCGAGCCGCGCACCCGGGACGGGAAGCCGGGCTTTCCCGGCCGCAGCCAAGGAGAGCCCGAAGACCTGGCCCCCGAGGCAGAGCCGGTAGAAGCGGCCGCGCCGCCGCAGCACCACGCTCGAGGCGAGCAGGCCGATGTGGAGCACGCCGGTCGAGTAGCGGAGCACGCGATGGGAGAGGAGCTCCGCCAGGTACAGCGGCCGCGTCCGCCGGAACATGCGGCCGGAGAGGATGTGCCCCCACGAGCGCGCGATCGTCCGCACCTTGCGGCCGTACTCGTCCTCCGGCTCGCTCGCGGCCTTCTCGACCGCGATGGCCGCGCCGTCGTACACCGCCCGCAGCCCCCGCTGCTCCATCGAGTACGGGAAGCCGAAGTCGTGGCCGAACTTGGGATCGTCCTCGACGTAGGCATCCCGGCGCACGGCGTAGATCGCGCCGTTGCCGGCGGTGATCGAGGAACACGCGGACTCCTGGGCTCGCACCCAGACCTCGTATCGCCAGTAGAGGCCCTCGAGGTTCTGGCCGTCCGGGCTCTCGAGGCGAAGCTGGCCGCAGACGTACCCGACCTCGGAGTCGGCGAGGTTGCGCGTGAGCTTGCGGAGCGCGTCCGGCTTCCACTCGGTGTTCGCGTCCGTGAACGCGACCACGTCGCTCGACGTCTCGCGCACAGCGCGATGCTGGGCGGCGACCTTCCCGCCGCGTTCGCACTCGAGAAGTCGGACGCGCGGCTCGCGGGCGGCGATCTCACGGACGATGTCGTTCGTCCCGTCGGTCGAGCCGTCGGACGCGACGACGACGTCGAGGAGCTCGGACGGGTAGTCGAGTGCGAGAAGATTCTCGACGCGCCGGCCGATGACGGTCTCCTCGTCGTGCGCCGAGACGACGAGTGCCACACTCGGCGTGACATCCTCGCGGTCGACCGGCCGAGGGCGGACGCGGGCGAGCACGCCCATCGCCGCGGGGTAGCCGGCGTGGGTCCAGGCGAGTGCCTTGAGCGATCCCCAGAAGACGAGCTTCGCGAGCGACATCCCGCGCGCGAGTGTAGTGACGGCCGGCTCGAGAGCCTGTTCAGGCGCCGTTCACGAGCTCGGAGACGAGAGCGCGGTAGCGGCCCATCGCGACCGAGCGGTCCGCCTCCCGCTCGACGTACTCGCGGCCGCGGCGCCCCATCTCCTCGAGCTGGAACGCGCCCTCGGAGGCCGCGCGGATCGTCCGGGCGAGGAGCTCCGGGCTTCCTGGGTCGATCACGATCCCGCAGCCGACCTCGCCCACGAGCCGCGCGGTCTCGCTCGTCGCCTCGGCGGCCGCGACCACGGGCCGCCCGGCGGCGAGGATCCCGTACAGGCGGCTCGGGACGACGTAGCCCGCGAGGCCCTTCGCGAGCCCGACGACGTGAAGGTCGGCGCTCGCGAGCGAGAGCGGCAGCCGCTCGCGCGGCTGGTACGGGAAGAAGCGGACGCGGTCGCCGACGTCGAGGCGCCTCGAGAGCTCGACGATCTCCGCGTGCCGCGCGCCGAAGCCGGCGATGACGACGCGGAGGTCGTCGAGGTCGCGCAGGAACGTGACCGAGCGGACGAGGCTCTCGAGGTCCTGCGCGTGGCCGACGTTCCCCGAGTGCATGACGACGAACCGCGAGGCGAGATCGTGCTTTCCGGCCCAGGCGTTGTCGCGCGGCTGCGGGGTGATGGCGCTCGTGTCGACCCAGTTCGGGATCACGCGCACCCGCTCTGGCGGGGCTCCCTTCGCCTCCAGCCGCTCACGCATGGTCTCGCCGATGGCGACGATCCCGTCCGCCCGGCGGAGGTACGCACCGACGAGGGCACCGAGCACGCCGATTACCGCGGGGTTCCGGAGGCGGCCGAGCTCCGTCGCGATCTCGGGGAAGACGTCCTGGCTGATCACCAGCACCGGCGCATCGAAGCGGCGGCCTACCACGACGCCGAGGTCGCCGATGATCGGCGGGTCGGTCATGCAGAGCACGAGATCCGGCCTTGGCCCCCGCAGGGAGCACGTGAGCGCGGAGCCGAGATACGAGAGGTAGTTCGCCGCGCGCCGCCCGAGCCGCGAGCGCTCGTAGGCGGTCGACGAGACGCGGACGATGCGGACCCCGTTTCGCGCCTCCTCGGCCGGCTCGTCCTCGTGCCCGTGGAGGGCGCCGGTGATCACCTCGACGTCGTAGTCGACGGCGAGCGCCTCGCACAGCTCGGTCAGGAGGTGCGCGGTCGCCTCCACGCCGGGCCAGTAGTACTGGTTCAGGACGAGGATCCGGGGCCGGCCGCCGTTCACGGACATCGGGGCCAGGTTAACCGCGGGACCGCTCGACGACCGCCCGCTGGACAGCGGCGACGAATGCATCGACGCTCGCTCCGTAGCCCCACCGAGCGGCGATCTCCCTCGACACCGCGCCGTAGGCGAGGCGGACGAGTCGGTCGGCGGCGAGCCGCCGCAGGGCGGCGGCAGCGGCCGAAGCGTCGCCTGCCGGGACGAGGACGCCGTTCTCGCCGTCGCGGAGCAGGTCGTGCGCCGCGCCCACACGGTCGGAGAGCACGAGCGGAAGGCCGCATGCCGCCGCCTCGTTGACGACGACGGCCCACGGCTCGCGCTCCGAGAGGAGCGCGAAGACGTCCGCCGCGACGTAGGTCTCGACGATCCGAGCCCACGGGAGATCGCCCCTGAGGACGAGCCGGACGCCGAGCTCCTCCGCGAGCGCGTTCAACCGCTCGCGCTCCGGTCCAGCGCCCGCGACGACGACCAGGAGGCGCGGGTCGCCCGCTTCCGCCGCAGCGCGGACGAGCACGTCGAGGCCCTTCTCCGGAGCCAGGCGCGCGACCGAGAGGACGACGACGTCGTCCGGCCCGGCACCGAGCTCTGCACGGAGCAGGTCGCGCTCGGGAGCGAGCGCCTCCGCGTCGGCCCCGAAGGCGTCGACGTCGATCGTGTTCGCGAAGATCCCGACCCGCTCCGGGTCGGCGTCGCGGTCGATCATCGAGCTCCGCGCGAGCGAGCCGGTGACGAGCACACCGGCCGCGCCGCGCACGAGCGCGGGCACGACGGTCCCCTTTATCGCCTTCCGCCAGCCGGCGCGCGGCCCTTCGTCGTGACTCTCGACGACGAGCACGTACGGAACGCCCCGCGTCCGACACCAGGCGATCGCCGACTGCGACGCGAACGTGCTCCAGCCGGACACGACGACGACGTCCGGTCGTCCGCGCTCGAGCGCCCGCGCGATCCCCGGCGTGACGGGGTAGTCGTGGTGGAGCACCCGCTCGGCGCCCGGAAGACGGACACCGCGGAGGAACTGCGCCCGGTGCCGCGGCTCGACCTCCCACGTGCGCCCGGCGACGGTCTCGGCCGCGTACACGACCGTGAGGTCGATCTCCGGGTGCTCGGAGAGCCGATCGAAGAGCGGCGCTCGATACGGCGTCGGTTCCGGGAACACGGCGAGCACGCGGACGCGCCGGGTCGTCAGCGCGGGGTGCGCCTCGAGGTCATCGAGCCACTCCCGCGCCTCCCGCCCGGCGGCCCGCGCGACGCGACTCCGGTGGGCGCTCGCGGCACCCGCGTGTCCCGCGAGGAGAGGGTCGAGGCGGAGCGCGCGGGTCAGGAGCCGTCCCCGGGCTCTCGCCGGAGCCTGCCGCGCGGCCCCCGCGATCGCGTGCGCCGCCGCCCGGCTCGCTGCGGAGCCCGGACGCGCCGCCTCGAACGCCTCTGCCAGCGTGGTGATGGCAGCCGCCGCGTCCTCCAGCTCGGAGGGCTCGAGCGGCTCGCCGGCCCCGAGGCGGAAGGCGAGGCTGCGCCCGCCGGGCGCGAGGTCGGGCACGTAGCGGCCGATCTCGCGTATCGCGACCCGCCGTTGGAACTCACGCTGGAGGTCCCGGCGTCTGCGCGACGCCTGCCCGGAGTGGACGCGGTAGAGGACGAGCGGCTCTCGGACGTTGTCGCCGTCCGCGACCGCGAGCAGCCGCGTCCACAGGTCGTAGTCCTCGCTCTCGGGGAACTCCGTGTCGTAGCGAAGCTCGTGCCGGGCAAGGGTCTCCCGGTCGAGGAGCACGCTTGGGTGGAAGAAGGGCGACGAGAAGAGCGAAGCCCAGCGGACTGCGTCCGAGCCCGTCGGCATGAGGTGGAGACGCCCGATGCCGTCGCCGTCGTCGAGATCGAGGACGCCGCTCCCTACGACCGCGACGGGAGGGCCCGACCGCATCCGCGCGAGCTGGCGCTCGAGCCGCCGCGGCATGGCGACGTCGTCTGCGTCGAGACGCGCGACGTACCGGCCACCGACCTGCTCGAGGCCCCTGTTCAGCGAGGCCGCGAGGCCGAGCTGAGCGTCGTTTCGGAGGACGACGAGTCGAGGGTCGTGGATCGCGCCGAGAACGTCCGCCGTCCCGTCCGTCGAGGCATCGTCGACGACGATGAGCTCGAGCTCGGCAACGGTCTGCCGGAGCACGCTCCGCACGGCCGTGCCCAGGAAGCGCTCGGCGTCGTGAGCGGCGAGGAGCACGGAAACGAGCGGCGGCGCGGCTTTCACGGGCGCCCCGTAGCCTACGGCCGGTGACGCCGCAGGAGCTCCCGTCCTTCGACCTGGTCATGGCGACCGTCGACCGATCCGACGAGCTCGACCGCTTCCTCTCCTCGCTCGACCGGCAGACACATCGCCGCTTTCGGGTCGTCGTCGTCGACCAGAACGAGGACGATCGCGTCTCCGGTGTCCTGGCCGGCCACGACTTCGACGTCCTCCACATCCACGCCTCCCGCGGGCTCTCACGCGCGCGGAATGCGGCCCTCCCCCATCTCACCGCCGATCTCGTCGCCTTTCCCGACGACGACTGCACGTACCCGGACGACCTGCTCGAGCGGGTAGCCCGGCGCCTGCTCGCCGACATCGGCCGAGACGGTCTGACCGGACGCGCTGTCGCCCCCGACGGCCGCTCGTCCCGTTCGTGGAAGACCGACCCGGCGACGCTCACCGTGGAGAACCTCTGGAACCGCGCGATCTCGTTCACGATCTTCCTGCGCCGGGAGCTGCTCGCGACCATCGGCCCGTTCGACGAAGAGCTCGGCCTCGGGGCCGGGACCCCCTGGTCCTCGGGCGAGGAGATCGACCTGCTCATCCGCGCGGTCCGAGCCGGCGCGCGCATCGCCTACGACCCGGAGCTGACCGTGCAGCACGAGCAGGCACCGCACGAGCCCGACG
This sequence comes from uncultured Actinomycetes bacterium, assembly GCA_963708265.1. Classification (GTDB taxonomy): domain Bacteria; phylum Actinomycetota; class Thermoleophilia; order Gaiellales; family Gaiellaceae; genus GMQP-bins7. Next base: position 552,867 of record CAVPSC010000001.1, on the reverse strand, counting down.
GGCTGCGGGCGATCGGCTACCGCGACGGCGCGAGCGTCGGCTACCTGCTCGGGAAGCACGGCTACCCCGTGCGCGTACGCTCGCGGATGCTCGTCCGGCCCGTCGGGGGCGCCCTCGTCGCGGCGGCTCACGCCGACGGCGCAGGCGCGCGCTTCCAGCTCGCGACGCTCCGGGGTCGGGTCGCAGGGTTGCGAGCGCGGTCGCGATGACCTCGAGTCGCTGGACCCCGAGGCGCGTCGGGGGCGGCGTCGGCCGCCGTATCCCGCTGCGGCCGCTTCGATTTGTCTTTCCGTACGGGCTCTGGCGACCTCTCTTCCGACTCTGGCTCGAGACGATTCGGGCGCAGCCGGACAAGCGCAAGGCGCTCCGCGAGCTCCTCACGGTGTATGGGGACGCCTACGTCTCTATGGACCGCGGAGCCGTCGACTACGGGCAGGGCGAGCATCCCAAGCACCGGCTGACCGGTTACCACGACTTCTTCGTCGACCGGATCGGGTCGGGCGAGCGTGTCCTCGACGTCGGGTGCGGGATCGGCAGCGTCGCCCACGACGTCGCCGAGCGGGCAGGTGCCGTCGTCGTCGGCATCGACTCGAGCCGGTGGCCGCTCGAGACGGCACGAGCGAAGTTCGCGCATCCCCGCGTCACCTACGTCGAGGCGGACGCACTCACGTACGCGCCGGAGAGCTCGTTCGACGTCGCGCTGCTCTCGAACGTCCTCGAGCACCTCGCGCAGCGGCGCGAGCTCCTGACGTCGCTGCGCGAGCGCGACGTCGCACGCCTCCTCGTCCGCGTGCCCGCCATCGACCGCGACTGGACCGTGCCGCTCCGGCGCGAGCTCGGCCTCTCCTACTTCAGCGACCCGGACCACGAGGTCGAGTACCTCCCGGCGCTCCTCCGCGAGGAGCTCCATGACGCGGGCTGGGAGATGGGCGAGCCGACGCTCGCGTGGGGCGAGATCTGGGTCGAGGCGACCGCAGTCGGCGAACGCTGAGTCAACCGTCGCCGCGGAGGAGCTCCGCGAAGAGCGCGGCGTGCCGGTCGAGCCACGGGCCGAGCGCGAAGCGCTCGACAGCCCGGCGCCGAGCAGCGACCGCGTAGCGCTCACGCGCCGCGAGCACGCGCTCGACGGCTTCTGCGAGCGCCTCCGGGGCCGGCGGCTGCACGCGCTCCCACGACTCCGGGTGGGGAACGCCGATTCCCGCCTCCTCGCCGACGAGCTCGACCGTGCCCCCGCTCGCCGGGTGGACGACGGGGAGCCCGCACGCCATCGCTTCGATCACGGCGCTCGGGCAGGAGTCGTTCACGGTCGTGTGCAGCAAGAGGTGCGCACGGCGATAGAGCTCGGGTGCAGCGCGCTGCGAGTACCGGCCGAGGAGCTCCGCACCCTCGGCGAGAGAGTCGGGCGGCGGATACTCGATCCTGCCGAGGACGAGCAGGCGAGCGTCTTCGTGGCGCCGCCGCACGTGCTGGAGGGTGCGGAGGGCGAGCTCGAGCCGGTACGGCTGGAGCTGGTCGCCCGCGAGCAGGAGGACAGGCCCGCGGGCGGGTGGAGCCGCTGCAGGCGTGAAGCGGTCGACGTCGACCGCGTTCGCGAGGATCTCCCAGGCCCCGCGCGGCTCTCCGAGGTAGAGGTCGGCGGACCGCTTGCAGAACTCGCTCTGGTAGAGGACGTGGTCGGCGGTGAGGAGGGCCCGGCGGAGAGGCTCGTTCACGGCCTCTGTGTCGGCGCCCGCCCAGGCCGGGTAGCCGACACCGTTCTGGTTCACGACGACGGGCGTGTGGCGGCGGCGGGCGAGCCACAGGAGCGGACGCAGGTCGCGCGGCAGCCAGGTGGAGCCGAGGTAGAGAACGTCGAATCCGGTCGGATGGTTCGGGAAGCGGGCGTCGAGCCGCTGGAACTTCGCCGTCCCTCCCCGCGCCGGCTCGTCGGGCCCGGGGATCAGGTCGTGGCCGTAGAAGACGCGAGGCCCGGCGCCCACCGGAGCGCCGCCGCGCGCGGCGAGGAGACGTGTCCAGCGCGCCGCCGCTCGGCCGTAGCGCGCCGCCCGCTCAGAGCTAGCGTCCACGGCCGCTCCGCTCGACGAATCCTTCGAGGAGCTCGCCCCACCTCGGGTCGAGGAGCTCCAGCGCGAATCGCTCGGCGTTGGCACGCCCCGCAGGCAGGAGCCGAGCGCGCAGCGTCGAGTCCTCCGCGACCGTCGCGACCGCGTCCGCCAGGCCCTCCGCGTCGCCGACGTCACGAAGCAGGCCGTTGACGCCGTCCTCCACGAGTTCCTGTGCCTGGCCGACGCGCGTCGTCACGAGCGGGACGCCGGCGGCCATGGACTCGAGAGCTGCCTTCGGGCCGCCCTCCTGCCGCGACGCGACGAGGTACGCGTCGAGTGCGTGGTAGGCGCGTGCCAGCTCCGCCCGTGAGCGCGCGTAGAGGTGCAAACGTGGCACTTCGAGCCGGGCGAGCTCCCGCAGCACGTAGCCGCGGGCCGACCCGGTGAGGAGGACGTGGAGCTCGGGCACGCGCTCGCGGAGCCGCTCGACGGCGGCGACGAAGACGTCGGGTCCCTTGACGAGCTTCGGCTCGAGCCCCTCGCCCCAGCCGACGCCATCCTTCTGGAAGGAGCCGACGACGAATGCGGAGGCAGGGATGCCGAGCTCCGCGCGCGCCCGCTCGCGACGCGAGGCGTCGGCGACCGGGAAGTTCTCGATATCGATCCCGATCGGGATCCGGAACACGCGCTCGGCCGGGACTCCGGCGGAGAGGACGAGCTCCTCCATCTCGGCGTGGGTCACCTGGATCCGCGAGAACCGATCGCGTCTCGCCCGAAGCGCCGCGAAGCACTCGTCGAACTCGGGGACCCCCGGAGTCCCGGGGCGACCGTGCAGATACGCGGTCGCAAGCCGGTGCGTCGTGTCGACCCAGTGGGGACCGAGTGCTTCGAAGTGGCTCGTCAGGAAGACCGACTGCCGCTCGGCGAAGCGCGCCCAGCCGGACGGCCCTACCTCGAAGCCGAGACGTCGTCCGGCCGCGAGCAGGTGCCGAGCGTCCTCCTCGACCGACCAGCCGCCGCGGTCGCCGAACGCGAACAGCCGCGAGTTGTCCGGCCAGCGAGTGGTGCGAACGCCGACGAAGGCGCGCGCGACGGCCTTCGTCGGCGGCATCGCCACGCGCCGCAGGCTCATCGCCCGAGCGCCTCGAGGTAGCGGTCTGCCACCTCGGCGAGGGATGCGAGCGAGATCGCCGCACGACGCTCCTCGAGCTCGCGCGTGATCTGGTCGAGTACGCCCGGCAGCTCGTCCGGCTCCGAGAATCCGAGCCCCGCCTCGCCAACGAGCTCGGGGTGGCCCCCGCTGTCGCGATAGACGGCGGGCAGACCGCACGCGAGCGCCTCCAAGAGCGCGTTCGAGCACGGGTCGTTGCGGCTGGCGGCGAGGTAGACGTCGTGGCGCCGAAGCGCGTCCGCGAGCGGCTCGGACGGGATCGCGCCGAGCGCACGGATCCATGCGAACCGCTCCTGCGTCCGGCCCGCGAACGCGACCTCGAAACGGTCCCGATCGAGATTGCGGTCGAGCCAGGAGAAGACGTCGGCGCCCTTGTTCGGGTTGTCCGACCAGCTCACCGCGATCAGCCGGAGCTTGCGGCCCGGTAGAGGCTCACGTGCCGGCGGAGGATGGAAGATCGCAGGATCCGGCGCGTTGTGGACGACGATCGGATCGCGGAGCTCGATCCCTATGCTTCGGTGCGCCTCGAGGCTGAAGCGGGACTGCACGATCGTCGCGTGGGCGAGCTCGGCGTTGATCGCGGCAATCCGCGCATCGGTTCCGTCGTCAGAGCCGCGGTAGACGCCGATCGGCCCGTCGACGCGGTGCACGAAGCGGCAATCGCCTCGAGCGAAGCGGCGCAGGCGGCGAAAGTCGAAGTTGAACGAGTTGAAGAGGCAGACGGGCGTGCTCTCCCGAGATCCGGTTGAGCTCGACGGCGAGGCCTCGACGCTCGAGCTCGCCGACGAGCGCGCTGACGAACTGGTGCCCGCCGCCGCCGGGTGGCGGCGAGAGCTCGTGGAAGACGGCGAGATCCGCGCGCCGGCGCCGATGCCGGATCCGCCCGACCTCCGTTCCCGTCTCCCGGGCGACCGCGGCGAAAGCACTCCGCGCATGCACCGCGGCAGCCCGGGGAGCGGTCCGGAGCCTCACGCGCCAACCGTAGACGGGGAGGCGGCCGCGCTCACGAGCTCCACGATCGCCTTCGCGTACCGCTCCCAGCCCAGGTGCTCCTCGACCGTCCTGCGGGCGCGCGCGCCGATCGCGGCGGCGTTCTCGCCGTCGGAGAGCAGCCCCTCGACCGCCCGCTCGAGCGCGTCGAGGTCGCCCGGGGGGACGAGACGGCAGTTCAGGCCGTCCTCGAGGCGGTACCCGCGCGAGATCGCAGCCGTGCGGCTGACGACGACCGGCTTCGCCATCGCCATCGCCTGCAGCAGCACCGTCGTCGCTCCCGAGTAGCTGTTCTCCTGGACCGGCAGGACGACGACGCGTGCGGCGCCGAGCCGATCGCGAATCGCTCCGAACGGCACGTCGAGCTCGACTTCCACGTTCGGGCGACGCAGGGCCGACGTGCCCGGCTGGTCACGGCTCACGACGATCCGGAACGACCAGCCTCGGCGCCGGGCAGCCAGCTGACCGAGAAGCCGCAGATCGCGGCGCCGGTCGGCTCCGACGGAGACGAGGTCCACCTCGGGCGTCCGACCGGGCTCCGGGGCGAATGCGGACGTATCGACGCCGAAGGGCACGAAGACCACCTCCGGCCCGTCCGGCCCGAGCCATTCGCGGAGCGCGTCGACCTCTCCCCAGCCGTACGCCACGATCGTGTGCAGACGCCGGTACGCACGCTCGTAGAGGCGGCGTGCCGCACGCGTCCGAAGCTGCTCGAGCCGCTCGGGGAGCCCGATCGCGGCGTAGACGACCGGCGGGCGAACGAGGCCCACGTGCTGCAGCAGCGCCACGGGGATGCCGACGGTGTCGACGGTGGAGAAGACGACGTCCGCCCGGTTCAGGGCGGTCCGGGAGGCGAGCACCGACGCGAAGTCTCCTCCGTAGCCGCCGACGAGCCCGAGGGCGGCGTTGACAGCCCGCGTCGCGGCGTGCGACCCACGACCCGGGCGGTGCCCCGGCTCGAGGTTGTGCTCGACGTCGAAGCCGGCCGAACGCAGCTCGTCGAGGCCGTACAGGCTGTACCGCGAGCCGGGCGGAGAACCGGGCGAGAGCGCTTCGCGCCGAAGGCCCGAGTCGCGGTAGAGCATGAAGACGGCGGGCCGCCTCGCCGGGGTGGTCACGCCGCCGAACGCTAGAGCACGCGTACGAGTGGGTAGCGTACGAGCGGTCGTGCACCGGACGAAGACACACTTCGCGGCGCGGGTGAACCACGTCGCCTCGGCGCTCGAGCGGCGCGGTGTCCGCGCGACCTACCGACTCCACGACCGGCTCCTCTCGAACCGCTCGAGCCGTCGTCGGTTCTCGGACGACCGTCCCGAGCTCGACGCCGTGCAGCAGCGGATCGTCGACGCGCTCGCTGCCGAGGGCTACGCCGTCGTCCCGTTCGCCGACCTCTTCGGAGATCCCGCCGACCGGGCTGCGATCGAGGAGCAGGCCGGGCGGTTCGTCGCCGAGACCGAGGCCGGCCTCGTCGACGACGGTGCGGCGCTCCGCGTCCGGGCGGGCAAGGAGTTCGTGGTGCGGAAGCACAGCTACGACGCCGAGCTCGGCCTCGACGATCCCTGGTTCCGCTTGTGCACCTCGCGGCGGATGCTCGATCTCGCCAACAGCTACGTCGGGCTCTGGACCAAGCTCGAGTACGCGGACCTCTGGTACTCCGTCCCCCAGCCGGAAGGCGCGGAGCGAGTCTCCTCGCAGCGCTGGCACCGCGACTTCAACGACCGACAGCTGCTGAAGGCGTTCCTCTACCTCGTGGACGTGGACGAGAGCATGGGGCCGTTCGAGTACGTCCCGGGGAGCGCGGGCAGCGGCCCGTACGCGTCCGTCTGGCCCTGGCGTCCCCTCGGCGACAACTACCCCTCGCAGGCCGAGTTCGAGGAGCGGGTCCCGGACGCATCAGTGCAAACGTTCGTCGCGCCGAAGGGCACCCTCATCTTCTGCGACACGAGCGGCTTCCACCGCGGGGGTCTCTCGTGGACGAAGCCTCGCGTGCTCGCGACGGCCACCTACTCGTCGCCCGCATCTCTCGCGTCGCTCACCGAGAGGAGCTATCGCTTCACGGGATCGCTCGACGAGCTCGACTCGCCGACGCGGTTCGCGCTCGCCTGAGCGAGCTCGGACCGGAGCTCCCGTAGCCCGTCGCCGGCTGCGATCCCCTCGTCCTGCGAGCGACGGCGACGCGCCCGCTTGCCCGGCGTGTGCCACAGGTGCAGGACACTCGCATCTGGCCCGGGCCAACGACACGTGGCGCCGGCCAGCCGCAGCCGGCGCGCCAGATCCGTGTCGTCGGAATCCCAGCCCCTCAGCCGGTTGTCGAACCCGTTGACGCCCTCGAAGTCCTCCCGAAACATGCCGAAGACATAGCCGTACCCGTCGTACGGTGGCCGGTAGTCGACGCGTCTACCCTGCCGGCGGTGCCGCCTGTCCCGTAGAGGGAGAAGCACGCCCGGTCGGTTCGCCTGACGATGAGGAGACGTAACGAGCTCGCGTGGCGCACTGACGAGCCAGCGCGCCGACGACCATCGCCATACCGGAAGCGATCCGGCCATGACCTGCTCGGAGAGGCCAGGGCTGAGGTGCAGCCGCTTGCTCGCGACGAATGAGCCCGGGACAGCCGCTCGACGCACCGCCTCGACGAACCGGGTACGCGGCACGCAGTCGCCATCGAGAAACAGGACGTAATCGCCCTTCGTGCGCAGAGCTGCCGTGTTGAGGAGGCGCGCCTTCCGGAATCCGTCGTGGGGCTGCCACACGTGCGTGAGATCCAGGGCCTCTTTCCAGCGCTCGACGACTCGTGCGACGTCCTCCCCGGATCCGTCGTCCGCCACCGTAGTCTCGAATGGAGCGCCGGCCTGTTCCGAGAGCGCTCTCAACACAACGTCGAGCGCCTCGGGCCAGTTGTAGGTCGCAACGATGACGCTCAGGCCAGGGCTCATGACGGGACGACGAACGGAAGCGCGTCGACCGTCACGCACGCGCCGCGCCGATACTTCTCGAGCTTCCAGTTTGACCCGCGGGCCTGGATCTCCTCGACGAGGGGATGGAGCTGCGGACGCCGGACCGTCCGCGCCAATGACCCGAGCACGCCACGCCGGAAGTGCCCGCTTTCGCTCAGGCTGCGACGCGGCTCGCTCGGATCGACGGGGTCGAGGCTGGAGCGCCGGAGGAAGCACATGTGCACGAAGCGGAATGGGCTCTCCTCCCAGCCATAGCGCTCCTGGAGGGCCTCGACCGAGTCCCATCCGTACCCCGGCCGAAACCGAACTTCACCGCCTAGCAGGCGCTGTCCGCATCCCGACCAGGCGTCTGCGGCAGCGAGATTGAACAGCCTGGCCAGCGGACGGCTCGGCGGCGACATGTAGCCCGAAGCCGTCAACCCTTCGCGATCGAGTCGAGCGCAATGGAGCACGTTCGCCTGTACGCGAAAGGCTCGTCGGAACTCGCCCGCATCGATCGCCTCGCGCAGCCGGACAAGCGCTGCGGGGTCATGAAGCTCGTCTCCGTCGACCTGGAGCACCCAGACGTCCGACCCCACATAGGGCTCGAGCACCTCGTGTGAGACGCGAGCATGCGATATGCGCCGGGCGTCGAGATGGTCGTACTCACGAGCGAGCTTCCGGAGTACGTCCCAGGTGCCGTCTCGCGAACGGTGGTCGATCGCGTGGATGCGATCGCAGACGTGAGCGACGTTCCGGATCGCACGTTCGACGAACACGTCCTCGTTGCGGACGAGGACGATCCCGACGACCTGCACGTCAACGGCCCTCGGTCGTCCAGTCGAGCAAGGGTCTGACGACGCCCCTCCACTGCCCGGTGAAGAGCCCTCTCGCCGAATCCCCTTCGGCCGGGTCCTGGACGTGGAATGAAACCGCGTCGTTGAGCCCTGCGTGATTTCGCAGCTTCAGCGTCCCGTACGAGCAGATCGCGACCTGGACGCTGAGAAGCCCTTCGTTGAGGAAGTTCGCGGGGACCCAGGCGGTAGAGGTGTATTCGCCCGGCGACGCCGGCTCATGCCAGCGGCGGTCGGTGTCCATCGCGTTGAAGACCACGTCTCCACGCTGGTCGACGAGCTTGATCTTCGGAAAGACCGGCTCGCCGTCCCCCAGGATGGTGAAGGCGATCTCGATCCCGACGGGCCGCCGAACGTCGGCTGCAATCGCCTCCTCGTCGTCTTGGACGACGCGTACCGAGCGGAGGCGGACGAGATCGTCCCCGGGCGCAGTCGCGAGATCCGGCCACTCGCGACTCGACGAGCTGCCGCCGTACCCGGACTGGAGATAGCGGGCGACGACCGGCGAGCTCGGGCCGTCGTCGACGACCGAGCCCTTGTCGAGCCAGATCACACGCTCGCAGAGCTGCGCGACCGACTGCATCTGGTGCGAGACGAAGAGCACTGTGCGGCCTGACGCGCTCATGTCCTCCATCCGGCCCAGGCATCGTCGCTGGAACTCGGCATCGCCGACCGCGAGCACCTCATCCACGAGCAGGACCTCGGGCTCCAGATGCGCCGCGACCGCGAAGGCCAGGCGAACGGACATCCCGCTCGAGTAGCGCTTGACCGGCGTGTCGATGAACTGCTCGACGCCCGAGAACTCGACGATGTCGGAGAACTTCTGGGTGATTTCTCGATGCTTCATCCCCAGGACGGAGCCGTTCAGGTAGACGTTTTGCCGTCCGGTGAGCTCGGGATGGAAGCCGGTCCCGACCTCGAGCAGGCTTCCGACGCGCCCGCGGATCGTCGCCGTCCCCGTCGTCGGAGTGGTGATGCGGGTGAGGATCTTCAGGAGCGTCGATTTCCCGGCTCCGTTCCTCCCGATCACCCCGAGCACGCCGCCTTGTCCGAGTCGGAAGGAGACGTCCCGGAGCGCCCAGATCTCTTCGTGGTGCGGCCTGTCCTCCCCCCGGGCGACCCGGCGCGTCCCCGACGCGATCGAGTCGCGCAGGGTGCCGTACGCACCCTGATACTGGCCAATGCGGTAGCGCTTCGTGATCCGTTCGACGGAGATGGCGACCGACATCAGATCGTGTCCGCGAACCGAGGCTCGGAGCGCCGGAAATACCAGAGGCCGACGACGAAGATCACGGTCATCGACGCAACGCTCACGAGCGTGTGTCCAAGCCCGGGAGGGCCAGATCCGAGGACCCCCCACTGGAAGCCACGGATCACGACGGTCATTGGATTCAGTGCGAGTAGCCACTGCTGCCAGTTCGCGAGCGTGTCGATGGAGTACACGACCCCCGAGAAGTACATCCAGATCGTGATCAGGAACGGGACGACGTAGGCGACGTCCCGGTAGCGAACGTTCACGGCAGAGAGAAGGAGCCCGACGCCCAGTGCCGTCACGAATGCCATCGCCAGGAACGCGGGCGCCAGCAAGATCGCCGCGATCGGGTAGATCGAGAACCACACCATCATCCCGAACAGGATGCTCAGAGCGAGCACGAAGTCGACGATCGGGACCGTGACGCCTTCGAGCGGCAGGAGCACCCGCGGGAAGTAGACCTTCGTCACGAGGCTGCGGTTCGCGACGATGCTCGAGCTCGAGAGCGTCATGGCGGACGCGAAGTACGTCCACGGCAGGAGCGCCGAGTAGCTGAAGATCGGATACGGAAGCCCGTTCGAGGGGAACTTCCCGAACTTTCCGAAAACGATCGTGAACACGACCATGGTCAGGAAGGGCTGGAGGATCGCCCAGGCGACGCCGATCCCGGTCTGCTTGTAGCGAACGGCGACGTCCCGCCACGCGAGATGTCCGGCGAGCTCACGGAAGTGCCACAGCTCGGGAAGGTCGAGGTGGGGCCAGCGCGGCGCCGGCCGTATGACCGTCACCCTCGTGGAGCCCGGCGCCTCGAGCGGCGCAGGAAGCGGCTCGCCCGGGACGCTGCGAACGGGAACCTGCGTCTCCGTCACCCACCCGATGCTAGCGGGCGTACGCGAAGGCGCCCGCCAGTCGTTAGCGCCGTGTAAGCCTGGCGAGGCGTCGCATCACACGCGGCCAGAAGCGAGCCTCCAGTTGGCCGATGCGCGCCTCCAGCTCGCGGATGTGGCGGTCGAGCGTCACCAGATCGACCTCGCCGACCGCCGCGCACTCGCCCGCGTACGCGGCGTCGTCGACGATCGTCGGAGGTCGGAGCACGAGACTTCCCCCGTCTCCCGGGGGGAGCGCGTACCGGGTCGGTGAGGGATCGGCCTCGGCGCGGGCGAGGGTCCTGAGCGCCTCGCCGAGCCGCTCGTCGGGGACGAGCGACCCGTCGGGAGCACACCGCTCTTCGTACCAGTCGGCGAGTCGCCCTGCCGCCCGGGCGGCGAGAGCATCGCTCTCGAGTGCGCTTCTCGGCGTGGGCTGGCGCTCGCAGAAGCGCTGCGTCTGCTCGAGGGTCCGGAACGGGTAGCGCAGGACCTCGATCGGATACCAGGCTCGCAACGGCACGCGGCGTCCACCCTCGGTCGGGTCCTCCGGATCTACGACGAGATCGTCGCCGGCCCGATACACAGGGCGCAGAGTCGATGCAAGCGACTCGGAAGCGGAGGCGTGCTCGAGAAGCGTGGGACGAACGGTCATCCGCTCTTCGAACGCACCGTCTCCGGGCCGTGGGGGGAACACCCGGACGAGCCCCTGCACGACTCCGTAGCGGGCGGGGATCGCGGCAAGCACGTCCTTCAGGCTCTCGCCCCGGGGCCACCAGAACTCGTCCGGATCGCTCGGCAGCACCCAGTCGGCCCCGTGCTCGGCGACAGCACGGCGCGCGAGCTGCGACCGGACGTCGCTCCCGCGAAACGCTCCCTCCGGCACGCGCCGGACCACGCCGTCCCGTTCGTACGTTGCGAGGATCTCCGCGGCCATATCGTCGCCCGGGTCGACGGCGAGGACGAGATCGACGCCGACGTTCAGATGGAAGGCGATGTGGACGTCGACGAGCTGCGCGTCGTCGCCCGGAGCGAGGACGGAGACGATCTTCACGCGGCCGAGCCTAACCCACTCGATCGAGCTCTCTTTCCGGTGCGGCGTTCGACCGCTGACAGCCGTGCCCGAAGCTCGTCCAGTCGCAGCGCGGCGCGGAGGATGTCGTGGTCGGCGAGGGCGGTCAGATCGGCGGCATGGGACACGGCGTCGTACCTCTGGCCGTCGATCGCCGAAGACACAGCTCGATCGCGGTCACGGGCGACACCATCGGGCAGAGCAAAACGGCGCCGTGGCGTGGCGGCGTCCGGATCGACGTCTCGCAGGCGTATCCGGCGGAGCGCGTCCCGCAGACGCGTGTCGATCGCGAGCGTTCCGGCTTCGAGCCCTCGCACGAGGAGCTCATCGTCGATCGTCTGCGACGCGTACGAGTCGGCGGCGCTCGCGATCGCTGCGCGAGCAAATTTCCACATACGACCTGCCTGCTCCCAGTCATCGTGCTTTCGGTGGTGCTGTTCGGGCGAGCGCGAGGGGAAGTGCAGCACCTCAAGCGGGTACCAACCCGAGACGACCGCGAGGTCACCGGAGAGGAGCTTGTGATTTCCGCCCTGGACAACGAGGTCGGGGCGCGCCCGATGGGCGATCTTCACGCGCGGTCTGAACTGGCTGCGGGGATGCTCGAGGGCGCCGAGAGGCGTAAGACGAACCGTCATCCGCTCGGCGAAGAACTCCGACCCTTCGCTGCGCGGGAGAAAAAAGCGCCATGGGCCTTCCACGACTCCGTACCCGCGAGGGACGGCTGCGAGCATCTCCTTGAGCGATCCCGAACGGGGCCACCAGAACTCGTCTCCGTCGCATGCGAGCACCCAGTCGGCGCCGAGCTCTGCGGCCATCGTCGCCATACGCGTCCGCCACACCTGCGTCCGAACCTCCGGCCCCGGCTCGCGGAGGAGCCGGAGAACGCCCTCGCCCTCGTATGACTCGAGGATCTCCGTCGTTCCGTCCTCCGAGCGGTGGTCCGTCGCGATGACGAAATCGGCGCCGGCATGCAGGTGATACGCAACGACTGCATCAACGATGTCCGCTTGGTCCCGCGTCAGCAGAGTGACGACCAGCTTCACAGTGCCCGGAACTTACGCGCGGAGGGCCAAGCGGGAGTGCACGGCGCGAACGACGTCGACGACGTCGCGGATGTCGTCATCCGTGTGGGCGGGCGAAAGCGGCAACGAGAGCACCTCCGTCCCGGCACGCTCGGCCACAGGGAGCGAGATCTGCGCCGGGTAGCGCTCCCGGAACCACGTGAGCGTGTGGACGGGAAGGAAATGGATACTCGTCGCCACGAGTTCCTCGGCGAGCGCTCGCCGGTATTCGTCGCGCGTCCCACCCGCTCCCTCCGGATCGATCCGAACGACATAGAGGTGATGCGCGTGGACGTCGTCCGGGTGTCGTGTCAACCGCTCGATTCCCGCGAGATCGCAGAGCCCCGCGTCGTACAGCGCGAACTGTGCTCGTCTCCGCTCGTCGTGCCGCCCGAGCTTCTCCAGCTGAACGAGCGCAATCGCCGCAAAAAGGTCGGGCAGGCCGGCTTTGATGTTCCGTGCGACCTGGTCGTAGTGACCGTCAGGACCACGATGCAGGCGCCGCATGGCGAGCACGCGCTCGGCGAGATCCGCGCGATTCGTCGCGAACAGCCCGCCTTCGCCCGCAGCGACCTGCTTCGTCACGTACAAGGAGAAGCACGCGGCATCGGAGAGCCCCCCGATCGGCCGTCCGCGATAGCGGGCTCCGAAGGCGTGCGCTGCATCCTCGACGACGGGGAGCCCGATCGCATGGAGCGAATCGAGGTCGGCGGGCTGGCCCGCGAAGTGAATCGGCACGATCGCCTTTGTCCGCTCGGTCACGAGATCCCATGCGAGCCGCGGATCGATGTTCAGATCGTCGGGCCGAACGTCGCAGAAGACCGGCTTGGCCCCGCACGCCTCGATGGCGTTGGCAGTCGCAGGCCATGTCATGGCGCTCGTGACGACCTCGTCCCCGCCGCCAACGTCGAGGGCGAGCAGGGCGAGACTCAGTGCGGCCGTGCACGACGAGACTCCGATGACATGTTCGGCTCCGAGGATCGGGCCCACCTGTCGCTCGAGCCGCTCGACCCGAGGCCCGGTCCCGAGCCAGCCTGATCGCACGACGTCTGCGACCGCGGCAGCTTCCTCCTCGCCGTACGCCGGCGGCTGGAACTCGACGCGGGTCGTCCGCTTCATCCGCATCGAGGCCGAAGGATATGACCGACTCACGACTCCCTGCATACGATCCTGCCGTGACAGGACGGAAACCTCTGCTCGTCCTCGGCACTCGGGACTTCTCCTTCGAGATCGCCGAGCTCGCGGAAGAGACTGGCACCTTCGAGGTTTCGGGATTCGTGGAGAACCTCTGCCGCGAGCGCTGCGACGACACGCTCGAAGGACGCCCGATCCACTGGATCGACGACGCTGGCAGCCTCGCTGATACGCACCTCGCGGTCTGCGGTCTCGGAACGACCCGCCGTCGCGTGCTGGCCGAACAAGCCGCTGCCAGGGGCTTCCGCTTCGCGACGATCATTCATCCCACCGCCCGGGTGCCCGCGTCGTGTGGCGTCGGCGAGGGGGTCATCGTCGGGGCGGGCGTCGTCGTCGGATCGCGCGCCCGGCTCGGGCGGCACGTGTTCCTGAACCGGGGCGCCCTCGTCGGTCACCACACCGTCATCCACGACTACGTCTCGGTGATGCCCGGCGCCAACATCGCCGGGTTCTGCACGCTCGACGAAGCCGCGTACGTGGCGATCGGTGCAGTTATCGTCGACCGCATATCGATCGGAGCCGGATCGGTCGTGGGGGCAGGAGCAGTGGTCGTCAACGATGTCCCCGCGCACGTGCAGGTCGTCGGCGTCCCGGCCCGAGTGGTCAAGGAGAAGATCGAGGCGAGGTGAGAGACGGGTGAACCCGCTGATCGTCAACGTCGCGCTCACCGGCATGGTGCCGTCGAAGGACGACAACCCGAGCGTCCCGGTGGCACCGGACGAGATCGCCGAAGACGCGGCCCGCTGCGTCGAGGCGGGAGCGACCGTCGTCCATCTCCACGCCCGCGACGCCGACGGCAACGCGACCTACCGCGCGGACGTCTACGCCGAGATCGTCGCCAAGGTCCGCGAGCGCTGTCCCGACGTCATCGTGTGCGTCTCGACAAGCGGACGCGTCTTCAAGACGTTCGAGGAGCGCTCCGCGGCCCTCGATCTCGACGGCGACCTCAAGCCCGACATGGCGTCACTGACGCTCGGCTCGCTCAACTTTCCGGCGCAGGCGTCGGTCAACGACCCCGACATGATCCGCGGGCTCGCCGAGCGAATGGCGGAGCGTGCCATCGTTCCCGAGCTCGAGGTCTTCGACCTCGGCATGGTCGACTACGCCCATTACCTGCTCGCCCGCGGTGTCCTCGCACCGCCGCTCTACTTCAACGTCCTCCTCGGATCGCTCGGCACACTCTCCGCGACACCGCAGCACCTCGCCGCGGTAGTTGACGGCCTCCCCGCAGGCGCGACGTGGGCGGCCGCCGGCATCGGCCGCTTCCAGTTCTTCATCAACGGGCTCGCGATCGCGATGGGAGGCCACGTAAGGGTCGGCCTCGAGGACAACCTGTGGCTCGACCAGGAGAAGAGGCGGCCGGCAACGAACGTCGCGCTCGTGGACCGTCTCGTGAGGCTCGCAGAAGCCGTCGAGCGACCGATCGCGACGGCGGCCGAGGCTCGACGGGCGATCGGCCTTCCAGCACGCGTAGGATCGGTTTCGGCGCCGTCTCGCGCGTAGAACGTGCTCGCGGAGGACGACACGGGCTAGAGCGCGTTCACGCGTCGACGGAGCTCGTCGACGTCACGGACGAGCCGCACGACGTTCGCCTCCCGTAGTGCTGCGCTCTCACCTACTAGGCGCGCATCCTCACCAACCGCCGGTAGCGGATCCTCCGCGGGGCCTGCCGCGAGCGTGCGAAGCAGGTCGCGGAGCCGGGTATCGATGACGAGTGAACCCTCGGCCACCCCGCGCGTGAGCGTGTGGTCGTCTATGACCAGGGCCAGATAACGCTCGTCGATGCGACCAGACTCGAGCGCCTGCGATACCCGGACGTACTGGCCGAGGGGCGTGTAGCCGCGTGCATGCGCGCCCCGCAGACCCTTGCGTTCGTACTGGGCGAGCGTCCGGTTCGGGAAGTGGAAGACCTCCGCCACGTACCAGTTCGAGAGCCCGCGGAGGCTCGGCGAGACCGCCGTGTGGCCGCCGTACCGGACGACGACTTCGGGATCGCCTCGGTGTCCCACCTTCGCATGCGGTCGATACGGGCTCGTCGGGTCGTTCAGGGGCGCCGACAGAGAGATCCGGACCGTCATTCGTTCGCTGAACGGCCCTTCGTCGCCCGGCCTCGGCGGGAAGTGGTGCGTCAACGCCCACACGATCCCGTACCGGGACGGCACCGCCGCGAACGCCTCTCGCAGGCTCGCCGCGCTCGGCACCCAGAACTCGTCCGCATCGGTGTGGAACACCCAATCCGCTCCGTGCTCTGCGGCCGCCAACCGGGCCATCCGCGTCCGCCACACGCCCTCGCGTATCTCCCCGGACCCGCTGATCCGCCGGAGATACCCGTCGCGAGCGTACGACTCGAGAATGTCGGTGGTCCCGTCCTGCGAGTCGTGGTCGAATGCGATCACGAAGTCGACGCCGGCGTTCAGGTGGTAGGCGATCTGCGCGCCGACGATGTCGGCCTCGTCGCGGACCTGGAGCGTCTGGATCAGCTTCATCGCCGCAGAAGGCTAGAGCGTGAGCGGGTCGCCGATCTCCCCGGCGAGTACGATGGTCGATCGATCTAGCGCCACTCTTCGCCTCGATCGGAATCGAGCGAGACTACTCCGAGCTCGACCTGTCCGGCCTCACCCTCGATCTCCAGGGCTGGGGCGCAGACCGTCCCGTTTTCGGCCGTTTGCTCGCCGAGGTCAGGCCCGAGGTCGTCGTCGAAGTCGGGACCTGGAAGGGCGCATCGCTCGTGCGCATGCACGGCATTGCACGGGAACTCGGACTCGGCTGTCAGTTCGTCAGCGTCGACACGTGGCTGGGCTCGGCGGAGCAGTGGCTGGGCGCGAAGGATCGCGCGCGGCTCCGGCTGACCGGGGGGTACCCCGACCTCTTCCGTCAGTTCGTGTTCAACCTGGTCGAGTCGGGCGCCACGGACGTCTTCCCACTCCCGATGGCCTCGAGCGGAGCGGCGACCGTCCTCCTCGAGCTGGGGGTGCGTGCCGACCTCGTGTACCTCGACGGGAGTCACTCCGAGCTCGATGTCGCAACCGACCTCGAGAGCTACTACGCGCTCCTGACCGAGGACGGAGTGATGTTCGGTGACGATTACCACTCGGCGTGGCCCGGCCTCGTTCGGAGTGTCGACTCGTTCGTCCACAGCCGGCGACTCGAGCTCGAGGTCGAAGGCCCGGTGTGGATCGCCCGGAGAGTGGCTCGCGACGCCGCTGACGGCCGCCGCTGACGGCACGTCAGCGGGCCTCTCGACCTCGAGACGCGAGGCGCGCGTCTCGTCCTGATCTCCCTCGCGCCCGATCTTCGAGCGCGCGTATCCGCTGTTCCAGGCCGTCGACAGCTCGCTGCGCGCGAACCGTGTCTGCCTCACGGAGAACTGCCAGCTCGATTGCGTAGAGCATGTCCTCCCGCGTCGTCGGGGTCGGCGACACGAGTCCGGGAACTCCGTCGGAGGGCACGGAGAAACGAGCTGGACGAACCGGAAGTTCCGCGAGGCCTGCGAATGACCTGAGCGCGTCGCGAAGCCGGACGTCCATCGCGAGCGATCCGTCCGCAAGGCCCGAGGCGAGCGACTCATCGTCGACGACCACACGCTCGTACAACGAAGCGATCCTCGACTCCGACGCCGTGCGCCGGGCGCGCGCCAGGTCGCCTCGAGGGTTGAACGACCATCCCGCGAGCGTCTTCTCGTACTTCGCCGCCGTCTGCTCGGACGAACGCAGCGGGAGATGGAGTATCTCGATCGGATGCCATACCTCCCGAGGATTGGGCGGCACGCCCTCGACGCTGTGGTTCCCGGCGAGGACTGTCAGATTCGGGTGTGCTCGTGCGGCGACCTTCGACACGGGTCGAAACGGAGTGGCCGGGTCGTTGATCGCCGCTGACCCCGCGAGCCGCACGGTCATTCGCTCCGCGAAGAAGCGACCGTCGTCGGGGCGCGGGAGGAACGTCCTCGACGGCGCGTAGACCTGGCCGCATCCCGCTGGAACCGCAGCGAGAACCTCCTTCAACGAGCCGCCGCGAGGCCACCAGAACTCGTCGCCGTCGCTCAGGAGAACCCAGTCGGTACGTTCCTCGACGGCCGCACGACGAGCGAGGCGGGTGACCCACTCCCCTTGCTGATGCTGTCGCCCTTCCTCGCGGAACACGCGCGCGTGGCCTTCGCGCGCGTAGCGTTCGAGGATCTCGCTCGTCCCGTCGGTCGAACCGTGGTCGACGACGAGCACGAGATCGACCCCTGCGTTCAGATGGAAGGCGAGGTGGGCGTCGAGGATGTCTGCCTCGTCGCGAACCGCGAGCGTCATTACCACCTTCACGCGCAGGAGAAGCCTAACGACGCCGTGGAGCAACCACCGCGCGTGCGGAGGGAGTCGAGCCGGTAGCCTGCCTGCCCGATGGGGACGACGGCCCGGGACTTCGGAGTCCTCGTTCCCGCGAAGTCCGAGCACCTCCACTGGGTCCGGGGGACGTGCGCCAGCGTCCGCCACTTCATGGGCGAGACGCCCATCTGCGTGATCCTCGACGGTGACGAGTTCCCCGAGGACCTGGGAAGCCAGGTGCTCGTGGTTCGTCGCGAGGACGTCGAGCCGCCGGAGCTGCGCGACCTCAGTTTCGGATCGCTCAGAGCGAAGAACACGGCGCTCTGGGCGTCACCGTTCGACACCTTCCTGCTGGTCGACGCGGACGCGGTCGTGTGGGGGGACATGCGAGTGCATGCGGACTTCGAGCGCTTCGACTTCGTGCTCGACCGAGGAGGCGTGGAGCCGCTCCGCTCGGTGATGGACGTCGAACTCGTCGAGACACATTTCCCGGACTTCGACGCCCGAGGCCACGCCCGGGACTACGTCAACAGCGGGGCATTCTTCGGGCGGAAGGGAGCGCTCGATCTCGAGCGGTACCTCGAGATCGTCCGAACGGCGCAGCGCGTCCCCGGGATGTTCTCCGGCTCGCAAGGCGCGCTCAACTTCCTGGTCTTCAGCGCGTCCGACGCAGGCGAGATCCGAGTCGACCAGCGAGAGCTCCAGGTCATGACCGGTCGGAGTACGCGAGAGGATGTGGTCCGACGCTTTGCCTTCGTCGACTCGGAGCCCAGGGTCATCGGCGATCCCGTCGTCCTCCATTGGGTCGAATCGCCGAAGCCGCGGGTGCGAGAGCGCGGCCGGGACTACTTCGAGCCGATGACGTTCTTCCGCAAGAGGTTCCGGCAACTCGGGCGGAACAGCCGCGGCTCGACGATACGAGACGAGATCGGACTTCGGGTCGAGGACGCCGCTTGTACGGACTGGCGGGGCAGCAACCTGCGTGGCCGACTGGCGCGGATACGGCGAAGACGCCGCCAGCACTATCTAGCGCTCAAAGCAGCCGCCCGCGGTCGGACTCCCGACTGGGTCGTCGCCGCTGTACGCCGGAGGTCGGGTCGAGTGGAACGCTGACACGATCACTCGAAGCGCTACACGCCTCGAGTCCGGCCACGACCTTCACAGGACTCGCTGGCTGAACGGGAGACGGAATCGCCCGCTCGGACCGGCACCCACTAGACCGGCGGCTACCAGGAGGATGAACGCCGGACTGACCGGTGCCGCGTACTCGGCGACCGCAAATGCGATGAGCGAGGTCGAGACGATGACGACGAGCGCCGCGACCGTGAGCGAAACCGCGATCAGCGACCTCGCCGGCCGACGTATGGCGATTGCAATGGCCCCGAAGAGCAGCCAGAAGCCGATGGGGGGGAACACATGCGACGCCTGGTTGAATCGATGGACGAGCGACGCGTCGGCAGCACGTGTCGGGATGCGATCGGTGAGCCGGGAGGTGTCGCTCTGGAACCGCGCATACCGGCGTGCGTCCAGTGCGTCGGCGAAGACGAACGAGTGGTCCGTGGCAGAGCGCCAGACTTCGACGGCGGGACCTGCCACAGTCGTCAGCACCGGCCCGACCCGCGACGCCGGGATCGGCTGCCCGCCGGTCGGCTGCGGCAGCTTCCGCCCCTTGATGACGACGTAGCTGGTCCCGCCCGACTCCGAGGTCGCTGTACTGTCGTCCGCCGTCGTCGCCTCCGGCGTGTAGACGCGACGCACGAACATCTCGTCCCAGAGCGTCCGGGCGATGCCCGTCGCGAACGTCCGGGGATGCCGCCGAATCGCCTCGTTGGTGGCAGCCGCCAGATCGACGCCGGTCAGGCTCGTAAGGTCACCGAAGATGCGGTCGCTACCGGACGAGAAGACGGTGTGGAGGTCGACGCCGTACGAGCGGTACGGCTCCTTCGTGAGCAGCTCGCGCTGCACGACATGCGCGAGGCGGCGGGAAGCGGGACCGTTGTCGGGGGACATGATCGGGTCGATCTCGAACGCGCGGAACAGATAGACGTTCCCCGACGGGATCTGGGCGATCATCCGCAGGTCCTGCACGGGGTTCTGCGAGCTGAGCCCCCGCACCACGACGACTGCGAGCAGGAGCGGGATCGCGAGCAGCGCAACGCGCGGACGCCAGACGAGCGCGGCGAGCACGAGGACGAGGAGAAGCGTCGCGGCCAGCACGGGACGGCTCGGCTGCAGCGAGACCGTGTCGCCGTAGCGCCAGGCGGCGAGCACCCTCCAGCCCTGCGTGACGAGAGCGGAAGCGACGAAGAAGGCGATCATCCACTGCAACCGGCTCTTCCAGGTCGCGCGCAAGAGCAGCGGCAGCAGCGTGACGACGATCAGCACCTGGTTCGACGGCCGCGCGAGCACGAGCGTTCCCATGCCGAGCCCGGCGACGAGGAACGCCCCGATCGACGGCCGGAGGACCGCCCGCGTGAGCAGGTACGCCCAACCCGCGAACGCCGCCGTGAAGAGCGAGTCGCCCGCGAGCGAGTGGAAGAGGATCCCGTACGCCGGGTACACGAGCAGGAGGCCGGTCGTCAGGATCGCCGTGCGCGCGCCGAAGGCCATCGCCACCGCGCCCCAGGCGACGAGCGAGAGCGCGTACAGGGTCGCCAGCATGACCTCCGCGGCCCAGCCCCCGAGCTCGAGCGGCGCCCCGACACCGAGCGCCGCGAGCGGCCCACGCGTATCGAGGACGGACGTGAGAACGGGCGTGTGGTAGCCAAGCTGGATGAACGTCTGGACGTACCGACCCAGATCGCGACCGGGGAAGGCGGGCAGGAAGGTGCTCTGGACTCCGAACACGACGAGCGCGAGGACGAAGAGCGCGACGGCGGAGCTTCGCGTTCCCACCCAGCTCTCGAACGTGTGCCACCTCACGCGCCAACGTGAAGAGATCGCCGGCGCCGCGGACACCGGCCCCAGTCTGCCTGGTCTTCCGGAGACCTCGCCCCTAGGGCTCGTCGAACCGGCGTCGGAGCCCGAGGATCGAGAGCATGAACGAGGTGAAGAAGATCTGCGCACCGACCACGACGAGCGTCGCCCCGACCAGGGCGAGCCGCGTCTCGCTCAGCGCTCCGAACCCGCTCGCCGCCCACTGCCCGAGGACGATCCCGAACAGCACCAGGCCCGTGACGAGGACGGCGCTCGCCAGGAGGAGACCGTGCTCGAGCCGGAGGCGCGCGCGGAGGCGCTGGAAGGTCTCGTCGTGCTCGCTGATGAAGTAGACGCTGTACGCCCGGGCGCACAGCCCGAAGCCGATCGCCTGCGTCCCGAGGATGACCAGCAGGCAGCCAAGGATGAGCGTGTGGATGTAGAACCCGCGCCCGATGATCGGGACGCCCGCGAACACGAACAGCGAGATCAGCGTTCCGACAACGAGCATCGCCGCGCCCGGGACCAGGAAGAGGAACGTCGGGTTGTAGACGAGGATGAGACGGAGATGGCGCCAGCCGTCGCGGAACGGCGAGAGCTTCGACTCGCCCAGGCGCGGGTGGAGCTCGATCGGGATCTCCCGCACGTCGAGGTGCTCCCGTGTCGCCCGGATCACCATCTCGGACGCGAACTCCATCCCGACGGTGCGCAGATTCAGGACCGGCAGGATGCTCCTCCGGAGCGCGCGCATCCCGCAGTGGGCATCACCGATGTTCGTCCGATGCAGGGCGTTCAGGAACCCCGAGAGAACGGGGTTGCCGACGCGGCTGAGCCAGGGCATCGCTCCCGGCTGGACGCCGCTCATGCGGTTTCCGACCACGAGCTCCGCTCCGTCGTCGAGGGCGCGGACGAAGCTCGGGATCTCCCGGAAGTCGTACGTGAGATCGGCGTCGACCATGACGATGTAGTCACCGCTCGCCGCCGCGAGCCCCGCCAGGTACGCGCTGCCGTAGCCGCGCCGCGGCTCGTCGACGACGCGCGCGCCGGCAGCTCGCGCGAGCTCCCCGCTCCCGTCCGTGGAGCCGTTGTCGACGACGACCACCTCGCCCTCGAGGCGGCTCTCCTCGAGCACGGATCGCGCGCTCGTCACGCACTCGGCGATCGTCTCCGCCTCGTCGAGGCAGGGGATGACCACGGACACGCGACTCGACGAGGGTGCGGAGACGGCGACGGCCACGTCGCCTGGAAGGATAGGGCGCGTGCAGATCTGCGTCGTCTACGACTGCCTGTTCCCGTACACGATCGGCGGAGCGGAGCGCTGGTATCGAAACCTCGCGGAGGCGCTCGCGGCGAGAGGGCACGACGTGACGCTCCTCACGCTCCGGCAGTGGGATCGCGGTCAAGAGCCCGACGTTCCGGGCGTTCGCGTCGTCGCCGCGGGCCCCCGTATGCGCCTCTACACCGCACGAGGCAGGCGACGGCTGCTGCCGCCGCTCGTCTTCGGAGCCGGCGTGCTCTGGCACCTCCTCCGTCGCGGACGACGCTACGACGTCGTCCACACCGCGTCCTTCCCGTACTTCTCCCTGCTCGCGGCGGCGCTCGCGCGTCGGCTCGGCGGGTACCTGATCGTCGTCGACTGGCACGAGGTCTGGACCGCCGGGTACTGGCGTGAGTACCTCGGCCGGCTCGGCGGAGCGGTGGGCTGGCGCGTGCAGCGCGCCTGCCTGCGCGTCCCGCAGCGGGCGTTCTGCTTCTCGCGCCTGCACGCGCGCCGCCTGCACGAGCTGGGCCTGCGCGGAGAGTTGACCCGCCTCGAGGGTCAGTACGACGGGTGCCTCGAGCCGACCGAGCCGAAGCAGCCGGAGACCGTCGCGCTGTACGCGGGTCGACTCATCCCGGAGAAGCAGGTGCTGTCACTCGTCCCGGCCATGGCACTCGCCCGAGAGCGGATCCCGACGCTTCGAGGCGAGATCTACGGCGACGGGCCGGAGCGCGCAGACGTCGTCGCAGTGATTCATCGGCTCGGCCTCGACGAGGTCGTCTCGGCGCCCGGGTTCGTGAGCGGCGAGACGCTCGAGCGTGCGCTCGCGACCGCGATGTGCCTCGTGCTCCCGTCGCGGCGGGAGGGTTACGGCCGGGTCGTGATCGAGGCGTCGGCGCGCGGAGTGCCGGTCGTCGTGGTCGACGGCCCCGACAACGCGACGACCGAGCTCGTCGAGGAAGGCGTGAACGGAACCATCGCAGCGACTGCCGTGCCCGACGATCTTGCGGCGGGAATCGTGCGCATCGCTGCGGCGGGCCAGGCGCTGCGCGAGTCGAGCACCGACTGGTTCCGTCGGAACGCCGAGCGTCTCTCGCTCGGGCGGTCGGTAGAGATCGTGCTCGAGACATATGGCGCCGCCTGAGCGCTCAGTGCTGCACGTGCTGCCGCACCCCCGCGGAGGAGGCGAGACCTATGTCGACCTCCTCGACAACATGCCGGGGTATCGCTTTGCTCGCGTCTATCTCGCGCCGAGTGCAGAGCCCTCGGCGCGCGAGCTTGCGAGCGGAGTCGCTCGTGCCCATATGGAGGGGCGACAGCACGATCTCGTCCATGTCCACGGGGACGCAACGGCGATCCTGTGCCTTGGACTGCTCGGGTTGCGTCCCTCGGTCGTGACTTTCCACGGATTGCACCTGTCCCGGCGCTTGCGTGGAGTCGCGTTCCGAGCAGCCACCGTGAGCCTCAAAGGCGTCGTTCGTGTGGCGGGTCGCACGGTGTGTGTCTGCCGAGCCGAACGCGACTACCTCAGCCAGATCATTGGACTGAGGCGAGCAAGCCGCGCGGTCGTGATTCACAACGGCGTGCGACCCCCGCAGACGCTGGGGAAGAGCTGGCGATCTGATGTCCGGACGACGCTCGGCATCGACGACTACGCATGTGTCGGGATATGGGTTGGCTCGCTCGACGAACGGAAGAATCCGCTCCTCGCGATACGCGCCGCCCGTGAAGCGGGCATGACCCTGATCATCGCCGGGGACGGACCGTTACGAGACGAGGTCGAGAGCGTGGACTGGGAAGACCTTCACGTGTTGGGTCACCGAGATGACGTGGATCGCCTCCTCGACGCTAGCGACGTCTTCATACTCACGTCTGACCGCGAGGGGCTCGCCTTCTCGCTGCTCGAAGCAATGTCACATGGCCTTGCGCCTGTCGTAACGGCAGTGCCCGAGAACCTGGAGGCGATCGGCGACGCGGGAGTCGGGGTCCCTCCAGACCACCAACCCGCACTCGTGAGAGCCCTCGGCGAACTCGCGGCGAGCGAGGACCGGCGACGCGCACTGGGTGCGAGAGCGCGAACGCGGGTTGCGGACCTCTTCGGCGTGGACGGCATGGTCGAGCGAACCTTCGCGTGTTACGAGAGCGTCTTGAGTCGCGCGAGGTAGTCGCCGAGGCACCTGACACGCGTGCGTCAGCGAGCGCGCCGATTGGAGGAGTGGTGCTCGATCGCCTCCTCGATCGAGCGCAGCCATCCGAATCGCAGGCGCAGGGTGCGCGCCGCCCTAAGCGGACGAGGTGGTCTCGGTCGTGAGGGGTCAGCGGGCATAGTGCTACGTCTGGAGCGACCAGTCGCTCTCGACCGAAGGCAGGCTAGTCTCGAAACCGGAGGAACAGAGCGCGCATGGGCCTCTCGATCGACGTCGTCATACCCACCCACAACGGGTGGGAGCTTCTCGAACGATGCCTCGGCTGCCTGCGCACCCAGACAGCCCCTCACTCGGTCTACGTCGTCGACAACGCATCCACAGACGGCACCGCAGACAGGCTTCGAGTTTCGTTTCCGAACTGTCACGTTCTCGAGATCGGACAGAACCTCGGCTTCTCCGGGGCGTGCAACCGCGGAGCGGCGTCGGGGGGTGCCGACGTCATCGTCCTCCTGAACAACGACGTCGAAGCTCCGCCAGACTTCCTCGAGCAGCTCGTACGACCCCTCGTATCGAATGCTGGTACAGGTTCGGTCGCATCCCTCCTACTTCGTCCGGGTGGACGCATCATCGACAGCCTCGGGCTGACCGCCGATCCGACGCTCGCAGGGTTCCCAAGACTTCGAGGGCACGCGGTGAGCGACGCCGATCATGCACACGCCGTCCTCGCCGGACCATGCGGGGCGGCGGGTGCGTACCGCAGGCAGGCGTGGGACGAGGTGGGCGGCCTCGACGACGGCGTCCTCGGCTACGGGGAGGATCTCGACTTCGCACTGCGTTTAGGGACCGCCGGATGGGAGACCGAAGCGACGACAGCGGCGATCGCCACGCACGTTGGCTCAGCCTCGTTCGGTCGCCGGTCCCCCTGGCAGCGTTATCACGGCGGATTCTCGCGCGGATACTTTCTGCGTCGGTATCGCGTGCTTCGAACGCGACATTGCCCGCGAGCGCTTACTACCGAGGCGATCGTCGTCCTCGGCGACGCTCTCATGTCGCGAGACTTGAGCGCCGCCCGAGGGAGGCTCGCCGGCTGGCATGCGGCGCGGGGACTCTCGACACGGCCTCGTCCGTCACTCGACATCGTGGATTACGGCATCACCTTTCGCAGAAGTCTGGGACTACGACGCGAGGTCTACGCAACGTAGGGCGGTATATGAGCTCGCGGGGAATCAGCGCCCGATGTCCTGCATGCGGCACCGCAGGCCCCACTCCGTATCTCACGGGATTCGATCGGCTCCACGGAACGCCTGGCGGGTTCGAGGTCCATGCCTGCCCGAAGTGCGAAACAGGCGTGACACACCCGCCAGCGTCGCCGGCCGAGCTGACTGCCTACTACCCGCACGACTATGGGCCGTACGACGATTCGATGAGCGCACTTCAACGTCTGGTGTCGCGATGCGTACGTTCGACACAAGGTCGTCGTACGCTTGCCCGCGAGCCATTGTCCACGCTTCGCAAGCTCTCGCGAGGACGACTTGTAGACGTTGGCTGCGGGCGCGGCGACCTGGCTGCACTCTTCGTCGAACGCGGGTGGGAAGTCACAGGCATCGAGCCATCCGCGCATGCGTGCTCCATGGCGAAGAAGCGCGGAGTCGACGCGCGCACCGGCACGCTCGATGACATCCCGCTCGAAGCGAGCTCCTTCGACGCGGCAGTGTTTCATCACTCGCTCGAGCACACACCGGACCCTGCAAGAGACCTCGCTCGCATCTGCGCCGCCCTCCGCCCCGGAGGGCTCGTGATCGTGACCGTCCCGAACTTCGGCTCATGGCAGGCGCGCCGTTTTGCCGACCGGTGGTACCACCTCGACCTCCCTCGCCATCGCACCCACTTCACAGCTCAAGGGCTCACCGCAGCGATTGCACGGTCCGGTTTCGAGCTCGAGGAGATCACGAGTTCGTCGAGCGCGATCGGTCTGCCGGCCTCCCTCCAATACGTCATCGCCGGGCGCTGTCTGTTTCCGGGCGGGACCGGCTTGCGCATCGCGAGCGGACTCTGCGTGCTCGTGCTCCCGATCGTCAAGGCACTCGATCGCTTGAAGGGTGACGGCGACCAGCTTCACGCGATTGCGCGGCGACCAAACCACGCGGATTCCTGACGCCTGTCGCTCCATCGCTATCAGCCCCGCTCTCGAACCGTCGACTGATCACGCGACTACCCTCTGACCGCCCCGTGGCCGCGCTCCTCCGACTTCTCTCGCGCGTCCTCGCGTGGCTCGAGCGTCTCGCGTCGCGGCCGCTCGGCGCGCTAGTCCTCTTCGGGCTCGGCCTCCTCGTCTACGCCGTGCGCGCGATCGCCTGGCCGCTGAAGACGGGCCGCGACCTCGACGAGTACCTCTACGCGTACATCCAGATGTTCGACCGGCATGTGCTGCTGCCGTGGTCGCTCCTCTTCCGGACGCCGGTGACGCCGCTCGTCGCCGGCGCGTCTCTCGACCTCTTCCACGGCGCGCTCGCGGAGCCCATCGCCGCCGTTCTCTTCGCAGGCTCGGTGGTCGCGTGGAGCGCGGCCGCGCTCGCGTTCGGCCCGCGAGTCGCGCTCGCCGTCGCCGTCGTCCTCCTCGGCTATCCGGGATACGGGGCGATGTTCCACGAACTCGCGAGCGAGCTCGTCTTCGCGGCGGCGTTCTCGGGCTGGGCGCTCCTCGTCGTCCGCGCGGCGTTCGGACCGACCGTGGCACGCTTCGCCCTCGTCGGCGCGGGCGTCGCTTTGCTCGCGCTCGTACGGCCGGGGAACGCGGTCCTCCTCGTCTTCGTGCTCTTTCCCTTACTCGTCGTGGGCACCCGGCGCGAGCGGACGCGCTGGGCGGCCGCTTTCGCTCTTGCCGCGGTCGTCCCGCTCCTCGGATGGTCGGTCGTGAACGGGGTCCGGTTCGGCGACTACGCACTCGCCCGCGGCGGGAACGGCGTCATCCCCTTCTACCGCGCCTTCATCACCGACCACATCATCTCGCCGGACAACGGCCCGGCCTCGCGAAAGCTCGCGGCGGCGATGCAGGCGCACCTGCTCACGCGCGAGCCGTACCGCTCCTACGGCGTCACCCTCGACGAGCTCTTCCGCACGGGGAGCTTCCGCGTCCACGAGGACATCTACCTGCTCTCGGACGAGGTGTTCGGCTGGGACGACAACTACAAGGTGATGCGGGAGGCGGGGATCGAGGGCGTCCGAGCGCATCCCGGCACGTACACGCGCGGCGTTCTCGACACCGTGTGGACGGAGCTCGACAGCGCGTTCTTCCGGTCCGAGGGCCAGGCTGCGTCGGCGCCGGCCGCAGGAGGGAGCACCGGGACGCCGGACACGGTCGTCGTCCACGGCCGGCGGCTTCCCCGCCCCACCGAGGGACAGCCGATCCCGGGCGGGCAGGTGGTGTGGACGTCGACCCCCGACCATCGCATCCGCCAGGTGTGGACGTCGCCGACCCAGTGGCACTTCGAGTTCGTGTACCCGGCGGACCGGGCGCGCTTCGACCGCATCGTCCGCGAGCGCGACCGGCTCTTCGCAGCGCTCCCGCAGCGCGCTGGCAACGCCCAGCTCGCGCTGCGCCTCGACCAGCTCTCGCGCTGGTATCCGCGGCCGTGGCTCTGGATCCTGCTCGGCATCGTCGGAGTCGTCTGGCGGCGGCCGCGGGGCTGGCCCGTCCTCGTCGCGCTCGCGCTCGGGGGTTTCGCGACCGTCCTGCTGAACGCGCTCGGCCTCTTCGCCGACCTCCACTTCCTCCTCCCCGTCGCACCCGCCTTCGTCCTCCTCGGGCTGGGTGGGCTGCTCGGCTCGAAAGCCGTCGCCACGCGCGTCCACCAGGCGAGCTCGAGACAGCGCCGCACCTGAACGGAAGACGCGCACGTCGCGTCTCCACCGAAGAGCCTGGTGACCCGACCCGCGCCGCCGCGGCCAGGCTGTCGGACAACGCACCCGCCGCGTCCTCACCGAGGCACTCTCGAACCCTGGCGTCGGCCGAGCGCGGTACCCTCGCACGACCTGCTGGACGCAGTCGACACCGCCGCGGAGCGCCCGCCCGAGGCCCCTGTGACGAGCGCAGCGCGGGGCGGAGCGCTCATCGCTGCGGCGTCGCTGGCGGGAATCGTCCTCACGTACGTCTTCCTGCTCGCGTCGGGTCGTCTGCTCGGCACCGAGGACTATGGCGCGTTCGCGGCGGTGCTCGGCCTGCTGACGGTCGTTCTGCTCCCCGCCGGTGCGCTGCAGTTCGCGATGGCGCGCGAGGTCTCCCGGCGTGCGGCGTTGAACGACGAGAGCGGTTCGACAGGGTTCGTACGCGCAGTCCTGCGGCTGAGCGCGATCGCGACGGTCCCGCTCGTTCTGGTGAGCCTGGCGCTGTCGGTCCCGCTCGCACGACTCCTCGGGATCCCGACGAGTGCGGTCGTCCTCACTGCTCTGGGCCTCGCAGGAGCACTGGTCGGGCCTGCCGCGCTGGGCACGATCCAGGGCTACCAGCGGTTCGGAGCGCTTGCGGCGTTGTACGTCCTTCCGCTGGCCCTCCGACTGATGCTCCTCGGAGCCTTCGCGGCCGCAGGCTACCTCCTCGGCGGCGCGGTGCTCGCGACGGTCGTCGCCGGCCTGGCCGCAGCGGCGATCGCCCTCGCGCTCATCCGCGGTCCCGTCCACAGCGGAGCGTCTGTCGTACGACCGTCGCTCGGCCCGTTCCTCCGCTACCTCGTGCCCGTCGTCGTCGGTCTGATCGGCATCGCACTCCTCACGAACATCGACGTCCTGGTCGTGAAAGCCCGGTTCTCCGCGTCGGAGACCGGCCAGTACGCTGCTGCCGCGGCGTTCGCGAAGGTCGCCTTCTTCCTCCCGACCGCCGTGCTCGTCGTCCTCTTCCCGCGGACGGCGGCGCGTCATGCGCGCGGCGAGGAGACCGCCGACATCCTCGGCCGCTCGCTCCTCGTCGTCGGCGGCTTCTGCGCCGCGTTGGCCGTCTTCTACGCGGCGGCCGGACGTGGCCTCCTCGTCCTCACCTACGGGCCTGCCTTCGCCGAGGGCGGGAAGCTGACCGCGTCGTTCGCCGTGGCGATGGGCCTCTACTCGCTCGCCAACGTCCTGGTCGGCTACCACCTCTCGCGCAACGAGACGCGCTACGCGTGGATCGTCGTCGCTGCGGCGCCGATCCAGGTCGTCGCGCTCGCGGTCGTCCCGCTCGACCTCCAGGACGTGGTCTGGGCGAACCTCGTCGTCGCCACCGGCCTGCTGATGGCGCACGAGATCTTCGTCGAGTCGAGCGTGCCGGCGCTCGAGCAGGGCATTCGCTGGGTGCGCCGAGCGTTCGACGACCGCGTCCGGCGGGTCGTACGGGAGGGCGTGCTCGTCCTCCTCGGCGCCACGGCCTTCGTCGCGCTGCTCTTCTGGCCTCTCGTCGTCCACCTGAGATCGACGGTCGTGGGCCGGGGATCGGACGCGTCCGGCGCGATCTGGGACTTCTGGCTGATGCAGCACGAGAGCGGGTTCCACGTGTTCGGGATCACGCACCACACGCTGGTGGGCGCACCGTTCGGCTGGGACGACGGCAACGGCCTGAACCTCCAGGCGCTGCTCTCCTACTACCCCGCCTACCTCCTCACGAAGGTGGTCGGAGAGGTCGCCGCGTACAACCTCGTCCTCCTCTCGGGGTACGTCCTCTCGGGCGCGGCGATGTACCTGCTGGTTCGCTACCTCGGCTGCACCCGACTCGTGGCTGCATGGGCGGGCATGGTCTACGTCGTCTTCCCGTGGCACCTCGTGCGGACGCCGCACGCGTCGCTCGTTCACATCGAGCTCCTTCCGATCCTGCTGCTCACGCTCCTCGCGGCTGCACGCAGGCCGACGCTCGTCCGGTGCGGGCTCGTCGGCGTCGCGACCCTGGGCTGCTGGCTGACGGCGGGCTACATGGGCGCGCTGGCGTTCGTCGGGGCCGTGGCGTTCGCGGTCGCCACCGCCCTCACCCTGCCTCGACGTCAGGCGCTCCTCTACGTCGGTGGCTCGATCGGAGCGGCACTTGGCGCAAGCCTGTTCGTCGCCTTCCTCTCGGTGCTCTCGGGCGTCGGGCGAGGCGTGGGACTCCACCGCGTCGCCGGAGACCTCTACGCCTACGGCCTGCGTCCGCTGGAGCTCGTCGTGCCCGCCGCGCAGAACATCGTCCTCGGTCAGTGGCTCCAGTCGTTCTGGTCGGGACGCCAGCACGGATCGAATCCGACGGAGACGAACAACTACCTCGGCCTCCTGACGATCGCGCTTTGCGTCCTCTGGCTCGTCGTCGCAGCCCGCCGGTGGAGCACCCTCGGCTCCCACGCACGGAGCGCGACCGCCGGATCGCTGACCGTCGTCGTCGTCGCGCTCCTGCTCGCCGCGCCGAGCCCGATCCGACTCTTCGGTCACGCCTTCACCACGCCGTCGCGCCTCGTCTGGGATCTCGTGCCGGCGATCAGGGTGCCCGCGCGCTGGATCGTGCTCGCGATGACGGCGCTCGTCCCGATTGCCGCACTCGGGCTCCAGTGGCTGTCGCGATGGCTCGGTCGCAGAAGCACGTGGGGGGGCGCGGCCTCCGCCGTCGTCGTCGTCGCGATGGTCGTCTCGTTCCTCGAGCTCGGGGTGAACCCGGCGAGACCACGCTTCCGCACGACGGTCCCCCCGGAGTACACCGCGCTCGAGTCGACGCCGCCGGGAATCGTGGCCGAGTACCCGCTCGGCCAGGATCCGGACCAGCTCTTCTGGCAGCGCGCGTACGCGCGTCCGTTTCTCGGCGGCGTCCCCGCGGGGACGCCGGGTCAGGCGGACGACGCCCGCCGCGCGCTGGTCGACCCGGCGGTGCCGGGCACCGCCGAACAGCTCGCATTGCTCGGGGTGACCGCGATCGTGACGCATCCCGATGCGCTGGACTTCGCGCAGGTCGCCCCGGCGGTGCGGGGCGCGCACTGGGGTTCGGGGTACTCGCTCGTCGCTCGCACGCCCGACGGGACCTCGGTCTGGAGAGTGGTCGCTCCACCGGCACCGGCACTGGTGACCCTGACGGGAGGTTTCTCCGGGCCGACCGGCCCCACGGACGGCGTGGTCGGCTACCCCCTCGTATCGCCGGCGGGGGTGGGAACGATCGAATTCACCGCCCAACGCTCGGGCATCGTCCGGCTCTCGTTCTTCGCGACCCCGCCCGGTCGCCGGCAGACCCTGCGTCTTGCGGACGAGACCAACGAGCTCTCGTTCCCGCTCGACGGCAAGACGCCGGTCTCGGCGCTCGTCGAGATCCCGCGCGGCCGCTCGCTCCTGCTCGCGAAGACCGATCCAGCCGCGACCTCGGAGTCCGACGCGATCGTGCTCTCGGCGCCGCGAGCGACGACGGCGATCGGGTCGCCGGAGTTGCACGCCGAGCAGTTCTCAGGGAACCCCGGCTTCTGACGGGCCTGGCCGCGACGCAGGCGATCGCGCGTAGGCGAAGAGCGTCCGGAATGACGTCGGTCTCGAGATCCTGGGCATAAGCTCGCGGTCGGAAACTCGCCGTCGGCGCTGGACCTCCGAGCGCTTCGCAATCGTCGCCGGAAGATGCCGCGCATTCCAGAGGATTCCGCGCAGGATTCCGCGCGAGACACCCGAGCGGCCTCGTATCCCGTACCAGCCGGCCAGACCCAGGCAGAGGGAGAGATGGAGGGGGAGCATCCAGACCAGCCGCCGTGCTCCGGGATTCTTGACGAGCGAGCGGATCCGGTTCTTGTAGGAATGGAACTGCACGAACTCTTCCGGCAGGGCGGACGCCGTGCCCCCGAGCCGATGGCGGATTCGCGCGTCCGCAGCGAAGCCGACCTCCCAGCCGGCCAGCCAGAGTCGCCAGCAGAGATCGGTCTCCTCGAAGTACGCGAAGAAGTCGGGGTCGAAGGCTCCAACCCCCTCGATCGCCTGCCGCCGCACGAGGAGAGCCGCGCCCTTCGCGGCGAACACCTCGTCCGAGCGCGTGTAATCCGACTCTGGGCCGAACGCACCGCGGTGAACGAGGAAGCCGGTCGCCGTCAGGAAGGAGCCTGCCGTGTCGAGCCTCGTGGGGTCGTCCATCAGGAGGAGCTTCGCCTGGCAGGCACCCCAGCTCGGATGAGCGTCGAGCGTCTCGACGAGCGTCCGAAGAGCCCCCGGCTCGACGACGGTGTCGTCGTTCAGGAAGAGCACGAGCTCGCCGCCCGACGCGGCCAGCCCCTGGTTGCAGGCGCCCACGAAGCCCAGGTTCGCCTCGTTCCTGAGCACCCTGAGCCCGCGCAGGCGCTCGGCCAGCGGCTCGAGCGACGCAGGCGAGCCGTTGTCCACCACGATCGCCTCGAGAGCCGGGTAGCGCCCGGCGGCGAGCGAGTCGATGCAGGCGTCGAGGTCGGCGCCGCCGCGCGTCGTCGGGATGACGACCGACAGCGACGGCAATCCGCCTGCGGTGACCCGAGCCACGAATCGCAAGCGTACTTCCGGTCTCCGAGGGCGGCTGTACGGTTCCTCGGTGTCTCCGGCCGTGCCGCTCCTCGGTCGCCGCCTCGTCGTCGAGATCGTCGCCGCCGACCGCGAGCGTCGCGGGGCCGACTTCGCGAGCACCGCGCGCTGGCCCGACGCGATCGCGGGCTTCGAGGATCTCGCGTTCCTCTTCTCGAGCACGATCCTCGCCCACGGGATCGCGTCGCTCCGACTCGACGAAGCCGTCCTTCTCTACCGGCACGTGCGCGACGAGCAGCCGCGCACCGTGGTCGAGATCGGACGCTTCCGCGGGGGGAGCACGTTCCTGATCGCGTCCGCCCTGCGGACGGGCGGCGTGGTCCACTCCTACGACCTCGAGACGCGGCAGGGACACGACGGCCAGGAGCTCGACGCGCAGCTCACCGCCGCGCTCGCTCGCTACGGCCTCGCGGAGCGCGTGCGGCTGCACCTCGCGGACTCCCGCTCGGCGGAGCCTCCAGCGGAACCGATCGACCTGCTCTTCGTCGACGGCGACCACCGAGAGGAGGGCGTGCGCACCGACTTCGAGCGCTGGGCACCGCTCCTCGCCCCGGGCGGGCACCTGCTCTTCCACGACGCCGTCGCCGCGCCCGACCTCGTCCCGCCGTGCGAAGACGGACCTGCGCGGGTGGCCACGGACGTCGGCAACGGGTTCGAGCGACGGGAGGGCGCGGGCTCGATCGCGCATTTCGTCCGGCGCGGGCGGTAGCCCCGGCCGGGAATGCGCATCCTGATCCTCAATTGGAAGGACACCGTCCACCCGCTCGCGGGCGGCGCGGAGGTGTTCACCGAGGAGGTCGGGAGGGTGCTCGTCGCCCGTGGCCACGACGTCACGCTCTTCGCGTCCGCCGTCGCCGGCCGGCCGGCGGAGGAGACGAAGGGCGGGCTACACGTGGTCAGGCGGGGCGGCCGGCTCGGCGTCTACCGAGCCGCGCGCCGATTCTGGAAGAAGGACGGCGAAGGTCGCTTCGACGTCGTCGTCGACGAGATCAACACCCGCCCCTTCCTGACCCCGCGCTGGGTCCGAGGCACTCCCGTCGTCGCACTCATCCACCAGCTTGCGCACGAGATTTGGGCGTACGAGACGCCGGTCCCCGTCTCGACGCTCGGCCGGCACGTGCTCGAGCCGTGGTGGCTGCGGGCGTACCGGGACGTCCCCGCTCTGACGGTCTCGGAGAGCAGCGCCGAGTCGCTGCGGCGACTGCACGGCTGGCGCGACGTCACGGTCGTGCCGGAGGGCCACAGGCCGCATCCGGTCCCGGCAGTCCCGACGGAGCCGGAGCCGACGGTCGTCTTCCTTGGGCGCCTCGTCGGCATGAAGCGGCCGCAGGACGCGATCGAGGCGTTCCAGGTGCTCTCGCGACACAATGCGGCCGCCCGGCTCTGGGTGATCGGCGACGGGCCGCTGCTCGCGAAGCTCGAGACGGACGCACCCGACCGCGTCGACTTCCTCGGCCGGCTCGGCTGGGACGACGTCCTCGACCGGCTCGCGCGCGCCCACGTGCTCGTCGCGACCTCCGTACGTGAGGGCTGGGGGCTGAACGTGAGCGAGGCCGCGATGTGCGGCACCCCCGCGATCGGCTACGCGGTTCCGGGCCTCGTCGACTCGATCCGCGCGTCGGGAGGCGCGCTCGTCGAGGACGATGCAGAGAGCCTCGGGGCGGCGCTCGTCGACTTCTTCTCCGGGCGGCTGAAGCTCGAGCCGCGCATCTCGACGGTTCCCTGGAGCGAGGTCGCGGATGCCGTGGAGCGACGCCTCGTCGAGGTCGTCGAGCGCTCCCGCGACCGCTAGCCGCCGTCCGCGTCGAACCGGTGTGCAAGGTGGAGCGCGAGGCCGCGCCAGAGCCCCGCACCGAACGCGGCCGCCCAGAGAGGAGCAAGCCCGGCGACCGTGGCGACCTCGTGGCCCGACCGGCCTGCGCGCGCCGCGACCGTGGCCGCTGCAGCGCTCGTCGCGACGATCGCACCGGGGATCCGGCGCGGACGAGCGAGACACTCGACGGCCGCGAACACGGTGACCGGGAAGGCCGCGACAGCCAGCGGGAAGAAGCGGGACTCGCGCCGCCCGTGCCCGTCGAAGAACACCGTGCCGCGATGGATCGAGTGCCGGAGGAAGGAGCCGAGCGTCCCCCGCGCCGCGTAGTCGCAGCCGAACGCGGGCGATAGGTGGATGGGCTCGCGTGCCGCGATCCAGCGCAGCAGCGGGGTGTCGTCGTTCGCGTCGCGCGTGTCCGCGTACGCGCTCGAGAACCCGTCGACGGCCGCGGCCACGAGCGCCCGCGGCGCGAAGAAGCACGTGGTCCCCTTCGGATAGCGGTCGAAGTCGCGCTCGCCGAAGCTCAGCGGACGCGGATCGTCGAAGTAGTCACGCCAGGCGATCTCGGTGAGGACGTTCTGGAAGATCGCGTACGGGTTGCCTGCGACGTCGATATGGACGTCCGCCGTCCACACGATCGCGCCGTCGTCGATCGCACCGCGCGCGTGTCGCAGGCTCCCTGGCCGTATGCGCACCCGGCCGTCGAGGAGTAGCACGTACTCGCCCTCGGCACGCCCGAGGCCTGCGCGACGAGCCTCGAAGCGGCCTCGATTCGGCTGCGTCAGAACCTGGAGCGGGAGCCTGCTGGCGAGCGCTCTCTCGGCGACCTCGGCGCTCGCGTCCGAAGAGCCGTCGTCGACGAGGACGACGTCGACGACGAAGCCGCTGCCGTCGACCGCGTCGACCAGCGCGCCCAGCGTCGAGGGGAGATGCCTCGCCTCGCTCCGGACGGGCATGACGACGCTCAGGGTCGGCGCTGCCACCTGCGGGAACCCTAGTCTCGTCGATTGCCGGCGGTAGGGTGGCCGAGTGGGGGTTCCAGCCACCGCGGAGACGCCATCGAGTCTCAGCGAGCTCCTCCGATGTCCGGCATGCCGGGACGAGCTCGTGTTCGCCGGGGGAACGGTCACCTGCCGGCGCGGATCGCACGCTTTCCCGGTCGTCGACGGCATTCCGATCCTCGCGGAGGCGGATTTCCTCGCCGAGGATCCTCAGTACGAGCGACAACGTGCCTACTTCGACGCCGAGTTCTCCGCCTACCGCCACTACGAGCTCGAGCCCTGGCGCGTGAGCTACCTCCGGCGGCTCCGCACGGCAGGTGTTCTGGCCGGCGATCGCACGCCACTGGTCGACGTCGGCGTCGGCGGCTCCGGGTACACGGTGATCGAGGCCGCCAGGTCCGGCCGGCGCGCGATCGGCTGCGACCTGTCCCTCGCAGCGCTAGCGAGCGCCCGACGGTTCGCTGCCGGCCGGGGCGTCGCCGACAGGACGCTGTGGGTGTGTTGCTCGGCCGAGAGACTCCCGCTCGCAAGCGCGGCGTTCGCGGCAGCCGTCTCGATCGCGGTCTTCGAGCATGTTCCGGACGACATCGCCGCGCTGCGCGAGGCTGCACGCGTGCTCGAGCCGAGCGGGCGCCTGTGGGTGACCGTCCCGCACGCGCTCGCGAACGTCCCGCGCGTCCTTCGGCCCGCGAATCGCCGCCATGACCGGCGGCTCGGACATCTCCGTCGATACGAATCCGAGCAGCTCGTCGAGATGGGTGCCCGCCTCGGCCTCACGGCCGTGGCCGTCCAGTTCACGGGTCATCCGATCAAGGTGGTCCAGCTCGCGACTGGTGTGCCCCCGACCGGCTCACGGCGTCGCCGGTTCTGGTGGTGGTGCGAAGCGCACGATCTACGCCGCTCGCACATCGCCGAGCGCAGCATGCAGCTGAGCGTGCTGTTTCGACGGGACGTGTGAGCGACCCGCGCAGGACGTACGCGGTCGTCGCGAACGGGTTCGCTGACGGGCCGGCGCAGGCGCTCCGCGACCACCTCGTCGCGCGGGGAGCGTCGGTCGTCGCCGTCTCGCACCCGCTGTCTGTGGAGGAGGGCACGCGGCATGTCGTCGCCACGTATGTCTCGGGCAAGCTCGTGCAGGAGCGCGCGATTCGTCTCCCGCTGCGCCCTCCGCTCTCGTTCGCCCTCGACCCGGCGGTTCCGCTCCGGCTGCCGCGTGTGGACACCTGGTTCGGCTTCAACCCGCTCGCCTGCGCACGCGGCCTCGTCGACCGGAAGGTTGGCCGCGCCGGCGAGGTCGTCCTCTGGTCGGTCGACTTCGTCCCGGATCGCTTCGGCCGCGGGACGCTGCCCACCCGGCTCTACGACCGGCTCGACCGTCTCTGCTGCCTGCGCGCCGATGCGCGCGTCGAGCTCTCGGCCGCCGCCCGTGACGCGCGCGACCGCCGGCACGACCTGCCCTCGAAGAGGGCGCCGACGCATCTCGTGCCCATGGGCGCGTGGGTCGAGCGCGTCCCGAAGACGGGTACGGACGGCTTCCGCGAGCGACGCGTCGTCTTTCTCTCGCACCTCGTCCGCAGGCAGGGCGGGGACGTGCTCATCGATGCGCTGGCGATGCTCCGAGACCGGGGCGCCGGCGTGGTCGTAGACATCGTCGGCACCGGTCCGGAGCACGAAAGCATGCGGACGCAGGCGCGATCGCTCGCGCTCGGCGACGCCGTCCGCTTCCACGGATTCGTCCCCGATCACCGCGAGGTCGAAAGGATCCTCGCTTCGGGGTCGCTCGCGATCGCCCCGTACCGGCCTGGCGAGGACACCTTCACCGTCTACGCCGACCCGGGCAAGCTGAAGGCCTACCTCGCCGCCGGTCTCCCGATCCTCCTCACGGACGTGCCGCCGAACGCGGCAGAGCTCGCACGGGAGGGAGGAGCCAGGATCGTCCCGTTCGGGGCCAGGGCGATCGCGGATGCGGTCTCGGACGCCCTCGACGATCCCGACACCTGGCGCGCTCGCCGCGAGGCAGCGCTCGAGTACGCCGAGCGGTTCGACTGGTCTCGCCTCCTCGACGGCCTGCTCGACGCGCTCGCAGCGGGCCGGGACCTCGGCTAGCGAGCCAGGAGCCGGCGGCGGCGCTGGTACGTCCGGAGAATCCGGAGCCGATAGAACACTGCTGCCGTGTCCCAGAGCGCACGGGCGACCGCCGCCGACCGCACCTCGGAGCCCGTGAAGCGATAGTCGAGCCGGACCGGTAGCTCGCGGACACGGCGATAGCCGAACGCATGACCGACTGCGAGGAGCTCGAGGTCGAACGCGAACTGCTTCACGAGCAGGAGCGGGACGACCTTCTCCGCGACCTCCCGTGAGAACACCTTGAGGCCGACCTGTGTGTCCCGGACGTCGAGCTGGAAGAGCGCGCGGTTCAGCTGCTGGTAGCACCAGCTTGCGGCTCGGCGCGAGCGCGGGTAGTGGACGACCGAGTCGGGATGCCGCTTCGATCCGATCGCGAAGTCCAGACGCTCGCTGCGGGCGATCTCGAGGTAGCCCGGGATCGCGCCGGGGTCGAGGTCGAGATCCGCGTCGACGACAGCGATCCACTCGCCCGCGGCCGCGAGTGCGCCTGCCTTCACCGCGTAGCCCTTGCCCGCGTTGCGGTCGTAGTGGATGACGTGCATGCCGAGGTCGCTCTGCGCCTCGAGCAGGCGCTCTGCGGTCCCGTCGATCGAGCCGTCGGACACGACGACGAGCTCGAGCTCCTCGCCGCCGAGGCCCGCGGCGACCGCACGGCGAATCGTCTCGACGTTGGCGACGATGTCCTCGCCGCCGTTGTAGACGGGCACGACGACGCTGAGGAGCGGCCGAGCCGGCGCTTCGAGGTGCTCCGGCGCGAGGCTCGTCGAGGCTCCCGAAGCTCTCACGCGGTCGATTCTAGGCGGGGCAGGGGACCGACCCCGGCTACCGCGACGATCGCGTCGACGACCCGTTCTGCCGCACGACCGTCCACCTCGCCGACGACGTCGTGGGCCACCCGCTGTCGCTCGGCGCGCAGCTCCGCCGGGTCGGCCAGCGCCCGCTGGATCCCGTCGACGACGTCCTCGAAGCGGTCGGCGCGATAGAAGGCGCTCGACGCCGCCAGCTCGCGGTAGTGCTCGCCGATCACGTTCTTGACCGCCCAGCTCTCCCCCGGCGACGCTCCCTCGTCGTAGAGGACGCAGACCGACGGCCGGTCGTTCACGAGCGCCTCGAGGAGGATGGTGCCGGCGTTGGTCACCACGCAGTCCGCGTACTGGAGGATCGTCGCGAGGACGTCGAAATCCGTGAAGCTCGCGTTCTGGACGTGGACGCCGTCGGCCGAGAGCGCGGACGCGAAGCGCGCGCGCCACTCGTGGTCGCGCGGATGAGGGCGAAAGAGGAGCGAGAAGCGGCCTCGCCCCTCGGCCTGCCACCACGCGACCATCCGCTCGACGAATCTCCCCTCGTACGGCGCGTTGGTCGGCGTGTTGCCCATGACGACCACGAGCTGAAGCGCCGGATCGAGGCCGTACGAGCGCAGAAGCGCCTCGTAGTCGTCCCGTGACCGCCGTCGCGCGTAGACGTCCGTCTGCGGCCAGCCTGTGACGACAACGCGCTCGGGGCCGATGTCGTGGTAGCGGGCGAGGTCGTCCCGCATGGCCTCGTTCTGGACCATGTAGACGTCGCAGAACGACGCGATCACACCCTTTCCGACCGTGTGGTCCCAGCTCGCGACGTGGGCAGCGATCGGAAGCTCCAGACGCCGCGCCGCCAGGAGGAAGGGTACGGCGTCGTGCGGTTGGACGTTCGAGAGCACGAGCGCGCAGCAGTCCGCACGCATTCGCGCGAGGAGAGCACGAGGGACGTAACGTCGCGTGCCGAAGTGCCAGCGCTCCATCGCGCGCTCGATCCGGGAGGAGGTCGGCAGGTGGCCACCGCGGTTGGAGTCGAGCATCCAGTTGGCGTGCCCGGGAGTCATGCGCTCGCGGTGGAAACCGTGGCGCCTGTTCAGCCGGATCGCAAGCGGGTAGTAGCCGAGCTCCGAGTCGAGCGCCCGGTCGAGCCGGCGCGCGAGACGCTCCCGGCGCCCGACCCGGCTGGGCAGGAGCTCCTCGCCCGTAAGCACGGAGACGTCGTCGAGACGCTCTCGCCACTCTTGCGTATCTCCCACGAGGACGACCGCGAGCCTCTCTCCCAGCCGACCCCGCAAGTCCGCGACGACGCCGGGGTCGACGAACATGCGAGCCGAGAGCTGGTCGGGGAGGACGAGCCAGAGACGGTCCGGCATCAGAGCACCGCGGCGCCGAGGGCGGCCCCGATCCGCTTCGCCAGCGAGGCGCCGTCGAGCCCGTGGTAGGCGAGCGCCTCCGGTGGGGTGCCGCACGCGGGCCAGCCCTCGACACCGAACACAGTGGGGTCGAAGCCCGGGAACTCGCGGCGGAGCGAATCTCCGAGCCCGCCCACCGGCGAGTGGTCCTCGAGCACGAACGCGCGCTCGTGCCGGGCGAGCACCGCACCGAACCAGTCCGGGTCGGCCCGGTTCAGCCACGCGAGGCTCGCGACGGCCACGTCCAAACCGCTCCCGGCGAGGAGCTCCGCGGCGGTCAGCGCCTCGTGCAGCATCACCGGCCCGTAGGCGACGAGGATGGCGTCCTCGCCCGTGCGCAGGAGCCGCCCTCGCCCAGGCACGAGCTTGCCGTCGAGCTCGATCCGCCGCGGCGACGGGCCGATCGCGAGCCGGATCGCGACGGTCTCGTCCGCGTCTTCCACGGCCCAGCGCAGAAGCGCCCGTGTCTCTTCCACGTTCGCCGGTTGGACGATGCTGACGTTCGGGAGCGCTCCGAGCAGGGAGATGTCACGGATCGACTGGTGCGACTTGCCGGGCCCAGCCGGGATCAGGCCGGCGTAGTGGAGCGCGTACACGACCTTCGTGCGTTCGCTCGCCTGGTTGTAGATCTGCTCGTTCGCGCGTGAGGCGAGGAACGAGGCGAACGAGTTGACGACGGGGAGGAGGCCTTGCCGGGCGATCCCCGCCGCAGTGGAGACCATGTCCTGCTCGGCGATCCCGCACTCCACGAAGCGATCGGGGAACGCGAGCTCGAAGGCGCGGACACGGCAATCGGACGCGAGATCGGCGTCGAGGACGACCAGGTCGTCGCGCTCGCGCGCGAGCTCGACGAGCTCCTCGCCGTACGCCTCGACGACGTACTCGTCCGTCACCTTCGCCTGCACCGGCGCTCCGGCGCCGCTCACAGGCTCTCCCTCGAGCGTTCGCGCACGCTCCTCGCTCACCGGCTCGACGCGCTCGACCGAGAGACCGTCGAGCCCGAGCTCCGCGAGCCGCTCGCGAATGCGCGTCTCGAGCTCGAGCTTCGCCCGCTCGAAGTCGTCGTCGCCCGGCGCTCCGGCGTGCCAGCGGTAGAAGCCGCCTCCCTCCGCGAGTGCCCTGGAGTGCTCCATGAACGAGACGCCCTTGCCCTTGATCGTGTGCGCGACGACCACCTGCGGCCGATCGTCGACCGCGTCGCAGTCGTCGAACACGGCCCGGAGCGCGGCGTGGTCGTGCCCGTCGCAGGAGACGACGTGCCACCCGAAGGCACCGAGCTTCGACTCGAGGTCGCCGAGCGCCAGGATCTCCTCGGTCGGCTTGTCGGACTGCAGCTCGTTGCGATCGACGACCACGGTGAGGTGCGCGAGGCGGTCGTGAGCCGCGCTCTGCAGCGCCTCCCAGTTCTGGCCCTCCTGGAGCTCTCCGTCGCCGACGAGGACGACCACACGTCCGCCCCGCCCGAGGCTCCACTTCGCCCACGCGGCCCCACGTCCCTTCGAGATGCCCATCCCGAGCGAGCCCGAGTTCGCCTCGATGCCCGGGACGCGCACGTCCGGATGACCGTCCAGCCCGCCGAGCCGCCGAAGCGCGAGGAGCTTCTCCCGCGAGAGGACGCCGAGCGCGAACAGCACGCTGTACAGGCCGGGCACGTCGTGCCCCTTCGAGGAGAAGAACACGTCACGGTCCGGGTGCTCCCAGCCGAGCTCCGCGGTATTCAGGCGCTCGTAGAGCAGGTGCACGACGAGGTCGAGCGCGCTGAACGTCGAGCCCAGATGTCCCGAGCCTGCACGCTTGACCGCGACGAGCGCGTTCAGGCGGCACATGTCCGCGATGAGCGCAAGCCTCGCGTCCTGCCCGACGTCCGCAGCACGCACACGGTCGAGCTCGCTCTTCGGGATGAGATGCAGCTCGAGCACGTTCGGTCCCTGGACGCTAGCGCGCGTGCCGGGGGCGGACGTCAGCCGTCCTGCGGCCAGGGGTGCTCCCGCAGGACGTGCTCGACGACCTCGATGCCCCACCCCGGTCCGCGCGGAATGCGCAGCTCGCCGGCGTCGATGTCGGGGACGGCGCTCACGAGCTCGTCGCGCCAGGAAACGTCGTCGACGTCGATCTCGAGGATGCGCGCGTTCGGGATCGCAGCGCACCACTGGGCGGCGATGAACGTCGCCAGGTGCGAGTAGTAGTTGTGGGGCGCGCAGTTGACCTCGAACGTCTCGGCGAGGTCGGCGATCTTCTTCGCCTGATGGAAGCCGTTCCAGACGACGTCGACCGAGGCGACGTCCATCCCCGCCGCCTCGAGGAAGGGCCGGAAGCCGCGGCTCCCGTACAGGTTCTCGCCCGAGCAGACGGGCATGGGCGCGACGTGACGGACATGGGCGAGCGCGCCCGGGTCGAAGAGGTCGAGCTCGAGCCAGAGGAGGTCGAATGGCTCGAGGGCGCGCGCGACCCGCACGAGGCCCTCGGGCTCGAGGTTGAAGTTGAGGTCGACGATCGGCCGGGCAGCATCGCCGGTCCCCTCGCGGAACGCCTCGAGCAGGCGGACGAGCGCATCCGCGATCTCCTCGGCTCGGAGCGTGCCGCCGCCCTCGCCGAAGCCGGGCATGAGAACTTGCGGTGCATCGCCGGGCACGACGACGTTCGTCTTGAACGAGCGGTACCCGCGCTCCACGACCTCGCGCCCGAGCGCGGCGACATCGTCGTACGACGCCAGCTTCGGCGTCCCGGTGACGTCCCACGCGCGTGCTCTCGTCGTCGCGCAGTGCGACCAGTAGAGCGGGATCGTGTCGCGCGTGGGGCCGCCGAAGAGCTCGTACACGGGGACGCCGAGCGCCCTCGCCTTCAGGTCGAGAAGCGCGTTCTCGATCCCGCCGAGCGCCTTCGCGATCACCGACCCGGGGCTCTGGCGCGTGTGGCGGTAGAGCTCCCAGTAGATGCGCTCGCCCGCGCGGGGATCCCGCCCGACGACGAGCGGTGCGAGGTCCTGGACGATCCCGGCGAGCCCGTGCGGCGAGCCGTGCGAGTCGGTGATCTCGGCCCACCCGACCGAGCCGTCGTCGGCCGTGGCCTTGAGGAAGATCCAGGGCCTCCAGCCGGCGTCGCAGAAGAGCGTCTCGAGGCTCGCGACCTTCACGAGGCCGGAGCATACGGTGCGCCGCGCCGGCGGAGAGTCACCCGTGCGTAACGACGGATCCCGCGCTTCGACTCATTAGGATGGACTCGAAGCCGCCTCCCCTCGACCGCGGACGGCGCTCTCCGGATCGACGAGCGCGATCACCTCGTCGTGGAACCGCGGTCTCCGGCGCGACGCTGCGAGAGTCGAGCTGATGAAGTCGAAATCGCCGGCGCGACGTGGTGTCCAGCTGCCGATTCGTGAGTCGTTCGGGACCACGAACATCGGCGTGCCGATCCCGCCCAGCCACACGCAGTCGAGACCGCCGAACACCCGGTCGCCGCGCCTCATCCGGAAGATGTGCACCCGTCCCGGCCAGGCCGCGAGTGCCCTCGAAATCGCATCACCCGCCTCATCGGTGTACACATCGTCGTCGTCGATGAAAGCC
This sequence comes from uncultured Actinomycetes bacterium, assembly GCA_963708265.1. Classification (GTDB taxonomy): domain Bacteria; phylum Actinomycetota; class Thermoleophilia; order Gaiellales; family Gaiellaceae; genus GMQP-bins7. The sequence goes on along the minus strand of CAVPSC010000001.1, from coordinate 509,583 downwards.
AGATGGGTCCCGGTCGCCTTGGCGATCCCGAGCGTCCGCTGCTCGGAGCCCCAGTGGTGCGTAGGGCCACACGCGTACGCCTCGGCGCCTCCCGGCGTGGCGGGAGGGACCACAGCGGCGTCGTAGACCACGATGACCTGATCGGCCCAGGCGGCACTGTCGATCGCAGTCAGGAGCGTGTCCCTCCCGAGGGTGGCGATCACGACCGAGACCCGCGGCCGGGCACGGCGCAAGAGTTGGTTGGCCGAGCGGGCCGCCAGATCGATGGCACCGAGAATCCCTGACCCTCGGAGTGCCGTGCGGAACACGCTTCGTGCGTTGCGGAGTGGTGGCGCGAAGCGCGACCGGCGCAGCCACTCCAGAGGATCGAGCCCCCGGCTCATCTGGCGCTGATCGCGGTCAGCGTGGCGGCGCCCGACTCGACGAGCCGCTCCGCGCGCGCCCAGTCCTCCTCGTCATCGATGTTGAAGCCCTCGTACCCCTCCGTGAGGAACGGTGCGAGGACGTGCCCCTCCCGCGTGGCCGTGTCCGTGACGACGCGCGTCCACGCGATCTCGAGCGCGCTGTTCTGGACATAGACGCGTGGCAACGCCTGATACTGGCCCGCGTGCCAGGCGCTGTCCAGGTGCGACTGGTCGAGGAGCGGGCTCATCGTCCTCCCGTCCTCCTCGAGGGTCCACATCTTCCCGGGGTGCTGCTTCACGAGCTCGACTGCGCGGATCGAGTCCGCCTCGGGCGTCGCGAGCAGCTGCTCGAGACCGCGCCGGACGACGTCCGGGCCGCGGAACGGGTTCGTCGCGCGGACGATCGCGAAGAGGTCGTAGGCGGCGTTCAGCTCGGCGAGCGTGAAGGCGAGCCACTCGATGTCCGGCGAGGTCGAGGTCGCGTACGCAGCCGGGCGCAGGAAGGGCACGTCGGCGCCGTACCAGCGCGCGATCTCGGCGATCTGCTCGGAGTCGGTGGAGACGACGACCCGATCGAAGACGCCTGACTGACGGGCGGTCTCGACGGCATATGCGAGCAGCGGGTGACCGGCGAGAGTGCGTGTGTTCTTGTGCTCGACCCGCTCGGAGCCCGCACGCGCCGGAACGAACGCGATCGCCGAGGGAACATCGCTCATGACCAGCCGGCCGAGACGGCGAGCTTCGCGAGCTCCGGACACGGCACCTCGAGCCGGTCGGCTGCGCGGAGTACCGATCCGACGAGCGCGTCGAGCTCCGAGCGCCGGCCGTCGGCCATGTCTCTCGCCGCCGAGGGCCGCAGGTCCTTCGGCATTGCGTCGATGATCGTCCACTGCTCCCCGACGTTCAACGAGACGCCGTCCGCTGCCGCGACGGCGCACGCCTCGCCGACAGCCCGCTCGAGCCGTTGCCTCCACTCCGGATCGGACCGAAGCTCACCGATCGAACGCCCGGTTGCGGCGGTCGCGGCGGCGAGCGGCGCGATCCGCGAGGCCTTCCGCCAGAGGACGCGCCGCTCGCTCGTCGCGATCCGCACCTCGAGCCGTGCTCCGTGCAGGAGTCCCGTCGCGGCGTCGAGCTCGCCACGGGTCAGATCGTCGGACGCCATCGTGATGAGCGGCGGCGGCGTCGTCTCGATGATCTGCACGCGCCCCGCCCGATACGCCTGGTAGTGAGAGACGCTCCCGGCGGCGACCCGGTTGCCGAGGCGCTCACGGATCGCCTCCATGTGCTCGAGGCCGTTCATGAGCGGGAGCACAACGCCGTCCGCGACCGCATCCGGTTCGACGAGCTCGAGTGCGTGCTCGAGATCCGGCGCCTTCACGGTCACGAGGAGCAAGCCGACGGGCTGCTCGATGCGCTCGGCGATCTCCGGCCGTCCCTCGAGAGGCCGCCCGTCGACGGTCTCCACCATGAGCCCCGCGAGCGCGATCAGGCCCGTGACCTCGGGGGGTGCCACACAGATCGTGCGTATTCCGCCGTGCAGCAGCCGCACTGCGAGGGCGCCGCCGACCGCGCCGGGGCCGAGCACGGCGACGGTCCGGTTCACGTGGCGGTCACCAGGCCGACCAGCCGCCGTCGACGACGAGGTTCGACCCCGTCACGTACGAGGACGCGTCCGAGGCGAGGAAGACCACCGCGCCGAGCGCCTCGCTCGCGTCGAGCATGCGGCCGAGCGGAACGCGCTCGGCGTAGGCCTCGAGGAACGCGGCCGGCTGGTCGTTCCACACGCCGGCGAGCGTGAGCGTGTTCACGCGAACGCCCGACTTCGCCCAGTAGGTGGCGAGGTAGCGGGTGAGGTTGAGTACGGCCGCCTTCGACACCGAGTACGCGACGGGCTTGACGTAAGTGTCGCCTTGCGCGCGCCGGAACTCGTACAGGTCCTGCACCGGGGAGAGCAGCCCGTACACCGAGGAGACGTTCACGATCGACCCTCTGCCCTCCCGCGCCATCGCGCCGCCGACGACCTGCGAGCAGAGGAACGGCCCCTTCACGTTCACGTCCAGCACCGCGTCGAATGACGCCTCGGGATACGTCTCGAACGGCCCGACCTCTTCCGTGGGCGCGTCGGGCGGGGAGTCGAGCCCCGCGTTGTTCACGAGCAGGTGCGGCACGCCCCACTCCTCCTCGACCGCTCGGGTCGCCTCCTCGATCGCGCTGCGGTCGGTGACGTCGACCTCGTACGCGCGGACCCCGTCCGGAACCCCACCCGAGGCAATGTCGAAGCTCGCCACCTTCACCCCGCGCTCCGCGAGTCCGGCCACGTACGTCGCGCCGAGTTGCCCCATGCCTCCCGTCACGATCGCCACCCGGCCCGAAAGATCGAACAGCGGGTCCGAAGTCACGCTGCCGGCTCCAGCTTCGCGCGCCAGACGGCGTCGCAGAACTCACGCACGCATCCCCGACCTCCTTCGCGGGTGAGGACGAGGCGCGCGAGCGGGACGACGTCCGGCCAGGCATCGGCGGGCACGACCGCGAGTCCGACGGCCTCGAGGCAGGACGCGTCGTTGACGTCGTTTCCGACGTAGGCGGTGTCCTCGAGCGGGATGCCGCGGCGTGCGGCCTCACCGTGCAGGACGGGGAGCTTGTCCGCGACGCCCTGGACGACCTCCGCCTGGATCTTGCGTCCGCGCGCGCCGACGGCCTCGTTCACCTCCGTCGAGAGGATCAGGACCTCGACCCCGACCTCCTCGAGCCGCCGCAGCCCGAGCGCGTCGCCGCGCCAGCAGGCGACGCTCTCCTCGCCGCGCTCGTTCGTCCACACGCGGTTGTCCGTGAACACGCCGTCGAAGTCGAAGACGGCGAAGCGCACGCCCGCGAGCGAGGCGCCAGTCACGCCTCGCGGGAGGCGCGGGCCGCGAGCTCGCCCGCCGGCTCGACGTCCTCGAGCGTGACGTGCTGCTCGAACGAGAGCGCTCGCACGAGACGCCTCCCTACGAGACGTTCGCTCTCGTAGGGCGGGAGGCCGCCGTCGGCGGGCGACTTCGCGATCAGATCGCCCTCGGTGAGCACATGACCGGCGGGAAGGTCCCGGGTCGCGACCAGCTTCTTCCCCATCTTCTCGAGTGGCCGCTCCTCGCTTCGCAGCCGGCGCTTCACACCGTCCCCGAGCGCGACGGGGACGCGGTGCAGGTCGCGCACGAAGCGGCGCATGCCGTCGGGCATGAGCGAGTAGGCGTGGTCCGTGCCTTTCCAGGCGTGGTTCAACGTGAAGTGCTTCTCGAACACGCGGGCGCCGAGCATGAACGCGACCGGGGCCATGGCGATGCCGTTGTGGTGGTCCGAGAGCCCGATCACGAGCTCCGGGTACCGCTCCCCGAGCGTCGCGATCACGGAGAGGTTCAGATCCTCGACCTCGGCCGGATACGCGGCGGTGCAGTGGAGCACGCACAGCCGCTCGTTGCGGACGAGGATCGCCTCGACGGCGCGATCGATGTCCTCGAGCGTACCCCCGCCGGTGGAGAGGAACATCGGCTTCCCCTTGTCCGCGACGTAGCGCAGGAACGGGATGTTCAGGAGGTCGCCGGACGCGAATTTGAACGCATCGACGTCGAGGTCGGCCATGAGGTCCGCGCTCGACTCGTCGAACGCCGCCGAGACGAACGCGACGCCTTCCTCCTTCGAATAGCGACCGAGCTCGAACCAGTCGCTCTTCGGCAGCTCCAGTGCCTCACGGTGCTCGCCGTAGGTCGAGCCATAGCTCTGCTCGTTGTCGTACGGCGAGTCGTAGTAGGCGCGCGTGAAGAGTCGCCGATTGTCGCGCTTCTGGAACTTGACCGCGTCCACGCCGCACTCCTTCGCCGCGTGGACGAGAGCCTTCGCCTTCTCGAGATCGCCCTGATGGTTGTTCCCGATCTCGGCGATGACGTAGGCGGGGCCGTCCCGCGTGATGACCTTGCGGTCGACGACTAGCTCGGGCACGCCCACGATCGTACTCGGGAGCGCGGCGACTACGGTGCGAGCGCAGCGCTGTAGGCGGCCACGGTCGCCTCGGTCGCCTCCTTCCAGGAAAGCTCGTCGCGCACGCGCTCCCGGGCCGCCGAGCCGAGCCGCTCGCGAAGGCTGCGGTCGGCGAGGAGCCGCTCGATCGCAGCGCGCAGCGCTGCCGGGTCGCGCGGCGGCACGAGCAGGCCCGTGACCTCGTCCTCGACCGCGTCGACGAGGCCGCCGACGGCCGCCGCGACCACCGGGCGCCCGTACGCCATCGCCTCGCGGGCGACGATCCCGTACCCCTCGCGGCGAGACGGGCAGACGACGACCGCCGCGCGCTCGTAGTACGGGCCGAGCGCTCCCGGCGGCACGAAGCCGACGGCGTCCCGGATACGCGCGCGGAGCGGCCCGTCGCCGACGATCACCCGCTGCATTCCCTCGGTCGCGACGAGGAGCTCTTCGATCCCCTTCTCCTCGGACAGGCGGCCGACGAAGAGGACGTGCGGGGGCTCGTCCGGCTCGGCGATCTCGTCGGGCACGTCGACCCCGGCCGGGACCACGCGCACGTCGCGCGCACGGAGCGCGCCCGCATCGCTCGCAAGCGCCCGCGAGGGGCAGAGGACGAGCCGAGCGCGCCGCACGAGCAGCCGAGCCGCCCACTGCGCGTGCCGCGCGAGCGCGACGTCCGAGCCCCAGAGCTGCACGACGAACGGCTTCCGCGTGACGAGAGCGGGCAGCGCCGACGGAAGCCAGTGGGCGTGCACGAGGTCGGCACCGCGCGCCGCCCGACGTGCGGCAGCAGCGAACGAGAGGAGGAAGAACGGCAGCGCGAGCGCGAGGTACGGACGCCGGCGCAGGTTCCCGACGATGCCGTCTCCATATGCGAGCCCGAAGTGGCGAAAGGACGCGGGCGAGACGACCGCGACCTCGACGCCCGCTTCACGCAGGTGCTCGACCGCGTCCCGGACGAACGAGCCGGCGACGTCGTCCGCGGAGCGCGGATAGGACGTCGTCAGCACCGCGACTCTCATTCGCGCTGCGTGCGCCCGAACACGAGCGGGAGCGCGACCGCGAGCGCGACGAAGACGTAGAAGTAGTAGAAGGTCATCGTCAGGTAGAAGAGGTTCGAGACGAGGGTGGCGGCGAGCGCGGCCGTCATGCCCCACGCCAGCGGCCGCAGACGCATGGCGAGCGGGTCGCCCGCGGCGGTCAGCGCCCTTCCCAGCCGCCTGGCGTCACCGAGGCGCTTGAAGACCCAGCCCACCCACACGGCGAACAGCGCCGTTCCCACGAGCCCTGTCTCGACGAGCGTGGCGACGTAGAACGAGTGCGGGCCGAAGTCGGGCCGCCCGGTGACGAACTGGTAGTAGACCGCGAAGTTGTTCAGGCCGAGCCCGAAGAGCGGGTTCGAGTGGAGGATGTCGGGGATGAACCCGTACACCCCGAAGTGCGGCGAGGACGCCGCGTGGCTCGTGTTCACACGTGTCCGGAGCACGGTGACGAAGAAGTGCCAGCGGACGATCACCACCGTGGCGACGACGAGCACAACCGCCCCGAGCGGCAGCAGGAGCTCTCTCCGCCTCAGGTAGCCGCGGTAGGGGATGGCGAGGATCAGGGCGCCGCAGGCGAGCCCGAGGAGGCCGCTGCGGGAGAGCGTCGCGAGCTCGACGACGAGCATGAACGCCAGCGCGACCGCGAGCCGGTTCTTCCAGCGGTGCCCGCGCTCGAGCCGGAGGTAGAGCGGCGTGAGGATGAGGAGCGGCATCAGGAGCTCGATGCCGAGGTGATTGGGATCGCCCGTGAGCGCGTTCGGGCGGAAGACGGAATGGCCGTTCACGGCGCCGTAGACGTTGATCGCACTCTGCTGCGACGTGATCGGCTGAACGAAGACGGCGTCGAGATTCGCACCGGTCGCCTCTGCGAGCCCGAGCTGCAAGATGCCGTAGACCGCGTTCAGCGCGATGCCCCCGCAGAACGCCGCCAGCGCCCACCAGTAGTACGTGCGCGACCGCCGCGCGAACATGGCCACGGCGATGACGACGAACCCGAAGTGGAGCGCGAACTTCACCATCCCCTTCGTCCACTGCGCGAGCGCCTGCGCCGTGTCGAGGTTGTAGAAGCCGATGAGGTAGAGCAGGAGGAACGCGAGCATCCAGCCTGCGGCGACGACCGCCGTTCGCGTGAGCTTCCCGTCGAAGCGCTCGAGGCGATCCCAGACGAAGAGGACGAGGAGGACGGACGTGAGAATGTCCGAGAGCGTGAGCGTCCCGGCCACGTTCCACTGGTACTTGTGGTAGCTGACCGTGAAGACCGTCGCGAAGAAGAGTCCGTCGATCGCCGGCTGCACGAGGACGCGATCGCGTACCGCCCGGAAGGGGAGAGCGTGCGAGGTCACGCGACGACCACCCCCTCGAGCAGCGCCGCCATCTCCTCGACGCGGGTCTGGCGCGACAGGCGCGTCTGCACGTCGTCCGGGAGCTCGACGGAGGGGAGGCCACCGTCGAGGAAGCGGTCATGGAGAGTCGCGAGGGCGTCGCGGATACCGTCCACGTCGTCCGGCGCGACGACCACGCCGGCGGCGGTCTCCCGGATCAGGTCGGCGGCCGCTCCGTCCGGCGGGACGACCGCGAGGATCGGACGGCCGGCGGCGAGATACTCGAACACCTTCCCCGAGAGCACGCCCTTGCCCCTCCCGCCCGCGTCCGGAATGAGGAGGAGCAGCGCCTCCGACTCGCGCTGGAGCCGGAGCGCCTCTGCCCGCGGCGCGTAGCCGACGAGCTCGAGGCGGTCGCCGAGAGAGAGCGTCTCCGCCCACTCCGCGTCGGTCGAGCGGAAGTCCCCGACGAAGCGCGCGACCACGTCCAGCCCCGAGTCCGCGAGCGCCTGCAGGAACGGCCGCGGATCGCGCTTCCCGAAGAAGCTCCCCGTGTGCGTGAGGCGGAAACGCGGCGCCGGCTCGTACTCGAGCCCGGCGAAGTCGTCGAAGTCGCAGCCGTTCGCGATCGTGCGGACAGGGCCTTTCGGATCGAGCGCGCGCATCTCGTCGGCGATCGCCTCCGAGACGCACGAGATCGCGTCGGCACGACGGGCGACGAGCCTGGCGAGCTGCGCGTTCGTCGCCTGCCGCGCGCGCGTGGCGACGGTGTCGGAACGCCGATGCGGATTCGCGACGAGCGGGTCACGCAGATCGGCGACCCAGCGAACGCCCGTGGCCCTCTGCACCGCCGCGCCCGCGAGGTGGACCGACCCCGGCGGAGACGTCGTGACGACCACGTCGATCCCCTCGCGGCGGACGATGCGGATGGCAGCGGGGATCGCGGTGAGGTTCCAGCTCACGCTCGCGTCGGGGACGAGCAGCCGCCGCGAGGTGACGCTCACCTGCACGAGCGCGCGCTCGAGCCCGTCCGCGGCCCGGAGCTCCTCCGCGGGCTTCCTCGCCCGCGGGCCGAGGAAGCGGACGCGGTGGACCCAGGCCTGAGTCGGGACGCGGAGCTCCGAGTCCCGGTGCACCCACTTCGGGTCGTCGGGCGCGAGCACGTGCGTCTCGACCCCGAGCGCGGGCAGGTACTGCGCGAGCTTGAGCGGCCGCTGCACCCCCCCGCCCCCCGCGGGCGGGAAGTACATCGTCACGAGGAGGACCTTCACCGGCCGGAAAGCGTAGAGGTCAGGCGAGCGCGCCGAACGCCTCGCGCGCCGCGGCGATCGTCGCGTCCAGCTCCACGTCGCCGTGCGCGGTCGACACGAAGCCCGCCTCGAACTGCGAGGGGGCGAGGTAGACGCCGCGCTCGAGCATCGCTCCGTGAAACGCGGCGAACCGTCCCGTGTCGGTCCGCTCGGCGTCCGCCCAGCTCCGGACCGGACCGTCGGCGAAGAAGAGGCCGAACATCGACCCCACCTGAGCGAGCTCCACCGGGACGCCGGCCGCACGAGCCGCGTCGGAGAAACCCGATACGAGCCGCTCGGCATACCGCTCGAGACCGTCCCAGACGCCCGGCTCGCCCAGCGCGCGCAGCGTCTCGATCCCCGCCGTCATCGCGAGCGGGTTGCCGGAGAGCGTCCCCGCCTGGTACACAGGCCCGGTGGGAGCGACGAGCTCCATGATCTCCCGCCTGCCGCCGTAGGCGCCGACGGGCAGCCCGCCCCCGATCACCTTGCCGAGCGTCGTCAGGTCCGGCGCCACGCCGTAGAGCGCCTGCGCGCCGCCGGGATGCACGCGGAAGCCGGTCATCACCTCGTCGAAGACGAGCAGCGCGCCGCTCGCTGTCGTCAGCTCACGCAGCCCTTCGAGGAACCCGTCCACCGGCGGGACGAGCCCCATGTTCCCCGCGACGGGCTCGACGATCACCGCGGCGATGCCCTGGCCGTGCTCGTCGAGGATCCGCACGACCGCGTCGAGGTCGTTGTACGGGGCGACGAGCGTGTCGGAGACGGCGCCCGGGGTCACGCCCGGTGAATCCGGAAGGCCGAGCGTCGCGACGCCCGATCCCGCTTGCACCAGCAGGAGATCGGCGTGGCCGTGGTAGCAGCCCGCGAACTTGACGACCTTCGACCTCCCCGTGAACGCACGGGCGAGCCGGAGCGCGCTCATCGTCGACTCCGTGCCCGAGTTGACGAAGCGGACGAGCTCGACGCTCGGCATCGATTCCCGGACGAGCTCCGCGAGCTCGACCTCGAGCGGGCTCGGCGCGCCGTAGCTCGTCCCGCGGGCGAGCGCGGCCTCGAGCGCGGCGACGACTCGCGGATGGGCGTGCCCGAGCACGAGCGGTCCCCACGAGAGGACGTAGTCCACGTACCGGTTGCCGTCGACGTCGACGAGGTAGGCGCCCTCGCCCCGCTCGACGAAGAAGGGCGTCCCTCCGACCGCGCGAAAAGCCCGCACGGGCGAGCTCACGCCGCCGGGCATGAGCGCGCTCGCCTCGGCGAACAGACGCTCGGACTCGCTCGTGGGTCGCGTCATCCGGCGACGCGCTCGAGCGCCAGCGCGATCGCTCGAGCCGCGTCCTCGCCCGAGCGGATGCAGTCCGGGATCCCGACTCCCCGGTAGGCCGCCCCAGCGACTGCGAGCCCTCGGTGACGGGCGAGCAGGGAGTCGATGCGCTCGAGCCGCTCGGGGTGGCCGAGGGTGTACTGCGGCATCCCCCGCGGCCAGCGGTGGACACGGGTCTGCCGCGGTTCGGCGACGACCCTGACGAGAGCGAGCTCGGCCCGCGCGAGCCCGACGAGCTCCTCGTCAGTGCGCTCGGTGACGTCCGCGCGCCCGAAACGGCCCGCGTACACACGCACGAGCGCCTCGCCCGCGGGTGCGCGCCCCTCCCACTTGCTCGACGTCCAGGTGCACGCGAGGACGTCCGATCCCTCGGCCCGCGGAACCACGTAGCCGTAGCCCTCGAGCGGAGAGTCGAGATCGACCTCGTCAAACGCGAGCGTGACGACGGCCGACGACGAGTACGGGATCTCGGCGTGCACGGCCGCCAGCTCGGGGTCCAGGTCCGGCACGAGGGAGGCTGCGGCGAACGCAGGCACGGCGAGGACGACGCCGTCGGCGGTCAGCAGCTCTCCGTCCGAGAGTGGAACGGCGTAGCCGCCTCCGTAGCCGTCGACCCGCGCGACGGTCCGACCGAGCACGATCCGTGTCCGTTCGAGACTCGCCGCCAGACGCTCGACCAGCGTCGCCATCCCGGTGCGGAGCGAGACGAACGGCGGGTACCCGCCGGCCGCTGCCGGAGCCTGTGCAGCGAGCCCCCGCAACACGCTTCCGTGCTCGAGCTCGAGCGCACGCAGCACGGGGAACGTCGCCCGGAGCGACAGCTGCTCGCCGTCTCCTCCGTAGATCCCGGTCGTGAGCGGCTCGACGATCGACTCGTACGCCTCCCGCCCGAGCCTCCGGGACACGAAGTCGGCGATCGACTCGTCCCCGGCCTCCTGCGTCGGCGGGACGTCGACCTCGGCCCCGAGGCGCTCACGGCCCTCGGCCGAGAGGAGCTCGCTCTCCGCAAGCGCGTCGAGATCGGTCGGGACCATGCCGGTGAGCCCCGACGGGAGCGGCAGGAGCTCCCGCCCACGCCTGACGAACGTCCCCGCGTGCTCGGGACGTCGGCCCACGAGCTCGGCGGCGAGACCGAGCTCCTCGCAGAGCCCGATGCCACGCTCCTTGCGCGAGAGGAAGCTGTCCGGCGCCGCCTCGATCACGAGCTCGCCGACGTGCTCCGTCCGGATCTTGCCTCCGAGTCGCTCCTCCTTCTCGACGAGGACGATCTCGGCCTCGGGAGCCAGAGTCTCGAGGCGACGCGCGGCCGCAAGGCCCGCGATCCCACCGCCGACGACGACGATCCTCATGCGACGAGCGAGAGCTCCGCCGACGCCTCGAGGAATGCCGCGAGCCGCTCTACCTCGTCCGCGAGCGCCTTCCGTGCTCGCGCGGCCATGGGCTCGAACGGCTCGACCGAGACCTGAAGCGCCCCTCCACGGCGCGCGTGCGTCCAGGTTCCCGCGATGCGGCCGTCGACGAGGACGACCGCCGCGACCTGTCCCTGCTGTCCGAACACGCGCCTGACGGACCCGGGAGGGACGAATGCCTCGCGCGGGCGCGTGCCCGTGACGTACTGGTCGTATGCGGGCAGCAGGCGAACGCCGCGAGGGCGTCGCCGCGCCTCCAGAGCCCCGATGTCAGCGGCGAGCGCCGTTGCGCGATGCCCGTCGACCTCGACCTCGGCGAGCTCGTCCGCGCTCGCGCGCACGAGAGCCTTCGCCTTCGTCGGGTTCTCGAGCCAGTGCCCGAAGTCCACGGCGGTCGCCGGGCCGTAGGCGCCGAAGTAGCGTCGGAGGAGATCGCGGCCGGCCTCGTCGGGATCCGCGCGCAGGGTCCGCCGCAGCCAGCGGTCGGGTCGCACGAACGTGATGTTGCGCCCGCGCGGAGGGCCGAAGCAGAGATCGCCCCGCCGCGCGGACTGCTTGAGGACGCCGCCCCAGCTGAAGAGGACGGCCTCGCGGACGTCGGGACCGGCCAGCTCCGCCAGCCTGTCGGCCAGCCACTCGCGCGTCCGCGGCCGCCCGTCGAGCGCGCGCGGGACGTTCTCGATGATCGCGTCGTACTGCTCACGGGTCACCCGCCGAAGACGCAGCCAGGCGTCGCCCGGGCCCTCGGGTCGCGGATACAGCGCGGCGACGTGCACTGCGAGGTCGTCGGCGGGCAACAGGTACAGCTGCCCCCGGGTCCACGTCTTCACGAGCGCGCGCTCGTGCTCCAAGGCGCTCTTCACGTCCCCCTGCTCGAGGCCTTCGACACGGGCCCACAGCCCGAGCTCGGCGGTCGAGGGAAGCTGCGCCCGCACGCCGCACAACGCGCGGGTGACTTCGAACATGCTGCCGGCAGCCGCACGCGAGTCGAGGAACTGGCGCTCGAGGCGGAATGCGAGAACCTGGTCCCACGAGAGCGTCGTCATGCCGCGTGGGCGGAGGCGAGCCAGGGCGCAGCGCGCCCGCGGACGATTTCGGCGAGCGCGTCCACGAAGACCGGGTCGTCGTCGAGCGCCGGGGGTCGCTCGAACCTCATGCCGAGCCCCTCGGCGACACGGCGGGCGCGGATGTCCACGTCGAAGAGGATCTCGACGTGTTGCGAGACGAAGCCCACCGGGACGCAGACGACGTCGCGGACGCCGTCCACCGCCAGCGTCTCGAGCTGGTCGCCGAGGTCGGGGCCCATCCAGGGCTCGGGCGTGCGGCCCGCCGACTGGTAGCTCCACGACCAGCTTTCGTCGGCGAGTCCCGCCGCGTCGGCGACGAGCCGGGCGGTCTCGCGGCACTGTGCGTCGTACGGGTCGCCGGAGGCGAGCAGCCGCTCGGGGAGGCTATGGGCGCTGAAGACGACGTGCACGCCGGCGCGCTCGCCCTCCGGCCAGCGTGAGAGCCCGTCCTCGACTCGGCTCGCGAACGCCGCGACGAGCCCGGGCGCATCGTGGTAGCTCGGCACGTGCTCGAAGTCGATGCGGCCGCGCGCGAGCTCGAGCCCGTCCGCGATCCGCTGCTGGTAGCGCGCCACCGACATGGCGCTGAAATGGGGAGCGAGGACGAGGCTGACCGCACGGGTGAGGCCGTCCTCGACCATCTCCCCGACGACGTCCTCGATCCACGGCGCCCAGTGCCGCATGCCGAGGTAGCAGCGGAAGTCATCCCCGAGGCGCGCGGCGAGCGCGTCGACCTGCCGGCGCGAGATCTCGAGGAGCGGCGAGCCACCCCCGATCGCGCGGTAGCTGTCCGTGATCTCCTCGACGACCGCAGCAGGGGTTGGCCGCCCGCTGCGGATGTCCGCGAGGTAGCCGGGGATCTCCTCGAGCGACGACGGCCCTCCGTACGCCATGACGAGGACGCCGATCGGTCGGTGCCTGACCCCTGAGTCCTGCAAACCCGCATGGTTCCGTGGGGTGGTGTCAGACACCGCGTTCACACCGCGTTCACGACGTTCGGGCGCGCACGTGCTCGACGAGTAGGCGCACGGCATCCGGCGGCGTCGCCGGCACGAGCCCGTGACCGACGTTGAAGACGTGTCCCGGACGGCCGGCCGCGCGGTCGAGCACGTCGTCGATCCGCCGTTCCAGCTCGCGCGGAGGCGCGAGGAGCGCGGCGGGGTCGAGGTTGCCCTGGACGGGGCGCCCGAGGCCGATAGCCGCCCACGCCTCGTCGAGCGGGAGCTGCCAGTCGAGCCCGACGACGTCGCCGCCACAGGCTGCCGCGTCCGCGAGGTAGGAGCCGACCCCGAGCGAGAAGTTGATCACCGGCGCGCCTGCCGAGGAGACTGCCTCGAAGAGCGCTCGGTTGTGCGGGGCGACGTGGTGGAGGTAGTCCTCCCGCCCGAGCGCACGTCCTGCCCACGAGTCGAACACCTGCAGAGCCTGCGCACCCGCGGCGACCTGCGCGCGTAGGTAGTCCGACTGGACGGTGACGAGCTTCGAGAGAAGGCGGCGCCAGGCCGACGGCTCCGAGAGCATGAACGCCTTCGTGCGCGTGAAGTCGCGGGAGGTGCCGCCCTCGATCGCGTAGCTCGCGAGGGTGAAGGGGGCGCCGGCGAACCCGATCACCGGGATGTCCCGCGAGGCGAGCTCCTGTCGGACGAGCGCGATCGCCTCGAGGGTCCCGGCCATCGTCTCCTCGGCCGGAGGCGCCGCCAGGAGATCGACGTCGCGCGCGCGCTCGATCCGATTCGCGATGCGCGGCCCGTCGCCCTGGACGAAGTCGAGCTCGAGACCCATCCCGACGAGCGGGGGGAGGATGTCCGCGAACACGATCGCGGCGTCGACGCCGAACGCAGCGACCGGGAGCAGCGTCACCCGGGCGGCGAGCTCCGGCGTCCTGATGAGCTCGAGCATCGAATGGCGCTCGCGCAGCGCCCGGTACTCGGGCAGGTAGCGGCCTGCCTGGCGGAGGAGCCACACCGGCGTCCGCTCGACCGGGAGCCCGCGAAACGCGCGGAGAACGAGCGAGGTGGGCGCGGTATCCGCCGGAGCGCCCGTCGGCTCGGCGCTCACGCCGGCCGCGACTGCCACGCCACCCTGCCGACGAAGAACGGCCCGAGGCGCTCGAGATGGAGCGAGGTCTGCCGCGTCTTCCGCATCCGCTGGACGATGATCGAGAGCGGGTGGAGCTCGGGGCCGAGGAGCCCGACGACGAAGTCCGAGTCCTCCTTGTCGAGCCCGTGGCAGGCGAGGCGAATGTCGTGCCCGAAACCCGCGCGCCCGAACGCCATCCCGACGCCGCCGTGCTCCATGAGGATCGCGTTCTGCTCTTTTCGCGGAAGGCGCTCGAACGAGCCCGAGCGACGGAGCGGGTACCAGATCGCCCACCGGAGCTCCGGGTCGAGCACGCGCTGCCGCGGCCGCTCGACGAGCGTCTCCTCGAGGTCGTGCTCGTGCCCGACCGCGTACGTCCGGCCGAGCATCGTCAGCTCCGGCTTCGGCACGAGCTCTGCGAACGGCGGCGCCTTGAGGAATGCGCGGAGGTCGGTGACGAAGAGCTCGGGATCCTCTGCGAGCGTGAGGAGCGCAACGCCGGCCGGGTCGTTGACGTCCTCGTACAGCACGCCTTCGATTCCGGCGGCCGAGAGCGCCGCCGCCAGCGGGGCCGAGTCACCGGCACCGGAGAACGCGTGCAGCTGCATGAACAGACGGCGGTCGAGCGAGGTCGGCTCGCCCTCGGCCGTGCGGCCGTGCTCCGCGACGTCCGCCTCGCCGCCTTCGTCCGTCTCGACTCGCTCGTCGACCCGCGCGTTCACGCGAGCTCCCGGAGCCAGCGCGCCGCGTCCTTCGCGTGGTACGTGACGACGAAGTCGGCGCCGGCGCGGCGGATCGAGGTGAGGATCTCGAGCACCGCCTCGCGCTCGTCGAGCCAGCCGTTCGCGGCCGCCGCCTTCACCATCGAGTACTCGCCGCTGACGTTGTACGCGGCGAGCGGCCGCTCGGGGAACTGCTCGTGGACACGACGGAGCACGTCGAGGTAGCCGACCGCGGGCTTCACCATGAGTGCGTCGGCGCCCTCTTCGACGTCGAGCCTGGCCTCCCGGAGCGCCTCGCGCGCGTTCGCGACGTCGAGCTGATGGCTCCTGCGGTCGCCGAACGCAGGCGCGCCCTCGGCAGCGTCGCGGAACGGCCCGTAGAACGCGGAGGCGTACTTCACCGCGTACGAGAGGATCGCGACCCGGTCGAGCCCGTCGGCGTCGAGTGCGGCGCGGATCGCGCCGACCATGCCGTCGATCATCCCGCTCGGCGCGACCACGTCCGCACCGGCCTCACCGTGCGAGACGGCGATCCGCCCCAGGATGTCGAGCGTCTCGTCGTTCAGGAGATAACCCTCGGCGTCGACGAGGCCGCAGTGGCCGTGGTCCGTGTACTCGCAGAGGCAGACGTCGGTGATGACGACGAGCCCCGGGTCAGCGGCCTCGAGCGCGCGAATCGCCTCCTGGACGATGCCGTCCTCCGCGTGGCTCTCGAGGCCGAGCGGGTCCTTCGCAGCCGGGAGCCCGAAGAGCAGGACCGCCTTGATCCCGAGCTCCGCCAGCTCCCCCACCTCGGCGGCGAGCGCGTCCACGGGCAGCTGGTCGATGCCGGGCATCGAGGGAATCGGCGTTCGCGCGCGGCCCTCGGCGACGAAGAGCGGGTACACGAGATCGCCGGGGTCGAGCGTCGTCTCGCGCACGAGGTCGCGCAGGCCCTGCGTCCGGCGGAGGCGGCGCGGACGCTCCGCCCCCGGCCGGAGACGGAGGGCGTCGAGCGGTCCTGTCTCTGCGAATCCGGTCACGGGCTCCCCCCGAAGTGCGTCGCGAGCGCCTGAATGATGCCGTCCGCGGACGCTTCGTCGGCGACGAGGCCAACGGTCAGCCCGACCTCGTCCGCGGCCGCGGCCGTCCGCGGCCCGATGCACACGAGGAGCCGCTCGCGAATCCCGTCGGTCTCGGCTGCGAGCGACGCCAGGCTGCGCGCCGCGGAACCGCTCGCGAGGACGATCGCGTCCGCGCTCTCGAGGACGCGGAGCTCGTCTTCCGAAGGCCGCCGCGTGATCGTGCGATATGCGACGAGCGCATCGACGATCGCGCCCCGGTCGCGCAGCTTCTCGGCCAGGAGCGGCGACGCGAGGTCGCCCTGGGGAAGGAGGACGCGCAGCCCGTCGAGTGAGCCGAGACCGTCCACGAGCGCCCCGCCTTCGTGCTCCTTCGGGACGAATGCGGTCTCGACGCCGAGCTCGCCCACCGCCGCCGCGGTCGCGGGGCCGACGGCGGCGACGCGGACCGCGGCGAGCCGGTCCGGCGCCTGGAGGCGCTCGCGTAACGCCGCGACACCGTTCGCACTCGTGAAGACGATCCAGTCGTAGCGTCCGAGCTTGCGGAGCGCATGATCGAGCTCGGTCGAGTCCTCGACCGGCGCGATCTCGACGAGCGGGACGAGGGAGACGCTCGCGCCCAGGCGCTCGACGGCGGCTGCGAGCAGGGCTCCCTGCTCACGAGGTCGTGTGACCGCGATCCGGCGGCCGGCGAGCGGCGCGGCCGCTTCAGGCACCGACGGCCTCGAGGATGTGCTTCGCGCCCGCCGCGAGCGCCTCTCGTCCGAGCCGCGCGCCGATCTCCTCGGGCGCGCCCGTCCCGTCGACGCGTACGACCTCGTGCCCGTCGGGCGTCGCCACGAGGGCGTCCAGGCGCACCTCTTCGCCGGGCGCTTCGACCGCGTGCGCGCCGACCGGCGCGGCGCAGCCGCTCCCGAGGGCGGCGAGGAACGCGCGCTCCGCGGTGACCGTGGCGCGGGTCGGCGCGTCGTCGATCGGCGAGAGGAGCCCGAGCAGCGCGTGGTCTCCCGCGCGGCAGTGCACGGCGATTGCGCCCTGGCCGGGCGCCGGCAGCATCCGCTCGACGGGCAGCCACTCGGCGATCTCGTGCTCGAGCCCGAGGCGCACGACCCCGGCACCGGCCAGGAGCACCGCGTCGTACTCGCCGTCCCGGACCTTCCGGATACGTGTGTCGACGTTGCCGCGGATCGAGCGGGCTTCGAGCTGCGGATTGAGGAGATGGAGCTGCGCGGCGCGCCGGAGGCTGCTCGTCCCGACCACCGCTCCGGGAGGGAGCTGGGCGAGGGGCGCGCTCCGGTGACTGACTACGCAGTCACGGGGGTCTCCACGCTGGCAGAGAGCGCCGATTGCGACGTCGATTGACTCGTCAGTCGGCAGATCTTTCAGCGAATGCACCGCAAGGTCGATCGTGCCGTCCCGCAGGGCTCTCTCGAGCTCCTCCGTGAAGAGGCCCTTGCCGCCGATCGCGGGCAGCGGCTCACCGCTCGCCTGCGTCCGGTCGCCGCGGGTGTCGAGCGGCACCACCTCGCACGCGAGCTCCGGCCACGCTCGGGTGAGCGACTCGACGACGAGCCCGGTCTGCCGCACCGCGAGCGGCGACCGCCGGGTGCCGAGGCGCACCGCGGCGACGGGAGCCGCGAGGGAGGAGCTCACGTCTCGGTGGGAACGGTGAGCCCGAAGAGCTCCCGGACGGCGGCGGCCAGCTCGTCCGCGCCACCCCGCTCGGCTCTCTCGCGAAGCTGTGCGGTGGGCTCGTGCAGGAGCTTGTTGACGAGGGCGTGCGACAGCTTCGTGACGTGCGCCTCGATCTCCGGATCCACCTCGCCGAGATGGTGCAGCGTGCGCTCGAGCTCCGCCTCTCGAATCTCCTCGGCGCGACGTCTGATCTCCGCCACGAGCGGCTCCACGTCGAGCTCGCGGTAGCGGCGTCCGAATCCGGCGACCTCCTCCTCGATCAGCACCTCGACGTTCGGCACCTCGGCGAGGCGCGCAGCGGCCGTATCGTCGAGACCTGCACGGAGATCGTCGACGTCGAAGAGCCTGACGCCGGGCACGTCCGCGACCCCCCGCTCGACGTCCGCCGGTACGGCGAGATCGACGAGCACCAGCAGCGCGTGGGGCCGACGAGACATCGCGGCGCGCACGGTCTCGACACCGACGACCGGTTCGTCGGAGGCCGTCGCCGTGATCGCGACGTCGGCCCAGGCGAGCGCTTCCTCGAGCTCGTCCAGTCCGTACGCGGCCGATGCCTCGAGCTCGGCGGCGAGCGTGACGGCCCGCTCGCGCGTCCGGTTCGCGACCGCAAGCTCCCCGATGCGCCGGCTCGAGGCCGCCTTGAGCGTCTGCCGCCCGATCCCACCGGCGCCGACCACGAGCGCCTTGCGCTCCCGCAGATCGCCGAGCGTCCCCTCGGCGAGGGCGAGCGCCATCGAGCTCGCGGTCGCGGGATTCGCTCCGATCGCCGTCTCGACGCGTGCGCGCCTCCCGGCGGCGATCGCGGTGCGGAAGAGCAACGTCAGAACAGGCCCCGCCGCCGATGCGGCGCGCGCGTCGGCGAAGCTCGTTCCGACCTGGCCGAGAATCTCCGCCTCCCCGAGCACGAGCGAGTCGAGACCGGCCGCGACGCGACACAGATGCCGCGCCACGTCCTCACCTGCGTGGACGTAGAGGTGGTCGACGAGCAGCGTCCGATCGACGCCGTGGGCACCCGCCAGCTCGTCGATCAGCTCGTCGCGGGCGTCGTCGACGCTCTCCTGGAGATACGCGTACAGCTCGACCCGGTAACAGGTCGTCAGGGCGGCGTGCTCGAGGACCGCGGGACACCGCTCTGCGCCCGGCCCGAGCGCCCCGATCCGCTCGCGGAGCTCGACCGGAGCCGTGCGGTGGCTGAGGCCGAGGCACACGAGGCGATCCACGCGCGCACTGTACCCCGCTGCGCTCCCTCGCATGCGTCCAGAATGGCGCGATGCGAGCGCTCGGGGTCGACGTCGGCGGCACCTTCACGGACGGCGTCCTCATCTCGGACGGCGTCGTCAAGACGACGAAGGTGCTGACGCGCGCGCGCCAGGAGGAGTCCGTCCTCACCGTCGCAGCCGAGCTGGGCGCGGAGAACCCCGATCGCTTCACCCACGGAACGACGATCGCGACGAACGCTCTTCTCGAACGGCGCGGCGCACGCACGGCGTTCGTGACCACGGAGGGGTTCGAGCACCTGCTCTACCTCCGTCGTCAGACGCGCGCGCGCCTCTACCGTCCCTGCGCGGACCGGCCGCCACCGCTCGCCCCGCTCGTGCACTGCGCCGGCGTGCGCGGGCGCATGGGGCCGTACGGAGAGCTCGTCCCGCTCGACCTGGGATCGCTCCCCGCGATCCATCCCGACGCCGAGGCAATCGCCGTCTGCCTCCTCTTCTCGTTCCTCGATCCGAGGCACGAGCAGGCGGTCGCGCAGGAGCTTCGCCGTCGCTATCCGCACACGCACGTTGTCGCGTCGCACGAGGTCGCGCCGGAGTTCCGCGAGTACGAGCGCGCGTCCACGACGGTCATCGACGCCTACCTCGGCCCGATCCTCGCCCGCTACCTGGGTGCCCTGTCCGCGCAGTGCGTCGCCTGGGGTCTGCGTGAGCCGCTCGTGATGCGCTCCTCGGGCGGACTCGCGACGCTCGAGGAGGCGGCCGCCCACGCGGCGTTCGCGCTCCTGTCGGGCCCTGCCGCGGGCGTCGTCGGAGCAGCCCGCATCGCGGGTCTCGCCGGCTACGAGAACGCGATCGCCTTCGACATGGGCGGCACGTCGACCGATGTCTGCGCGATCGTCGGCGGATCGGCCCGGCGCGACCACGAGCGGATGGTCGACGGCTTCCCCGTCCGCCTGCCGACCCTCGCGGTCCACACCGTGGGCGCAGGAGGCGGCTCGGTCGTGTGGGAGGACGAGGGCGGCGCGCTCCGCGTCGGCCCGGAGAGCGCGGGTGCCCACCCTGGCCCCGCCTGCTACGGGCAGGGAGGAACCAGGCCGACGGTCACCGACGCGAACCTCGTCCTCGGGCGGCTTCCGTCGCACCTCGCCGGCGGCGTGGAGCTCGACACGGGCGCCGCGACGACGGCGCTCGGCGGCCTCGACGCCGAGGCCGTGATCGACGTCGTGAACGCGGAGATGGTGCGGGCGCTCCGTGTCGTGTCGGTCGAGGACAGCCTCGACCCGCGGGACTTCGCCCTCGTCGCCTTCGGCGGCGCGGGGCCCCTCCACGCCTGCGCGCTCGCGGAGGAGCTCGAGATCGGGACCGTGCTCGTGCCGGCGGCCGCCGGCGTGCTCTCGGCTCTCGGGCTCGTCGCCGCGGAGGAGCGCCGAGACCACGTCCGCTCGTTCGTCACGTCCTTGCGGAGCGCGGGCGAGCTCCCGGCAGAGGGCGAGGCCGACCTGCGCTACACCGGCCAGTCGTTCGAGCTGACGATCCCGCTCGGGCCCGAGCTCGAGCAGCGCTTCCACGCCGCGCACGCGGCTCGCTACGGCTACGCCGACCGCGCGCGCCCGATCGAGCTCGTCGCCGTGCGCACCGCCGAGGTGCGTCCGGGGCCGCCCGTCGAGGTGACGGGTCCGCCGCTCGACGTCACGGGGCCGGAGGTCCTCGAACTCGAGGGCGCATCCGCCTGGGTCGCGCCCGGCTGGGCGGGGAAGACGGACTCCCACGGGACGCTCGTCCTGCGGAGAGCCGCGTGATCCCCGTCGAGCTCCAGGTGATCGGCAGCTCGCTCCGAGCGATCGCGGAAGAGATGGGCGCCGTCCTCGTCCGCTCGGCGTTCTCGGCCAACATCAAGGAGCGCCGGGACTGCTCCACGGCGCTCTTCGACCGGAACGGCGGGATGGTCACCCAGGCCGAGCACATCCCCGTCCACCTGGGCGCGATGCCGGACGCCGTGGCCGCGGTGCGGCGGAAGCGTCCGAAGATCGGCGAGCCGTGGATCCTCAACGATCCCTACCGCGGCGGCACGCATCTCCCCGACCTCACGATCGTGACGCGGACACCCGTCGGGTTCGCGGTCACCCGGGCGCACCATGCCGACGTGGGCGGGTCGGACCCGGGTAGCTTGCCCGCCGCGTCGACGACGCTCGACGAAGAGGGCGTGGTGATCCCGCCGACCCGCCTCGACGAGGCCGCCGTCGAGCGACTCGTCTCGCAGATGCGGAATCCGGGAGAGCGCAGAGGTGACCTGCGCGCCCAGCTCGCGGCGCACCACCTGGCAGAGCGCCGCCTGCGGGAGCTCTGCGACCGGCGCGGGCGCAAGAGAGTCGAGGCGGCGATGGCCGAGCTCCTCGCCTACTCCGAGCGGGTCGTGCGGACGGCGCTCCGCGAGCTTCCGGACGGGGCCTTCGACGGCCGCGACGTCCTGGAGACGCCGTACGGGATCCTCCAGCTGCACGCGACGGTGACGATCGAGGGCGACTCGATCTCTATCGACTTCGAGGGGACGTCGCCGCAGCACTCCGGGAACCTGAACTGCCCGCTCTCGGTGACGCGGTCCGCCTGCTACTACGTCGTCCGCTGCCTGACGGCGCCCGACCTCCCCGCCTCGGGCGGAGCGTTCGCGCCCATCACGGTGAGCGCGCCCGAGGGTTGCCTCGTGAATGCGCTGCCGCCGGCGGCGGTCGCGGCAGGGAACACGGAGACGTCGAGCCGCATCGTCGACGTCGTCTTCGACGCCCTCGGCAAGGCGCTGCCGGTGCCGGCTCAGGGGCAGGGAACGATGAACAACGTCGTCCTCGGGAACGACGCGTTCACGTACTACGAGACGATCGCCGGCGGGCAGGGAGGCTGTCCTGTCGCACCCGGCCCGAGCGCGGTGCACGTCGCGATGTCGAACACGCTGAACACGCCGGTCGAGGCGCTCGAGCTCGCGTACCCGCTTCGCATCGAGCGGTACGCCCTCCGCGAGGGCTCCGGCGGCGTCGGGCGCTATCCCGGCGGAGACGGCGTCGTGCGCGAGATCCGGATCCTCGAGCCCTGCCGCCTCTCCCTCCTCACGCAGCGGAGGAGGGTGGCGCCCCATGGGGAGGAGGGCGGCGGCAACGGGCTCCCCGGCCGCAACTTCCTGAATGGGGTGCAGCTCCCCGCATTCGCGACGAGCGACCTCGTCCCGGGCGACCTCCTCCGGATCGAGACCCCGGGGGGCGGGGGCTGGGGGCGACCGACGTTACGGGCCGCGGCCGAGCCGGTAGAGGACGAACCGCGGATCCCGGTAGAGGACCGGAAGGTCGAAGGAACGGCGCAGGCGTAGGCGGTCGACGACGAGGTACTGGGCGCCGTAGCCCCTCGGTATCGCGAGGTCGCCCGTCTCGAGGAACCTGCGCGCGTCCCGTGCGCGGACGTACGGGACGTTCGCGGTCGTGTTGGCGACGTGGCCGGGCGGCGCAACGGTGATGTAGACCGGTGCTGCGGCGGCGATCCGGTAGCTCGTCTCCTGGTCCGAGTACACGACGGCGCCCTTCGGGAGGTCTCGCCGGATCGCGTCGACGAGACCCGACGTGAGCTCGCCCGTGGCCGGCGCCGCCTCGGGCGTCCAGTGTGCGACGCCGACGAGCACGACTGGGGCGAGGAAGAACGCCGCCGCGAGCCCTGCCGTGGCCTCGAGTGGAGGTCGCCTCCTGACGAGGCCGACGACCAGCCCGGCGACGGTTCCCGCCGCGGCGAGCCACACCACCCAGGACGGTCCCGGCTGGTCGAGGACGTAGCCGAAATCCCCGGGGTAGACGAGCTGGAAGCCGACGCCCGCAAGGAGCGCGAGCGGCGCCAGCAGCGGACCGATGAGGCCGGAGAGGACGCCGAGCCCGCCCGTGAAGCCGAACGCAAACGGCAGGAAGCCGGCTGCGCGCCTCGACTGCGAGAGCGAGACGACATCCGACAGCGTGGTGAAGAGGAACGGGACGAGCATGACCACGAGCACCGCGAGCGACCCGCCGGCGACGTACGCCGCCCAGCGCCGCCTCGCGGCCAGCGCCGACAGCGGCAGGAGGAGGAGCGCGGCCATCGCCACCGCGCCGCGCCGGGTGAAGACTTCGGCGGCGAGGCTGTAGCTCGTGTCCGAGCGGACGTTCAGCTGCCCCGCGTACTGGGCGAGCGCGCGCCGCACCTCCTCGTCTGTCGGGGAGACCGATGCCGTCTTGTCGATGACGGGGACGAGCCAGAGCATGAAGAGCGCCGCGGGGACGAAGAGCGCCGCGAGCGCCGCGAGGCCGGCGCGGAGGTCCTGCCTCGTCCACAGGAAGCGCACGACGAGGAAGCCGCCGAAGGGGATCCAGAGGAAGATCGCGTACGTCGGGTGGACGACGGCGAGCGCCAGCCCGGCGGCCGCGACCGAGGCGATGCGAACCGGCGACGGTCGCCGGATCGTCTCGAACGCGAGCGCGAGGGCGGCCGGGACGAGGAGCTGGTCGGCGGCGGTGGAGGGAAGCGCGAGAAACCGGTACGAGCCCCCGTGCCCCGGGGCGAGGCAGACGAGCGCCACCTGGGCGGCCGCGGCGACGGCCGCCGCCCACATCCGGCGGAAGAGCGCCCACCCCGCCTCGTACGCGAGGACGACGGCGAGCGGGGCGAGAATCGACGGCAGGTGGAGGACGACGAGCCCCGGATCCGTCCCGCTCACCTTCGCGACGACCGCGTCGAAGCCGTGCCAGAGCGGGAAGGCGTAGCCCGGGTGGAGCCCGCCGTCCGCGAACTCGACGACCGCGTGCAGCGTGAGGTCGTCCAGGGAGACGAGCTTCCGCACCCGCGCCAGGTGGAAGAGTCCGTCGCCCTCGACGGATCCGGCGACGCGCCACAGGAACAGACCGAGAATCGCACCGAGCAGGAAGACGGACGAGCGTCCGGGCACGGCCGGCTCGAGGAGCGAGCGTCGCCGCGCCAGGGCGATGGCGGCGCCGACCGCGACCGCGCCGAGGAGCACGAGCGTCGTCGTCAGCGAGCCCGAGATCGCGAACGTGACCGCCAGGCAGGCGAAGAGCGAGACGAGGGACCAGGCGAGGGTCGCGGCGGCTCCGCGCAGGCCCAGCGCCCGCGCCAGGAGGAAGCCGGGAGCGAGGGCGACGGCGGTCCCGAACGCAAGGCGGAGGTAGGTGACGATCCCGGTCATCGCTCGAGGAGCGAGGCGACGTCCCCGGAAGCGAGCCAGCGGGCAGCGTCGCGATACACCTGCGCTCGCTCGCCGCGGTAGAGCAGGCCTCGCAGCCCGACCGCCGCGAGCAGGAGGCGCCGGGCGCGCTCGGCGTGCTTCCGCCCACGATGCTTCGCGAGGAACCGAAGGTGCCCGCGGAGGTTCTCGCGGTACAGCCGTCCGCCGTGGGAGGCGCCCCGCACGTGGACGCACTCGGCGCCGGGGAAGAACACGATCCGCCATCCCGCCTCCCGGAAACGGAAGCACCAGTCGGTCTCCTCGCTGAAGAGGAAGAAGTCCTCGTCCAAGAGAC
The DNA here is from genome assembly GCA_963708265.1 of uncultured Actinomycetes bacterium. Lineage (GTDB taxonomy): Bacteria > Actinomycetota > Thermoleophilia > Gaiellales > Gaiellaceae > GMQP-bins7. The sequence continues at coordinate 485,415 of CAVPSC010000001.1, read as the reverse complement.
CGACCTCGTCGATCGCGTCGCGGCGCACGAGCATGCAGGCGCCCATGACGAACTCGACGTCGCGCACCCCGTCGTGGTCGAACCCACCGGCGTAGAACGCGTTCAGCGCGCGGGAGCGAGGCGCGAGCTTGCGGAGGAAGAAGTACTCGGTCGCGAGCCGCCAGAGGGTGGGGAACCCGCGCACGGAGCGCTGGAGTGTCCCGTCCGGGTCGAGCAGGCGCGGTCCGACGAGGGCTACCCGCCGATGCCCGTCGGCGAACGAGACGAGCTGCTCCAGCCCGTCCCGGAGCATCCAGGCGTCGGCGTTCACGAGCAGGACGTAGCGGCTCTCGGTCGCGCGGATCCCCACGTTCCAGCCGGCGCCGAGGCCGCGGTTCTCCGACTCGACGAGCGTCACGTCCGGAAAGCGCTCGCGTACCGCGTCCCGCGTCCCGTCCGTCGACCCGTTGTCGACGACGACCGTCGGGGCGCCCGCGACGCTCGCGAGGCAGCGCTCGATCCAGGGGAGCGCGTCGTACGTGACGACGACGACCGCGACGTCGGCGGGCTCCGCCGCCGGAGCCCCGTGGTCAGCCATGCTCGACGCGCGGGCGAGCGCCCGAGCGGGCACCCTCCCAGAGCATGACCGCGCCGCCCGGCGCCGCGAGGATCAGCGTGACGAAGAAGAACAGGAACCCGGCCGCAAAGGCCTGATCCGCTCCGACGCCGAGGCTTCCGAGGAAGCTGACGAAGAAAGCCTCGCGGACGGCGATCCCGTTGAGCGTGAAGGGGACGAGCATGACGAGGAAGAGGAGCGGCCCCATCACGTAGTAGACGCGCACGCCGAGCTCGATCCCGACCGCCCGGGCGGACGCCCAGATCGCGAGCACGCGAACGGCCTGGACGACGAACGTCACGGCGAGGACGCCGGCGAGGAGCCGCGGCCGGTTGCGGTAGTGGTGGACGCCTTCGTAGAAGAGGCGGAGCGGACGCTCGAGCCGGACGCGCTCGAGCAGCGGCCGGACGCGCCGAAGGAGAGGGCGCGCCGAGCGCGCGAAGAAGACGAAGGCGAGGACGATCGTCCCGAAGACGAAGAGCCCCTCGACCCAGAGGTACGCGCCGACGTCGTAGTGGCCGATGGAGAGCAGGAAGCCGATGGCGCCGAGCACCACGGTCACGGCGCCGCCGAGGCCGCGCTCGAGGAGCACGGTCCCGGTGACGACCGCCGTCCGGCCGGGATGGCGTCGCGACGTCTCCACGATGCGGACTGCATCGCCTCCGATCGACGTCGGGAGCACCTGGCCCGCGGTATACGCGACGAAGTACGCGCGCGTCAGCCAGGAAAGACGCTCCGAGATGCCGTGGGCCTGTAGGAGCCGCCCCCAGCGGGCGGCGAGCACCGGGACGGTGAGCACCATGATCGCGACCGCGAGCACGAACCACGCGAAGTCGGCTTCCCGCAGGACGTCGATCGTCTTCCCGAGGTCGATCTTCCAGACGAGGTAGGCGACGGCGCCGACGGTCAGGACGAGCGTCCCGACGAGACGGACGCGCCGGCTCACGAGGCGGCCGCGAGCACGTCGAGCGTGAGGAGCTCGTAGGCGATGTTCGACGCGGTAACGGCCGTCGTCTGACCGGGTCCGTCGTACGGCGGACTCACCTCGACGACGTCGAATCCCGAGCAAGAGAGTCCGCGGAGCGAGCGGACGAACCCGAGCGCCTCGCGCGACGTCAGCCCGCCCGCCTCGGGCGTCCCCGTCCCTGGCGCGTACGCCGGGTCGAGGACGTCCACGTCGAAGGAGAGGAAGACCGGCCCCTCCCCCACGCGCTCGCGCACTCGCCCTCCGTACTCGTCCGCGGTCAGCGTGACGAGCTCCTCGCAGGGGATCACCTCGAACCCGAATCCCTGCGCCATGCCGAGATCCTCCGGCCCGTACACCGGACCGCGCATGCCCGCCAGGAGCGAGCGACTCGGGTCGAGAAGCCCTTCCTCGAGCGCCCGGCGGAACGGTGAGCCGTGGTAGTAGCGCTCGCCGCAATACGTGTCCCAGACGTCCGCGTGCGCGTCGAGCAGAACGAGACCGAGCGGGCCGTGCACGGCCGCATGTGCCCGCAGCTCCCCGAGAACGACGAGGTGGTCTCCCCCGAGGCAGAGCGTGCGCGTTCCCGAGACGACGACGGGCTCGAGCTGCTCCGCGATCTGACCGACGGTTCTCTCCGCGTTGCCCGGCGTTACCCGGACGTCCCCGAGGTCGGCGACGGAGAGGGCTCCGAAGACCTGGGCGCGCTGCACGGCGTTGTAGGGACGGAGGGCGATCGACGCAGAGCGGATCGCCTCCGGCCCGAAGCGCGCGCCGGGCCGGTTCGTCGTCGCAGTGTCGAACGGGATCCCGAGGACGGCGACGTCCACGCCGTCCGGATCGTCCACGAGCGGGCAGCGCGCGAAGGTCTTGACGCCCGCATACCGCGGCGACTGGAGGGCATCCGGCGGCCCGTAGCGGGGAGCGTCTCGGGGCGGCACGCGGCGACCGTACCAGCGCCGGAGGAACGACATTCGCCGGGGCCGGGCGGTGCCCGGCCCCGGCTCGAGGACGATCGCCGCTACGCGGCCTCGGCGCCGGCCACGAGCTCGTCCGACTCCCGGACGCTCGCCACATCGGGCCGTCGCCTCGGGATCGCGAGCGCGACCGCCGAGCCGACGGCGACGACCGCCGCACCGATCCAGAGCGCCGGGACCACCCCGTCGACGAACGTCACGGCCGACGCGTACCCGCCCTCACGGGCGAAGACGGACGCGAGCACGGCGACGCCGAGGACGCCTCCGACCTCGCGGATGGCGTTGTTCGCGCCCGACGCCTTCCCCTCTTCCTGCGGCCGCACGGCCGAGAGGACGACGTTCGCGACCGGGGCGAAGAACATGCCCATCCCGATGCCGGAGAGAATGAACGGGCTGACGAGCGAGCCGTAACCGACGGTCGCCGATGTGACGGATGCGATCCACGCGAGACCGATCGCCTGGAGGGCGAGTCCGACCGCCATGAAGGGTCTGCCTCCGATGCGGTCCGAGAGCGCACCCGCGATCGGGGCGACGAGCATCGGCATCGCCGTCCACGGCAGCACGCGCAACCCCGCCTCGAGCGGCGTGTATCCCTGCGCCGTCTGGAAGAACTGGGTCAGGAGGAAGATCGACCCGAACATCCCGAAGTACATGAAGAGCGACGCTGCGTTCGCAGCCGAGAATGCGCGGTTGCGGAAGAACCGCGCGGGGAGCATCGGCTCCGTCGCCCGCCGCTCCCAGGCGGCGAAGGCCGCGAGCAGCAGCCCTCCGACGACGAGCGCGGTGACGATCTGCGGGCTCGACCAGCCGTCCGAGTTCCCGTTGACGAGACCCCAGACGATCCCGAGCAGGCCCGCGCTCGCGAGCGCGAGGCCGGGGAGGTCGAGCGCCCGGTCCGGCCCGGTCGACTCCTTGAGCCGCGTGGCGAGTGGCAGCAGGACGAGACCGACGGGCACGTTGAGCCAGAAGATCCACTGCCACGAGATCCCGTCGACGACCGCGCCGCCGACGAGCGGGCCCATCGCCACGGCCAGCCCGGCGATGCCCGACCAGGCGCCGAGCGCCGCGCCGCGCCGCTCGCGGGAGACCGCCGCGCTCAGGATCGTCAGTGTCAGCGGCGTCACGATCGCCCCGCCGAGCCCCTGTACCGAGCGAGCGGCGATGAGCCACTCAGCGGACGGCGAGAGAGCTGCCGCAGCCGACGCACCGGTGAAGAGCGCCACCCCGATCATGAACAGCCGCTTCCGACCGAAGCGGTCGCCGAGAGCGGCGCCCGTCAAGAGGAATACCGCGAACGTCAGCGTGTACGCGTTGACCGTCCACTCGAGCTGCTCGAGCGTCGCCCCGAGGTCCACGCGGATCACCGGGATGGCAGTCGAGACCACGAGGTTGTCGAGCACGACCATGAAGAGCGCGATCGACGTGACGACCAAGGTCCAGACGGTGCGCGACCTGGAAGTCATGATCCTTGCCTCCTGTGTAGTGATTGATTACTCAGCATTAGGGGAAAAAGAAGAGGACTACGCCGCCTCCTCCGAGCGGAGGCCGGCCAGCAGACGGGCGGCCCACGGCTCGGGCTCGGGCTCCGAGTGGAGACCCATGGCGGCGACGACGTTGAGCAGCATCCCGTCCGCGAAGAATCGGGCGAGCCTCGAAGCCGGTGCGCCGGAGACTCGCTCGGCGTACGAGAACAGGTCGCCGTAGCCGTCGCGAACGGCCTCGCGGACGGCGAGATCGTCGAGGGCGGCCGCATACGTCTGGAGCTGCGCCTGGAGCATCAGCGGATCGGTGCCGAGCTGCTCCCTGTAGGCGCGGCCCATGGCGTCGAGCGCCTCCTCGCCGCGGAGGCCCTCTGCCGCCTGCTGCATGGTCTCGAGCGTTCGCCGGAAGCACCGGCGCACGACCGCGAGCTGGAGCTCGCGCTTGGAGCCGTAGAGCCTGAACAGATACGGCTGCGAGATCCCGGCCCGCTTCGCGATCGCCTCCGTCGAGGCGCCGTGGAAGCCGGACCGAGCGAACTCCTCGAGCGCGGCGACGAGCACGTCCTCCCGCCGCTCCTCTGCCGTCTGCCTCGTCCGCGTCGCCATGAGAAGTGATTATTCACTCACAAAGGCGGTCTCGTCAAGTCCGGTTCGCGAACCTGGCGAGGACGGCGGCAACGCGATCGACCTCGTCCTCCGTCGTCGTGGTGGCGAAGGGGAGCGCGAGCGCGCGCTCGAACGCTCGATCCGCTCCCGGAAACGGTCCCTGCGAGCGGTACGGCCCGAGGCGATGGACGGCCCAGGTCCCGATCTGCGCCTCGATCCCCTCCGCGCGCAACGTGTCGAGCGCCTCGTCGCGGCGGTCGAGCTGGACGACGTACGCCTGCCAGCCGTGGCGATCTCCCTCTGCGGCGCGGGGAGTCGAGACGAGGTGCTCGAGCCGCTCCTCGTACCAGCCCGCGACCCGCTCGCGTGCCTCGAGCAGCTCCTCGAGCCGGGCGAGCTGCGGGATACCGATCGCGCACAGCAGGTCGGGCAAGCGGTAGTTGAATCCTGGTGCCGACAGCTCGCCCGGCGCCGACCACCCGTGGTGCCGAAGACGCCGAACGGCCTCGTCGAGCCCTGTCTCGTCGGTCGTGATCGCCCCGCCCTCGCCGGTCGTCACGATCTTGCGCGGGTGGAACGAGAGGCACGCGAGCGTCCCGAGCGCACCGCAGGGCGTCCCGCGGTAGCGGGCTCCGAGGGCGCCCGCTGCGTCCTCGACGAGGACGACCTCCTGCGGGACCGCAGTCTGGAGCGCCTCCCACTCGACCGGGCGGCCGAACAAGTGGACGGCGAGCACCGCGCGCGTGCGCGGCGTGACGGCGGCAGCGACGGCTGCGATGTCGACGTTGAAGGTGTCGGGGTCGATGTCGACGAGGACCGCCGTCGCGCCACACAGCTCGACGACGTTCGCGGTCGCGGGGAATGTGTAGGCGGGGACGACGACCTCGTCCCCCGCGTCCGATCTCGAGGGCGAGGAGCGCGAGGTGCAGGGCAGCGGTCCCGGACGAGACTGCGGCCGCGTACGCGGTCCCGACCGCGTGGGCGACCGCCTCCTCGAACTCCGTGACCTTCGACCCCATCGTGAGCTGCCCCGAGGCGACGACCTCGGCGAGCGCCTCGAGCTCCGCCTCGCCGACGTCCGGCCGGGCGAGCCGGATCGGCTCGCTCACGCTGCTGGCGCCCCGAGCTTCTCCCGGTACCAGGCGATCGTCCGCGAGAGGCCCTCGTCGAGCTCGACCTGCGCTTCGAACCCGAGCAGCTGGCGCGCCTTGTCGACGTTCGGGATCCGGAGCTCGACGTCCGTGTAGTGGAGCTGCTGGAAAACGATCTCCCCCGGACAACCCGTGAGCCGCTTGATCCGCTGGGCGAGGTCGTAGATCGTGACGGCCGAGCGCGCGTTCCCGACGTTGAAGCTCTCGCCGACCGCGTTTTGGTGCTCGAGCGCGAGGAGGAGCGCCTCGACCATGTCGTCGACGAAGCACCAGGCGCGGATCTGCGACCCGTCGCCGTGGATCACGAGGTCGTGCCCCGCGAGCGCGGCCTCGATGAACGCGCGGATCGCGCCGCCGCCGATCTGCCCCGGTCCGTAGACGTTGAACGGCCTCACCGCGACGGTCGGGAGGCCGAGCTCGTCGTAGTAGGCGCGCGCCATGTGCTCGCCGGCGAGCTTCGAGACCGCGTACGTCCAGCGCGCTTCGCCGACCGAGCCCTGGGTCGTCACGTGCTCCTCGTCGACCTTGAACGCGTACGTCCCGAACACCTCGCTCGTCGAGAACTCGATCACGCGCTCGATCGTCTCGCGCGTTCCGAGCGCCGCCTCGAGCGCGTTGTACGTCCCGATCATGTTCACGCGCATCGTCCGCACCGGGCTCTCGATCACCGCGTCCACGCCGGCGATCGCGGCAGCGTGGACGAGGTGCGTCGCGCCCCGGACGACGTCCGCGAGCGCGTCCCCGTCGAGGACGTCGCCGTGGACGATCGAGAAGTTCTCGTGCTCGGCGAGCGCCGTCCCGGCGAGCGAGTCGCGGTGGAGGTTGTCGAACGCGACGATCTCGTTCTCCGCCACGAGCCTCCGCGCGAGGGTCGTCCCGATGAACCCCGCGCCGCCCGTGACGACGATCCGCTTGCCGGAGAGCGACATGCGGCGAGTCTACGCACCGCTCGGAGCGAGCTGTGCTCCGTCGCTCGACTCCCTGCGGGGGCGAAGCGACCAGACCACGACGAGTGCGATGACGAGCGCGACGCTCGCGAGCGCCTTCCCGTCCCCGCTCGGCCAGCCGCGGTACCAGTGGAGCGCCTCGAACACCGTCATCGCGAGCGGGGCGAACCAGAGCGCGGACAGGCGCGGACGGGCGAGCGCGATCGGCAAGAGCAGCAGGACGAGGTAGTGGAGCCAGAGGATCGGCGTCACGACGAGCGCGGCGGCGAGCGCGAGGGTCAGCGAGCGCCGGTCCCGGTCAACCGGGCCACGCGCGAGGTCACGAGCTGCGCGGAAGGAGAGGACGAGCAGCGCGATCCCACATGCGACGACGATCGCCTGCGCGAGGCCGCTCGGCACCTCGAGCGCGCGCAGCACCGCATACGCGGAGTAGGAGTTGCCCGCCTCGACGTCGGAGAGCCGCCTCAGGAGATGCGGGTAGTCGCCGAGGCCGGCGAAGCCGATCGCAGCCCAGGACAGGAGTGCGAGGGCAATCGCCCCGAGGGTCGCCGCGACCGCAGCGCGAGCTCTCCCCGTGATCGCGAGCCAGACGAGGACGGGCCAGAGGAAGAGCTTGAGGACGACCGCCGCCCCCGCCGAGGCCGCACTCGTCCCGATGCGGTCCCGATACCTCCACATGAGCGCGAGGAAGAACAACAAGAGCGGGCCGATCGCTCCGTATTCGACAGCCTCGAGAGTGACCGGATAGAGAAGCGCGACCGGGTAGCAGCGCCAGTCGCGTACCCCGAGCAGCAGGAGCGCCCCGATCGTCGCGGCGACGAGGAGCAGCGTGAACAGCACGCCTGGCACGAACGTGCTCGCCGTCCTCTCGGGGAGCGCTGCGAGCGGCGTCACGAGGACCGCGAGCACCGGCGGATACGCATACGGGGAGCCGAGCTCGCGATCGAGCTCGGCTCCCTTCGGATACGGATCGCGGCCGGCGAGCACGTCGTTCGCCGCGACGAGGAAGATGTCGAAGTCGTATGCCGGCTGCCAGCCGCTCGCGGAGCGCATTGCGTTCGCCCAGAGCGTGTCGTCGTGGTCGTACTTCGCGCCGACCCTGGTACCGAGTGGAATGACGAGCGCCGCCGCGACGACCGCTCCGCACACGAGCCAGGTCCGGCGACTGCGCGCGACTTCCACGGCGTGACAGTAGCCGGGTCGCCCGACGCGGCTGCGCGCCGTCCTCGGCGCGCACGCGCGCAGCTCGGCTGCGAGAACGGCTGCCAGATCGGTCTCTCGAACCGCGTCTCCCCGTCGCTCTAGCCGTGGGCAGCCGTGTCCCAGCGCGGCACGTCGCTAGCATCGCCGTCCGTGACGACCGTCCTCTTCGTCGGCGCCGGGCGCCACCAGCGCCGGGCGATCGAGCGCGTCCGCGAGCGCGGGGCGCGCGTCGTCGCGGTCGATCGCAACGAGCAGGCGCCCGGGCTCGGGGCTGCGGACGTCGGCGAGGTCGTCGACTTCACCGATGTCGTCGCTGTCACCGCCGTCGCCCGGAGGCACGGCGTCGACGGAGTCATGACCGTCTCCGCCGACCGCGCAGTGCCGGTCGTGGCCGCGGTCGCCGAGGCCCTCGGCCTCCCCGGAATCGGCGCGGAGACGGCCCTGCGGATGACGCACAAGCTCGCGATGCGGGAAGCGCTCGCGGCGGCGCGACTCCCGCAGCCGGCGTTCGCCACGCTCGGCTCGGCGGAGGACATCGACGCGGCGCTCGAGGCGGTGAGCCTGCCCGCCGTCCTCAAGCCGGTGGACTCCGGCGGCCAGCGCGGCGTCTTCCGGATCGAGACGGCGGAGGAGCTCGCGCGAGATCTCGACGAGGCGCTCGCGGAGTCGGAGACCGGTGTGGCGATGCTCGAGGAGTTCGTCGCCGGGACCGAGCTCAACGGGATCGTCGTCGCCCGGTACGGCGAGCCGGCGCTCGTCACGCTCTCCGACCGGCTGCGGCCTCCCGGCATCGGCTTCGGCGTCGGCTGGATCCACGTCTACCCGCCGTCCATCGGCGACGACCAAGTCCTCGAGACGGCGCGGATCGCGTGCGAATCGACGCGCGCGCTCGGGCTCCGCGACGGGATCGCGTTCCCGCAGCTGATCGCCGCGGAGGACGGACGCGTGGTCGTCGTGGAGGTCGCGGCGCGGATCCCCGGCGGTCAGATGGCCGATCTCGTGCGACACGCGGTCGGCGTCGACCTGGTCGAGGTCGCCGTGCGGCAGGCCCTCGGCGAACACGTCCCCGACGACGTCGCCCTCCCGCGCTTCTCGCAGCCGCTCGCGATCCGGTTCCTCACCGCGGAACCGGGACCGCTCCCGACCGGACGCGTCCTCCGTATCGGCGACCTCGGTCCCGTGCTCGGCGCCGACGGCGTCGTCCAGGCCGAGACGTACCTCGAGCGCGGCGAGACGATCCGGCCGGTCCGGCGGGACGGCGACCGGCGCGGCTACGTGATCGCAGTCGCCGACAGCGGCCCCGAAGCGCTTCGACGGGCAGAGGCCGCCGCCGCGCTGCTCGAGGTCGAGGTCGAGGCGGCGACGTGAGCTGCTCCTTCGATCTAGGCCACTACCGCGAGCTCCTGCAGGCGGCGCAGGCGGGCGGCTACCGGTTCGCGACGTTCGACGAGGCGCCCACACCCGGCACGCTCTTCCTCCGGCACGACGTCGATCTCTCCCTCGACGCGGCGCTGACGATGGCCGAGACCGAGGCGGAGCTCGGCGCGACGGCGACCTACCTGCTGATGACCGAGTCGGTCTTCTACAACCTCGCGTCGAGCGAGGGGGAGGCGGCGATCGCGCGCCTCCACGAGCTCGGACAGCGGGTCGGACTGCACGCCGTCTACCCGCGCGCCGTCCTCGACGACCGCTTCGAGGCGGTCGTCGCCTGGCACAACCCGAGCGCGGAATACATGTCCGCGCCGATCGAGGGCGCGGTGAACGCGTATGCCGACCCCCACTTCTCGCCGGCGACGTACCGGTCAGACTCGAACCAGCACTGGCGGTCCGGCTGCCCGCACGAGGAGCTCCGCGCGGGCGCGTTCCCGTGGCTCCAGCTCCTCGTGCATCCGGAGATCTGGGTCTACCCCGGCGGGACGATGGGACAGACGATGCGCGCGCTACTCGAGGCCGAGAGCGTCCGCCGTCTGGAGCAGCTCGCCGCCGACGGGATCGACCTCGACTAGGCGGACGCATGGCCCTGCGACCGATCACCGTCCTCCTCACCGCGTGCGGCTCGCCGGGCACGGCCGCCCTCGTCCGCGCGCTCCGAGAGAACGGTGAGCGAGAGCTTCGACTGGTCGGAACGGACATGTCCGAGAGAGCTGTCGGCCGCATGCTCTGCGACGGCTTCCACCTCGTCCCGCCGGGCGACGACGACCGATTCGCGGAGGCCGTGCGGGACGTCTGCGCCCGCGAGAGGGTGGACGTCGTCCTCCCGCAGTCCTCGTACGACCTCGCCGGTCTCGCGGCCCGGCGCGACGACTTCGCCGGCACCGCCGTCCTCGTCTCCGGTCCCGGGACGATCCGCGTCTCGAACGACAAGGCGGACTGCTACGCGGAGCTGCACCGGCTCGGTGTCCCCGCGCCGCGGTTCGTGCGGGTGCGGGGAGCCTCGGCCGTCCACGACGCCGCACTCGCGCTCGGCTACCCGGACACGCCCGTCTGCTTCAAGCCGGTCGTCTCGTCGGGCTCGCGCGGATACCGCGTCCTCGACGCGACCGTCGACCGCGCGCATCAGCTCCTGAACGAGCGGCCCGGCTCGGTGTCGATGCGGCTCGAGGAGGCGGTGGAGCTCCTCCCGGCCGGCGGCGGGCCGGAGCTTCTCGTCATGGAGCTCGCGACGGGCGGGGAGCGCACGATCGACGGGATCGGGGACGGGTCCAGGGTCGTCCTCGGGCACCCGAAGACGCGGGAGTCGATGCGCGCCGGGCTCGCGATGTACTTCGTCGCCCTCGACGACCCGGCGTTGATGGACCTGTCCGATCGAGTCGTGTCCGCGCTCGGCATCGAGCACTTCTTCAACATCCAGCTCGTCGGCGACCTCGTGATCGAGGTGAACCCGCGGATCTCCACGATCGTCTACCAGCAGGACCTCAACCTCCCCTACCTGGGCGTGAAGCGTGCGCTCGGCGAGGTCGAGGACGAGGAGCTCCGTGCGCTGGCCGCGCGGGTCCGGCCGGGACGGACGGCGCTCCGCTACTTCGACCAGGTCGAGTGGGACGCGTGAGTGCGGGCGATACGGCCTGGCCGGCGGTCCCGTCCCTAACCCCCGCCCACCCGGGGACTGGGGACGACGCTAGCCGCGAAGTGCTCGCGCGTGGCGCACAGGACAGCGCCGAGAGAGCAAATCCTCGTGCCCGACGCTGATCCCTCCACCAGACCGGCAAGCTCCGGTGCCTCCACCACACCGGCGCCCCCCGGCAGCCAGCCCCTCCGCGTCGTCCACTGCCCCGTCAACACCGCAGGCATCCCGTGGACGAACGTGCAGGCGCTTCGACGGCGTGGCGTCCATGCGCAGCTCCTCGTGTTCAACCGCTACCGGCTCCACCCGGAGGCCGACCTCTCGCTCGACCGCCACGGCGGCCTCGCGCGCCGCCAGCTCACCCAGTGGCGGGCGCTTCTCCGCCTCCTCCCGACCACCGACGTCTTCCACTTCTACTTCGGGCTCACGCTGATCCCGCGGTCCCTCCAGTTCCCGCTTCTCCGCGCGCTCGGGAAGACGTCGGTCATGCACTTCCTCGGCTCCGACATCCGCGGCAAGACCCCGGACGAGCTCGCGTTCGCCCGCAAGGCGGGGGCGCAGGTCGTCGGCTCGTACGACGCCGTCCGCTGGGTCCCGGAGGCCGAGATGATCCCGCCCGGGATCGACGTCCGCGCGATCGAGCCCTCCCCACCGACCGACAGAGCCCGCCCGCTCATCGTCCACGCGCCCTCGTCGCGACGGCGCAAGGGAACCGAGCACGTGATCGCAGCTTGCGAGGGGCTCGACGCCGAGCTCGTACTGGTCGAGGGCCTCCACCACGCGCAGGCGTTCGAGCGCTACCGGGAGGCGGACATCGTGGTCGACCAGCTCAACGCCGGCTGGTACGGCGTCTTCGCGATCGAGTGTCTCGCGCTCGGAAAGCCGGTCGTGGCCTTCCTGCACGAGGAGGCCGTGAGGCGCACCGAGGAGGCGTACGGCACCCGCGTCCCCATCGTCTCCGCCTCGAAGGACGATCTCCGCGCGCGCCTCGAGCCGCTCGTCGCGTCCGCCGCCGAGCGCCGACGCATCGGAGCGGAGTCTCGCGCCTACGCGGAGCGAGTCCACGACCTCGAGACCGTGGGCGACCGCCTTCTCGACCTCTACTCTCGGCTCAGGTGAACGCCGACAGTCGAAGCGTCCGGCGGCCCACGCAGGGAGCGTGCACCCGATGACGGCGCTCGGCGGACAGCTCAAGCGGCTGGGCAGGCACTCCGCGATCTACGGCCTCGGCGGCCTCGTCTCGCGAATCCTCGCAGTCTTCCTCCTCCCGCTCTACACGCGCTACCTGAGTCCGTCCGACTACGGCGAGGTCGAGACGCTGATCGCCCTCACCACCGTGCTCGGGATCCTGCTCCAGCTGGGGATCGGGAGCGCGTTCTTCCGCTTCTACTTCGACTCTCACGATCCCGCCGCCCGACGGCTCGTCCTCCGCACCTCGTTCTGGTTCACCATGGGGATGGCGACGCTGGGGCTGCTCGGCGGTCTCGCGGCTTCTCCCGCGATCTCCGAGTGGCTCTTCGCCTCGACCTCGCAGACGGAGCTCGTCGCGGCCTCGTTCGTCGGGCTGTGGGCCGGGATGAACTACGCGCAGGTGACCGCGCTCTTCCGCGTCGAGGAACGCTCGGTCGCCTTCGTCACCGCCAGCGTCGCGAACATCCTGCTCACCGTGGGCGCGACGCTCCTGCTCGTCGTCGCCCTCACCGCGGGGCCGCTCGGCGTGATCGTCGGGAACTTCACCGGCACGCTCATCGTCTACGTCGCTCTCGTCGCGTACCGGCGCGAGCAGCTCGGTCTCCAGTTCGACCGGCGTCTCCTGCGCCGGATGAACCAGTTTGGGATGCCGCTCGTCCCGAGCGCGGTCTTCCTGTGGGTGATCAACTTCGCCGATCGCTTCTTCCTCGTGAAGCTGACGAACACGCACGAGGTCGGCCTCTACTCCGTCGGCGTACGCATCGCGTCCGCGATGGCCCTGCTCCTGACCGCCTTCCGCGCCGCCTGGCCCGCGTTCGCCTACTCGATCGACGACGAGCGGGAGGCGAAGCGCACGTACGCATTCGTCCTCACCTACCTCGTCGTGATCTCGAGCTGGGTCGCCGCGGCGCTCGCGCTGCTCTCGCCGTGGATCGTGAAGTGGATCGCCGCTCCACCGTTCGAGAGCGCCTCCCGCGTGGTCGGCCCGCTCGCGTTCGCCGTCGTGCCGTTCGCCGGCTACGTCGTCGTCGCGATCGGCGTCGGCCGCTCCCGGCGGACGCAGTTCAACTGGGTGGTCACGGGAGTGGCGGCAGCCGTCAACACCGCGCTCAACCTGATCCTGATCCCGCCCTACGGGATGATGGGAGCGGCGATCGCGACCATCGCCGCCTACTTCACGATCTTCGTCGGCATGGCCTGGTGGGCACAGCGCATCTACCCCGTGCCGTACCAGTGGCGTCGCGTGGTGACCGCCTCGCTGACCGCCGTGGCGCTCGTCGTCGTCGGCAAGCTCGCCGGCGGCGGCCTCCCGGTGGCGTTCGTGCTCGCGGCGATCTACCCGCTCGCGCTCGCGCCGCTCGGCTTCTACCTCCCCTCCGAGCGCCGCGCGATCGGCGCACGGCTGAGACTCGCGCGCTGAACGATGCCCGTCATTGCCGGGCCGAGTCGCACGTCCTTGCAGCGGACGTTGGAGGCATGGCGGGGTCAGGTCATGTATCGAGGCACCTTGCCCCCATCTCGTGCCTCGGTACATGACCTGACCCCGCCCCCCACACGCCCCGGCACCCTCACCCGAGCAGCGTCTGCTCGAGGAGGAAGACGTTGAGGGAGATGATCACCGTCGCGACGACGGTGGCGACGGCCGTCGTCACAGGGCGGTTGACGAGCGACCCCATGAGCTTTTTGTCCCGGCACGCGAGCAAGAGCGGGACGAGCGCGAAGGGGATCCCGAAGGAGAGCACGACCTGGCTGATCACGAGCGCCCGCGACGGATCCACGCCGACGGCGATGACGAGGAGTGCCGGCAGCATCGTCACGAAGCGCCGGACGAAGAGCGGGATCTTCCTCTCGATGAACCCCTGCATGACGACCTGACCCGCGAGCGTCCCGACGCTCGAGGACGAGAGCCCGGACGCGAGGAGCGCAATCCCGAAGAGCACTCCCGCACTCCCGCCGAGGTAGGCGCCGAGCGCGTCGTGGACATCGCCCAGGTCGTCCCCGATCTCCGTCAGGCCGCGCGTGTGGAAGACCGCCGCGGCGGTGACGAGCATGCTCAGGTTCACGATCCCAGCGAGACTCATCGCGATCACCACGTCGACGCGCTCGAAGCGAGCGATCCGCTGCTTCGTCCGCTCGGTTGCGCCCACGAGCCGGTGCTGCGTGAGCGCCGAGTGCAGGTAGATCACGTGCGGCATGACCGTGGCTCCGAGGATCCCGACGGCGAGGAGGACGCTCTCCGTCCCGTCGAAGCCGGGCACGAAGAGGCCGTGCGCGATGCCGGACGTGGCCGGACGGGCCATGAACACCTGGAGCGCGAACGCAATGACGATCACGCCGATCAGGCAGGCGATCACTGCCTCGAGCCGGCGAAAGCCCTTCGCCTGCAGCGCCAGGATCGCGAACGAGGCGACGCCCGTGAGGAGCGCCGCCGGGAAGAGCGGGATCCCGAACAGGAGCTGGAGCCCGATCGCGGCGCCCATGAACTCCGCGAGGTCGGTCGCCATCGCGATCACCTCGGCTTGCAGCCAGAGGAGGATGCTCGTGGGGCGCGAGTAGCGCTCCCGACACACCTCTGGGAGGTTCCTCCCGGTGGCGATGCCGAGCTTCGAGCTCATCGACTGGATGAGCATCGCCATGAGGTTCGCCATCAGGACGACCCACAGCAGCAGGTAGCCGTAGCGCGCGCCCGCCGCCATGTTCGTGGCGAAGTTGCCCGGGTCGACGTACGCGACCGCGGCGATGAACGCGGGGCCGAGGAACGGCCACGCTCCTCGGAAGCCGCGACGCCGTCCGGCGAGCGACTCCTCGGCAGCTTCGAGGACGCGCGCCTCGCCGGGGAGGACGTCGTCGAGCGGATGGACGAGAGCCTCGCGGTCGTGCGCGCCGGAGGAGGCAGGCGGCGGAGTCATCGCCGTACCCTCGTCCCGGTGCTGTCGCCTCTGTTAGACAAGTCTAATTCCGAATCGGAGTGTAATCTCATCGAGAGGGAATGGAAACCGAACCCGGAGGTCTGACGATCGCCGTGCAGGACTACCTGCGCGCGATCTACGCGCTCGAGTCCTCCGGTACACGGGTGACGACGTCTGCACTCGCAGGCCAGATGGGCGTGAAGCCACCGTCCGCGACCGCGATGACGAAGCGACTCGCGGAGCTCGGCCTCGTCGAGCGGCTCCCGTACAAGGGCGTGGCGCTCACCGAGACCGGCAAGCGCGGCGCGCTCGAGGTCCTCCGTCACCACCGACTGCTCGAGCGCTACCTCGCCGACCGGCTCGGCTTCTCCCTCGACGAGGTGCACGCCGAGGCCGACCGCCTCGAGCATGCGCTCTCGGAGGAGCTCGAGGCGAAGATCGACGCGGAGCTCGGCTATCCGACGCACGACCCGCACGGCGGCCCGATCCCCGACCGCAAGCTTCGCGTCCGCCACGGCCGGTACCGGAGCCTCGCCGACCTCGACGCCGGCGGCCGCGCCACGATCTCGCAGGTCCCCGACGGCGACGCCGCGTTACTCCGCTACCTGACGGAGCTCGGGCTCGTCCCGGGAGCCGAGGTCACGGTCGTGTCCGTCGCGCCGTTCTCAGGCCCGATCACGGTGCGAACCGAGCGCGGCGAGACGGCGATCTCGCGCGAGCTCGCGGAGAGCATCGACGCGCCGCCGCTCGCGAGGGCCGGCAGCCGCTCGTCAGCTCCGCCGCCGAAACCGGGAGCGGGAGCCGGCGAGCCGGCGAGCCGCGTCAGGAAACGATGCGATAGACCTGGAAGCACTCGGCGTACTCGCGATTCACGTTGACCCCGTGCACGCGCGCGAGGTTCCAGATGTACTCCGGCTCGGTGTAGCGCCGGTGCTGCTGCGACGCGTAGCGGGCGAGCGCAGCGACCTTCCGCTCGAGGTGTCGCTTCTCGAGCGTGACGTACGCGCCGTACGAGAAGTCGAAGTTGTTCCAGGGGATCTCGTAGCCGAGGATCGTCGTGCGCTTGAAGGCGCGTAGGCCCTCCTGCGCGATGGTCTGGTGATCCTGGTGGACGTCGTGGTGCGAGGGCTGGAAGACGACGTCGGGCTCCCACTCCTCCCATAACGAGACGAGGAGCTCCAGGATGTCCTGGCGGCGCTCGGGGAACGTCCGGACGTCGAAGTCGTGGACGGTGACGTTGCCCTCCGGGATGCCGAGCTCCGCCGTCGCCTCGCGCACCTCGCGCGCGAGCGTGTCCGGCTCGAACCCCGGCGGCAGCGAGCGCGTGGCGATCGAGAACGCGACGTAGCGCACGTCGCAGCCCGACTCGACGAGCCGTGCCGTCGTGCCGCCGCACCCGAGCTCGCCGTCGTCCGTGTGCGGGGCGAGCACGAGCGCGCGCTTCCAGGTCTCGATCACCGCGCTATTCCTACAGCAAACGCGTAACGTTCTCCCGCCGTGGAGCATGGGGATGCCGCGCAGGTCGCTGCGCTCGTCGGGGCTCTGGGCGCGGTGCTCGTGCTCGTCCCGCGCGGCAGGATCGCGCCGCTCGCCGGATTCGGGCTCCTCGGGCTCGGGACGCTCGGCATCGGCCGCTCGCTCGTCGGCTACCACGACATCCACCTCCTCCTCACGGAGCCGAAGGGCATCGGGCTCGTCGGCGTCGGCGTGGTTGCCGCGATCGTGGGAGCAGTCCCGCTCGCCCGCTATCCCGAGGTGGTGCCGATCGCGCTGCTCGCGGCGGCGCCGTTCCGGATCCCCGTCGGCGTCGGCGACCAGGACGCATTCCTACTTCTCCCGCTCTACCTCGTCGTCGCCGCTGCGGTACTCGGACTGGCGTACCGGCTCGTCCGAGGCGCACGGCCCGATCCACCGCCGCTCCTGCTCGGGCTGCCGACGGCCGCGTTCGTCGCGTTCACGGCGGTGTCGTTCCTGTGGACCTGGGACACGCACGAGGGTGGGATCACACTCGCGTTCTTCGTCTTCCCGTTCGTCGCGGGCTTCGGCGTCCTCGCCCGGACGCCGCTCGCCTCCTGGCTCCCTCGCGCGCTCGTCGTGACGCTCGTCGCGCTGGGCTCGCTCTTCGCCGCCGTCGGCCTCTGGCAGTCGCACACGCACAGGATCTTCTTCGCCCGCGATCTCGAGGTCGCGAACGCGTACACGACGTTCTTTCGGGTCACCTCGCTCTTCAAGGACCCGAGCCTGTACGGCCGCTACCTCGTGATCCCGATGGCGGTCCTGCTCGTGATCCTGCTCCTGCGGCAGACGCGGCCGCTCGAGGGGACCGGCCTGGTCGCGATCGTCGCGTTCCTCTTCGCCGGGCTCTACTTCTCGTACTCGCAGTCGAGCTTCGTCGCCCTCTTCGTGGTCACGTTCGGGATCGCGTTCCTCGCCGCCGACCGCCGGCTCCGGATCGCGCTCCTCGTGTGCGCGGGCATCGCGGCACTCGGTTCGGCGGCGTACGCGGCCAACTCGATCCAGGGCCGGTCGGTGAAGGACGTAACGAGCGCGCGCTCGCGTCTGGTCACGATCACGCTCGATGCGTTCGAGGCGCGGCCGATCGGTGGCGTCGGCGTCGGCGGGCAGCCGCGCGCGAGCCTCGACCGGTCGGGGACCGGGTCGGTGACGCGAAACGCGTCGCACACGGCGCCGCTCACGGTCCTCGCCGAGGGAGGGATCGTCGGCTTCGCGCTCTATGCGTGGCTGCTCGGCGCCTCGGGCTGGGCGCTCTATCTCGTGACGCGACGCGACCGCTTGCTCGGTATCGGGCTCGCCTCGGTCCTGCTCGTGCTCTTCGTCCACTCGCTCCTGTACGCCGGATTCTTCGAGGACCCGCTCACGTGGGGCGTCCTCGGGCTCGCCTCCGCGGTCCTCGTCTCCGTTTCTGCCCCGCAGGCCTCAGAGGCAGCCGAGCCGGCAGCCGCTCGGGACGCTCCGCGCCTGCTGGCACACTGACGAGCGGCCGGCGCGACCGGCCGTTCGTTCATGCGGAGCAGATGGAAATGGATCGTGGGCGGCGTGGCCCTGCTGGTCCTCGCCGCGATCGGCGTCGCCGGAGGGCTCTGGCTCTCGCTTCGCGACCGCCCGCAGGGCCATGTCGACACCGCTCTCCAGGGTGTAACCGTGTCGACCGCGACGACGACCACGCCGCGCCCGCAGCCACCACCCGTGGCGGTGCCGGTGGTCGGCAAGGAGTGCTGGCCGTTCTTCGGCTCGGATCCCGAGCGGACGCTCGCGCGCACCACCTCGCTCCTCGGCATCCCGAAAAAGAAGCCGCTCTGGCAGCGGGGCCTCAAGGGATACATCGAGTACCCGCCCGTCTACTGCGACGGGATGCTGTACGTGAACACGTTCAAGGGCGTGACCTTCGCGATCGACGCGGAGACCGGGACGGTGCGCTGGCGGCGCGTGCTCGGCGGGACGATGCCTTCCTCGCCCGCGATCGACGGGCCGAGGCTGATCGTCAGCTCCCAGAACGGGACCGTCACGGCGATCAGCCGGACGGACGGCAAGGAGCTCTGGCGCGTGGCGACGTCGGGAAGTGTCGAGTCCTCGCCCGTCGTCGTCGACGGGCTCGTCTACTTCGGCTCGCAGGACGGGCGGCTCTTCGCCGTCAACTCCGCGACGGGACGGATCCGGTGGGCGTACCAGACGGGCGCGCGCATCAACGCGAGCCCGTCCGTCTACGGGACCCGCGTCTGCGTCACGACCTACGCGGGAGCGTTCTTCTGCTTCGACCGGAGGACGGGGACGAAGCTCTGGAGCACGTACGTCAAGCGGGATGCCTTCCGCTACGACAGCTTCTACTCGAGCCCGTCGACCGACGGCCAACGGCTGTATGCGGTCGCCCGGTCGGGTGCGGTCGTCGCCGTCCGTGCGTCCGACGGAGCGGTCGTCTGGACGCAGCACGTCGGCGGTCTCGGCTACACGACGCCGGCGATCGCGTACGGCCGCGTCTTCGTGGGCGGGTTCGACGGGAAGGTCCGCGCGTACCGGGCGACGTCCGGCGACCAGGTCTGGGCGACCTACGTCGGCGGACGCATCCTCGGTGCCCCCGTCGTCATCGGGAACCTCGTCTTCGTCTCGACCCTCGAGGGCCGGACCTTCGCGGTTCGCGCATCGGACGGGAAGGTCGTGTGGAGGATCCCACTCGGTCAGTACTCGCCGGGAATCGCGACCGAGCGCACGTACTTCTTCTCGCTGAACGGCCGGCTGCTCGCGTTCCTCGGGCGCCACTCCCCGCCGCCGCCCGCGCCCGTAGCGCGGCCGAGGCGGGCGGGGCACACTCCCTAGCGGCGGTGGGTTAGGCGCGCCGAGCCGGGTTCCGGCGCGGGCTGCGCCCCTGGGCTGGCAGACTGAGGCGCTCGGCACGATCACGGCTTCCTATGCCCAGATTCCTCAAGTGGATCATCGCCGCGGCAGTGGTGCTCCTCGTCGCGCTCGGAGGCGCGACCGCTTCGACCTGGCTCTCCGGACGGGTCCCACAGGGTCACGTCGACACCGTGCTGGCGGATCTGACCGTCACTCGCGGGCACGCGCTCTCGACCGCGTCCGCGACTGCCGACAAGGGCGGGAACCACGACTGCTGGCCGACGTTCGGCGGCGACGCGCTGCGCGGGCTGACGCGTCCGTACTTCCGGCTCGGGCTCCCGGCGCGCAAGGCGACGTGGTCGATCGGGCTCAAGAGCTACATCGAGTTCCCGCCCGCGTACTGCAACGGCGTCCTGTACGTCAACACCTTCGAGGGCAGGACGTTCGCGATCGACGCCCGTACGGGGGCGATCCGCTGGCAGCGCGAGCTCGGCGGCACGATGCCGTCGTCGCCTGCCATCGACGCGAGGCGCGTGATCGTCAGCTCGCAGAACGGCTTCGTGACCGCCCTCGACCGGGCGACGGGGCGAACGCTCTGGCGCCTCGAGACGGGAGGCCCCGTGGAGTCGTCCCCGGTCATCGTGGACGGCCTCGTCTTCTTCGGATCGCACGACCACCGTCTGTTCGCGGTGCACGCGAGCACGGGGCACGTCCGCTGGGCGTTCGACACGGGAGGCCGTATCAACTCGAGCCCCTCGGTGTTCGACGGCCGCGTGTGCGTGACAACGTACGCCGGTTCCGTCCTCTGCGTCTCGAAGCGGACGGGACGCGAGCTCTGGACGACGTACGTCAAGCGGGACACGCTCCGCTACGAGAGCTTCTACGCGAGTCCCTCCACGGACGGCGAGCGGATCTTCACCGTCGCTCGCTCGGGCAAGGTCGTCGCCCTCGATGCGGCGACCGGAGCGCTCCTCTGGACGAACCGCGTCGGCGGGACGGCGTACACGACGCCGGCCGTCGCGAGCGGCTACGTCTTCGTCGGCGGAACCGATGGAAGCCTGCACGCGTTCGACGCCGCTACCGGCACGGAGCTCTGGAGCAGCTTCGTCGGCGGCCGTATCCTCGGCGCGCCGCTCGTCATCGGGACGTACGTCTTCTTCTCGACGAAGGAGGGGCAGACGTACGGCGCACGCATCATCGACGGGAAGATCGTCTGGCACCTCCCGTTCGGCCGCTACGCGCCCGGGATTGCGACCGAGCAGACGTACTACTTCTCGGTGAACGGGCGCCTGCTCGCGTTCCCCGGACGCGAAGCCCTCAGGCGCGCGCAGTAGAGCCGGATCGCAAGGCCGGGCGAGCGGTCGACGATCACCCGCAGCAGCGTCGTCCTCGAGCGGCTGACGCCGAGCATGATCAGCGGCGGTGTCACTTCTTCCGAGCGACGACCACGGTCGCCCGGTCCGCATGCCCGGCGACCGAGACGTAGAGGGTGTACGTCCCCGGCTCGGCGGGCGCGCGCAGCCGCAGCACCCGCGAGCGACCGGTCCCGCGCTTCTTCGCGAAGAGCCAGCGATACGAGCGCGCGTCCGTCGACACGCCGATCTGGAACCGCCTCCCCACCACTGCCTCGACCCGTTCGCGGGCGAGCTCGACGTAGCGAACCCTGATCGGAACGGCCCGCGTCGCCAGCGAGCGGTTCCCCGCCTGGTCGATCGCCCGCAGGCGGAGCTCGTAGATCCCCGGCCGAACGGGCTTCCCGTTCACGATCCCGTACCAGGTCAGCTTCCCGGTGAGGCGGCTGAAGCGGCCGATCACACGGCGGCGGTCGTCGATTAGCATCGTGGCCCGCGCCGGCTCGCTCACGACGTAGGACGCCGTCACACGGTCGCCGCGCCCGTCCCCGTCCGGGGAGATCACGCGCGGCGTCGCCTTCACGAGCCGGATCGTCGGGTCGGTGGTGTCCACGCGGATCGGATTCGGGAGGACGATCGTCCGACCGTGCGCAGCGAGCTCCACCTTCGGCCGGTAGCGGCCTTCGGCGACGATGTTCCCCGCGCTGTCGCGTCCGTCCCACGTGTACGAGACACGACCGGCCTTCTCGTGCTGACGACGGACGAGCGTCTGAACGGGCCGCCCGGCGGAGTCGATCATCGTCAGGGTGACCGTCTCGGCCCTGCGCAGGAGGAACGAGATCACCGCGACGTCGCGCGAGCACTCGCAGACGGGTGAGAAGACCTTGTCCACGCGCGTCCCGGTGATCGGGCTCCGCTCGAGCTTCAGCCGCTCCGTCAGCGCGAACGCGGCCGCCGTCGCGCCGAGCAGGGCGACGACGAGCAGGATCTTGGCGAGCCGCGACAAGCGGCGTCTAGAAGGGCTCGAGCCCGCGCACGAGGACGAAGGGCTCCGCATACTCGCGTCCGCAGCTCGCTCCGTGGAGCTCGGCGGCAGCCCGCATCGCACGCTCGCTCCGCGGATGCGGATAGTCGCGGCGCTCCGTCTCGTAGTGGGCGAATGCAGCCACCTTGCGCTCGAGCGTGCCCGTGATGTCGACGTACCAGTTGGGGACGAACCAGTTGAGCGGCGCGGGCGTCCACTCCGTGCTCGAGGTCGGTGCATACGTCAGCAGCCGCCGGACGGTCTGCCCCGGCGAGGGCCTCGTCGCGACCGCGACCGAGTCGAAGAGCGCGCGGTGGTCGCGGTTCACGTCGGGCTGCACCGTGTAGAGAATCTCCGCCGCGAGGTCGTGGACCTGCTCCTCCACCACGCGGTTCACCTCGACATGGGCGAGCGTGTCGAGCCGCATGTCGGGGAGGTCGAGGTGGACGTAGTCGTCGACCCCGAGCTCGGCCGCGGCGGCGCGCGCCTCCGCCTCCTTCTGCGAGCGCGTCTCCGCGTCGCCCGGGTACTGCGAGGAGCTGCCGTCCGTGACGACGAGGATCCGCACCCGGTCGCCCCGATCGGCGTGCACGGCGATCGTCCCGCCCATGCCGAGCACCTCGTCGTCCGGGTGCGCGGCCACCACCAGGACGCGGCTCATCGGCCGACCCCGGTTGGGCGAGGAGCGGGGAAGGGCGTGGGGAACCGGGAGGTTGCCCACGTTCTGGAGAAGAAGGGGGTACGTGGGGGAAACACGGTGTCCCCCACGAACGCGAGCCGGAGGCGAGCGTCGCTCATCCGAGCAGGGCTCCCACGGCGAGCTCTCCGGCCGCGGTCTCGACCTCCTCGAGCAGGAGGCCGCCCTCGCCGCACGCGACGACCGGTCCCTCCGGTCGCGCAGCGACGACGGTGCCGGCGGGCGCCTCCGCGTCGAGGGCGACCGGCCGTGCGCGCCAGACCACCACCTTCTCCCTCCCGAGGAACGTGAACGCACCCGGGTACGGCCGCGTCTGGGCACGCACCCAGTCGTGCAGGTACGGCGCGCGCGTCTCCCAGTCGATGATCCCGTCGGCCGGCGTCCGCTTCGGCCACGAGCTGGCGCGGACCGGGTCCTGGGCGATGCGTGGCGCAGTCCGTGTGAGCAGCTGCGGCACGTATTCCCGGATCAGGCTCACGTGCGCCTCGGCGATGCGCTCGAAGAGCGTCGTCGCCGTCTCGTCCACCGCGATCTCGACCACCGTCCGACCCACGATCGCGCCCGAATCGGCGGTCGCGTCGGCGATCTCGAAGAGCGTGACGCCGGTCCGCGCGAGCCCCGAGAGAATCGCCCACGGGATCGGCGCACGGCCGCGATGGCGCGGGAGGAGCGTCGGATGCATCCCGAAGACGCCCTCACGGGCGAGAGCGACGAACGGGTCGCGCACGAGCTGCGACCAGCCGACGACGAAGACGAGCTCGGGGTCGAGCTCGCCGACCGCCGCGACGGTGCCGTCGGCGTTCACGTCACGCGTCTCGATCACGCGAGCGCCGAGCTCGGCCGAGATCTCGTCGAACGAGCACTGCCCCGAGCGGTGCGGGTCGACCGGGCCGGGCAGGGTGACGACTCCCACGATCTCGGCCCCGACGTCCGCGGCGGCCGCGAGGCAGTCGCGGCCGACCGTGTCGAAGCTGACCCAGACCGTGCGCATCGCCAGGCGGCGATGCTATCTCGTCGCTCGTTGAGGAACGGCGCCGTTGCGTCCGCGCTGGATCCGGATCCAGCTGTGACGGCCGATCCAGACGAGGAGGGCCGCCCCGCCCGCTGCCAGCCCGACGATCACGATCGTCCCCGCCCCGGGGAAGTTCAGGAGCTTCACGCCCGCGAGGCCGAGGACGCCGGCAAGCGTGAGCCGGAGGACGTGCTCCGGGACCGAGACCGTGAGCCTTCCGCCGATCAGGACGCCGGGGATCGAGCCGAGCAGGAGCCAGCCCAGGATCGAGAAGTCGACGTTGCCCGCCGCCCAGTGAGCCGCTCCCGCGACGTAGAGGAGGATCGCCGCGTGGAAGATGTCCGTGCCGACGACCTTGTGCGCCCGCAGCGGAAAGACGACGAGCAGCGTCAGCCCGA
Source organism: uncultured Actinomycetes bacterium (assembly GCA_963708265.1). Lineage (GTDB taxonomy): Bacteria > Actinomycetota > Thermoleophilia > Gaiellales > Gaiellaceae > GMQP-bins7. Next base: position 461,494 of record CAVPSC010000001.1, on the reverse strand, counting down.
AGAAGACCCCGCTCCCGACCGACGTCAGACCGACGATGAATCCCCCGAAGATCCCGATGAGAACCGCTGCCACCCGGTCCCGGGTCGTGAGGTCCCAGTCGACGTCGCCTATCGCTTCGGTGTGGATCAGGCTCTTGGCGATGAGGCCCACGCATCCGAACAGGAGCGCGGCGCCGAGCACCTGCCCCATGAGGTCCTTGACGTTGTCCCCATAGCGCTCGGTGAGGCGCTCCGCGAGCCAGACCCCGGCGAGCGATGCGGGCACCGACCCGACGAGCATCCAGCCGGCGAGCCGGGCGCGGACGTTCCCCATCCGCCGGTGCTGCACGGCGCCCACGCTCTTGAAGACGGCGCCGTGCGCGATGTCCGTCCCGATCGCCGTCGCCGGCGGGATGCCGAAGATGAACACGAGGATCGGGGTCATGAGCGATCCGCCCCCCATGCCCGTCATCCCCACGAGGAACCCGGTGAGCAGGCCCGCGAGGACGAGCTGCCAGGTCACGGCGTCCTCTGCGCAGGTCGGAGACTGCGAGCGCAGTCTCCGATTGCCCCAAGACCCCTGAAGACGGCCGCTCGGCGGCCTTGTCGGTCCGTGCTCACGCCTCTTGCCGATAGGCGTCTATGAGCACGTCGGCCACCTCGGGGCGCGTGAACTCGACGGGGGGCACCTCACCCGCGCCGAGCATCTCGCGCACCTTCGTCCCGGATAGGAACACCCGGTCGTCGGCCCCGTGCGGGCACGACTTCGTGCTCGCCATCGAGCCGCAGACGTTGCACCAGAACGTGTGCTCGAAGAACATCGGCTCGATGTCGAGCTCGTGCGGCTCGAACTCGTCGAAGACGAGCTGCGCGTCGTAGGTCCCGTAGTAGCTCCCGACGCCGGCGTGGTCGCGTCCGACGATGAAGTGCGAGCAGCCGAAGTTCTTGCGACAGATCGCGTGCCAGACGGCCTCGCGCGGGCCTGCATAGCGCATCGCCGCCGGGAACGCCGACAGGAGCACGCGCTCGGCGGGGTAGTAGCCACCGAGGAGCGTCCGGTAGCACTCCACGCGCACCGCCGCCGGGACGTCGTCCGCCTTCGTGTCGCCGACGAGCGGGTGGACGAGGAGGCCGTCGACGGTCTCGAGCGCGACCTTCGTCAGGTACTCGTGCGCGCGGTGGATCGGGTTCCGCGTCTGGAAGCCGACCACACGCTTCCAGCCGCGCTCGGCGAACGTCCTCCGCGTGTCCACTGGGTCGAGCGCGAGCGCGGGGAACTGCGGCGCCGGGCGCTCGAAGACGGTCACGCGGCCGGCGAGGTAGACGGGCTTCTGCCCGTACAGCCGCTCGACGCCTGGGTGGGCGTCCTCGGTCGTGCGGAAGCAGAGCTCGGCCTCGCGCTCCTTGTCGTAGGAGAACGTCTCGGACACCTCGAGCACGGCGATCGCCGTCCCCGACTCGTCCGTGAGCGCCACGCGCTCCCCGGCGGGCTCCGTGTCGACCGCGAGGCAGACGGGCAAGGCCCAAGGAAGGCCGCTCGTGAGGTGCATCTCCTCGATCACGCGCTCGTAGTCCGCCTCGCCCATGAAGCCCTCGAGCGGCGAGAGCGCACCCGAGGCGATCATGTCCAGGTCGGACATCTCGCGAGATGTCAGCGCGACCTGCTCGAGCGAGTCGAGGCCGTCCGGGCGCTCCCCTGTGCGATCGACGAGGGCGCCGCCGTGCGGTGCGATGAGGCGGTCCGTGGTGACGGAGGAGCTCACGCTGCGACCTTCTCGGAGACGAGGCCGAGCTCCTCGAGCCGTGCGATCACGAGCGCCGCCGACTCCTCGGGCGTCAGACCCTCGGTCTCGACGACGATCTCGGGCTCGGACGGCTCCTCATAAGGGTCGTCGACGCCCGTGAACCCCTTGATCTCGCCGGCGAACGCCTTGGCATAGAGGCCGTTCACGTCGCGTCGCGCGCACTCCTCGAGCGACGTCCGCACATGGATCTCGACGAAGTGGCCGTGCTCCTCGACGAGTGCGCGCGCATTACGTCGCGCCTGCTGGTACGGGGAGATGGCCGCGACGATGACCGCCCCGCCGTGACGCGTCACCCGCGACGCGACCCAGCCGAGCCGCTCGACATGGGCGTCGCGATCCTCCTTCGAGAAGCCGAGACCCTTCGAGAGATGCGTGCGGACGGTGTCACCGTCCAGGTACTCGACGACCAGGCCGCGACGGTCGAGCTCCGGCCCGACGTGGTGGGCGATCGTCGTCTTGCCCGAGCCCGAGAGTCCGGTGAACCAGAGCGTGAAGCCACCGCCGCGGTCGTTCTCGGACTCCGGGTGCTCGTGCGCATAGATGTGCTGACTCATGCCCTACCTTCCTCAGATGGTGGTGTCGACGTGGATGCCGCACTCGAGCTTGTCGGACCCGGCCCAGCGTCCGGCGCGCTCCTCCTCGTCGGGGCGCGTCGGCCGGGTGCATGGAATGCAGCCGATCGAGCGGTACCCGACGTCGTGCAGCGGGTTGTACGGGATCTCGTTCACGGTGACGTACGACCACACCCGCTTCTCGTCCCAGTCGGCGAGCGGGTGGATCTTGAAGACGCCGTAGCGCTCGGACCACTCGACCTTCGGCGCGGCGGCGCGGCTCGGCGACTGGCTGCGTCTGATCCCCGAGATCCAGGCGTCGTACGGCTGGAGCGCGGAGAGGAGCGGCTCGACCTTGCGGATGTGACAGCAGCGGTCGGGATCGCGCTCCCACAGATTCGCGCCCTCGGCCGTGTGCTGCTCAGCGATCGTCGGGATCTCCGGCTGGATCAGCTGCAGCGCGTAGCGCTCGACGAGCTTGTCACGCGTGTCGTACGACTCGCGGAAGAAGAGGTGCGTGTCGAGCTCGACCGTGTCCATGCGCAGGCCGAGGCCCGCGACCATGTGCACGAGGACGGACGACTGCTTCTGCCAGGAGCACGTCAGGCAGAGGCGCGGCCAGAAGAACTGATGGGCCCAGGAGATGAGCTCCTCGGCCGTCATCGCCTCGAAGTCGAGGTCGGGAAGCCGGGGCGCGCTGAGCGCTGGCACCGCCACGACTACCTCGCCCCGCCCGTCACGACTCGCCTCGGGTCGGAAGCAGGGGGCTCGCGGGGGAACCATGGGCTCCCTCGCGCAACAGCACCTCCTTGAGCGTGTCGCCGCGAAGCCCGAGGCGTAGCGTCTCGAGCGCGATGACCTCGTCGGGCGGGATGTTCCCGAGATTGACCTCGGGTCCGAAGTGCTTCACGAACCAGGCCTGCGAGGACTTCGTCGGCGCCTCCCAGATGAGGTCTCCGAAGTCGATCGAGTGCGCGATCTCGTCGACGAGGCCGGTGCGCATCTCGCCGGTCGGGCGGTAGATGCCCGCGGTCCCGCCTTCGCGACCCTCGGCGATCACCTTCCAGGCGCCTGCGGAGAGCTCCTCCGAGATCCATTCGACCCACTGGTACGGCGCGAAGACGACCTCGGCGTCCTTCGAGCCGACCTCCGAGAGGACGGCGAAGTCCCGCGCGAAGTCCGCGATCAGCTCGAGCTTGCGCTCGCGCGGGATGTCGATCGTCCCGTCCGAGATCTCGACGTGCGAGAAGCGGTAGTGCTCGAGCCAGCGCTTGAAGTCGTCGACCTTGTCCTGTGCGAAGACCGCCTCGAAGAGCGTGCCGCCGCACACGACCGGCGTCGCGAACGAGCGGTAGAGCGCGATCTTCTTCTCGAGGTTGTTCGTGACGTAGCTCGTGCCCCAGCCGAGCTTGACGATGTCCACGTACTCCCCGGCGGTGTCGAAGAGGCCCTCGATCTCGCGCAGGTTCAGGCCCTTGTCGATGACGTGCGTGAGCCCGCGCTCGCGCGGCTTGCCCTCGCGCTTGGGGACGTCCAGGAACGCGTGGCCGTCATAGTCGTGCATAGATGTCCTCCAGCTTCTTGCGCGCCCGGTCCTGGACGTCGCGGTAGAGCGAGCCGCCGTGGGCGTCGATGCCGACGGTCAGCGGGCCGAAGTCCTTCACCCTGAACTTCCAGAGGCACTCGGGCATGAGCTCCTCCCAAGCGACCTCCTCGATCTCCTCGATCTGCGTCGTCTCGAGCGCGGCGGCGCCGCCCACGATCGCGAAGTAGACCATCCCGAGCCGCTGCATCGGATCGATCGCCTCGTCCGGGAACCCGCCCTTGCCGCAGATCGCGCGCACCCCGTACTGGGCGCCGAGACCCTCGGTGAAGCGCACCATGCGCGCGCTCGTCGTCGTCCCGATGCAGACCTTCTCGTAGCGCCCCGGCCCGAGCTTGCGGACGCCGGGCGCCGTGTGCAGGAGGAACGCGCCCGTGAGGTCCATCGGCGGCGCCACCCCCTGGTCGAAGATCCGGATCTGGGTGCGGTCGCGGATGCCGATGACGTGCCCCTGGACGACGACCTCGTCGCCGACGCGGAGCTTCAGGATCTCCTCGGGATCGGTGAGGGGGAACGTGACCTCGTGGACGGCCATCAGGCGTCCCTCTCGTACTCGATCGAGCCGTCGGCCGTGACGTGAGCAGACGCGCGCCGCGCGGCCCAGCACTGGTAGTTGACCGCGACCGGGTTGAGCGTCATGTGCGTGTCGGCGTGCTCGACGTGGACCGAGAGCACGGTCACGTCGCCGCCGAGCCCCATCGGGCCGATGCCCGTCTCGTTCAGGAGCTCGTACAGCTCGCCCTCGAGCTCGGCGACGAGCGGATCCGGGTTGTGCGTGCCGACGGGCCGCGCGATCGCCTCCTTGGCGAGGTGCATCGCGTAGTCGGCCGAGCCGCCGATCCCGACGCCGACGATCCCGGGCGGGCACGGCTTGCCGCCCGCCCCGACGATCGAGTCGAGGACGAAGCGCTTGATGCCAGCGACCCCGTCCGCGGGGACGCACATCTTCAGGAAGCTCATGTTCTCGGAGCCCGAGCCCTTCGGGACGCACTTGACGTCGAGGCCGTCCCAGCCCGGCTCGAAGTCCCAGTGGACGATCGGTACGCGGTAGCCGACGTTCTGCCCCGTGTTCTCGCGGGTGAGCGTGTGCACGGTGTTCGAGCGCAACGGATGCTCGATTGTCGCCCGCTCGGTGCCTGCCTTGAGTGCCTCGTAGATTCGCGCCGGATGGAGGGGGAAGCCCTCGCCGACGCGGCAGTAGTAGACGGCGATGCCCGTGTCCTGGCAGACGAGATTCCCCTGGTCGTCCGCGATCTCGACGTTGCGGGTGATCGTCTCGAGGACGCGCTTGCCCGTCGTCGAGGTCTCGCGGTCGCGCGCGGCGGCGAGCGCGTCGCGGAGGTCCTGCGGGATGTCCTTGAGCGCCCACACGTAGAGGTGCGCAGCGGCGTCCTCGACGGCCAGCGAGATGTCGGCGACGACGGTCGTCATGCCGCCGCCCGTTCGGCCGCGGCCCTGCCGGCCCTCCGGCCGAAGACCGTGCATTCCAGGAGCGAGTTGCCCATCATGCGGTTCCTTCCGTGCGTCCCGCCCGCGATCTCGCCGCAGGCGAAGACGCTCTCGAGCGTGGTTTCCGCGCGCTCGTCGATCACGAGCCCGCCGTTCTGGTAGTGGAGCACCGGATAGGTGAGGACCGGCTCCGAGAGCGGGTCGATGCCCGTGCCACGGTAGCGCCGCAGCATGTAGGGGAGGGAGAGCTCGGCGTCCTCCTCGGAGATCCGCGTCGTGTCGAGCCAGACAGCGGGCCTCCCGTCGGGCGTGGTGACGCCCTTCCCCTTTGCCACCTCGTCGAAGATCGCCTGCGAGACGGTGTCGCGTGGTCCGAGCGAATCGGTGAACTCGTCGCCGTCGGAGTTGACGAGGACCGCGCCGTACGCGCGGGTCGTCTCGGGGATCGAGTAGCCCTGCATCGTCGCCGGCCAGGCGCCGCCGTTCGGGTGGTACTGGAGCGCGTCGAGGTCGCGCGCCCCGGCGCCTGCCTCGAGCGCGATTCGCGTCACCTCGCCGGTCGCGTTCGGGTGGTTGGTGGAGAGCTCGCCGCGCTCTCCTGCCTCCGCGTAGCAGCGACCGCCGGCCGCGAGCACGACGGCCGCGGCCTCCACGGTCGAGGTCGATCCGTCCTTGACCGTGAACGTCGCGCGCCAACCGTTCTCTCCGGGCTCGAGCGCAGTCAGCGCATGCTGAGGGAGCTCGACGCCGGGACCGGCCTCGTACGCCTCCCGCAACGCTTTCGTGATCGCGTGACCCGTACGATCGCCGACCTGGAGCAGGCGCTTTCGGGTCGCACCTCCGCAGCGCGCGAGCCGGTAGCCGCCGTTTTGGCCCGACGAGCTCGAGCGCGTGAACGCGACCCCGAGCCCCTCGAGCCAGTGGATCGCCGAGGGAGCCTCGCTCGTCAGCACCTCGACGAGGCGCGGTTCGGCCGTGTCGTGCGAGCTGCGCATGACGTCCTCGGCATGGATCTCGGGGGAGTCGTCCTCGCCGACCGCGGCCTGGATGCCGCCCTGCGCCTTCGCGGAATTGCATGCCTGGAGCGTCGTCTTCGTCGCAAGCCCGACGCGCGCGCCGGCGTTCGCGGCGGAGACGGCGGCGGCGAGCCCGGAGGCCCCGCTCCCGACGACGAGCACGTCAAAGGTCGCGCCGCTTCGCACGGGCGGGATGGTAGCTCAATTCGTTATCTCTGTCATTACAGCTCGTTATTCAGACGCTCGATCGGCCGCGCAGGGCGCCGGCGCTGCCGAGCGGCTAGACTCGCGCGATGGGCACGCTCTCCGAGGTCACCTCGCCCGATTTCATCACCGTCGCCCCCGAGGACACGCTCGGAGAGGTCGCCGAGCGCATGACGGGCAAGAACGTCGGCGCCGTGATCGTCAAGGACCACGGCCGCATGATCGGCATCCTCACCGAGCGCGACATGCTGCGGGCGATGGCCGCTCGTGTGCACACGAGCGACGCGAGGGTCCGCAGCTTCATGACCCCGGACCCGATCACCGCCGCCCCCGACACGGATCTCGACGAGGCCGCCCAGGTCATGCTCGACCACGGCTTTCGGCATCTACCCGTGGTCGACGGCTCGAGCGTCCTCGGGATCGCAAGCCTCCGCCGCGTGCTCGGCGGCCGCCGCCGGCCGGCGCCCGAAGCCGCTTAGGCGCGAAAGCTCAGCTGCACGCGGTCTGAATGCCCTTGACGAGAGCGGTGCCTGCCTGGTGCGCGGTCATGCCCCGTCTCCTCAGACTCGCCGAGACCTTCGCGTTGTGCGTGAGCTCCCCGGTCGCCTGCTTCACGGCATCGCTCGTCGACACGGTGTAGAAGCACGACGCACGGTCGTGCGTACCTGTGATCCAGCCGACTGCGTACACGTACTTCAGTGCAGGCTTCGCGTAGGGTGCGCGGCGATATGCGGTGCGGGCATCCGCGCTCGAGACCTTCTTCGCTCGCGCGCTCGACGTCACGAGCGTGAGCGCGGCAGCGGTACTGCGCGGAAGCTGCGCAGGCGTCTGTCCGGCCGCTCCGACGAGGGCGATCGCCAGGAACGCCACCGCTGCCGTCACCATCGCGTACTCGGCCATCGCCACATCGTCAGCGCGCACCCGGACGACGTCAAGGCGAGGTCACCAGATCGAGCGCAGCAGCTCCTCCGCGTCCTCCACCGTGACCGGCCGCGGGTTCGCACGCGTCCCCGGCCGGGCGACGACGTCGCCGGCGAGACTCTCGAGCTCGTCCTCGGGCACGCCGAAGTCGCGCAGCCGCTCGAAGCCGCCGAGGCGAGCGAGCTCCTCGGCCCGCTCAGCGGGTTCGCTCGTCCCGAGCGCCTCGCCGAAACGCGCGACTGCCTCCGGCACGGCCGGCTCGTTGAAGCGAAGCGCGGGTGAAAGCGTCAGCGCGTTCATCGCGCCGTGCGAGAGCCCGTACCGGCCTCCGAGCGCCTGCGCGAGCGCGTGCGCGAGCGCGAGACCGGAGAGCCCGAGCGCAGCGCCGGCGTGCATAGCGCCCTCGAGCAGCTTCGTCCGCGCCCCGAGGTCGAACGGGCGAGCAACGACCTCGGGAAGCCAGCGCCCGATCAGCGGCGCTCCCGCGAGCGCTTCGCGGTCGCCCTCGTCGTTCGAGCGATCGACGTACAGCGCCTCCGCGCAGTGGGCGAGCGCGTTCAGCGCCGTACCGACGGTCTCCCCGCGCGGAAGATCGAGCGTGAGCCGAGGCTCGTACACGATCGCGACCGTGTTCGTGCCCGAGCCGCCCGTCTTCACCCGGCGCTCCTCGTCGCGGGAGCCGAAGTGCGTCGTCCATTCGGCGCCCGAGTACGTGGTCGGCACGGCGACGAGCGGAAGGCCGGTCGTCGCGGACACCGACTTCGCCGTGTCGAGCGCGCTGCCGCCGCCGACGGCGACGAGCGAGTCCGCAGCGGCAGCGGCCTCGGCGGCGCTCGCGACCGCGTCGACCGGCGCGTGCCGGCGGACGCCCGTGAAGCGGGCGGCGACGGGAAGATCGAGCGCTGCGAACCGCTCGCTCGTGACGAGAAGCGGCGCCCGACCGCCGATCTCGGCGAGAACGCCCTCGAGCTCGTCGAGCCCCCAGCGGACGATCACGCCGCGAGCCGCTCCCGCGCGAAGTCGACGAACGCCTCGGCGACCCGTGTCCGCGCGCGGCCGGAGGACGCGGCGAGCGAGATCTCGCGCGTCGCCTCGAGCCCCTGGACGCGTGCCTCCGTCAGCCGCCCCGCGGCGAGATCCGATTCCACCGCGGTCCTCGAGATGAACGTCACCCCGTAGCCGGCCTCGACTGCCTGACGCACGGACTCCTGCAGCCCCAGCTCGAGCTTCACGTCGAGGTCGCGCAGCCGGACGCCCTGCCTGCGGAGGGCATCCTCGAGCGTCTGCCGGACACCCGCTCCCTCCTGCATGAGGATGAGCGCCTCGTCGCGGAGCTCGTCGAGCGCGACCGTCCGCCCGGCGAAGCGATGACCGGGTGGGCACGCGAGGATCACCTCGTCGAAGAAGAACGGCTCGAACCGGACCCCGCGATGGCGCCGCGACGCGCCGACGATGCCGAGCTCGAGCTCGCGCGCTGCGACGCGCTCGACGACCGTGTGCGTGTCCGAGACGGTGAGGAAGACGCGGACCCCCGGGTTCTGCCGCTGGAACTCGCACAGAACGAGCGGGACCGCGATCGCCGCAGGGCCCGTCGAGGCGCCGAGGACGAGATCGCCGCCGAGCTCGCCTTCGACCGTCGCCGCGACCGCCGACACGATCTGGTCCTCGAGCGCGAGCAGCTTCTGGGCGCCTCGATACAGGCGCCAGCCCGCCTCTGTCGGCTCGACCCGTCGCCCGGAGCGGTCGAGGAGCTGGGTGTCGAGCCGCTTCTCGAGCGCACGTATCTGGAGCGACACCGCGGGCTGGGTGACGCCGAGTTGCTCGGCCGCCTGGGAGAAGCTCCGCCGCTCGACGACCGCGCAGAAGGCAGCGAGCTGGCGCGTGTCCATATAAGCGGAGCTTATCTCCGCAACCGTCGCTAGGGTCAGCGCGTGCGCATCTGGATCGACGTCTCGAACTCACCGCAGGTGCTGTTCTTTCGGCCACTCGTCGCGCTTCTCGAGGAACGCGGGCACGAGGTGTCGGTCACGACGCGGGACTACGCGCAAACGCTCGAGCTCCTCGAGCTGCACGGGATCCCGCACGAGCTCGTCGGTCCGCGGCACGGCGGCGCGGGCGCCTGGGGCAAGGGACGAGCGATGGCGGCGCGGGTTCCGGCTCTGCGGCGGTTTGCGCGCGCTCGCAGCTTCGACATCGCGCTCTCACACGCCTCGCACGAGCTTCCGCTCGTCGCCCGCTCGCTCGGCATCCCGTCCGCGTACGCGTTCGACTACGAGTTCGCCCGCGTTCAGCACGGGGTCGGCTGCCGGTTCGCGACGAGGGTCGTCGTCCCGGACGCGATCCCCCAGGATCGCCTCGACACGCTCGGCGCGCGTCCGCGCAAGGTGCGCCGCTACCCGGGGCTGAAGGAGGAGTACTACCTCCCGGGCTTCGCGCCGGACGAGCGCGTGCCCGAGGAGCTCGGGCTCGACCGGGGCCGCGTCCTCGCAGTCGTCCGCACTCCGCCCGAGGTCTCCCTCTACCACCGCCACGAGAACCCGCTGTTCGCCGACGTGCTCGAGCGCCTCGGCTCGGATTCCGGCGTGCAGGCCGTCGTGCTTCCGCGGACGAGGGAGCAGCGTGAGGCGATCGCCGGAGCAGGACTTCCCTCTCTCGTCGTCCCCGAGCACGCGATCGACGCGCTCGGCCTTGTCGCCCTCGCCGACCTCGTCGTGTCGGCGGGCGGGACGATGAACAGGGAGGCCGTCGCGCTCAGCATCCCGGTCTACACGACGTTCGCCGGCCGGCTCGGTGCCGTGGACGAGCGGCTCATCGGCGAGGGGCGGCTGCGTCCGCTGCGAACCGCAGGCGAGCTCGTGCTCGAGAAGCGCGTTCCCGGACGCGTGCCCAGGGCGCGCGATCCGGCCCTTCTGCTCGACCTGCTGCTGACCGCGCTCGAGGGCTAGAGCGAGCCCGACGCCTCGGTCGTGGTCACCGCGGCCGCGTCGGCGGCCGCGACCCGGCGTGGCGCGCCGGCGAGGGCGCTCAGCTGCCCGACGACCTCGAGCGTGTCTCCCGCCTCGACGAGCTCGGAGAGGCGGTCGAGCTCCACGTCGAGCCACCGCGGGTCGATCGGCGGCCGCGTGACGAGGAGGATCGCCTCGTGCTCGGTCGGACCGACCGTCTCGTCGTCCGACCACAGCTCTTCGTGAAGCTTCTCGCCCGGCCGCGGTCCGACGAACTCGATGGAGATGTCGCGGCCCGGCTCCTTGCCCGAGAGCTTGATCATCGTCTCCGCAAGGTCGACGATGCCGACCGGCTCCCCCATGTCGAGGACGTAGACCTGTCCGCGCCCGCCGATCGCGCCCGCCTGGATGACGAGCTGCACGGCCTCCGGGATCGTCATGAAGAAGCGTGTCATGTCGGGATGGGTCACCGTCAGCGGCCCGCCCCGCGCGAGCTGCTTGCGGAAGATCGGGATCACGCTCCCGGACGAGCCGAGCACGTTCCCGAAGCGGACGCCGCAGAAGCGCGTGCTCGCGTCCGTGCGATGGCCCCACGCCTCGACGATCCACTCGCAGAGCGCTTTCGACTGGCCCATGACGGTCTTCGCGTTCACCGCCTTGTCGGTCGAGACCAGGACGAAGCGCTTGGCGCCGAACTCGACCGCCACGTCCGCGACCGAGCGCGTGACGAGCGTGTTGTTCCGCACCGCTTCGAGCGGGTTCGCCTCCATCAGCGGGACGTGCTTGTACGCGGCCGCGTGGAAGACGACGCCCGGCCGGTACTTGTCGAAGACCTGGCGCATCTTCGTCTCGTTCCCCACGTCGGCGAGGATCGCGGCGGTCGCGCGGAATCCGCGCTCGTCGACCAGCTCGCGCTCGATCTCGAAGAGCCCGGGCTCGCCGTTGTCGACGAGGACGAGCCGCGTCGGGCCGATGCGGGCGATCTGCCGGCACAGCTCGGCGCCGATCGAGCCGCCGGCGCCGGTGACGAGGACGACCTCCTCCTTCACGTAGCCGGAGATGGAGTCGATGTCCACGTCGACCGACTCGCGGCCGAGGAGGTCCTCCACCTCGACCGGGCGCAGCTGGCCGGCGAGGTTGAAATCGCCGGCGATCAGCTCGAGGAGCCCCGGCAGCGTCTTCACCGGGATGCGCTCGAGGCGCGCGACCTCGACGATCCGCTCGCGCACGTCGCCCGCCGCGGACGGCATCACGATCAGGAGCTCGTCCGGGCGGCGCTCCGGGAGGAGGTGGCGGAGATCGTCGATCGTCCCGAGCACGCGGATGCCGTGGATGCGGAGGTTCTTCTTGCGCGGATCGTCGTCGACGAGCCCGATCGGCGTGTAGCCGAGACGCGGGCTCTTGAGCATCTCGCGGACGACGAGCTGCGCGGCGTCGCCCGCGCCGACGACGATGACCTCCTTGCCGCGCGCGACCAGCGCGCCCTTCGACGGACGCTCGATCAGCGTGCGCGCGAGGAAGCGCGAGCCCGTGATGAACGCGAGCAGGAGGAGGGTGTCGACGATCCAGATCCCGCGCGGCACCTTCGCGGGGTGGAAATCGAGGACGGTGAAGACGAGGAACGTGGCGATGACCGCGACGACGACACCGCGGACGGCCTCCCACATGTCGCTCGTCGAGACGTAGCGCCACCAGCGGTTGTAGAAGCCGAACGCGATGAAGACCGGGAGCATGATCCCGACGACGAGCGCGATGACGTCCCAGTCCTCGTACCGGAGGTAGTAGACGGGCGTGTCGTTGTCGAAGCGGACGAAGAACGACAGCCGCCACGCAGCTGCGACGAGAACCGCGTCGACCGCGACCTGCCACAACCGGTGTCTGTTGAGGGGGCTTCTCACGCGCCTGCGGGGACGCCGAGTGCGACGCGGACGGTGTCCACGACCCGCTCCTGGATGTCGGGGGAGATCCCCGCCCAGAGCGGGATCGAGAAGTTCTCCTCCGCCGCACGCTCGGTCTCCGGAAGATCGCCCGCGCGGTATCCGAGACAGCCGAGCGCGGGCTGCAGATGGAGGGGCGGCAGGTAGTACTGCGCGTTCCCGATCCCGGCCTCGGAGAGCGCCGCGCGGATGCGGTCACGCTCGGGCGAGCGGCAGACGAACAGGTGGTAGACGTGGCCGGGCTCGTCCTCGGGGATCTGGACGAGCTCGCCGAGGCCGAGCTCCGCGTAGCGGGCCGCAGCCTCACGGCGGAGCCGCGTCCAGTCGTCCAGGTTCTCGAGGAAGACGCGCAGCACCGCCGCCTGGATCTCGTCGAGGCGCGAGTTGTAGCCCACGTGCTCGAACGTCCTCTTTGCCTTCGAGCCGTGGAAGCGGAGCATGCGGATGCGCTCGCCGAGCTCGTCGTCGGTGACCGCGACGAGCCCGCCGTCGCCGAACGCGAACAGGTTCTTGGTCGGGTAGAAGCTGAAGGTCGAGGCGATCCCCGTACGTGCGACGTCGGGCGACCCGAACGCCTGCGCCGCGTCCTCGAGGATCGGCACCCCGAGCGGGACCAGGTCGGCGAGCGGGGCGGGGCGGCCGAAGAGGTGTACCGGGACGATCGCCTTCGTCCGCTCGCCGACGCGAGCTGCGACATCGGCGGAGTCGAGGTTCAGCGTCGCCGGGTCGATCTCGGCGAATACGGGTGTGGCTCCGCGCCGCGCGATCGCCTCGGCGGTGGCGTAGAACGTGAAGGCCGGGCAGATGACCTCGTCACCTGCGCCGACGCCCATCGCGTCGAGCGCGAGGACGATCGCATCGGTCCCGTTCGCGACGCCGATCGTCTGCGACACGCCGAGATAGGCGGCCGCCTCCTCCTCGAACGCCGCGACGTTCGGGCCGAGGATGAAGCTCCCCGACTGGATCACGGCGTCGATCGCCTCGCGGAGGCGCTCGAGGAGCGGCGCGTACTGCGCCTTGACGTCGATCAGGGGAATTCCGCTCACGGGGGCCGCGCCGAGTGTAGCGAGGCGCTTTCGCTTTCCCCGTCAGCGAGCGGAGTCCTCGGCGACGCGCCGGCGGCGGCGGAAGCGGCGGACGACGAGCCAGGCAATGCCTGCGACGACGGCGAGAACGATCAGGTAATCGAGGTAGTTGAAGGCGTCGTGGACCTTCGTCCAGCTCTGCCCCGCGGCGTATCCGCCCGCCGCGAAGGCGAAGCACCAGATCGCCGCGCCGGCGAGCGTGAGCAGCACGTACCGCACGAACGGGACCTCGAGCACACCGGCCGGGATCGAGATGAACGAGCGCACGAGCGGCGTCAGCCGGCCGAGGAACACGGCCCAGTCCCCCCAGCGCTCGAACCAGCGCTCGGCCCGCTCGAGCCGCTCGCGGTCGAGATGGAGCCAGCGACCGTGGCGCTCGAGATAGGGGCGTCCCCCGTAGCTGCCGATCGCCCAGCCCGCGATCCCGCCGAGGGTGTAGCCGAGCGTCCCGGCGAGCACGACGGCGAGGTAGGCGGAGAAGCCGGAGTCGATCGTGTGCCCGAAGAGCACGACCTCCTGGCCGGGAAACGCGCCGGCCGCGAGTGCGCCCGCGTAGATCATCACGACCTCGCTGGCCGCAGGGAAGACGGCGTCGATCATCGAGAGGACGAAGACGGCGTAGAGGCCGTGGTCCCCGATTGCGGTCGTGACGGCGTCCGTGATGCCGCCGGTGACCGAGGCGACGAGCACGGGCGGAGTCTAGAGACAGGCCCCGCTGGCGCTACTTGGAGCCCGCGACCCGGCGCACGGTGAGCGGCGCGGCGAGCACCGCGGATCCGAGTTCGTTCGTCGCCGTCACGCCGATCAGGTAGCGGCCGCCCGTCGCGAGCTTCCCGCTCTTGAAGCGACCGTCCCACGCGATCGTCTGCTGACCCGCCTCGTAGCGCGTCGAGGCGAGCGTGCGAAGCGGGGTGCCGTCGACGGTCTCGAGGACGACCTTGACCTGCGCGGCGCGGGCCTGCGTCCACCGGATCGCGAGCGAGCGGCCGCGCGGCGGCAGCGCCAGGGTCTTCGGCTCGACCTGGAGGTAGCCGAGCGTCGAGTTCACGGCGAACTTGCGCGTCGCCGTCGAGGCGAGGCCCTGGTCGTCCGTCGCCGAGACCGCGAGCGTCCACCGGCCCTCGGCGGGCGGGATCGGCGCAGACGGCGGCGGGGAGGGCGCCTGACCGGGAGCGGGCGGCGGAGGCGTGGCCGCAGGAGGCGGGAACGGCACCTGATACGTGCCGGGCTGCAACTGGGTCGTCTGCTGGTAGGCGGCAGTCCCGTCGGGTCCGGTCAGCGTGACGGTGACGTTCGACGGCCGGACGACCTTGAAGCCGAGGGTCTCGGCGTCGTCGATCCCGTCGCCGTTCGGAGACACGACCGCGACGGACGGCGGTGCCACGTAGACGCCCGAGTAGGTCAACAGGAGCGCGTCCGCGACGGCTCGCTCCCTCCCGTCGGACGGGCTCGAGAGCACGGTGCCGTCGAAGGCGAGCGTGGAGGACCCGCCTCCGTCGAGCGCCATCCCGGAGACGGCGCCGAGCCGCACGAGCGTCTGCGCGAGCTCGAAGTTGGTCATCCCCACGGAGTACCCGGGCTGGCGCCCGTCGGTCGTGACGAGGAGGATGCTCCCGTTCGCGAGCTGGCCGACGGCGCTGCGCGGGCCTCGCGGGGCGAGCTGCGACGTGGTGAACGCCTCGTTCGAGCGGTAGACCGGCTTGCCGCTGCGGACGAGGATCGGGCCGCCGCCGATCGCGTCGGACACCGTCCCCCAGCCCGGCTGGAGGATCAGCCGAAGCGTGACGGTCGTCCCGACCGGCGCCTCGGCCTGGAGCTTGCCGGCCGCGATCCCGCGCGCGACGAGCACCGCGGTGCCCGGCGCGATCGGGACGGGCCCGTTCTGGCTGACACCGACGACCGGCGCCGCGAGATCGGCGTTCGGGGTCGCCGCGGGGAACGGCGAGAGCACGACCGCGACCGAGCCGGCGAGCTTCGGCGTCGCACGTCCCCAGTCGGTCGTGAAGAGAGAGATCCCGTTCTTCCCGGGCGCCTGGTTCAGGAAGTTGAGCGTGCGCCGCTGGCCGAGCCCGCGCCAGGTGCCGAGGAACTTGATCCGGCGGACGTCGAGCGTCCCGTCGAGCGAGACCCCCGCGCTCGAGCGCGAGGCGTTCGGGGGCGTGACGAGGACGCCGTCGCGGAGCAGGATCCCGCTCGGACGGCCGGTGGAGACGGAGAAGAGGTCCCCGTTCACGCCGACCGTCGTGCTCGTCGTCGCGAGGCGCCGCTCCATCGACGACACCGTCTCCCTGCCCGTGACGGACCCGTTCGAGAGCACCGGGCTCAGCCGGTAGAGACCGACCGGCCGAGGGCCCTTGACGACGTGGACCGCGACCGGGCCGTGCGGCGTGAACTGGATCGTGTCCTGATAGGTGACGCCCGGGAAGAGCTGCGTGGTCTGCGCGCCCGCGGTGCCGGCGAAGGCGAGTGCGAGAGCGGCGGCGGCGGAGAGAGCGGCGAGGCGAAGCACGGCCGATCGAGGCTAGCGGAAGCAGAACGGCTGTTTTGCAGGCTCTTACAGGATCCGTACAGCCGTCGTCACTCGCCGGCCGGATCCGCTCCGCCGCTCGAAAGCGATCGGGCGACCTCCGCGAACTCGTCGGCTCCGGGTCGAGCGCAGTTCGTGAAGCGCGTCTCGACACCGGTCGACTCGTACGTGAACGGGAGCGCCCTCGACCGCCGACTCGATCCCGTCCGGAGCCCGTCGACGTACTTCGCGCTCTGCCACTCGACGCCGGTGAGGGTCTCTCCTTCCTTCTTCGCCTCGATCACTCCGGCCGCGGCGCCGTCGAGGAAGAGGAGGTAGTCGGCGCGGCCGTGCGGCGAGCGCATGACGAACTCGCGGACGGCGACGCCCGGGAGGCGGACAGGTTCACAGCGCGCGCGTCCTGCACGGCCCAGCCGGCCTCGGCCAGCTTGCGGTCGATCTCGATCCGGGCCTTCGCCTCGGGGGTGAGGTACGCGAGCTCGCCGTCGGGCATGGGCGAATCTTCCTCGACCGCGCGGCCTGCGTCGACGGAGCCCGCCGTCAGTCGAAGACGCGGACGTCCCGGTACAGCGTGTCGCGCTGGACGGGGATCTTCCCGATCGAGCGGATCAGGTGCACCAGCTCGTCCGTCGTCGTGCGATGCGTCGTCCCGGCGGCCGAGACGACGTTCTCCTCGATCATCACCGAGCCCATGTCGTCGGCGCCGAAGCCGAGCGCGACCTGCCCGATCTTCATTCCCTGCGTCACCCACGAGGACTGGATGTGCGGGACGTTGTCGAGGTAGATCCGGGACACGGCCTGCGTGAGCAGATAGTCGAACGAGGTGGGCATGTCCTCGTCGGAGACGACGTGGTCGAGGCGGTTCCCGTCGCGCTGGAAGGTCCACGAGATGAAGGCGCGAAAGCCGCCCGTCTCGTCCTGCAGCTCGCGAATGCGGCGCATGTGCTCGACCCGCTCCTCAAGCGTCTCGACGTGGCCGTACATCATCGTCGCCGTCGTCGACATCCCGAGCCGGTGCGCCTGGCGCATCACGTCGAGCCACTCGTCGGTCTTCGTCTTCTTCGGCGCGATCACCCTGCGGACGCGGTCGACGAGGATCTCGGCGCCGCCGCCCGGGAGCGAGTCGAGCCCCGCGTCGCGGAGGCGCGAGAGCGTGGCCGGGATCGTCAGCTTCGAGCGACGCGCGATGTGCTGCACCTCCGACGGTGAGAGCGCATGCAGGTGGATCGGGTAGCGCGCCTTGATCGAGCGGAAGAGATCCTCGTAGTAGTCGATCCCGAGGTCCGGGTGGTGGCCGCCCTGCATGAGGAGCCCGGTTCCGCCGATCGCGAGCGTCTCCTCGATCTTCTTGTAGATGACCGGCTTGGGGAGGAGATAGCCCTCGCGCTGGTCGCCCGGGCGTCGGTAGAAGGCGCAGAAGTCGCAGTCGGTGACGCAAACGTTCGTGTAGTTCAGGTTCCGGTCGACGATGAACGTCACCCGCGAGGGGTCGTTCAGCCGGTTCCGGACCTCGTTGGCGGCGCGGCCCACGGCGACGAGGTCGCGCGAGCGGAGGAGGGCGATCGCGTCCTCGTCCGTGATCCGCTCGCCGTCGAGCGCCTGCTCGAGAACGTCGCCGACGGTAGGCGCGGGGTCGGCGACGACCGTCACGCGGCGACCTCCTCGCGCACGAACCGGAGCTCGGGGACGTGGGCGAGCTCACCGGCGTCCCGCGCCATCTCGAGGAATGTGTACAGGCCCGCGCGCTCCCGCGGACCGAAGCTGTAGCGGAGCTTCTCGAAGTAGCGCGCCATGAACCCGGCCGGGTAGCCGTACTCCTCGCTCGCGAGGCGCGCGAACCGCTCCGGCTCGCCGCGGGCGAGCCGTACGGACGAGACGAGCGCGTGCTCGAGCTCGATGAGGCCGTCGATGACCGGCTCGGGCGCCGCCCAGACCGCGAACACCATCGGCAGCCCCGTCCGCTCGAGCCAGAGCCGGCCGAGATCGTAGTGCGGGGTCGGGTCCTCGAACGCACTCCGGAGCGCAGCGTCGCCGATCAAGAGCGTCGCGTCGGCTTGGAAGCCGAGCGGGACGATCTCGGCGTCGGGGAGCAGGACGCGGACGAGCACCACGGAGGTCGCGCTCTCGGGGGTCACGGCCACCGAGCGCACCTGCCCGAAGGGGATCGAAGTCACGAGCTGGATCGAGTCGACGGCGCCCTCCGAGGAGACGCAGAGGCGGGGGAGGATCCTGAGGCGGTCGGCGTTCCGCGCGTACTCGATCGACGGGATCGGCGCGATGTCGACGTCGCCGTCGAGGAGCATCCGGCTGAGCTCCGTCGGGACTCCCCAGACCTCCTCGACGTCCGCCTTCAGCTCGTAGAAGACGGGCGCCATGTTCACGTACGAGATGCGGCCGAGGCGGATCATCATGGACGCCCGCTCACGCGGCCCACCGCCGCAGCTCGTTGTAGAGCGTGTCGCGCTGCACGGGTATGCGCCCGGTGTCGCGGACGAAGCGGACGAGCTGGTCGACCTTCTGCTCGGTCTCGGTCTTCGCCCCCGCGGCGTGGAAGATCTCCTCGCGCACGACCGTGCCCTGCACGTCGTTCGCGCCGAAGTGGAGCGCGACCGCGGCGAGCGGCATGCCCATCATGATCCAGTAGGCCTTGATGTTCGCGACGTTGTCGAGCATCAGGCGCGAGAACGCGAGCATCTTCAGGTCGTCCGCGCCCGTCGTGTGACGCCAGCCGCGCCGCTCGAAGACGGTGTTCTCCGGGTGGAAGGCGAGCGGGATGAAGGCGAGGAAGCCGTCCGTCCGATCCTGCTGCTCGCGGAGGCGGAGGATGTGGTCGACGCGCTCCTCGTAGGTCTCGACGTGCCCGTAGAGCAGCGTGCAGTGCGTCGGGATGCCGAGCTTGTGGGCAGCGTCGTGGACGTGGAACCAGGTGTCGGGGTGCTCCTTCCCAGGCGCGATCAGACGCCGGACACGGTCGGCGAAGACCTCCGCGCCACCGCCCGGGAGCGAGCCGAGTCCCGCGTCCTTGAGCTCGCGGAGCACCTCCTCGTGGGTCAGCCCCGAGAGCGTGGTCATGTGGTGGATCTCGGACGCCGTGAAGCACTTCAGGTGCACGTCCGGGACCGCCTCGTGGAGCGCCGCGATCGTGTCGCGGTAGTAGCCGAAGTCGACGTGCGGGTTCTCGCCGTTCACCATGTGGATCTCGGTGAACTGCGTCGCCTCGCGCTGCCCGAGCACGTCCGCGACGAGCTCCTCGGCCGTCAGCGTGTAGGCGTGCTCCTGCTTCCGCGTCGCAGCGAAGGCGCAGAACTTGCACTTCACGCGGCAGACGTTCGTCTGGTTCAGATAGAGGTTCTGGACGAAGTAGACCTCGTCCGTGCCGCCGCGCAGGCGCCGCGCGAGGTCGGCGAGCTCACCGAGTGCGAGCAGGTCGTCGGACTCGAGGAGCGCGAGGCCGTCCTCGAAGTCGAGGCGCTCCCCGGCCTCCACCTTTCCCCGGACCTCGTCCAGGGCGTTCCGCTCGACGACTGCCACGATTCCTACCGCTCCCGGTCGATGACGATGTGCGTGAGAGCCTCCAGCTCGGGCTCGCCGTCGAGGAAGCCTCGCGCCCTGCCAGCGTAGTCGAGCGCCATCTCCCGGGACCGGCGGAGCGCGCTCGTCTCGGCGACGCGGACGAGCGCTCCCTCGTTCGGGCCACCTCGCAGCGCGGCGCGGACGACCTCGTCCTCTCGGGCGGCGAGGATCAGCGGCAGGGTCGGCACGCCCTCGCGCAGGTCGGCGCCCGGAATCTTTCCGGTCTCGATCGTGTCGCCGACGCAGTCGAGGATGTCGTCGGCGATCTGGAAGGCGATCCCGAGGTTCAGGCCGAACGCACCGAGACGCTCGTCGCGCGAGCCGAGGAGGCACGCTGCCTCGAACAGCTTCCCCGTCTTCAAGGAGATCCGCTCGACGTAGGCGTCGACCGGCGTGTCCGGGTCGTGCTCCTGGCGCTTCTGCATCGCCTCCCCGCGTGCGATCGCCAGACAGGCGCGCGCGAGCACGTCGACACCCTCGACGTCGCCGGCTCCCGCGAGCTCCGAGAAGGCGCGTGCGAAGAGGTAGTCCCCGCCCGCCCGCGCCGCGCCGACTCCGTGCTCGTGCCAGGCGGACGAGCGCCCGCGCCGGAGCTCGGCGCCGTCGATCACGTCGTCGTGGACGAGGGTCGCGACGTGCGCGAGCTCGACCGCGACGCCTCCGCGGAGGGCGCGCTCCCGATCCTCGGCCGTCAGGTGCACGAGGAGCGGACGCATCCGCTTCCCGCCCGCGGCGATGGCGTCCCGCGCGACCTCCCGCACGAGGCCCGGGTACGGCGAGACCGCAGCCTCGAGCCGCAGCTCGAGCTCGTCGAGGTACGGGCGCGCGTCCACGAGAACGGCCTGCGCTCTCACGGCGGGC
The DNA here is from genome assembly GCA_963708265.1 of uncultured Actinomycetes bacterium. GTDB lineage: Bacteria > Actinomycetota > Thermoleophilia > Gaiellales > Gaiellaceae > GMQP-bins7. Next base: position 441,038 of record CAVPSC010000001.1, on the reverse strand, counting down.
GCACTCACGGCCGCGCCCCCGTGTGCAGGGCGACGCTGCCACCCCCGAGGAGCCGGAAGCTGACGTTCTCGAAGCCGGCGTCCTCGAGGAGCGCGGACAGGTGCTCCGGGCCGGGGAATCGACGCACGCTCGCCGGCAGGTACGTGTACGCCTTCCCGCCCGGGAGGATCCGGCCCGCGAGCGGCACGAACACCTCGAACCAGATGCGGAAGAAGGGGCGCAGGATCCCGCGCGGGCGGGTGATCTCGAGCACGGCGACGTGGCCCCCCGGGCGGACGACGCGTGCGAGCTCGCGCAGGCCGAGCCCGAGGTCGCGGAGGTTGCGGACGCCGAACCCGACGGTCGCGGCATCGAAGGTCGCGTCCTCGAACGGAAGGTCGAGCGCATCGCCCTGGACCCATTCGATCGTCCCGGACTTCGGGCGCGCCCGCTCGAGCATCCGCGCGGAGAAGTCGAGCCCCACCACTCTCCCGCCGCGCCGCTCCGCCTCGATCGCGAGGTCGCCCGTTCCGCAGCACGCGTCGAGCACGCGGTCGCCCGGCCACACGACCGTGCGAGCGGCGAGTCGGCGCCAGCGGCGATCGAGGCCGGCGGTCATCACGTGGTTCATCACGTCGTAGACGGGCGCGATGCGGTCGAACATGCCGCGCACGGCCTCCGGCTCGAGAGTTCCGGACTCGTAGCTCACGGCTCCCCCCAGCGGGCGACGAGCGCATTGTCGATCCCGATCTGGTCGAGGCAGCGCGCGACGAGGAAGTCGACGAGGTCGTCGATCGACTCCGGGCCGTGGTAGAAGCCCGGAGCCGCGAAGAGGATCACCGCGCCGGCCTCGTTCAGCGTCGCGAGGCCTCGGAGGTGAATCGACGACAGCGGCGTCTCGCGAGGGACGAGGACGAGCTTCCGCCGCTCCTTCAGGGCGACCGACGCCGCTCGGTGGATGAGGTTCTGCATCGCGCCCGAGGCGAGCGTCCCCACGGTCGCCATCGAGCAGGGGCAGATCACGTAGGCGTCCACGCGTGCCGAGCCGCTCGCGTACGGGCTCTGAAAGTCGTTCTCCCCGTACGCGGTGACCTGCTCCGACGCCGAGCCGACGAAGCGGTCCAGCACCTCCTCGCGCCGAAGCGACGGATCGCCGTACAGCTCGGTCGCCAGCACCTCGATCCCGGAGCGCGACGCGCACAGGCCGACCTCGCAGTCTGAGGCGGCGAGCGCTCGCAGGAGGCGCTCGGCATAGGGAGCGCCGGACGCACCGGTCACGCCGAGGAACACGCGCACGGGCGCAAGGCTACTGCGGGAAAGCTACTTGGGGCCGTCCGAGGCGGCCAGGAACGCGCCCAGGTTCGAGAGATTCTGGGCCCCGAGGTACGCGTACGAGCCCATGACCTTGTTTCCGAACGCGGCCGGATTCGTCAGGTACTGGACGAAGAACGAGGCGTCGTTCGTCTTCCCGATCGACGACAGGTTCGGCGCGCCGAGCTGCCCGGCCCCCTGCCCGAGGTACGTGTGGCAGTTCAGGCACCCGGACTGCGCGAAGAGGGTCGCGCCCTTCACCGCCTTCTCGTTGTGCTGGAAGCCCTGTTGATGCGCCCAGCTCGGGACGAGGAGGACGAGCTCCGAGCCGAGCGCCTCCTTCGCGGTTGCGCCCTTCCAGGTCAGGACGCCCATGGAGACCACCGTGAGGACCGCGGCGACCATCGCGACCGGCCGCCGCGAGGGGCGCCGCTCGCGCCGCCGGTCGTAGAACGGAAGCCCGAGCAGCAGGATCAGGCAGATCGTCGGGATGCCGACCGTCGCGATGAAGACGGTCTCCGGCCACTTGAAGATCCGGAGGAGGTAGAAGAGGAAGTAGAAGTACCAGTCGGGCCGTGGGACGAAGCTCGTCGTCCCCGGATCGGCCGGTGCGGTGTAGAGCGGCCCCAGGATTCCGGGCTTGAGGCCCTTCCCCTGCGGAGTGTCGCCCGCGTCGAAGTACCAGATGCACGCGAGCGCGACGATGACGCTGACGACGACGAGCGACATCACCGTGTCGTGCAGGATCGCGCGCGGGAAGAAGGCCTTCCCCTCCTTCTTGACGTCGTCCTTGTAGCGGGCGAAGCCCTCGCGGTTCAGCTCGCCGAGGTCACGAGCCATTGCTCGCACCTCCCGACGCCCCGTGCCGGACGAGACCGGCGCGGGCTCCCGCGGGCAGGGTCTCCGGCTTGTCGCGTCCCGCCTCCTCGCCCGACCACGGCGGGGAGACGACGCCGAGCCGGGTGACGAGGTAGATGTGGACTCCGATCAGCGCGATCAGCGCGCCGGGTATCAGGAGCATGTGCATGGCGTAGAACTTCGGCAGCGTGTAGTCCCCGATCTCGGGGCCTCCCGCTAAGAACTGCGCCAGCCAGGGGCCGAGGAACGGCGCCGTCCCGTTCAGGTTGATGCCGACCGCCGACGCCCAGTATGCGGTCTGGTCCCACGGCAGCAGGTAGCCCGTGAAGCCCATCAGCATCCCGGTCGCCAGGATCAGGACGCCGGTGATCCAGGTGAGCTCGCGCGGGTACTTGTAGGCGCCGAACAGGAACACGCGCCCCATGTGCAGGAAGAGCAGGATGATGAAGACGCTCGCGCCCCAGCGGTGCATGCCGCGGACGAGCCAGCCGAGCGTCAGGTCGTTCGTGATCGCCTGGATCGACGAGTACGCGACCGGCTTGCCCGTCTGCGGATCGATCGCCGCCGACGGCTGGTAGTACATCGCGAGGATCCCACCCGTCAGCGCCTGGACGATGAATGCCGTCAGGGTCGCCGAGCCGAGGGTCTGCATCCAGTTGACGTCGCGTGGGACGTTCCGGAACAGGAACCACTTGGTGCCGCGAACCGCTGCGGTGCGCTCGTCCACCCAGTCGAGCGGGACGAGGACCGCGGTCTCGATCGGCGACTTGCGGTGGTTCTTCCTCCTCGTCGTCGTCGCCATCCGCTACCCCGCCACCGGGCTCGTGTTCGTGACCTGGCTCGGGACGATCGGGTACAGCCAGGCCTCGATCCCGTTCACGTGGGTGCCCGGCGTCGCCCACGGGTAGCGCTGGATGGTCGCCGTCGCGCCGGCGCCGTCGACATGGCCGACCGCGTAGATCTGCCCGAGGATCAGGTGGTTGTGCTTGATCGAGAACGTGAAGCGATCGAGCGACCGTACGGGCGGCCCGGCCTTGCGGTTGCCCTCGGCGTCGTACAGCCCGCCGTGACAGGGACAGCCGAACGACTGCGCGAGCACCGGCGTGAGCTCGACGCCTCCCACCTTCTTCGCCGCCTTCTCGTCGATCGGCCCGTTCGGCTGGATCGGACAGCCGAGGTGGACGCAGCGGCTGTACAGGATCGTGAAGCTCGGCTCGCCCTTGTCCGTGAAGCCGTTGCTCCGCACGAACGCCGTGCGCCGAGTGACCTCGCCCTTCTCGGGGTTCTGGAGGAAGGTCGCGATGACGTACTCGCCGTCCGGGAAGTTCCTGAGCGGTCCCAGGTCGGTCTCGTGCTCGGCGAGGTCGGTGAACGCCGGCAGCACCATGAACCCGAGCACGGGAAGGGTGACGACGGCGCCGATCGCGGCCCCGAGCCCGATCGTCGTGGCCTCGAGGAAGCGCGAGCGCGAGTACGTGGGGAGCGGCTCCTCGGCGGTCACCGGGGCGGGCGCCGCCCGGTCTGCGACGACGCGCGTCTCCGGCTCGACCTCCGGCACGTCTCCGCGGACGTCTCGGGTGACATCGCGCGCCCAGAGGAGCCCGAAGACGATCGCCAGCACCGCGCCGAGCGCGGCCACGACCCAGCTCAGGACGAGTCCGAGGAGGATGCATGCGATCCCGACGGCGAAGCCGATCGGCCAGAGGCTCGGTCCCGGTGTCTCGTGTGTGTCGTGACCGTTGTCGCTCAAGGCGGGCCTTCGCCGGATTCAATCGCTCCGCCGTCGTCGGTGTCAACGACGTGACGACTGTCTCGACGCCGAGGATTCTGCACGCTCCGCCCGACGCATGTCACGACAACGAGTCCAGGCCGTACTCGACCCAGCGGCGGGAGACGAGGTCGCGGATGTCGTCGCTCATCACGATCTCCTCCGGCCACGGTCGCGCGTCCTCCTCGGGGAGCTTGTGCGTCGCGTCGATCCCGAGCTTCCCGCCGTAGAACTGCCGTCCCGGAGCGTGGTCGAGATGGTCGAGCGGGCCCTCGGTGACGAGGACGTCGCGGCGCGGGTCGACGTTCGCGGTCACCCGAAAGAAGACGTCCGCGTAGTCGTGCACGTTCACGTGCTCGTCGACGACGACGATCGACTTCGAGAGCGAGAGCATCCCGAGCCCCCAGATCGCGTGCATGACCTTCTGGGCGTGGCCGGGGAACGACTTGCGGATCGAGACGATGACGCAGTTGTGGAACGCGCCCGCGACGGGGAGGTCGTAGTCGACGACCTCGGGCAGCGTCAGCCGCACGGCCGGGAGGAAGATCCGCTCCGTCGCCTTCCCGAGCCAGGCGTCCTCGGCCGGAGGCTTGCCGACGACGATCGAGGCGTAGATCGCGTCCTTCCGCATCGTCATGGCCGAGATGCGGAAGATCGGGAACTCCTCCGCGTGCGAGTAGTAGCCCGTGTGGTCGCCGAACGGGCCTTCGATCCCGACGTCGTCCCTCGAGACGTGGCCCTCGAGGACGATCTCGGCGGTCGCGGGCACCTCGAGGTCGACCGTCCTGCAGCGCACGAGCTCGACCGGCTCGCCGCGCAGGAACCCGGCGAGCATGAGCTCGTCGAGGTGGTGCGGGAGCGGCGCGCTCGCCGAGTACGCCGTGACCGGATCGAGCCCGATCGCGACGGCGACGGGAATCCGCCCGTCCTCGGCGGCCAGGAGGTCGGCGCGCCCGTCCTTGTGCAGCTGCCAGTGCATGAAGGTCGAGCGCCCGTCGATCACCTGCATCCGGTACATGCCGACGTTGCGGACGCCGGTCGACGGGTCCTTGGTGAACACCGCCGGGAGCGTGATGAAGGGCGCCGGGTCGCCCGGCCAACAGCGCTGGATCGGCAGCGCGCCGAGATCGACCTGGTCGCCCTCGAGGACGATCTCCTGGCAGGCGCCCTTGGAGACGACCTTCGGCCGCGAGTCGGCGACTGACTTGAGCTTCAGGAGCCCCCTCACCTTCTCGCGGATGCCCTCCGGGGGCTGGAGGTCGAGGACGTCGGAGAGCTTCGCGGCCGCCTCGTCCAGCGTCTCGACGCCGAGGGCGAGGCACATGCGCCGCTCGGTCCCGAACTGGTTGATGACGAGCGGGTGCGACGAGCCCTTCGGGTGCTCGAAGAAGAGCGCCGGCCCGCCCGCCTTCACGACCCGGTCGACGATCTCCGTGATCTCGAGATCGGGGTCGGCCTCGGCCGAGATCCGCCGCAGCTCGCCCTCGCGCTCGAGGAGCGCGATCCACTCGCGCAGATCGTCGGGCGGCGAGGCCACGGCCGGTCAGTCTATGGAGCGGCGCCTCGAACGCCGCGGGATCGAACGCGGTCTTCCGACGAGCGGGGCTAGCGGGCCGGCCCGCGACGGGCCGCGTTCCGGTGCTTCACGCGCACGCGCCACTCGTTCAGCTCGCCGAGCCCGATCACGAGGAGGAAGACGAGGCCGACCACGAGCATCGAGAGGATGACGTCCCTCCCCTCCGACGCGGCATCGGCGAGCACGGCGAGCGCAGAAGCCATCCTGGGCCGACTCTATCCCAGGAATCGCGCGTGCGCGGCGAGAGCGGCGTCGACCGCGGCGTCTCCCGCCGCCGACCGGGCGGCGCGCTCGAGCAGCCCCGCGTCGCCCTCCCGGCGCAGCGCCTCGCGCGCTCCGTCGAGCGTGTTCGTCCCGAGGAGAGCCGCCGTCGCCGACCAGGCCTCGGCGTCGCCGCCCCGGCCGTCGGTCCGCACGTGCGCGCAGAGGGAGATGAGCTCGGCCAGGTCAGCGACCGCGGCCACGTCGCCGGATCTCGCCACGTGGACGAGGCCGTGCGCGTACAGGTAGTCGCCGAGCAGCAACGCGACGGCGTCGTCGGACGGCGCGAAGAGCCGCGACCGGCCGTAGTGCGCGAGGTAGCCCTCGTAGATCGTCTCCACTCCGAGCGCATGCTCCGGTGGACCGAGAGCGGAGAAGACCGGCTCGAGGACGCGATCGTCGCCGGGCCTGAGCGACTCGGCCCAGAGCGGGCTCTCGGCTGCCGCGTCGCCGGCGATGGCCTGCCAGAGATCGAGCTCCGCACCGGCCTGCGCGCTCACGCGCGCACCCTAGACGATCATCTCTGGCCCGAGCCGCTCGCGGCCCGCGGCGGCTCGACCTTCTGCGGCGGCTCGAGGTCGACCTCGAGAGGGACGTCGGTGTCTCCGTCGCCCCAGCTCTCGAGCTCGACCCGCGGCCGGAAGAAGTCCCAGGTCGCGCGCAGGCCGGCCATCGTCGGGAGTGCGACGAGGACGCCCGCGATCCCGTACAGCTCGCCCCCGGCGAGCAGGCCGAAGATGACGAGGAGCGGGTTGAGCCGGAGCGCGTTCGCCATCACGTTCGGGACGACCACGTGGCCCTCGATCTGGTAGATGAAGAGAAAGAGCAGGGCCACCCAGACGATCGAGATCGGGTGGACGAAGACGGCGTAGATCGCCGGCGGCACCGCGGAGAGCCACGGCCCGATGTAGGGGATCACCTCGACGAACGCGGTCCACAGCCCGAACAGGAGCGCGTACTCCGCGGCGCCCGGGACGAGCCCGGTCGCGCCGAGGATGTACATCCCGAGACCGGCGCTCAGGCCGATGACGGTGGAGAGGATCGCCTGCCCCTTCACGTAGCCCCAGAGCGCGCTCTCGATGTGCTGCGTGAGCGTCGGGCCCCCCGCCCGCGGCGGGAAGCGGGTGTCTATCGCGCGCTCGAACCGCGGCATGTCGAGGAGCATGTAGACGGAGATGACGACGATCAGGACGATCGCGAACAGGAGTAAGACGAACGAGAGCGCGGCTCCCTGGAGGAACGAGATGACGTCCTGGGCGTACGTCGAGATCTCCCCGGCGCCGAGGTTGTTCAGCCAGTCGTTCACACGCTCGCGGACCTGGATCCGCTGGAGCCCGTGGTCGTCGAGCCACGCCTGCAGGGTGTCGATGTCCTCCTCCGCGGCGGTCTGCCCGGTGCTCTGGTCGACGTTCGCGACGTAGTCGTCGATCCGGTTCGCCGCGCGCTTCGTCTGGTCGACGGCGACCGCTCCGACCGCGATCAGGAGCGCGGCGACCGCCGCGGCGAAGATCATGTACACGATCGCAACGGCCAGCCCGCGCGGCACCCTGAGCTTCGTCAGGTCGCGCACGAGCGGGTTCAGGGTGAGCGCGATCACGCCCGCGGTCAGGAAGAGGAAGAGGACATGCCCCAGCGTCTTCGCCAGCAGGAACGCGAACACCAGGAGCACCGGCAGCACGACCAGCTGGATCCACCGCGGAATCTGGATCGTGGGGCCGGGGCCGGCCATGAGGGTGATGCTATCGCGGGCCCCAGCCGAGCCCGGTCGTGGGGCGAGCTGGACCTTGCTACGGTCCCGGGCATGGCGACGGCGACACCGCGCTCGCGGCATGCCGCGCGGCTTCGAGCCCATCGGCGGCGCGCGCAGGCACGCGCGCGCTGGCTCGCACTGGTGGTCGTCGTCGGCGTGCTCGGGGTCGTCACGCTCCTCCTGACGGCTTTCGGGAACGACCGCGGCGGCGCGCCGGCCACGGCCGCGACGACGGTGGCGGCCGCGGCGCCGATCACGTCCGTGCACCCGGAGCCGCTCGTGCTGGCGACGATCGGCAATCTCAGGGTCCAGTCCCCGATCGCGCAGGATGGGCTCACCGCGGTCGGATTCCACGACTCGCAGGACGGCGCGCTCGCGCTCCAGCCCGTCGGCCCGCAGGCGAACGAGGGCCTGCTGGCGAGGCTCTGGCACCGGATGACGGGGTCGTCTCGGAACGGCTTCCCGTGGTACCAGCTCGAGACCGGCGCGCTCAGGACGCTCGAAGTCGGCGCGTCCGCGGGAACGGACGTCTACTCGCCCGTCGACGGCACGGTCGTCGCGATCCGCGACCACATCGTCTCGGGGAAGCCGATGGGGTCCGAGCTCGAGCTCCGGCCCTCGGCGGCGCCGTCTCTCGTCGTCTACCTCCAGAACGTCCGACCCGACCCGGCGCTCACCGTCGGGGCGAACGTCGCGGCGGGATCCTCGAAGCTCGGGACGGTCGTCGACATCAGCTCCGTCGAGCGCCAGTCGCTCGCGGGCTACGCCGGCGACAGCGGGAACAACGTCTCGATCCAGGTCTACCCCTCGGCGACACTCGGCGTCCCGTAGGGTCTCCTGCCTTGCGGATCCTCTTCGTCGCTGACGTCGTCGGCGCGCCCGGTCGGGGTGCGCTCGAAGCGCGCCTGCAGGACCTTCGCGCCGAGCTCGAGGCCGACGCGTGCGTCGTCAACGGGGAGAACCTGGCGGACGGGGTCGGGATCACGCCGCGACTCGCCGACCGCATCCTCGGAGCCGGCGCCGACGCGATCACGCTCGGGAACCACGCCTTCCGGCGCAGCGAGATCGGCCCGTACCTCGCAGCGTCCGACCGTGTCGTCAGACCGGCGAACAGCTTCTCCTCCGCCCCCGGACGAGGCCTCGCGATCGTCTCGCTCGCGAACGGCGCGCGGCTGGCCGTGATCAACGTCCTCGGCTCGCTCTTCCTCCATCCGGCCACATCCATGTTCGAGGTCATCGACGACCTCGTCGCGCAGGCGACCCGGGAGACGCCGCTCGTCCTCGTCGACGTCCACGCGGAAGCGACGAGCGAGAAGATCGCGCTCGGGCTCTGGCTCGACGGGAAGGTCACGGCGGTCGTCGGGACGCACACGCACGTACAGACCTCCGACGCCCGGGTGCTGCCCCTCGGAACGGCGTTCGTCACGGACGCCGGGATGACGGGCCCACACGACTCGGTGATCGGGGTCGAGGCGGACCTCGCCATCCGGCGCATGCGCACCGGACTCCCCGTGCGCTTTCAGACGGCGCAGGGCCGCGTCCAGATCGAGGGCGTGCTGATCGAGTGCGACGCCGAGACCGGCCGGGCGCGCGCGGTCAGCCCGGTGCGGATTCCTCACCCATAGGCTCCTGCTCCTCCCGCGGGAGGAGCAGCCAGAGGGCGAGGAAGGGCAGGACCCAGGGGAGGTAGAGGTAGAACCAGTGGGTCAGCGCGACCTGGAACGCGACGAGCACCGCGGCGGTCAGCGCTGCGAGCTCGACCGGCCCTTTCCGGCGAGGCAGCACGGCGGCGGCGAGCGCGAGCACGATCACGCACGCCTCGACGACCGGCTGCAGGAACCCGAGGTCCGGGATGCCCCGGGCGTGGTACTGGCCCCAACCCCAGATCGAGAACGGCGACTCGCGGGTGAGCTGGCTCGAGATCGTCCTGTCCCAGAACGTCTCGATCGCCGACCACAGGCTCGGCTCGAGCAGGAGCACGAGGAACGCGGCGACCGTCGCGCCGAGGAAGGCGATCGCGTAGCGCACGAGGTCCCGGAGCCTCACGCTCGGGTAGGTCGCCCAGAGGGGCGCGACGAGGAGCGCCCCGAACTTCGCCCAGCCGGCGAGGGCGACGGCGCCGCCGCGGGCCCACGGAGAGGAGACGAGCCAGAACCCGAAGACGAGGAAGGCCGGCATGATCGAGTCGTTCGTGTTCGCGTTCAGCGCGTACGCGGTGAACGGGTACGCAGCCCACGCGAACGCGAGCGCCGAGGCGAGGCGCGCGCCGCCGAAGCGAAAGCCGACGAGGACCAGGCCGAGGATGGTCAGGAGGTCGAACGCGATCGACGTGGCATGGCCCGCAGGCAGCGAGTCCCATTTCCCCGACCAGCCGAAGATGAGGTACGCCGGCACGTACGTCAGGTACGAGACGGGCCCGTACGTGTCTCCCGTCTCGTTCGCCGTCTCGCAGCGCCCGTTCGCCTGGATGCGATCGGCGACGTCGCCCTCCGCGTCGGCCGAGCCGCACTTCTCGAGGTCGTCGCGCACCGGCATGTGCCCGTACGGGGCCTGACCGTTCACGATCCGGTTGGCGCCGATGACGCCCGCGTACCCGACGTCGATGACGCCGTGCGGAGACTCGTGGTTCAGGCCCACCCGGAAGCCGACCAGGAACACCGCCGCAGCGGCGAGGACCCAGGCGGGCCACAGCGGTCGCAGCGCAGGGCCGCGGCGGCGGAAGCCGGCCCAGGCGGTGCGCGCGACGAGATAGACGAGCGGGGGATACACGAGCGGGACGCTCGTGAAGACCTCGCCGCGGTTGAAGAAGCCGAGCGACACGGAGAACGAGAGCAGGACGAGGAGGTCGAGATTCCGGAGCGAGAGCGGACTGCGGAAGTCGGCGAGGCCGACGAGGAAGACGAGGCAGAGCGCGAGCCACACGACGACCCGGTCGAGCGTCTTCCCACCGAAGGCCGCCTCCCCGCCCCGAGCCATCTTCCAGGCGACCTGCGGGCCGGTCCACGCCTCCGTGACCCGGCCGGTCAGATCCTCCACCGTGACCTGGGCGACCTGCCCGGCAGCGCCCGACCACGCCTTCACGACCCAGGTGCGGGCATCGCGCTGGAACTCCGCCGAGGTCGCCGGATCCGGTGGGTAGCGATCGAGCCAGGCGGCGACCTTCGGATCGGCGAGGGCGATCCGTGTCGCGGCCTTCTCCGTGAGGCGCGCGGGCGCCGGGACCGTGGGGGGCGGGGACAGCCCCGGCGAGGTCGAGGTGAGCGTGAGCGTCGCGGCGTTCGGAAAGCCCGCCGCTGCGACCGACGACCGGGGAGCCGCGAGCGAGACGACGACCGCAGCGAGCGCGGCGACGGCGACCGCGCACCCCCTCGTCACATGACGGCCCTCAGCGCCTCGGAGCGAACGACCAGAGCTTGTTGCCGATGAAGTTCACCGGGGTTACGAGGACGATCGCGATCGCCTGCGCGGCGATCTTGTCCAGACCCGCGCCGACGAACAGCTGAAGGACGAGCAGGTTCGCGCCGAGCGCGAGCGTCGAGATGACGAGGAAGCGCATGCCCTGGTAGGCCATGTGGCCGCGCTCCGCGCGGAACGTCCAGATGCGGTTCCACGTGTAGTTGTTCGTCACCGCGACGAGGAACGAGAGGATCGCCGCCGGGATGTAGTGGACGTCGAAGCCGCGGACGAGAAGCGCGAAGACGCCGAGGTTGACGACGTACCCGGCCGCGCCGACGGCGCAGAACTTGAGGAGCTGCTCCCAGTTTCCGCGGCGGCGCAGAGCGGCGTGCACGCGCCCGCGCGAATACCCGACGCCTACCTCCGCCGACGAGGAATCCACAGGCGTCGCAGGGTAGCTGAGGTCAGGATCACTGCGACCCCCGTTCGGGTCAGCCACCCTCGAATCCTCCCGCGCCCACGAGCGGGACGAAGCGGCAGGGAACGGACTCGCGCTCCACAGCTCCTTCTCTCCGTCTTGACGACGAGGACGAGCTCCTGGCCGAAGCGGTTGCCGCAGGGGACGACGAGCCGTCCGCCGAGACCGAGCTGGTCGTAGAGCGGCGCGGGGACGGTCGGAGCCGCGGCGGCGACCGCGACGGCGTCGTAGGGAGCGCGGTCCGGGACGCCCAGCGAGCCGTCGCCGACGCGGACGTCGACGCCCTCGTGGCCCGTGTCGGCGAGAGCCGCTCGCGCCGCGGCGGCCAGCTCGGGGATCCGCTCGATCGTGATGACCTCCGCAGCGAGCTCGTCGAGCACGGCCGCCTGGTATCCCGAGCCGGTGCCGACGTCGAGAACGCGCTCGTCGCCGGCGAGCCCGAGGAGCGCGCAGATCGACGCGACGATGAACGGCTGCGACATCGTCTGCCCGTGCCCGATCGGGAGCGCGCCGTCGTCGTAGGCGACGCTCCGCATCGCCTCGGGGAGGAACGACTCGCGCGGCACGCGACTCATCGCCTCGAGCACGCGCTCGTCCGCGATGCCACGGCGGCGGAGCTGGCGCTCGACCATCCGCGCCCGTGGCTCCGCCGACTCGGCCGGGGTCACTTCGCCAGCGTACGCAGGCCGGCGTAGCGGGCAGCCTGGCGACCGCGCATGCGGACGGCCAGGATCGGGAGCACCACGACTTCCACGTACCCGACGATCGGGATCAACGCGACGAGGCAGACGAGGAGCCCGGCCATCCCGACGTAGGCGGCGATCCCGGTGCGCGTCGCCCCTCGCCGGATCGCGCCCTGCACGATCGTGGCCCCCGAGAGCGCGCCCAGGAGCCCACCCACGCCACCGGCGATCGTCTCCGCGAGGTCGCCGACACCGAGCCCGACCGCGGCCCCCGCGGCGATCGCGAGCATCGTCGCGATTCCGACGCCGAGCCCGTTCACGCCGAGCAGGCCGGCGAGGACCACGCCGATTCCGAGACCCAGCCCGAGGCAGAGCCCGATCGTGTACCAGGCGCCCATCTCGCAGCCAGTCTAGACCGGGCTCGCGCCGGCTATTGGGCTCCGGCCTCGAGCCGCTCGATCACGGCCAGCCCGAATGCCGCGGCGCGTGCGCCGTCTACCACCCGGTGGTCGAACGTGACCCCGACCGTGCCGACGCGCCGCACGACGACCTCGCCGTCCCGCACCACGGGACGCGGCCCGATGCGCCCGACGCTCAAGATCGCGACCTCGGGATGGTTGACGATCGGCGTCTGGAAGAGCCCGGCGAGCTTGCCCGCGCTCGTCACCGTGAACGTCGACCCGCGCAGGTCCTCCGCCTTCGCGGTCCCTGCGCGCGCCTCGTCCGCGAGCCGCTCGATCTCGGTAGCGATCTCGTCGACGCTCCTCGTCGCGCAGTCGCGGACGACGGGAACGAGCAGGCCCTGGTCAGTCTGCACCGCGACACCGAGGTCGTAGCGGTCGAGGAAGACGATCTCGTCGCCCTCGAGCCGCGCGTTGAGCTCGGGGAACTCGGCGAGCGCGGAGGCTGACGCCTTCACGACCGCCGCCAGGAGGCGCTCCAGCGGGATCGCCTCGAAGTCGCACTCCTCGACCCAGGTCACGGCCGGCACTTCGCGGTGCGCTCGCGTCATGTGCTCCGCGATCAGGCGCCGAACCCCGCGGAGCTTCTCCCGGCGGCCTTCCTGGTTGCCGCCCGCGGCAGCGGCGGCGCGGACGTCGTCCTCGCTGACGCGGCCCTGCGGGCCGGTGCCCGCGACCGTCGCCACGTCGACGCCGAGCTCGTCGGCGATCCTGCGCACGAGTGGCGTCGCCTGCACACGCCCGGCTCCCGCGACGCCCGGAGCGCCGTCGCTGGTCGGCGTTACGCCCGCAGCAGCCGGCTGCGGCGTCGGCTCCGGGCTCACCTGGTCGGCCGACTCGCCCGGTTCCCCGACGACGACGAGGACCGTGCCGACGGGAGCGACCTCGCCCTCGGGCACCAGGATCCGGAGTACCGTCCCCGCGTACGGAGACGGGATCTCGACCGTGGCCTTGTCGGTCTGGATCTCGACGAGCGGGTCGTCCTCCGAGACGACGTCGCCCTCGGCGACGAGCCAGCGTGCGACCTCGCCCTCCGTGAGGCCCTCTCCCAGGTCGGGGAGCTTGAACGAGCGCGCCATCGTCAGGCCATTCTCGTGAAGCGGATCGCGTCGTGCGGGAGCACGGCGTGCACGCCTTGCACGCCGTTCACGACCTGCGTGACACGGAGGTCGACGACGACGCTCGCGAGCGCGAGAGCGTCCGCGCGCGCGAGTCCGTGCTCGCGCCCCATGAGCTCGAGCATCGCGTCGACGGCGATCGCGACCGCCTCGTCCAGGTCCTCGTCGAAGCCGAGCGTCAGCCACGCACCGGGTGTCCAGGCGATCGGGGTCGCGATGGACGGCTCGTCCCGGATCTCGAGCGTCAGCTCGCCCCGTTCGAGCGGGCACTCGATCGCGAGCTGCGACACCTCGCCGTCGCCCTGACGAGCGTGGCAGTCTCCGGCGGAGAAGAGCGCGCCGTCGACGGGGATGGGCAAATAGAGCCGCGTGCCCGGGACGAGCTCCTTGCAGTCGACGTTGCCGCCGGAGGAACGCGGCGGCGCCGTCGAGTGCGTGCCCGGCTCGGCCGGGGGCATGCCCATGACGCCGAGGAACGGGTCGAGGTCGACCTCGCGACCCCGCTCGTCGCGGCCGACGCCACGCTCGAGGTCGATCTCCCAGCGGAGGAGGACGCCGTCCGAGACGAGGCCGAGCCGGTCGTTCAGCGGCGACGACCAGTCGCCGGCGGCGCACCAGCCCCACGGTCCCGGCACCACCCGGTCGATCGCGACCTCCAGGATCTGCCCGGCCGTCGCACCTCGGATCTCGACCGGCCCGACGAGCGCGTGGCCGGCATCGAGCTCCTCGTCGCGGGGCTCGAACGTGGTTCCGGGCTCGGTATGCCAGCCTGCGTCGAGGGTCGAGAAGGCGATCGTGTCGCCCGAGTCGATCGTCAGCACCGGCGCGAGGTCGCGGGAGAAGTGGCCGTGGAGCGTCCGCCGCTCGAGCGGGATCTCGTGGATCGTCATCGGATCGCGGCGAACGCCTCGTCAGGAGGCGAGCGAGCGTCGCACGGCGTCCACGACGCGCTCGACCGACGGCATGTATGCGTCCTCGAGCTGCCAGTACGGGTACGGCACGTCGTAGCCGGTCACCCGCAGGACCGGCCCGCGCAGCTCGTAGATCGCCTTCTCCGCGAGAACGGCGACGACCTCCGCGGCGAAACCGCAGACCCGCGGCGCCTCCTGCACGACGACGACGCGCCCCGTCTTGGCCGCCGAAGCGACGAGCGTCTCCTCGTCGAGCGGCTTCAGCGAGCGCAGGTCGACGATCTCGCAGGACGCCTCGCCGGCGAGGGCGTCCGCCGCCTTCTCCGCGAGCGGCACCATCGCGCCGTAGGCGACGAGCGTGACGTCGGTCCCCTCGCGCGCGACCCGCGCCTCGCCGAGCGGGACGACGTGCTCGCCCTCGGGCACGTCCTCCTTGGCCGAGCGGTACTGGAGCTTCGGCTCGAGGACGACGACCGGGTCGGGGTCGCGGATGGCCGCGGCGAGCAGGCCCTTCGCGTCGGCGGGCGTGGCCGGGATCGCGACCTTCACTCCGGGCGTGTGGACGTAGTACGTCTCCGGCGAGTCGTCGTGGAGCTCGGGAGCGCGGACGCCGCCGCCGTAGGGCATACGAATCACGAGCGGGAACGACATCGCGCCCCGCGTCCGCCAGCGGTAGCGACCGACGTGGTTGATGAGCTGGTCGAGCGCCGGGTAGCTGAACGCGTCGTACTGCATCTCGCAGACCGGTCTCCAGCCGGCCATGCAGAGCCCGATCGCCGTCCCCAGGATCCCCGCCTCAGCAAGGGGTGTGTCGACGCAGCGGTCGGCGCCGAAACGCTCCTGCAACCCCGCGGTCGCGCGGAACACGCCGCCGAGGCGCCCCACGTCCTCGCCGATCACGAGCACGCTCGGATCGCGCTCCATCTCGACGTGGAGCGCGTCGTTCACCGCCTCGACGAGGAGCCGCTCAGCCATCGCCGAGGACCCTCCGGAGCTCGGCGAGATCGCGGGCGAGCGTCGCGGGCGGCTCTCCATAGGCGTGGTCGAAGACGAGCGACGTATCCGCAGGCGGCTCTGCTTCGGCCTCCTCGATGCCGGTGCGCATGACCGCGAGCGCCCCCTCCTCGATCTCGGCCGCGAGCTCGCTCGTGAGGACGCCGGCACGCTCGAGGTACGCCCCGAAGCGGCCGACGCACTCGTGCTCGCGCTCCTCCTGGACGCGCTCGGGATCGATGTAGACCGACGGATCGTCGGCGGTCGCGTGCGGGGCGCTTCGATAGGTCACGGCTTCGATGAAGGTCGGGCCGTCGCCCGCGCGGGCACGCTCCGCGGCCTCCCGCGTCGCCTCGTACACGGCGAGGACGTCGCCTCCGTCGACGCGGACTCCGGGCATCCCGTACCCGATCGCCTTGTCGGCGAGGGTCGGTGCCGCCGTCTGCGCCGAGATCGGCGTCGAGATCGCCCACTGGTTGTTGTTGCAGAAGAGGATCGCGGGGGCCTTCAGCACGCCGGCGAAGGTCGCGCCCTCGTGGAACGAGCCCTCCGAGGTCGCGCCGTCGCCGAAGTACGCGATCGCGACCCGGTCCTCTCCCTTGAGCCGCGATCCCCACGCGAACCCGACCGCGTGCGGCACGTGCGTCGCGATGGGGACGCAGATCGAGGCGAGGTTGTACTCCTCCGGGTTCCACCAGCCGGCGGGGTGCCCGCGCCACCACGAGAGCACGGTCGAGGCGCGCATCCCGCGGAGCAGCCCGATCGCCGACTCGCGGTAGCTCGGGAAGAGCCAGTCGCGCTCCTCGAGCGCGAGCGCGGACCCCACCTGCATCGCCTCGTGGTTCCAGAAGATCGCGTAGGTGCCGATCCGGCCCTGGCGGTGGTAGACGAGGGAGCGCTCGTCGTACGTCCTCAGGAGGACGAGGCCGCGGTAGAGCGCGAGGAGCTCGTCCGCGCCGAGCCCGTCGACCTCTCCGTCGGGAACGGCCTCCCCGTCGCCGATGACGCGGCGCACACCGTTCTCGACGGAAACCGCCCGGGCCATCCGCGCTCAGTCTATGCAGCCGAACGCGGCGCGCCCGGCTACACGAAAACGGTCACGGCAGCGCGCTCTGCCTCGTACACGGCCTCGACGACGTCGCCCGCGTCCTCGCCGTCGATCTGCAGCGGGAGAGGCTCGTCGCAGCGGACGACGATGCGGTCGAGGTTGCGGCCGGAGAGAGCCCGCCCCTCCCTGAGGCCGGAGCCCCAGACGCCGCGTGCGAGCGCGCGCGGGAGATCGCGAGCGCGCAGGGTGATCGGAGCGAAGAACGCGAGCCCGTCGTCGAAGCTCGCGCCGGGGACGAGGTCGAGCGCGACCGACCCCGCATAGGTGTACGGCGAGCAGTTCGCGACGAGGACGAATGCCGCGCGCCCGACCCCGTCGATCTCGATCTGCTCGTCGAAGCGTCCGTGCCGCTCGCGAAGCGTCCGCGTCGCAACCTTGAGGAAGGCGATGTCCCCGGGACGACGGCCGTCGGGGCTCCGGCCGAGCTCGTCCACGCGGCGCACGAGCTCCGCGTCGAAGCCGAGCCCCGCGTTGAACCCGAAGCGGCGGCCGTTGACGCGCCCGAGGCCGATGCGCCGGGTGCGCCCTTCCGCGGCGCGGCGCGCAGCCTTGACCGGGTCGCGGGGAAGGCCGAGCGTGCGCGGGAGGACGCTCGTGCCGCCGCCGGGGAGGAACCCGAGCGGCACATCGGTCGCGACCCCGTTCAGCACCTCGTTGTACGTCCCGTCCCCTCCGAGGACGTAGATCGCGTCGGCGTCGTCCGCCTCCCGCGCGATCGCGGTCGCCTCGCCCGACGCGGTGGTCAGGCGCGTCTCCGTGTCCTCGGGCAACACGGCCCGCACGGCCGCGAGCCGGTGCTCGTCGACGCGCGATGCGAACGGGTTGACGATCAGGAGCCTGCTCACGGAGGTCCGTTCACGACGGCGTCGCGTACCCGCGGATGCCGTCGACCAGGATCGCAGTGAAGCGGTCCGCGAGGTCGTCGGTGTTCGCGCCGGGCTTCAGCCACGTGTACGCCCAGTTGGCGGCCGAGAGCGCGAGGAGGGCAGCCGCGGTGTCGTCGAGGTCGACGCGGAGCTCGCCGTCCTCGACGCCCTCGCGGAAGAGAGCCCGGAATCGCTCCTCGTAGCGGCGACGCTCGGCGAGGATCTCGTCCCGATACTCGTCGTCGAGGTAGCGCCACTCGCGGGTGAAGACGGTCGCGACCTCGAGCTGCTCGGCGACGACACGCAGGTGCCCGCGAAGCGCGAGCCGGATGCGCTCGATCGCCGGCGCGTCGTCCGGGATCTCGTCGAGAGCTGCGTGGAAGGCCGACGCGCCCTCGCGCATCGTCACGAAGAGGAGCTCCTGCTTCGACCCGATCAGGGAGTAGAGGGAGCCCTTCTGGACGCCGAGGGACTGTGCGAGGGCGTCCATCGAGGTCCCGTGGAAACCGCGCTCCGCGAACAGGCGGGCAGCCTGGCGAGTCAGCTCCGAACGCCGTGTTGCCATTCTTGTCGCGAGTCGGTTGCTGCCGAGCGGAAGATCTGCGCGGCCGCCTCGTGGAAGCCGGCGGGCAAGTCGTGGGACGAGAAGGCGGCGGCGATCTCCTCCATCTCGCCGACCCAGCGCCAGCCCTTGACCGCCGTCGAGCGCGCCGCGGCGGCCGACCGCTCGGGGAGGCCCGGCAGCGACAGTCGCCATTCGTCGTGCACCGTCTCGGAGACGCCCTCGGCTCGTGCGAACGCCTCGACGGCGAGGACGAGCGCTGCGGTCCCCTTGGTCCACGCCGCGTAGGCGACCTTGACCGCGGACGCGGCGCCGATCTCGGCGGAGACGACTCTCGCGTCGAGGGCCGTGCCGGCGAAGAGACCGGCCACCTCCCCTGCGTCGGTGCCCGAGAGGTAGAGCCGGGTCGTTCCCGGGGAGCGAGGCGGCGGCCCGACGATCCCGCCGTCGACGAAGCGACCGCCGAGCGCAGCGGGGGCGGAGCGCGCGGTCTCGGGAGCGATCGCGTTGGCGTCGACGAAGACACCCTCGAAGCCGGCCACGGATCGAGCCACGTCGAGCGCCGCGTGCGGCGGGCAGACGGAGAGGAGGACGTCGCAGCGGGCAGTGAGGCTCTCGAGTGAGCCGGCGTCCTCGAGACCCGCCTCCGCGGCGCGGCGAGCGGACTCCGCGCTCCGCCCCTCCGAGGCCCAGAGGACCGGCACGCCGCGGCCGCGCAGGAGCCCCCCGAGCGCGGCCCCCATCTCGCCCGGATGCATCACGCCTACCGTGTGCTCGGCCACTAGACTGGATGCTAACGACCGTTCGGTAGGGAGGCGACACGGTGGATGTGAAACTGGACGCGAGAACAGGGGAGTTCCTCGACTACGTGCAGTCCGGAGGCCAGGTCGAGACCGGCGACTGGATGCCCGACGAGTACCGCGCGAGCCTCGTCAAGTTCATCGAGATGCACGGGAACTCGGAGCTCATGGGCGTCCTCCCCGAGCGCGACTGGATCCTCCGTGCCCCCACCCTGCAGCGGAAGCTCGCGCTCACGGCGAAGATCCAGGACGAGGTCGGCCACGCGCAGCTCATCTACCGCGTCGTCGAGGACCTCGGGAAGCCGCGCAGCGCCTGCCTCGACGACCTCGTCTCGGGCAAGGCGAAGTTCCACAACGTCTTCCACTACCCGACGAAGACGTGGGGCGACGTCGGCGTCATCGCGTGGCTCGTCGACGCCGCGGCGATCGTCTCGCAGAAGGCGCTCCTCAAGTGCTCGTACGCGCCGTACGCACGGATCATGAAGAAGATCTGCTGGGAGGAGTCCTTCCACATCCTCCACGGGCGCGACGTGATCCTCGCCATGGTCACCGGCACGGACGAGCAGTTCGGGCTCGTGCAGGAGGCGCTCGACCGCTGGTGGGAGCCGATCATGCACTTCCACGGCAACCCGATCCCCGCCGATCAGGACCCGATGTACGTGTGGCGGATCAAGAGCCAGGGGAACGAGGAGGCGCGGCAGCAGTTCCTCGACGGCTACGTGCCGCAGATCCGCGAGCTCGGCCTCGAGATCCCCGACCCGAACCTGCTGAAGGAGGAGGAGACGGGCACCTGGCGCTACACCGAGCCCGACTGGGACAAGCTCCGCGCCGTCGTCACCGGGCACGGCCCCGCGTCGGCGGAGAGGCTCGCCTTCCGCCGGCTGTCGCGCGAGGACGTGGCCTGGGTCGAGCGCGTCGTGCTCGCGGAGGCCGCCTGACGTGAGCCATGTCTTCGAGGTGTTCCGGCAGGAGCGGAAGGGCCAGGCGTTCCAGCACGCGGGCTCCGTGACCGCACCCGACGGGCGCTTCGCCGAGATCTACGCGCGCGAGCAGTACGGCCGTCGCCAGGAGTCGGTCGCCCTCTGGCTCGTCCCGCGCGAGGACGTCTACGAGATCGACGAGTTCCCGGACGAGTTCGAGATGAAGTACCGGCGCGTCGACGGCTACTCGATCAAGGCGCGGCTGCGGGAAGCGCGTGAGAGGGCAGGGACGCTCGAGATGGCGCCGGGCGCAGCCGAGGACGCGTGAGCGAGCGCACCGATCTGCTGCTCGCGCTCGCAGACGACGAGTTGATCCTCGGCTGGCGCAACTCGGAGTGGACCGGGATCGCGCCCTTCCTCGAGGAGGACGTCGCGTTCTCCTCGATCGCGCAGAACGAGATCGGGCACGCGCGCGCGCTCTACGAGCTCGCGGCGGCCGAGCTCGGAACGACCGCCGACGAGCTGGCGTTCGACCGCGATGCCGATGACTACCGCTGCGCGCCCCTCGTGCAGCTCCGCCGGCTCGAGTGGGCCCGGACGATCGCCCGCCACTGGCTGTACGAGACCGCGGACGAGATCCGGCTCGAGGCGCTCAAGTCCTCGGACGACCCGGACGTGGCGGCGCTGGCGGCGAAGATCGACCGCGAGGAGGCGTACCACCGGATGCACGCGGACATGTGGGTCGACCGGCTGCTCGCGACCGACGAGGGTCGGTCACGGCTGAACGAGGCCGTCGACGAGCTCTGGCCGTACGCGCTCGGCGTCCTCGACGACGAGCTCCGGGCCGAGCTCCGGGTACGCGCCGAGGAGCGGCTCGGACGCGCACTGCCGGAGGTCGAGGCTGTGCCGCGTGGAGCCCACGAGGCGGAGCTCGCCGAGCTTCTCTCCGAGATGACGCTGGTGCGTCGCTCGGCGCCGGCGGGGGCGCAGTGGTGACCGCGGACGAGGTCTGGGCGGCTCTCGCCGAGATCCCCGACCCGGAGATCCCGGTGATCTCGCTCGTCGACCTCGGCGTGATCAAGGAGGTCGCCGTCGACGAGGATCGCGTACGGATCGACTTCACGCCGACGTTCATGGGCTGCCCCGCGCTCGAGACGATGCAGGTGGCGATGCGCGCGAAGGTGGAGGAGCTCGGGGGCGAGGCGGACGTGCGCGTCGTCCTCGACGACTCGTGGTCGACCGACCGGATCACGCCGGAGGGCCGCGACAAGCTGCGCGAGGCGGGCTTCGCGCCTCCGACTCCTCGCCCGGCCGGGAAGCTCACGCTCGTCCAGCTCCAGCGCGGCTTTCGCTGTCCGTACTGCGGTTCGAGCGACACACGGCTCGAGAACCTCTTCGGCCCGACCCCGTGCCGTTCGCTTCGCTACTGCGACGACTGCCGGCAGCCGTTCGAGCAGTTCAAGACGATCTAGGAAGTGATCGGCGAAGCGCAGGGTCCGAAACCACGCCTCGGCGTAGCTCCTCTCAGCGCTCGGGTACGTGCGTCTCTCGGGCAGCCGCGAGGTAGGACCGTCCGAGTTCGATCGTGTTCTCGAGTGCGACGGCGTCACCACCGGGGCTACCGGGCGGGGCTACGCTCGAGCGCGATGTCCGAGCCGAGGATCGAGCACGCAAACGGGGCGGCCGCCATCGAAACGGCGCGCGCGCTCTTCCGCGAGTACGCGAGCGAGCTCGGGATCGACCTCTCGTTCCAGGGCTTCGATCGCGAGCTCGCGGAGCTCCCGGGCGAGTACCTGCCGCCCGCGGGTCGCCTGCTCGTCGCCTTCGATCGTGACGACGCCGCGGGCTGCGTGGCTCTGCGGCCGCGATCGGAGAGCGCGTGCGAGATGAAGCGGCTGTACGTGCGCGACGCATACCGTGGCACGGGGCTCGGGCGCCGACTGGCCGAGGCGATCGTCGAGGAGGCGCGCGAGGCGGGCTACGAGCGCATGCTCCTGGACACGCTCCCGTCGATGGAGCGGGCGCTGGCCCTCTACCGCTCACTCGGCTTCCGAGACGCCGAGCCGTACTACGACAGCCCGGTGGCCGGCACGCGCTACCTCGAGCTGGCGCTCGAGGCCTGGAGCTGAGCGCGACGGCTCTCGGGCGGCGACGGAACCGCCGCCCGAACCGTCACGATCGCTACGGGTGGTACTGCTGGTCGATCGAGCGCACGGTGTCGACGCGGACGACGATCCAGACCCCCGTCTCGAGCTGCTCGAAGAGCGTTCGGTGCGTGCCGCCGTTGACGATCCGCGCGAGCTCGGCAACGGTCACGGGGGTGGAGACCGGCCCCTTGGTCAGCACCGTGACATGGGCTGTTCTCGGGACGACGTACGTCAGCAGGCGATGCCCCTCGTCGACGACATAGTTGTCGTTCGGGACCGGCTGTCCCGGAGGAACCGCGCCGTCCTGCGCCGCGGCCGTGTTGGCGGTCACGCCGCTCGTGAACCAGGCCGGGTCGAAGCGCATGACATAGCCGCGTCCCTTGCGGCTCAGGGTCTTGACGTGGCCGAACAGCGCCATCTGGCCGGTGGGGACAGCCGGTGGGCCGGAGCGAAACGCCTGTGCGGTTTCTGTCGCAGAGGAAGCGGGCTGAACGATCAGGATCGCTGTCGCGACGACGGCGGCCAGGGCTGCCGCGGCGGTCGCGACGAGCTTGAAGTTCTTCACTCGCTGTCTCCTTTCGGTCCGCCGAGTGTGACAACGGCCCGGACACCGGATCGTAAAGGCGGGATGAACCCGATCGGCAGCCCGTCCAGTGCGCCCGAGATGGGCTCGACGGCGGAGAGGAGCGCTAGGGTTTGCAGCCGATGACGGTCGAGATCGTCTACTGCCCGACCTGAAGCGGCTACGACGAACGGGCCGCGAGTCTCGCGGCCGAGATCACCTCGAAGACGAGCGCCGAAGCGACGACCACGCCGGGTGGGAGCGGGCAGTTCGACGTCCTCGCCGACGGCGACCTCGTCTTCTCGAAGCGCGCAGCCGGCCGATTCCCCGACGACGGCGAGATCCTGAAGCTCCTCGGCGAGGGCTAACGGAGGAGAAACCCCTCGGCGAGCGGGTCGGCCGGGTCGAGCGTGAAGACGTGCTCGCCCGTCCGATAGGCGCTGCCCTCGACCTCGGTGATCACCGCCGGAAGCCCGGCGACCTCGGCGTCGCCGACCACGCGGGCGCGGAACTCCGAGCCGACGATGCTCAGGTGGCGTAGCTCCTCGCCCCGCGGAAGCTTCCCCGAGCGGTCGAGCAGCGCGAGCCGCGCCGACGTCCCGCTCCCGCACGGTGAGCGGTCGACCTCGCCGTCCGCGAACACGGTCACGTTCCGCTGCGTGAGCGGGTTCCCGTCCTCTTCCTGCCAGAAGATCACCCCGTAGATGTCGCGAAGCTCGGGCTCCAGCGGGTGGACGACGTCCTGCCACTCCTCGACCTCACGCTTCAGACGACGCCCGAGCTCGATCAGCCGCGGAAGCTCCTGCGGCTCGACGCGCTCCTCGAGCGACGCGTAGAACGCACCGCCGAAGGCGATGTCCAGCGAGCGCTCGCCGAGCTCGAGGCCCTCAGCCCAGACGAACGACGGGACGTTCCTGAACCGCACCGACCGGACACGCCCGCCGACGGTCTCGGCCACCGCCTCGAGGCGGCCGGACGGGACGTCGACGACGACGCGGTTCTCCCCCTCCCGCTGCTCGACGACTCCCTCGTCGAGCGCCCACGTGACGAGCGCGATCGTCCCGTGGCCGCACGCGGTCGAGTAGCCCGCGTTGTGGAAGAAGACGACGCCCAGGTCCGCGCCCTCGTCGTTCGGCTCCACGACGAAGCAGCCGTACATGTCCGCGTGGCCGCGCGGCTCGAAGACGAGGAGCTTGCGGACGTGGTCGAGGCGTTCGAGCGCATCGCGCCGCTTGTCGAGGATGGTTGCGCCCGCGGGAGGGCCGACGCCGCCGGTGACGATCCTGAAGGGCTCGCCGCCCGTGTGGTAGTCGACCGTCCGTACCTCCACGGCGGCGACCCTAGCGCGAGCAGGAGCGGCGCCCGCAGATCCGCGGTAGCGAACCTCCGGGCGCCGGGTTTCGAGAGCCCGGCCGCGACGCGCCGGAAGGGCGGTGGTGTCGCGGCGAAATCAGCGGGGAGGCCGCTGCCTCCCTCCCCTCCTACCGGCCCTCGAAGTCGGGGACCCGCTTGTCGAGAAAGGCCTGCACGCCCTCCCCGAAGTCCTCCGTTTGCGTCGCGACGTGCTGGAGCTCCGCCTCGAGCGCGAGCTGCTCCTCGAGCGATGCGGTGTACGCGTGCTCGAAGAGCCGCTTCGTCAGCGCCACACCCTTCGTCGGCAGCGCCGCGTACCACGCGGCGAGCTCGTCCACGCGTGTCGGGAAGCGCTCGGCAGGCACGGTCTCGGAGACGAGGCCCCAGGCCAGCGCCTCGTCCGCGCCCAGCCGCCGGTTCGAGACCATCCACTCGAACGCCCGCGAGAACCCGAGCAGGCGGTGGACGAACCACGAGCCGCCCGCGTCCGGGACCAGGCCGATTCCGATGAACCCCGGGACGAAGGTCGCGTCGCTCGAGGCGATGCGCACGTCGCAGGCGCACGCGAGCGAGAGCCCTGCGCCCGCGCACGGGCCGTTGACCGCCGCGAGGACCGGCTTCTCGAGCTCGCGGATGGCCCGGATGTTCGGGTGGTAGGTCTGCTCGAGCGCGTCGCCGATCGCGCCGGAGAGTTGCCGGAACTCGTTCAGATCCTGACCCGCGCAGAAGCCGCGCCCCGCGCCCGTGATCACGACGGCGCGAATCTCCGGCGCCGCCGCCTGCACGAGGGCGTCCGCAAGCGCTGCGTGCAGGGAGCGGTTGAACGCGTTGTAGACGTCGGGCCGGTTCAGCGTGATCGTGAGGACGGGGCCCGTCCTGTCGGTGAGGACATCGGACATCGCTACCTCCTGTCGCGCGCGAGGAACGCCTTGACCGCGTCCTGCGCCTCGTCTCCAAGCATCGAGAGCGCCAGCCAGTCGCGGGCGTGGCCGACGGTCTGGTGCCACGCGAGGTCGCGCCAGACGTTCAGGTGCTGCTTCGCGTAGCGCGTGGTCTGCGGGAGCTTCGCGGCGAGCTTCTCGACCCACTCGTCGACGGCCGTGTCGAGGTCGGCATCGGGAACCGCTCTGTTCACGAGCCCCCACTCCGCCGCCTGCTCGGCCGGGATCCGGTCGCACAGGAAGACGATCTCGCGCGCGCGCCGATCTCCGACCATGAGCGAGAGCCACTGCGTCGCGCCTCCGGCCGGAACCGAGCCGTGCTCGAGGCCGACGTGGCGGATGAACGCGCTCTCGACCATCACCGCGAGGTCGCAGGCCATCTGCAGCTCGTTCCCGCCGCCGACGGCGATCCCGTTGACGCGCGCGATCGTCGGCTTGCCGATCTCGCGGAGCCGGTCGTGCATGTCCTTGAAGGCGCCGAACCACTTCCAGTACTCCTTCGGCCGCCCGAGATAGTCCTCGTCCCACGAACGGAGATCCGCACCGGCGCAGAACGCGCGCCCGGTCCCGGTGACGACCACGGCGCGAACGTCGTCGTCCCACGACGCGTCCTCGCACGCACGCGCGATCTCGCGGAGCATCCTGAAGTCGAACGCGTTGAGGACGTCCGGCCTGTTCAGCCGGATCGTGGCCCGCGGCGGCGCCTTCTCGTAGACGATCGTCTCGAAGCCGAGGTCGGCCGGGTCCTGCGGCCGCGGGTGGGTCGGCTCCGCCATCAGGAGATGTCGGCGAAGTGCGCCTGCCGCGGGATGCCCATGGCCGTCGCATCGACGCCGGTGGCCGTGAACTCCGGCGTCCGGGCGGCCGCTTTGAACGCATCCATGTCCGCGAACTCGAACTCGGCGTAGTAGCGGAAGCTCGGCTCTCCGGACGGGCGCGCCGAACACCTTCCCGTGACGGAACGTCGCTCCCTCGACCTTCTTGCAGAGCGCGACGTGCTCGGCGTACCGCTCGGCGTCGGGCTCGCCTTCGTAGACGACGAACACTCTGATCACCGCTCGCTCCCTTCGTCTCGGAGGAGAGGTGAGCGTATAGCGTGCTCGCCGTGATCCGACTCGCAGACGCCCTCCAGAGCCCTCGCTACGAGGTGTACCCGTCGGCGAGCCTGATCGGCGAGGTCACCGAGAACGTCCCGACCGAGGTGAAGCTCACCGTCACGAGCAACGTGGAGCGCGGCCTCGAAGCCACGCTCCGGACGGCCGAGGAGCTCGCGAGGCTCGGCTACACGGTCGTCCCGCACATCGGGGCCCGGCTCGTGCTCGACCGCGACCGACCTCGAATCGATCCTGGGCCGCCTTGACGACGCCGGCGTGCGCGAGCTCTTCGTGATCGCGGGCGACGCGAAGGAGCCTCTCGGGGAGTTCTCCGACGCGCTCTCCGTGCTCGTCGCCGCCGGCGAGCTCGGACACGGTCTGCAGGAGATCGGATTCGTCGGCTACCCCGAGCCCCACCCGTTCATCCCCGACGACGTCCTCGTGCAGGCGCTGCGCGACAAGGCGCCCTATGCCTCGTACGTCATCACGCAGATCTGCTTCGACCCGTCCGCGATCGACCGCTGGGTCCGGAAGCTGCGCGAGGAGGGCGTCTCGCTGCCGGTGTACGTCGGCATCCCGGGGGTGGTGGAGGCGGAGCGGCTCCTGCGGATCTCGCGGCGGCTGGGCGTCGCCGGCGTCGACCGGCTCGAGGCCGAGCTCGACGGCGCGGGAACGTACGCGCCCGACGCGCTCGTGGACGGCCTGGCCTCGGTCGAGGACGAGTCCGCCGGAGTCGGCGGCTTCCACGTCTACACGTTCAACGAGCTCGCGCCGACGGAGGCCTGGCGCCGGGGGCGACTCGAGGAGCTCCGGGCGGACGGGCCGGCGGAGGCAATCGCCGCCGAACGTCCGTCGGCGTGACCCGAAGCGGCGCTCTCGCCGACCTCGAGCCGGCGCTCGTGTGGACGCGCTTCCTGGAGCTGACGCGGATCCCCCGGCCGCCGAAGCAGGAGGAGCAGGTGCGCGAGCACGTGCTCGAGTGGGCACGTCGTTCGGCGTTTGCGACCGAGCGCGACGCCGAGGGCAACGTCGTCGTGCGCGTGCCGCCGTCGGCGGGACGCGACGACGGGCCGACGGTGGTGCTGCAGTCGCACCTGGACATGGTCTGCGAGCGCGATCCCGAGAGCCCGCACGACCCGCGGACCGGCCCGATCGAGGTCGTCCTCGAGGACGGCTGGGTCGCAGCGAGCGGGACGACGCTCGGCGCGGACAACGGCATCGGCGTAGCCGCGGCGATGGCCGTCGGCGAGGACGAGACCGTCGAGCACGGCCCGCTCGAGCTCCTCTTCACCGTCTCCGAGGAGCAGGGCCTCGAAGGGGCGAAGGCACTCGACCCGGGCCTCCTCGCCGGCCGGCTGCTCGTGAATCTGGACGGCGGCGACGAGCAGGGGACGATCACGGTGGGGTGCGCGGGAAGCATCCACACCTTCGTCCGGCTCGCGCTGCCTCCGGAGCCGGTCGCCCCCGGCAGCGTCGGGCTCCAGGTCACGCTCGCGGGAGCGCGTGGCGGCCACTCGGGAGCGGACATCGCGGCCGGACGAGTCAACGCGATCAAGGCGCTCGGTCGCATCCTCTCCCACGCACACCTGGAGACATCGTTCCGGCTCGCGCTCCTCGAGGGCGGCGTCAGCCGGAACGCGATCCCGAGGGACGCGCGCGCGGTCGTGTCGCTCGCGGCGGAGCGCGAGACGGCGTTCCGCGAGGCGGCCGAGCGCGAGCTCGCAGCTCTCCGCCGGCAGTTCGCCGGAACGGACGACGGCGTGGCGATGACGATCTCGCCGGCCGAGACGAAGACCGCGGCGGAGGAGGTCTCCTCCGCCCGGGCGCTCGACCTCCTCGCGACCCTGCCGAGCGGCGTGATCGCGATGACGCCCTCGCTCCCCGGCGCCGTCGAGACGAGCTCGAGCGTCACGGTCGCCGAGTCGAACGACGGGGTGCTGTCCTTCGGCTCGATGACGCGGAGCGCGAACGCGCACGCGCTGGACGATGTCGAGGCGACGATCGCGGCCGCCGCCCGACTCGCCGGCGCCGAGCTCGAGGTGCGTCGCTCGTACCCGCCGTGGGAGCCCGACCTCACGTCCGACCTGCTCGCCGCGGCGCGTCGGACGCACGAGCGCGTCTTCGGAGAGGCGCCCGCGCTGAAGGTCGTGCACGGAGGTCTCGAGTGCGCCGTCATCGGAGAGCGGATCCCGGGCATCGAGATGATCTCGATCGGCCCCGACATCCGCGGGCCGCACGCACCGGGGGAACGCGTGAGCGTGGCGAGCACACAACGCTTTTACCGGCTGCTCGGCGCGCTCCTCGACGACCTCTCTCGGTAGGACACGCCGCCCGACGTCGGACCCTCACCAGCCCTCGGCTCCCACGGACGTTGCACATGTTGCTTGCCTGACCCACACTGGCCCGATGGACGTTCGGAGGAGCTCCGACGCAATCGTCGGCAGCCAGCTCGCGGGATACCGGATCGAGGCACTCATCGGTCGCGGAGGGATGGGCGCCGTCTACAGAGTGGAGGAGATCGAGCTCGGGCGAAACGTCGCGCTCAAGGTGATCGCCTCCGAGCTCGCCGAAGACGAGCGCTTCCGGGAGCGCTTCCTGCGCGAGTCCAGGATCGCCGCCTCGCTCGACCATCCGCACATCGTCCCGATCTTCAACGCAGGTGACGACGACGGTGTGCTGTTCCTCGCCATGCGCTATGTCGACGGCACCGACCTCGCGAAGCTCGTGGCCGACGAGGGCGCACTCGATCCGCAGCGCGCGATCGACATCCTCGAGCAGGTCGCCGAGGCCTTGGACGCAGCGCACGAGAAGGGCCTCGTCCACCGAGACGTCAAGCCCTCGAACGTGCTCATCGCGAAGGCGGCCGGCAAGGAGCATGCCTATCTCGCCGACTTCGGGCTAACCAAGCGAACCGCATCGCTGAGCGGGGTCACCGCTCCCGGCGACGTCGTCGGCACGCTCGACTACGTCGCGCCGGAGCAGATCACAGGCGACGAGGTCGACGCTCGATCGGACCTCTACTCCCTCGGCTGCGTGCTCTACGAGTGCCTCACCGGCACCGCGCCCTTCCCCCGGGCGACGGACGTCGCACTCCTCTGGGCTCACGTCCACGAGGAGCCGCAACGCGCGAGCGAGCTGCGCCCCGAGCTTCCGAAGGCGGTCGACGGCGTCCTCACGCGGGCGCTCGCGAAGGACCCGGGCCGTCGCTACAGGACGTGCGGCGAGCTCGTCTCTGCGTCCCGTTCCGCGCTCGGCCTCGTCGAGACCAGGCCCGCCACTAGGAGCCGGCTGCCGTGGGCAATCGCGGCGGCGGCGGCGCTCGTCACGGTCGCGGTCGTGGCGGGCCCTCTCTTCTCTCGCGGCTCGGGCGGCATCTCGACCGTGCAGCCCAACTCGGTCGGCGTCATCGACTCGGGGAATGGGAAGATCGTCTCGCAGATCTCGGTGGGAACCTCCCCGAACGCGATTGCCGTAGGGCTGGACGCCGTCTGGGTCACGAACACCAACGACAACACGGTCTCCCGCATCGACCGGTCGACGAACACCCTGCAGCAAAGGATCGACGTCGGCGACGGGCCGGTAGGAGTGGCCGTCGGCGCCCACGCGGTCTGGGTCGCGAACGGCCTCGACGGGACCGTCTCCAGGATCGACCCGACGATCAATCGCGAGGTGGAGAAGATCCCGGTCGGTAACGGCCCGAGTGGCGTCGCCTACGGCGAAGGCTTCGTGTGGGTCACGAACTCCGTCGACGGGACCGTCTCCCGCATCGACCCGTCCAGCAACAGGGCGCCGAGGACGTTTCCCGCCGCGATCGGGGCGTCCGAGGTCGCCGTCGGCTTTGGCCGCGTGTGGGTCGTGTCCCCGGCCTCCGGCACCGTCGTCGAGCTCGATCCCCGTTCGGGTCAGGTCCTGCGTTCGACTTCAGTCGGCGTCGAGCCGAGTGCAGTGGCCACTGGTGCCGGCGCCGTCTGGGTCGCGAACCGCGCAGACGGCACGGTCTCCAAGATCGATCCTCGCACCGGCTCGATGGAGGGCCTCATTCCCGACGTCGGTCCGAGCCCGAACGCCATCGCCGCGGACGCCAAGACGTTGTGGGTCGCAAGCCAAGGTGATGGGAAGCTCGGTAGCTTCGATCCCTCGACGGGCGAGAGGCTTGCGACCACCGAGCTCGGCAGCCCACCCGCGGGGATCGCCCTGACTCCTGGGAGTGGGAGCGTGTACGCGGCTGTTCAGTCGGCCGGGCTCGAGCACCGGGGCGGCGAGCTGCGTGTCAGCTCTCCGAACGCGGTCACGACCATCGACCTGTCCGTCGGGTCCATTCCGATCTTGCTCGTGACCAACGACGGTCTCGTCGGGTTTCGGAAGGTCGGGGGGATCGAGGGGGACCAGATCGTTCCCGACCTCGCCGCTGCGATCCCGGCCCCGACATACGGCGGGAAGACGTACACGTTCCAGGTCCGGTCGGGAATCCACTACTCGAACGGAACACTCGTCCAGCCGGACGACTTCAAGCGGGCGGTCGAGCGCCGCTTCGAAGTTCAGGGGAATCGCGACAACGACTTCGAGCGAGTCGTGGGGGCGAACCGATGCGTGCGCGGGAAGCCATGCGACCTCGGAAGCGGCATCGTCACCGATCGCGGCGCCCGGACGGTCACCTTCCATCTGAGCGCGCCCGACCCCGACTTCCTCGCCAAGCTCGCGCTGCCCGACGCCTTCGCCGTTCCGGCAGGGACTCCGGCCCGAGACGTCGGGACGCATCCCATCCCAGCCACGGGCCCATACCGGATCGCCTTCTTCGGGAAGAAGACGAAGACGATTCGGCTCGTCCGCAATCGCTTCTTCCGCGAGTGGTCGGCCGACGCACAACCTCAGGGATATCCGGACTCGATTTCCTTCTCGTGGAGGCTCAACAGCGACAACCAGAGCACCGATCGCGCGGCGCGGCGAAACCAAGCGGCTCGGCTGCGTGCCGTCGAGCGGGGAGCTGCCGACATTGCGTTGGGGGGCGACTTTCAGTCATTGCCGAAGAAGGTCATAGACGGGCTCTCGGTCCTCTACCCGGGCCAGCTCCACCTGAACACGAAGCTCGAGACCGCCTTCTTCTTCCTGAATACGCGCGCCGCCCCGTTCACCGACGTGCGCGTGCGCCGCGCCGTGAACATCGCCTACGGCGACAGGCAGGCCTCTGGACGCCTCGCCGGTCGCTCGGAGGCGCCCACCTGTCGGTACTTGCCTCCCGGCATCCCTGGGTACCGTCCCCCTTGCCCGTACGGTCCGGGCGGGGTGAGGGGACTCGAGACTGCACGACGCCTCGTGAGGAGCTCAGGCACCGCCGGCGCCCGCGTGACGGTCTGGGCCTTCGAGTCGAACGGGGATCAAGAGCGTTTCATGGTGTCCGTCCTCCACTCGCTCGGCTACCGGGCGACGCTCAAGGTGGTGAACGGCAGCTTCGATGCCTACTACGCGCAGGTGGCGGATTCGCGCGTCGGCGCCCAGACGGGATTCATCGATATCGGGGACCCCGTGCCGTCCGCCTTCTTCTTCCTCCCGTACTTCGTGAGCTGCGCGGCGTTCGTACCGGCTTCGCCGGCGCAGACGAACCTCTCCGAGTTCTGTGACCCCTCGATCGATGCGCAGATGGCCCACGCGTCCGTCGTCCAGGCTCAGGATCCGCCGGCGGCGACGGTCCGCTGGCAGCGGGTCGAGAGCGCGTTGGCGTTGCAGGCGCCCTACGTGCCGATCTACAACGATCGAAACGTCGACCTCGTCTCCAAGCGGGTCGGGAACTACCAGTACAACCCGACCTCGGGCGCACTACTCAGCCAGCTCTGGGTGAAGTAGACGCAGTTTCGACACTCGTGCCTCGGAGCTTCTCCAAAGGCACGAGGAGGACCCGGTTCTCCGGGTATCGAGCCGGCGTTCCCAGCTCTCACGGTTGCCGCCGCCGCCGCACTCCTGGCCCGCTCGTGAGCTGGCGGTGCTTCCCCGCAGACGCCAAGGCACGGTTAAGGCATCCGGAGAACTGGTGGGTCGAGCGCTAGCCTGAGCCGGCGCGCGCCCGCTCGGCGTATTCGCAGCGCACGCGGGAGGTTCCCGGCCTGCGCGTGGTAGTGGGCGAGCCGCTCGCTGTGGTCGTCGAGCGACTCCGCGCGCACCTCCTCGAAACCCGCGGCGACCCGTGCGTAGAGGTCTCGTCGCCCAGCGGCCGTGAGCGTCGAGAGGGCCGCTTCCTGCACGAGACCGTGCGTGAACGCACACTCGAAGTCCGGGTAGCGACGAACCTCCCGAACGATCTCGGTGCGAAACAGGGCCGCGAGGGGCTCCGTCACGTCCTCCCCCACGACGTGCGCGGCGACGTCGACGGGGAACGTGCGACCGATCGCCGCGGCGATCTGGGCGAGCTTTCGGGGTTCCGTCGCCAGCCGGTCGATTCGCGCGATCAGGAGGTTCTCGAGCGTCGGTGGCAGCAATTCGGGAGAGCGCATGGTGATCGTCCATGTACGCCCGCGCGATTCGAGCGACCCCTCCTGGAACGCGCGAGCGAGCTCCTCGAGATACAGCGGATTGCCTTCGGCCTCTCGGACGAGTCGCTCGCAGACGGCCGCCTCGACGCCGGCTCCGAGCATGCCCGTCAGAAGCTGCTCGGCGGCCTCGTCCGTCAACGGCCCGAGCGTGAGCTCCGTCGCGCGATGCGAGTAATCGCCCAGCGCCCGCAGTCGCAGCGCTGCGCCCTCCGACCCGGCGATCGGCTCGTCGGTCAGGACGAGTGCCAGCCCCGCGCGATCGGTCAGCTCGAGCACTGCCTCGGCCAGCTCGCGCGTCGGGACATCCGCCCACTGGATGTCCTCCAGCACGAGGATCACCGGCTGCTCGGCCCCGAGCGCCTCCAGCCAACGGAGGTACGCCTTCGGGATTGCGTCGGCCCCCGGCGAGCCCGTCGCGGGCTCCTGCCGGAGTCGCAGGAGGAGGCCGAGGGATGCGAGCACGTCGTCGAGCTCCTCGCCGAGAAGCGCGCCGAGCCGCGCCCGAGCCTTCGTCCTGACGGCGATCTCGGGCTCTCCGGCTTCGGCTGCGAGCCAGCCGAGCAGGATCTCCATGAACGGCCACGGCGCGAGGCCCCCGTAGGAGAGACAGTGGCCTTCGAGCCAGGTGACGCTCTCCCCGGCGAGCGACTGGAGCTCGGCAACGAGGCGCGACTTGCCGATTCCCGCAGCGCCCGAGAGGACGACGATTCTCCCGCGACCCGCGAGGAGATCGTCGACGACGGTCCCGAGCACCGAGATCTCCTGCTCGCGGCCGACGCTCGGTGTGGTCGAGGAGAAGGGCTCGCGCGAAGACGGTCGTACGAGACGTGACACCAGCACGGGCTCCTCGCGTCCCTTCACCGTGATCTCGTGCAACGGCTCGAGGACGAAGCGATGGGTGAGGCGACGCGCCGTCGTCTCTCCCACGAGGATCGTTCCCGGTTCGGCCGCTCCCTGTACGCGCGCGGCGACGTTGGTCGCGTCGCCGAGTGCGACCGCTCGCGGATCGGCTGCGCCCACGAGCCCGACCCCGGCGCGGCCGGTGTTGATGCCGATCCTCACGGTGAAGCCCTCTATTCCCCATGCCTCGTCGATGTCGCGCGTGTACTCGTCCATCAGCTCCAGAATCCGCAAGGCAGCGAGTGCAGCACGCTCCGGGTCATTCTCGTGCGCAGCGGGCACACCGAAGTACGCGCAGATGCCGTCTCCCTGATACGCCTGCACCGTCCCGCCGTACTCCTCGACCGCGTGGCTCATGATGGTCACGCACTCGCCGACGAGCGCCTTGGTCTCCTCCGGCGCGAGACGCTCGCCCAGCGCGGTGGATCCGACGACATCGGCGAAGACGATGGTCACGGGGCGCACCTCGTCGGCAAGCGCTCGAGTGCCCTCCGTGACTGGAGCTCCGCTCGCACCGAGTGATGCTTCGGTGGCTGCGGCTCGCAACTCGGCGAGGACGGGCTCCGGTGCAGAGACGACAGGATCCTGTCGGAGGATCGCTTTCTCGAGGTCTTGTAGAGCGGGGCTCGGATCGATGCCGAGCTCGTCGAGGAGGACGCGCCGGCCGTCGCGGTAGACCTCGAGTGCCTCGGCCTGACGCCCCGATCGATAGAGGGCGAGCATCAGCTGACCCCGGAACCGCTCCCGGAGGGGGTGATCCGCTACCAGAGGTTGGAGCTCGCCGACCAGGTCGCCGTGTCGTCCGAGGGCAAGGTCGGCGTCGATCCGGTTCTCCAGGGCGCCGAGGCGGAGCTCCTCGAGCCGCAGGATCGCGGGCTCCGCGAACGGCTCGTACGTGAAGTCGGCGAGCGGACGCCCGCGCCAGAGAGACAGCGCTGAATGCAGATGGTCGGCCGCTCCCGCCGCATCACCGGCCGCGAGCGCCCGGCTTCCGTCCTCGAGCAGGCGCTCGAACCGGTACACGTCGACGGTCTCGGGCTCGACCTGCACCTCGTAGCCGCCGGATCTCGTCACGAGGACGTCGGCGGGAAGCACCCGACGCAGCCGGGCGACGAGCGCTGCGAGTGCGTTCGCGGCCGTCTCGGGCGCGTGATCCCGCCAGAGCTCGTCGATCAGACGATCGCGAGAGACCACCTCGTTCGGGCGGAGGAGGAGGAGTGCGAGGAGCCCGCGCTGCTTCATGCCACCCAGGGCGATCGACCGGTCGTCCACGCGGGCTTCGAGGGGACCGAGCATTCGAAACTCGAGTTTCCCGTCACCCGTCATCGACCGGTCACCCGCCCGTCATCGCCGCGCCGGATTCTCCCACCGAGCGACAAGACCGCAACCGAGGGAGGAACCATGAGCATGCACCCGTGGACGATGCACGAGATCGCACGAGCCCGCGACGAGGAGATGCTCTTGCGCGGCCTGGCGGCGTACCAGGCGCTGCGGGTTCAGCCGGAACACGCCGACGAGCAGGGCGCCGTGACGGGCTCCGCGGGACGGAGTCGGTTTCTCGACCGCTTGCTCCGCCGAGACGTCGAGGCGTCGCACGTGCCCGCCCGACCGACCGTCTGATCGGGATGGGCACGGGCGCCGCGATCGACGATCGACGCTGTATCAGGGTCCGCCGCACGATTTCTGCGGCGCTCGACGGTGAGGCGTCCACGGCAGAGCTGCTGGCAGCCGCCCCGCACCTCGGCGGCTGCCCGCGCTGCCGGCAGTTCGTCGACCACGTCGTCGCCTTCACCTGCCAGCTCAGATCCACACACTCGAGCCTCACCGAGCCGAGCACATGACCTCCCCACTGATCGGACGCGAACCAATGAGAGCCCCGTGACCGGGGCTCTCTTGTCATCCGCGTGTCATCTGCGCGTCACCGAGCGGGCGGAGGCTCGAGAGCAGGAAAGGAGGTTCACAATGTTCAAGAAGATCGTGGTCTCGTCTGTTGTGGTCGCCGCACTCGCAGTGAGCTTCGGGTCTGCTGCCTCGTCCGGTTCGCCGGGGAAGTCGGCAGCGAAGCAGGTGCCTGCCAAGCATCACAACGCGAAGCCGGCGAAGAGCAACATTCGGCTTCAGACCAAGTTCGACAGCAGGTACGGCCAGCTGTTCCGGCTCGGAGACGCCGGGCCGTGGATGAACTAGCGAGGACGGAAGCGACGACACACGCGTGGAGGAAGAGGGAGAGAGGCCTGTGAGCCTCTCTCCCTCTTTTCCGGGCCACGCGCTAGCGTTCCACCCGTGACGGCGCCGCTCACCGGAGGCTGCATGTGCGGAGCCGTCCGCTTCGAGGTCACGGAGCCGCTCGTCTCCGCGCGTTACTGCCACTGCACCCGCTGCCAGCGCCGCACCGGGACCGCGGCGTCGGTGAACGCGGTGATCGTGCCGGGATCGCTTCGCGTGCTGAGCGGGGAGGAGCTGATCCAGGCGTTCGAGCCGCCGGACGGAGCGACGAAGCTCTTCTGCTCCGTCTGTGGCAGCGCGCTCTGGAGCCGGCCGGGTGACGATCCCGACGTGCTCGTCGTCCGCCTCGGCGCCTTCGACGCGGACCCGGGCATCCGGCCCTCGTACCGCCAATTCGTCGCCTACGCCGCGCCCTGGGAGCCGATCCCCGACGACGGCCTCGAGCGCTTTCCCGAGCGGCGACCCGGCTAGTCGCGACCGAAGCGGCACCGACGCCGGAGGGCGTCGGCGTCGAGGACGGTGACGAGCCCGCGGCTCAGGGCGACGGCGTCCTCGCGCTGCTCGTTCCGGAGGACGCGATTCACGGTTGCGCGCGAGGTGCCGGCCATCGCCGCGAGATCCTCCTGGGTGAGCGGGATCGCCGGGTCGCCCTCTCCGCCGTAGAGCGACGCTAGGTCGACCAACCGGCGGCGGACGCGCGTCTCGGCATCGACGTAGTGGGCCTCGACGATCCGGTCGCTCGCGCGGCGGAGCTGCTCGGCGAGCAGACGGAGCAGGACGTCCTTGACCCCGGGATGCTCGCGCTGGAGCCGGGCGAAGTCCTCGCGGAAGACCGATCGCGTCTCGCCGTCCTCGAGCGCCGAGACGGTCGCCGAGCGGCGCGAGTCGGGAAGGAGCAAGGCGATCTCGCCGAACGAGGCGCCGGGGCCGACCACGTCCAGCAGGACCGTATCGCCGACCGGCGTTGTCACGCGTACGCCGAAGCGCCCGCGAACGACGAGGTGCAGCGACTCGGCGGGATCCTCGCGGTGGAAGACGATCTCGCCCTTCTCGAACGTCCGACGACGCGCGATCGACAGGAGCTGCCCGACGTCCTCGGCGGGCAGATCCGCGAGCAACGGCCACTCCATGTCGCCGAAGTCTGTGTAACGGCGGTGACGTTTGCAATGTCATGCGCGCGAACGACACCGACGACACCCGCTCATACGCTCCGCCCATGACCGACGGCACGCAAAAGGAGCACACGATGAAGCGCCTGGCGATCACCCTCGTAGTCCTGACCGGAGCCATCGGCGTCGTCCCCGCGGTCGCGAGCGGAGCAGACCGAACACAGGTCGCGAAGCCGGCGCTCGCCAAGCAGCAGGTGGTGAGGCAGCAGGTCGTCAGGTCGGCGATCGCGAAGCCCGCCGTCTTCAAGCCCGCGATCTTCCGGACCGCGATCTACCGCCAGGTCTGGCTCGGTCGGTCGATCCAGGTCGTCCGCGTGCACGGTCTCTAGAGATCACCCCTCCATCCGGGTGAACAGGGAGGGGCCGCAAGGCCCCTCTTCTCGGACCGCTCTTCCCGGGGGCCGGACAGGAGATCGCTAGAGGCCGACGATGTCGTCGGGGCGTACGGGAACACGGGAGAGCTCGCGGCCCGTCGCGTCGCGCACCGCGGAGAGGATCGCGGCCGTCGAGACGACCGTCGGCGGCTCGCCGACACCCTTGACGCCGTACGGCGCATCTGGCTCGGGTTCCTCGATCAGCTCGGAGACGACGGGCGGCATGTCGAGGAAGGTCGGGATCAGGTAGTCGGTGAAGCTCGCGTTGGCGATCACACCGTCGCGCACTTGGATCTCCTCCATCAGCGCGAGCCCGAGGCCCTGCGCGGTGCCGCCCTCGATCTGTCCGGCAACGGCGAGCGGGTTGACCGCGCGCCCGACGTCCTGGGCGGTCCCGATCCAGGCGACCCGGGTGAGCCCGAGGTCGACGTCCACCTCGGCGACGACGCGCATCGCCGACACGGCGAACGCGACGTGCGCGCGCTCGCCCGTGACCTGACCCGTCTCGGGGTCGAGCTCGAACGTGCGCGGGTGGCGATAGACGCGCTCGACGTCGACCTCGCTCGTGCCCGTGCGCTCCCGCTCGTCGAGGGCCGCGCGGCATGCGAGCTGGACGGCGCCCGCCGCCATCCACGTCATCCGCGACGCCGACGACGAGCCCGACGAGCCGACGTGCGCCGTGGAGCCGATCACGAGCACGACGTCGTCGATCCCGAGCTCCGTCCTCGCCACCTGGAGGACGACGTCCGTGACGCCCTGCCCCACCTCGGCTGCAGCGCAGTGGATCGTCGCGCTCCTCCCGTCGGCGCCGAGGAGGACCCGTGCCGCGCAAGAGTCGTCGAAGCCCTCCGAGTAGCAGATGTTCTTGAAGCCGACCGCGAACCCGACGCCGCGCCGCACACCCTCGCCGCGAGTGGTGTTCCCGGCGCCGCCGGGAAGGCGAATGACGTCGCGCGGCAGCTCCTCCGGCTCGGGCAGCGGGATCGAGGCTGCACGCCGGATCACCTCACGCGTCGGCAGGGAGCCCGCGATCACCTGCCCGGTCGGGAGACTGCCGCCCGGCTCGAGCGCGTTCAGGAGCCGCAGCTCGACCGGGTCGATGTCGAGCGCGGCCGCGAGCCTGTCCATCTGCGCCTCGGCGGCGACGCACGACTGCACGGCGCCGAATCCGCGCATCGCCCCGCAGGGCGGGTTGTTCGTGTAGACGACGAGCCCGTCGACGAGCACGTTCTCGACGGCGTACGGGCCGACCGCGAAGGCGCAGGCGTTCGAGATCACGGCGGTCGAGCTCGACGCGTATGCGCCGCCGTCGAGCAGGAGCCGCATCCGCACCGAGACGAGCTCCCCCGTCCGCTTCGCGCGGTGCTCGGCCCAGATGCGCGCCGGATGGCGGTGGATGTGACCGACGAAGGACTCCTCGCGGCTGTACGACATCTTCACGGCACGCCCGGTGCGGAGCGCGAGCATCGCCGCGTGGACCTGGATCGAGAGGTCCTCCCGTCCCCCGAAGGCGCCGCCGACGCCTGCCAGGTGAATGCGCACCTGCTCCGGGTCGAGGTCGAGGCAGGGCGCGACCTGGTCGCGGTCGACGTGGAGCCACTGCGTCGCGACGTAGACGTCGACCCCGCCCTCCCCGTCCGGGACGGCCAAGCCCGACTCGGGCCCGAGGAACGCCTGATCCTGCTGGCCGATCTCGTACACACCCGAGACGGTCACGTCTCCCTCGGCATCCGGATCGCCCCGCCGGATTACCAGCGAGCGGACGACGTTCGGCCGTGGGTCGTCTCGGTAGCCGTGGCCCATGGTCGGCCGGTCGGGATGGAGCGGCTCCTGCTCCGTCGCGCGCTCCGGGTCGACGACCGGGTCGAGGAGCTCGTACTCGACCCGGACCGCGGCGGCCGCCCGGCGCGCCTGCTCCGGCTCCTCGGCGGCGACGATCGCAACCGCCTCGCCGAAGTAGCGGACGCAGTCGACGGCGAGCACGGGCTGGTCCGGGAACTCGAGGCCGTACGTCTTCTGTCCGGGGACGTCCTCGTGGGTGAGGACCGCGTGAACTCCCGGCAGCGCACGCGCGTCGGAGGTGTCGACGGCGATGACGCGTGCGTGTGGATGCGAACTGCGCACGGTGTGGCCCCAGAGCATTCCGGCGGCGTGCAGGTCGCTCGAGTACGCGAACTCGCCGGTGACCTTCGGGATCGCGTCATGGCGACGGACGGCCTCGCCGATGTGGCCGCGCCTGCTGGGCTGGGTCGTGGTCGCGCTCATATCGTCGCGCTCATGTCACGACTCCGCCACCCACCCGCGACACCTTCCCCGATACGATCGAAATCGGGTGGTGGCGCGGGGTGGCCCCAGGGAGATGTCTCATCGAGCCATCGCCAGCTTCACCGCGTCGAGGATCTTCTGGTACCCGGTGCAGCGGCAGAGGTTGCCCGAGAGCGCCTCGCGAATCTCGTCCTCGCTCGGGTCCGGATTGCGCCGAAGGAGATCCTCCGTCGCCACGACGAGCCCCGGCGTGCAGAAGCCGCACTGCACCGCTCCCGCCTCCGCGAAGGCGGTCTGCACCGGGTGCAGCTCATCGCCTGCCGCGAGCCCCTCCACCGTCACGACCTCGTGCCCGCCCGCCTGCGCCGCGAGCACCAGGCACGAGCACACGAGCGTCCCGTCGAGGAGCACGGAGCAGGACCCGCACTCACCCTGCTCGCATGCGTTCTTCGACCCGGGGAGGCCGAGGCGGTCGCGAAGCGCGGAGAGCAGGCTCTCGCCGGCCCAGACGTCGGCCTCGCGCCGGTCGCCGTTCACGACGAGCTCGATCTTCATGCGAGGCACCGGTCGAGTGCCCGGCGCGCCAGGACGCCCAGCGCATGGCGTCGGTACGCGGCGGTCCCGCGCACGTCGTCGATCGGGCTCGCGGCGGCAGCGACCCGCCCGGGGAATCCTTCCGCGTCCGCGAGATCCGCGGTCACGAGCCCGGTGACCGGACCGGCCGAGCCGTACGCCGCCCGCAGCTCGCCCCGCTCGCTATCGACGACCAGCGCGAGCGAGCACACGGCGATCACCATCGCGTTCCGCGGCCCGACCTTCATGAACGTCTGCGGCGCGCCGCTCGGGGCGACGTGCACGGAGATGATCAGCTCGTCCTCCCCGAGCGCGTTCCGCTTCGGTCCGACGAGGAACTCGGGAAGCGGCACGCGCCGCGCGCCCCGAGCGCTCGCCACCTCGACGTCGGCGCGCTCGACCAGGAGCGGAGGAAGCGCATCGCCCGCGGGCGATGCGGTCCCGAGGTTCCCGCCGATCGTCCCGCGGTTCCGGATCTGTGGCGATCCAACCGTCCGGGACGCCTCCGCCAGCGACGGGAACGCATCGGCGAGCGCTCCGTGCATCGCCTCCGCGTAGGTGAGCCCGGCGCCGAGCCGGAGCGTCCCGTTCTCGCGCGACCAGCCACGCAGCTCCGCGACCTCGTTCAGGTTCAGGAGCGTCTCGGGTCGCGCCCGATCGAAGTTGAGGGCGACCATGACGTCCGTCCCGCCCTGGATCGGCATCGCATCCGGGTGAGCCGCCTTGAGCTCGAGCGCCTCGGCGAGCGAGCGGGGGGTCAGGACGTCCATCTGCGGGGTTCTACCGCTCTTCGCGCACGTACGGCACGCCGAGCGCGGCGGGAGCCCCGAGCCGCCGCTTCGCGAGCCCGGCGGAGACGAGAACGAGGACGACCACCGTCATCACGTACGGGAGCGACTGCAGGAGCTCCGGCGCGATCGTCACGCCGTGCGCCTGCAGGGCGAACGGGAGCGCGGAGAGCCCCCCGAACAGGTAGGCGCCGACGAGGCAGAGCTCCGCTCGCCAGAACGCGAAGATCACGAGCGCGATGGCGATCCAACCGGCGCCGTTCACGAGCGTGTCGCCGGAGACCCAGCCCGGCGTGATCGAGAGGCTGTAGCAGGCGCCCCCGATTCCGGCCAGCGCGCCCCCGATCAGCACGTGGACGTAGCGGTAGCTGCCGACGCTGATCCCCATCGCGTCCGCGGAGGCCGGCGCCTCGCCGACCGCTCGGACGTTCAGTCCCCAGCGCGTGCGCACGAGGTAGACGCCCACGAGCAGCGTCAGCACCCACGACGCGTACACGAGCGCCGACTGGTCGAAGAGGATCGGGCCGACCACGGGGAGATCGCCGAGCCCGAGCACGTCGATCGACCCGAACTGGACCGACGCGGGGACGTCCGCGAGATGCAGCTCGTTCCCGAAGTACGCCGAGAGCCCGAGACCGCCCGCGAAGATCGTCAGCGCGAGGCCCGAGACGATCTGGCTCGCCCGCATCGTGATCGTGAGGAACGCGTGGATCAGCGCCAGCGCGGCTCCGGAGAGAGCCGCCCCGAGGACCGCCGCAGTGAGCACGACCGCCTCGCTCCCGTGCACCTCGTGCGTCACCCAGTACCCGGCCGCGGCGCCGAACAGCATCATCCCCTCGACACCGAGGTTGAGCACGCCGGAGCGCTCCGCGAGGAGCTCCCCGAGCGCCGCGTACAGGAGCGGCGTGCCGTACAGCACCGCCTGCGAGAGGACGACGACGAGAAGGCCGTCGTTGACGCTCACGATCGGGCTCTTTCACGATCGCGAGCGTCGAGGAGGGATGTGGTGGGGAACCAGGCGGTTCCCGACGTCGTCCAGAAGAAGGGTGTACCCGGGGGAAACATGGTTTCCCCCGCGAACGCGAGCGGCCGGCGAGCGTTGACGCTCACGAGGCGGCCTCCGTCGCCGGGCTCGCGCCGGCCTGCGGCCGGGCCCGGCGCGTGACGCGAAGGCGGTAGCGGAGGAAGAGCTCTCCGCCGAGGGCGCAGAAGAGGATGATCCCCTGCATCACGCCGACGAGGCCCGACGGGAAGTCGACGCCCTGGAGCGTGAAGCCCGCGTTCTGGAGACCGCCGAGGAGCACGGCGACGGCGCAGACCGCGAACGGGTTGTAGCGGGCGAGCGCCGCGACGACGATGCCCGTGTACCCGAACGCCGCCCCCTGCAGGCCGGTCGGGTCGAGCGTGTGCGTGAAGTCGCCGATCTGGCTCGCTCCGCCGATGCCCGCGATGAGCCCCGAGAGCGCCATCACGGCGAGGATCTTCCGCCTGGTCCTCATCCCCGCATAGCGCGCGGCGCGCGGCGAGTCCGCGATCACGCTCACCTCGAAGCCGAAGCGGGTACGCGAGTAGAGCACCCAGACGCCGGCGGCCACGACGAGTCCGATCAGG
The DNA here is from genome assembly GCA_963708265.1 of uncultured Actinomycetes bacterium. Classification (GTDB taxonomy): domain Bacteria; phylum Actinomycetota; class Thermoleophilia; order Gaiellales; family Gaiellaceae; genus GMQP-bins7. Next base: position 398,712 of record CAVPSC010000001.1, on the reverse strand, counting down.
AAGCCGAGCGGCACGACGACGCTCGAGCCGAACGTCGACCATTCGGCCCCGGAGGGCATCGGCTTCCCCTGCGGGAACACCCGCGCCTGCAGGGACGAGACGTCGCGCCAGTACGACCCGCTGTCGAAGATCAGGTACGTGAGGAGGTAGCCCGCGACGTAGTTGAGCATGAGCGTGGTGATGATCTCGTTCGTGTTCGCGAACGCCCGCAGAACACCGGGGATGAGCCCCCAGAATGCGCCCAGGAGGCCGCCGCCCACACACATCGCGAGAACGAACAGCGGCTTCGAGCTCGCGCCGTGGTCGCCGAGCCGGAGCGCGATCCAGGACGCGCCGAGCGCGCCGAAGTAGAGCTGCCCCTCGGCCCCGATGTTGAAGAGCTGCATGCGGAAGGCGACCGCGGCTGCGAGCCCGGTGAAGAGGATCGGGGTCGCGGAGATCAGCGTCGCCGAGAACGCGCCGTTCCCGGTGAAGCCGGAGATCCAGAGCTCGCGGTACGTGTTCCACACGGAGTGGCCGCTCGCGAGGAGGACGACGCCCATGATCGCGAAGGCGACCGCGAGCGAGCCGGCGGGGACGGCGACGTTCAGCCACCACGGCTGGCCGAGCCGGCGCTCGAGGCGGATCACGACTCGCGGCCCCCCGCCATGAGCAGCCCGAGCTCGTCGATCGTCGCGTCCTCCGCCCGGAGCTCGCCGGCGATCTCGCCCTCGTAGAGGACGAGGATGCGGTCTGCGAGCGCCCGGATCTCGTCGAGGTCCTCGCTCACGAGGAGGACCGCGACGCCGCGCGCAGCCGCCCCCCGGAGGTACGTGTGCACGGTCTCGATCGCGCCGACGTCCAGGCCGCGCGTCGGCTGCGCGACGATGAGGACGAGCGGGTCGTCCTCGAACTCGCGACCGAGCACGAGCTTCTGCAAGTTGCCGCCGGAGAGGTTCCGCACGGGTGTCGACGGCCCGGGCGTCTTCACGTCGTAGCGCTCGATGATCCGAAGCGCGGCGTCGCGCATCCGCCGAAGAGCGAGGAGCGGGCCTCGCGAGTAGGAGCGTGTCCGGTACGTCTTCATGACGGCGTTGCTCGTCACGCTCAGGCTCGGGGCGAGGCCGGTCCCGAGCCGGTCCTCGGGCACGTGCGCCACGCCCGCCCGGATCGCGTCCCGCGGATCGCCGCCCCGCAGGCGGCGGCCGCCGACCGCGATGCTGCCGCTCTCGAGTCCACGCATCCCCGAGAGCGCCTCCGCGAGCTCGCGCTGACCGTTCCCCGCGACACCTGCGACGCCGACGATCTCGCCCTCCCGGATCGAGAACGTGACGTCCTTCACCGCCACTTCTCCGCGATCGCCGGGAACGATCAGCCCCGCGACCTCGAGCGTCATGACATCCGACAAGGCCCTCGGCTCGTCGCGGGGCCGAGCCTCCGCGAGCTCGCGGCCGACCATGAGCGATGCGAGCGAGCGCGGTGTCGCGTCGGCAGCATGCACGGTCTCGACGGTCCGCCCGCCGCGGAGCACCGTCACCCGGTCGGCGACGGCCTTCACCTCGTGCAGCTTGTGGGAGATGAAGATCACGGTCTTGCCGGCGTCGGCCATCGCCCGCAGCGTCACGAACAACGCTTTCGCCTCCTGCGGGGTGAGCACGGCGGTCGGCTCGTCCATGATCAGGATCCGCGCGTCGCGGTAGAGCGCCTTCAGGATCTCGACGCGCTGCTGCTCCCCGACCGAGAGCTGCCAGATCCGCGCACGCGGCTCGACGGCCAGGCCGTAGCGCTCGCCGAGCTCCCGCACGCGGCGCTCGATGGCACCCGGATGGACGAGGAAGCGGCGACCTTCCCCGCGGTGGTCGCCGAGGACGACGTTCTCCGCGACCGAGAAGGGCTCGACGAGGCGGAAGTGCTGGTGGACCATGCAGATCCCAGCAGCGAGCGCGTCGCGCGGCGACTGGAAGGAAGCCGGCTCCCCGTAGAGTTCGATCGACCCTTCGTCCGGTCGGTAGAGCCCGGTGAGGATGTTCGAGAGCGTCGTCTTGCCCGCGCCGTTCTCCCCGAGCAGGGCGTGCACCTCGCCGGACGCCGCGTCGAAGTCGACGCCGTCGTTCGCGACGACCCCGGGAAAGCGCTTCGAGATCCCCACCATGCGAACGGCCGGGACCGGAGAGGCGCCGGCCGAGCCGACGCCTCTCTCGCTCACTGCACTGACAGGCTGCCCCTCCGCCACCGGGCTACGGGGGCGGCACCTTCGAGATGGTTCCCTGGACGCCCTTCACGAGCCACTGCATCGTGTACAGGTCCTGCAGGACCTTCAGGTGCTTGCCCTTCGGGACCATGAGCTTGCCGCTCTGGTCGTACAGCGGCCCCTGGAAGACGTTGAACTTGCCCGACTGGATCGCCTTCTGCTTCGCCGCGATCAGCTTCTTCGTCTTCGCGCTCACCTTCGGCCCGTACGGCGCGAGCTTCGTGAAGCCGTCGTTGATCGAGCCGTAGTAGAAGCCGGGCTTCCACGTGCCGTTCAGCGCCGCCTTGATGCGCTTCAGGTAGTAGGGGCCCCAGTTGTAGACCGACGCCGTGAGCCACTGCTTGGGCGCCGAGGCCTGCGCGTTCGAGTCGTAGCCGACCCACGGGATGCCCTTCTTCTCCGCGTAGACGCCGGCAGCGTCCGAGTCGACGTTCTGACCGACCACGTCGACGCCCGAGGCGATGAGGTTCGTCGCCGCGGCCGTCTCCTTCGGCGGCGAATACCACGCCGTCGTCCAGATGATCTTGACCTTCGCGCCCGGATGCGTCGCCTGCGCGCCGAGCGTGAACGCGTTCAGGTGCCGGACGACCTCGGGAGTGCCGAAGGGGACGATGTACCCGATCTCGCCCTTCTTCGAGGCGGCCCCGGCCGCCATCCCGGAGAGGTAGATCGTGTCCTCGGCGGCGCCGAAGTACTCCGACTGGTTCTTCTGGATCTCGGTGCCCGTCGCCTGCTCGAACTTGACGTTCGGGTACTTCTTCCAGAGCTGCCCGTTGACGCCGTTCTCGAGCATCCCGAACGACGTGGCGAAGATCATGTTGTAGCCCTGGCGCACGAGGCCGGCGACGACCTGCGGTACCTGGGCGTTCGAGAAGATGTTCTCCTTGTAGGTCGTCTGCACCTTCGACCCGAGCATCTTCTGCACGTACAGCCGCCCCGCGTCGTGCGCCTGCGACCAGCCGTGGTCGTTGTGCGGTCCGGGGTAGATCCAGGCGACCTTGTACGCCGCCTGCGGGTTCGCCGCGCTGCCGCCGGCGAGGGCGAGCGCCCCGACCACGAGACCGACGACGAGCGCGCTCCACACGTACTTCCTTCTCATCTGCTCCTCCTGTCGCCCGCGCGAATGACCGGGCGACTATATGACACCGGGAGGTGCTCGACGGTTGCGTGATTCGGGCGACCGGACAGTAGGCTTGGCCGCGTGGAGGAGCTCCGCCGCAGGCTCGCCGTCGCCCGCGGCGACGAGCCCGCCGACCTCGTCGTCCGCGGCGGACGGGTGCTCTCGGTGTTCACGAAGGAATGGCTCGAGGCCGACGTCGCGATCGTCGACGGGACGGTCGCGGGGCTCGGGTCGTACGAGGGACGCGAGACGCTCGACGCCTCCGGGAAGTGGGTCGTCCCCGGGTTCGTCGACGCCCACATGCACCTGGAGTCGGTGAAGCTCATGGTCGACGAGTTCGCCCGGCTCGTCCTTCCGCTCGGAACGACGGCGGTCGTCGCCGACCCGCACGAGATCGCGAACGTCCTCGGCGTCGACGGCGTCCACTGGCTCCTCGACGCGTCGTCGGGGCTCCAGCTCGACGTCTTCTTCATGGCGCCGTCGTGCGTGCCGGCGTCGTCGTTCGAGTCGCCGCGCCGGCCCCTCGGACCCGGCGACCTCGAGTCCCTGATGCGGCGGCGGCGCGTGCTCGGGCTCGCGGAGATGATGAACTTCCCGGGCGTCGTCGCAGGTGCACCGGCCGAGCTCGAGAAGCTCGAGCTCGAGGGCGCCGAGCACGTCGACGGTCACGCTCCGGGACTGCTCGGCAGGGAGCTCCAGGCCTACGCCGCGTCGGGGATCGCGTCCGACCATGAGGCGCTCACCGTCGAGGAGGGCCGCGAGCGCCTGCGCGCCGGTATGTGGCTCCTCGTCCGCGAGGCCTCGATGGCGCGGAACCTCCTCGCGCTCCTGCCCCTCGTCGAGGAGTACGGGCCGAACCGGATCGCGTTCTGCACCGACGACCGCGACCCCGAGGACATCGTCGACGACGGTCACCTGAACGGGATGGTCCGGAAGGCAGTCGCAGCCGGCAGCGCGCCCGAGGACGCGCTCGTCATGGCGTCGTTCCACCCCGCTCTCTGGCATGGGCTCCATCGCCACGGCGCGATCGCCCCCGGCTACCAGGCCGATCTCGTGATCCTCGGCGACCTCGAGACCTTCGCTCCCGAGCAGGTCATGAAGCGCGGGCTCCGGCTCGTCGACCCGCCGCGCGTCGAGGTGCCGGACTGGGTGCGCGAGACCGTGCGCATCCAGCCGGTCGTGCCCGCGAGCTTCTCGATCCCGTGGGAGGGTGGCGCGGCGCGCGCGATCGGGCTGATCGAGGACCAGGTGGTCACCGAGTCGCTCGTCCGGGAGCTTGTCGTGGACGAGGGCATGGCCGTGGCCGATCCCGCCGGCGACCTGGCGAAGATCGCTGTCGTAGAACGCCATCTCGGGACGGGTCGCATCGGGGTCGGCTTCGTCGCGGGCTCGGGGCTCCGACGCGGCGCGCTCGCCTCGACGGTCGCCCACGACGCGCACAACCTCGTCGTGGTCGGCATGGACGACGGCGACATGGCCTTCGCGGTCGAGCGCCTGGCCGAGGTCGGGGGCGGCATCGTCGCCGTCGACGGCCGGCGTGTGCTCGCCGAGTGCCCGCTCCCGATCGCCGGGCTCCTCTCCGACGCCTCGCTCGAGGACGTCATCTTCCAGAGCCGGGCGTGCAACGAGGCCGCGCACGGGCTCGGCTGGTCCGGCGCCACGCCGTTCCTCACGCTCGCGTTCCTCGCGCTGTCGGTGATCCCGAAGCTGAAGATCACCGACCGCGGCCTCGTCGACGTCGACCGCTTCGAGATCGTCCCGCTGCGTGCATGACGACGCCTCGTCGCACATGAGTCGGCTCCTCGCCCGCGCGTACGTCGTGACGATGGACGACGCCGGGACCGAGCACGCCGACGGTTGGGTGCTCCTCGAGGACGGCGTCGTGTCCGCAGTCGGCTCGGGCGACGAGCCGGAAGCGGACGAGCGGATCGACCTCGCAGGCGCGCTCGTCACGCCCGGGCTCGTCAACACGCATCACCACCTCTTCCAGACGCTCACGCGCGCCCGCGCGCAGGAGGCCGACCTCTTCACCTGGCTCCGCGAGCTCTACCCCGTCTGGGCGCGACTCGACGCGGAGGCCGAATACGCGGCGGCGCGCACCGGCCTCGCCGAGCTCGCGCTCTCGGGTTGCTCGACCGTGTTCGACCACCACTACGTCTTTCCGCACGGCCGGAGCGGGCTGATCGAGGCAGAGGTGCAGGCGGCGCGCGAGCTCGGCGTGCGCCTGGTCGCCTCGCGCGGCTCGATGGACCTCGGCGTCTCCGACGGCGGCCTCCCGCCCGACGACCTGGTCGAGGAGCTCGACACGATCCTCGCGGACACCGAGCGCGTGGTGGACGAGCTCCACGAGCCCGGCCCCGGCGCGCGCGTCCAGATCGCCGTCGCGCCGTGCTCGCCCTTCTCCGTCACGCGCCGCCTGATGGAGGAGTCCGCAGCGCTCGCCCGACGCGCCGGCCTCCCGCTCCACACTCATCTCGCCGAGACGGTCGAGGAGGACGCCTACTGCCGGAAGCTGTACGGCTGTACGCCGGTCGAGTACCTCACCGAGCTCGGCTGGCTCGGCGGCGACGTCTGGTGCGCTCACTGCGTCCACCTGTCGGAGAGCGACGTCGCCGACTTCGCAGCGACCGGGACGGGCGTCGCCCACTGCCCGACCTCCAATCTCCGCCTCGGCGCGGGAGTCGCGCCGGTGCGACAGCTGGTCGACGCGGGGGTGCGGGTCGGGCTCGGCGTCGACGGAACGGCCTCGAACGAGCGTGGCGACCTCCTCTTCGACGTCAAGCAGGCGCTCCTCGTCGCCCGCGGCCGCGGCGGACCGGCGGCGATGACCGCGCGTGAGGCGCTCCGTCTCGGAACGCGTGGCGGCGCAGCGGTGCTCGGCCGCGAGGACATCGGCTCGATCGAGAAGGGGAAGCAGGCCGACCTCGCGATCTGGCGGACGGACGTCCTCGAGCTGGGAGGAGCGGAGGACCCGGTGGCCGGGCTCGTCCTCTCCGCGCCCCACCGCGTCGACCGGCTGCTGGTCGGCGGGGACGACGTCGTCCGCGGCGGCGCACTCGTCAACGCCGATGAGGCGGCGATCGCTCGCGACCAGCGCGCGCAGGCGCGAAGATTCACCGGATGATCTCGACCCACGTGCTGGACACCGAGCTCGGCGAGCCCGTCGCTGGGATGAAGGTCGGCCTCTTCCGCGGCAAGGAGCTCGTGTCGCTCCAGGAGACGGACGAGGACGGCCGTGTCGCAGAGCTCGCGGACGGCGTGCTCGCGCCCGGTGAGTATCGGATCGTCTTCTACGTCGAGGGTGGTTTCTTCGAGAAGGTCGACCTGACGCTCGCGATCGTCGACGTCGAACGTCACTACCACGTTCCCCTGCTCGTCTCCTCGTACTCGTGCGTGACCTACCGCGGGAGCTGAGCGTCGAGGAGCTCTCGGAGCTCTTCGAGGGACACAACGGCCTCGTCGAGGCGCTCGCCGCGACCGAGAACCCGCTCGAGCATGCCGACGACGTCCTCGCCACGCTCGGGCGCGACGACAAGTTCGAGGCGCTGAACGCGCACCCGGCAATCGGCGCTCGCGGTGGGCTCTCCGTTCGCTCGGCGGCCGAGCAGGGCGACGACGCCGACCCGGTCGTCCTCTCCGAGCTCTCCTACCTGAACCAGGTCTACGAGGAGACGTTCGGCTTCCGCTTCGTGGTCTTCGTCGCCGGTCGCTCGAAGCGCGAGATCCTCGAGGTGCTCCGCGAGCGCATCGGCAACACGGACGAGCAGGAGCTCGACACCGGCTGCCGGGAGCTCGTCGCGATCGCACGCGACCGCTGGGAGCAGGGATGAGCGGGGCCTTCGCCCTGCTCGCGCTCGACGCCTACTGGCGCGACTGGCTCGACCTGCTCCTCCGCTGGCTCCACGTCATCGCCGCGATCGCCTGGATCGGGACCTCGTTCTACTTCGTCCTCCTCGACCAGTCGCTGCGGCCCCCGAAGAACGCGGATGACACAGAGGCGGGCGTCGGCGGCGAGCTCTGGGAGGTGCACGGCGGGGGCTTCTACAAGGTGCAGAAGTACCAGGTCGCGCCGCCGAAGCTCCCCGACCACCTCGCCTGGTTCAAGTGGGAGGCCTACACCACGTGGCTCTCCGGCTTCGGTCTCCTCGTCGTCCTCTTCTACCTCGACGCGCACGCGAATCTGATCGACCCGACGGTCGCGGACCTCTCGACCTGGGAGGCGATCGCGATCAGCGTCGGCCTTCTCGCAGCCGCGTGGATCGTGTACGACGTCCTCTGCCGACTGCTCGGACGACACGAGCTCTGGCTCGGCGCCTGCATCCTCGTCCTCACCGCGATCGCCGCCTGGGGGACGAGCCAGCTCTTCGCTCAGCGGGCGGCGTTCCTACAGGTCGGCGCGATGCTCGGGACGATCATGGCCGCGAACGTCCTCTTCGTGATCATCCCCGCGCACTGGGAGCTGATCCGCGCGAAGGAGGCCGGGCGCGAGCCGGATCCGGCGCCGGGGATCGTCGCCAAGCAGCGCTCGGTGCACAACAACTACCTCACCCTGCCGGTTGTGCTGACCATGCTCGCGGGTCACTTCTCGGTCCTATACACCGCAGGCCGTCCCTGGCTCGTCCTCGTCGGCCTGATGGTCCTCGGCGCCTGGGCCCGGCTCTTCTACAACCTCCGGCATGCCGGACGAACGCACTGGTGGATGCCCGCCGTCGGGGTCGCGGCGGTCGTCGCGATCGCGATCGCGATCAAGCCTGCGGACGAGAAGGCATCTGCGACCCCCGCCGAGGTCACGGCCGGGAGGGCCGTGTTCACATCGGCCGGCTGCGTCGGCTGCCACACGCTAGCCGACGCGGGCGCGACCGGCACGGTCGGGCCGAACCTCGACGCCGCGAGGCCGTCGGACGCGCTCGTCGTCGAGCGGGTGACGAACGGCGAGGGCGCGATGCCGTCGTTCCGGGCGAAGCTGAGCGACACGCAGATCCAAGCCGTCGCCGCGTACGTCTCCTCCGTGGCCGGAAAGTAGGATCGCGCGGTGCTCGAGATCAGCGCGGGGGGGTTCGGGTTCGGCGCGACGTTCGAGGAGGATGCCGCGCCCGCGACGGTCGCCGCGTTCCGGAAGATGCTGCCGCTCGACTCGCGGATCATCCACGTCCGCTGGTCGGGCGAGGGCGGCTGGATCCCGATGGGCGACCTCGACGTCGGCATCGGCCCCGAGAACGCGACCCGCTATCCGAGCCCGGGCGAGCTGATCTTCTACCCCGGCAGCGTCAGCGAGACCGAGGTGCTCCTCGCCTACGGGTACGTCGCGTTCGCGAGCAAGGCGGGCGCGCTCGCCGGGAACCACTTCGCGACGATCATCGAGGGTTCGGAGAACCTCCGCGAGCTCGGGCGCAGGATGCTCTGGGAGGGCGCCCAGCCGATCGTCTTCAGCGAGAGCTAGACGCGGCCCGCCCGGCCGAATAGCGCCGACCTAGCGACGATCCCACGAGCGCGCCCAGCACCGCGAGCGCGAACGGCACGACGTCGGGCCAGCTCTGGTCGTTCGCGAAGATCACCTCGGTGAAGATGACCCCGAGGGCGAGCCCGACGATCGCCCCGACGATGATTGCGACGGCCCTTATGCCCACGAGGATAGGACGGCCACGATCTCGTGGCAAGCGTCGCTAGTCCCCGCGGCCTCAGCTCGTTCCGTTTCGCCGTAGGGGCGCGCTATCCATTCCAGACGAGACAGCTTGTGCCAATTTGGCCTAAACGGACGCGTCCACTCCCACGACGTACTGGGCTCTCAACGCCCGCTGCGCACGAGCCTCTCGAGCGCCCCCGAAAGGACGTCGACGGCGAGCGCGACGTCCGTCTCCGACGAGAGCTCGTCGGGCGAGTGGCTGACGCCGCCGTTCAGGCTGCGGACGAAGAGCATCCCCGCGTCCGCGCCCGCCGCCGCCAGGATTCCCGCGTCGTGCCCCGCGCCGGAGGCGAGCTCGACGACGGGAAGACCGCGCGCGGCGATCTCCTCCCGCAGCGCCGCGACGGCCGCCGCGCCCATCGCCACGGGCTCGGTCCGCTGCAACGGCTCGAAGCCCGAGTCGATCGCGGCGACGAGGCGATCGAGTGTCGCGGCATCCGGCGCGCGGGCATCGACGGAGAGCCGGGCGCGCCCGGGAATGACGTTGATCCCGCCCGGCTCGACGTCGACCTGCCCCACCGTCGCCACCGCGCCCGGTAGGCCGCGCGCCGCGTCGCGCATCCGCAGCACCGCCTCCGCCGCAGCCACGAGCGCGTCCTCGCGGCCCTCCATCGGCGTGGTCCCTGCATGTCCCGCGCGGCCTTCGAAGACGAGCTCGCCGCGCACGTAGCCGGCGATCCCGGTGACGACGCCGAGCGGCGCATCCGCCGCGGCGAGCGCAGGCCCCTGCTCGACGTGCAGCTCGAGGAACGCCGTCGGGAGGCCGCCACGGCGCACCCGCGCGTGACTTCCGACGCAGCCGACCTCCTCGCCGCGGAACACGACGACGGAGCCACACCGTTCGCGCTCGACCGCCTCGATCGCGGCAACGACGCCGAGCGCCCCGTCGAAGCGCCCGCCCTGCGGGACGGTGTCGAGGTGCGAGCCCACCCACACGTCGTCGCCCTCGCCCGAGCGGCCGAGGAGGTTGCCGTCCTCGTCGACCTCGACCCGGAGCCCCGCTTGCAGCATCCACTTCGCCGCGAGCGTGTGAGCCGCATCCTCCGCCGGGGAGAGATGCTGCCGGTTCGCACCCGGCCCGCCGCCGATCGCGTACAGCTCGTCGAGCCGCTCGAGGATCCGCACGCACCGGAGCCTAGTGTCCTTCGAGGGGGCGCAGCGCGAGCCAGCCGGCGACGGGGAAGACCGCAGCGAGCAGGAACGCCGCAGGCCACGAGAGGACGGTGACCGTCGCCGCGAAGAGCGGCGGCGCGACGACACCGATGCCGGAGAGGACGGTCTGCTGGAAGCCGATCGCAGCCCCGCTCCGGCGGAGACCCGCGAGCTCTGCGGCAGCCGCGAACGACAACCCGTTCCACGCCATCGAGAGGCCGCCGGCGATTGCAAGCGCCGCGACGAGGAGCCACAGCGGCCCGGCCGAGAGCGCCGCGATCACCGTGAGGCTCGCCGCGACGGCGAGGCCGACGATGCGAAGAGGGCGCACGCGGGAGCCCAGCACGTCCGACCAGCGCCCGATCGCGATGCGGAGCCCGGCCGCGATGACCTGGGAGACCGCGACCACGAGGGCCGCCCGACCCGCTGACACGCCGTGTTGCTCGTGCAGGAAGAGGACCGCGAACCCGATCAGGGCGAGCTGCGCGTACAGGTAGACGCCGCTTCCCAGGCACAGGCGCCAGAGCCTCGCGTCGGCGAGCGTGCGCAGGATCGACGTCGAGCCGAGGTCCTCGCCCGCGTTTCCGCGCCGGAGGAAGAGCCCTCCGATCAAGGCGCCGAAGGCGCAGAAGCCCGAGAGGAAGAAGAACGCGGCCTTCGATCCGCCCGCCGCCGCGAGCGCCGGAACGACGAGCGCGCCGATCACGCCGCCGGCCGGGATCGCCGACTGCCTGATACCGAGCGCGAACCCGCGCTCGCTCGGCGCGAACCACTGCATGACGGCACGACCGCTGGCGGAATTGACGCTCGACCCGGCGGCGCCGGCGAGCGCGAGGAGGAGGAAGAGCGCCCAGAAGGTCGTCGCGAACGCAGCGCCCGCGAGGAACAGCGCGCACACGCTGAGTCCGAGCGTGAGCGCGATCCGCTCCCCGAACCGGTCTGCGGCCAGCCCCCAGGGAAGCAGCGTCAACGTCGAACCCACCCACGCCGCGGCGAGGAGAACGCCGATCTGGCCGAGCGACAGGTCGAGCTCGGTCTGGAGCGTGGGCGCCAGAACCGGGAGGCCCGTGACGAACATCGCCGCGCCGCTCGCGACGGCGACCGTCCCGGCGCCGAGCACGACCCAGCGGTAGCTCACGTCAGGCGTAGAGGTCGCCGGCGAGGTACTTCATACCCGAGTCGACGAGCGCGGTGGCGACGCGCTTCCCGGCGCCCAGCCTCCGTGCGAGGTCGAGGGCGGCGGTGAGATTCGCACCGGTCGAGGGTCCCGACCAGAGCCCCTCCTCGAGCGCCGCCCGGCGAGCCAGCGCGAAGGCGTCATCGGTCGAGACGGTCGCCACCTCATCGAAGTCCTCCCGCTCGAGCAACGGCGGCCAGAAGCCCGCGCCTCCGCCCTCGATCCGGTGCGTTCCCGGCTCTCCGCCCGAGAGCACGGGGGACTCGGCCGGCTCGACCGCGACCCGCCGGAGGTCGGGCAGCGCCCTGCGGAGCTCGCGCGTGACCCCCACGAAGCAACCGGCCGTCCCGATGTAGCCGCAGTATGCGTCGAGCCGGCCGTCGAGCTGCTCGAGGAGCTCGCGGCCGAGGCTCGCGTAGCCGTCGACCATGTCGGGGTTCCGGAACTGGTCGGTCGCGAAGCCTCCCGTCTCCTCCACGATCTCGCCCGAGCGCTCCATCATGCGCGGGATGAGCTCCGGCGTGATCCCGCCCGGGCTCGGGATCAGCTCGACCTTCGCGCCGAAGGCTTCCATCGAGCGGAGCTTCTCGTGCGCGAACGCGTCCGAGGAGACGATCCGCAGTGGATAGCCCTTGAGCGCGCAGACGTACGCGAGCGAGGTGCCCGTGCTGCCGCCGGTGTACTCGACGACGGTCTGTCCCGGACGGAGCCGCCCGTCGCGCTCCGCGCTCTCGATCATCGCGAGCGCCATCCGGTCCTTGTACGAGCCCGTCGGATTCGTGGACTCGACCTTCACCCACACCTCCGCCGTGCCGGGCTCGACGAGCCGCTCGAGACGGACGAGCGGAGTCCCGCCGATGGCGCCGAGCATCCCGGTGTGCACCGCAGGCGCCCTCAGAGCCCGAACGGGTTGATCGGACGCGAGCCGGTGGAGACGATCACGCTCTTCGTCTCGAGGTAGAGCTCGAGCGTCTCGAGCCCGAGCTCCCGTCCGAAGCCGGACTGCTTGTAGCCGCCGAACGGGACGCCGGGGAAGGCGGTGTACGGCATGTTGATCCCGACCGTGCCCGCCTCGAGCCGCGCGGCGATGCGATGGCCGCGGGCCGGATCGCCGGTCCACACCGTCGCCATGAGCCCGTAGCGGACGTCGTTCGCGATCCTGATCGCCTCGGCCTCGTCCTCGAACGGGATCACCGTCACGACCGGGCCGAAGACCTCCTCCTGCGCGATCTCGGCCGCGTTCTCGACGGCGACCACGGTCGGGGGGTAGAAGGCGCCCGCGCCCTCGGGGACGGCGCCCCCCGTGACCACCTCGGCGCCCGCTTCCGATCCGCGCTCGACGAATCCGTGCACCTTGTCCCGGTGCGCGGTCGAGATGAGCGAGCCCATCTGCGTGTCGCCGTCGAGCGGATCGGCCACGCGGATCGCGGCGGCGTGCTCGGCCATCTTCGCGACGACCTCGTCGTACAGTGGCTTCTCGACGAGGAGCCGCGACCGCGCCTCGCAGCTCTGGCCGGCCGCGTAGAAGATCGCCCATGCGGAGCTCGGGATCGCGCTCGCGAGATCCGCGTCCGCGAACACGAGGTTCGGGCTCTTCCCGCCGAGCTCGAGCGTCACCCGCTTCAGCGGCTCCGAGGCGAGTCGCATGATCTCGCCTCCGGTCTTCGTCGAGCCGGTGAACGCGACCTTGTCGACGCCCGGATGCCGGACGAGGTACGCCCCGGTCGTCGGCCCGTCGCCGGGGACGACGTTGATCGTCCCGGCCGGGAAGCCGACCTCGGCCGCGAGCTCCGCGAGCCGGATGGCGGTCAGCGGGGTCTGGGGATCGGGCTTCAACACAACCGCGCAGCCCGCGGCGAGCGCCGGCGCGAGCTTCCAGGTCGACATCATCAGCGGGTAGTTCCAGGGGACGATCTGCGCGGCGACGCCGACCGGCTCCTTCAGGGAGTAGAAGAGGAGCGAGCCCCCGATCGGATTCGAGCAACCGCCGATGGTCGCGATCGCAGAGCCGTAGAAGCGGAAGTTCTCGACCGCCTGGAAGAGCTCGGCCTTGACGGACGAGATCGCCTTGCCGACGTTGCGGGTCTCGAGCTCGGCGAGCTCGGCGCGGTTCGCCGCGATCGCGTCGGCGAGCGCGTGCAGGAGCCGCGAGCGCTCGGTCGCCGGGGTCTTGCCCCACGCACCGTCGAGCGCTTCGCGAGCCGCGGCGACCGCGCGGTCGACGTCGGACTCGCCCGCCATCGCCGCGCGGACGAGCGGCTCTCCGGTCGCCGGCTCGACGAGCTCGCGGAGCTCGCCGGAGGCCGCCTCGACCTGCTCCCCGCCGATGAAGAGCCCGTACTCCCGCTCGGTCGCGACGGCCACGGGCTGAATCTACCCGCCGCCCCCCGCGTCCTGCGTCGCTCCCACGAGAAGCGAGGGGTCGAGCCACGGGCCGCCCGCGCGTGACGCGAGGTCGGCGAACGTGACGCCTCCGAGAAGCGTGATCGTCGCATCCCGAACCTCCTCCCAGACCCCCCGCAGCGAGCATCCGATCGTCATCGGGCACGGCTCGGGGTTGTGCCGGGTCGCGCAGCTGATCGGCGCAAGCGGCCCCTGGAAGACACGCACGATCCGCTCGAGCGTGATCTCGTCGGGCTTCTTGTTGAGGCGGTAGCCGCCCGAGGGTCCGCGTTCCGAGCGCACGATCCCGGCGGTCCGCATCGTCGGCATCACCTGCTCGAGCACCGATTGCGGCACCGCCGTCCGCCGAGCGAGCTCCTCCAGCTTCAGAGGACCCCCGTCCTCGAGCGTGAGCGCGAGCACCGCCCTCGTCGCGTAGTCCGTTCGCCGCGAAACCCACATCTGCCTCAGACCTCCTCGCTCGCTTGCGCTTGACATGAGAGCGCATGCATCCCTACTCTGTCGAATTCTCCGACTATGTTTACTACTCTTGTCAGCAATAAAGAGTAACCAGAGCCCCGATCGAAGGGAGTAGCCCGAGCCATGCGCAGTCGTCACCTCGCCCTCGCTCTCGCGCTCGGCGCGATCGCCGTTTCCGCCGTCCTCACGCCGCTCGCCGCCGCGCGCGGCGCAGGCACGCAGCTCAGCCTCGTCGCCTACTCGACGCCGCGCGACGCGTACGACGCGCTCATCCCGCTGTTCCAGAAGACGGCCGCCGGCGGCGGCGTCTCGTTCACGCAGTCGTACGGCGCGTCGGGGGACCAGACGCGCGCGCTCATCGCCGGCTTGAACGCGGACGTCGTCGAGCTCTCCCTCGCTCCCGACATGGACCAGCTCGTACGCGCGGGGATCGTCAGCCCGAGCTGGAAGAAGCAGTCGTACAAGGGAATCGTCACCGACTCGGTCGTCGTCTTCGCCGTCCGGCCCGGTAATCCGAAGCACATCAAGACCTGGAACGACCTCCTGCGCCCCGGCGTCCAGGTCGTGACGCCGAACCCGTTCACCTCCGGCGGCGCGCGCTGGAACGTCATGGCCGCATACGGCTCCTGGCGCAAGCAGGGGAAGACGGACAAGCAGGCGCAGCAGAACCTGCTGAAGCTCTTCGAGAACGTCGTCGTCCAGGACAAGAGCGCCCGCGACTCGGTGAACACCTTCCTCTCGGGCAAGGGAGACGTCCTCCTCTCGTACGAGAACGAGGCGATCGGCGCCACGAAGAAGGGCCAGAACCTCCCGTACGTGATCCCGAAGACGACCATCCTGATCGAGAACCCGATCGCGGTGACGAAGGCCACCCGCGATGCCGCGAAGGCGAACCAGTTCCTCCGCTTCCTCCGGACTCCGGCCGCCCAGCAGGTCTTCGCGGACTGGGGCTACCGGCCGGTCGTCCCCAAGGTGCTCGCGAAGAACCGGAAGCGTTTCCCGGTCCGGCCCGGCCAGTTCACGATCGACCAGCTCGGGCTCGGCGGCTGGGACAAGGTGCAAACGCGCTTCTTCGATCCGAAGACCGGGATCGTTGCGCGGATCGAGCGCCAGGTCGGCGGTGTCACCGGCTAGCGCAGCGAGCGTCGCGGTCGTCTCGCCGCGGCGCGCTCGGCTCGCGAGGGACCGCTCGACGACCGCCCTGTCCTTGGGCTTCGTCACCACCTTCCTCCTCGTCCTCGTCGGGCTGCCGATCGCGGCACTCCTGTGGGAGGCGCGGAGCGAGGGGACGCAGTCCTTCTGGGACGCGATCTCGAGTCCCGAGGCGGTCGCGGCGCTGAAGCTCACGCTCGGCGCGTCGATCGCGGTCGCTCTCCTCAACGCCGTGCTCGGGACGATCACGGCCTGGGTCCTCGTGCGGGACGAGTTCCGCGGGAAGACGTTCGTCAACGCGATCATCGACCTCCCGTTCGCGCTGCCCACGATCGTCGCCGGGCTGACCCTCCTCGCGCTCTACGGCCCGAAGTCGCCGGTCGGCATCGACGTCGCGTACACCCGCGCCGCGGTCGTCCTCGCGATGATGTTCGTGACGCTCCCGTTCGTCGTCCGCACCGTCCAGCCGGTGCTGCAGGAGCTCGACCCGGAGGTGGAGGAGGCAGCGCGCTCGCTCGGGGCCTCCGAGGCCGCCGTCTTCCGCCGCATCGTCTTCCCGAGCATCCTCCCGGGCCTCCTCTCGGGCATGGCGCTCGCGCTCGCCAAGGCGATCGGCGAGTTCGGCGCGCTCGTGATCATCACCGGCAACCTCCCGTTCAAGACGGAGGTGTCGTCGGTGTACGTGTTCGGCCGCATCGAGAGCGGGGACACGGCGGCGGCGGCAGGCGTCGCCGTCGTGCTCCTCGCGCTCTCGTTCGTGCTCCTGCTCTCGATCGGCGCCATCCGCCACCTCGCGACGACGCACGAGCGTGCGTAGGCCGCGCTTCGCCGAACTGGGCCTCCGCTCGGTCGCGCTGGCGTACCTCGCGCTGATCCTCACCGGGCCGCTCGCGATCGTCTTCTGGCGCACCTTCGAGCACGGCTTCGCGCCCGCATGGAACGCGCTGACCGAGCCGGACACGATCCACGCCTTCGAGCTCACGCTCCTGATCACGGCGATTGCCGTACCGGTCAACACCGTCTTCGGAATCGTCTGCGCGCTCGTGATCGTCCGGCGCCGTTTCCCGGGCAAGGGGCTCCTGAACGCGTTCGTCGACCTGCCGCTCGCGCTCTCGCCGGTCGTCGTCGGCCTGTCGATGTTCCTCCTCTACGGACGCAACGGCTGGTTCGGAGGCTGGTTCCAAGACCACGACATCCAGTTCCTGTTCGCGCTCCCGGCGATGGTCGTCGCGACGATCTTCGTCTCACTCCCGTTCGTCGCCCGCGAGGTCGTCCCCACGCTCCGCGAGATCGGCGACGAGCAGGAGCAGGCGGCACGAACGCTCGGCGCCGGAAGCCTTCGGACCTTCTGGCGCATCACGCTCCCCTCCATCCGCTGGGCCGTGATCTACGGCGTGATCCTCACGACCGCGCGCTGCCTCGGTGAGTACGGCGCCGTCGCCGTCGTCTCGGGGCGCATCCAGGGGCAGACCGAGACGGCGACGCTGCGCGTCGAGGAGCAGTACGAGCAGTTCAACCTGGCGGGCGCGTACGCGATCTCGATCGTCCTCGCCCTGCTGGCGATTCTCGTCCTCGTCGCGATGACCGCGATCAGACCGAAGGAGGAAGCAGCCTGATGTCCATCCTCGTCCGCAACGTCTCCAAGCGCTTCGGCGACTTCGCCGCGCTCGACGACGTCTCGCTCGACGTCGAGAGCGGCTCGCTCACGGCGCTCCTCGGGCCGAGTGGATCGGGCAAGTCGACGCTGCTCAGGATCGTCGCCGGCCTCGAGTGGCCCGACGCCGGCGAGATCGTGCTCGCCGGACGGGATGCGACCGCTCTCGCCCCGCAGAAGCGCGGGGTCGGGTTCGTGTTCCAGCACTACGCCGCGTTCAAGCACATGACCGTCCGGGAGAACGTCGCGTTCGGCCTTCGGGTCAGGCGCCGTCCGAGGGCGGAGATCCGCGAGCGCGTGGACGAGCTCCTCGGCCTGGTGCAGCTCCAGGGCTTCGGCGACCGCTATCCGGCGCAGCTCTCGGGCGGCCAGCGCCAACGGATGGCGCTCGCCCGCGCCCTCGCCCCCGAGCCGCGGGTGCTCCTCCTCGACGAGCCCTTCGGCGCCCTCGACGCGCGCGTCCGTCGAGAGCTTCGCGAGTGGCTCCGGCGCCTGCACGACGTCGTGCACGTGACGACCGTCTTCGTCACGCACGACCAGGAGGAGGCGATGGAGATCTCCGACCAGATCGCCGTCTTGAACCACGGCCGGCTCGAGCAGGTCGGGCCGCCGCGCCAGCTCTACGACGAGCCGGCGAGCGAGTTCGTGATGACCTTCGTCGGCGACGCGAACCTCGTCGGCGGCAAGCTCGTGCGGCCGCACGACCTCGAGCTCCTCGCGGAGCCGGCTGGAGACGCGGTCGAGGCGATGATCGTGCGAGCCTCGGTCCTCGGGCGCGACACGAAGGTGGAGCTCCACGACTCGGGCGGCTCCGAGATCGTCGCGCTGCTCACGCGCGACCACTACGAGGAGCTCGAGCTCTGGCGCGGTCAGACGGTCTGGATCCGCCCGCGGCGCGAACGCGTCTTCGCCTAGGAACGCTCGAAGAGCGCTGCGACGCCCTGGCCCACGCCGACGCAGAGCGTCGCGAGCCCGTACCGGCCGCCGCGACGCCGCAGCTCGTGGAGCAACGAGACGACGAGGCGCGCGCCGCTCATCCCGAGCGGGTGCCCGAGGGCGATGGCGCCGCCGTTCACGTTCACGCACTCCTCGTCCAGCCCCAGCTCGCGGACGACGACGAGGCTCTGCGAGGCGAACGCCTCGTTCAGCTCGACGAGGTCCACATCCGCGACCGAGATCCCCGTGCGGTCGAGGAGCTTTCGGACCGCCGGGATCGGCCCGATGCCCATGACGCGCGGGTCGACTCCCGCCGACGCACTCCCGATGAAGGCGCCGAGCGGGTCGATCCCGAGCTCGCGCGCCTTCTCCTCGCTCGCGACCACGAGAGCGGCCGCGCCGTCGTTGATGCCGCTCGAGTTCCCCGCGGTGACGGTGCCGTTCGCGCGGAACGCCGGCTCGAGCCCCGCGAGGGCCTCCGCCGACGTCGTCGGCCGCGGATGCTCGTCCACCTCGACCTCACCCACGGAGACCAGCTCGTCCCCGAAGCGCCCCGCCGCCTGCGCGTCGGCCCAGCGCCGCTGCGAGCGGAGGGCGAACGCATCCTGGTCCTCCCGCGAGACACCGAAGCGCTCGGCCACGTTCTCGCCCGTCTCGCCCATCGACTCGAGCGGGAACGTGTCTTCGAGCCTCGTGTTCGGGAAGCGCCAGCCGAGCGTCGAGTCCCACGCGGTCTGGTTCCCGCGCGGGAAAGCCGTGTCCGGCTTCCCGATGACGAGCGGAGCGCGGCTCATCGACTCGACACCGCCCGCGACAGCGATCTCGACGTCCCCGGCGACGATCGCCTGCGACGCGGAGACGACCGCGGAGAGGCCGGACGCGCAGAGGCGATTCAGGGTGATGCCCGGTACCGACTCCGGCAGCCCGGCGAGCAGCACGGCCATGCGCGCGACGTTGCGGTTGTCCTCGCCGGCCTGATTCGCGCAACCGAGGTAGACGTCGTCGATCGCCTCCGGGTCGATTCCCGCCCGCTCGACCGCGGCGCTCACGGCGATCGCCGCGAGGTCGTCCGGGCGCACCTTCGAGAGGGCGCCACCGTAGCGGCCGATGGGTGTCCGGACCGCGGACAGGACGACGGCGCGAGGCACCGCGCGATCTTAGTTCCCGGCTAGCCGATGAAGTCGATCCGGACCGGCGCCGGGAATGCAGCGGCGGCCTCGCCGCGACGGAGCAGCTCGGTGACCGCCTTGCGACCCTCGTCACCGTAGTCCTGCGTCAGCTCGTTGACGTACATCGAGACGAAGCGGTCCGCGACGGCGGCGTCGATCCCGCGACCGAACTGGAGTGCATACTCGAGCGCCTCTGCGCGATGGTCGAGGCCCCGCTGGATCGACTCGCCGAGCACCTCCGACACGACACCGAGCGTCCGCTCGCCGAGATCGCGGCGCGCCACGTTCACGCCGAGCGGAAGCGGCAGACCCGTCTCGAGCAGCCACCACTCGCCGAGGTCGAGCACCTTGACGAGCCCGTAGCTCTCGAACGTGAGCTGTCCCTCGTGGATGAGGAGCCCGACGTCCGCGCGGCCGGAGGCGATCTCCTCCGGGATCTCGTCGAACGGGAGCTCGCGATGCCGGAACGATCCGAGGACGAAGCCGAGCGTCAGGAACGACGTCGTCATCGTCCCCGGCACGACGATCTCGTAGTCGGTGAGGTCGGATACCGACAGCGGCTCGCGCGCGACGACGATCGGGCCGTACCCAGAGCCGATGCTGGCGCCGTGCGGGAGCAGCGCGTAGTCCTCCTGCACGAACGGGTACGCGGCCAGCGAGATCGCCGTCACCTCGAGACGCGCCGCCCGCGCCCACTGGTTCAGCGTCTGGATGTCTCCGAGGACGTGCTCGAACTCGAGTCCGCGCGTGTCCACGAGGTCGGTCGTCAGCGCCCAGAACATGAACGCGTCGTCCGGGTCCGGGCTGTGTCCGAGGCGGATCTTCACGAGGGCGCGGACGCTAGCAACGAGTGCATCGAGTCGACCCCGACAACCGCCGAGACGGCTCGGCGGCTAGCGCCCTCAGCGGTTGAAGAACCAGCGTTCGAGCAGGGGCAGGATCTCCTTCCTCGTGAACGGCTTCGCGTCCGCCGGAAGACCGTCCGCCTCGAGGACGCTCACGTCGTCCTCGAGCGCCTCGTTCGCGCGGTCGAGCGCGTCCCCGAGCTCGAAGCCCTCGAAGACGACGTCCTCGGGCCGGGTCTCGTCCGACTCGCGGAGGTGCGGGTTGACCGCGCGTCCGACGACCCACACCGCGCCGGGCCGGCGCTCGATCCAGATGAGGATCCGCTCCTCCTCGCCGACGTCGTCGACGCCCGCGAGCGCGCGCTCCGCGTACCGCCCTTCACGTGAGCTCCGTCTCATCTGCCGGGGATACAATCGCGCCGGGTGGCGGTGTTCAAGAACCTCTTCTCGTTCCTCTTCCAGAGAAGCTCCTCCGAGGAACGGGTCGAGATGTACGTCATCCGCGAGCATGGCCGTGGGCGCACGCTCGAGGAGATCCTCCAGGATCGGTACGTCCAGAATCGCCTCTCGACCGAGCAGCAGAGGCGCCTGCTCGACAGCCCGGAGATCATCAGGGCGATCTCGGGCGACGCCCGGGAGTCCGCACGTACCGCGCTCGACGCCGGCTCGCCGAGCTAGACGTTCGTCCCCACTCCCCGCTGCCGAGCGCGCGTCAGCGCCTCGGCGCCGACGGCGAGGTCCCAGGCGGCGATCCCATTCGACTTGAAGACGACGATGTCGTCCTGCGACTGCCGGCCCGCGAGCTCGCCCGAGACCACCTCGTGCAGCTCGTGCACCTCGAGCCAGTCGAGGACGCCCGCCGCGACCGGCTCGACGAGGTCGCCCGACTCGAGCCGAGCGTCCTCGAGCAGGTCGCAGCACACGAAGCTCGCGCGCTCGAGCACGGCGTTGTCGAGCTCCCGCCGGCTCACGACGTTCGCGCCCGCCGCAACGACGAGCGCGCCGGCCTGGAGCCACTCTCCGCGCAGAACCGGGTCGCGCGAGGTCGTGATCGTGACGACGATGTCCTGGCCACCGGCGTCGCGATGGCTCTCGCCGGGCTCGGCGCCGACCTTCCGACAGAAGTCCTCGAGCCGCTCGGACGTCCTGCAGTACGCGACCACCCGCTCGATCGAGGGGACAGCGGCGCGAATGCACGCGACCTGCGTCTCGGCCTGCGTGCCGCAGCCGATGACGCCGAGCGAACGGGCGTCCGCCTGTGCGAGATGTCGTGCCGCGACGCCGCTTGCTGCGCCGGTTCGCAGGCGCCCCAGGTGGTCCGCCTCGATCACGGCCACGAGCTCCGTGCTCACCGCGTCGAACAGGCAGACGACGAAGGTCGCGCCCTCGGCCGAGGCCGCGTAGAGCTTCCCCCGGCGAGTCCGAGGCCGAGATCGGACGCGGCCATGTCCGCAAGCGCTCCGGCGGGGAGTCGGAGCCGTCGGCGCGGCGCGATCTCGACCTCGCCACCCGCCATCCGCCGCAAGCACGCCTCGACCGCCTCGACTGCATCCTCCGGCCCGAGCAGCTCCGCGACGTCCTCCTCGGTCAGGTAGAGCGGCATCGCACCCAGTCTAGGAGCCGCGTTGGAAGAGCCGAGGGCAGTGAAGACCGAGCGCAGCGCCGTAGACTCGTCCTGCCTTGAGCACGGAGAACTATCTCGAGCTGCGGATCGACCAGTTCCTCGTCCGCCTCGCCGACGGCGAGGCACCGGGTGGCGGATCCGCGGCTGCGCTGACGGTGGCCGTCTCCGCAAGTCTCGTCGCGATGGTCGCCCGCGCGTCGAGCGACTCGTGGGAGGAGGCAGGTGGCGTCGCCGCACAGGCGCTCGCGATCCTCGAGCACGCCGCACCGCTCGCACGCAGCGACGCCGAGGCGTGGCAGGACGCCGTCTCCGCCCTCCGAGGAGTGGGCGGTAGCGACGCCGAGCGGCGGAACTTCGCGCTTGCGCAGAAGCTCGAGCGCGCGGCGGCCGTCCCGCTCGAGATCGCCGAGCTCGCGGCGGACGCGGCAGCTCTCGCCGCGCTCACGGCCGAGCGAGGCGACGGCGCGCACCGGGCGGACGCCGCCTCGGCGGCGGCGCTCGCCGCCGGAGCCGCGCGAGCCGCATCACATCTCGTGGAGATCAACCTCGGAGTCCCCGAGGACGACCCTCGCCTCCGGCGGGCGCGTGACTGCGAGCGGGCCGCGGCCGAGTCGGCAAGCAGAGTCCTCGGGTCGGTGCGCTGAGGACATGGCCGTGAGCCACCTGGAGTCGCTCACCGACGCCGAGCTCGTCCATCGCTGCAAGGCGGGGGACGAGGCGGCGTGGAACGCCCTCGTCGACCGCTTCTCGCGCTATGTCAGCACGATCTGCCTGCGCGGGTTCCGGCTTCGCGCCGAGGACGCCGAGGACGTCTTCCAGGACGTCTTCACGCGCGTCTACACGAACCTCCACACGCTTCGGGACGAGAACGCGGTGCGCCCGTGGATCGCGCAGCTCACGCGGCGCCTGTGCATCGACACGCTCGCCTCCGGGGCGCGCGAGCAGCCCGAGGCCGAGCCGATCGCCGCCGATCGCGAGGCGCGGCTCGACGAGATCGACGAGGCATTCGCGGTCCGCGACGCCCTCCTCCACCTCTCCGACACCTGCCAGGACATGCTCGACCGTTTCTTCGCGCAGGACCAGAGCTACCGCACGATCTCCAGCGAGCTCGGCCTTCCCTCCGGGACGATCGCGAGCCGCATCGCCCGCTGCCTCGGAAAGTTGCGTGTCGAGCTCGAGGGAAGAAGCGAGCCCTCTGAACGGTCTGGGGAGTAGATGAGCCGCTACGACGAAGAACGCCTGGGGGAGCTCCTGCGCATGTTGCGGCCCGCGCCCGCCGGGTGGGTGGGCGCGGCCCAGGAGCTTCCGGCCGCACGGCGCTCGTTCGACGAGATCGTCGCACGGGCCGAGGCGGATGCCGCCTTCCGCGAGGCGCTCGTCGCCGACCTCGACGCTGCCCTCGCGCGCGAGGGCTACGAGCCCGCCGACCGCTTTCTCCCGGAGCTCGAGCAGCGTCTCGCCGAGCGCTAGCCGCGCGCGCACTAGCATCACGCGCGTGACCGACGTCTCCGCGCACGCGGCCGAGTACACCGGCGAGTCGCTTCCCGCCTGGAGCCTTCCGAAGGACGCGGTCGACCGGATCGCGCTCCCCCTGGAGTGGCCGGAGCGCGTCACCCGCGAGTGGGCCTGGGGCGACGCGACGGGCGAGGGCGTTCGCGTGTGCATCCTCGACTCCGGGATCGAGCGGGGGCATCCGCTCGTCGGCGAGCTCGAGTCCGCGGTGACCATCGCCCTCGACGAGGACGAGAACACGATCGTCGAGGAGGACACGGAAGGCGACCTCTGCGGACACGGCACCGCCTGCGCCGGGGTGGTGCGCTCGCTCGCCCCCGGCTGCGCGATCTCGAGCGTCCGTGTCCTCGGCGCCGGGTGGACTGGGTCGGGCGGCGTCCTCCTCGCAGGGCTCCGGTACGCGGTCGAGCAGGGCTTCGACGTCATCAACATGAGCCTCTCGACGACGAAGAAGCCGTTCGCCGGAGTCCTCCACGAGCTCGCCGACAGCGCCTACTTCCGCCGGACCGTGCTCGTGGCGTCGGCGCACAACATGCCGGTCGAGAGCTACCCGTGGAAGTTCTCGTCGGTGATCTCGGTCGGGAGCCACGAGGAGCCCGACGCGCTCACCTTCTTCTACAACCCCTCTCCACCGGTCGAGTTCTTCGGGCGGGGCGTGAACGTCGAAGTCGCCTGGCTCGGGGGGCAGTCGATCACGGTCTCCGGGAACAGCTTCGCGACGCCGCACATGACGGGGATCTGCGCCCTCGTCCTCTCCGAACACCCGGAGCTGACGCCGTTCCAGCTCAAGAACGTCCTCTACCTGACGGCGAACAACGTGGGGGGTGGCACATGACCGACAAGGGAGAGCTGCAGGCGGCGGTCGCGGCCGGAGTCGTCGGCGCCGAGGATCAGTTTCGTGCTCTGCTGGCCGCGATCGTCGAGGTCGCCCGCTCCATCTTCGGCGCCCGCGCATCGTCGATCCTGCTCCTCGACGAGGAGACGGAGGAGCTCGTCTTCGCGGCCGTCGTCGGCGAGGGCGAGGAGGACCTTCTCGGCATGCGCTTCCCGGCCGGCAAGGGCATCGCCGGCTGGGTGCTGCAGACACGAACCCCCCTCGTCCTCGAGGACGTCCGCAAGGATCCGCGCTTCGCCGGCGACGTCGCCGAGGACACGGGCTACGTCCCGAGCGGGCTCATGGCGGCGCCGCTCCTCCACGACGAGGCGGCGCTCGGCGTGCTCGAGGTGCTCGACCGGCCGGAGAAGTCTCTCTTCAGCCTGCAGGAGATGGAGCTCCTCGGGCTCTTCGCACACCAGGCCGCGATCGCAGTGGACCTCCTGCTGAAGGCCCGTCATGCAGAGCGCCTGCTCGCGGACGGCGACGGAGAGCTGGGTGTCGTGGCCGCCCTCGCGAGCTCCGTCGACGCGCTCGAGGGGCGACGACGCGAGGCGGGACTGCGCCTCCTGCGCGATCTCACGGACGCGCTCGGGCGTGGCGCGAGCGCGTAGGTCCAGAGAAAAGGCCCGGGCGGATCGAGTCCGCCCGGGCCACGAAAACCTCGACCGCGAAGCTGGTTACTCCGTCCGCGGACCCTCGGTGCGCGGACCCTCCGTGCGGGGACCCTCGGTGCGAGGCCCGTGAGCCTCGACGTCCGGCTCGTCGTCGGAGGTCATCTCCGTGCGTGGCCCCTCGGTGCGAGGGCCTTCTGTCCGTGGCCCGTGTGCCTGGACGTCGTCCTCGTCCGGGCGGGTCGTCTCGTCGGCCATCTCGTTTCTCCTCCTGGGTCGGCGCGTATCGCGCAGGTTCTGATCCACAAGACTCGGTTCGCGGGCTAAATCTTCCCTCGATCTCTTTGATTTCGCAAGACGAGGTGAGATGCTCCCGCGCGTGGCGGGCGTCGGGCGGCGGATCAAGGACTCCGGAGCCGCCTTTCGCGCCGTTTTCGCCAACCCGGGGCTCCGCCGACTCGAGCTCGCATGGACGTTCGCGATCCTCGGACACTGGGCGTACACGATCGCCGTCTCGGTGTTCGCCTACGACGCCGGAGGGTCGACGGCCGTCGGCGTGGTGTTCGCGCTGCGCCTGTTCAGCGCCGCGCTGGTCGCGCCGTTCGGCGGACTCCTCGCCGACCACTACCGCCGCGAGCGCATCCTGCTCGCCTCGACCCTCACGCGCATCGTGCTCATGGGCGCCGCCACAGCCTGCGTCTTCGCGGACACCCCGGCGATCGTCGTCTACGTGCTCGCGATCGCGGCTGCGATCGCGACGGCGCCGTTCAGGCCCGCCCAGGCGGCGCTGACCCCCTCGCTCGCGCAGACGCCGGGCGAGCTGACGGCCGCGAACGCCGTCGTCAGCACCATCGAGAGCTTCGCGATCTTCGTCGGGCCCGCCCTCGCAGGGTTCCTGCTCGCGGTCACCTCGACGGGCGTCGTATTCGCGGTCAACACGGCGATGCTGGCGATCGCGAGCCTCTTCGTCGCACGGATCCGGGCTCCGGAGATGAAGGAGAAGCCGGAGATCGAGGCGTCGACGATCGTGTCCGAGGCGCTCGTCGGCTTCCGGGTCGTGGGCCGGAAGGGACCGCTCCGCGTTCTCACGCTGCTCCTCGCCGCCGAGACGCTCGTCCTCGGTGCCTTCGAGGTCTACATCGTGGTGATCGCCTTCCAACTCCTCGACCACGGGGCGACCGGGGTCGGACTGCTGAACTCGGCCATGGGGGTCGGCGCCGTCCTCGGAGGCCTCGTCGCCCTCTCTCTGACGGGCGCGAAGCGGCTGAGCCCACCGTTCGCGGTCGGTGTGGCGCTCGTCGGGGCGCCGCTCGTCCTGCTCGGGATCTGGTCGAGCCTCGGCCTGGCGATGGTCCTGCTGGGCATCGTCGGGGTCGGGAACACCCTGCTCGACGTCGCGTGCTTCACCCTCGTCCAGCGAGCCGTCCCGGACGACGTCCTCGCGCGTGTCTTCGGCGTGCTCCAGATGATCCTCTACGGAGCGCTCTCGCTCGGCGCGCTCCTCGCCCCCGTGCTGGACGCCACGCTCGGGATCGAGAATGCGTTGATCGCGACCGGTGCAGCGCTCGTCGTGCTCGTGGCACTCTTCTGGCCAAGGCTCGCGAAGATCGACGCCTCCGCAGCCGCGCCGGAGGCGCTCGAGCTTCGGCTCCTCACGACGATCCCGATCTTCGCGCCGCTCCCCGGGACGTCGATCGAGCACCTCGCGAGCCGACTCGTCCCGCTCCGCGTCGATCCTGGCACGACCATCATCCGCCAGGGAGACGCGGGCGACCGCTTCTACGTCGTGGCCGAGGGCGAGCTGGAGGTGACGCAGAACGGAGAGCAGCTGTCCGAGATCGGTCCGGGCGACTACTTCGGCGAGATCGCCCTCCTCCGCGACCTGCCCCGGACGGCGACCGTCACGGCGCGAACGGGAGTCGTCCTCTACGCCCTCGACCGAGACGAGTTCCTCGCCGCCGTCACCGGGCATCCGCCGAGCGCGGAGGCCGCCGAGACCGTCGTCAGCGCTCGGCTCGTCGGCCTTCCCGCGGCCGGTGCACGGCTTCCGGCCTGACCGAGCCCGCGATCGACGCAGTGCTGGATGCCTTCCACGCGGCGGCAGCCGAAGCTGACGAGGAGCGGTACGTCGCCCGTCTCGCGTCCGCTGCCGTCTTCCTCGACACCGCTCCTGGAGAGCGCTGGGCGGGCGGAGAGTTCCACAACTTCGTCCATTCGTTCTTCTCGAAGGGGAAAGCGTGGACGTACGCCCGTCCGAACGCACGGTGTCGCTGGCTTCCGATGGTCGCAGTGCGTGGTTCGACGAACGCCTCGACAATGACTTTACGGCGAGTGTCGCGGCACTGGCATTCTGCGCCGCGACGAGGAGCGCTGGGTCATCGAGCAGTTTGCGCTCTCGATTCCGATTCCGGACGAGATCGCGAGCGACGTGGTCGCGATCGTCCGGGAAGCGAAAATAGCCGTCGACGGACTCGGCACGCGCCAGGAATCGTCCTCACCAACGCCATCGGGCGGGGTGGGCGTTCACCCACCCCGCCGTCGTGTTCTCCCAGTGATGCGTTCGCCTAGAAGGGGCAGTTGCCCGGTGCAACCGGGACATCCTGCCGCCTCGTCGCACCGGCGGGCACGAGCTGGACCGTGATCGACTTCGCCTCGGCCCCCGTCTCGTTCCGGATGATGTGCACGTGGCCGCCGCCCGGGTCCACGAGCGTGCTGTTCGGGGTGCCGGCCGTGTAGACGTGCGGCGTGCATTCGGGGTCGTCCCCGTCGTAAGCGGTGACGGACCCCTCGGTGACGATGATGAGGCTCGGGCCCGGATGGGTGTGCCACCCCGACGTCCCGCCCGGCTGCCAGACGTTCGACTGGACGTAGAGGTCGGACTGCCCCTTCGTGTCGATCTTCTCCTTCCAAGCCCCGGTGCGGACCTGCGAGTCGATGTCGCCGAACCTGCCCGTCGCCAGCGTCGTGCCGACGAATCCGTTCGCCGGCGTGGCGACGACGTTCCCGACGTAGAGCGCGGCTCCCAGCATCCCCAGCAGGAGCGCCCATACCCATCTCGATGTCATGTCTCCTCCTCTCGAACCGACCCGGCCGATCGCCGGGGTCCGGTCCGTCGAAGCTAAGGAGGAGCGACGGCGCCGACTACGGTGCTGGCCGGTGGATCGATCCGACGCTGCCACCCCGCGAACGGGGTGCTGCGCCGCTTGACGGCAGCGGCCGGATGATGAGAACGTCCAGGAGATCACGACGGGGAGATCGATCGCCTTGGAGCTTCCGCATGTCGAACCGGCGCAGGAGTCGATCGAGCGGCTGGCCCACGAGGTCGCTGAGCTTCGCGTGTCGAGCAAGCGGCTCGTGCTCGACGCGGACGCAGAGCGGCGAAGGATCGAGCGCGACGTTCACAACGGGCTCCAACAGCACCTCGTCGCTCTCGCCGTCCAGGTCCAGCTGACGCGCATCGCGGTCGCCGAGGAGCCGGAGGCGCTGGCGTCGCGTCTGGACGAGTTGGCACGGAGCGTCCAGGAGGCGCTCGACGAAGCGGAGAGGCTCGCGCACCGCATCCAGCCGCCGCTGCTCGAAGCAGGCGGCCTGACCGCGGCGCTGAGGGCGGCTGCTGCAAGCGCCGGCATCCGGGCGAGGGCCGAGGTCGCAGACGCGCCCGGGTGCCCGCCCGAGCTCGCCAGCACGGCATACGCCTGCTGGCTCGCCGTGCTCGACCATGCCCGCGCGGGAACGGAGGCGACGATCTCGGTGAGCGATGCGGGCGACACAGTGACCTTCGAGATCGCCGCGCGCACGGAGTCTCCGGCAGCCGCCCGCGACGCGGTCCTCGATCGGTTGCGCGACCGTGTCGACGCGCTCGGCGGCGAGCTGACCGCCTCGACCGAGCGGGGAGGCCTCCTCCGCGTCAGGTGCTCGTGTCCGAGGTCGTGATGACGCTAGCCGCTCTCGGCGAGGTAGAGGATCACCGCCTTGACGCGCTTGTGGACCGCCGACTCCCAGGTGAGACCGAGCTTGAGGAAGATCGCGTGGATCACCTTCTCCACGGACCGCTCGGTCAGGACGAGCACGGCGGCGATCGCAGCGTTGTTCTTCCCCTCGGCCATCTCGCGGAGCACGTCGAGTTCGCGCGGCGTCAGCTCGTTGAGCGGCGACTCGTCGCTGCGCGCCTTCTCCGCGACCAGGGCGTCGACGACCTTGGGGTCGATCACCGAGCCGCCCTCCGCGACGGCGTGGATCGCACCGACCAGCTGGCCGATGTCGTCCACCCGTTCCTTGAGGAGATACGCCCGTCCCGCGCTTCCTTCCGCGAGGAGCTTCAGCGCGTAGACGGGGTTCGCGTACTGGCTGAGCACCACGACGCCGACGCCCGGATTCGATACCCGCAGGCTCTCCGCCGCCTGGATCCCTTCGTCGGAGTCCCCCGGAGGCATTCGGATGTCGGTGACCACGACATCCGGCGTCGCGACAACGACCGCATCGAGCAGCGACGCGAGATCGCCGCACACTTCGGCGACCTCGAGGTCGCCCTGCGTCTCGAGCAGGCGCCGGATCCCCTCGCGTACCAGGTAGTGATCCTCGGCGAGCACGATCCGGATCGGCACGGGTAGAGGATACGGGGGTGCCTTCCTCACCTCCAGGCGCCCGCAGGGCGAAGGCCGCCGGGACGAGACGGCCGCTGGTGTTGATCGTCGACGACAACGAGAAGAACCTGAGACTCGCTCGGGACGTGCTGCGCGCCGCCGGGTTCGAGACGCACGGGGCGGCCACCGGAGCGGAGGGCATCGCGCTCGCCACCGAGCATCTCCCCGACGTGATCCTCATGGACCTCCGCCTGCCGGACATGGATGGCACCGCTGCGGTGCGGACGCTCCGAGCGGAACCGCGGGTCGCGCGAATCCCGATCGTCGCCCTGAGCGCGCTCCCGCTCGAGAACGACAGCGATTGGCTCGTCGCCGCGGGATTCTCGGGTTGCCTCGAGAAGCCGATCAGCGTCGTCGCGTTCCCGGAGCAGGTGCGCGGCTACTGCACGAGCGGCGCCGAATGACGGTCGAGCCACGGCTCGCCGGCGGTGCAGCGCACGAGGCGACGCCTGGCGACCCGCGGGAGGTGTGCCAGCACCCCTCTCGAGATGCATGCGTGCCGGGTGGGCGCGCGAGGCGCCTCCTCGTATCGTCGCCAGAGCTGGCTTCGAGCCAGCCGGTATGTGAACATCGTCACGTGAACGGCCGGCCGTCGCAGGCTGTGCGGGAGGAACCATGACCACGACGACGCACGCCCGTGAGACCCAACGCACTCACTTCCGTCGCCCACGAACGGGCACTACGAGAGAGCGACGCCGGACGGCCTCGAGCGGTGTGCTCCTGCTCGCCCTCGGCAGCATCGTTCTGTCGAGTCTGCTCGCCGCCTGCGGCTCGGGCGGCGACAGCGCCGCGGCCGGGCCGATCAAGCGGGTCGGCCTCATGCACGTCGGAATCGACCACGTCCCTCCGTCCTTGAGCGGGCTGATCACGCAGCTCGACGAGCGGTACGGGTGGAAGGTCCCGGAGGCGCAGGTCGATCGGTGCGTGAAGAACCTCGCGAAGCGGTGCGACTTCCGGGGCCAGAAGATCGAGCTGCTCTGGCGGAACCTCGAGCCGGAGCAGGCGGAGGGCCAGGCGAAGGAGTTCGTCCGTGAGCACGTGGACGTCATCGTCGCGTTCGAGGATCAGTCCATCCGCGCCGCCCAGGACGCGACCTCGAAGCCGGAGAACCGGATTCCCGTGGTCTTCCTCCATCCTTCCGATCCGGTCCGGAACGGGCTGGTCAGGAGCCTCGCTCACCCGGGCGGAAACCTGACCGGAGTCTTCGGTCCCCGCGACGTCGTCGCCAAGCAGCTCGAGCTTTATCAGCGCCTCGTGCCGCGGCTGCACCGGGTGCTCACCGTCATCGACCCGCACGATCCGACGTCGGGGCGCCTCGTCGCGCAGTACTACCTGGCAGCGTCTCAGCTCCCGCGCCCAGTCAAGCTCGACATCAAGGAAGCGTCGACGGCGCGAGACCTCGTGCGCATCTTCCACTCGCTGCGGCCCGGAGAGGTCGACGGCGCGTTTCTCCTGTCGCCCGCGCTCCGTCTCAACTACTCGGCGCTTACGATCAGGCTTGCGAGACGCGCGGGTATCCCGGTCCAGTCACACCGGAAGGAATGGGTCGAGAGCGGAGCGCTCTTCTCGTACGGAGCGGACCTCGCACCGATCGGACGAGCCGGCGCTCGCTACGTCGACAGCGTCCTCAGGGGCACGGCTCCCGGCAAGCTCGCGGTCGAGGAAGTGCCGACCGTCGATTTCGCGATCAACCTCCGGGTCGCCAACCGGCTCGGAATCAAGGTCCCTCAGGCCATGATCATCCGGGCGAACGAGGTCTACCGGTAGCCCGGTCGCTACCTCGGAGCACGGGGTGGAAGCGCCTGCACGACCTCACCGACGTCTGATCTGGAAGTACACGGCAGTGGTCGTGACGCTCGTGGCCACGGCGGTGATCTCCGTCGGGCTCACCGAGCTCTACTTCACCTCCCACGACACCAAGAAGGCCGTGACCCGCGTCGAGCAGGACAAGGCGTCGTCGGCTGCGCTCTCGATCGAGCAGCTCGTAACGGGGCTCGTCCACGAGCTCGACACGGTCACACAGCCGACGGTCGCGAAAGGGAGGGCAGGTTTGGGAGAGCGGCAGCAGGACTTCCAGGGACTCCTCGACCACGATGCACGCATCAGCAAGCTGACGTACCTGGACGCAAGCGGAAAGGAGCAGGTCCGTACCTCGACGCTCGAGATCAATCGCATCGGGAGCGGGATCGACCTCTCCACGACCGAGGCGTTCCTGCACGCTCGGCCCGGAAGTCCGTACTTCGGGCGGGTCACGTTCCAGCGCGGCTCTCAGCCGCACATAAGGATCTCGGTGGCGGAGAACGCACCCCGCGGCGGCGTCGTGGTCGCGGACGTCGACCTGAGCTCGGTCCAGCAGGTCGTCGAGCGAGCGCGCATCGGGTCGACGGGCTACGCGTACGCCGTCGACTCGCGCGGGGTGCTCGTCACGCACCCGGACGTCAACCTCGTCCTCCGGCACACCAGCTTCGCGTCACTGCCGCAGGTGCGGGCCGCGCTCTCCACACCACACGCGACGGCCGACACCGTGGCCGTCGGTCGCGACGAAAACGGGACGAAGGTGCTCAGCGCCTTTCGAGTAGTCAAGCCGCTCGGCTGGCGTGTCTTCGTGGAGGAGCCTACGAGCGAGGCATACGCGCCGCTCAGGTCGGCGATCTGGCGGACATCGCTCCTGCTGGTGGCGTTCCTCCTGCTCGCAGTCGCGACGAGCGCGCTGCTCGCCCGCCGGCTCGTGCGGCCGATCGAGTCGATCCAGACGGCCGCCGCGAGGATCGGCTCCGGGGCATTCGAGCAGCGGATCGAAGTGACGAGCAACGACGAGCTCGGCGCGCTCGCCGAGGAGTTCAACGTCATGGCAGCGCGCCTGCAGGAGTCGTACGCGGAACTCGAGCAGAAGGTCGAGGAGCGGACCCACGAGCTCGCGACGGCGCTGGCGAAGCTCGACGAGAAGAGTCGCGAGCTGGAAGCCGCGAGCCGGCACAAGTCGGAGTTCCTCGCGAACATGTCGCACGAGCTGAGAACGCCTCTGAACGCGATCGTCGGCTTCTCGCAGGTCCTCCGGGAGGGGATGTTCGGCGAGGTGAACGAGAAGCAAGCGGAGTACCTCGACGACATCCTCTCCTCGGGCAACCACCTCCTCTCGCTCATCAACGACATCCTCGACCTCTCCAAGGTCGAAGCCGGGCAGATCGAGCTCGAGGTCACGAGCTTCTCGCTGCGAGACGCGCTCGAACGGGGCGTCGTGATGATCCGCGAACGGGCGACGAACGACGGCGTGCGAGTCGCGCTGGAAACGGGCTCGGGGGTCGACGTCGTCGAGGGCGACGAGCGTCGCGTCAGACAGGTGATCTTCAACCTCCTGTCGAACGCCGTGAAGTTCACGCCGTCGGGCGGGATCGTGGACGTGAGCGCGTACCGCATTGACGGAGAGGTCCGAGTCGCGGTGACCGACACAGGGCCCGGACTCGCCCCGGAGGATCACGAGCGCATCTTCGAGGAGTTTCAGCAGACCGAGACGGGGATCCACCAGCGCGAGGGGACCGGGCTGGGCCTCGCGCTGTCCAGGCAGCTCGTCGAGCTGCACGGAGGACGGATCTGGGTCGACAGCGAGGTCGGCAAGGGGAGCACGTTCGTGTTCACGCTGCCCGCGAGGGCGTCACGATGACGGGCTGGCTGATCCTCCTGGTCGAGGACAACGAGAAGAACATGAAGCTCGGCCGCGACGTCCTGCGCGCGAGCGGCTACCGAACGCTGGAGGCGAGGAGCGGCGAGCAGGCGGTCGCTCTGGCGCGAGAGCACATACCAGACCTCGTCCTCATGGACATCAGGCTTCCCGGGATCGACGGCGTCGAGACGCTCCGACGGCTTCGCGCCGACGAGCGCACCGCGTCGGTGCCGGTTCTCGCCGTGACGGCGCAGGCAATGCGAGGCGACCGCGAGCAGTTCCTGGCCGCTGGGTTCGACGACTACCTGTCGAAGCCGGTGGACGTCGGCGAGCTCGTCGGCGTCGTGAGGAAGCACTGCGGAGTCGAGGCGGATGAGCGCCGGGGCTGACGCGCGGATCCTCGTCGTGGACGACGTTCCGGAGAACGTGCGCCTGCTCGAGGCGATCCTCACGCCTCACGGCTATGACGTTGTCGCCGCGACCGACGGACAGACCGCGCTCGAGCTCGTCGAGTCCGCCGATCCGGACCTCGTGCTCCTCGACATCGTGATGCCGGAGCTCGACGGCTACGCGGTCTGTCGACAGCTCCGCGAGCGAGAGGAGACGGCCGTGCTTCCCGTGGTCATGGTCACCTCGGGGAGCGGGTCGGAGAAGCGACGGGCGATCGAGGCCGGCGCGGACGATCTGATCCCGAAGCCGTTCGACCAGCACGAGCTGCTCGCCCGCGTCCGCTCGCTCCTCCGGATCAAGCGCTATCACGACACGATCAAGGCCCAGACCGAAGCGCTGCTCGAGCTGAACGAGACCCTCGAGGAGCGCGTGCGCACGCAGGTGGACGAGCTGGGGCGGCTACGACGGCTGCGGCGTTTCCTCTCTCCCCAGCTCGTGGACGCGATCGTCTCCTCGGGCGACGAGTCGATCCTGCGCAGTCACCGGCGGCAGGTGGCGATGTTCTTCGCCGACCTGCGCGGCTGGACGAGTTTCGTCGACGCCGTCGAGCCGGAGGAGCTCATGCGGGTCCTCCGCGAGTTCCACGGCACGATCGGCGATCTCGTCAGCCGGTTCGACGCGACGGTCGGCTTCCTGGAGGGCGACGGCGTCCAACTCTTCTTCAACGACCCGATCGAGGTCCCGGATGCCGCGCTGCGAGCCGTGCGCCTCGGCTGCGCCCTGCGCGAGGAGATGGCCGAGCTGACGACACGCTGGCAGAAACGCGGCTACGACCTCGGGCTCGGCGCAGGGATCACGTTCGGCTACGCCACCTGCGGCGAGGTCGGGTTCGAGGGCCGCTCGGACTACGCCGCCATCGGCGCGGTGACGAACCTGGCGTCGAGGCTCGCGGACGAGGCGAGCGCTGGCCAGATCCTGATCTCCCAGCGTCTGTACGCAGAGGTGGAGGGCGACATCGTCGCGGAGCCGGTCGGCGAGTTCACGCTGAAGGGGTTCCAGCGGCCGGTCGCCGCGTACGACGTCGTCGCCGTTCGCGGCACCGGCGCCGTCTCGGGCATCGAACGCTCGAGCGTCGAGCTGACTAACTGACTGACGGACGGCGGCGACGTCTCGTAGACGTTCGGCCGACCATGCGCCCGGCATGATTCGAACATGCGACCTCTGCCTCCGCAGGGCAGCGCTCTATCCCCTGAGCTACGGGCGCGCGGGAGTCGCCAAGTCTAGCGGCGTCTCGTCGCGCTGACTCGCGCGGCGACCGCCCACCTCCAGGCTCGCGTCACTCGGCACCTCGCGGCGCACGTACGCGAGCGCGAGCACGTCCTCCCCGTCCCGCACGGCGCTCGTCACGCGCCCCGCAGCCTTGCCCTCCCAAACGACCTCGGCGTCGTAGGCAGGGAGCTCGGCGCCCTCGATCTCGAGCACCCTGAGCGTCCGGTTGACGCGGCCGCGGTAGTGCTGGCGCGCGATCGGCTCCTGTCCCGGGTAGCAGCCCTTGGCGAAGTCGATCGCGCGGGCGTCGAGACCCGCCTCGGCGGGGAGGATCCGCTCGTCGAGCTCGCGGCCCCAGACGGGCGTGCGCGCCAGGATGCGCAGCCGCTCGAGCTCGTCGGCGTCCGCCACGCGAGCGTCCGCCGGGAGCTCCGCGTCGACGATCTCGTACGCCGGGAGGCCGTAGTCGCGATTCGCGACGGATCCTCGTGGCCCCTCCGATCCGACGACAAGTGTCGAAACGTGTTCCTCGAGCTCGATCTCGCACTTCGCGGCGAA
This sequence comes from uncultured Actinomycetes bacterium, assembly GCA_963708265.1. Taxonomy (GTDB): domain Bacteria; phylum Actinomycetota; class Thermoleophilia; order Gaiellales; family Gaiellaceae; genus GMQP-bins7. The sequence goes on along the minus strand of CAVPSC010000001.1, from coordinate 363,587 downwards.
GCGGGTCCGGAGGAGGGTCGCGCGGACACGCTCTCCGAGCCCTGACGCAGTGAGGAGGAGAAAGCCGTCCGCCGAGCGGCGCCAGACGACGAGCGGGGCGATGACGCGCGCCTTCGGCGTCAGCAGCAGCGCGTCGCACGAGTCGCCCGGCGCGAGCGCCTCGACGTCGTTCGAGACCATCGCCTGCAGATACGACTCGGCGTCGAGGCCGCGCACCCCGACGAACTCGCGCGGGAGGCGCGGAACGAGGATCACATCCACGACGACTAGTGTAGGAGCGTGTTCCGGGGCCGAGCCGAGCGGAAGGTGATCGACGCCGGCTACGACCCGGCTCGTCTCCCTCCCGGGCAGTACTACACGGAGAAGTGGCCGGTGCTCCACGCCGGCTCGATCCCTCGCACCGACCTCGCGAGCTGGGACTTTGCGGTCACCGGGGAGGTCGAGAGCCGGCTCCGGCTCTCGTGGGACGAGCTGAACAACCTGCCTCGGAAACAGGTGACGGAGGACATCCATTGCGTGACGCGCTGGAGCCGGTTCGACGTCATGTTCGAGGGGGTGCACTGGAGCGCGCTCGAGGAGCTCGTCCGTCCGCGCCAATCGGCGCATTTCGTCGTCGCCCACGCCGAGGAGAGCTATGCGGCCAACGTCCCGATCGCGTTCCTCCGCGACCCGCTCTCACTCCTCGCGACGCATGCGGACGGTGAGCCCCTCACGCCCGAGCACGGCGGCCCGCTCCGGCTCGTCATCCACGGGAAGTACTTCTGGAAGAGCGCGAAGTGGCTTCGAGGGATCGAGCTCACGCCCGACGACAGGCCGGGCTTCTGGGAGCGCTACGGGTATCACAACGACGCCGACCCGTTCGAAGAGGAGCGCTACGCCTTCTAGGACCGCGCTCGATCGGCAAGGAACTGGTGAGCGCCCGCCCCGAGAGACGAGGCTTCGTCTTCCGGGTTCAAGAGCGCGCAGCGATCGATCGAGAGGCACCCGCAGCCGATGCACGTCGTCAGGCGCGTGCGGAGCGCTTCGAGCGTCGCGATCCGCCGCTCGAGATCGTCGCGCCACGCGCGCGACAAGCGGTCCCAGTCGCGCCGCGTCGGGACCCGATCGGTCGGAAGCGTGTCGAGCGCCCGGTTGATGTCGGAGAGTGGAATGCCGGCCGCCTTCCCGGCCTGGATGAACGCGATCCTGCGCAGGACGGCACGGGCGTAGCGCCGCTGGTTCCCGCTCGTCCGCTGCGAGGAGATGAGGCCGGCGCGCTCGTAGAACCGCAGCGCCGACGGGGCGACTCCGCTCCGGGCAGCGATCTCACCGATGGTGAGCTCCCACTCCATCCTTGACTTCAACATTAGTTGAAGTTCTACGCTCGGTGGACGGCGAAGCCGCCATCCCCGAAGGAGGAGACATGACCGTCACCGAAACCGCCCGGTTCGTCCGGGTCGCATCGCTTTCCGACCTCCGCGCGACCGGGCGCCTGGTCGTCGCGGCCGGCGGCCAGACCCTGTGCCTGTTCGCGGACGGAGACGCAGTCCACGCGGTCGACAACCGCTGCCCCCACATGGGCTTCCCGCTCTCCCGCGGGACGATCGCGGACGGGATCCTCACCTGCCACTGGCACCACGCCCGCTTCGACCTCGGCTCGGGCGGGACGTTCGACCAGTGGGCGGACGACCTACGGACGTTCCCGGTCGAACTTCGCGACGACGAGATCTACGTCGACGTGGGCTCGGCTGGCGACCGCATCGCACATCAGCGCAGGCGTCTCCGCGACGGGCTCGAGCTCGATCTTCCGCTCGTGCTCGCGAAGGCCACGATCGCCCTCGCCGATACGGACCAGTCCGGTCTCGGCGCGTTTCGCGCGGGTCTCGACTTCGGCGTCGAGCGGCGTGCCGGCGGCTGGGGACGTGGACTGACGACGCTTACCTGCCTCGCGAATCTCGCGCCGCACATGCCGAGAGAGGACGTCCCGGCTGCGCTCTTCCAGGGCCTCGCCGACGTGGCCGACGAGAGCGCGGGAGACGCACCCCGCTTCCGGCTCGCTCCGCTCCCTTCGGGGGAGGTCGAGCCCGAACGGCTCGGCCGCTGGTTCCGCGGGTTCGTGGAGGTGCGCGACGCCGAGGGCGCCGAGCGCGCGATCGTCTCCGCCGTGCGTACCGGCGCGTCTGCGAACCAGCTCGCGGACATGCTCTTCGCAGCCGCGACCGATCACCGCTACCTCGATCTCGGACACTCCCTCGACTTCACGAACAAGGCGCTCGAGGCGCTCGACCTCGCCGGCTGGGAACGGGCCGAGGCGGTGCTCGCGTCGGTTCCCGTGCAGATCGCCTCGGCGCAGCGGATGGAGGAGGACAACGCCTGGCGCCATCCGGTCGACCTCGTCGGGCTCGTCGAAGCCGCATTCGAGGAGCTCGCGGATGCAGTCGCTACTGGGCGGGACGCGCAGGGGACCTGGGCTGGACGCTCGGAGCTCGTCGAGCTCGTCCTCGGCGACGACGCAGCCGCGAGCGTCGTCGCTCTCCTCGATGCCCTCCGCAGGGGCGCGACCGACGTCGAGGTCGCCTCTGCCGTTGCCTTCGCAGCGGCGACCCGGATCGCCCGCTTCCCGACGACGAACGAGTTCGGAGACTGGGACACCGCGCTGCACACGTTCACGTTCGCCAACGCCGTCGAGCAGGGGCTGCGGCGCTCGAGCTCGGTCGAGCTCCTGCGCGGCGTCTTCGACGCGGCGATGAGCGTGCATGTCGACCGCTTCCTCAACGTGCCGGCGACGCGAGTGCCGCAACCGTCACCCGCTGGAGACCCCGAGGCACTGCTCGACCCGCTCGTCGCACTCCTCGACCGTCAGCAGCAGGTCGACGAGGCGGGTGAGCTCGTCGCGTCGTACCTCGCGGGCGGCGGCGACCCCGATCGTCTCGTCGCGACGCTTGCGCTCGCTCTGGTCCGCGAGAACAGGAACTTCCACACGATCCAATGCGTCGAGACCTCGGTGCGCCAGCACCTGCTGCTCCGCGGCGGAGCCGACGCGGATCTTCCGCTGATCGCAGCAGCGCGCTACCTCGCCGCGCACGCTGCGACCACGCGCTCGCAACGCCAGACGTTCGACATCGCGCGGCGCCTCCATCGGGGGGAGCGGCTCCACGAGCTCGATGCCGAAGAGAAGATGGAACCGATCCGCGCGTGACGGACCGATGTCCGTGCGAAAGCACGATTCCCCCCGAAAGGGGGACGAGAGATCGGGGCGTTCCGACGACAACCTGATCAACCCATCCTCCCCAGTTCTTCCCCCTGTGAGCGGCCGTCCCAGCGGCCGCTCTCTTTTGTCCGCAGAAGCGCGACTCCCGAGTGGGAGTCGCGGTTCGCGAGAACCCCTAAAGCGCGGCAGCGGAGCTGCCGCGACCGCAGCTACCGCTTTTTGTCCGCAGAAGCGCGACTCCCGAGTGGGAGTCGCGGTTCGCGAGAACCCCTAAAGCGCGGCAGCGGAGCTGCCGCTGATCGCAGTTCTCCTCGAGCGTCGGCGCGCTGCTCATCCGCCCCCGACTGCCGCCCCCGCCGCGAAGAACCCCTGAAGCAGCGCCCGCAGAGCGGTCGCTGATCGCGGCTACCCTCGACGGGCGCGCGCTACGCGGACCCGGCGATCGTGGCCGGTGAGGCCGGCTCGGTCAGCCCGATCATCGAGTCGCGGGTGACGAGCGCGGCGAGCTCCTCCTCACTCAACGACTCCGTGCCGGTCGGGCGGCGCGGGATCACGAGGTAGCGGATGTCGGCGGTCGAGTCGAACACGCGCAGCTCGACGTCGTCCTCCAGCTCGAGCCCGAACTCGTCGAGCACGCCGCGCGGATCGGAGACGGCCCGCGAGCGGTAGGGCAGGCTCTTGTACCAGTCGGGTGGTGGCCCGAGAAGCGCGCGCGGGTAGCAGGAGCAGAGCGTGCAGACGACCATGTTGTGGACGTCCTCCGTGTTCTCGAGCGCGACCACGACGGGCGACGGCCCGGGGTCGAGGCCGAGCTCCAGCACCGCCGAGCGCGCGTCCTCGAGCAGGCGCTCCTTGAACTCCGGGTCGACCCAGGCACGCGCGACGAGCCTCGCCCCGTCGGCCGGCGAGCGGGACACGAGCGAGTCGATCTCGCGGCGGACGTCCTCGCGTGCGATGACGCCCTTCTCGACGAGGAGCTCTTCGAGCGCGCGGGCTCGGGCGGCGGCGGCAGGCTCGTGCCCGTTCGTGATCGGCTCGTGGTCGTGGTCATGGTCGTGGTCGTGGTCGTTCACTCACCCTCCTCCAGCCAGTGCTCGAAGACGTCGGCGCAGATCCGATCCTCGGGCTTGCCCGTGTAGCGCGGCCAGACGTCGCGCTGCTCGAAAGCGACGAGATAGAGCGCCTGCTCCGGGAGCCCGTCCGTGCCGTAGGCGCGCGTCTCCGGATTCGTGAACGAGCCGTGGCGGCGCTCGACCGTGCCCGACCTCCCCTTGAGATACCCGGGAGTGCGGTGATGCCCGCGATGTGCCCGCGCCGACACGCGCACGCGTTGTCCTGGCGCGAAGCTCATACGTCGAGCCTCGCGTCGAGCTCGCCCGGAGCGAGGAAGCCCTTCTCCGTGAGGATCGTCTCCGCCGAGAAGAGCCAGCGCTCGTAGTACGACGCGCGCTCGTAGTCGTCCGGCGGCATGCTCTCGATCCCGCGCCTGAGCTCGTCGACGTTCATGAGGCCGTGTGCGCCGAGGACTCCGACGAGCGCGTCGGTGAGGAGCTCCCAGTCGGCGAGCTCGTGCTCCGTGCGGTCGATCCGCTCATCCGTCGGCAACCCGCCGCGATCGTGCACCGCGCGCTCCATCGGCCGATCGTAGCGCCGGGCGATCCTGAAGTCGGAAGGGCCGGGCTGAACCCGGCCCTTCCGACTTCCGTGCCGCTCGGTCTCGTGGCCGAAGGGCGATTCACTCGCCCGGGAGGCCAAGAACGCACGACCGGTGCACCCCCGTGCAGGGGGGTGGGTGGGGGAACCATGGGTTCCCCCACCAGTGCTAGAAGTCCATGCCTCCACCCGGCATGCCCGCAGGCATGGCCGGCTGCTTCTCCGGCATCTCCGCCACGACCGCCTCGGTCGTGAGGATGTTCTTCGCGATCGAAGCGGCGTTCTGGATCGCCGAGCGCGTGACCATCGTCGGATCGCCGATGCCCGACTTGAGCAGGTCCTCGACCTCGCCGGTCTCGACGTTCAGGCCGAAGCCCTTCTTCGACCGGCGGACCTTGTCGACGACGACGGAGCCCTCGAGACCCGCGTTGTACGCGAGCTGGCGAAGCGGCTCCTCGAGCGCGCGGATGATGATGAGCGCGCCTGTCCGCTCGTCGCCGTCGAGCTCGTCGAGCTTCGGCTTGACCGCCTCCGCCGCGTTCAGGAGCGCGACGCCGCCGCCGGGCACCTGGCCCTCCTCGAGGGCGGCCCGAGCGGCCTGCAGTGCGTCCTCGACGCGGTGCTTCTTCTCCTTCATCTCGGTCTCGGTCGCGGCCCCGACCTTGACCACCGCAACGCCGCCCGACAGCTTCGCGAGGCGCTCCTGGAGCTTCTCGCGGTCGAAGTCGGAGTCGGTCGAGTCGATCTCGGACTTGAGCTGCTTGATGCGGCCCTTGATCGCATCGGAGCCGCCTGCGCCGTCGATGATCGTGGTCGTGTCCTTGTCGATGACGATCTTGCGGGCCTTGCCGAGCTGCGAGATCTTCGTGTTCTCGAGCTTGAGGCCCAGCTCCTCGGTGATGACCTCGCCGCCGGTGAGGATGGCGATGTCCTCGAGCATCCGCTTGCGGCGGTCGCCGAAGCCGGGCGCCTTGACGGCGACGGCCGAGAAGGTGCCGCGGAGCTTGTTGACGACGATGGTCGCGAGCGACTCGCCCTCGACGTCCTCGGCGACGATCAGCAGCGGCCGACCCGCCTGGATGACCTGTTCGAGCACCGGGAGGACGTCCTTGACCGCGCCGATCTTCTGGTTGGCGATGAGGACGTACGGCTCCTCGAGGACCGCCTCCATCCGCTCGGCGTCCGTGATCATGTACGGGCTCAGGTAGCCCTTGTCGAACTGCATCCCCTCGGTGAACTCGAGCTCGAGCCCGAAGGTCTGTCCCTCCTCGACGTTGACGACGCCGTCCTTGCCGACCTTCTCGATCGCGTCGGCGATGACGTCGCCGATCTCGCGCTCGCGCGACGAGATGGTCGCGACCCGCGCGATGTCCTCCTTGCTGGACACCTCGCTGGACTGCTCCTTGAGGTTCTCGACCACCGCTTCGACGGAAGCCTCGATGCCGCGCTTGAGGCCCATCGGGTTCGCGCCGGCCGCGACGTTCTTCAGGCCCTCGCGGACGATGGCCTGCGCCAAGACGGTCGCGGTCGTCGTGCCGTCGCCGGCGACGTCGTTCGTCGCCGTGGCGACCTCGCGTACGAGCTGAGCGCCCTGGTTCTCGAACGGGTCCTCGACCTCGATCTCACGGGCGATCGTGACGCCGTCGTTCGTGATCGTGGGCGCGCCGAACTTCTTGTCGAGAACGACGTACCGCCCCTTCGGCCCGAGCGTCACCTTGACCGCGTCGGCGAGGATGTTCACACCGCGCTCGAGCGAGCGCCGCGCGTCCTCGTTGAACTTGAGCTCCTTGTGAGCCATCTAGGTATTCCTCCTCAGCGAAACGAGCTATGCGGTGGCGCCGGCGAGCTTGCGCTTGCCCTTGCCGCCCGTGGTTACGACCTTGGCGAGAATGTCCGACTCGCGCAGGATGAGGACCTCGTCCGACCCGACCTTGATCTCCGTCCCGCCGTACTTGGAGAAGATCACCTCGTCGTCGACCTCGATCTCCATCTTGATGTACGCCCCGTCCTCGTCACGCGGCCCGGGGCCGACGGCGAGGACCTTGCCGCGCTGCGGCTTCTCCTTCGCCGTGTCGGGCAATACGATGCCGCTGACGGTGGTCTCCTCTTCGTCGAGGACCTCCACGATCAGCCGATCGCCCAGAGGCTGCAGATCCATACGACAGACCTCCCTGAATCAGAGTTTGTGACACGTCTGGCACTCGGACCATTCGAGTGCCAGAGGGACGATAGCACTCTGGGTGCGCGTGGCAAGCCGGAATCGGTCCGTCGGGAGCAGATCGGGCCATGAAGTTGATCCTGGATGTCACAAAGTGGTAGCCAGACGCGAGTTCTCGGCGGGCGCCGTGCTCGTGCGGCGGATGCGCGGTCGCTGGTGGTTCGCCGCCGTTCGACCGCGCGGGAAGCCGCCCGGCACGTGGGCGCTCCCGAAGGGGCTCATCGCCCCCGGCGAGCGCGCCGTCGACGCGGCGTTGCGCGAGGCGGAGGAGGAGACGGGCGTCCATACGGCACTCGTCTCGAAGATCGGCGACATCCGCTACGTCTACACGTGGCAGGGCGATCGCGTGTTCAAGGTCGTGAGCTTCTTCCTCGCCCGCGCGGCAGGCGGCCGGATCGGAGAGCTTCCCGCCGGGATGGAGATCGAGATCGCAGAGGCGCGCTGGCTTCCACTCACCGAGGCGACAGGCCGGCTCGCGTACAAGGGTGAGCGGGAGACGGCCGCGAAGGCACTCGAGCTGCTCGGCACGGCGGGCGCGGGCTCGGCCGGACTCGACCCCTTATGATTCCCCGGCCGCTCGTGCCGACGTTCGCCCTCAACTTCTACAACCCCGCCGTCGGGGACCAGCTCCGCTCGAACCGGAAGACGGCGACGATCCGCCTCGGCGACAAGGCGGCGAAGTACAAGAAGGGCATGATCGTGACCGTCCTCTGCGGAGCGCGCTACGGCCTTCGCGAGCGCGTCTTCGACGCGGTCATCGACAAGGTCGAGGTCAAGCGGCTCGGAGACGTCTCCCCGCGGGAGATCGAGCACGACAACCCGGAGCTGCGGCGCGCCGAGGAGTTCGCGCGGTTCCTGAGCCAGCTCTACAACCGCGACGTGACCGAGGACGACATCGTCACGGTGATCCGCTTCTCCCAGATCAGTTAGGCGCGTTCCTCGCTTCGCCCCTCGGTACGGCTTACTTCCCCGGTCGGCGGATCGCCGTCCCGAAGAGCTCGGGTGGGCGCACGGCCGCGCCGCACTCCTCGCACTCGACCGCGAACGCCGACGCGATCGGCGCCTGGCAGACAGGGCAGCGGTGGCGGAGCTCGCCGCCGCAGTCGGGGCACTCCGCGAGGAGCTCCGTCTCGTGCTCGCGGAAGTAGCGCTGCGTGAACCCGCACGTGAGACAGAAGGCCACCCAGTCGCCGAGCGTCTTCCTCCGCTCCTCCTGGATCCAGTTCCGCCTGACGGGCGCCACGCGACCACTGTAGCCCCCTCAGCCGGCTTCGTTCAGGTGGGCCAGCACGGCGAGCACGCGACGATGGTCGGAGTCGGTCTGCGGAAGGCGGAGCTTGTCGAAGATGCGGCCGATGTGTTTCTCGACCGCGCTCTCCGAGATGACGAGCTCGGCTGCGATCCCCGAGTTCGAGCGGCCCTCGGCCATGAGACCGAGGACCTCGCGCTCACGTCCCGTGAGCTCTCCGAGCGACCCGCGGCGGGCGACGAGCTGGCGCACGACCTCGGGGTCGAGCGCGGTCCCGCCCTCGGCCACACGGCGGACGGCGTCGACGAAGTCGCGCGGGTCGGCGATCCGCTCCTTCAGGAGGTAGCCGACACCACCGCGCCCGTCGGCGAGGAGCTCCGACGCGTATGTCTGCTCGACGTACTGGGAGAGGACGAGGACGGCGAGCTCCGGGACACGGCGGCGCGCCTCGATCGCTGCCCGCAGGCCCTCGTCGCGAAAGCTCGGCGGCAGGCGCACGTCGACGACCGCGACGTCCGGCTTCTCCACCACGACCGAGCGGACGAGCGAGGACCCGTCCGCGACTGCCGCGACGACCTCGAAGCCCTCCTCCGCGAGGAGCCGCGAGAGCCCGTCACGGAGGAGCGCGAGATCCTCGGCGATCACGACGCGCACGGGATCTCCGCTCGCACGATCGTGCCGCTTCCGGCGAGGCTGTCGACCTCGAGCGTCCCGTCGAGCGCCTCGACACGCCGCGCGAGCCCTGCGATGCCCGTGCCCGCGCCGATCTCGGCACCGCCCGTGCCGTCGTCTCGCACCTCGACCTCGAGCCGGTCTCCTCGTCGCGCGATTCGCACCCAGACGTGCTCCGCCAGCGCGTGCTTGGCGACGTTGGCGAGCGACTCCGCAACGACGAAGTAGGCGGCGGCCTCGAGCTCCCGCGGAAGGCGTCCTCCAGGGTCGACGTCGAGCGCGACGGGAACGGGGCTCCGCGCAGCCAGCGCCGATATCGCGGCGTCGAGCCCCCGATCGGTCAGCACGACGGGATGGACACCCCGTACGAGCTCGCGGAGCTCCGCGAGCGCGATCTTCGCCTCGTCGTGCGCGGACTCGACGAGCGCGGCTGCCGCAGCCGGGTCCGCGTCGAGCTTCTCGCGGGCGAGACCGAGATCCATCGCGAGGGCGACGAGACGGGCCTGTGCTCCGTCGTGCAGGTCGCGCTCGATCCGCTCGAGCTCGTCCTGCTGGGCAACCACCGCGCCGGCGCGGGTGCGCTCGAGCTCCTCGACGCGCTCGTGGAGGCCCGGCGAGAGCAGGACTCGTGCGAGGCGCGCCTGGCCCTGCGCGAGGCCGGCGCAGATCCACGCGGTGAGGACGGTGGCCACGATCCCAAGAGCGCCGACGAGGAGCGCCCACCACCAACTGTCGACGGACCAGAGAGTCCGATCGCCGTCGTCGATGCCCAACACGGTGCCGTGCGGCGGGATCCACCACCAGAGCGGGACCGAGAGCATCCCGAGCGCGACCGACCAGAACACGATCGCGGCAAGGCCGGTGGCAAAGCCGACGACGGTCAGCGCGATGAGCCAGCCGTAGTCCTTCCAGGTCTGCGGGTCGCTCGCCACGACCCGGACGCGCTGCCAAAACCCGGGCCGCGGCACGTCGCGGTAGTGCCGACCGACGGGCTCGCGCAGCAGAAACGCCGCCCGGCGACGCTCGACATCGGCGAACCAGCGGTTCACGTACGCCGTCGCGAGGAGGATGGGGAGGCCGACGAAGGTGACGAGGAGCGAGACGCCGAGCGAGAGGAGCGTCACGAGCACGACGAAGGTCGCGATGCTCATCGCGAAGCCGAGGAGGAGGTAGACGAGCTCGCGCCACGTTGCAGCGCGGAGCGGGCGGAGGACGACGGAGAACGCGCTCACGCCGCACACGCTACGACCGGTCGGAACCCGGCGCCATGCGGCGAGCGCCCGTTTGCCGTGCGGCTGTCCGCACCCCGGATCGACGGACGCGATCGTTAGAGTGGTCGGCGACCCGCCGGACGACTGGAGAACACCGCATGGCCGTACGCGAAGCCGAGCCCGTCGGCTCGCTCCAGGAGGTGAAGGAGGCTGGCCTTGATCGCGAGGACCTGCTCGGCATCTACCGCAATCTGCTGATCACGCGCGGCATCGAGGAGCGCGGGCACATCCTCTACAAGCAGGGGAAGATCCCGGGCTCCTTCTACACCGGCCGCGGGAACGAGGCGGCCGCCGTGGGCGTCGCGACGGCGATGGGCCCGAACGACGTGGGCACGCCGCTCCACCGCGACATGGGCGTCCACATCACCCGCGGCGTCGAGCCGTGGCGCATCTTCGCCCAGTACATGGGCCGCGAGGACGGGCCAACGCGGGGCCGCGACGGGAACGTGCACATGGCCGTCCCCGAGCTCGGGCTCCACCCGATGGTGAGTCACCTGCCCGCGATGCTCCCGGTCGCGACCGGAATGGCGCTCGCGTTCAAGATCCGCGGCGACCGGCGCGTTGCCGTGGGCTGGTTCGGCGAAGGATCGGCGGCGCGCGGCGACGCGCACGAGAGCATGAATTTCGCCGGCGTCCGGCAACTCCCGATCGTCTACGTTTGCGACAACAACCAGTGGGCGTACTCGACGCCGACCTATCTCGGGTACGCGGTCGAGCACATCGCCGACCGCGCCGCCGCGTACGGGTTCGACGGGGTCGTGGTCGACGGCACCGACGTCCTCGCCGTCTACCGCGAGACGAGGCGCGCCATCGAGCGTGCTCGCGAGGGTGGCGGCCCGATGCTCCTCGAGTGCCTGACGCTGCGCATGGAGGGCCACGCGGTGCACGACGACGCCTTCTACGTCCCGAAGGAGATGTTCGAGCAGTGGGCCGAGCACGACCCGCTCGAGCGCTACCGCACCTGGCTGCACGCGCAGGCGGGCATGACCGACGACGAGGAGGACGAGATCACCTCGAGCGTCAAGCGCCTGCTCAACGAGGCGCTCGAGCGGGCCGAGGAGTCGCCGCTCCCCGATCCCGCAGGGCTCGAGGCCGGCGTCTTCGCCACGCCCGAGGAGCTCGACACCCCCCACCACAAGTAGCCATGGCCGAGATGACGTACATCCAGGCGATCTCGGACGCGCTCCGGCTCGAGATGCGGCGCGACCCGCGCGTCTTCCTCATGGGCGAGGACGTCGGCGTCTACGGAGGCGCCTTCAAGGTGTCGCTCGGCTTCCAGGAGGAGTTCGGCCCGTGGCGCGTGATCGACACCCCGCTCTCGGAGACCGCGATCGTGGGAGGAGCATCGGGGGCCGCGCTCATGGGCCTTCGGCCCGTGGCGGAGATGCAGTTCGCCGACTTCATCTCCTGCGCGTGGGACCAGCTCGTGACGGTCGCCGCCAAGCAGCACTTCCGGGGGCGTACCCCGGTCCCCATCGTGGTCCGCCTCCCGTCGGGGGGCGGCTTCTCGGGTGGGCCGTTCCACTCCCAGAACCCGGAGAGCTCGTTCGCGCACATCCCCGGGCTCAAGGTCGTCTGTCCGTCGACGCCGCAGGACGCGAAGGGGCTCCTGGCGTCCGCGATCGAGGATCCGAACCCCGTCCTCTACTTCGAGCACAAGCATCTCTACCGCCGGATCAAGGGCGAGGTGCCGGACGAGCGGTACACGATCCCGTTCGGCGACGCGCGCGTGCACCGCGAGGGGGACGACGCGGTCGTCGTGACCTGGGGCGCGATGGTGCACACCGCGGGCGAGGCCGCCGACGAGCTCGCGAAGGAGGGCTTCGAGGTCGAGGTCCTCGACCTCCGTACCGTGATCCCGTGGGACCGCGAGCACGTGCTCGAGAGCGTCCGCCGCTGCTCCAAGGTGCTCGTCCTCCACGAGGACACGCGCACGGGGGGCTTCGGCGCCGAGATCGCGGCGACCATCGGCGAGGAGGCCTTCGAGCACCTCGACGCGCCGGTCGTGCGCGTCGCCGCCCCGGACACACCCGTTCCCTTCTCTCCCGCGCTCGAGAAGGCGTTCCTCCCGCAGGTCGAGGACGTCGCCGCAGCGCTCAGGGAGTTGGCCGCCTACTAGGCGAGGCGCAGCCCCGCCGTCGAGGAGGACATGTGAGCACCGGAACCCAGACCGAGGTCGTCATGCCCCAGATGGGCGTGTCCGTCTCCGAGGGGACGATCACGAAGTGGCTGAAGCAGCCGGGCGAGGCGATCGCGCGCGACGAGCCGCTCCTCGAGATCTCGACGGACAAGGTCGACACCGAGGTGCCGAGCCCCGGAGAGGGCGTCGTCTCGCAGATCCTCGTTCCCGAGGGGGAGACGGTCGACGTCGGGACCGTGCTCGCGATCATCGCTCCTGCAGGCGCGTCCGCCGGCGAGCCGGCTCCTGCCGAGCCCGCGGTCGCCCCCGCCGAGGCCGCTCCGGAGCCTGCCGCTCCGGTCGCGCCGATGCCGGCTCCCGCGGCCGAGCCGCAACCCGTGGCCGCCGAGGCACCTGCTCCGACGCTTGCCGCGGCTCCGGCGCCCGTCGCGGCCGCCGTCGCCCCCGAGGCCGCGCTCAGCAACGGGAAGACATTCGTCTCGCCGGTCGTCGCGCGCATCGCGGCCGAGCACGGTGTCGATCCGACTGCGGTCCCCGGCACCGGCACCGGCGGGCGAGTGACGAAGAAGGACATCCTGGCCTTCATCGAGACCGGCGCAGCGGCCGCTGCTCCCGCGCACGCTGCACCCGCGGCCCCGACTCCCGCTCCGGCAGAGCCCCCGGCTCCTCCGACACTCGCTCCCACGGTCGTAGCGGCAGCGCCCGACCCCGTGCCGGCATCGGCGCCGGAACCAGCTCCAGTAGCAGCCGTTCCCGCCACGCCGCCTGCCGCTCCTCCCGCTCCCCCGCCGGCCGCGGCGCCGGCACCGGCTCCCGCCCCGGCTCCGGTAACAGCCGCCGGTGCCGAGGGCGCGCTCTCGGCAGGCGAGAGCATCGAGCCGATGACCGCAATGCGCCGCGGCGTCATGGAGCACATGCGCCGCTCGCTCGACACGAGCGCACACGTGACGAGCGCGATCGAGGTCGACCTCTCGCGCGTCGTCGCGCTCCGGAACAAGCTGAAGCCGGAGCTTCAGGCACAGGGCTTGAATCTCACGTATCTCGGGTTCGTCGCGCGTGCCACCGTCGACACGCTCCACGACTACCCCTGGGTGAACGGGGAGATCCGCGGCCAGAGCATCGTCACGCGCCAGTTCGTCAACCTCGGGATCGCCGTGGCACTCGACGAGGGCAAGGGCCTCATCGTCCCGGTCATCCACAACGCGCAGGACCTGAACCTCACCGGTCTCGCACGCGCGATCCAGGACATCGCCGAGCGGGCGCGCACGAAGAAGCTGCTCCCCGACGACGTGCAGGGCGGCTCGTTCACGATCACCAACCCCGGGAGCTTCGGGACGTTCCACGGAACGCCGATCATCAACCAGCCGCAGTCCGCCATCCTCGGCACATACGCGCTCGTCAAGCGGCCGTGGGTGGTCCAGGACGAGCTCGGAGGTGACGTGATCGCGATCCGGCCGATCATGAACCTGACGCTCACGTACGACCATCGCATCGTGGACGGCGCCTACGCCGGCCTCTTCCTCCACGACCTCCGTTCCCGGCTCGAGAGCTGGGACGAGGCCGCGTACTAGAGACGGCATGCCGCAGCGGATCGTCCCGTTCATCGGCTACGAGGACGCGGCGAGCGCGATCGAGTGGCTCGAGCGGGCGTTCGGGTTCGGCGAGGACCGCGACGCGCGGCACGAGGAGGACGGGACGATCACGCATGCCGAGCTCGACCTGGACGGAGGGAGGATCTACCTGTCCACGCCCCGGGACTACGCGAGCCCGCGCCGGTTGCGCGAGGAGACGGAGCTCGCCCGTCGCGCGTACGACAACCCCTGGGTAGTCGACGGACAATTCGTCGAGGTCGACGATCTCAGCGAGCACTATCGCCGAGCCGTCGCCGCAGGAGCGACGATCCTCCGCGAGCCCGAGGAGCCGGGCATCGGCTACCGCATCTACTCCGCGGAGGACCCCGAGGGGCACCGCTGGATGTTCGGGGAGAAGCTGTGAGCCGGGGCGGGTACCTCATGGATCTCGGCCTCGTCCCGTACGGCGAGGCGCTCGATCTGCAGCGCTCCCTCGCAGGCGCGGTCTCCCAGGGCGCGATCCCGGAGACGGTGATCCTGCTCGAGCATCCGCCCGTGGTGACGCTCGGGCGCCGCACCGAGACGGACCGCGAGCTCCACGTGCCCGAGAGCGCCGATGTCGAGATCGCGGAGACCGACCGCGGCGGCAAGTCGACGTTCCACGGGCCTGGCCAGCTCGTCTGCTACCCGATCCTCGACCTCCACGGTCACGGCAAGGACGTCAAGCTCTACGTCCGGAACCTCGAGGAGGCGCTTATCCGCACGCTGGCGGCGTTCGACCTCGACGGCGTGAGGATCGACGGTTTGACGGGGGTCTGGATGGCGCCGGCGCGCGGCCAAGGGCCGAGGAAGATCGCGTCGATCGGCGTCCACGTCACGCGCTGGGTGACGACCCACGGCTATGCGCTGAACGTCGATCTCGACCCGGCGCCGTTCACGGAGTGGATCACCGCCTGCGGGCTCGAGGACGCCGCGTTCACCACGATGGCGCACGAGCTCGGGCGACCGCTCGGCGTCGACGACGTCCGGCCGGCAGCGATCGCCGCCATCGAGGAGGTCTTCGCCCTCGAGCTCGAGGAGCTCCCGGGCGGCAGCGACGGCGCAGGACTCTGGCCCCAGCGCGTTCACGCGTCGCTCGCTTCTCGATGAACCAGGCACTGGAGGAGACCGCGCGCCTGTACGACGACGCGGCCCGCGAGCTCGACCGTGCGGCGCGCCACTGCGAGGTCGCAGCGCGGCACTTCCGCGAAGCCGATGTCCCGCGCGGCACAGCCCATGCCTGGGCCGCTCACGGGCACGTCCTCGGAGCCGAGACCCTCCTGGACGAGCAGGCGCGCGAGCACGCGCGCCGCTCGGAGCCGCGGGCCTAGCTCACGGGAAAGGAAACTCGGGCGGGCAGGGAATCGGCGCGTCCTTCGAAAAGCGCGCGTACGCCTCGCTCGGCACCGACGTCTCCGTTTCGACTCCTGCTCCGTAGCGGAGCGCGAGCTCGCTCACCGGGTAGACGAGGCCGCGACCCTTGCGTCGCGCGCCGACGGCGAGCACGAGGCACGGCCCATCGCCCGCTCCGACGAAGACGTGTTCGGTCCACTGCGGGCAGTGGACGAAATCCCATGCGCGGAGGTGACGTTCCTCCCCCTCGATCAGAAGCCGGCACTCCCCGGAGAGCACGAGAAAGTCCTCCTGGGCCTCCTCCGCGTGGTACATCGCGTTGGGCTGACCCGGATGGATGATCCCGAGCCCGATGCCGAGCTGATCGAAGCTGACGTTCTCGCCCTGGAACTGCGTGAAGCGGCCGAGATCCTCGTTCTCGAACCAGCGCGCATCACGGGCGTTGAGGACGAACCAGCCCTCCCCGGCAGGCGCCGTGCCATGCTGCCCTCGCTCGAGCGGTGCCTCGGGAACCACGCGTTCCACCCTAGCCGTGGGGTTGCGCGCACCGTCGCCGCGGGGACGGTCCTTAGACTGACGCCCATGGAGCGCTCCCTCCCCGTCGCCGAGCGGCCGCGCCGGCCCGAGTGGATGAAGGTGCGCGCGCCGAGCGTCGACTCGCGCTACTACGAGGTGAAGGGCCTGATGCGCGAGGGTCGCCTCGTCACGATCTGCGAGGAGGCGCGCTGTCCGAACATCGGCGAGTGCTGGGGGCGCGGGACGGCGACGTTCCAGATTCTCGGCGACACCTGCACACGCGCCTGCCGGTACTGCTACGTCCACTCGGGGAAGCCCGAGGCTCCCCCTGACCCGCTCGAGCCGCTCCGGCTCGCGCAGGCGGCCGCGCAGATGCAGCTCTCGCACGTCGTCGTAACCTCGGTCGACCGCGACGACGTGCCCGACCGGGGAGCGGCGCACTACGCGGCGACCATCCGTGCGATCCGCCGGAAGCTGCCGGAGGCGGACGTCGAGATCCTCACGCCCGACTTCCTCGGCGTGGAGGAGGAGGCGCTCGCCACCGTTCTCGCCGCCCGCCCAGACGTCTTCGGGCACAACATCGAGACCATCCGCCGGCTGCATGCGCGCATGCGCGGCGCGAAGACGAGCTACGACAAGGCGCTCTGGCTCCTACGGCGCGTGAAGGAGCTCGCCGACTACCGCGTGCTCACGAAGTCCGGGATCATCGTCGGCCTCGGCGAGACGAACGACGAGGTCGTGGAGACCATGCAGGACCTCCGAGCGCACGGCGTCGACGTCGTCACGATCGGGCAGTACCTGCAGCCGTCCCCCAAGCACGCCGAGATCGACCGCTGGGTGCACCCGGACGAGTTCCGCTGGTTCCGCGAGCAGGGCGAGGCGTTGGGCTTCGGCTCCGTCTTCTCCGGCCCGCTGGTGCGCTCCTCGTACCGCGCCGACGAGCAGCGCCACGCTGCCGAGACCGGGCGCGGCGCCGTCGCATACTGAGAGAAGACGAGGCCCGCTGAGGTTCGGCTGCAGCGGATCAGCCGATGTTCAACGTCCAGGGAAAAGACTCCGAGGACAGCGGGCCGCCGTCGAGACGGCCCGCTGTCGGAACGAGGTCGATCTAAGGACGTGCGACGAGATCGGCGATCAGACTCGACGCGTTGGGAGTCCCGATGCCGGTCGCGAAGTCGTAACCGGTCGTCGCGGAGAAACCCTGCACCGGGGCACCAGCGAGCGTGTTGTTGCCGGTGGTGATGTCGTGGAAGTCCGTCGCATACTTCGACGGGTTGCCGTAGATGGCATAGAGCGCCGGGTTGGCGGGACCAATCGGCCCCTTGCCCGCCCCGGCACGCGCCTCGTTCGCAAGCGCGAAGATGCCAGCCCATTGCGGCGATCCAACGCTCGTGCCACCAACCAGGAAGATGGAGGGCAGCTGAACGACGAGAACGCCACCGTTGAGTGCGGCGTTATACGCGACGTCCGGAGTCGCTCGACCGTTCGAGCCGGTCACGCCGGCCTGGTACGTGGGCGTCGGGAAGAGCTGGCTCGGAGCCCCTCCGGTAGCCAGTGGAACGTCCGCCACGTCCGGCTCGTTCCAGACCGCCTCGCCGCCGTATGTGCAGTCGTCCGTGACGAGGCTCTCACAGAGGCCGTACGGATACGGGAGCCCCTGCGTACCGCCGACGCCGGTAACCAGCGGATCGGAGGCGGGGTACGCAGCCGTATTCGAGCTCGAGCCGCCCGTCGCACCGAAGTCACCAACCGACGCCAGCACTGTGTCGCCAGTGGATGCGAAGTCGGCGTAGTTCTTCATCGCCTGCTTCACCTGGATGTTGTTCCCCTTGCCCTTGATCACGTTCTCGTTGATGCCGAAGCTCTGCGAGACAATCGCGCCCGGGTACTTCGACACGATGTTCTTCTCGGTCGAATTGATCGCGTTCCCGGACGAGCTCGGCGCTTCCGCAAGCACGAGCGCAGCGCCTGGAGCGATGGCATGGGCCCATTCCACGTCCAGCGCGGTCTCGAGCGCCCAGCTCGCAGCTTCGTGCGGGCCGGCCTTCTGGGTATTGGAGCCGTGGTAGATCGTGAAGGACGGAGGATCGGGTAGACCAAAGAATTGGTCGAACGTCGCGAGATTCTCTTCGATGTTCGGGTCGCCATAGGCGTCGACGATCACGATCGTCTGACCCTTGCCCGTCAGATTCGACGGCACGTTGTACGCATTGCGGATCTGCGTCGGGTCGTAGCACGCAAGCGGCGGAGGAACGCCGAAGAGGTCCTCGCAGTGGTTGCCGAATCCTGGGACCTGCCCGCGGACGAGCGAGCTGACTGCCGGGCCCTTGATCATCGGCGGGTTGGCGACGTAGTTGTAGTCGCCGTTGGCGCCTGCGCCAGCACCGGCCGTCAAGGCTGCGACGGCTGCTGCGACGGCGATCACGATGACGATGTATCTCATGCGTGTTGCCCCCTCTCCCTGGGTCAAGCGCCCGCGGCGCTGTGCCCGCGGACACATGGTCGAACGAACTCACCTTACGCAGGAACCCGCACTCGGATCCCTCCAGCACAGAGAATGCTCACGGCTTCGGGTCTGACGGCGACGACGAGTGTACGCCGTCGGCCTTCTCCGCTGCGCAAGCACGCGCTCCGGTCGAGCCGCGCCCGCAGGCCTAGCCGTGCGGCGTTGCCAGCTTGCGGTAGTCGAGCGCCTCGTCGAGCACCGCGTCGTCGACACCGGCGTCGCGGGCTACTTCGCGGAGCGAACGCCCCGAGGCGGTCGCCTCCTTCACGATCTCGGTCGCCTTGTCGTAGCCGATGTACGGGTTGAGCGCGGTCGCAGCGGCGAGGGTGAGCTCGGCGTAGCGCTCGCACTGCTCGCGATTCGCTTCGATCCCGTCCACGCACTTCTCGGCGAGGAGACGGCTCGCGCTCGCGAGGAGCCGGATCGAGTCGAGCAGGTTCCGCGCCATCAGCGGGACGAAGACGTTCAGCTCGAAGTGCCCCTGGAGCCCGCCAACCGTGATCGCGGCGTCGTTCCCGATCACCTGGGCCGCGACCTGCGTGACGACCTCCGGAATGACGGGGTTGACCTTCCCCGGCATGATCGAGCTCCCCTTCTGGAGCTCGGGGAGGAAGATCTCGGACAGACCGGCACGCGGGCCCGAGCCCATCAGCCGCAGGTCGTTCGCGATCTTCGTCAGGGACACGGCGACGACCTTCAGCGCGCCCGACGTCTCCACGAGCCCGTCGCGCGCAGCCTGTGACTCGAAGCGATCGGCCGGCGCCGAGATCGTGAGCCCGGTCTCGCGCGAGAGCTGCTCGCGGACACGGGTGGCGAACTCCGGGTGGGTGTTGAGCCCGGTGCCGGTCGCCGTGCCGCCGAGCGGGATCTGACCGAGTCGCGGCGATGCGTCCCGTATCCGCGCGATCCCCTGGCGCACCTGCGCCGCGTAGCCGGCGAACTCCTGTCCGAGCGTCACCGGGACTGCGTCCATCAGGTGCGTGCGGCCGGACTTGACGACGTCGTCGAACTCGCGCGCCTTTCGCTCGAGGGCGGCCGCAAGGAGCTCGAGCGCCGGCAGCAGATCGTCGGTGAGCTCGCCGAGGGCGGCGAGGTGTACCGCCGACGGGAACACGTCGTTCGAGGACTGGCCCATGTTGACGTGGTCGTTCGGGTGCACGTCGTCACCCGCGAGCGCGGCGATGACCTCGTTCGCGTTCATGTTCGAGCTCGTACCGGACCCCGTCTGGAAGACATCGATCGGGAACTGATCGTCGAGCTCACCCACCGCGACCCGGTCCCCCGCGGCGGCGATGCGCTCCGCGAGATCAGTGTCGAGGAGCCCGAGCTCGGCGTTCACGCGCGCTGCGGCCGCCTTGATCCGGCCGAGCCAGCGGGCGACGGGTGCCGGAATCGGCTCGCCGGAGACGGGGAAGTTCTCGACCGCCTTACGCGTCTCGGCTCCCCAGAGCTCGTCCCGTTCGGCCGTCCCGCTCACGGACCGAGTCTAGCCACGGCCGGCTTCCAGGAGCTCCGCCCACGAGCTGAGCTTGACACGGGGACGACCGAGCGCGGCACCGCGCGCCTTCTCGACCGCATCGATCGCCCCCCAGCCCGCGTACGTCACGACGTCGACGCCGCGCTCCTCGAGCAGCTCGTCGATCGTCGGGGAGCTCTCGCGGGAGAGCACACCGGCCCGCGCGTCCTCGAGCAGCAGCTCGGCCGTCTCGGTCGCGTCCTTCTTGTTCGTGCCGATCACACCCGTCGGACCGCGCTTGATCCACCCGGCGCAGTACAGGCCGGGTACGGGAACCCCGTGCTCGTCCAGGACCCGGCCGCCCGCGTTCGGCAGCGTCCCGGTCCGCTCGTCGAAGGGAACGCCGGGGAGCGGCACTCCGTGGTAGCCGACGCTCCGAAACACGATCCCGCACGGGACGATCTCTCGCTCCTCGGTCGGGACCGCCTGGACGCGCCCGCTCGTGTCGGCCTCGAGCCGGTTGCGTACGAGCTCGACGCCCTCGATGCGCTCGTCTCCGCAGAAGGCAACCGGCGAGACGCGAAATCGGAGACGCACGATCCGCGCCTTCCCCGTCGGCTTGCGGGCGGCGAACCCCCGGAGGACCTCGAAGCTCCGCCGGACGATTGGTGCGGCGGCCGCGAGCTCCGCCTCGCTCGCGGGGTCGAGCTCGAGCTCGGCGGGGTCGACGCGGACGTCCGCGCCCGCGAGCTCGCCCATCTCCTGGAGCTCGGGCGCCGTCCATGCAGCCTGGACCGGGCCGCGCCGACCGAGGACGAGGAGCTCGCGGATTCCCGATGCGGCGATCGCGTCTCGCGCCGCGTCCGTCGTGTCGGTCGGCGCGAGCTCCTCCTCCGTGAGCACGAGCATCCGGGCCACGTCGAGGGCGACGTTGCCGTTGCCGATGACGACGGCGCGCTCCCCCGAGAGGTCGAACCGGAGCTCCTGGTAGTCCGGATGGCCGTTGTACCAGGCCACGAGCTCGGTGGCGGCCCAGGAGCCCGGGAGATTCTCACCGGGGACCCCGAGCCGCCGGTCGGTCTGTGCGCCGACCGCGTACACGACCGCGTGGTACAGGCGCAGGAGCTCGTCGTGCGTCACGTCGCGCCCGACCTCCACGTTGCCGAGGAAGCGGAGCCCGGGTCTCGCGGCGATCTTCTCGAACGCACGCGAGACCGCCTTGAGCTGAGGATGGTCCGGCGCGACGCCCAGCCGGACGAGCCCCCACGGCGTGGGCAACCGCTCGAGCAGGTCGACCTCGATGGGCAGCTCGGCGTCGAGGAGATGACCTGCCTCGTAGAACGCCGCAGGCCCCGACCCGACGACGGCCACGCGAAGAGGCTCGCTCATCTCGTCGATGCTACTTCCGTGCCCCGCGCCCGCTGTGGGGGGCGACTTGCGGTGCCGGCGGGCGGCTAGGTAGCGGCGGGAACCCCCTCCAACGACGGTGGCGGTTGTGCCGGGCGCCACTCGTCGCGAACGATCCAGCCCGCGACCGTGAACATCACGAGTGCGTTCACCGGATGGAAGAAGCCGAGCGCCGGGACCGCAAAGCCCAAGCCGGCGAGGATGACCTGGAGGACGAGGAGCAACGCCAGGACGCCGTGGCGTCCGAGCCGCCACTTCCCGATGCCGGCGATGACCCCGACGATCACCAGCAGAAGCACCGTGACGATCACCGCGAGCGCGCCTCCTCCATGGAGGGAGAACCCGTGGTCGAACTGATCGCTGGTGATCACCTTGGGCTGCTTGTCGAGCTTGTGCGCCGCATAGAACGCCCCGTACCCGGCGAAGCCGACTTGGACGACGATCGCTACAAAAGCGAGTGTCGCGAGCCACTTGTATACCGCTCTCACCCGTCCCTCCCGGTAGCTGACGCGCGCGAGCCTACGGCACCCGTCGGCCGACCACAAGGCGTGTCAGCGAACGCGCGTCAGTGCGAACAACCGGAGCCGCAGCCGCCCATCTCCGTGCCTTCGGGCAGCTCCTCGCCCTCTTCCACCTGGAAGGAGTGACCGCAGCCACAGGACGAGACGGCGTTCGGGTTCTCGATCTTGAACCCGGACTCCTGGATCGTGTTCAGGAAGTCGATCGTCGCGCCCTGGAGGTACGGGGCGCTGAAGGGGTCGACGACGACGGGGACGCCCTCGAGCTCGAGCTCGAGATCGCCCTCGACGGAGCTCGAGTCGAACCCGAGCCCGTACTGGAAGCCGGAGCACCCGCCACCCTGGATCGCCACCCGGAGGACGAGCGAGTCGCCGTCCGGCTCCTCCTGGAGGAGGTCCTTCACCTTCTGCGCCGCGACGGGCGTCAGTGTGATGAGGGTGTCGGTGGGGTGCTCGACTATTGCCACGAAGCTCATGGTAGCGGACGGGTCGCCGGGTTCCAGAGGGCGACTTTGTGACAGTCGCATCGCTCATTCCGTGCCGTGATGCGGATCCCTTCGTGCGTCCGAGAAGGGGAGTGGTAGGTTTCGTCGCGAGTCGTCCGAAGTCCGCGCGGGGGTGCGTCTCGTGCTCGCAAATTGGCTGCCGTTCCTCATCTACGCACTCCTGGCTGCGGCGATTCCGGCGACGATGATCGCGGGCTCGTTCATCCTCCCGGGCCGCCCGCGCGCCCGGACGCGGCAGAAGCTGCTCCCCTTCGAGTCCGGCGTCGCAGAGGTTGCGCCGAGCCAGGAACGGCGCTTCACCGTGAGCTTCTACCTGACCGCGATCCTCTTCATCCTCTTCGATATCGAGATCGTCTTCCTCTATCCGCTCGCGGTGCAGCTGAACGCGCTCGGGTGGTTCGGTCTCGGCGAGTTCCTCGCGTTCGTCGCCGTGCTGGCGATCGCGTACGTCTACATCTGGGGGAAAGGAGCCCTCAACTGGCACTGAAGCGCGACCTCCCGCTGGTCAGCGACCGTCCCCTCGCGCAAGCCGGGCTCCAGTCGGAGCGCGTGCTCTGGCCCGAGCGCGGCCCCGGCGTCTTCGAACGCGAGGTCGCGGAGATCGAGGACGCGCTCCTCCTGACGACCGTCGAGAAGGCGGTCGCCTGGGCGCGGACCGGCTCGATGTGGCCCGACACCTTCGGGCTCGCCTGCTGCGCGATCGAGATGATGTCGATCGTCTCGTCGCGGTACGACATCGCGCGCTTCGGGATGGAGAAGTTCAGCTCGTCCCCGCGGCAGGCGGACCTGCTGATCATCTCCGGGCGCGTCACGCACAAGATGGCCGCGCCGCTACGGCAGGTCTACGACCAGATGCTCGAGCCGAAGTGGGTGATCGCGATGGGCGCGTGCGCGAGCTCCGGCGGGATGTTCAACAACTACACGATCCTCCAGGGCGTCGACAAGATCGTCCCCGTGGACATCCACGTACCCGGCTGTCCGCCTCGGCCAGAGGCGCTGATGGAGGGAATCATCAGGCTGCACGAGAAGGTCCGCGCGGGCATCCCCCCGGCGTACGAGATTCGCGGAGTCGCCGAGTGAGCCCGCTGAGCTACGCCGGCGTCCCCGGACTCGTGGAAACGACGGGCTCGCGGGGCGAGACGACGCTCGTGGTCGACCCCGCCCGACTCGTCGAGGCGTGTGCGTACCTGCGCGACGAGCTCGGCTTCAACTTCCTCGCGGACATCGCGTCCGCCGACTACCTCGGCTGGGGGGAGAAGGGGGTCGCCGGTTACCTCGGCACCGCCAACGGACGCGACCTGAACCAACCCGGCTCGCAGGGGCTCGAGCGCGTCCCCGACGCGAAGCCGAAGCGCTTCTCGCTCTCGTACCACCTGCTGCGCGTGAGCGACGAGCCCGTGCGCGTGCGCGTTCAGGTGTGGCTCGACGACGGCGAGGGAGTGCCGACCGTCATCCCGGTGTGGCCGGCCGCCGACTGGTTCGAGCGCGAGGCGTGGGACATGATGGGCGTCCCGATCGACGGGCACCCGTATCCCACGCGGATCCTCATGCCCGAGGATTGGGAGGGGCACCCGCTCCGCAAGGACTACCCGCTCGGCGGCGAGCCCGTCCGCTTCTCGGACGAGGACTGACATGGCCGTCGGCGCTCGAAAGCGCATCTACGAGGGCACGCGGATCCCGAGCCCGACGCCGACGATCCTCGAGATCGATCCGGAAAAGCACCGACTCGGGGACATCCTCACCGTCAACTTCGGGCCGAACCACCCCTCGACGCACGGCGTCCTCCGCCTCGTCGTCGACCTGGACGGCGAGACGGTCGCAGGCATCCGTGCGGTCATCGGCTACCTCCACACCGGGTTCGAGAAGAACATGGAGGCGAAGTCGTGGTGGAAGTCGGTGACGTACGCGCCGCGGATCGACTACGTCTCCTTCCACGCGAACGAGCTGGTCTACGTGCTCGCGATCGAGAAGCTGCTCGGGATCGAGGTGCCGCGGCGGGCCACCTGGGCGCGCATGGCGCTGACGGAGCTCACGCGCATCCACTCGCATCTCGTCTGGCTCGGCACCTCAGCCCTCGAGCTGGGGGCGATCTCCATCTTCTGGTACGCGTTCGACGACCGCGACGCAGTCCTCGACCTGTTCGAGCTCGCCGGCGGGACGCGGATGCACACGCGGTACGTGCAGGTCGGCGGGCTCGCCGAGGACCTCCCGCCCGGCTTCACGGCCGAGGCGCGGAAGTTCTGCGACCAGATGCCCAAGTCGGTCGACGAGTACGAGGCGATCCTCGACCGGCAGGCGATCTGGCTCGAGCGCACGAAGGGCGTGGGGCTCCTGTCGGCGGACGACGCCATCGCGCTCGCGCAGTCCGGCCCCATGCTGCGCGCCTCGGGCGTCGACTGGGACCTGCGCAAGCGCATGCCGTACCTCGCCTACGACGAGGTCGATTTCGACGTCCCCGTCTATCCGAACGGCGACGTCTACGACCGCTACAAGGTGCACATGGACGAGATGCGCGAGTCGGCGCGCATCGTCCGCCAGTGCCTCGACCGGATCGACGAGATGGACGGCGAGCCGTGGATCGCCGACGACCGCAAGGTCGTCCTCCCGCCCCGGCACGAGCTCCACACGTCGATGGAGTCGCTGATCCACCACTTCAAGATCGTCACCGAGGGCTACTTCGTCCCCGAGGGCGAGGTGTACGTCGCGATCGAGTCGCCGCGCGGGGAGGCGGGCTGCTACCTCGTGTCGGACGGCGGGCCGCGGCCGTGGCGCGTGAAGTTCCGGGCGCCGAGCTTCGCCGCGTTGCAGGCGACCGCGACGATCGCGCAGGAGCACCTCATCGCCGACCTGATCGCCGCCGCCGGCTCGCTCGACCCCGTCATGGGAGACGCCGACCGGTGAGCACGACGTTCTCCGACAGCGTGCAGAAGCTCCGCAAGCTCTATCCGGAGCGCCACTCCGCGATCCTGCCTGCGCTGCGTCTCGCCCAGGAGGAGAACGGCGGCTGGCTCTCACCCGACGCGCTGCGCGAGGTCGCGCACGCCCTCGACGTCACCCCCGCCTACTGCCTCTCGATCGCCTCCTTCTACGATCAGCTTCGGCTCGAGCCCAGCGGGCGCACCGAGGTCGAGGTGTGCACGAACGTCTCGTGCGCGCTCGCCGGTGCGCAGCAGGTCCTGGACGCGCTGGCGGAGGAGCTCGGGGTCGCGCCGGGCACGACGTCGGCGGACGGCGAAATCTATCTCGGGACGGTCGAGTGCCTCGGCGGCTGTGGCTGGGCGACCGTGGTCTCCGTCGACAACCGACACCACCTGCGCGTTCAGCCCGCGGACGTGCCGGCGATCGTTGCCGAGCTCCGTGGGGAGGAGAGCCATGGAGACGCGTGACGTCGTCTTCGCCGGCACGGACGGCGGCGCACTCGACACGATCGAGGATTACGAGAAGGCGGGTGGCTTCGAGGCGCTCGAGCGCGCTCGGGGGATGGCGCCGGACGACGTGATCGCGCAGCTCGAGGCGTCGAACCTGCGTGGTCGCGGCGGTGCAGGCTTCCCCACGGGCCGCAAGTGGTCGTTCGTCCCGAAGCCGGAGCAGATCGACAAGCCGCACTACCTGGTCGTGAACGCGGACGAGTCCGAGCCGGGCACGTTCAAGGACCGAGAGATCATGCTCCGGGTTCCCTTCCGCTTCCTCGAGGGGTGCCTCATCGCGGCACACGCGATCTCCTCGCAGCACGTGTTCGTCTACATCCGCGGCGAGTACGAGCACGAGTTCGAGGTGCTGCGCGACTCGCTCGAGGCGATGCGCGGGCGCGAGCTTCTCGGCGACGTCACGATCGTGCTCCATCGCGGCGCGGGCGCGTACATCTGCGGCGAGGAGACCGCGCTCCTCGAGTCACTCGAGGGCAAGCGCGGACAGCCGCGGACGAAGCCGCCGTTCCCAGCGGTCGCAGGCCTCTACGCCGCGCCGACCGCGGTGAACAACGTCGAGTCGATCACGACGGCCGCGCCGATCCTGGCGATGGGCGGCGACCGGTACGCGAAGCTCGGCGTCCAGGACTCGACCGGGACCCGTGTCTTCTCGCTCTCCGGGAACGTCGTCAATCCCGGGAACTACGAGCTCCCGCACGGAATCGGCATGCGCGAGCTGATCTACGACATCGGCGGCGGGATCCCGGACGGTCGGGAGCTCAAGGCGATCATCCCGGGCGGCTCGTCGACGCCGATCCTCACGGCCGAGGACATCGACGTGAAGATGGACTTCACCTCGCTCCAGCAGGCGGGATCGTCGATCGGCTCGGCCGGCGTGATCGTGATCGACGATCGCTGCTGCATGGTCGAGCTCGGCGTCCGCGTGTCCCAGTTCTACGAGCACGAATCGTGCGGCAAGTGCACGCCGTGCCGAGTCGGAACCCGCTGGCTGACGC
The DNA here is from genome assembly GCA_963708265.1 of uncultured Actinomycetes bacterium. Lineage (GTDB taxonomy): Bacteria > Actinomycetota > Thermoleophilia > Gaiellales > Gaiellaceae > GMQP-bins7. Next base: position 336,899 of record CAVPSC010000001.1, on the reverse strand, counting down.
AGATCCTGCAGTCGATCGAGGACGGCCGGGCGTCGCAGGCCGACCTCGACCTCCTGCTCTCGGTGTGCGATCGCATCCTCGGCAAGTGCCTGTGCCCGCTCGGCGACTCGGATGCGATCGCGGTCGCGAGCTACGTCGCCCGCTTCCGTGACGAGTTCCAGGCTCACATCGACCTCGGCGCCTGCCCGTTCGGCGACGAGTCGTCGCTCGAGGGGATCCTCGCCCCGTCGGCGCTCCACGAGTCGCACCTGCAGGAGGCCGTCCGTGTCTGACCCGGTCACGGTCACGATCGACGACCGCACGGTCTCGGTGCCGGGCGGCACGGGGATCGTCGAGGCCGGGATCGCGGCCGGGATCGAGATTCCGGTCTTCTGCTACGAGCCCCGTCTCGGAGCCCCGGTGGGCGCCTGCCGCATGTGCCTGGTCGAGATCGAGGGGATGCCGAAGCTCCAGGCCGGCTGCACGCTGACGGTGACGGACGGAATGGTGATCCGGACCGCCGAGACGTCCGAGAAGGCCGCCGAGGGCCAGGCGGCGACGCTCGAGTTCATCCTCGTCAACCACCCGCTCGACTGCCCGGTCTGCGACAAGGGCGGCGAGTGCCCGCTCCAGGACCACACGTTCCGCTACGGGCCGGGCAACACGCGCATGACCTTCTCGAAGGTCACGATGGACAAGCCCGTCCCGGTCTCGCCGCTGATCGCGCTCGACCGAGAGCGCTGCATCCTCTGCTACCGCTGCACCCGGTTCTCGGAGGACGTCGCCGAGGACGGCCAGCTCATCGCGCGGAACCGCGGAGCGCACTCCGAGATCGCCACCTTCGAGGACGAGCCGTACCGTGCGCCGTTCTCGGGGAACGTGATCGAGCTCTGCCCGGTCGGGGCGCTGACCTCGACGCTCTATCGCTTCGACGGCCGGCCGTGGGAAATCCAGAACGTGCCGACCGTGTGCACGGGCTGCCCGGTCGGCTGCAACGTCTCCGCAACGATCCGGGAGGGCAAGATCAAGCGGATCCTCTCGCGCAACCACCCCGAGCTCGACCGCGGCTGGCTGTGCGACAAGGGCAGGTTCACGTATCCGCACCTGCGAGCGAGCGACCGGATCACGACGCCGCTCCGCCGCGGGACGAAGGGGCTCGAGGACACTGCGTCCTGGGACGACGCGCTCGACGCGGCCGAGGAGATGCTCCGCGAGGCCGAGGGCGGGATCGTGACCGCGCTCTCCGGCTCGGAGACGACCGAGCTCGCCTACGCCCTCGGACGGCTCCTGCGTGGAGGTCTCGGCGCGCACTCGGCCGTGCTGCCCGAGGCGACCTCCGATGCGCTCGACGCCTTCAGGCTGCCGCTGTCGGCGATCGCGGACGCGGAGCTCGTCATGGTGATCGGCGACGACCCGGTCGTCGAGCGCGCGCCGATCGTCGACCTCTGGATCAAGGAGGCGGCGCGGCGCGGCGCCGAGATCGTCACCTGCTCGCCGTCCGGGAGCGTGCCGACGGCCCCCGGCGCCGGGGCGGAGCTGTGCCGAGGCCTCGCGTCGGCGCGCTCACCGCTCGCGAAGCGGCTGCGCGACGCCGGGAAGGCGATCCTCGTGTGGTCGGGACCGGGCGGAGGCGGAGGCGCGCGCATCGCCGAGCTCGCGCACGAGCTCGGCTTCGAGTCGAAGCCAGGGTGCGGCGCGCTCCACCTGCCCGCGACGGCGAACGGCCGTGGCGTCTCAGCGGCATGGGCGGCAGCGGCCGACTCGGACGAGACGGAAGTCGGGCACATCGAGCTCTTGGTCGTCTCCGGTGACGAGGCGGCGGCCGACGAGAGCGTGCGGGCGCTCGCCGAGCAAGCCGAGAACGTGCTCGTCGTGACGATGTTCCACGGGCTCGCGACCGGCTGGGCAGACCTGATCCTGCCGGCCACCGGCGCGCTCGAGCGGGACGGGACGACCCTGAACCTCGAGGGACGCGTCCAGCGCCTGCGCCGCGCGGTGCCGCCTCCGTGCCCCGACGAGCTCGCGTGGATCTCCAAGCTCGCAGCGCGCTTCGACATCGGCGTCGCGCCACACGCGGCAGGCGTCTTCGAGGAGCTCTCGACCCACGTCTATCGCGGTCTCACGCTCGACGAGCTCGGAGCCCGCGCTCCGCTGCCGGCGCGCGCTTCGTACGAGCCGCCGGCGGCGGCCACGACGCCCGTGTCGTCCCCGGTTCCCGAGCCGTCGGATCGGCGTGCGGGGAAGCTCCACCTCCAGCGCTACCGCCCGCTGTTCGCGGGACCGGCCGTCGAGCGCGTGCCGGAGCTCGCCTTCCAGCGCCCCGCGCCGGAGGTCGAGCTCTCCACCGCGGACGCCGAGCTCCTGGACATCGCCTCGGGCGACGCGGTTCTCATCCGCTCGAACGGCACGTCGGTCGAGCTCCGCGCCCGCGTGTCGCGGCGGCTGATGGACGGCGTCGCCCGCGTCGCAGAGGAGCACGCCGCGGATCTCCACCCGTCGGTCGAGGTGAGCAGGACGTGACCGCGAGCGCGCAGTCCGTCGACTGGTGGGTGAGCCTGATCGAGGCCGTGATCGTGATCAACCTCGTGATGGCGACGTTCGCGTACCTGACCCTCGCCGAACGGAAGGTCATGGGGCGGATGCAGCTCCGCTACGGGCCGAACCGCGTCGGACCCTTCGGACTGCTGCAGCCGATCGCCGATCTCTTGAAGCTCCTGCACAAGGAGAGCTTCTACCCGGCCGCGGCGATCGACGCCCTCTACCTCTTCGCCCCCTGGTTCGCGGCGTTCACGGCGCTGTGCACGTTCTCGGTGATCCCCTTCGGGCCGGGGTGGGACATCGCCGGCGTGTACGTCCCGGGGCAGGTCGCCGACGTGCCGATCTCGCTGATCCTCGTCTTCGCGATCGGGTCGATCGGCGTGTACGGGTTCATCATCGGCGGCTGGTCGTCGGACTCGAAGTACGCGCTCCTCGGCTCGATGCGCACGTGCGCCCAGCTCGTGTCGTACGAGGTCTCGCTCGCGCTCTCCGTGCTCGGCGTCGTGATCATGGCCAAGTCGCTCGCGCTGACGAACATCGTCGCCGCGCAGGACTCGTACTGGTACATCGGACCGCAGTTCGTCGGGCTGATCATCTTCCTCCTCGCGGGCACGGCCGAGACCGCCAGGGCTCCGTTCGATCTCCCCGAAGCCGAGCAGGAGCTCGTCGCGGGCTACCACACGGAGTACGGGGGGATGCGCTTCGGGCTCTTCACGATGGCCGAGTACATCAACCTGATCACGCTCTCCGGCCTCTGTGTCACGCTCTTCCTCGGCGGCTGGCACGGCCCAGGCTGGACCGGTCCGAGCTGGGTCGGCCCGCTCTGGTTCATCCTCAAGCTCGTCCTCGTCCTCTACGTCTTCATCTGGATGCGGACGACGCTGCCGCGGCTCCGCTACGACCAGCTCATGCGCTTCGGGTGGAAGGTGCTCCTGCCCGTCGCGACGATCAACGCCGTCTTCACGGCGGTCCTGGTGGTGTGGATCTGATGAACGCTCGCCTTCGGCTCGCGTTCGCGGAGGAAACCATGTTTCCCCCGCGTGCCCCCTTCTTCTCGAAAGCGTGGAGACCCTCCCGGTTCCCCACACCCCTCCCCACTCATGAGCCAGGAGACGGCTCATGAGCCCGCAGCCGCTGTCGAGCCTGAAGGGGTTCGCCGTCACCTTCCGGCAGCTCTTCCGCAAGCCGATCACGCAGCAATACCCGGAGTTCAAGCGCGCCGTGTACCCGCGCTTTCGTGGGCGTCACCGGCTGCACCGGCACGAGAACGGGCTCGAGAAGTGCGTCGGCTGCTCGCTCTGCGCGGCTGCCTGCCCGGCGGACTGCATCCGCGTCGTCGCGGCCGAGAACACGCAGGGCGCGCGCGTCTCGGCGGGCGAGCGCTACGCGCGGATCTACGAGATCAACCTCTCCCGCTGCATCTTCTGCGGCTACTGCGAGCTCGCGTGCCCCTTCGACGCGATCACGCTCGGGAACGAGTTCGAGATCTCCGAGTACTCGCGCGACGACCTCATCTACACGAAGGACATGCTCCTCGCCGAGCCGATCAAGCGCGTACCGGTCGCAGACCCGGTGCGCTTCGACACCCCGGTGCCCTCCTACAAGACCCGGTCATAGATGCGCTCGGGGTCCACAAGAGGCGCAGCGGCCGCGCAGCAGCCGCCTTCGGGGATTGTGCGCGAGCAAGATCCGCGCGAGCGGATCCTGCTCTGCCTCCCTAGGAAGACGTGGTACGTAGCGGCCGCTAAGCGGCCGCCTTCAGGGGTCTTGCGCGAGCAGGGTCCGCGCGAGCGGATCCTGCTCTGCGCGGTGAAGTAATGGGGAACGTCGTCGTCTGGATCGTGTGGTTCGCCGCGGCGGCGGGGTGCCTCGGGAGCGGCGTCGCGGTCGTGACCCTCACGAACCCGTTCTTCTCAGCGCTCGCGTTGATCGGGAACCTCGCCTCGCTCGCCGTGCTCTACCTCCTCCTGGCCGCCGAGTTCGTCGCGGCCGCGCAGGTGCTCGTCTACGCGGGGGCGGTCATGGTCATGTTCCTCTTCGTCATCGCCTACCTCGGAGGACGGGCCGACGCGCCCTGGGCGGGCGGCCATCCCCTCGTGCGGACGGCGGCCGTCGTCGCAGCCGCGGCGCTGCTCGTCGAGGTCGTCGTCGTGCTCGGGCTCGCCTGGGGGGACGACCTCGGGAGCCCGGCCAAGATCTCGAGCTCGTTCGGGAGCCCGGCCGAGATCGGTCGGCTCTTCCTCACCGACCAGCTCCTCGCATTCGAGGTCACGTCGATCGTGCTGCTCGTCGCCGCGATCGGTGGCGTCGTGCTCGGGACGACGCCGGACAAGGAAGAGGAGACGGCGTAGTGGACGGCCCGGACGTCGGCTGGTACCTGATCGTCGCGGCGATCCTGTTCGGGACGGGGGCGCTCGGCGTGATGCTCCGGCGCAGCCCGCTCGTCGTCCTGCTCTCGCTCGAGCTGATGCTGAACGCGGGCAGCCTGACCCTGATCGCGTTCGCGAGGCAGAACGGCGACCTGAACGGCCAGATCTTCGCGCTCGCCGTGATGGCCGTGGCGGCGGGCGAGGTGGCCGTCGGGCTCGGCCTCATCGTGGCGATGGCCAGGCGGCGGATCCCCCTCGACGTCGACCGGGCGAGCGTGCTCCGCGGATGACGGTGGCGGGTGCCTGGATCTGCCTCTTCGCGCCTCTCGCGTCGGCGCTCCTGATCGCGCTCGGGGGTCAGCTGATCTCTCGACGGTCGGCCGGCGCGATCGCGACGCTGGCGACGTTCGTCGCCTTCGGCGGGGCCGTGTGGTCGTTCATCGCCGTCTGGGCACAGAGCCCGTCCGACCGCGAGAACCCTTCGACGCTCTACACCTGGCTCGTCGCCGGGAACCTCCACGTCGGGTTCCAGATCCTCGTCGACCCGCTCTCGCTCGTGATGATGCTGATCGTCTCCGGCGTCGGGGGACTGATCGTCCTCTACTCGATCGGGTACATGGCGGGAGACGACGAGGAGCGGCGCTACTTCGCGTACATGTCGATCTTCGTCTTCGCGATGCTCCTGCTCGTCGAGTCGGGGAACTTCCTCCTCCTGCTCGTCGGCTGGGGCCTCGTCGGTCTCGCCTCGTATCTCTTGATCGGATTCTGGCACCGAAAGCCGGAGGCGGTCGCGGCGGCGAAGAAGGCGTTCGTCATGAACGCGATCGGCGATGCGACGTTCGCGCTCGCCGCGGTCCTCCTCGTCTGGCAGACGGGGACGCTCGAGTACTTCGGCGTCTTCGACCAGATCGGCTCGATGTCGCAGACGATGGTCGACCTCGTCGCGCTCGGTCTGCTCGGAGGGGCGATCGCGAAGTCGGCGCAGATTCCGCTCCACACCTGGCTCCCGGACGCGATGGAGGGCCCGACCCCGGTGTCCGCCCTCATCCACGCAGCGACGATGGTGACCGCCGGCGTCTATCTCCTCGTGCGCGCGAGCCCGATCTTCGAGCAAGCGCCGAACGTCCAGCATCTCGCGGCCGTGCTCGGGATGATCACGCTCCTCGTCGCCGGGCTGGTGGCGCTCGTGCAGTGGGACATCAAGCGCGTGATCGCGTACTCGACGATGTCCCAGATCGGCTACATGTTCCTCGGGGCGGGGATCGGAGCCTACGGCTTCGCGATCTTCCACCTGATGACGCACGCCTTCTTCAAGGCGCTGCTCTTCCTGGCCGCCGGCCTCGTCATCCACCACCTGGACGGGGAGCAGGACATGCGGAAGATGGGCGGCCTCAAGAAGGTGCTGCCGAGGACGCACCTCGCCTTCCTCGTCGGGTCGCTCGCGCTCGTCGCGATCCCGATCTTCGCCGGCTTCTGGTCGAAGGACGCGATCCTCGCCTCCGCACTCGCGTACGGCGGAACCCTCGGCTGGACGCTGTACATCGGCGGCCTGCTCGGCACACTCCTGACCGGGGCGTACACGTTCCGGCTCTACTACCGGGTCTTCCGCGGCGAGCCCAGCGAAGCGGGGGCGGCGGCCGGCGCACCCGACCACGCGCACGCCGAGCACGGCGAGGGGCCGCGCTCGATGCTGATCCCGGTGGGCGTGCTCACGGTGCTCGCCACGATCGGCGGGCTCGTCTACATCCCGGGCGTCTGGGAGCCGCTCGAGGACTGGCTCTCCGAGGTCGTCCCGCCGCTCGTCGTCCCGACGACGGCCCAGGACTACGGATCGAGCGCGATCGCAGTGACGCTCGGGGTGATCGGCATCCTCGTCGCGCGGCGCGCCTTCCACGCGGGCCGGCAGATCGTGACGAGCCCCGCGGCATGGAGGATCCTCGAGCACAAGTTCTACTTCGACGAGCTCTACGACGCGCTCTTCTATCGACCGGCCGTCGCGCTCTCGAACGCGCTCCGCCGCGATATCGAGGAGCCGCTGATCGAACGCTCGCTCGAGGAGATCGGCTCGGGGACGATGCAGGTCGGCGGCGAGGTCGCGCGTGTCCAGTCGGGGCTCCTGCGTACGTATGCGCTCGCGATCGCCGCCGCGGTCTTCGTTCTCGTCGTCGTCTTCGTGGCGGTCCGGTAGCCCGTGCTGACGACGGCTCTCATCGTCCTCCCGATCGCTGGCGCGCTCGTCGTCGCCGTGCTCCCGCTGACGAAGACGGCGACCGCGGGCCTCTCGTTCCTGATCGCCCTCGGCGAGGTGGCGCTCTGGATCGTGACCGCGAGCAGGTTCGACTTCTCGAGCAGCCAGCTCCAGTTCTCGACCTCGCACGAGTGGGTGCAGAGCCTCGGGATCTCGTACACCGTCGGCTTCTACGGCTTCTCGATCTGGCTGGTCGGCGCGACCGTCGTGTGCTCGGCGGCGGCGATCGGGTACGCGCTCTGGGTAGGGCGCGACCGGCCGCGCGCGTACCACGCGCTCATGCTCGGCCTGACGGGCGCGGTCGTGTCGACCTTCGTCGCGCAGGACCTCCTCCTCTTCTACGCCTCGTTCGAGGCCATGCTCATCCCGCTGTACGTGCTCGTCGGCGTCTGGGGCGGGGCGAGGCGGAACGTCGCGACGCTGACGTTCGTCGTCTACACGATGGCGGGATCGCTCCTGATGCTGGCCGCGGTCGTCGCCTATGGGGTAACCCAGGGAACCTTCGACCTGGCGACGTCCGGGACGAGCGACAACGTGTGGATCTTCCTCGGCTTCGCGGTCGCGTTCGCGATCAAGGCGCCGCTCTTCCCCTTCCACGGCTGGCTGCCGCTGACGTACCGGGAGGCGCCGGTCGAGGTCGCGGCCGTCCTCTCCGGGATCGTCTCGAAGACCGCCGTGTACGGCTTCCTGCGGATCGCGATCCCGAAGTTCCCGGATCCCGTGCACGACCTCACGGGTCTCATCCTCGTGCTCGCCGGCGCCGGCCTCGTGTACGGGTCGGTCCTCGCCTTCCGCACCTCGGACCTACGCGGGATCGTCGCGTACTCGTCGATGGCGCAGATGGGCCTGATCACACTCGGGCTCTTCTCGGTGAACGACTACGGGCTCGACGGCGCCGTGCTCCAGTCGGTCAACCACGCCCTGATCACGACGAGCATGTTCCTCCTCGTCGGGATGGTCGAGCGGCGCTGCGGCACGGGCGAGCTCGGCCACCTCGGCGGCATGGCTCGCGGCCGACCCGTGCTCGCAACGACGCTCATGGTCGCCGGGATGATCACGCTCGCCGTTCCCGGCTCGGCGACCTTCGCAGGCGAGTTCCTGATCATGACCGGGGTGTACGGGAAGGGCTGGGGGTACGCGGTGATCGTCGCCCTCGGCATCGTGCTGGCGGCGATGTACGCGCTGCGACTGATCTCGGCCGTGCTCCACGAACGGACGGGCTCGGCCGTGCGCGACGAGGCGCTCGACCTGCGCGTCGGTGAGCTCGCGCTCGTACTGCCGATGGTCGCGTGCCTCGTCGTCCTCTCGGCGTGGCCGGCACTCGTCAGCGAGAGCTCGTTCGCCGGCGACAAGGCCTCGCAGGTGCTGACGCAGAGGTTCCGGTGACGTGATCGAGACGCCTCACGTCGACTGGTTCGCGCTCGCGCCCGAGCTCGCGCTGCTCGCGGCGGGGGCGATCGCGCTCATCTCCGCCGTTGCCGTTCCCGTCTGGATGCGCCGCGCGGTCGCCGCGACGTTCGTCTTCTCTGGATTCGTCACCGCTGCCGTCTTCGCCGGGTACGAGTTCAGCCGGACGCCGGTGCCGAAGGCCGAGCTCACCGACACGATGTACCGTGACCGGCTCGCCGCGCTCGCGGCGTTGATCCTGGCGATCACGGGCGCGGTCGTCGTCTTCGTGTCGTGGGCCGAGCGCCATCGCGACAACCACGGCGAGTACTACGCGCTCCTCGCCGCCGCCGGCGCCGGCATGATCTTCTTCGTCAGCGCGGGGAGCCTGCTGACCCTCTTCCTCGGGCTCGAGTGGTTCTCGATCGCGCTGTACGTCCTGGTCGCGGTCGACACCGAGCGCGAGACGTCCCTCGAGGCGGGCCTGAAGTACCTCATCGTCGGCGGGTTCGGCTCCGCCGTCCTACTCTTCGGCTCCGCCCTCGTGTACGGCGCGACCGGAGAGCTCAGCTTCGCCGCCATCGCGAAGGCGGGCGCCGAGGGCGACGTCTTCTTCGTCGCAGGGCTCGCGATGATTCTCGCCGGGCTCATGTTCAAGGTCTCGGCGGCGCCGTTCCACATGTGGACGCCCGACGTGTACCAGGGCGCCCCCACGTCGGTAACGGCCTTCATGGCCGCCGCCACGAAGACCGCCGCGTTCGTGCTCACGCTGCGGGTCCTCGTGACCGCGTTCCCCGGCGAGAGCGACATCTGGACGATCGCGGTCGCCGTCGTCGCGGTCATCTCGCTCGCCTGGGGCAACCTCGCCGCGCTCGCGCAGAGCGATGTCAAGCGGCTGCTCGCGTACTCGTCGATCTCGCAGGCCGGCTTCATGCTGATCGCGGTCGAGACGAACACCGCGCGTGGCGGCCAGGCGCTCCTCTACTACCTCGTCGTGTACTCGGCGATGTCCGTCGGCGCGTTCGCGGTCGTCGCGGCACGCGAGCGGGAGCTCGGACGGCCCGTGACGCTCGAGGGCCTCGGCGGCTTCGGCTGGGAGCGGCCGCTGTACGGGACGGCGATGTGGGTCTTCATGCTCGGCTTCGCGGGATTCCCGCTCACGGGCGGCCTGTTCGCGAAGTTCTTCGTCTTCTCGGCGGCGTACGACGCGGGCGACTGGTGGCTCGTGCTCATCGGCGTCGCCGCGACCGCGATCTCGCTCGCGTACTACCTGAACGTCGTGCGCTGGATGTACATGCGCACCGGTCCGCTGCCGCGGGCGGCCGTCGCCGTGGGCGGCGCTCCTCCGCGGGAGCACGCGCTCGGGGTCGCGGTCTCGGCCGCGATCGTGGTCACGATCGGCTCCTTCTTCGTCGTCCAGCCGGTCCTCGACCTCGCCTCGGACGCGATCTCGTCGCTCACCTTCTGAGTCGTGCGCAAGACCGGGAGGCGCTGAAACGCGCATCCCGGTCGCGCGAGATCCCTGAAGCGGCCGCTTCGCGGCCGACGGTCGCGGTCCCTTCTCGGCCGCGAACATGTCCGGCTCCTCTAGATTCCGGACATGGCTACCTCACTCACCTGGCTCGGGCACGCGTCCTTCCGCGTCGACAGCCCGGGCGGCAAGCGGATCTACGTCGATCCCTGGCTCAACGGGAACCCCAAATGCCCCGAGAGCGAGCGAACACCCGAGCGCTGCGACCTCGTCGTCGTCACACACGGGCACGGCGACCACGTCGGCGACACCGTCGCGTTGTACGAGGCCTTCCTCTGCCCGGTCATCGCACCGCTGGAACTCCGCGGCTGGCTCGACGGCAAGGGCGCCAAGGACCCCGGCGGGCACGGCCCGAACAAGGGCGGAACCGTCCCGATCGAGGGTGTGAAGATCACCCTGACGGATGCCAACCACTCCTCGTCCACGCCCGACGGGTCGTACGCGGGCGAGCCGTGCGGCATCGTGCTCGAGCTCGAGGACGGGTTCAAGATCTACTTCGCCGGCGACACGAACGTCTTCGGGGACATGTCCCTTATCGGCCGCATCTACAAACCGGACGTCGCCGTCCTCCCGATCGGCGACCACTTCACGATGGGACCGCGCGAGGCCGCCGTCGCGGTCGAGCTGCTCGGGGTGGCCCGCGTCTTCCCATGCCACTACGGGACGTTCCCGATCTTCACCGGCACGCCCGCCGCGCTCCGCGAGCTCGTCCCCGACCGCGTCGAGATCCTCGCGTCGGAGCCGGGCGAGACGCTCGAGCTCTGATGCGCGAGCGCTGGTTCGGCGCGACCGGCCACAAGGTGCCCGAGATCGCACTCGAGGGATCCGTCGACCTCGAGGGGGCGCTCGTGCTCGGAGACGTCTCGGATCTCGAGGCGATCCGGGCCGCCCACGAAGCGGGAACGCCGGTGGTCGTTCGTGCGGCGACTGCCGGCCAGGTGCTCGCTGCGCTCTCCCGCGGAGAGGTGGCGTGCGCGCTCGTCCGAGACGAGTCGCTCCTCACCCTCGATCTCCCGGAGCTGACCTACGGCTGACGCGGCGCGCGTCTCGACGTACTCGATCTGCGCGTGCGACCTCGGCGCACAGCAATGGGGCGTCGCGGTGCAGTCCAGGTTCCTGGCGGTGGGGTGCATCGTCCCGTGGGCCGAGCCGCTCGTCGGCGCGATCGCGACCCAGTCGTGGGCGAACCCGCGCTACGGCCCCGACGGGCTCGCGCTCCTGCGGGAGGGAGTGCCCGTCGAGGAGGTCGTCGCACGACTGACCGAGGCGGACGAGAACCGGTCGGAACGTCAACTCGGGATCGTCGACGGGGAGGGGCGCACGGCAACGTACACGGGAGACGGGTGCTCGGACTGGGCCGGCGGCCGGACGGGGCCGTGCTACGCGGCGCAGGGGAACATCCTCGTCTCGGGCGAGACGGTGGACGCCCTCGCGGAGACGTTCGAGACGACCGCCGCGAAGCAGCTCCCGGAACGGCTACTCGACTGTCTCGACGCCGCTCAGGCAGCCGGCGGCGACCGCCGCGGGCAGCAATCGGCGGCGCTCCTCGTCGTCGGACCGGAGCAGGGCTACGCCGGCCTCTCTGACACGTTCGTCGACCTCCGCGTGGACGATCACGGGCGGCCGCTCGAGGAGCTCCGGCGCTTGTTCGAGCTCCACCAGCACCTGTTCGGCCGCACGCCGCGCTCGCGCTGGATCGAGATCGACGACGGACTGCGCACGGAGATCGACGACCGCCTCGCGGTGCTCGGCTTCGAGCGGCTCGAGGACTGGGCGGGCGAGGCGAATCTCGAGGAGCGCGTCGACGGGACGGACGCGATCGACCCCGTCGTGCTCGACGGCCTGCGGCGGGCCTCGAGCTAGCGACGGGCGGGGCACGCCGACCGCCCTGCGGTTACGTTCGAGGCGTTCGTGCGACCTCTTTCTCGAATGGACGCTGAGGCTCGCTCGACGCGAACGCAGTACCGGGCGGTCCTCGGCTTCGTGCGGCGCCGGGTGGCGTCTCCCGAGACGGCCGAGGACATCACGCAGGAGGTCTTCGCGCAGGCAGCCGAGGCGCTCGCGCGCTCGGCGGGCGGCGCGCCACCCACGCTCGGCTGGCTCTACACCGTCGCCCGTCGACGCCTGATCGACCGCGAGCGGCGCCGCCGGCAGGTCTCGACGGTCTCGCTGGACCTCGTCGACGATCCCCACGCTCGCGGGCAGGAGTACGGACCTGCCGTCGCGCGCACGCTCGCGGCCGGTCTCTCACGACTGCCGGAGAAGCAGCGTGACGTCGTGGTCATGCGCCTCCTCGAGGGCCGGAGCTTCGCCGAGATCGGCGACGCGCTCGGCGTCACCGTAGAGGCCTGCCGAATGCGGTTCATGCGCGCGCTCGAGCAGCTGCGAACGGACTTCGAGAAGGAAGGACTGAACCCATGACGACTCCCCGCTCGGTCTTCCAGGACCGCGAGCTCGTCGGGATGCTCGGCGAAGAGCCGGAGCTTCTGGCGATCGCCGACGCACTGATCGCGACTCGACCCACCTCGTCGTCGGGCTCGAGGAGACGGCCTCCGGCCCCGATCGGCTACGGCCGGCGGCGCATCGCGACGTACGCGACGGCCGTCGCCGCCACCGCGGGGGTCATCGTGCTGCTCCTCGTGGCTCCGTGGCAACACGGGCCGACCCTCACCGAGCAGGCGCTCGCTGCCATCGGCGACGAGCCGGTCCTGCACCTGGTCACGACCCAACCCGGTCGACCGCTCGTCGACCTTGCCAGCGGGCAGGAGCTTGCCCGGACGGAGCGCGTGGAGATCTGGTTCGACCGCGATCGCAGCCTGAAGAAGACGGTTTCGGCGGTCGACGGACGGCTTCTCGACGAGCAGCTCGAGACCGCCACCGGAGGGGTGACGAGCACCGGGCCGATCTACACGTGCGCCTGGATCGCGGCCCATCCCGTCGAGGCGCAGAAGGCTCGTGTCGGCTGCGCCGCCGGCGCGAGTTCGACCGCGAGCGCACCTTCCGTCGACCTGGCTCTGGCGGGGTTCGTCGACCGCTACCAGTCGGCGCTCGCGAGCGGCGCGGCCACACAGGTGGGAACGGGAGAGGTCGACGGCCGCGGGGTCGTCTGGCTCCAGTTCGATGCAGGCGGCGTGCCCGAGCGCGTCGCCGTCGACACGACCACCCACCTGCCCGTCCGGCTCCAGCTGAACCGCGGCGACGGCCCGTTCGAGGTCCTGACGGCCGAGACGCTCGCGTACGACCCCTCCTTCTTCAGCAGGCCGACACCGTTGCCCACCACCTCGGGCGGAAGCGTCGCGTCGGAGACGGAGGTCACGCCGCAACAGGCGGCGGCAAGCCTCGGCGGAGAGCTGCTCTGGCCCGGCGCCGACTGGAGCGGGCTCTCGCTGCAAGGCGTCGTGCGCCAGGTGCGGACGGTCGTTCGCACGGGCAGCGGGCGCGGTGACGTCACCGCGATCAGGCTCACGTATCGTCCTGCGTCCGGCACGGGAGACGGGTCCGGCCCCCGCATCGACGTCTACGAGTCGGACACGTGCCTGATCAGCGTCGGCTGGACGTGCACCGCGCTCGACCCCGCAGACTCCGGCACGCTCGCGGATCCCGGTCCGGGCTTCCCCTTCGAGATCGCGCTGCTCCGCCACGACGGGCTCTACGTCTCGATCTGGCGGGTCGGCGCGGGGCTTCCACGCGTGATCGACCTGGCACGCGCCCTGGAGCCCCTCACCGCGGGGAGCGGATAGCGGGCTCGAGCTGAGCTCAGCCGCCGGGCAGCCGGCGGCCGGCGGCGAGCTTCCTCAAGTCGGGCACCGGATCCCACTCCGGTCGCGCGACGACGAGCACGGCGCCGTGCTCCCGGCCGGCGAGCGCGCCGACGAGGAGCTCGAGCCCGACCGCGAGTGCGAACGCCTTGTGCGCCTGCTCACCGCCGAAGGGAACGAGGTCGTCCGCGCTCGCTGTGCCTGCGAGCACCTCGCCATGGGTCACCGCGCCCATGGAGACGTCCGCGACGACCGGCCTGCCGTCACTCGAGGGGATCGCGATCGCGAGCGGGTTCGTACCGCTGAGCGGCGGACCGCCGTCGGGATGAGGCAGCCGGCGCGGGGAGGTCGCGGTCAGCACGGCGACGAGCCCGGCGTTCGCGAGACGACGCACCCAGTGGCCGAGCATCCCGGTGGGGAAGCAGCGCTCGGCGGCGACGACGCGCGCGGTCGCCGGCGGCCGCTCGAGCGTCGCGCGGACGATCGCGTCGAGGACGAGGTAGCCGAGGGCGCCCCGGCCGTTCCAGCGCTCGAATCCCTCTTCCGAGAGGACGCACTCGGGCCTCGCCGCCTGATCGACGGCAAGCGTCTCGAGCCACGGGATGCGCGAGAAGCCGTGCCCCTCCTTCCCCCGCCGCTCCGCCTCCTCGAAGTGCGCGAGCAGGACCTCCGCGTCGTCGTCCCCGAAGCCGAGAGCGCGGATCCGCTCCTTCGCCTCGGCGCTCGTCACGGCGGAGAAGCTAGAGGACGGTGAGCGGCTTGCGAATCGTCCCGGCGCGCGACGCGGCGACGGACTCCGCGAGCGCGGTGATCGCGATCGCCGCCTCCGACTCCGGAGCTGTCTCCAGCACCGAGAGCCCCTCGTCCGCGGCCTCGCGGAGCAGCGGGTCGAGGGGGATGCGGGCGAGGAGTGGCGCGTCGACCTCGTCTGCGAGCGCCTGACCGCCGCCCGAGCCGAAGAGCTCGTCTCCCGTCCCCGCGAGGTAGGACATGTTCTCGACCGCGCCGAGGATCCGCATGTCCATCTTGAGGGCCATCTGCGCCGACCGCACGGCTACCAGCTGCGCGGCTGGTTGCGGCGTCGTGACGACGAGCACCTCGGCACGGGGAAGGAGCTGGCCGAGGGACATCGCGACGTCGCCCGTCCCTGGAGGCATGTCCACGACGAGCGTGTCGAGGTCGCCCCAATGCACATCCGAGAGGAACTGCTCGAGCGCTCGGTGGAGCATGGGACCGCGCCACATGATCGGCGCGTTGTCGTCGAGGAAGAACCCGATCGACATGAGCCGCAGGTCCCCGCGGGCAGGCGGGACGATCATCTCGTCCACCGCGATCGGCTTCTGGTCGACCCCGAGCATGTGCGGGATCGAGTGCCCGTAGACGTCCCCGTCGAGCACGCCGACCTGCTGACCGAGACCGGAGAGCGCGACGGCGAGGTTGGCGGTGAGCGTCGACTTCCCCACACCGCCCTTTCCCGAGGCGACGACGACGACGCGTGTCGCGGGAGAGAGCGAGATGCTCTTCTCGGGACGCCCTCCGCGGAGGCGCGAGACGAGCGCCGCCTTCTCCTCGGGCGTCATGACGTCGAAGCCGAGCCTCACCGCGGTGACCCCTTCGACCGCCCCGACGGCCCGCGTCACCTGCTCCTCGAACGAGTGTCGGAGCGGGCAGCCGGCAACGGTGAGCGCGATCGTCACCGAGACGTGTCCGTCGTCCTCGACGAGGACCTCCCGCACCATGTCGAGCTCGGTGACCGGCTTGTGGAGCTCGGGGTCGATGACCTGCTCGAGCGCCTCGAGGATCGCGTCGCGGTCGGGTCGCACGTGTTCGAGGGTACCCGAGGGGCGCCGGCGGGTCGCGCGGTTACCCGGTGAGCGGAAGCCGGAGCCGTATCCGCTGCGCCAGTCGCAGCGGGATCCGCACGACGTCGCCGTCCGGGTGCTTCAGGTAACGGCCCGTCCTCGACACCCACAACCACGCGTAGGCATCCGTCCAGGGCGTCTCGCCCCCGCGAAAGTCGACCGCGAGCCATCCTTTCGCTCCCACCGCTCTCGCAACCAGTGTTCCTGCGGTGAACAGCCGCATGTAGGTCGCCTGGCTACGGCGCACGGGGTAACCGTCAACCGCCACGCTGGGCCGCTGCGGAGCCGCGAACGGCTGGAGAGAGGCCGTCGCCTGCTCGAGCGCAGCGACGTCGTCCGAGCTCGGCTGAACCCAGATCGCAGGACCTGCCTGGGATTGCACGCGCAAGGCACCTGCCGAAGGAACCCAGTACGCCACCGGATCCTCGTAGACGGAGCCGAACCGAAGCGCGAAGAACGGCGCCGGCGCGGCGGTACGGACGTGCGAGTCGTAGGCCCCTCCCCACCACCGGACCGACGACTCGACCGTGCCAACCTGCGCGCAGGCATCGACGCCACACACCGACACGGGACCCTTCGCCGACGCCTGCGGGACGACCACGCATGCGAGCACTCCGACAATGGCGAGCCAGCGGCGCACGAGACTCTGTGCCAAATGGTACGACGCTCGGCCACATCAGCCAAGCGCCGCGGCGATCGCCGCGACGAGGTCACCGGAGCCGGCGGCCACGACACGGGAGCGCTGAGCGAGGTCGAGCGGCGCGGCGGCGAGGGGCGGGTCGTCGATGAGCTCGATCGCGAGCCCGCACTCGCGGACGAGGAGCTGCGCGGCGGCGATGTCGACCGAGCGAGCGGCCTTCAGCGAGCAGACGCCGTCGACCCGTCCGGCGGCGAGGTGGCAGAGGGAGAGCGCCAGCGATCCCATCACGCGTACGCGTCCCGCGAGCCCGACGAGCGCAGGAGCGCGCTCCGCGATCGCAGGCGTCGTCGTCGCCTCGAAGGAGAGGATCTCGAGCTCCTCCTTCGGGCGGACGGAACCGAGCGGGCGGCCGTTCAGAAACGCTCCCTTGCCCCGCTCGGCCGTCCACTCCTCGCCCGAGCCGAAGTCGTGGACGTAGCCGACGGTGACGTCGCCCATGGTCGGCCCGTCGGCGACCGCGAGGGAGAACGAGAAGAACGGAATCCCGCGTTTCGCATTGACCGAGCCGTCGATCGGGTCGACGACGACGACCGTCCGACCACCCGTGCCGAACATCCTCGTCCCGAGCTCCTCGGACACGAGGACGAAGCTCTCGCCCGTCCCCTCGAGCCGCCGGACGACCGCGTCCTCCGCGGCCTGGTCGATCGCGGTCGTGTCGTCGCCGCCCTCGCCGCGGCTGAGGACCGGCTCCCGCTCGGCCCGCGTCGGAAGTGTCTCGAGGATCTCCCGGATGTCCGCCGTGCACGCGCGGGACACCTCGAGCCACGGATTGGCCACGCTCACGACGCCTCGACCGGGTGGAAGAGGAGGCCCGAGAGGGGCTTTGGAAAGAAGTACGTGCTCTTCGGCGGCATGCGCTTCCCCTGCCGCGCCGCCGCGAAGACGTCACCGACCCGCGGCTCGCGAAGCACGAACGCGACGTCGGCGTCACCGCGATCGACGGCGGCGACGGCGTCCGCGACGAGCGGCGTGTACCCGATCCCGCCGAGCCCGTGGCGGTCGACGAGCTCGACGTCGAGCTCTCCCTCCGAGCCCGTGACGAGCTCGACGCCGTCCGCCCGGTACGCGACGGCAGCGGAGTGAGAGAAGGGCTCGCCCGCGAGTCGCGCGAGCGCCGCCTCGAGATCGACGCACACCTCGCCGTCGCGGGCGGCGCGAAGATCGGGCCTGTCCGCGAACGTCCTGTGGGTCGGGAACACGTGCAGCCCGGGGTCGGCGGTCGAGACGAGGAGCGCCATGATCCGAGGGTCGGGGTCGTCCGCCTCGGCTCCGTACTCGAGCGCGCTCTCGTAGCGGTGGTGCCCGTCGGCGATGAGGAGCGGCGTCTCGCCGAGCGCCCCGAGGTCGATGCCGGACGCCCGCCAGAGCTTTGCTCCGTCCGCCTCGAGATCCGGCTCGCCCTCAGGAGCCTCCAACTCGAGCTCGCCGTCGAAGAGGAGGAAGATCGGCTCGAGGTGCACGCGCGTCTCCCGGAGCAGACGGAATCGCTCCTCACGGATCCGCGGGTGGGTTCGCTCGTGCGGGACGACGCTGCCGGTCTCGTACGGCTCGACCGCGAGGGAGACGACGACTCCCTTCCGCTGTCGGGCGACGCCGTCGGGTCCGACGTAGTCCTCCGCGAGGAGCCATGCGCCGGGGTCGCCTTCGCGCTCGAGCACCCCCTCGGCGAGCCACGTCCGGTACAGCACGCCCGCCTCCTGCGCCGAGTCCGGGAGCGTGAGATGGACGACGTTGTACGGGCTGCGGGTGAAGAGCCTCGCCCGCTCGTCGGCGGTGACGGCGTCGTACGGAGGCGCGACGAGATCGACCAGCGAGCCTGCCGCGCCGGAGTAGCGGACGGCGCGGAACGGCTGCACGTCGGCCATCGCGGGCGAGCGTACCAACGCCGCGCTCGCGCTTAGACTCAGCTCCCGTGACGACGATCGCGGAGCTCGCCGAGGACAGGACCGTGGAGGGCGTGTTCGCGGTCACTCGCAAGGAGCGGAGGCGTACCCGAGCGGGAGCCCCGTATCTCGCGCTCGAGCTCTCGGACGCGAGCGGGCGGATCGACGCCCGCGTCTGGAGCGACGTCGACCTCCTCGACACCCGCTTCGACGAGGGTGACGCGGTTCGCGTGCTCGGCCGCGTCGAGCGGTTCGGAGGGCGCCTGCAGCTGCAGGTACGGGTCGTCGAGGCCGTCGAGGACGCTGACCCAGCCGACCTCACCCCCTCGCTCCGGCGCGACGCAGACGAGCTCGACGGCTTTCTCGAGTTCCTCGCGGACGAGATCTCGCACCCCGGGCTCTCGTCCCTCGTCGGATCGTTCGTCGGAGACGAGCAGATCCGCGCCTCCTTCCGGGCTCTGCCCGCCGCCGGCGCAGACGGACATCACGGCTACGCGGGTGGCCTCCTCGAGCACACGGTCGGCGTCGCGACGCTCTGCCGCGAGACCGCGCAGCTCCATCCCAGGCTCCGCGACGATCTGCTGCTGGCGGCTGCTCTGCTCCACGACGTCGGCCGAATCCGCGAGCTCCGCGGCGGGCCGACCTTCGCGCAGACAGAGGAGGGCCGCCTGCTCGGACACGTCCACCTCGGCCTACGGATGATCGAGGAGCGCGCCTCCGGGCTCGATCAGGAGGCACTCGCCGAGCTCCTCCACGCCGTCGCCTGCCACCACGATCGCCAGTCGGCGCGGACCGCGGAGGCGGCGGTCGTCTACCACGCGAACCAGCTCGACGCGCAGGCCGCGACCCGTCCCGTCGGCGACGACTGAGACCGCGTGACGCTGCTGGCGCTCTGCGGCGCCGCCTCCTGGGGCGCCGGAGACTTCCTGGGCGGCCTTGCGTCGCGGCGCGCGCCCGTGCTCGTCGTGCTGGCGGTCTCCCAGGCGCTCGGGCTGGCCGGTGTCGCGCTCTGGGTGCTCCTCTCCGGTGACTCGTTCCCCGGAGTCGTCGGGCTCCTGCCCGCGGTCGGCGCGGGAGCCGCCGGGCTCCTCGGGCTGGGAGCTCTCTACCGCGGCTTCGCCGTCGGTGCGATGGGCATCGTGGCACCGATCTCCGCCGCCTCGCCGCTCGTCCCCCTCACCGTCGACGCGGCTCGGGGAACGATGCCGAGCGCGCTCCAGGTGATCGGGATCGCCCTCGTGCTGGGTGGCGTGGGCACGGTCTCGTTCACCCCGTCTGCGACCGGCTCTCGCATCGCCGCCGGGGCGGGCCTGGCCGCGCTCGCCGCGCTCGGCTTCGGGCTCTTCGTCGTCGGCATCGGCGCCGGAGCGGAGCACGGAGCCGCCTGGGCGGTCGTCGGCGCCCGACTCACGTCGGCGAGCCTCGCGCTCGTGCTCGTGCTCGCGACCTCCACTTCACTCGGAGCAGCCCGGCCCGTGCTGCCGCAGCTCGTCGCCGTCGCGGTGTTCGACACCGGGGCGAACGTGCTCGTGGCCGTGGCGACGACGCAGGGGCCGGTCGGGATCGTCGCGGTCCTCAGCGCCCTGTACCCGATCGCGACCATCGTCCTCGCGCGCGTGTTCCTCGGCGAGCGACTCTCGGCTTCGCGGCGGATCGGAGGCGTGATCGCGATCGCGGGAGCGGCGTTCGTCGCCGCCGGCTGAGTGGATTCGGAAGGATCGGTCGCATTGGTGGTCAGACGTTGAAGCGGACGTTGAGGACGTCGCCGTCCTCGACGACGTAGGCCTTCCCCTCGAGCCGCTGAAGGCCACGCCGCGCCGCCTCGGCGTGCGACCCCGCCCCGAGCAAGTCGTCCCAGCGGATGACCTCGCAGCGGATGAACCCGCGGGCGATGTCGGAATGGATCGACTCGGCTGCGTCGAGCGCGGTCTCACCGTGGCGGAGCGTCCATGCGCGCGCCTCCGTGTCGCCGACCGTGAAGAACGAGATCAGGCCGAGCGCGTCCTTCAGCCGACGGACCACCTCGTCGAGCGCGGACGGTCCCTCGCGGAACTCGGCCGCCTCCTCGGGCGAGAGCTCCGCGAGCTCCATCTCGAGCTCGCAGTCGATCCCCCCGAGCCCGTTGACGATCGGGATGAACGGCTTCGTCGTCAGCGGGTCCAGCTCGCCGGGAAGGTCGCCCCGCCACTCGGAGAGCGGCTTTCCCTCATCGAGGAGGCCGAGGAGCTCCTCCAGGCGCGAGACCTCCTGCCGCTTCGCCGGATCGCCCGACTTCGCCTCGTTCCGCACCCGCTCAAGGCGCCGTTCGACGTGGTCGCGGTCGGCGACGAGGAGCTCGAGCCGGATCGCCTCGAGATCGCGGTCGGGATCGGCGTCGTGCGAGAAGCCGTCCGCGACCGCGAGGAGCGCATCCGACTGCCGGAGGCCGCCGACGAGCGCGCCTCCCGTCCCGGGCACGTCGACGACACGGATCGCCGCCGGTGTCACCTTCCGCGAGCCGATGAGCGCGGCGAGTCGGTCGAGTCGGTCGTCCGGGATCGTGGCCACGCCCACGTTCGGCTTGTCCGTCACCGAGGCGTAGGCGGTCACCTCCGCACCGGCGTGCGTGAGCGCGTTGAACAGCGCCGTCTTGCCCGCGTTGGGCAGGCCGACGATTCCGACCTGCAGCGGCACTAGTCGCCGAAGCCGACGCGCCCTTCACGGGCGAAGCGCTTCACGTACAGCACGCGCGGAAGGACGAGCAGGATCGGGCCGTCCTGCGCGTCGAGCGCGAGAGCGTCGCTCGAGCCCGCTTTCAGCGCGCGGTCGAGCGCCTCCGCGCTCGCGGGTGCGACGAGCGCGCTCAGGATCGTCCCTCCGTCGAGCCCCACTTCGATTCGGACGAACTCGCTCTCAGCCACCGGACACCACCTCCGTCAGGACGCCGTGCACGGCGTCGGGATGCACGAATGCGACCTCGAGCCCGAGCAGACCGGGCCGAGGCGCGAGATCGATCAGCTCCGCTCCCGAGGCCGCCAGCTCCTCGAGCGTCGTGCGAATGTCGTCCGCCTCGTAGGCGACATGATGCAGACCGGGGCCGCGCTTCTGAAGGAAGCGGCCCACCGGCGAGCCGTCTGCCGTGGGCGCGAGGAGCTCGACCCGGCCGTCGCCCACGAGAACGAACGCCGCCTCGACGTCGTCCGGCTCGAGCGCAGCGCGGTGCTCGACGCGGGCGCCGAAGAGCTCGGCGTAGGTGGCGATCGCCTCGTCGAGGTCCGGTACCGCCATGCCCACGTGATGGATGCCGCGGAGCGCCACGCGCGCGATGCTACTCGTCGGCCGCCCGCCGGTCGCGCGGTCGCCGTCAGTCGCGGAGCGGAAGCGCGCGGACGATGCCGACGGTCTCGGACGACCTCGACTCGGCCTGCACGTCCGAGAGGATCGCCGCGAGCTCCGCTCGGTCGAGCGTCTCCCGCTCGAGAAGCGCCTCGGCGACGCGGTCGAGTGCGGCGTGGTGCTTCGAGAGAAGGCGCTTCGCCTCCTCGTACGCGCCGTCCGTGAGCCGCGCCTGCTCGGTGTCGCGCAGCCGCTTCGTCTCCTCCGAGAGCGCGTAGTTGTCGGCTCGCATCGTTCGCGCCGGAGCGATCTCCGACATGCCGTATTCGAACACCATCGCGCGTGCGAGCTCGGTCACCCGCTCGAGATCGTCGGCGGCGCCGTTCGTGATCCGCCCGAAGACGACCTCCTCCGCCGCCCGCCCGCCCAGGAACACGCACATCAGGTCGACGAACTCCTCACGGGTGTGCAGGTAGCGGTCCTCGGCCGGCATGTTCAGCGTGTACCCGAGCGCATCCCCGCGGGAGACGATCGTCGCCTTCTGCGCCGGGAAGAGGTCGCCGACGAGATGCGACATGACCGCGTGGCCCGCCTCGTGGTAGGCGAGGATCCGCTTCTCCTTCTCGGATACGACGCGCCGCTGCTGGAGACCCGCGACGATCCGCTCGAGCGCCGCGTCGAAGTCGGACTGGCGCACGTACTGCGCTCCGGCGCGCCCGGCCAGGATCGCGGCCTCGTTGCACAGATTCGCCAGGTCCGCTCCCGTCAGCCCCGCCGTCTGCTTCGCGACGCGGTCGAGATCAACGTCTGCCGCGAGCGGCTTGGAGTGGGTGTGCACGCCGAGGATCGCCTCGCGACCGGCGACGTCGGGCGCCGCGACGAGCACCTGCCGGTCGAAGCGACCGGGGCGCAGGAGCGCAGGATCGAGGTCCTGAAGTCGGTTCGATGCAGCCATGACGACGACCTCGTCGCGAGTGCCGAATCCGTCGAGCTCGACGAGGAGCTGGTTCAGCGTCTGGTCGTGCTCTCGGTGCAAACCGCCGCCGATGCGCGTCGTGCCGACCGCGTCGAGCTCGTCGATGAAGACGATCGAGGGCGAGTTCTTGCGTGCCTCCTCGAAGAGCTTGCGAATCCGCGCGGCCCCGAGCCCGGCGAACATCTCCACGAACGACGCCGCGCTCGCCGAGTAGAAGTTCGCCCCGGACGCGCTTGCGACCGCCTTCGCGAGCAGCGTCTTCCCGGTGCCGGGAGGCCCGTGCAGAAGGATCCCCCGCGGGACGCGCGCGCCCAGCTTCTCGAAGCGGCGGCGGTTACGAAGGAAGTCGACCACCTCCGCCAGCTCCTCCTTCGCCTCGTCCAGCCCCGCTACGTCGTCCCAGGACACGGCGACCTGGGAGCCCTTGACGACCGGGGCCGGCTTCGCCCGCGGCATGAAGCGCAGCGTGTACAGCAGGAGCACGATCACGATCCCGAAGAACACGATCGGGAGCCACGTGATCAGGGTGTTCTGGAGGTCGTCCACCGGCTCGGATCGTTATCGGCACACCGTTCGAGCGCCTCAAGGCGGGTGAGGCCGTCGCCTGCGGAGGCCGCTAGCGTAGAGACGTGCCGAGCGAGCTCCCGCTCCCGCCGCATGCCGACGTCGCCGCCGTCGCCGCCGTCTGGAGAGTCCCCTACGAGACGCGCTTCCACGAGGCTCTCGGATGGGCCGAGGAGCACGAGATCCGCCCCGCCGCAGCCGACGCGATGCGCGTGTGCCTGCTCTGCGTCGACGTCCAGAACACGTTCTGCACTCCCGGCTTCGAGCTCTTCGTCGCCGGGCGTTCCGGAATCGGCGCGCTGGACGACAGCGCGCGTCTGTGCGAGTTCCTGTACCGGAATCTCGGCACGATCACGGAGGTCGTCGTCACCCTCGACACGCACCAGGCATTCCAGATCTTCCACGCGCCGTTCCTCGTCGACACGGAAGGGCATCACCCCGATCCGTTCACCCTCGTCACACCCGAGGACGTCGCGTCCCGCCGCTGGCGGGTCGATCCCGACGCGGCCGAGCTCGTCGGCTTCGGCCAGGGTCATGCGGACGCACACCTCGACTCGTATGTCTCCGCGCTCGCCTCCACCGGCAAGTACGACCTCACGGTCTGGCCGTTCCACGCGCTCCTCGGGGGGATCGGACACGCGCTCGTGAGCGCGGTCGAGGAGGCGATCTTCTTTCACGCGATCGCACGGCGCGCACAGACGCGGTTCGAGCTCAAGGGACGAAGCCCGCTCACCGAGCACTACTCCGCCCTCGGCCCGGAGGTGCTCCGCGGCGCGCAGGACGAGGTGCTCGGACGGCGGAACGAGGCGCTCGTCGCCCACCTCCTCGGTTTCGACGCCGTGCTCGTCGCCGGGCAGGCGAAGAGCCACTGCGTCGCGTGGACGATCGACGACCTGCTCTCCGATCCCGCCGCACGCGAGCTCGAGGCGGCGCAGCGCCTCTATCTGCTCGAGGACTGCATGTCGTCGGTCGTCGTCGGAGAGGTCGTGGACTACACCGACGAGGCCGACGCCGCGTTCGCCCGGTTCGCAGCCGCGGGAGCGCATGTCGTCCGCTCCACCGAGCCGATGGCGGCCTGGCCCGGCCCGCTGGGAGCCGCGCTCGCTAGGTGACGCGCTCGAGCCGGGCGCTCGGGCGCAGCCTGCGGCCGACCTTCCCGACGGGCCGGCCGTCGAGCATGACGACATCCGCCGTGAAGTCGTTGGCTCCGCGGATGAGCGACGAGCCGACGCCGTAGGCGTCGACGGGAACGCCTCGCTCCTCGAAGGCGCGGATCTTGTGGACGCCGAACCCGCCGGAGACGACGATGCGGACGTCGCCGAACTCCTCCGCGTCGAGCGCGTCTCGCACCTTGCGTACGAGGCGCTCGTTGACGCCACGCGGGTCGAAGTCTCCGAGCTCGTCGTGGAGCGAGCGGTCGACGAGATCGGCCGAGGTGTCGAGCCGCACGCCCCAGAGCCTCGGTCCCAACGCTCGAGCCACCTCGAGCGCCGTCTGCACGGAGTCGTTCTCGAAATCGACGAGGACGACGACGTGCATGTCGTCCGGAGCCCACTCCGCGAACTTCGCGGCGGCGAGGGCCGTGTCGCCGCCGTATGCGGCGATGAGTGCATGCGGGACGGTTCCGATCCCGCGGCCGCCCCACCACGATGCCTGCGCATCGGTCGAGACACCGATCGCGCCCGCGACGTGGGCGGCGTAGCCGTCCCCCGTCTGCACGCGGTGGTGGTCGTGCCGCGCCGGGAAGTAGAGGATCTCCTTTCCCCCCGCCGCTTCGACCACGCGCCGGACGTTCGTGGAGATGAGCGTCCGCCGCGCGAGCACGCCGAGGTAGACGGTCTCGAGGTGCGCGAACAGGGTGTAATCCCCTTCGATCGTGAGCACGGTCTCCCAGGGCACGATCGGGTCGCCCTCGTACAGCGCCGACACCTCGAGCTCGTCCCAGCCGTGCGAGCAGAGCTCGAGAATCGCGACGGCCTCGTCGATCCCGCCGAGGAGCGCGTGCTCCTTCTGGAAGACCTGCATCAGGACCTGGGGGTGCCGGCCGTCGGCGAGGAGCGCCGAGCGCGCGTGGTTGAAGTACGCATCGGTGTAGTAGCCATCGCGCATCTTCTCGACCGGGAGGCCGAAGATCTCGGGTGCGAGCCGACGCGTCCCGGCCCGCGTGGGCGTCATCTCTCGAGGGCGAGGCAGGCGTCTCGGGCCGCGTTCGCGACCTCGAGCTGCTCGGGCGACGGCTCCGCTGTCGAGAATCGCCGCTGTACCTCGAATCCCGGCCACTCGAGTGCCTTGGCCACAGGGTGATCGGGGTGCTGGGCGGTCCATGCGAACACTTCCACGGACGCTCCGATCGCGACCGTCGTCCCCACGAGCCGCGCCACCCCGCGTACGGGGCGTGGAACACGCGCGACCAGCGCATTCGCCGCGAGGGAGGCTCCGACGAGGGGTGCGATCAACTGCGTTCCGCAGCGAGGGTGCTCCTTCGGCGCGGGCGCGTCGTTCTCGTACGTCCCGATCGAGATGTGCTCCGCGCCGTGATAGGCAGCCAGATTCGGCCCACGGACGGCGAGCATGGCGGGAAGCAGCGCCGTCGCCGCAGCCGTCAGCTCGGTCAAGCCCGGCGAGAGCACGCGGGAGCGGCGGATGGTCCGGACGGCCACCGAGGAAGCCACGATCGCCCCGAGGACCGCCGGGCGCTCGAACGGGAACCGCACCTGCGGCAGCGCACGACGGACCGTCGGCAAGAGGGCGAACGCCTCCGCGAGGCGTATCGGCCCGCGCAGCACGGGCATCCGCACTTGCGCGACGGGAGCCAACGTCGGCTTGCGGCCGGAGGCGACGTGGACGACGCCCTCGTCGTCCCGCACCGCGCAGCCCCAGGACGTCGGACCGTGCACGAGAACGCCGTTCTGTAGGGCCATCCCCCCGAGCCGGATCTTCTGGTCGTCCATGGTCAGAGCGTACCGGCGGGCTCCGGATGTGCCACTAGCCGGACGACTCCGTCGCGAGCGCGCGAAGCGCCTGCTGGAGCCGATCCGAAGCAGGGCCGCGCGCGAGCCCGATGCCGTCGAGCTCGGCGATCGGCATCACCTCGCGAACCGACGACGTCGTGAACGCCTCGTCGGCGGCAAGGACCTCGTCGAGCGCGTAGCTGCCCTCTGCGACGCGGAAGCCGCACCCGGGAGCGACCTCGAGAATGGTCGCGCGGGTCACACCCGCGAGGATCCCGAGGTCGAGCGAAGGGGTGAGGAGCACCCCTCCCCGACGCCACCAGACGTTCGTCACGGCGCCTTCGAGCACGATCCGGTCGTCGTCGACGAAGATCGCGTCGTCCGCGCCCCGTCTCCTCGCCTCGGCCTCCGCCGCCATGTTCACTGCGTAGCTCGTCGACTTGATCCCCGGCAGGAGCCACGGCGCCGATGCGCGGACGCCGAGGAGCGAGACGACCCGAGCGCCTCGCACCCGCGCCTCCTCGATCCAGCCTGGAATCTCGCTCAGGAGCGCGAGCGCCTGCGCCCCCTCTCCCGCCGGCCCGGCGGTCCAGACCAGCCGCAGAACGGCGTCGGCGGGCTCCGCGCCGTGCGCGTCGAGAACGAGCGCAACGAGCGCTTCCAGCTCGCTGAGGGCGACCGAGGGAAGGCCGATCCCGGCAGCGGAGCTCTCGAGCCGGTCGAGGTGCTCGTCGAGACGGAAGGGCACCCCGCCGTACACCCGGAGCGTCTCGAATGCCGCCTGCCCGCGCAGGAGCGCCTCGTCGTCGGCGCGCACGACCGGCTCCGCCGGATCGCAGAGGCCGCGGCCGGTCACCGCGAGGGCGAGGAGCGTCACGCGTGTTCCCGCCTCGCGCGCGGGACGCCCGAGCCGATCGCCTCGAGGAGTGGGCGCGCCTTCGTCCACGACTCCTCGACCTCCGTCGCGGCGTCCGAGTCCCACACCACGCCTCCGCCGACCCAGAGGTGGATGCGCTCGCCGTCGAGCGCGAAGGTGCGGATGGTCAGCGCCAGCTCGAAGTCGCCGTTGCCACGAACGCGACCGAGCGCGCCCATCGAGGCTCCGCGACCCACCGGCTCCAGCTCGGCGATCAGGTCCACCGCAGCGATCTTCGGGGCCCCCGTCACCGATCCGCCGGGAAACGTCGCCTCGAGGATCTCCGCTAGACCGACGCCTCCACGCAGCGTGCCCTCGACGGTCGAGACCATGTGCTCGACGCCTGCAAGCCGCCCGGTCGTCATCAGCTCGGGCCAGCGGACACTTCCCGCCTCGCACACGCGCGAGAGGTCGTTCCGCTCGAGATCGACGATCATCACGTGCTCGGCGGCGTCCTTCTCGGACGACGCGAGCTCGTGCTCGTGTCCCGGTGGCCGCGTTCCCTTGATCGGCTTCGTCCAGATCCTGCTTCCGTGCCGGGCGAGAAAGAGCTCCGGGGACGCCGAGACGACCGCCCAGCCGTCGCCTTCGAACGGCTCCGGATGAAGCGGAGCGAGCGGTCGCAGAGCGGCAGCCAGCCCCGGGGCGGTCCCGACGAACGGGGCCGACAGATGCTGGACGAGATTGACCTGATAGACATCGCCGGCCGCGATCGCCTCGCGTACCCGCTCGACGGCGTGCTCGTACTCGGCGCTCGTCCAGGTGGCTTCCCACGGTCCGAGGCGCGGACCGGGGGCGACTTCGCCCGCCACCTCGCGGGTGCGATCGCGGATGACGCACGCAGCGAGCGGGAGGACGCACGGCTCCGGAGGGGACTCGGTGCCTCGGCGCCGGATCGTCAGCGAGAGCCCGTACCCGATGTAGAGGTCGGCCTCGAGTGCCTCACCGCCAGGGACGAAGAACCCGGCACTCCGCAAGAACTCCTCGATGGCGACGAACGCTCCCTCGGCGCGACGGAGCTCGAGCCGGGAGCCGGCACTCCTGTCGGACATCGCCTCGCGCGATCTCAGCCGCTCACCGGCTCGCCGACGAGTGCTGCCAGCCGCTCGTACTGCGCCCCCGGATCGTCGTGCCAGAAGACGGCGCTGCCGGCCACGACGAGGTCCGCGCCCGCCTTCCGGACGCTCTCGATCGTCTCCTCGTTCACGCCGCCGTCGACCTGGACGCGGACCCCGTCCGGGAGCAACGAGCGGAGTCGCTCGATGCGGCCAAGGGCCTCCGGCATCAGCTTCTGGCCCGAGTACCCCGGGTGGATCGACATGCAGTTGACGAGATCCGCCCCCTGCGCCGCCTCGGCAGCCTCCTCCACCGCGGTCTCCGGGTTGAAGGCGATGCCGACGCCGAGCCCGAGCGCCCGCGCCTCCGCGATCGCGGACGCCGGATCGTCGACGACCTCGACGTGGAACGTCACGCTGTCCGCTCCCGCGTGCGCGAAGGACTCGAAGTGGCGACGCGGCTCGCTCACCATCAGGTGGCAGTCGAGCATGCAATCCCATCCACGGGCGAACGGGGAGATCGCTTCGAGCACGACCGGCCCGATCGTGATCTCGGGGACGAAGTGCCCGTCACCGGTGTCGAAGTGGAACATCCGCACCCCGGCGGTGACGAGCTCCGCGAGCTGTTCGCGGAGGCGGGAGAAGTCGGCCGCGTAGATCGACGGCTCGACCTCGACCTCGCGCGCACGCTCGCTCCACGCCACCGCGCGCACCGTACTGGACCGGCGCAGCGGAGCGCGACGCCACGCGCTCTCTAGGTCGCGCGGGGGGTGCGCCAGCCGCCGTGTCGACGCGTGAGCGCGTCGGCGGCCTTCGGCCCCCACGACCCCTTCTCGTACGGCTCGACCGGCGGTGCCTGGTCGAGGAGCGGCTGCACGATCCGCCAGGTCTCCTCGACGACGTCCCAGCGAGGGAAGAGCGCGGCGTCGCCGCGAAGCGCATCCGTGAGCAGGCGCTCGTACGGCCCCGGCGGCGTGCCGAGCTCGTCGACGAACGACAGGTCGAGCGACACGGGTCGCGACGAGTCCTTGCCCGGCGTCTTCGCGCGGATCCCGATCGTGACGCCTGCGTCGCGGCCGATCCGAAAGACGACGTCGTCCGGGCCGGGGCACGAGAGACGATGCGACCCGAACCTCAGCTCCGGCACCTTCCGCAGCCGGACGACGATCTCCGTCGCGCTCACGGGCAACGCCTTGCCGGCGCGAACGAGGATCGGGACGCCCGACCAGCGCCAGTTCTCGATCTCGAACCGGAGCGCGACGAACGTCTCCGTGTCCGAGCCGGGCGCCACGCCGTCGATGCCTTGGTAGCCCTCGTACTGACCCCGCACCGCATGCGTCGGATCGACCGACGGCATCGCCCGGAAGACGTCGAGCCGATGGCGTGACACCGCGTCGTCGTCGCCTGCAGGCGGCTCCATGGTGACGAGCGCGAGCACCTGCAGCAGGTGGTTCTGGACGACGTCGCGAAGCGCTCCGACACGGTCGTAGAACGCACCCCGGTCCTCGACGCCGAAGTCCTCCGCCATCGTGATCTGGATCGACTCGACGTGCTCGCGGCTCCACACCGGTTCGAAGAGCGCGTTCGCGAAGCGGAGGTACATGATGTCCTGCACCGGCTCCTTGCCGAGGAAGTGGTCGATGCGGTAGAGCCGCTCCTCGGGAACGAGCGCCGTCAGCCGGTCGTTGAGCTCGCGGGCAGACTGGAGATCGGTTCCGAACGGCTTCTCGACCACGAGGCGCGCGTTCGCGAGCAGGCCGGCCTCGGCGAGCTCCTCGGCGACGTCGAGGAACGTGACGGGTGGGATCGCGAGGTAGAAGACCGGAGCCGAAGCGTCCTCGAGAGCCTTCCGGATGCCGCCGTAGACGTCGTCCTCGGTCGTGTCGCCGCCCACGTACGTCAAACGGGAGAGGAACGCGTCGAGCGTCACGCGGTCGACGCTCGCGCCCTTCGCGGCCGTGATCGCGTCGCGCGCGTGGTCGCGGATCCCGTCCTCGGTCAGCGGCCGTCGGCCGACGCCGACGACGGGACAGGTGAGGATCTTCTGCTTCGTGAGGTCGTAGAGCGCGGGCAGCGTCTTGGTCCGCGCGAGATCGCCGGTTATGCCGAAGACGACGAGTGCGTCCGCCGTCTCGCTCATGCGTGACCGAGAAGCGACCGCGCGACGGACCGGAGCATCTCGACGCCGAGCTCCAGATCGTCGACCGCGATGCGCTCGTTCGCCGAGTGGACGAGCCTGGTGACGAGCTCGGTGTCCATCGCCTTCAGCGGAAAGTACCCGTACGCGACCGTGCCGAACGCCTCGCGCAGGAAGTGGCTGTCGGTGAAGCCGGGATTCACGAGCGGTGCGAGACGCGCACCGGGCTCGATGGCCGCAGTGAACTCCTCGAGCGCATGCCAGAGCGGCGACTCGATCGGCGAGCGGGTCCCGCCCACCGCCTCGAGCCATTCGAGCTCGTAGCTGCCATCGCCGAGCACAGCCCGGATCAACGGCTCCACGTCCTCGGGTGTCTGCTGCGGCAGGAGCCGGCAGTCAACCGTCACCTCGCACACGGCCGGGATGACGTTCCGCTGGTGCGACGCGTCGATCATCGTGGGCGAGAGCGTCAGCGAGAGGAGCGGCTCCACGAGCCCGCCGAGCGCCGGATCGAGCTCGCGTACGCGTTCGAGCGCGACGCCGACCGCAGGCGCCTCGCCGAGCACGGCCTCGAGGAACTTGCTCGCCTCCGGGATCAGGTCACGCGGGGGCTCGTATGCGCCGAGCGCCTCGACGTAGCGCGCGGCCTTGACGAGCGCGTTATCCGCGATGCCGGGCATCGATGCGTGGCCGCTCCGCCCGTGGACGCGGAGCACGAACGGCGCGGACATCTTCTCGGCCGTCCCGCACAGATAGACGGGTGCGCCGTCGACGACCAGCCGATCGCCGCCGCCCTCGTTGACCGCGTAGTCGCAGCGGACCGCCTCGGGGTGCGTCTCGACGAGCCAGCTCAGCCCGACGTCGGCTCCGACCTCCTCGTCGGCGACCGACACGAAGACGAGGTCGCCCGAGGGTGTGAACCCCTCGCGAGCGAGCGAGGCGAATGCGACCGCCGACGCCGCGACCTGGCCCTTCATATCGAGCGCCCCACGGCCCCAGACCTCGTCGTCGACGAGGTCGCCCGACCACGGGTCGCGCGTCCACTCTCCGGGATCCGCGAGCACCGTGTCCGTGTGCGAGAGGAAGGCGAGCGTCGGGCCGTCGCCGCCCACCAGCCGCGCGACGACGTTGGCCCGCTCCGGCTCCCGCGCGATCAGCTCGCACTCGATCCCGCTCCGCGCGAAGTAGTCGCGGAGCGCCGCCGCCGCCCGGGTCTCGTTGCCCGGCGGGTTGACCGTGTCGAGGCGGAGGAGCTCCTGCAGGAGCGCCGTCACCTCGTCGCGATACGCCACTAGGACGAGGCCTTCGAGAGCGCGGTGAGCTCGTTCCGGACCTCCCATAGCTCCGGGAACGAGACCTTCGTGACGAGGCGGCCGAGGAGCTCGACCGGCGTGCCTTGCGTCCCGACGACCTTGTCGCCGATCACGCGGGCGACGACCTGGTAGTGGCGCATCCGCCAGAGCTGCGCCTGCTCGTCGAGTTCGAGCAGCGCCTCGGCGAGCTGATACAGCTCCTCGTGGTCGCGGCCCTGGACGTAGACGTCGGCGATGCTCAGCCCAGCAGCGCGGCGGGTGGCGTGGAATGCCTGCCCGAGCCTCGGGAACACGCGACGGAGCTCGGTCCAGCCCGGCGAGTCGAACCCGGAGCCGTGCCCGAGCACCTCGCGGATCTCCTGGTACTCCCACGGGGACATGTGCTCGAGCATCTCGAGCTGCGGGATCAGGAAGCGGACGCAGAGCGACGAGCGCTGGAGCAGACGAAGCGCACTCCGCAGGCCTCCTTCCTCGATCAGGCGGGCAGCCTCGTCCGCATCCGCGGCCGCCAGCTTGAGCCAGAGCTCCGAGGTCTGGTGCGTGACCTGGAAGAGAAGCTCGTCCCGATGGACCCACTCGCCAGGCCCTTTCTGGAGCGAGAGGAGGTCGTCGGTCCTGAGGTAGCGCTCGTAGTCGGAACGCGCCTCGCCGTCGAGGATCGGCTGCGAGTAGTCCTCCGCTTCGGCCCCGTCGGACATGCCCGGAGCATACTTCGCGCGTGGGGGACCTCTTCACCCAGGCCGCGCGGGATCGCCGGGCAGAGTCGGCGCCGCTGGCCGTGCGCCTGCGGCCGCACACGCTCGACGAGCTCGTCGGCCAGCAGCACGTGCTCGGGGAAGGATCGGCTCTTCGGCTCGCGATCGAGGAAGACCGCGTTCCCTCGATGATTCTCTTCGGCCCACCGGGCAGCGGGAAGACGACGACCGCCAGGATCGTCGCCGAGCGGACCGGTGCCGGGTTCGAGGAGCTCTCGGCGGTGTCGGCGCGCGTGGACGACGTGCGCGCGGTGATCCGGAGTGCAGAGGAGCGGCTCGGCGCGAACGGCCTGCGGACGATCCTCTTCATCGACGAGATCCACCGCTTCAACAAGATGCAGCAGGACTCGGTCCTGCACGCGGTCGAGGACGGCCTCGTCACGCTCATCGGCGCGACGACCGAGAACCCGTACTTCGAGGTCAACGCGGCGCTCCTCTCGCGTTGCACGGTGATCGAGCTGCTCGCGCTCTCGGACGAAGAGCTCGGAGTCGTCCTGCGCCGTGGTGCAGCGGAGCTCGGCGTCGAGGCTACCGATGCGGTCGTCGACACGATCGCGAAGCGCGCGGGCGGCGATGCGCGGGCCGCGCTCCAGATCCTCGAGCTCGCCCACGACACCGCTCGTGCCGAGCGGGCGGCCCTCGCCGAGAGTCACGTCGCCGACGCCGCCCGCAAGCGTCCGCTCCTCTACGACCGCAAGGGCGACCAGCACTACGACTTCGCCTCGGCGTTCATCAAGTCGCTGCGCGGCAGCGACCCGGACGCGGCCGTCTACTACCTCGCGGCGATGCTCGAGGCGGGCGAGGACCCGCGCTTCATCGCCCGACGCATGGTCATCCTCGCCTCCGAAGACGTCGGAAACGCGGACCCGCGGGCGCTCTCCATCGCAGTGGCCGCGGCACACGCGCTCGAGCTCGTGGGTCTCCCGGAGGCACAGCTCAACCTCTCGCAGGCGGCGATCTACCTCGCCCGCGCGCCGAAGTCGAACGCGTCGGCGACGGCCATCTGGGAGGCGAGAAGCGACGTGCGGGAGCTCGGCAACGCGCGGCCGCCGGCGATGCTCCGCTCCACGGGGCACTCGCGCGGAGCGAAGGCTCGAGGCCACGGCGAGGGCTACGTCTATCCGCACGACGACCCGGCCGGATTCGAGCTCGAGTATCTCCCGGAGGAGCTTCGCGGGCGCCGGTACTATCGCCCCGCCGGTACGGGCGAGGAGGCGGTCGATGGCGGTGACGACAGGTGAGAAGGCCCCTGCGTTCGACCTCGCGGTGACGCACCAGGAGCGCGTGCGGCTCTCCGACTTCCTCGGCCGCCGCAACGTCCTCCTCGTCTTCCACCCGTTCGCCTTCACCGCAGTGTGCGAGGAGGAGGCGCTCGACCTCCAGGAGAACCTCGATTCCTTCGCGAACGCGGAGACAGACGTCGTGCTCGTGTCCTGCGACCCGTGGCCGGCGCGCCGGGCCTGGAAGAAGCAGCTCGAGGCGACGTACACCTTCGCGTCCGACTTCTGGCCCCACGGCGAGGCCTCGAAGGCGTACGGCGTGTTCGACGAGGAACTCGGCGCGCCCTACCGGGGAACCTTCCTGATCGACAAGGAGGGAACCGTCATCTGGTCGCTCGTCAAGCTCTCGGGCGAGCGGCGCACGGAGTTGATCCCCGAGTCGCTCGAAACGCTCCACGAGCACGGGTGAGGCTCGCGCTCCACGCCTGGGGCGAGGAGGGCGCTCCCCGCGTGGTCTGCCTGCACGGCGTCACGAGCCACGGGCGTCATTTCCAGAACCTCGCCGCGGCGCTGCCGGGGCATCACGTCCTCGCGCCCGATCTGCTCGGCCACGGCTCGTCTCCGTACGAGCCTCCGTGGGACGTCGACGCGCACATCGATGCCATCGTCGAGGCGGTGGGCGCACAGCCTGCACCACTCGTGGGGCACTCGTTCGGCGGCCGTCTCGCCCTCGAGATCGCGGCGCGGGCGCCGAAGCTCGTGCCGCGCCTCGTCCTCCTCGACCCGGCGATCCTCCTCCCGCCGCACGTCGCGCTCCTCGCCGCCGAGAACGCGCGGAACGAGCGCGCGTACGTCTCGTTCGACGAGGCGATCACGCGACGCTACGACGAGAGCCAGCTCCACTCGGCGCCGCGCACGCTGCTCGTGGACGAGCTCCGGAACCACCTCGCCCTGAGCGACGACGGCCTCTACCGCTATCGCTACTGCCAGTCCGCGGTCGTCGCCGCCTACGGGGAGATGTCGTCGGCGCCGCCGTCGTTCGAGCAGGTGCGCGTCCCGACGCTCCTCGTCCTCGGAGAGAAGTCGTACCTCCCGTACGACCATCTACTCGACGGGCACCGTGCGGCGCTCGGCGACCTGCTCGAGGTCGCAGTCGTCGCCGGTGGGCACACGGTGCTCTGGGATGCGTTCGAGGAGACGTCGGCGGCCGTCGCCGAGTTCCTTTCGCGTCAACCGCAGATCTCGGACGCCACGCCGAGGTAGATCTCGACACACCGCTCGAGGGAGCCGATGTCGACCCACTCCTCCTCGGTGTGCAGGCCAGCGCCGCGCGGTCCGAAGAGCACCGTCGGAATCCCGGCTCCTGCGAGAAGCGCTGAGTCCGCCCAGAACGAGACGCCGACGACGTCCGGCTCCGTGCCAGTCGCCGCCGCGGCGCAGCGGCGCACCGCGCTTACGATCTCCGCGTCCTGGGGGACCTCGAAGGGCTCGCGCGAGGCGAGCGACCGCACGCTACCGTGGAGGTCCGGGTCGGCTGCCGCCGCACCGTCCAGGAGATCCTGGATCTCTGCGACAGCGAGCTCGACACCCTCGCCTGGGATCGTCCGCCGCTCGGCCTGCACGACGCAGCGCGCCGGATAGCTCGAGTACTCCTGCCCACCCTCGACGAGCGACGCGTGGACGCTGCCGCTCCCGAGGAGCCGGTGCGTCGGATGGGAGCGAAGGCGACGGTCGAGCTCCTCCATCCCGACGAGGATCCGTCCCATCTTCGCGATCGCGTCGATGCCGACGTCGGGCCGCGAGCCGTGCGCCGCACGACCGACCATCTCGATCTCGAGGTGCACGAAGCCGCGGTGCGCGACCGCGACCTGCAGGTCCGTCGGCTCTGTGACGATCGCGGCGTCCGCGGGCACCAAGGCCGCGACCGCCTCCGTCCCGACGCTCGCGACCTCCTCGTCGGCAACCGCGGTGAGGATCACATCCCCACGCAGCGTCCGCTCTTTCGCCGCTGCTGTCGCGAGCATGCACGCCGCCAGGCTCCCCTTCATGTCCTGCGCGCCGCGCCCGTACAGCCTGTCGCCCTGGATCCGGGGGATGAACGGGTCGGTCATCCCCACGACGCCGACCGTGTCCATGTGTGCGTTGAGCATCAGTGAGCGCCCGCCTCCGCTCCCGCGCGCGACGGCGACGACGATCGGCCGACCGGGCGCGGCGTCCAACAGTGTGGTCTCGAGCCCAGCGCGCTCGCACCATTCCGCGACGAACCGCGCGAGCTCCGCTTCGCCCGAGCCCCCGACGCCGAGCTCCGGGTTGATCGATTCGATCGCGACGAGCTGAGTGGTCAGCTCGGCGACGTCGCTCACGTGTTACGCCGTCGCGTACTCGTCGGCGATCGCGAGCGTCTCGTCGAGGACGGCGATTCCCTCGTCGACCTCGTCGCGCGTGATCGTCAGAGGCGGGACGACCATGACGACGTTCCAGTGCGTCATGAGGTAGAGGCCGCGCTCGAGCGCCGCTTTCGCCAGCCGGGCGACCGGTGCGGCAGCCTCGCCGGAGGCGTTGTACGGCACGAGCATCTCGCGCGTCTCACGGCTCTTCACGAGCTCGATCCCCCAGAAGCACCCGAGCCCCCGAACCTCGCCGATCGACGGATGCCGGTCCTGCAGCTCGTGCAGGCGCTCGCCGATGTACCCGCCGACGCCGGCCGCGTTCTGGACGACCTCCTCTTCGCGGAAGGCCTCGATCGAGGCGACCGCCGACGCGCACGCCAGCGGGTGACCGGCGTACGTGAGACCACCCGGGAAGAAGCGGCTCCGCACCCAGTCCGCGAGCTGCTTGCGGATGATCATCGCTCCGAGCGGGACATAGCCCGAGTTGATGCCCTTCGCGACCGTGAGGATGTCCGGGACGACGTCCCAGTTCTCGCAGGCGAACCAGCGGCCGGTGCGGCCGAATCCGGCCATCACCTCGTCGCAGATGAGGAGGATCCCATGGCGGTCGCAGACCTCGCGGATCGCCTGCAGGTACCCGTCGGGGGGCGGGATGACGCCGTTCGTCCCCGTGACCGTCTCGAGGATGACCGCTGCGACCGTCTGCGGCCCCTCGTACTCGAGGATCTCCTCGAGGTGCGGCGCACCGGTGCAGACCGGGCACGGGTCGGGATGGCCGGCCGGGCAGCGATACGTGAACGGGTCGAGCATGCGCACGACCCCGGGCATCCCGGGCTCCGTCGGCCAGCGGCGCGGGTCGCCCGTGAGCGTGATCGCGCCGTGCGTCGCGCCGTGGTACGAGCGGTAGCGCGCGACGATCTTGTGCCGGCCGGTGTACAGCCGCGCGAGCTTGATCGCGTTCTCGTTCGCCTCCGCGCCCGCGTTCGTGAAGAACGACATCGTGAGGTCGCCCGGCGTCACCTCGGCGAGCAGGCGGCCGAGCTGCGACCGCGATTCGTTCGCCATCGGCGGCCCGATCGTGCAGAGCTTGTCCGCCTGCTCCTTGATCGCGGCGACGATCTTCGGGTGCTGGTGCCCGATGTTGACGTTGACGAGCTGCGACGCGAAGTCGAGGTAGCGCGTGCCGTCGTAGTCCCAGAAGTAGCGGCCCTCGGCGCCGGCGACGGCGATCGGATTGATCGCGTCCTGCGTCGACCACGAGTAGAGGACGTACTCCTTCGCGTCCTCGACGATCTGCGCCCCGAGGTTGGGGTCGGTCTCGACAACGGCCATGTCTCGCTCCTTCGCGTCGCTCGCCGCGATCCTAGCTCGGCTCGAATCGCGGGCCGCCGTGGACCAGAACCCGGACGGCGTGTACCCCGTGATGAACCCGCTCGTCGAGCCCTTCAACAGGGGCTAGCGGGACGCGGGAGCTCCCCGCACCACCGATGTTCGGGCGGCAGGCACGTGGGAGGAGCCCCTCCCTCCAGAGTCTGCCGCCGGGCGAGAGGAGCCGTGTGCGCGGCGGGCGCCGAGCTAGGGGGAAGAAGCCCGACGCGCCTCCGCGCACGTCTTGTCCGCAAGGCCGCGAACCGCAAAGCGGATCCCGGCCGCGGCGGGAAACCTGAAGCGCGACCGCATTCGCGGTCGCGACCGCTGCTACCGACCGGCGCGTGTGCACTGGCGATCATCGAGACATGGCTACCTCGCAGCCGCCGGCGACAGTTCCTGCCCGAAGGCCGCACGCTCGACGAACTGGCCGACGCCCGCCTCGGCGACGAGCGCGCCGTTCTCGACGAGGACGTTCCCTCGCAGCAGGACCGTCTCCGGCGAGCCCGTCACCTCGGTGCCCTCGTACAGGTTGTAGTCCGACCGCGAGTGCTGGTCGGCGGCCGTGATCAGGTGCCGTCTCTCGGGATCGAAGATCACGATGTCCGCATCGGAGCCAGGGGCGATCGTGCCTTTGCGCGGATACAGCCCGAAGAGCTTGGCCGGATTGGTCGAGAGGAGGTCGACCATCCTGTTGAGCGTGATGCGACCGGTGCGAACGCCGAACTCGTGGATCATGTGCAGCCGGTTCTCGAGCCCCGGAGCACCGTTCGGGATCTTCGAGAAGTCGTCCCTGCCAATCGACTTCTGGCCGTCCCAGCGGAACGCGCAGTGGTCGGTGGAGACGACCGAGAGCGTGTCCGAGCGCAGCGCGTTCCACAGGAGCTCCTGGTTTTCCCGCGCGCGCGGTGGCGGCGTGTAGACGTACTTCGCACCCTCGAAGTCGGGCCGCTCGAGGAACGTGTAGTCGACGAAGAGGTACTGCGTGCACGTCTCCCCCCAGACGTCCCAGCCCTCCTCGCGGGCGCGGGCGATCGGATCGATCGCCTCGCGACACGAGACGTGGACGACGTAGAGGGGAGCGCCGGCAACCCGTGCCAGCTGGATCGCGCGGTTCGTCGCCTCCCCCTCGAGCTCGGGAGGGCGGGTGAGCGCGTGGAAGTGCGGCGCCGTGTTCCCGGCGGCGAGCGCCTGTTTCACGAGGACGTCGATGGCGTCGCCGTTCTCCGCGTGGACCATGACCAGCGCTCCGGTCTCGGCCGCGACCTCCATGGTCTTGAAGAGCGTCTCGTCGTCGACCATGAGCGCGCCCTTGTACGCCATGAAGAGCTTGTACGAGGTGACGCCCTGCTCCGGCAGGCGCGCGAGCTCCTCGAGCGAGCCCCCAGCGCGCAGGTCGGTGACGGCCATGTGGTAGCCCATGTCGATCACCTGCTTGCCGTCCGCCTTCTCGCGCCACTCGGCGAGGGCGTCGGCGAACGAGGTGCCCGGCGGCTGGATGCAGAAGTCGACGTGGCAGGTGGTACCGCCGAACGCCGCCGCCGTCTGACCCGACTCGACGTCGTCGATCGTGGTCGTGCCGCCGAAGGGCATGTCCAGATGCGTGTGCGGATCGACGCAGCCCGGGAGCACGTAGCGGCCGCTCGCGTCGATGACGCGGTCGGCGTCGACTTCGATCGACTCGCCGAGGAGCGCGATCCGCTCGCCGTCGACGAAGACGTCTCCCACGTAGTCGTCGGCGGCCGTGACGATCCGCCCACCCTTGATCAAGACCGACATCTCGCCCCCATTCCGGAGCGGAGCCGCGAGCCCACCGCGGCCCCGCTCTCGTTCGCTTCGCTCCTACTTCCCGCCCGGCGTGACCTTGATGACCTTCTTCTTCCAGGTCTTGCCGGTGACGTCGGTGCCTGCCGCTTTCAGCTGCGCGAGCGCCTTCGCCGCATACGTGTAGTTCGTCTCGCCCGTCGGCACCTTCTTGATCACGCCGTACTTCCGCGCGATCGCCGCCGTCTTCGCGACCGCGCCCGCGGGCGGCAGGCCGATGCCCCTCGGACTCGGCCATGTGAGCGCATTGATCTCGTTCATCTGCCAGGTCTGGTGACCCCGACCGAGCAGCGAGCCGGTCTTCAGCACGATGTTCACGCAGTCGGTGGGATGGTCACGGCAGTAGATCCAGCCCTGGAACGAGGCCTTCAGGAACTTCACCGCCGTCGCCTGGTTCGCCTTGTCCTTGAGCCAGTCGCCGCGGACGAAGACGTTGTCCTCGAGCATTCCTGTCCCGACCGAGGGGCTCGCCATCTTGAAGATGTTCAGATCGGAGAGCTTGTACAGCTTCCCGGTCTGCGGATTCTTCGTCTCGAGCACCTGCGCGAGCTCGTTGTAGGTCATCGCCGCGGCGGCGTCGACCTGGTGCTGGAGGAACAGGTCCATCGAGAACGGCTGGTTCACGATCGTCACGTCGCTCTGCTTGTTCGGGTCGATCCCGTTCTTCTGCAGCGCGGCGAAGAGCTCCGGCTGGTTCCCGCAGCACCACACGCCGACCTTCTTGCCTCCCATCTTCTTGATCGTGTTGATGCCGCTCGACTTCCAGGTGAGCTCGGTCATACCGCTCCGAGCAAAGACCTGCGCGATCGAGACGAGGTCCGAGCCCTTCTCTCGCGTCGCCATGAGGTTCGGCAGCCAGTCGAGCCCGAAGTCGGCCTGCTTGCCCGCGACGACCGTCTCCGGCGTGATGCTCGGGCCGCCGACCTTGATGTTCACGTCGAGTCCGGCCTTCTTGTAGTAGCCCTTCGAGAGCGCCGCGTAGTACCCCGCGAACTGGGCCTGTACGACCCACTTCGACTGCAGTGTGACCTTCGTCAGCGCCGGCTTCTGCGGAGCAGCCGTCGCGACCGCCGCCCAGATCGCGAGCCCGGCGCCTGCGACGGCGAGCGCCGCCGCTGCCCAGTGTCTCTTCCTCATGCACGATCCCCTTTCGATTCGCCCTCCGACCCGAAGGCCACGTCGCCCGCCATTCTGACTCCTCTCACTCGCCGCTCAAAGAGCGCGCCGACGGATGCCAGCGCGTCGCGTAGTGCTCCGCGAGGGCAACGAGGCCGTACAGCGCGATGCCGAACGCGCTCGCGAGCACGATTCCGGCCCACGCGCGCGGGAAGTCGAAGACCTGCGTGTCGTTCAGGATGCTCACACCGAGCGCGTTCGTCGGGCCGCCGAAGTACTCCCCGACGATCGCGCCGATCATCGACAGGACGGCCGCGATCTTCAGCCCGGTGAACATGAACGGAAGCGAGTTCGGGATCCGCACGTGCCGGAAGACCGCGGTCTGGCCGACACCGTACGAGCGCATCAGCTCGATCGACGACGGGTGGACGGACGTGAGCCCGCGGAGCGTGTTCACCATCGTCGGGAAGAAGCAGAGGACGGCCGCGATCGCCATCTTCGAGAACGGGTTCAAGAGCCCGAACCAGTTGTTCGTGATCGGCGCGAAGGCGATGATCGGGACGGCGTTCGCCGCGATCGCGAACGGCATCAACGCGGCGCCGACCAACCGGAAGCGTGCGAGCACGAGCGCAACCAGGACACCGAGCCCGGACCCGAGCAGGAACCCGCCGACCGCCTCCTTGAGCGTGTAGACGCCCGCATCCCAGAGCGCGGACTTGTTCTCCCAACCCGAGCTCGCGATATCGCTCGGCTTCGGGAGGAGGAACGTCTGCACGTGGAACGCCGCCGTCAGCCCCTGCCAGAGCGCGATCACGACGAGGAAGACGACGAGCGCGGGCAGCCACTCGCGGAGGCGGCGCCCGGCGCCGCTCGAGACGCCCGCCGACGAGACCGCAGGTTCGACGAAGGTGCTCATCAGTACACGTCCCCGACGCTGGAGCTCCGCGCGGAACCCTCTCCGTGCCCCGCTGCGAGCGCTTCGCGCACCGTCGTCACGAGCTCGAAGAAGCGCGCGTCCTCGCGGGTTGCCACTCCTCGCGGCTGGGGCAGGTCGATGGGGACGATCTCGGAGATCCGACCCGGCCGGGCCGACATGACGACGACGCGCGTCGACAGGAACACCGCTTCCGGGATCGAGTGCGTCACGAAGACGACCGTGCTCCCCGCCTTCGCCCAGATCTGGAGCAACTCGAGGTTCAGGCGCTCGCGCGTCATCTCGTCGAGCGCGCCGAACGGCTCGTCCATGAGCAGGAGCGACGGATCGAACGAGAGCGCGCGGGCGATGGACACGCGCTGCTGCATCCCGCCGGAGAGCTGCCAGGGCCGGCTCGACTCGAACCCGCGGAGCTCGACGAGGTCGAGCATCTCCTCGACGCGCTCCTTCCGGCGTGCCCGGCTCCAGCCGAGGAGCTCGAGCGGCAGGGAGACGTTGCGGGCGACCGTGCGCCAGTCGTACAGGACCGGATCCTGGAAGACGATCCCGTAGTCGTGGTCGAGCCGCGCCCGGTGCGCCGACTTCCCGTTCACGAGCACGCTCCCAGCGCTCGGCTGGATGAGGTCGCCGACGATGCGGAGGAGCGTCGACTTGCCGCATCCCGACGGTCCGATCAGCGAAACGAACTCGCCCGGGTCGATCTCGAGGTCGATGTCCGTGAGGGCGGTCGTCCCGGTCTGGAACGCCTTCGTCACACCCTGGATCGAGACAGCCCTCGCCGTCGTCGCTTCGCTCATACGACGTTCTCCGGAGCCCGCCGCACGACGAGGTGTTCCGCGAGCACGACGAGGCTGAAGAAGAGTAGGCCCATCGCCGCGCACACGATGTTCGTCGCCCACAGGAACGTGGGCTGCAGCGAGTAGTACTGGTTGAAGTTGACGATCGCGCCGCCGAGGCCGTCCTGGATCGACGCCGGCGTCTCCCCGATGATCGCGCCGATCACGCTCGCGGTGGCCGAGATCTTGAGCGCGGTGAAGATGTACGGCAGCGCCGCCGGCACACGCAGACGCCAGAGGATCGTCCACCGGCTCGCGGCATACGACTCCATTAGCTCGACGGTTCGGCGCTCCGGCGACTTGAGCCCGCGCAGCGTGTTGATCGTCACCGGGAAGAAGGTGAGATAGGCGGCGAGGATCGCGACCGACTTCCACCCTTCGATCCCTCTCGAGCCGAGCCCGATGACGACCATCGGCGCGATCGCGAGGATCGGCACCGTCTGCGACCCGACGACGAACGGCTTCAGCCCTCGCTCGAGGAGCTCGACCTGCGCGAGCATGACCGCGAGCGCGAACCCGATCAGCGCACCGAGCACGAAGCCGGCGATCGCCTCCTTCATCGTGAACCACGCGGCATCGACGAGCGAGTGGATGAGGGGCGGGCCGCCGGTCGTCGTCGGCTGCCAGAACGCCTCGACGATTGCGTACAGGTGCGGCATGGTCGTGTCGTTCACGGGGAACGGCCAGCCCCAGCCCGCCGTCTGCCAGAGCGCCTTGTAGCCCTCCCAGAACGCGGCCAGGAACCCGATCACGACGAGGAAGGTCGCGACCCGCCGGAAGACGGCGGTCGTTCTGGCCTCTCCTTTCATCGTGACCGCGGCCGCCTCCATGGGGCGCATTGCTTACCACACCGGTGACGAAGGGGGGCACTAAGCTCCCGGCGTGCCGCTCGACCCCGCGCGTACCGTCGCCGAGCTCGAAGAACTCCGCGAGCGGACCGGGAACGAGGACGGCGCCCAGCGCGTCGCGTGGACGGACACGTGGGAGACGGCACGCGCCTGGCTGCGCGAGAAACTCGCGGGTGCCGGGGTCACGGAGGAGATCGACGCGGCAGGGAACCAGTGGTTCACGCTCGCCGGGGAATCCGAGCGCGCGGTCCTGCTCGGCGGGCACATCGACTCCGTCCCGAACGGTGGCTGGCTCGACGGCTGCCTCAACGTCATGGGCGGCGTCGAGGTCCTCCGCCGCATCGCGGAGGACGGCACCCCTCCGGTGACCGTCCGTCTCGTCAACTGGGCCGACGAGGAGGGGGCGCGCTTCGGCCGCAGCCTCTTCGGATCGAGCGCCGCCGCAGGGTCGATGGCCGACCAGGACGACCTGCGGCAGCTCGCCGATCGCGACGGCATCTCGCTCCCCGACGCGCTCGCGGAGCACGGCGTCGACCTCGACCGCGCGCTCGACGCGCGCTCCGAGCTCGACACGGCGGCCGCCTACCTCGAGCTCCATATCGAGCAGGGGCCTGTCCTCGAGTCGCTCGACCTCCCACTCGGGGTCGTCCTCGGAACGTTCGGCGTCGAGCGTCATCGGGTTACGTGGCACGGCCAGGCAGCGCACGCCGGCTCGACGCCCATGGACCAGCGGCGGGACGCACTCGCCGGCGCTGCGAAGCTGGCACTCGGGCTGCGCGAGATCGCCGCCCGTACGGGCGACGGAGCCGTTTGCACGTCCGGCGACGTCGTCTGTCGCCCGGGCATCGTTACGTCGGTCGTCGAGACCGCGGAGCAGCTCCTCGACCAGCGGCATCTCGACGCCGGAAAGCTCGCGGCCATGCTCGAGGACGCGAAGGAGTCGAGCCGCCGTTTCGCCCAGGAAGAGCGGATCGAGGTCGAGTTCGAGCGGATCTGGTCGATCGAGCCGATCCTGTTCGACGACACGCTCGTCGGCTTCTGCGAGGAGGCCGTGCGCGAGGTGGCGGGTACCGCACACCGGTTGCCCTCGGGACCGCTCCACGATGCAGCCGAGGTGTCGCGCGCCGGCGTGCCGACGGTGATGCTCTTCGTCCAG
Organism: uncultured Actinomycetes bacterium; assembly: GCA_963708265.1. GTDB lineage: Bacteria > Actinomycetota > Thermoleophilia > Gaiellales > Gaiellaceae > GMQP-bins7. Next base: position 292,971 of record CAVPSC010000001.1, on the reverse strand, counting down.
AGCCTTCGCGGCCTCTCGCACACCAAGCTCGAGCACACGAAGGAGGAGCACCTCGAGCTCGCGGTCGCAACGCTCGACCGGCTCGCGGCGAGGACGGTCGACTGGGTCGCAGGCGGAGGCGGGCGGTAGCAGACACCCCCGCAGCCGCGCTCCCGGCTGCCCGTCGGATCGGGATCGTCGCCGGCCTGGCCGTCGGCGGCTGCCTCACGTGGAACGTGTCGAACGTCGGCGCGGTCGCCGATCCCCTGTCGGAGACGTACGGCGTGTCGCTCGCGGCGGTCGGCCTCTTGACGACATCGCTCTTCGTCACGCATCTCCTCGTGCAGCTCCCCGCGGGTCACGGCGCCGACCGCTACGGGGCGCGGGCCGTCGCGCTCGCGGCGGTCGTCGCGGTGCTCGCAGGGAACGCGCTGCTCCTCCTGAGCACCTCGTTCGCACTCGGCCTCGCGGGACGAGCCGTGGTCGGGCTCGGCTCGGGCGCCGCCTTCGTCGCAGGTCTCGATCTCGTACGAGCCGGAGGCGGAGGCCCGCTCCAGCGCGGCCTGTACGGAGGGGCGACGATGCTGGGCGGGGGCCTCGCAGTGATGGTGTTGCCCGCGCTGACGGATGCGACGAGCTGGCGCGCGCCGTACTGGAGCGCGATCGTGCTCGCGCTTCTCGCCGCCCTCCCGTTGCTCGCGGCCACCGGCCTGCCACGCGTCGGGCACACGCGAGCGAGGCTCGAGACCGCGCCCGGGCTCGTCCCGCTCGGGCTGCTCCAGGGTGCGACGTTCGGGGTCGCGGTCGTCGCGGGGAACTGGGTGGTGCCGCTGCTCGAGCGCCACGGCAACGGCGCGGCGGTAGCCGGCCTCGCCGGAGGGCTCATCCTCTCCGCGGGGATCCTCACCCGGCCGGTCGGAGGAATGCTGACGCACACGCGCCCGCGAAGCGTCGTCCTCGTCGGCCTCGTCGGCGTCTCGCTCGGAGCCGCGATGCTCGCGCTTCCCCTGCCGATCGGGCTGCTGACACTCGGAGCGCTCGTCCTCGGGCTCGGAGCCGGGCTCCCGTTCGCGGTCATCTTCACGGGCGCGCAGCACCTCCGCCTCGACGCGCCGGGCGCGGCGGTCGGTCTCGTGAACGCCATCTCGATCGTCGTCGTCCTCGTGGCGACCCCCCTCGCAGGTCTTGCGTTCGACCTCCCGGGCGACGGTCGCATCGCCTTCGCCGGCCTCGCCGCGTGCGCCGCGGTGGCCCTCCTGCTCCTGCGCACGAACGCCTTGGAGCGCGATAATCCACGTCCCGAGCGAGCGTAAGGAGAGATCAATGGCCCTGAGCTTCGGCGTCACCGTGCTGCCGGATCCACCCTCGAGCCGCCTCGTCGAGCTCATGCGGATCGCGGAGGCGAACGGCTTCGAATACGGCTGGACGTACGACTCGCACGTCCTCTGGCAGGAGTCATTCCCGCTCCTGACGCTCGCCGCTCAGGCGACTACGACCCTGAAGCTCGGCCACTGCGTCACGAATCCGGGGACACGCGAACCGACCGTGCTCGCGAGCGGCTACGCCACGCTCCACGACATCTCGAACGGCCGCATGGCGATGGGGATCGGGCGCGGCGACTCGGCTCGCCGCTACATCGGGCAACAGCCCGTCAAGGTCGCCGAGTTCGAGCGCCGCCTGCGGATGATCAAGGACTTCATGAACGGTCGCGAGGTCGAGTGGAACGGGAAGGAGCTGCAGCTCAAGTGGGTGCGGCCGGAGCTCCCCGCGATCCCGATGTGGGTGGCGGGCTACGGCCCGAAGGCGCTCGCGGTCGCGGGCCGGACCGGCGACGGCGTCGTGATCCAGCTCGCCGACCCGGTGATCGTCGAGTGGATCATGGACACGGCGCGGAAGGCGGCCGAGGAGGCGGGACGCGACCCTTCGGAGCTCCGGTGCATCGTCAGCGCGCCGAGCTTCGTCTCGGACGACATCGGGCACGCACGCGACCAGGTGCGCTGGTTCCCGGCGATGGTCTCGAACCACGTCATGGATCTCGTCGAACGCTACGGGTACGACTCCGAGATCCCGCACGAGCTCACGGAGTTCGTCCGCGTCCGCAAGTTCTACGACTACGACGACCACTCCCGTGTCGGCGCCAAGCACGGCGAGTTCGTCACGGACGAGATCTGCGACCGCTTCTGCGTCCTCGGAAGCACCGAGCAGGCGACCGCCAAGCTCAAGGAGCTCGAGGCGGTCGGAGTCGACCAGTTCAACATCTACCTCATGACCGAGGGCCAGGAGGCCGTGCTGGAGGCGTACGGCAAGGAGATCGTCCCGCAGTTCAGCGGAGTGACGGCGTGGCGGGCGGCCGAATGACGACCGAGGAGCAGCGAGAGAGCTGGCAGTCCATGGCTGCTGGCTGGGATCGCCAGCGCGCCGTGCTGTGGGTCTCGACGCGGCCGGTGTCCGAGCGTATGGTCGAGCTTCTCGCTCCGAGCCCGGGCGAGACGATCCTCGAGCTCGCCGGAGGCTCGGGCGACACCGGGTTTCTCGCCGTCCAGCGGGTAGGGCCGAGCGGGCGGCTGATCGAGAGCGACTTCGTCGCCGAGATCGTCGACTCCGCCCGGCGCCGCGGCGCCGAGCTCGGCATCGACAACGCCGACTTCCGGGTGCTCGACGCGCAGTCGCTCGATCTCCCGGACGAGAGCGTCGACGGCGTGCTTTGCCGGTGGGGTTACATGCTCGCCGTCGATCCTGCGGCGGCGCTCGGCGAGACCAGACGGGTCCTCCGACCTGGAGGGCGAGTCGCGTTCGCGGTCTGGGGGACGCTGGAGGAGAACCCATGGGCGTCGAGGGTCGGCCGCACACTCGTCGCACACGGTCTCGTCCAACCGCCGGAACCCGACGAGCCGGGCCCGTTTCGTCTCGGCGACCGGCAGCGCGTGAAGACGCTCGTCGCCGATGCGGGCCTCGAGCTCCTCGCGCACGAGGACTTCCCCATCACCTTCCGGCACGAGAGCTTCGACGCGTTCTGGGAGTCCACCCAGGACTTCTCGCGCGCACTGAAGTCGGCGCTCGCCGACGCCGACGCCGACGCGGTCGCCACGGTTCGCGCCGAGGTCGCCGATCGCCTCGCGGACTTCACCGACGGCAGCGAGCTCGCGCTCCCCGGTATCACACAGATCGTGCTCGCCCGGAAGCCCGATTGACGAGACACCGCGAAGTGTCGGTCGCTGAGGTCGGCCGCGAGAGCGGCCGCTTAAGGGATGTGTGGCGGTCGGCGATTCCGCGCGAGCGGATCGCAGACCTTGCCAATTGGTCAGATGATCGTCTTGCCGAGGGCGCTCGCGACGAGCTCGACCGCGGTGAGCGCGGTCGTGTTCTCGCGGTCGAGGATCGGGTTCACCTCGACCACTTCGAGCGAGCGCACGAGACCCGACTCGGCGGCGAGCTCGAGCGCGAGGTGCGCCTCACGATAGGTGAGCCCGCCACGCACCGGCGTGCCGACGCCGGGCGCGAGCTCCGGATCGAGCGCGTCCATGTCGAGGGACACGTGGACGAAGCCAGGCCCGGCGACGCGGTCGAGGGCCTCGTGCGTCGCCCGTTCGATCCCGATCCGGTCGATCTCGCTCATCGTGAACACGCGCACCTCGCTCTCGCGCAGCAGCCGGCGTTCTCCCTCGTCGAGCTCGCGGACGCCGAAGAGCGCGACGCGGCGCGTGTCCACCGCGGGCAGCGTCCACGCGTCGCTCTCGAACCCCGGGCCGGCGAGCCCGAGCGCCGCGGCCAGGCCCATCCCGTGCACGTTCCCGCTCGGGCTCGTCTCGGGCGTGTTGACGTCGCTGTGCGCGTCGATCCAGAGGACACCGCCCATGCCTTCGGCTCGCGCGAGGCCTCCGAGCGTCCCGATCGCGACCGAGTGGTCGCCGCCGAGGACGAGCGGAATCGCCCCTGCCTTCGCCTCCTCGACGACCTTTCCGGCGATCCGCTCGCACGTCGCCTTGATCTCGGGGAGAAAACGAGCGCGCTCGTCGCGGAGCGACGTCGCCTCGGGAACGGCCGTCTCGACGTTCCCGTGGTCTCGGACCGTGAAGCCGAGACTCTGGAGCCGCTCCTCGAGCCCCGCGTAGCGGATCGCCGACGGCCCCATGTCGACGCCGCGACGGCTCTGCCCGAGGTCGAGAGCCGCGCCGATGATCGCGACCTCGCCCTTTGCGCCCGCCCCCACGGCGCGGAAGCGTAACGGCTCACCGTGCCGGTGCCGCGGAAGCGGGCCGGGCGCCCTGCAGGAAGAACGACGGGGCGTGAGTACACTGAGCCGTCCTGGCGAGGTAGCTCAGTCGGTAGAGCAACGGCTGAAAACCGTGGTGTCGAGCGCGGGTGAACCCATGGTTCCCCCGCGAGCCCCCTCCTTCTGCGTCCCTCATGGACAGCCTTACGTAGCCTCCCGGCCGGCAAAGCCGGCCTTCGGCGATCGAGCGGAGTTCAGGGAACAGCCCGGGTAGACTGAGTCGCCGCGGCGAGGTAGCTCAGTCGGTAGAGCACACGGCTGAAAACCGTGGTGTCGCCGGTTCGATTCCGGCCCTCGCCATTTCGCGTCCCTCCACCGTGTAGCGTCGCCGGCGTGGAGCTGGCGTTCATGTCCGCGCTCGAGCAGGCACGGCTCGTCCGCGAACGAGAGGTTTCCTCGAGCGAGCTCGTCGAGCTCTCCCTCGAGCGCATCGCGAGGATCGATCCCGAGCTGAACTCGTTCGTCACCGTCTGTGGCGAGGAGGCACGCACCCGGGCGCGAGAGATCGACGCTGCGCCCGATACCGCCGCCGAGCCGTTCCGCGGCGTCCCGATCGCGGTCAAGGACCTGACCGCGACAGCCGGCATCCGCACGACGTACTCGTCCCGCGCGTTCTCCGACTTCGTCCCCGATTTCGACATGGCCGTCGTACGGCGGCTCCGCGACGCGGGCTTCGTCATCGTCGGCAAGACGAACACGCCCGAGTTCGGAACGACAGCGTTCACCGAGTCCGAGCTCAACGGCGTGACGCGGAATCCGTGGAACACGGAGCGGACGCCCGGTGGGTCGAGCGGCGGCGGCGCGGCGGCGCTGGCGGCAGGTCTCGTCCCGATCGCGCACGGGAGCGACGGCGGCGGCTCGATCCGGATCCCGGCCTCGTGCTGCGGGCTCGTCGGGCTCAAGCCGTCGCGCGGGCGGGTCTCGGCGGCGCCGTTCACGTCGTTCGAGGGCTTGTCGACGTCCGCCCCGCTAACCCGCTCCGTCGCCGACGCCGCGGCACTGCTCGACGTCATGACCGGCTACGAGCCCGGCGACTCCGGGTGGCTGCCTCCCCCCGAGAGACCGTTCCTCGAGGAGGTCGGCGAGCCGCCGGGAGCGCTGCGGATCGCGGTCACGTCCACACCGCCGATCGACGTCCCCATCGACCCGGAGTGCGTCGCCGCGGTCACCTCGGCCGCGGCGTTGCTCTCCGACCTCGGGCACGACGTGATCGAGCGCACACCCCCCTGGCGCGAGCCGGACCTCGCGCTCACGTTCATCGGCGTCTGGCAGGTTGGCGCTGCACTACATCCGGTCGACGACCTGTCGCTCCTCACGCCCCTGAACCGCGAGTTGGTCGAGGCAGCGCGGGCGACCTCTGCCGCCGACTACGCACGGACGGTCGTCCGACTCCAGCTCTTCGCCCGGCACGTCGTCGCGTTCTGGAACGAGGTCGACGTCGTGCTCACGCAGACGCTCGCGCTCCCACCCGTCCCGATCGGGTGGCAGGAGCAGGGCGTCGACGGCGCGGTCGAGCAGCTTCTCCGAAACACCGAGTTCACTCCGTTCACCGCGGTCGCGAACGTCACCGGCCTGCCCGCGATCTCGCTCCCACTCCACTGGACCGAAGACGGACTCCCGGTCGGCGTCCAGGCGTTCGGCCCGCCCGCGGGCGACGCGCTCCTCGTCCGGCTCGCCTCCCAGATCGAGGGGGCGCGGCCGTGGGCAGACCGGCGGCCGCCGGTCTCCTGACCCGCGGCTCGTTCAGAGAACGGGCGTGATCCGGATGCCTTGGCCCGGGCTCGCGTGCAGCATCCGCGCCGCGCTCCCGCGTGAGATCGCAACGGACATGTTCCCGTAGCTGTCCTCGTACAGGATCACGTCGCCGGGTCGCGCGTCGGCGAACGTCCTCGCCATCACCGCGTAGTAGCGCTCGCCCGCGTGCTCGAGCTCGACCCGCGTCCCCGAGACGACGCCGGCCTGCTCGACGTCGTCGCGCGTGAGGTTGAGCGCGATGTTCCCGAAGCTGTCGACGTAGAGGAGGAGCGCGGCGATCGCGGCGCCGTCGATGCGAGGCACGGGCACGTCGAGGTCGACGAGCGCGTCGGGGTCCACCGGCGGCCCGAGGTCCTCGAGGGCGACGCCGCAGGCGAGGTGCGCGGCCGCCGGCGCGAAGAGGTCACGGCCGTGGAACGTCCGCGAGATCGCCTCGAGCGCGTACTCGGGGTTCGCGAGCTCGTACGCGGCCGCGATCCCCGCCCTCCGTGCCGCCGGCAGGAGAAGCCCGTTGTCGGGACCGACGTAGCGCCTGCCCTCTCGGTCGAGGAGCGCCAACGGACGTCGAGGACCGCCGACTCCCGGGTCGACGACGGCGAGGTGGACGCCGACGGGCATGTACCCGATCGTGTTCCGGAGGACGAGTGCTCCCTGCAGCACCGACTGCGCCGGGATCCCGTGGGTGATGTCGATGATCTCCGCATCCGGCGCGATGCGCTTGATCACGCCGTGGCACGTCCCCACGAAGTCGTCCTTGAGCCCGAAGTCGCTCAGGAACGTGATGACCACGCGCGGGACCCTAACCGGGCCTCGAGGGCCGCCGTCAGCGAGACGTCGGACGAAGGAGCAAGCACGACTTCCGGGGCGCCGTAGCGAGCGGTTCCCCGCAGCTGCGACCACCGCGCGGACGGATGCGGACGAACGCGGTCGGAGCCTGGAGCGGAAGCGGCCTGCCGACGAGAGCGATGCGGGTCTGGCTCAGGGCTCTCGTCCCCTCGAAGCCGTGTGCACGCGCGCAGCATAGTGCGGTTCCCGGCGGTTCACGCCTCGTGCGCCACCGCGCGAGAGCCGGCGGCAGCCTCGGGCTGCTCGGGCTGGGGACGGCGCCGCGCCATGGTCAGGAGCTCGGCGGTCTGGCGCTGGAGCCGTGCGAGCTTCGCGGCGATGATCGCAACGTACGCGAGGACGAAGACGAAGACGACGCCGTACGCTGCTGCGACGTACTGGCCCTGACTCACTGGAGTGCCTCGCGGAGCTCGCGCAGATCCGCGTCGACCCGCTTCCCGGCGAGCTCGACGCGATACAGCAGGTAGGCGAGCAGGGTCACAGCCGCCCAGCAGAAGCAGAACGCCGTGAACATCGATCCGCTCATCTGCGGCCCGTGCCGCGTGAACACCGTGGGGTGGATGAAGTCCTGCGCCATCCGGATGGCGAGGAAGCTGACCGGAATCAGCGCGACGCCGAACAGGGCGTACACGGCACACGTCCGCGCCCGCTGCGGTCCTTCCTCGAGGGAGAACCGGAGCATGAAGTAGGCGCAGTAGAAGAGGAAGAGGACGAGGAAGAGGACGAGCTGGTTCGAGCTCCACGTCCACCAGATCCCCCACGACGCCTTGGCCCAGATCGAGCCTGTGAGGAGGGTCAGCGAACCGAAGATCGTGCCCTGGTGAATGGCCACGTAGCTCTCGAGGTCGTACCGCTCCTCGCCGCGCGCGAGGAGTCGCAGCGCCTTCCAGGCGCCGAGCCCGAAGCAGAAGTACGCCGTCAGGGCGATCGGCACGTGGATGTAGAAGATCCGCTGCGACACGCCCTGGTCGGCGTCCTCGGGCGCGACGATGAGTGCCAGCGAGAGCGCGACGCCCATGAGCACGGTCGCCACCACCGCGAGGCCGGGAAGGCTTCGGATCGGCGCCAAGACGTTCAGAGAGATTCCTTCACTCGGTGACGACGTACTCGAACGACGCCCACGAGAGTACCGCGAAGATCCCGTCGTACAGCACGAGGAGCAGCAGGAAGCGGCCCTCCCCCGGCGAGATCGCCGCGCCGACTCCGCCGACGACGAGCGGGATCGTCAGCGGCAGGAGAAGAAGCGGGAGGAGGAGCTCGCGCGCGCGGCCGGCGGCCGCCATAGCAGCGACGAGCGAGCCCACGGCGCAGATACCGATGTCCGCGAGCAGCACTCCGCCGACTGCGGTCGCGTCGAGGGGGGCGAAGAAGAGCGCGAACACCGGGAGCGCGACGACCTGCGCGGCAAGGAGAAATGCGAGCGTCGCGAGCGACTTCCCGAGCCAGATCGCACTCCGGTCACAGGGAGCGAGGACGAGGCCGTCGAGCACGCCGTGCTCGTGCTCTGGCACCCAGGCACGGGCGAGGCCCAGCAACGCAGTGAAGACGATCGCGATCCAGAGAAGCCCGTAAGCCGCGTCGTCTCCGGTCTCCTTGGACAAAGCGAAGCGGAAGACGACGAGCGTCGAGAGGACGAAGAGGAGCATCGCGGGGAGCGTGTCCCGCGCCCGCAGCTCCACCTTGAGGTCCTTCCGCGCGAGCACCACGACGTCCGCGAGATAGGTCATGCGAGCGCCAGCGTGTTCGTGGCAAATGCTACGACCCGTTCTGGATCGTGCGTCGCCATCACGACAGCGCGGCTCCCGGCGAGGTCGGCGAGCTCGCGATCGAGAAGCTCTGCCCCGTCCTCGTCGAGCGCGGAGAAGGGCTCGTCGAGAACGAGGAGCGCCGGGTCGTGGAGCAAGGCCCGGCAGAGCGCGAGCCGCTGGGTCATCCCGCGCGAGTACGTCGCGATCCGCTCGGCTCGTGCCTCCCACAGGCCGAACCGCTCGAGAAGCATGCCGATCCGCTCGCGGCGCTCGGAGACGCGGTACAGCCGCCCGAAGAGGTCGAGGTTCTCGAGCGCGGTCAGCTCCCGGTACACGAGCGGGTCGTGCGCCATGACGCCGATGCGGCCCCGCTCGACATCGACCTCGAGCGTGCCGCGCGTCGGGGCCGCCAGGCCTGCGAGGAGACGAAGAAGCGTCGTCTTGCCGGATCCGTTCGGGCCGGTGACGAGGAGGAAGCCTTCGCCAGCGAGGTCGAGGTCGATGCCTCGGAGCACCCGCCGGCCGCCGTAGCGCTTCTCGAGGCCACGAGCGCGGATCATCCGACCACGGTGTCGAGCAGGACGAAGCAGAAGAAGACGGCACTGATGACGCCGTTCACGGTGAAGAACGCCGCGTCGAGCCGCCTGAGATCACCCGGCCGTACGATCGCGTGCTCGTACGCGAGGAGCGCGGCCGTCGCGACCACCCCGAGCCAGTAGAAGACGCCGACTCCGAGGCCGAGCCCGGCCACCACGAGCAGCAGGACCGTCAGCACGTGGAACACGCGAGCTCCCCGGAACACGCCGAGCTCTCCGAAGCGCGTCGCCCACGAGTGCAGCCCCGCCTGGCCGTCGTGCTCGAGATCGAAGAGCGAGTAGAAGAGGTCGAAGCCCGCGACCCAGAAGAGCACCGCGCCGCCGAGGACCCACGCTTCCCAGGGCGCCGACCCGGAGATCGCGAGCCAGGCACCGATCGGCGCGAGACCGAGACACGCTCCGAGCCAGAGATGGCAGAGCCACGTCACTCGCTTGAGGTACGGGTAGACGAAGAACATCGCGACGGGGATCGGCCACAGCCAGCGGACGATCGGGTCGAGCTGGAAGACGGCAACGAGGAAGACTGCAAGCGCGAGAGCGCTCAAGACCACGACCTGCGCCGGCCGCAGAGCCCCGCTCGGAAGCTCCCGGGCGGCTGTCCGCGGGTTGCGGGCGTCGAGATCCGCGTCGAGCAGCCGGTTCAGGGCCATCGCGAGCGTTCGTGCGCCCACCATCGCGACCGTCACCCATACGAGATCCGCGAAGCCAGGCCAGCCGTCGGCCGCGAAGAAGACCCCCACGTAGGCGAACGGAAGCGCGAAGACCGTGTGCTCGATCTTCACCAGCGAGGCGAAGCGCCTCGGGAGCGTGGCAATCGTCGTGCTCACGTCTGCCGGTGCCGCGTCACCGTGTCGCCGGCAGCGAGCTCGAGGCCGTGGCGCAGCGCCGGGCGGAGGACGCCGAAGCCGTCGCTGCAACCCCCCGGCGAGCCCGGCAGGTTCACGACGAGAGTCCCTCCACGAAGCCCTGCGACGCCGCGGGAGAGCAGGGCGTGCGGCGTGCGGGCGAGGGCGTCCGCACGAATCGCTTCGGACACACCCGGAGCTTCGCGATCGATGACTGCGAGCGTCGCCTCCGGCGTGCGATCTCGCGGAGCGAAGCCGGTGCCGCCGGTCGTCAGGACGAGCTCGGTCTCGCTCGCCAGCGTGCCGATCGCCTCCTCGATCGCCGCGCTCTCGTCCGGGACGACGCGGCGCACGACGTCGAATCCCTCGTCGGCGAGCAGCGTCTCGAGGACGTCTCCGCTCGCGTCGTGGCGCACTCCGGCGTGCACGCCGTCGGAGACGGTGAGGACGGCCGCCCTCACACGGGCTCCTTCGTCTTCGAGACGAGGCGGACGGCGTCGATCTCCATCTCCTTGTCGACGGCCTTGGCCATGTCGTAGATCGTCAGGGCGGCAACACTCGCAGCGACGAGAGCCTCCATCTCGACACCGGTCTGGGCGGTCGTCTCGGCCGTAGTCTCGATCTCCACACCGTGCTCGCCGACCTCGAGCCGCACGTCGACACGCGTCAACGACAGCGGGTGGCAAAGCGGAATGAGCTCGGCCGTGCGCTTGGCGGCCTGGATGCCGGCGATCTGCGCGGTGACGAGCGCGTCGCCCTTGGGGAGATCCGACAGTCGTGCAGCAGTCTCGCGCGCCATCCGCACGCTTGCGTGCGCGTGCGCCGCACGGCGCGAAAGGGGCTTGCCGCCGACATCCACCATCCGCACCTCGCCGGATGCCTCGACGTGGGAGAGGTCACTCACGGCGAGATCGTAGACCCGCGCGCGAGATGGTTACGAACGACCGGCGTTTTCACGTGAAAACGCCGGCGGCGGCGCGTCCTCCGTCGAAGGCTCCGCAGTGAGGTCGAGCGTGAACACCGTGTGCCCGGGCCGCGACTCGAGACGCACCGAGCCACCCATCAGCCGCATCAGCTCCTTCGCGATCGCGAGGCCGAGCCCGCTACCCGAAGCGATGCCTCCCTCCACCCGATAGAAGCGCTCGAACACCGCCTCCCGCTGGGTTGCGGGAATCCCGGGCCCGTCGTCGGCGACGGACAGCTCGGCCCGCTCGGCCCGCTGTCGAACGCGCACGGTCACGCGCGTCCCGGAAGGGGTGTGGACGAGCGCATTCGCTACCAGCGCGCGGGCGACCTGGAGCACCCGCTCCTCGTCTCCGAGCGCCCAGACCTCTCCCTGGGCGTCGGTCTCGAGCACGTGCCCCGACGCCGCCCGCATCGGCTCCAGCTCGTCCGCGAGACCGCGCACGAGCTCCACGAGGTCGACCGGCTCCTGTTCGACGCGAAGCTGTCCGGCGTCGACGCGAGAGAGATCGAGCAGGTCGGTCGAGAGCTTCGCGAGCCGTGCGACCTGTTCCTGCATCGTCTCCAGGAACCGCCGGCGCGTCGCTTCGTCGAGATCCTCGTCCGTCAGGAGCTCGAGAAAACCTCCGAGAGAGAAGAGCGGCGTGCGCAGCTCGTGGGACGCGTTCGCGACGAACTCCTTGCGCGCGGTGTCGAGCTGGGCGAGCCGGATCCGCATCCGGTCGAAGGCGACGGCGAGCTGGCCGATCTCGTCGTCGCCGCGGTCGATGATCGGAACGTCGAAGTCGCCGCCCGCGATCCGCTCCGCCGCGTTCTCCAGCCGGCGGAGCCGGTTCGCCAGGAGCGCCGAAGCGGACAGGCCGAGCGTCGCCGCGAGCAGCAGCGCGAACCCGGTGGCGAAGAGCAGGCGGCGCTCGACGAGGTGCACCGTCGCGAGCGAGTCGGCGAGCGGCGCCTGAAAGAGGAGGACCGAGCCCGACTCGAGCGGAATCGCGGCGTCCGCATACTCGCCCGACGACTCGACGACCCTGCCCGTCTCGACCTGGCCGCTGACGAGCGAGCGCAGGGCCACCGGGTCGTTCGCGACGTCGCGCGAGCTGTCACGTTGCGAGTCGGCGATCACCGCCAGCGCCGGCGGCGCCTTCGCGAGCGTCTCGAACGCGATCACGCGCGCGTTCGTGGTGACCGCGAAGACCTCGACTTTCTGTTGCCAGAGGACGTGGTCGCTCGGGAATCTCCTCGCGAGCGGAACGGCGAGTCCCTCGAGCTCCGCCGTGCGCGCCTCGACGAGTCGATGCTCGAGCGACGGCACGACGATGGCGTACGCCGCCCCGAGCGCTACGGCGACGATCGCGACCAGGGCCAGCGCGATGCGGACCCGGATTCCGCCGGGGATCCTCACTCCGGCTTGAAGCGGTAGCCGGCCCCCCGGATCGTCAGGATCAGCTCCGGGTTCCCCGGATCGCGCTCGATCTTCTCGCGCAGGTGTCGTACGTGGACGTCGATCGTGCGCGGCTCTCGGTAGTCCGCGCTCCCCCGCAGCCGCTCGAGCAGCTCGCGTCGCGAGAACACGACTCCGGGCGCGGAGGCGAGCAGCACGAGCATCTCGAACTCGATGAAGGTGAGCTGGATCGGCTCGCCGCGCACCTCCACCGTCCGCCGCGGGACGTCGATCCGTAGGTCGCCGCGCTCGATCGTCTCGAGTCGGTCGCGCCCGAGGTGCGGCGTGACCGCACGGCGCAGGAGCGCGCGCACACGACTCCGGAACTCGCGGATGGAGAAAGGCTTGGTGATGTAATCGTCCGCGCCGAGCTCGAGACCGAGGACCTTGTCGAGCTCCTCGCCGCGAGCGGTCAGCATGATGATCGGAACGCTCGACTCCGCACGCAGCCGTTTGCAGACCTCGAGTCCGTCCAGCCGGGGCAGCATCACGTCGAGGACGACGAGGTCGACGTTCTCCTCGCCAAAGCGGCGGAGCGCCTCGTCCCCGTCCCGCGCTTGGACCACCCGGTACCCGTCGCGCTCGAGCGGATAGGTAAGGAGCGTCTGTATCGATTCCTCGTCGTCGACGAGGAGGATGGTCGAGATGCTCGGCATGAGATCACTGGGCCGCGAGGCCGACTGCGCGCCTACTATAGCCCCGCGATGGAAGCGGCTCGGCCCCCGCGGCGGAGGCGACGGGCGCGTCGCGGCACCGTCGACAGACCTCTCAACGTCCGCCTCGTTCGAGTCGCATCTCTCGTCGTCGTGCCTGCTCTCTTGGCCCTTCTGTTCTCCGTCTCGACAACGGGGCGCCTGCCGCGCCCGACCCTCCAGCCGCTCTTCGACGAAGACGCCGCCGCAACGCTCGCCGCCCAGCTCTCGAGCGAGTACCCGTCGCGCGTACCGGGCACTCTCGGCGCCGCCGACGCAACGCGGTGGTACGCGCAGACGATCGCCGCGAGCGGCCTCGACGCCCGCGAGGACTCGTGGCGCGCGGACCTCCCCGATCTCGGGACGGTCGAGCTCCACAACGTCGTCACCGTCATCCCCGGACGCTCTTCCCAGGCGATCGTCCTCGTGGCCCATCGCGACAACCAGGGCGCCGGCGCAGTCTTTGGCGAGAACGCATCGGGGACGGCGGCCCTGATCGAGATCGCACGGGGGTTCGCGCCGCAGGAGAAGGTCGAGGCGGCGAAGCCGAACCGGACGCTCGTGCTCGTGTCGACCGACGGCGGCGCGTACGGCGGTGCCGGCGCGTACCGCTTCGCGGCCACCTCGCCCTACGCGCGTGCCGCTTTGGCCGTCATCGTGCTCGACGGCATCGGGGGAGCAGGGCCGCCGCGGCTCGCGATCGCGGGCAACGGATCGAGCACCCCCGCGCCGGCCCTCGTGAGCACAGCCTCCGCGCGCGTTCGCGAGCAGACAGGAGTCACGCCCGCGGTCCCCTCGGTGCCGACGCAGCTCGTCGACCTGGGCGTCCCGTATGCAGCCGGTGAGCAGGGGCCGTTCCTCGCCCGCGATATCGCCGCCGTGACGCTCACGACCTCCGAGCCCGGGTATCCGTCGATCCCGTCGGGAGACGGAAGCTCACTGTCCCGCGAGCACCTCGGCCAACTCGGGCGGGCGACCGAGGCGCTCGTCGACTCGATCGACGCCAGCATCGGCCGCGCGTTCAGGGCCCCGGACATGCTCTTCTTCCGCGGCAGGGTCGCGAGCGGCTGGGCGGTCCGGCTCACGCTCGTCGTCGCCGTCGTCCCGTTCGCACTCGGCGTCCTCGATCTCGTGGTCCGCGGACGGCGCCGGCGCCTTCGGTTCGCACCTGCCGCACGCGGGCTCCGTGCGCGCCTGCTCCTCTGGCTCTACGCGGCTCTTCTCGTGTGGCTCGGCGCCTTGACGGGAGTCTTCCCGACCGGCGCGGCGCTCCCCTTCCCGCCGACGGCGTCCTCCGTCACCGACTGGCCCGGCGCAGCAATCGCGCTCCTCGGTGTCGCGCTCGCTCTCGGATGGCTCGTCGGGCGGCGGCGGCTGGTTCCTTCAGCCGCGCCGTCGGCCGAGGAGCGGCTCGCGGGCTACACCGTCGCGCTCGCATGGCTGGGGATCGCGGCTGTCGTGGTCGCGATCGGACACCCCTACGCCCTCGTCTTCGTGCTCCCGTCCCTGTACGCCTGGCTCTGGCTGCCCCTCCAGTCGCGCGGCTGGGTCCGCGCTGCCGTCTACTGCATCGGGCTGATCGGCCCGATACTGGGCCTCGTCGTCCTCGCCCGCGAGCTCGCGCTCTCGGTCGGAAGCGGAGCGCTGTACGTGGTCGGGCTCGTCACGGTCGGCTACGTCCCACTCGGAACGGTCCTCCTCACAGTCGCCTGGCTCGGCGCGGCCGCGCAACTCGGCGCGCTCGCCTTCGGCAGGTACGCACCATACGCAGGAGGCGCGGAGCCACCGCCTCGAGGGATGGTGAGGGGCTCGGTCGCGACGGTAGCGCGCCGGGAACGCGCACGTCGCTACGCGAGAGCGAGGTAGCGGACCGCTGACCCGGCGGTGATCTCACCCGTGCCTCGCGGCACATGCACGAGCGCATCGGCAGACGCAGCACGCACGATCATGTGCGACTCCTGACCGACGACCGGATCGACCACGACGCCGACATCGTCCCAGCTCCGGCGAGCGCGGACGAACTCGTCGCGATGCTCGTTTCGCCCGAGCGCACGAGCGGAGCGCGCCGCCTGGAAGCGTGGCCCTGGATCCGACGCACCCTGGAGCGCGAGCAGCGAAGGCGAGACGAAGAGGAGCGCGCCGACGAGCGCCGACACCGGGTTGCCGGGCAGCCCGAAGACGAGCGTCCTCTCGCGAACTCCGAAGGAGAGAGGCTTCCCGGGCTTGACGGCGACGCCCCAGAACACCTCCTCGACGTCGAGCTCGGCCTCGAGCCTGCGGACGAGGTCGTGTAGGCCGACCGAGACGCCGCCCGTCGTCACGAGCACGTCCGCTTCGAGCCCCCGCGCGAGCGCGTCGCGATGCGCGTCCTCGTCGTCCGGCACCGTGGGGAGCAGCCCGACGTCCGCGCCTACCGAGGCCAGGAGTGCGGCGAGCATCCGCCCGTTCGACTCGAAGATCTGACCGGGCTCGAGATCGTCGCCCGGCTGCTTGAGCTCGCTTCCGGTCGCGAGCACTGCGACCCGGGGACGCCTGGAGCAGTCCAGCTCGGGCACGCCTGCCGCGCCGAGAGCGCCGACGTGCCATGCGCCGAGCCGAGCCCCCGAGTCCACGACGATGCTCCCTGCCACCACGTCGCCGCCGCGGGGCCGGATGTGCGCACCGGGTTCCGCCGCGACCGCAATCTCCACGTGTCCGGCGGCCTCGAGGACGTTCTCGATCGGGACGATCGCATCGGCGCCGGCCGGGACCGCCGCTCCGGTCGAGATGCCGGCGGCTGTTCCCGCCGCGAGAGCTGCCGGCGCGGGCTTGCCGGCGGCGATTCGCGTCGCGATCGGAAGGGTCCCCGGCGTGTCCGACGAGAGGACCGCGAACCCGTCCATCGCCGAGCTCGGGAAGGGCGGAAGATCGACGAGAGCGATCGCTGGCGACGCCAGGACCCGGCCCGCGGCGTCGCCGATCGCGACGCGCTCCGGCGCCAGCGGCGTCACGCGTTCGAGGACCGCGGCGAGCGCCTCGTCGACCGTCTTGAGCGAGGCCATCGAACAACCGTAGCGAGGGACGCCACCGGCCTGGCCTGCTTGTACCCTCGGGGCGTGATCTCGGTCGTCGTCCCGCTCTACAACGAGGAGCGGACGCTCGAAGAGCTGTACAGCGAGATCGCGGCGGCCCTCGAGCCCCGCGGCGAGCCCTTCGAGGTCCTCTTCGTCGACGACGGCTCTACGGACGCCAGCTTCTCGGTCGTCACGCGACTCCACGACACGACCTCGAATGCGCGCGGCATGCGGTTCCGGCGCAACTTCGGGAAGGCCGCAGCGCTGCAGGCCGGGTTCCTCCATGCCCGCGGCGACGTGATCGTGACGATCGACGCCGACCTCCAGGACGATCCCGCCGAGATCCCGATGCTGCTCGCGAAGCTCGACGAGGGCTACGACCTCGTCTCGGGTTGGAAGTCGCAGCGCCGCGATCCCTTCGTCCGCAGGTTCCTCTCGAAGATCTTCAACAGGCTCATCGTGCTGCTCTCGGGAGTACATCTGCACGACGTCAACTGCGGCCTCAAGGCCTATCGGGCAGAGGTCGTCCAGGGCATGCGCATCTACGGCGAGCTGCACCGGTTCATCCCGGTGCTGGCGCACTTCCGTGGGTTCCGGATCACCGAGGTGGCGGTGAATCACCGGGCG
This sequence comes from uncultured Actinomycetes bacterium, assembly GCA_963708265.1. Taxonomy (GTDB): domain Bacteria; phylum Actinomycetota; class Thermoleophilia; order Gaiellales; family Gaiellaceae; genus GMQP-bins7. The sequence goes on along the minus strand of CAVPSC010000001.1, from coordinate 276,153 downwards.
CGGATGCACGGCCGTTCGCGCTACGGGACCGAGCGGTACGTGCGCGCGTTCCTCGACCTGCTCACGGTCACGTTCATGGGGCGTTACCGGTACCGGCCGCTGCACCTGTTCGGCGGACTCGGCATCCTCATGGGCGCGATCGGCTTCATCGTCCTCGTCTACCTGACATCCCTGAAGCTGAACGGCCAGCCCATCGGCGAGCGGCCGCTCTTGACGCTCGGCGTCCTCCTCATCGTGGTCGGGATCCAGTTCGTGTCGCTCGGGCTACTGTCGGAGCTGATCACGTCGCAGCACGAGGAACGGGTTCCCGAGGAACGCCGGGTCGAGGACCTCGTGGGCGACGTGCTCGACTAGCCCGGCGGCTACGGGGTCCCGCCGATGCCTCGCGTCGCGGGGGTCGGCGCGGTGGTCGTCTCAGCGCCCGTGGTCGCCTGCGTCGTGTCGGTGGTGGTCGTGTCCGTGGTCGCCACGTGCGCGTTCGGGTCGTACGTCAAGGCGTAGCGCCCGCGGGTGAACGGCCTCCACACCGGCCAGCTGTCCGGCTCGGCGAAGGCGGTCCGAGGAGTGCCGGCGAGCGCCGGCTGCATGAAGAGCCGCCAGATCTCCGCCGGGAAGGTTCCGCCCGCGACCGCGATCCCGTGCACGTTCTCCATCGGGATCTCACCTCGCGTGTAGCCGACCCACACCGTCGTCGCCAGCGCAGGCGTGTAGCCGGCGAACCATGCGTCCTCGTGGTTCTCGTTCGTCCCGGTCTTTCCCGCGGCGGGATAGCCGAAGTTCGCCTGCGTGCCAGTTCCGTACTGGACGTTCTGCTCGAGGATCCGGGTCACGACGGCCGCCACGCCCTCCGAGATCGCGCGACGGCGCACCGGCCGCCCCCAGCCCGCGTCGCTATCGACCTTCCCGCTCCGGAGGATGACCTTCCGGATCGCCATGGGCTGCGTGTAGACGCCCTGGTTCGCGAGCGTCGCGTAGGCGGAGGCGAGGTCGAGAGGGGAGACCGCGACCGACCCGAGCCCGATCGAGGGGACGTATGCGCCGTTGACGTCGAGCCGGGACTCGACGCCCATGCGCTTCGCGATGTCCGCGACCCGCTTCGGCGTCACGTCGAGCGTCAGCTGTGCGTAGACCGTGTTGTCCGAGCGGATGGTCGCGCTCCGGATCGAGCTCCAGCCCGAGTAGGTGTTGTCGTAGGTGTGCACGCACCACCAGCTCCCGTCGTCACAGTTGCCGTTCGTCACGGGCTTGTACGTGAACGGCGCGGACACGTAGTACGTCGTGTCCGGGTTGATTCCCATCTCGACCGCTGCGGCGAGGACGAACGCCTTGAAGGTCGAGCCGGGCTGGCGTCGAGCCTGCGAGAGGAGGTTGAATTCGTTCTTCGGCTGGTTCGGGACGACCGCCGTCATCGCGCGAATCGCCCCCGTCTTGGGATTGATCGAGATCAGAGCCGCCGCCGGATCGGTCCGCAAGTCGAGCGTGCGCTCGATCGCCTGCTCGGCCAGGCGCTGATAGCGAGGGACGATCGTCGTGTACACCTGCAGCCCGCCCGAGCGGACCGTCTCCGCGCCGTACTGCTCGATCAGCTTGTCCCGCACGTACCCGAAGAAGTACGGCTCGCGGATCTCGCTGTAGAGCCTTCCGCGCTTCAGCACGATCGGCGCCGCCACCGCCTGTTGGTATCGCCCCCGCGTGATCGTCTTCGTCTCGAGCATCGCCCCGAGGACCTCGTTCCGCCGGGCGAGCACGAGCGCGGGAGCTGTGAACGGGTCGTAGACCGACGGCGCCTGCGGCAGGCCCGCGAGCATCGCCGACTGGTCGAGCGTCAGGTCCTTGGCGTGCTTCGAGAAGTAGGTCTCAGCTGCTGCCTCGATGCCGTAGGCCTGGTTTCCGTAGTAGACCTGGTTCAGGTACGTCGTGAGGATTCGCTCTTTCGACCACGCATCGTCGAGCTTGGTCGCGAGACACGCTTCCTTGAGCTTGCGCTGCACGGTCCGCTCGTTCGAGACGTAGAGGTTGCGAACGAGCTGCTGCGTGATGGTCGATCCGCCCTCGACGACGGCGCGCGCCTTCACGTCCGCGACGGCGGCGCGCGCGATCCCCTCGAAGTCCAGGCCGCCGTGCTCGAGGAAGCGGCGGTCCTCGATCGCGATCGTCGCCTTGCGAACCGAGAGCGCCATCTCAGCCGCGCTCACCGGCTGCCGGTTCCGCTCGGCGGGGATCGACCCGAGCAGGCTGCCGTCCGCGGCGTAGAGGAACGAGTTTCTCGCATCGGTCGACGCGGCAGGCCGGAGCGCGTCGAGGTCGCACGAGGAGCCGTAGGCGAAGACCGCGGCGCTCGCCCCGAGTCCGACAGCCACCGCCAGCGCCAGCACACCCACGATCGCCACCACGAGCGCGTGACGCCGGCGCCGCGCTCGCGCCAGCCGCTGCTGACGGCCGCGCGGGAGCAGGGTGATCGGATCGAGCTTGGAGCGCCTGCCGCTGCCGCGGCTCATGGCCGGATGCTAGCCGTCATCTCCGAGGGGGTTCGGCGCCGTGCCGTAGGCTCCTCACCCTCACCGTGCGGCGGTCGCGTGCTGGAATGTGCCGATGGAGAGCGCCGTCCCGGCCCCGTTCGAGCGTTGGCGCCTCGTTGCCTGGCTCGTCTTCGCCTTTGCGCTCGCCGCGCTCGCCTACGCCGCGCGGATCGGAGGAGCGAGCACCCCGAACGACGTCGCGTACCAGTGGTCGTCCTCGATCGCTGCGCTCTTCCAGTACGGGATCATGCTCGCTCTCCTCCTCGTCTTCTCGAAAGGGCTCGATCGCAAGGAGGCATTCGCCTTGCGCAGGCCCCCGTCCTGGGGTCGCGCGCTCGGCCTGGCCGCCGGCGGGATCGCCGCGATCTGGGCAGTCAGCGCGATCCTCTCGCGCTTCCTCGACGCGACCGACGAGCAGGGTCTCGTCCCGAAGGGCTGGGACTCGACCAGGTGGGCTCCCTTCGTCGCGTTCTTCCTCGTCGTCACCTTCGTCGCGCCGGTGGTCGAGGAGCTGACGTACCGCGGCCTCGGCTTCACGCTCATCGCTCCGTTCGGCGTCTGGGTCGCGATAGTCTCGACCGGTCTCCTCTTCGGCGCCGCGCACGGCCTCGTCGAAGGGCTCCCCGTCCTCGCCTGCTTCGGGATCGTCGTCGGCTGGCTGCGCGCACGGACCGCGAGCGTCTATCCGGGCATGCTCCTGCACGCGACCTTCAACGGTGTCGCGCTCATCCTCTCGGTGACCGTCGTCCGCTAGGGCTCGCCGAGCTAGAGCTCGTCGTCGTCCTCTTCGACCTCTGCGTCCTCGACGTCTTCAGCGTCCTCGAGCTGCTCGTGCAGGCTGGTCGCGAACTCGTCGGGCGTGACCGTCTCGAGGAACTGGCGGAACTCCGCCGGGTCCAGATCCGCGAGGTTCGTCGCCGTGACGAGCCTTGGCTGGTCGTCGTCGTCGGCCTGGAACTCGATCCCCGACTCCTCGACGACATCGTCATCCGCGAAGATCTGCGCATCGCAGCGGACGGCGAGCGCGATCGCGTCCGAGGGTCTCGAGTCGACATCGACCTCGCGGCCGTCCTGGACGATGGTGATGCGTGCGTAGAACGTGTTCTCGCGGAGCTCGGTGACGGTCACCCGGACGACCTCGCCCTGGAGCTCGGAGATGACGTCCGTGAAGAGGTCGTGGGTCATCGGCCGCGGCGGGCTCGCTCCCTGCAGCTTCATGAGGATCGCCGCCGCCTCCGCGTGGCCGATCCAGATGGGAAGGAACTTCTCGTCGTCCGCGGTCTTCAGCAACACGATCGGCTGCTTGCCGATCGGCTCGAAGCTGACTCCGTACAGCGTCATCTCTCGCATCGCCGGGCCCTCGCCCATCTTAGACGCGAGGGCGTGCGCTACAGTTGCGCCCCGTCGGGCGATTAGCTCAGTCGGTTAGAGCGCCGCTCTGATAAGGCGGAGGCCCCTGGTTCGAGTCCAGGATCGCCCACCTCGACCGCTTTCCAACCAGCGCCGTGGACCGGCTGCTACGCGACGGCTTCGAGCGCCTCGACGAGCTCTGCAAGCCGCGTCTCGTCCTCGAACCGGACGTGGAGCACCCCGCCGGCGACGCGTGCCGGGAGCCCGGTGAGTCGTGTCGCCGCCGCCGCCGCACGATCGGAAAGGGCGGGGTCGACGGCCACGTTGCGGCGCGGGCGCCGGCGTGCGCCACCGTCCTGGGCGGCACGTTCGGCCGAGCGCACGGTCATGCCCTCCGTCGCGATCCGGCGAGCGAGGCGGCGGCGGGCATCGTCGTCCGGGAGGGAGAGGACGGCCCGCGCGTGGCCCTCGGTCATGTCCCCGCGGGCGAGCATCCAGAGAACCTCCTCCGGCAGCTCGAGCAGCCGGAGACGGTTCGAGACGGCCGATTTCGATCGCCCGACGCGCTCGGCGACGTCACCGAGCGAGAGCTCGAACTCGTCCACAAGCGAGGCGTACGCGCGCGCTTCTTCCACAGGTGAGAGCTGCTCTCGGGCGACGTTCTCGACGAGGCCGAGGAGCAGCGAGCCGCGGTCGTCGGCGTCGCGGACGACCGCGGGGAGCGTCGGCACTCCTGCCGAACGTGCAGCGCGCCAGCGCCGCTCGCCGGCGATGAGCTCGAACCCACCCTCCGGTCGCCGGCGGACGACGATCGGCTGCAGCACACCCTCGAGCCGGATCGAAGCCGCGAGCCCGGCCGACGCCTCCGGCTCGAACCTGCGCCTCGGCTGCCTCGGGTTGGGGTGGACCGTCTCGACAGGAAGATGGAGGAGCTCCGGCTGACCTCCTTCGCCGAGAAGCACCTCCAGACCGCGGCCGAGACCGCGCCGTTCTCTAGCGACGCTCGACAAGCTCCATCGCCACCTTCCAGTACGCCTGCGATCCCGGCGAACGGCGGTCGTAGGCGATCGCAGGGACACCGTGGCTCGGCGCCTCGGCGAGCCTGACCGAACGGGGGACGATCGCCGTGAAGACGAGATCGCCGAAGTGGCGGCGTAGCTCCGACTCGACCTCGGCGGCGAGACGTGTGCGCGCGTCGGCCATGGTGAGCAGGATCCCGGCAACCGCGAGGTCGGGGTTGAGGCGAGCCTTCACGAGGTTCACCGTGCCGAGGAGCTGCGACAGCCCCTCGAGCGCGTAGTACTCCGCCTGCACGGGCACGATCGCGCGGCTCGCAGCCGCGAGAGCGTTCACGGTGAGCGGGCCGAACGAGGGCGGGCAGTCGAGGAAGACGAACGAGTACGGCTCGAGACTCGCCTCCAGCGCCTCCGCGAGGTAGCGCTCCCCGCCGGCGCGAGACGCGAGCTCGACCGCCGCAGCAGCAAGATCGCTCTTCGCCGCAACCAGGTCGAGGTTCGGAAACCCCGAGGGCCGCGTCAGCGACGAGAGGTGTGCGCCGTCGAGGAGATCGAGCGTCGAGGTGCCGTTGACGCGGACGCCGAGTCCCGAGGTCGCGTTCGCCTGCGGGTCGAGGTCGATGAGGAGGACGCGCTCGCCGGCCTCCGCGAGGCAGGCGCTGATGTTGACGGCCGTCGTCGTCTTGCCGACTCCGCCCTTCTGATTGGCGACGGCGTATACCCGCGCGGGCATCCGTCAAGACTAGAGAGGGGGGCGGCTAGAGTCGGAGGCCATGCGAGATCCGGCGCCGTCGTACGTCGGCGAAGGCCCACACGCTCTCTGGCACGTCAGTGAAGACAGCTCCCTCACGCGCTTCGAGCCTCACGCCAGCCGCACGGCCGGGGGACCGGAGCCGCTCGTATGGGCGGTCGACACACGACACCTCCCCCTGTACTGGTTCCCCCGCGACTGCCCGCGAGGGACGTTCTGGGCGACGCGGGACACGACCCCAGCCGACGCGGAACTGCTCGCGGGTGCGACGCGCGTGCACGCAGCCGAAGGCAGGTGGCTCGAGCGGATCCGGTCCGCGCGCGTCGTCGCCTACCGCGTGCCCGAGGACACGTTCGCGCCTCACCCCGACGTGGGTGGCTACTGGATCAGCCGCGAGCCGACCACGCCGCTCGAGATGACCGAGCTCGGGGATCTGCTCTCCCTCCACGCCGACGCCTGCATCGAGCTCCGCCTGGTCGACAACATGTGGCCGCTCTGGACACGCGTCTGCAACTCGACGTTGGAGTTCAGCGGGATCCGTCTCCGAAACGCCGAGCCGGCGCAGGCCGCTTAGGCGAGAGGGCGCTTCTTCGCCATCCCGGGGCGGCGAGGGAAGCCCGCGGGTGTCGCGCGTACCTTTCGCAGCACGAGCAAGCCGTCCTGCTCCGACTCGACCGCCCCTCCGACGCGCTCCGCAGCCGTGCCCGCCGCCTCCAGGTCGGCGTCTTCCCCCGTCCACAGGATCGCGATCCCGCCGGGGCGGACGAGCGGAAGACAGAGCTCCGAGGCGATCGGCGGCTTGGCGAGCGCCTTGGCGAGCGCGACGGCGAACACGTCGGGCGGCTGCGTCTCCGCGCGACCCCAGACGACCTCGACGTTTCGAAGCGGACCGGTCACCGTGCGCAGGAACTCACAGCGACGCCGCTGCGCATCGAGGAGGACGAACTCACGGTCGGGGATCGCGGCCGCGAGTGGAATCCCGGGGGAGCCGCCGCCCGATCCGACGTCGATCACCGTCCCTGCCGGCGCGGAGGAGACGAGCTCGGCAGCGCGTAGCGCGTCGGCGACGAGCATCCTGCGTGCCTCGTCCGGGTCGCGAATCGCGGTGATTCCCGGCGCCTCGAGGAGCGCCTCGAGCCAGCGCTCGAGGACGTCCGAGGCCACGTCAGTCCTCGTCGCGGGGAAGAACGACGACGTAGCGGTTCGGCTCCGAGCCCTCGCTCATCGTCTGGACGTCCGGATCGTCCTTCAGCGCCTCGTGGACGATCTTCCGCTCGACCGCCGTCATCGGCTCCAGCTCGACGCGGTCGTTGAGCGCCGCAGCCTGCTCCGCCGAGCGGCGCGCGGTCGTCTCGAGCGAGGCGGTTCGGCGGGCACGGTATCCCGCTGCGTCCACCACGATCTCGTGCTCCCCGCCCCCGGCTCTCACCACCGCGTTCGCGAGATACTGGATCGCATCGATCGTCTGACCGTGCTTGCCGATGAGGAGCCCGAGATCCTCCCCGCTGCACGTCACGACCACGACTCCCTCCCGCTCGACCGCAGTCGGTATCACGTCGGCGCCGATCGCAGCCGCGACGCGGCGGACGAACTCGCGCGCGTCGTCGGCGGCTTCGCTCCGCTCGCCGTTCTCGGTCGAGCCTTGGGTGAGAGGCGCGTGCGCGACGACACGGGCCGGCGTATAGCCGACTCCGAGAAGGCCGCGCTCTCCCTCCGAGAGCACCTCGAACTGGACCGTCTCGCGGTCGAGGCCGGGAACGAGCTGTTCCAAGTCGCGGAGCGCCGCCCACTTTGCCTCGCCGACCGTCTCGCCGGTCGCCTCCACCTGCACGCCCGGCTCGCCACTCACCGCTTCGGTCTCCCGCCGCGTTTCTTCTTCACCCGCCGGGGCGCTCCGGAGCTGCCCCCCGACCCGGACGGCTGGGTCGCGGCCGCAGCCTCCGCCGTCTCGGCCGCCGGCGCCTCCTTCGGCGGCGTGCGGCTCGAGCGTTTGGGCGGCAACACCTGCCTCGGCATCAGACGTCGCGTCACGATTCCCTGACCCGTCGTCCACAGGTTCGTCGTCACCCAGTAGAGAACGAGGCCTGCCGGGAACCTGATGATGAACGGGATGAAGGCGATCGGGAGGACCATGATCATCCACTTCTGCGCGGCGCTCTGCATCTGCGTCGACATGAGGTATGTCGAGAGGAGCTGGCTCCCCGCGTAGATGACGACGAGCACCGGCCCCCAGCCGTCCCGGACCGGGTCGGTGATCTTGACGAGGCCGATCCAGTGGAGATGGCCGGGCGGGGATCCGCTTGAAGAGGTGCTTCTCGGCGTTCTTCAGAACGAAATAGAGGGAGAAGAAGATCGGGATCTGGAAGACGATCGGCAGACAGGGCGCGTACGGGTTGATCTTGTTCTCCTTGTAGAACTTCATCAGCTCTTCAGACTGCTTCTGGCGGTCGCTCTTGTAGCGCTGCTGGATCGTCTTCATCTCGGGCGCATGCAGCTGCAGGCTCTGCATGGAGTGGATCTGCCGCATCGCGACCGGCACGAGCAGGATGCGAACGATGACCGTGAGCGCGACGATCGACCACGCCCAGGAGAAGCCCGGCCGTCCCGTGCAACCAGGTGAGGACGTCGCTCGAGGATGTTCTCGATCGGGGTGAGGATCCCGGCGACGATCACGTGCGCGGCCTCGGCGAGCGGCCGAAGAGCGGGAAGAGCGTCTGGTCGCGGGCGTAGTCGACGCCGCCGTGGCCCCATGGGTTGCAGCGGAGAAGCCGCCAACCTGCGAGGACGGTCCCACGGACGAGCCCGAACTCGTCGAGCGCGTCGAGCGCGTACTGGGAACAGCTCGGGTGGTACTTGCACGTGCCGGGCGGCGTCAGGAGGAGCCCGAACGTCCAGCGCCAGGCGTGCACGAGCGCGATGCCGACGTATTTCACCGCTGGGCCCTCCCGAGCACCTCGCCGATCTCCGCGAGGAGCCATTCCCGCCCCCGGGCCTCGGCGGGCTCCGCGAGCCCGGGCCGGGCGACGAGGACGTAGTCGCGGCCGGGCGGGACCTTCGGCAGGAGCTCGCGCCACGCTTCGCGCAGGAGCCGCTTCATCCGGTTCCGGACGACGGCGGTGCCGACCGCGCGCGGGACCGCGAGGCCGAGCCGCGGTGTGTCGTCGGGATCGTCCTCTCGAGCGAACCAGTGCAGGACGAGATACCTGGTGGACGCCGAGGTGCCGCGGCGATAGACGGCGTCGAAATCCCGTGAACGGGAGAGCCGGTGACGCCGCTGCACGGGTCGAGCCTTCAGGCAGAGAGGCGCTTGCGGCCTCTCGCCCGGCGGCGCTTGAGGATGGCGCGACCCCCGCGCGTGGACATCCGGGCGCGAAATCCGTGGCGACGCTTGCGCCGCCGAACGTTGGGCTGGTAGGTGCGTTTCACGTCGTGTGGTGGCTCTTGGCGAGGGGTCGGGCGAGCCGAGCGGGCAGTATAGATGACTCGTCTGCGGCCTCGGTTTTCCACAGTGACCCATCGGTGTCGGGGAGTCGAACTTGCTGCTCACGCGCAGACTGCGTTGCCGTTCGAGAGAACGCACCCGTCGTCTTCCACACCTGTGGAAAGACATGTGGGAATCCTGGAAGCCCCTGCAAACAAGCGTCTTTTTTCACCCAGACGAGGGGTCGATCACCCCATTGAGACGCGGCGGGAACGTTGCTATGCTCGGCACCTTCGCGACGACCTTCGACCTCGACGAGAGGGTGGAGCAGACGACAGAACCGACCGCCGAAGGGCTCTGGGATGCGCTCACGACGCGGCTGCGAGAGACCCTCGGCGAGGAGTTCGAGCGGTGGTTCGCGTACGCCGAACCCCAGTCGCTGTCGAACGGCGCCCTCCACGTCTCCCTCCCGAACGACTTCACGCGGGAGTGGGTCGAGGGGCATTTCCGCAATGCGGTCGCGAATGCGGCGCAGGACTCGCTCGGGCGCGAGCTCGCCGTCTCGTTCGAGGTCTCGGACCGGAACATGGTCACGGCGGGCGCGTCGGCGTCACCCGTTCCACCGGCCACCGAGCGAGCCGTCGAGAGCAACCGCCCCTATCGCGACGCTGCGGAGGAGCTGAATCGCAAGTACACGTTCGACCTCTTCGTCATCGGCTCGTCCAACCGGTTCGCGCACGCGGCCGCGCTGGCCGTGGCGGAGGCGCCGGCACAGGCGTACAACCCACTGTTCATCTACGGCGACACCGGCCTCGGGAAGACGCACCTCCTGCAGGCGATCGCGCACTACGTCCGGCAGCACTCGCGACGGCTCACGAACCGCTACATCACCTGCGAGTCGTTCATGAACGACTTCATCGAGGCGGTTCGCGACCGGGGAGCGAGGATCGAGGGCTTCAAGCGTCGCTACCGGAACTACGACGTCCTCCTCATCGACGACATCCAGTTCCTCGAGGGCAAGGAGCGGATACAGGAGGAGTTCTTCCACACCTTCAACTCGCTCTACGAGGCGGGGGCACAGATCATCATCTCCTCGGACCGCCCGCCGCGGGAGATCGCGACGCTCGAGGAGCGACTCCGCTCGCGGTTCGAGTGGGGCCTCATCACCGATATCCAGAAGCCGGATCTCGAGACGCGCATCGCGATCCTGCTGAAGAAGGTCAACACCGAAGGGATCGCGGTCGACGACCCCGAGGTGCTCACGTTCATCGCGGGCCGCGTCTCATCGAACATCCGCGAGCTCGAGGGAGCGCTCACACGTGTCGTCGCCTTCTCCTCGCTCACGAACCGGCCGATGACCGTCGACCTCGCGGAGCACGTGCTGAAGGACGTGTTCCCGCAGGGAGACGCAGCACCCGAGGTGACGATCAAGCGGATCCAGGACATCGTGTCGCAGAGGTTCAACGTGACGATCGACGAGCTCATCAGCCCCCGCCGGTCGCAGGCCGTCGCATACCCGCGCCAGGTCGCGATGTACCTCTCGCGCGAGCTCACCGACTCCTCGCTTCCGGCGATCGGGCGGGAGTTCGGCGGTCGCGATCACACGACCGTGATCCACGCGAAGGACAAGATCACGCGCCGTATTCGCGAAGATCGCTCTGTGTACAACCTCGTGCAAGAACTGACCGCACGCATCAAGCAGGCGCGGTGATATTGGGGGTCCATCTCACCGGCAGGAGGTTGGGTGTGGAACGCGCTCCGGTTCTCCCCAGGCGGACCGACACACGTTTTCGCCGCTTTTCCCGGACAATCGCCCCGTCTTCCCCGTGATTCACACTCCTACTACGACTACAAGGTTCTTTCTCTAACTTCTTCTTAGTCATGGACACAGACCTCGCCACGGCCGCAGACCTGAGCGTCTCGATCTCACGAGACGATCTCTCGGCTGCTGCAGCCATCGTGGCGCGGGGTCTCTCGAGCCGGAGCGCGGTGCAGGTCCTTACAGGGATCCTGATCGAGGTCGAGGACGGGCGGCTGACCCTGGCAGCGACGGATATGGAGGTATCCCTGCGCGCGACCGTCTCCGGCGAGGTCACGGGGGAAGGCAAGGTCGTCGTGCCAGGGCGCCTGCTGTCGGACCTCATCCGGCTCCTGCCCGACCCCCGCGTGTCCCTCTCGTACGAGGTGGGAGACGGGGTGCTCGCGGTCTCGTCCGGGAGCTACTCGTCGCGGGTGAACGTGTTCAGCGCAGAGGACTTCCCCCGGCTCCCGGCGCTCGACATTCCGCTGCACACGATCGACGCCACCGCGCTCCTCGCCACGATTGAGAAGGTCGCGAGGGCGGCTTCGCGCGACGAATCGCGGCCCGTCCTGACGGGGATCCTCGTGCACTTCGAGGGCTCGAAGCTCGTGATGGCCGCTACCGACTCCTACCGCTTGTCGGTGAAGGAGACGGAGCTCTCCGGCTCGGGTCCGGAGCTCGAGGCGATCATCCCGGCGCGAGCACTCCAGGAACTCGCACGCCTGGCTGCCGGAAACGACACCGTCGAGCTCGGGGTGCAGGAGAATCACGTCGTATTCTCGACCGGCGGCGTGTGGCTCACGAGCAGGCGCATCGACGGCCAGTTTCCGAACTACAAGCAGCTTCTGCCCGAGACGTTCGAGGCGGAGCTGACCGTGCAGCGCGAGCCGCTGCTCGATGTCGTGCGACGCGCTGCGGTGCTCGCCCAGCGGAACCAGCCACTCCGGCTCGGCTTCGCAGAAGGCGAACTCACCGTGTCTGCGCAGACGCAGGACGTGGGCGAGGCGCGCGAGTCCCTGCCAGTCGGGTACACGGGCGAGCTGCTCGAGATCGGGTTCAATCCGGACTTCCTCCGGGAGGGGCTCGAGGCGGTCGCGGGCGACACCGTCGAGCTCAAGCTGATCAACCCGTTGCGGCCGGCGGTCCTCGCTTCTCCGGACGAGCGCTTCTGGTACCTGATCATGCCGATCCGGCTCCCGGGCTGATCGTCCGCGAGGTCACGCTTCGCGACTTCCGCTCGTACCCCAGGCTCGAGCTCGCACTCGACGCCGGGGTCGTGCTCGTCACCGGCGCGAACGGTGCCGGGAAGACGAACCTCCTCGAGGCGTTCCATCTCGGCACGCAGGGGTTTTCCCCCCGTGCGAGGAGCGACGCGCAGATGGTGCGATTCGGCGCGGCGGGAGGAAGGGTCGGCCTGCGCGGACTCGCCGACGCGACTCCGTACGAGAGCGAGGTCATGCTGAGCACGCACGGTGCGAGACGGGCGCGGCTGAACGGCGCCGCTCTCCGCTCCGCGGACCAGCTCCGCCAGGATCTCCGGACGCTCGTCTTCACCCCGGACCGCCTCGCGGTGGTCAAGGGAGCTCCTGCGACGAGAAGGGCGTATCTCGACCGAAGTCTCGGCCGCCTCTTCCCGAGCCGCTCGTCGCTACCAGTCGAGTACGCCGGCGCGGTCGGGCAGCGGAACGCCTCGCTCAGGAGAGTGGCCGCAGGTGGGTCCTCGCCGGACGCGCTCTCTCCGTGGACGGAGGCCGTGTCGAGGCTCGGCGCTGAGCTCGTCCAGGCTCGACGGGCGACGCTCGACGTGCTCGCGCCGCACTTCGCGGAGTCGGCGGAGAGGCTTCTGCTCGCGGGAGCGACGATCGCGTACGAAGGTGAAGCCGCCTCGATCGACGACTACGAGGCACGGCTCCAGCGCGACCTCGAGCGCTGCGTCACCGGGCTCGGGCCGCACCTTCACGACATCCGCATCGAGGCAGGCGGACGCGATCTCCGCAGCTTCGGGTCGCAGGGGGAGCAGCGCGTGGCGGTGCTCGCGCTCGTCCTCGCAGAGTCGCGCGCGATCGAAGAACGCGAAGGCGTTCGCCCGCTCGTGCTCCTCGACGACGTCCTGTCCGAGCTCGACGACGATCGGCGCCACGCCCTCGCCGAGCTGATTGCAACGGGCGGGCAGACCGTGGTCACGGCGACGTCCGAAGCCGCGCTCCCCGCGGAGCCCGCGCTGTCGCTCGTGGTGACGCCGGGCGCGGTGCGGAGCGCCTGATGGAGCGCATCGGGCGCGAGGTCGAGCGGACGCTCGGGCGGACAGGGGGAGGGGTCGGTCTCGCGCTCGCCGAGATCACGCGCGTCTGGCCCGACGCAGTCGGGGAAGCCGTCTCGCGGCAGGCGTGGCCGGCGCGCGTAGGTCGAGACGGCACGCTTCACGTGACGGCGTCGTCGGCCACCTGGGCGTTCGAGCTCGACCGTCTCTCGGGCGAGATCCAGCAGAGGCTGAGTACGGCTCTCGGGAGGAGCGCCCCCGCCGCGCTCCGGTTCAAGGTCGGCCACGTCCCCGAGCCGGGAGCGAGCTCGAGCAGCGCGGCGGACCCGTCGCTCGATGTGTTTCAGAGGTCCCCCGAGACCGACGCCGAAGCTGCTCGCGCTGCCTCGGCGATAGGCGATCCGGAGCTCCGCGAGCTGGTCGCCAGGGCGGCGCGTGCGAGCCTCGCCAGAGCCCGGGTCCGGCCGCCGTTTCTGGTAGACTGAACTTCGCCCGCAAAAGTACGATTTGCAGGGCTTTTTTAATGGCTGAAGCAGCCTACACCGCAAAGGACATCACCGTCCTCGAGGGCCTCGAGCCCGTCCGCCTGCGCCCCGGCATGTACATCGGCTCGACGGGCTTGCGGGGCCTCCACCATCTCGTGTACGAAGTGGTCGACAACGCCGTCGACGAGGCCCTCGCGGGCCGCAACGACCTCGTCGAGGTGACCATCCATCCGGACAACTCGGTGACCGTTCGGGACGCCGGCGCGGGCATCCCGGTCGACGTGATCCCGGAGCAGGACCTGTCCGCCCTCACGGTCGTCCTCACGAAGCTCCATGCGGGTGGGAAGTTCGGTGGTGAGGGCTACAAGGTCTCGGGCGGGCTGCACGGCGTCGGGGTCTCGGTCGTGAACGCGCTCTCGGAGTGGCTCGTCGCCGAGGTGAAGCGTGACGGAAAGGTCTACCGCCAGGAGTTCGCGCGGGGCGAGCCGACATCCGGGATGGAGACGATCGGCGTCGCCGGGGAGGGCGAGTCCGGAACCACGATCTCCTTCCTCCCGGATTCCGAGGTCTTCGACGAGACCGAGTTCGACGCGGCGACGTTGCTCCAGCGCCTGCGTGAGACGGCGTTCCTGACCCGCGGACTCCGCATCGTCCTTCGCGACGACCGGGCCGGAGGCAAGACCGACGAATTCCACTACGAGGGCGGGATCCGGGACTTCGTCGCGCACGTGAACGAGTCGAAGGACCCGGTCCACAAGCACATCGTCTATTTCGAGGGCGAGAGCGACGAGGGCGCGGTCGAGGTCGCAATGCAGTGGAACAACTCGTACGTGGAGTCGGTCTTCTCGTTCGCGAACAACATCAATACGACCGAGGGCGGTACGCACCTGCAGGGCTTTCGGGCCGCGCTGACGCGGACGCTCAACCAGTACGCGCGCCAGGAGAGCCTTCTGAAGGAGAAGGACGACAACCTCGAAGGCGAGGACGCCCGCGAGGGGCTCGCCGCGGTCATCTCCGTGAAGCTGCGGAACCCCCAGTTCGAAGGGCAGACGAAGACGAAGCTCGGCAACCCGGGAGTCGCAGGGCTCGTCGAGAAGGTCGTCAACCAGCGTCTCGCGGAGTTCCTCGAGGAGAATCGAACCGAGGCCCGGCAGATCGTCCAGAAGGCGATCGCAGCCCGGAACGCGCGGCAAGCCGCGCGGAAGGCGCGTGAGCTCACGCGCCGCAAGAGCGCGCTCGAGAACGCTTCGCTCCCGGGAAAGCTCGCGGACTGCACGATCAAAGACCCCGAATCGGCCGAGCTCTTCATCGTCGAGGGCGACTCCGCGGGGGGCTCCGCGAAGCAGGCCCGCGATCGGATGACGCAGGCGATCCTCCCGCTGCGCGGAAAGATCATCAACTCCGAGAAGAACCGCATCAACAAGGTCCTGTCGAACACGGAGATCCAGGCGATGATCACCGCGATCGGCACCGGGTTCGGTGACGAGTTCGACATCGCGAACCTTCGCTACGGCCGGGTCATCGTCATGACGGACGCAGACGTGGACGGTGCGCACATCCGCACGCTCGTCCTCACGTTTCTGTACCGGACGATGCCGGAGCTCTACGAGCGTGGACACGTCTACATCGCGGTCCCGCCCCTCTACCACGTGAAGCTCGGAAGCAGGGGCATGTACTTCGAGAAGGACGCTCAGCTTGAGGACCTGCTCGTGCGCGAGCGCGTGAAAGACATGACCGTGACGGCTCGGGACGACCGCGAGACGACCCTCACCGAGGCTCGCTGGACGCGACTCGTCCGTGACATCGGGCATCTCGAGGCATGGGCCGCGAAGCTCGAGGCGGAGTTCGGTCCGGCAGCAGGGTTTGCGATCTCGCACGGGCTCGTCGAGGCCGAGACCGACGGCGTGCCGAACGCGGCGGGGCTCATTGCGTCGATTCCGTCCAACGGGTACGAGCTCACGGTCGAGAAGGAGGTCGACGACATCCTCCACATCCGGGTCGTCGAGACGGAGACGAGTACGGCGCGTCACGTCGCGTTGCCGACGGCGATGCTCGGCTCGCCGACCTACGGCTCCGTTCAGCGCGCCTACGCGAAGCTCGGAGAGGTCGTCGGCCTCCCGCCGTTCACGGTGTCCTTCGGAAGCAAGTCCTCGCGAGCGGAGACGTTCGACCAGCTCCGCTCGACCTCGCTCGACCTTGCGAAGGAGGGCATGCAGATCAGCCGCTTCAAGGGTCTGGGCGAGATGAACCCGGAGCAGCTGTGGGAGACCACGATGGATCCCGCGAAGCGCATGCTCATCCGCGTCGAGGTGGAAGACGCGGCGGCGGCGGACCGGGTGTTCTCGACGCTCATGGGCGACCAGGTCGAGCCGCGCAGGCTCTTCATCGAGCAGAACGCCAAGGACGTGAGGTTCCTCGATGTCTGACGTCATGGAACCGCTCGGGGCCGGGCGGATAGAGCCGCGCGAGCTCGAACAGGAGATGCGCTCGAGCTATCTCGACTACGCGATGAGCGTCATCGTGGGCCGCGCGCTGCCGGACGTCCGCGACGGCTTGAAACCCGTCCACCGGCGGATCCTGTGGGCGATGCACGACGCCGGGCATCACCCCAACCGGCCGTACGTCAAGTGCGCCCGCGTGACCGGCGACGTGATGGGCAAGTACCACCCGCACGACTCGAGCTCCATCTACGACGCGATCGCGCGGCTCGTGCAGCCGTTCTCGCTCCGCTACCCGCTCGTCGACGGCCAGGGGAACTTCGGCTCCATCGACGACGACCCTCCGGCCGCAGAGCGGTACACGGAATGCCGCCTCGCGAAGCTCGCGACGGAGATGCTTCGCGACATCGACTCGGACACGGTCGACTTCGGCCCGAACTACGACGAGTCGCGCCGCGAGCCTCAGGTTCTCCCGTCCCGTTTCCCGAATCTCCTCGTCAACGGCTCGACCGGCATCGCGGTCGGCATGGCGACGAACATTCCACCGCACAATCTCGCCGAGACCATCGACGCGGTCGTCGCGCTCATCGACAAGCCGGCCGCGAGCGTCGAGGACCTCATGAAGTTCGTCAAGGGCCCGGACTTTCCCACGGGCGGCATCGTCGTAGGGCGCTCGGGGATCCGCGACGCGTACCGGACCGGTCGCGGCCGGATCGTCATGCGCGCCTGCGCCCATGTCGAGGAGCTGCGAGGAGGGAAGAACGCGATCATCGTCACGGAGCTGCCCTATGGAGTGAAGAAGGGCGGCGACGGCGGCGTCATCTCGAAGATCGCCGATCTCGTACGTGAGAAGACGATCACCGAGGTCTCCGATCTCCAGGACTACTCCGACAAGACCGGCATGCGCGTCCAGATCGAGCTGAAGCGCGAGGCGGTGCCGCAGGTCGCGCTCAACAAGCTCTTCAAGCACACCGCGCTCCAGACGACGTTCGGCTACAACGCGGTCGCACTCGTCGACGGGGTGCCGCGAACGCTGTCACTCCTCGAGTTCGTCCGCTATTACCTCGACTTCCAGCGGGAGGTCGTCACCCGACGCTCGCAGTTCGAGCTGCGGAAGGCGCTCGCGCGTGCGCACGTCCTCGAGGGCTATCTGATCGCGCTCGACAACCTCGACGAGGTCATCCAGCTGATCCGTGCGTCCGATGACGCCGACGAGGCACGCGCGGGGCTGATGGCGCGCTTCGACCTCAGCGAGCTCCAGGCACAGGCGATCCTCGACCTGCGGCTGCGAGCCCTCACCGGGCTCGAGCGCAAACGGGTCGAGGGCGAATACGCCGACCTCCAGGAGCGCATTGCAGAGCTGCGAGTCCTTCTCGGCGACGAGTCGCGCATCGCCGCCCTGATCAAGGAGGAGCTGCTCGAGCTCAGGGAGATCTACGGCCGGAGCGACGAGCGCCGAACCGAGATCGTCGCGGGTGACACCGACCTCGAGCTCGAGGACATGATCGCCGAGGAGGACATGGTGATCGCCATCACCAACTCCGGGTACGTGAAGCGGCTACCGGTGACGGCGTACCGCGAGCAGCGACGGGGCGGCATCGGGGTCATGGGGATGGACCTGAAGGAGGACGACTACATCGAGCACCTCTTCGTCGCCTCCACCCACGACTACATCCTCTTCTTCACGACCGTCGGCAAGGTGTATCGGCTCAAGGTGCACGAGCTCCCGCTCGGCTCCCGCCAGTCGAAGGGACGCGCGATCGTGAACCTCCTGCCCTTCCGCCAGGACGAGTACGTGCGCGCGGTCATCGCGACGCGGAACTTCGAGGAGGCGAAGTACCTCGTCTTCGCGACGAGGCGGGGCGTTGTCAAGAAGACACAGTTCGCGGCGTACAACACCCCGCTCAAGGCCGACGGGATCATCGCCATCAAGCTCCGGGACGGAGACGAGCTCGTCGGCGTCAGGCTGGCGGGCGACGGAGACGACGTGCTCATGGTCTCGCGGATGGGTCAGGCCGTCCGCTTCCACGGGACGCAGGCGCGGGCGATGGGCCGCGATACGGAGGGCGTCGCCGGGATGAAGCTCCGCGCCGGAGACGAGGTGATCGAGCTCGACATCGCGGACGACGACGCCGACCTGCTCGTCGTGACCGAGAACGGCTATGGCAAGCGCACGCGCGTCGCCGACTACCCGGCGAAGGGACGCGGCACGATGGGCGTGAAGACAGCGCAGCTCGTCGAGGGGAAGGGCCGCCTCGTCGGAGCGCGCATCGTGCGGGACGGCTATCAGGTCATGCTGATCTCGACCGGCGGCACCGTGATCCGAATGCCGGTGGACGGCATTCGCCGCGCGGGCCGGGCGACCCAGGGCGTGATCGTCATGCGGCTCCGCGAAGGCGAGCAAGTCGCCACTCTCGCCCCCGTCGTGGGGGCGGATGACGACGGCGAAGACGTGGCTCCGGAGAACGGGACCACCGTCGCAGAACCCGACTGAGCTTCGCGCACCGCAGTCTCCCGCCGCGGATCCCGGAAGGACGCGCCGTCGCGAGGCGACCGGACCTGTGGCTACTCCTTCCGGGGCACGGGCAGGTCCGCCAGCTTCGAGAGAGCGGTGAGGATGTCGATCGGGATCGGGAAGACGATCGTCGAGTTGTTCGCCGAGCCGATCTCGAGCAGCGTCTGCAGGTAGCGGAGCTGGACCGTGATCGGCTCCTGCGCCATGACCGCCGCTGCGTCCTTCAGGCGCTCGGATGCCTGGAACTCACCCTCGGCCGAGATCACCTTGGCGCGGCGCTCGCGCTCGGCTTCCGCCTGGCGCGCCATCGCCCGCTGCATGTCGGAGGGGATCTCGACGTCCTTCACCTCGACGATGCTGACTTTGATGCCCCAGGGGGACGTCGCCTGGTCGATGATCGCCTGCAGGATCTCGTTGATCTTGTCGCGCTCGGAGAGCAGCTCGTCGAGCACGTGTTGACCGAGCACCGACCGCAGCGTCGTCTGGGCGATCTGCGAGGTCGCGACCATGAAGTTCTCGACCTGTACCTGCGAGGCGTTCGCGTCCACGATCCGGAAGTAGGCGACGGCGTTCACACGGACAGGGACGTTGTCCTTGGTGATCACCTCCTGCGGAGGCACGTTCAGCGTGACGGTGCGGAGATCGACCTTCGTCACCTGATCGACGAACGGGATGATCAGGAACAGACCCGGGCCTTTGGGCTCCGGGAGCAGCCGTCCCAGCCGGAAGACCACGCCGCGCTCGTACTCCCGCGCGATCTTGACGGCCAGGAACAGGAGCAGCACGACGATCACGACGATTGCTGCGATCACGATCAACGCGATATCCATCAGGGCCCATCCTCCTCGCTCGATGCTGCACGGGATCCTACGAGTAGGCGGAGGTCGGACCCGACCTCTTCGACTCGCACCCGGCTCCCGGGGACGAGCGGCGCGTCGTCGGCGGTGCGCGCACGCCAGAGCTCTCCGTGGAGCGACACCATCCCGCTCTGCCGTACGACGCCCTCCTCGCCGACGAGGCGGTCGGTGCCCACGAGGACGGGGTTCCGGCGGGCCCTGACGACCCTCGTGACGGCGAAGCCGAGAAGCAGCGCGAGCGTCCCGGCGATCGCGAAGGCGACCGCGGGCGACACCTGGTACGCGGAGCCGGCTGGGTCGAAGAGCATGAGCGCACCGAGCACGAACGTCACCCCTCCCGCCACCGCCAGGGCGCCGTGCGTAGGAACGAACGCCTCGGCGACGAGGAAGGCCGCGGAGAGCAGGAGCAGCAGCACGCCGGTGGCCGAGACCGGCAGGACCTGGAGGCCGTAGAGCCCCAGGATCAGGGAGATCGCACCGACCGTCCCCGGGAAGATCAACCCGGGATGCCACAGCTCGACGACGATGCCGATCAGCCCGATCGAGAGAAAGAGCGTGATCAGGTTGGGATCGACGAGGAAGTCCCGAGCCCTCTCGAAGAAGGTCATGTGGACGTTCTCGATCTCCGCGTTCGCCGTCTCGAGGACGTCGCCCTTGGGGACGGTCTTCATCCCGTCGATCTCCTCGAGGAGCGCGGGCAGCGTCGGCGCGACGACCTCGACGAGCCCGATCTTCTTGGCCTCACGCGCACCGTAGTTCGCCGCCTTCGTGACCATCAGGCGCGCCGCGGTGACGTTCCGATCGTGTTCGCGGGCCAGTTCGCCGACGTAAGCGGCGGCGTCGTTGACGACCTTGCGACGCAGGTCGCTCCCGATGTTCTGCCCGCCGAGGTCGATGGGCGTGGAGGACCCGATGTTCGTCTGCGGCGCCATCGCGGCGAGATCCGAGGCCATCGTGATGACCGCCCCTGCGGAGTCGGCGCTCGATCCCGGCGGTGCCACGTAGACGATCACGGGCACCGTTGCCGACAGGAAGCGCTTGACGATCCCGCGCATCGAGGAGCTCAGTCCGCCGGGCGTGTCGAGGACGATTACGACCGCGGCATCGTGGTCGCGTTCGGCACGGTCGATGGAGTCGTCCAGGTACCCCTGCGTCACGGGGTTGATGTCGTTCGAGAAGTGGACGGCGAGCACGCGCGGGCGCTCGTTCGAGGCGGCACGGGCGGCGGGAGCCGCGAACCCGAGCGCAAGAAGCGCCGCCGATACGACGAGCACCGCTCGTAGATGCCGTTTCCTCACCGTGTAAGGATTGCATCAGCGCAGGGTTCCGGGTCTTGCGCGCGAAGTGGGATCGCGCCACCCTGGCTCGCATGCGCCGCCTGGTCCTCGCCCTCCTCGTCGCCGTCTCCGCGATCGTGCTCGTCCCCGAGGCGCTGGCGAGCTCGCCGGCGACCATCACAGCGCGCGATATGCCGCTCGCTGGACAGCGGGCGCTCGCGGCGGCTTCCGGGACTCACCGGTTCACGCTCGTCGGAATCCACTGGCGTGGGCCCGGATCGGTGCGCTTTCGCACGCGTTCGGCAGGAGGTCGCTGGAGCCCGTGGAGGGCAGCGGCGCCGGAGGCCGAGGACGTGCCGGATCCGGGATCCTCGGAGCGGAGGGCGACCGCGGGCTGGAGAATCGGGAACCCGTTCTGGGTCGGAGACTCCGACCGCATCGAGACGAGGACGATCGGCTCCGTCTCGCGGGTTCGGGCGTACCTCGTCTGGAGCCCGCCGACGCGGGTCCCCTACCGCGCCCCGGCGCAGGCGGGCATGCCCCCGATCGTCCTGCGTGCGGCGTGGGGTGCGGACGAGTCGATCCGGCGCGCGCCGCCGTCGTACGCGTCGTCCCTGCGCTTCGCGATCGTCCATCACACGGCGGGTCAGAACGACTACACCCGCGTTCAGGCACCCGCGATCGTCCGCGGGATCGAGCTCTACCACGTGCAGGGGAACGGCTGGAACGACATCGGCTACAACTTCCTCGTCGACCGCTTCGGCACGGTCTACGAGGGGCGCTACGGCGGGATCGACCGGAACGTGATCGGCGCTCACGCGCTCGGCTTCAACACCGGGTCCGTGGGAGTCGCGGTGCTCGGTACCTATGGGTCGAAGGCGCCGTCCCAGGCCGCTCAGGACGCCCTCGAGAAGCTCCTCGCCTGGCGTCTGGACATCGCCCACGTGAACCCGCTCGGGCTGCTCACGGTCATCTCGGGCGGGAGCGAGCGGTACGCGAAGGGGATCCCCGTGACGTTGCGGGCGATCTCGGGGCATCGCGACACGGGGTTCACGGAGTGCCCGGGAAACGCGCTCTACGCACGGCTCGACGCGATCGCAGCCGCAGCCGCCTCCCTCGGCGGGCCCAAGATCTACGCGCCGCGCGTGGACGCGAACGAGGTCGGCGCGCGCTTCCGGGCGACGCTCTCGGCCTCACTCTCGTGGACGGTCTCGATCACGGGCCCGACCGGGGCGGAAGTGGCCCGCGGAACCGGCACGGGCAAGAACGTCGACTGGACGTGGGACGCGGACGGCGTGCCCGCGGCGACGTACTCGTGGTCGATCCGCGCAGGAACCGCGAGGCCCGCGACGGGGAAGCTCGGGGCGGGAGGGAATGCGCCTGCGCTCGCGATCCAGGAGCCGTCGGCGATCCCGGCCGCGATCAGCCCGAACGGCGATCAGCAGGCGGACACGTCCCTCGTCTCGTTCACGCTCTCGCTCCCCGCGAACGTCACCGTCGACGTCGTCTCGGCTGAAGGCTCCGTCGTCGCGACCCTGGTCGACCGCGTGTTCATGGGAGCGGGTCTCCACCAGGTGGTCGCCGACGGCTCGGCGCTCCCCGACGGGGAGTACACGGTTCAGGTGTCGGCGCGGACGGCGGCAGGGGCGTCGGTCGAGATGGAGATCCCGCTTGCGATCAGCCGAACGCTCGGCACGGTCTCGGTCGCCCCCGCTGCCTTCTCGCCCAACGGCGACGGCCGCCTCGACCGCCTCACGATCGACTTCACGCTCGCGAACCCTGCTGACGTGCGGATCCGGATCCTCCGCGGCGACGGCGCGTGGGTCGCGACGCCGGTCGTCACGGAAAGCCTGCCCCTCGGACCACAGCGGTTCACGTGGGACGGCTCGCGGATCGGTGTCGGAGACGTCCGCGACGGCTCGTACGAAGCCGTCGTCGACGTCACGGATGCCGTCGGCACGGTCTCGTTCGGGGTCCCGTTCGTGTCCGACACGACCGCGCCCGTCGTCCGCATCCTGCCCGGGAGCCCGCTGCGGATCGCCGTGAGCGAGCCGGCGGTCCTCACCATGCTGATCGACGGCCGAGCTGTGCGGCGGGAGGTGAAGAAAGCGGGCACCGTGCGGATCCCGAACTCGCGGTCGGCGAGACGCGTGCGGGTCGTTGCCTGGGACGCGGCCGGGAACAAGAGCGGGCCCGTAGTGCGGGTCGCGAACAGGGAATCGCGCAGATCCGGTCAGTAGACTCGCGCCCGTGAGCGCCCCGCTGCCAGTGGTGCCGTTCGGGCAGGACGAGATCGAAGCGATCCTGCCGCACCGACCGCCGTTCCTCCTGCTCGACGAGGTGATCGAGCTCGAGCCCGGGAAGCGCGTCGTCGCGAAGAGGGACGTTCGCGCGGACGACTGGTGGTTTCCGGGGCACTTCCCCGATCGCGCGGTGATGCCGGGCGTCCTCATCGTCGAGGCGATGGCGCAGGCGGGAGCCGTGGCGGTCCTGATCGAGGAGGAGAACCGCGGCAAGATCGCGTTCTTCGCCGGCATCGACGACTGCCGCTTCAAGCGCGTCGTCTCGCCGGGCGAGACGCTCACGCTCACATGCGAGATCGACACCATGCGCGGCCCGATCGGCCGCGGCAAGGCGACCGCGCACGTGGGAGACGAGCTCGCCGCGCGCGGCACGCTCACCTTCGCGGTGGAGCGATGATCGGGTCCGCCAACGGCGCGCGCATCGGCATCACGGGCCTCGGCACGCACGTCCCGGAGCGCGTTCTCACCAACGACGAGCTCGCGGCCATGGTCGACACCTCGGACGAGTGGATTCGGGAGCGGACGGGGATCCGGGAGCGGCGGATCGCGAAGGACGAGGAAGCGCTCACGGACATCGCGCTCCCCGCCGCTCGGGCCGCGCTCGAGGACGCCGGCGTCGACCCCGCGGACGTCGACCTCCTCGTCTGCGCCACGGTGACCCCCGACATGATGTTCCCGTCGTCATCTGCGCTTCTCGCGGACACGCTCGGGATGCCGAGAGCGGCGGCGTACGACCTGCTCGCGGGGTGCACCGGGTTCGTGTACGCGATCGCCCAGGCATACGCGATGCTGGCGTCCGGATTGGCTCGGCGAGCGCTCGTGGTCGGGGGCGACGTGCTGTCCAAGATCCTGGACTGGGACGACCGCTCGACGCTCGTCCTGTTCGGCGACGGCGCGGGTGCGGTCGTGCTGGAAGCGGTGGACCGGGGCGGTTTCCTCGGCTTCGAGCTGGGCGCGGACGGCGGTGGCGGCGAGAACCTCTGGTACCCGGGTTCCGGCTCCCGCAAGTTCGAGAATCCCTCGAGCTACGTGAAGATGAACGGTCGCGAGGTCTTCAAGTTCGCGACGAGGATCATGGTCTACTCGGCGGAGCAGATCCTGGCCGAGTGCGGCAAGAGGGTCGAGGACGTCGACGTGTACATCCCGCACCAGGCGAACAAGCGGATTATCGACTACGCGGTCGCTAAGCTCCGAATCCCCTCGGAGAAGACAGTCGTCAACGTGGACCGCTATGGCAACACCTCTTCGGGCTCGATCCCGCTCGCGCTCACGGATGCGCGCGCGGAGGGGCGCCTGCGTGACGGGGCGCTCGTGCTCATGACCGGTATGGGCGCAGGCCTCACCTGGGGCTCGGCGCTGATCGAATGGACGAACGGGAGACCCACATGACCAAGGTTGCGCTCGAGCCCACTCCGTCGAGGAGGTTGCGGTCGTGAGCAAGGTTGCGTTCTGCTTTCCCGGCCAGGGGTCGCTCGAGGCCGGGATGGGCAAGGAGATCGCCGGAGCGTTCGCGTCTGCGCGTGAGGTGTATCGCGTGGGCTCCGAGGCGTCCGGCCTCGATCTCGAGCGTCTGTGCTTCGAGACGCCGCTCGACGAGCTCGTCGATACCGAGGTGCAGCAGCCGGCACTCGTCGCGACGAGCCTCGCGATTCTCGCCGCGCTCCGCGAGCGCGGCCTCGAGCCGGACGTCGTGGTTGGGCATTCGGTCGGGGAGTTCGCCGCACTGGCTGCCGCCGGCGCGATCGGCACCGGCGAGGCGATCGGCCTCGTGCGCGAGCGTGGGCTCGCGATGGCGGAGGCGGCGCGGCAGCGCCCCGGCACGATGGCCGCGATCCTCGGCCTCGCCGACGAGGAAGTGGAGAAGCTCTGCCGCAAGATCGTCGGTGTATGGCCCGCGAACTACAACTGCCCCGGTCAGATCGTGATCTCCGGTGAGCACGACGCCGTCGAGGAGTGCTGCGCCGAGGCGGAAAGCCTCGGCGCTCGACGAGCCGTGCGGCTCAAGGTCTCGGGCGCGTTCCACAGCCCTCTCGTCGCGAAGGCGGCGGACCGGCTGCGCCCGGCGATCGAGCGCGTGCGCTTCGGGGAGCCGCTGTCACCCTTCATGTCCACCGTCACCGCGAAGGTGGAGCCGGCGAAGGAGCTCGCAACCCTGCTCGTCGACCAGCTCACCGCGCCCGTCCGCTTCACCCAAGCCGCGACCGAGCTCATCCGGAGCGGCGCGACCACGTTCGTCGAGGTCGGCCCGGGAAGCGTGCTCTCGGGTCTCGTCAAGCGGATCGACCGCGGCGTGAAAACGGTCTCCGTCAACACGCTGGAGAGCCTGGAGCGGGCGCAGGAAGCACTCACGCAGTGAGCCCCGCCGCCTTCTGCTCCCTCGACGGGAAGACGGCACTGGTCACCGGAGCGTCGCGCGGCATCGGCCGAGCGATCGCGGTCGAACTCGCTGCTGCCGGAGCCTCTGTCGTCGTCTCGTACAACACCGGCGCCGACGACGCGAATGCGCTCGTCGCCGAGATCGGCGGCCGCGCGATCCAGGCGGACGTGTCGGATGCGGCCTCTGCGCAGGCGCTCGTCGAGGAGGCGGGCGCCGTCGACATCCTCGTCAACAACGCCGGCGTCACCCGTGACGGACTCCTCGTGCGGATGTCCGACGACGACTGGAAGACCGTGATCGACACGAACCTCGCGTCGTGCTTCTTCACCTGTCGTGCGGCAGTGCGGGGGATGATGAAGCGTCGCGCTGGAGCGATCGTGAACATCTCGTCGATCGTCGGCATTCACGGGAACTGGGGCCAGACGAACTACGCTGCGTCGAAGGCCGGGATCATCGGTTTTACGAAGGCGCTGGCGCGTGAGCTCGGGAGCCGGAGCATTCGCGCCAACGTCGTCGTGCCCGGGTACGTCAAGTCCCGGCTCACGGACATGCTCCCGGAGGACGCGACTCGAGCGATGCTCGACTCGACGCCGTTGTGTAGGCTCGGCGATCCGGAGGACGTCGCGGGGGCGGTACGGTTTCTGTGCTCCGAGGAGGCTTCGTTCGTGACGGGCGCGGTGCTCCTCGTCGACGGCGGGCTCGGGATGTAGGACCGGTGAGCGAGGCGACACTGAACGGGAAGCGCCGGGTGGTGATCACCGGCGTCGGCATGGTCACGCCGCTCGGCAACGACGTCGGCACGACCTGGGAGAACCTCGTCGCCGGGGAGTCGGGCGCCGGGCCGATCACGCAGTTCGACGCGACGGGCTATTCGGTGCGCTTCGCCTGCGAGCTGAAGGACTTCGAGCCGACGACCTGGATCGAGCGCAAGCAGGCGCGCAGGATGGACCGCTTCTCGCAGATGGCCCTCTCCGCGGCGCGCATGGCAGAAGAGGACAGCGGCATCGCGATCGCCGAGGAGTCGGACAGGGTGGGTGCGGCCGTTGGCACCGGCATCGGGGGCCTCGGTGCGTTCGAGGACTGCTTCCAGAGCCTGCTCGAGCGCGGGCCGGACCGGACGAGCCCCTTCTCGATCATCCAGATCATCCCGAACATGGCCGCGGCCTGGGTCTCGATGGAGCTCGGGACGCAAGGCCCGCTCGCGACCGAGACGACGGCCTGCGCCGCCTCGAACATGGCGATCGGAGACGGTCTCGACGCGATCCGGCTCGGTCGCGCGGACGTGATGCTGTGCGGCGGCACCGAGGCGCCGGTCACGCGGGTCGGCATCGCGGGGTTCAGCGCGATGCGCGCGCTCTCACAACGAAACGACGACCCCGAGCGCGGATCGCGGCCGTTCGACGCCGACCGCGACGGCTTCGTCATGGGGGAGGCTGGCGCGATGCTCGTGCTCGAGGAGCTCGAACACGCGCAGAAGCGCGGTGCGAAGATCTACGCCGAGGTCCTCGGGTACGGCACGTCGTCGGACGCGGCTCACGTCACCGAGCCCGACCCGTCGGGGAAGAACCCTGCCCGCGCGATGCGGATGGCGCTCGCGGACGCCGGCGTCGAGCCCGAGGAGGTCGGCTACGTGAATGCTCATGGGACCTCGACTCCGCTCGGCGACCCAGCGGAGACCCGGGTGCTCAAGATCGCGCTCGGTGAAGAGCACGCGGCTCGCACGCCCGTTTCCTCGACGAAGGGAGCGACGGGGCACTGTCTCGGCGCAGCAGGCGCGGTCGAGGCGATCTTCTGCGTGCTCGCGCTCGACCGCGGCGTGCTGCCGCCGACGATCAACTACGAGACGCGCGACCCCGAGTGCGATCTCGACTACATCCCGAACGAGGCGCGCCCGCAGCAGATCCAGGTGGCGGTCTCCAATTCGTTCGGCTTCGGCGGGCACAACGCCTGCGTGGTCTTTCGTCGTTGGAACCACGCCTGAGCCCGTACGGGAGGAGCCGGTCACCGGGGTGTCTCAGCCGTGCTGAATGCCCGCGCGACCTTCCGCCGCCCGAAACGACGACTCGCGCTGCGAACCCTCAGAGCCTGAGCTCGAGGAGCACGGTGTCGCGCCAGACGCCGTCGAGCTGCGCGATCCGCTCTCGTCGCCCGACGAGGCGGAAGCCGAGGCGCTCGTGGAGGGCGACGCTCGCCTCGTTCTCCGGGAACATCGCGGCCTGGATCGTCCAGATGCCGGCGCTCCGCGCGCTCTCGACCAGCTCCTCCATCAGCGCCCGCCCGACGCCGCGACCGTGCGCATGCGCGGCCACGTAGACGGAGCTCTCGACGACGCCCGCATAGCACGCGCGCTCGGAGGTCGCGGAGAGCGTTGCCCAGCCCACGACCCGGCCGTCCTCGTCGGCCGCGAGGCGGTGCCCGGCGAGGTGGGTGGCGTCGAAGGACTCCCACGTCGGCGGCGCGGTCTCGAAGGTCGCTGTGCGGCTCGCTATCCCTTGGACGAAGATCCCCTCGACCGCCGGCCAGTCGCCGGGCACGAGCGGTCTGATCGCGGCCACGGCCAGAGACTAGGCTGCCGCGATGGCCGAGCGCTGGGCGACGTTCGACTGCTACGGGACGCTCGTCGACTGGAACGGCGGGATCGGGACCGAGCTCGAGCGGCTCTTCGGCGTCGAACAACGCGGCCGGCTACTCGAGCGCTACCACGAGCTCGAGCGCGAGATCCAGGCGGAGACCCCCGAGGCGTCGTATCGAAGGGTGCTCACGCTCGCCCTCGAGCGGCTCTCGCGGGAGGAAGGCATCGCGCTCCCGGACGGCGAGGCGGACGCGCTCGCGCGCTCGCTGCCCGACTGGCCGGTCTTCGGGGACGTCCGCCCCGGGCTCGAGCGGGCGAGGAGCCGCGGGTGGAAGCTCGCGATCCTCTCGAACACCGACCGCGACCTCGTCGAGGCCTCGATGTCCTCCATCGGGGTGCCGTTCGAGCTCGCCGTCGTCGCCGGTGAGATAGGCTCGTACAAGCCGGCGCACCGGCACTGGGAGGTGTTCTGCGAGACGATGAGCGCCGATCCCGATCGGCACGTTCACGTCGCCCAGAGCCTGTACCACGACATCGCACCCGCCTCCGAGCTCGGGCTCCCCTCGATCTGGATCAACCGGCGCGGCGAGCCCGACGACCCGCGCGCGACGCGAACGCTCGCCGATCTCGCCGGGCTCGCCGACACGCTCGACGAGATCGTCGCCTGAGCTCGCTCCCCGCGCGCGGGTATCGACGACTCGGTGGAGCGCGCCGTCATGGACACCGACGCCGTCTACGTCGCGCTGGACGTCGGCGTGCTCGCGCCCGGTGAGGTCGCATGCTTCATGCCCGAGCCCGGCGCGCCGGACGGCACCGAGATCGAGGAGATCCCGAGAGATGTCGTCGCGAGAGTGGGGCTCGCTGGGATCGGTGTCACGATCCTCTTCCCGACGCCGACAACGAACGCGTCGTGACCCGCCTGCTCGCGGCCGCCGGGCTCTGAAGGCGCGCGCTCTAAGATCCAGCCCATGTCCTCCGGCCCGGGTCGTGTCGACGTCGAGATCGAGAGCAAGCAGGCGGCGGAAGCCTCGACCGGCGAGTCCCATCCCAACACCTGCCCGGGCTGCGGCTCGCACTACCGGGACGACGAGCTCTCGGCGACCTTGCGCGTGTGCCCGCAGTGCGGGCATCACTTCCCCGTCCGCGCTCGGGAGCGGATCGAGCAAGTGGCGGATCCAGGCTCGTTCTCGGAGGACGGGAGCGACCTGCGGTCGGCCGACATCCTCGAGTTCTTCGATCTCCGCCCCTACACCGAGCGGCTCGCGGAGGCCGAGATCGCGACAGGCCTCGGCGACGCAATGGTGATCGGCGGCGCCGAGATCCAGGGGGAGGAGTGCCGGTTGGCGGTCATGGACTTTGCGTTCATGGGCGGCTCGATGGGGAGCGTCGTCGGGGAGAAGTTCGGCCTCGCGTGCGACAGCGCCGCCGAGGCGGGCGTGCCGCTCGTGTCGATCTCCGCTTCCGGCGGAGCCCGCATGCAGGAGGGGATCCTGGCGCTCATGCAGCTGCCGAAGACGGTCTGCGCCATCGAGGAGCTGCACGAGGCGGGCAGCGCGCTCGTCTCCGTCCTCACGCACCCGACGACGGGCGGCGTGCTCGCGAGCTTCGCCAGCCTCGGTGACGTCGTGCTCGCGGAGCCCGGCGCGCTCATGTCGTTCGCCGGACCGCGGGTGGTGGCCCAGACGACGCGGGAGAAGCTCCCGGACGACTTCGGGCTCGCCGAGTCGAACTTCCGCTTCGGCCACCTCGACGCGATCGTGCCGCGCGGCGAGCTCCGGCCGACTCTCGCGAGACTACTGCGTCTCTTCGGGCCGGCGTAGGTGGCGAGCGACGCGGAGATTCGGCTGCGCGAGCGGCTTAGTAAGCTCGGCGGCATGAAGCTCCTGCGCGGCACCAGGGTGACCGGCGAGCTCGGGCGTCTCCAGGAGCAGCTCGACCGGATCCGAGAGGAGCCGACCGCCGAGGACATCTGGCGCTCGGTCGAGCTCGCCCGCCATCAGGACCGTCCGTACACCCTCGACTACGTCGAGCGGATCTTCGACGACTTCTTCGAGCTCCACGGCGACCGCGGCCGCGCGGACGACCACGCGCTCGTCACCGGCATAGGGAAGCTCGACGGGCGGACCGTTGTCCTCGTCGGGCATCAGAAGGGCCGCGACCTGAAAGAGCGAACCGCGCGCAACTTCGGGATGGCGTATCCCGAGGGGTACCGAAAGGCCGCCCGCGCCATGCTGCTCGCCGACCGCCACGGCTTCCCGCTCGTGACGATGATCGACACACCCGGCGCGTATCCCGGCGTGGCCGCGGAGCAGCATGGCCAGGGCGGCGCGATCGCCCGGTCGCAGGCCGCCATGGCCCGGCTCTCGATCCCGACGGTCGCCTGCGTGATCGGTGAAGGTGGGTCGGGCGGCGCCATCGCCATCGCCGTCGCCGATCGTGTGCTCATGCAGGAGAACGCGATCTACTCCGTCATCTCGCCCGAGGGGTGCGCGGCGATCCTCTGGCGCGACGCGGGAGAGGCGCGCAAGGCCGCGGCGGCGTTCAAGCCCGATGCCGCGCACTGCCTCGAGCTGGGGGTCGTGGACGCGGTCGTCCCCGAGCCCGGAGACGGCGCGCACACGGACCCCGACGAGGCGGCGCGACTTCTCGAGGAGGCGATTCTCGCCGCTCTCCGGGAGATCGACTCGCTCGAGCCGGAGGAGCGTCGACGTGCACGGCGTGCGAAGTACCGCGCGATGGGTGTCCTCGCGCACGCCTGAGGCTCAGCACAGCTATCCACAGGTTCCACAGGCTTATCCCCTGCCCCGGAACCGCTTCTGAGCAGGGGAATCTTCGAATCTGCAGCCTGTTGGTAAAGAAAGCGTTGCGATGCTGGCGACAATCCACAGGTGAGCCTCGGCGAGTACGAGCGGAAGCGGCGACGCGGCCGCACCCCGGAACCGTTCGGAGATGCGACGGAGAGTGGTCCGCGTCCACGGTTCGTGATCCAGCGCCACGCCGCGCGGCGGCTCCACTACGACTTTCGCCTCGAGCGAAACGGTGCGCTCGCGAGCTGGGCCGTGCCGAAGGGCGTCCCGCTGCGCCGCGGCGAGCGGCATCTGGCGGTGCACGTCGAGGACCATCCGCTCGAGTACGCCGACTTCGAAGGGACGATCCCCGCCGGGCAGTACGGGGCGGGGTCGGTCGAGATCTGGGACCGCGGTACCTACGACCTGCTCGAGGAGAAGCGAAACGGCGGTCTCACCGTGCGGCTCCACGGCGAGCGGCTCGACGGCACGTGGACGCTCGTCCCGGCGCGGCTCGACGGCGATCCGAAGAACTGGCTCCTCCTGCGCAAGGACGCGGCGGGAAGCGACGGCCGCCCCTATGCGCCGATGCTCGCGTCCGCTGCAGAGTCGCTCCCGGTCGGGCCGGACTGGGTGTACGAGCCGAAATGGGACGGCTTCCGGGCGCTCGTCACCGTCGCTGGCGGGGAGGTCACCCTCATGAGCCGCAACGGGAACGACCTCACCGAGCGCTTCGCCCCCGCGGCGAGGGCGGCGAAGCTCGCCCTCCGCACGGCGGACGCTGTTCTCGACGGGGAGATCTGCGCACTCGACGCGCGGGGGAACTCGCGCTTCGGCCTCCTCCAGCACGGCTCGGGAACGCTCGTCCTCGTCCTCTTCGACGTGCTCGAGATCGACTCCGAGTCGCTCGTCGACTTCTCGCTCGTGGAACGTCGCCGCCGGCTCGAGGATGTCGTCGACCCGTCCGTCGGAGGCGTCGTCGTCTCGCCCCGCTTCGAGGACGGGCAGGCGCTCCTCGCCGCGACCAAGGAGGAGGGGCTCGAGGGCGTGGTCGCGAAGCGCAAGGACTCGAGGTACCTCTCCGGGAGACGTGGGACCGAGTGGCGGAAGGTGAAGGTGCGTGCGCGCCAGGAGGTCGTTGTCGCCGGCTACACCCGTGGGCAGGGGCGGCGGAGCTACGGCTTCGGCGCGCTGGTCGTCGGCGTTCACGAGGCGGGCGGGCTCCGGTGGGCGGGGAACGTCGGCACCGGCTTCTCGGACGAGGAGCTCGACCGCCTGCTGAAGCTCATGCGGCCGCTGCAGCGGAAGGACTCGCCGTTCGCGCAGGTGCCGAAGATGCCGCGCGTCCGTCGCGGCGACGTCGTCTGGGTCGAGCCGACGCTCGTGGCCGAGGTCGAGTTCGTCGAGTGGACCCGCGAGGGGAGGCTGCGCGCGCCTGTCTACATCGGTCTGCGCGACGACAAGCCGACAGCGGAGGTCCGGCGCGAGCGCCCCGCGGTCCCGGAGGTGGTGAAGAGCGGCCGCCGCGAGCTTCGCCTGAGCAACCTCGACAAGCCCTTCTGGCCCGACGAGGGCATCACGAAGGGCGACCTCGTCGCGTACTACCGCGAGCTCGCGGAGGTGCTCGTGCCGCACCTGCGCAGGCGTCCGTTCACCATGAAGCGCTACCCGGACGGCTGGCAGGGGAAGCATTTCTTCCAGAAGCAGGCTCCGTCCCACATGCCCGCGTGGATCGAGCGGGCGCCGTTCCCCGCGTCCACGCGCGAGGGGGAGAAGAAGATCATCGAGTACGCGCTCGTGGAGGACGAGCTCGCGCTCCTGTGGATGGTGAACATGGGCTGCATCGACATGCACTCCTGGTCGTCGCGCGTGGATCACGCCGATCGCCCCGACTGGGTCATGTTCGACCTCGACCCGTCCGAAGGGGCGACGTTCGACGATGTCGTGAAGGTCGCGCGGCTGGTGCAGGAGACTCTCGACCTGCTCGGCCTCGAGGGCTACCCGAAGACCTCCGGCTCGCGCGGGATCCACGTTCTCGTTCCGGTCGCCCGGCGGTCGACGTTCCCGGCAGCGCGGGAGTTCGCCGCGATCGTCGCCGGCGCGCTCGAGCGCGCCCATCCGGATCTCGTGACCACGGAGTGGTCGAAGAAGAAGCGCCGAGGCGTGCTCGTCGACGCGAATCAGAACCGGCAGGGCGCGACGAACGCGTCGGTGTACTCGGTCCGCCCGCGCGCCGGTGCACCGGTCTCAACGCCGTTGCGCTGGGAGGAGCTGGTTCCCGGCCTCGACCTCACGGCGTTCACGATGGACGCCGTCCTCGATCGGGTTGCGCGTGACGGCGACCTCTTCGCGCCCGTGCTCGAAGGCGGTCAGTCGCTCTCGAAGGCCCTGAAGGCGGTGCGCTAGTCGCCGGGAGGCTCCTCGAGCCCGCGCGGATGTCCGAGCATCGAGAGCTCCACGATGTCGCGGCGGAAGAGGAGCGCCACGGTCCAGTCGAGGACGACGCGGAGCTTCCGCGAGAGGAGCGGGAGCTGGTACAGGTGGTACGTCCGCGCGACGAACCAGCCGAGGAAGCCGCGCAGCCGCATCCCGGGGATCTCGGCGACCCCCTTGTAGCGGCCGAGCGTCGCCACCTGGCCGAGCATGCGGTACCCGTACGGCTCGAGGCTCTCCCTCGTCAGGTTCTTCGTCAGCCGGCGAGCCTGACGGAGGGCGTGCTGCGAGGTCGGCGGATCGACCTCCCCCGGCGTCCGTGCGTTCGGCACCGCGGCGCAGTCCCCGAGTGCCCACACGTTCTCGCGTCCCTCGACGTGCAGGTACGGGTCGACGAGCACCCGTCCGCGCGCGTCGAGCGGCAGGCCGAGCTCGCCGAGGAGTGGATTGGCGCGCACTCCCGCAGTCCACACGACCGTGCGTGCCGGGACGGTGACGCCGTTCGAGAGGACGGCCTCACGCCCGTCGTAGGAGGTGAGCGTCGTCCCGACGTGGATCTCGACCCCGCGTTTCTCGAGGTGACGCGCCGCGTATTCGCCGAGCCGCCGCGGGATCTCCGGGAGGATCTTCGGTGCCGCGTCCACGAGCACCCAGCGCTGGGGCACGCTTCGGAGGTTCGGGTAGAAGCGGAGGGCTGCGCGTGCCAGGTCGTTCAGCTCGCCGAGCGCCTCGACGCCCGCGTACCCGGCGCCGACGAAGACGAAGCCGAGCTCCTCCGGGAGGTCGGGCCTGATCGCGGCCCGCTCGAGCTGCTGGAGCACGCGGTTGCGGAGCGCGATCGCGTCGGCGAGGTCCTTGAAGCCGACTCCGTGTTCGTGCAGCCCGGGCACGGGGAAGACGCGGGTGATCGAGCCCAGCGCGAGCACCAGCTGGCCGAAGTGGATCTCGAGCTCGCCCGCGAGGGTGTCGGCCCGGACGACGCGTCGCTCCTCGTCGAGGCCCGTCGCGCGACCGAGGAGGAGGTCGGCGTTGGGGCACATCTGCCGCAGCGGGACGACGACGTGCCGTGGCTCGAGCGTGCCCGACCCGGCCTCGACGAGGAGCGGCGTGTACAGCATGTAGTTCTCCGTCGAGAGGATCGTCGAGCCGCGCTTACCGAGCAGCCGTGCCACGTAGCTCCCGGCGAACCCCCCGCCGAGCACGAGGGTGCCGCTGCGTGCCTCACGAACTTCCACACGTCATGCTTACCACGGTCGTGGCGGCGCAGGTGTCGGTCATCGGAAGCGGGCGGGAGAACGAGGCTGCCGCCGAGGAGATCGGACGCCTTCTCGCCGAGCACGGCTGCACCGTGGTGACGGGCGGCCTCGGAGAGGTGATGGCCGCCGCCCATCGCGGAGCGAAGCACGCCGGCGGCACGACGATCGCGATCCTTCCGGGTGAGCGTCGGGACGACGCGAACCCTTGGGCAGATCACGTCGTCGTCACCGGCATCGGGCACGCGCGGAACCTCGCGGTCGCTGCTTCGGGAGACGTGGTCGTCGCCGTCGGCGGAAGCTACGGGACGCTCGCGGAGGTCGGCTTCGCGCTCCGGCTCGGCCGTCCCGTGGTTGGGCTCGCAGGGGCGCCCGAGGTCGACGGCGTCGAGCGTGCGTCGTCGCCCGCCGAGGCGGTCGAGCTCGTTCTACGCCACCTCGGCTAGCCGTCGCACGAGGTAGCGGCGCTCCGGCTCGTTCGCGGTCAGCTCGATCGCGCGGCGGTACTCGTCCGCTGCCTCCTCGGGACGTCCGAGGCGCCGGAGGAGATCGGCTCGCGCGGCGTGCAGGAGGTGGTAGCCGTCCAGCTCGCCGAGACGGTCGACGAGCGCGAGGCCCTCCTCGAGCTCGCCCGAGAGCGCGACCGCGACGGCGCGATTCAGCGAGACGATCGGCGAGGGGTCGAGCTCCGCGAGGCGGTCGTATAGCTGGACGATCTCGCTCCACGGGCGGCTCTCCGAGTGCGCGCCGGCGATGGCCGCTTGGAGCTGGTACGGGCCGACCCGCCGGAGCGCGGCGGCGCGTTCGAGGACGCGCAGACCCTCGTCGATGCGGTCGCGGTTCCAGAGCGAGCGGTTCTGGTCCTCGAGGAGGACGAGCTCCCCGTCGGCGTCGACTCGCGCCCGCCGCCGGGAGTCCTGGAAGAGCATGAGGGCGAGGAGACCGAGCGCCTCGGGCTCGTCCGGCATCAGGACCGCCAGCAGTTTGGCGAGGCGGATCGCCTCGTCGCACAGATCGCTGCGAACGTGGTCGGGCCCGGCCGTTGCGGCGTAGCCCTCGTTGAACACGAGGTAGAGGACGGCGAGCACCGGCCGCAGGCGCTCCGGAAGCAGGTGGTCGGGCGGGACGCGGAACGGGATCCCCGCCGTCCTGATCTTGCGCTTCGCACGGACGAGGCGCTGCGCCATCGTCGGCTCGGGGACGAGGAAGGCGCGGGCGATCTCGGGCGTCGCGAGCCCGCCGACCTCGCGGAGCGTGAGGGCGATCCGGCTCTCGGGCGCGAGCGCCGGATGGCAGCAGGTGAAGATGAGTGCGAGGCGCTCGTCGGGTATCGCGCTCACCTCGTCCACCTCCGCGGGGAGCGCTTCCACGCGGGCGAGCTGCTCGGCCTTCTGCTGGAACACCCGGTCTCGGCGGATGCGGTCGATCGCGCGGTTCCGGGCGGTCGTGACGATCCATGCTCCCGGGTTCCGCGGCACGCCGTCTCGCGGCCAGCGCTCGAGGGCGGCCGCGAACGCGTCCTGGACCGCGTCCTCGGCCAGCTCGAGGTCCCCGAGCGCTCGGGTGAGGATCGCGACCGCGCGGCTCCACTCCTCGCGGAATGCCTCCTCGACGCCATCGGCCACGCGCCGGTGGCTCCTCAGACGACGACGGGCCGGATCTCGATCGCCCCCGTCTCCGCGGTGGGGATGAGCGACGCGAGTCTGATCGCCTCGTCGAGGTCAGGCAGGTCGACGACGAACAGGCCGCCGATGTACTCCTTGGTCTCCGCGAACGGCCCGTCGGTGACGACACGCTCGCCTTCGCGCACGCGGACTACCCTCGCCGTGCGCCGCTCGTCGAGCTCCTGACCCCCGACCTCCGGGTCGACTCTTTGCAACTCGTCGAAGAGCTCGAGCCAGCGTGGCATCACGTCCGCCCTGTGCTCGACCTTCTGCTCGTCGGAGAGGTCGGTCCAGCCGGTGTCGGTTCCGTAGATGAGAAGCGCGTACTTCACAATTGCTCCTCCTCTGGATCGACGTAGACGGGGCGAACCTCGACGGCGCTCGACTCGGCTGCAGGGATGCGCGCCGCCCAGTCGATCGCGTCCTCCAGCGAGTCGCACTCGAGCAGGTAATAGCCGCCGAGCGCCTCCTTCACCTCCGCGTACGGGCCGTCCACGACGAGCGTCTCGGCGTCACGGATGCGAACGCTCGTCGCATCGCGTGTCGACGTGAGCTGGTTGGCGTCGACGTAGACGCCGGCGGCACGCATCTCGTTCGTGATGTCCATGTAGCGCGCGATCAGCCGCGAGCGCGCGTCGTCCGACTGCGTCCCCCAGGCCGTCTCGTCGCCGTAGATCAGCGCGATGAACTTCATCGATCCTCCTTTCGCCGGTTCATCCTGACGACGACCGGCGCGCCCGAGAATCGACACTCCGACCGAGCATTCGTCCGAGGAGCGCCCGGGCGCCGTCCTTGTCGAGCGGTTCGTTCAGGTTGCCGCACTTCGGGCTCTGCACGCACGACGGGCAGCCGCTCGAGCACGGACAGCGCTCGAGCAGGCGGAAGGTGTCTTCGACCCACTCCTCGAACCGCTCGAAACCGCGTGCCGTGATCCCGACGCCGCCGGCGTGGCCGTCGTAGACGAAGATCGTCGGACGACCCGTCTGGTAGTGGAGGTTGGTGGAGAGGCCGCCGATGTCCCAGCGGTCGCACATCGCCTGCAGCGGGAGGAGCGCGATCAGTGCGTGCTCGGCCGCATGCAGCGTCCCGAGGAGGGCCGGCATCCGCTCGAGCCCCTCGAGGTGGGCATCCGGCGGGGAGAACCAGACCGCCTCCGTCTCGAACGTCGTCTCCGGCATGAGGAGCGGGACGACGTCGATCGTCGATCCATCGCGAATCGCCTTGCGCGCGAAGGCGACGACCTGCTCGGAAACGGAGACGCGGCCGAAGTGGAGCTCGACGCCGAGCCGGCGCTCGATCCGCTCCGCCTCCTCGATCGTCGTCTCGGACTCCTTCTTCACCTGCGTGTACCAGTCCACGCCGGCGGGGACGACGAGCGCGACGCGACCCTCGTGGTCGAGCTCTTCGACGAGGTACTGCTCGCCGAGATGGAGGTAGACGGCGCCCTCGTGGACGGTCGAGTAGGCGCGCTCCCGCTCGACGAGGCCGAGGAGCGCTCCACTGTCCCGCTCGACGACGGTGAACTCGTTGGCGTCGCCCGAGCGGAGCGAGATGCGTGCGGCCGGGTAGTCGCGCCCTTTCCAGACGAAACCGGCGGAGGTGTGCTCGAGCTCCGGGAGGAGCGCCGCCCGCTCGAGCGCCTCCGGCCCGAGCTCCGCCGCGTCGGTCTCGTCGAGCGGCGCCTCGTAGGCGGCCGCGTACACGTGGGGGTCGAGAATCCTGGGATTCGTGTGATCGAGGATCGCCGCCTCGACCCGGCGCGAGAGAAGTGCGTCCGGCTCGCGCGCGAAGAACTGGTCGAGCGCGTCCTCGCTCGCGACGAGAACGGCCAGCCCGCGCTCGCGGCGGCCGGCGCGGCCCCACTGCTGACGGAGCGAGGCGATCGTCCCCGGAAAGCCGACTGAGATCGCGCAGTCGAGGAGGCCGATGTCGATCCCGAGCTCGAGCGCGTCGGTCGCCGTCACACCGAGCAGCTCGCCCTCCACGAGACGTCGCTCGATGTCGCGCCGCTGCTCCGCCGTGTAGCCGGCGCGATAGGGGGCGAGACGACGTGCGGTCCCGGCATCGACACGCTCGACCGTGAAGCGGTGGATCAGCTCGGCCGCCTTGCGGCTCTTCGCGAAGCAGATCGTCCTGAGGCCTCGTGAGGTGAGGCCCGACATGATCCGCGCGGCGTCGCCGAGTGCGCTCGCGCGCTGGCCGAGATCGGCGTCGAGGAGCGGCGGGTTCCAGATCGCGACCTCGCGTTCCGCTCTCGGCGAGGTGTCGCTCTCGATCATCGTGGCCGGCTCTCCGGTCAGGGTGAACGCGAGCTCGCCCGCGTTCGCGATGGTCGCAGTCGCGAGCAGGAACTGCGGATCGGCGCCGTAGATCCGAGCCAGACGACGCAGCCGCCGGACGACGTTCCCGACGTGCGAGCCGAAGACGCCCCGGTATACGTGCGCCTCGTCGACCACGACGAAGCGGAGGTTCGAGAGGACGTCGCCCCAGCGGTCGTGATGCGGTAGGGCGCCGACGTGGAGCATGTCCGGGTTCGTGAGGACGACGTTCGACCACTTCCTGATCTGCCAGCGTCGCTCGCCCGGCGTGTCGCCATCGTAGATCGCCGGCTTGAGCCCCTTGAGGCGGAGCTCCGAGAGCGCTCGGAGCTGATCCTGGGCAAGGGCCTTCGTGGGGTAGAGGTAGAGCGCGCGCGTCTTCGGATCGCGTGCGACGGCGTCGAGGACGGGGAGGTTGAACGCGAGAGACTTCCCCGATGCCGTCCCCGTCGTGACGACGACGTTCTCGCCTCGCTGCGACGCCTCCCACGCCTCGGCCTGGTGGCGGTAGAGCGCGGTGACGCCGGTTGCGACGAGCGCCGAGGCGAGACGTGGATCGAGATCGTCCGGCAGGGGCTCCGTCCGCGCCGCGCGCGCCGGCTCGAGCCCGCGGTAGGCGATCTCCTCGCCCTCGAGCAGATCCGCCCAGCCGGTCGCGACCCCGGTCGCCATCGACCCAGTGTCGCAGCCGCGCTACGCGGCCAGATGCGGTGCGAACGCGCTCTCGTAGCGCGAGCGCTTGTGCGCGCCGTACACCGTCGCGCGCGCCTCCCCGCCCGAGAAGAGGATCACCGTCGGCAGCGAGAGGACCCCGTAGCGGCTCGGCACCGCGAGGTTTGCGTCGACGTCGAGGCGGACGAGGCGGACCCGTCCCTCGTGCTCGGCGGCGATCGCGCGCAGGTGCGGCTCGATCGCCTCGCATGGACCGCACCACGGCGCCCAGAAGTCGACGATCACAGGCACCGGCGAGGCCAGGACCTCGCCGGCGAACGTCGCGTCGGTGACCTCGTCCACTACAGGCGTCCGGTGAGAGCGCGGAACCGAAGTCCGGGGACCTTCCACATCGCCTCGGCGACGATCGCGCGCGTCATCTTCGACTCTCCGACCCGCCGGTCGACGAACTGGATCGGCACCTCGACCACGGCGAAGCCCGCCCGGATCGTGCGGTACGTCGTCTCGATCTGGAACGCGTAGCCGCGGGCCGAGAGCCGGTCGAGATCGATCGACTCGAGCACCGTACGGCGGAAGCACTTGAAGCCGCCGGTGAGGTCGCGGATGCGTACGCCGAGGATGGCGCGAGCGTAGAACGATCCGCCCTTCGAGACCAATCGGCGGCCGAGCCCCCAGTTCCCGGTGCCACCGCCCTCGACGTAGCGCGAGCCGAGGGCAAGATCCGCTCCTCCGCCCGTCGCGGCCGCGATCAACCGTGGCACGTCCGCCGGATCGTGCGAGAAGTCGCAGTCCATCTCGAGCACGAGCTCCGCTCCGTCTGCCAGCGCGCGCCGGAAACCGGCGATGTATGCAGGCCCGAGGCCCTCCTTCAGGGGCCGATGGAGGACGTCGACCCAGTCGTGCTCCGCTGCGAGCCGGTCCGCGATCTCGCCGGTGCCGTCCGGCGACGAGTCGTCGATGACGAGCACCCGGTCCCGCGTGGTGTCCAGCACCTGTTCGAGCGCCTGGAGCATCGGCTCGAGGTTGCCTCGCTCGTTGTAGGTCGGAAGGCAGACGACTGCGCGCGGGTGGGTCGTCGGAGTGTCCTCGGGCATCCTCGGGAGGTTCGCGGTGGAACCCGGGGTTCCCCCACGTCGATCTCCCTATCATCGCGCCATGGCGACCACGCTGCCCCGAAACGCGGACGTCGCCGACCAGCTCGACCTCCTCGCCGACCTGTCGGAGATCCTCGGCGAGGAGTCGTTCAAGATCATCGCCTACCGCAGAGCGGCGACGCGCATCCGCGAGACCCCCGCGCCGGTCGCCGAGCTCGCGCTCGAGGGCAAGGCGAAGGAGCTGCCCGGAGTGGGCCGGACGATCGAGGGGAAGGTCGTCGAGATCATCGAGGAGGGCGAGATCCAGGCGCTCAAGCGGCGTCGTGAGCGCGTTCCCGAGGGCGTCGTGGACTTCCTACATCTCCCGGGCGTCGGCCCGAAGACCGCGGCCCGCATCTGGACGGAGCTCGGGATCACGACGCTCGCCGCCCTGAGGGCGGCGGCGGAGGAGCAGCGACTGCGGGAGCTTTCCGGCCTCGGTGCCACGAGCGAGGAGAAGATCCTGCGCGCGCTCGAGGCGGGCGCTGGTCGGCAGAAGGAGAAGCGCGGCCTCCTCGGGCGGGCGCTGCCCGCGGTGCACCGCGTCGCCGTCGAGCTGCAGACGCATCCTGCCGCGATCGAGGTGTCGGAGGCCGGGAGCGTGCGCCGTCGCCGCGAGACCGTTCGCGACCTCGATCTGATCGCGACCTCGAGCGACGCCCCGGCGCTCATCGCCGCGTTCTGCGAGGCGGCGTGGGTCTCCGAGGTCGTCGCCCGTGGCGACACGAAGGCGACCGTGGTGAGCCACGACAGCCTGCGCTTCGACCTCCGTGTCGTCGCGCCGGAGTGCTTCGGAAACGTCCTCCAGCACTTCACCGGCTCGAAGGACCACAACATCGCGCTGCGGGAGGAGGCGCAGCGGCGAGGCCTCTCGATCTCCGAATACGGCGTCACGACCCTCGAGAGCGGCGAGGTGGTCACGCACGCGAACGAGAACGAGCTGTACGCGTACCTCGGGTACGCGTACGTGCCGCCCGAGCTCAGGGAGGCGGGCGGAGAGCTCGCTGCCGCCCGCACCGGCGAGCTACCGGAGCTCGTCGAGCTCTCCGATCTGCGCGGCGAGCTGCACTGCCACTCGACCTGGTCGCAGGACGGGAAGGGGACGATCGAGGAGATGGCTGCTGCGGCCGCCGGACGCGGCTACCGCTACCTCTGCCTCACCGATCATTCGCACTACCTCCGCGACGGCCGGCTCGAGCGGCAGTGGAAGGAGATCGAGGAGGTCAACGAGCGGCTTCGGCCCTTCCGCGTGCTGCGCGGGATCGAGGCGAACATCCGGGCGGACGGCCGGCTCGACGTCTCCGACGAGGTCCTCGCGGAGCTCGACTGGGTGGTGGCGTCGCTGCACACGTCGTTCGACCGCTCGCCGACGGAGCGGATCGTGGAAGCGATCGACAACCCGCACGTCGACTCGATCGGGCACCTCACGGGCCGCCGGCTCACCCGGCGCGAGGGCGCGCACGTCGACGTCGAGCGCGTCGTCGAGCGGGCCGCCGAGACTCGGACCGCGCTCGAGATCAACTCCCAGCCGGACCGGCTCGACATGCGCGATACGCATGCCCGCCTCGCCGGGGAGGCGGGGGTCCTGGTGCCGGTGACGACCGATGCCCACTCCGTGAGCGCGCTCGGATATGCCGAGCTCGGGATCGGGCAGGCACGACGGGCCTGGCTGACGAAGGACCAGGTGCTGAACACGCGCTCGTGGCGCGACGTCCAACGGGCGCTGAAGCGGTGAGCAGCTTCCGCGAGGACGGCACGGCCGCGCTCGACTGGGTCGCGTCGTACCTCGAGCGCGTGCCCGAGCTCCCGGTGCTGTCGCAGGTGGAGCCCGGCGCGATCCGCGCCGCGCTCCCCGCGGCGCCGCCGGAGCGGCCGGAGCCCTTCTCCGCCGTCCTCGACGACCTCGACGCGGTGCTCATGCCGGGGCTGACACACTCGCAGAGCCCGCGCTGGTTCGCCTATTTCGCGATCACCGGCTCGGAGCCGGGCATTCTCGCGGAGCTCCTGATCGCGGGGCTCAATCAGCTCGGGATCCTGTGGCGGACGTCCCCGGCCCTGCAGGAGCTCGAGGAGGTGACGCTCGACTGGCTCGCGCAGCTCCTCGGCCTTCCGGCCGGCCTGCACGGTCATCTCGAGGACACCGCCTCGACGAGCACGCTCGTCTCGCTCGCAGCCGCGCGGTCGCTCCGTCCGTCCGATCGCGCCGTCGTCATCTCCGAGCAGGCGCACTCGTCGGTGGACAAGGCCGCCAAGCTCCTCGAGCTCGAGGTGCGCAAGGTTCCCGTCGACGACGACTTCCGGATGCGCCTCGAGCACCTCGATCTCGACGGCGCTTGCGCCGTCGTGGCCACGATCGGGACGACGGCGTCCACCGCGGTCGATCCCGTCTCCCCGATCGCGGCCGCATGTGCCGAGCGCGACGTGTGGCTCCACGTCGACGCCGCGTATGCGGGGTCGGCGGCGATCTGCCCGGAGCTTCGGCATCACTTCGCGGGCTGGGAGCGCGCCGACTCGATCGTGGTCAACCCGCACAAGTGGCTGGGCACGCCCATCGACAGCTCCGTGCTCTGGACGCGGCGCCCGGACGTCTACCGGAACGCGTTCAGCCTCGTGCCCGAATACCTCCGCGTCGACGAGGACGTCGTCAGCCTGAGCGAGTACACGCAGGCCCTCGGACGCAGGTTCCGCGCGCTGAAGCTCTGGGCCGTGCTCCGGTGTTACGGACGTTCGGGTCTGCAGGAGAAGCTCCGCGAGCACGTGAGGCTCGCCACGCTCTTCGAGGCGTGGGTGCGCGGGGATCCGGGCTGGGAGGTCGCCGCGCCGCGCCACTTCTCCCTCGTCTGCTTCCGGCGGCAGGGCTCGGACGAGGAGAACGAGGCGCTCCTCGAGCGCGTCAACGCCTCGGGCGAGGTCTTCCTCTCCCACGCGCGCCTCGCCGGCCGCTACGTGCTGCGACTCGCGATCGGCAACTTCCGCACGACCGAGGACGACGTGCGCCTGGCGTGGGACGTGCTCCGTCGCGAGGCGGCCGAGCTCTACGCGGCGCGCGTGTAGAGCTGCGTCAC
This sequence comes from uncultured Actinomycetes bacterium, assembly GCA_963708265.1. Lineage (GTDB taxonomy): Bacteria > Actinomycetota > Thermoleophilia > Gaiellales > Gaiellaceae > GMQP-bins7. The sequence goes on along the minus strand of CAVPSC010000001.1, from coordinate 232,887 downwards.
GACAAGCACGCGCCCGGTGCCCGCCGGACCGGCGTGCGGGACGGCGGCGATCTGCCCCGTTGCGATCAACGCCGCCCGCCCGGAGGAGCTTCGCGGCCCGGCGTATCTCGGCGCCGGTGACCCCGCCGGCCTCGACGGCGGAGAGCGTCACACGCGTGCCAGGGCGCCTCGGGTTGAGCGTCAGCGCGTCCGTGGAGAAGCAGGGGGCGACGAGGCAGTGGATGCCGTTGTCGCGCAGGCGGTGGAACGTCCCGGTCGGGGCCTGGGGGGACCGCGAGGCGGCCGGCCAGACCTCGGTCACGACCAGCGTGTCGAGCTGCGGGAAGCCGGGGACGCGCCCGCGGACGAGCACGCCACGAACGAGCGCGCTTCCCGCGGAGATCGAACCGAGGAGCTGCGCGCGCCTCGCGTCGGAGACGCCGAGCGTGCTCAGGTCGGCCGCCGCCATGTAGCAGGCAGGTCTCCGGAGGCCGTCTCCACATGCGGTCCGCGAGCGGTTCACCAGGTGGACGAAGAGGCCGCCGCACGCCGGTGACGGACACGCCCGCGGGTCTCCGCGAGCGAGGTAGTAGGGCGCGACGGAGAGCGGGGGCGCGCCGTCGCCTGCCGTCGCGACCAGGAGGGCTGCGGCCGCTGCGACGAGCCCGGCGATCCAGACCCGACGGGTCACGTTCGTAGGATAGGACGGTGCGCGTCGTCGTCATCGGCCTCGTCGCCGGACTCTTCGCGGCGCTCTTCGGGGTCGGCGGCGGGATCGTCGCGGTACCCATGTTGATCCTCCTCGCGCGTTTCCCTGAGCGGGCCGCGACCGCAACCTCGCTGGGCGCGATCGGTATCACCGCCGTCGCCGGCGTCACCGTCTACGCGCTCCGCGGTGAGGTGAACGTCGGCTACGCCGCGCTGGTCGGGATCCCGGCGGTGTTCGGAGCGCTCCTCGGGACGACGCTTCAGCAGCGCGTCACGACGACGACGCTGACCTACGGGTTCGCCGCGCTCCTCGTCGGCATCGGGACCTGGCTGGTCTGGCCCTGACGTGACGACGATCGCACTCGCGCTCGCGCTCGGCCTCGCTGCAGGCGTCCTCTCGGGGCTGTTCGGCGTCGGAGGTGGCGTCCTGTTCGTGCCGACGCTCCTCGCTCTCGGGCTGGGCCAGCTCGAGGCGCAGGCGACCTCGCTGCTCGCCATCATCCCGACGGTCGCCGCCGGCGCCTGGAACCAGCGCCGGTACGGACATCTCCGCGTCCGCACCGCTCTCGTCATGGGCCTGGCCTCGGTGCTAGGGGTGGAGGTCGGGGCGCGGATCGCCACCGGGATCTCGGAGAACCTCCTCAGGCACCTCTTCGCGCTCCTGCTCTTCCTCGTCGCAGCGCAGCTCGCGTTCCGGGCGTATTCGAGGAGCAGGCGCTACCCTGATTCGCCGTGACACGTCTCGTCGCGCTCGCCTGCGCGGCTCTGGCCGTGTCGGCCACTCTCGCATCGGCCGCAGGTCCGGCCAGGGACGCGGCCACTGGCGCCTCTGCGACGATCGTCGAGATCGACGTCCCCGATCAGAGCACCGTCTCGCTGGGCGACGTCGACTGGCCGTCGAAGGTGAGCGCGAACGTCCAGTCCTTCGTCTACCCGAACGACGGCTCGATCGTCAGCATCTCGGGGTCGCAGACGAACGTCTCGGCGCAGACGGGCCGGGCCGCAGCAGCGCAGTCGGTGTCCCAGGCCAGTGTCGTCTCGCTCTTCGGGGGCGAGATCGTGGCAGGGCAGATCACGGCCCAGGTGAGCGCGGGAGCGAGCCCTCGCTCCGCCGGGGTGGACGTGTCCGGCTCGAGCGTCCAGGGGTTGCGGGCCCTCGGGCAGGACGTCTCCACCACGCCGGGCACGACCGTGGCGCTCGCCGACTGGGGATCGCTCCAGGTGCTCTCACGGTCGACCGAGAGCCGCCGGGGCCGCTCCCCCGCTGCGCACGGAGACGTGGTCGCTGTTCGGGTACGGATCTCGGTCGCCCACGGCGGTCTCCCGGCGGGCAGCGAGATCGTCATCGGAAGCGCGGACGCGACGGCTGTCGCGGTGCCGTCGGCCGGTCCAGTCGCGACTCCGCACGGCGCCCAGATAGGTGGCGCCACGCCGAGCACGTCCGGAGGCACGAACGGCCCGCGGCCGCCGGAGATCGAGAGCCCAGGTGGCACGATCCCGGGCGGGCCGGTGCACGTCTCGCCCGCGGTGACCGCTCCGCTCACGGTCGGCGGCTACGTGTTCCCCGTCTTCGGGACGGTGTCGTTCGGCGACAGCTTCGGAGCGCCACGGCCCGACGTCCAGGGCGGCTGGCATCACGGAGAGGACATCTTCGCGCCGTTCGGGGCTCCGATCCTCGCGGTCGCCGACGGGACGCTCTACTCGATCGGCTGGAACCGCATCGGCGGTTACCGCCTGTGGCTCCGGGACACGTCCGGGAACCAGTTCTACTACGCGCACCTGTCCGCGTACTCGCCGCTCGCCGTCGAGGGCCAGAGCGTCAAGGCGGGCGACGTCATCGGCTTCGTCGGCGCGACGGGAGACGCTGACGGGGGGCCGCCGCACCTGCATTTCGAGATCCACCCCGCAGCGATGATCGGACTCGGCTACAACGGCGTCGTCGCCCCGTATCCGTTCCTCGTCGCTTGGCGACGAGCGAAGGACGTCTCGTTCGCGGCCGGTCGTGTCTACGTCCCGTCGGGTGGGACCGGGCTGCCCACGCTGCCCCCGCCGGGAGCGGTGCTCCTCGAGGCGGACGACATCGCGTCTACGAGCGGGCTCGTGCCGGGAGCGCTCGAGAAGGCGCTCTCCCGGCACACCTCGCCCTGATTCGGCCTACTCCGTGTCGCTGAGCGGCGCGTCGGCCGGCGCGCTGCCGTTTCCCGGCGCGACGCCCTCGGCTCCGAGCTCGTCCGCGAGCATGTCGAACCCGTCGCCGTTTTCGCCGGCGATCCGCTCCATGATCCACTCGCGGGTCGCCTCGCCCGTCCACGGGTTGTAGAGGACGCCGAGCGTCACCCCGGTGAGGAGGACCACGCGGTTACGGGTCTTGTGCGCCTTCTTCTTCGCCTTGCCCTGCAGGCGCTCCGTCGCGGTCGAGAGCTCGGAGACGAGATCGGCGATCTGCTCCTGGAAGTCCTTCTCGGAGACCTTCGCGGCCTTCGCCTTCATCCCCTGCCGCTTCGCGACCTGGCCGTAGAGGCTGCGCGCCGCGACGAACGCGGCGAGGAGGTCGTCGCGCAGCTCGGGATCCGTCATCGCCCGCGTGACGTACGGGCGCAACGTCTCGAGCGCGACGAGCTCGTTGCCCTTGGTCTTCGCCATGCCTTCACCACCCTTTTTGCTTCGACAACCTCGGAAGTATGTCGGCTACTGTCCGCCGGGTGCGCGCGGCACTGTTCCTCGTCACGAATCCGAAGCGCGTGCTCGCAATCCTCGTGTCGGCGATCGGGGCGTCCTTGTACGTGTGGTTCGCCGCGGTTCGTGCCGTGCCCGGCGTGAAGAGACGCAAGGCCGCTTTCCGGACAGCCCGCTCACGCGGCTCGGACGCCTGACCCGATCCGTGCTGCGTTTAGCATCCGGCCCGTGAAACCGAAGGGCCTGATCTGCGCCGGAGGAGAGGCGACGCGCCTCGGCGAGCTCACCCGCGTCGCGAACAAGCACCTGCTACCCGTCGGACACTGGCCGATGATCTACTACCCGCTCCAGCTCCTCCAGCTCGCGGGGATCCAGGACGTGCTGCTCGTCACCGGGAAGGGCCACGCGGGCCAGATGATCGACCTGCTCGGCGACGGCCGGCTCGCGCCCCGCGGCGGAGGCGACCCGATCCTCGAGCTCGATCTCACGTACAAGGTGCAGACCGAGCCCGGCGGGATCGCGCAGGTCGTGGGAATGGCCCAGGACTTCGCCGGCGCCGCGCCGCTCGTCGTGGTCCTCGGCGACAACATCTTCGAGTTCGCTCAGACCGACGCGATCGCGGAGTGGGCGGACAGCCCGGCGGGAGCGCGCATCTTCGTCAAGGAGGTGCCGGACCCCGAGAACTTCGGCGTCGTCGTGTACGACGAGAACGCTCGTGTGGTCGACATCGTCGAGAAGGCCGGAGTCGTCGACAGCCGCTTCTCGGAGCCGCCGTCCGTGCACGCGGTCGTGGGGCTCTACTGCTACCCGACGGACGTCTTCTCCGTAATCGGGATGCTCGAGCCCTCGAGCCGGGGGGAGCTCGAGATCTCGGACGTCAACCGCTACTACGCCGCCAACGGCCGGCTCGACGCGTTCCGAGTCGAGGGCTGGTGGGAGGACGCGGGGAAGCACTGGCAGCACCTCGGGGACATCGGTCGACGGATCGACGAGACCGGCGCCAACAACGTCGCGCCAGCGTGATCGACGGCCTCATCCGAATCCCGCTCACGATCCACGAGGACGAGCGCGGATGGTTCGGCGAGATCCGCCGTGACAGCGGGTTGCCCGTACGGATGGCACAGACGAACCTGTCGTTCTCCAGGGCTGGCGTCGTCAGGGGCCTCCACTACCACGAGCACGGCCAGTCCGACCTGTTCGCCTGCCTCCGCGGCTCCGCTCGGGTCGTCGTCCTCGACCGCGAGACCGGGGAGACGTTCACGGAGGACATCGGGGACGAGAACCCGGTCGCGATCTACATCCCCGGGCGTCATGCGCACGGGTACGAGGCGCTGACGGACGTCCTCTTCTGTTATCACGTCACGCACGAGTACGACCCAGCCGACCCCGACGAGCAGACGATCCCCTGGAACGACCCGCGCGTCGCCCACCTGTGGAAGACGACCGCCCCGATCCTGTCGACGCGGGACGCCGACGCCGCGTCCTGATCACCGGCGCGGGGGGCCAGCTCGGGCGGGCGCTGGCGGCCACCTTCGCGTCCGCTGACGTGGCCGCTCTCGGCCACGACGACTGGGACGTCGCGTACCCGGCGAACGACGCCGTCCGGGAGGGCGACTTCGACCTCGTCCTGCACGCGGCCGCCTGGACCGACGTGGACGGCGCCGAGGCGGACCCGCAGGGCGCGACCGCGGTGAACGTCGGCGGGACGGCGAACGTCGCCGCGCTCGGCGCTCCGCTCGTCGTCTTCTCCACGGACTACGTCTTCGACGGCCGCAAGCGCGAGCCGTACGTCGAGTCGGACGGGCCGAACCCGCTCTCCGCCTACGGCCGCTCGAAGCTCCACGGAGAGGCGGCCGCCGGAGACGCCTGGATCGCGCGCACGTCGTGGCTCTTCGGCCCGACGGGCCACAACTTCCTGCGGACGATGCTCAGGGTCGGCGAGGAGCGAGAGGAGGTGGCGGTCGTCGGCGACCAGCGAGGATCCCCGACCTTCGTCGGTCATCTCGCTGCGGCCGTGCGCGAGCTCGTGGACGACGACCTTCCTCGTGGGATCTGGCATCTCGCTGCGGACGGGGACTGCACCTGGGCAGATTTCGCCGAGGCGATCTTCGAGGAGGCGGGGAGCGACTGCCGTGTCCGCCGCATCACGACCGAGGAGCTCGCGCGCCCCGCGCCGCGGCCCGCCTACGCCGTGCTCCGCAGCGAGCGGGAGGGTGCGCCGGTGCTCCCGCACTGGCGCGAGGGCCTGGCGGCATGCCTCGCCGAGATGGGCCGCTAGCCTTCCTGCGGCCATGAGGCTGCTCGTCACCGGCGCTGCCGGATTCATCGGCTCCAACTTCGTCCACTACTGGCTCGACCGCTACCCGGACGACCACCTGGTCGCCTTCGACCTGCTCACCTATGCGGGGAACCGGGCGAACCTCGCCGACGTCGAGGGCCGGATCGTGTTCGTCGAGGGCGACATCTGCGACCGCGAGCTCGTCGGGGACGTGCTGGCACGGGAGAATGCCGGCGTCGTCGTCAACTTCGCGGCCGAGTCGCACAACAGCCTCGCGGTCGTGGATCCGACGCGGTTCTTCCGGACGAACGTGCTGGGAACGCAGACCTTGCTCGACGCGTCGCGCGCAGCCGGCGTGAGCCGCTTCCACCACGTGTCGACGTGCGAGGTGTACGGCGATCTCGCGCTCGACTCCGACGACGTCTTCACCGAGGACTCGCCGTATCGTCCGCGCACCCCCTACAACGCGTCGAAGGCGGGCGCCGACCACGCCGTCCGCGCCTACTTCGAGACGTTCGGGCTGCCCGTGACGATCACGAACTGCTCGAACAACTACGGCGCGTACCAGTTCCCGGAGAAGGTGATCCCCCTGTTCACGACGAACGCCCTCGACGACGAGCCGCTGCCGCTGTACGCGTCGACGCAGAACAGGCGCGAGTGGCTCCATGTCCTCGACCACTGCGCGGCGATCGACCTCGTCCTGCGGGAGGGTCGAGAGGGGGAGACGTACAACGTCGGGTCGGGGCTCGAGGCCTCGATCGAGGAGATCGCGGACCTCGTCCTCGAGCTGACGGGGAAGCCGTCGTCGCTCAAGACGATCGTCCCGGATCGCCCGGGCCACGATCGCCGGTACCTCCTCGACGCGGGCAAGATCCGCCGCGAGCTCGGCTGGGAGCCGGCGCACGACTGGCGCGAGGGGCTCGCGGAGACGATCGGCTGGTATGCCTCCAACCGCGGCTGGTGGGAACCGCTCAAGGAGCGCGCGCCGGTCGAGGAGACCGTCTGGCACTAGTTGTGCGCAAAGCGGCCGCTCGCGCAGGAATCCCACTCGCATGGCCAGCTTTCCGCGCATGCGGACTCCCGGCCAGTGCGGGAAACTCAAGGGCTGGCGGTTTCTGCCGAGAACACAAGTCGTTAACCCCTCCCAGCTAGCCTGGACGCTTTCCGTGCGCGCTCGAATCGCTTTCCTATCCGCCTTCGCCCTTGTCTCGGCCTCGTTCGCCGGGGCGTCTGCGGACGCGCGCATCGCCGCTCATGGAGCGCCGGCGGCGCCGGCGACCGTGCCGGGCGACCCGCTCTTCGTCGTCTCCGGACGCGGCTACGGGCACGGCGTCGGCATGAGCCAGTTCGGCGCGTACGGGATGGCGAACGCCGGCTACGCGTACGACAAGATCCTCGCCTACTACTACCCGGGGACGCAGCTCGGGCGCACGACCAAGGCGAGCGTGCGGGTCCTCCTCGAGGAGGGGCGGAAGGCGGTCACGATCTCGTCTGCCGTTCCCTACTCCGTCGTCGACGCGACGGGAACGGCATACCGGATTCCCGCAGGGCCGCTCATACTCCGCACCGACCTCACGCTTCCCGACCCGGCGGGGCCGATCCCGGCGACGGGCCCGCTCGTCGTACGGCCCGGCAAGGGCGCACCGCTCGCGCTCGACGGGCGCGCGTACCGCGGCAAGCTCGAGGTCGCCGTCCAGGGCGCGTTCCTTCGGGTCGTCGACGTCGTCGGGCTGGAGCTCTACCTCCAGGGCGTCGTGCCCGGCGAGATGCCACAGGCCTGGCCGTCCGCCGCGCTGCAGGCACAGGCGGTCGCCGCACGCTCGTACGCGCTGGCGAATCTCGTGAAGAACAAGCCCTACGACCTGTACGCGGACCAGCGCAGCCAGGTCTATCTCGGCGTCGCGGGCGAGAAGCTACGCACCTCCGCGGCGGTGAGCGCGACCGCGGGTCGGATCGTCACCTACGGCGGCAAGGTCGCCTCGACGCTCTACTTCTCCTCGTCGGGTGGGAAGACTGCGAGCGCGCAGGACGTGTTCGGGATCGCCATCCCGTATCTGGTCTCGCGCCCCGACCCGTGGGACTCCGCCTCGCCGTACCACACGTGGGGACCGATTCTCTTCGGCTCTCGCACGCTCCAGTCGAAGCTCGGCGTGAAGGACCATATCCTCGACGCCGTCGGCGTACCCACGGCGTCCGGCCGTCTGCGCGCCCTGTCCCTCACGACCGCGACCGGCCAGACGACGATCCCGTCCGCGCTCCTGCGCACCGGCCTCGGGCTCCGCTCGACGTGGGTCACGATCGGCGTGCTCCGGCTCGACCGCCCGACCGCTCCTGTCGTGTACGGCTCTGCCGTCCACCTGACGGGAATCGCCCGCGGGCTCGTCGCGCCGACTCTGACCTCGTCGGCGAACGGCGTCGCGTGGACGCGAGCCGCTGCCGTGCAACCGGACGCGACAGGAGCGCTCGACGTGCTCGTGCGACCGGTCAAGACGATGCGCTACCGCATCGAGACGAAGGGGGCGAACTCGGCGGCGCTCCTCGTCGGGGTGTCGCCACGCGTGCGGATCTCGGTGCCCGCCGAGCCCGGAGCTCTCGCCGGGACGGTCAAGCCCCGGTTGACGGGTGCGACGGCGATCGTCGAGCGGCTCGGCCCGACCGGCTGGGCGCAGGTCGGTCGCGCGCCTGTCGACGCGACCGGAGCCTTCCATGTGTCGCTGGCGCTGACGCCCGGAAGCTATCGTGCCCGCGTTCCGGCAACAGGAGGATTCTCCGAGGGGACGACGCCGGTGCTCGAGGTGAAGGGATGAGACCGGGCAGCTTCGCCGCGCTCGGCGTGGCGGCCGCAGTCTGGCTCGCCGGGCCACCGAGCGCAGATGCTGCTCGGATCGCGATCGGGATCGCGCCGGGCGTCCGCCCGGCGGCTGTGGCGAAGGCCGTCGAGCGGCGGACCGGGACGAAGCCCGAGAGCCTCGCGCCGATCCGAGCCCTGGTCGTGAAGGCGCCGGTCGGGACGTCGTTCGCGGGAATCCACGGCATCCGGTACGTCGAGCCCGTCGGTTCACGGCACCTGGCGTTCACGCCCACCGACCCGTTCGTATCGAGGCAGTGGTACCTGACGGAGAGCCACTTCTACGAGCCCTGGCTGACCCTTCCCGCCCTCGAGCGGATCCCCGTCGCCGTCATCGACTCCGGTGTCGACGCAGGTCACCCGGACCTGGTCGGCAGGATCCTCGGCGCGAAGAGCTTCGTCGGCGGCCCTCCCTGCACCGCGAAGAGCTGCACGGACCCGCTCGGGCACGGGACCTTCGTGGCGGGCCTGATCGCGGCCGGGTGGGACAACGGCATCGGGATCGCCGGGCTCGCGCCCTCGGCACAGCTCCTCGTCGCGAAGGTCGTCACACCATCGCGCAACATCCCGATCGACGCCGAGGCGCGCGCGATCCGCTGGGCCGTCGACAACGGTGCGCGCGTGATCAACATGAGCCTCGGCGGCCTCCGCGATCCGCTCGACCCGAACCTGGACGGCTACTCGCGGCTCGAGGCCGACGCGGTCTCGTACGCGGTGAGGAACGGCGTGGTCGTCGTGGCGGCCGCCGGGAACAGCGACAGCGCGCCCTCGAGCCCCTGGAACTACGCGAGCTATCCGGCCGCACTCCCGCACGTCCTCGGCGTCAGCGCCTATGGGCCGGGGGGCGTCGTCCCGACGTTCTCGAACCGCGACCGGATCTTCGACGACATCGCCGCGCCCGGGGTCCAGATCTTCTCCGTGTTCCCCCGGCCGCTGACTGCGCGCTTCCCGTCCTGCTCGGACCAGGGCTACTCGAGTTGCGGTCCGGACGACTACCGGGAGGCGCAGGGGACATCGTTCGCGGCCCCACAGGTGAGCGCCGCCGCGGCGGTCCTCCTCAGCCTACGGCCGCTCCTGACGGCGGACCAGGTGACGTCGATCCTCGAGCGCACCGCGGTCGACATGAACTCTGCGAACGGCTGCGGCAACTGCGCTCCCGGACGCGATCCCCTCACCGGCTGGGGGAAGCTCGACGTCGCGGCCGCGATCGGAGCGCTCTCGGGCCACGTGCCCGTCGCGGACCGGTACGAGCCGAACGACGACGCAGGCCCACGCGCATATGTGCTGCACAGCGTGCAGGGGGCAGAGCGGCGTCTCAGCGCCTCGGTGGACTTCTGGGACGACCAGGACGACGTATACGCGGTCTCGCTCAAGGCCGAGCAACGCGTGTACATCGGACTGACGCCGGACACGCTGCCCTCGGGCGACCTCGCGCTCGCCCTGTGGCTCCCCGCGACGAAGTCGATCGAGGACGTCCGGACCTCGCACCTGCGCATCCGCACGTCCGCACGTCCGGGCGGACGTCAGTACTTCGCCTATCGGGCGAAGAAGGCGGGCACCTATTACGTGCAGGTACGCATCTCGAGTCCCGGGGCGGCGCGGTACCGGTTGACGATCGTCAAGGGCACGCCGCCGTCCGTCAGCCGCTGAAGCCGTGTCGCTCTCGAGACGGAGGGGCGTGGCCCTCTATCCACAGAACCTCTCGTACCGACCGCCGTGCGCCGCTCTCACCGAGCTCAGCTCTAGCTGAGCCGCGACTAGGGCGCGAGCAACTCGTCCTCGGGGACGTCGCGGAGCGCGCGTGCCGGGTTCCCGACGACGACGACGCGCGGCGGCACGTCCTTCGTCACGACCGCGCCGGCGCCGACGAAGGCCTCCTCGCCCACCTCGATCCCGGGACAGAGGATCGCCCCGCCGCCGACGCGGGCGCCACGCCGGATCGTCGCCCCCTTCATGAGCTCGTGCCGTCGCTCGGTGCGGCCCATGAAGTTGTCGTTCGTCGTGACGACGCACGGGGCGATGAAGACGTGTTCCTCGAGCGTCGAGTACGCGGTGATGTACGCCTCCGCCTGGATGCGCGTCATCGCGCCGATCGTCGTGTCGTTCTCGACCAGCGAGCCTCGTCCGAGGACGACGTCGTCCCCGATCGCGACGCGCTCGCGCACGCACGACTGGTCGCCGAGGATGACCCGCTCACCGATCGTCGAGCCTGCGAACACGATCGCTCCGGTCGAGATGACGGTGTCCGGGCCGACCACGGTCGGCGGGAGCGGCTCCTTCTTCGTCGTCGAGCGTGGAGAGAGCGCCGGTTGCTTGCCGACGACCGCGTTCTCGAGCACCTTCACGCGCTCGCCGAGGACCGTACCCGGGTAGACGGTCGCGCTCGGGTGGACGTCAGCTGCCATCGAGCGAGGCAGTGAGGAGGTCGAGGGTCCGGACGACGCGGGCGCCGTCGTGAGCGACTCTCGTCCGGTCACCGTCCCCGGCGACGAGGGACAGGAACTGCCGGCACTCGAGCTTCAACGGCTCGTCGTTCGGGAGGCGCGGGCTGAAGATGTCGCCGGTCCTCGTCTGCCACTCGCCGTAGCGCTCGGCGGGCTTCCACGGGCCCTTCTCGTAGACCGTGACCTTGCGCTCGAGCTCCATGTCGTCGAACACCACCATCTTCTCCGTGCCGACGACGGTCAGCTTCCGCATCTTGTGCGGATCGAGCCAGGACAGGTGCATGTGCGCGATCTTCCCCGACGGGAAGCGGAGGTAGCAGAAGACGACGTCCTCCACGCCCTGGGTCAGGAAGTCCCGCCCGAAGGCGACGCAGTGCTCGGGCTCCTCGTCGAGGAGGTGGAGGATCACCGACAGGTCGTGTACGCCGAGCGACCAGAGCGCGTTCTCGTTGGAGCGGATGATCCCGAGGTTCTGACGGTTCCCGTACACGCAGAGCACGTCTCCGAGGTCGCCGGCGTCGATCATCTCCTTGAGCTTCTGCACGGCCGGGTGGTAGAGGAGCAGGTGTCCCGGCATGAGGGTGAGGCCGCGCTCGTCGGCGAGCGCGACGAGCTCGTCCATCTCGTGCCCCTTCATCGCGGGAGGCTTCTCGACGAGCACGTGCTTTCCCGCGGCGAGCGCGCGACGTGCGAGGTCGAAGTGCGTCGGCACGGGAGTGGCGACGACCACGGCGTCGAGCCTCTCGTCCGCGAGCATCTCGTCGAAGCTGGCGGTCCAGCGTGCGCCGGGGTAGCGGGCGGTGTTCGGCTCTCGCTTCGAGTCGTCCGAGTCGCAGAGCCAGGCGAGCTCGGCAAGCTCCGCGAAGTTGCGCGCGAGATTCGGCCCCCAGTGACCGAGGCCCGCGACCCCGACCCTGGCGGTCAAAGCTTCCAGACCTTGTCGGAGTGTCTCCCGTTCGATCCCGTCGCATTGCGCAGGTCGACGACGAGCACCGCTTCCTCGACGAGCTTGTCGTAGTCGACGGTAGCGTGGTCGGTCACGACGACGACGCAGTCGTAGGCGCCGGGCTCGAGTGCGACCGACTCCAGCGCGAGCCCGTTCTCGGTGAGCGCCGGAACGTGCGGGTCGTGGTAGGAGACGTTCGCCCCCGCGTTCCGCAGGAGCGAGATCAGTTTCAGGGCGGGCGACTCGCGCGTGTCCGAGATGTTCGGCTTGTAGGCGACGCCGAGCACGAGGATCTCCGAGCCCGAGAGCGAGCGCTGCCGCGCGTGGTTCAGCGCCTGTGAGACGAGCGACCGGCAGAAGTACGGCATCGACTCGTTCACCTTCCCGGCGAGCTCGATGAACTCGGTGTAGAACCCGTACTCCCGCGCCTTCCACGTGAGGTAGAAGGGGTCGATCGGGATGCAGTGGCCTCCCAGGCCCGGCCCCGGCTCGAAGGTCATGAAGCCGAACGGCTTCGTCGACGCTGCCTCGATCACCTCCCAGACGTCGATATCCATGCGGTCACAGAGCTGCGCGAGCTCGTTGACGAGCGCGATGTTGACCGAGCGGAAGATGTTCTCGAGCAGCTTCGTGAGCTCGGCGGCCTCGGGCGAGGAGACCGGATGCACGTCGTCGACGGCCCTTGCGTACACGGCTGCGGCGGCCTCGGTCGACGCCTCGTCGATTCCTCCGACGACCTTCGGCACGTTCTTCGTCGTCCAGTCGCCGCGCCCTGGGTCGACGCGCTCGGGGGAGAAGGCTAGGTGGAAGTCCTTCCCGGCGCGGAGACCGCTGCCCGCCTCGAGGATCGGCTGGATCTTCTCCCGCGTCGTCCCGGGGTAGGTCGTCGACTCGAGGACGACGACGTGGCCTCTCCGGAGACGCGTCGCGATCTCCTCCGTGGCCGAGAGCAGGATCGAAAGGTCCGGCTCGCGCTGGCGCGAGAGCGGCGTCGGCAGCGCGATGAGGATCGCGTCGGCCTCGCGGAGCTCGTCGTAGTCGGTCGTCGCGAAGAGCCGTCCATCGCCGACGATGGACTCGAGCTCCTCCTGGGTGACGTCCTCGACGTAGCTCTCGCCGCGATTGACCTGGTCGACCCGGGACTGCTGGATGTCCACGAGGACGACCTTGCATCCAGCGTCAGCGAAGACGCGGGCGAGCGGAAGGCCGACGTAGCCGGCTCCGACGATGGCGACGTCGCGCTTCATGGGGCGGGCATCGTAGCGTGGAGCACCTCTGCGATCCGCTCGGAGGCGTGCCCGTCGCCGTACAGGACGGGGCGCTCGTCGGGCATCGCCGCCTTCGTCACCGCCTCCTCGATCAGGTCGGGGTCGTCGTCGACGAGCACGTTCGCGCCCGCCTGCACGGTGTCGACCCACTCGGTCGAAGGTCGCACGGTCACGCACGGGACGCCGTACCAGTACGCCTCCTTCTGCAGACCGCCGGAGTCGGTGACGATGACCCGTGCCTGGGAGGCGAGAGACGCGAGCTCGAAGTAGGAAAGCGGTTCCGTCAGCCGCACGTCGGACGCGAGCGCGATTCCCTCGCGTTCGATCTGCTCCCGCGTTCGCGGATGGGCGGGAAACACGACCCGGTCCTTGATTCGGTTGAGCCCCTCGACGATCCGCCCGAGCCTGGGCTGGTACACGTTGGCCTGGCGGTGAACCGTGGCGACGACGTAGCTCCCGGGCTCGAACGGGATCGGGCAGCGCTCGCGGGCGATGGGCGCGAATTTGAAGCACGCGTCGGCCATCACGTCGCCGACGACGTGGATCTGGCCGGGCGTGTTCTCCTCGATCAGGGTCGCACGCGCCCGCTCATCCGGACAGAAGAGGATCGAGGAGACGTGATCGACCTCGATGCGCGTGTTCTCCTCGGGCATCGAGAGGTCACCGCTCCGAAGCCCCGCCTCCACGTGCGCGAGGCGGACGCCCGCTGCGACCGCCGCGCGCGCTCCCGCCAGGGTCGAGTTCGTGTCTCCGTAGACGAGGACGAGGTGCGGACGCTCGCGGCGCAGCGCCTGCGCGATTCCAGGCTCCATCGCGCGTGGGTCTGCGGTCTGGAGATCGAGCCGGTACCGCGGGTCCGGCAACTCGAGCTCCTCGAGGAAGACCTCCGACAGCTCCCGGTCGTAGTGCTGTCCGGTATGGACGACGACCTCGTCGATGCCTGCGGCTCGAAGGGCGACGGAAAGGGGGGCGGACTTGACGAGCTGCGGCCGGTTCCCGACCACCGAGAGGAGCTTCACGAGCCGAACCCTAAGCATCGGCGAGGCTCTCGCCGCCGGGCTTCCCCTCGGACAGCAACGAGGTCAGCCCGCGACGGTCGCGGCGAGCGCGTGCGCCTCGAAGCGAGCTGCCGTCACGTGACCTCGCGCTTCGTCAGGTCGAGCAGCGCGAGCAGGATCTCCTCGAGCCCCTCGGGCGACAGCGGCCCGTGGTTCGTCTCCTGGAGCGAGCGCACGAGTGACCGCTCGCGCCGCCGATCGTGGAACGCGATTCCGTTCGCGGCCTTGTACCGCTGCATCCGCGCGACGAGCTCGAGCCGCGTGTTGATCGCCTCGACGATGCCGCGGTCGTTCTTCGAGATCTCCTCCCGAAGCCGGCTGACGACACCGTCGGCCGCAGGCTCGTCCCACGGTCCTTCCAGATGCGCTTCGCCCAGCGAGCGGCCGACGGCGAGCGCGACGCGACGGACGCGATCCGCGAGCTCGGCGAGCTCGCGCGGATCGAGTTGCTGGTCCGCATCGGAGAGAGCAGATGCGGGATCCGCGTGCGTCTCGACGACGAGGCCGTCGGCCCCCGCCGCGACCGCTGCGAGACCGGCGTCGGCGACGAGCTCGCGACGCCCGGTGGCGTGGCTCGGATCCGCGAGCACAGGGAGATGCGTCAGACGCTTGAGTGCCGCGATGCCGCCGACGTCGAGGCAGTTTCGCGTATACGTTTCGAATGTCCGGATCCCGCGCTCGCACAGGACCACGTGCGCGTTGCCCTCGAGCAGGATCGTCTCGGCGGCGAGCAGGAACTCCTCGAGCGTGGCCGACATCCCGCGCTTCACGAGGACGGGGAGGCCCGAGGCGCCGGCGGCGCGAAGGAGTGGGGCGACGTGCATGTTCCGCGAGCCGATCTGGATCGCGTCCGCGTAGGTCGCGACGAGTGGAACCTGCGTGGGGTCGAGCGCCTCAGTGACGATCGCCATCCCCGTCTCGTCGCCGATACGACGGAGCAGGGCGAGCCCTTCCTCCCCCAGTCCCTGGAATGCATACGGCGACGTCCGTGGCTTGAAGGCGCCGCCGCGCAGGATCGTCGCCCCGCCAGCCTTGGCGGCGAATGCCGTATCGCGGAGCTGCGTCTCCGACTCCACGGAGCAGGGCCCCGCGACGAGCACGAGCTCGGGACCCCCGACCGCGACGCCGCCGATCTCGACGACCGTGGCACGGTCTCGCCGTTCCGCGAGGGGGAACGGGCTGCTCGTGTCGGTAGCGGGGTGCTCGGTTAGTGTCATCGGATACGAAAAGACCTTCCTCTCGGAAGGTCTCTGGAGCGGAACGGGCTGTGCGGCCTGGATCAGATCAGGCGATGCTCCCGCCCCGCTCGCGGCACGTAGTAGTAGAACGCCGGGGTGTTCGAGACGGTGAGCATCGAGTCGAGCCAGGATAGCCGCATGCGAGAAGACCGGTCAAGGGCGGGAACGACGGCGTGATGGTACGCCGGCTGGCCGTGGTCGGGACGGGGCTGATGGGGGCCTCCGTCGGTCTCGCGGCGAAGCGTGCGGGAGTCGAGCAGGTCGCTGGCTTCGACGACGACCGAGGCGCGCTCGTCGTTGCGCTCGAGCGGGGCGCGGTGGACGTCGCGAGCGATGGGCTCGGCGAGGCCGTCGCGGATGCCGAGCTCGTCGTCGTCGCCACTCCCGTGCGCTCCGTCCCGGAGCTGGTCTTCGCAGTCTCCGGGCTGGCAGGCGAGCAGTGCGCGATCACGGACGTCGGCTCGACGAAGGGACGCATCTGCGCGGAGCTGGCGGGTGTCCCGAACTTCGTCGGCGGCCACCCGCTCTGCGGGTCGGAGGCGAGTGGGCCCGACACCGCCCGTGCGGATCTCTTCGACGGGGCGACCTGGTTCCTCGCACGGCCTCCGGGCGCGGATCGCACGAGCGGAGACCTGGTCGACGAGCTCGTCGGCTCCCTGGGCGCGCGCCCGGTCGACATCGAGCCGGAGACCCACGATCGACTCGCGGCTCTCGTCAGCCATCTTCCTCACGTCCTGGCAAACGTCCTCGCCGCGCAGGTTTACGGTGCCGAGATCGAAGGAGTCGATCCGCCGACCGTTGCCGGACAGTCTCTTCGGGACATGACCCGGATCGCCGGGGCAAACCCGCGGGTCTGGGCGGACATCCTCGTCGACAACGGCGAGCTCCTCGCCCGTGCACTCGCCGAGCATCGAGGCCGGATCGAGGAGCTCGAGTCGACCCTGCGCTCGGGAGACGTCGACGCCCTCAGGCGCTCGATCGAGGAAGTCGCACAGCGGCGGCGTCTCTGATCGCCCACGACTCCGGCGCGCTGCGTCATGCGGCACCGGGCCTGCGCTCGTCGGTGTCTGGCACGAGTTGTCCGTGCCGACCTGGGACTCCTACGACGCTCTGGTCGCCGGGACAGGACCGAGGCGGTGTGCGGGAGAACCCGTGCTCGCCTCAGTCGTCGTCGAGGGACGTCTCCTCGGCGATCTTGGCCCAGGCGTCCAAGTACTCGAGCACCTGCTCGTTCAGCTTGCGCGCGAGTGGCACGGACTCGACCCAGGCAATCTCGTCGCCGGCTCCGACTTGCTCGTTCAGGAAGGCTGCGACCGCATCGGCATCCGCTTCCTCCGTAAAGGCCCAAGCCCCCTGGTCCTTCGGAGCGAAGTGGGGGTCGAGCATCACGATCGAGATGCCGGCCACGTCCAGACGGTACGCGCGCACCCCCCAAAAAGGTATCCCTCGTCAGAGGGTCAGATCGCGATCGAGGCACGCTCGGCCGGAACGAGCGGGATCTCCCTCCTCTTCGGTTCGACGTCCGCCTGGGTCGATACGCGCGGGCTCTCCCCCAGCGGGCGGTTCACCAAGCCGCACCCAAACGGTGATTGCTCAGACCCGAGCAAGGGGCGTAGCATCGAGTCAATCTTCCAAGGAGGGGTCCATGGCTGTCGTGTACATCCAGGAGTTCCCGATCGAGAACCGCTCGACGGAGAACTACGACTTCGTGGCGGAGAAGATCGGTGACGGACCGTTCGAGGGGCTGATCGCGCATAGCGCCGGCTTCGACGACGAAGCGGGCGTTTTCCGGATCGTGGACATCTGGGAGTCGCGTGACCAGGCACAGCGCTTCCTCGATGAGCACGTTCAGCCGCTCATCGACCATGGTCCCGACACCTTCCCGCGGCCGGACGACTTCACGCAACCCACGAGAGAGGCCTTCTACGAGCTCCATCACGTCGTGAGTCCCGCGGCCGCTCACGCGCTTTCCTCGTAGGCGGAGTCGTCACCGTGCCCTCGTCCCGTCGCGACGGCGGCGAGGGCACGGTGCTGTGCGGCTCGCGCGTATGCGCCGGCAGGCGGCAACCGATCGGCGAAGGGCTCTGGAGATGGGCCGTGAAGGATTCGAACCTTCGACCTTGGGATTAAGAGTCCCCTGCTCTACCAACTGAGCTAACGGCCCGCGACGGCCCAGTGTAGCCCCGTCGCGTACTCCGATTATCGGCCGAGTCCGGTGCACTCTCGCAGCGACCGCCACGAGTCGAGCGCCGCCTTCCGCTCGGCTCCGGAGAGCGGATTCGGCACGCCGTCGACGATCCGCGCAGGCGCCCACCGGTAGCCGTCCACACGGCGGCCGGTCATGGTCACGAAGAGGACGCCGGACTGCGTCGTCTCTGCGCGCGTCGCGTAGAAGGCGAAGTTCCCGAGGCCGTAGTCGACGACCGCCTTGCCCAGCCGGCCGCCGCCGAGGAGCACGTGCGCGTGGCTGCCGACGATCACGTCGGCGCCGGTGGCCACCAGCTGATGGGCGAGCTCGCGCTGCACGGCGGTCGGGCACGACTCGAGCTCGACTCCCCAGTGGACGTACACGACGACCGTGTCGGCCGTCCGTCGCGCCCGGCGCACGGCCGCCAGGAGACGGGGAACGTCCTTGGCGGAAGCGAGTCCGGGCTCGTGCGGCTCCGCCGTCCAGGAGCGGATGAGCTGGTCGTCGATCACCTGGGTCGCGCCGAGGATCGCGATCCGCTGGCCGTTGACGGTCACGCGATACGGGGCGTACGCCTGCGCCGCGTCCCGTCCGATCCCGACGACCGGAAAGTGGTAACGCCGAGCCGCGGCGAGCGAGTCGCTCAGTCCGACCCGGCCGTAGTCGAGCCCGTGGTTGTTCGCCATCGTCGCGACGTCGACCGACGCACCTCGAAGGGCGGCAAACGCCGTGGAGGGTGCGCGAAACACGAACTCCTTCGGCTGCGGCGTCCCGCGTGTGGTCACGGCGGTCTCGAGGTTGACCATCGCGATGTCCGCTCGCCGGAGGAGCGGCACGACGGGCGAGAGCGTCGTCGACGGTGAGGCGTCGAGCTTCGACCGCAGCGCGCCTTCGAAATGCACGTCCCCGCCGAACGCGAGGACGACCGGCTTGCCGCTTCCGAGCGGCCCGCGGGCGGTCGTCCTCGCCGCGCTGCCCGCGGCCTCGTGAGCGGAATCCGGGCGGCCCGCCGCGGCGACCGCGACGACGAGAACGAGCGTCGCGAGAGCGAGCAGGAGCGTGCGTCGGCGGGTCACGAAGGGTTCGAAAGAGGGCTCGAGCGGGGGCGGTCGGTTCGACAACACGATAGCGGGCGGTTCCAGTACGCTCGAACCGCGGTGCGCAAGGGGATCGTGCAGCTCGTTGCGATCGGGATCGTCATCGGCGTTTGCGTCTCGCTGGTGGCCGTCCTCTTCAAGTGGCTCCCCGACTCCGATTCGGTCGAGTTCGATCGCATCCACGACGTGTTCTGGTTCGTGACGATTGTCTCCATCGCGATCTTCACGCTCGTCTCGTCCGTGATCGTCTTCTCCGTCTGGAAGTTCCGGGTCCCGCTCGACGACGACGCGGACGGGCCGCCGATCCACGGTCACACGGGGCTCGAGATCTTCTGGACGGCGGTCCCGGCGCTCCTCGTCATCGCGATCGGGATCGTGAGCGCCGTCGTCCTCGCGCGGAACGGCGAGGCGAGCAACAAGCCGTTCCAGCTCAACGTGATCGGCCAGCAGTTCGCCTGGAAGTTCTCCTATCCCGCGTACGGGAACCTGACGAGCGGCGAACTCGTCCTGCCTGCCGGCCAGCAGGTCCACATGTCGCTTACATCCGTCGACGTGATCCACTCGTTCTGGGTCCCGCAGTGGGGCCAGAAGCAGGACGCGGTGCCGGGGATCACGACGTCGCTGTACGTGACGCCGAAGCACCCGGGCCAGTTCGCGGTCATCTGCACGGAGCTCTGCGGGCTCGGGCATGCGACGATGCGCGCCAAGGCGCGGGTCGTGACGCGCGCGCAGTTCGCCGCCTGGGTGAAGGAGCAACGGAAGCCGTGACGACGACCGTCCAGCCCGAGCCCGAGCACGCCGAGCTCTACCCCGAGCACTTCGAGCCGCCGCACGGGCCGACGTGGCGCATCGTCTTCGGCCCAGGGATCTTCCGCGGGCTCTGGTTCGCCGCGCTCTTCTTCCTCGCCGGCATGCTCCTCGTCGCCGGCCTCCGCTGGTGGTGGAGCTGGGATCCGGTCTGGAACTGGGAGCTCATCGTCACGATCGCCGGGATGGTGATGGCGCCGGTCGGGTTCCTCGCGGGAGTCGGCGCGTTCGACTACTGGCTCTACTACATCTCCGGACGCCCGACGCGGCCCGAGGATCACTCCGGGCACGGCGCGTACAGCTGGAAGGACTATTTCCGGGTCAACACCGACCACAAGGTGATCGGGATCCAGTACCTGGTCACGACGTTCGTGTTCTTCGTCATCGGCGGTCTGATGGCGATGTTCTTCCGGGCCGAGCTCGCCCGACCGGGCTTGCAGTTCCTCGACTCGCAGACGTTCAACGGCCTCGTCTCGGCGCACGCGACGCTGATGATCTTCCTGTTCATCATCCCGGCGTTCGCGGGCATCGCGAACTTCGTCGTCCCGCTCATGCTCGGCGCCCCGGACATGGCGTTCCCGCGGCTGAATGCGCTCTCGTACTGGCTCCTGCCGATCGCGGGCGTCATGTTCCTGACGAGCTTCCTGGCGCCCGGAGGCTCGTTCGCGACCGGCTGGACCGGGTACGCGCCGCTCGCCGAGGGCCAGCCGATGGGGCAGACCTTCTTCAACATGGGCGTGCAGTGGGCCGGGGCGTCATCGGTGATGACGGCGCTCAACTTCTTGGTCACGATCATCACGATGCGCGCGCCTGGCATGACGTTCTGGCGCATGCCGCTCCTGGTGTGGGCGAACTTCACGACCTCGCTCCTCGTCGTGATCGCGACGCCGTTCATCGCCGGCTCGCAGTTCTTCGTCCTCTTCGACCGGGTGCTCCACACCGACTTCTTCATTCCGTCGGGAGGCGGGTACGTGCTGGGCTACCAGCACATCTTCTGGTTCTACAGCCACCCGGCCGTCTACATCATGATGCTGCCCGGCTTCGGGATCGTCTCGGAGGTGATCTCCGCGAATGCCCGGAAACCGATCTTCGGCTACCGGCTGATGGCGCTCTCGCTCGTCGGGATCGTCGTCCTCGGCTTCTCGGTGTGGGCGCACCACATGTTCGTCGCGGGCATGGCCGACTGGCTGCGCGTGCCGATGATGATCACCACACTCCTGATCGCCGTCCCGACGGGCATCAAGGTCTTCTCGTGGACGGCGACCTTATGGCGCGGCCGCATCCACCTGACGACGCCGATGCTCTTCGCGCTCGGCTTCGTGACGATGTTCGTGATCGGCGGCCTTTCCGGCGTCTACCTCGCGTCGGTCCCGATCGACATCGCCTCCTCGGACACCTACTTCATCGTCGCCCACATCCACTACGTGCTCTTCGGCGGCTCGGTGTTCACGATCTTCGCCGGGATCTACTTCTGGTACCCGAAGATGACCGGCCGCATGTACGACGAGCGGCTCGGGAAGCTGCACTTCTGGCTCACGTTCGTCAGCTTCAACGCGACCTTCTTCCCGATGCACTACATCGGGCTGCGCGGGATGCCCCGTCGCGTGTTCGACTACGACAAGGCCTTCGGCGACATGAACTTCGCGATCACGATCGCGTCGTTCGTGCTCGGCGCCTCCGTCGTCGTGTTCATCTACAACATGAGCCAGAGCTGGGTGCGCGGCGAGATCGCCCCTGCGAACCCCTGGCACGCGAACACGCTCGAGTGGCAGGTCTCCTCCCCGCCGCCGATCTTCAACTTCGACGAGATCCCGCAGGTCGTCGGCGGGCCGTACGAGTTCGGCGTCCCCGGTGCGCGGCATGCCGTCCTCCGGACCGCGGAGACGCGTGAGGAGGAGCTGGAGGAGGTCCACGCGTGAGCAACGCTCGACTGCGTCTCGCGCGGGTCCACGCCCATGGGTCGGAGATCGACCCATGAGCGAGGGCGTCGATCGGTCTACCGCGCTGCTCGTCGTCGCGAACGAGACGTTGGTCGGGCAGGAGCTCGTGGACGCCGTCCAGCGCCACGCCGACCGCGGACCGATCCGTGTGCACGTCGTGGTTCCGGTGAGCCGCCCGAAGCAGGGATACGTCGTCTACACCGACTCGCGCCGTGCGGCCGCCGGCCGCCGGCTGCAGCGGACGCTCGAGGCGCTCCGGGACGTGGGTATCCCCGCCCACGGGGCGGTGTACGAGGACGACCCGCTCTCGGCTGTCAAGGACGCCCTCGCATCCGAGCCCGTCGACGAGATCATCGTGTCGACGCACCCTGCGTCGAAGTCCGGCTGGCTGCGGAAGGACCTCGTGGAGGAGGTCCGGCGGGCAGCCGCCGGTCGGCCCGTGGAGCACATCGTCTCGGACGTCGCCGTTCGCGCCGGTGTCAACGTCCTCGTCGTGGCGAACGAGACCGTGCTCGGGGAGGCACTCCTCGACCGGATTCGCGCTCGAGCGAGCAACGGGCCTGCGAGCTTCTTGATCATCTGCCCGCAGAGCGACGCCGCGAAGGCCGAGCATCCAGAGGCCGAGCGCCGCCTGCGCGCTGCGCTCGCCACGCTCCGCTCGGAAGGCATCGACGTGCACGGTCAGATCGCCCATCCGGACCCGTTCACGGCGGCGATGCACGCGATCGCCGACGAGCGAACGGACGAGATCATCGTCTCGACCTACCCCGGCGAGCGCTCGGGCTGGCTTCGGCGCGACCTCATCGGGCGCCTGCGCTCGGAGAGCCGCCTGCCGGTCGACCACGTCGTCGTCGATCCCGTCTCCGCCCCGGTGCCCGCATGACGAGTCATGCAGAGCCACTGCACGAGCAGCACGGGCCGCCCACGGCCAACAGGAGCTCCCGTGTTGACGCGCGGGTCCTCGGGATGCTCCTCTTCATCGGCTCGGAGATCATGCTCTTCGGGTCGTTCTTCACGGCGTACTTCTTCGTCCGAGTCGTCAACCCCGGCGCACCGAAGACGTGGCCCCCGCCCCCCTTCCACTTCCCCGTCTTCGTCGCCGGCATCAACACGGCGATTCTCGTCACCTCGAGCTTCACAATGCACTGGGCGCTCCGGTCCATCAAGCGTGGAAACCGACCGGGCTTCCTCGCGGGGATGGTCCTCACGTTCACGATGGGGCTCGCGTTCCTCTGCACGCAGGTCGTCGAGTACCTGCACGTCGGGTTCAACA
Organism: uncultured Actinomycetes bacterium; assembly: GCA_963708265.1. Classification (GTDB taxonomy): domain Bacteria; phylum Actinomycetota; class Thermoleophilia; order Gaiellales; family Gaiellaceae; genus GMQP-bins7. The sequence goes on along the minus strand of CAVPSC010000001.1, from coordinate 210,139 downwards.
CCGGCGACGGCGCCTTCGCATCGGTCTTCTTCGGGCTCACCGGGCTGCACGGCGCCCACGTGGCCGTCGGTCTCACGCTGCTCGGGATGGTGACGATTCGCGGCTTCCGGGGGCACTACTCGCCGGAGCACCACCACGGCGTCGAGCTCCCCGGGATCTACTGGCACTTCGTCGACGTCATGTGGATCGTCGTGTACTCGACCGTCTACCTCATCTAGTGCCCACGGCTTTGGTCGACGACGGGAGGGCAGCGGCCGCGGAGCGGACGCCTTCAGGGATCTTCCCGCGGGCGCGACTCGCTTCCGCGGATCGTGCCCGTTGGGCGAGGTAGTGGAAAGCCCGTTCCGGAGCGAGGAAGCGGCCTTTCGCTTCCTCCTGCTCACGATCGGGGCGTTCGCGCTCATCGTCCTAGCGTCGTGGATCGACGACCTGCTCGGCTTCGTGGTCTTCCTCGCGCTGACGGGCGCGGCGATCCTGACCTACCTGCGGCAGCGTGGGCCTAGACCCGAGCAGGTGCACGTCGATCAGGTCGGCTCGCCGGACGAGCGCCGCGTCCTCGTGGTCGCGAACGAGACCGTCGGCGGCGACGAGCTCATCGCTGCGATCGGCGAGCGTGCGATTGCGACCGAGGCGCGCTTCCTCGTCGTCTGCCCGGCGCTGAACTCACGCCTGAAGACGTGGACCTCCGACGAGGACGGCGCGCGCCTGGCGGCGCAGGAGCGGCTCGACACGACGCTCGAGCGTCTTCGCTCCGTCGGCGTCGAGGCGAACGGCGAGGTTGGCGATCTCGACCCACTCGTCGCGATGGAGGACGCGGTACGCGGCTTCCACCCCAACGAGATCGTCGTCTCCACCCATCCGGCCGGGAAGTCGAACTGGCTCGAGCGCGGTGTCGTCGCCGCTGCCCGCGAGCGCTTCGACGTCCCCGTCACGCACGTGGTCGTGGATCTGTCGGCGCAGCGCGCCGGCTAGTGCGCAAGGTTTCGGAATCAGCCGGCGTAGCCGACCCGACATTCCCCGAAACCCGACCGCCGTCTCTTCGTTTCCCACATGGTTTCGCGAGGTTATTTGCCGGCGACCGACGACACGTAGTCGGCGACCGCCTGGATCTGCTGCTCGTCGAGCGAGGACTTGAAGGACGGCATCACGCCCTTGCCGTTCGTCACGCGGTCGACGACCAGGGATTTCGGCGGCATCGCGTCGTCGAGGTTCGGGCCGACATTGCCCGTGCTGCCGGCGTCCGCGAGGGTGTGGCAGCCGGCGCAGCCGACGGTGAGGAAGACGTCCTTGCCGGTCTTCGGCTTCTGCGAGGTGACGACGCCGGTGCCCGCGACCGAGCCGACGTACGTCGCGATGTCCGCGGACGCCTGCTTCTGGTCGTCGACGCAGAACGATCCCTTCGGCGCCTTCGAGCAGAGCGGCAGCGTCGTGTCGATGCGCGGCATGCCAGGCGTGCCCGTGGAGGGCTTCTCGAGGGCGTCGTAGATCTGGTCGTGGACGACCTGGATAAACGTGTCCGTGGTCATCCCCGACTCACGCGCCTGGGCGAATGCGTCGTCCAGATTGGGGCCGATCGTTCCTGCGGTACCGGCGTCTGCGAGCGTGTGGCAGCTGCCGCACGCCTGCACGAACAGCTTCTTGCCCGCGCCCTGGTTTCCGCTCGACACGTATCCGGCGGTCCCACAGCCGGCGAGCGCGATCGTCACCGCGGCCGTGCACGCCGTCCGTACGAGGATCGCGGTCGTCACCGAGCGCGAGTCTAGCCTTGTTTCGACGCTCTCAGGCTCTTGAGCTGACTGCGGACGAACGGCGCCGAAGGGTCGTTCGGGGCGAGCTTCAGGAACTTCTCGTACGCCCCAATCTCGGTCTTCGCGTCGTTCGCCTGCACGGCTGCGTTCGCGAGTTCGAGCTGGACGTTGGGATCGTTCGGGCTGAGCGCGACGACCCTCTTGTACGTCGACACCGCGCCCGCCGCAGCCTGCTGCTGGTCGCCGAGCGCTGCGTTCAGCTCCTGCTCGAGCTCGCTCGAGACCGCGTTCGTGATCGGGTCGGGGATGAGAGGGCTTCCTCCGAGGACGATGCTCGCGTCGACCGTTCCGGCGCTCGCCATGTACGCCTCGCGGAGCTGCGCGTTCTGGGCGCGCGCGTTCGCCGCCGTGGCCTGCTGGAGGTACAGGCCGGCGAGCTCGCGCAGTGCGTCTGCGTCCCTCGGCTTGAGCTGGGAGTAGTTCTGGAGCGCCTCGATCGCGTCGGTCGTGTTTCCACCCTCCGTCTCGAGCGCGGTGGCGAGGTCACGGAACGCCTGCGGGTCCTTCGGATTCTCGCTCACGCGCTTCTGCGCCTCCGAAACGGACGGTACGCCCGAGGAGCCTCCCTTGCCTTTGAGGATGTCGCCGAAGCCGATGCCGCCGGCACCGACGCCGAAGCCGACGAAACCGAGCCCGAAGACGAGCGCGAGCAGGAGGAACATCCACCGCGCGTGGCGCCGCAGCCGCGGGAAGAACATGGTGTCCTCGATTACGACGTCGGAGCGGCGGGTGACAGGAGCCGGCCGCGTGCGCTGCGCGCGGCGTCTGTCAGCTCTGGCCATGCCTTTCCTCTCTCGTAGCGAGTCTCACCGGACACGAGGGTAGCGACGACCTCTTCGGGCGAGCCACCGAGCACGGTGGCCGTAACCGGATCTTCCCAGGGTAGGAAGGCGGAGTCGGCGAGGGAGAGAACCGTCAGGTCCGCCCGCTTGCCGGGGACGATCGAGCCTATCTCTCCGTCGAGCCCGAGCGCTCGCGCTCCGCCGAGCGTCGCGAGCTCGAGCGCCTCCGCTGCGGTGAGCGCGTCCGGCCGCTCCTCCCGCGCACGGGCCGAGAGCATCGCCCCGCGGATCTCGTCGAACATGTCGAAAGAGGGCGCGGAGGCAGGGCTGTCGGTCCCCAGCCCGACCCGGAGGCCCGCTTCCCGCAGGGCGGCGAGCGGTGCGACCCCGCAGCCGAGGGCGGCATTCGAGCGGGGGCAGTGGACGATTGCGACACCGTGCTCCACGAGCAGCGCGATCTCCTCGGCATCGACCTTCACGCAGTGCACGGCGACCATTCGCGACGAGAGGAGACCCCTACGGGCGAGCGCACGGATCCCGCTCGCCCCGAGCGGCGGGACGAGGAGATCGCCGAAGCTCTTCCAGGCGCCGCCGCCGTCACGCAGCCAGCGAAGCTCGTCGGTGCTCTCGTTCAGGTGTGTCGCAACCGGCACGCCGAGCTCGAGACACGCTGCGTACAGCTCCGGTGAGCAGGTGTAGGGGGCGTGCGGAGACACGCCGAGCGCGACCTCGTCGGAGATGTCGCAGGCGATGCGCTCGCGGTTCTCGGCGAATCGTCCGAGGAGCTGCGCTCCGTCGGCGCCGAAGACCTCGAGGTAGACGACCGCCCTGAGGCCGACCTCCGCGCACGCGGTCGCCGCGGCGCCGCTGAAGCTGCAGTCTCCGACCGTCGTGACGCCCGAGCGCAGGCATTCGGTAGCCCCGAGGCGGGCGCTCGCCTCCATCTCCTCGATCCCGATCCGCGACTTTCGCTCGACGTGGAGCGCGATCCAGGGCGCGAAGGCGAGCCCATCGCCGAAGCCTCCGTACACCGCGTACTCGAGATGGCTGTGAGCGTTGACGAAGCCGGGGAGGATGACCGCGTCGGGGTGTCGTTCCCCCTCACCCAGCTCCTCTGCGGCCCCCACGGCTGCGACCCGTCCGTCTTCGACGGCGACCGCGCCGTTGCTGATAGGTGGTCCTTCGACAGGGATCACCCAATCCGCGGAGAGGACTCTCACGGGCTGCCGACCAGTGGCTCGTCCTCCCATGACCGCTGCCAGCGCCGCTCCATGATCACCGCCATCCAGACGGACACCTCGTACAGCACGAGCAGCGGGATCGTCTCGAACGCGAGCGAGACGGGATCGACGGTCGGGAGGAGCGCGGCGAGGATCAGCAGGATCACGAACGCGACCCCGCGGTTCTTGCGGAGGCGCGCGGAGGTGAGGACGCGCAGGCGGACGAGCCCGAGCACGATGATCGGGAGCTGGAACGCGAGCCCGCCCCCGAGCAGGAGCAGCGAGACGAACGAGTAGTAATAGCTCGCCCGGACCTGGATGTCGTAGATCTGATCCTCGTAGGTCGTCAGGAACTCGAGCGCCCGCGGGAGCAGGATCCAGTACATGAACAGCACGCCGCAGGCGAAGAGCGCGGTCGACAGAACGACGATCGTCAGGACGACGCGGCGAACGTTCCGCTCGACGGCAGGAGCGAAGAAGGCCCAGAACTGCCAGATGACGACGGGAAAGGCGAGTGCCAGCGCTGCGATGAGGCAGACCTTGATCGTCGTCGTGAACGGCTCGGTCACCCCCAGCGTGACGAGCTTCTTCCCCGGAGGCAGCGGCCCCGTCAGCCAGTCGATGATCTTTCCCCGGAACGCGTACGTCACCACGAACGCGGGCACGACCACGAACAGGCAGATGATGATCCGCGCCCGGAGCTCGTCGAGATGCTCGACGAGAGTTGCCTCTTCGCCGTGCTCCAGGCGGCGTGGCAGCCACCGGCGCAGCATCGGCCCGGCGGTCTAGGAGATGGTCTCCCGCTCGCCCTTCTCGGCTTCGACCCGGCGTACGGTCGGCTCGGAAGAGGCGGGCGAGAGCTCGGCCGGCGGCGCGGAAGGCGTCGTCACGGGCTCGTCGGAGGTCGTGACGGCGTCCTTGAACTCGCGCATGCCCTTGCCCAACGAGCGTCCCATCTCGGGGAGTCGCTTCGCGCCGAAGATGAGGAGGACAGCGACGAGAATGATCAGAAGCTCCGGAAACGAGAGGCCGAAAGGCACTCGCGCACGATAGCAGCGGATCTCTCGTGGACAGGTCCGGCTACCATCCGACCAAGGCGGGCGCTTCTCACCGCCGACCCTGCGGACGCGAGGTACCAACGACGAAATGGCCCTGCTCGAGATCACTGACCTGCACGTCTCCCTCGACGACGGTACCGAGATCGTCAAGGGGGTCGATCTCTCGGTCGACCTGAACCAGAAGCACGCGATCATGGGGCCGAACGGCTCGGGCAAGTCGACCCTCGCCTACGCCCTGATGGGGCATCCTTCGTACCAGGTGACGGGCGGGCAGATCCTCCTCGACGGCGAGGACGTGACCGAGCTCGGTGCCGACGAGCGCGCCCAGCGCGGCCTCTTCCTCGCGTTCCAGTATCCGCACGCGATCCCCGGCGTGACCGTCACGAGCTTCCTGCGGAGCGCGCTGAACGCGATCCGCAAGGCCCGCGCCGGCGGTGAGGACGATCCCATCCCGATCCCGGAGTTCCGGACGAGCCTGCTCGCAGCGATGGAGGAGCTGAAGGTTCCGCGCGAGCTCGCGTCGAGGTACTTGAACGACGGGTTCTCGGGCGGCGAGAAGAAACGGGTCGAGATTCTGCAGATGGCGATGCTGAAGCCGAAGATCGCCGTGCTCGACGAAACCGACTCCGGCCTCGACATCGACGCGCTCCGGATCGTGGCGAACGGCGTGAACGAGCTCGTCGGACCCGAGACCGGTGCGCTCGTGATCACGCACTATCAGCGGATCCTCGACTACGTCACACCGGACTTCGTGCACGTCTTCGTCGACGGACGTATCGTCGCCGACGGCGGCCCCGAGCTCGCACATAAGCTCGAGGCCGAAGGGTACGAGGCGTTCAGTTCGAACGGCAACGGAAGAGGGCACTCATGAGCAGCACACACGAGACCGACGTCGTACGCGGCATCCGCTCCGATTACAAGTACGGGTTCTCGAATCCGGACGACGCGAAGGACTACTTCTTCAAGTCCGGGAGGGGCATCTCGCACGACGTCGTCGAGGCGATCTCCGAGCACAAGGCGGAGCCCGAGTGGATGCGCCAGTTTCGACACAAGTCGCTCGACTACTTCCTCGCCCGACCGCTCCCCAGCTGGGGCGCCGACCTCTCGGGGATCGACTTCGACTCGATCTACTACTACATCAAGCCCACCGAGAAGCAGGCCGACTCGTGGGAGGACCTACCCGCGGACATCAAGGACACCTGGGACAAGCTCGGCATCCCCGAGGCGGAGAAGAAGTATCTCGCCGGCGTCGGGGCTCAGTACGAGTCCGAGGTCGTGTACCACAAGCTCCAGGCCGACCTCGAGGCGAAGGGCGTGCTCTTCCTGGACATGGACTCCGGGCTCCGAGAGCACGAGGACATCGTCAAGCAGTACATGGGCACGATCATCCCTCAGAACGACAACAAGTTCGCGGCGCTCAACTCGGCGGTCTGGTCCGGCGGGTCGTTCATCTACGTGCCGCCGGGCGTGCGCATAGAGATGCCGCTCCAGGCGTACTTCCGTATCAACGCGGAGAACATGGGGCAGTTCGAGCGGACGCTGATCATCGTGGACGAGGACGCGTACGTGCACTACGTCGAGGGCTGCACAGCGCCGATCTACTCGTCCGACTCGCTGCACTCGGCGGTCGTCGAGATCGTCGTGAAGCGCGGCGGGCGCTGCCGGTACACGACGATCCAGAACTGGTCGAACAACGTCTACAACCTCGTCACGAAGCGGGCCGTCGCCTACGAGGACGCGACGATGGAGTGGGTGGACGGGAACCTCGGGTCGAAGGTGACCATGAAGTACCCGGCGATCTGGCTGATGGGCGAGCGCGCCCACGGCGAGGTGCTCTCGATCGCCTTCGGAGGCAAGGGCCAGCACCAGGACGCGGGCGGCAAGGTGGTCCACGTGGCCCCGCGCACGTCGTCGGTGATCACCTCCAAGTCGATCTCGAAGGACGGCGGCCGCGCCGGCTACCGCGGGCTCCTGCAGGTCGCCAAGGGCGCGGTCGGCTCGAAGTCCAAGGTCGTGTGCGACGCGCTCATCCTCGACGACGAGTCACGCTCCGACACGTACCCGTACATCCAGGTGGACGAGTCGGAGGTCGACCTCGGCCACGAGGCGACGGTCTCCAAGATCGGCGAGGAGCAGCTCTTCTACCTCATGAGTCGCGGTCTTTCGGAGGCCGAGGCGAGCGCGATGATCGTCTCCGGCTTCGTCGAGCCGATCACGAAGGAGCTCCCGCTCGAGTACGCGGTCGAGATGAACAGGCTCATCCAGCTCCAGATGGAAGGCTCTGTTGGCTGAGGGAATCGGCGCCCAGCGCGTCGACTTCATCGCCATCCCCACCCGCGACAAGGCCCGCGCCGCCAGCTTCTACGAGGAGACGCTCGGGCTCGAGCGCAACCCGAACTCCACGGAGACCTGGATCGAGTTCGAGACCGGGAACGTCACGTTCGCGGTCGTGCGGCCGGAGGAGGTCGGGATCGAGTTCGCCCCGCTCCCGTTCGGCGCGATCGCGATCCGCGTCGAGGACGTCGAGGCGGCGAAGGAGAAGCTCCCAGCTGCAGGCGTCGAGTTCCAAGGCGAGACGTGGGACTCCGGTGTCTGCAACGGCGCCGCGTTCAGGGATCCGGACGGGAACGGCCTGCTCCTGCATCGCCGCCACGCGCCGTATCGGGACGGCCGGCTCCCCTGATGGACGTCGAGCGTGTCGATTTCGTGTCCGTGCTGACGCAGGACATCCCGCGCGCGAAGACGTTCTACGGCGAGACGCTCGGCCTACCGATCGAGAGCGAGGGCGAGCACGATCTCGAGTTCACGCTCGGCCAGGTCACGCTCGACGTGTTCGACCCGTCGAGCATCGGGCAGCCGTTCGCCGCCTCGCCGGCGGGCATCGCCATTCGCGTGCCCGACGTCGTAGCCGCGCGTGCCGAGCTCGAGGGGAAGGGCGTCGAGTTCGACGGGGAGATCGTCCACGGCGGTGTCTGCGACATGACCTTCTTCAAGGATCCGGACGGGAACGCGCTCATCCTCCACCGGCGGCTCGCGCCGTTTGCGGACGGGAGGATTCCGTGACGCGCACCGATCTCCTCGAGCGCTACCGGACGCTCCCGCTGCCGACGACGAAGGACGAGCACTGGCGGTTCACCGACCTCGCAGGATTCGACCCGGATGCCTGGGCGGGCGCTGCGGCGACCCAGGCGCCGCCCGCGCTGTCGCTCCTCGATCTCGACGTCGGAGCGGTCGCACAGGTCGACGAGACGGGAATCCGCATCGAGGGTGCCCCCGATGGGATGCGCTTCGAGCCGCTGTCCGAGGATCACGAGCTCCTCGGCTCGCTCGTCGGTCGGGACGAAAAGTTCGCCGCGCACAACGCGGCCATGTGGACGAACGGCCTGCTCGTCCAGGTGCCGCGCGGCGTCGTCGTCGAGAAGCCGCTGTATGTGAGGATCGCGAACGCGTCCGAAGGCGGCGCGCTCTTCTGGAGGCTCCTCGTCGTGGCGGAGCCCGAGAGCCGCTTCACGCTCATCGAGGAGTACGCGTCCGCGTCGCCGGAGCTCAGCTCGTACTCGAACGCGGCGGTCGAGATCGTCGTGCGGGACGCGGCCCGGGTCGAGTATGTCTCGGTGCAGAACCTCTCGCGTGCCACCTGGCACTTCGCCTCGCATCACGCCCGCGTCGAGCGCGATGCCGAGCTCGACTGGGTCGCGGCCGGCTTCGGATCGGCGAAGGGAAAGATCCGTATCCAGAACGACCTCGCGGGCCCGGGCGCGACATCGCGCGTGACGGGCGCGTACTTCGCCGACGGGACGCAGCACCTCGACTACGACACGTTCCAGGAGCACATCGCGCCGTCGACGACCTCGGACTTCGCCTTCAAGGGCGTGCTTCGGGACGAGGCTCGCACCGTCTGGCGCGGGATGATCCGGGTCGAGCAGGACGCGCAGAAGACGAACGCGTACCAGGAGAACCGCAACCTCCTGCTCTCGAAGACGGCACACGCGGACTCCATCCCAGGCCTCGAGATCCTGGCCAACGACGTCCGCTGCACCCACGGCGCGACGCTCGGGCAGGTCGACCGCGACCAGCTCTTCTACCTCATGACGCGCGGCCTCTCCCGATCCGAGGCGGAGCGCCTGATCGTGCGCGGCTTCTTCCAGGACGTGCTCGACCGCATCGACCTCCAGCCGGTCCGCGAGGCGCTCGCGGCTGCGCTCGAGGCGCGCATTCCCTAACCTGGTTTCGGCCTCCGAGCGCGGGAGACAATCCGAGGAACAGCGGACGAAGGAGGCGGCAATGGCAGTGGAACTGCGCACGGACATCCTCGCGGAGGAAACCGCGAGCACAGAGAAAGCATCGTCGAGCTGCTGACGAAGGCGTACTGGATGGAGATCGAGACGGTGATGAGCTACATCTCCTGCTCGATCAATCCCGACGGCGTCCGGGCACAGGAGATCAAGGAGTCGCTCGCCACGGACATCGAGGAGGAGCTCGGCCACGCCAAGCTCTTCGCCAGCCGGATCAAGGAGCTCTACGGCGTCGTGCCGGGCTCCACGGACTTCTCGGCCGAGCAGACCTTCCTCCAGCCACCCGCCGAGCAGACGGACATCGTGCACGTGATTCGGGGCGTGATCGAGGCGGAGACCGGGGCCATCGAGCACTACACGCGGATCGTCGACGAGACCGACGGCGTCGACTGGGTCACCCAGGACATGGTCATCGCGATCCTCCACGACGAGCAGGGCCACCGCCGGCTCTTCGAAGGCTTCCTGCGCGAGTACGAGGTAGAGGGCCGCGCCTGATCGCGGCTCCACGGCCGGCAGCTACGCTCGGGCGATGGACACCAAGCTGACGCTGACGGATCAGGAATGGCGGGCTAGGCTGACGCCCGAGCGGTACGCGATTCTGCGCGAGAACGGCACGGAGCGGGCGTTCAGTGGGATCTACTGGGACGAGCACGCGCCCGGCGTCTATCGCTGCGCAGGGTGCGGAGCCGAGGTCTTCCGCTCGGAGGCGAAGTTCGACTCGGGGACCGGCTGGCCGAGCTTCGTCGAGCCAGCCACGCGTGCGAGCGTCGAGACCGAGACGGACGCGAGCCATGGGATGGTGCGGGCGGAGGTCACGTGCGCGACCTGCGGCGGTCACCTCGGGCACGTCTTCGACGACGGCCCGGGACCGACCGGTCAGCGCTACTGCATCAACTCGGCGGCTCTCGAGCTCGAGCCCTCGTCCTCTTCTTGAGGGGCGCTATCGTCACGCGATGAGCTGCTGCCGAGCGGTGCCGTGCGAGGAGATGTTCAAGCCTCGCATGGCGCGGAGGTCTCTCGACCGGTACCGCTCGCGGGGCCTCGACCGCCTCGATCGGCACGTTCTCGCGACGGCTTCGGCCGGCGGAGTCGAGGGGAGCGAGGTCCTCGAGATCGGCGGCGGCATCGGCGCCATCCAGGCCGAGCTCCTCGACTCGGGCGCTCGCCGGGGCGAGATCGTGGAGCTCGTGTCGGCGTGGGGGCCGTACGCGGCGGAGCTCGCGCGCGAGAAGGGCCACGCTGAGCAGACGACCTTCCGCATCGCTGACGTGCTCGAGGAGCCCGAGGCGGTGGAGCGAGCCGACGTCGTCGTCCTCAACCGTGTCGTCTGCTGCTCGCCCGACGGGGTCGAGCTCGCGCGCTCGGCCGCGCGGCTCACCCGACGCACGCTCGTCCTGACGTTTCCGCGGGATGCCCTCTGGCTCCGTGCCGGCGCCCGGGTGGTGAACACGGCCTTCAGGATCATGGGCCGGTCGTACCGCCTCTTCCTCCACCCGCCGTCGGCTCTCGTCGCCGCTGCGGGCGCGGAGGGACTGACGCTCGAGGACGAGGGGCGGACCTTCCTGTGGGAGTACATGGGCTTCCGGCGGCGGACGTGAGCGAGATCGGCCTCTTCCCGCTGCCGATCGTGCTCCTGCCCACGGAGCAGGTGCCGCTCCACGTCTTCGAAGACCGCTACAAGGAGCTGATCGGCGAGTGCCTGGCGGACGAGCGCGAGTTCGGGTTCGTCTACGCCGACGACGACGGCCTGCGCGAGATCGGCACGCGCGCCGCCGTGACGGAGGTGCTTGCCAGCTTCGAGGACGGGCGCATGAACGTCCTCGTGGAGGGGCGGGAGCGCTTCAAGCTGGTCGGTCTCACGAGCGGACGCTCGTTCCAGACCGGCGCCGTCGAGCCGATCCTGGATGAGGACGATTCGCCGGAGACGGAGTCGGTCGACCGCGCGCTCGAGCTCTTCGAGCGTCTTCGCGAGCTCACCGGGAGCGACGTGGAGGCGCCGTCTCCGGGCGGGGAGCAGCTCTCGTACGCGCTCGCAGCACGGGTCGAGCTGGTTCCCGAGGTGAAGCAGCTGCTGCTGCAGGAGAGGTCCGAGCGCATCCGGCTCGACCGCGTCTGTGACCTCCTCGACGAGGCGACGGTCGCGGTGGAGAGGCAGCGTCGCGCAGCCGAGCGAGCCTCGACGAACGGCAAGGTCGAGCTCGGCTGACGGCGGCCCCGCACAGGGGGCCGGGTACGATGGGTTGGTGGCCGTAACGACGTCTGCCGCGCTCGACGCGCACCGCATCCGGGCCGATTTCGCGGTGTTCGAGGAGCTCGTCAACGGGAAGCCCGTCGCCTTCCTCGACTCGGCGGCGTCGACCCAGAAGCCGCGTCAGGTGCTCGATGCGATGCGCGAGTTCTACGAGCATTCGTACGCGAACGTACACCGTGGGGTGTACAGGCTCGCGGAGCGGGCGACGGCCGGATACGAGACTGGTCGACGCAAGGTCGCCGAGTTCGTCGGCGCTCCGTCGGAGCGCGAGGTGATCTTCACGCGCAGCGCGACGGAGGCGCTCAACCTGGTCGCGTACGCGTGGGGTCTCGACAACCTCGGCCCGGGAGACGTCGTTCTCGTCACCGAACTCGAGCACCACTCCAGCTTCGTGCCCTGGCAGTACATCGCCGGGCGCACCGGCGCCGACTTCCGAGCCATCCCGATCGACGAGCACGGCGAGCTGAGCCTCGACACGCTCGAGAAGCTCGGCGGAGAGGGGACGATCAAGGTCGTCGCCTCGAACTTCGTGTCGAATACGCTCGGCACCGTCAATCCCGTCGAGAGGCTCGCCGACTGGGCGCACGAGCGCGGCGCCATCATGGTCGTCGACGCCGCGCAGGCGGCGCCCCATCGCGCGATCGACGTCCAGGCGCTCGGCTGCGATTTCCTCGCTCTCTCCTCGCACAAGATGTGCGGCCCGAGCGGCATCGGCGCGCTCTGGGGGCGGCGCGAGCTGCTCGAGGAGATGTCGCCGTTCAACCTCGGCGGCGAGATGATCCGCTCGGTCTCGATCGAGAAGACGACGTGGAACGAGCTGCCCTACAAGTTCGAAGCGGGTACGCCCGCGATCGCCGAGGCCGTGGGATTCGGAGCCGCCGTCGACTACCTCTCCGAGATCGGTATCGAAGCGATCGAACGGCACGAGCACGAGCTCGTCGAGTACGCCCTCGGCAGGCTGGGCGAGCTTCCCTGGGTCGAGATCTACGGCCCCCCGGCCGAGCGTCGCGCCGGCATCGTCTCGTTCAACGTCGAAGGCGTCCATCCGCACGACGTCGCGCAGGTGCTCGACTGGGAAGGAGTCGCCGTCCGCGCCGGCCATCACTGCACGCAGCCGCTCATGGCGAAGCTCGGCGTGACCGCGACGACGCGGGCGAGCTTCTACCTGTACTCGATCCCGGAGGAGGTCGACCGCCTGGTCGACGGCCTTCACAAGGTGAAGGAGTCTCTCGGCTAAGCGGTGAGTGAATTCGATCAGCTGTATCGGGAGCTCATTCTCGATCACTACAAGAATCCGCGGAACCACGGCCTGCTCGAGCCGGCGGACGCGCGGGCGGAGGGACAGAATCCGCTCTGCGGAGACGAGATCAGCGTCTCGGTCAGACTCGGAGAAGGCGATGTGATCGAGGATGTCGGCTTCGACGGTCGTGGCTGCGCCATCAGCCAGGCGGCCACGTCGATGCTCACGGAGCTCGTCAAGGGGCGACCCGCGGCCGACGTCGCGTCGATGCCGAAGGAGGAGCTCCTCGACGAGCTCGGGATCCCGCTCACACCCGTGCGTCTCAAGTGCGCGATTCTCGGGCTCGGCGTCTTGAAGCTCGCCCTGCACAAGGCGACGGGGACACCGCTGCCCGAGGAGTGGGGAACGTCCTCCCGCGACCTCGTCCTGGACTGACGAGCGGCTCGTGCAACGAGTCGTCTGCGCGGTCGACGAGCTGCCGCCCGGGGCGATGCGCCTGGTTCCGGCGGCGGGGATCGTGGTCGGCGTCTACAACTGCGGAACGGGTCTGTATGCGATCGAAGACCGCTGCTCGCACGACGACGGCCCGCTCTGCGAGGGCGACTGGGAGCCCGAGTCCTGCATCGTCGTCTGTCCGCGGCACGGGTCTCGATTCGACATCCAGACGGGGATCCCGATGACGCTCCCTGCGTTCGAGGCCGTCCGGACGTTCCCCGTCGAGATCGCGGACGGGATGGTGTTCGTCACGGTCGGAGAGGACGGGTAGTGCTCGACGAGCGCGTTCTCGGCGTCCTGGCACGGCTCGAGGACGAAGACCGTGCCGAGCGAGCCGCGGGTTTGCCCGCCGAGCGTCGCTCGCGCCAGGTCCCTCCGGCTACCGGGCGGCTCCTCTTCACCCTTGCCGCGTCCCAGGCGGGCGCCGAGGTGCTCGAGATCGGAGGCTCCCGCGGTTACTCGACGATGTGGCTCACGGCAGGCGCCCGTGTCCTCGGAGGGCGGGTCGTAGCGATCGAGCGCGATCCGGAGAAGTGCCGCCTCTGGCGCTCGAACATCGAGGCGGCCGGGCTCGACGAGTGGGCGGAGCTGGTCGAAGGCGATGCATTCGACATCCTCGGGCGCACCCAGGACGTGTTCGACGTGGTCTTCCTCGACGCGGAGAAGGACGACTACGAGAAGCTCTTCGCGTTAGCGAGGCCACTGCTCGAGCCGGGCGGGCTCGTCGTCGCCGACAACGTGCTTTCGCACGCCGACCCGTTGGCCGGATACTCGGCCGCGAGGCAAGCTGATCCGACTCTCGTCTCGGTGACGCTTCCCCTCGACCGGGGCGTCGAGCTGTCCGTGGTCCTGAGTGAGGCGCCGGTGGCCTGACCTCGCCCGCGCGGAGCAGGTCTCCGCGCCGAGCGTGGCGCAGTCGCCGGCGAGTGATCTCCGTACCTCTCGACGTCGCGATGGCCATCGTCGAGCAGCCGCTCGGCGCCGGCGCACGTCCGCAGTCATCGCGTATCCTGCGCCTACCGCGGAAAGGAGGTGGTCCGGCAGTGAGCGAATCACGAAGTACCGGCAGCGGAGGTACCAGCGGGTAGAGGCGTGCCCCCGGGACCACCGGGAAACGCCTAGCCAGCGTAGGGGGCTCGCGTTTCGCGCCGCAGCCGTCTCCTCGAGACGACTGCCGGAAGCGCCTCTACTACTTCAACGCTGGTCACCGAAGTCGAGGGGCCGCGCGAGCGGCCCCTCGCCGTTTCCTCAGGCGACGAGCGCGATCGCGGCGGCCTCGTGTGCCAGGTTCTCGAGGTGTACCCGGAGTCGCTCGGCCAGGAGGGAGTCACGCAGGCGGCCGCTCTCGTCGAAGGACTTCTCCGCCTGCGCGACGGAAAGCTCGCCCTCGGTCACGCGTGCTCCTGCTAGCCCCAAGATGCGCCGAAGATCCTGCTGCGCCCAGATTGCGCCGTACTGGCCCGTCGTCGCGCCGGCGACGGCCGCCGTCTTCCCCCAGAGCGCCGCTTCTCCGCGTGGCGGTCGGGACGCCCAGTCGATCGCGTTCTTGAGCACGCCCGAGACTGAACCGTTGTACTCCGGAGTGACGAAGAGCACTGCGTCCGCTCGTGCGATCTGCTCGCGGAGGTCACGGACCGCCTCGGGTGCGTCCTCGCCGTCGCTGTCGGCGTCGAACGGCGGGATGTCGCCCAGCCGCTCGTACAGCTCGATCTGTGTGCCCTCTGGCGCGCGCTCTGCTGCGGCGCGCGCCAGGGCAGTGTTGTACGAGTCGGCTCGCAGGCTTCCCGAGATGGCGAGGACGTTCATTCAGGCTGCCTTGACCGCCGCGAACGTCGCCTTCAGAACCACCTCGTTCGGGAGCAGGAAGCCGCCGCCCGGGAGCGGAGCGTTCCACTCGAGACCGAACTCGGTGCGATCGACGGTGCCCGCGAGCTCGATGCCGATTCGGTCGTTGCCCCACGGATCGGCGGCTGCACCGACATACCTTCCGGTCAACTCGACCGGCTTGGTGATGTTCTTGATCGTCAGCTCGCCCTCGACGACGAGCTCGTCGCCTCGAGCCTCGACGGCGGTCGACTCGAAGCGAAGCTCCGGGTACCGCTCCGTGTCGAAGAAGTCGGGCGACTGCAGGTGGCCGTCGCGCGTCTCGTCGAAGGTGGTGATGGTGGACGGATCGACCGTGCCGGAGATCGACGGTGACGCGCCGCCCTCGACCGTCCCGGAGAAACCTGGTACGCGCCCCTTGATGTTCATGAGCCCGAGCTTCTTGACCTCGAACTCCAGCGACGACCAGACCGGATCGATCGCCCACGTCCCGTTCGGGATGACGGTGGCCGGGCTCTCTGTGAGGATGGACATTGCACTCTCTCCTTTGCGTCCGCTACTATTGATCACGCAAGCAATGTACCACCTAAAACATGTCTAGTCAAGTATTGAGCGAGCAAGCTTCTGGCGTGCACGCATTCGCGGCGCTCCTGCGTGCGCATGCGGCGACGACCCGGCAGCTGAACGCCCAGCTGACGGCCGAGCACGGCCTCACGATCAGCGACTACGAGGTGCTTCTGCGGCTCTCTCGCGCCCCGGACAACCAGCTCCGGCGGGTCGATCTCGCCGAGCAGGTGTTGCTGACAGCGTCGGGGATCACCCGGCTCCTCGACGGGCTCGAGCGCTGCGGCTACGTCGAGCGCGGGTCGTGTGCCTCGGATCGGCGTGTCGTCTACGCCGTGCTGACCGAGGTGGGGGCCGCGAAGCTCGCCGAGGCTTCCTCGAGCCATCTGCCCCAGATCGATGCGCTCTTCGCCGAGCGCTTCGGCAGCACGGAGATCGACGATCTCACCTCGCTGCTCGTGAAGCTGGCCGAGGACGACACCTCGCCGTGCGACCCGGCGGCGTAGCTCAGGGCTCGCGGAAGTTCTGCCAGTAGCGGCTCGGGGTCGGGCCACGCTGTCCCTGGTACTTCGAGCCGATGCCCGCGGAGCCGTACGGCCGCTCGGCCGGCTCCGTGAGCTGGACGAACGAGAGCTGGCCGATCTTCATCCCCGCGTAGATGGTGATCGGGAGGTTGGCGACGTTCGAGAGCTCGAGCGTGACGTGGCCGTCCCAGCCCGGGTCGATGAAGCCGGCCGTCGAGTGGATGAGGAGGCCGAGCCTGCCGAGGCTGCTCTTCCCTTCGAGCCTTGCGACGAGGTCGTCGGGAAGCGTGACGCGCTCGAGCGTCGATCCGAGGACGAACTCCCCGGGGTGCAGGATGAACGCCTCGTCGTCTTCGACCTCGACGAGCTCCGTCAGACCCTCCTGCTCCGACTTGACGTCGATGAATGGGTAGCGCGAGTTCCTGAAGACGCGGAAGTAGCGGTCGACACGCACGTCCACGCTCGACGGCTGCATCAGCGCCGGCTCGAACGGCTCGATTCCGACCCGGCCCTCGCCGATCAGACGCCGGATGGTTCGGTCGGAGAGGACCATGCGGCGATTCTACGAGCCCGGTCCGAGGCCGACGCTGCGCTTCTGCCGTCTTTGCTGCGATAGGGTCACGGGGCGGTGTCGATGCTGTTCCCACCCATCGACCCGAACGGTCGCTTTCGCGAACGTCGTGCTGCGGCGCGCCGACGGCGCAGGCTCCGGCACGGCGCGCTCATCGGGATGCTCCTGCTCGGCGTCGCCGTCCTCGGCGCCGGAGCCCAGTTCGTCGGCGGAGGGACCAGCGTCTCGTCCGGGCGGACGCCGAGCGCACCGCCTTCCAGCACCGTGGAGCCGGCCGGTCATCGCTCCCTCCCGATCGAGGTGCGCGGTGTACATGTGACGATGGGCCTTGCTTCGCTGCCGGGCAAGCTCGACGACTACCTCGCGCTCCGGAAGGACGGTCTGACGGCGATCGAGCTCGACGTCAAGGACGAGAACGGCCAGATCGGGTTCACGACGCACGCGTCGCCCCTCGTGACGAAGGTGGGTGCGACGCGTGACTTCTACTCGCCGCGTGCCGTCGCCCGCGACGTGCACGCCCACGGCCTCTATCTCGTCGGGCGCGTCGTCACGTTCGAGGACCCGTTGCTCGCGCGCGCACGGCCGGATCTGGCGATCCGGACGAGCGACGGGTCGGTGTGGGAGGACGGCGCCGGCCTCGCATGGACGGATCCCTACGACAAGCGAGTGTGGAAGTACGACGTCGACGTCGCCGCCGCGGCCGCGCGCGCCGGGTTCGACGAGATCCTCTTCGACTACGTCCGCTTCCCCTCCGACGGCGACGTCGGTTCGACCGTGTACTCGAATCCGCAGGCGCTCGCCAAGCGCGACGCGGTGCCGTCGTTCCTGCGTTACGCACGCAGCCGGCTCGAGCCGCTCGGCGTTCGCGTGTCGGCGGCCGTGTTCGGCCTCTCCGGCAGTCGGGATCTCGGGATCGGGCAGCTCCCGCGGCGCATGGCGCCGTACCTGGACGCGATCTATCCGATGACGTACCCATCGCTCTTCGGGCCGGGCGAGCTCGGGCTCAGCGACCCGAGTGCGACGCCCGGCGCGACGGTCTCACGGGCACTCGCCCGCTTCCGCGCAACCCTTCGCGGTCGCGCCGCGCTGCTCGTCCCCTGGGTGCAGGACTGGAGCTTCACGCGCACCTACGGGCCGGATCAGGTGCGCGCGCAGATCCAGGCCGCCCGGCTCGCCGGCGCGAAGGGCTTCATGCTCTGGAATGCCGAGGGCGTGTACACGGACGGAACGCTCGGTCCTGCGGGCGGTTGAGCTCGCCTGGGCCGCGAGCCGCTCGCGGCGCCACTCCCGCAGATGCGGTCCGAAGCCCGGCCGATGGCTCTCGCGTCCGCGGGACGATCGGAGCGTCGTCCACGTCGAGTAGAAACGCCCGGGAACTCGGCTAGGCTGGACAGGTGGCGGCCACACGGGTCATCGAACTGCGGACCGAGATTCCCGGCCCACGCACGCGGGAGATCCTCGAGCGCGAGCACGGCGCCGTCGCGAGCCCTCTGATCGTGCACGAGCCGGTCGTCGCCGCAGAGGCGCGCGGCGCGACGATCACCGACGTCGACGGGAACACGTTCGTCGATTTCGTCGGCGGCGTCGGGGTGGCGAACGTCGGCCACAACCACCCGCGGGTCGTCGAGGCGATCCACGAGCAGGTCGACCGCTTCCTCCACACGGACTACACCGTGGTGGCGTACGAGGGTTACGTCGAGCTCGCGGAGCGCCTGGGCACGATCGCGCCGATCTCCGGCGACGTCCGGTGCGCGTTCTTCAACGCCGGGACGGAGGCGGTCGAGAACGCCGTCAAGCTCGCGCGCCTGCACACGGGCAGGGAGGCCGTGATCGCGTTCGACGGCGCCTTCCACGGCCGCACGCTGCTCGCGCTCACGATGACGTCGCGCATCCATCCGTACAAGGCAGGGCTCGGGCCATTCGCGCCCGAGGTCTACCGGGCGCCCTACCCGAATCCCTACCGCGGGCCGTCGGCGGACGAAGCGCTCGCCGCTCTCGAGCGGATGTTCGCCACGCACGTCGCGGCCGCCGACGTCGCAGCCATCGTCTTCGAGCCGGAGCAGGGCGAAGGCGGGTTCATCGCTGCACCCGCGTCCTTCGTGGAGGGACTCAGGCGCATCTGCGACACGCACGGCATCGTTCTCGTCGCGGACGAGGTGCAGACCGGGTTCGGCCGCACCGGGAAGATGTTCGCGATGGAGCACTTCGAGGTCGAGCCGGATGTGATGACCGTGGCGAAGTCGCTCGCCGGCGGGCTCCCGCTGTCCGGGGTCGTCGGCCGCGCGGAGATCGTCGACGGCGCGCGCAAGGGAGCCATCGGCGGCACCTTCATCGGCAACCCGGTGGCGCTCGCCGCCGCCTCCGCGGTGCTCGACGTCTTCGAGGACGAGGATCTCGTCGCGCGGGCGAACGAGATCGGCGACGTGATTCGCGCGCGGATGCTCGACTGGCACGCGCGCTGGCCCGAGGTGGGCGACGTTCGCGGGCTCGGCGCGATGCTGGCCATCGAGCTCGTCGAGGACCGTGAGAGCAAGGCGCCGGCGCACGAGCTCACGGAAGCGGTCGTCGAGGCGGCGCTTCAGCGCGGGCTTCTGCTCCTGAAGGCGGGTGTCTTCGGGAACTGCATCCGCGTGCTCTGCCCGCTGACCATTGCCGAGCCGGAGCTGGACGAGGGCCTCGCGGCCTGGGAGGACGCCCTCTCCTCCGTGCTCGGCTAGCGCGTCGGCTCGTCTAGTACAGGAGCTGCGAGCGCCGGTCGTGTCGCTCGAGCGCGAGCTCGATCAGGCGATCGAGGAGCGCGTCGTACGGGATTCCCGAAGCCTCGAAGAGCTTCGCGTACACGCTCGTCTCCGTGAACCCGGGGATCGTGTTCAGCTCGTTGACGATCACCTCGCCGTCCGGGCGGACGAACAGGTCGACCCGCGCCATCCCCTCGCATTCGGTCGCCACGAACGACTCGACCGCCAACCGGCGGACACGTTCGATGACGTCCTCCGGGACGCGCGCCGGGACGATCAGGTCCATGCCGCCCTCGTCGTACTTCGCCGAGTAGTCGTACCACTCCTCGTGGGCGACGATCTCGCCGACGGCCGAGGCGATCGGGTGGCGATTGCCGAGGACGCCGCATTCGACCTCGGTTCCGGGGACGAGCTCCTCGATCAGGACCTTGTCGTCGTGCCGCCGGGCCAGCTCGACCGCGGTCTCCAGCTCGCTCTCGACGTGCACCTTGGTGATCCCGACCGAGGAGCCGAGGCGCGCGGGCTTGACGAAGACCGGGTAGGGGAAGTCGTGCCGCACCGGATCGCCGTCGCGGAGCGTGACGTTACGGGCGACCGCGATTCCGCGGTCGCGAAGGACGGCCTTGAACAGGTCCTTGTCCATGCACAGAGCCGAGGCCGCGACCCCGGCTCCCACGTACGGGATGCCGGCGAGCTCGAGGAGCCCCTGGACGGTTCCGTCCTCCCCGAACGGGCCGTGCAGGATCGGCAGGACGACGTCGATCCGCCCGAGCGCCTCGGCCGGCGGCGAGTCCGCGACGACGGGGAGCGTCTCGACGGCCGGCTCGACACCCGACGACGGGATCGCCTCTGCCAGCGTGGGGCCGAGCCGCCAACGGCCGTCGCGCGAGATCTCGATCGTCGTTGTCTCGTAGCGCGCCGGATCGAGCGCGGCGGCGACCGACGCGGCGGACGCCACAGAGATCTCGTGCTCGCTCGAGCGGCCGCCCGCGAGGACAGCCACGCGAAGCTTGCGCGTCACGGCGTCGGCGTGGTCGGGGTCGTCGTGGTCGACGTCGTGTCGCCCGTGAAGCGGCCGACGAAGAGCGTGATCGACGTGCCCGGCTTCGCCTGGCTGCCGCCGGTCGGATCCTGCGAGATGACGAACCCGTCCAGCGTCGGATCCGTCGTGTCCTCGAGCACGACCTGCGACTTGAACCCCGCCGACTGGAGCGCGGCCTGTGCGTCCGAGAGCTGGAAGCTCGTGACGTCGGGCACGGCTGCCGTCGCCGCGCCCTTCGACACGGAGAGGGTCACCGTAGAGTTCTTGGCGGCCGTTTGGCCGCCGTCCGGTGCCTGGTCGACGACGACGCCCTTCTCGAGCTCGGAGTCGACGTCGACCCTCGAGACCTGGAAGCCCGCTTTCTGGAGCTGTGAAGCGGCATCGGAGTACTGGAGTCCGACCACGGGCGGCACGCTGATCGGCTTCGGGCCCGAGGAGACGTTGATGCGGACCTGCGTCCCCTCGACCACGACGAGCCCGGCCGCGGGTTTCTGGGCGACGACCTGGCCTTCCGGCATGTCCGAGTGCACGTTCGCGACCTGCGCGTCCAGGCCGGACTGCGTGAGCTTCTGGACCGCGTCCGTGGCACTCTCGCCGACCACACTCGGAATGGTGACCTGCGGCTTCCCGGAGGAGACGTCGATCACGACGGTCGTGTCTTTGTCGACGCGTGTGCCCTCGGTGGGCGTCTGCGCGAAGACGAATCCTTCCTCGACGTCCGAGTTGGGCTTGCGTCGCACGCGCGGAGTGAGGTTCTTGTTCAGCACGAGGTTCACCGCCTGCGCCTGCTGGAGCCCGACGACGTACGGCACTGCGATCGGAGCCTGGCTCTGGATCTGGCGCTGGACCGCCTCGTACAGGAGCCAGCCACCGGCCACTATCGCGAGTACGGCGCCGATCCCGAGGAACCACGGCCAGATGACGCGGCGACGAGGGGGAGGCTCGTACTGCGGCGGGTAGCCAGCCGGCCGGCGGAGCTGCGTCGCTGCCGTGTCCGCATCGAGCACGCGGCCACCCGCGAGGACGATCGTCGCGGCGTCGGAGGTCTCCATCGGCACGTGGCCGCCGTGCGCCACGGTCTCGAGGTCGGCGTCCATGGCTGCGGCGGACTGGTAGCGCTCGGCGGGCTCCTTGGCGAGCGCGCGGAGGACGACGAGATCGAGATCCGGAGGTACCTCGGGCCGGAGCTCGGACGGCGGAGCGGGCACCTCGGACAGGTGCTTCATCGCAATCTCGACGGGCGTCTCACCGGTGAACGGCACCTCGCCCGTGAGCAGCTCGTAGAGGACGATCCCGGCCGAGTAGAGGTCGGACGTCTGGTCGACCGGGGCGCCGCGGGCCTGCTCGGGCGAGAGGTACTGCGCGGTCCCGATGATCGCGCCCTCTTCGGTCATCTGGCTCGGGCCTGCGCGGGCGATGCCGAAGTCCGTCACCTTGACGACGCCTTCCGGGTCGACGATCACGTTGTGCGGCTTGATGTCCCGGTGGACGACGCCGTTCCGGTGCGCGTAGCGCAGGGCAGCGAGGATCTGGCGCGTGTACGCGATCGCGACGGGAATCGGGCACGGCCCGCGTCCGCGGACGAGCTCCTTGAGCGTCCGTCCCTCGACGTACTCCATGACGATGAAGTAGGAGCCGTCGCTCGTCCCACGGTCGTAGATCGAGACGATGTTCGGATGGGAGAGGCCTGCCGCGTGCGTCGCCTCGCGCCGGAAGCGCTCGACGAACTGCTCGTCGTTCGTGTAGCGCTCGTGCAGCATCTTGATCGCCACCCGGCGTCCGAGCTCCTGGTCCTCCGCCAGGTAGACGTCGGCCATCCCGCCACCGCCGAGCTTTCGCGAGATGCGGTAGCGCCCTGCGAAGAGCGTTCCGGAGAGGGTGTCCTGGGTGGCCATTGGCTGAGAGGTTAGGGATTCGTTGGCCGGAGCAGTGCCTCCAGCACCGCTCTCGCGATCGGGGCGGCCGTTGTCCCGCCCACTCCCGCCTGATTCTGCAGCACGACCGCGACGGCGACGTTCGGCGGGCTCGTCTCGTCCTTGCCCGCGAAGCAGATGAACCACGTCGTGTTCGAGCCGGGGACGCCCGTCTCGCCGGTCCCGGTCTTGCCGCCGACGGAGTAGCCGGGGATCTGGGCGGCCGTCCCCGTTCCGCGGAGGACGACCTGCCGCATCATCTCCGCGACCTCGTCAGCCGTCTTCTTGCTCACGGCCTGCCGGATGAGGACGGGCTTCTGGCGGAGGATGACGCGGCCGCGGGGCGAGACGATCTTCGCGACCGCGTGCGGCTCCATCAGCTTCCCGCCGTTCCCGATCGCGCCCGCAACCATCGCCATCTGCAGCGGCGTCACGAGCATTCGCTCCTGGCCGAACGCCATCCGCCCCGGGTCGACGTCCGAATCGCGCCGCGGGTAGTAGAGGCGCCCCTTGTCGTACAGCCCGCTCGGCAGACGCTCCTCGACCGGAGTCTCGAGCGGCGGGCGCTCGTAGAACCCGAACCGCTTGGCGGTCTCGAGGATCCGCTTCGCGCCGAGCGCCTTGCCGACGTTGCAGAAGACCGAGTTCACCGAGTGCACGAGGCCGTCGGCGAGCGAGATGTTCCCGAACACCTCGGGCCCGTTCTGGTCGGCGAAGTTGTGGACCTGCTTCCCGTACTCGACGCAGTACCCGGGGTCGTAGAAGTTCGACTCCGGCGTGAACTTCTTCGACTCGAGCGCCGCCGACGCGGTGATCACCTTGAACGTCGACCCGGGGACGAAGAGACCGGCGCTCGCGCGGTTCAGGAGCGGCGAGGCGGGCGTGCAGTCGGCCGTGATGCGCGAGATCTTCTGGAAGCTCGTCTCGACGACGTTCGGGTCGAAGCTCGGAGACGACGCCATGACGAGAAGCCGCCCGTCACGCGGGTCGAGCGCGACGACCGCTCCGCACTTCGTCCCCAGCTCGGCGGCCGCCACCTTCTGAGCGTCGAGGTTCAGGTTGAGGACGACGTCGTTGCCCTTGACGGTCTGCCCCTTGAGCTCGTCGAGCGCGCGGTCGACGAAGGTCGAGAGGTGCTCGTTCGACGAGGTGAGGTAGTCGTTCAGCGAGCGCTCGAGCCCGGTGCGCGCGCGACCGAGGGTGGAGTAGCCGACGAGGTGCGGCGCGAGCGGTCCGTACGGGTAACGCCGGAAGTAGAGCGTCTTGTCTCCGACCATGCGGGCACGGTTGCGGGCGAGCCGTTTGCGGGGATCGCCCGAGAAGATGAGCCCGCGGTCGATCGAGAACTCCGCGACGCGCTTCACGGCGTTGTCCTGCCGGTCCGCGAGGCCAGCCGCCGCCCACGTCTGCCAGTACGTCGTCATCACCACGAGCGCGCCGACGAGGATCAGCGAGACGTACGTGAGCCGGATGATCTGGCGGTTCATCGAGGCTGGTTCGCCCTGTTGGAGACGAGCAGGAGGCCCGCGAGCACGAGGAAGTTCGCGACGATGCTCGACCCTCCGTAGGACACGAAGGGGAGCGTGATCCCGGTCAGCGGGACGACACGCAGGACGCCGCCGACGATGATGAAGGTCTGGAGCGCGAAGCCGAAGGTGAGGCCTGCTGCGAGGAGCTTCGAGAAGCCGTCCTCGGCGCGGAGCGCGATCCGCATCCCGCGGGCGACGAAGAGCATGTACACGAGGAGGAGCCCTGCCGCCCCGATGAGGCCGAGCTCCTGCGCGATCGCCGAGTAGATGAAGTCCGTGCGCAGGTACGGGATGAGCGCCGATCCGTCCGTGTTCGTGAACGTGCCCTTGCCCAGGCCCGTCCCCCCGAAGCCGCCGTTCGCGATCGAGTAGAGCCCGCGGACGAGCTGGTACGACGCGCAGTCCTGGCGAAGCTCGAGCTGCCCGTTGACGGCGCAGTAGACCTTCTCCGTCGTCCACGGATGCAGCCAGATCGTGACGCGCTCCTGTACGTGGGAGAGCGCGTTGTAGAGGAGCGCCGCACCACCGACGAAGAGCACGCTCCCGACGAGGACGAACAGCGCCCTGCCTGTCGCCACGTACACCATCGCGAGGAAGATCCCGAAGTTGAGGAGCGCGCTCCCGAGGTCGTTCGTCTGGACGATGACGAGCATCGCGGCGCCCCAGATCGCGAGCAGCGGCCCGATGTCCTTCAGGCGTCCCTGCGCCAGGGTCTCGCGCTTCTCGCGCAGGTAGCCCGCGAGGAAGAGGATGAGGAAGATCTTGGCGAGCTCGCCCGGCTGGAACTGGAAGGGCCCGAGGCTGACCCACAGGCGTACGCCGTTGACGCGCTCTCCGATGACCGGCGCCGACGGGAGCAGGAGCAGCACGACGGCAGCGACCCCGAAGAGGTAGCGGTAGGACTCGAGGATGCGGTAGTCGTGGCGCAGCCAGATGAGCGCCGCTGCGAAGATCGCGACGCCGATGAACACCCAGGTAGCCTGACGGCCGCCGTCCGACGGGTCGAGTCGGTAGTTGAGGGTGAGCCCGAACGCCGTGAGGACGGCGGTGAGAGGCAGGAGCGCGCCATCGGCGTACGGCACGGTGCGCCGCGCGACGAGATGGGCGACGAGATAGAGGCCGAGGAACGCGGCGGCGTAGGTCACGGCCCGCGTCGTGATCTCCGAGCTCTGGACGATGGTGACGCTCGAGAGCGCAACTCCCACGATGACGGAAGCGGCGACGATTCCCGCGAGCTCGCGGTTGCGAGCGCTCACCTGGTCAGGCTCCAGTAGACGACGAGCGCGCCGACGAGGAGGACGCCGAGGATGAGGAGGAGCGCGGCGACCCGGCCGCCGGGGCCCGCGCCGTGGCGGCGAAGGGACGAATCGGACGCAGCCGCTGTGTCGTCGACCTCGCCCTCGGGCTCGCCGTCGCCGCCGGAAGGCACCGGGGGCTCGTCGACGGCGGGAGCGGCGATCGTCGCGCCCACCTCCGGCGGGCTCTCCTCTTCGCTTCCCTCCACCAGCTCGAAGAGGACGACGGTGATGTTGTCCTCGCCGCCGTGCGCGTTCGCCGCCGCGACGAGGGCCTGCGCAGCCGTGGCCGGATCGCCGTCCGCCTCGACGATGCAGGAGGCGATCTCCTCCTCGACGAGCATGTCCGTCAGGCCGTCGGAGCAGATGAGGAAGATGTCGCCGACGCGCGCCGGCACCGAGAACACGTCCGCCTCGATCGCACGCTCGGTTCCGACGGCACGCGTGATCGCTGACCGTTGGGGATGCCGCGCGGCTTCTTCGGGCGTCAGCACGCCGCTCTCGACGAGCTCGGCGACGAGCGAATGGTCGGTGGTGATCTGCTCGAGCGTCTCCTCACGGAACCGATATGCGCGCGAATCCCCGACGTGGCCGAAGAGCACGCGCTCCGCAGACGCATCGACGACGGCGATCGTCACGGTCGTCCCCATGCCCGCGGTCTCGGGGTCGGCGACGGACCGGTCCCAGACGCGGCGGTTGGCCTCGTCGATCACGGCCTCGAGCCCCGCCTCGTCGTCGACGTCGCCTCCGCCGTCCCTGAGCGCGGCTGCGGCGAGCCCGGCCGCGACCTCCCCCGCGCGCGCTCCTCCCATGCCGTCGGCGATCGCGAAGAGCGGAGGCTCGAAGACGTACGCGTCCTCGTTCCGGAGGCGCCTCCGGCCCGTGTCCGTGAGCCACGACGCGCGACCGATCTTCATCGCTCGAGCCTCAGCTCCGTCTGGCCGAGCCGGAGCACGTCACCCGGCCGGAGCAGCCGCTCGCTCGTCACGCGGGCGCCGTTCACGAAGGTGCCGTTCGTGGAGCGGAGGTCCTCGACCCAGACGCCGTCCACACGGGGCGCGATGAGCGCATGTTGCGCCGACGCGAAATCGTCGCCGTCGAGCTGAAGGGTCGACTCCGGGCCGCGCCCGGCGACGGTCGGCTCGGCGAGCTCGAGGACGCTACCGGTCTCGAGGCCCGGGCCGTCGACGACGACGAAGCGAGCGGGTCGCACGGGGATACGCGCGCGCAGCGAGGCGGCCTCGGCTGCGCCGAGGATGATGCTCTCCTGCGGCGCCCCGCCGATGTCCTTCGTCGCCGAGCGGACAACGAGGGCGATGAACCCGTAGAGGAGCACGAGGAACGCAAGCTTGAGGACGAGAAGCGTCTCGTCGGTCGAGAGCGCCGCGATCGTCACGACGCCGGAACGGAGCGGGCGAACGCGATCTCGGTCGAGCCGAGTGTGATCCGGTCCCCGTCGTCGAGTTGCTTTCTGTCGACGCGCTTCCCGTTCACGATCGTTCCGTTCATGGAGCCGAGGTCGACGATCCAGTAGCTGCCGTCCTCTCGGCGGATCTCGGCGTGGCGCCGCGAGACGTTGAGGTCGGGCACGCGCAGCTCGCATTCGCGAGAGCGCCCGAGGACGACGCGCTCGACCTCGATCGGATGCTCGCGCCCCGCGAACGTGACCGTCACACGCTCCGGCCTCGGCTCCGCCTCGGGCTCGGGCTCGGGCTCCAGGTCCGGCTCGGGCAGCGGGACGACGGGGACCGGCGCTCGATAGACCATCGTGTGCGCGGGCTCGGCCGGCGGGAGGGCCGGCGGCACGGCACCACCATCCGCGGACTGGGTGCCGACGAGGCGTGTGGCGATCCCGAACTCGCCCACCGCGAGATCCTCGTCGGTCGTCACGACGACGGTTGGCGGCCCGGGCAGGGCATAGCGCTCGCGGCGGGCATGCTCGGCGAGGTACTCCTGCAGCTCTCCGACGAGCGAGCCCTCGTATCCGCCGAACTGGCGACGGTCCTGCGGGGAGAGGTAGATCGTGTACTCGTTCGGGACGTAC
This sequence comes from uncultured Actinomycetes bacterium, assembly GCA_963708265.1. Taxonomy (GTDB): domain Bacteria; phylum Actinomycetota; class Thermoleophilia; order Gaiellales; family Gaiellaceae; genus GMQP-bins7. Next base: position 182,946 of record CAVPSC010000001.1, on the reverse strand, counting down.
ACGCGCGAGACCGAGACGTTGCGGTGGTCGTCCATCTCCTTGACGAGCTTGCGCGCCAGCTCGATCGGCTGCACGTGCGTCCGGAAGGCCCGCCCGAAGACGCCCTCGAAGAGGCCCTCGATCTTCGACTCGATGCTCCGTAGCACGCCCATACGGGTCGGAGGACGTCCTCCGCGCCGAGTCTAGCGGCCGGTTCTGGCAGCCCGGACCGCCGCCAGGCCCCAGACGAAGGCGACGAGCAGGCAGGCTGCGACGCCGGCTCCGGCGGCGATCGTGCCGACGACGAGGACGCCTCCGACGACGCCGATGCCGTAGCGCGAGCCCGCCCGCGCGTAGGGGAGAGACGCGGCGGCGATTGCGATGACGAGCGAGCCGACGAGCACGGCGGGATGGAGAGCGAGCGTCTGCCAGACGCCGGCGGCGACCCTCGTCGACGTGTCGAGCGGCGAGATGTCGATCGGCTCGACAGGCGCCCCGCTGACGGGCAGGGCACCGGACGAGACACCGGTGACGAGGACGGCGGCGAGAACGGCCGTTGCTCCCTGGACAGCCCGGCGGACCGTACCGCAGGCGGGTTGGACCGCGAGGGGAACGAGCGCGAGTGCCCCGAGCGGGGCGAGCAACGGCCCGGCGGCGAAGAGGAGTCCCATGCGTGCGTCCCGCCACGTGAGCGCGAGCCAGCCGAGCGCGAACACGCAGTAGACGACCGCGAGGCTCCGCGCTTCGTTCCCGAGCGGGAACACAGGTGCGGAGAGGGCGATCGCGAGGCCCAGCCTCGGCCGGAGGGCTGCCGAGACCGCGGCCGCGACGACCAGCGCCGCGACCAGGAACGAGGGCCAGAACGGGAGGAGCGTCGCGCCCAGCCCTGCCGTCACCGCGGCGAGCGCGGCGGGAACGAGCCGCGCTACGAGATCCGTTGGTGCAGAGATCTCCGCGCGCTTCCTCCGCTCGGTCTCGAGGGGCACGGCGCTCCCGACCGAGCGACGCAGGTCGGATGCGAGCGACGACGCCCGCGGGCGTGTCGCCGGGTCCGGGTCGAGGGCATGATCCACGGCTGTGAGCACGCGACGCGGCAGGTCGGGCCGCTCGCGGGCGAGGGACGGAGCTCCGGCCTCGATCGAGCGCGCGACCTCCTGCAGCGGGACTCCCCAGAACGGATGCTTGTCCGCGAGCGCCTCCCAGAGGACGACGCCGACAGCCCAGACGTCGCTCTCGGCGGTCGCCTCCTCGCCGGCGAGCCGCTCCGGGGCGATGTACGCGAGCGTTCCGGGCACGTCTCCGACTGCGGTCAGCGTGTCCGCCCCGTCGAATTGCGCGAGCCCGAAGTCGAGGAGCCGGACGGCGAGCTCGTTCTCGCGGTCCTCGACGAGCACGTTCGACGGCTTCACGTCGCGGTGGACGATTCCCGTGCGGTGAGCATGGGCGAGGGCATCGAGGAGCTGCGCGGCGACCTCGACCGCATCGTCGTCGGAGAGCGCGCCGGCCCGGAGCACCTCGCGGAGCGTCCGGCCGGGTACGTACTCGTAGGCGATGTAGACGTGGCTCGAGTCGTGTCCGACGTCGTAGGCACGCACGCACCGCTCGTGCCGTAGGCGCTTCGCGGCGAGCGCCTCGCGCTCCGCGCGGGCGGCGGCCTTCCCCTCGCGGGCGATGATCTTGAGCGCGACGTCGAGCCCCGTCTGCTCGTCGCGGGCGAGCCAGACCGAGCCGTTTCCTCCGCTGCCGAGGGGGCGGACCGGGCGGTAGCGCCCGAGGACGAGCTCTCGGAGGGGTGCAAAGGCAAGCGACGACACGGGTAGCGCCCTCTTGGCCGCGGCGTTTCGAAGTCCTTTCGCGCGCACCGCAAGGGTGTGCTCCTGTGCCTCGTCTAGAGTGGCGTGCCAGACGGCGCCGTGACCACGCACGACGACGACATCCTCGACTTCGACTTCTTCGACGAGGAGGAACCGCCCACCCGGGAGGAGCCCTCGTCCGGCGGTCCCCGTCCGCCGCGCGGGCGAGGCCCCCGGCCGCCCCGCCGGCAGTTCCGTCCTCCGGGCAATCTGACCCCCCTGCTGCGGCTCGTCGGCCTCATCGCCCTCGGGATCCTCATCGTCGTGCTGCTGGCGGTGTGGATCGAGGGCTGCTCGTCGAACCAGAAGCACGACCGGTACGCGAACTACATGGCGGACATCGGGGACGTCGGCAGCGCGTCCGCGAAGCTCGGCGGCCAGCTCTCGACGCTTTTGACGACGCCTGGTCTGAACAAGGAGGACCTCGACGCGAAGCTCGGTGGCTACGTCCAGCAGGCGCAGAGCCAGGAGCAGAAGGCGGAAGGTCTGCGGCCGCCCGGGCCGCTCCACGACGCGAACGACGCGGCCGTCCAGGCGTTGGGTCTCAGGGTCCTCGGGCTGCAGGGGCTGCAGGCGACGTTCAAGCAGACGGCCGGCTCGTCCGACGCGACGAGCGCGGGCGAGCAGCTCGCCGCCCAGGGTCAACGTCTGAGCGCCAGCGACGTCGTCTGGGCGGATCTCTTCCGCTCGCCTGCGCAGGCGGTGCTCCAGGACGAGGGCGTCGGCGGCGTGCCGGTGCCGGCGTCGGTGATGGTGCCCGACCTGGACTTCGTGACCCAGCAGTCGATGGCGGCGGCCTGGCGACGGATTCAGGGCGCGTCGACGGGCGGAACGCCGACGGGCTCGCACGGGAGTGGGATCGCCTACGTCAAGGCGGTCCCGAGCGGACAGCTCCTCTCGACGACGACGCAGACGACGATCAAGGTCACGACGCAGCTTGGGTTCGAGGTCGGCGTCACCGACACGGGGGACAGCCAGGAGGTCCAGATCAAGGTCGTCCTCACGATCCCGAAGCAGCCGAGCCCGATCGTGAAGACATCGACCATCCCGGTCATCGACCCGGGCGAGACCAAGGCGGTCACCTTCCAGATCGGGGCCCTCGTCCCGTTCGGAGAGCAGATCTCCGTCAAGGTGGACGTCAATCCCGTCAAGGGAGAGACGAACACGAGCAACAACACGTACGAGTACCCCGTCATCTTCACGCTTTGAACGCGTCCTTGGCGGTGGCGGTCGGAGCTGCTGCGGTGGCGGTGCTGGCCCTTGTGCTCGCGCTCTTCCTGTGGATACGGCAGGCGCGGCTCCGGGGCGCGCAGACGGTCGTCCTCGGCAGCGATCGCCAGGATCTCGTCGAGTTCGCGGTCTCCTTGCAGGCGCGGATCGACGACCTCCACCGCGGGGTGGACGAGGTCGCGGCGGGGCTCTCGCGGGTCGACCGTCGCGTCGATCGCTCGCTGACGAACACCGCCGTCGTGCGCTACGACGCCTACGAGGGGACGGGCGGCCAGCAGTCCGCCTCCGTCGCACTGCTCGACGCCACGCGAACGGGAACGGTCGTGACCGCGATCCAGGGCCGCGACTACGCCCGCATCTACGTCAAGGACCTCGACCGCGGCCGCTCGTCGGTCGCGCTCTCGCCCGAGGAGCAGGAGGCCGTCGACCGCGCGATGTCGCGCTGAGACGCGTCTGGCTACGAGGGCTGCACGGATCGATGGGCGAAAGGCTTGCCGCCGATGGCGGTAGCGTCGGCGCCGTCGTGAGCGAGACGATCACGTGCAGCCACTGTGGCCGTGACCGACCGACCCGTCTCTTTCGCGGACGTCACAAGATCGTTGTTCCGGAGCGCGAGATGATCTGCCGTACGTGTCAGGCCGAATGGTGGCGGGCCGGCGAACGACGCAGCGAGGGGACAGCCCCGCGCCCGATCGACTAGGCGGCCGCGGCTGCGGCGTCCAGCCCGGGCAGGTAGCGACGCCAGACGTCCGGGATGTGCTCGGCGGTCAGTCGGATGAAGAGGATCGGCGTCGGCGGCCGGGGTACCGTGCGGAGCGTCATTGTCGTCTCCTCGAGCAGGCGGTCGCCCTTCCGGTGGTTGCACGGCGCGCACGACGCGACGACGTTCTCCCAGACCGATCTCCCCCCCGCGAGCGAGGGACGATGTGGTCCAGGGTGAGCCGATGGCTCTCCGAGCCGCAATACGCGCACTGCCAGCCGTCGCGCGCGAAGAGGACGCGCCGCGAGATCCGGCGGGTCGCGCCGCGCGGCACGCGAACGTAGGAGACGAGCCGGATGACGTGCGGACGCCGGAACTGCGTGCATGCCGAGCGGAGCGGCCGCTCGTGGCTCTCGAGGATCTCGGCCCTCCCCTTCCAGACGAGCACGTGCGCACGGCGCAGCGAGCAGATGTTCAACGGCTCGTAACTCGCATTGAGAACGAGGACTCGCTCCACGCCGCGCGCAGCGTAGCAGCGTGCTCCAGCCCTGAGAACATGCGGGATTGGCGGCGCCGACACGAGGTCGCCACGACGGTGCCGGAGACGTTCTGCATATCGTGCTATCTTCTTGCATACTATGAATCCAGACAGACGTCGAGCATGAGCCGCGCCGCAGTCGTCGCCTTCTCGGGCGGGCTCGACACGAGCTGCATCGTCGCCTGGCTCCAGGACGAGCCGTACGGCTTCGACGAGGTGGTCGCGGTCCTCGTCGACGTCGGCCAGGAGTTCGACCTCGAAGAGTCGATCGCGCGTGGGAAGGCGGCGGGCGCGAGCGACGTCCTCCTCGTCGAGCGGAAGGACGAGTTCGCGGACGAGCAGTGCGCGCGGGCGATCGTCACGAATGCTCTGTACGAGGGGAAGTACCCGCTCGTCTCGGCGCTCTCGCGCCCGGTGATCGCGCGCGCGGTCGCCGAGGTGGCGCTCGACATCGGGGCCGAGGCCGTCGTCCACGGCTGCACGGGCAAGGGGAACGACCAGGTTCGCTTCGAGCTTTCCTTCAAGGCGCACTACCCGGACGTGCGCGTGATCGCACCGCTTCGCGACCGTGTCCGGTCGCGGGACGAGGAGATCGAGTACGCGCTCGCGAGGGGCATCCCGGTCGTCCAGACCGAAGCGTCCCCCTACTCGATCGACGAGAACCTCTTCGGGCGCTCGATCGAGGCGGGCGTCCTCGAGGACCCCTGGAACGCACCGCTCGGCGCACCGTACGCGTTGACCTCGGATCCAGCGAGCGCGCCGGGGGCGATCGAGATCGTGCTCGGCTTCGAGCGCGGGCTCCCCGTCTCCCTCGACGGCGCCGAACTGCCGCTCGCCGAGCTGATCGGGCGCACGAACCGTCTCGCCGGCGCCTACGGGATCGGGCGGATCGACATGGTCGAGAACCGCACCGTCGGGATCAAGAGCCGCGAGGTGTACGAGGCACCCGGCGCGATCGCACTGATCGAGGCGCACGCGGCGCTCGAGGATCTCGTCCTCACGAAGGACGAGGCGCGGCTCAAGCGGCCGCTCGAGCAGCGCTGGACCGAGCTCGTCTACGAGGGCCGCTGGTTCAGTTCCGCGCGCGAGGCGATCGATGCGTTCGTCGACTCGACCCAAGAGCTCGTGACAGGTGAAGTCCGCCTCGAGCTCCGCCCGAACGCGGCGGTGGTCACGGGCCGACGCTCGCCGCACGCGATGTACGCCACCGAGCTCGCTTCGTACGCGACCGGCGAGACCTTCCCCCACGATGCCGCGGAGGGGTTCATCCGCATCGCGGCTCTCGAGGTCGAGCTGCACGCAGCGCGCACCCGCGCGACCGCCTCGGCATAATCGGCCCGTCGTGGCGCGGGGAACGACGTGGTCGGGTCGGGTCGGGCAAGCGCTCGATCCCGAGGTCTGGGCGTTCCTTCGCGTCGATGACGCGGAGCTTCTCCCGTACGACTGCGAGGCGAGCGCCGAGCATGCCCGTCGGCTCGCGGCCGCCGGGATCCTGACCGCAGCCGAGCTCGACGAGGTCGAGGAACGGCTCGCGGAGATCGCACAGGAACCCGACGGCTACCTCGAGTCGGACGAGGACGTTCACTCCGCGATCGAGCGGCTGCTGGGCGAGGTCGGTCGCAAGATCCACGCGGGCCGGTCGCGGAACGACCAGGCCGCCGCAGCTCTCCGCCTGTACGTGCTCGACGCGTGTGCCCAGGCGCGAGACGCGATCGACGCGCTCGCGTTGGTCGTGCTCTCGTTCGCGGAGTCGGAGGCGGAGACGGCGATGCCGGGCTACACACATCTCCAGCGGGCGCAGCCGGTGACGCTCGGCCATCACCTGCTCGCCTGGGTCGAGATGCTCGACCGCGACCGCACGCGCTTCGCCGCGGCCGCAGAAGCCGCTGCGGAGAGCCCACTCGGCGCGGGTGCGGTCGCCGGCTCGACGCTCGAGCTGCCTCCGCCGCCCCGGGCGATGCGCAACTCGATCGACGCGGTCGCCGACCGCGACTTCGTGCTCGACTACCTCTACGCGGCGGCCGTGTTGTTCACGCATTTGTCGCGGATCGGCGAGGAGGTCGTCCTCTGGGCGTCGGCGGAGTTCGGCTTCGTGACTCTGCCCGAGAGCGCAGCGACGGGGTCGTCGATGATGCCCCAGAAGCTGAACCCCGACGTTGCCGAGCTCACGCGCGGTAAGGCGGGGACGGCGATCGGGCGACTCACCGGCCTCCTGGCCACGGTGAAGGGGCTCCCACTCGCGTACGACCGCGACCTACAGGAGGACAAGGTGCCGACCTTCGCCACTCGTCGGGACGTCCGTCTCGCACTCGAGGCGCTGACGGTGCTCGTGAGCGGTCTCGAGGTCGACCGTAAGCGGCTCGCGAAAGCCGCCTCGGACCCGCTCCTGCTCGCGACGGATGCCGCCGAAGAGCTGGTTCGCCGAGGCGTGCCGTTCAGGGACGCGCACGAGGAGGTCGCGGGGCGTGTGCGGGAAGGCACGTTCCGCAAGCCGCGGACGGCAGCCGCGCGACCCTCGCCCGGCCCGGGCGGAATCCGCGACGCCCTCGCGGAGGCGCGGAACCGCTTCGTCGACAACCTCTGAGTTCTCGCAGGCCGGAATGCGCGCAGTGCGCGCATTCCGGCCGCGAAGATCCCTGAAGACGGCGGCTCCGCCGCCTTGTCCCATCATTCCTTGAACCTCGGGGTTGTCCGGCGCTCCGCCCAACGCAGCTTCGCGCGGACCTTCCGCGATCATGGCACCGCCCGCTCAGGCCGCGAAGCGGCCGCCTTCAGGGATTTCCGCTCTTGCGCATCAAGAGAGCGCGTCGCGGACGCGGCGCTGGAAGTCCGCGATGAGCTGCTCGCTCTGGAGCATCAGACGCCCCTGTGGCACGGCACCCGAGTCGAGGCCGCGCTGGACGGACTCGACGAGCGACGTGTCCTCCTCCCCGACCTGGTTGTCGAACGCGAGCAGCTCCTCGATCTGCTCCGGGGAAGCGTCGGCGCCGAAGAAGTAGTCGGTCACCTCGAGCGTCCGCCGAAGTCCGTCGGGCACCCACCGCTCGAGCGAGATGTTCATTGGTCCGGGCGCGATGTTCACGGTCGTGGCGGGCCACAGAAAGTGGTACTGGGCCTGAGTCACGTCGCCCGTCGGGACGTACGCCGCACGCCCGTTTCCCGCGAGTGCGGACGGGCGTACGAGCCCGACCTGGCTGGAGAACGTCTCGTGAACTCCGAGCTGGTACGCGTCGTGCGCGACGTCGATCACCTTGCTGAACCCAGGGTGGGCGGTCGGGCAGTGGTAGCACTCGAGGTAGTTCTCGATGGCGACCTTCCAGTTCGACTCGATCGGCCAGTCGTAGTGCGAGTGGAAGCGGACGGCGCCGAGGTCGACCCCGCTCTCGGCGACGAGCCCAGGGAGGCCGCCGAGCGTGTCTTCGAGCGGGACGGCGTTTGGCTCCGAGTTCACGAACACGAACGGCCCCCAGGTCCCGACCGAGACCGGGAGGAGCGAGAAGAGCTCGGGGTCGAAGCCGGGCTCCCGCTCGGAGCGCGGCGCCTTGCGCAGCTCCCCGTCGAGACCGTAGGTCCAGGCGTGGTACGGGCACTGGAGGGTCTCGCGGCAGCCCTTGTCCTGCACGACCACGTGGCCGCGGTGGCGGCAGACGTTGACGAACCCGCGGAGCTCGCCGTCCGACCCTCGCACGACGGCGATCGGGAGGTTGCCCGCCTGGGTCGCGAAGAAGCAGCCCGGCTCGGCGGCCCATTCGAGCGGCCCCGCGTAGTGCCAGGCGCCCGCGAAGACACGCTCGCGCTCGAGGGCGGCGACGGCCGGATCGGAGTACCAGGCCGCGGGCAGCGTCCAGCCTTCTTCGAGCGGATGGGCAAACGGCGGCGCTGCCGTTGTCGTTCGGGTGTCGTCGACGTTCATCGAGCTCCTCGCAACGGTCCTGACTGTCCGGTCAGTCAAGCGTACTCTAGACTCGCGGATCGTGACCACCTCGACGGAGGCGGCGACCGGCGGAGCGCGCGTCGACGCGATCCTCAGGGCGGCGTGCCGGGTCGTCGTCGAGGACGGAGCGCACGACCTCCGGATGGCGACCGTCGCCCAGCAGGCGGGCGTCTCGAAGGCGCTCGTCCACTACTACTTCTCGACGAGGCAGGAGCTCCTCCGCGCCGCGTTCGTCCATGCCGAGAAGGAGCGCGAGCGGACGCTGGAAGCCGAGCTCGAGACGATCTCAGCGAGCGCGGCGCGCGTGGAGCACGCGCTTGCGCACGCGATCGACCCAGGGACCGACGAGAGCCCGGCGCTGTGGAACGAAGTCTGGAGCAGCCTGCGCTCGGATCCCGAGCTCCGCCCTGTCGTCCAGGAGCACTACCGCGGCTGGGCGGAGCGAATCGTGCGCCTGCTCATCGAAGGACAGGCGGACGGCTCCGTGCCGCGCGGAGTGGACGCCGTCGAAGCCGGGTGGCGGCTCGCCGCGATCGCGGACGGGCTCGAGTCGATCCTCTATCTCGGCCTCCTCGATCTCGAGCGGGCACGCACTCTGCTCGCCTCGGCGCTCGCGCTGGAGCTCGGGTCGTGACGCTTCGCTCGCAGGGCGTGGCGCTCGAGCGGTTGACGAAGCGCTTCGACGAGGTAGCCGCGGTCGACGACGTCTCCGTCGACGTCGAGAGCGGCGAGTTCTTCTCGCTCCTCGGCCCTTCGGGCTGCGGGAAGACGACGACGCTCCGCATGATCGCGGGCTTCGAGCGCCCGGACGAGGGCCGCATCGTGATCGGCGACGCGGACCTGACCGAGGCTCCGCCACACCGGCGGCCCGTCAACACCGTGTTCCAGAGCTACGCGCTCTTTCCGCACCTGAGCGTCGAGCAGAACGTGGCCTTCGGGCTCCGGTTCACGAAGACCTCGCGCGACGAGGCGCGCCGCCGGGTCGCGGAGATCCTCGACCTCGTCCACCTCGGGGGGCTCGGCGCGCGACGGCCGCACCAGCTCTCCGGAGGACAGCAGCAACGTGTCGCGCTCGCCCGCGCGCTCGTGCTCTCGCCGTCGGTCCTGCTCCTCGACGAGCCCCTCGGAGCGCTCGACGCAAAGCTCCGGCGGGAGCTCCAGGTCGAGCTGAAGAGCCTCCAGCGCGAGGTCGGGATCACGTTCGTCTACGTCACGCACGACCAGGAAGAGGCGCTCACGATGTCAGACCGCCTCGCCGTCATGCACGGAGGGCGCATCCAGCAACTCGGCGCTCCGCGGGACGTCTACGAGGCGCCGGCAACCGCGTTCGTTGCCGACTTCCTCGGGGTCTCCAACCTGATGGACGCAGCGAGCGCAGGCGCCGGGAGGGTCACCGTCGCCGGTGTCGCGTTCGAGGCGCGCCAGGGGGATCTCACCGTGACCGGCGACGTGCGCGTGACCATCAGGCCGGAGCGGCTGGAGCTCGAGCCGGCCGAGACCACCGGCGCGAACCGGATGCCGGCCCGGATCGGCGAGCTCGTGTACCTCGGCTCGACCACGCAGGTCCACGTCAGGACCGCAGGTGGAGCGATCCTCGTCGCGCTGGTCGCGAACACCGGCCGCCTGCTCCCGTTCGAGCGCGGCGACGAGGTGGTCGCGCACTTCCCGCCGGACGCGCTGCGCGTGCTCGTCTCGGACGCCTCGTCGTGAGCGACGTCCTCGTCCTCGGCGCGGGTCTCGCCGGTCTCGCTGCGGCACGCGATCTCGCCGCAGGCGGCGCGGACGTGACCGTGCTGGAGGCCCGCGGCCGCGTCGGCGGCAGGGTCGAGCAGGTGCGGGTGGACGAGGGTCGGCCCGCTCAGCTCGGAGGCGAGGTGGTGGGCCCCGCGCACACCGCATATCTCGACCTCGTGGAGGAGCTCGGGCTCACGCTCGAGCCGAGCTACACGGTGGTTCCCGGTGCGACGACGTACGACCTGGTCGAGGGCGTCTCGCGGTCGGAGGACGGCTTTCCCTTCGCGAGCGCGGACGAGCGCTCGGACTACGAGCGTGTGGAGCGGCTGTACGCCGAGCTCGTCGCGACGGTCGACCCTGACGATCCGTGGGGCCACCCGGACGCCGCCCGCCTCGACGACGCTTCGTTCGGCGACTGGCTGCGCGCGGCCGGGGCCGCCGCCACGACCGTGCGCGCGCTCGAGGTCGGGGCACTGGCTCTCGCTGCCGGCTCGATCGAGCGCACGTCGTTGCTCGCCGAGCTCCGCAAGGGCGCGGTCGTGGGCGAGCGGGGCTTCTACTCCTACGAGCTCTGGGAGTCGCTCCAGGTTGCGGAGGGGAGCGCGGAGGTGGCGATCCGGATGGCGGCGGAGCTCGACGGGCGGGTGCGGCTCGATGCGGAGGTGCGCTCCGTGCGCGTCGAGCGCGGCGGCTGTCGCGTGCGCCTGGCGGCGGGCGAGGAGCTCGCCGCCGACGCGGTCGTCTCTGCGCTCCCCGTGAGCGTCCTCGCCCACGTCGAGCTCGAGGGTGTGAGCGATGAGCGCGTGCGGTCGCTCCGTCGGCAGCGTCACGCGCTCGCGGCAAAGCTGGTCACGATCTACGACCGCTCGGTCTGGGCGGATCTCGGGGCGAACGGGCTTTCCGAGGGGGAGCACCTCCTCGCCTCGACCTGGCCGCAGCGGGACGGTGTCCTCTCCGGGCTCGTTCCGCCGGAGCGGATCGGCTGGCTGCTCGCGGTCGCGGAGGAGGACCGCGTGTCCGTCCTCCACGCCGAGCTCGAGCGGATGTACGGAGCTGCAGCGGGCGAGCCGTCGGAGAGTTACGTCCGGCTCTGGGCGACGGACCCGTACGCGCGCGGCTACGTCACGCACTGGTGGCCGGGGGACGTCCTGCGCGTCGGGCGGCTCCACGGCACCCACGAACCGCCGTTCTACGTGTGCGGCTCGGACCAGTGGGTCGCCGGCTACATGGAGGGCGCGGTGCGCACGGGCCGAGCAGCCGCCCGGGCAGCGCTGGGAGTCGAATGAGAGGAGCGCCGTGAGCTCGCAGCACATCGAAGCGGACGTCGCAGTCGTCGGGGCCGGCGTCGCCGGGCTCGCGGCCGCGAGGAAGCTCGTCGCCGCCGGCCGCAAGGTCGTCGTCCTGGAGGCGCGGGACCGCGTCGGCGGTCGCCTCTGGAACACCGAGATCGGCGGCGAGGCGAACGAGCTCGGCGGCGAGTGGGTCGCGCAGTACCAGTCGCGGCTCCAGGCCCTCCTACCCGAGCTCGGGATCGAGCTCTTCGCCGCGTACCGCGACGGGGAGGACGTCTACGTCGACGAGGCGGGCAGGGCTCATCGGTACACGGAGCACGCGACTCCGCTCGGTTCCGCATCCGAGCAGGCGCTGGAGGCGGGCCAGGCGACGCTCGACGCGCTCGCCAAGGAGCTCGACCCGGAGGCGCCCTGGAGCCACCCCGACGCGCGTGCGCTCGACACCATCACCTTCGAGGAATGGCTGCGCGCCGAGATCGCGGACGAGACCGCGCGGGACATGCTCCGCTCCTACCTCGCGGACGGCTTCCTGACGAAGCCCTCCCACGCGTTCTCGCTCCTGCAGGGGCTCTGGGTCATCGCCGGAGCGGGCGGCACGTACGAGCTCTTCGCGTCGGAGCAGTGCCTCGCCTATCGCGTCGTCGGCGGGTCGCAGTTGATCCCGCTCCGCCTGGCCGAGGAGCTCGGCGACCGCGTGGTCCTCGAGGCACCGGTTCGCGGCGTGCGCTGGTCGGACGACTCGGTCGAGGTCGACGCCGGTCACGTGCGTGCGAGCGCTCGCGCCGTCGTCGTCGCGGTCCCGCCGAACCTCACCGGCGCGATCCGCTTCGAGCCGTCGCTGCCGGCATGGCGGCTCAGGCTCGAGCAGGCGACCTCGCAGGGGAGCGTGATCAAGGTGCTCGCCGGCTACGACGAGCCGTTCTGGCGAGCAGACGGTCTCTCCGGCGAGGGGTTCGCCCCGCAGCAGGTGGTCCGCGAGCTGTACGACAACTCGCCGCCCTCCGGGGCTGTCGGCGTGCTCTGCACCTTCCTCGCGGGTGAGAACGCGGACCGGGTGAGCCGACTCGCACCGAACGCGCGCCGCGCTGCGGTTCTCGAGGGGATGGCGAAGTACGTCGGCCCCGCGGCGCTCGAGCCGACGATCTACGTCGAGACGGACTGGTCGGCGGAGGAGTGGACGCGCGGCGCGTACGCGGCGTCGTTCGTCGTGGGTGGGCTCACCCGGTACGGAGATGACCTGCGTCGGCCGGTCGGTCCGATCCAGTGGGCGTGCTCCGACATCGCAGGGGTCGGACACATGCACATGGAGGGCGGCGTCCGCTCGGGCGAGGCCGCGGCGTCGGCGATCCTCGCTTCGTAGTCGAGAGGGCTCAGCTCTCGAGCCCGGTCGCGAACGTCTCGACTCCGGTTTCGGCCGGGCCCCGCCGCGACTGCACGATCTTCCACACGACGAAGAGAAGCGCTGCGATGACGATCGTGATCACCAGCGTGAGCGTTGCCAGGGCGTTCAGCGCGGGCGTCGGTGCCGTTCTCCCCGTCGAGTAGATGCGCACCGGAACCGTGTCCGTCGACGCTCCCGAGGACAGGAACGCGCTGATCACGAAGTCGTCCATCGAGATCGCGAAGACGATGATCACGCTCGCGACGATCGCCGGTGCGAGCATCGGTAACAGCGCCAGCCGGGTCGCCTGGAGCCGCGACGCACCGAGATCCTGGGCTGCCTCCTCGTACTCCGGCCCGATCGCGAGCAGGCGTCCGCGGACGATGACGAGCACGAACACGAGCGAGAACGTGATGTGACCGATCGCCTGGGCGGGCGTTCCGAGCGGGATGAACGTCAGCAGGTTGACGAAGACGAGCAGGAGCGCCGTGCCCATCACGATCTCCGGCGTGACGAGGGGGATCATCGAGACGAAGTTCGCGGAGCCGGCACCCCGCCCACGCCAGCGCGTGAGGCCGATCGCGAGCGCCACGCCCATCGGGACGGTGACGAGGACGGCGATCCCGGCGAGCCTGAGGCTCTGGAAGAGGGCCGAGCGCAGGTCGGGGTCGTGCCACACCGAGAGGTCGGGATCATCGAAGTACCAGCGGAGCGACCAGCCCTGCGCCGTCGAGCGCGAGCGGCCGGCGTTGAACGAGAAGCGGATCGCGACGAGGATCGGGACGATCGACCACACGAGGTAGACGGCGGTCGCGAGCACGAGGAAGCGAGGCTTCCCCCAGGGATTCGCCCACCAGTCGCGGAGACGCGCGACGAAGGAGCGCCGCGGGGCCTCGACAGCCGCGGCCGACGCTGTGGTCACGAGCCCAGCCTTCGCTGCGCCCGTGCGGTGACCACGAGGTAGTAGCCCATGAGGACTCCCAGGAAGAGCATCAGCACGATGACGAGCGCTGCGCCCACCGGGATCTGCTGCCCGCCGCGGATGTAGAGGTTGATCTCGTTCCCGATCATGCTCGTCTGCGGCGAGCCCGAGAGGAGATCCGGCGTGTAGTAGTCGCCGAACATGGGGAGCGCGATGATCGCGCAGCCCGCGAGCACGGCGGGGATCGAGAGGGGGAACGTCACCAGCCGGAACGCCTGGTACGGGCTCGCCCCCAGGTCACGCGCCGCTTCGAGCAGGCTCCGGTCGATACGGTCGAGGAACGCGTAGAGCGGGAGGATCATGAACGGCACGTACCCGTAGACGAGGCCGAGGATCACCGACGACGCTCGTCCGTCGAGCCACGTCCGCGGCTCGCTGATGATGCCGATCCAGAGCAGCACGCGGTTCACCCAGCCGTCGTCCTGGAGGAGGTTGATCCAGGCGAGCATCCGCATCAGGTAGCTGATGAAGAACGGCGCGATCAGGCCCAGCAGGAGGAGTCCCTTCCGGCGGCCGCCGTGGCGGGCGACGAAGTACGCGACCGGGTAGGCGATGACGAGCGAGAGCGCAGTCGCGACGAGCACGTAGACGAACGTGCGCACGAAGACCGTCTCGAACGCGCCGTGGCGCGTGAAGAGCTCGCTGGACACGAAGCTGAACGCGCTCGTGTTCCAATCGAGCGGGTTCCAGGCGGGGATCGGCGTCTGCAGGATCGGGTCGACCGTCCCGAAGGCGACGCAGAGCACCGCGTAGAACGGGACCAGGAAGAAGATGCAGACCCAGACGACGCCCGGCAGCGCGAGGACCGACCAGGCGGTGGTGCTGCGACGCCGCCCCCCGGTCAGGGGGCGAGCGGCCGGATCCTCAGACACCCGCCTTGAAGTCCGCCCATGCGTTCTGCCACGCGACCTGCCCGGACGGGCTCAGCTCGAGCAGGAAGTAGGCGCGCTCGAAGTCCGACTCCCGGAGGACCGCGCTCGCGAGGTTCTTCGGGATCACTCCGTCGGAGATCAGCCGGTTCGGGTTGATGGAGACGAACGGCGGCTGGTATCCGTTGTACTGCGCGAAGTTGTCGTACCCGTTCTTGTCGTCGAGCATGAAGTTGACGAAGTGGTGGGCGAGCACGGGGCTCTTCGCGGAGCGGGGGACGCCCATCATGTCGTTCCCGATCGTCCCGTGTCCGTCCTTCGGGAACCAGTAGCCGATCACGTCGGTGCCCGTGCCCTCCGGGAGGTACCACTGCGCCGAGACCATGCTCCCGGACCACGCCTGGTGCACCCACGCGCGTCCTTCGGGGATGTTCGTGTAGTCGTTCGTCGAGAGCTTGATGTGGACGGGGTCGATGAGTGACTTGAGCTCCTTCTCGAAGAGCTTGATGTCGTCCGGGTTCTCGGTGTTGATGTCCGTGATCCCGTTCTTCAGCAGCATGTGGATCGGCGCCTCGCGTCCGTCGTCGAGGAGGAACGTCTTCCCCTTGTTGGCCGTGTCCCAGTAGATCTCGTACGGGTTCGAAAAGTCGTAGGGCGTCCTCTTCACCTGATCCGTGCGATATCCGATTCCGGTCGTGTAGATCGTGTACGGGACGGTGTACTGCGAGCCGACGTCGTAGAAGGGGCTGCGGAGGGACGGCCAGATCGTCTTCTGCAGGTTCGGGAGGTAGCTGTGGTTCAAAGGCTGGAGCGCCTTCCCGAGGATGAGCTGCCCGAGCCGATCGGGGAACGGGAAGAACACGTCGAAGGAGAGTCCGCCCGAGGTCAGTTTCGAGATCGCCTCGTCGGAGGTGTCGAACGTCGTCATCCTGACGTCGACGCCGTACTGCTTGCCGAACTCCTTCATCGAACGCGGCCACAGGTACCCGTTCCAGTTGAAGATCTCGAGCGTCGAGTCCTCCGGATCGAGACCGGACGCGATCCGCTGGTTGTCCTCGTAGATCGGCCACTTCACCGGGTGGTCCTGTCGCGCGAGGGTCAGCGTCTTGCCCGAGGTGGTCTGCGTGCCTCCGCACGCTGCGAGCACCGTGCTCATGCTCGAGAGGGCGAAGGCGCCGGCTGCGGATCTCTGCAGGAACTCCCTGCGTCCGTAGCGCCTCTCACGTGGATGCGACATGCCCAGACCTCCCTCGTTCGTCGATCCGTGCGATCCAGCAGCCCCTGACTCTAAGGAGATTGCCCGCGCGACGCTATTCGGATCGCGTTGCGGGCGAGACGACGACGAGCGCGTCCACGGCGATCGCGCCCTCGGGCGTGAGCAACAGCGGGTTGACGTCGATGGCGGCGATCTCCGGATGCGAGAGCGCGAGGTCTCCGAGGCCGACGAGCGCTGCTCCGAGAACGTTGCCCGGGTCGGACAACCCCGCCTCCGCGACGAGCTCCCGGGCGCCCTCGAGGTCGATCGGGGCGATCGAGACGGAGACGCGGCCGACGTCCTCCACGTCGACGCCGCCCGGCCCGACCGCGAGCACTGGCCCATAGTCCGGGTCGCGCGTCATGCCGCAGATGGCCTCGGGCGCCGGGGCGAGCTGCCGCGCGACGAGGACGGGCCCTCCGAGTCGCCGCGCGGCCTCCGCGGCGGCCTCGGGCGTCTCGACGCCGAGGACGACTCCGCCGAGCATCGACTTGTGCGCGGGGCCGTCGAGCTTGACGACGACGGGGAAGCCCAGCTCGTCCGCCGCACGCGCGGCGTCGTCGGGCAGGGCCGCGCGGCGGCGCGGGGCGAACGACACCCCGTATCGCTCGAGGACGAGCGCCGACTCGTGCTCGGGGAGCGGGCCCGGCGAGAGGAGATCGCGCACGCTCAGCCCGTCGCCGTGCCGTCGCAGCGGCCTCCACGGGGTTCTCTTCGTCACCCCTGCGAGCGCTTGCATGGCATCCCGCGGCCCACGGAGGAGCGCCAGGTCGAGCTCGCGCGCGAGCTCCTGGAAGCGGGCGGGCGGGTCGGCGCTGTGCACCGTCACCCCGGCGGCGAAGAGGTCCTGCTCCCGAGCCACGCGCGCGAGCGCCCGCAGCGTGGCCTCGCACCAGTCCTCGTTCGACACGTCGCGGAACTGCGAGAGGTCGGCCTGGGCGAGGAGGACGTCGAATGCGCCCGACTCGCCGAGCAGCTCGAGCGAGCGGGGATAGACGGCGATCGCCTCGTCGACTGCCCAGGCATCGAGCGGGTTCCCGGGGGAGAGGTAGTTCGGGAACTCCGCATGGAGCCGGTCGGCGAGGTCGGAGGGAAGCGGCTCGAAGGCGAGCCCGGCCGCCTCGGCGCGGTCGGCGAGGAGTGCGCACTCGCCCCCGGACTCCGAGATCCCGGCAATGCGTTTCCCGGTGGGCCAGCGCTGACGGCCGAGGATCTCGAGGGTCTCGACCAGCTCGTGGAAGTCCTCGACCTCGATCGCGCCGAAGCGGCGGAGGACGGCGGAGAACGCGCGGCTCGAGCCGACGAGGGCGCCGGTGTGCGAGAGCGCGGCCCGTGCCGCGGACTCCGACCGTCCGACCTTGAGGCAGACGACCGGCTTCCGCGCCTCGGCGCAGCGGGCGAGCGCCTCCACGAACGCGTCGGGCCGGCGCACGGTCTCGAGGAAGAGTCCGACCGCGCGCGTGCCCTCGTCCTCGGCGAAGAAGGAGAGGTAGTCGGCGGCGTCGATCACTGCCTCGGCGCCGGAGGAGACGACGCAGCGAAAGCCGACGCGGCCGCCGAGCGAGAGAAAAGCGTCCGCGATCGAACCGGACTGGCAGAGGACCGCGACGTGCCCGGGTGCGGTGGTCGTCGGCGCCAGCCCGTTCCAGGCCGCCGGACCGCCGGGGACGTATGCGCCCATGCAGTTCGGGCCCAGGAGCGAGGCGCCGAGCTCGCGCGCGCGGGCAGCGAGTCGCGCGGTGACCGGCTTCGCTGCCGCGCCGGCCTCGGCCCCCACGCCGGGGACGACGAACGCTCGAACGCCCGCCGCCGCGGCGTCCTCGAGCGCCTGCTCGACCCGCGTGTGGTTGACGAGCAGAAACGCGGTCTCGGGGATCTCCGGGAGCTCGGCGACGCTCGGGAAGCACTCGAGCCCCGCGACCTCCTCGCGGTTCCGGTTGACCCCCCAGGCCCGAACGCCGCTCCGGACGACCGTCTCGACCGCCTCGACGTTCCGCGGCGACGCGCCGACGACCGCGAGCGAGCGCGGGAAGAGGAGTGCGCGCACGCCGTCGTCCACTGCGCCCATTCTCGCCCGTTCGCGCGGTTAGCATCGCCCGCCATGACGCACGAGAAGTCGATCGAGATCCGGTGGCACGACGTCGACGCGTACGAGCACGTCAACAACGCCGTCTACGCCACGTACCTCGAGGAGTGCCGAGACGAGTGGGTCGACCGCTGCCTGGCCGGCGTCGGAGACGCGTGGGACTACGTGCTCGCGCGGGTCGCAATCGACTTCCGCCGCGAGCTCCGCCTCGAGGACGATTCGGTCGTCGTCTCGTGCGCCCTCGAACGTGTCGGCACCTCCAGCATCACGCTGCGGGAGACGATCCGCACGCGAGACGGCGAGCTCGCGGCCGAGGCGGAGGCCGTTCTCGTGGCCCGAGATCGCGAGAGCGGTCGCTCCCGGCCTCTGGGAGACGACGAGCGAGCCGTCTTCGAGCAGGCCCGCGACGGCGCGTAGCGTAGGCTGCCGCGCGTGATCGTCCCCGAACTCCCCGACGACATCCGCGCGCTCAAGGCAGCGGTCGGAGCCTTCGTCGAGAAGGAGGTCTACCCACTCGAGGAGCGCATCGCCGAGCGCGGGTCGATCGATCCGGAGGAGCTCGACGAGCTCCGGCTCGAGGCGCGCGACGCCGGCTTCGCAATGCTGAACATGCCGGCCGAGGCGGGCGGGCGCGATCTCTCGATGCTCGGGCAGGTCGCGCTCGAGGAGGAATCGGGCAAGGCGACGAACGGCCTCGGCTTCGCGGTCGTCGACCGCGGCCCGCGCGAGCTGCTCGAGATCGTGACTCCCGACCAGGCGAAGCGCTACGTCGACCCGATCGTGCGCGGTGAGTACCGAGAGGCCTGGGCGCTGACGGAGCCCGGCGCCGGCTCCGATCTCTCAGGCCTCCAGGCGACGGCGGTCCGGGACGGCGACGAGTGGGTGCTGAACGGGGAGAAGTGGTTCGTCACGAGCGAGGGCGATCCCGGCGTCTACGTCGTGCTCGCCGTCGCCGAGGGCGAGCAGCAGCTCTTTCTCGTAGATCCGGGCTCTCCGGGGCTCGAGATCAAGCGAACTCCGCGCTTTCTCCACGACCCGTACATCGACCACCACCCCGAGATCGCCTTCGCCGACTGCCGCGTGCCCGAGGCGAACCGCGTGCCGGCGAGCGGTGACGCCGGCGCAAGGGAGTGGATCCTCGTCGAGCGGCTCTTCATCGCGGCGCGCTGCTGCGGCGCTGCACTCCGGCTTCTCGATCTCGCCACGGAGTGGACCCTGGAGCGCGAGGCGTTCGGCTCTCCGATCGCCGAGTACCAGGGGGTGTCGTTCCAGCTTGCGGACTCGCTGACCGAGCTCCACGCCGCGCGCCTGCTCACCTACCACGCGGCGCACGCCTTCGACACCCTCGCCGACCGGAAGGTCGTCCACGGCAAGGTCTCGATGGCGAAGCTGTACGCGTCCGAGATGGCCGGACGCGTCGCCGACCGCGCAGTCCAGCTCTTCGGCGGCCGCGGCTACATGCTCGAGAGCCCGGCAGCCCGCTTCTATCGTGAGCTCAGGGTCGACCGGATCTGGGAGGGGACGAGCGAGATCCAGCGGCTCGTCATCGCGCGCGGCCTCTTCAAGCGCGGCGCGGCGCCCTACCTCGGCTGGGAGTGACGCCGGCGATGTGACGCAGACGGGCAGCTGCGGCGTAGCGGGGACGAAACCGACCCCGGAGGCCCCCGATGACCCGCCTGCTCCTCGCCGTCCCCGCCCTCTTCGCCGTCGCTGCGCTCGCCGGCGCCGTCGGGCCGCCCTCGCCTGCGCGTGGCGACACCCCGACTCCCGCCGACACGATCACGGTCACCGGCACCGGATCCGTGAGCGCGACTCCCGACGACGCCCAGCTCTCGTTCGGCGTCGAGTCTCGCGGCGAGACGGCGCAGGCCGCGCTTGCCGCGAACGGCGAGGCGATGCGCAAGGTGATCTCAGCGCTCCGCGCAGCCGGAGCACGCGAGCTCGCGACGCAGTGGGTGAGCGTCTGGCAGGCCTCGGACGTCGAGGGGAGGACGTCGGGCTACTCCGCGTCCAACACCGTCTCCGCCACCATCGGCGTCGCCCAAGCGGGCGAGCTGATCGATACCGCTGTCGCAGCCGGGGCGAACCAGGTGTCCGGGCCGGACCTGAGCACCGCGGACAGCAAGCGGCTCTACGGGCAGGCGCTCGGGAACGCCGTCAACGATGCGCGGGCGCACGCCGAGGCACTCGCGAAGGCGACCGGGCGGACGCTCGGGTCCGTGACCGCGATCTCCGAGAGTGGCGGCGCCGAGCCGATGCCCATGTACCGTGCGGCCGCCGACGCCGCCTCGCCGACGCCGATCGTCGGCGGGCAGCAGGAGACGACGGCGACGGTGACGGTCACGTTCGCGCTGCGTTGAGCGTTAGTCGCCCGAGGAGTAGTCGAAGTCGCTGACGAACGCGCAGTTGCCGGCGAGCTCCCACTCGAACGGATCGTCGGCGACGAGCAACTCGTCTGCGTACAGCTCGGTGCCCGGACGATGGTGTCCGGGCACGATGCAGGAGACCCGATCGCTCGTCTCGACCGCGCGAGCTGCGCGCGCCGCGACGGCATCACCGATGCGAAGCTCGGCGGCCCTTCCCGAGTGGTCGATCTCGATCCGGCTCGCGCGAACCTCCAGGAGGTCGCTGGGCTTCCGGACCCACGGCAGCGCGAGCACGAGCGTCCCGCCGAGCCTGCCGACGAGGATCTGTGCGAGCGCCTCTCGCTGGCGCTCGCTCCCGCGCTCGTCGACGTGAACTCGAAACTCCCACGGCGAACCTTCCTCGTCGTCCGAGTAGCGATAGACCATGGCCGCGTTGAGATCGCGGAGCTCGACGTCGGCCGCGTGCCCCGTTCGGATCTGCCACGAGAGCGCCCCGAAGCAGATTCCGTACGTCGAGCGACCGCCGGCTGAGCCTCCGACCGTACGGCAAGGGCAGATCGCGTCGCAGTTGCACGACTCGAAGTAGGCGCCCGCGATGCGGTAGGGGAGATAGTCGACGCTGGACACTCGTGCATCCTCGCAAGCTCGGGGGCGAAGAGCCCGGCCTTCGCTCGAGCGCCGTGGGTCCGTCTAGCAGTCGTAGTAGAGCGCGAACTCCGCCGGGTGCGGCCGCAGCCTCACCGTGTCGACCTCGTTCTCCCGCTTCCATGCGATCCAGGTTTCGATCAGCTCCTGCGAGAAGACGTCGCCCGCGAGCAGGAACTCGTGGTCGGCTTCGAGGGCGTCGAGCGCTTCCGCCAGGGAGCCGGGCACCTGCGGCACGTCGGCGTCCGCGTCCTCGAACAGGTCGTAGTCGCAGGGAGTACCCGGGTCGAGCCCGCGCTCGATGCCGTCGAGGCCGGCCATCAGCATCGCGGAGAACGCGAGATAGGGATTCGCCGCGGAGTCGGGCGGCCGGAACTCGATGCGCTTCGCCTTCGCGGACTCCGAGTACATCGGGATCCGGATGCAGGCCGAGCGGTTGCGCTGGGAGTAGACGAGGTTCACGGGAGCCTCGTAGCCGGGGACGAGCCGTCTGTACGAGTTCGTCGTCGGCGCGCAGAAGGCGAGGAGCGCGGGCGCGTGGGCGAGGAGCCCGCCGACGTATGCGCGCCCGAGCTGCGACAACCCGGCGTACCCGGACTTGTCCGCCATCAGCGGCGTCCCCTCCTTCCACAGGGACTGGTGCGTGTGCATCCCCGAGCCGTTGTCGCCGAAGATCGGCTTCGGCATGAAGGTCGCCGTCTTGCCGTGGCGCCGGGCGATGTTCTTGACGACGTACTTGTAGGTCATCACCTGGTCGGCCATGCGCGTGAGGGTCGTGAAGCGGAGGTCGATCTCGCACTGCCCGCCCGACGCGACCTCGTGATGGTGGAACTCGCACGGGATGCCGATCCGCTCCAGGGTCAGCACCATCTCGGTGCGGAGGTCGTGGAGCGTGTCCGACGGAGCCGCCGGGAAGTAGCCCTCCTTCGGGCGCGACGTGTAGCCGAGCCCCGGCTTGCCCGAGTTCCAGTGGCCCTCGGCGGAGTCGACCGAGTAGTGCGAGCGGTGCGGGGCGAGGTCGTAGTGCACCTCGTCGAAGACGAAGAACTCGCACTCGGGTCCGATGCAGGCCGTGTCCGCGATGCCGGTCGAGCACAGGTGCTCCTCGGCGCGGCGGGCGACGCCGCGCGGGTCCTTCGCGTACGGCTCCCGGGTGATCGGGTCGGCGATCTCGCAGACCAGCGAGAGCGTGGGTGCTTCCGTCGCCGGATCGAGGATCGCAGAGGACGCGTCCGGCACGAGGAGCATGTCCGAGCTCTGGATCGCCTGCCAGCCGCGGATCGACGACCCGTCGAAGCCGAGACCCTCGTCGAACGCGGTCTCGTCGAACGCGGAGATCGGCAGCGACACGTGCTGCCAGGTGCCGAGCAGGTCGCAGAACTTCAGGTCGACCATCGCCACACGCGTGTCCCCGGCCCACTCGAGCGCCTCACGCGCGTCGGGGAGTGGCTCGTTTCCATTCCGCAGGTACTGGCGTTCCTCGATCTCCGACATGCGAGCCTCCTCCTCTCGGACCAACAAAAAAAGCCCCAGGGCTCCACCGAGCCCCGAGGCCACATCGCCTCGGCCGAAGCCGATCTTCGACCTCGTCCTCGGCGCACCGTAGTCGCACGTGCGGACGGACGCAAGATTGTCGCCTGCCGGGGGCGCTGGTATTGTGGCCGGCTCTGCTCGTCGGTCGCCGGCGAGCGTCGTCCCAGTCGAGAGAAGGTGTGGCGGATGGAAAAGCTCTGGCTCCACCCCATCCCGTGTGGCGGGCCTGGCCCGGCTCTCGGCTCGGGCGTGCGTCGAGGTTGACCGTGTCCGGTCACGGCGGTATCGTGGCCGACCGGATGTTCCTCGCCCGTAGCTGAGACACCCGTTGCCGTGGCCCTCCCTAGGGGCCTGGCTTTCGCTTGTCCGTTCTCGCTACGCAGCACCGAAGGAGCATCAGATGACCGAAGTACGCAGCACCAATCCGATCGGTGTCAATGCAGCCGAGGCAGTGCCGATCGGCGCGGCCCGGCGCCGCCCGCTGCCTGCCATTGAGGTGCACGAGCTCCGCAAGGTGTTCCGCCGCCGCGACCGCAAGCTCGGCCGGTTCGCACGCCGTACGCGTGTGGCGCTCGACAGCGTCTCGTTCACGATCCCGCGTGGCGAGACCGTCGCCATCCTGGGCCAGAACGGGTCCGGGAAGTCGACGCTCGTCCGGCTGCTCTCGACCCTTCTCCTGCCCGACGGCGGCACGGCGAGCATCTTCGGCCACGACGTGGTCGCGGACGCCCGCGCTGTGCGCCGGCTCGTGAACCGGGTGTCCGTCGAGGCTTCGTTCTTCAAGCGCATGTCCTCTGCGGAGAACCTGAGCTACGCGGCGCGCTACTACGGGATGACCGCCGGGCAGACGCGTCACCTGATCCCCGAGATCCTCGAGCGCGTGGGCTTCCCGCAGGACCGTCGGGACGAGCCGATGGACAGCCTGTCGCGCGGGATGCAGCAGAAGGTCGCGCTCGCGCGAGCCCTGCTCACGTCACCCGTCGTGCTCCTGCTCGACGAGCCGACGACGGGCCTCGACCCACGCTCCAAGCTCGAGGTGCAGGAGTTCGTCCGGGAGATCCGCACGAGCCACGACTCGACGATCCTGCTCTGCACGCACGATCTCGCCGAGGCCGAGACGCTCGCGGAGCGGGTTGGGATCCTCGATCGCGGGCGCCTGCTCGCGCTCGAGCCGGTCGACGAGCTCATGCGCCGCTTCCACGCGCAGACGCTCGAGGAGGCGTTCTTTTCGGCGACGGGCCGCCAGTTCGAGGCCGAGGGGGACGAGGACGACGACGACCGGGAGGTGTTCGCATGAGGGCCATGCTCGGGACGATGCGGGCAGAGCTCGTCGGCGCCGGCGGCGTCGTCGAGCGGAACGCCTACCTCACCAAGCGCTACATCTGGTGGGACCTCGCCTGGTTCGTCTGGACCGTCGCCAACACGCTCACGATCGTCTTCATCGCGAAGGGGATCGAGGCGAGCGGCGGTTCGCTCGACGTGAACGAGACGATGACGACCCTCCTCATCGGAGCGGTCGTCTGGGCGTACCTCGGGATCCTCTTCGAGTTCCTGATGGAGACGGTCGCGTGGGAGCGCTGGGAGGGGACGATCGAGTACACGTTCATGGCCCCGCTCTCGCGGGCGATGCACCTGGCGGGCCAGGGGATCTTCGCGATCCTGTACGGGCTCGTCCGCGCGGTGTTCCTGTTCATCGTCTGCGCCTTCCTCTTCTTCAACCTCTCGATCCCGGACGCGAACTACGCCCCGGCGTTCGTGATCCTCGTCGTCGCGTCGATCTCGTTCATCGGGATCGGGATGATGATGTCGGTGCTGCCGCTCATCTCGCCGGAGAAGGGCACGCAGCTCGGGTTCGTCGCGCAGGGGACGCTGCTCGTCGTCTCCGGCGTCTACTACCCGGTGAGCGTCCTCCCCGAGTGGATGCAGTGGATCGCGAAGATCTCGCCTGCCACGTACGCGCTCGACGGCATCCGGGCGGCGATCCTCGACGGCGCCAGCCTGAACGACCTGTGGGGCGACATCTGGCCGCTGCTCGTCATCGGCGTCGTCTCGATCCCGCTCGGCCTCTGGGTGTTCGGCCGCGGCGAGCACTACGCGAAGCGCCACGGGAAGCTGAAGCGGTCGGGGTAGGCATGAGCGAGCACGCCGTCAGGGTCGATCGCCTGGAGAAGGTCTTCGCGGTCCACGAGCGCGAGGCGGGACTGCGTGCGTCCGCGAAGAGCCTCTTCCGGCGGAGGACGCGGGACGTGCGTGCCGTCGACGGGATCTCGTTCGAGATCGAGCCGGGCGAGATCGTCGGGTTCCTGGGGCCGAACGGCGCGGGGAAGACGACGACGCTGAAGATGCTCTCGGGCCTCCTCTACTCGAGCGGCGGCGACGCGCACGTGCTCGGGTTCGTCCCCTCGGGGCGTCAGCGCGAGTTCCTCCGGCAGATCACGCTCGTCATGGGCAATCGGAACCAGCTCCAGTGGGACCTCCCCGCTCTCGACTCGTTCGAGCTGAACCGAGCGATCTACCGGATCCCGCGAGAGGACTTCACGCCGCTCCGCGACGAGCTGATCGACCTGCTCGACGTCGGCGACCTGGTCCGGAAGCCGGTGCGGAACCTCTCGCTCGGGGAGCGGATGAAGGTCGAGGTGGTCGGCGCGCTCCTCCACCGGCCGAAGGTGCTGTTCCTCGACGAGCCGACCATCGGGCTCGACGTGACGATGCAGAAGCGCATCCGCACGTTCGTGGCCGAGTACAACCGCCGCTACGGCGCGACCGTGCTCCTGACGAGCCACTACATGGCCGACGTCCAGGCGCTCTGCCGGCGGGTCATCGTCATCCACCACGGTCGGATCCTGTTCGACGGCTTGCTCGCCGCGCTCGCCGACCGCTTCGCCGCCTACAAGACCATCGGTGTCGCGCTCGAGGACGGCCACGCCGACCTCGGCCGGTACGGCGAGGTCATCCACCGCGACGGCGACTGGGTGACGCTTCGGGTCCCGAAGGCGAAGACGTCGCAGGTCGCCGCGCAGCTCCTTGCGGAGCACTCCGTGCTCGACCTGACGATCGAGGAGCCGCCGATCGAGGACGTGATCGAGCTCGTCTTCGCGCAGCAGCGCCACGAGGTGGAGGCGCTCACGTGAGCACGCCGGCCGCTGCGCTCCCGCTGGGGGACGCAGGGCGCATCCGCTCGCTCGCGACCTTCTACCTGAGCACGATGCGGATGGCGGTACAGGAGCAGATCCAGTACCGGACCGCCAACTACTTCTACATGTTCGGGATGATCGCCGAGCCGGTCATCTACCTCGTCGTCTGGACCACGATCGCCGACGAGAACGGGGGTTCGGTGAACGGCCTGACGCCGGGCTATCTCGCCGCCTACTACATCGTCTGGACGCTTGTCCGGAACATGAACGTCGTCTTCGGGGCGCCGTTCTGGGAGCACCGGATCCGCGAGGGAGACCTGTCCGGGATGCTGCTGCGCCCGATCAACCAGCTCAACTACGACATCGCGTACTTCGCGGGCTGGAAGGTCGTCGTCATCCTGCTCTGGATCCCGCTCGCGTTCGGGCTCTCGCTCGTCTTCCACCCGACGCTCAGCCCCAACCCGCAGCAGGTCGTCGCGTTCTTCATCGCCATCTGGGGTGCCTACCTCCTGCGCACGATGTTCCAGGAGAGCCTCGGGATGCTCTGCTTCTGGACGACGCGCGGAGCGGCAATCTTCGACCTCTGGATGACGACCGAGCTCCTCCTCTCGGGCCGTCTCGTGCCGCTGACGCTGATGCCGGACCGGGTGCAGCAGATCTCGCGCTTCCTGCCCTTCCAGTGGGCGTTCTACTTCCCGATCCAGAGCCTCGTCGGCGACCTCTCGAACGAGGAGCTCCTGCGCGGCCTCGGCGTGCAGCTCCTCTGGATCCTCGTCGGGCTCGGCATCTTCCGGTTCGCCTGGAAGCACGCGATTCGCCGGTACTCGGCGGTCGGGGGCTAGCAAACGTGAACAGCGCCAGGCTCACGTGGCTCTACTTGAAGGTCGGGGTCATGAACGAGCTGCAGTACCGCGTGAACTTCGTGGTCCAGCTCATGCAGTCGGCCATCTCGCTCGTCGTCGGTCTCGTCGTCCTGGCGCTCGTGTACTCGCACACGACCGAGCTCAACGGCTGGTCGAAGTCCGAGCTCCTGTGCGTCCTCGGGATCCAGATCCTCATGGGCGGCGCGATCAAGACGTACATCCAGCCGAACATGACGCGCCTCATCGACGAGGTCCGCGACGGGAAGCTCGACTACGCGCTGACGAAGCCGGAGGACGCGCAGATCCTCGTCAGCGTGCGCGAGGTGCGCATCTGGCAGGTCGTCGATCTCTTCTCGGGCTCGGTCGTCCTCGCCGTGGGGCTGTCGGAGATCGCCACGAACGTGGGCGTGCTGGACACGTTCGCCTTCGCGATCGCGCTTCTGCTCGGCGGGCTGATGATCTACTGCTTCTGGCTCGCGATCGCCACGGTCGCATTCTGGGTCGTGAACATGTGGACCGTCGTCGAGCTCTTCGACGGCGTCTTCGCGACCGGGCGCTGGCCGGTCGGCATCTACCCGGGCTGGCTCCGCTACAGCGTCACGTTCCTCGTTCCGATCGCATTCGCGGTGACCGTTCCCGCCGAGGCGCTCACCCAGCGGCTCGGCTGGCAGACGCTCGTCTTCGCCGTGGTGTTCGCCACGGCGCTCTTCGCCGGGACTCGCTGGTTCTGGCGGTACGGCCTCCGGAGCTACAGCGGTGCGTCCGCCTGAGCGTGTGTAGAGTGTCGCGGTCTTCGTGAGGCGACGTGGCCTCGGACGGGATCCCCGTCCGGGGCTTTTTCTATTTCAGGAGGAGAAGATATGGCGAGACCGAGGGCTCAGACGTCGACGACGCGAATGGTGAAGAGCCGCGATCGAGCGACGTCGTCCGTGGCGGCGAGGCGCGCGGTGCTCAAGCGGATCCGGGACGAGGACGTCGAGCATGTCCTCTTCTGGTTCACGGACCTCGAAGGTCATCTCAAGTCCTTCGCGATCACGCCTTCCGAGATGGAGGAGGCGCTGAACGACGGCATGGGCTTCGACGGCTCGTCCATCACGGGCTTCAACGCGATCGAGGAGTCGGACATGGTCGCGATCCCGGATCCCGCGACGTTCAGGGTCATGCCCCGCCCGCTCGACGAGCATGGGCACGCGGTCGGCGCGAAGGTCGCACGGCTCATGTGCGACGTCGTGACGCCGGACGGCGTGCCGTACGAGGGCGATCCGCGCCACGTGCTCCGACGGGCGCTCGAGCGCATGCAGGGCATGGGCTTCGACGCCTTCTACGTCGGCCCCGAGCTCGAGTACTTCCTCT
Source organism: uncultured Actinomycetes bacterium (assembly GCA_963708265.1). Taxonomy (GTDB): domain Bacteria; phylum Actinomycetota; class Thermoleophilia; order Gaiellales; family Gaiellaceae; genus GMQP-bins7. The sequence continues at coordinate 155,219 of CAVPSC010000001.1, read as the reverse complement.
TCGAGGACGAGCACGGCACCGAGCCGATCGACGAGGGCGGCTACTTCGCGATGACGGCCCAGGACGCGGCGACCGAGGTGCGCAACGACACGATCGCGGCGCTCGAGACGGTCGGCATCCCGGTCGAGTACCACCACCACGAGGTCGGTCCCTCGCAGCACGAGATCGACATGCGCTACGCGGATGCGCTCTCGATGGCGGACTTCACGCTCACCTACCGGCTGATCGTGAAGGAGGTCGCCGCCTGGCACGGGTACTACGCGACCTTCATGCCGAAGCCGCTCTTCGGCGAGAACGGCTCCGGGATGCACACGCACATGTCGCTCTTCAAGGGCGGACGAAATCAGTTCTTCGACCGGCGTGACGAGCACCACCTGTCGAAGCCCGCGAAGGCCTTCATCGCCGGGCTCCTCGTCCACGCCCGCGAGATGTCGGGCGTGCTCGCGCAGTGGGTCAACTCGTACAAGCGGCTCGTCCCCGGCTACGAGGCGCCGGTGTACGTGGCGTGGTCGCAGCGGAACCGTTCCGCGCTCATCCGGATCCCGCTCTACAAGCCAGGCTCCGAGCAGGCGACGCGCGCCGAGATCCGCTGCCCCGACCCCGCCTGCAACCCGTACCTGGCGTTCGCCGCGCTCTTGCACGCGGGGCTCGAGGGCATCGAACAGGGCTACGAGCTCCCCGATCCGATGGACTCGAACCTCTATCGGCTCACGCCCGAGCAGCGCCGCGAGCGCGGGATCGTCTCGCTGCCCGAGTCGCTCGGGGAGGCGATCGACGAGCTCGCTGGCTCGGAGCTCATGCGCAGCGCGCTCGGCGAGCACATCTTCCCGCGCTACATCGAGCTGAAGCGAAAGGAGTGGGACGAGTACCGGGTCCAGGTGACGGAATGGGAGAGGTCCAAATACTTGCCTGCTTTGTGACGACTCGGACTTGCGCTCGCCCCGCAAAAGTTCGATGATGCGCCCTGCAGGGCACGCCGCAAGGCGAGCGGCGGGCCTTGTATCTGACGGCCGATCGCGGGCTCCCGGTTGAGGGGCCCGTGGTCGTTGTACGGGCAAAATGCTGGCGCATTTTGCCCGGGTGGGGTTGTCGCTCGACGCAGCGTCTGCCTTCGCCGGGCCTAGTTCGGCCTGAGGCTCAGCTCAGGCGGGTCGCGCGCCCATCGCCCAGACGGCGAGGACGTACCCGACGAGCAGTACGACCGAGATGATCGTCGACCCCTTCAGCAGCGTCGCCCCGCTCATGTTCCTGACCACGGGCACCTTCGCGAGGAAGTCGTCTTGTCCGCCGTCGAGGCGCTTCAGGCCGAACCAGCCGAGGATGATCGCCAGGACGAGCAGCGCCCCGCCGCCGTCGAGCGCGGTGCCGCCGATCATGATCCAGTGAGGGTCGTCTCTCGACGGGAACGCGGACGAGATGAAGCTCTTCCCGGAGAACTTCGACCAGATCCAGGTCGCGCCGAACTTCGCGATGACCAGGCCCGGGAGCGCGACGAAGAGCAGCGAGTAGAAGCCGAGCCGCAGCTTGCGCACGTCGCCGCGCGCGACGAGGAATGCGGTCGCGGAGGCGATCATGCCGCCCACGAGGATCATCGCGCCGGCGATGTGCACGAGGAGCGGGAAGTTCCAGTCGGAGATGGGCGGCAGGTCGCTCGCTCCGGGCTTCCAGATCATGTCGATGAGCATCAGCAGGACACCGAGCGTCGCGATCACGTGGAGCCAGAGCCCGCGCGAGGTGCGGTTGAGGGCGAGGAGCTCGGCGTTCGGGCCGGTCTGGCCGGCGGACTCGAGTTCTTCGGCCTTCCTCATCGCGCGTTCGTACTCGGCACCTGAGCGGGAGCCGGCGATCGCCGTGATGACGAGCAGGACGATCGCGGCGAGCACCCAGCCGTCCCATACCTGGATGCCGTCGAGCCTGATCGCCAGCCAGATCCCGAAGACGAGCGTCCCGGCGCCGCCTGCACGGACGACCATCGTCGCAATGCCTGCGACCGGGCCCATCGTGACGGTGGGCCCTGGCGTGTCGACGTTGCGAGACGCCACGATGAGGTACCAGAAGACGACGATCGATCCTGCGAGCGCGAACGCGCTCAGGAGATGCAGTCCGAGGAGCCAGCCGTCGAAGGTCACCGCGAGAGTCATGGGGCGGGAGCCTATAGGGGTCGGCGGACCGTGAGCAACCCGCAACCGGCGCGGCGCGTGACGCACGCCTCGGCGACAATCGTCGACGTGGACACGACCGCACGCCATCTGCGCCTCCTGACCGAGACGATCGCGGCGGTCAACTCGTCGCTCGACCTCGAGGAGGTGCTCGCACTCGTGGCGAGCAAGGTCGCGGACGCGCTCGGGACGGACGCGTGTTTCGTCTACCTCTACGAAGAGCGCGCCGACGAGCTGGTGCTGCGGGCGACGCATGGCACGCGTGTCGAGGAGATGACGAGGACCCCGCGGATGCGGACGGGCGAGGGGATCACCGGGCTGGCCGCGGCCGAGCGGGCGCCGGTGATGATCCCCTCGCAGGCGCACCTCGACCCCCGGTTCAAGCTCTTCCCGAACCTTCCGGAGGAGGAGTACGAGTCGATTCTGGCGGTGCCGATCTTCGCGCGCGACACGCTCGAGGGTGCGCTCAACGTTCGGACGCGCGAGCCGCGCACGTTCACGGACGACGAGATCGAACTGCTTGTGGCGATCGCCTCGCAGGTCGCGCAGACGATCGAGCACGCGAAGCTCTACGCCGGCGCCCAGCGGCGTGTCGTCGAGCTCGAGGCGCTCGCGCGCATCTCCGAGGCCGTCTCGGAGTCGCTCTACCTCGAGGAGTCGCTCGAGGCGATCGTCCGCACGACGATGGAGTCGCTGCACGCGACCGGGGCGGCGCTCGTCCTCGAGGACGGCAAGATCGCGTGGCCGGAGGGTCGCCCAGGCGCCTACGCGGTCCGCATGCCGCTCCGTTGGAAGCGCCGCCAGATCGGGGAGCTCGTCTGCGACCGCGATACGCCGTTCTCGGAGGACGACGCGGCGCTCCTGGAGGCGATCGCGCACCACGCCGCGGTCGCGCTCGAGCACGGGCGCGCGGTGATGCGCGGAGTTCTCGCCCAGGAGATCCACCATCGGGTCAAGAACAACCTGCAGGCTGTCGCCTCGCTCCTTCGCGTCCAGGCGCGCGCGGTCGACGTCGACCCCCGGAAGGCGCTCCAGGACTCGGTGAACCGGATCCTCGCCATCGCCGCCGTGCACGAGGTGCTGACCGAGCACCGCGAGGACGACGTCGACCTCGGCGAGCTCGTCGACCGCCTCCGCGCGATGCTCGTCCAGGGGCTCGTCGAGGGGAAGCAGGTGACCGCGGACGTCGTCCCGATCTCGCTCGCCGGGCAGCGCGCGACCGCGCTCGCATTGGTCTTTACGGAGCTCCTCCAGAACGCGCTCGAGCACGGCGGCTCGCACGTCTCGATCGCGCTCGCGCAGGAGGGCGGCGAGGTCCTGCTCACCATCGCGGACGACGGCACGGGATTCGACGGCGAGGGGGCGGAGGGCACCGGGCTCTCGATCGTGCGCGCGCTCGTCGGGGACGAGCTTCGGGGAGCCTTCGAGCTGATCTCGAACGGCGGGACAAGGGCGCGCGTCTCGTTTCCGGCATGAACGTCGAGAGACCGGCCTGCGGCTCGTCGAGATGACGACCAGCGAGGAAGGGGCGACGGTGGGCCTCGTCTCGTACACGTTCGTCCTCCTGCGTCGAAGGCGACCTAGGATCGGCCCGTGCGCGTTCTGATCGCAGAGGACGAGTCGATCATCCGGCTCGACCTCAAGGGCATGCTCGAGGCGGCAGGGCTCGAGGTCTGCGCCGAGGCGCGGGACGGGGAAGAGGCCGTGCGCCTCGTTCGCCAGACGGAGCCGGATGTGGCGCTCCTCGACGTCAAGATGCCGCGGCTCGACGGGATCGAGGCGGCTCGGCAGATCCTCGAGGAGCGCCCGCTCCCGATCGTCATGGTCACCGCCTACGGCGAGCAGGAGCTCGTCTCGCGCGCGGTCGAGGCAGGCGTCTTCGGCTACCTAGTGAAGCCGTTCCGGGAGACCGACCTCCTGCCCGCGATCGAGACAGCGCGGGCGCGGCATGCGGAGCTCGTCACCTTGCGGGAGGAGGCGGACTCCCTCGCGGAGGCGCTCGCCGCCCGGAAGGCGATCGAGCGTGCGAAGGGGATCCTCATGGAGCGCGAGGGGCTCACCGAGCAGGAGGCGTTCGAGCGGCTCCGGAAGGCGAGCCAGATCTCGGGCCGGCCGCTCAAGATCGTCGCCGAGGCGCTCATCGCAACGCTCGGTCCCGACGCCGCGGGCTCGGCCGGCGGCTAGCGGCCCGCCTGACGGCGCTACGTCGCGAGCAGCCGGTCCGTCTCGCGGCGGCGGTAGAGCCGGTGGCCGAGCCAGGCGGCGAGCGCGACGAGGAGGAACGGCGCCGCCACGACGAGGATCGCGAGCGCGACGACTCCCTCCCAGACGAGGGCGTTCACCGCACGGTGGAGCGTGCGATCGAGCCGTGAGCTCGTGGGGACGACGCCCAGCGAGTCGGGCGTGACGACGGTGAGCTGCACGGTCGCGAAGCGAGCTTCCGCGTTCGTCCCGGCGATGCTCCTGCGGGCGTCGCGCAGCTCCGAGCGCAGCGTCCGCCGTCGCTGCTCGAGCAGCGCGCGCGCCTCCGGGTCGAGGCTCTCGTTGTCGAGCCGCGCGGTGATCCCGACGATCTGGCTCCGCAGCGAGGCGGCGCGGTACGTGAGCAAGTCGAGCGACTCCTGGAGGTCGTCGATCGTGATCTGCTGCGACTCGATCTTCCCGAGCGCCGAGAGGCCGGCGATCGCCTGCTGCACCTTGTCCACGGGGACGCGGACGGTCAGGGCTGCCCTCGCGCCCTCGCCGGTCGCGACCGACGCGTTCACTACGTGCCCTCCGAGCGAGCGGGTGAGGTCGAGCGCGTCCTGCGCCGCCTGCGAGACACCGTCGGAGCCTGCGACCGAGACCGTGAGCGTCGCGGCGACCTGTTGAGCTCGGTTGGGAGCGGGGGCGAGCGAGCCCGCGGCTCCCGCACCCGGCACGGCTCCCTGTGCGCTCGGGGCGAAGGTCTTAGCGCCCGGCGGTTGCGCGCTCGTCGTCGAGCCGCCGCCGACCGGTGCGCGCTCGGGAGACGCCGTGTCCGCGCCGTGCGCAACCCGCCCCAGCGAAAGCGCCTGCTTGCTTCCACCGGACCCGGTGAGTCCGACGACGCCGGCCGACACGAGCCCGAGTGCGATCACGGCCGGGGCGGCCACGAGCACGAAGCGCCTGCCCGGAAGGCGGAGCCGCCGGAGGGAGAGCGAGCGGCGCTCAACGCTCGCCGTGGCGAGCTCGCGCGTCCTCTCGCGCAGCGACGCGGGCGCGGCCGGGCGGGAGGCGCGGAGCTCGTGGAGCAGTTCAGGCGACGCGGTCATGGTCTCTCATCCTCTCTTCGAGCTTGTCGAGCGCCCGCTGCAGGCGCGTCGAGACGGCGGTGACGGTGATGCCGAGGAGGCGCGCCGTCTCCGCGCCGTCGAGGTCGAGCACGATGCGGAGCGCGACGACCTCCCGCTCGCCGGCGGAGAGCGCGCGGAGGCCCTCCTCGAGAGCCGGGGAGAAGCCCTCGCCGAGCGCCTCCTGCGCTGCCTCGCGGGTATCCGCCGCTGCGACGCGCTCTTCGCGCCTGCGCCGGCGTGAGTCTGCGCGGAACCAGTCGAGCGCGGTCGAGCGGGCGATCGAGAGGAGCCACGCCTGCGCTGACCCGCGTGAAGGGTCGAAGCGGCGCCAGCGGCGGAGCGCGGTCTCGAACGTCTCGCTGGTGAGATCCTCCGCCACCGCACGGTTGCGCGTGAGGTAGAGGAGGTAGCCGAAGACGTCGTCGAGGCACGACTCTGCGACACCGGCGAAGGAAGGGGACGCACCCTCGCGGGGGCGGAAAGCGTCGATCGTGACGGCGTGCACGCCTCTCATACGCCGCCGCGCGTCCTCCGCGTCACACGCTTCTCGCGTCGAAGAGCTCCTCCCAGCGCGAGAGGAGACGCTGCAGCTCGTCGCGGGCGGCCCGGTGCGCGGTCAGGAGGTCCATGTTCGACCAATCGGCTGCGAGCCGGCTCTCGAGCTCCCCTACGCGGGCCTCGGTCTCGGCGATCCGCGCTTCGAGCGTGTCGAGCTCCGAGGGAGCGCGCCGCTTCGGCTTCGGAGACACCGCTGAGCGACTCGTTCGCTCCGTCTTCGCGGGCTCGGTCGCGGGTGGCTGCTCGCTCTTCGCCGCCGTTGCCGCCTGCACGTCGGCCCAGCCGCCGTCGTACGAGCGGAGCGCACGGTCCTCGACCGCGACGATCCGGTCCGGCACGGCGTCGAGGAGCGCGCGGTCGTGCGACACGATCAGCACGGTTCCGGGGAACGCCTCGAGCGCCGCCTCGAGCGCCTCCCGGCTCTCGAGGTCGAGGTGGTTCGTCGGCTCGTCGAGGACGAGGAGGTTCGCGCCCGACGCGACGAGCAGCGCGAGCGAGAGCCTCCTGCGCTCGCCGCCGGAGAGCGCGGTGACCGCGCGCTCGTGCGTCTCCCAGCCCGAGAAGAGGAAACGGCCGAGGAGCGACTGCGCCTGTGGGCGCGGGAGGTTCGTCGCGGCCACGGTCGCGTCGAGGACGGACCCGCGGGTCGGGAGCTCCTGCGTGTGTTGGGAGAAGTACGCAGGAATGACGCCGTGGCCGAGGCTCGTGCGACCGGCGTCCAGCTCGTGCTGGCCGAGGATCGCCTCGAGCAGCGTCGTCTTCCCGCTCCCGTTCGGGCCGACGAGCGCGACCTTCTCGCCGCGCTCGAGGACGAGCGTCGCGTCCTCGAGCAGCGGCTTGTCTCCCGCAGACAGCGAAACCTTCTCTGCTTCCAGCACCACGCGGCCTGTGCGCGGCGGCTGCAGGAAGTCGAACCCGAGCGTGCGGCGACCTCGCGTGAGCGACTCGAGCTCGCCCCTCGCCCTGCCCCGCTCCTTCTCGAGTCGGTCGATCTGGGTGAGTTTCGCCTGCGCCTGCTTGGCCTTCGACTTCTTGTACCGGAACCGCTCGACGAAGCGCTCGAGCCGCGCGATGTCCTCCGACACCCGCTCGGCGTTCTTCTCGGCCGCCGCTGCCCGCGCCGCCTTCTCTCGGCGCCACTCGTGCCATGGGCCGGCGAAGTAGTGCGCTCCGCCGGGAGCGAGCTCGAGCACGGCTGTCGTCACCGACTCGAGGAACCAGCGGTCGTGGGCAACGAGGACGACCGCTGCATCGAACGACTCGAGCTCGCTCTCGAGCCATTCGAGGCGCTCGATGTCGAGGTGGTTCGTCGGCTCGTCGAGGAGGAGCAGATCGGGTTGCACGGCGAGCGCCCGAGCGAGCGACGCGCGCGTCAGCTCCCCGCCCGAGAACGTCGAGAGCTCGCGGTCGAGGTCGCGATCCGCGAAGCCGAGGCCGCGGACGACCGAGGCTGCCTGATCGCGCCACGCCCACCCCCCTGCGTGCTCGAGCCGCGCCTGCGCCTGCGCGTAGCGGCGGAGCGTGCCCGCGTCGTGCGCGCCACCCGCCATCGCTTGCTCGAGCGCCCCCAGGTCCTCCTCGGCGGCGAGCAGATCGTGCGCCCCCGAGAGCGTGTACTCGCGCAGCGTCAGGCCGAGCTCGCGCGGCGGTCGCTGGTCGTGGAGGGCGACCCGGGTGCCCTTCGCGAACGCGAGCTCGCCGCCCTGGAGCGACGTCTCGCCCGCGATCGCGCGGAGCAGGGTCGTCTTCCCGGCGCCGTTCGCGCCCGAGAGCGCGAGCCGATCCCGCCGCCCGACGGAGAAGGAGATGCCGTCGAAGAGCGGATCGCCCGCGAACTCCTTGCGCAGGCTCGATGCGATGAGCACGGACATGGGTCGTCATCGTGCCCGTCGCGCGCGCGAGCCGCCGCTCGGCGGCGTCCGCGCTCAGACGTGCGCGGCCGTGGAGACGAGAGCGCGAGCGGACTCGGCGATGTGCTCCGCGTCGATCCCGGCCGCGGCGAGCAGCTCGTCCGGTTTGCCCGAATGAGGCATCCCGTGGACGGCCAGCTTGACGACGTGCAGCCGCTCGTCGTACTCCGCGAGCGCGCCGAGCACCGCGTCGCCGACGCCGCCCTCCGGCCAGTGGTCCTCGACCGTGACGATACGTCCCCGAGTCGCGGCGGCCGCATCGAGCAGCGTCTCCGCGTCGAGCGGCTTGATCGAGTAGAGGTCGATCACCCGTGCGGAGATCCCCTCGCCTGCGAGCGTCTCGGCGGCCTCGAGTGCCTCCCGAACCGTGATCCCGGCCGCCACGAGCGCGATGTCGTCGTCCTCGGACGAGCGGAGCACGCGACTCCCGCCGATCTCGAACTCCTCGTCCGGGCCGTAGATCACCTTCGTCTCCGGCCGGAGCGTGCGGAGATAGCTGATCCCGTCCGTATCGGCCATGGCCGCGACGAGCTTGGCCGTCTGGTTCGCGTCGCACGGGTGCAGCACGACGCTCCCGTGCACGGCGCGAAGCGAGGCGATGTCCTCGAGCGCCATCTGCGACGGCCCGTCCTCGCCGATCGAGACGCCAGCGTGGGAGCCGGACAGCGAGAAGCTCGCCCGGCTGATCGCGGCCATGCGGACGAAGTCGTAGGCGCGGGAGACGAACGCGGCGAAGGTGGACGCGAACGGCTTCCAGCCGAGCGCCTGGAGCCCGACCGCGGCGGCGACCATCCCCTGCTCGGCGATGAACATCTCGAAGTATCGGTCCTGATAGTCCTCCCCGAAGATCTCGGAGAAGGTCGAGTTCCCGACTTCGCCGTCGAGCGCGACGACGTCTCCGCGGGCTGCTCCGAGTGCCGCCAGCGCCTCGCCGTACGCCTTCCGCGTCGCGACCCGGGCCCCCACTTCGTAGCGGGGAAGCTCGAGCTCCTGCTCGGGGAAGCGGTGTGCTTCGCCCGCGTCCGGCTTGGCGACGTCGACGTGCAGGTTGCGGATGCCGCCGAGCTCGGCGATCGCTCGCTCCGGGTCTTCCAACGGCTTGCCGTGGAAGCCGTTCTTGTTCTCGACCTCCTTGACGCCCTTGCCCTTGATCGTGTGCGCGACGACGATCGTCGGCCGCCCCGTCGTCGCGATCGCCTCCGCGTACGCGCGGTCGACCTCCTCCACGTCGTGGCCGTCGATCGCGATCGCGTGCCAGCCGAACGAGCGGGCGCGCTCGACGTAGACCTCGAGGTCCCAACCCACCATCGTCTCGCCTCGCTGACCGAGCCGGTTCACGTCGAGGATGGCCGTGACGTTGTCGAGCTCGTAGTGCGCGCCGTGCTCGAGGGCCTCCCAGATCGAGCCTTCGGCGAACTCGCTGTCGCCGCACAGGACCCAGACGCGGAACGGGAGCCGGCTCAAGTACTTCCCTGCGAGGCCCATGCCGATGCCGATCGGTAGTCCCTGGCCAAGGGAGCCGGTCGCCACGTCCACCCACGGGATACGCGGCGTCGGATGCCCCTCGAGCATGCTCTCGAACGTGCGGTACGTCATCAGCTCCTCGTCCGTAATCGCCCCTGCGGCCTTGTAGATCGCGTACAGGAGAGGCGAGGCGTGACCCTTCGAGAAGACGAGCCGGTCGTTTTCCGGCCGTTTCGGCTCGCCGAAGTCGTAGCGCAGGTACTTGTCCACGAGGACGGCCAGCAGGTCGGCTGCGGACATCGAGGAGGTGGGGTGGCCGGATCCGGCCTTCGAGCTGCAGCGCACGGAATCAACGCGGAGCTGCTGTCCCAGCTCCTGCCAGCGCTCGACCTCGTTCATCGTCCCCTCCTCGCTCGTCGACACGGCGTGTCGATTCTAGGGCCGACCGGGGGATACCCAGGGGCGCTAACGTTGGAACGTGGCGAGGAGCCGGTTGCACCAGCTCGACGAGCTCGGCCAGTCGGTCTGGATCGACTCGCTCTCGCGGGAGCTGCTCGAGACCGGTGAGCTCGAGCGCCTCGTCCGAGAGGACGCCGTCGTCGGGGTGACGTCGAACCCGACCATTTTCGAGAAGGCGCTTTCGACTGGCGACTGGTACGACGATCGGCTCGCCGGGCTGCTCGAGCGGGAGGACGATCTCAAGGAGATCTTCATCGCGCTCGCAGTCCAGGACGTCCGCGACGCCTGCGACCTCCTGCTCCCGACCTGGGAGCGGACGCAGCGCGTCGACGGTCGCGTCTCGATCGAGGTCGATCCCAATCTGGCGTACGACCGCTCCGGGACGTACGACGAGGCGATGCGGCTGCACTCGCTCGCCGACCGCCCGAACGCGTACGTGAAGATCCCGGCCACCGAGCCGGGCCTGGGGGCGATCGAGGACTGCATCGCCGCCGGGAAGCCGATCAACGTCACGCTGACCTTTTCGCTCGCGCGCTACGCCGAGGTCGTGGAGGCGTACATCCGCGGCGTCGAGCGCTTCGTCGCGGACGGCGGCGATCCCGACGGGGTCGACTCCGTCGCGAGCTTCTTCGTGTCGCGGGTCGACACCGAGGCGGATCGCAGGCTCGCGGCGGCCGGGCGCGCGGACCTCCGCGGCAAGCTCGCGGTCGCGAACGCCAAGCTCGCCTACGTCCACTACCAGGAGTCGTTCGCCGGTGAGCGCTGGGAGAAGCTCGCCGTCCAGGGCGCACGCGTCCAGCGCTGCCTGTGGGCGTCGACCTCGACGAAGAACCCCGCGTACAGCGACGTCCTCTACGTCGACGAGCTGATCGGCCCCGACACCGTGAACACGATGCCGCTCGAGACCGTCGACGCCTTCCAGGACCACGGAACCGTGCGCGAGACGCTGACCGAGGGCGTCGACGAGGCCCGTGCGCTCTTCGACGAGATCGCGACCGTTGGTGTCGACTACTCGGACGTGGTCGACGTCCTCGAGCGGGAGGGCGTGCAGAAGTTCTCCGACTCGTTCGCCCACCTCATCGCAGGGATCGAGTCGAAGCGCGCAGCGCTCGCGGTCTGAGCGAGCTACGCCGCCACGAGGACGGCTTCGAGCGCGAGACCGGCGGCGAGAACGAGCGCGTCGGCGCCCGCTCGGCCGACGATCTGGACCGAGGCGGGCAGGCCGTCCTCCGCCGTTCCGCACGGAAGCGCGAGTGCCGGCCAGCCGAGCGCGTTGAACGGGAACGTCCGGCTGACGAGCGCCTCACGGACGCCGATGTCGCCCGGTGCTCCTTCGCCGATGCGCGGTGCGACGACGGGAAGCGTCGGTGTGACGACGAGATCGACTTCGGCGACCGCGTCCTCCATCCGTTCGCGGTACTCCTCCCGCGAGCGTCGCGCCGTCTCCGCTTCGGCGTCGGTCACGGCGAGGCAGCGCTCGAGCTTGATCTGCAGGTCCTCGCCGTAGAGATCGGCGTTCTCCGCGAAGAGCTCGCGGTGGACATCCGCGACCTCGTGCATGAAAAGCCGACTGACGCCCTCCGGGTACGGGAGCGCGAGCTCGACCCGCTGCGGCAAACGTTCGGCTGCCTCCTCGACCCGCGCCCTGACGAGCGGCGCGGCGCCGTCGAGCCACGCTACACCGACCCGGACGCCGGCGAGCGAGTCGATCTCCGTGACCCCGCCCGGAGCGAGCACCGCCATCGCGGCGATGCACGTCGCGACGTCGCGAGCCATCGGCCCCGCGTGGTCGAAGCTCGGCGCGAGCGGGAAGCAGCCCTCGAGCGAGACGAGGTCGAACGTCGGCTTGAAGCCGACGGTGCCGCAGCAGGCGGAGGGGATTCGGATCGAGCCGCCCGAGTCGGTACCGAGCGCAAGGTCGGCCGCGCCGAGAACGAGCGCCGCTGCGTTTCCACCGCTCGACCCGCCGGCGACCCGATCGGCGGCGAGCGGGTTCGGGACGACGCCGAAGTGCGGGTTCTCCGAGGTCGTTCCGTACGCGAACTCGTGCAGGTTCGTCTTGCCGACGTCGGCGTATCCGGCGGCCTCGAGCTGCGAGACGGCGATCGCCGTCGTGCTCGGGACGTGCTCGACGTAGAGCGGCGAGCCGTAGGTCGTCACGAGCCCCGCGGTGTCGAAGAGATCCTTGACCGCGAGCGGGATCCCATCGTGCGACTCCTCAGGGAGTGCTAGGAACACGCCCGGCGGGCAGTCGACCGCTGAGATGCGGTCAACCATTGCGATGCGGTGCGGCCGCGAAGCGGCCGCCTTCAGGGATCTTCGCGCGACCGCAATCTGCGCGATCTGCCCGGAGTCGTCGGCGGGTGTCGGAGATCATGGGCGCACGGCCGCGACAGCGGCCGCTTCAGGGATCTTCGCGCGACCGCAATCTGCGCGATCTGCCCGGAGTCGTCGGCGGGTGTCGGAGATCATGGGCGCACGGCCGCGACAGCGGCCGCTTCAGGGATCTTCGCGCGACCGGAATCTGCGCGAGCTGATTCCGGTCTGCGCAAAGGACTAGTCGAGCTGCAGATACAGCAGCGCGACGACGATGGTGCCCGCGAAGAGGAGCCAGAAGAGGCCGAAGAGAGCCCACCCGAAGCGGAGGTTCCTGCGTTCGAGGTCGGACTGGCTGCTCACGCGATCAGCGGATCGAGCGCCGCCGCGACGAAGAGCAGCGCGAGGTAGGCGAGCGAGTAGTGGAAGAGCACTTGCGCGTGGACGCGCGTCAGATCGCGCCGGAGGAGAACCGCGAGCGCGATGAACACGCCCCCGAGCACCGCCGCGGCGACCGTGTAGAGCGGGCCGAGCCAGATCCCGACGACGAGCGTGAACGCAACGAGCCCGACCGAGTAGAGGAGGATCTGACGCGCGGTCTCGCGATCACCGCGTACGACGGGCAGCATCGGCACCCCGGCGGCCGCGTACGCGTTCTTGATCATCAGCGCGAGCGCCCAGAAGTGCGGCGGCGTCCACAGGAAGACGATGAGGAAGAGCCAGAGCGCGGGGAGCGCGAGGCTCCCGGTCGCCGCCGCGTAGCCGACGAGCGGGGGCACCGCCCCGGCCGCACCCCCGATGACGATGTTCTGCGGCGTCGAGCGCTTGAGCCAGCGCGTGTACACGAGGACGTAGAAGAGGTTCCCGACGAGCGCGAGGACGGCCGTGAGCACGTTCACCGCCGAGGCGAGCAGCGCGAACGAGAGCGCCGAGAGGAGGAGCCCGAACTCGAGCGCCTGCGCCGCCGACACGCGGCCGGAGGCGACCGGACGCTCCTTCGTCCGGCTCCCCATGAGCGCGTCGATGTCGCGGTCGAGCACGTGGTTCAGCGCAGAGGCTCCGCCGCAGGCGAAGGCGAGGCCGGTCATCGTCACGGCGAAGAGCCAGAGGGGCGGAGCTCCCTGTGCCCCGACGAACATTCCCGCCGCGCCTGTCAGGAGGAGCAGCGTCATGATCCGGGGCTTCGTGAGCGTGAGGTAGTCGCGCACCGAGGCGAGCGGAGGAGGCGCTCCCCGGAGCGTCGCCGCGGCGGTTAGCAACGAGGCGCCGAACGCCGCGCCAGCTGCACCGACGTGGAGCGCTACCGCCCAACCCGCGCTCCCGCTCCAGGCGACCACTCCGCCGAGCGCGATGGCGACGAGGAGGAGCCCGAGCGAAGCCGCCGAGCGGACGAGCAGCGCCGGGTACGCGAGCCGCGCCAGGACGACGGTGGCCGCGAGGAGCGGGAGAGCGACGACGGCAATTCCCCAGTGCACGCTCGCCAGCCCCAGTGCCGCGCTCGCGACGACGGCGCCGGTCGCCGCAGCGCCGAGCGCAGCGGTCAGGCGAAGCAGCCTGCCCGGCACGTCCTGGGTGTCAACTCTGGTCTCGAGCTCCATCCGCCTCACGCAGCTTCTGTCGGAGATCGTAGAGGGGCCGTGCACTCGTCACGTACGGAACCTCGTCGAAGTTGTGGGGCGGCGGCGGCGACGTCGTGTACCACTCGAGCGTGTCCGCCTGCCAGGGGTCGTTCCCCACCCGCGGGCCGCTGCGCGCGGTCTTGATCACGTTCCAGACGAAGAAGAGAAGCCCGATCCCGGTGACGTACGCGCCGATCGTCGAGGCCATGTTGTAGCCCTCCCAGCTCGAGTTCGCGTACGTGTACACGCGGCGCGGCATCCCCTCGAGCCCCAGAAGGTGCTGCGGGAAGAACGTCAGGTTGAACCCGATGAGGACCACCCAGAACTGCCATTTGCCGAGCTTCTCGTCGAGGGTTCGTCCGAACATCTTCGGCCACCAGTAGAAGAGCCCGGAGAAGATCGCGAACACGCTTCCACCGAAGATCACGTAGTGGAGGTGCGCGACGACGAAGTACGTGTCCGTCACCTGCCAGTCCACGGGGAAGGCCGCGAGGTAGATCCCCGAGAGGCCGCCCACGACGAAGACGCCGAGGAACCCGCACGCCCACAGCATCGCCGTGTCGAAGGTGATGTTCCCGCGCCAGAGGGTCGCGAGCCAGTTGAAGATCTTAACGCCCGTCGGGACCGCGATCACCATCGACGAGACCATGAAGAAGGCCTGCAGCGAGGTCGGCAGGCCGACCGCGAACATGTGGTGCGCCCACACGAGCATCGAGAAGAACCCGATCGCGACGGTCGAGAGGGCGACGGCCTTGTAGCCGAAGATCGACTTGCGGGCGTACACGGGGAGCACCTCGGAGATGATCCCGAAGGCGGGGAGGATGAGCACGTAGACCTCGGGGTGGCCGAAGAACCAGAACGCGTGCTGCCAGAGGAGCGGTGCCCCTCCCCCGGCCGGGTTGAAGAAGTGCGTCTGCACGTGCCAGCCGGCGAACGAGATCCCGCGGTCGAGGAGGAGCATCGTCAGGGCCGCGGAGAACACCGGGATGATGATCACGAGCATCCACGCGAAGACCTCGATCGACCAGACGAAGAGCGGGATCCGGCTCCACGACATGCCCGGCGCACGCAGGTTGTGGATGGTCACCACGAAGTTGATCGCGCCGGCGATCGTCGACGCCGAGATGATGTGGAGCGACAGGATCCACAGGTCCTGGCCGTTGCCCGGCGTCGTCTCCGAGAGCGGTGGGTAGGACGTCCAGCCCGCCTGCGCCGCGCCGCCCTTGGCGAAGAACGACAGCATGAGGACGACGCCGCCCAGGAGGTAGAGCCAGTACGAGAGCGCGTTCAGGCGCGGGAAGGCGACGTCGCGCGCGCCGATCATCAGCGGAACGAGGTAGTTCGAGAGTCCCGACAGGAGCGGGACGACGACGAGGAAGACCATCGTCGTGCCGTGGATCGTGACGAGCTCGTTGTAGTGCTCCGGGCTCAGGACGCCCGCGTTCGGCTTCGCGAGCTGGGTCCGGAAGACGAGCGCCATGATCCCCGCGAGCCCGAAGAAGGCGAGCGACGTCCACAGGTAGAGGATCCCGACCCGCTTGTGGTCGGTCGTGACCAGCCAGGCGGCGACCTTCCCGTGCTGCCAGGCGGGGACCGTGTCTGCTCGGCTCTCAGCTGACACCGGGCGGATGCTCCTTCAGGTAGCTCGTCAGCGCTTCGACCTGCTCCTGCGACCAGCCGGAGGCGACCGGAGGCATAGTGCCCTGCGGCGTTGTCGTCCCGTTGCGGATGATGCTCTCGATCGCCCTCGGGTCGGTCAGGATCGACGAGCCGGCGATCGCCTTCGCGATCCCGCCCTCCCCGGCGAAGCCGTGGCACTTGGCGCACACTCCGGCCCACTCCTGCTTCCCGAGAGTCGATGTCCCCTCGGTCTGCGCGGCCTTCTCCGCGGTGAGCCACTGGTCGAACGCGCCCGGCCGCATGATCTTCACCGAGGCGAGCATGTTCGCGTGCTCGAGCCCGCACAGCTCTGCGCACTGTCCTCGGTACGTCCCGGTCTTGGCGACCTGGAACCAGGTGTGGTTCATGCGCCCCGGGATCGCGTCGATCTTCCCGCCGAGCGCCGGGATCCACCACGAATGGATGACGTCGTTCGGCGGGGACGTGACCTTCAGATACACGGGGACGCCGGCGGGCGCGCGCATCGTGTCGATCGAGACCACGTCGTTCGGGTACTCGAACTGCCAGTAGAACTGGCGGCCCGTGACGTCGATCTCGAGCTGGCCGTTCGCGCCGGCCGCGGGCACGTCGACGATCCCGGGCAGCTTGACGAAGATGAACGTCGCGATCGCAAAGAGGACGACGACCGGGAACGCCGTCCACAGGAGCTCGAGGTTGGTCGCGCCATGGATCGGCGCGCCGTCCTCGAAGCGAGGCCGCCGCCGCCTCCGGTAGCGGAAGACGAACACGATCAGCAGGGTCTCGACGAGGATGAAGATCGCGCCGGCGAAGACCGAGATGAAGATGAAGCTCGTGTGGATGCTCTGAGCGTTCGGAGAGTCCGGCGGGACCGGTGCGAAGCCTCCGTTCCCGGCCTGCGCGGTGGGGGTGAGGAGAGCGGCGGCGAGGAGCGCCGAAGCGGCGAGGAGAGTCGGCTTCCGGCGCACCGGGTGCCATTGTATGAGCGTGTCCGAGGCCACGCACCCGAGAACCCGCGTCCGTCTTCCGCGCGACCTGACGCGGCCGTTCGGGGTGTTCGTGAACGGCGTCGAGCAGGTCGAAGGCACGGACTTCGAGCTCGACGGGCGGACGCTTCTCTTCGATCGCGAGCTGAAGAGCGAGGGGAAGCTCGGCTTCTGGCGGTGGACGTCGATCTTCGTCGGCGTCGCCGGGACGTACCGGCAGGACGACTCGGTCGACGTCGTCTACGAGCGCGGCGGCCAGCGGGTGGTCGCGACGAAGCTGCCGCTCGAGCCTGCTTAGAACGCTCGGTCGGCGAACGGGCCGTGGGTAGTGTTCGACGGTGGAAGCTGCGAACGGGATCGAGGTCGAGGATCTCGTCCGCGAATACCGCAAAGGACCGCGCGCGGTCGACGGGATCGACCTTCGCGTCGCTCCGGGTGAGATCTACGGCTTTCTCGGACCGAACGGCGCCGGCAAGTCGACTGCCGTCCATGTCCTGACGACGCTCCTCCCACCGACGTCCGGCACCGCGCGCGTCGGCGGGCACGACGTCGTCAAGGAGGGTCGACAGGTGCGCTCGCTCATCGGCGTGGCGCTCCAGGAGGCGGCGCTCGATCCGCTCCTCACCGCGCGCGATCACCTGCGGCTGCAGGCGACGCTCCAGGGCGTTCCGAAGGGCGAGCGCGCGTCGCGCGCGGACGCGCTCCTCGGGCGCGTCGGGCTCGCCGACGCCGCCGACCGCAAGGTGAAGGGCTACTCCGGTGGGATGAAGCGACGCCTCGACCTCGCGCTCGCGCTCGTCCACTCCCCACGCATCCTCTTCCTCGACGAGCCGACGACCGGGCTCGACCCGCAGAGCCGGACAGCGCTCTGGGAGGAGGTCGCGCGTCTCCGTCGCGAGGACGGCGTCACCGTCTTCCTGACGACGCAGTACCTCGAAGAGGCGGACGTGCTCGCGGATCGGGTCGGGATCATCGACCGGGGGAAGATCGTCGCCGAGGGGACGCCGGCGGAGCTGAAGGCGGAGGTCGGACGGCCGAGCGTCCACGCCATCCCGCGCCGCGACGAGGATCGAGACGCGATCGCTGCCTTCCTCGCGCGGTTCGGCGAGCCGCTCGCGACGACGCGCGACGTCGCCGTCCGGCTTCGCGACGGGCTCGGGCTCACGGACATCGTGCGTGCGGTCGATGCGGACGGCGTCGATGTCGTCGACCTCGAGCTCCGCGCCCCCACGCTCGACGACGTGTTCCTCGCCAAGACCGGGCGGACGCTCGAGGGCGCGATCGAAGAGGCGGGCACGGACGGAAAGGGGCGGGCCAGGAGGTGAGCGCGCTCCCGCAGGTCGGCGCGATCGCGCGGCGCTCGCTCGTGCGCACGTCGCGCCAGCCGGCGAGCGTGATCCCGGCGCTCGTCTTCCCGATCGCGCTCATGGCCGTCAACGCCGGGGGCCTGCGCTCGTCGACGGACCTGCCCGGCTTCCCGACCGACTCGTTCCTGGCGTTCGCGCTCGCGGTCCCGTTCATCCAGGGAGCGCTCTTCTCGACGATGAACGCGGGCACCGATCTCGCGCGTGACGTCCAGACGGGGTTCGTGAACAGGCTCGCGCTGACCGCGCTCCGCGACTGGGCGCTCCTCATCGGCCAGCTCGCGGGCGTCGTCGTGCTCGGGATCGTGCAGGCGCTCTTCTACATCGCGGTCGGGCTCGCGGTCGGCGTTCATTTCGCCTCCGGCGCTGCCGGCATCGCCGTCCTGCTCGTCTACGCCGCGGTCGTCTCGCTCTCGTTCGGCGCGCTCGGGGCATATCTCGCGTTCCGGACCGGCTCGGGTGAGTCGATCCAGGCGCTCTTCCCTGCGCTCTTCGTCTTCCTCTTCATCTCCTCGATGAACGCGCCGCGGAACCTGATCGGCGTGGGGTGGTTTCGCACCGCAGCCACGCTGAACCCGGTCTCGTACATGATCGAGTGCGTCCGCAGCCTGATCATCGTCGGCTGGGACCCGGAGGCGCTTCTCCTCGGGTTCGGGTTCATCGGAGTGATCGGCGCCGTCGCGCTCGTTCTCTCGTCCCGCGCGCTCCGTCTCCGGATGGCGCGGACGTGACGCTCTGGAACGTCACCTCCGGGATCGCGTGGCGGACGCTCAAGAACGCCCTCACCAACCCGCAGATCGCCATTCCGACGATGGCCTTCCCGCTCTTCTTCTTCACCGCGTTCGCGGGCGGGCTGTCGCAGCTCCACAAGGTGCCGGGGTTCGACTTCCCGCCGGGATATACCGGTTTCCAGTTCGTGTTCGTGCTCCTCCAGTCGGCCGCGTTCAGTGGCGTCTTCACGGGCTTCGGCATCGCGCGCGACTTCGAGGGCGGCTTCGCGAAGCGGCTCATGCTCGCCGCGCCGAGCCGGGTCGGGATCGTCCTCGGCTACGGGCTGGCCGCCCTCTGCCGCTGGGCCGTCGTGGCCGCGGTCCTCACGATCGTCGCCTTCGTCGTCGGCATGAACGCCCTCGGCGGGCCGGTCGACCTCGTCGGCCTCTACGTGCTGGCCGCGCTCGTGAACTTCTGCGGGTTCTTCTGGGCGGGCGGGCTGGCGATGCGCTTCCGGACGATCCAGGCCGCGCCCCTCATGCAGATGCCGGTCTTCCTCGTCCTCTTCTTCGCCCCCGTCTACGTTCCGCTGAACCTGCTCCATGGCTGGATCGCGGGCGTCGCTCGCATCAACCCGGCGACGTACGTGCTCGAGACGGGCCGCGGCTTCCTCGCCGGCGACGTGCCGCACGTGCTCCTCGCCTTCGGGCTCGCGATCGGGATGGGCGTCGCCTTCTGGTGGTGGGCGTTTCTCGGCCTGCGTCGAGCCGAGCGTGCCGGCGCCTGAGCGGCTGCCGGTGTCCTAGATGTCGAGGACGCGGAGGCAGGCGTCGACGACGTCGGGATCGAACTGCGTTCGCGCGCCCTCGGCCAGCCGGCGCCGCGCCTCGTCGACGCTCAGCGCCCGCCGGTACGGCCGGTCCGTGGTCATCGCGTGGAAGGCGTCGCAGGCGAAGATGATCCGCGATTCGAGCGGGATCTCCTCGCCGGCCAGACCCTCGGGATAGCCCTTTCCGTCCCAGCGCTCGTGGCATGCGCGCACGATCCGGCGCACCTCCTCGAGCTGCTCGATCGGCGCCAGGATCTTCTCGCCGAGGAGCGGATGCGTCTCGACGATCTCGCGCTCGCGCGGCGTCAGTGGGCCGGCCTTCGTGAGGATCGTCGACGAGATGCCGATCTTTCCGATGTCGTGGAAGAGCGCGCCGAGCTCGAGGCGCTTGAGCTCACGCTGCTCGAGTCCGAGCTCCTCACCGACCTCGAGTGCGAGGTCGGTGATCCAGCGGGCGTGTGACGACGTGTACTCGTCGTTCGCCTCGAGCGCGTTCGCGAGCGCCTCGACGGTCGAGAGGAAGGTGCGCTCGAGGGTCTCGTAGCTCGACGCGCTCTGGAGCGCGAGCTTCGTCTGTTGTGCCAGGCCGCCGAGCAGCTCGAGCTCGCGGTCGCCGAAGTTCGAGCCGGCCGGGATCGCGGCGGCGATGACGCCCCAGCGCCCCTCGACCGTGAACGGCGCGATCGCGAACCGGCCGTCCGTGCCCTCGGGCGCCGACGCGATCTTCGCGTAGTCCTCGGCGGCGACGAAGTACGGGGTCGTCTGGGTCAGCCACGGCGTCAGGTGTGCCGCGGGGACGGACGTGAGCCGCGCCCCGCCCGACCACTCGCTCGGCTCGGACGCGAGCGCGACGAGATCCCCGGTCTCGGGAGCCTGGAGCCAGAGGGACGTTCCGGGACTCGACAGGATTCGCGCCGAGCCGCGCACGACGAGCCCCGCGACCTCCGCCAGGCCGTCGGCCGCCGCCACGTCGCGGCCGAACTCGAGCAGAGCCGTCGCGTTCTCCGCTTCCCGGCGCTGGGCCTCGTACAGGCGCGCGTTCTCGAGCGAGACGGATGCGTGCCCCGCGAGTACCTCCATGACGCGCAGGTCGTCGGCGTCGAACTGGTCGAGGCCGAGCTTGGAGATGACGAGGACGCCGGTGACGCGCGACCCGAAGACGAGCGGCACGGCCAGGATCGACTCCTCGATGCGTGCGGTGCCGGCGATCTGCTCGCCGAACTCGCAGTGCGCCGCGTCCCCGACGAGCAGCGGTTCGCCCGTCTCCGCCACCCGCCCCGTGATCCCGCGGCCGACGTGCGTCGTGCCGACGGCGACCTGCCACCCGGGCTCGGCAGGGGTGAGGTTCCCCCGGAACGCGATCGGCTCGAGCTCCTCGCCCTCGCGGAGGAAGACGCGGCAGTTGTGGTAGTCGATGAGGAGCCGGAGCTCGTCGGCGATCGTCAGCCCGATCTGGGCGACTTCGTTCAGGCGCGAGAGCTTTCCGGAGAGGCTCTGCAGCATCTTCAGGTGCGCGATCGAGCGCACGTCGTCGCGGCGTCGCGCGTTCTCCTCCGACGGACGCTCCGTGGCCGCCTCGTCGAAGACGACGATGAGGCCGTTCCCGCGCGACTTCGCCGTCATCATCGCCGCCTCCGCGCACGCGACGAGCTCGCGCGGGTTGGCTGCGTGCTCCGGGCCGATCGCCACTCCTGTGGACACCGTGAGCCGGCCGGCTGCCTCGACCTCGAGCAGCTCGATGCTCCCTCCGAGCCGCTCGGCGAGACCGACGGTGCTCTCGAGGTCGCCCGATGGGACGATGATCGCGAACTCCTCGCCGCCCACCCGGCAGACGACGTCCGTCGTGCGGACGGACGAGCGGAGGACGTCCGCGACCTGGAGCAACAGCTCGTCCCCGACGCCGTGCCCGTGCACATCGTTCACCTTCTTGAAGTCGTCCAGGTCGGTCATCACGAGCGCAACGGTGCCGTGCTCGACCGACGCCCGCATGAGCTCCTGGCGCAGACGGTCGTGGAAGGTGCGGTGGTTGTAGAGGCCGGTGAGCGCGTCGGTCGATGCCTGATGCTCGAGGCGCGCGCGCACGTGGGCGTTGTCGATCGCGAGCGCGGCGGCGTCTCCGAACCGGGTCGCGAGCAGGAACTCCTCCTCGGTGAACTCCTCCTCCTCGCCGACCCGGTAGATGTTGAGCGTTCCCTTGAGCCGCCCACGGGCGATCAGAGGGACTGCGATGAGCGCCTCCGGGTCGACCGGGGTGCCCGGCACGAAACGGACGCGCGGGTCGAGGTGGGCCTTGTTCGCGAGGACCGGCTCGCGGTGCTCGACCGCCCAGCCGGTGATGCCCTCGCCGAACGAGAAGGTCTCGCTCATGATCTCGTGCTCCCACTGACTTCGAGCGAGGACGGGGATGAGCTCGCGCTTGGCCTCGTCCGCCTCGTAGATGTGTACGTCCTCGTACGGGATGAGGACCGCGAGCGCGTCGGCGATCCGCTCGAGGAGCGAGTCGAGGCTCTCCTCGGAGAGCACGTCGTGGAAGATCTCCGCCAGTCGCCGGTACGGCTCGACGGCAGGGCCGCCTCCGAGAGCGGCCTGGGTCGGCCGAGCACCCGGGGTGACCAGGCTTACTGGTGGGGGAGCCGCAGGCTCGATGGGCGCAGGGTCGGACATGACGGGAAGCGTCTTCCCTTGAGCTCATCGGACGCCGCGAGGGCTCGCTTGACACCCGTTCTGCGAAGATCGGCCGTCGTGGGGACGGTCGAGGACGCTCGCGTTGCGCTGCTCTCCCGGCTCATCGACCACGCTGCGCTCTTCCCGCCCGCGTCGCTCCCGCTGCCGGAGGCGCTGGAGGAGGATCGCCGCGCTCGCGAGAGCAACGCAGCGTTCGTGCTCGGACGTTTCGTGTGCCCGGCGTCGCGGCTCGCGGAACTGCCCGATGTCGGGCGTGGCGTGAGCGTGACGCTGGACGAGGCGGCGGTCCCGGCCGATATGGATGCGCGGGTGGAGGCGGTCGAGACGCGCATGCCCCACGAGCTCGAGACGCTCGCGAGCGCAGCCCCCGAGGTCTACGTCGAGATTCCGGTCGGCGACGGCGTCGAGCCATCGCTCGACGCGCTTCGCGCTGCCGGGTTGCGGGCCAAGGTCCGCTGCGGGGGCGCATCGGTGCCGAGCGCAGCGGAGCTGGCAGCGTTCGTCCGTGGCTGCCGCGAGCGGGCACTCGTCTTCAAGGCGACTGCCGGGCTCCACCACGCCGTGCGGAGCGATGGCGAGCATGGGTTCCTGAACCTGCTGGCCGCGGTGGTCTTCGGCGACGAGGAGGCTGCGCTCGAGGAGACGGATACGGCGGCGTTCCGGCTCGACGCGGGGGCGTTCTCGTGGCGCGAGCGGCAAGCCGGGCCGCGGGAGCTCGCCCGCGCGCGGAGCGAGCTCTTGTGGTCAATCGGGAGCTGCAGCTTCTTCGAGCCGGTCGGCGAGCTCGAGGCGCTCGGGATGCTCCCGTGAGAGGCGCGGTCGGCTTCGGCGTCTTCTCCACGGGAGACGAGGCTCCGCGTGTCGGGTTCCGCGTCGGGCACGGCGTCCTCGACCTCGCGGCGAGCACGGACGACGGCCTCTTCGCCGCCTCCAGCCTGAACCGCTTCCTCGCCGCCGGGCGCGGTGCGTGGGAGTCCGCCGTCGACCGCGCCGGCGAGCTCGTCGACGGGGGTGCGGAGCTCGTTCCACTCGACGAGGTCGCCGTCCACCTCCCGTTCGAAGTCGCGGACTACGTCGACTTCTACTCCTCGCTCGAGCACGCGACGAACCTCGGCCGCCTCTTCCGCCCCGACGCCGACCCGCTGCTCCCGAACTGGCGCCACCTCCCGGTCGGCTACCACGGGCGGGCGGGAACGATCGTCCAGAGCGGCACACCGGTTGCTCGCCCGTGCGGCCAGGCCAAGGCGCCGGACGAGGCGGAGCCGCGCTTCGGGCCGAGCAGGAGGCTCGACTTCGAGCTCGAGCTCGGACTCGTGGTCGGGGTCGGGAGCGGACTCGGCGAGCCGGTTCCCCCGAGCGCGTTCCGCGATCACGTCTTCGGCGTCGTCCTCGTGAACGACTGGAGCGCGCGCGACATCCAGGCCTGGGAATACCAGCCGCTCGGCCCCTTCCTCGGAAAGTCCTTCGCCACCTCCATCTCGGCCTGGGTCACGCCGCTCGCTCTCCTCGAGGACCGGTTCGTCGCGGGACCCACGCAGGAGCCGGAGCCGCTCCCGTACCTCCGCGCGCCCGGGGAATGGGGATTCGACGTCGAGCTCGAGGTCGAGCTCTCCGGCACCGTGATCTCGCGGACGAATGCGCGCGGGCTCTACTGGAGCGGGCCGCAGCAGCTCGCGCACGCGACCGTGAACGGCGCGTCGCTGCGAACCGGCGACCTTCTCGCATCGGGGACGATCTCCGGCTCCGACGAGGGCTCGCAGGGCTCGCTCATCGAGCTGACGTGGAACGGCACGCGACCGCTGGAGCTTCGCGACGGGAGCACGCGGGGATTCCTCGAGGACGGCGACGAGGTCGTACTGCGCGGGCGGGCCGGGGAGGTCGAGCTGGGCGAGGTGCGCGGCGTCGTGGAACCCGCCCGCTGCTAGGCGCGCGCTCCTAGCCCGCGGCCGCAGGCGGGAAGGCATCCGCTCGGTAGACCTGGCCCTCGAGCTGCCGCCCGAGCATCCCCTCGAGCCACTCGGACACCCGGACGAGCGCATCCAGGTCGATTCCCGTCTCGATCCCGTCGCCGTGGAGGAGGTAGACGAGATCCTCGGTGGCGATGTTCCCCGTCGCTCGGGGCGCGAACGGACAGCCGCCGAGGCCGCCGACGGACGCGTCGAGAACGCTCGCCCCAGCTTGGAGTGCCGCGACCGCGTTCGCGTAGCCGGTGTTCCGCGTGTTGTGGAAGTGGCCGCCGACCGGGACGCCGAGCGTCGACACGCGCTCGACGAGCCGTCGCACGTGGCGCGGCGCGCCGACGCCGATCGTGTCGGCGAGGAGAAGCGTGTCGGGGCGCGCTTCGGCGACGCGTACCGCGAGCTCGAGCACGCGGTCTTCGTCCACCGCTCCCTCGAACGGGCAGCCGAAGGCGACGCTGATCGTGATCCCGACGCGGAGCCCGTCCGCTCGGGCGCGCTCGGCGATCCGGACGCCCGCTTCGAGCGAGTCGCCCACGGACGCGTTCTGGTTCCTGCGGTTGAACGACTCGGTCGCTCCGAACGCGTACCGGACCTCGTCGAGCCCTGCGGCGACGAGCCTCTCGTACCCGCGCTCGTTGAGCGCGAGGCCGGCGTAGACGGCGTCCCGCTTCCGGTCGAGCGCGGTCACGACCTCCTCCGCTCCCGCCATCTGCGGGACGCGTCGGGGGTCGACGAAGCTCGCGACCTCGACCAGCGGGAGGCCCGCAGCCACGAGTCGATCGACCAGCTCCGCGCGCACGTCGGGCGCGAGAACGTCCGGCTCGTTCTGGAGGCCGTCCCGTGGCCCGACGTCGCAGATCGTCACGCTCGGGCCGGCCGCCACGGGGCCACCTTACCGCTCTCGATGCCGTAGTCTGGGCGCGTGGCCGGGACGATCGTCGTCGGCGTCGACGGGTCCGACGCCTCGCGCGAGGCGCTGCAGTGGGCGGCCGCCGAGGCCGCTCTGCGCAAGGCGCGGCTGGTCGCGGTCCACGTCTTCGCCTTCATGCCGCTGACCGCGATCGGTGACCCGGGCATGATCCCGATACCCGCTGGCGACCTGCCGGGTCAGCTCGAGGCCGAGCGAACTGGCGCTCGAGCGGAGCTCGACAAGGCGATCTCGGACGCGTTCCCGGACGGGCCGCCGAAGGGCTTCGAGGTGCGGCTCGTCGAAGGAGATCCGTCCGACTCACTGGTCGCGGAGGCGAGCGACGCGGACATCATCGTCGTCGGCTCGCGTGGGCGCGGGGGCCTGAAGTCCGCGCTGCTCGGGTCCGTGAGCGGCCACGTGATCCACCACGCGCCCTGCCCCGTGGTGGTCGTGAAAGCGGCCTCGAGCTAGAGGCTTCTAGCTCGCGAGCCCGGCGGAGCGCTCCGCGAGCTCGACGTCGCGGTCGGTGATCCCGCCCGCGCTGTGCGTCGACCACCTGAGCGTGACGTTCTTGTAGCGAACGTCGATGTCCGGGTGGTGGTCCTCCGCCTCGGCGAGGTCGGCGACACGGTCGACGAAGGCGATCGCCGAGGGGAAGCTCGGAAGCTCGAAGGTCCGCTCGAGCGCTCCGTCGATCTCGTTCCAGCCTGAAGGTGTCATGCGCTGAGTATGGCCGCCGGATGTCTCACGCCGCACCGCGAAGCGACAGTCGCTGGCCGTTCATCGACGCCGCGCCGTCTCCGCACAGGTACGCGATCGCGTCGGCGACCGCCACGGCGGGCGTGCCTTTGGAGAAGTCGTCGTCCGGCCGGTCCTCCCGCATGGCCGCCGTCACGATCTCGCCGCCGATGACGACGATGTTCGCCGTCGAGCCGGTCTTCCGGAATCGGTCGGCGAGGGCGAGTGTCCACGCTTCCGCGGCCGCCTTCGCCGCGGCGTACGAGGCGTTCTTGCTCGTCGGAGCCTGTGCTTGTGCGGGCGAGACGAGGACGATGCGGCCGCGCCCGGAGGCGAGAACGTGCGGGGCGAACGCCTGCGTCGTGTGCTGGTAGGTGCGAACGAGGAGATCCTGGAAGCGGCCCCAGTCCTCGAGCGGTGCCTCGTCGATCGGCGGGGTCGCCCACCAGCCGCCGACGAGGTGGACGAGCCCGTCGACATGTCCGTGGCGCTCGGCGATGCCGTCCGCCCACGCCCTTGTGGCGGAGGCGTCGAGGAAGTCGACGGACGCTGTCTCCACTGCCCCGTCCACGCTCGAAGCGAGCGCCTCGAGCTCCTCGAGGCGTCGGCCTGCTATGGCGAGCGCCGCCCGCTCCGCCGCGAGGCGCTCGACGACCGCGGGGCCGACGTTCCCGGCGGCGCCGGCGACCGCGATCACCCGACCCTCGAGCGTCGGAGCCATGGACTGCCACGCTAGCACCGCCGCTCAGAGCCCTCGTAGCGGCGCCGTAACACGGAGTCAACGGCCACGAGGCGTCCTGCGTCGTCTCAGAGTGGGCGATGGCGGAGCCGCAGGGAGAGGGAGCCGCGATGTCCCGGTCGCTCCGCGCGCACCAGGACCGGGACATCGCGATGACACACGTCCTGACGACAGCCGAGTACGCGCTCGCCTCCGAAGCCGCTCACATCGCGCGGGCGTTCGCGGCCGTCGGCCTCGGCTTCGACGCGCTGACCTTCGTCGCCATGCGCGTCCTCGAGTCGAGCGTGGCCGAGGACATCGACCTCGAGCACGCGCTCTCGTCATCGGTGATCCGCGGGCTGATCGATCGCTCCGCGGCGCTGAGCGAAGAGCTGCTCGCGTCGTCGTAGGTCCCGGAGCGACGCCGGCGAGTCGCTCAGCCGTGCGCCTGTGCCCGGAGCCAGGTGCCGAGCTCGCGTGCCTGCACACGCGGGGACTGCTTCTCGAGTCTGGTCGTCGCGGGCGGCGGACCGGTCGGGCGGTCGGCCGCGATCGCGACGAACGCCGCAATCGCGACGATCAGCGCCACTCCGACGGCGGTCGTCCAGCGCGGACGCCCTATCGGCGGCCGCGCCCGAGTGGAGGAGGGCGGCAAAAGGGGGGTGGGGCTCGGTTCGCGTGCGACCGGGAGAACGCGTGTGCGCGCCACCGTCGCCTCGTGACTCCCGAGCACGAGGGCGGCGACCTCGTCGGCGGTCGGGCGCTCGGCGGGATCGTGCTCGAGGCAGCGCTCGACGACCTTGCCCAGGCGGCTCGGGACCCACGAACCCTCGAGAGGCTCGATCGCCGCGGTGGCCCCGGGACGGGCGCCCGTCGTCATCTCCTGGATGACGATGCCGAGCGACCAGATGTCCGACGCGGTGCCGATGGCGTCGCCGCGTGCCTGCTCGGGCGACAGGTAGGCGACTGTTCCGAGCACGCTTCCGGCGCTCGTGAGCGTCGCTCCGTCCCCGAGTCCGCGGGCGATGCCGAAATCCGCGAGCTTGACCCGGCCGTCCCGCGTGAGCAGGACGTTCGCCGGCTTCACGTCGCGATGGACGATCGCGAGCTCGTGCGCATACGCCAGCGCGGCGCTGAGCTGGAGGGTGACGTCGACCGCACGCTCCTCGTCGAGCGATCGGCACCGGGCGAGGTCCGCGGCGAGCGAGGAACCGTCGACGAGCTCCATCACGATGTACGGGCGCCCGCCCGTCTCACCGGTATCGAGCACCTCGACGACGTTCGGATGGTCGAGCCGCGTCGCGATGCTCGCCTCACGGAGGAACCGCTCGCGCAGCTCGCCGTCGGCCGCGAGGTTGTCGGCGAGGAGCTTGACGGCGACCGGCCGGCCGCTCTTCGCCTCCTCGCCCCGGTAGACGATGGCCATGCCTCCCGCGCCGAGGAGGCTCCCGAGGCGATACCGGCCCACCCGCGCGGGACGCTTCAACCCGAGTCCTCGTCTCCGCGACGGTGGCCGCGCTTCTTCCCGAGGCCGTGCTCGCCCCGATCCTCGCCCTTCCCCGGGCCGTGGTGGTCGGCGTGCGTTGGCGGCGTCACGTGCGGAGGCGGTCGAGTCGTCCCGGGCGCCGGCGGAGGCGGAGAAGAGGGCTGTGCGGGCGCCGGCGGCGAGCACGTGATCGATTGCGCGAGCCTGCGCGTCCGCGTCAGGAGCTCACCCGCCATCCGCGGAGAGACGAGGCCTCTCCGCACGGCCACGACAGAGTTCGTGCGCAGCCGATCGGCGTCACGATCGGCCATGCACCGATCCCCGCGCGCGAGGCTGGCGGCAACAGCGTCGCTTCGATCGGCCAGACTGCGGGAGACCTCGTCCTGGAACGTCGGGCCGCCGCGGGACTCGATCGTGACGATCGCGACCAATGCGAGCGCTCCGACGAGCACGAGTGTCGCCGATCGCAGGTTGCGACGACTCCACACGTCTCCGCGTGTACCCGTCCTCGGTGCGGCTCAACCGCGCTGCAGCACGACCGGGGTACGCTCGACGGCGTGGATCAGCCTGCGCGCTCCGACGGTGAGACCGACTTCGAGGAAGCTGTCGCGGAGGCGCTTGCGTCGCTCCCCGACGATCTCCGCGGCTTCATGTCGAACGTCGAGCTCGTCGTCGAGGACGAGCCGCCGCCCGGGAGCCGCCTCCTCGGGCTCTACCAGGGCGTTCCCCTGACGCGGCGGTCGAGCTCGTACGCGGCTGTCCCGCCGGACAAGATCACGATCTTCCGCGGACCGCTCGAGCGGCACTACGGCCGTGACCAGGAGCGTCTCCGGACCGAGATCCGGCGGGTCGTCCTGCACGAGATCGCGCACCACTTCGGAATCAGCGACGCCCGGCTGCGCCAGCTCGACCGTTACTGAGCCGCTAGGAAGGGCGAGCCAGGCATCATCAAGAGCCCGCTTCGGGCAGAGCCGCAGAGTCGAGAGGAGACTTCTCGTGAAACGTATTGCACCGGTCCTGGCGATCGCGCTGGTCGCGCTCGCGTCCATCGTCGGCCTCGCCGCCCAGCGCGCGGCCGCCGAAGCCAACGCTGCCGCGGCGACCACGAAGGTCACCGTCGTCGCAACGGAGTTCAAGTTCAAGCTCTCGAAGACGAAGGTGGCGAAGGGCACCGTCGCGTTCACGCTCGTCAACAAGGGCAAGCTCCCGCACGACTTCAAGATCGCCGGCAAGAAGACCGCGCTCGTGAAGCCGAAGAAGACGGCGAAGCTCGTGGTCGCGTTCAAGAAGCCGGGCAAGTACCCCTACCTCTGCACCGTCCCCGGTCATGCGGCCGCGGGCATGAAGGGAGTGCTCACGGTCACCGGTTGAGTTCCGGCTCGCGGCCGCCTAGCGCCGCTGTCGCTCACGTAGTCAGGGCACGACCATCAGGAGGGAGGCGGTCGCAGGAGGCGGCGACGCTCGACAGGACGCCCCCGGCATGAATCGAACATGCGCACGCGGTTTAGGAACGCCCTGTTGCCTTCGTGGAAGCAGCGCATGGCTGGGAAGAAATCCACGCTGCGGGCTGTCCAGGGAGTAGTGCCGATGGGCCTCTACGCTCGAAGAGCGGGGAGGCCCAAGGCCGAATCTCCTGTGGCCGAGTTTCTAGACCGCACCGACCCCTGGTCGCGAAGATCATCTGCACAAAGTCGCCCCCACCTGCTCTCAACCGGCCTCATGGGTGCGCGGCACGTGACTAGGCCGACCCGAAAGGGTCGTTGGCCGCTGCCCCCCGCCGCATCGGGGGCCTCGGCCCGCTCCCAGCTGGAGGACTGCTAGAGGAGGATCTTGAGTGCTGTCTCGCAAGGACAGCCTCGCCGCACGAGATTCGAGGCGTCATGCAGGTCGATCTCGACGTGAGATGCGAGCACAAGTGCGGAGGCAACGTCATAGCCGGAACGAACGAGCTCGTCGAACCGCCACCGCAGGATCGCTTCTGCTGCTGTCTCGTCGATCGTTTCGAACTGAGCCGCAGTCATGGCCCCTCTCTGTTCGGGTGTCTCGGCTTGCTTGCACTCGTTCTCGTCGCACCACGTCCATATCGTCACCCGCATGGGTCCTGACCTCGCGAGCCGAAGGTCCGGTTCAGCGGCCGAGCGTCCCTCGAAAGGGGGAACCACGCCCGACAGGGGAGGAGAGTGGGCGGCTCTGACCGATAACGACCTGACAAGAAGCTCGTTCGGTTGGAGCGGTCGTGCCGCAGCGGCCGTTCCGCGGGAGCGGTCGTTCAGTCTGGCGGCCGCTCCCCTCCCTAGAGGCGCTAACGGTCCGCGCACCCCATGCAGTGCCTTACGGGACGAATGCCTCGTCTTCCACCAATCGAGCAGCCCTCTGCGCGAACCGCGCGTCCGGGGCGCTCAGATGCCCCCGGCAAGAATCGAACTTGCGCACGCGGTTTAGGAAACCGCTGCTCTATCCACTGAGCTACGGGGGCGCGGGCCAAGCGTACCGCCGCGTGACCCGAGGCTCGGAGCCGCGTTAGACTCGCGCCGGGCGTGAGGAACAAGTGGTTCATAGGCGCGATCGTCGTTGGCCTTGCGGCGATCGTCGTCGCCGTCGTCGCCTCGAAGGTCAAGGACAACGGCGACTCGGGCACCCTCACGACGGCCGAGTGGGCCGACTCGGTGTGCACGGACGTCGCTCAGTGGAAGTCCTCGATCACGTCGATCGCAGACGTCTCCGGGGGCACGCTGACGAAGGACTCTCTGCAGCAGAAGCTCGACGACGCGAAGTCGGCAACCGATGAGCTCGTCAGCCAGCTCAAAGGGCTTGGAAAGCCCGACCTTGCTGCCTCGGAGCAGCTCCAGCAGCAGCTCGATTCGTCCGCCGAGCAGCTCCGCGCGAGCTACCAGTCGCTGCAGTCCCAGGCTCAGGACGCGCTCTCCGCCGACTCGCCGGCGGCGTTTCTGCAGGGTCTCGCCAAGCTCGCGCCACAGTTCGGGCAGCTGCTCGACGAGATCCAGAAGACGGTGGCGGAGTTGCGCAGCTCGAACCTGGCAGGCAGTGCGAAGACGGAGCTCCAGCAGGCCTTCGACGACTCCCAGTCCTGCCAGAGCCTGCGCTCCGGGAGCAGTTAAGAACGGGAACAGTTAAGAAGTCGGGTAGCCCGCCCCGCGGCGGGTCGATCCGCGTAGGGCGGCCGCTACGATCCGGCCGTGGCCTGGATCTTCTACTTCATCGTCCCGATGATCATCGGGTTCGTCGCGCAGCACCGGGTCAAGAGCACGTTTGCGAAGAACCTCCAGGTGCCTGTTGCGAACGGCATGACCGGGGCGGACGTCGCCCGACACGTCCTCGACGCCAACGGCCTCCACGATGTCATCGTCGAGGAGACGCCGGGCTCGCTCTCCGATCACTACGACCCGCGGAACCGCTCGGTGCATCTTTCGTCGGACGTCTACCGCGGCAAGTCGCTCGCATCGACCGCGGTCGGAGCGCACGAGGTAGGGCATGCGATCCAGCACGCGAAGTCGTACGGCGCCTTCCGCTTCCGCAGCGCGATCTTCCCCGCGGTCGCCTTCTCGTCGAAGCTCTGGATGGTCTTTCTGCTCGGCGGCATCTTCCTCCAGGTGGCCGGTCTGATCTACGTCGCGATCGCGCTCTACTCGGTCGCCGTCCTCTTCCAGCTCGTCACCCTCCCGGTCGAGTTCGACGCATCCCGGCGGGCGAAGCAGCAGCTCAAGGACCTCGGGCTCGTCGCGACGACCGAGGCCGACGGCGTTGCCAGCGTGCTCAAGGCAGCCGCCTGGACGTACGTCGCCGGCGCACTCGCGGCCGTCGCGGTGCTCCTCTATTACCTGCAGTTCCTGGGTAACCGCTGACGCACGGACAGCCCGCTCATTGCGAGCGTGGCACCCAGCCGAACCAGCGGAGCGCCACGAGGACGCCTGCCGCGCCCCAGGCGGCGACGATCCCGAGCTCCCACGGGTGCGTGAAGATCGAGTCGCCTTCGAGCACCACGCGGTTCATGATCCTCACGAAGTAGGTGAGCGGGAGCACGTCCGCAATCGCCCTCAGCACCGGTGGGTAGTGACGCGTCGGCCCGAACGAGCCGGAGAGGAACGCCATCGGGAGGAGCACGAGGTTCACGACCGCTGACACTCCCTCCGACGACCTGATCAAGGCGGCCGCTCCGACACCGAATCCGGCGAAGCAGACGACGCCGACCACGATCGCGGCGACGAAGCCGGGCATGTTCTGCGGCATGTCGGCCCCGAAGGCGACGCGCGCCAGAACGAGGAGGGCGACCGCCTGCAGCGCGAAGGTCACGAGCGTCGAGAGGAGCACGGCCGCCAGGTACGCGGAGGACGGCAGCGGGGTCGAGCGGAGCCTCTTCAGGATCCCGGCCTCGCGCCGCCCGACGAGGATGATCGCGAGCCCGGCGAACGCCGTGTTCGCTGCGCCGTACGAGAACAGGCCCGCCAGGAGGACGTCCGCCGACGGCCGCCCGTCGATGTCCGTCGAGTAGACGGACGCGAGCAGGGCGTAGAGGAGGAGCGGGAAGATGAAGATGAAGATCGCGGCCTCCCGGCTCCGCCAGAAGATCCGCTGCTCGAAGCGGAGCTGGTGGAGGACGAAGCTCACCCTCCGCTCCCGTCCGTCTCGGCAGCGGCGGGGCTCGCTCCCGCGCCCTCGTCCTCGGTCTCTGCGACGAGCTCGACGTAGACGTCTTCGAGCGTTGGCCGCCGCACCTCGAGCTGCTCGAGCAGGCGGCCCTGGGCGAGCGCCTCCGACGTCAGCTCGTGCAGCGCACGTGTCGGATCGTCCGTCTCGAGGACGACCTGGTCCCCTTCGCGGCGGTACCGGATCTCGACGCGCTCGCTGTCGCCGATGAGATCGGCGGGCGTGCCGAGCGTCACGATCGTTCCCGCCCGGATCACTGCGACGCGGTCTGCGAGCTGCTGCGCCTCGTCGAGGTAGTGCGTCGTCAGGAGGATCGTCTTCCCGAGCGAGCGGAGCGAGCGGATCATCTCCCACGACGAGCGTCGCGCGACTGGGTCGAAGCCTGTCGTGGGCTCGTCGAGGAACACGAGGTCGGGGTCGCCGACGAGCGCGATCCCGAGATCGAGCCGGCGCTTCTGGCCGCCCGAGAGCGTCTTCACACGCGCGTCTCTCTTCTCGCCGAGCCCGACGAGATCGATCACCTCGTCGACGTCGAGCGGCTTCAGGTAGTAGCCGGCGAACTGACGGTGGATCTCGCGGACGGTCAGCCCGGGGCTCTGGTCCGCTTGCTGGAGGACGACGCCGATGCGCTCCCGGAGCCCCTTCGGCGCGTGGCCGGGGTCGTAGCCGAGGACGGAGACGTCCCCGCCGTCCCGCGAGCGGTAGCCCTCGAGGATCTCCACCGTTGTCGTCTTCCCCGCCCCGTTCGGCCCGAGCAGGCCGAACACCTCACCCGCAGCGACCTCGAAGCTGATGCCTCGAAGAGCCTCGTGGTCACCGTACGACTTCCGTACGTCGCGAACGACGATCGCCGCGTCCATCTCAGGTCGTGAGCTCGATCTCGGCGACGCCTGCGGTGGGGAACCCGGGGTCCTCGCCCGTCAGCGCTCGCGCGATCTCGGAGCAGTCGGGCTGGTGGCCCACCGCCGCGACGGGCTCCCGCCGGCCACGGACCGCCTCCCGGAGCGCATCGACCGTGGCCCCGGGGGAGAGCCGCCGATCGACGCGAAGCTCGGCGCTGGTGGCGTCGGCGATCGCGTCGGCTGTCTCCTTGGCGCGGACGAGCGGGCTCGTGAGGACCAGCCTGGGTGGGATGGCGCTCGCAGCCAGTCGCTCGGCCAGCGCCTGTGCCTCGGCGCGCCCGCGCTCCGAGAGCGTCCGGAGGTCGTCCGGGTCGCCAGGATCCGAGTGCGCGTGGCGCACGAGGTAGACGAGCATCGGGCGAGGATAGCCCGGTGCCGCCCCCCGCCCCTGGGTAGGGTGGCCGCGTGTCCGGGCTCCGCTACGTCGTCTGCGACGTCTTCACGGACCGTGCGCTCGCAGGGAACCAGCTCGCGGTGTTCACCGACGGGCAGGGGATCGAGACGGAGACGATGCAGGCGCTCGCACTCGAGATGGGGTTCTCGGAGACGACCTTCGTGCTCCCGCCCGAGGAAGGGGGGACCGTTCGCGTCCGTATCTTCACGCCCGGGCGAGAGCTCGAATTCGCGGGCCATCCGCTGCTCGGGACGGCGTGGGTGCTCGCCGGCCCGCTCCAGCGCGGTGTCGTCGAGCTCGAGACGCTCGGCGGGATCGTCCCGGTCGAGCTCGAACGGGACGAGTCCGGCCGCATCGCGTTCGGTCGGATGAGCCAGCCGGTGCCGAGCGTCGCGCCGTACCCCGACCCGGCAGCGCTTCTCGAGATCGCCGGGGTGCCCGAGTCGCTCCTCCCCGTCGAGACGTACGACAACGGCCTGCCACACACCTACGTCATGCTCGGCTCGCGCGACGAGGTGGCCTCGCTCCGGCCCGACCTGACGAGGCTCGCCTCCGTCGGCGTGATGCTCAACTGCTTCGCTGGCGCCGGAACCGAGTGGAAGACGCGGATGTTCGCCCCGGGCGACGGCGTCGCCGAGGATCCCGCGACGGGATCGGCGGCCGGTCCGCTCGCATGCCACCTGTGCCGGCACGGGGTCGTCGACTGGGGGACGCAGATCGAGATCTCGCAGGGCACGGAGCTCGGACGCCCGTCGACGCTCTATGCCAGGGCCGAGGGACGGGACGGCGCGATCGAGCGCGTCGAGGTCGGCGGCGGGGCGGTCGTCGTCGCGCGCGGCGAGTTCCGTCTTTGACGCGGTCGTCGGGCGCCGCTCAGCCGGCCAGCGAGGAGGCGAGGACCGCCGACGTCTTCTCGGAGGCGCTCCGCGCAGCCTCGACCGGCTCCGCGCCACTCGAGCGCGCGACGAGGTAGGCGACCCAGAACGTGTCTCCTGCCCCGGTCGGGTCGACGGGGCCGTCGATCGGCGTCGCCGGCACGTGCTCCGCGACCTCTTCGGTGACGACGTAAACGCCTCGCGATCCCTGCGTGACGACGATCTCGGGGACGCCGAGCGTACGGATGTCCTCGGCCTCGACGCTTCCCACGAGCACCCGGGCCTCCTCGTCGTTCAGCTTCAGCCCGCGCATCGCTGCGAAAGTCTCGGCCGGGATCTCGGCGTCCTCTACGAGCGGCCCGAGCTCCCCGCGGCGAGTGAACCCCTGACCGTCGACGAGGAGCTCGCGTCCCCCGGCGCGGAGCGCCGCGAGCGTCTCGGGCGGGAAGTCCGCGCGCGTGAGCGCGCCGACCATGACCCAGCGCGCATCGCCGATCGCGTCGCCCACCCAGCCCCTGACGTCCTCCGGAGTCCACGGTTCGCCGAGCGCGTCGACCTCCATGATCCGCTGCTCGCCTTCGTAGTGGAAGCTGAACGCGAGCGTCTCCCGTGCCGGGCGCCAGGTGACGGGGAGGCCGAACGACTCGAGCGGCGGGAGCAGGAGCTCTCGGTCCTCGGGCGCACAGCGCGTGACGAGGTGCGCGTCGATCGAGGACGCGATCCGCTGGAACGCGCGCGCCTGGTAGTAGACCGCGCCCCCCGGTCTCGGGCTCGCGCCCGCGACGACGTCCTTGACGAGGTTCCCGATCACCGCGACGAAAGGCATTGCGCGATCCTACGTCGCGTCGCGTGTCACGCCGGTGCCGCGCGCAGGCGCCGGGCGGTGAGCGTCACCGCCAGCCCGAGCGCGAACGAGACCGTGAAGCTCGGAACGGTCGCTCCGATCGGCCAGTCGGGCGGCGAGAGCCGGTCGACCGCGTCCACCCACCACGACGGCCCGGTCGGATAGAGCCACTGGTACAGGCAGAAGCCCGCGATCCAGGCCCCGACCAGCCCAGGCCTCCAGGGTGGCGCGTCGAAGAAGTCGGCCGCGCTGTAGTGGCGCCCGTTCGCGAGCCAGTCCGCGAGGAGCACCGCGAAGAGCGGCACGAAGAACGATCCGAGGAGCAGGAGGAACGTCTGGTAGGCGACGAGGTTGACGACGAGCGCCCCCATCGTCGCCACCCCGGTCACGGCTGCGATGAGGAGAGGCTGCGGCGCCCGTGGAACGAGGTTCTGGACCGAGACCGCCGCCGAGTACACGTTCGCGAACGCCTCGTCCGTCTCGGTCACGACGAGCGCGAAGAGCGCGAGCATGGCCGCGAGCCCTCCGGCGGCGACCGCAGTCGGAAGCGCCGCCGGGTCGCTCAGGTCGCGCGACAGCACGAGGATCACGCCCAGCACCAGCAGCCACGCGTCCGGGACGAGGTAGCCGAGCCCCGTTCCCGCGAGCGCGCTCCGGGGGCTTCTCGAGAAACGCGTGTAGTCGGCCGCGTACGGGATCCAGGAGACGGTGATCCCGACCACCACGTCGGCGCCCTGCCAGGTCGAGAGGCCCCCTTCGGCGGGCGCGTTCCAGAGCGCCCCCAGGTCGGCGCCGTGGAACGCCCACCACGAGAGGTAGACGATCGCGATCGGCACCGCCCACACCGCGATCTTGCGGACGAACCTGCGCACGAACCCGATCGGGCCTAGGAGGGCGAGCACGAGCGTTAGCGCTCCGAAGACGAGCGTCCAGAGCCACTGGGCGCGGACGTGGAAGACGCGGTCGGAGAGCGCCGCGGCGGCGCTCGCGATGATCAGCAGCTCGAAGATCGACCAGCCGACACCCTGGAGGACGTTGACCCCGGTCGGGAGATACGAGCCGCGCCGTCCCAACGGCGCTCGCATGAGCACCATGCCCGGAACGCGCGCGTCGGCGCCGATCGCGGCCGCGACGGCGAGCATCGCGTTCCCGATGAGGCAGCCGGCGACGATCGCGACGATCGCATCGGGCAGGGAGAGCGCGGGCACGAGCGCGGCGCCGGCGACGATGACGAGAAGCGAGACGCCGAGGTTCCCCCACAGCAGCCCGGTGTCGAGGGCGCCGAGCACCCTGAGGCGCTCCGGGACAGGATCGATCCCCCAGCTTCCGGGGATGCGCTCGTGGGCGTCCACCGGGCGAGACTACCCGCGCCCACGAGGGAGAATCCCCGCATGCCGATCCCGCGCTACTTCGTCGTCGCCGAGTCCCGGCACGAGCTCCAGAACCCGATCTCGGAGGAGAAGCTTGTCCTGCTCGGAGAGCGGCTCGGCCTGCGGCCCGGGTCGCGTGTCCTCGACGTCGCCTCCGGCCGCGGCGGACCGGCTCTCCTCCTCGCCCGCAGCTTCGAGTGCTCGATCGAGGGCATCGAGCTGAGCCCTGACTTCCACGCGACCGCCGTGGAGCGCGCGGCCGAACGTGGGCTCTCGCACCTCGTTTCGTTCCGGCTCGGCGACGCGTCGCAGACAGAGCTCCCGAACGAGGCGTTCGACGCGGGACTCTGCCTCGGCGCGAGCTTCGTGTACGGCGGGCTGGCTCCGACGATCGACGCGCTCGCTGCGGCCGTCCTGCCGGGTGGCCACGTCGTCGTCGGTGAGCCCTACTGGCGCCGCCTGCCGCTTCCGGACGACTACGACGAACGGGACGCGCCGTACACGACGCTAGAAGGCACCGTGCAGGTGTTCGAGGCGAGCGGTGTGCCCGTCGTCTCCGTGATCGCGTCGTCGGAGGACGACTGGGACCGATACGAGACGCTTCACTGGCTCGCGACCGAGGAATGGCTCGCCGCCAATCCCACCGATCCCGACGCCGGCGACATCCGCGTTCGCCACAAGCGCTGGAAGCGGGCTTACCTCCGCTACGGCCGCGATTACTGCGGATGGGCGATCTTCGTCGCCTGGAAGCGTCCCTAGCTCGCGAGCAGCCGCCGGAGCACGAAGGGGAGGATCCCGCCGTGGCGCAGGTACTCCCGCTCCCGGGGAGTGTCCAGCCGAACGACCGCGCGAAACTCCTTCTCGTCGGCGCGAACCGTGACCTCGTCCGCAGCGCCGTTCTCGACCCCGACGATCGAGTACTCCTCCTTCCCCGTCAGCCCGAGCGACTCGCGGTTCTCGCCGGGCACGAACTGGAGCGGGAGGATTCCCATCATCAGGAGGTTCGAACGGTGGATCCGCTCGTAGCTCTCCGCGATCACCGCATGCACCCCGAGGAGCTTCGGCCCCTTCGCGGCCCAGTCGCGCGACGAGCCGGACCCGTACTCCTTCCCTGCGAGCACGACCAGCGGGACACCCTCCGCGCGGTAACGCTCCGCCGTGGCGAAGATCGTCGCCTCCTCGCCGTCGGGGAGGTGGGCCGTCCACGTGCCCTCCGACTCGGGGACGAGCTGGTTGCGGAGCCGCACGTTCGCGAAGGTGCCGCGCACCATCACCTCGTGATTCCCTCGGCGCGATCCGTAGGAGTTGAACTGCTTTCGCTCGATCCCGTGCTCGACGAGGTACGTGCCTGCGGGCGAGTCCGGCTTGATCGCGCCAGCCGGAGAGATGTGGTCGGTCGTGACGGAATCCCCGATTGCGACGAGACAGCGGGCGCCGACGATGTCCTCGACCTCACCCGGCTCGCTCGGCATGCCGTCGAAGTACGGCGGCCGACGGACGTACGTCGACTCGGGGTCCCAGGCGAAGAGCTCGCCCTCGGGGACGGGGAGCTCGCGCCAGGCCTCGTCGCCGGTGAAGACGTCGGCATAGGTCTCGTGGAACATCCGCTGGCCGATCGCCCCTGCAACGGTCTCCTGCACTTCCGCGGGGGAGGGCCAGATGTCCGCGAGGTACACGTCCTGTCCGTCGCTTCCGACCCCGAGCGGCTCGGTCGCGAGGTCGAGGTCCATCCGTCCCGCGAGCGCGTACGCGACGACGAGCGGCGGCGAAGCGAGGTAGTTCGCCTTCACCTCCGAGTGGATGCGTGCCTCGAAGTTCCGGTTCCCCGAGAGGACGGCGCAGACGACGAGGTCGCCCCCGGCGATTCCCTGGGAGATGGGCTCCGGGAGCGGTCCCGAGTTCCCGATGCAGGTCGTGCAGCCGTAGCCGACGGTGTTGAACCCGAGTTCCTCGAGGTACGGCGTCAGTCCCGCCTTGTCGTAGTAGCGCGTTACGACCTTCGAGCCGGGGGCGAGGCTCGACTTCACCCACGGCTTTCGCTTCAGGCCGAGCTCGACCGCTCTCTTCGCGAGCAGTCCGGCGCCGACCATGACGGTCGGGTTCGACGTGTTCGTGCAGGACGTGATCGCCGCGATGACGACCGAGCCGTGGTCGAGGTGGAACGTCTCTCCGTCGAGCGTCGCCTCGATCGCCGAGCGCTCGGCGAGAACGAGCGGCGGAGCGGCCGAGACCTCCGCGCGATCGAGTTCGGGGCCGTGGCCCGGCGCGCTCGACGCGAGCGGGTCGCTCGCCGGGAACGTCTCGGCGACCGCCTCGTCGTGCCCGTTGCCGTAGTCGATGCCGAACGTCGGAAGCGCTTCGAGGAACGACTGCTTCGCGTCGCTCAGCGGGACCCGGTCCTGCGGCCGCCGCGGTCCTGCAAGAGAGGGCTCGACGGAGGAGAGGTCGAGGTCGACGATCTGCGAGTACGTCGGCGGCTCGTCCGGCTCGTGCCAGAGGGCGTTTCCCTTGCAGTACGCCTCGACGAGCGCGATCCGCTCGTCCGAGCGGCCCGTCAGGCGGAGATAGGCGAGCGTCTCGGCGTCGACGGGGAAGAAGCCGCAGGTCGCGCCGTACTCGGGAGACATGTTCCCGATCGTCGCCCGATCCGCGAGCGGCAGGCTCTCGAGCCCGTGCCCGAAGTACTCGACGAACTTTCCGACGACTCCCGCCTCGCGGAGGATCTGCGTGACCGTGAGGACGAGGTCGGTCGCCGTCGCACCGCCCGGCAACCTGCCCGAGAGCCGGAATCCGACGACCTGGGGCACGAGCATCGAGATCGCCTCGCCGAGCATCGCCGCCTCCGCTTCGATCCCGCCGACCCCCCAGCCGAGAACGCCGAGCCCATTGATCATCGTCGTGTGCGAGTCGGTCCCGACGAGCGTGTCGGGGAACGCGGCGCCATTCCGCTCGTCGACGACGCGCGCGAGGAACTCGAGGTTGACCTGGTGGACGATTCCCGTGTTCGGCGGGACGACCTTGAAGTCGTCGAACGCCTCCTGGCCCCAGCGCAGGAAGGCGTACCGTTCACGGTTCCGCTCGAACTCGAGCTCGGCGTTCCGGAAGATCGCGAGCCTGGTCGCGTATTCGTCCACCTGGACGGAGTGGTCGATGACGAGCTCGACCGGAAGCTGTGGGTTGATCCTGTCCGGGTCTCCGCCGAGGTCGCGCATTGCGTGGCGCATCGCTGCGAGATCCACGACGGCGGGCACGCCCGTGAAATCCTGGAGCAGCACGCGGCCGGGCGTGAAGGAGATCTCCTGCGCCGGCTCGGCGCTCGCCACCCAGCCCGCGACCGCCTCGACGTCGGCCTCCGTGACGGTGACGCCGTCCTCGTGGCGAAGGACGTTCTCGAGCAGGATCCGTAGCGTGTACGGGAGTCTGAGCACGTCGAATCGGTTCTGCAGCGCCTCGACGCGGAAGATGTCGAGCACACGTCCGCCGACGTCGAGCTGCGCCCGGGCTCCGAAGCTGTCCGGATGGGTCATCTCCTCGATTGAATCAGCTCCGCGCCGGGTCAGGCGACCGATGCCGCGCTCGACGATGGTCGCGCGCGACGGGTCGAACTGCTTCGCGACGGCATCGGCGTACGGCCTGCCGACCCGGCGGGCGTACGCTCCGAAGCCCTCGTCCCGTACTGGACGCAGGTCCTCCGTGTACGCGTCGAGGACGTGCTGCCGACCGACCTTACGGGCGGAGTTGAAGAACGCGAGCCCTACGCCGACCGAGACCTCGAGCAGGCTCCGGTGCTCGCGATCCGCCTCGGCAACGAGAGCCGAGTACACGCCGTCGAGCTCGTCCGGGGTGGGGAGGCTACCGGCATCGCCGCGCAGGTCGGCGAGCGACTGCTTGAGGGCCTCGATCTCGAGTGGAGGGATGTCGATCAAGCGCGCGGTCGTTCCGCTTGCGCCCTCGAGCGCAGCGAGGAGGGAGTCGACCGAGGTCAGTCGTGCATCGCCGGCTACGACGCCGGCTGCCTGCAGCTCGGCGACGAGCGCGTCCAGGTACACCCGCGTCCCGTGCGTGACGTCGGCCGCTGCGGCCAGGAGCCAGAGCGGGGAGAAGCCGAAGGCTGCGATCGATCCGAGCTCGACGACGTTTCCCGCGGTCTTGCGGACCGCGAGCTTCGCGGCGGACGGCTCGACCTCGCCGGCTCCCGCTGCGGGGTGTTCGACCCCGCCCACGAGCTCGACCGTGATGCGCAGCAGGTTCTTCGCCGTCGCCTCGTAGAGGCGAGACCGGCGGACGAGCCGAGGAAGGACGAGCTCGGCGGTCTCGTGGATCGTGCCGCCTCCCACGGCGGCGAAGGCGCGAACGAGCCGCTCCGGGAAGGAGACGACGAAGCGGAGCGGGCCGTGCACGCTACTCGTCGACGCCGGCGTCGTCCGCGGCGGGACGAGCCCCGACCGCGATGCCGCCGACGAGGGCGAACCCGTCGAGCATCAAGGTCGGCGGGTCGGCGGTGTCCACCGGTGGAACCTCTACGGCGATACCGCCCGTGATCGCCTTGGCGCTCGACTCGACCCTCCAGCCGGCGGGGACGCGGAGAGCGATCCCGCCGAAGAGTGCGTGCACGCTCAGGTGGGCACCCGGCGCGAGCTTCGCTTCGCGCAGATCGACTGCGATCCCGCCGAACCACGCGAGCATCGAGCCGCCGCGGAACGCCTGTGCCGTGCTCTTCAGCTCGATCCCGTCGAAGATCGCGGCCAGCGCCACCTCGTCGCTCTCCGCGTCGCCGCGGGAGGGGACGACGCGACGGGCGACTGCGGCGGCAGCGGCGAACCCCGCGAAGACGCCGAGAAAGACGAGGCCCAGCCTCTTGAGGAACCGCATCTCTCGAGCCTACTCCGAGCGTTCGAGGCTGCGCGGGGCACGGGAGACGCGTCGCTAGCATGGCGTCGATGGAAGCCGATGCGATCCGGGCGGTTCTCGAGCACGCGTTTCCCGGCGCGTCCGAAGTGGATGTCGAAGACCGGACCGGCACGGGAGATCACTTCCAGGTGACGGTCACGAGCGGCGAGTTCGATGGACTGTCGCTCCTCGATCAGCACCGGCGAGTGAACGACGCGCTCGCCGGCCCGCTCCGCGACGGCTCCATCCACGAGCTCAGGATCAAGACGAAAGGAACCGCATGAGCACGCTCCGCGAGCAGATCGAAGGCGTCATTCGCGACGAGCCGGTCACGCTCTTCATGAAGGGCACGCCTCAGATGGTCATGTGCGGTAACTCCTACCGCGCGCTGAACGCGCTCCACGCCGCAGGTGCCCCGATCACGACGGTCGACGTCCTTCCCGACCCGCGGATCCGCCAGGAGCTGTCGGACGTGTCGGGCTGGCCGACGATTCCCCAGGTCTTCGTGAGGGGAGAGCTGATCGGCGGAGCCGACATCACGGAAGAGCTCCTCGAGTCGGGCGAGCTCGCCCGCAAGCTCGACGAGGCCCTCGGCGCGG
The DNA here is from genome assembly GCA_963708265.1 of uncultured Actinomycetes bacterium. Taxonomy (GTDB): domain Bacteria; phylum Actinomycetota; class Thermoleophilia; order Gaiellales; family Gaiellaceae; genus GMQP-bins7. Next base: position 112,855 of record CAVPSC010000001.1, on the reverse strand, counting down.
ATCGCCATCAAGACGTCAAGGTCGTGGCCTTCGAGCTGGTCTAGGGGCGGCTCGAGAGCTGACCCAGGAGCGTTTTCTCGCCTTCCATTTCCGGCTCGCATGAGTACGGTGCGACTGGGAAGGGGGACGAATGCTGGATCAACTGGGGACGTGGTACGCCGCGCAATGCGACGGCGAGTGGGAGCACGAATACGGGGTCATGCTCGGAACCCAGGAGGACGGCGGCTGGCACCTGCGGGTCGACCTCGTCGGCACGGACCTCGCAGGAGATGCGCTTCCGCGGGACCTCGCGGCACGAGGCGAGCAGGACTGGGTCGAGGCGTGGAGCGACGGGTTCACCTTCGACGCCATGGGCGGTCCGGGCAACCTCGCGGAGCTGTTGGACGCCTTCTCGCGCTTCGCCGACAGCCGCGTGACGCCCGGGTAACCGGCGTGTGCAAACGCGGGCTCGCTCGAGCGGGGAGACCCGCAACGACGATTTAACAGCTGGCAACCCGTGGTTCACGAACTCGGGGCTATAACGGAACCCGCATGTCCGTGCGCCGAGCTTTGCGTCCGTTCGCCGCTCTTCTCGCGACAGGTGTCCTCGGCGGCGCTGTCGCGGTCGGGGTCGTAGCCCTCCTCGGCGACCTCGGCGGCGACACGACAATCGTCACGCAGACGGTGGCGGCCCCGACATCGGACCCGGCGTTCGCCGGGGCTCCGTTGAGCATCAACGAGATCTATCGGCGCTCGGCTCCTGGCGTCGTCCAGGTCACCTCGACGACGAGGGCGAGCGCTCCGAACCCGTTCGGAGACCGCTTCTCGGGTCCGCCGGTCCAGGCGCTCGGGTCGGGCTTCGTCATCGACAAGGCGGGTCACATCGTCACGAACTACCACGTGGTCGAGGGAGCCGACGACATCAAGGTGAGCTTCTCGAACCAGGACACAGTCAAGGCGAGGATCGTGGGGACGGATCCGTCCACCGATCTCGCGGTCCTCCGCGTGAACGAGACCGCAAGTGCGCTAACACCACTCACGCTCGGCGACTCCGATCGTATGGAGGTCGGAGACGAGGTGGTCGCGATCGGGAACCCGTTCGGGCTCGACCGCACCGCGACTGCCGGGATCGTCAGCGCCCTTCAGCGTGGCATCACCGCGCCGAACGGCTACACGATCGACCACGCGATCCAGACCGATGCGCCGATCAACCACGGCAACTCCGGCGGGCCGCTCCTCAACACCCGCGGCCAGGTCGTGGGCGTCAACAGCCAGATCGAGACGGGAGGGTCGAGCCTCGGCGGCAACGTCGGGATCGGCTTCGCCATCCCGTCGAACACGGTGAAGAACGTTGTCGCCCAGATTCTGCGAACGGGCAGCGTCGCGCACGCGTACCTCGGGATCGCGGGCCAGGACATCACGCCCAGCCTGGCAGACAACTACAAGCTTCCGGCGGACGCCGGCGTTCTCGTCGCGACGGTGCGACGCGGCAGCGGCGCCTCGAAGGCCGGGATCAGGGCCGGCAAGACGCACGTCGTCGTCGCCGGCGAGACGTACGTGCTCGGCGGCGACATCATCGTCGCCGCCGACGGCAAGCCGATTTCCTCGATCGACGAACTCCGCGACGCGATCGCCGCGCACAAGCCCGGCGACAGGATCAAGCTGGTCGTCCTGCGCGGCGCGAAGAGAACGAGCGTGCGTGTCACGCTCGGGCGGCAGCCCGCTTCCCCCCAGGGCTAGTCGCGATCGGGCCCCGAGCCATCGGGGCCTGATCTATCTCCGGCAAGGGGCCCGACCGCCTGCCCGGGCCCCTGCCGACCTTCTTCGTCATCACGTATCCACACGCGACCAGCGCGCGTTTGCTCTCCTCAGACCAGGGCGGGTCGCCGCGGAAGGTCGGCTCGAGCGGTGGCGACCGCGTCTCCCACCCGCATCGGGAGCACGATCGCGCTGATCGCCGCGGAGGCGAGGATCGCTCGCCCCATCGTCTCCGGCGACGTTGTGTGCGAGGAGTAGACGAGCTCGAAACGGGTCCGGTCGCCGTCGATGGGCTCGCTCACGTCCGTCGCGAAGACGACCAGCGCGATCTCGGACTCCGCCAACGCCGACCCGCGTGCACACTCCCGAGTCGCTCCGCGATCGTGTGCGGGGGGTGTATTCGTGGAGCCCGACGAGCGGGAGTTGCCACAGCCGGCGCGGCCGGAAGACGTCCTCCGCCTCGAGCTCCAGCAGGAAGTCCTCGAGCTCGTCGAGCCGGTTGAGCGCGGCCATCGTCCCAGAGAGAGCGCCCGCCGACATCCCGTAGATCCAGCCGATCCGCGGCCAGAGCGGGTCCTCGCGCAGGCGCTTCAGGAACCCAACTCGAGTAGGACGCCGTTGATCCCTCCGCCCGAGAGGACGACGGCGACGTCTCTCCTGTCCGGGCGAGACACGTGGCTATTGTGCCTCGGTGGAATCGGAGCCCACGAGCGGGACGATCGACGTCGCCCAGCTGGACACGGTCGAGGAGGACGAGCTGTGGCAGGACGACGGCGCCGACCACGGCGGTTGGTTCTGCGTGCGTACCGATCCGTTCCCGTGCCCGGCGTCGGGCTGCTCGTTCGTCGCCGACTACATGACCGCGGCCCACCTCGTCCTCGTCTGGGAAGAGCGCGACGACCCGAATCTCCTCTGGCACGCACAGCGCGCGAAGGAAGTCGGGCGCAACCCCCGTATCGTCGCGTACGAGCCGTCGTTCGGCCCGAGCGCGTCGTACTACGCGTGGGAGGCGGCGGGTCGTCCAGTCCATGGGGTCGGCAGCCGGCCCGCCTCGCGCTAGCATCGAACCATCGCGACCGTGACCGAGACGCTGCAGGTGACCGGCGTTCGCTGCGAGCGTTGCATCGACCGCCTGGCGGCGGCTCTCCGCGGTCATGACGGCCTCGAGTACGCGAACGCCAATCTCATGGGCCAGGTGATGGTGGAGTGGGACGAGGAGCGAACCACGCGGGACGAGCTGCTCGGCGCGCTAGCGAAGGCTGGCTTCCGAGAGGCGTCGCTCGCGGGGGAATAGCCTCGAAAAGGGCCTCGTTGCAGCCTCCTGTAACGCGTTGGTACGGTAGCTCGGTGGACGATGCCGAGTCGGCTCCCGAAGCGCGACGGATCGCCCAGGAAGCTCGCGACCGTGTTCGTTTCGAAGAGGAGGCGCTCGGGCTCGCCGACCAGGTCTATCGCGTTGCGAGGCGCCTCGTGGGGTCTCGCGAGGAGGCAGAGGATCTGGTGCAGGAAACGTACGCGAGAGCATTCCGGAGCTGGCGCTCCTATACGCCGGGCACGAACATGCGCGCCTGGCTCCTCCGCATCCTCACCAACCTGAACGTCGACCGCGGGCGGCGTATCCAGCGTGCTCCGGACATGCAGCCTCTCGAGGAGAGCGACTACTACCTCGCGAACAAGCTCGCCTCCGCTGGCGGCGAGGAAGTCCTCGATCAGGAGCGTGTCGTCGAGCGCCTGTCGCAAGATTCGGTCGTGCACGCGCTCGCGGACATTCAACCCCAGTTTCGCGAGGTCGTGGTGCTCGTGGACATCGGCGACTTCACGTACGCGGACGCGGCCCAGATCCTCGACATCCCGATCGGCACGGTGATGTCCCGCCTCCACCGCGGTCGCCGTGCGCTGAAGCAGAAGCTCGCCGAGGAGGCGGTTGCGTGACGGCGCTCGATCCATGCGAGCGCTGCGAGGAGCTCATGCAGGACTTCCTCGACCGCACGCTCACCGATCGCGAGTGGCAGGAAGCGGAGACCCACCTCGCGGGCTGCGAGTACTGCGCCCGGCGCTACCGCTTCGAGGAGACCCTCCGCAAGTACGTCCGGACGACCGCGGCCGAGCGGATGCCGCCCGGGCTTCTGGGAAAGCTCGAGGAGCTCCGCGGCTTCGACGCGACGACGTAGATCCGCTAGCCGGCCGGCAGGTCTGCCGGCGTGTCGACGTCCCCGGGCGTACCGAGGTCGTCGCAGGGCACGAGGGACGCCGGGCGACCGTGCAAACCGTCGTCCGGCACGTCGTCCCAGTCGCTGCGGCCGAGCACGAGCGGATGCCCGCGCGAGCCTCCGTACGACGCCGCGACGATGCCACCCTCCGATCGCCAGGTCTCGAGGACGCGCACGATCGCCTGCGGCGAGATCTCTGGTCCGTCGGCGAGCACGACGACGGCCGCCTCGACGTCGCCGGCGAGAGTCGCGAGCCCGGTCCGGAGGGATGCGCCGGGGCCGGCGTCCCAGTCGACGGCGCGAGCGATCCGCAGAGATGGCTCGCCCGGCTCCTCGATCGCGTCGAGTCGATGTGCGCCCTCGACCACGACGATCTCGTCGACCGGCGCGCGCGCCACCCGCTCGAGCACGAGGGGTAGGAGCAGGCGCTGCTTCGGCTCGCCGAACCGTGTCGAGGCGCCGGCGGCGAGAACGACGACGGCGACCCGGCTCATGGAGTCGCGCGAGGCGCGACGCTGACGGTGACGCTCTTGATGAGTATCGGCCGCTTCGGGATCTGCTTCTTGTTGCCGAGCTTCCCTATCCGCTGGACGACATCGAGACCGCTCGAGATGCGCCCGACGACCGCGTAGATCGGCGGCAGCTTCACCCGTTTCGCGGTGACGACGAAGAACTGGCTCCCCGCCGCGCCGGCCGCGTCGAGCTGAGACTTGGCCATCGCCACGAGCCCCCGCGTGTACCGCGTGCCCTTCGGCGGCACGTCGATCGTCCCGTAGCCGGGCTGTCCAGCGCCCGTCTGCGTGGGGTCGCCGGCCTGGATCAGCAATCCCGGCACGATCCGGAGGACGATCGTGTCGTCGAAGTACTTCTTCCGTGTGAGCGAGACGAGCGATGCGGTCGTGTGGGGGGCGAGCTTCGGATCGAGTCTCACGGAGAACGCCCCGCACGATGTGTCGAACGTGAGCGTGTACGTCTTCTCGGGGTCGAGCAAGCGCGCGGGCGGGTGGAGGATCGCCGGCTCGCGTGCGAGCGGGGCGTCGACGGTCTCGCACGTCGTCGTCGACCCGGAGCTGCCTCCAACCGCGTTCGAGGATCTGTTCGAGCCGCCGCAACCGGCCGCGAGCAGGACTACCGCGATCGCGACCAGCGCACTCCGCATCCGTGCGATCGTATCCATGCCCAATGGGACGAATCCGTTGCGAATGGGTTGTCCAGAGCGACCCGCTCTACGTCGCCTACCACGACCAGGAATGGGGCGTTCCGTCGCGCGACGACAGGCATCTGTTCGAGCTTCTGACCCTCGAGGGCGCGCAGGCAGGGCTCTCCTGGTCGACGATCCTGCATAAGCGAGACGGATACAGAGCAGTCTTCGCAGGCTTCGATCCGCAGGTGGTCGCGCGCTATACGGAGAAGGACGTCGAGCGGCTTCTCGGCGACTCATGGATCGTCCGGAACCGGATGAAGATCCAGTCTGCGGTCACGAACGCGGCGCGCGTGCTCGAGGTGCAGGACGAGCTGGGGAGCTTCGCCGCCTACCTGTGGCGCTTCGTCGACGGAGAGCCGAGGGTCGGAGGTTGGAAGACGATCGCAGAGATTCCGGCGGAGACGGTCGAGTCGCGGACGCTGAGCCGCGACCTCAAGCGTCGCGGCTTCCGCTTCGTCGGCCCGACGATCTGCTACGCGCTCATGCAGGCCGTCGGGCTCGTCGACGACCACGTGGTCGACTGCTACCGCTTCAAGGAGCCGGCTGCCGGCTGAACTCGCGGAGGATCAGGCCCTCGTCGTCACCGTGATCAGGTCGGCGAGGTTCACGAGCTGGATCGCGGTGCGCATCGAAGCGATGCGTGCGTCGTCCGACTCGATGTCCGCGCTCTCGTGCCAAAGCTCGCTCGCGGTGACGAGCAGCTCCTGGATCCGCCACGCCTCCTCCTCGTGCCCGTCTCGCTCGCGAGAGGCGTTCACGGCGAGACCGAGGGCGCCGATCGCATCCCGCTGGCGGAGCCAGAGGAGCGGGACCGCCATCGAGATGTACTGGTGAATGCGCGCGAACGTCAGAGGCTGGACGAGCGACGATCCGCCGCGCGGAGCACTCGGCTCCTCGGGGTCCTCGCCATCGGCGATCCTCCGAGCGTTCCCGCCGAGCATCGCCCGAAGCTGGCGATCGTCGAACCCGGCGAGGCGCGCCGTCCTGATCGAGAGGAGGAGCGAGTTGGGCTGGCGTCCGTACGGGTAGTCGGAGGCGTAGACGATCTGCTCCGGCGAAACCTGCCTGAAGAGGTCGAGCAGGTCGATGCCGCTCCACACCGACGTGTCGAAGAAGACGCCCGGAGCGCCGCCGAGGCGTGCCGTCAGGTCGGCCATGTCGGCGATGCCGGCGTGGGCCACGATCAGCTGCACGCCTTGGTGGCGGTCGACGAGGTCACCGAGCGCGACCGCGATCGGCGGGAGCCCGCGTCCGCCGTGGATGAGGATCGGGACGCCTCGTTCGAGGGCGAGCTCGAAGATCGGGCCGAGCCGCTCGTCGTCGAGCGCGAACGCTTGCGCGCGTGGGTGCAGCTTGATCCCGCGGGCGCCGAGATCGAGACAGCGGCGCGCCTCCTCGACCGGCTGCGCGGTGAGATCGAGCCGGACGAACGGCACGAGACGCCCTGCCGAGTGCTCCGCGTGCGCGAGCGTCCGGTCGTTCGGGACGCTGAACCCGGGCACGCGGTCGTGCTCGTCGAGGCAGAACGTGAACGCGCGAGCGAACCCGTTTCGGTCGAGGATCGCCATCAGCTCCTCGTACGTCGCGCGCGACCCGTCGATGTCGTGGCCGAGATGCGTGTGTGCGTCGTAGAGAATGGCGTCCTCGGGCAACTCGCCGCGTAAGAGCTCGTCGTAGTCGCCGATGATCGATCGCGCCCGATCGAGCGTCGTCATCGCCGCAGCCTATGCGGAGTCGGTGCCCGAGCCAGCCGACAGCGCGGCCCACACTCGAGGCGCCGTCATCGGCAGCTCCCGCATCCGAACGCCGGCTGCGGCGGCGATCGCGTTCGCGATCGCGGCGGGGGCCGCGATCACGGGCGCCTCGCCGATCCCCTTCGCGCCGAACGGTCCTTCGGGCGCCGGAACCTCGGCGACGAGGGTGTCGATGGCCGGCACCTTCTCGGCGGTCGGGATCGCGTACTCGAGGAACGAGCCGCTCAGGAGTTGCCCGTGCTCGTCGTGACGGAGCTCCTCGTAGAGGGCCCACCCGATTCCCTGTGCCACGCCGCCGCGCATCTGGCCCTCGACGAGGGCGGGGTTGAGGGCGCGCCCGACGTCCTGGGCGATCGCGTAGCGGAGGAGCTCGACCTCGCCCGTGTCGCGATCGACACGGACATGGACGACGTGCGCTGCGGCGGACGGTGATGGGCTCGGCTGGCCGACGCCGCCTCGTCCCTCGACCGGCCTGTACCTCCCTCCCCACGCGAGCGACTTGCCGGCGATCTCCTTCACGGTGAGCGCGCGGTCCGGCACACCGACCGCGCGGACGACCCCGTCGACGATCTCGAGGTCGTCGGTCGCGATCTCGAGCTCCTCCGATGCGATCTCCAGGAGCTGGCGCCGGACGTCCTCCGCGGCGCGCTCGACCGCGCGGCCGACGGTGTACGTGATCTTGCTGCCGCCGCTGACCCCGGCGAAGGGCGCGCTCGCGGTGTCCGCCGAAACGACGCGGACGCCCTCGGGCGCGAGGCCGATCACCTCCGCGGCGATGGCCGCGAACGACGTCTCGACTCCGGTCATGTCGGCGACGGCCGTGACGACCGTGACCACGCCGTCCGGATCCATGCGACAGGCCGCGGACGCGGGCTCGTTCCCGCCCGGCCAGTAGCCGATCGCGACCCCAACGCCTTCGTCGGCTCCCATGCTCTCGCGCTCCTGCCAGATCGCATGATCGCGCGCCAGCTCCAGGCACTCGCGTGCGCCGACGGCAGAGAAGGGCCGCCCGCCGACGCCGAGGTCGCCGTCGACGACCGCATTCCGCAGCCGAAGCTCGATCGGGTCGAGGCCGAGCTCGGTCGCGAGCTCGTCGAGCGCCGACTCGATGGCGAAGGCGGCGGGAGGAGCACCGGGGCCGCGGTAGGCGCCGAGCGTCACGCGGTTCGTCTGGACCGCATAGGTCCGGATGGCGTACGCCTGCCAGCGATACGGCCCAGGGACGAGCGACGACGAGATGTCCTCGATCCCCCACTCGATCGTCGAGCCACGGTCGCAGACGACACGTGCGTCGAGTGCGGTGAGGACGCCGTCCCGCGTCGCTCCCGCCCGTACCTCCATGATCTGTGCGGGTGCCGGGTTCGAGGCGTGGAAGTCTTCGCGGCGGGTGAGGACGAGGCGGACGGGACGGCCGAGGGCGAGCGCGGCGCCGGCGGCGAGCGGCTCCACGACGAAGAGCTTCCCGCCGAACGCCCCGCCGAGCGGCGCAGCGCGGACGCGGACCTTGTCGAGAGCGAGCCCGAACATCTCGGCGAGGCTGTTCCGCGTCATGAACGCGCCCTGCGTGCTCGCCGACACGACGAGCATCCCGCCGGGCTCGACCCACGCGACCGCCGTCTGCGGCTCGATGTACGCCTGGTACACCCACGGTGTCCGGTACGTCCCGGAGACCACCGCGTCGCTCGCCTCGAATGCCGCTCCCAGATCGCCGTGGCTCCGGAGTCCCCGCTTGAGCACGTTGTCCGAGAGATCCTCCTCGGGGAGCTCGTCCTCGCCGGACCCGACTCCCGCGTGCACGGACTCGAGATCCGATGACTCCTCGTCCTCGGGGGGGCGGCGTGCGAGTGGCGAGCCAGGCCCCATTGCCGCCACCATGTCGAGGACGGGTTCGAGCCCCTCGTAGTCGACGATCACAGCCGCCGCTCCGTCCGCCGCCGCAGCCTCGGTCTCCGCGACGACGAGCGCGATCGGGTGTCCGACGAAGACGACCTCCCCGCTAGCGAGCGGCTCGTGCGATCGTCCGGAGCCGGGATCGGCGATCGGCAGGTCGTCCGCCGTGAGGACCGCGACGACGCCCGGGATCGCGAGCGCAGCCTCGCTCCCGATACCGGTGATCAGCGCGTGCGCCTGCGTGCTCAGCACGAGCCGTGCGTGCAACAGCCCGGCGAGGGCGTCGTCTCCCGCGTAGCGGGTCGCTCCGATGACCTTGTCGCCCGAGTCGAGGCGCGGGCGCGGAACGCCGATCAGGGACTCGCTCACGCGCCCTCCGCGGCTCGGCTCGACGCCGCGGCGAGGGCCCGCCCCACGATGACGCGCGCGAGGTGACGCCGGTAGTCGGCGGGCGCGAAGTCGTCGCCGAAGACCGTCACGTCGTCGAGCGCCGCCGGGTCGCCGTTTTCGAGGACGGACGCATGACCCCCGATGCCGGTGACCGCAACCCGGCTGCCGTCCGGCCCGACGAGCGCGGCGGCCCCTGCGAGCGCGTAGCCGGACGCGGGGTGTTCGGCGCACATGTAGGCAGAACCCGAGCCCTCGGTCGGGAGCGGCAGGACGACCTCCGTGAGGAGTTCCTCCGACCGAATGGCGGTCATGAAAGGTCCGAGGAAGAACTCGCATGCAGCCACGTCGCGTTCGCCTCGAGCCGAGCGGAGGACGATCCTCGCTCCGAAGGCGAGCGCGACTGCCGGGAAGTCGGACGACGGATGGGCGTGCGCGAGGGCGCCGCCGACCGTGCCGCGATTCCGCACCTGGAGGTCGCCGATGCCGGAGACACACTCCGGGATGCCGGCAAGCTCGGGGCGGTCGAGCTCGCGCGTGCGCAGGAGCTCGTCCCAGGTCGTGAGCGCGCCGATGCGGACCGCGTCGTCCTCTACGGAGACGCCCCTCAGGTCGAGCGCGCCGATGTCGACGAGGCGGGAAGGACGTGCGACCCGGAGCTTCATCGCCGGGATGAGCGTCTGGCCGCCGGCCAGCGCGCTGGCGTCCGGGTCGGTGAGAGCCTCGAGTGCGTCGGCGATCGTCGCCACGCGCGTATAGTCGACGGCCGCGGGGATCACGAACGGGCTCCGGCCCGGAGCTCGGCGCCGGCCGCGCGGACGGCGTTCACGATCGGCTCGTAGCCCGTGCACCGGCAGAGGTTCCCGCGGAGGGCGTGGCGGATCGTGGTCTCGTCGGGCTCGGGGTTGCGCTCGAGGAGGTCGGTTGCCGTCAGGATCATCCCCGGCGTGCAGAAGCCGCACTGCAAGCCGTGATGCTCGACGAACGCGCGCTGAACCGGGTGGAGCTGTCCGTCGGTCGCCAAGCCCTCGATCGTGACGACGGCAGCTCCTTCCGCCTGCATCGCGAGCATCGTGCAGCTTTTCGTGGCACGGCCGTCGACGAGGACCGTGCAGGCGCCGCACTGGCTGGTGTCGCAGCCGACGTGCGTGCCGGTGAGCCCGAGGCCGTCACGCAGCGCATGGACGAGGAGCGTTCGCGGCTCCACGTCGAGCGACCGCGACTCGCCGTTCACGACGAGCTCGATCTGCCTCGACTCCACCGACGTCCTAGGCTGCGAGTGCTCCGACTTTCTCGCGGAGGTAGGCGAGGTATGGCTCCGGGTCGATAGTCGGCGAGCCCGTGAGGCGCTCGATGGTCTCCCGCGGCGTGAGCTTGCGGCCGAGCGAATAGAGGTTGTCGCGGAGCCAGGCGGAGAGCGTCTCGAGATCGCCGGCCCGCATCTGGTCGTCGAGATCCGGGATTGCGTCGTGGACGACGGACCAGATCTGGAGCGAGATCACGTTGCCGAGCGCATAGGTCGGGAAGTAGCCCAGCGAGCCGCCCGACCAGTGCACGTCCTGCATCACGCCCATCGCGTCGCTCGGGACGTCGACGCCGAGCAGGTCCTTCATCCCGGCGTTCCAGGCCTCGGGAAGATCGCCGATCGGGAGGCTGCCGTCGATCAGCCGGCGCTCGAGGTCGAAGCGGAGGATGATGTGGAGGCTGTACGTCGTCTCGTCCGCCTCGACGCGGATCAGGCTCGGCTCCGCGCGGTTGATCCCCGCCACGAAGGCGTCGAGGCTCACGCCGCCGACCTGCTCCGGGAATGCTTCCTGGAGCGGCTCGTACCAATGCTCCCAGAAGGGGCGGCTGCGCCCGACGAGGTTCTCCCAGGTGCGGCTCTGGGACTCGTTCAGGCCGAGCGAGGGCGAGCCGGCGAGCGGCGTCCGCTCGAGCGACGAGGCGATGCCGTGCGCATACAGGCCGTGGCCCGCCTCGTGCATCGTCGACCAGAAGGAGTCGAGATCCCGCTCGTGGTAGCGCGTCGTCAGCCTGACGTCGCGGTTCGAGAACGAGATGCAGAAGGGGTGGACGGTCGGGTCGAGACGCCAAGCGTCGTCCTCGAATCCGAGGGCCCGCACCACTCGCTCGGCGAATGCGCGCTGGTCGTCGATCGAGAACGAGCCGTACAGGAACGACGCATCGATCTCGGGCGCGGCCTTCACGAGCTCGGAGAGGACCGGCTTCACCGTGTCGAACACCTCACCGACCTCTGTCGTGGTCATGAACGGCTCGTAGTCGTCGAGGAGCGCCGTGTACGGCTCGTCGTCCCAGCCGAAGCAGTCGACGTAGCGCTTGTTGAGCTCGAGGTGCCTCTCGACGACCGGCGCGAACTTCGTGAAGTCGTTCTCGGCGCGTGCCTCCACCCAGATCTGGTGGCCGCGCGTCGCCTCGCGCAGCATCTCGGCGCGGAGCTCGCTCGGGACCTTGCGCTCCTTCTCCCAGTCGTGGCGCGTCACCCGGATCAGGCTCGCCTCGTCCGAGTCGTACTCGAGCGACTCGCCGTACGGCTGAAGCCGATCGAGGAGCCTGCCGACCTCGTCGTCGACGAACATGTCGTGCGCCAGGCGGCCGATGGTAGCGAGCGCGTTCGCCCTCGCCTCGGTCCCGCGCGACGGCATCATCACGCGCTGGTCCCAGGCCAGGACGCCGCCCGAGCGCATGAGATCAGAGATCTCAGCAAGCCGCTCTCGAAGCGCCTGGAGGTCCGCCTCCACGGCCGAGGACTCTACCGACGTGGTTAGGATCGACGCAGAGATGAGTGACGTCCTCATCGTTGCGGACACCCGCAGCTCACCCGAGATGCGCCACGAGGTACCGCTCGTCGTTCCCGATCCGTTCCTCTACGCCGAGGCCGGCGGGAAGAAGCACGCGGTGGTGACCTCGTACGAAACGACGCGCATCGAGGAGCTCGGCCTCGGCATCGAGGTCACGCCCTGGGAGGAGCTCGGGCTCGACGAGCTCCTGCGGAGCGGACTCCGACGGTACGAGGTCGCGCGCGAGATCTACCTCCGGGCGTGCCGCTCCCTCGGCGTCTCCGAAGCGATCGTGCCCGAGGGCTTCCCGACCGGCGTCGCCGACCATCTTCGCGCCGGCGGCGTCGAGCTCACGCTCGACGAGGAGCACTTCCGCGGCCGCCGGCGGGTCAAGTCCGCCGCGGAGCTCGACGGGATCCGCCGCGCGCAGAAGGCCGCGGAGGCGGCGATGACGGCGGTCCGCGACGTCCTCCGTGGGGCGGAGCGCCGGAATGGCGGCCTCGTCTTCGAAGGCGAGACGGTGACGTGCGAGCTCTTGAAAGTCCATGTCGACGAGGCTTTCGTGACCCATGGTGCGTCCGCAGACGAGTCGATCGTCTCGCACGGCGCGCAGACCGCGGTCGGGCACGCCATGGGCTCGGGTGCGGTCGGCGCCGACGACGTCGTCCTCCTCGACCTCTTCCCGATCGACAAGACGTCCGGCTGCTACGCCGACATGACGCGCACGTTCGCCGTCGGCGAGCCGCCGAAGGAGATCCACGAGTACCAGCCGCTGGTCAAGGAGGCGCTCGACGGCGCCGTCGCCATGGTGCGGCCCGGTATCGACGGACGTGAGGTGCACCGCGCGGTCTGCGAGCTCTTCCACGAGCACGGCTATCCGACCCAGCTCCACAAGGCCGACGGCGAGGTGCTCGAGAACGGCTTCTACCACGGCACCGGCCATGGGGTCGGCCTCGCGGTCCACGAGGCTCCGAGCCTCGGCGTGATCGGCGACGAGCTCGTCGCGGGCGACGTGATCACGATCGAGCCGGGCCTCTACCGCCACGGCGTGGGCGGCGTCCGGCTCGAGGACCTCGTCGTCGTCACGGGCGACGGCTACGAGGTGCTGACGGACTTCCCCTACGACCTCGAGCTCGACGCATGAGCGACCGCGCGATCGACACCCTGCTTCTCGAGGAGCGGCGCTATCCACCCCCCGGGGAGTTCGCGGCGCAGGCGAACGCCGACGAGACGATCTACGAGGTCCCCTTCGAAGCGTTCTGGGAGCGCGAGGGTCGTGAGCGCGTCACCTGGTTCGAGCCGTTCGGCTCCCTGCTCGAGTGGGAGCTGCCGTACGCGAAGTGGTACCTCGGCGGCAAGCTGAACGTTGCCTACAACTGCCTCGACCGTCATGTCGAGGCGGGGCTCGGAGACCGGGTCGCCTTCTACTTCGAGGCCGAGCCCGTCGACGAGCGCGCCGAGATCACGTACTCGATGCTCCTCGAGGAGGTCGTGAAGGCCGCGAACGGCCTCAAGGCGCTCGGGGTCGGGAAGGGGACGCCGGTCGGCATCTACATGGGCATGGGACCGGGCCTGCCGGTCGCGATGCTCGCCTGCGCGCGGCTCGGTGCGCCGCACACGGTCGTGTTCGGCGGCTTCTCCGCGGAATCGCTGTCCGATCGGCTGAACGACATGCGTTGCGAGGTCCTGCTCACGCAGGACGAGAGCTGGCGCCGCGGGCAGCTCGTGCCGCTGAAGGCGAACGCGGACGAGGCGCTCGAGTCGTGTCCGCTCGTCCGGGCGGTCGTCGTCGGTCAGCGGACGCGCGGTGACGTCCCCATGCGCGAGGGCCGCGACATCACCTGGTCGGAGCTCGTCGACGGCCAGTCGAGCGATCCGGCGACCTGCCCGTGCGAGCCGATGGACTCCGAGGACCTCCTCTACCTGCTGTACACGAGCGGAACGACGGCGAAGCCGAAGGGCATCGTCCACACGACCGCCGGCTACCTCGTCGGTGTTGCGGCCACGCACCGCTACGTCTTCGACCTGAAGCCCGAGTCGGACGTCTACTGGTGCGCGGCGGACATCGGCTGGGTGACCGGACACAGCTACATCGTCTACGGGCCTCTCTGCAACGGGACGACGAGCGTCCTCTACGAGGGGACGCCGGACTTTCCGGACAAGGACCGCTGGTGGGACGTCGTCGAGCGCTACGGCGTGACGATCTTGTACACGGCTCCGACCGCGATCCGTACGCACATGAAGTGGGGCCCGGAGCATGCGGAGAAGCACGACCTCTCGTCGCTCCGGCTCCTCGGGTCGGTCGGCGAGCCGATCAACCCGGAGGCTTGGATCTGGTACCGAGAGCACGTCGGCGACGACCGGCTTCCCATCGTCGACACGTGGTGGCAGACCGAGACCGGGATGATCATGATCTCGCCGCTCCCCGGCGTCACGACGGCCAAGCCGGGATCGGCGACGAAGCCCTTCCCCGGGGTCGAGGCGGCCGTCGTCGACGACTACGGGAACGAGGTGGGGCCAGGCGGGGGCGGCTACCTCGTCCTGAAGAAGCCATGGCCGGCGATGACCCGCGGGATCTTCGGCGACGATGCGCGCTTCCGAGCGACCTACTGGGAGCGCTTCCCGGGCGTCTACTTCGCAGGCGACGGAGCGCGGATCGACGAGGACGGCGACTTCTGGCTCCTCGGCCGGGTCGACGACGTGATGAACGTCTCGGGCCACCGGATCTCGACGATCGAGGTCGAGTCCGCGCTCGTCGACCACCCGAGCGTGGCCGAGGCCGCCGTCTGCGGACGAGCGGACCCGCTGACCGGACAGGCGATCGTCGCCTTCGTGACGCTGAAAGGCGGCGAGGAGGGCTCGGTCGGGCGGCTCGAGGAGCTGCGCGAGCACGTCTCCCAGAAAATCGGGCCGATTGCGAAGCCCGCCAACATCGTCTTCACACCGGAGCTTCCGAAGACGCGCTCCGGGAAGATCATGCGCCGGCTCTTGCGCGACGTCGCGGACGAGCGGCCGCTGGGAGACACGACGACGCTCGCCGACCCGGCGGTCGTCAGCGAGATCGCGGACCGGGCAACGGCGTCGACCTCGGAGGAGTAGCCGCCTACGAGGCGACGGCAGGCGCAGGGGCCGCCCGGCGGAACGCCTCGACCGTGCGGGAGATGTCGTCCTCGCTCGTGCGCCAATTCGAGACCGACAGCCTGATCGCGGCCCGGTCGTCCCAGACCGTGCCGCTCATCCACGCCTCGCCGCTCGCCTGGACGCGGGCGAGGACGTCGCTCGTCGTCCCGTCGTCCGGGAAGCGGAAGAGCACCTGGTTGAGCACCACGTCGTTCAGCACCTCGCACCCGGAGACGGTCTCGATCTCGGCTGCGAACTGCCGTGCACGCGCGCACGAGCGCTCGATCAGGTTGGCGACGCCTGCGCGCCCGAGGGAGCGCAGGGCCGCGTACACCGCGAAGCCGCGGGCGCGGCGGGAGAACTCCGGCGTCCAGTCGACCTCCTCCCGCGCCGCATCCGGGTCCTGCACGAGGTAGGCGGCACGGACGGCCATCGCGGCGCGATGCGCCTCGGGGTGCGCCACGAACGCGATCCCGCAGTCGTAGGGCACGTTCAGCCACTTGTGCGCATCGGTCGACCAGGAGTCCGCGCGGTCGTGGCCCGATACGGCATGGACGAGCTCGGGGCTCGCGGCCGCCCAGAGGCCGAAGGCGCCGTCGGCGTGCAGCCACGCCCCGGTCCCTGCGACGGCATCGGCGATCTCCGCGATCGGGTCGAAAGAGCCCGAGTTGACCTCGCCCAGCTGGGCGCACACGATCGTCGGCCCGTCGCCGCCGGCCAGCGCGTCTCGGAGAGCGGCCACATCCATCCGTCCCTGATCGTCGGACGGAACCTCGACGATCGACGCCGTTCCGAAGCCGAGCAGCCGAAGCGCGCGGTCGATCGTGACGTGGCGCCTGGCACCGCCGAGAACCCGGATCGCGGGCGCTCCCGACAATCCGTCGCGCTCGACGTCCCAGCCGGCGTCTGCCAGCACCGCGTGCCGCGCGGCGGCGAGGCAGGTCGTCTGGGCCATCTGGCAGCCGGTGGCGAGCGCGAAGGACGCGTCGTGCGGGATGCCGAGGAGCTCCTTCAACCAGCCGCCCACGACCTCCTCGACGATCGCGGCGGACGGGCCGCACGCGTACAAGCCGGCGTTCTGGTCCCAGGTCGAGGCGAGCCAGTCGGCGGCGAGAGCCGCGGGTACCGACCCGCCGATGACGAAGCCGAAGTAGCGCCCGCTGGGGATCCCGACCACTCCCTTCTCCGCAGCTTCGGCGAGTTGCTCGACGACCGCGATCGGATCGGTCGGTCCCTCCGGCAGCGGGCCGCCGAGCGTCTCGCGCAGCTCATGCACGGAGACGGGCGGCCAGACGGACCGCTCGTCGAGCGTGTCGAGGAAGTCCCCCGCGAGGTCGGCGGTTCGGCGGAGGAGCTCGCGCTCGCTCACGCGGTGAGGAGCTTCTCGAAGCGCGCCGGCTCGTCGTACGGCCCGACGAGCGCGAGGTACAGCCGCTTTCCCTCGAAGAGCTCGCGCGAGACACGCTGGACGTCGTCGGCGGTGACGGCGTCGAGCTGAGCCAGGACCTCGTCCGGCTCCTCGACCTCGCCTTCGAGGATCTCGCGCCGGAGGCCGTACTGGATCGTCCCCTGCGGGCTCTCGAGCCGGAGGACGAACCGCCCCTTCGCGTAGCCGCGCGCCTTCTCGAACTCGTCCGTCGGTACGCGCTCCGAGGCCACCTTCTGGAGCTCGCCGATGATCGTCGTGATCGCCTCGTCCACACGGTCGACGTCGACGCCCGCCCCCGCATAGAAGCTCCCGACGTCTGAATAGCTGTCGTTCCCCGCGTGCACGTAGTAGGCGAGGCCGCGCTTCTCGCGGACCTCGGTGAAGAAACGCGACGACATCCCGCCGCCGAGGACGACCGAGAGCATCTGGAGCGCGTACCGATCGGGGTGGCCCAGCTCGTATCCGCGTACGCCGAGGTGGAGGTGGGCCTGCTCCGAGGACTTCGTGTGGAGCGCGACCAGGGAGCCGTCCAGCGGGATCTCGGCCCCGTCGGGAGCGCCGGTTGCCTCGGGCTCGATGCCGCCGAGCAGGCTCTCGAGCCGGTCGTGGAGGCCGTCTCCGATCCTTCCTGCCACGCCCACGACCATTCGCTCGGGCCGGTACCACGTGTCGAGGTAGGTCGTGAACGTCTCGCGCGTTGCCTCCTCGATCGTCTCCTTCGTTCCGAGGATGTCCCAGCCCAGTGGCTGGTCGCCGTACAGAAGGCGGTCGTAGACGCTGCCGACGTAGCGCGAGGGGGTGTCGAGGTACACGTTCATCTCCTCGAGGATCACGCCTTTCTCCTTCTCGATCTCCGCCGGGTCGAAGCGGGACTCGAGGAGCATGTCGACGAGGACGTCGAGCGCGACGTCGCGCGTCTCGGCGCCGCACCTGACGTAGTACGCGGTGACCTCCTTGCCGGTGAACGCGTTGAACTCGCCGCCGATCGCGTCGATCTCGGCCGCGATCGACTGAGCCGTCGGACGCCGCTCGGTCCCCTTGAAGAACATGTGCTCGGAGAAGTGCGCGATGCCCTTCGACGGAGGAGTCTCGTACCGCGAGCCCGCGTTGAGCATGACGAAGCACGAGACGGAGCCCACCTGCGGCATCGACGCCGTCAGAACGCGAACACCGTTGCCCAGCTGCGTCTTCTCGAAGACCGCCATCGCGCGCGATGGTATAGACAGCGTGCGTGCCCGGAAACCTGACCCGAGCGGCCATCGCCGCCCAGCCCGCGTGGCTCCGAGGTGTGCCCGAACGGGTCGGCGAGCTTCGTTTCCCCGAGGGCGCCCGCGTTCTCTTCACGGGCTGCGGTACCTCGTACCACGCCGCTCTCGCGTGTGGGCCTGGCGTCCAGGCCCTCGAGCTCGTGCTCGGGAATGCGCCGGACGCCGATGTCCTCGTCACGGTCAGCCACGAAGGCGGGACCCGCCTCACGCTCGAGGCCATCGAGGCGTTCGCGGGTGAGACGTGGCTGGTCACGGGCGCGGCCGACTCCCCGCTCGCGAAGGCAGTCGACCACGTGGTCGTCGCGACGCCGGAGATCGAGGAGAGCTACTGCCATACGGTGAGCTACACGTGCGCTGTCACAGCAGGACGAGCGTTGCAGGGCGAGGACGTCAGCAGCCTCGCCGAGGCGGTCGAGCGCGAGCTCGCCGCGGAGCCGCTCGAGGTCTCCGAGCACGACCGTATGGTCGTCGCCGGCGCCGGGCGCGACGTCCCGACCGTTCTCGAGGCGGTGCTCAAGTTGCGCGAGGGCGCGCGCGTGGCAGCCGAGGCACACCACACCGAGCAGATCCTCCACGGCCATCTCGCCGCGATCGACCCGTCGGTGCGCTCCTTCGTGCTCGAAGGGGAGGGACGCGCTGCGGAGCGCGCTGCGGACGCCGTCCGCGCGCTCGGAGAGATCGGCTGCGACGTCACGCTGGTGCCGACCTCGGATCCCGTCGTCGACATCGTCCGCTTCCAGCGGCTGACCGTCGACCTCGCCGAGGCGCGCGGAATCGATCCCGACCTCATCCGCTGGGACGAGGAGTCCTGGGACCGGGCGCGCCGCTCGTACGCCTAGCGGTCCTCGAGCCGGTACACGAAGCGGAGCGCCTGCCAGCTCTCGTCGATCGAGCACGACTTGTTGTCGACGAGCCCGTGGGCGAGGCCGATCTCCTGGACGGCGGCGAACGTGAGGTCGCCTTCGATCCGCACGGCCTTCTTCGGCCAGGCGATCCAGAGACCGTCCGCGGGGTCGAGCGTCGCCTGCAGGCCGGCGAAGCGCCGCTCGAGATCGGAACGGCTCGTCGTGAAGAAGACGACGACCCCCGCGCCGGGCCTCGCGCCGAGCTTCTGCGAGAGCGGCGTGCCGGAGTAGTCCTTATCGGGCATGCCAGGCGGCGAGGAGCGACGCCTCGCGCTCCGGGGCGAGCCCGGCCTCTTCGTTCGTCGTCGCGTCCTCGAGCGTTCCGCGGACGGTTTCGTCGAGCGGACGGAAGCGGAGCCCCTCGGCGACGGCCCTGTCGACGATGGCGTCGTCCGCCGCCGCCATCGCCGGATCGGCGAGCCAGAGTGGCAGCTCCATCCACTGTCTGACCTCCCGGTCGACGAGGAAGTCGTCGGGGATCCACGTGATGTCGGGGTCGGCGCCGCTCACGCGGACGCAGCTCTCGAGGAGCACGCCCCACGGAACCCCCTCGTTCGCTGCGTTGAACGTCCCCGAGACGTTCCGCTCGCAGAGGTCGACGATCCACTCGCCGAGGTCGCGGACGTCGACGAACTGGGACAGCCGCTCGGGCGGCGCGGGCGCGAGCACCTCTCCGCCGCGCGCGACGCGGTGCGGCCAGTACGTGAAGCGGCCCGTGGGGTCGTGCGGGCCGACGATCAGACCGGGCCTGACGACGAGCGCGCGGTCGCCGAACACCCCGCGCACCTCGTCCTCGCAGAGCGCCTTCAGCGCGCCGTAGTTCGAGAAGTCCGGCGTGAGGGCGTCGATCGGGTCGTCGCCGAGCTCTGCGACGGCGCCCTCCTCATCCATCGGCGTGCTGAAGTCGGCGTAGACGGAGACGCTCGACACGAAGCAGTAGAGGCCGAAACCGGAGAGTGCCTCCGCCGATCCGCGCACGACGTCCGGGAGGTAGCCGCTCGTGTCGATGACCGCGTCCCAGCTGCGCCCCGCGAGCGCCCCGAGGTCGCCGGCACGATCGCCTTCGATTCGCTCGATCTCCGGATAGAGCCCCGGATTCGTCCGTCCCCGGTTGAAAAAGGTGAGCTCGTGTCCCGCGGCGAGCGCCGCAGCGGCGACCGCGCGTCCGAGGAACCGCGGCCCGCCGAGGAGGAGCAGCTTCACGCCAGGTCAGCGAGCGCGGCGAGCAGGCGGTCGACCTCGTCCTCGGTGTTGTAGTGGACGATGCCCGCTCGCACGGCGCCGTCCTCGAGTCCGAGCTTGCGCATCGTCTCGACCGCGTAGTAGTCGCCGTGCCAGACCGCGAGGTCGCGCTCGGCGAGCGTCGTCGCGACCTCCTCGGGCGAATGCCCGGCGATGTTGAAGCAGAATGTCGCGACGCGCCGGTCCATCGTCGGCAGCCCATACAGCTCGACCGCGTCGGGAAGGCCAGCGAGGAAGCGCTCCCCGAGTGACCGCTCGTGGCTTTGGATCGCGTCCCAGCCGAGCGAGTCGATGTAGTCGACGGCGGCGACGAAGCCTGCGAGGAGCTCGTGCTGGCCCGTCCCGAGCTCGAAGCGATGACCGACGGGCTCGTTCGCCGCGGGGCGCACCTTGTACGGCCTCCACGACCCGAGCAGCTCGCGCCGCCCGTACGCGAGGCCAATGTGTGGCCCGAAGAACTTGTACGGCGAGCAGACGAGCACGTCGACGCCCCAGCTCGACACGTCGATCGGTCCGTGCGGCCCGTAGTGGACGGAGTCGGCCCAGGCGAGCGCGCCGGCTGCGTGCGCGATCTCCACGATCCGGCGCACGTCCGGCGCCGTGCCCACCGAGTTCGCCGCGACCGGGAACCCGACGACCCGCGTCTTCTCGGAGACGAGCGAGGCGAGGTGGTCGTAGTCGACTTCGAGGTCGTCGGTCAGCTCGGCGAAGCGGACGACGATGCCGAGATCGTGCGCGAGCTCGAGCCAGGGGGAGACGTTGGCGTCGTGGTCGAGCCGCGTGAGGACGACCTCGTCGCCTTCGCGGAGCGTGCGTGCGAACGCGCGCGTGAGCAGGAAGTTGAGCGACGTCATGCTCGGCCCGAACGCGACCTCGTCGGGCGAGCAGCCGAGGAACGACGCCGCGCGCTCACGGGAGAGCTCGACGAGCGTGTCCGTACGACGGCTCGTCGCGTACGGGGCGCCGATGTTGGCGTTCGACTCGCGCAGGTAGGACGAGATCGCGTCGATGACCTCGTCGGGGCACTGCGTCCCGCCGGGACCGTCGAAGAACGCCAGGGTCCGCTGCAGCGCGGAGTAGCGCGCGCGCGCCGCGTGGACGTCGAACGTGATCGTGCTCATCGGCGCCCTCGCATGGCCGCGAGCCTAGCGGCGTCGTCCGCCCTCGTGCCTAGTGTGCGAGTCGAGATGGAGCGCCTGCGGACGCTCAGCGAGGTCGAGTGCTATGAGCGCTGTTACGGCTGGCGCTGGAGCGAGGAGACCGTGAAGGTGCTTCGCGACGAGCCGGACCCCCGTGCCGAGCTCTCCGATATGGGCGAGAAGCTCCGGCGGGTGCTCGAGCTCCGGCTGGACGCGCGCGAGCCCGAACCTGCCTGAGCCCCATGCGCTCACCGTCCCCGACGTCCTCGGGCCGGGCATACGCGTTGTGTTCTGCGGCATCAACCCGGGACGGGCGAGCTCGGCCGCCGGGG
This sequence comes from uncultured Actinomycetes bacterium, assembly GCA_963708265.1. Lineage (GTDB taxonomy): Bacteria > Actinomycetota > Thermoleophilia > Gaiellales > Gaiellaceae > GMQP-bins7. Next base: position 91,440 of record CAVPSC010000001.1, on the reverse strand, counting down.
CGGCCTTCGCGAACCCGCGGAACGACTTCTGGCGACTCCTGCACGCGGCCGGTTTCACGACGCGGCTCCTGGAGCCGCAAGAGCAGCACGAGCTCCTCACCTTCGGAATCGGCCTCACGAACGCGGCCCGCCGGACGACGCGAGGCTCGAGCGACCTGCGGAAGGCTGACTTCGAGGGCGCGCTCCGGCGGCTGGAGAAGATCGCGTGCGAGCTCGGGCCCCGCGCGATCGGCTTCGTCGGGAAGGCCGCGTATACGGGTGTCTTCGGCGGCCGCGTCGAACACGGTCTCCAGACGCGGAAGCTGGAGGCCACGGCCCTGTTCGTCCTCCCCTCGACCTCGCCCGCGAACGCCGCGGTGCCATGGGAGGAACGCCTGTCGTGGTTCCGGGCGCTCCATCATCTCAGGGGATGAGCGAACCGCGTCTGCGTCAGGCCGCACGCGCCGTCGTGGTCGACCCGGACAACCGCGTCCTGCTCGTGCGCTTCGAGTTCCCCGCCCGCGTGGTGTGGGCGACGCCCGGAGGCGGGATCGAGGAGGGCGAGACGGACGAGCACGCTTTGCACCGGGAGCTGCTCGAGGAAACCGGCCTCGGGACCTTCGAGCTCGGTCCGCTGGTCTGGCTGCGGACGCACCTGTTCGAGCTCGCCGGCGGCTTCGACGGTCAGCACGAGCGCTACTACCTCGTCCGCACCCCGCGGTTCGAGCCTCTACCTCGGCTCGGCTGGGACGAGCTCCGTCTCGAGGGCATGACCGCCGTCCGCTGGTGGACGCTCGACGAGCTCGAGCACGGTGAGGAGACCTTCGCGCCCCGACGCCTTCCCGCCTTCGTCGGTGAGATCGTGCGCGGCGGTCCTCCCGCCGAGCCGATCGACGTCGGCGTCTAGGAGCTCAGCCCCGAAAGCGGTTCGTGATCGGCGTGCGGCGGTCGCGCCCGAACGCTCTCGGCCGGAGCTTCACCCCCGGCGGCGCCTGGCGCCGCTTGTACTCGGCGCGGTCGACGAGCGCGAGCGCCTGCTCGACGACCTCGGGCTCGAACTCCTCGAGTAGCTCCTCGCGCGAGCGGTCGAGCTCGACGTACGCCTCGAGGACCCGATCGAGGAGCGCGTAGGGAGGGATCGAGTCCTCGTCCCGCTGGTCGTCCCGGAGCTCGGCGCTCGGCGCTCGGTCGATCGTCGTCTGCGGGACGAGCTCGCGGCCCGCTCGATCGTTCAGGTGCCGGGCGAGCCGGAAGACGTCCGTCTTCAGGACGTCCTTCAGGAGGGAGAAGCCGCCCACCATGTCGCCGTAGAGGGTCGAGTACCCGACCGCGAGCTCGGACTTGTTCCCCGTCGAGACGACGAGCCAGCCGTGCGTGTTCGACAGTCCCATGAGCAGCGTGCCGCGCGCGCGAGCCTGCAGGTTCTCCGCCGCCAGGCCGACGAGCTCCTCGCCCGAGGACCCGTCGAGCGCGGAGTGGAACGCCTCGACGACGCCCTCGATCGGGACCTCGCGGAAGTCGCAGCCGAGGCCATCCGCCAGCCGGCGCGCGTCCGACCGCGTGTCCTCGGACGAATAGCGGGAGGGCATTGAGACGCAGTGCACGCGCTCCGCGCCGAGCGCGTCGACGCCGAGCGCCGCCGTCACGGCCGAGTCGATGCCCCCGGAGACGGCCACGACGACCTCGCTGAACCCGTTCTTCTCGACGTAGTCGCGGAGCCCGAGCGTAAGCGCGAGACGCATCTGCTCGAGCTCGGATGCGAAGGGCGTGATCTGGGTCGGTGCGGGCGACGCCGCACCCCTCGGTGCGGCGATCTCGACGATGTCGACGGTCGGAGGCGCCTCGCGTGAGCGCTCGAGCTCACGCCGGCGGACGTCTCGCAGGCGACGTCCCATCGCGAACACGGGCTCGACGTCGACCACGAGCAGCTGCTCCTCGAACCCGGGCGCTCGTGCCACCACCTCGCCCGAGTCGTCGAGCACGACCGAGTGCCCGTCGAAGACGAGCTCGTCCTGGCCGCCGACGAGATTGCAGAACGCGAGGTACGAGCTCGTGTCCCGCGCCCGCGTGACGAGCATCTCCTCACGCTCCTCCGCCTTGCCGACGTGGAACGGAGACGCGGAGAGGTTCACGAGGAGCTGCGCGCCGGCGAGGGCGAGATCGGTGGCCGGTGGGCCGGGCTGCCAGATGTCCTCGCAGATCGTCAAGCCCGCGTACACGTCGCCCGATTGGAGCATCACGAGGTCGCGGCCCTCGGCGAAGTAGCGGTGCTCGTCGAAGACGCCGTAGTTCGGGAGGAAGTGCTTTCTGTAGACGGCGCGCACCTCGCCGTCGGCGCACACTGCGCACGCGTTCGCGAGATCTCGGTCGAACCAGGGAGTGCCGACAAGGGCGACGAGGTCGGTTGCGGCGCGCGCGATCTGCTGCACGGCGTCGTGGGCGGCGCGGACGAAGCCGGGACGGAGCAGGAGATCCTCCGGCGGGTAGCCGGTGACGGCGAGCTCCGGGAAGAGGACGAGGTCGGCCCCCACACCGCGCGCCTCGCCGAGCCAGGAGAGGATCTTCTCGCGATTCCCGTCGAGGTCGCCGACGACGACGTCGAGCTGGGCGAGCGCGAGTCTCACGCACCCATCCTCGTCGTTCGGCCCTGGGACGCGAAGGAAGGTTTTCGACTCATAGGCACAAACCGGAGTCTAGCCCGTTCGCCGCGGGCGAAGGTAGAAAGGCGCGATGGAGATCACCCTCGCCCGGCGCTTCCGCGGGCCGCTCACGTCGGCCAACGGCGGGTACACGTGCGGCCGGCTCGCGGCGTTCGTCGACGGGCCGGCGGCCGAGGTCACGCTGCGCCGCCCGCCCCCGCTCGACCGGCCGCTCACCGTCCGCGACGAGGACGGCCGGTCGCTCCTCCTCGACCGTGTCGAGCTCGTCGCGGAGGCGAGGCCGGCGAGCCTCGAGCTCGATCCTCCCGACGCCGTGGGCGTGGAAGCGGCGGAAGCGGCGCAGGAGACGCACCCGCGCGGCTTCAGCCCCGCGTTTAGGGAGTGCTTCGTGTGTGGGACGCGGGAGGACGGCGACGTGCTCGGCATCCACGTCGGCCCGGTCACCGGCCGCGAGCCGTTGCACGCTGCGCCGTGGGTTGTCGGCGAGCCTGCCGAGGACCTCGTATGGGCCGCGATCGACTGCCCCGGCGCCTACGCGGTGGGGGCGGAGGGGCGCGGCGAGGTCGTCCTGGGCCGGATGACCTGCCGCGTCGAGAGAGTCCCGGAGGTGGGGGAGGCGCGGCTAGCGGGGCGTGAGCGCGACGAGCATCCCGCCGTCGTCGTCGTACGCGGGGAAGAAGTCGACGGTCACGCGCTTCTCGAGACCGGAGCTCGTCCGGATCGCGAGCTCCTGACCGAGCTTGCGGACGCCCCACTCGTGCACGACCTCGATCGGCGACGGATCGGAGAGAGAGAGCGCCTCGGACACGTCTCTCCCCATGAGGTCGACGTCGCGGTAGCCGGTCAGCTCGAACACGCCGCGGCCCGCAGCCAGCACGCGCGAGTCCCGGTCGCAGACGACGAAGCCGGTCTCCGGCGCCGGGTAGTAGTCCTCGAGGAGCTGGAAGAGGAAGCCGAACCCGCACTCGCGGCACTGCACGGCCTGGGTCGAGAAGCCCTCGTAACCGTCGAGGTCGATCGACCGACGCTTGCAGTTCGGGCAGATGTACACCGGCATCGCGGCAGCGTAAGCGGCCAGGCGTTTCTGTCGCGTTAAGCGGTCGGCTCAGCGCCGGAGGCGGATCGCCTGCAGGTCCTGCGACTCGATCTCTTCGGCACGTCCGATGAGGTCCTCGACGTCGTCGTGCTCTGCGTGCAGGTAGCGGCCGGCGAGCGCGTCCGCTCGGCCGGACGCGAGGACGCGGACGAGTCGAGGCGCGAGCTCGGGCGGCGTCCACGGCGCGTCGTCGCCGAAGTCGTCCCCGGTCATCTCCGTCCGGACGAGTCCCGGGCTGAAGAAGAAGACCGGGATCCGCCCTCGCAGCTCGTTCGCGAGCGTCTCGCCGTATCGGCACACCGCGGCTTTGCTCGCCGGATATGCGGAGTGGCCTACGCCGGGCAGGTAGGCGGCGCCGCTGCCCGTGATCACGATCCGCCCCCGGCCTCGCTCGAGCATTCTCGGGATCACGGCTCGGCAGGCGAGGTGGACTCCGAGCACGTTCACCTGCAGGACGCGCCACCAGGCAGCGACCGAAATCTCCCAGGTCGCGCCGGCGGGGTTCCCGATGCCGGCGTTCGCGACGAGGAGGTCGATCGGGCCGAGCCGCTCCTCCGTCCTGCGGACCCAGTCCTGCGCGGCCCCTTGCCGAGCCACGTCGCCCACGAGCGCGAGACCGCCGATCCCTTCCGCGACCGACTCGACCTGTTCGGCCGAGCGGGCGGATACGGCGACCTTCATCCCCGCGCGGGCGAGCTCCTCCGCGATCGAGCGCCCGATCCCTCGACCCCCTCCGGTGACGAGCGCCACGCCGTCGAGTCGATCAGCCGACACGCGCTGTCCCCGCGTGTTCCAGAGCAGTGGCGTTCCTCGCCGCCCAGGGCGCGAGAAACGCGTAGATCGCCCCGCACGCCGGAACGGGCAAGTTGTGCCGTTCGGCGTGTCGCACGACTGCGCCGTGCAGGGCCTCGAGCTCCATCCGCCGTCCGGCGACGAGGTCGTCATGGAGCGACGAGAAGACGTGAGGCTCGAGCGTCTGAGCGAACTCGAGAAGCTGATCCACGGTGTCGTCACGGATCGCCACGTTTTCCGTCCGGGCGACCTGGAGCACCTCCGCGAGGACGCGGCGGTAGAGGGCGAACGCCGCCGGCGTGTCCCGGATCTCGCCGAGCGGCAGACGTGTGACGGCCGTCAGCCCCGCCTGCGCGCAGATGAAAGCGAGCTTCCGCCACATGACGGAGAGGATGTCGGACGAGAGCTCGTCGCTGATGCCTGCGTCGCGGCAGGCCGCGAGCAGCTTCTCCGCCCGTGGCGTCGGGGAGCCGTCGAGCTCGCCGAAGGTGATGGTGTCCGGCCCGCCGTGATGGACGACGACGCCGGGCTCGGTACGCTCGGCGAACACCGCCGCCGTCCCACCAAGGATGTGGTCGCGCCCGACTGCATCTGCCAGCAGGTCGAGGTGGTCGACGCCGTTCAGGAGCGGGACGATCGCGGTCTCGTCGCCGACGAGCGGCCGAAGCACCGGGGCCGCCGCCTCTGCGTCGTACGATTTCACGCAGAAGAGAACCGCGTCGCAGACGCCGATCTGGCCGGCGTCGTTCGTCGCCTCCGCGCGCATCTCGAGGTCGCCTTCCGGGCTGCGCACGCGCAGGCCGCGCTCGCGGATGGCGTCCAGGTGCGGGCCGCGTGCGAGGAAAGCCACGTCGGCTCCTACCCGGGCGAGGCGTGCGCCGAAGAAACCGCCGACGCCTCCCGCTCCGACGATGCCGATCCTCATCGGACGACGACCGCGATCTCGTCGAGCGACTCGGGGTTCTCGACGGTCGAGAGGTCGCCCGGATCCAGTCCCAGCGCGCGCGCCCGGACGGCGCGACGGACGATCTTGGCGCTCCGCGTCTTCGGGAGCGCCGAGACGAAAAGCACACGCGCCGGGGTGAAGGCCTTCCCGAGCTCGGCGGTGACCGCTGCGGCGACGTCGTCGGCCGATGCGTGCGCGCCCGGGCCGAGGACACAGAAGACCCATGCCACCTCACCCTTGACGTCGTGCGGGACGCCGATCGCCGCCGCCTCGGCGATCGCCGGATGACCGACCGCCGCCGACTCGATCTCCGCCGGGCCGATCCGCTTGCCCGCGATGTTCAGGGTGTCGTCCGAGCGGCCGTGGAGGTACCAGTAGCCATCCCCGTCGATCGATGCCCAGTCGCCGTGCGTCCAGACGCCCGGAAAGCGCCGCCAGTACGTGTCGAGGTACCGGTCCGGGTCGCGCCAGACCCCGCGCGTCATCCCCGGCCACGGGCGCTTGCAGACCAGCTCTCCCACCTCTCCCCGGAGCGAGCGACCTTCCTGGTCGAAGACGTCGACGTCCGCACCGAGTGCCGGGAAGCCGAGCGAACACGGCTTCGTCGGCGACATCGGCGTGACGGAGAGGAAGCACGCGCCGACCTCCGTGCCGCCGGAGATGTTGACGATCGGGATGCGGCCGTCCCCGCAGGCGTGCTCGTTGAGCCAGTCGTACGGTGCGCGGTTCCACGGCTCGCCCGTGGTCGTGATCGCGCGAAGCGACGTGAGGTTTGCCGTCGGCTCACCGGCGGGGATGAGTGCTCGCACGAGCGTGGGAGACACCCCGAGCATGGTCACGCGCTCGGACTCCACGAGCCGCCAGATCCGGTCCGCCGGCCAGTCCGGCGCGCCCTCCATGTAGACGACCGCGGCACCGATGGCGCCTGCGCCGACGACGGTCCACGGGCCCATGATCCAACCCATGTCCGTGGCGAAGAGGACGCGATCCCCCGCCTTGATGTCGGACTGGTACGCGGCCTCGCGCGCGATCGACACGAGAAACCCGCCCTGGACGTGCAGCGCGCCCTTCGGTCTGCCCGTCGTCCCGGAGGTGTAGGCGAGGAGGTAGGGCGCCTCGCTCTCGACCTCGAGGGGAGCGAGGGTGCCGGGACGGCCCTCGACGAGCTCGGCCCAGTCGTGGTCGCGGCCCGCGGTCATCGGGACGTCGCCGCCGAGCCGCCGCCAGACGACGACGTGCGCGACCGAACGCGCCTGCGCGAGCGCGTCGTCGGCGATCGCCTTCATCGGCACGCGCTTCCCGCGCCGGAGCGACCCGTCGGCGGTGACGAGCACCTTCGCGTCCGCGTCGGCCAGGCGCGCTGCGATCGCGGGTGCGGCGAAGCCCGAGAAGACGGGAACCTGGACCGCGCCGATGTGCGCGCACGCGTGCGAGGCGATGGCGACCTCGGGCGACATGGGGAGGAAGATCCCGACGGCGTCCCCCGCCCGGACGCCGAGCTCGACGAGCGCCTCCGCGAGGCGGGTCGTCTCGATGGACAGCTCCGCCCAGGTCAGCGAGCGCCGCTCGCCCTCCTCGGGGTCGAAGATCGCTGCGATCTCGTCGGGACGCTCGTCCGCCCACCGGTGGACGCAGGCATGCGCGACGTTCAGACGGGCTCCCGAGAACCAGGTCGCCCACTCCGGCCCACGCGATGCGTCGACGACCTGGTCCCAGCGTCGCGCGAACGGGATCTCCAGATCGTCGACGACGGCGCGCCAGAAGCGCTCCGGGTCCTCGATCGAGACACGGTGGAGCGCGGCGTAGTCGTTGCAGCCGAGCTTTCGAGCGAGCCGGGCGACGTTCGCGGCTTCGAGCTGCTCGGGGCTCGGCATCCACGCATACGTGCCTTGCGGATGCTTGTTAGTGGCTGCTAGCTTAGTGTTCACTAACCGACAGGGAGGCGGGAGCTAGATGAGGTCGATGATCTTCGCAGAGGAGACGCGCAAGTGGTTCACGCTGGCGGCGGTCGCGTTCGGGCTGTTCATGATCATGCTCGACAACACCGTAGTGAACGTGGCGCTGCCTTCGATCCAGCGCGATCTGGGCATCGGGCTCTCCGAGCTCGAGTGGATCGTCACGGGATACGCGCTGACGTTCGCGTCGCTGATGCTCATCGGCGGCAAGGCCGCCGACGCCTACGGGCGGCGGCTGGTCTTCGTCATCGGGATCGTCGTCTTCACGCTCGCCTCGCTCTGGTGCGGTCTCGCGAGCTCCGGTGAGATGCTCATCGCGGCGCGAATCGTCCAGGGCTCCGGCGCCGCGCTCATGAACCCGGCGACGCTCTCGATCATCGCGGCCACGTTTCCGCCCAGGCAGCGCGGCACCGCCATCGGAATCTGGGCCGGTGTCTCCGCTCTCGCGCTCGCGATCGGCCCGCTCGTCGGGGGCCTGATCACGGAGCACCTGACCTGGAACTGGATCTTCTTCGTGAACATCCCCGTCGGCGTCCTGGGCATCGTCGCGAGCTTCCTCTTCATCGACGAGTCGAAGGACGAGACGCACACGCGGCTCGACATCCCCGGCCTCGCGACCTCGGCGCTCGGGCTCTTCGCCCTCACCTACGGGCTCATCGAGGCGAACAACTACGGCTGGGGCTCGGCGCGGATCATCGGCTCGTTCGTCGTCGCGGTGGTGTCCTTGGCGGCGTTCCTCGTGCTCGAGCGCACGCAGCGCGCGCCGATGCTGCCCCTCGACCTCTTCCGCAACCGCACCTACACGGGCGCGAACACGGTGATCCTGCTCGTGGCGCTGTCGATGTTCGGCGTCTTCTTCTTCGTGTCCCTGTACATGCAGAACATCCTCGGCTACTCCGCCGTGCAGGCGGGCGCCGCCTTCCTCCCGATGACGCTCCTCATCATCGTCATCGCACCGCTCGCGGGTCGCATGACCGACCGTGTCGGCTCGCGCTGGTTCATGACCGGCGGGATGCTCCTCATCGCGATCCAGCTCGTCTACTTCTCGCGCCTCGGGTCGGACGCGACCTTCTGGGATCTGCTTCCGGCGATGCTCATCGGCGGGATCGGCATGGCGTCGACGATGACGCCGAGCACGGCGGCCGCGACTCGGAGCGTGCCGGTGGACAAGGCCGGCGTCGGCTCAGCCGTCCTCAACGCCTTTCGGCAGGTGGGCGGGACGATGGGGGTCGCGGTCATGGGCGCGATCATGGCCGACAAGGCGGGGGGCGAACGCACCGTCGACGCGTTCATGAGCGGCTTCCAGGCCGCGCTGACGGTCGCCGCCGTGATCGCCGCCGTCGGCGCGGTCGTCGCGTTCGTCCTCATCCGTCCCCACGAGGAGGCACGACGCCACGAGCGCAGGGAAGAGCACGCCCCGGAGCTCGCGGCGTGACGCAGGTCACCGGCTCGCGGCTCCCCGCCGCCGAGCGGCAACTGGCGCTCGTCGACGCCGCGCTGCGGGTGTTCTCGACCGGGAGCTACGCGGGCGCCACGACCGCTGAGATCGCGCGCGAGGCAGGTGTCTCCGAGCCGATCCTCTATCGCCACTTCACCTCGAAGCGGGAGCTCTATTTCGCGTGCCTCGTCGAGGCGTGGCGCCGGATCCGCGCGAAGATCGAGGCCAGTCTGGCCGAGCTCGGCCCCGCCGAGGGATGGGAGGCGATCGGCCCGGCGACCATGCGGGAGATGAAGGTACTCCTGCCGAGCCTCTGGATGCAGGCGATCACGGAGGCGGGGGAGGACATCGAGATCCGCCGGCACGTGCGCAGGCACATGCGCGAGGTGCACGACTTCTTCGCCGAGCTCCTCGGGCGCATGCAGGCCTGCGGCGCGATGCCGCCCGACCGCAACGTCGACGCCGAGGCCTGGATCCTCGTGGCCGGCAGCCTGCTCGTCTCCATGGCGGACCGCCTCGGCGGACCGCTCGGGCCGGACGACTTCGCCGCGATCAAGGCGGAGCGCAAGCGCTGGCTCACCGGCGCCTCCTGAAGTCGACCCCACGCTCTGGCGGCTGACCTCTGCTCTTTCGGCCGAGGCTGGAGACCTCCCGACGCTTACCCGCGCGAAGCGCATGACGGCCGAAGGGCGATTCATTCGCCCGTAGGGCAATCACGGCAGGAGCGATGCGGGGCGGAGAAGGAGAGGGTACGGAGGGGGAAACCATGGGTTCCTCCTCCACGTTAGAACGCCCCCGGCTGCGGCTCCGGGGGCGTTCTCCGTTCGAGGCGACCCCTTCCCGGGTCGGCGAGCCGGAGAATCGTGGCTCTGCGGCCCAGCCACGCTCTGCCTGCGCTCGCCTGCGGATCCGGCGGTGGCGCCCTCACATCCGACCTGGCGTCCGGTCGGTGCGGTGTGGGCCTGACTATATGAGCCGTGTCCAAAAAAGTCAAGTAGCTTGGTCAAGTGATTTCGGCTATCGTCCACTTGACTGGAAACGGGTCACATCCCCCGCCGGGGGGAGCGCGTCCGGCAGATACACGGCTTACGTCCGAAGAGCATGACCGAGACCGCCACGACTACCCCTGCAGGAGGCACTCGCCTCGGCGAGCGCGTGCGGTCGCTTCGGGTCGCCGCCGGGCTGACTCAGACGGACCTCGCAGGCGGACGGTTCTCGAAGGAGTACATCAGCCAGATCGAGCGCGGGAAGACGCGCCCGACGGACGACACGGTCGCCTGGCTCGCAGAGCGGCTCCGCGTCGATCCGGCGTTCCTCACTGCAGGCGTCTCGACGGAGGAGCGGACGAAGCTCGAGGCTCGCCTCGCTCGTGCCGAGGCCCTCTCGGAAGCGCACTCCTACGCGGAGGCGATCGACGCGTTCCGCGCCGCCCGTCCCGAGCTCGAGGAAACGAGCGCGCCCACGCTCCTGCTCCGCGCGCTCGCGGGCGAGGCGTGGGCGCTCATGCAGCACGGCGAGATCAAAGATTCGCTGGCGCTGCTCCAGCGGGCGCGTGAGCTCGTCGAGCAGCCGGCGTTCTCGGATGTCGACCGTGCGGAGGTCCTCTTCCGTGTGGGCGTTGCGCGCTACAAGCTCTCGAGTGTCTCGACGTCGGTCGCTCTCCTCGACGAGGCGCTGTCGCTCGCGGAGGGATCCGGCCTGCCTTGCGATCTCCTGCGCGCGGACATTCTCGGTTGGCGGTCACGCTGCCGCCGGCGCCAACGCGACTTCGAGGCTGCGCGCGAGGACGTCGAGCGCGCGCTCGAGCTCGCGCAGGACCTTGGCGACAAGCGCGCGATCGCGAACACCTACTTCCAGGCCTCGATGGTCGCTCAGCGACAGGGCCACTACGTCCTCTCCCGCAACTACGCGCAGCGCGCGCGGGAGCTGTATCACGAGCTGAACGACGAGAGGAACGTCGGCCGGCTCCTGTTGAATCTCGGCGGCCTCACGCTGCTTCTCGGCGACGAGGACAAGGCCGTCGACTATCTCCAGGCCTCGATCGTCCGCGCCCTCGAGGCCGATTCGCCTCCGGACGCCGCTCAGGCGTTCGAAGGGCTGGCGCAGGTTCATCTGCGTCGGCAGGAGTACGACAAGGCGGAGGAGCTCGCCCGCAAGGCGCTCGCTCTGCTGGAAGGAAGGGAAGACTTCCTCGACGAGGTCTGTCCATCGCAGCTCGTACTGGGACGAGCCCTGATGGAACGGAATCGACTCGACGAGGCGGAGGAGTGCTTCCGTGTTGCGGACGCGGCTGCCGAGCAGCTGGCGTCCGTCAGTCACCGCACGGAGGCATGGGTTGCCCTCGGTGATCTCGCGGCACGTCGTGGAGACGACCGTGAGGCGTCGCGTCTCTATCGGAACGCTGCCGAGGCGCTCCAGGAAATCCGCTTCTAGAGAGGAGGAGGTCGCCATGAAGGCACGTCTCGTGCTGCTGGCCACGAGCATGGCGCTGCTCGCGGCCTGGCTGGGTGCGTTCCACCCGGTCTCCTGGTCCGACGGTCACCGCATGTTCTAGAAAGCGGGCTGCCTGCGGCTAGACTCGAGGGGCGATGCGCTTGGCTGCGGCTGTGACCGCGGTGACGTGCTGTCTCCTCCTGACCGGTTGCGGTAGCTCTGAAGACGAGGGGGGCTTCGGCTAGCGCCGGAACCCAGACCTTGGAAGGACTGTGGCCATTCATCCGGGGACGACGTCGCCGTCGTCCCCGGAACTTCCGACCACGAACCCGGGAGCGTCCGTCTCGTTCGTCGTCGTCGACTCGAAGGGCAGGCAGGTCCTGCTACCGAGCGCCCGGATCTGGGTCGCGAGCGGTCTCGAGGCCAAGCCGGTCCTCCTGTCGACTGCCAAGCTCGAGCGCATCGAGGTGCCGGGCGAGTCGCAGGGCCCGAGCACACACATCTACGTCGCCCACGTCCGGCTCCGGACACCTGGAACGTACTGGCTCCTCGCAGAGCCTAGGGAGGGCGTGAAAGGATCCACGCGCTCGGGAACGTCGTCGTCCACGAGTCGTCACCGGTCCCGAGCGTCGGCGATCCTGCTCCGGACTCGGAGACGCCGGCGCTCGCGAGCACCGGCGGGTATCTCGCGACGCCGCCGACCCGCGTGCCACCGGACACGTCGCTGCTCCGCTACTCGACGCGGGCTCGCTCGAGGCACACGTCCCGTTCGTCGTGACGTTCGCAACGCCGAAGTACTGCACGAGCCCGGACGTGCGGGCCTGTCGTCGACATCGTCAACGAGGTCGCCGCTTCCAGAGCCAGCACGTTCGGTTCATCCACGTCGAGGTGTACGAGGGCAACGACCCGGCCCGCGGGTACAACCGCTGGATGAAGGAGTGGGGGCTCACGACCGAGCCGTGGACGTTCCTCGTCGGGAAGAGCGGCCGTGTCGCAGGGCGGTTCGAAGGGCCGATCTCGGTCGACGAGCTCGATCAGACGGTGCGCGACGACCTGCTCGGCGGCCGCTAGACGACGTCGCCGACGCGCTCGATCACGATCTGCGGCACGCGTGCGCGCGGGCTCAGGTGGAGGACGGTGTGGACGAGGTCGACGACGTCATCGACCTGGATCATCTCCTCGGGCGGGATGCCGGTCCAGTCCGTCATCGGTGTGGCGACGAACGCTGGACAGATCGACGTCGCGCGGATGCCGTGCTCCGCCTCCTCGCGGTTGAGCGAGTTCGTGAACGCGATGAGTGCCGCCTTCGTCGCGCCGTAGACGGCCAGGCTGGGCGTTGGGATCGTCCCGGCGATCGAGGCGATGGTGACGATCTGCCCCTTCGACGCACGCAGGAGCGGTAGCGACTCGCGCGTGACGAGAAGCGTGGAACGGAGGTTGACGTCGAGCTGGAGATCGACGCGCTTCGTGTCCTGGTCGGCGAAGTTGCCGCCGACGCCGAGCCCGGCCGAGTTGACGAGGACGTCCATGCCGCGGCAGCGGTCCACGTGGGCGGCGACGACGCGAACGCATTCGTCTCCGTCCGCGAGGTTGGCGGGGATCGCAGTCGCACCGAGCTCCTCCGCGGCCGCCTCGAGCTTCTCGGGACGGCGGGCGACGAGCGTGACCTCGTATCCCTCGTCTCGCAGCATCCGCGCGAGGGCGAACCCGATTCCCGAGGAACCGCCCGTGACGAGAGCCGACCGCACCGCGTCTATCTAACACAGCGGCCGCCGAGGGGGCGGCGGCCGTTGTGTCGTCAGGGGAGAGGAGAAGGGGATGGGTTCTCTCCGCAGACCGGTTCGCCGCCGAACCAGGGTTCTCCTGCCGACGCCCTGGGGCTTACAGTTCCGACGTGGAGGCGGTTCAACTCACCTCGCTCGCGCGTGCTGGCGGCTGCGCTGCGAAGTACGCAGGAGCACGGCTCGAGACGGTCCTCTCCGGGCTCGTCTCCGTCGATTCGGAAGACCTCCTCGTCGGCCTCGATCCGGCCGACGACGCAGCGGTCTACCGGCTGGACGACGAGCGGGCAATCGTCTTCACGGTCGACTTCTTCCCCCCACTCGTCGACGACCCGCGCACCTTCGGCGCGATCGCCGCGACGAACGCGCTCAACGACGTCTTCGCGATGGGCGGCACTCCACTGCTCGCCCTGTCCGTCGCCGCGTTCCCCGAGGAGCTCCCGACCGGGGTGCTCGCGGACGTGCTCGCCGGTGCGGGAGAGCGCGTGCAGGCGGCCGGCGCGATCCTCGCAGGAGGGCACACGATTCGTGACGCCGAGCCGAAGTATGGTCTTGCAGTCGTCGGGACCGTGCATCCGGACGCCATCTGGCCAAAGGCAGGAGGACGTCCCGGTGACCGCATCTACCTGACGAAGGCGCTCGGGACCGGCATCGTCCTTCAGGCCGTTCGGGACGGTATCGCTCCTGAAGGGGCGCTCGACGCTGCGGTCGCGTCCATGGTCGAGCTGAACGGGGCCGCGGCGGAGGCGCTCCGGCCGTTCGCCCCGAACGCGGTCACGGACGTCACTGGCTTCGGGCTCCTCGGCCATGTTCACGAGCTCGCGTCGAGAAGCGGCGTCCGCGCCGAGCTGGACTCGGGTTCGCTACCCGCGCTGCCCGACGCGCTCGAGCTGGCGCGGGCCGGGGTGCTGACCGGCGGAGATCGGCGGAATCGCGAGTTCGCGGGATCGCACGTCGAATCCGATGCCACGCCCGAGTCCGAGGCCCTCGCCTACGACCCACAGACGGCAGGCGGCCTGCTCGTCACGCTCCCCGCAGAGCGCGGCGCGGTCCTGGAGGCGACGTTCGCGGAGCGCGGGCTCTTCCTGCGGGCGATCGGCCGGATCGAAGAAGGATCCGGGGTCGCCCTGCGGTAGCGCGGGCGACCGTCGTACACTCGTCTCGTGGAGACGACGGCGCTCGCTCGACTCCGGACGCTGTCGCCGCCGGCGTTTCTCCGGATCGCGCTCGCGTCCTGTGTGGCTCTGCTCGTCGTCGTCACATCGGGCGCGTTCGTGCGCCTCACGGGATCCGGTCTCGGGTGCGACAACTGGCCTCGCTGCGGCACGCGGCCCTACCCGGAGCAGGGCTTCCACGCGTTCGTCGAGTTCGGGAACCGGATGGTCGCGCTCGTCGGGCTGGTGCTCACGCTGACGACCTGGGTCGCGTCACGTCGCGTCGTCGCTCTCCCGCGCTTCGCACGACTCGCCGCGCTCGGCGCATTCCTCGGCACCGCCGCGCAGATTCCGCTCGGGGGAATCACCATCGTGCTCGGTCTCAACCCGCTCGCGGTCATGGCCCACTTCCTGCTTGCGCTCACCGTCCTCGCGCTGGCGCTCGTGACGTTCGTCGAGGCGTGGTGTCTCGTCGTGGGCAGAGCACGCCCGTTCGAGCCGCGCTGGTTCCGGCAGTTCGCCGTGTGGGCAGGCTTGCCGACGTGCGCGGCGCTCGTCGTCACCGGCGCTGTCGCGACCGCCTCGGGCCCGCATCCGGGCTCGAGCCAGGACGTAAAGCGCATCGGCATCACGATCACGGACACGGTCTACGTGCACGTTCGAGTCGCGGCCGCGTTTGGCATCGGGATCCTCATCGTCGGCTGGTTCCTGTGGAAAGGGCGCGACGCGTATCCGGGCCTGTTCCGGCTCTGGGGCGTGTTGCTCGGCGTGGTCGTTGCCCAGGCGGTCGTCGGCGAGGTGCAGTATCGGAACGCCCTGCCGTGGTGGTTGGTGCTCGTGCACGTGATTCTCGCGGCCTCGATCTGGGTGCTCACCCTCGCGGTCGCGTATGCGCTCTGGCGCCCACCTGCCCGTCTGGCCCGTCAGTAAGCTCCGGCGATGGCCGGAGAGCTGAGGATGCACGACCGGCCGAAGCTCGATCGGCCCGTCCTGATCGGCGCCTTCCGCGGGTGGAACGACGGCGGGCAGGCGGCCACGCTGGCGACCGGGTACCTCGCACGCCTGTGGGGGGCGGAGAAGTTCGCGGACATCGATCCCGAGCTCTTCGTCGACTTCCAAGCGACCCGCCCGCACGTGTCGCTCGACGAAGGGGAGACCCGGCGGATCGAATGGCCCGAGAACACCTTCTTCCGCGCACGGGTCCCCGGGACGAACCGCGACGCGGTCGTGCTCGTGGGCGTCGAACCGAACTATCGCTGGCGAACGTTCACCGACCTCGTCGCCGACCTCGCTCACGATCTCGGCGTCGAGCTCGTCGTGACGCTCGGAGCGCTCCTTGCGGACGTGCCGCATACGCGCCCGGCCCCGGTCACGGGCGCAGCAACCGACCCGAAGCTCGTCGACGAGCTCGGGCTCCAGCTCTCCCGCTACGAAGGGCCGACCGGCATCGTCGGAGTCCTGCTCGACGCGTGCCGTCGGGCCGGCATCCCGTCGGTGAGCCTGTGGGCTGCCGTGCCGCACTACGTCTCGCTCGCGCCGAGTCCGCGGGCCGCTCGCGCGCTCTGCGAGCGGCTCGCGACCGTCCTCGGGATCGACATCGACGTGAGCGAGCTGTCCGAGGCCGAGTCGTCGTACGTGGAGCAGGTGTCGCAGGCGGTCGCGAGCGACGCCGAGACGGCTGCCTACGTCGAGGAGCTCGAGCAGCGCGCGGACTCGCTCGACTGGCTCGAGGAGTCGGGAGAGCTACCCTCGGGAGAGGCGCTGGCCGCCGAGATCGCCCGCTTCCTGCGCGAGCGGGAGCGGAACGGCGGCGAGCAGCCCGGCTCCGGGGGCGGCCCCGTCTAGCGTCGGGAGACCGGCACGCTAGGCCGCGTCTTCGGTCGACTCGCCGAGCTCGGAAGCGTCGTCTTCCGGCTCGGGGGCCGGGACGAGCGGCACCGCTTCTCCTGCTCCGGCCGGCTGCGCGCCGTCGTCCGAGACGGCTTCGGCATTCGCGGCCTGCGCGCCCTGCGGTCCCTTCCGCTTCCGGCGCCGTCTGCGCGACTTGCGTGCGGTCAGCTTCGGCGCGGGGAGGTTGTCGGCGAGCGCGTTCGCGATCGCCTCGATCGTGCCGATCTCCTCGCGTGCCCGGTCGAGTGACGCGTTGGCGCGAGGCGTGTAGCCGTCGGCCGACGCCAGGAGCGCCGAGCCGACAGTCAGTGGGATCGCGGTCGCGACCTGGACGAGTCGGTTGACGTTCTCCTCGTGGCGATGGCCGCGCGAGTTCGCGACCGCGCCGAGGAGGCGCTTCGCCTCGGGGAACTCGGTCGAGACCCGGCGGTCCTGCACCTTCCGTGTCGCGCGCGCGAGCCGCCACGTCCAGCGGGCGAGGATCTGCTCCGGCGCCGCGGCTTTGCCTTCGCCGATCGCCCGGAGGAGGACGCGCACCCCGCCCGAGCGGTCCTTCTCCCAGGTCGGCGCCTGGGTGACGAGCGTGACGAGGTCGTCGAAGTCCGCCCGCTCCACGGGGGTCGCGACGCGATCCAGGAGTGCGGTCATGCGGAGCCGCCGGTTCGGGTTCTCGGCCGCGCAGGTCGCGAGGAACTGCTCGAGCGCGACCTTGCTCGCGCGGCCCTCCGTGAACTTGCGAGCGAACTCTGCCCGCTGGTCGAAGCGGATCTGGCGACCGGCGATCGTCGCCCAGAAGCGCTGCTCGTCCTCGTCCAGGTATTTCGGGTCGATGCGCTGCCACTCTCTCTGGATGACGCCGAGTCGCCGGGCGACGTTCGGGGTGACCGGAACGAGCCACGGGACCGGGGAGAGCTTGCGCCGGGCGCGTCGCTGCTGTCGCCGGCGCGGCGCGGGCGTGACGCGGGCGCCCTCGCGGTAGAAGTCGGCGTCGAGCAGGGCGTGGAGCGAGACGACGCGCTCGTTGTGGGTCGCCCCCTTCGGGACGAAGTCCACCACGACGCCGGCCTCCTTACGCGGGTGAATGCGCATGATGCGACCGATCCGCTGCTGGTACACGCGTTTCGACGCCGTCGGCGCGAGATGCATGCAGACGGTCGCTCGCGGCGAGTTCCAGCCCTCGGCGAGGAGCTGGGCGTTGATGAGGATGTTGATCTCCCCGCGCTCGTACGCCGCGAGGGTCTCGGCGAGCTTCGCCGGTGGGGTGCGACCCGAGACCGCCTCTGCCTTGAGGCCGGCGGCTCTGAACTCCTGGGCGAGGTTGTAGGCGTGTGCGACGCCGGCCGCATACACGATGCCGGGCGTCGCGCCGAAGCGGTCGCGGTAGAGGCTCGCGGCGGCCTGGTTCAATGCCTCGTGGTCGAGAGCCGCGGCGAGGGCGCGCTCCTCGAAATCGCCACCGACGATCGGAACCGAGTTGATCGCCGCAGCCGGCAGGACACGGAGGCAGCGGAGCGGCGCGATCAGCCCGCGGCGCGCGGCGTCTCCGAGAGGAAGGTCGTCCACGGACGCCGGAAAGACGTCGGAGACCTGCTTCGCGATCAGCTGCTCGGTCGCGGTCATCCCGATGTAGAGGGGATCGGAGAACGCGCGGATCGCAGCGCTCGTCTTCTCGCCGAGGGCCGTGTGCGCCTCGTCGCAGAGGACGAGGTGGTAGACGTCGCGGTCGAGCTCGCTGCCGTGCCGCGCGAACCACGCGTAGGTCTGGATCGTGATCGGGTTGTCCCGCGACGCCCGGGTTCCCTTGAGGACCGCATCCGTGAAGCGGTCGCCGTAGCCCTCCGTCGTGAGGTCGCTGGTGAACTGCGACACGAGGAGCCGGCGATGCGTGAGGATCAGAATGCCGAGCCCGTGTGCAGCCTCGACGAACCCGGCCGCTGCGATCGTCTTCCCAGAGGCGGTCGGATGGCGGAAGCGGTAGCGGCGAACGGCTCCTGGGTCGGCTCCGTGAAACGCCTGCTCGAGCTCTTTCTCGTCGATGAAGCCGGCGTCGTAGTCGTCGTCCGCTTCCTCGTCGGGCTCGGCCTCGGCGGCTGCGCCGTTCGTCGCGCTTCCGTTGCCGTGCCCGTTCCCGTTGCCGCTCTCCTCCGCCGAGCGCTGGGTGGCCGCGATCAGCTCGGCGAGCATGCCGGCCAGCGCGTCGACCTGGTGGCGGCGAAGCTCGGTCCCGGCCGCGGTGTGCGGTGGGCTCTCCGTGAGAACACGCTCGAGCCCGAGCATCAGCCCATAGCGAACCCTCCAGTGCGCGGACGGCCGCTCGTGTCCCGCCTCGATCTCCGCGAGCGCGTCGTCCAGGGCGGCTCGGCGAGCGGTGCCCGGAGCGAGCGCGACCGTCGCCTCCTCGTCGGGCTGCAGGAAGGGCTCGCCGAACCAGGCCTCAGCCTTCGCGGCGGCTCGGGTCAAGCTCTCAGGGCTGTCCGACGTCGACGTCGGGATCGTCATTGCTTCGTGCATTCACGCAGCACGTGCCGCCGTGCCGCTCCTTCCGAAGAGTTGACGCTCGCCTGCCTACGTGCCGGCGAGCGGTACCGCCAGAGCATACCTCAGGATCCGGCGCGCGACGTCTTCATCGTTCCGGGAACGAGCACGCCGATCTCGGAAAGCTGCCGTCCCGTCACGCGTTCCGAGACCCCCGACTGGTCGAGGTACTTCGTGACCCCGCCGTGCCAGAAGGGATAGCCGGCGCCGAGGACGAGGCAGGTGTCGATGTCCGCGGCCTCGGCCACGACGCCGTCTTCCAGCACCCACCGTGCCTCGTCGGCGAGCGCCTCCAGGACCGATCGGTGGATCTCGTCGACGCTTCGTGGCGCCTCCTCGACGATGACCGGCTCGCCGCCTTCGGCGAGGCTCTCGAGGCTCGGCGAGAGCGGATAGCGGTCCGGCCAAGCGGCGTGGAGTGTGTGCCGAACGTGGTTCGCGACCTTCGGCCCGACGAGCTGGAGGAGAACGGAGGGCGCCATCGGGACGCCCAGTCGGAGGACCGCCTCGTCCGTGTCCTCGACGCTCGAGCCGTGGTCGAGCGCGTCGGTGACGACTGCACTCTGCCGCGCGAGCATCCGGTTCACGACGAAGCCCGGAGCGTCTCGGACGAGCACGCCACGCTTCCGGAGCGCCCCGGTCACGGCCCAGGCGGTTGCGAGCGTCACGTCGTCGGTCTGCGTCGTCCGCACGAGCTCGACCAGCGGGAGCACGGCCACGGGGTTGAAGAAATGCATGCCGACGACACGCTCTGGATGCTCGAGATCGGCGGCCATCGCCGTGACCGAGAGGGACGAGGTGTTCGTCCCGAGCACGCACTCGGGCGAGACCACGCGCTCGAGCGCGGCGAACGCCCCCTTCTTGACACCGAGCTCCTCGAAGATCGCCTCGAGCACGAGATCGCAGTCCTCGAAGATCCCCCACTCGGTTCCTCCCGAGACGAGCGAGCCGAGGAAGCGCGCCTTCGCCTCCCCGACGCGGCCGCGTCGGACGAGCTCGTCGAGCTCGTCGCGGATCCAGTGGAGCCCCTCCTCCACCTGCTCGTCGGTCAGGTCTCGGAGGACGACGGGGACCTCGAGCCGGCGCAGTGCGAGGAGCGCGAGCTGGCGTGCCATGAGGCCCGCGCCGACGAGCCCCACCTTGGCGATGGGGCGCGGCGCCACGTCGGGGATACCGACCCCTCGTTTCGCCCTGCGCTCGACGAGGTCGAACGCGTAGAGCGACGCCTGCGCCTGCGGGCCGGGAAGGAGCTCCGCGAGCGCGTCCTCCTCGGCGCGATAGCCGTCCTCGAGCGACCACGTGGCGGCGCCTTCGATCAGGTCGAGCGCGCGGTACGGAGCCGGGGCGCCCCCGTGGAGCTGGTCCTCGAGTCGAGCTCGCGCCTTGCGGCAGACCTCGGCGGCGTCGGAGAGGTCGTGATCGGGACGGCGCTTCCCCCCGCCCTCTTCGATCTTCTCGAGGAGGAGCGCGAGCGACTGGTCGAGGAACTCGACGGGCTCGAGCAGTACGTCTGCGAAGCCTGCGTCGTGCGCCTGTGGCCCGCTCAGCATCCTGTTCTGGCGGAGCGGGTTCTCGACGATGAACGTCACCGCCTGCTCCGCACCGACGAGCTTCGGGACGAGCTGCGTCCCGCCCCAGCCGGGGATGAGCCCGAGCAGGACCTCGGGGCACGCGAAGTGGCGCACCGAGGACGAGATCGTCCGGTAGTCGCAGTGGAGCGCGATCTCGACTCCCCCGCCCAGCGCGGCGCCGTTGACCGCGGCGAGAGTGAGAAACGGGAGACCGCGAAGCCGGCCGAAGAGCTCGTGTCCGGCGCGACCGCCTTCTCGCGCGCGCTCGGCGGTGATGTCCTCGAACTCGTTCATGTCGGCGCCGACCGCGAACACGAACGGCTTTCCGGTCAGGAGGAGCCCGCGCCAATCTCTCGCTCGCAGGCGGTCGAGGACGCCCTCGAGTGACCGCAACGCCTCCTCGCCGAAGACGTTCGGCTGCTCCCAGCTCTCGCCGTTGTCGATCGTCACGAGCGCGACCGGGCCGACCCGCGTCTCGAGGCGCTGCAGCTTGAAGAGGGTCGGGCTAGGCGCCACGCTGGA
Organism: uncultured Actinomycetes bacterium; assembly: GCA_963708265.1. GTDB lineage: Bacteria > Actinomycetota > Thermoleophilia > Gaiellales > Gaiellaceae > GMQP-bins7. The sequence goes on along the minus strand of CAVPSC010000001.1, from coordinate 70,688 downwards.
GGTTCTCCCAGAGGAGGGCGGCGCCCATTCCGAGCCCGATGCAGAGCGCGGTCAGCCCGTAGCGCGCGTCGGGGCGATCGCGGAACGCGCGCGCGAGCTGGGCCATCAGCCGGACACCGCTCGCCGCGAGCGGATGCCCGCACGCGATCGCGCCGCCGTAGGGGTTGAGGCGCGGATCGTCGGATGCGACGCCGACACCGTCACACCACGTCAGCACCTGGACGGCGAAGGGCTCGTTGAGCTCGAACAGGTCGACGTCGTCGATCCCGATCCCCGCCCGTTCGAGGACCCTGTGCGTGGCGGGGACCGGGCCGAGGCCCATCAGCTCCGGCTCGACGCCCACGTAGGCGAAGCCGACGAGGCGCATCTTCGGCTCCAGGCCGTGCTCTGCAGCGGCTTCCTCGGAGACGACGAGGGCGGCGGTGGCGCCGTCGGTCAGTCCGGCCGAGTTTCCCGCCGTGACACGCCCGCCCGCTCGGAACGGCGTGTGCAGGCCGGCGAGCGCTTCGAGCGTCGTCTCGGGGCGCAGGAACTCGTCGCGGGCGGCCACCGTCCAGCCGTCGTCGGAGAACGCCGACATCGGGACGACGATCTCGTCCATGACGCCGTCGTCCCAGGCGCGCGCCGCCTTCTGCTGCGATGCGACCGCGTATGCGTCCGCGTGCTGCCTCGTCAGATGCGGGAAGGCGTCGTGCAGGTTCTCGGCCGTCTGGCCCATCACCGCGGCGGACTCGTCGACGAGACGCTCGGCGAAGAAGCGGGGGTTGAAGTCGACCTCGGCGCCCATCGGATGGTGGCCCATGTGCTCGACGCCGCCGACGAGGACGACGTCCGCCGCGCCCATCGCGATCTCGCCGGCACCCGCGGTCGTCGCTGTGAGTGCGCCTGCGCACATGCGGTCGACCGCGAACCCCGGCACTGACGTCGGTAGGCCGGCGAGCAGCGCGACGTCGCGGCCCAGCGTCAAGCCCTGGTCTCCCACCTGGGCGCTCGCGGCGAGCACGACGTCGTCGATGCGCTCGGGGTCGAGGCCGGGATTGCGGCGGAGAAGCTCTCGAACGAGCTTCACGACCATGTCGTCCGCTCGGGTCCTCCAGAAGACGCCGCGCTCACCGGCCCGGCCGAACGCGGTGCGTACCCCGTCCACGTAGACGACCTCGCGGAGGGCGCGCGGCATCGCGGAGACGATACTTCCTCGGACGATGACCTCCTGGGACGAACGCGCCGCGCGCGCCGTGGCGCGGTACGAGGACGGCGTCGCCCGTCTCCCCGACGATGGCGACGAGAGACAGCGCCAGCTCACCCGGATGGGGAACGCTGCCTGGGCGGCGGGCCTCTCGCTCCTGCTGGCGGGTGACCCGGACGAGGCCCGTATATGGCTCGTCCGTGCGGCCGAGCGCTACCGCGAGAGCTGGGCGGTCGCTCCGCCGGAGAGCTGGGGAAGGCCGATCGGTGCCATGAAAGCGCGCCTGATCGCCGGCGACGTGGAAGGAGCTCGAACGGACGCGTGCTGGGCGCTCGCTGCCGGCGCGCGCGAGTCCGGGAGCGCGATCGCACGGTACGCGGCGACTCTCGCGCTGCTCGTGTCGAGACGGGACGACGACGCCCGTGAGGTGGCGGCGACGCTCCGAGGGTCCGACGCCTTTCCCGGGCCGGTCGTGGACGCGCTCGCGGCCTTGTCTGCCCGGGACGGAGATGGTTACAAGACCGCGATTCGCGCCCTGCTCGCGGACTTCGAGTCGCGAGAGGAGTTCCTCGAGGACGTGCCTGTCGCCGATACGGTCATGGCGCTCCAGGTGCTCGCGGAGGAGCGCAGACTCGCGGTCCGACTGGCGTCCGCGCTCCTGCCGTCGGCCTAGCCCTCGTCCGCGCCGAGCTCGCGAGCGCGTACCATCGCGGCCTGGATCGCGTTCAGGAACGCGGCCCGCACTCCGGCGGTCTCGAGCTCGCGGATCGCCGCGATCGTCGTCCCGCCCGGCGAGGTGACCATCTCGCGCAGCTCCACGGGATGCATCCGCTCGTCGCGGAGCTGCTTCGCCGTGCCGAACATCGTCTGGACGACGAGCCGGGTCGAGATCTCACGTGAGAGGCCGAGCAGGATTCCGGCCTCGATCATCGCCTCGGCGAGGAGCGCGAAGTACGCGGGGCCGGAGCCCGACACGGCGGTGATCGCGTCCATCGCGCTCTCGGGCACGCGGACGACGGCGCCGAGGTGGGAGAGCGCCTCCTCGGCGAGATCGAGATGCTCGTCGCCGGCGTGCGCCCCTGCGCAGACCCCGGCGATTCCCTCGTGCACCGTCGACGGCGTGTTCGGCATCGCGCGGACGACGGGAACTCCGTCCGTCAGCCGGCCTTCGATCTTTGCGGTCGAGACAGCAGCGGCGATGGTGAGGACGGTCTGCTCGGGGACGATCGAACCTCCGACCTCGCCGAGGAGCGCGTCGATGTCCTGTGGCTTGACGGAGATGACGACCAGCGTGGCTCCGGCGGCGGCGGCGTGGTTCGAGAGCGTCGCCTCGATGCCGTGCCGTTCGCGTAACTCGTCCACACGCTCCTGGCGCCGCGCCGTCGCGGCGATCTCGCCGGGATCTCTCCAACCCGACGAGAGAAGGCCGGAAATCAGCGCCTCGCCGATACGTCCCGCCCCCAGGATCGCGATCTTGCGCGAGTCGACCATCGCCGGAGTCTAAGGTCGGTCAGGCGGCGCGGCCTGCGGCGGCGCGTACCTGCCGGGCGCGATCGGCGCTCGCGCCCGGAACGAGGCCCCGCTCGAACCCGGCGAGGAGGAACACGCTCGCGAGTCCCTGCCAGTCCTCGTACGGGGCGAGGAGCTCGGCGGTCTCGTCGGGCTCCGGCCAGCGGCCGCGGAGGGATGCGAGGAGCTTGACGAGCCCGAGATCGGCGACGAGGCCGGCGTCGTAGCGGCCGAGCCCTTGCAATGCGATGACGCCGACGCTCCACGGTCCGATCCCCCGCTCCCGGCCGAGAACGGCGAGCGCGCGCTCCGGGGTCGTTCTCAGCGACTCGAGGTCGATCGTGCGTACGAGGCGGATCAGCGTCGCCGCGCGGCTCGCTGCGAGCCCGCACTCGCAGAGCCGCGCCGGTGAGAGGCGCCCGAGCGCCTCGCGCGTCGGCACGTGGTCTCCACACGCGCGGACGATCGTCCGCTCGATCTCCCGCGCGCGGCCCGACTGGATGAGCTGCCCGCAGACCGCCTTGACCGTCGCGTGGGCGACCGTCGCCTTCCGCGCCACGCGGAGCCCGCGCAGCGTCCGCACCGTGGGGCCGAGAAGCGGGTCGTGTGCGAAGCGGTGGTGGAACTCGCCCGTGTCGTCCTCGAGCGCGAGCATGAAGTGCGCGAGCTCGACCGCCTGCTCGGAGGACGCGCGGACGACCACCGTGCCGTCGGGCTGCTGCCTCGCACCGGCCCGTGCCCCGCCGGGGAGCCACGCCTCCCAGACCGCGGAACGCGCGGTCAGCTTCAGCGAGTACGGACCGCGTGGCGTGAGCGTCGCCTCGATCACTGACGCGAGCCTACTCGCCACGCCTGAGCGGATACTTACGCGCGTGGGCCTTGCCGATTCCGTGTCCCTCCACTCCCGCAAGAGGAAGCTCGAGCTCTTCCTGGACGAGCTCGAGCCGACGCCCGAGACGACCGTACTCGACGTCGGCGCGGACGAGCTCGGGTTCGGCGCAGGCGCCGGGTGCGCCACGCTCAACTTCTTCGAGGAGCTCTATCCCTGGCCGCAGCGCATCACCGCGCTCGGCCTCCACGACGGAGCCGGCTTCCGGGCCTGCTATCCGTCGATCCGGTATGTCCAGGGAGATGCGCTCGAGCTGCCGTTCGGGGACGGCGCGTTCGACGTCGTCTTCTCGAACGCGGTCATCGAACATGTCGGAGGGCGCGAGGAGCAGCGGCGATTCGTCTCCGAGGCGTTGCGGGTCGGCCGGCGCGTCTTCCTGACGACCCCGAATCGTCGCTTCCCGGTCGAGGTGCACACGCGGCTTCCGCTCGTCCACTGGCTGCCGGAGCGCTTGGCGCACCGTACATACCGCGCGACGGGGAAGGGCTGGGCGGAGGAGATCCATCTGCTGTCGCGGCGGAGCCTCGAGTCGCTCTTTCCCGGCCGCGTCCGCGTGCTCGATCTCGGGCTCACGCTGGTGGCGATCGTTGACTAGAGGCGAGCGGTTCGGCCTGTACGCGCTCTTCGCCCTCACCGTCGGGCTCGCGCTGCACAACGCGGCGATGGCCGAGCTCTGGGACCTGGGCGTTCGAGGGAGGGCGCTCGACGTCGTGTCGGCCTGGAAGGAGACGCTCCTGCTCCTGGCGTTTCTGGTCCTCGCGTGGAAGGTGCGCCGACTGCCTCCCGTCTCCGCCGCGGACGTGTTCGCTTTCCTGTACGCGGCGATCGTGGTCGTCTACGCGATCCTCCCGCAGGCCTGGCTCGACGGCGGTGCAACCACCGATGGCCGGTTGCTCGCGCTCCGTCACCACCTGCTTCCCGTCGGGGCGTACGCGGTCGGGCGTCTCCTCGGCACGCTCTGGCGGAAGCCGGGCCGCCTCGGCTGGGTCGTCGCGGCCACCGCGGCAGGCGTCGCCCTCATCGGCCTGCTCGACCTCGGGTTCGTGTCGCTCCAGTCCTGGCGCGACTCGGGGGTCCCCGGCTGGTACCGCGACCAGCTCGGGCTCGACTACGGCAAGGGCCTCTCCAGGCTGCCCGAGAACTGGGTCTTCAACACGGGCGACGAGTCGAACCCCATCCGGCGCCTCGTCTCGACGTTCCTGTCGCCGCTCGCGAGCGCCTACATGCTCGTGGTAGCGCTCGTGTTCCTCGCGAGCAGGCGCTCGCGACCGTGGACGGTCCCGCTCGCGGCGCTCCTCTACGCAGGGCTCCTGTACACGCACACACGCGCGGCGTTCGCAGCGCTCGCGCTCGGGCTGATCGTGCTCGCTCTCGCCCAGAGGCGCTGGGCGCCGGTGATCATGGCGGCCGTCTCCGTGCTCGCCGCCGCGGCGTTCGTCGCCGCGTACCCGACGATCGGGCCCTCGACGAGCTACACGCCGGAGGAGCTCGCCTTCCTCCGCCAGAACGCACGGCAGAACCCGGGCACGAGCGCGGATCCCTTCTCGAGCAACGACTCCTCGACGCGGAGCCACCTGAGCAACCTGCGCGACGGGCTGCGGACGGTGATCCACCATCCGCAGGGGTACGGGCTCGGGAACGCCGGTGTCAACGCGAAGCGGACCGGCGTCGAGATCAAGGCGGGCGAGTCGACGTACACGGAGCTCGGAGTGGACGCGGGCCTCGCCGGCCTGCTCGCGTTCGTCCTCTGGAGCCTTGCGCTGCTGCGGGGGCTGTGGCGGGCGGAGGCCTGGGTCGCCGCGGCGTTCGCCGCCGTCCTCTTCCTCGGGCTCCAGACGGACGTCATCGGCGTTCACTGGATCGCGGTCGTCGTGTGGGCCGCCGCCGGGATCGCGGTCTCGCGTCCCCGCGAAGCTGCGGAGCCGGAGACCGAGCCTGCGCACGCCCTCGAAGAACCGACCACTTCGCCGGGCTGAAGAAGGGGAGCCGCGGCTCCTGTGCGTCCGCTATACCTCGAACATGCCCCAGTCGAAGCCCGTCGAGCAGCTCGACCGGGTGGTGATCCGGTTCGCCGGCGACTCCGGAGACGGGATGCAGCTCACGGGCGACCGCTTCACGAGCGAGACCGCCGTCTTCGGGAACGACCTCGTGACGCTTCCCGACTTTCCCGCCGAGATTCGCGCTCCGGCCGGCTCCCTGCCGGGCGTCTCGGGGTTCCAGGTGCACTTCGCGGACCACGACATCCTCACGCCCGGCGATCAGCCGAACGTGCTCGTCGCGATGAACCCGGCGGCTCTCAAGGTGAACGTCGGCGACCTTCCGCGGGGCGCGACGATCATCGTCAACACGGACGCGTTCTCGGACCGCAACCTTCAGAAGGCCGGCTACGCGTCGAACCCGCTCGAGGACGGTGCGCTCGGCGACTTCCACCTGCACCCGGTGGCGCTCTCCTCCATGACGGTGGAGGCGCTCAAGGAAGTAGAGGGGATCACCTCACGCGAGGCGGAGCGCTCGAAGAACTTCTTCGCGCTCGGGCTCATGTCATGGCTCTACAACCGTCCGGTAGAGGGGACTCTCGCCTTCATCGAAACGAAGTTCGGGCGCCGGCCGGAGATCGCCGAGGCGAACACCCGCGCGTTCAGGGCGGGCTGGAACTACGGGGAGACCTCGGAGGACTTCGCCGTCTCGTACGAAGTCGCGCCGGCGACGGTCGAGCCCGGCACGTATCGCCAGATCTCGGGGAACACGGCGCTCTCGTATGGCCTGATCGCCGCGAGCAGGCTCTCCGGGCTCCCGCTCTTCCTCGGCGCCTATCCGATCACGCCGGCTTCGGGGATCCTCGAGGAGCTCGCCGGCCTCAAGGAGTTCGGCGTCCGCACCTTCCAGGCCGAGGACGAGATCGCTGCCTCGGGCGCCGCGCTCGGAGCCGCCTTCGGCGGCTCGCTAGGCGTGACCACCTCCGCCGGTCCGGGGATCGTCCTCAAGTCGGAGACGGTGGGGCTCGCCGTGACCCTCGAGCTGCCGCTCGTGATCGTGGACGTCCAGCGCGCCGGGCCGTCGACCGGCATGCCCACCAAGCCGGAGCAGGCGGATCTCCTGATGGTGCTCCACGGCCGGAACTCCGAGTCTCCGGTCCCGGTCGTGGCCGCGGCCACTCCCGCCGGCTGCTTCGACGCGGCGATCGAGGCGGCGAGGATCGCGGTGAAGTACCGCACGCCCGTGTTCCTCCTCTCCGACGCCTATCTCGCGAACGGCTCCGAGCCGTGGCGAATCCCGAACGTCGCGGACCTGCCCGACATCTCGACGGAGTTCGCGAGCGAGCCGAACGACGACGAGGGCTTCCTCCCGTACAAGCGGGACCCGGAGACGCTCGCGCGGCCGTGGGCGATCCCCGGAACCCCCGGCCTGGAGCACCGCATCGGTGGCCTCGAGAAGGCGGACGAGACGGGGAACGTCTCGTACGACCCCGAGAACCACGATCTCATGGTCAGGCTCCGCGCGGCCAAGGTCGCCGGCATCGCTGCGGACATCCCCGAGCTCGAGGTGGACGACCCGGACGGCGCCGACACCCTCGTCCTCGGCTGGGGCTCCACGTACGGGGCGCTCGCCGCGGCAGTGCAGAGGGTTCGGGCCTCGGGCAGGAGCGTCGCCCGGGCGCATCTCGAATACCTGAACCCGTTTCCGCGCAACACCGGCGACGTGCTCGGACGCTACGAGAAGGTGCTCGTGCCCGAGATCAACCTCGGCCAGCTCAGGATGCTCCTCCGCGCCGAGTTCCTCGTGGACGCGGCCGGCTACAACAAGGTGCGCGGCCGTCCCTTCCGGGCGGCCGAGCTCGCCGACGCGATCACCGCGCTGGTGGATTCGTGAGCGACGGGAATGGCAAAGCCGTGCTGACGGCGAAGGACTTCAAGTCGGACCAGGAGGTCCGCTGGTGCCCGGGGTGCGGGGATTACGCGATCCTCAACGTCGTCCAGGGTTTCATGCCCGAGCTCGGCCTCGAGCGCGAACGGATCGTGTTCGTCTCCGGAATCGGCTGCGCCGCGCGCTTCCCGTACTACCTGCAGACCTACGGCATGCACTCGATCCACGGGCGCGCGCCCGCGATCGCGACGGGCCTCGCCGTCACGCGGCCGGATCTCTCCGTCTGGGTGGTCAGCGGTGACGGGGATGCGCTCTCGATCGGCGGCAATCACCTCATCCACGCCCTGCGCCGGAACGTCAACCTCAAGATCCTCGTCTTCAACAACCGCATCTACGGCCTTACGAAGGGCCAGTACTCGCCGACGTCGGAGCTCGGGAAGGTGACGAAGTCGACTCCGATGGGCTCGCTCGACCACCCGTTCAACCCACTCTCGGTCGCGATCGGGGCGGAGGCGTCGTTCGTCGGTCGCGCGATCGACACCGACAAGAAAGGCCTGACCGAGGTGCTCGGGGCGGCCGCCCGCCATCGCGGGTCGGCGTTCGTCGAGATCCTCCAGAACTGCAACATCTACAACGACGGCGCGTTCGACTACGTCCGGGAGGACAAGGGCAACCGCATCTACCTCGAGCACGGCGCGCCCATCCGCTTCGGGGTCGAGGCAGAGAAGGCGGTCGTCCAGGACGCGGACGGGTCGGCGCGGGTCGTCCACGTCGCGGATGTCGAGGAGAGCTCGCTGCTCGTCCACGACGCGAGCCACCGGGAGCCGAGCCTTGCGTTCGCGCTCTCCCGGATCACGTTCGACACCGACGGCGCGGTGCCGCTCGGCATCTTCCGCGATGTCGAGCGCGGGGTGTACGACGACCTCATGGCGGAGCAGCTCGAGGCGGCGCGCGAGCGCTCGGGGGAGGGCGACCTGAGAGCGCTCCTCCACTCGGGCGACACCTGGATCGTCGCTCCCGTCTGACGGGCGGGCCGGTCGCAGCCTCAGGTCGGCGTGCCGCCGAGGTAGAGCTGCGCCACGCCGGGGTCGTCGAGCAGCTCCGGGCCGGAGCCGGCGAGCGCGACCCGACCGCCGTCGAGCACCGCTCCCCTGTGCGCGATGCGCAGGCCCGCGCGGGCGTTCTGCTCGACGAGCAATACGGTGCGTCCATCCTCGTTGAGCTCGCTCACCAACTCGAAGATGCGGTGGCGTGCCTGAGGATCGAGGCCCATGGTCGGCTCGTCGAGGAGGACGAGACGCGGCTCGAGGATCAGCGCGCGCGCGATCTCGACGAGCTTCTGCTGACCTCCGGAGAGCTGGCCGGCGTGCTCGTGGCGTCGCTCGGCGACGAGCGGGAAGCGCTCCGCGATCGCCCCGGCCCGACGGCGCACGAGCGTTCGGTCGGAGAGGACGTGACCGCCCATGAGCACGTTGTCCCACACCGTCATCAGCGGGAAGAGGCTCCGCTCCTGGGTCACGTGCACGATGCCCTTCCGGAGGATCCGCGAGGGTGACAGGAGCGAGATGTCCTCGCCCTGGAACAGGATGCGCCCGGCGCGCGGTCGTAGGAGCCCGCTGAGCGTCTTGAGCACGGTCGACTTCCCTGCGCCGTTCGGCCCGACGAGGCACATGACCGTCCTCTCCTCGAGCGTCAGGTCGATCCCGTTGAGGATGTCGCCGCGACCGTACCCTGCCACGACCTGTTCGAGTTGCAGCAGGGCGCCCACCGTCAGCCTCCGAGGTACGCGTCGAGCACGCGCGGGTCGTCACGGACGATCGCGGGAGGGCCCTCGGCGAGCTTGGTCCCGTGGTCGAGGACGACCACCGGGTCGCAGAGTCGCATGACGAGGTTCATGTTGTGCTCGACGACGAGGAACGTCAGCCCGCGGGCGTTCAGGTCGCGGACGCGCTGCTCGATCTGCTCGACGAGCACGGGGTTGACGCCGGCGGTCGGCTCGTCGAGGAGGACGAGACGCGGCTGGCCCATCAGCACCATCGCGAACTCGAGCAGCTTCTTCTGACCGAACGACAGGGTGCCAGCGCGATCGGTCGCGAGCCCGGCGAGGCCGAACTCCTCGAGCAGCGTCAGCGCCTGCTTCCGGTCGTGCGGGCGGACCGACCGGCGCGACCAGGCGTACCACGGCTGCTGGACCCCCGCCGCCATGTTCTCGATCAGGGTCAGGTCGGAGAAGGTCCGCGCCTGCTGGAAGGTGCGCGTGAGGCCCTTGCGCGCGAGACGCGTCGGATCGGGCCGCCGGACAACGGAGCCGGAGAAGCGGATACGGCCTGCGTCGAGGCGCGCGTACCCGGTGATGACGTTGAAGGCGGTCGTCTTGCCCGAGCCGTTCGGCCCGACGAGCGCCGTGACCGATCCCTCCGGCACGGTGAACGAGCACCCGTCGACGGCGGTGACGCCGCCGTAGCGCTTCGTCAGGCCCTCGACTGCGAGCAGCGCGCCGCTCACGCGGGCGCCTTCTCGCGAACGACGGGTCCCCGTCGGATCCTGCGCCGCTCGCGGTGCGTGTCCAGCAAGCCCTGGAGCGAGGGGAGGATCCCGCGCGGGAGCACGAGCAGCACGACCATGAACACCGCTGCGTAGGCGACGAGGTAGAACTGGCTCGCGCCGAGCCGCGTGATCAGGTACTGCTGGGCGGGGACGAGCACCAGCGCGCCGATAGTCGGGCCCCAGAGCGTCCCGCGGCCGCCGAGGAACGTCATCAGGATGGCGCCGATCATCACCAGCGGGTCGATCGACGACTCCGGATAGATGAACGTCAAGTAGTACGCCCAGACGCCGCCGACCATCGCCGTGAGCCAAGCCATCAGCGACCAGGCGACGAGCTTCGCGCCCGTGACCTGGACGCCGAGGCCGCGCGCCTTCTCCTCGTCCGCGCGGATCGAAAAGAGCATGAGTCCGAGCTTGCTCCGCAGGATCTGCCAGCTGAGCAGGAGCCCGGCGAGGAGAATCGCCAGCATCGCGAAGTAGAACGGCCGGTCGTAGCTCGCGATCGGGAAGTGCGGTATCGGGAGCATGAGCCCGGTCGAGCCCTTCGTCAGCGACCGGAGGTTGAACGCGAGCTGCTGTGTGATGAAGAGGAGCGTCAGTGTGACGATCGCGAAGGTCATGTGGCGCGTGCGCAAAGCGATCCAGGCGATCGGCACCGACGCGAGCGCGATCGCCCCGCCGACGATGGGCAGCGCGAAGAACGGGTTGTATCCGGAGCCGATGCCGGCGTGCTCGAACGTGATCGCCAGCGAGTAGGCACCGAGCCCGAAGAACGCTGCCTGCCCGAGGGAGATGTAACCCGAGTACCCGGAGAAGAGGTTCCACGCCGTCGCGAGCGCGGCGTACATCAGCGTCAGGACGCCGATGTTGACGATCCAGGCAGCCTGGAAGACGAACGGGAAGGCGACGGCGGCCGCTGTGAACGCGCTGCCACGGACGAGTCCGACTGCGGTCGCTCGGCTCACAGGGTGCGTTCGCGCACGCCGAAGAGCCCCTGCGGGCGGACGAGCAGGAACGCGATGAGGATGACGAAGAACGAGAACGACGCCCAGACCGGCGAGATCTCGACGGTCACGAGGGCTTCGATCACGCCCATACCGACCGCTGCGAACACCGCCCCTCCGATGCTTCCGAGCCCGCCGAGGACGACGATGGTGAGGAGCCGCGAGATGAGGTCGTAGTGGCTGCCGGGATTGAACGGGTAGATGACGCCGTACACGGCGCCGGCGGCGGCAGCCAGCGAGACGCCGAGCCCGAAGCTGAGCATCTGCACACGATTGGCGTCGACGCCGAGGAGAGTCGCCGCAGTCGGATTCTGGACCGTCGCCCGCACGGCGCGCCCGAAACCGGTCCGGGTCAGGATGAGCGACAGCAGCAGGAGCAGGATCGCCGAGGCGGCGAAGGCGAAGAGCCTCACCTCGCTGATCCGGTAGCCGAACACGGTCCAGGTGTTGTCCGCGTACGACGGGTTCGTGATGCGGTACGTCGTCTTGAAGACGACGCTCAGGACGCCCTCGATCCCGAGCGCCAGTGCCCACGTCACGAGCAGAGAGAGCTCGGATGCGTCAGGTCCGCGCAGCGAGCGCACGAAGGTGAGCTGCACCGCGACGCCGAGCACGAACATCGCGGGCGTGACGATCAGGATGGAGACGAAAGGGTCGATGTGCAGGTTCGAGAACAGTGCGTAGCTCAGGTACGCCGCCAGGATCACGAGCGCTCCCTGCGCGACGTTGATCACCTTCATGACGCCGAACACGAGCGTGAGCCCGCTTGCCATCAGGGCATAGACCCCTCCGACGAGGATCCCGAGGATGATCGCCTGGACGATCTCGTGCACGTCGACCCTTTCGTTCCGCCTCCTTCTCGGACGCTACTTACCCCAGCCCGGCTTCGGGTAGACGGGCTTCCTCACGGCGACGCTTGCCGGCAGGACGGGGTAGAGCTGCCGATTCAGCCACTCCATGAGCAGGAACTGTCCCTCCGGCTCCCCGATCGAGTTCCAGCGCAGCGTCCCCTCGACGGTCGGCCACGACCCCTTGTGGAGCGCGGCGATGATCTTCTTGTTGTCGATCGAGTGCGTGCGCTTCGCGACCGCCTCGAGGACCTGACCCACGGCGTACGCCTCGGCGGAGCCCGGGTCGATCGAGCTGGCCTTGCCTCCGTACATCTTCAGGAACGCCTTGACGAAGGCCTTGTTGCCGGTGGTCTTCGAGTCCTGGTACCAGTCGCTCGCGCTGAAGATGCCGTTGACGTTCTTCGGGCCCACCTTGCTCGGGAACTCACCCGGGCTGTTCGGCCCGTTCGACAGGAACAGGAACTTCGGGCTGAAGTGCGCCTGCACCATCGCCTTCACGAGCGAGTAGCCGTCGCCGGCCTGCGTGCCGCCGACGACCATGTCCGGGTTGGCGGTGGCGATCTTCGACACGATCGGAGCCATGTCCACGTTCTCGGAGGGGTAGATCGTCTTGTAGACGGTCTTCACGCCCGCCTTCTCGAGCTGGCCCCGCATCCGGTCGGCGATCGGCGACGAGAACGGGTCGTCGAGGGCCGGGTAGGCAGCTGTCTTCGGACGCTTCGCCTTCGGCAGCGACTTGAGCCACTTCACGAAGACGTCGCCGCTCTCCACGATCGGCGCGGGCTGGGTGAAGAAGACGTTGTGGAGCTTCTGGTCGAACACGGCGGGGCCGCCACCGGCCGGCTCGATGAACGCGTAGCCGTAGCGGCTCGCGACGGCTGCGGACGGCGCGGTGAGGAGGGTCGAGAACGGTCCGAAGACGAGGTCGACCTTGTCCTTCGTGATGAAGTTCTGGTAATTCGTGGCAGCCTGCGTCGGGGAGCTGGCGTCGTCCTTGATGATCAGCTGCACCTGCCGACCCAGGACTCCGCCCTTCGCGTTGACGGTCTTCGCCCACAGGTTGTAGCCCTGCTTGGCGAACCCGCCCGGGTCGGAGAAGTCGCCCGAGAGCGACAGCGAGATGCCGATCTTGATCGGCCCTGCCTGCGGAGCGGCGGCGCCGGTGCCCGTCGTCGCGGCGACAGCGGCGATCGCGGCGAGGGTGGCGCAGCCTGCTATGACGGCCAGGCGTATGGATGTGCGACTCACGACCGAGCCTCCTTGTCGTACGGGTAGAAGAGAGGTGCGCCGACGCGCGGCGCAGGACCGCTTGGGTGTCTCATCGTCAGACGATCAGACAAGGGGGCGAGTGAAACAGATCGTCACCGCCGATGCAAGTCGCGGCCCGCGCAACCCGCTTCGGGCATGGTTTCCGGGGCACCTGGCGCTTGCCTTCGAGATGCCGGGCGCGTATCGTCCCGCCTCACGCTGTGGTCTGCTTGTCGGACAGAGACCGCGAGAGGAGTGGTGGAGACGGCCACGAGCTATCAGCCGGTCGAGCGTCGAAAAGTCTACGAGCAGATCGCAGATCAGCTGCTCGGGCAAATCGGCCGCCGCAGCCTGAAGCCGGGGGACGTGCTGCCGCCCGAGCGCGCGCTCACGCAGACGTTCAGCGTCGGCCGTTCCTCGATCCGCGAGGCGCTGCGCATGCTCGAGTCGCAAGGGGTGATCCGCGCAGCGAACGGTGGGACCTTCGTCGTCGCGGACGCGTCGAATCCGCTCGAGAGCTCGCTCCGGCTGCTGCTCGCGCTCGACGAGCAGGCGGGGATGCACGACCTGTTCGAGCTGCGCCGGATCCTCGAATGCGAGGCGGCCGCGCTCGCGGCCGACCGGCATGCAGCGGAGCATCTCCCGGAGATGGACGCGGCGATCGACGAGATGGCGGCCTCGCTCGAGGCAGCGGGGCGAGGGGACACGTTCATCGACGCCGACCTCCGCTTCCACCTAGCACTCGCCGAGGCGACCGGGAACCGGCTCGTCGTGCACGGCATGCATGCCGTCCGCGACGTGCTCCGCCGCGCCCTCGTCACCGTCTACCACCTCCCCGGCAGTCCCGAGAGCGCCGTCGTCGAGCACCGCGCGATCCGCACGGCGGTCGCTGCCCGCGACGCCGAGAGTGCCCGCGGCGAAATGCGTGCGCACCTCGCGCGGGTCGAGAGCGACGTCCAGAAGGGAGTCCTCGGTGGCTGAGCTCGGATACGTGGGGCTCGGCGTGATGGGGAGCGCGATCGTACGCCGGCTGCTCGACGCGGGCCACGACGTCCACGTCTGGAACCGGACGCCCGACAAGGCCGAGCCCCTGCTCGAGGCGGGGGCGCGCTGGGCCGGGAGCCCGCGCGAGGCGGCGGAGCTGGGCGAGTTCGTGTTCACGATGGTCACGAACACGGCCGCCGTCGAGGCCGTCGCCGGCGGGGAAGACGGGATACTCGCCGGGCTCGGCCCGGGGAAGGTCTACGTGGAGATGTCGACGGCGAGCCCTGCGAACACGCGGACGCTGGCCGGGCGCGTTGCCGCGGCGGGAGCCCAGATGCTGGACTCGCCCGTCTCCGGGACGTCGATCACCGTGGAGCAGGGCAAGGCGTCGCTGATGGTCGGCGGCGACGAGGACGCCTTCGAGCGGGTGCGCCCGGTCCTCGAGGCGATCGGCCCGCGCGTGATCCACGTCGGGCCGACAGGTGCAGCCGTGACCGTGAAGATCGCCGTGAACCTCTCGCTCGCGGTGCAGATGGTCGCTTTCAGCGAGGGCGTCCTGCTCGCCGAGAAGAGCGGGATCTCCCGCGAGAAGGCGGTGGAGGTGATGCTCGCATCGGTGATCGCCTCGCCGATGGTCACGTACCGCGGGCCGCTCGTCCTCGGGCATCCGGACGAGGTCTGGTTCGACTGCACGATGATGCAGAAGGACCTGACCCTCGCCCTCGAGCTCGGCCGCCAGCTCGAGGTCCCCCTCCCGACGACAGCTGTCACGAACGAGCTGCTGACCGCGGCGCGCGGGCTCGGCATCGGCGACCGCGACTTCGCCGCGCTCTTCGACGTGCTGGCCGCGCAGAGCGGCGTGGAGACCGACGTCCTCGCGGAGGCGGTTCGATGAGCGCAACTGCCGCGCGCGGCGAGATCGGGGTGGAGCTCGCGCTCGAGATGTACCGGAAGATGACGGTCATCCGCCTCTTCGAGGAGCACGCGAACGAGCTCTACCGCAGTGCGAAGATGCCCGGTCTCACCCATCTCTACATCGGCGAGGAGGCGGTCGCCGTGGGCGTCTGCTCGGCGCTCCGGCGGACGGATTGGATCACCTCGACCCATCGCGGACACGGTCACTGTCTCGCGAAGGGGGCGGAGCCGGGCCGGATGTTCGCCGAGCTGCTCGGCAAGGAGGAGGGGTACTGCCGCGGCAAGGGAGGCTCGATGCATATCGCCGACCACGCCAACGGCAACCTCGGTGCGAACGCGATCGTGGGCGGCTCGGCAGGCATCGCCACCGGGGCGGCGTTCTCCGCGAAGCGTCGCGGCACCGACGGCGTCGCCGTCTGCTTCTTCGGCGAGGGGGCTCTCGGTCAGGGTCTCGTGTACGAGGCGATGAATCTCGCTGCGCTCTGGTCGCTGCCGGTCGTCTACGTCTGCGAGAACAACCACTACAACGAGTACACGCACTATCGCGAGACGACGGCCGGGGAGATCTCCGCCAGGCCACGCGCATTCGGGATCGAGGCGCGCGAGGTGGACGGCCAGGACGTGCGCGCCGTCTACGTGCAGGCCTCGGAGCTGGTGGAGCGGGCTCGCACCGGCGACGGGCCCGCGTTCCTGCTTGCGAGCACCTATCGGTACCTGGGCCACCATGTCGGCGACGTCGATCGCGCCTACTACCGCCCGAAGGAGGAAGAGGAGCTGTGGCGGAGCGAGCGCGACCCGCTCGCACTGCTCGGGCGCTGGCTCGAGGACCAGGAGCTCGCGGCGCCGCACGACCTTCGGGCCGTGGAGGAGGACGCGCTCACGGAGGTCGAGCGCGGGCTCGAGTTCGCGCTCGAGGCGCCGTTCCCCGACGTCGCAGAGGTGAGCGAGGATGTCTACTCCTAGCATCGAGGCGGTCGCTGCCACGCGTACGCTGACGTTCGCGCAGGCCATCCACGAGGCGCTCGCCGAGGAGCTCCGGCGGGACGACACGGTGTTCGTCATCGGCGAGGACGTGGCCGAAGCGGGCACGCCGTTCAAGGTGCTCTCCGGCCTCGTCGACGAGTTCGGACCTGAGCGGATCCTCGACTCGCCGATCTCGGAGGCGGGCATCACCGGGCTCGGGGTCGGCGCTGCGATGACAGGGATGCGGCCGGTCGTCGACATCATGTTCGGCGACTTCCTCACGCTCGTCATGGACCAGCTCGCGAACCAGGCCGCGAAGACGCACTACATGTCCGGCGGGAAGTTGAAGGTGCCGCTGACGCTGCGCACGACGATGGGGGCGACGCGGCGCTCCGCGGCGCAGCACAGCCAGAGCCTGCACGCCTGGGTCGCCCACGTGCCGGGCCTGAAGGTCGCCCTCCCGTCAACGCCTGCCGACGCGAAGGGCCTCCTGAAGTCGGCGATCCGGGACGACAACCCGGTGGTCGTCATCGAGGACAAGATGGACTACGCCGTCAAGGGCGAGGTGCCCGACGGCGAGATCTCGACCCCGCTCGGGGTCGCCGACGTCAAGCGAGAGGGGGAGGACGTCACCATCGTCGCGACGAGCTCGATGGTCCGGGTCGCCCTCGCCGCAGCGGAGGAGCTCGAGGCGGACGGGATCTTCGCCGAGGTGGTCGATCCCCGCACGCTCGTCCCGCTCGACCTCGACGCCCTGGTCTCGAGCGCGCGGAAGACGGGACGCGCGATCGTCGTCGACGAGGGGCATCGGAGCTACGGAGCGAGCGCCGAGCTCGCCGCCGCGATCGGCGAGGGCGCGTTCTGGAGCCTCGACGCGCCGGTTCGGCGCTGCGCTGCGATGGACGTCCCGATCCCGTTCTCACCGCCGCTCGAGGACGCCACGGTCCCGACTCCCGCGCTCGTCGCCGAGACCGCGCGCGAGCTCTGCAGGAGGTAGGCGATGGCGCTCCGCACCTACGGGACGATGGTCGTCGACTGGGAGCAGCGGGTCGACATGGACCGGCTGCGCAGCGAGCGGCTGGCCCGCGCGAAAGCGCGGTTGCAGGCCTCCGAGCTGGGCGCGCTTCTCTGCTTCGACATGGCGAACATCCGCTACCTCACCGCGACCCACATCGGCACGTGGGCGATGGACAAGCTCATCCGCTTCTGCTTGCTGCCCCAGGGAGACGACCCGATCATGTGGGACTTCGGCTCGGCCGCCCGCCACCACAAGCTCTACAGCCCCTGGCTCGGTGAGGATCGGTCCCGAGCCGGTATCTCCACGCTCCGGGGCGCGGTCGAGGGGCGCGCCGAGTCGGTTGCCGAGAAGATCCGCGTCGAGCTGGCCGCACGTGACCTCCTCGACGAGCCCGTCGGGGTGGACATGGTCGAGCTGCCCGTGCTCTTCGCCCTCCAGCAGGCCGGGGTGAAGGTCGTCGACGGACAGGCGCTGATGCAGGACGTGCGCAAGCTCAAGACCGAGGACGAGATCGTGCTTCTCAACACGGCGTGCGCCATGGTCGACTCGGCCTACGACCAGCTCTACCGTGCGATGAGACCGGGCTTTCGGGAGAACGACTGCGTCGCGCTCGTCAACAAGGTCCTGTTCGAGCTCGGCTCCGAGCACGTCGAGGGCGTGAACGCGATCTCGGGCGAGCGCTGCTCTCCGCACCCGCACGTCTTCACCGATCGCATGCTGCGGCCGGGCGACCCGGCGTACTTCGACATCCTCCACGCCTTCAACGGCTACCGCACCTGCTACTACCGCACGTTCGCGGTCGGCTCCGCGTCGCGGGCGCTGGTCGATGCATACACACGGTGCCGCGACATCCTCGATCAGGCCATCGCCGCGATCCGGCCCGGCGTCACGACCGCGGAGGTGGTCGAGCTCTTCCCGCGCGCCGAGGAGTTCGGCTTCGCGGACGAGGAAGCCGCGTTCGCGCTCCAGTACGGGCACGGGGTCGGGCTCTCGATCTGGGAGAAGCCGATCTTCAGCCGCCTCGTCTCCTTCGAGTACCCAGAGACGATCGAGGAGGGCATGGTGTTCGCGCTCGAGACCTTCTGGCCTGCGACGGACGGCTGGTCGGCGGCGCGGATCGAGGAGCAGCTCGTGGTCACGAGCGACGGGTCCGAGGTGATCACGCGCTTCCCGGCCGAGAAGCTCCTCATCACTGCGGGAGGTCAGTACACGGTCGGCGGCGAGCTACCCGGCGAGCGGGAGCTGACGTCGAACCTCAACAGCCCGGCCCTGTCGGACGCCGTGGTCGCGTCGGCACACCAGGAGGGCGCGAGTGCCCGTTGACGTGATCATGCCGGCGCTCGGGATGGCGCAGGAGACCGGCACAGTGCTCCGGTGGCTCAAGTCTGCGGGTGACGCGGTCACCAAGGGCGAACCGCTCGTCGAGGTGGAGACGGACAAGGTCACGGTCGAGATCGAGGCCCCCGCCGACGGGACGCTCGGGGGAGTGTCCGCCTCCGAGGGCACGGAGGTCCCAGTCGGGACGACGATCGCCGTCGTTCTCGCGGACGGCGAAGAGCTGGAACCGAACCCGAGTGACACGATGTCCTCCGGGACGGCGGCGGCGCCTGCGCCCGCGCCCGGTCTTCAAGCGGCGGCCGCCGTGTCTGCGGACGAGGGTCCGGTGGCGACGGCCGCGTCGCCGCGCCGACGGCTCGCCTCGCCGAAGGCACGGAAGCTCGCGGCCGCATACGGGGTCGACCTCGACGCGCTCTCCGGGACCGGCCCCGACGGTGCGCTGGTCGCCGCGGACGTCGAAGCCGCCGCCGAGCTGGCCGACGCCGAACGAGGCGGCGACGCGTTCGCGGTCGGGGCGCTCTGGCGCACGATGGCCGAGCGCACGCAGCGTGCCTGGCAGGAGGTGCCGCACTTCGTCCTCTCGCGCGACGTCGACGCGGGGAGGCTCCAGAGCTGGCGCGAAGCCGCGCGTCGAAGGCCCGGCTGCGCGGGACTCAGCGTCACCGATCTGCTGGTGAAGGTCTGCGCCGAGGCTCTCGTGCGCCACCCTCGCGTCGCCGCCTCGTGGCACGAGGGGTCGATCGTCGGAGCCGGGGTCGACGTCGGGATCGCCGTGGCGACCGCGGACGGCCTCGTCGTCCCGGTCGTGCACGATGCGGACACGCTGCCGCTTGCAGCGATCTGCGCTCGCCGCCGCGAGGTCGTCGCCGGCGCGCGCGACCGCACGCTTCGCCCGGAGGACGTCCGGGGCGGCACGTTCACGATCTCGAACCTCGGCATGTACGGGGTCGACGCCTTCCAGGCGATCGTCAATGCCCCGCAGGCCGCGATCCTCGCCGTCGGCCGGATCGTCGAACGGCCGGTCGCCGTGAACGGAGAGGTGGCGGTCCGCCCGGTGCTCACGCTCACGGTCTCCTTCGACCACCGGGTCGTCGACGGCGCGCGCGGCGCGGAGTTCCTGGACACGCTGGCCTCGCTCGTCGAGGAGCCCGCGGGACTGGTGGAGTAGCCGTGGCGATCGCGAACACGCGACGTACCGAGGCCGGGATCCTCCTCGGAGGCGAGCAGGTCGAGACCGGCGAGACGGTCGAGATCCGGAGCCCGTACGACGGCTCCGCGATCGCGCTGGTCCATCGGGCGGGGCCTGACGAGGTCGAGCGCGCGATCGCAGGCGCGGTCGAGGCGTTCGCGGCGACCCGCAGGCTCCCGTCCTGGCGGCGTGAGCAGATTCTGGAGGCGATCGCAGCGGGAATCGTGGCCCGCCGCGACGAGCTCGCGGAGACGGTCGCCCTCGAGGCGGCGAAGCCCGTGAAGACCGCGCGCGTCGAGGTCGATCGCGCGGTGTTCACGTTCTCGGTCGCCGCGGAGGAGGCCAAGCGGATCTACGGCGAGGTCGTCCCGCTCGACTGGCTGCCCGGGAACGAAGGCCGTTGGGCGCAGGTGCGGCGAGTCCCGCTCGGGCCGATCGCGGGCATCACGCCGTTCAACTTCCCGCTCAACCTCGTCGCGCACAAGGTCGCGCCGGCGCTCGCGGCCGGCAACCCGATCCTGCTGCGGCCGGCGTCGCAGACGCCGCTCACCGCGCTCGCCCTCGGGCGGATCGTGCTCGAGGCGGGCTGGCCCGAGGACGCGATCGCGGTGCTCCCGTGCTCGACGGAGGTCGCACGACCGCTCGTCGAGGACGATCGGATCAAGCTTCTGACGTTCACGGGCAGCCCGCTCGTGGGCTGGGGACTGAAGGGCCGCGCCGGCCGCAAGCGCGTCACGCTCGAGCTCGGCGGCAACGCCGCGGTGATCGTCAACGACGACGCCGACGTCGCCTACGCCGCGGAGCGCGTCGCGTGGGGAGGCTTCGCCTACGCCGGTCAGACGTGCATCTCCGTGCAGCGGGTCTTCGTGCACGAGGCGGTGTACGACGCGTTCGCCACAGAGCTCGTCCGTCGCGCCGAGGCGCTCCACGTCGGTGACCCCCTCGACGAGACGACCGACGTCGGCCCGGTCATCGACGCGGCGAACGCGGAGCGCATCGCGGAGTGGCTGGAGGAGGCCCGTGCCGCCGGCGCAAGAGTGCTTACCGGCGGCCATCGGGAGGGCACGCTCTGGCGGCCGACGGTCGTCGCAGACGCGCCCGAGGACGTCCGCATCTCATGCGGCGAGGTGTTCGCGCCCCTCGTCGGGCTGACGCGCTTCGCGGACGTGCAGGACGCGATCGACGCTGCGGGACGGAGCGAGTTCGGCCTCCAGGCCGGGATCTTCACGAACGACATGCGAGTCGTCGACGACGCCTTCGACCGGATCGACGTCGGCGGGCTGATGGTCAACGACGTCTCCACGTTCCGCATCGACCACATGCCGTACGGCGGCGTGAGGTCGTCGGGGCTCGGGCGCGAGGGCCTTCGCTACGCGATCGAGGAGATGACCGAGCTCAAGCTCCTGGCGGTCAACAGCGGCCACTAGACGCGTGCCGGACGGCGCGACCCCGGTCGTCGACTGTCACGCGCATGTGATCGTGCGCGGCCTCGGCGCCGAGGTGGAATGGCGCGGAGACGTCCAGGTCGTCACGCGAGACGGTCGCGAGATCAGGTCGGCGGTCCGCGAGCTCCAGCACCTCGACCGCATCCTCGAGGAGCAGGACCGGGCGGGAGTGGACGTCGTCGTCCTCTGTCCCTGGGTCGACCTCTGTGGGGTCGAGGTCGAAGGCCAGAACGAGGCGCTCGCGGAGCTCGTCGGCGAGCGCGTGATCGCACTGGGCACGGTCGACCCGGAACGGCCCGAGCAGCTCGCCGAGCTCATGCGCGACGGGCGGCTCGGCGGCGTCGAGATCCCGGCGGCGCCCGGTGGAGCGTTTCTCGGCGATGATCGCTTCCGGGACTTCTGGAGCGTCGCCGAGGAGACGGGAGCGCTCGTCTTCGTCCATCCGGCGTCGCGCGGGTTCGCTCTCCCTGCGCTCGAGGCGCACTACCTCTGGAACACCGTCGGCAACCCGCTCGAGACGACCGTGACCGCAGCGCACATGCTCGCCTCGGGAGTGCTCGACGAGCATCCGCGGGTGAACGTGCTCCTCGCGCACGGAGGCGGTGCGCTCGCCGCGCTGCGGGGCCGGCTCGCGCACGAGCAGGAGATCCATCCTCCCGGCCGTGACGTGCGTCGCGCGCTCGGCCGCTTCCTCGTCGACACGGTCGTCCACGACCTAGACGTCCTGCGCGGGCTCGTGGAGCTCTTCGGCGCGGATCGCGTTCTCCTCGGCTCGGACTACCCCTTCGACATGGGAACGGAGCGCCCGGTCGAGCTCGTGCATGCGCTCGGGCTCGCGGCGGCTGACGAGGCCGCCATCCTGGGCGGAAACGCCGTGCGCGCGCTCGGTCAGGCGACGCCCGCGTGAGCAGGGAGCCCGAGCGTGCGCTCGAAGTGCTGCTGCCCGAGCGCGAACCCGATCGAGCAGCCGAGCTCGACGAGCTCAGGCTCCGAGAACTCCGCGTGCAGGCGCTCCCAGAGCGCGTCGTCTGCGCGGTCGGAGTCCCATACGATCGCAGACGCCCACTCGAGAGCAAGCCGCTCGCGCGGCGTCGAGCCTGCCCCGTCCTCCGCGTCGCCGTCGCTCGCGACGAACCGGAAGCAGAGCCGCTTCAGTTCCAGGTCGACGAGCCCGCCTGCCAGGACCTCGTCGTGCATGAACTTCCACGCCGTGAGCACTGCCGGGACGCGGGCGCGGATCTCGTCCGGAGTGCCGGGAAGGTGCGGCATCTAGGTTGCGAGCCCTCCCGTCGTGTCGGCGAGGAGCTCGCCGTGGCCGACGCCCCAGGTCTTGATCACCCGCTGCTGGCCGTAGGTCAGGCAGACGAAGGAGCCCAGCTCGACGATCTGCTCCTCGCTGAAGTGCTCGCGCAGGCGAGACCAGAGCGCGTCGTCGACGCCCTCGGGGTTCCAGACGAGCATGCTCGTGTACAGGAGAGCGGCCTTCTGGCGCTCGCTGAAGCGGTCCGAGCGCTCGAACCCGAGCAGCTCGTCGTAGTCCGCCTCGTCGAGCCCCTCGTCCCTCCCACGGAGGGACCGTTGGCTTCCTCAGTAGTCGCAGTCGATCGTCTTCGAGAGGTAGACGCGGCAGAGCTCTTTGAGCGGATGCTCGACGATTCCCTCGCGGAAGATCGTCTTCCAGGGCCGCATGAACGCCTTCGCGACTGCGGGCACGTGGAACCGGATCGCCTGCGTCTCGGGCCGCGGCGTCCCGTACAGCCGCGAATGCTCGAGGTCCGCGGCGAGCTCGGGATCCGCGATCGTCGCCGGGTCGACGTAGCTGATCCGCGCCACGAGTGTGACTCTAGTCGGGCCTGGGCATGAGCCGGGTCGTGCCGCGCCGCTGGGTCGGAGAGTCGCTTCCTCGGGTCGAGGACGCACGCTTCCTGACGGGCAAGGCGTGCTACGCCGGCGACCTCGTCCGGCCCGACATGCTCCACGCGGTCTTCGTTCGCAGCGTTCACGCCCATGGCGTGGTGGCGGCGATCGACGTGCGAGCGGCGAGGAGAGCCGCGGGCGTGCACGTGGTGCTCACGAGCGAGGACCTCGTAGGAGCGACCGAGCCGTTTCCGGTCGTCGTCCGCGAGGGGTCGGAGCTGGTGCCGGTCACGCACCCGATCCTCGCGGACGACCGTGTCCGCTACGTCGGCCAGCCGGTCGCGCTCGTGGTCGCCGAGACGTCCGAGCAGGCGACGGACGCCGCGGAGCTCGTGCTCGTCGACGTCGACGAGCTGCCGCCGCTCGTCGATCCGCGCGCAGCGGAGGCGGCACCGCCGCTCCACGCCGAGGCGCCCGGCAACGTGCTCCTTCGTCTGCGCCGCTCCTCGGGCGACGTCGGAGGCGCCTTCGAGGAAGCGCACGCCGTCGTGGGAGCGCGCGTCCGGATGCCTCGGCTGATCGCGGCTCCGCTCGAGCCGCGCGTCGTGCTTGCATCGCACGACGTCGGGATGGACGTGCTTACGCTCTGGCTCTCCGCGCAGGACCCGCACCGCCAGCTCTCCGGGCTGACGACGGTGCTGCGGCGAGCGCCGGACCGGCTGCGGATCGTCGTCCCGGACGTCGGCGGCGCATTCGGGAGCAAGGGTGTGCCGCAAGCGGAGACGGCCGCGGTCGCGCTCGCCGCGCTCCGGCTCGGCCGCCCGGTGAAGTGGGCGGAGACGCGCACGGAGAGCTCGCTCGCCGTGTATCAGGGGCGCGGGCTGGAGATCGACGCCGAGCTCGCCCTCGCCGCTGACGGACGCATTTTCGCGCTTCGCGCGCGTGTGCTCGCCGATCTCGGCGCCTACCTCTACTCGACGACGCCGGTCGCCGCCCAGACGGCTGCGGAGCTCCTCACCGGGTGCTACGACGTGCGTGCAGCGGAGGTCGAGGTGGTCGGTGTCTGCACGACGAAGGTGCCGACCGGCCCATATCGCGGCGCCGGACGTCCCGAAGCGGCGCTGGCGATCGAACGGCTCGTCGACCTCGCCGCCGCCGAGCTCGGCATCGATCGGGTCGCGATCCGCAGGCTCAACGCGATCCCGCGGCCGAGCTTCCCCCACACGACGCCGCTCGGCGTCACCTATGACTCGGGCGACTACGTCCGCGCGCTCGACACCGCGCTCGGGCTCGCGGGTTGGGACGAGCTGGTCGCCGAGCGCGATCGCCAGCGCGAAAGCGGGAGGGTCGCAGGTGTCGGGGTGGCGCTCTACGTCGAGCGCGCCGGACCGGGCTCGGAGACCGCGCGGCTTCGCTGCGAGGAAGACGGCTCCGCCGTGCTCTGGACGGGTTCTTCACCGCACGGGCAGGGGCACGAGACGACCTTCGCCCAGATCGTCGCGGCGGAGCTCGAGATCGACGCGGAGGCCGTCTCGGTGCGGTGGGGCGACTCGTTCGAGATCCCCGAGGGCACGGGGACTTTCGCGAGCCGGTCGGTCACCGTCGGGGGCTCGGCGGCGCTGCTCGCCGCCCGGGAGCTGCGGGGTCGGCTCGACGAAGGTGAGACTCTTCCACTCGAGGTCTCGACTCGCTTCGAGCTCCCGGGGCCTGTCTTCTCCTTCGGTGCGTACGTCACCTCGGTCGCGATCGAGCCGACGACCGGCGAGGTGCGGCTCGGTCGCGTGATCGCGGTCGACGACTGCGGACGCGTGGTCAACCCACTGCTCGCGGAGGGCCAGGTCGTGGGCGGGATCGTGCAGGCCGTCGGCGAGTGCCTGCTCGAGCAGGTCGGCTACGACGAGCACGGCCAGCCGCTCGCGGTGAACCTCTACGACTACCACCTGCCGACTGCAGCGGCGGTCCCCGAGATCGAGAGCGCGCTCCTCGAGACGCCGTCGCCGTACAACCCGCTCGGCGCGAAAGGCGTAGGCGAGGGAGGCTCGATCGGAACGCCCGCCGCGATCGCGAACGCCGTCGCCGACGCGCTCGCTCCGCTGGGGATCCGCCACCTCGACCCGCCTTTCACTCCTGCGCGTGTCTGGTATGCGATCCGGTCGGCCGTCGCCGGAGCGGTTGCCGATTAGGCAGTCTCGGCGAGGAAGCGCACGATCCGCTCCGCGATCTCCTCGCCCTTGTCCTCTTGGAGGAAGTGTCCTGCGCCCTCGACGATCTCGGCGGGACCGGCGCCTGGAATCCGGGCGGCGAGCCGCTCGGCGGCCGCGGGCGAGAAGATCGAGTCCGAGTCGGAGAAGAGGACCAGCGCCGGCTTCTCCCAGCGTGAGAGGGCGTCCCGGACCTCGAGCAGCGCCGCCGCGGACGGGTGGTCGAGCTCTGTCGGGACGAGCTCGGGGAACGCAAGGACTCCGGCCTTGGACTCCGGAGTCGGGAAGGGAGCGTCGTAGGCGGCGAGCGCGTCGTCGGACGGATCGCTCACGCACGAGAGGCGGACGAGCTGGCTGGCCACGAGCTCCGTGCCGACTCGCCGCACGAAGTCGCGGAAGCGGAGCCATTCCGGCGACGGCGCGCGGCCCGCGCCGATCCCGGTGTTGAGGACGACGAGGCGGTCGACGCGCTCCGGATGCTCGACCGCGAGGCGGAGGCCTAGCGGCCCGCCCCAGTCCTGGACGACGACCGCCGTCCCGCGAAGGTCGAGCGCCTCGCTCAGGCGCTCGATCGAGCGGTAATGGAAGTCGTAGGAGTAGTCTCCGATCCCCGTCGGCTTGTCGGAGCGGCCGAAGCCGAAGTAGTCGGGCGCGACGACCCGACCGACCTCCGCGAGGCGCGGGATCAGCTTCCGGTAGAGGAACGCCCAGGTCGGCTCGCCGTGGAGCAGGAGCAGGGGGCTCCCGTCTCCCTCGTCGACGTAGTGCATGCGCAGCCCGTCCCGCTCGAGGTAGTTCGGCGCGAACGAGTAGCCGGGGAGATGAGCGAAGCGCTCATCGGGCGTGCGGTAGTACTCCACCCGGAGATCATGACCGCGAGGAGGGGCCGATGAGCGAGCCGACGAACGTCTGGAGCGACGACTGGGAGTTCGTGAGCGACGAGGAGTGGTCCGCGGGCAGGTCGACCCGACTGCCCCGAGGAGAAAGGATCGGGGCCTCGGTGTACGAGATCGATCCGGGCAGGTCCGGCGGCCTCTACCACTTCCATCACGGCGCGGAAGAGCTTCTCCTGGTGTTGCGGGGCACGCCGACTCTGCGGACGCCCGACGGCGAGCGCGAGCTGGCGGAAGGCGACGTCGTCCACTTTGCCGTCGGGCCCGACGGAGCGCACCAGCTGATCAACCGGAGCGCCGAGCGGGTTCGGTATCTCGTCGTCGCCAACCGACCCTCGCCGGAGGCGGTCGAGTACCCGGACACGAACCAGATCTCGGTGATGGCAGTCACCGAGTCGCAGCTCGGCCGGCCGCTCTGGGACATCCGCACGCTCGAGGAGACGGAGGAGGCGAGCTAGGCGCGGCGGACCGGCTCGCCGTCACGGGCGAGCCGTTCGATCAGGTCCGCCCCGCGTACGGTTCCCGGTGTCGCCTGGACGCGCGCCGCCATCCGGCCGAGCCGGTCGGCGAGTGCGGTGTCTCCGAGCAGACGCTCGATCGCGTCCTCGAGCTGGTCGCGCTCGACGCGGTAGGTGTCGAGGCGGACACCGATCCCGCTCTCGTCGATCCGCTGCGCGTTGTCGTACTGGTCCCAGAAGAGCGGGAGCGCGACCATCGGCTTCCCGAAGTGGAGACACTCGGTGGTGGTGTTGTTCCCGGCGTGCGTGATCACGAGGTCGACGACCGGGAGGAGCGCAGGCTGGGGGAGGAGCTCCTCGCCCCACATGTTCTCGGCGAGCTCGTACTCGGCGTGCTGCGGCCCCTTCGAGACGACGAACCGGTGCGGGAGCCCCGAGAGGAGCCCGACGAGCCGGCGCATGAGGGCGACGTCGGCCGAGCCGAGGCTCCCGAGCGAGACGTAGACGAGCGCGCCATCGCCTGACGCGATGTGCTCGGGCAGGTCGGCGGCCACGCGGGAGTGCCGCACGCACGTGTCGAGCCGGTGCCAGGTGTCCCCGAGCGAGCGCGAGCGCGCGTAGTCGAGCTCCTCGGGATAAACGTAGAGGTTGAGCCACTCCGACTCGTGCAGGAATGCGTTCCCGGGGAGGGGCGGCGCACCTCGCTCGACGAACGCCTCCGAGAACTGGTCGTGAAGACCGCGGACGACCCTCGCGTACTCTGCGCGGAAGTCGTCCCAGCCGGCGCGGTCGCCGGCGGGATACCCGGAGAACACCGGCGGGATCGCCGGATCCTCGAGCTCGAGCGGGTTGCACGAGACGATCCGCACCCACGGCCGGCCGGAGCGCTGGATCGCGGGGAAGCCGACGACGTTGTCCTCGACGATGACCGCCGGCTCGAGCTCGTCGAAGATCTCGCTCAGCCGGTCGTCGACGTAGCAGGCGCCGTCGCAGAGCGCCCTGAACGTCGGCTCGATGAACTCGCCGAGCTGCTCGATGGTCGGCTTGCGGAACACGGGAGCCGTGTCCCGGATGAAGTCCTTCCAGAACTGACCGGGCTCCTCCGAGACCGCGGGCGCCGGGCCGAGTCGCATGAGGCGCTCCTCGAAGCCCTGCGCCTCGAGCGTGCCCGCGAACGACTCCTCGACGACGAAGACGACGCGATGCCCGCGCTCGCGCAGCACCTGGCCGATGCCCGCGCAGTTGTTCGTGGGCCCGTACGCGCCCTCGGGGAAGAAGACGATCGTGCTCCCGCCCATCGCGCGCGTACTCTCGCACGCGCGGAACGGACGGAGCTCAGGCGCCGGTGGGAGCGGCGGCCGCCCGGATCGTCCGTGCGTGGCGCGCGCTCACGACCAGGATCGTTCCGAGCGACGTCGCGCCTGCGACCGCGAACGCGAGCTCCGTCCCTCCGAGCTCGGCGAGCCAGCCCGTCAGGAGACCGCCGACCGGCGCCAGGCCGATGAATGCGTAGAGGTAGAGCCCGATCATCCTGCCGCGCAGGTGGTCGGGCGCGCCGAGCTGCACGAGCGCATTGGCGTTGGCGGTGAAGAGGGTGAAGCAGACGCCGATCCCCGCCAGCAAGGCACCCGCGGCGATTGCGTCGGAGACGAAGGCGAGCACGAGCACGAGCACCCCGAAGCCTCCGCCTCCTGCGACGAAGAGCCGCCAGCTCGCACTGCGGACGCTCGCCGTCACCAGGGCGCCGACGAGAGCCCCGGCGCCGAACGCGGCCGACAGCAACCCGAAGCCCTCGGGCCCGACGTGCAGGGTGTGAGACGCGAGGAGGGGGACGAGCACGTTGAAGTTGAAGCCGACCGTGCTGACGATCGTGACCACGGTCAAGACGACCCGTAGCCGGCGGTCTCGGCGAAGGAACGCGAACGCCTCGCGCAGCCCGCTGACGAGTCTCGCGGTCGAGTCGCGGGTGACCCGGTGGAGCTCATCCGTCCGCATCAGGGCGATTGCGGCGAGGACGGCGAGGAAGCTGACCGCGTTCAGGGCGAAACACAGGCCCGTTCCGACGGTCGCGATCACGAGGCCGGCGATCGCCGGGCCGATGATCCGGGATGCGTTGAAGAGCCCCGAGTTGAGCGCGACTGCATTCGGAAGCTCGCTCGGCCCGACCATCTCGAAGGTCAGCGCCTGCCGCGCCGGTGCGTCGAACGCGAGTGCCACTCCCCCGACCGTCGCGAGCAGAAACACGAGCGGCAGGGTCGCGGTTCCCGTGAGCGTCATCACCGCGAGGAAGGTCGAGACGATCATCGCGAACGCCTGGGTGATCATCACGAGCCGCCGCGTCTCGACCCGATCGACGACGACGCCCGTGAAGAGACCGAGCACCG
This sequence comes from uncultured Actinomycetes bacterium, assembly GCA_963708265.1. Classification (GTDB taxonomy): domain Bacteria; phylum Actinomycetota; class Thermoleophilia; order Gaiellales; family Gaiellaceae; genus GMQP-bins7. Next base: position 41,945 of record CAVPSC010000001.1, on the reverse strand, counting down.
TGGTTGGCAGGAACCGGCAGAAGGCGAGGCCTCCGATGGCGAGCGGCGAACCCGAGAGCTGGATGACGAGCCACGCGAGCGCGACGTTCTGCATCCACGACCCCGCGAGCGATACGAGCTGGCCGGCGAAGAACAGGCGGTAGTTGTGATGACGACGGAGGCTGCGGAAGGTTCGAGTCCGAAGAGCGAGTGCGAGCGTCGTCACGCGTCGATCTCGACCAGCTTCATGAGCGCGGGGACGGCTGCCTCGATCGCCTCGATGTCGGCCGGATCGAGCGTGCCGATCCTCCCGGCGAGCCAGGTCGTCCGCCGCGCGCGAACGCGCCGTACGAGTCGTGCGCCGTCGTCGGTGAGGCGGAGCCCCACACGGCGCCGATCCTCGCTCGAGCGTACTCGTTCGATCAGCTCGGCCCGCTCGAGACGGTCGATGTGACCCGAGAGTGCGGGCGGGGAGATTCCCTCCTCCGCGGCGAGCTCGGCGAGGGAGAGCCCTGGACTCCGCTTCACGAGCCAGAGGAGCGTCGCCTGGGACGTTGTCACGCCGAGCTGCTCCGTCTCCTTCCGGAGCTCGCGGGCGAGTCGCAGGAGCACCGGGCGGAGCTCTGCTGCAACGTCTTCGGGACTAAGCGTAACTTCACTAATCATTAACCTGGCTAAGGATACCTGAGTCGGTGCGAGTTGCGACCCCCTAGTGTGTGGTCGTGGGCGATCCGGTTCCGAGCAGGAGCCTCTCGGGCGGTGACGTCTTCGCCGACCGGTTGGTGGCGGAGCTCCTGGACGCGCGGCTCGTCGGAGTGCTAGCGACCCACGACCGCGCGGGCCACGTCCATGCGGTGCCGATGTGGTTCGCACGCCTCGATCGCTCGATCGTCCTCGCGACCGGGTCGGGCAGTTGCAAGGTCGCGAATCTCGAGCGCGACGCTCGCGCGACGCTCGTCGTCCACGACTCGCGGCCCGGCTTCGAGGTGTGCGGCGTCTCCCTCGCCGGTCGGGCGGAGATCGTCCGTGGAGACGAGGCGCGTCCCCTGGTCGCCGCCGTACACAGCCGCTACCTCGACGAGGCAGGCGCTCCGGCGGAGGCGCGCTCGTTCCTGGACTCGGACGACGTCGCCCTTCGCTTCCTCGCCGAGTCCGCGCTCACCTGGGACGAACGGGGAAGCGACGCGAATGCGGCACTCCGCGCGGCCGGCACCGCGTATCCCCTGGTCACGACCGCCCCGCGGCCGTAGGCGCCAGTTCGCGGCCTACTTCGCCTGAGGCTCGAGCTTGTAGCCGACGCCGTAGCGCGTGTGGATGAAGGTGTGGCTCGACGCGCGGCGGTCGATCTTCTCGCGCAGCTTCCGCACGAACACGTCGACGGTTCGATCCCGGTGCGTCGCGCGCCGGCCCCAGACGCGCTGGAGCAGCTCGTCGCGCGTGAGCACGCGCCCCTGCTCGCGGGCGAGGGTGTACACGAGCCGGAACTCGGTCGGGGTGAGCTCTGCGCTCTCGCCGTCGACGTAGGCCTGGACGTTGTCCGGATCGAGCCGGAGCTCCGCGATGACGATCGAGTCGCCGCGCTTGGGCTCCGCCTCGCTGACCCCGCGGCGGGCCGCTGCCTTCACGCGCGCTGCGAGCTCTCGCATGGAGAAGGGCTTGACCAGGTAGTCGTCGGCGCCGATCTCGAGCGCGTGCACGCGGTCGTGCTCGGTTCCGCGCGCGGACACGACGACGATCGGCGTCCCGATCCCCTCGCCTCGGGCCCGCTCGATGACGCCCCAGCCGTCGATTCCCGGGAGCATGAGATCGAGGACGCAGACGTCGGGGCGCTCGTAGCGGAGTCGCGCGAGCCCCGTCTCCCCGTTCGCGACGCCGACGGCGTCGAAGCCCGCCTCCTCGAGATGGCGGACCATGCCGCGGGCGATGACATCGTCGTCCTCGATGATCAGGACCTTCGCCATGCAGGACGAATAATGCGGCCCCCCGGATGACCCGGGGGCCGCGTACTGGTTGACGACTCGTTATCAGGTGGTGAACGCCTGCCTGCCGTCCGCCTCGTCGTCGGCCACGGCGTCCTGCCTTGGGCCGCAGTTCGGGACGTCGAGCTCCCCGTCCGCGGCGAGCGCGTGAAGCCGGGCGTCGAGCCATTTGACCGCCGCCGATGGTTCGGCCGCGGGAGAGGCGGGAGAGAGCGTTGTGCAAACCTTCTGTGAGACATGGATGCGGACGCGCTGCGCGGCCGCGCGATCGTCGAGGAGAGCCGCGAGGCGGTCGTCGTCGTAGACGACCAGGATCGCGTCGTCCTCGCGAGCCGGCGCGCGAGGCAGATGGTCGACGATCTTCGAGAGGGGGAGACCCTGCCCGCCGATCTGCTTGCGGGCGGGCGTGGCGTGATCCCGCTCGTCGTTCCGTACCAGGTCGACGGGCACGTCGAGCGCCTCGTCTACCTCTCGCGCGAGGGAGACCTCGCTGCCTACGAGGAGCTGCGCTCCGGCTTCACGGCGGCGGTCTCACACGAGCTCCGGACGCCGCTCGCCCGCCTCCTGACCTTGCTCGAGACGGCCGCGCTCCCGGGTGAGGACGTGGCTGCGCTCGTGGAGCAGGCGGCAGGCGAGGTCGACCGGATCACGGAGCTCATCGACGAGGTGCTCTTCCTGAGCGAGCTCGAGTCCGGCGCCCGGGTGGTTGCGCTGGGCGCCTCGCCCGTCCGCCCGGTCCTCGAGGAGACCCTCGGCGAGCTCAAGGAGCGCGCGGCCCGGGCCGGCGTCGAGCTCGTGCTCGACTGCGATCCCGAAATCGCGCTCGCGATCCGCCCGCGGATGCTCGGCGTGGTCGCGCGCAATCTCGCCGAGAACGCGATCCGGTATGCAGGGCCTGGGACGAAGCTCACGCTCACGGTCGAGCAGGACGCCGACGGCGCGATCGTCCTCTCCGCCGCGGACGACGGCATCGGGGTCGAGGAAGCCGCGCTGTCGCGGCTCTTCGAGCGCTTCTACCGCGGCGATCGCGCCCGGGCGTCTCGAGGAAGCGGTCTCGGGCTCGCCATCGTCAAGCACGTGGTGACGCAGGCGGGGGGAACCGTCGAGGCGCACGGCGCGCGCGGGACCGGCCTCGAGATCCGCTGCACCTTCCCCGCCCCGTAGCCCGACCCGGCTTCACCACCTCCTCACCGCTTCTTCACCGCCCCGAGGCTCGACGCGCGGACGACGCGGGAGACACTGGGATCGTGACTGGGCGACGCCTCTCCGGACGATGACGACGGTGGACGAAAGGGTCGCTCCCGCAGGCATCGACCGCCCGAAGATCGGCGCGCTCGCGACCGAAGAGCAGGACGTCCGTTCGCGCGAGACCGTGTTCCGGATCGAGAACCTGTCGGTGAGCTACGGCGGCGCGCTCGCCCTCGACGGCGTGACGCTCGCTGTGCACCGGAACGCCGTCACCGCGTTCATCGGCCCGTCGGGATGCGGCAAGAGCACGTTCATCCGCTGCCTCAACCGCATGAACGACCTCATCGCGGGCGCGCGCGTCGGCGGCTCGGTCCTCTACCACGGCCGCGATCTATACGCCGCGAACGTCGACCCTGTCGAGGTGCGCCGCCGCATCGGGATGGTCTTCCAGAAGCCGAACCCGTTCCCGAAGTCGATCTACGACAACATCGCGTTCGGCCCACGCATCCTCGGCATGAAGAAGGACCTCGACGAGCGCGTCGAGCGCGTCCTTCGCTCCGCGGCCCTGTGGGACGAGGTGAAGGACCGGCTGAAGGAGAACGCGCTCGGGCTCTCCGGAGGCCAGCAGCAGCGGCTCTGCATCGCGAGGGCGATCGCCGTCGAGCCGGACGTGATCCTCATGGACGAGCCTGCCTCGGCGCTCGACCCGATCTCGACCGCACGGATCGAGGATCTCATCCACGAGCTCAAGCGCGAGTACACGATCGCGATCGTCACCCACAACATGCAGCAGGCGGCGCGCGTGGCGGACATGACGGCGTTCTTCAGCGTCGCCGTGCGCGAGGACGGCTCGGGCCGGCACGGGGTCCTCGTCGAGTACGACGCGACGACGAAGATCTTCACGAATCCCTCCGACCAGCGCACCGAGGATTACGTCACCGGGCGCTTCGGATGAACGCCCGGATCGAGTACCAGCAGAGCCTCGACGCCCTCGAGGCAAGCCTGCAGGAGATGGGGTCGATCGTCCTCCGCGCCTTCCGAGGTGCGCTCAACGCACTCGAGTCGCAGGACGTCGAGCTGTGCGACGAGGTCATTGCCTTCGACGACGAGATCGACGTCCGCTACCACCAGATCGAGCGCTGGGTCGCGGAGCTCCTCGCTCAGCAGGGACCAGTCGCGACGGATCTCCGCTTGGTGCTCGCGATCCTCCACGACTCGATCCACCTCGAGCGGATCGGCGATCAGAGCGTCACGATCGCGAAGCTGACGAAGCTCGCGGCGGACCTCGAGCCGCGCGCCGACCTCGTCGACGGCCTCGGTGAGATGGGCGATCGCGCCGAGGAGATGATCCGGATCGCGCTCGACTCCTTCCGAGCGCGGGATCTCGCGCGGTCGAAGTCGCTCCCCGACCTCGACGAGCTGATCAACAGGACGAACCATCGGGTCACGGAACACGTGCTGGCGATGGCGGACACGCCCGGGACCCAGGAGTGGGGGATGCGCATGATCGTCGGCGCACGCGCGATCGAGCGCATCGGGGACAACGCGGTCGACATCGGCGAGCAGACCGCGTTCCTCATCACGGGGGAGTTCGAAGAGTTCACGGACGCCTCGCAGTGAGGTTCACCACTCCGCGGCGAGATCTTCACCGTCCCGCGGCCCGGGCGGTCGAGGCGGGACACGAGACTGACAGCGGCAAGCAGTCGTCGCCCATCTGGAACTTGGAGAAAGGGGAACTGAAATGAAACGCGCGGTTGCACTCGTACTCGCGCTCGTCGTGGCCGTCGCCCTCGCGCTGGCGGCCGGTCGGACCGACCGGGCATCGGCCGGGCCGGAAGCGGGCTCGCTCGTCGGAACTGGATCGACGTTCGTCTTCCCGCTCATCTCGAAGTGGATCCCCCTCGTCAGCTCTGCGTACGGGATCAACGTCACCTACTCACCGACCGGCTCCGGGGCCGGCATCGCGCAGATCACGGCTCGGACGGTCGACTTCGGCGCATCCGACGCGCCTCTGTCTCCGGACCAGCTCGCTGCGTGCAAGGGCTGCGTCGTCATCCCGTGGGGGCTCGCGGCAACGTCGATTCCATACAACCTCCCCGGCCTAAACGGGCGCCTTCGCCTGTCGGGCCCCGTCATCGCGAACATCTACCTCGGGAACATCACGAAGTGGAACGACGGGGCGATCAAGTCGTTGAACCCGAAGCTCAGCTTGCCGGACACGAAGATCACACCGGTCTTCCGATCGGACGGATCCGGGACGACGTACAACTTCACCGAGTATTTGTCCTCTGTCAGCCCGCAGTGGAAGAACAAGGTCGGATTCAACACGGCCGTCAACTTCCCGACGGGGTCGGGCGCACGTGGAAGCTCGGGCGTTGCGGGCATGGTCAAGTCGACGCCTGGCTCGCTCACCTACGTCGACGCTGCGTACTCGATCAACAACAAGTTCACGTTCGCGACGATCAGGAACAGCAGTGGAAAGTTCACGACGCCCGGCCTGAGGGGCATTCACGCTGCGGTCTCGACGCTGCCGAAGAAGATCACGACGCTGAAGCAGCTCAAGGTCGTGAATCCGTCGAAGGCGGCCGGGAAGCTCGCGTACCCGATCTGCACGTTCACGTACGTGATCGTTGCGACCAACTCGGGGAGCAAGGCGGCCGATCTGCGGAAGTTCATCTACTGGGCCGAGACGCAGGGGCAGAAGCAGGGTCCTCCGCTCCTCTTCTCGCCGCTTCCGCAGCCGGTCCAGGCGTTCGCCTTCCGCGAGATCAAGAAGATCCAGTCGGGGCAGTAACGAGCGCCTGCAGCGAGGCTGCATGACGTCCACGCCGTACGAGCCGTCCGTGGCGCCGGAGAGTGACCTCCGGCGCCACGGCATCCGCCTGGGGGACATCGTCTTCAAGGGGATCGCGATCGCCGCCGCGATCGCGGCCGTCGTCCTCCTCGCGCTCATCGCCTGGAAGGTCTTCGATCTCGCCTGGCCCGCGATCCAGAAGTACGGGCTCGCGTTCGTCTGGACCGACGCCTGGGACCCGGTCAAGGAGAACTTCGGCGCGCTCGCGTTCATCTACGGCACGGTCGTCACATCCGCGATCGCCCTCGCCCTGGCGGCGCCGCTCTCGATCGCGATCGCGCTCTTCCTGACCGAGATCGCGCCGCGCCGCCTCGCCTCACCGATCGCCACGATGGTCGAGCTGCTGGCGGCGATTCCGAGCGTCGTGCTCGGGCTCTGGGGCATCCTCGTCTTCGGGCCCTGGGTGGCCAACCATCTCGAACCATGGATCCAAGGGGTTCTCGGGTTCCTGCCCGTCTTCTCGGGATCTCCGTCTCCCGCTGGGATTCTTCCGGCGGCGCTCGTGCTGACGATCATGATGATCCCGATCACCTCCGCGATCTGCCGTGAGCTCTTCATCCGTGTCCCGCGGGACCTCATGGACGGCTCGCTCGCCCTCGGTTCGACACGCTGGGAGGCGATCCGCGGTGTCATGTTCGCCTACGCCGCCCCGGGCGTCGTCGCCGCCATGCTGCTCGGCCTGGGCCGCGCCTTCGGTGAGGCGATCGCCGTCAACCAGACGATCGGGAACCAGAACGCGATCCCGACATCGTGGTTCGAGCCGGGCAACTCGCTCGGCAGCAAGATCGCCGCCGAGTACGTCGGTGCGACGAGCGTCCTCCAGGCGGGCTCGATTCTCTACCTCGCCGCGATCCTCATGGTCATCTCGCTCGTGACCAACATCGCCGCCCAATTCATCGTCGTTCGCTTCGAGCGCGCGAGGAGGGGAGTGTGAGCGTCCCCCTGGCGGACCCGTACGACCTCACCGTTCGCTCGAGCGGCCTGCGTCGACGCCGCATGGTCGAGAGGGCTCTCGGGCTGCTGGCTATCTCGTCTGCGGTGCTCGCCTGCGGGATCCTTGCGCTCGTTCTTGGGACCGTGCTCTTCAAGGGCTTCAGTCAGCTGAATCTCAGCTTCTTCACCGAACCGCGGCCTTTGTTCGGTGAGACGGGCGGGGTCGCCGACGCGCTGGTCGGGACGGCACTGATCGTCGGGATGGCGATGCTCATGGCGATCCCGGTGGCCGTCCTCATCGCGATCTACATGGCCGAGTACGCTGGTCCCCGAGTTTCCAGGGCGCTCCGCGTCCTGCTCGACGTTCTCAACGGGGTTCCGGCAATCGTGGTCGGGATCTTCGTCTTCGGTCTGCTCGTCGTCGGCAACGGTCAGAGCGCTGTCTACGGTGCGTTCTCGCTCGCGATCCTGATGCTGCCGATGGTGAGCCGCGCGACGCAGGAGATCCTCGAGGTGGTCCCGCAGAGTCTCCGGCACGCCAGCCTCGCGCTCGGCGTGACGAAGTGGCGGACGACCCTGAGCATCATCTTGCCGGCGGCGATCGGAGGAATCCTCACAGGGGTCGTGATCGCCGTCGCACGTGTCGCCGGCGAGACTGCGCCGCTCCTCTTCACGTCGTCGATCGCAGGAAACACCGTCTCGTTCGACGTGCACGGTGCGCTGCCCACGCTCCCGGTCACGATCTACGAGAACTCCGAGTCTCCCGATCCGAACGCCCAGGCGGCGGGCTGGGCGGCCGCTCTCGTCCTCATCGTCTTCGTCCTCCTGCTCAACGTGCTCGCGAAATTCTTCGCCGGGCGCAAGCGCCGGCAGCTGGAAGGGTCCTGAGCCTCGACGATCGGACTACGCTCAGTCGGTGCGCGAGAACGTCGAACGAGAGCTGAAGCTCGTCCCGCCGGCAGGCTTTCGGCTCCCGTCCGGGCTCGGAGGCGTGGAGCTCCCCGACCGCGCGTTTGTCTCCACCTACCACGACACGAAGGACCTGCGGCTCGCCCGGAACGGAGTCACGTTCAGGCACCGGGTCGAGGACGGCGCCGGGAACTGGCAGTTGAAGCTCCCGCGAGGCGCAGCCCGCGTCGAGCTCGAGGCGCCTGGTCCCCCCTCGCACCCTCCCGCCGACCTGATGGCGCTGCTTCCTGCCTATCTGCGGGGCGAGCCGCTGACACGGGTCGCGCGGCTGAAGACGCGCAGGAAGAGCATCCGGACGGACGGAGCGGAGATCGTCGACGACTCGGTCGCGATCCTCGACGGCCAGCGGATCACGGGTCGCTTCCGGGAGCTCGAGGTCGAGCTTCTCGACGGCGACGAGCGCACGCTCCGCCGCCTGGAGAAGGCGCTGCGCCGGGCGGGCGCCACCGTCCCGGGCGCGTTCGAGCCGAAGCTCTTTCGGGCGCTCGAGCTCGCGTCCCCGGCCGAGCGGCGGGACCTCGCTCCCGCTGCCGCGCCGATCGAGGCGATCGGCGCCGCTCTCGCAGAGCAGTATCGCCGGCTCCTGGCGCACGACCCCGGCGTCCGGCTCGGTGTCGAGGCGGAGGACGTGCACCAGATGCGAGTCGCGACGCGACGGGCTCGTGCGTTCCTCAGGGTCGGACGTGCCTTCGTCGGCGTGGACTGGGCGGAGGAGCTGCGCACGGAGCTCGGTTGGCTCGGGTCGGCGCTCGGCCCGGCCCGCGATCTCGATGTCCTCCTCGAGCACCTGCGCGCCGACCTGGCCGCGCTCGGCGAGGAGGCGCCCTTCGCGGAGCTCGTCGAGTCGTTGGAGGGCGAGCGGGCTTCCGCCCGAAAGGGCGCGATCGCGGCGCTCGAGGACGAGCGGTACCTGCGCCTGCTCGACCGCCTCGAGGCCGCCGAAGAGCCGCCGGCTGCGCCGGACCCCGGCAGCAACACGCTGGCGAGCGTCTGGTCGCGTGAGCTGAAGCGCCTTCGACGTACCTTTGCGCGTCTGGACGACGACTCGACCGACAGAGAGCTCCACAAGGCGCGGATCCGGGTCAAGCGGGCGCGGTACGCGGCGGAGCTCGCGCTGCACGAGCTCGGCGAGCCGGGGACGCGCTTCGTCGAGGCGGCGAAGAGGCTCCAGGACGTCCTCGGCGAGCACCAGGACGCACGTGTCGCTTCCGAGCGGATCACGACCTGGGCGTCGGAAGCCGATCCCGATGGCCGTGCCGTGACGCGGCTTCTCGCACGCGAGAAGGCGCGCCGCCGCCGCGCTCGCGCGGCATGGCCGAAGGCGTGGAAGCACGTTCAGCGCGAAGGTCGGGCGGCGGCGCGGCGGAAGCCGTGATCAGAGCTGCGGGAGGGGTGGTCGTGAAGGACCGAGAGGGGATTCGCGAGGTCCTCCTCGTGCACCGACCCGAATACGACGACTGGACGCTCCCGAAGGGGAAGGCGCTCGAGGGCGAGAGCGACGAGCAGTGCGCGCTCCGCGAGGTCGAGGAGGAGACCGGTCTCGTGTGCGAGCTCCTCGACGAGCTTCCCGGCACGACCTACCGCGACGCGAAGGGACGTGGGAAGCGAGTGCGTTACTGGTTGATGCGTCCCGTGGGAGGGAGGCTCGCGTTCGAGCACGAGGTGGACGTGGCGCGCTGGGTCACAGCGGCGGAAGCTCGGGAGACGCTCACGTACGCCCGCGACCGCGCGGTCGTCGACGCCTGCCGGGTCGACGGCTTCTAGCTCGCTCTCCGTCGCCGTGGCTCCGCGCCTCGAGCGAGCGCGGGAGCGGCGCCCTCGCGGACCCCCGCTGGGCCGGCTCGCTCGTTGCTCTAGCGCGGACGCACCCGTGTCCGACGGCCGCTCCGAACTCGTGCGCGGCGCATCATCTTCCGGTGATGGGAGTGCGCCTTGTGGTCGGTCGCCTCGGGCGCCGACCACGTTCCATCGGGTCCGAGCACCCACGCGGAGGTCTCGTCGGCGAACACGCTGTCGAGGATCGCGTGCACCTCCTTGCCGACTCTCGCGCTCTCGATGGGCACGAGCACCTCGATGCGGTGGTCGAGGTTCCGCTGCATGAGGTCGGCGCTGCCGACGTAGGTCGTCGTCCGGTCGCCTGCCCTGAACGAGTAGATCCGGCTGTGCTCGAGGTAGCGGCCGACGATCGACCGAACGTGGATGTTCTCGGACAGCCCCGGGACGCCGGGCCGCAGCGCGCAGGTCGAGCGGGCGCAGATCTCCACTGTCGCCCCGGCCTGCGAGGCAGCGTAGAGCTCGTGGACGATCCCGTCGTCGACGAGGTGGTTCATCTTCAGGCGGATGCGGGCCTTCTCGCCGGACTTCGCCGCTTCGGCGGCCCGGCGGATCTCGTCGACGAGCCCGCTCCGGAGCGTGAAGGGGGCGACGAGGAGCTTGCGGAACTTGGTCGGCCGCCCGAAGCCGGTCAGGTAGTTGAAGAGGTCGGCGACGTCTGCAGCGATCTCCTCGTCGGCCGTGAAGATCCCGATGTCCTCGTACGTCCGCGCCGTCGCCGCGTGGTAGTTCCCCGTCGCGATGTGTGCGTAGCGTCGGAGGCCGTCGCCCTCGCGGCGGACGACGAGGGTCATCTTGGCGTGGATCTTGAGATCCGGAAACCCGTACACGACGTGGACCCCCGCCTGCTCCATCGCTCGTGACCACTCGATGTTGCGGCGCTCGTCGAAGCGCGCCTTGAGCTCCACGAGGCAGACGGACTGCTTCCCCTCCTCGGCGCACTCGATGAGCGAGTTGACGAGCGCGCTGTCGTCGCTCGTCCGGTACACCGCGGTCTTCACGGCGATGACGTCCGGGTCGACGACCGTTGCCCGCGCGAAGACGTCGAAGCTCGCGCGGAACGACTCGTACGGCTGATGGACGAGGAGGTCCGACCGGCGGATCTCGTCGAAGATCCGAGGGGCCTCGGTCTGGGCCGAGAGGAGCCTCGGCGGGACCACTGGCACCCAGGGCTCGTCCTTCAGGTCCGGGCGCTCGAGGGCGACGATCTCGGCGAGCTCGGACAGGTCGAGGGGGCTCTCGATGCGGTAGATCTGCGTCTCGTCGGCGCCGAGGCCCCGGGTCAGCTGCTCCACCATCTCCGAGGATGCGGACCGGCTCACCTCCACCCGCACCACGTCTCCGAACCGCCGTTTCCGGAGCTGGGCCTCCACGGCCTCGAGGAGGTCGGCCGCGTCGTCCGAGACCTCGAAATCGGCGTCCCGCGTGACGCGAAACACCGCGCGTTCGACGATCGTCACGCCCGGGAAGAGTTGCGGCAGGAAGTGGGCGATCACCTGCTCGAGGGGGATGAAGAGCCCTCGGCCGCCGATATCGACGAATCGTGGAAGACCCTCCGGGATCTTCACGCGCGCGAAGCGCTCCTCGCCCGTCTCGGGGTCGCTCACGAAGAGCGCGAGCGAGAGCGAGAGCGCCGAGATGTAGGGGAAGGGCTGGCCGGGGCCGACCGCGAGCGGCGTCAAGACCGGGTAGATCTCCTGCTGGAACCGGCGCTCGAGCTTGACGAGCTCACGCTCGTCGCAGTCCTCGATGCCGCCGAGCTCGATTCCGGCCGACGCGAGCTCGGGGCGCAGCTCGCGCTTCCACATCCGCGACTGCCGAGCGGTCAGCTCGAGCACGCGCTCCCTGATTCGGGCCAGCGCCTGCTGGGGAGTGAGGCCGTCGGGCGAGAGCATCGCGAGGCCCGACTCCGCCTGGCCGAGCAGTCCGGCGACACGCACTTGGAAGAACTCGTCCAGGATCGTCGAGAAGATCGCGCAGAAGCGGACCCGCTCGAGCAGGGGCATCGACTTGTCGGCCGCGAGCGCGAGCACGCGTCCGTGGAAGTCGAGCATCGAGAGCTCGCGGTTGAGGAGCGGCTGGAACTCCTCCGAATGGACCTTCGTAGCCATCGTCCTCATATTGTCGTGTACGGCCTGTCGATCGGGTGAATGTCCGGTGAGCAACGCTCGGGGCGGGCGTGGTCGGCGTTGCGCCGGCGGGCCGTCTTTCACCACCTCGTAGCCACCTCGCCACCGCACGGACAAGCGAGAGGTGAGAGGTTCGCGTCCATGGACAGCGCGGTCCTGGAGACGATTCCGCTCTTCTCGGCGCTCGAGGAGGTGCGCCGGGGCGAGCTCGGCGGAGTCTGCTCGGAGCTCGAGGTCGATGCCGGGACGAGCGTCGTCCACGAGGGCGACTTCGGCTACGCGATGTTCGCGATCGTCTCCGGCACCGCCGACGTCGTCCAGGACGGGGCCGTCATCCGGTCGCTGTCGATTGGGGACGTCTTCGGGGAGATCGCGGTACTATCCGGCGGCCGGAGAACGGCGTCCGTCGTGGCCCGAACGCCGATGCGGCTGCTCGCAGTCATGAATCGCGACCTCTGGAGGCTCGAGCAGGAGACTCCGGACGTCGCGGCCTCGCTCCGCGCGACGATCGCCGACTGCCTCGAGGGATGACGCTCGCGCTCGGCGCGCTCGATCAGCTGCCGCCGTCGGCGAGCGACGCCGAGGCCCTCGGCTTGCGCGCGGCCGCGGGTTTCTCCACCGGCCTCTGGTCGAGCCAGAGGCGGAAGCCGCCGAGGAAGGCGCTCTCGTTGTCGCCGAGCCGGACTCTGGGCGGGAGCTCGCCGAGGTCCTCGGCGTTCCCGCCGCCGAGCACGACGTAGTCGGGCTCGAGCGCGGCGACGAAGTTCGCGATCATCTCGAGCACGTCCTTGCGCCACTTCTTGCGACCGAGCCGTTTCAGGCCGCGGAGCCCGACGTAGTCCTCGTACGTCCCCTTCTTGTACGGCAGATGGCCGAGCTCCATTGGCTCGGCGATCCCGTCCGCGATCATCGTCGACCCGAGCCCGGTGCCGAGTCCGAGGAAGAGCATCCGTCCGTCCTCGTAGCTTCCGAGCGCCTGCATGGCCGCGTCGTTGATGACCTTCGTCGGCTTGCCGAACGCGGACTCGAAGTCGAATCCCACCCAGCCCGTCCCGAGGTTGATCGGCTCGTGGAACACCTTGCCGGCGAGCACCGGGGCGGGCACGCCCACGGAGACGACGGCGTACGGCCAGCCCTCGGTCAGCTCGCGGACTCCGGTGACCATGTCGGCGGCCGAGAGCTTTTTCGGGGTCGTGAATCGGCGCCGCTCCGGCTCTCCGTTGAGGAGCGCCTTCACGTGCGAGCCGCCGACGTCCACGGTCAGCACCGCCGGTGCGGCCGGATCCGACGGAGCGTGACGCTTCTCCCCAGTGGCCATCGTCCTCATCTTGCCGCGAAATCGCCGTTGTTGCACGCGCGGCGGGGAACGGTCACAGCGGAGGCCCGGGGGCGACTTCGGGCCTTCCAGCGATCGACTGCGCTGCCGACCCACTCGCCGGGACGAGGCGACGGCGGGTCTCGTAGCGCCGACCGAGGAACGCGGTGGCCGAGATCGACGCGGCGAGGAGCACGACGACGACGTCTCCGTCGGGCATTCGGCTCACCCACTCCATGAGCGCCCCGACGGCCGCGGCTGCCGGAAGCGTGAGGATCCAGGCGAACACGATGTTGCCCGCGACGCCCCAGCGGACCGCGGAGAAGCGGCGGCTCGCGCCCGCGCCCATCACCGAGCCCGAGATCGTGTGCGTCGTCGAGACCGGGAAGCCGAGGTGCGCGGTCGTCCACAGGATCCCGGCGCAGGCGGTCTGGGCGGCGAAGCCCTGGGGCGGGTCGATGTTCGCGATCCGCGTGCCGAGCGTCTTGATGATCCGCCAGCCGCCGGCATAGGTGCCGAGCGCCATCGCCGTGCCCGAGGCGAAGATCACCCAGGTCGGGACGGTGAACGGCTCCGCCTGCAGATGGCCGGAGGTTATGAGCGCGAGCGCGATGATCCCCATCGTCTTCTGCGCGTCGTTCGCGCCGTGCGTGAAGGAGACGAACCCGCCCGAGAGGATCTGCGCGCGGCGGAAGACGCGGTTCACCTTGCTCGGCGAGTGCCGGCGGATGACCCAGACGATCGCGAACATGAGTCCGATCGCGATCGCGAAGCCGAGGATCGGAGCGAGGATCGACGGCTTCACGACCTTGTCCCAGAGGCCGTTCCACTCCATCACGCCCCATCCCTCTGCCGCGACGGCCGCCCCCGCGACGCCGCCGATCAGCGCGTGGCTCGAGCTCGAGGGGAGCCCGAGAAACCAGGTCACGAGGTTCCACGTGATCGCGCCCACAAGGCCCGCGAGGATGATGCTGAGCGTGATCGCCTCCGGGTTGACGATCCCCTTCGCGATCGTGGCCGCGACCTTGATCGAGGCGAACGCGCCGGCGAAGTTGAGCGCCGCGGAGAAGACGACCGCGATGCGCGGCGAGAGCGCGCGTGTCGAGACGCTCGTGGCGATCGAGTTCGCCGTGTCGTGGAACCCGTTCGTGAAGTCGAAGAAGAGCGCGACCCCGATTACGGCGACGAGGGTGGCATCGTCCCCACCCATTCCGCTACGCGTTCTTGACGACGATGTTCGCGATCACGTTCGCCGCCGTCTCGCAGGCGTCGAGCGCGCGCTCGAGACCCGCGTAGATGTCCTTCCACCGGATCACGATCAGCGGGTCGATGCGCTCGTCGCGGAAGAGCGCGCCCAGGGCGTCGCGGAGGATGCGGTCGCCCTCGTCCTCGAACCCCTTCAGCCTGATGAGTGCATCCTGGACTCCGCGCATCCCCTTCAGGTTGTCGCACGCGATCGCGAGCTGCTCACATGCCTGGACGATGAGACCGCACTGCTCGACGGCGTGCCGCGTCGGCATCTCGACGCCGTACAGGCCGAGCAGGTCCGAGGCCTCCTCGAGGTAGTCGACGACGTCGTCCATCTCCGTCGCCAGCTGGTAGATGTCGTCACGGTCGAACGGCGTGAGGTACTGCGTGTTCAGGAGGTTGATGAGGTCGCGCGTGAGAGCATCGCCGGCCGACTCGAACGCCTTCACCTGGTCCTGCGTCACGTCCGAGCTCGGATGGTCCCGGAAGCGGCGCTCGACCAGGCGCGCCGTGTCGAGCGCGTTCTGGCCGGCTCGAGCGAAGAGGGCGAAGAACTCGGTCGTCTTCGGCGTGAGACTGAACCGCATGCGGCCGGGACGTTAGACGATGCGCGCCCGCGGGTTCGTGGGTTCAGGCGAGCGCATCGACGACCAGCGCCTGGAAGTGGGCGACGAGCTGCTCCGAGCTCGGCATCAGCCTGCCCCGGTCGAGGATTCCTGACCGGACACCGGCCTGCACGCGCTCGACGAGCACGCGGTCCTCGGCTCCCACTTCGGCGTCGAAGGCGAGGGACTCCTCGATCCAGCGCTCGTCGACGTCCGGTGCGACGAGGTAGTCGAGGAACCGGTACGTGCGCTCGGGGGCAACCGGGTAGATCGGCCCGATCGAGAGGTTCGGTCTCCCCGGCATGACGTTAATCAGCGTGCTCGGGAAGAGCAGATGGAACTGGCCGCGCTCGACCTCGCCGGACGGGTCGTAGGAGCCGCGCGGCTCGGGTCTCGGGGGGCCGTGCTGCGACATCCGCCCGCCGCTCGTCTCGAGCAGGTACGCATCCGGCGAGACGTCCATGACCGCGGAGAACCCGGGGTGCGCCGTCGGGCAGTGGTAGCACTCGAGGAAGTTCTCCGCGCAGATCTTCCAGTTCGCGTCGTACGTGGACTCCGCGCGCGAGAGGAAGCGGAGCGAGTCGACGTCGATCCCGGCGGCGGCGACCCGCTCGGGGACGTCCTCGAGGAAGTCGGCGAGCGGCGCGACGTCCGGATCCGCGCTCACGAAGGCGAACGGCCCCCAGGTGTCGAGGCGAAGCTCGACGAGGCCGAGCTCCTCGCTCTCGATTCCGCCCTCGCGGTCGGAGCGCGGGGCGGAGAGGAGCGCGCCGTCGAGCCCGTACGTCCAGGCGTGGTACGGGCACTGAATCGTCGAGCGTGTCCCGGCACCCTCGCAGACGATCGAACCGCGGTGGCGGCAGACGTTGAGGAACGCCCGCAGGGTCGCCTCCTCGTCGCGGACGAGCAGGACCGGCACGTCCGCGATCCGCGTCGCCCGGAACGAGCGCGGCTCGGCGACGTCGGAGGTCCGACCGACGTAGTGCCAGAAGCGCCTGAAGATGCGCTCCTGCTCGAGCCGGAGCACCGTCGGGTCCGTGTACCAGGTCCACGGGATCGTCCCGGTGGCGGTCGCACTCACGGGCCGAACGCTAGACGACGGGGCGACCAGGATGCGTCTCTAGACTGCGCCCGTGGCTGCAGGCATCGCCGGCGAGATCGAGTCCCGACTCGGCCCGCTCACCTCTGCCCGCAACGCGGCCTGGTGGGACGCGAACATCGAGGCGACCGAGGAGAACGAGCGCCGTCGCACCGAGCGGGAGCTCGCGTTCTCCAACGCGCTCGCCGACACCGAGGCGTTCGCCGCGGTCGAGGCGGCGCGCCGAAACGGCGCCGGCTCGCCCGAGCGGCGTCGGCTCGACCTCCTGCACGACCTCATGCTCCGCCATCAGGTCCCGGTCTCGCTGCGCGAGCGCATCGTCGAGCTCGAGGCCTCGGTCGGATCGCGCTTCGTCCGGCACCGGGGTGTCGTCCGCGGTGCGGAGGTGGACGACAACGAGATCAAGCGGATCCTGCGGGAGAGCGACGATCCGCGCGAGCGGCGCGAGGCGTGGGAGGCCTCGAAGACGGTCGGCGCCGCCGTCGCCGACGACGTGCGCCAGCTCGCGCGCATGCGGAACGAGGCTGCTCGGACGCTCGGCTACCGGGACTGGTTCGCGCTCTCGCTCGAGACGGACGAGATGGACGAGGGTAAGCTCGCCGCGACCCTCGCCGAGGCCGAACGCGCGACCACCGAGCCGTTCGGCCGCTGGAAGAGCGCTCTCGACGAGAAGCTCGCGGTCCGGTTCGACTGCACGACCTCCGAGCTCAGGCCGTGGCACTACGCTGACCCGTTCTTCCAGGATCCACCCGCCGAGGGCTCGGTCGAGCTCGACCACCTCTTCCGCGGCCGCGACCTGCTGGAGCTCTCGCGGCGCACGTTCGGCGGGCTCGGCTTCGACGTCGACGGCATCCTCGAGCGGAGCGATCTCTTCCCGCGTGCCGACAAGAACCAGCATGCGTTCTGCATCGACATCGACCGCGCGGGGGACGTCCGCGTCCTCGCGAACGTCGTCGACGATCGGAGCTGGATGGAGACGATGCTGCACGAGCTCGGACATGGCGTGTACGACCTCGGCTTCGACGGAGACCTCCCGTGGCTCCTCCGCGACACGCACCTCGTCACCACGGAGGCGACGGCGATCCTCTTCGGCGGGCTCTCCGGAGACCGTGAGTGGCTCGCGCGGATCCTCGAGCTCGAGCCGCGGGACGCGGCCGTGCTCGAAGGGCCGCTGCGTGCCGCGCGCGTGGCAGAGCTCCTCGTCTTCACGCGCTGGGTGCTCGTGATGAACGGGTTCGAGCGCGGGCTATATGCGGACCCCGATGCCGATCTCGATGCGCTCTGGTGGGAGCTCGTCTCCCGCTACCAGCTGGTCGCGCCGCCCGAGGGGCGGAGCGCGCCGGACTGGGCGGCGAAGATCCACATCGCGGTCGCGCCCGTCTACTACCACACGTATCTCTACGGGGCGATCGTCGCCTCCCAGCTCCGCGCCGCGCTCGACGCCGAGGCGGGCGGCTTCGTCGAGCGGGCGGCGGCGCGGGAACTCCTCCAGGAGCGGCTCTTCGCCCCGGGCCTGTCGATCCGCTGGGACGAGCTCGTCGAGCGCTCGACCGGGCGGCCGCTCTCGGTCGCTTCGCTGGCGCGCGAGGTCGCTTCCGCCTGAGCACGCCGGCGCGCGCGCGCTTCGCGCTTCACGGCCGGAGCGCGATCACGGGTAGCGGCGCGGCGCGGGCCCGTCCGGGACCAGGCGCCCGAGGCGGCTGCGATGGCGGGCGACGAGCCCGTAGAGCGCGTCGAGCACGCGTGCTGGGATCGCCCGCAGGATGCGTGCGACCGGGCGCGTGAGGCGGAGCGCACGTGCGAGCTCGACCGCGCCGCGGCCATAACCGAACGCCCCGCCGCCAGTGACGAGACGCCAGGTCGCGTGCCTCTCTCCGGGCGGCACGTCCCGGAGGAGAGCAGGTGCCTCGGAGTCGTCCAGCGGGAGGAGCAGGAGCGCTCCGTCCCGGTCGAGTCGCACGACCGCCCTGGCCGCGAACCGGCAGAGCCGGCAGTCATCGTCGTAGAGGAGGACGGGCCGAGCCGGATCCACCATGTCTCGATCCTAGGGCAGCGCTTACAAACGGCCCCTACGCTGTCGGCGATGGCTCGGTTCGGCGGGAGGGCGCTCGGGCTGCTCGCGATCGTCGGAGCAGTCGTGTTCCTCGGCGCCGCACGGGCCGCGACGAGCCCCGCGCTCGCCGTGTCCGTCACGGGCGTGACAGCCGGCCCGTTCTCCGCCACGGTCCGGTGGCAGGCGAGCGCTCCCGCGAGCGTCGTCGTCGAGTACGGCCTGACGGACGACTACGGCGTCTGGTCGCGGCGGGTCGCCTCGGGGCAGGATCGGGCGGGGAGAAGCGGGCTGTCCTCGCTCGAGCCGGGCCGCCGCTACGTCTTCCGTGTGCTCGCGCGGTCCGGCAGCGAGCGCGCTGTTGCCAGCGGCGCCGCGACGACCGGGCCGATGCCGCTCTGGGTCAGTGCGGGCGTGACGGCGAGGGCGCTCACGATCGCGGGTCAGCCGTTCTATCCCCGCATGGTCTGGAACCAGTGCCCGTGGGAGTACCCGCAGAGCCTCGCCGCGGGCGTGAACGTATACATGGGAACGGGGTGCGGCGACCTCGCGGCGCAGGCATCGGCCCTCCAGGGGCGCGCGTTCTCGGTCCTCTCGCTGGACGACCGCGGACATCCGATCCCGGGGACGATCGGCTTCCACCAGCCGGACGAGGCGGACGAGCACGTCCCGAGCGGGAGCGATCTTCCGTCCGTTCCGTCCTCGTCGGCGACGGGGCGGCCGACGTTCCTCACGCTCACGAATCACTTCTTCACGGGAGCGGCGCCGCTCCCGCAGGGGCGATCCGCCTACCCGACGTTCGTGGCCCGAGCGGAGATGATCGGCTTCGACCTCTACCCACTTCAGATCTGGTGCCGGCGCGACACCCTGCAGGCGGTCTTCGACGCGCAGCGCGAGCTCGTCGCTCTTGCAGCGGGGAAGCCGACCTACCAGTGGATCGAGGCGGGGTCGATGAGCATGTGCCCCTGGCTCTCCCCGAGTCCAGCGATCCTGCGCGCGGAGACCTGGCTCGCGATCGCGGGCGGCGCCCGCGGGATCGGCTGGTTCCCCGACTACTGGTCGCAGCCGATCGCGGACGAGGTCGGCGAGCTGTCGAGGGACATCGTGTCCCTCTCGTCCGCGCTCCTCGGCGACGAGGCTCCCGTGAGCGTGACGCCGGCGGACACGCCCGTGCGCGTGGGCGCTCGCACGGCGAACGGCGCGACCTACGTCATCGCCGTGAACTCGTGGACGGCACCCGCGACGGTGCGGATCGCCGTGCCCGGGCTCACCGCTCGGAGCGTGCGGGTATGGGGGACGAAGACCGTGCTCCCGGTGCGAAACGGGGCGATCGTCGACTCGTTGCGCGGGCTCCGGGTGAAGGTCTATGTCGCCGCGCCACCGGGTCTCTAGGCGATTGCTTCCTCGAATCCCTCGAGCACCTCTCGGACGAGCAGGCCGATGACCTCGAGGTCATAGCCGCCCTCCTGCACGAGCACCGTCGGCAGCCCGAGCCCTCCGAGGCGGCGGCCGGCCTCTCGGAGCCCGGCTGCGCTGACGGCGAGAGGCGCCTCCGGATCGCCTGTAGCGGCATCGACGCCGAGCGGGACGACGAGCGCGTCGCTCGCGTGCTCTCGGGCCGCTTCGACCAAGACGTCGAGCGCCGCGAGCCAGTCCGCGTCCTCGGTCGCAGGCGGCAGCGGCAGGTTCAGGTTTGCCCCCTCGCCAGGCCCGCCGCCCCGCTCGTCGGCGAAGCCGAGGACGTGCGGGAACCAGCCCGCACCGGGGTCGACGTGGAGCGAGCCCGTGAAGACGTCGCCCCGCTCCCAGAAGATCGACTGCGCTCCGTTGCCATGGTGCGCATCGATGTCGAGGACGGCGACCCGAGCGACGCCCTCGCGGCGGAGGTGCTCCGCTGCGACCGAGGCGTTGTTGAGGTAGCACGAGCCGCCGTACACGGTGCGCGTCACGTGATGCCCGGGCGGGCGGCAGCAGGCGTAGGCGACCCGTTCGCCGGCGAGGACGAGGTCGGCGGCCGTCAGCGCCGCGTCGACCGCGCCCCGTGCCGCCTCCCACGTGCCCGGCCCGACGAGCGTCATCGTGTCGAAGCAGTGCATCCCGGGACGCGCCCACGGTGCGACCGGCTCCCTCGGCTCGAGACTGCCCGTGAGCCCGGGATGCCGGAAGAAATAGGGGACGACCCGGTCCTGCCCCGGATCCGCCGCCAGGCCTGCGCGTTCCCACTCGCTCCAGGCGACGCGGAGGTAGCCGACGAGCTCCTCCGCGTGGACGGCGAGCAGCGCGTCGTCTGCGTGCGGCTCGGCGGAGACGAGCCGTGCGCCGGCCTCCGACAGTTCCGCGCGGATCAGCTCGGCGCGCTCGGCCACCTCGGTGGCCGGCGCCCGTACGCCGACCCAGATTTCTGCACCGGGATCGTGGAGCCGGTGTGCGTCCGTCCAGACGACCGGGAGCCGGAGTGCCACGCTAGTCGGCGAAGCGGTACTCGGGTGCCACGTCCTCGGTGAGGTAGGCAGCCGACGGGCTTCCCGCGGGGCTGAAGATTCCGACCAGCGCGAGCTCGCGCTGGTCGCTCGCGTTCTCCACGATGTGCACCTCGCGCGGACGAAGGCGGAAGGCGGAGCCCGCCACGAGATCCTCGCTGCCGTCGCCGAGGTGGAGGCGTCCGGGCCCTTCGGGGATCCAGACGATCTCGTCGTACAGGTGGTAGTGCCAGGGTGCCTTCCCCGGAGGAAGGTGGCCCACGAAGAGCGTGGCGCGGGTCGAGCCGACGTGCGGGCCGAGCAGGATCTCGAACGAGCGCGTACCCGTCGCACGATCGCTGTCGACGTCCGTGAGGGGTACCACGACCTCTCGTCGGCCGAGGGGTGCGTGCAGGTCGACGTCGGGCCCCACCCGTACGCAGATCGCTTCGAGCCCGTCCGCACCCGCTTCGAGCGACGCGTCCTCGCCCGCGAGAACGAGCCCTGCGGCAGCAGCGGGCAGCTCGTGGCTCGCGCTGCCGAGCGAGAGCGCTCCCGAGCCCTCGAAGGCGTAGAGGAGGAGATCCTGGTCGCCCCCGGGCTCGGTGAGCGCGAGCTGCCCGCCCGGCCAGATGCGGACGAGGTCGAGGGCGAGCGCCGAGCCGGCGACGGCCGGCAGGAGCTCGGGACCCGTGCCGGCGGCCGGCGTCCCGGTGGCGACACGCGGCGTCATCGCAGGTTTCCTATCGCATCCGAACGGCGTGCGGGCGGCGAGCCGTCTACGATCCCGCCCATGGGTACCTTCACAGCGGTCTTCCGTGCGCGAGCGACGCTCACGCACGCCGCGCGACGCCCGGCGCCGCGCGTACGGCCAGAACTTCCTCGCTAGCCGAGCGCTCGCGGCACAACTCGTTCGGGACGCGGACGTCCGCGCCGACGATCTGGTGGTCGAGATCGGCGCGGGAACCGGCCTCCTGACGTCCGAGCTCGCGAAGCAGGCGGGGACGGTGGTCGCCCTCGAGCTCGACCCCGCGCTCGCCACCGGCCTGCGCCGGCGGTTCGCCGCGCGCGCAGGTGTGACTGTCGTCGAGGGTGACGTGCTCCGGGTCGCGCTTCCCCAGGTCCCGTTCCGCGTCGTCGCGAACGTGCCGTTCAACGCGTCGACCGCGATCCTGCAGCGCCTGCTCGACCCGAGGCGCCCGCTCGAGCGCGCGGACCTCGTCCTCCAGTGGGAGGTCGCGAGGAAGCGTGCGGGGCGGCCGCGCTCGGCGCTCAGTGCGGCGTGGGCGCCGTGGTGGCGCTTCCGGCTGGGTCGCAGGATCGCGCCCGACGCGTTCCGGCCGAGGCCGGCGGTCGCCGCCGCGGTGCTGATCGCTGAGCGGCGCCTCGCTCCGCTCCTCCCGGCCGACTCGTTCGAGGAGTACGGCGCGTTCGTGCGGTCGCTCTTCGACGGGTCGCTCGCCCGCGGGCTCGACGGCGCCGGCTGGGCGGCGCTCTTCGGGGTCTGGGAGTCGACTCAGACCCGCTCGAGGCCGACGTAGTTCTCGGCGAGCGAGACCGCCGCGGGACGAGAGCTCGTCACGTACCGGAGCTGCGAGAGCTGGAGCTTGAGGCCGAAGTCGTCGTCGGACTCGAGGCGGTGGAGCATCGACGTCATCCACCACGAGAAGTGCTCCGCGCGCCACACGCGGCGAAGGCAGGTGTCCGAGTACGCATCGAGCAGCGTGGCCGAGCCGGTTCGGTACCAGGCGCCGATCGCCTCCGCGAGGACGCGGACGTCGTGGATCGCGAGGTTGAGGCCCTTCGCTCCGGTCGGCGGCACGATGTGCGCGGCGTCGCCGGCGAGGAACAGACGGCCGTAGCGCATGGGCTCGGCGACGTAGCTCCTCATGCCCGTGACGCCCTTCTCCAGCACGGGACCCTCGCGCAGGATCCAGCCGTCGAGCCCGAGCCTGAGCTGGAGCTCCTCCCAGATGCGTTCGTCCGGCCACTCGGCCGGATCCTCGTCGGGCCGGCACTGCAGGTAGAGCCGGCTCAGCTCAGGGGAGCGCATGCTGAGAAGCGCGAAGCCGCGCTCGGTATGGGCGTAGACGAGCTCGTCGGTCGAGGGCGGGACGTCGGCGAGGATCCCGAGCCAGCCGAACGGGTACTCGCGCGAGAACTCGCGGATCACGCCGGCCGGGATGCTCGGGCGGCAGACTCCGTGATAGCCGTCGCAGCCCGCGATCACGTCGCACTCGAGCGCCTGCTCGCCTTCGTCGTGCGTGAAGCGAATGCAGGGGCGATCGGTATCGAGGTCGTGGACGCGCACGTTCGACACCTCGAACAGGAGGGGAAGCTCCTCGGCGAGCCGGGCCTGCATGAGATCCTTGACGACCTCGGTCTGGCCGTACACGACGATCGTCCGGCCGTCGGCGAGCTCGCTGAGCGGGATGCGGTGGCGCTCGCCGTCGAACTGGATCGCGATCCCGTGATGGACGAGGCCCTCGCGCTGGAGGCGCTCCCCGACTCCCGCCTCCACGAGGAGGTCGACGGTGCCCTGCTCGAGGACGCCCGCGCGGACGCGGTGCTCGACGTAGTCGCGGCTGCGGTTCTCGAGGACTACCGACTCGATGCCCTCGCGGTGGAGGAGCCGGGCGAGGGTGAGCCCTGCCGGACCCGCGCCGACGATGCCGACCTGCGTGCGCATCAGCCCCCCGCGGTCGTCTCCTCGTCGAGGACCCGCTGCGCGATCGCGAAGGCCCCGTTCGCGGCCGGCACCCCGCAGTAGATCGCGCACTGCAGGAGGACCTCCTTCAGCTCCGCCGGCGTCACGCCGTTTCCGAGCGCGGCGCGCACGTGCATCGCGAGCTCCTCCTCCCGGCCGAGGGCTACCAGCATCGCGACGGTGATCAGGCTCCGCGCCCGCCGGTCGAGGCCGGGTCGCGACCAGATCTCACCCCACGCGTAGCGCGTGATCAGGTCCTGGAAGTCGGCCGTGAAGTCCGTCGTTCGCTCGACCGCGCGGTCGACGTGCGCGTCTCCGAGGACCTCGCGCCGCACCTGCAGTCCACGATCGTGCGTGTCGTCGTTCATCGGCCGACCTCCTCGCGAACGCTCACATGGTCGAGCACGACGCGCGTGAACGCCTCGGGAGCTTCCACGTTCGCGAGGTGCGCGGCGCCGGCGAGCGTGACGATGCGCGCACCGTCGACCTCGTCCGCCATCTGCCCGGCATGTTCGAGCGTCGTCGCCGGGTCCTCGGCGCCCACGAGGACGAGCGTCGGCGCCGCGATCGCGTGAATCCGGTCGCGCGCGTCCCAGCGGGCGAGCGCGCCGCAGCAGGCGGCATATCCATCCCGAGGCGTCGCGACGAGCATTTCCCGGAACCGCGCCGTCGCCTCGGGGTGCTCCTCGCGGAAGCGTGGCGTGAACCAGCGGGCGACGACCGAGTCCGCGATCGCCTCGAGACCGTCGGCCAGCACGATCGCCGCCCGCTTCTCCCAGCCCTCGGGCGGTCCGAGGTACGCGGCGGTGCACGCGACGACGAGCCGGTCGAGCCGGTCGGGAGCGTGGACGGCGAGCGCCATGCCGACCATGCCGCCGAGGGAGAGTCCGCACCACGACACACGCTCGATCCCGAGCGTATCCAGGAGGTCGAGGACCTCCTCGGCCATTCCTTCGACGGTGAGGTCGAGCTCCGTCTGCGAGCCTCCGTGCCCGGGATGGTCGTAGCGGAGGACGCGAAAGCGCTCCGCGAGCGTCGGGAGCTGCGCGTCCCAGAGCGTCGTCGTCGTCCCGATCGAGTTCGAGAGGACGAGGACGTCGGCGTCCGCCGGCCCCGTGAGCTCGTGGTGAAGGCTCACGCGACCTCGCGATAGCGTCGGAGCGCGCGGTCGACGAAGACCTCGGCCGAGCCCAGATACGTCGTCGGATCGAGGAGCGATGCGAGCTCGTCCGTGTCGAGCCCGACCGCCGGATCCTCGGCGAGCTCCTCGCCGAGACCGCGTCCCGACTGCGCCGAGCGCCGCAGCGCGTCTCGAACGAGCGCGGCTGCCTGCTCCCGTCCGATGCGCTCGGCGAGGGCGACAGAGACGTGCTCCGAGACGACCGCCCCATGCGTCAGCTCGAGGTTCCGTCGCATCCTCTCGGTGTCGACCTCGAGGCCCTCGACGACGTCGGCGATCGCCGACGCTGCCCCGCCCGTGCACGAGAGCGCCCCGGAGAGCGCGGGCCACTCCGCCTGCCAGGCGCCGGCCGCGCGCTCGTGCTCCTGCTCGAGCGAGGCGGTGAGCACGGACGCGTGGCCGTTCACGAGCCGGGCGCAGGCTCGGGCGCGGAGGGAGCCGACCGGGTTCCGCTTGTGCGGCATCGTCGAAGAGGGTCCGCCCGCCGCCTCGCGCGCCTCGCCCACCTCGGTCTGCGCGAGCAGGATCACGTCGAGCCCGATCTTCGCGAGCGAGCCCGCCGTCGTCGACAGCCCCCGCCCGAGCTCCGCGACGCGCGTGCGATCCGTGTGCCACGGCAGGACCGGCTCGGCGAGCTCGAGCTGGCGCGCGAACAGCCGCAGCACGTCCACCCCCTTGTCGCCGAGCGCCGACAGCGTCCCCGCTGCGCCTCCGAGCTGCGCGGCGAGCCGCTCGCTCCGGACCGTGTCGAGACTGTCCCGCGCCTCGAGGATCGTGACCAGCCAGCCGGCCGCCTTGAGCCCGAACGTCGTCGGGACCGCCTGCTGCAGAAGCGTGCGCCCGGCCATCGGCGTCGCGCGATGGGCGTCGGCGAGCGCTGCGAGGGCCGCGGCCGCCCGGTCGAGCTCCGCGAGGACGAGGTCGAGCGCGCGGCGCGAGACGAGCATGGCGGCGGTGTCGACGACGTCCTGGCTGGTCGCGCCGTGGTGCACCGCATCCGCAGCCTCGCCCCCGACCTCCTCGCGCAGGGCGCGGACGAGCGGCTCCGCGGGGTTCCCCGCCGTTCGGCCCTCCTCCGCCAGGGCGGCCGGGTCGAAGAGCTCGGCCCGGCACTTCGTCGCGATGGCTGCCGCCGCCTCGCCCGGCACGACCCCTGCCTCCGCCTCGGCACGCGCCAGCGCGGCCTCGGCGTCGAGCATCGCCTGCACCCACGCGCTATCCGAGACGGCAGCGAGGAGCGGCGCCGGGACGAAGAGCTGCCCGAACGTCGTCACACGAGGAAGAACACCGTCTGCCCGTCGCCCTGGAGGCGGATGTCGAAGCGCAGGCCTCCGCCCTCCTCGCGGGCGACGAGCGTCTCTCGCTCGGGCTCGCCGAGCTGCGAGAGGACCGGATCGGAGTCGTTGGCCTCCTCCTCGGGGAAGTACATGCGCGTCGCGACGCGCTTCAGGAGCCCGCGCGCGAGCACCCCGACCGCGAGGTGTGGCGCCTGCAGCGCCCCCTCGGGCGTCGGCACGCGGCCCGGCTTCAGCGTGACGAGCTCGAACCAGCCGTCTTCGGCCGTTCCCGACCTCCCGTACCCGGAGAAGCCGTCTTCGAGAGGCACGTCCTCGCGGGTGTCGGCTGGATGCGCGTAGCGTCCGGCTTCGTTCGCCTGCCAGATCTCGACGAGCCCGTCGAGCACCGGCTCGCCCCCCCCGTCGAGCAGTCGCCCGCGGATCCTGACCGCGCGAGGGTCGTCGTCCGCGACGAGCGCCGATCCGATCTTCCCGTCGAGGAGGCCGATCGAGAGGAACGGCCCAGCCGTCTGGGACGGCGTCAGGAGCGAGCTCGGGTCACTCATCGTGTGGTTCCTCGAACGGGGACGACTCCTGCCCGCCGACGACGATGTCGAACTGGTACCCGAGCGCCCAGTCCGGCTTCGTCAGCTCCATGTCGAAGCGGGCGATCGTCCGCGCGCGCGCATTCTCCGGGACCGAGTTGAAGATCGGGTCGAACGCGAAGAGCGGATCCCCCGGAAAGTACATCTGCGTCACCAGCCGTTCGCTGAAGGCACGGCCGAAGAGCGAGAAGTGGATGTGGTTCGGGCGCCAGGCATTCGGGTGGTTTCCCCACGGATAGGCGCCCGGCTTGACGGTGACGAACGTGTAGCGGCCGTCGTCGTCCGTCAGCGTCCGGCCGCCGCCGCTGAAGTTCGGGTCGAGCGGAGCGCCGTGCTGGTCGACCGCGTGTCGGTAGCGTCCCGCGGCGTTCGCCTGCCAGATCTCGACGAGCTGGCCACGCAGCGGGCGACCGTCGGAGCCGAGCACGCGGCCGCTGACGACGATCCTCTCGCCGAGCGGCTCGCCCTCGTGTTGGCGGGTGAGGTCGTTGTCGAGCTCGCCGAGCGCCAGGTCGCCGAAGACGGGGCCCGTGAGCTCCGAGAGCGTGCGAGGAAGGACGACGAGCGGCTCCTTCGGCGCCCGCAGCGTCGTGCTCCGGTACTCGGGGTAGAGGTACGGCGGGTCGGTCCCCTGTCGGTCGAGGTCGGGGCTTCGCGCGGGCGCGGGGCGGCTCAGTGCCATCTCATGACTCCAGCGCCACAGCGTATTCCGCCTCGGTCACCCGCTCGACGTCCTCGAGCGAGGCGCCGTCGAGGAGCTCCGTGAGAACGAGGGATCCGTCGCGCAGCCTGAAGACCGCGAGCTCGGTCACGACGACGTCGGCCGCTGCACGGGCGGTGAGCGGGAGCGTGCACTCGCGGATGAGCTTACGCCCGCCCGTCGGCGTGGTGGAGGTCATCGTCACGATCACGCGCTTTGCGCCGACGACGAGGTCCATCGCGCCGCCGACGCCCATCACGTCCTTGCCGGGGATCGCCCAGTTCGCGATGTCGCCGCGCTCGCTCACCTGCAGGGCGCCGAGAACCGCGACGTCTATGTGCCCTCCCCTGATCATCGCGAAGCTCGATGCGCTGTCGAAGTAGGAGGCGCCCGGGAGCGCGGTGATCGGCTGCTTCGCCGCGTCAACGAGGTCGGGGTCGAGCTCGCCCTCGCTCGGGCGTGGCCCGACACCGAGGAGTCCGTTCTCCGTGTGCAGATGGATCTCGGTGCCGGCGCCGACGTAGCCGGGGATGAGGTTCGGGATCCCGATCCCGAGATTGACGACCTCGCCCGCCCGGAGCTCCTGCGCGGCGCGAGCCGCGATGACGGCCTTCGGGTCGTCGCTCATCGAGTGCTTGCGACCAGGTGATCGACGTAGAGGTGCGGTGTCGCGATCGACTCCGGCTCGAGCCCGCCCACGCCGACGATCTCGCCGGCTTCGGCAATCGTCACCGCCGCCGCCGTCGCCATCAGCGGGTTGAAGTTCCGAGCTGTGTGCCGGTACCAGAGGTTGCCGAGCAGATCCGCACGGGCGGCGTAGACGAGCGCGACGTCGGCCCGGATCGGGCTCTCGAGGACGTGCGGGACACCGTCGATGATCCGCTCCTCCTTCCCCTCGGCGAGGAGCGTCCCGGCGGCGACGGGCGTGTAGAAGCCGCCGATGCCCGCGCCGCCGGCGCGAATCCCTTCGGCGAACGTCCCCTGCGGGACGAGCATCGCCTCGATCTCACCGGCGTTCACCGCCGCCACCGCCTCCGGGTTCGAGGTGAAGAACGACGAGATGCCGCGCCGGATCCGGCCCTGCCGCAGCAGCTTGCCGAGACCTCTGCCCGGTTCCCCGATGTTGTTGGAGACGATGGTGAGGTCGGTTGCGTCCGAGTGCTCGGCGAGCGCGTCGATCAGGGTCAGCGGAGCGCCGACGAGGCCGAAGCCGCCGACCATGACGGTGTCACCCGTCTTCACGTGCCGCACCGCCTCCTCGGCCCCGATCGTGCCTCGAACCGTCACGTCCGCTCCCTCGCCCCCTCTCGCCGGCTCAGAAGGGGAAGGGCCTCGTCCCGCTCTGGAGGGTCACCCACCGCAGCTCCGTGAACTCCTCCATCGCCGCACGGCCGCCGAACCTGCCCCAGCCGCTGTCCTTGACGCCGCCGAACGGCATCTGCGGCTCGTCGTGGACGGGCTGGTCGTTGACGTGGACGATCCCCGCCTCGATCCGCTGCGCGAGCCGGAACCCGCGATCGGGGTTGGTCGTGATGATCCCCGCCGAGAGCCCGTAGCCGGTCGCGTTCGCCCGCTCGACCGCAGCGTCCGCGTCGTCGACGATCTCGATCGCGGCGACCGGCCCGAACGTCTCGATCCTCGCGAACTCGCTGCCGTCCGGGACCTCGGTGATGAGCGTCGCCTGGTAGCAGGAGCCGACAGCCTCGCCGCCGACGAGGATCTTGGCGCCCTTCGCGACGGCGTCGTCGACACGTGCCTTGACCGTCTCGAGAGCGGCCTCGGTGATGAGCGGTCCGATGATCGTGTCGTGCTCGCTCGGATCGCCGAGCTTGAGTGTCCCCGTCTTCTCGACGAGCTTCGGGACGAAGGTGTCCGCGATGGAGCGCTCGACGATGATCTTCCGTGCCGACATGCAGATCTGCCCCTGGTGGAGGAACGATCCGAAGGTCGAGGCGTCCACCGCGTACTCGACGTCGGCGTCGCCGAGGACGATCAGCGGGTTGTAGCCGCCGAGCTCGAGCACGACCCGCTTGAGGTTGCGCCCGGCCGCTTCCGCGAGCTTGCGTCCGGTCGGCGTCGAGCCCGTGAAGTTGATCCGCCGCACCGCCGGGTTCTCGACGAGCTCGTCGGCGATCGGTCCCGCCTCCCCGGGCGCGTGCGTGACGATGTTCAGGACGCCGGCCGGGAAGCCCGCCTCGGCGAAGATCTCGCCCCAGACGAGCCCGCCCGTGAACGGCGAGAGCTCGGACGGCTTGAGGACGACGGTGTTGCCGTACGCGATCGGTGCTGCGAGCGAGCGCAGGGAGAGGATGAGCGCTGCGTTCCAGGGCGCGATCGCCCCGACGACACCCACCGGCTGGCGGATGCCCAGCGCGAGGGCGCCCGGCAGGTCCGACGGGATGACCTCGCCCACCGGCGTGTAGACCGCGCCCGCGGCCTGGCGCAGGAGCCCAGGGGTGAAGCCCATCTGGAACATCCCGAACCCGAACGTGCAGCCCGTCTCGCGCGCGAGCAGGGACACGATCTCGTCACGGCGGCTCTCGAGGATGTCGGCCGCCTTCAGGAACAGGCCCTGGCGTACGGTGGGAGGGGTCTGCGACCACTCCGGGAACGCCGCCGCCGCCGCCTCGATCGCCCGGGCGGCGTCCTCTCGCGTCCCAGCCGCGACCTGCGCGACGACGTCCCCCGTGTACGGGTCGGTGTCGTCGAACGTCTTGCCGCTTCCGGCGTCGCTCCACTCGCCGGCGATGAAATGGCGGTACTCCGCCATGGTCGTGGTGCTCATGTCGAGCTCCTTTCGGTGTCCGTGACGTAGGTCGTCATGCGCCGGAGCCTCCCTCCGGGTCGGTGTCGAGCGTGCGCGCGCCGGGAGTGGGGATCCCGCGCAGCCGGTATCCGACCGGGAGCAGGCGGATCCCGAAGCGGTCCTCGATCGTCCCCCAGATCCCTCGCGGCAGGAAGAGCGCGAACACGATCGCGACCGCGCCCAGCCCGACGAGGTACCAGACGCCGTAGTTTCCGTTCCCGAAGCGATCGTCGATGAAGAAGAAGACGACGGCGCCGATCAACGGCCCCTCGAACGTCCCGAGCCCGCCGACGAGCGTCATGAAGATCATGTACGCGGTGAGCTGCACGCCGAAGTACGAGTCGGGCTGGAAGGTGATGTTGGTCGCCAGGTAGAGCGTGCCCGCCATCGCGCACCCGACTCCCGCGAGCACGAAGACCACGCCCTTGCCGAGGAGGACTCGGACCCCGACCGAGCGCGCTGCGATCTCGTCGTCGCGGATCGCCTGCAGGGAGGCTCCGGTGCGGCTTCGGAGCAGCAGCAGGAGGAGGACGAGCAGGGCTACCATCGCCCCGAGCGCGAGCCAGTAGTTGTACGAGCGCTGCGCGTGCGGGCTGTAGGCGTTGATCCCGATCAGCGACGTGCCAGTCAGGCCGCCCACGGACTTGTCGAGGATGACGAGCCCGAAGCAGACCTCGGCCACGACCCACATGCCGATCGCGAACTCGCCCCCGCGGAGCCGGAGCATGACGATCGCGATCGGGATCGAGAGCGCGCCCGCGACGAGCGCGCCGAGCACGAGGGCGGGATAGACGCCGACGCCCTGGTTCACGAGCTTGATCGCGAAATAGGCGCCGAGGCCGAAGAACGCCTGCTGGCCGACGGAGACGAGGCCCGCGTAGCCAGCGAGCGCGTTCCACATCGCGGCCAGGATCACGTAGATGAAGAGTGTCGTCAGCTTGTCGGTCGCGTTCGCGGAGAGCACTATCGGGACGAGGGCGAGCAACGCGAGGACGGCCACGAGGACACCGGAGGTCGCCATCGAGACACGCGTCCAGCGCTCGACCGTGATGCCGCCGTGCTCGTTCACGACCGCCGACCCACGATCGCGGAGAGACCGCCGCGAGCGGAGATGCCTCCGAGGAGGAGCCGAGCGACGAGGATCGCGAGGAACACGACGTTCCCCGCGAGCAGGAACCACTGTGGGTTGATCTGCGCGCCGACGTTCTGGGAGACCCCGAGGACGATCCCCCCGAGGAGCGTCCCCCACAGCGAGCCCATGCCGCCGATGACGACGGCCTCGAACGCGAAGATAAGCTGCTCCGAGCCGGCGTACGGGTCGAAGGACGAGCGCATGCCGAGGAACGTGCCCGCGAGCGCCGCGGTCGCGACCGCGATGCCCGCCGCGAGCGCGTAGACCGCCCGCGAGTTCACGCCCACGAGCTCGGCCGTGTCGGGATCCTCCGCTGTCGCACGGAGCGAGCGCCCGAAGTGCGTGCGTCTGATGGTGAGGTGGAGACCGCCGAGCAGCGCGAGCGCGACGGCGAAGATGAGCACGTACAGCTTCGCGACGTTGATCTCGCTCGTGATCGACCAGCTCGAGTATCCGAGCGTGCCGATGTAGGGAAAGAGCGAGCGCGTGTCGGCCCCGTACCGCTCGAAGAGCAGATTCTGGATCACGATCGCGAGGCCGAACGTGGTCAGGAGCGGAGTGAGCACCCCGGAGCGCAGGCTGCGTTCGAGCATCGCCCGCTGCAGGAGCCAGCCGAACGCCGCCATCGCCGGGAGGACGACGACGAGCGCCAGCCACGGCGAGACGCCGTGGTGCGCCGCGAGCACCCACACCGCGAATCCGCCCAGCACGGCGAGGTCGCCGTGGGCGAGGTTGATGATCCGCATCACGCCGAACATCAGCGAGAGCCCGCACGCGAGCACCGCGTAGTAGCCGCCGAGAAGGACGCCCTGCACGACCTGGTTGACCCAGATCACGCGGTCGCCCCCTCGTTCCGCTGCTCCCGTCCGAGTCCGAAGTAGGCCTGGACGACCTGCTCGCGAGTCATCTCCTCCGCGCGGCCGGTGAGCACGATCTGCCCCTCGAGCATGCAGCAGACCCGCGTCGCGACGGACAGCGCCCGGCCCAGGTCCTGCTCCACGAGAACGAGCGTCGCCCCGCCTGCGATCAGCGCCCGGAGAGACTCGTAGACCGCCTCGACGGCGACGGGCGCGAGCCCGAGCGACGCCTCGTCGAGGAGCAGGAGCCGCGGGTTCGTCATCAGCGCCCGCCCGATCGCGGTCGCCTGCTGCTCGCCGCCCGACAGGTTCCCGGCGCGGGTCTTCCGCACCGGTTTCAGGAGCGGAAAGGCGTCGACGACACGGTCCACGGTCCACGGTCCCGTGCGCCCGCTCCTGCCTGCGAGCCGAAGGTTCTCCTCCATGGTCAGCCCGGTGAAGAGGCGCCGGCCTTCCGGCACGAGGGCGATCCCCATGCGGACGCGCTCGAACGCCCGTGACGACGTGATCTCCGCGCCGTCGAAGAGCACGCGTCCCGCCGCGGGCTTGTGCGCCCCCGCGATCGTGCGGAGCAGCGTCGACTTGCCCGCGCCGTTCGCGCCGACGAGGGCGAGGGTCTCGCCCTCCGCGACCTCGAGGCTCACGTCCCGGACCGCCCGGAGGAGCCCGTGCCGCGCGTCGAGGTTCTCGACCGCGAGCAGGCTCACGTCCCGCTCCGTCCGAGGTACGCGTCGATGACCGCGGCGTCCGCCATCACCGCGGCCGGCTCGCCGTCCGCGATCACGTGGCCCGCGTCCATGCACACGAGCCGGCTCACGACCTGGACGAGCACGTGAACGATGTGCTCGATCCACACGATCGCGAGTCCCCGGCCGTGGAGTCCGCGGATCGTCCCCACGAGGTCTTCCGCCTCCGCGTCGGTGAGACCCGCGCCGATCTCGTCCAGGAGGAGGATCTCGGGATTCGTTGCGAGGGCGCGGGCCAGCTCCATGCGCTTGCGGTCGAGGAGGCCGAGAGCCTCTGCGCGACGGTTCGCGAGCGGGAGCATCCCGCAGACCTCGAGCGAGTCGATGCAGGCCGAGTACGTCTGGGCTCCGCGGCGCCCGCCGCCGCTCGAGGCTGCGACGACGACGTTCTCGAACACGGTCATCCCGCCGAACGGCCGTGGCACCTGGTGCGCACGGGCGACGCCGAGCCGGCAGCGATCGGCCGCGTCGCGCCTCGTCACGTCCGCGCCGCGGAAACGCACCGAGCCGGCGTTCGGCTGCAGCGCGCCTGCGAGGACGTTCAGGAGCGTCGTCTTGCCCGCACCGTTCGGCCCGACGATGCCGACGGCCTCGCCGCTCCCGAGCTCGAAGTCCACGTCGTCGAGGACGACGAGCGCGCCGAAACGCTTGCGCACCCCGGTCGCGGCGAGCACCGCCGTGCGGTCTGCCGTGCTCATCGAGCTCCCGTTCTCAGGCGTTGTACTGCTTCAGCTTCGCGCCGATCGGCACCTTCCTGTCATCCGCGTTCGAGACGATGACGTTGTCGAGCTTGAACGGGCCCTTCTTGGCCTTGACCCACTGGCAGCCGATGATCGGCGTCGTCGCCGCGTGCGGCACCGGGCCGTGGGTGAAGTCGACTCGGCCCACCGTCGTGATCGTGTTCAGACGACCGAGCGCCCGGGAGACGGCGGCCTTGCTCTTGGGGTTGTGGCTCTGGATGAGCGCCGTGATCCCCGCGTCGAGGAGCGACATGGTCGCGCCGAGCTGCTGGTTCCACTGCTTCTTCGTCGCCTTCGTGTAGGCGGCTGCGAGCTGCTTCGAGGTCATGCCGGCCAGTCGCGACTTGTACGGGAAGGTCGGATGCCAGTAGACGCCGCTCGCGAGGTTGTAGCCGAGCGATCCCGACGCCTCGACCTGCGACGGGAAGAGGCCCGTCTTCGCGATCTGGGAGATCCGCACCATCTGCGTGTAGCCCTGCTGCGCCGCCTGCTGCCAGAAGGTGGTGAAGTCCGGCGGGATCGGGAACGTGTTGAAGATCTGGCAGTTCTCCTGCTTGAACTTCGCGATCTGGCTCGAGTAGTCGGTCGTGCCGTCCTCGTAGGCGCCCGGGTCGACGATCGTGTAGCCGCCCTTCTCGAGCAGCGGCCCAAGCGCGGCCCGGATGGCGTTGCCGTCGGCGTCGTTCGGCCACATGACTCCGACCTTCTTGTTGTTCGGGACTAGCCGCCACATCGCCAGGTACGCCTCCGCGAACTGGGCCGTGCCGAAGCTGAAGTGGTACGTCCACTTGAACGGGTTCTTGCCGCCGGGCTTCGCGCCGCGGCCGAAGTACCAGGACTCCCACGGCTGCACGGTCGAGAGGCACGGTACGCCCGCCGCTTCGCACGCGTCCGCGACGGGGTTGTTCACCTCGGGCGTCGAGGTCGAGAGCATGAAGTCGATCTTCGACCCGTTGATGAGGCTCTTCGCGATCGCTCCCGCCTTCTGCGGGCTCGACTGCGTGTCCTTGTCGATGATCTTGACGGCGTAGTGCTTGCCGCCGATCTTCAGGCCCTTGGCGAGCGCCTTCCTCGCAAGGCCGATCGCGAACGGGTCGGGCTCCCCGAAACCGCCGAGCGGCCCCGTGCGCGGGCTCGTGAAGCCGATCTTGATCAGGTTCGCCTCGGGTACGGCCTCCCGTACGACCCGCGCCTTCGCCGTCGCAGGCACCGCTCCCGCGACGAGAAGGCCGCCGATGCCGACCCCCGCCTTCTTGACGAGATCGCCGCGCGTGATCGCGCTCTCGACGACTCCCTCGAACTCCTCAGGCATTGCCTCCTCCTCGCATCCTCGTAGGCCCGCCGACACGAGGACGCTATGCCGCTGCTCGTCCGGTTGTCAAGACGCCGTTCTAGTATCCGGAACACATGCCCGCGACGAAGCACGCCCTCGGTTCGGAAGCCGCCTCGGCGTACTCGCAGTCGCTCGAACGAGGCCTCGCGATCCTCTCGACGCTCGCGGCGGGTCCGACCTTGCTCGGCGTCAGCGAGCTCGCCCGCGCGGTCGATCTCAGCCGGAGCACCGCGCACCGCTACGTCGCGACGCTGACGAAGCTCGGCTATCTCGACCAGGATCCGGCGACGAGGAAGTACCGCCTCGGGCCGCGCGTGCTCGACCTGGGCTTCTCCGCCATCAACTCCATGGAGTTGCGCGAGATCGCAGCGCCGCATCTCCAGCGGCTGAGCGACGAGACCGGGCACACGGTGAACATGGCTTTACTCGATGACGTCGAGATCGTCTACATCGAGCGCTGCCGCGCCTCGCAGCAGGGCCAGCGCGAGATCGACCTCAACCTGCACGTCGGCTCGCGGCTTCCCGCCTACTGCACCTCTCTCGGGAAGGCCCTCCTCGCGTACCTCGACGCGCCGCGCAGGAGAGAGACGCTCGATCGGATCGAGTTCGTCCAGCGGGGGCCGAACACGATCATGAGCAAGACCGCGCTCTGCTCGGAGCTCGCGCGGATCCGCTCGCGAGGGATCGCCGTCTCGAACGAGGAGCTCGCCTCGGGTCTGCGCTCGATGGCCATGCCGATTCGGGCGCAGTCGGAGGAGGCGGTGGCGGCGGTCAACCTCGCGGTGCACCGTTCGCTCGGGTCGATGGAGGAGCTCGTCGCGAGGCTTAGCCCCGCGCTCGAGCGAACCGTCACGGAGATCTCTCGGCGGCTCGGTCATCGCCCGCTCGCCGGGATCGCGGGGGTCGAGCCGTGAGCGCGTCGACCGTTCGCGACGAGACGTTCGCGGTCATGCGACGCCTCGGGCTCACCCGCATCTTCGGGAACCCGGGATCGACGGAGATCGCCTTCCTCGCCGACCTCCCCGACGGTTTCGACTTCGTGCTCGGGCTCCACGAGGGAGCCGTCGTCGGCATGGCGAGCGGCTACGCGCTCGGGACCGGTCGCCCCGCGTTCGTCAACCTGCACACCGCCGCCGGGCTCGGCAATGCGGTCAACGCGATCGTGTGCGCGCGCGACAACCGGGTGCCGCTCGTGGTCGTCGTCGGCCAGCAGGACCGCAGACAGCTCTCGTTCGTCCCGTTCCTCGCCGGACGCAATCTCGAGCGACTGGCCGGCGACTACCCGGTGTGGACGACGCAGCCGGCCGACGCGGCGTCCGTCCCCGGTGCGATCGCCCGCGCCTGGCACGAGTCCGTCGTCCGGCGCGGACCGGCGCTCGTCGTCGTGCCGATGGGCGACTGGGACGCGCCGCTCGGACCCGAGTGGCCGGGCGTCGCCGCACCGGACCGGCTCCTCGTCGAGACGACGCCGAGCGCCGCCGTCCTCGAGGAGCTCGCCGCGCTCGTGGACGCGGCGAGGTCTCCGGCGCTCGTCGTCGGGGCGGGGCTCTCGAGCGACGACGGTTGGGCCGCTGGTGTCGCGCTCGCAGAGCGACTCGCGTGTCCCGTCTGGCAGGACGCGTTCTCCAGCCGTGCGGGCTTTCCGCACGGACATCGCCTGTTCCAAGGCCACCTCCCGTGGAGCCGCGCCGAGCTCCGCGTGCTCTTCGCAGAGACCGACCTCGTCCTCGCGGCGGGAACGCCCGCCTTCCGCCTCTACCTGTACGACGAGGGGCCGCTCGTCGTACCGAGCACGCGCGTGGCCGTGGTCAGCGACGATCCGGAGGAGACGAATCGCAGCCGCTGCGATCTCGCGGTCCTCGCCTCGCCCGAAGGCATTCTCCATGCGCTCGCCGAACGGCTCTCGCCGCGGCAGCGCGAGGTCGCCGGAATCGAGCGCCCCCCCGCGCCGGAGGTGCCCGCGGCGGGTGAGGCGCTCGGGGCGGATCATCTCCTGCATGCGCTCACGGAGCGCCTGCCGGCGGACGCCGTCCTCGTCGAGGAGGCTCCCTCGAACCGCCCTGCGCTCTTCTCGCGGCTCGTCGCCGGATCGCCGCTCGGGTTCGTCGCCGTCGCCAACGGAGCACTCGGCTTCGGGCTTCCGGCGGCGATCGGGCTACGGCTCGCGCTCCCGGAGCGACCGGTCGTGGCGCTCCTGGGAGACGGCTCGGCGACGTACACGATCCAGGCGTTGTGGAGCGCGTCGCATTACGGGGCGGGCGTCGTCTTCTGCGTGGTCGGGAACGGGGGCTACGCGGTCATGGACGAGATCGCCGCGCAGCACGGCGGGGCAGGCCCGTGGCCGTCGTTCGTCGAGCTCGACCTGGCTGCGGCGGCGCACGGCTTCGGCTGCGCGGCCGAGACGATCGCGACGTACGACGATCTCGTGCGTGCTCTCGACGACGTCGTTCCGGGGCTCCGCGACCGGCGCACGCCGCTCCTCCTCGACGTGAGGGTCGAGCCCGGCGCCTGACCCCGTCGTCGACGGTCGGATCGGTTGCGGCCCCGGCTCTGCTCCTCGGCGGGAACCCGCTGCGGCGATCGGCGACGACCGCATCCAGGAGCGCGCCCAGGGTCGGATCACGCCGGAGACGTGGACGCACGGCTCCTCGGAGCAGCGTCAGAGCTGGTTCGTCCGCGGGATCCAGGCGACCAGCCCGCAGAGTTGTGACACCTTTCAAGGGCCGCGTCGGACTGGTCGCTCGGCCCCCGCGAGCGCGCTCGGGTGGAACAGCGGGACGGCGCCGGTCCATCCCGTCGACAGGACGGCGACGAGCGACGGTGGCGTGATCGCCCGCGCCTGTCCGGCCGCCGGACGCCGCACTCGATCGCGGTAGCCCGCGGGCGTCCAGCGTAGAAGCCTGGCGTCGAGGACGAGGTGGGGCTCCCCGTCGTGCAGGACGAACGCGCCGTCCGGCAGCTCGGCGAACGAGACGTCGTGGAGCCGCCGTTGTCGGTTTCCGGACGCGAACCGCTCCTCGTGGAGCACCCGGTCGATCGTGTCGGCGTCTCTCGGGCCTGGGTGCAGCCGGCCCCAGATCTCCCGGAAGCGGTCGTAGTCCCGGCGACGGCAGAGAGCGCACGGACGGTGTCCCGCCGCGAGGGCGGTCGCCTCGTCGAGGAAGAAGAGCTCCGTGAAGCGTCCGGGTTGCAGGAGGCGCGCGCGCTTCCAGTCCTTGAACTCGAGCCGGCAGGCGATCCAGCGCCTGGTTGCGTACCTTCGGCGGATCCGCCCGTGCTCGTCGTGCAGACAGCCCCGGTTCCCGTACACGAGCCCGCGCGCGGGGTCGGCGACGAGGTCGCCGAGCGGCGTCACCCGATTCTGGAGCGTCATCCCATCCTCATCTCACACCGCGGTCGTCTCGCACGTCGTCTCTCCCGTCGAGAATGTGAGACGAGAGGAGCGTGTCTTCCGTGAGCACGACGACCCAGAGCTCGAGCACGACCGAAGCCACCAGGTGGGACGTCTACCAGAGCCCGCTCGGCCCGCTGACCATCTCCGCAGGGCCACGAGGCGTGTCGGGGATCTCGTTCCCCGGTCGTGGACACCGGCTGGATGGGCCGCTGCGCGACCCCGACGCGCTCGCGCCCGTCCTGGCCCAGCTCGAGGAGTACTTCGCGGGCGAGCGGAGGGCGTTCGACGTCCCGCTCGACCTCGTCGGCACGGAGCTCCAGCTGGCCGTCTGGGAGCAGCTGCTCGAGATCCCGTACGGCACGACGATCAGCTATTCGGAGCTCGCGCGCCGCGTCGGCCGGCCCGACGTCGCCCGCGCGGTGGGTGCGTGTGTCGGGCAGACGCCCGTGCCCATCGTCGTCCCCTGCCACCGTGTCATCGGCAAGGACGGCTCGCTCACCGGCTACGGCGGCGGCCTCCCGCGCAAGCAGGCGTTGCTCGAGCTCGAGCACCGGACGGCAGGCGCTCCCCCGGCCGCCTGGGCCTTCCGCCAGCTCACGCTCCTCTAGTCGGGCCGGCCCCGGTCGCCCGACACAGCATCGATTCCTTCCGCTATCCCTCCGGGGAGACCGATGTCCGCTTCTGCGGTGCACAGACTGTCCGACGCCGTCGTCGCTGCCTGTTGGGCGCTCGTCGTCGTCGTGTGGATCGCAGGCGCCGTCTACAACGCGCGGCGCGGTCCCGACGTCGAGCGCCGCTCGCGGGCGAACTCGCTGTGGCTGATCGCCGCGGCGTTGGTCTGGATCACCTTCCGGTGGGTCCCGAGCCACGACTGGAACGCGGTCTCCACCCATGCCAAGGCGGTTGCGATCGCCGGGCTCGTCCTCCTCGTCGTCTTCACCCTCTTCACGGTCTGGGCCAGGGTCGCGCTCGGCACCATGTGGTCGACCCAGGCCCTCACGAAGAGTCGTCACGAGCTCCGGACCGACGGGCCGTACGCGATCACGCGGCACCCGATCTACACGGGTCTCGTGGGGATGCTGCTCGGTACCGCGCTCGCCGTCGGCCTCGGTGTCTGGACGATGCTCTTCGTCCTCGGCCTGTTCGTCGCCGAGCTGAAGATCCATGCCGAAGAGCGGCTCCTCGGCGACGTCTTCCCGACCGCGTACGCGGACTACCGGCGGAAGGTCCCGCAGCTCGTCCCCGGCCTTCGGCTCGGGCGCGGCAGGCATCGCGACTGAGGCGAACGTCGCGGTCGCGCCAGCGTGTGAAAGTGTGCGCCGCCGGTCACCGTCGAGCTGAGAAGATTAGAGCGATGAGCGACGACGTCGGCTGCTCGCACCTCGATCGGATCGAGCTACTCGAGCCGCCCGCGCGGATCGCGGGCTGCGAAGAGTGCCTGAAGACGGGCAGCGACTGGGTGCACCTACGCATGTGCCAGACCTGCGGGAAGATCGGCTGCTGCGACGCCTCTCCGAACCGGCACGCGAGCCGCCACGCGCACGAGGTCGCACATCCGGTCGCCCGCTCGGTCGAGCCGAGCGAGGACTGGAGCTGGTGCTACGTCGACGACGTGATGTTCGTCGTGGGTCCGGGCTGACGGAGAAGAGGGAGAGCGGTGAGCGGGTTTCGGGTGGTCGGGAACGCGGGGGAGCTGCTCGACGCGGTTGCCTCGGAGGCGGTCGAGATCGAGGTGCGTGGGACGGTCTCGGGGATGCCGATGATCACGCTGAAGCCGGGTGTGACGGTGCGTGGGGGTGTGCTCGAGTTCGGCGCGAAGGGCGTACGGCTGACCTCGCAGAACACACTCGAGGACGTGACCGTACGCACCGCAGACGACGAGGTCGCGGTGCTGAACGACACGTCGGTTGCCGACCTCGGAACGCTGACGTTACGGAACGTGACGACCGCCGGGCAGGTGCTGCTCCTCGCGGATGACTCGGTCCGCGCCGGACGCGTGGTCGTCGACGGTCTGCACGTGGAGCGGGCGGACGTTCGTGGACGTGCGGTGCGTCCGCGCGGCTTCGGCGTCGAGGCGCTGCAGGGCGGCTTCACGCTCTGGAACCGGCAGGCGGACGAGTCGGTCGTGATCACGGCCGAGTTGCGCGCGATCAGTGCCGGCTCGGAGGGGTCGCCAGTGCGGGGCTCGGGCGTCTTCGTGGGCGGCCACGGCGACTGGGACGGGCGCGGCGACGGCGGCGTGCTGAAAATCTCAGCGCTCCGGACCGGCGAGATCCACACCGATGGCCGTATTCCGGCGGGAACGCCCGATCTGATCAGCGGCGGTGTCTTCGTGATCTCGGGCGCGGTCGTCGAGGAGGTCGTGAACGAGGGGCCGGTGACGACCTACGGGCAGAACGACATGGTGCTCGACAACTGGGGCGAGGTGAGCTCGTGGCTCGCGACGGCGCCGGTCGCCTCGCTCGGCCCGAGCGGGATCGGCTTCGTCAACTTCGGCCGGCTCGGCCGGCTCGACGTGCGGGCACCCGTGCAGACGTTCGGGACCGGCGCCCGCGGCTTCAACGTCTACGACGGCTCGCTCGACCACGCTTCCTTCGAGAGCATCGCGACGCACGGTGACGGCTCGACCGGCGTCCAGGTCTCCAAGCCGCTCCCCGTGCTCGAGATCGCAGGAGACCTCACCACCGAGGGCGGGGCGGGGCTGAGCCTCGTCAAGGGCGTGCAGATGACGCTGAAGGCGATCGCCCTGAGCGTGA
Organism: uncultured Actinomycetes bacterium; assembly: GCA_963708265.1. Taxonomy (GTDB): domain Bacteria; phylum Actinomycetota; class Thermoleophilia; order Gaiellales; family Gaiellaceae; genus GMQP-bins7. The sequence continues at coordinate 1,072 of CAVPSC010000001.1, read as the reverse complement.
AGTCGGGCGGCTCGATCGGCAAGGTCGCGATCGGCGGCGAGCTGCGGACCTCGGGCGCGAACGTTGTCACGCTCGAGGTCGAGGGGCACTCGCGGAGATCGACGTCGCAGGCGGTATTTCCGCCACCGGTGAGGGCTCCGATGCGGTCCACCTCGGAGAGGGGGAGATCCGCGGCCTGGACGACACGAAGATCAGCGCGGCCGCAGGCGAGCGGATCGTCAGGTCAGTCGGGGTTCTTCACGAGTGCTGACAAGAGCGAGTCTTCGAGGAGGTCGAGGCCGTTACGGCGGCTGGCGGGATCGGCGAAGATGCCAATTTCCAGCCCTTTCGTGCGGCCGGTCGGTTTCAGTGCGGTACGTGTTCCCTGCGGGCTAGCGTAGCGTCCGACGGATCTTCGAGCGAGGAGGAGAGGCGATGGCAACGAGCAGCGAGGAGCGCAACGCGGAGGTGATGCAGGCCCTGGACGACGCCGGTATCGCGACGAGTTCGGGGATCGCCTCCACCTGATCGAGACGAGAATCGACCGCTCCGTGACGATCGAGCGCGTCGACCTCGTCATCGCCAACCTGATCATCGAGTACGTCGGCATCGATGAGTTCGTCGCCTTCCCGGCTGCGAACGCCCGCTCCGTCGGGGTGCTGTCGTGCGTGATCCAGCGAAACGACGCGGAGCTTCGTCAGCTCGACGGAGTACGCATCGTCGTTCGACGCTCTCGGCTCGGTGTCATCGGACATTGACCCCGAGACGCTGACCTCGGCGATGTCGGATCGAGGGTTCGTCGCCCTGGATCGCTCCGAGTATCCCTTGCTGAACGGCAAAGCCCTGGTGCGACGGGATTTCCGCAGCACCTCGTGACCATCGTGCCCTTGATCCAGCTCGATGAGCGCTGCATTTTCTCGGGACGACACGAGTCGAAGAAGGCGTGGTCAAGAGTGTTCTCGCCAGGGTGTTCGCCGCCCTTTTGCTGCCTGTTCGGGAATCGAATCGCAACGCCAACAAGCGAAACCGCCTGCGTGCATGCAGTTCGAAGACGGGAGCGACGGGACTCGAACCCGCGACCTCCGGCGTGACA